>JAXLRX010000001.1:0-1351527 GCA_046330855.1 Mycobacterium sp.
CTCTCCGAGCTCAAGAAGCGCAACGTCCCACTGCGGGTGGTCACCACCACCTATCTCGGTGCCACCGACGCCAGGGCACTGGACGCCCTCGTCAATGAGTTCGGCGCCGAGGTCCGCATCAACTACGAGATCAGCCGCACTCGGCTGCATGCCAAAGCCTGGATGCTTCATCGCAATACCGGCTTCGACACCGCCTACGTAGGCTCCAGCAACCTCTCCCACGCCGCGCTGGTCGACGGCCTGGAGTGGAACGTCCGGCTGTCCGCGGTCTCCACCCCCGACCTGCTGAAGAAATTCAGTGCCACCTTCGATTCCTATTGGGAAAATAGGGAATTCGAGCCCTACAACCCCGACGGTGACGGCGACAAACTCCGCGAGGCCCTAGAGATCGCATCTGGAAAGAAGACCCAGGACCGCGTCGTTATCACACTGTCCGGCCTGGAGGTCCAGCCTAAGCCCTACCAGGCCGAGATGCTGGAACAACTCGACGCCGAGCGGCAACTCCACGACCGGCACCGCAACCTCATCGTCGCGGCCACCGGAACCGGCAAGACGGTCATCGCCGCCCTTGACTACCGCCGACTGCTTGATGCGCACGGCCGCGACCTCAGCCTGCTCTTTGTCGCCCACCGCAAAGAGATCCTGCTGCAAGCCCGCAGGATGTACCAGGAAGTGCTCACTGAGTCGGCGTTCGGTGAACTCCTCGTCGATGGCGAAGAACCCCGCAAGTGGCGCCACGTCTTCGCCAGCATCCAATCAATCAACGAAGCGCGGCTGAATACCATTGCCCCGCAGCACTTTGACGTCGTTGTGATCGACGAATTCCACCACGCCGAGGCGAAGTCCTACAAGCGGCTACTCGACCACGTCACGCCGAAGGAACTCCTGGGACTGACCGCCACTCCAGAGCGTGCCGACGGGGTCGACGTCCGAGAGTTCTTCGACGGGCGGGTCGCCGCGGAACTCCGACTCTGGGACGCCCTCGACCAACAACTGCTCTGCCCGTTCCACTACTTCGGCATCTACGACCCCACCGAGATCGACAAGGTCGCCTGGAAACGCGGCGGATACGACGTCGGCGCGCTGAGTGCGATCTACACCGGCAACGACGCCCGCGCCCGGATCATCCTCAAGGAACTCACCGACAAGGTCGACGACGTCCACCGGATGCGTGCCCTCGGATTCTGCGTCAGCGTCGAGCACGCCCGCTACATGGCAGATCGGTTCAACGAAGCCGGCATACGCGCGCGCGCGGTGTCCGCCGAGACGTCATCCACCGACCGCCGAGACACGTTGGCGGCGTTGCGCGATCGGGCAATCAACGTCATCTTCGCCGTCGACCTCTTCAACGAAGGCCTCGACATTCCCAGCGTCGATACGGTGTTGTTCCTACGGCCGACCGAGAGTGCGACGGTCTTCCTCCAACAACTCGGCCGTGGATTGCGTTCCGTTCCCGGCAAGACCGTGCTGACCGCGCTGGACTTCGTCGGCCACCAGCGCAAAGAGTTTCGGTTCGACCAACGTTTCCGGGCGCTCACCGGCCTGAGCCGACGGGAACTGACCCGCCAGGTCGAGCACGGCTTTCCTTTTCTCCCCTCGGGGAGCCAGATCGTGCTGGACGGCGTCGCACGGGACGTGGTGCTGGACAACATCCGACAGCAGGTCTCGCCCCGCTGGAACGCCCTGGTGTCCGAGGTGCGAGCCCACCCGTACGCCAACCTCGCGTCGTTCCTGGCCGAGTCCGGTCGGGAGTTGGACGACGTTCTGCGTAAGGACAAATCGTGGACGACGCTCTGCCGGGAAGCCGGACGTGTGGATGCTCACCGCGGGCCGCGGGAAGACGAACTCGTCAAACGGGTCCGGGCGGTGGCGCACGTCGATGACCGGTTGCGGCGCGACGAGTATGTCCGGATCCTGCGCTCTGCCGTCGAGTCCGCAAGTCCCATGGAAACCCGGCTTGCCCTGATGTTGTTCTACTCACTGTTCCCCAACGGCGGGGGGTATGACGACCCCACCCGGGCGCTCCGGGAACTACGGGATCAACCGGTTTTCGACGAGCTGCGTCAGGTCATCGACATCGGGTTCAGCAACGCACGTCGACCGACTACACCGCTGAGCCAGGTCGCCCCGGGATTGCGGGAAGTTCCGTTGGCGCTGCATGCCAGCTACTCACGCGAGGAGATCCTGGCCGCGGTCGGCTGGACGTCGGCGAACCGCACACCCAGCACTATGCGGGAAGGGGTCGCCTGGTGCCCGGACATCAACACCGACGTCATGCTGATCACCCTGAAGAAGACCGATACCGACTACTCGCCGACGACTATGTACCGCGACTTCGCCCTGAGCCCAGAGCTCTTCCATTGGGAGTCTCAGTCGACGACGGCGGACACATCACCGACCGGTCAGCGCTACGTCAACCACCGGCAGAGCGGCAGCAACATACTGCTGTTCGTTCGCGAGTCGAAGACCAATTCCCTTGGCGCCAGGCCGTATGTCTTTCTTGGGCCAGCGGATTACGTCAGCCACGAGGGGAGCCGCCCGATTGCCGTCACCTGGCGGCTGCGTCGGCCGATGCCGATGGAGATCTTCCTGGCGTCGCGGGCGGCGGTGGCGTAGGAAGTTTGCCACCATCGGGCAGTACCCCCGAACCCGAGCCAGAACGCTATTCCGGCAATCAACGATCAACGTATGCGGCCCGCCCGAGGGCGTCGGCTTACGCCGCTAACTCCCGTCAGGGCCGATGACGAAACACCGTCCTGCACTGGTATTCAGCAGGACCTCCAGCACGTCCGCCTTGTCGATGCCGGGGAACTGAATCCGATGGAATGTCTGGCCCGGCTCGATAACGGCGATCTGCGACGCGATGGTGTCGCCCTTGAGACGAACGTCTGCGGTCACTTCCTCGGCACTGGCCGCCGCCGAGGGTTCTCGAAAGTAGTAGACGTTGATCGCCGAGCCGGATGGGTCGGCCTCCCAACCGTCGCGGTAGTTGCAGGCGGGGTTGCCCTCGGCATCCGGAGGCGGGGGAGTGCAGATCGACAACCCCAGGCACGGAGTGGTTGTTGTGGCTGACGCCGTTGCGGTCGCCGGAGGCGTTTGGCTCGGCGAGCTTGCGGCCGCAACGTGTGGCTGCGACGGCGAGTTGGTCGAACACGCACTCGCGACGACGCAGACCAGTGCCGCGAAGACGGCTTTCCCGAGTGCGCCTGGCATGCGGATGATTCTCCCAGCAGACGCCCGGTGGGATTGGCAAATCGCCGCTTCCGTTTGCCCGCGGCGGTCTTGTTGAGAGAGTAATTTTCAAGGGCCGCCTGCGAATTCGAGGACGTCGCCATGGCGTCGCTTCCGAACGGGCCTCATCTCTTTCGCGGTGAACCGGGCTATGAGTCCGCCCGCCGGTCAACGGTGTGGAACCAGCGGGTGCCCGATCGCTTTCACGACGTGATCGTGCTGGCGGTCGATGCCGACGATGCGGTCGCCACGCTTCGCTATGCCAAGGCCAACGGCAAACGGGTCAGCATCAAGTCCGGCGGACACAGCTGGGCCGCCAATCACCTGCGCGACGAGGCGGTATGCCTCGACAAACTAGCCAACTGACAGCACACGCCGACGTCGTCGTCACGTTCGTACACGTTGTTCCGGCTCGACTACGAGGAGCACGCCTCTCCTCGCTACAGACAACCGTGCCCGCATTGACGTCGTTGACGATGTAATATTGACACGATTGACACAGAAGGAAAGGCTGGGCGCCATGGCGACCGATCTCTCGGTGCTCGAGCAGCAGATTCTGCGCTCGGTCGGTCTCAAGGTGCGCGCCCGGCTGCGCAAGGCTGCCGAGGCCCAGGTCGACCCCGAGGCGTTCGGCGACCCGGAGGACATCGCCGACGCCATGGTCGCCGCCCTCCCGCTGGGACACCCCTTCGACGAGGTCGCCGGACCCTTCTACGACACCGCCGGCCTGGGCCGCTGGCTGGGCGTTTCGCGGCAGGCCGTCCACCAGCGTGCCGCCCGCCGAGCGATCCTGGGCTGCCCGCTCGCCGACGACACCGCCGTCTACCCGGTCTGGCAGTTCCTCGACAACGGCGCCACTCTCCCCGGGCTGGCCGCCGTCCTGGCGGAGCTGGCCGAGGGCAGCGACGACGCGTGGCTGGCGGCTTTGTGGCTGCGCGCCTCCAACGAGCAACTCGACGGCGCCTGCCCCGCCGACTGGCTACGCGACGGCGGCGAAACCGCCCCGGTGATCGAGGCGGCCCGGCGGGTGGCGGCCGGCTGGCGGGCGTGAGCGGATCGCGGCGGCGCCCCGCACTCGGTGCGCCGCCGGCGGACCTGAGCGGGTTTCCTCGTTCGCGGCTGACCCCCGAGACCGCGCTGTACCGCGCCCATACCCGCGGCCGCTCGCCGTGGTGGTTCTCCTCGGAGCTGTCCGGCCGCTTCGATCTGCTCCCGCCGCAGGGCACCTGCTACCTCGCGACCGACGTCGAGACCGCGCTGCGGGAGCGCTTCGGCCACGAACTCGTCGATCTCGGCGTGGTCAGCTTCGAGGCCGCCGCCCGCACCTCGGTGTCGACGCTGCGGGTGTCGACACCGCGGTGGTTGGCCAACACCTGCGCGGGGGCCGCCGCATCCTTCAGGATGACCCGCGAGATCGCGACAACCCCGAACTATGCCCTCACCCAGGCGTGGGCGGCAGCACTGCATGGCACGGGACGCCACAACGGCATCCGGTACCAGACCCGGTTCACCACCGGCGCGACGGCCAACGCCACCGCTCTCTTCGACGCTGCGGGACAACAGGATTGGCCTAACGACCCCCGGCCGCTGGGCGGGGTGCGGGCCTGCCGGCAGGCCGGTATCACGGCGGCGCGACGCCCCAGCCGCCGACAGGTGCGGATCGTGCGGCCGCCGGGCGACACGTGACACTGAACGGTGCGGCTCGTCGCACGGCGGTGCGCGTGAGCGCGCCGGCAGACCGGCCACTAGCCTGATCCCACCAATTGCAGGGAGGGAGGCGTTCTCGGTGACGACCGCGTCGACGAAGTCCCCTTCCCTGGGCGCCCCGGCCTTCGGTGTGATCGTCCTTCTCCTGTTCGGATTCGCCTTCAGCGAGGAGATGATCACCGCGGTGCTGGAGGCCTTCGGGCGCGACGACTCCGCAGCCCCGATCATCGTGATCGCGGTGGACGCGGTGATCCTGCTCGCGGTCGCTGTGCTCAAGCGCACGATCGACCGCGCCGACGGTGGTCCGTCGCGACTGTGGGGCTGGTGGGGGATCGGCGCCGTCGTCATCCTGGGGTGCGACGTGGTGCTCGCCGTGATCAGCAGCCACCCGCCGACGTGGGTCGACCAACTCGTCGCCGTGCTCCTGGCGCTGGCCATGGGGCTCGTGCTGGTGTCCTCCCTGAACGCCGACCCGCTAACCGCGTTCAGCGCACGCAAACGGGCCGAGAAGCCGCTGGACTGGCAGCGGGTCCGCGCCGTCGTGCCGTTGGTGATCGGCAGTTACGCCGCCTATGCCGGCGCCGCGCTGTGGTGGGACGCCCGCAGCGTCGACGTCCAGCGCGAACTCCCGCCCGAGATCGCCGCCCAGATCGAGAACATCCCGGTGATGCTGCGCGGCCAGTTCTTCGTCTTCTCCTGCTGGGGTGCGGTGAGCCCGCGCTACTTCGACCAGATGACCTACGTGATCCCCATGCTGATGATCACCCTCGGCATCGAAGCCGGGTTCTTCCGCCGCCACCTGCGTGACCCGATCCAACGGGTGGCCACCGGAGTGGCGGTCATGGTGATGTCACTCGGTCTGGTGGGAGCCCTGTCGACACTGCCGTGGGAGGGCCTGGGCTGCGGGCAGGTGCTGTCCAAGTGGCACGAGTACATCGTGTTCGTCCTGACCCTGCAGGGTGTGTTCATCGGACTGACCACCCTGGTCTGGCAGCTGCTGGTCGCGCTTCCCGAAGCGAGGCCGGTCGAGGCGGGCGACGGGGGATAGCGCAGCGGCCGCAATCCACCAGATCAGCTTGACGATCACCCAGACCGCCGCGCCCACCGCGAGCAGGACTACCAGCTCCGCGCCGCCGGTGTCCTCGTCGCGCCTCTTCGCGCTCTTCGTGCCGCGGTTCTTCCCGGCCCTACCGCGCTTCCTTCCCCCGTCGAACAGCCAACCGGGGTCACGCTAGCGACGAGGACCGACAAGTTTCCGGCGCTGCCGCGGGGGTGCGCCTCGCTGCCGCGCTTTCGGGCCAGACGGCTCACTGAGCCGGAGGCGGCTCCGGCGGTGGTGGGCCGATCGGGAATGCCGGCGGCGTCGTGAACCACGTGCAGGAGCCGGCGGTACTGGTGAGACTCGTCATGTGCCAGTCGCATTCATCACGGGAACCATCGGGGTAGGTGCAGGTGGTGTGCGAAGCACCTGCCCGATGCCCCAAGAGCGTCCTCATCATCCCCGAACAGGGTGTCGCGGGTGCCCGAAACGGCTTGACCTACCGACTGCGAAATCGCGAAGCGATCGCTCTCATCGGCAGGAACAGATGAAGCGGATCTACGGGGGACTGCAGAAATTCCGCATGATGGCAGTAGAAGTCGCGGGCCTCGTCATCGCGCGCGTGCACCAATAGTGCTGGGGCGGCGACGGACTCGGATAGCAGGACCACGCGTTGCATGGCATCGCGCAGCAGGCCCCATCCCACTCCGCGCCCGCGCCACTCGATATCGACCGCCAAGCGGGCAAGCAGGAAACAGGGCACTGTTTCGGGTGCCTGCTTGGCGATCGCCACCGGTGCTCTGCCCCGCTGGTAGCCGGCTACCGTGATGGCGTAGTAGCCGATGACCCGGTGGTCTCCGCTTGTGGTGACGTACGTCGTCGCGTTGTTGGCCCGCTGGTTCTGCCAGCTGTACTTCTTGAGCCACTCGTCGAGCTCTGGGGCACCTGATTCGAAGCGGGTGCGATCGTGTGCCTTGGTGAGCTTGTGCGGCCTACGTGGTTTGGCGCCGCGGATCTCAGCCAACCGTCGTCGCGTCACTCTCGTCGAACGGGCTCGCGCGCCGCACGAGCCGGTCGAGCTTCGGCATCGGCGGCAGCGGGGCATCGAGGAGGCGCTGGAATTCGGCCCACTGTTCCTCGTCGGCGATGAACCATGTGCGGTCGGCCAGAACTCGCTCGGCACTCTCCAGCACGCTGCCGAGGATGAAATCCGTAATGGTGGTATCGGTAGCCTCGGCGGCACGCCGGATCATCAGCTCCTGCCGCGCGCTGGCCCGAAAGTTCAAGCGCTGGTCACGACTGGTTTTTGTCGAAACTTTCTCTTCGCTCATAACCACCTCACTACTAGGTGCACACACGGGGCGTGAGTACGCCGTATGTACAACATGACCAAGTCTATCGGTTGGGAGTGGCACGTCCAGTCACGGCGATCCCGGAGTGTGGATAGAGGGGCGTCATTGTCAGAGCGGGGGTGGCGATTCGTCGTTTCAGCACCGGCCCGGATCGGCGCTCATCTCGCCACCTGCGCGCCGAGAGCTCGGCGAAGACCGGCGGCGGCCCGGTCGCCGATCTGGCCGAACATCAGCCGCAGGCCCAGGTCGCCCACGCGCAGCACGCCATTGAGGCGCAGATCCGCGTCATAGGTGACAACCGATCCTCTGCCGTCCTTCTCGACGGTGATCCGGTCGATCGAGGTGAATACGCTGCTGCGGGCCACCACGAGGAGGTTGCGCGGTGCGTCGTATTCCTCAGTCACATAACGCAACGTCAGGTCACGGCCCACCGCTGCGACAGTGACGTCGAACACGCTGTCCTTGCCGCCGCCTGAGCCCTTCACCTGCTTGACAGCCTTGACGCCGGGATCCCACTCGGCGAAGTTGCGGAGGTCGGCCATGTAGGCGAATGCCTCCTTGGGAGTCTTTGCGGTCTTCACTGTTGTCACGTAGCGCGCCACGGCCACCCCTTTCGATGACGTTCAGTGTGACGCATCCTTCAACGGCGCACGAACCTTGATCACACGGCTCTCCTTCATGTCCACGACGTAGAGGTTGCCGTCGTTATCGACCGCGACCCCATTCGCGAGGCTGTTGGGGAAGCTCACATCGACGACGTCGAGTGCGGTGGCACTGGTGTGGCCGGCTGCGAGTCTGTAGACGGGTGACGCGCTGGCCCATCCGTCTGAGACATGCACGTTGCCGGCGCTGTCGACGGTGACCCCGCTGGCCAATTGCATGTCAGGGAATGCAGTTTTCGTCGGAACGGTCTGTCCTGCAGGGATTTTCACGACGTTGGGGCGATCTGTCCCCCGGGTGAGGTAGATGGTGCCCCAGGCGTCGACCGCAACGGCGTCGAACGCCCCGGACACCATCTCGGTCGGGCCTGTTGCTGTGGGGGCGAGCCACGACTAGGTACGGCTCACTGCGCCGGAGGGGGCTCCGGCGGTGGTGGGCCGATCGGGAATGCCGGCGGCGTCGCGAACCATGTGCAGGAGCCGGCAGTACTGGTGAGACTCGTCATGTGCCAGTCGCCGTTCGCCATCGCCATACAAACCTGGTGAGCCTGCGCGTTGGTCTTGTCACAATGACCACGACCCACCACATGTAAGGAGACCCGCATGCCGCGTGCCGTGAGATTCAACGAGTTCGGCGATGTGGGTGTGCTTAAGGTCGTCGACGTACCGCGGCCCACCCCGGCACCCGGTCAGGTCCTTGTCGCGGTGAAAGCCGCGGGCATCAACCCGCTGGAGACCAAGCTCCGCAACGGCTCGATGCGGGAGATGATCCCGACGACATTCCCGTCCGGTCAGGGACTCGACCTGGCCGGGCAGGTCGCCGAGCTCGGTGCGGGCGTCGACGGGTTCACCGTCGGGCAGGACGTCGTCGGTTTCACCGAAACCCAGTCCAGCCATGCCGATTACGTGCTCGTCGACGCCCGCAATCTCGTTGCCAAACCGGCCAATGTCCCCTGGGAGGTGGCCGGCGGGCTCTATGTCGTGGGCACGACGGCCTACGCTTCCGTCGCCGCGGTCGGGGTCGAGGCGGGCGACACCGTCGTCGTCTCGGGCGCGGCCGGCGGCGTCGGCTCGCTGGCGGTGCAGCTGGCCAAGCACCGCGGGGCGACGGTGATCGGGCTCGCCAGCCCGGCCAACCATGAATGGCTCGCCTCCCACGGCGTCATCCCGGTCGCCTACGGCGACGGGGTCGCGGAGCGGATCGCCGAGGCGGCCGACGGCAGTGTGGATGCGTTCATCGACACCTTCGGTGCGGACTACATCCGTCTGGCCATCGATCTCGGCGTCGATCCGCAGCGCATCAACACGATCATTAACTTCGCCGACGCCGCCCGATACGAAGTCAAGACGGACGGCAACAGCAAGGCCGCCACCGCCGCGGTGCTCGCCGAGCTTCTCGACCTGATCGACCGCGGGGAGTTGGAGGTCCCGATCGCCGCCGCCTATCCCCTCGAGGACGTCCGCGACGCATTCCGTGACCTGGACCGTGGCCGCACCCGCGGCAAGATCGTGCTCACCACCAACACCGCGCCGGATCCCCCCGAATGGATGGTCAACGAGCGTGAATTCAACCAGCGCAACATCGAGGAGTTTCGCGCCAACGGCGGCGAGGTGGGCGGACAGTTCGAAGGCTTCCCGCTGCTGTTGCTGACCTCGACCGGCGCCCGCAGCGGCCAGGAGCGCATCAACCCGGTGGCCTACTTCGACATCGGCGGAACGATCTACGTCGTCGGCTCATCGGCCGGTCGTGACCGAGATCCCGCGTGGGCGTTCAACCTTCGCGCCCACCCGGCCGCCACGATCGAGATCGGCTCCGAAGCACCACGGGCCGTCACCGCCCGCGAGCTACCCCCTGTCGAACGCGACAGGATCTTCCGTGCCGTCGTCGAGCAGGCGCCGGGATTCGCCGACTACGAACGAAGCACCGACCGCGTGATTCCCGTGTTCGAATTGGCCCCGGCGTCGTCGCCGACGGAGTGAACGGACCGGTCGCCGCGAGAACCAAGATCTTCATGATTTGTCCTCGCTAATTCTGGTCGGGATAGAGCAGCGCGTCGGTGACGCCGCCGCCGTTGATGGGTGGGCCGAGCAGCACGGTCGAGGTGTTGGCCGCCGGGTCGTAGGTCAGCAGCGAGATACCACTGCCGCAGCCCATCGTCGCCCGGAGCACCAACTTGTCGGCGGTCACCCCGGTGACGAGCACGCTGTGTCTACTGTCCACGCCGGGAACGGTCACCGGCGTGGTGTGCATGTCCGGAGTCAGGCGGGACAGGAACGTGGAGCCGCACGCACCCAGGGACTGCAGGAACGTGCCGCTCGGAAGCTGCCAGGCATCCGTGTCGCCGAGGTCCGGCCCGAACCCCGGAATACGCTCCTGGCCGGAGTTGACTGCGGTGAGAGCAGTCGGTGCCCCGCCGGCCAGAGGTACTTGCCAGAGCTGGCTGCCCGAGGAGGCCTCGCAGGTGGCGAGAATCACCGTTGAGCTCCACCACCTCACCGGTGAGCACCGGGCCTTCGGCGTCGGTGAGGGCAGTTTTCGAATGACCGATCCATCGTTGCCCATCACCACCAGACTGTTGTCGGACCTGGACACCACCTCGTTTCCCAGGTTGGCCGTGCCGAGTACCAGCTGTGTGCCGTCGGGTGACTCCAGGTAGTCGCCGCTGAACTGGCCGGCTCCTCCGAGCTGGTCCGTCGGGTACGTCAGCTGCTGGTTGCCGGTGAGGTCGATCCGGTTCAACGTTCCAGGCTCATTGCCGTTGAAGTGGGTCGACATCAGGATGGCCTTGCCGTCGGGGCGCGTGTAGCGGGGGAAGCCGGTGACGGGAATCGTGGTCTGTATGCCGGTGTGCAGGTCGACCGAGATGGCTGTCGGCGGGGTGGAGTACGCCGCGTCGAACAGGGCGTGGCTCCCGTCGCCCGACCAGTCGACCAACCGGGGGCCCGCCTTATCGCCAGGTGGCGGGAAGGTGGTGATCGGGTAGCGGCCGCCGGCTGGGTCGACCAGATAAAGCGTCGTGGTGGCCGTCGCGTACGTCGGCGCGCCCGCGGGAGGGGTCTGGCCGGGACGCAGACCCGGTGCCGGGCTCCAGGTGGCGAGCATCCAACCCGGGCCGACCTGCGACCAGGGGATGGCCCCGATCGCGGCCTCGACATCGTGAGCCGCTCCCTGCGCAACCGGCGTCGGTGTCGGTGTCGGTGTGGGTGTCGACGGCGCGGGGCCGCCCGGGGCGGCGTGCGCCGCGGTCGAACCAGTCGATGACGAGCACCCGGCCACCATGACCGTTGCCAGCCCCGCGATGAGTCGTTTCATGTTGCGAGTGGTGTTCATTATGTTGCCTTCACGCTGGTCGCAGCCCCGGTCGGGCCGCTCTCACCAGTAGGAGCGCCGACCCCGGCCATACGTGACACTTTCTCGGAGACTTCCCTACTGGCCGCCGAGCGCTGGCTCAATACCGTTCCGGCCGAACGGTCTCGGCCGGGTGCCAGCCCTGGAAGAGTTCCGAGCATGCGGATGATCCGGACCGGTGCCGGTGCGCCCCCGCTGGTCTTCGTACACGGGTTCGCTTGTGATGGGACGGACTGGCACGCTCAGGTCGACTCACTCGCCTCCAGGACAACGGTCGCCGTATGTGAGCTGCCCGGGCATGGATCGAGCCCGGGCACGCCCGCCGAGTGCACTATCGAGGCCTACGGCGCGGGCCTGGCGCGCGCGTTGATCGATCTTGAGTTGCCGCCGGCGATCCTGGTGGGCCACAGCATGGGGTGCCGAGTGGTCTTGGAAGCGAACCGGGTTCAGCCCGACGCCATGTCCGGGCTGGTGCTCGTGGACGGCAGCCGGATCGCTCAGGGCGACCCGGTGGCTGCCCGGCGGGATATGGCCGATGAACTGGATGGGGATGGCTACCGGCGATTCGTGCGGGAGTTCTTCGAATCGATGTTCTTCCCGTCGAGCGATCCCGCTGTCGCCCAGGCGATCTGCGGTCGGGCGTTGCGTCTTCCCGCTGCGGTGGGCAGGGCCCTGATGACAGACCTAGCCGGCTGGGACGCCAGCGAGGTCGAGAACGCCCTCGACATGGTCGGGGTCCCACTGCTCGCGATCCAGAGCACGACGATGGGCACCGCGCTCAAGCGTGTGCCGCTCACCCCCGGCCAGAGCTCACCCTGGGTCGACCTGATCCGCACGCACGTGCCCGACGCCGCCGTCGCGATCCTGCCCGGACCCGGCCACTTCCCGCAGATCGAACTGGCCGACGAGGTCACCGCGCTGATCGCCGGCTTCGCCTTCGACAGCCGGGGACTGTAGCGGTGTCCTACATGGCCGCAACGTTCACCCGCGACTTCCCGGTGCTCCCCGCAGGCCGGCGGGTGCAGACCCTGGGTGCGGCCTGCGCGGTGGACTACCAGGGCGCGGTGCACTGCCAGAAGAGGCGACCCTCAATAGCCAGTAGGTCCGAGTGGCCGAGTCACACCCGTCACTGTTCGGGCAAGCACGACAATGTTGTCCGCCTCGGAGCGACAACTGACGCAGCCCAGGTTGTTTGCCGGCTTCGTTGAGGCCGTTCTCGCTCTGAGGCGGGCACTTATCTTGGTGGTCTCCGCTGGGGACTGGTGGGGCGGATGTGACCACACGCCGGGAAGATCAAACCAGCGCCGATCACTGAGCCAGCAGCTTGACCGCCTGATTGAAGACACTCGGCAGAGCGGTTGCCGCCGGCACGATCATGCTCCGGGCCGGCGAATTGCTCGCCGCCAGCAGTCCCGACGTCAGCAGCCGGTATCGGCGTGACATGCGGCGCCACTGCCGGGTGTAGTCGGCCGGGTCGTCGGCCAGCACGGCGTCGACCACCAGCTCGGCGCACCCCAGCGCGATGCCCAGCCCCTCGCCGGTGAGGGCGTCGACGTATCCCGCCGCGTCGCCGACGAGCATGACCCGGCCTCGGTGCTGGCTGGCGGCGCGCTGCCGCAGCGGCCCCGCCGCGCGGGCCGGACCGCCCTGTGCCGCGGTGAGTCGTGCTGCCAGAGAGGGGAATTCACGCAGATGATCGTCGAACTTGCCCTGCCGGGAGGTAAGGATGGCGACTCCCACGCAGTCGTCGGACACCGGGGTGACGTAGGCCTCGGTGTGCGCGGCCCAGTAGACCTCGACGGTGTCGGACCACGGGGCGATCTGGAAGTGCCGGCGGATGCCCCAGCGGCGACCGCCGCCCGTCGGCCGGTCCAGCCCGAGCTGGCGGCGGATCGGTGAGTGCAGGCCGTCGGCGGCTGCCAGGTAGCGCGTTGTCAAGCCGCCGGCGCGCACGCCGGTCGCGTCCTGCTCGATCTCGCCGATGTCGCCCTTGACGATCCGGACCCCCGCGGTGGCGGCGGCGTCGTGCAGGGCTTCGGACAGCACGGTGCGCCGCACCCCGCGTCCGGCGGCGCCGGGGAAGCGGGCCTCCACGCGCCGGGTCTTGTCGAGGTAGGTGATACCGCGAAAAGGCTTGCCGTGCGGGGTGATTCCGAGGACCTCGAGGTGTCGCAGCGTGTGCGGCATCAGCCCTTCCCCGCAGGCCTTGTCGATGGGCCCGGGGCGGCGTTCCACCACGGTGACGTCGAGTCCGGCGCGGGCGGCGTGGATGGCCGTGGCCAGCCCCGCCGGTCCGGCGCCGGCGACCAGAAGATCGTTCATGCCAGCCTCGCCAACGCTGAGTTCTCAACGGTGATACGTGTGCTCAGCAGCAAAGCGTTCAATGTGGTGAACGCCAGTGCGGTCACCCATGCCGAGTGCACCAGCGGCAGCGCGAACCCCTCGACCACGACGGCGACATAGTTCGGGTGCGAGATCCAGCGGTAGGGCCCGCCGTCGATGCGCGCGGCGCCGGGGATCACGACGACGCGGGTGTTCCACTGCCGGCCCAGAGTGGTGATGCACCACCAGCGCAACCCTTGGGCCGCGATCACCAGGGCCAGCATCGGCCACCCCAGCGCCGGGATGAACGGGCGGTGCATGACGGCGACTTCCACCACGCAGCCGACCAGCAGCGCCAGGTGTAGGGCGACCATCACCGGGTAGTGGGCCGCGCCGACTTCGACCCCGCCCCGCGCGCGGCTCCACGCCAGATTGCGTTGCGCCAGAACCATTTCGGCCAGGCGCTCGACGCCCACGGCAAAGAGGAGGATGAAATACCACGTCATGGGATCGGCCCTCACTGCCACTGCATGAGCAGCAGTTCCGAGCAGAAGCCGGGACCCATGGCCATCATCACCGCGGGCGATCCGTCCGCGGGGCGCTTGTCCATCGTGTCGCGCAGGATGTGCAGCACCGACGACGACGAGACGTTGCCGATCTCGGCCAGCGAGCGCCAGGTGAGCTCGAGGGCGTCGGCGGGCAGCGTGAGACTGTCGGTGATCGCCTCGATCACCTTCGGGCCGCCGGGGTGGCTGACCCACACGCCGATGTCGCCGATCTGCAGGTCGTGTCCGCCGAGGAAACCGCTCATGTCGTCACGCAGGTAGCGGCTGACCATGTCGGGCACATCGGGGGACAGCACGAGCTGGAACCCGGCGGCGCCGACGTCCCATCCCATGGTGCGCAACGAATTCGGGTACAGCCGGCTGGCGGTGTCGATGACCCGCGGCCCGGTGATGCCCAGCTTCTCAGCGCGGCGCTCTCCGACGGCCACCAGCGCCGCCGCGCCGTCGGCGAACAGCGCCGTGCCTACCAGGCCGGCGACGTCCGCGCCGAGGGCGGCGAAGTTCAGCGAGCACATCTCGGCCGACACCAGCACCGCCACCCCGTCGGGGTTGCCGCGCAGGTAGTCGTGGACGCGGGCCGTTCCGGCCGCGCCGGCCACGCACCCCAGTCCGAACAGCGGGATGCGCCGCACGTCGGGGCGCATGCCGAGCCGGCCGGCGATGCGGGCGTCGATCGTCGGCACCGCGATGCCGGTGACCGTCGTCGAGAAGATGGCGTCGACGTCCTGCGGCCCGAAGCCGGCGTCCTCGAGTGCGGCCGACACGGCGGCGGACCCGAGGTCGACGGCGGTGTCGATGAACACCGAGTTCGTGTGCCCGAAGTCGTCAAGCGTCGGGTACTGCTCCAGCGGCAGCGCGAGGTGGCGGTAGTTGACCTTGGCGGTCTGATGGAATCGCCGCAGCAGATCCGCGTGCGGGACGAACTGGGGCAGTTGAACCAGCGTCTCGGTGATCTCGGACTGGCTGTACCGGTTCGGGGGCAACGCCCCGCGCACTGCGGCGATGACACTGGTCGGGCTGCTGGTCGCACCTGTTGACACCACGTCGTTGCTCCTTTTCGTCCCTGATTTCATGGGCGATTCGGAGCCGTTCGCGATCCGGATGGGTGGTGTGACCCAACCGACAGGCGGGCTGACCGCCACCGTCACGGCGACGGCTCTGTCAGAGCCTCGTCTTAGCTTGAGCTTTGGCGGCTGAGCGGGTTTGCATGTTTTCGAGAGGCGTGTGGTTCCCACCAGTGCGGCATGAGTTATCGCTATGAGCCGGGCAATACTCATCGTTGTCGCTGCGAGGCGGGCGCTCACCCCTATGTGTCTCCGCAAGGGGGCCGGCTGGGAGTGACACGTCCAGCCAACGACGCGTCACCCCGGCCCGTCTCTTGTCGCAAGATTGACGCATGGGAAATGCGTTGCGTGTCCTCGGCGTCCTGATGGTGGCCTTCGGTGTGTTGTTCACCCTGCAGGGGATTGGCAAGGTTCAGGGCAGCTTCATGAGCAACACCACCACCTGGACGGTGCTGGGGCCGATCATCGCGCTGGTCGGACTCGGGCTTGCGATCGCGGGTCAGCGCCGTCGCTGAGGGTCACTGTCCCCAGCTGAGTAGCAGGGCGTCCTCGAAGGGGAGTCTCGGGAACACCCGGCGGCCGAATCCGGTGACGTGCGCCGCCGCCTCGTCCTTGGTGACCACGCGAGGGTTGCGAACAGAGCGGCTGCGGCCGTGTCGGTGCAGTCGGCCACCGTCGGCGGCGATGAGGTTCTTCACCCAGTCCCGGTCGGGTCCGTAGGTCAACATGATGGCCACCCCCTCATCGGTGGAGAACACGGTCAGCGGGGTGCGGAAGATCCGACCCGACCGCCGTCCGACATGCTCGATGGTGCCCATCCCCGGCGCCCATCCCGCCCAGATGCGTTGCACGGGATTGGTGACGTGCCGATTGAATCGGGCCAGGCGCTGCGGTAACTGCATCAGGCGCTCAGCCGCTCGATCACCACGGCCACTCCGAGGCCCGCGGCTCCGCTGACCGCGGCGACACCGTAACGGCCGTCGCGGCGCTCGAGCTCCTCCAGGCAACTGCCCACCAGGATCGCTCCCGTCGCCCCGAACGCATGCCCCATCGCCATCGTGCCGCCGTTGGGATTCATCCGGTCCGGTCCGGCATCGAGTGCACGGCGGAACTTCAAGCACAGCGCCGCGAACGCCTCGGCGAACTCGAAGACGTCGATGTCGTTGGGCCGCAAGCCCGCTCGGGCGATGGCCTCCACCACCGCGCTCTGGCCGGCGGTCAGCATCACCACCGGGTTCACCGCCGTGGTCGCCGCCGCCACGATCCGACCCCGCGGTTCGAGGCCGGCCGCCTCCGCGTGCTCGCGGGTTCCCAGCAGCAAAAGCGCTGCGGCGTCGGCCATTTGGGGTGAGGTGCCGACGGTGTGCAGGTGCTCGATCGACGCCACCGCGGGGTAGGCGTTCAGCGCGATCTCGTCCTGGCCGTCGGCGCCCAACTGTGCGAACGCCGGCGGCAGCGCGGCCAGCATCTCCAGCGTCGTCTGCCCGCGGACGAGCTCGTCGTGGTCCAGGCCCGGTCCGTGCTCCCCGGGCCCGACCGGCACCACCGAGCGGGCGAACGCGCCGTCGGCCCACGCCGCGGCCGCCTTGTGCTGGGTCTCGACGCCGTAGTGGTCGAGTTCGTCGCGGCTGAACCCCTCGATCGTGGCGTTGAGGTCCGCGGCCACCCCCATATGCACCGAGCCCACCGCGCGGATGGTGGCCGGGTCGGTCCACAGCGGGCCGCGGTCGGCGAACAGCGGAACCCGGGAGACCGACTCGACCCCGCCGGCCACCGCCAGGCCGAGGTCGCCGGCCCGCAGCCGGGCGGCGGCGTGCGCGACGGCGTCGATGCCCGAGGCGCAGAAGCGGTTGATCGTGAGGCCGGGGACGTGGTCGCCCCAGCCGGCGAGAAGGGCGGCGGTGCGGGCGATGTCGGCGCCCTGCTCGTCGACCTGCGAGGCGCAGCCCACGATGACGTCGTCCACCCGTGCGGGATCCAACCCGGTCCGCTCAACGAGGGCTTCTTGGAGATGGACGAGCAGATCGGTGGCGGTGCGGTCGTGCAGCGATCCCTTGGCCGAAGCCTTGGCGCGCGGGGTCCGCACGTAGTCCAGAACAAACGCATTGCTCATTGCGCCGAAGTGTACGGTCACGTCACCCGATCCCCGCCGCCTTGGTCGGGTGGGACCGTCGTCAGTTACGGCGAACCCGACAAGTGGCCCCGCGGGTTCCCGAAATCGACCGTTCTCTTTACCTATATGCTAATTTTCTAAATTCATAGATTGATGTATTTGGTAGCTCCCGGGGAGGTGCATGTGGGGGAGTCGCTGGACGCGCTGAAGGCGGAGTTCTTCAGGTCGCTGGCGCATCCGGCGCGTGTCCGGATTCTGGAGCTGCTCGTCGCCGGCGATCGGTCGGTGACAGAACTTCTGCCCGCGGTGGGTGTGGAGGCGACGAACCTTTCTCAGCAACTGGGTGTGCTCCGCAGGGCTGGAATCGTGAGTGCACGCCGGCAGGGCAATTCGGTCACCTACTCGATCGGATCCCCGCATATCGGGGAGTTGCTGGCGGTAGCTCGCACGGTGCTGGCGGGACTGCTGAACGAACAGGTCGACGCCCTTGAGCGGCCGGTGGTCGAGTCGTGAGGGGCTGGATCGCCAAGATAGTCAGGACCGGCCGGGTCACCGGACAGGCGGGTGAGCGTCCGGCGGTCGCTGCCGATGCACCGACGGGTGTGGTGGGCTCGCTGCAGGTGCGACACGTCGATGCCGGCTCCTGCAACGGCTGTGAAGTGGAGATCTCCGGCGCATTCGGCCCCGTGTACGACGCCGAACGCTTCGGCGCCCGCCTGGTCGCGTCGCCGCGGCACGCAGACGCGCTGTTGGTGACCGGTGTCGTAACCCACAACATGGCGCAGCCGCTGCGCAACACCCTGGAGGCGACGCCGGCACCGCGGGTGGTGATCGCGTGTGGTGATTGCGCCCTGAACCGCGGGGTGTTCGCCGACGCCTACGGTGTCGCCGGAGCGGTCGGGGAGGTGGTGCCGGTCGACGTTGAGATTCCGGGCTGCCCGCCGACGCCGGCGCAGATTGTGGTCGCGCTGCGGTCGGTGACCGCGCGATGACCGTCACTGCCGATGTTGCACTCCCCGTCGAGCCGAACATGTTGCGCCACAGCGGTTTCGGATCCGCCATCGCAGGATTGTTGACATCGGCGCTGGGCGCCGCCGGGGTTGGGCTCGGCCTGGCCGGGGTGCTGGGGCCGCCGCGTTCGGTGCAGATCGGCTGGCTGGTTCCGCTGATCGGGGTGGCCTTGCGCCTGGATCCGCTGGGCGGGTTCTTCATGGCGTTGACCGGTGCGGTTGCGGTCCCGGTCGGGGTGTATTCGATCGGGTACGCCCGCCGCGAGCATCTGGGCGGCGTTCCGCTGTCGGTGCTGCCGCTGTTCGTGGCGGCGATGCTGCTGGTGCCGGCCGCAGCGTCGGTGTCGACGTTCCTGCTGGCCTGGGAACTGATGGCGGCTGCGTCGCTGATCCTGGTGGCCGCTGAGCACAGCCGGCCGGCGGTGCGTTCGGCCGCGGTGTTCTACGCGGTGATGACTCAGCTCGGGTTCGTCGCGATCCTGCTCGGACTGATGCTGCTGTCCGCGGCCGGTGGCGCCGACCGTTTCGCCGACCTGTCAGCGGTGCCGCCCGGTGTCCGCACGGCGGTGTTTCTGCTGACGCTCGTCGGCTTCGGGTCCAAGGCCGGCCTGCTGCCGTTGCACGCCTGGCTGCCCCACGCGCATCCGGAGGCGCCCAGCCCGGTCTCGGCGTTGATGAGCGCGGCCATGGTCAACCTCGGGATCTACGGGATCATCCGCTTCGACCTGCAACTGCTGGGGCCGGGGCCCCGTTGGTGGGGGTTGACGCTGCTGGTGATCGGCGCGGTGTCGGCGGTATACGGGGTGTTGCAGGCGTCGGTGGCCACCGACCTCAAACGGCTGCTGGCCTACTCCACCGTGGAGAACATGGGCCTGATCACCGTGGCGCTGGGCGCTGCAACTCTGCTCACCGCCTCGGGCGCCAAGTCGGCGGCCACCGTGGCGATGGCCGCGGCGCTGTTGCACCTGCTGGCCCACGCCGGGTTCAAATGCCTCGGGTTCCTGGCAGCCGGCTCGGTGCTGGCGGCGACCGGGCTGCGCGACCTCGACCGCCTCGGCGGTCTGGCCCGCCGGATGCCCGCGACCACGATCCTGTTCGGAATAGCCGCGCTGGGCGCCTCCGGTCTGCCGCTGGGTGCGGGGTTCGTCAGCGAGTGGATGCTCGTGCAGTCGCTGATCCACGCCCCACTCCAACGGGACACCGTGGTGGCGCTGGCCACCCCATTGGCGGTCGGTGCGGTGGCGCTGACAACCGGACTCGGGGTGGCGGCGATGGTGAAGGCGTTCGGCATCGGGTTTCTGGCCCGGCCCCGCTCCGATGCCGCCGCCGACGCCACCGAGTCACCCGCGAGCATGCTCACCGGCATGGTCGCGGCCGCCTGCGCCTGCGTGGTGCTCGCTGTTGCGCCGTTTGTGCTCGCCGCACCGCTGCGCCGGGTGCTGGCCGCGCTGCCGGCCTCCGAGCAGGTCGACCTGTCGGGTTTGGGCACGGTCCTGCGCCTTCCCGGCCTGGAAGGGTCGATCGCGCCGGGCCTGATCGCCGTTCTGCTGGTCGTGGCGGTGCTGGTTGCCGTCGGTGCGGCGCAGTGGGGATCGTGGCGGCGCCCGGAGCCCGCGGTGTTGCCGCTGTGGGCCTGCGGGGCCGATGACCTCACGGCGCGGATGCAGTACACGGCCACCTCGTTCGCCGAACCGCTGCAGCGGGTGTTCGACGACGTGCTGCGCCCGGACACCGACGTCGAGGTGACCCCGATCGAGGAATCGCGGTATCTCGTGGCAAAGGTCGCCTATCGCGCCCGGATCACCGACGCGGTGCAGGATCTGCTGTACACCCCGGTGATCCGTCTCGTCGCCGGGTGCGCGCAGCGGGTTCGCCGCGCGCACACCGGGAGCGTGCATCTCTACCTCGCCTACGGCGCGCTAGGCGTACTGATTGTCCTGGTGGTGGCGCGATGAACGCGATGTCGTATCTCGCGGGGGCCGCCCAGATCGGGGGATTCGCTCTCGGCGCCCCGGTGGTGATCGGGGTGACCCGCCAGGTCCGGGCCCGACTGGAGGGCCGCGTCGGCGCCGGAGTGGCGCAACCGTGGCGCGATCTGCGCAAACAGCTCCGCAAACAGCAGATCACCCCGCGCGGCACCACCGCGGTCTTCGCGGCCGCGCCCGCCATTCTGGCGGGAACCACCCTCCTGATCGTTGCCGTCGTGCCGCTGGTCGCGACCGGCTCACCGCTGGACCCGGTCGCCGATCTGTTCGCCGTTGTCGGTCTGCTCTTTCTGGGCACCGTCGCGCTGACGCTGGCCGGCATCGACACCGGAACCTCCTTCGGCGGGATGGGGGCCAGCCGCGAGATCACCATCGCCGCCCTGGTGGAACCCACCATCCTGCTGGCGGTGTTCGCACTGTCCATCCCGACCGGCTCCGCCAACCTCGGGGCCATCGTGGCGCACAGCATCGACGACCCCGCGCAGCTGATGTCACTGCCCGCGGTGCTGGCCTTCGTGGCATTGGTGGTGGTGATCATCGCCGAGACGGGCCGGATGCCGGTCGACAACCCAGCCACCCACCTGGAGTTGACGATGGTGCACGAGGCGATGGTCCTCGAATACGCCGGCCCGCGGCTCGCGCTGGTCGAATGGGCTTCCGGGATGCGGCTGACCGTGCTGCTGGCCCTGCTGGGGAATCTGTTCTTCCCGTGGGGCATCGCCGGTCCCGATCCCGGCGCCCGCGACGTCGCGATCGGCGTGCTCGCGATCGCGGTGAAGGTGATCGTGCTGGCGGTTCTGCTCGCCGGTGCAGAGGCCTTCCTGGCCAAGTTGCGGCTGTTCCGGGTGCCCGAACTACTCGCCGGATCGTTCCTGCTGGCCCTGCTCGCGGTGACCGCCGCGAACTTCCTGACCGCCCGGGCATGAGGGCAACGTCATGACCGAGACCGCCTTCGCCAGCGTGATCGACCTCGCCGCGGGCGCGCTGGTTCTGGCGGCGGTCCTGATCGTGTGGACCCGCGACCTGGGTTCCATCATCAGGCTGCTCGCCTGGCAGGGCGCCGCGCTGGCCGCCATCCCGATCATCCGCGGCGTGCACGAGGGCGACGCCGCCCTCGTCGTGATCGGTGCCGCTATCGCCGTGCTGCGCACCATCCTGCTGCCCTGGCTGTTGTCCCGTGCCCTGGGCGCCCAACACCGCGGGCTGCGCGATGCCACCCCGTTGGTGAACACCACCGCCTCCCTGCTGATCGCGGCGGCGCTGACGGTGACCGCGTTCGCGGTGACCCGACCCGTGGTGAACCTGGACCCCGGTCCGGCCACCGGTGCGGTTCCCGCCGCGTTCGCCGTGGTGCTCATCGCGCTGTTCGTGATGGCGACCCGGCGCCACGCCATCTCCCAGGCCGCCGGATTCCTGATGCTGGACAACGGGATCGCCGCTGCCGCGTTTCTGCTGACCGCCGGGGTGCCGGTGATCGTGGAACTCGGCGCGTCGCTGGACGTGCTGTTCGCCGTGATCGTGATCGGCGTCCTGACCGGCCGGATGCGACGCAAATTCGGGGGCGCCGACCTCGACGCACTCCAGGAGCTGCACGACTGATGAACCTGCTGCTGCTCGCACCGATCCTGGTGCCGCTGGGTGCCGCGGCGATCACCGCCGCGGCCGGCTGGCACCGCACGACGGCCACCTTGTCCGGGCTGGCAGCGCTGACCATTCTGGGCTGCGGCGCCGCACTCGCATTTCAGGTCGGATCGACCCCGCACGTGCTGGCCGGTGGGCTCCTTCGGGCCGACGCCCTGTCGGTCGTCATGCTGATCGTCATCGGCGCGGTGGGGACGTTGAGCACCGTGGCCGGCATCGGCTACATCAACGCCGAACTTGACCACGGCCACACCGACCCGGCGGGAGCCCGCCTCTACGGCACGCTCACCCCGGCCTTTCTCGCGGCGATGGTCCTGGCGGTGTCGGCCAACAACATCGGCGTCATCTGGGTCGCTATCGAGGCGACCACGGTGATCACCGCATTCCTGGTCGGGCACCGCCGAACCCGGACCGCGCTGGAAGCCACCTGGAAGTACGTGATCATCTGCTCGGTCGGGATCGCCATCGCCTTCCTGGGCACGATCCTGCTCTACTTCGCGGCCCAGCACGTCGGCGCCGATAGCGGTCAGGCCTTGGACCTCGACGTCCTGATCGCCCACGCGAGTGGACTTGATGCCGGTGTCACTCGCCTCGCGGGCGGGCTGTTGTTGATCGGCTACGGGGCCAAGGTCGGGCTGGTCCCGTTCCACACCTGGCTGGCCGACGCGCACAGCCAGGCGCCGGCGCCGGTGTCGGCGTTGATGAGTGGTGTGCTGCTCTCGGTCGCCTTCTCGGTGCTGCTGCGGATCAAACCGATCATCGACGGGGCGGTCGGCACGGGGTTCATGCGTTGGGGCCTGCTCGTGGTCGGGTTGGCGACGGTCGGAGTCGCGGCGATGTTGCTGACCGTGACCGGCGACCTCAAACGGATGCTGGCCTATTCCTCGATGGAAAACATGGGCCTGATCGCGATCGCCGCCGCGGCCGGCACGCAACTCGCGATCGCCGCGCTGTTGCTGCACGTCCTGGCGCACGGCCTCGGCAAGACCGTGCTGTTCCTCGCCGGCGGTCAGTTGCAGGCTGCCCATGATTCCACCGCGATCGCTGACATCACCGGCGTCATCGCCCGTTCCCGCCTGATCGGTGGGTCCTTCGCGATCGGCATGCTGGTCCTGCTCGGGCTGCCGCCGTTCGCGATGTTCGCCAGCGAACTGTCCATCGCCCGGGCACTGGCCGATGCCCGACTGGCCTGGGCGCTGGGTATCGCGTTGCTGCTGATCGCCGTCGCCTTCGCCGCCCTGGCGCGCAATTCCGCGCGGATGCTGCTCGGGGCAGCGGCGCCGGGGTCGCCCGCGATCGCGGTGCCGGCGACGGTCGCAGGCGCACTGCTCGCCGGGGTCGCCGCCTGCTTCGTGCTCGGTGTCACCGCCGGCCCGCTCACCGAGCTGTTGCGCACCGCCGCCGGGCAACTCGGGACGCTGCGATGACCGCGCAGCGGATCCGTCGCACCGTGAGCGCCGACGAGCAGCCCGAGGCGAGCGAGGAGCTGCTCTCGGCGGGGTACCGGCTGGCGCTGGTTGCCGCCCACGACGACGGGGACGCGGTGCGGATCGTGTCGCTGTTTCTCGCCGGGAGTCCCGATCGCCGCGTGGAACTCTCGCTCTCCCTGCCGGCCGATAACCCTGCGCTGCGGTCCCTGGCGTACCTCTCGTTCCCTGCCGGGCGCTTCGAGCGCGAAATGATGGACCTCTACGGGATCGAGCTGATCGGGCATCCGCGACCGCGCCGCATGGTCCGCCACGCGCACTGGCCCGAGGCCTGGCATCCGATGCGTGCCGACGCCGGGCCCCCGCCCGATTTCACCGCCAGCGGCCGCTTCCCCTTCCTCACCGTCGACGGGGAGGGCGTCTACGAGATCCCCGTCGGACCGGTGCACGCCGGGCTCATCGAACCAGGGCACTTCCGTTTCTCCGTCGTGGGGGAAACCGTCCTGCGGCTGAAGATCCGCCTGTGGTTCACCCACCGCGGCATCGAGAAACTCTTCCAGGGCCGGGCCGCCTGTAACGCCACCGACGTCGCCGAACGCATCAGCGGAGACACCTCCGCGGGTCACGCGCTGGCGCACTGCCTGGCCGTCGAGGACGCCCTCGGAATCACGGTTCCCGCCGAGGTGCACCGGCTGCGGGCGCTGCTGATCGAACTGGAGCGCCTCTACAACCACGCCACCGACCTCGGCGCGCTGGCCAACGACGTCGGCTTCGCCCTGGCCAACGCCCACGCCCAGCGCATCCGCGAGCAACTTCTGCGGATCAACGACGATGTGACCGGTCACCGGTTGCTGCGCGGCGCGATCCGCCCTGGCGGGGTACGGCTGCGGGCGCTCCCCAACCCTGACGAACTCGGGGCGATTGCAGCGGACCTGGCCGAGGTCGCCGAGTTGACCCTGGCAAATGCTGGGGTCTACGACCGGTTCGCCGGCACCGCGATCCTGAGCGCGGAGCAGGCTGGCGAGCTCGGCTGCCTGGGCTTCGTCGCACGCGCCAGCGGGGTGGCCACCGACGCCCGCCTCGACCATCCCACCGTCGCCCTGCCGGTCACTGCGATCAGCGCGACGGGCGGGGATGTGCTGGCCCGCTACACCGTGCGCCGCGACGAATTCGCGGCCTCGGTGGCCTTGGCGTGTCATCTGATCGACGGCGCCGGTGCGCGGCTTGACCACATCGCCGCGCCGCCATCACCTTCCGGCGCCCTGAGCAGCGGCGTCGGGATCGTCGAAGGGTGGCGGGGGACCATCGTGCATCGCGTCGAACTCGACGCCGCCGGGGAGATCACCCGATCGAAAATCGTGGACCCGTCCTGGTTCAACTGGCCCGCTCTGCCGGTGGCGATGGCCAACACCATCGTCCCGGACTTTCCGCTGACCAACAAGAGCTTCAACCAGTCCTACGCCGGCAACGACCTGTGAGCGGAAGCCACCACGAACAGCAACGATAATAATTGCTAAGCTGCGCAAATAGTGATGTTGACGACCAATGCGCCGCGGGGACAAAGGCCCGGACCGGCACAGCGATACCGGAGGAGATCCCGTTGGTGGAAACATCGCGTCAGCCGCTGTACCGGATGAAGGCGGATTTCTTCAAGACGCTGGGCCATCCGGCTCGCATCCGCATTCTTGAACTGCTCAGCGAACGCGAGCATGCTGTCTCGGAACTGGTGCCCGAAATCGGGATCGAGCCGGCCAACCTCTCTCAGCAGCTGTCCATCCTGCGCCGGGCCGGTCTGGTCGTGGCGCGCCGCGACGGGCTGTCGGTGACCTACGCGCTGACCTCACCGCGCGTCGCTGAACTGCTGGTGACCGCGCGGGCGATTCTGACCGGCGTGGTCGCCGGGCAGGCCGAAACTCTCGAAGACCGCCCCTCGCCCGATCTGGTCAAGGGCTCCGCGGGCTGACCCAACGCCGAAGGCCGGCAGGCGGGTCGATCTCAGCAACCTTCCCGATATTCACCGAACTGCCCGAATCAGGGTTGTGTCGCCACTTACCGTGGGGTCAGGCTGCCGCAAGGAGAATCCTGATGACCAAGTACGTGTTCGACTTCACCGAGGGCGACAAGGACCAGAAGGCCCTGCTGGGTGGCAAGGGTGCGAACCTGGCCGAGATGACCAGGCTCGGGCTGCCCGTGCCGCCCGGGTTCACCATCACGACCGAGGCGTGCCGTGAGTACTTGTCGCAGGGCAGTGCGCCCGGTGAATTACGGGTTCAGGTCACGATGGCCCTGCGGCAGTTGGAGGACACCCTCGGCCGCCGGCTCGGTGATCGCCACGACCCGCTACTGGTGAGTGTTCGCTCCGGAGCGGCGTTTTCGATGCCCGGGATGATGGAGACGGTCCTCAACATCGGACTCAACGACGCCAGCGTGAAGGGTCTGGCCGAGGAGTCCGGCGACGAGCGCTTCGCGTGGGACTCCTACCGGCGGCTGTTGCAGATGTTCGGCAAGACGGTGTTGGGGATTCCCGGCGAGGTGTTCTCCGATGCCCTTGACCGGGCGAAGTCGGCCAAGGGGGTGGCAAGCGACGTCGACCTCGACGTCGACGATCTGCAGGCGTTGGTCGCCGTCTTCAAGGACGCGGTGCGGGAGCGCTCCGGTCAGGAGTTCCCGCAGCACCCGCGGGAGCAGCTGGACCTGGCGATCAACGCCGTCTTCGACTCCTGGAACACCGACCGGGCTCGGCTGTACCGGCGCCGCGAGCGGATCCCGCAGGATCTGGGTACGGCGGTGAACGTCTGCACGATGGTGTTCGGCAATCTGGGTGAATCCAGTGGGACCGGTGTCGCGTTCACCCGCGATCCGGCGTCCGGGCGGACCGGCGCCTACGGCGACTATCTGTCCAAGGCGCAGGGCGAGGACGTCGTTGCCGGAATCCGCAACACCCTGTCGTTGGACGACCTGAAGGCACTGGACCCGGCGTCGCACAAGCGGCTGATGAAAGTGATGCGCCAGCTCGAGACGCACTACCGGGACCTGTGCGACATCGAATTCACCATCGAGCGTGGCAAGTTGTGGATGCTGCAAACCAGGGTCGGCAAGCGCACCGCCGCGGCAGCGTTCCGGATCGCCGCGCAGCTGGTCGATGAGAACCTGATCACGATGGACGAAGCACTGTCGCGGGTGTCGGGAACCCAGCTGGCCCTGCTGATGTTCCCGCATTTCGACCGCTCCGCCCCGCGGGAGCTGCTGACGAACGGGATGGCCGCCTCGCCGGGAGCCGCCGTGGGCCGCGCGGTGTTCGATTCGCACACCGCCAAGGTGTGGGCCGATCGCGGCGAGCGGGTGGTCCTGGTCCGCCGGGAAACCAACCCCGACGACCTCGCGGGAATGATCGCCGCCGACGGGATCCTGACCGCGCGGGGCGGGAAGACCTCGCATGCGGCCGTCGTCGCCCGCGGTATGGGCAAGACCTGCGTCTGCGGCGCCGAGGCGCTCGATGTCGACGCCTCGGCGCGTACCGCGCGGGTGGGCACGGTGCTGATCGAGGAGGGTGACGAGATCAGCATCGACGGCTCGACCGGCGAAGTATTCCTCGGCGCCATACCGGTGGTGCCCTCTCCGGTGGAGACCTACATCGAGGGCGGTCTCGCGGCCGCGTTGGAGGGGGCCGACGACGAGACCGCCGCACTTGTGCAGGCGGTCGACCGGTTGCTGACCCACGCCGACGCCCGTCGGCGGCTGGCCATCCGCGCCAACGCCGATACCGCCGAGGACGCGGCTCGTGCGAGAAGCCTTGGCGCCCAAGGCATCGGCCTGTGCCGCACTGAGCACATGTTCCTCGGGGATCGCCGGGTCCTGATCGAGCGGGTCATCCTGGCCGACAGCATCGAGGAGCGTGACGCCGCGATGGCCGCGCTACTTCCCCTGCAGCGCAAGGACTTCACCGAGTTGCTCGACGCGATGGACGGGCTGCCGGTGACCATCCGGCTGCTGGATCCGCCGCTGCACGAGTTCCTGCCGGACCGTACCGAGCTCGCGGTCAAGGTTGCCCTCGCCGAGGCCAGGGGTGAGACCGGGGAGCAGGAAGACACCGACCGCAGGCTGCTGGCCGCGGTGGAGAGGCTGCACGAGTCCAACCCGATGCTCGGGTTGCGCGGAGTGCGCCTCGGGCTGTTGACCCCCGGCCTGTTCGCGTTGCAGGTCCGCGCCATCGGCGAGGCGGCCAGCGATCAGATCGCCGCGGGTAAGGATCCGAAGGTCGAGATCATGGTGCCGTTGGTGGGCTCGGTGATGGAGCTGCACCTGGTCCGGGATGAGACCGAGCGGATCCTTGCGGACGTGGCCGCCGAGAAAGGCGTGACGCTGAAGGTTCCCATCGGCACGATGATCGAGCTGCCGCGCGCCGCGCTGACCGCGCACCGGATCGCCGACGCCGCAGACTTCTTCTCCTTCGGCACCAACGACCTGACCCAGACGACGTGGGGGTTCTCCCGCGACGACGTCGAGTCCACGGTGTTCGCCACCTACTTGAACAAGGGTGTCTTCACCATCTCCCCGTTCGAGACCATCGACGCCGACGGGGTCGGGCGCCTCGTGGAGATCGCCGCCCAGGAGGGCCGAAAGACAAAGCCCGGCATCAAGCTCGGGGTGTGCGGCGAGCATGGTGGCGACCCCGAGTCCATCCACTTCTTCCACCGGACCGGCCTGGACTACGTGTCATGCTCGCCGTTCCGGCTACCGGTCGCCCGCCTCGAAGCCGGCCGGGCCGCCGTGGCCTGACGCGTCAGGCTTGGGCCGGCCGCGCCAGCCGCCGGCGGGCCTGCTCAGCCGGGTCGGGCACCGGTACCGAGGCGATCAGCCGGGCGGTGTAGGTCGCCGACGGTCATCTCAGGACTACGGAATGCGCTGCTGGCCAACGGATATCGGGTTACGCCGAGAGGGCTGTTGCCGGCGCTGTCCCAGCAGATCATGAGGGAGAACCAGGGTCAATCGCTCTTGAGCTTGACCAGCCGGGTGGTCGAGCTCTCGTCGAGATCCACCACCTCGGCGCGCGAGCGCAGGAAGTCGCTGAATGACCTGTAGCCCAACGACTTCTCCGAGAAGGACGGGTCCATCCGCTTCATCTGCGCCTTGACCTCCGAGTTGTGCAGCCACTCGTCGTCGTCCTTCTCCTGGCCGATCTGCAGGGCGCGGGTCAGCAGGGCGGTGGCCGCCGCCTGCGGGTCCGGGGGTGCCGGCTCGGTGGCCTTGCGCCGCTTCGGCTGCGCGGTGTCGGCGGGGGCCGGCGCCGCCGGTACGCCGGGCAGCGCGTCGTAGATGACGAAGTCGTCGCACGCCGCGGCCAGCATCCGGCTCGACGACCCGGCGACCCCGATGCCGACGACGTAGCGGCCCAGACGCTTGCAGCGCTGCGCCAGCGCGATGTAGTCCGAATCGCCGGCCACGATCACCACATGGGTAAGGTCGGGCAGCCGGAACATGTCCTCCACCGCGTCGACCGCCAGCCGGATGTCGGCGCCGTTCTTGCCATAGGCCGCCGCCGGGAACAGCTGCACCAGGTCCACCGCCCGGCCCACCAGCTGCTCGCGGTACTCGGCGTTGACGTCGGCCGACCAGTCCGCGTACGCCCGGGTGAGCACCGTCGTGCCGAACGACGACGCGAAGTCCAGGATCGCGCCCACGTCCACCCGCGCCCGCGTCAGGCGGGCGGCCTCCAGGCCCTTGGCTTTGTCGCGTTGAAAAGAATTGCGGCCGTTGACCTGGTCGTAGCGGGATATGACGATGTTGTCGAAGTCGAGGTACACCGCGACGCGGGCCGCACTGGGTTCGGTCATCTGCCCAAGTCTTCTCTACGGCCTGCCGTCGGTCACGACATTCGCCAGCGTTCCCAGGCGGCCTGTCGCGAGGTCCCCGATATTTCGGCGACTTGACTCCACGAGTCGGACTCCGCCACCAGTCGCGCCGCGTCACCGACCCGTTGGCCGGCGTAGGCGAGGATCCGCAGCAGTTCGGCGAACCCGTCGCGGGTGCCGCGGCCGCTCAGTTCGTCGGTGATCCGGCAGATGAGCGCACCCAACTCGGCCTCGGTCAACCCGGCCAACGGCAGTTCGGCCGCAGCGTCGGATCGATCGGTCATGGGCCGATTTTACGGTCGTCAGGCCGCCGGTACGTCCAGGCGGATGTCGGCGTCGGCCGATGTGAACCGTCGGCTCCACGTGGTGCCCGGCCACCGGTAGTGGACTTCTCCGCTGTCCGGACGGTAGTCCGCGGTGTAGAGAGTCCCAAAACCGTTGGCGTAGTGCGGGCTTCGCAGCGGTGGGCGCAGAAACGCCTCGGCGACGTCATCCGCCGGAAGCTGGTCGGCAAGCAGGCTGCGGAGGTGCGCCTGGCGCTCCAGACTGCGGAATCGCCGGGCGTGTGCGGCGTCCTCCGGTTCGTCGAATCGGTGATTGGTCGCCAAGGGGCAGTCTCGCTGCTCGAACACCGCATGGGGAGCCAGGTAGACGGTTCGGAAGTCACCGGTGCCGTCGGTGAGGGTCAGGTTGTAGGACATCGAGACCGGGATGCGCGACACCGCGGTCACGGCATCCTCAACGGTGCCTGCCACTTCCAGCAGGTAGCGGACCACCAGGGGAATGCCGAACCCGGTGCCGCTGCCCCGGGCGCCGCCGAAGGTCAGGGACACGGCCAGCCCGTCGGAGTTCATCCCGTCGAGCAGGCCCCAGAGGCAGTCGCTGGTTCCGACCACCTCGCGGTCACCGAACCGGGTCGACATCACCACCTGCTCGAACAGGTCGGGGTGGTAGTCGTAGTTTCGGATCAACGCCCTGGTCCCGGCGTTGGTCACCACCTGCGAGCAGGCCGGTGCGAAGGCCGGCATGTTCCACCCCGTCAGCATCGACGCCGTGGTCGAATCTCGGCCGGTCATCGTCACCAGGCGTTCCCAGGTCGGATGCAGTTCGGGCATATGCCGCAGCAGGGCGTCCTCGGCCTCGGAAACCGTTGGGCGCCTGCCAGTTCCGGGCCGCAGATACCACGACCGGTACTGCGGCCAGGTTGCCTCGTACAGCTGACGCCAGCGCGGGCCGGGGCGCTCTTCGCGGAACGCGTGCAGGGCGATCGATTGGTAACTCGGGGCATTGGCCATCCGTCAAGGTTTACCTGACAGGGCGCATGGCGTCAAGGTGATCTTGACGGGTCGTATGGGGCGTTGCCGGCCGGGGGATCACGCCATCCCTGGGATGGGCGGATCCGCTCGGCAGCCGACTCCGATGATCATTCGACGCCGCACAGGCCGGCCTGGTCGTCGGAGACGCTCCCGATGATGCTGGCCCGACCTCGACGGCAACGGTCTCGACGCCTCGCACCAAAAATCGCCACAGGAATCACAGCAGTCACTGGCTGGAGCAGGCAAAGATATTTGCCCGCCTCCGAGCGACAAAGTGCTGCAGTGCCCGCCTCCGAGCGACAACCGAAGCGGCGCAGGATGATTGCCGGTCACGCTCAGTTGTCGCTCGGAGGCGGGCAACGTTCAACGTTGTCGCTCGGAGGCGGGCATTTGGGTCTATGTCACCCGCGGGGGACTGGTGGGGCGGATGTGACGAGAGGCGGCACCCTCAATCCAGCCGCCCGACCTCAACCACCTGCAGCACCGCCGCGCCCTCCTCGTCGGAGTCTTCCAGGTCCACCTCAACCTCGATACCCCAGTCGTGGTCGCCGGCCGGGTCGTCGAGGATCTGGCGCACGCGCCACACCCCGGGCCGGCGATCGATGATGAGCAGCGCGGGCCCGCGGGCGTCGGCGCCCAGTCCGACGTCGTCGTGCTCGTCGAAGTAGTCCTCAATGACCTCCTGCCACCGCGGCGCCGTCCACCCGGATCCGGAGTGCAACTCGCCCAACGCATCCCAGCGCCGCCGTGCGAACAGCTCCACCCGCCGGAACAGCGCGTTGCGGACCATCGCGGTGAACGCCCGCTCGTTGCCGGTCAACGGCCGTGGCCGGGCCGGCACCGCGGCCGGCGCGGTCAGGGGCTGATCGGGGCTGGTGAGTTGCTCCCACTCGTCGAGCAGGCTGGAGTCCACCTGGCGCACCAGCTCGCCGAGCCACTCGACCAGGTCGGTGAGCTCCTCGGTCCGCGCGGCGGCGGGCACCCCGGAGCGCAGCGCCTTGAACGCATCGGAGAGGTAGCGCAGCACCGCCCCCTCCGAGCGAACCAAGCCATACACGCTGACGTACTCCCGGAACGTCATCGCCCGCTCCCACATCTCGCGCACCACCGACTTCGGCGACAGGTGCCCGTCGGCGGCCCACGGATTGCTCTGCAGGTACACCGCGAAAGTGTGCCGCAGCAGCTCCTCGAGCGGCTTGGGATAGGTGATGTCGTCGAGCAGCGCGATCCGCTCGTCGTACTCGATGCCCTCAGCCTTCATCTGGGCCACCGCCTCGCCTCGGGCCTTCTTCAGCTGCGCGGCCAGGATCTGGCGGGGATCCTCCAGCGTCGCCTCGATCACCGAAACCACATCCAGCGCAAAGGTTTCCGAGGACGGGTCAAGGGCTTCGATGGCGGCTAGCGCGAACGTCGACAGCGGCTGGTTGAGGGCGAAGTCAGCCGGCAGGTCGACGGTCAGCCGGTAGCGTCGGCCTTTGTGATCGGGATCGGCCTCGGGCTCGTCGAGCCGCTCGAGCACCCCGGCCTGCAGCAGCGAGCGGGCGATGCCGACCGCCTCGAGGATGTGCCGTAGCTGGCGCTTGCGCGGCTCGTGGTTGTCGGTGAGCAGCCGGCGCATCGCGACGAACGGGTCCCCGGGGCGGTCGACGACGTCGAGGATCATCGCCGTCGACACCCGCATGTTCGACGTCAGCGGCTCCGGCGCGGCCTCGACGAGTCGGGTCATGGTGGCCTCGCTCCACGGCACCATCCCCTCGGGGGCTTTGCGGCGCAACAGCTTCCGGCGCTTCTTGGGATCGTCGGCGACCTTGGCGAACTGCTTGAGGTTCTCCACCTCGTGGTCGGGGGCCTGGACGATCACCGTGCCGGCGGTGTCGTAGCCGGCCCGGCCGGCCCGGCCCGCGATCTGGTGGAACTCGCGGGCGTTGAGCAACCGGCTGCGGGTCCCGTCGTATTTCGACAGTGCCGAGAAGACGACAGTGCGGATCGGCACGTTGATGCCCACGCCGAGGGTGTCGGTGCCGCAGATGACCTTCAGCAGCCCGGCCTGGGCGAGCTGCTCGACCAGCCGCCGGTACTTGGGCAGCATCCCGGCGTGGTGCACCCCGATCCCGTGTCGCACCAGCCGCGACAGCGTGGAGCCGAACGCGGTCGAGAAGCGAAACGCCCCAATGAGTTCGGCGATCGCCGCCTTCTCGTCCCTGGTGCATACGTTGACGCTCATCAGCGCCTGGGCCCGTTCCAATGCCGACTGCTGGGTGAAGTGCACGACGTAGATGGGAGACTGCTTGGTGTCGAGCAGCTCGGTGATGGTCTCGTGCATCGGCGTCGTCGCGTATGAGTAGTACAGCGGCACAGGGCGTTCCGCGGAGGCGACGAGCGCGGTGGGCCTACCGGTGCGACGGGTGAGGTCCTCGCGCAGGAACGTGACGTCGCCGAGAGTGGCCGACATCAGCAGGAACTGGGCCCTGGGCAGCTCCAGCAGCGGCACCTGCCAAGCCCAGCCGCGGTCGGGGTCGCCGTAGAAGTGGAACTCGTCCATCACCACCAGGCCGATGCCCGCCTCAGCCCCTTCGCGCAGCGCGATGTTGGCCAGCACCTCGGCGGTGCAGGCGATGATCGGGGCGCCGGCGTTGACGGCGGCGTCGCCGGTGAGCATCCCGACATTGGCCGCACCGAAGATCGCGCAGAGCGCGAAGAACTTCTCGCTGACCAACGCCTTGATCGGCGCGGTGTAGTAGCTGCGCCGCCCGCCGGCCAGGGCAGCGTACTGCGCGCCGGTGGCCACCAGTGACTTCCCGGAGCCGGTCGGGGTGGCCAGGATGACGTTGGCGCCGCTGAGCAGTTCGATCAGCGCCTCCTCCTGCGCCGGGTAGAGACTCGTTCCGCAGGCTTGAGCCCAAGCGGCGAAGGAGGCGAACAGCGCGTCGGGGTCGCGGGCCGTGGCCCGCAGCGCGGAAAGGTCGCCGGGATCGTCGAGCAGGGCGGGGGAGTCGGTGCTCACCGGCGCAGGCTCACCGCCACGCGTGGTAAGAGTCGGGCACGGCTCCCACGATAGGCGTTAGCGATACTCGAACCATGATCAGGAACCCGCGGATCTGGATATACCTTGTCGTCGGCTTGGTGGCTGCCGCTCTGATCGGTTACTCGCAGTGGCATGACTCCGATGCACAGCGTCTGCAGCGCTGCATCGACGCGTCCATCAGTCAGATGAAGCAGGAAGCCCCGGCGTTGGCCGGGTTCGACAGTGCTCAACCCGCCCTGGTGGCGATGGCGCGCGCAAGCTGCGCGAGGCAGCTGGGGATCAGCACGCCGGCGAAGTAGGGCCGGTCAGCGTTAGCGATCCAATTAGCGCAGGGCGGCGATCCGGCTGCGCAGCATCCGGGAGAGACGATCCGTCCCGGCGTGCCGCTGGGAGTTCCTGCGGCGCGGCTCGGCCATCGTTCTCCTTATGCCCGAAAAAAGTGCATGGTGTGAACCGCATCGCCGCGTCGCAATCGGTATGAGATCCCGACCTTGTGCGCCCCTCACCACCCCAACCAGTGACCGCGCGCGGCCAGCAACACTCCGACCACTCCGGCGGCGACCAGCACCCCGAGGTAGACGAGGACCAGTCGGGTGTCGCGCAGCCGGCAGCGCGACCGGGTCAGCCCGGCGCGGCGGGCCCGCCAGTAGCCCGAGAATCCCAGAGCGGCAAAGACAATCAGCGCGACGGGCCCCAGCAGCCAGCCGAGCAGGGCGACCGTCGCGAAGACGCACAACTGCAGCGGGTCGAAGGCCGTCGGCTCCGCGGAGTCGGCCCGCACGGGGGAGACCAGCCGAGGATCGGGCGAGGTGCTCATGACCGACGTCCGGTGGCGGTCGACAGGCGGCTTGCGCCCAGCGCGGGCCAGGCCTGCACGGCGCAGAACGGTGCGCACTGGTGGTTGCCGGAGTCTCCGACCGTTCCGACGTGCACGCAGCATTGGGTCAGCCGCTCCTCGATCATGGTGTTGACGTCCATGAAGGGTTTGACGGTCACCCGCAACACCCGCTCGGCCAACAGTTGCCGCAATCGCTGATGCCGGCCGGGGAGCCGGGACGCCGCCAGGGTGCTCAACGTGCCGATGCCCAGGTCGCAACTCGTGCAGATGGTGCGCCAGATCTCGCCGACCCGCGGGTGCGACAGCGAGGATTGTTCGGAGAGCAGACCCAGCAGCGATTCCTTGACCGCAGCCTGCAGGCTGTCGGGGATGGCGTCGTCGGCGATGCGGTTGGCCAGCAGGTCCGGTTCCAGGTCGAGCCAGGCCTTGAGCCGATCGTGGCCGATCAGTGCGGTCAGGGAGCGCCATGCGCCGCTGTCGTCGCGCAGCAGGTAGCCCACCGAGCAGCAGTGCGGGTGCGAGCAGGGCAGGGCGGTGAGGTCACGCCACTCGACCAGGCCCCCGGTCTGCGGTCCCAGCCGGGCCAGTACGCCGGTGTGGGTGAGCCGGTCCATCGGGTCCACCCCGGTGCCGCGCCCGCTGGCGAAGACGGGCTGGATGGTCACCCCGCCGACGAAGGGGGTGTCCAGGGCGCGTCTGATCACCGCGCCGATCTGATCGTCGTTGATCCCGCGGGTCGCCGTCATCGTCAGTGTGGTGAACACTTCGGCGGCCGAAAGCTTCTGCAGTGCAGCCTGTTTGAAGTGGCGGATATCGGCCCCCCGATGGAAGCGCGACGCCTGCGCCGACTCGCCGTCGTACTGCAGGTAGACCTCCACGCGCTCCCGGTACCGGCGCAGCAGCGCCACCAGGGCATCGTCCTGGGTGATCCGAAGACCGTTGCTGTTGAGCAGGATTCGCACGATCGGCCGTGCAACGAGTGCGTCGATCAGATCGCCGAGCCATGGATACAGCGTCGGCTCCCCGCCGGAGAGCATCACCACGTCGAGGCGTCCCTGCTCGCGCGACAGCCTGGTGTCGATGTTGGCGAGCACCTGCTCCAGTGGTGCCACCGAGGAGAGTGCGGGCTCGGACTCCGCAAAACATGTGGGGCACTTGAGGTTGCAGTGATCGAGCAGATCCTCCAGCAGGATGCAGGTGTGCTGGGTCTGCATCTCCGGCAGACCGTCGGCGTACGCGGCGGGCACCGGCGCGAAGTTGCCCCGCGCGTCGGGCTCGTGGACCTTGGTCGGGGCCGTCCACTGCTCCAGGTAGCGCAGGATCTCCGGAAACTCGTCGTACAGAGTGCGCACCAGACCGTGCCGGGCGCAGCCCCGCTCCAGCCAGATCCGGCCGTCCCGCTCGACCAGCCATCCGCTCAGCCGCGGCACCTCCGCCAGCGGCCGCTGCGGGTCCTCCTCGTGGCAGACCGGACAGAATGCGTTGACGTAGCGGTGAATACGATCGCCGCGCAGCGGCATTCCGGCGCCGCGGACCGTCATGCGCTCACCGGCCGGCGCCGCAATCGCAGTGCCGCGTACCCGCCGCGGTGCCACTGCCGGGCGATCCGGGCCAGCACGAGGGGCACCGTTGCCAGCAGGAACAACTGTGGCCGAGTCAGGCCGTGCCACACCACTTCGTTGCCGCGGACGAACTCAACCGCGAACCGGAAGACTCCGTAGCCGGCGACGTACCAGACGAAGGTCTCCCCGGGCGGCAGTGACTGGTGGCGCGCCCATCCCCACAACAGCGCGAAAGCGATTGCGTGGAAGCCGATCTCGTAGGCGAACGACGGATGCAGCCCGACCCCTGCGGGCACCCCGAACTCCGCCGCACGCTCCGGGCTGAGGTGCACGCCCCAGCCGCCCGCGGTCGGGGTGCCGGGTCGCTCGGTCAGCAGGCAGCCCACCCGGCCGACGGCCATGCCCGCCGCCACCGCGGGTGCGAAGAGGTCCCCGGTGCGCATGCGGTAGCCCACCAGGCGCTTTGCCACGTGCACGCCCAGCCACGCCCCGACGAGGCCGCCGAGGATCGACCGGTTGCCGTAGAGCCACTGACTCGCCAGGGAGGCGTTCTCGCCGGGGTCGAGGTGCTGGGCCCAGGTGCCCAGCCGCATGAACAGCGCGCCGCCGACGAGCGCGCCGGTCACGACGTAGAGCACGCGTTCGTCGGTGGCACCACGGCGCCGGGCCTCCACGGCGAACACCGCGGCTGCGACGGCCACCCCCGACCCCACGAACAGCCCGTGGATTGCGGCCGGATTCAACGCCACGTCACCCCGGTTCCGATGAGGGCGCACAGCCCCGACCAGACGATCGAGCCGATCGCGATCCCCAACAGAAGTCCCGCGCCGAATTGCCGGGTTTTCGGGAACGCGATCGCGGCGATGGACAGACTCGCCACCAGCAGGCTCCCACCGATGAAGATGACCTGATCAGAGATGCCGGAGCGACCTGCCCCAATGCTGCTGAACGCCAGCATGGCCAGCAGAATTCCGGCCCACAACACGGTGCCGAGGATGATGCCGAGGATCACCAGCCCGATGTTGATCGGCTTGGGTTGCGGCTGGGGCGGCCATGGTGATCCCGGGGGCCACGGCGGTCCGGGGGGCCACGGTGGTCCGGGGGGCGGCCACTGTGGTGGTGGCGGCGGGCCGGGCGGAACGCTCACCGTGATGTCCTTCGCCCGAGACTGCCCGCGCGGCACTGCCGTGCCTGGTTCGTCCGCGGCATCACCGGCCCAAGCTTAGCCGCGCCCGACCACCCTTCCTGTGGATTCCGCGGTGCCCACCTCGACGAAGGCGACGGTGATCGGTGCCGTCGTCGGTCTGGTGATGGTGGTTTACCCGAATGCGCAGCCTGCCGGCGGGGACCTGAGTCGATAATCATTCGACTCCCGGGTGCCCGGTCAGCGACCATGGGACGGGTGAGCACCCCATTGGATCTGGAACAGCTGGCGGGAACCCCCCGCGGCTGGCGCGTGCTCGCACCCCTGCGCTTCCGCGAGTTCCGGCTGTTGATCGCCGCGGTCTCGATCTTCATCTTCGCCGAGGGCATGTGGACCGTGGTGATGGCGCTGCAGGTCATCGCGCTGGCCGACGATCCGGCCGCACTGTCGCTCGTCGCGGCGTGCCTGGCCGGGGGGATGCTGGCCTTCATCCTGGTCGGCGGGATCGTGGCCGACCGGGTGTCCCAGCGCGCCATCATCATCACCGTCGAGGCGATCAACCTCGTCGCCGTCGGCGCGGTGGCCGCACTCGGCATGGTCGGCTCCTTGCGGTTGTGGCACATGGCGGCGGCCTCGGCCGTGCTCGGCGCGTCGGCGGCGTTCTTCTTCCCGGCCTACAGCGCCTACCTGCCGCGCATCCTGCCGCCGCAGAACCTGCTGGCGGCCAACGGGATTGAGGGGATGATCCGTCCCGCGCTGGGACAGGCGATCGGGCCTGCGTTCGCGGGTGTCCTGGTCGGTGCGACGTTCCCGGCGTTGGGCAGCACGGCGGTGGCGCTGTTGTTCGCGGTGGGCCTGGCCTTGTTGGTGGCGCTGCGCCCCGAGCGCACCGAGAACCGCGTCGACGACGCCGATCGCGAAAAGCCCCATCCGCTGGCGGATTTGCGCGACGGGTTCCTGTTCGTCCTGCGGACCCGGTGGCTGTTGTGGACGTTGCTGTTCGCCAGCATGTGGGTACTGCTGGCTTTGGGCCCGATGGACGTGCTGATCCCGTTCATCGCCCGGCAGCGCTTCGTCCACGGCGGGCAGATCTACGGTTTCGTGCTCGCCGCCTACGGTGCGGGCAGCGCTCTTGGCGCGCTGGCGGTGTCCACGCGGGCGCTACCGCGCCGCTATCTCACGGTGATGATGATGCTCTGGTCGGTGGGCTCGCTGCCGCTGGTGGTCGTCGGGGCAACGTGGTCGTTCCCGGTGATGGCCATCGCCATGTTCACCGTCGGGCTGGCCAGCGGCGCCGGCATGGTCATCTGGGGCACGCTGCTGCAGCGCCGGGTGCCCGCGCACATGCTCGGCCGGGTCGCCAGCCTTGACTTCTTCGTCTCGCTGTCGTTCATGCCGTTGTCGATGGCTCTTGCCGGTCCGCTCTCGAAAGTCGTTCCGGTGCAGCTGATCTTCGCGGCCGCAGGAGTACTACCCATCGTGTTGGCCGCGGTTGCGCTCCTCGCGGCCCGGATGCCGCGGGACGAAATCGACCACCCGCTGTGCGGGGCGGAGGCGGCCTACGAGGTGAGCACGACGAGGTACTGACCGCCCCCGGCTTGGATCCGGGACTTGACGTGAAGGCCGGGAGCCAGGCGGCTCAAGCGGTCCACCAGCCAATCGGCGGCCGCGACGGCGTCGGCTTCGGTCGGGCAACGGCCCATCGCTTCGCTGCCACGCTTTCGGGCCAGCCGCTCGGCACTGGTGATGATGGCGGCGGGGTCGGAAACGAAGAGTTCCTTGGGCCAGTGAACGATTGGGGCGACGGCGCCCTTCTTGGTGTTGCATCCGCGGTGCGCGAGCCTCTCGGTACCGAAGATCGATTCGGCGCCTTTGCCTTTGGCTTTACTCCGGCTGGTCATGCTGTCGATGCTCGGTCCGCGGTCGTCGTTGACCGACATGTCAGAGTCGACCGTCTCATCGCACAACCAGCACCGCCACCCGTCGGCCTGGCCGACATCCTCGAGTCGACTCATCGGTCCTCTTCCACGTCCGTGTGAGGGCAGTTCACCACAGCGTCGGCACGCCGCGACAACCAAGGTTGGTCAACCCGCCGCCCACTGCTTGGCGGCCTCGAGCTCGTCGAGCCCGAACAGCGCCACCTCGCCGGGGATCATCCAGGCCAGCGCGTGAATGGCGTGGCCGATCCACTCCTTGTCGGTGACCACGGCGGTGCGCGTGAGTGCCCGCATGTGCTTGACGTTGCTGAAGCCCTGCTTGATGTCGGCCAGCAGTCCACCGTGGCCGAAGCCCTCGTAGTCGGGACCGATGACCTCGACGAAGCGGATGTCGTCGGAGTCCAGCATCCGGTCCATGGTGGGTTTGAACCGGTGGAAATCCTCCGCGGTGATCCGGCCTGACACCCGGATGCCGCTGACACCGGCGGGCATGTCCTTCAACTCCTCGATCATGGCAACCTCCTCACATCGACGCTAGGTCGCGCCGGCTACCGGGGCAATGTGGGGCGGGTGACCCGCCGTCATTCGAATGATCGGCGTTAGGCTCGGCGCCGTGCCTCGAGCAGCCACCCCGGCGATCGCCGCCCTGGTCGCGGCCGGTGTGCCACACGAGGTGCTGAGCTACCAGCACGACGCGCGGGCTGAGTCCTATGGCGAGGAGGCGGTCGCAGCCCTGGCCGGCCGGCACGGCCTGGTGCCCGAACAGATCTTCAAGACCCTGATCATCGCCGGTCCGTCCGGACTGGCGGTCGCGGTTCTGCCGGTGCCGTCGCAGCTGTCGCTCAAGTCTGCGGCGTCGGCGCTGGGTTGGCCCAAGGCGACGATGGCCGAGCGCAGCGCCGCGGAGCGCTCGACCGGCTACGTGCTCGGTGGTATCTCGCCGTTGGGGCAACGCCGACAGCTGCCGACGGTCATCGACGCCTCTGCGCTGCAGTTCGACCGGGTGCTGTGCAGCGCGGGTAAACGGGGTTCGGACGTCGCGCTGGGCCCGGGTGACTTGCTGCGCCTGACCGGGGCCGTCGTCGCGGACATTCGTGCCGGCGACACCCGTTGCGGCACCGGCTCTTAGTTCGCACGTAGCGATGCCTCATCCGGGTGGTCGATCCAGTTGCGACAGAAGATATGCCATCCAGTGTGGTCCACCGGGCCGACAAGGATCGCAACCGATCTGTTGTTTGCACGGATACCCCGGCATACGCTGCCCGTAGGTGGTTCAGCACGACGCTAGGGGAGGAAACGTGCCCCTGAAGCATCCCCGCCGCGCAGCGGTCGCAATGGTCTTCGTCACGGCCGTCATCGGGTCGGCGTCGCCGGCTGCCGCCGACCCGCCGGACCCCATCCCGGGCAACGGCTTCTTCGTCGTCGGACGCGATATCGCTCCGGGTCTCTACCGCACCGGCGGGTCGGGTTCGACCTGGGGAGTGTGGATCAACAACGTGCCGACAGAGGACTCGATGTGTCTGTGGTTCACCTACAGCACACCCGACCCCAACAAGGATCATGTGGTCGAGACGAACATCTCCATGGGACCGATGTACGCGAACATCAACTCCTCGGTGCAGGCCTTCGAATCCCGTAACTGTCAGCCCTGGACGCGGGTCAACTGAGCGCACGAGTTGTCGCTCTCCAAGCGGTGGCGCGGACCGTTGTCGCGCTATTTTTCCTTCCGCGCAAACCGGCTGGACCGCCGATGTTTACTGAGAGGATTCTCTCCGAAAGGGGTCGGACGCATGCGTCTCATCGATTTCAAGGCCAAGACGCCGCTCATCGGGATGTCGATGGTCTTCCTCGCGATGGCGATCGTGGCGGTGACCGCGTACTTGAGGGCCGGTTGGTATTCGATCGCCGGCTACGCGGTCGCGGCAGCCGTCGCGGTGTTCGGGTTCATCTTCACGTTCCGCGACATGCCGGCCCCGCCGCATGATCCGACCGAAGGCACCCGGTCGTGACCGGCGTGCGGACGGACGCCGCAGAATTCGGTGCGCTCAACAGCGAGGACGCCGGCTACCACAAGGCGCTCAAACCCCGCCAGTTGCAGATGATCGCCATCGGCGGGGCCATCGGGACCGGCCTGTTCCTCGGTGCCGGTGGTCGACTGGCCAGCGCCGGCCCGGGACTGTTCCTGGCGTACGCGTTCTGTGGAGTCTTCGTCTTCCTGATCCTGCGCGCCATGGGTGAACTTGTGCTGCACCGGCCGTCGTCGGGATCCTTCGTCTCCTATGCCCGGGAGTTCCTCGGTGAGAAGGCCGCCTACGTCGCGGGCTGGATGTACTTCCTGAACTGGGCGATGACGACCATCGTCGACTCCACCGCCATCGCCACCTACGTCAAGTTCTGGTCGGCGTTCAACGCCTTCCCGCAGTGGTTGATCGCGCTGGTGGCCCTCGCGCTGGTGTTCGGGATGAACATGGTGTCGGTGGCGCTGTTCGGCGAGTTCGAGTTCTGGGCCGCACTCATCAAGGTCGCCGCCCTGTTCGCCTTCCTGGTCGCCGGCACCATCTTCCTGGCGGGCCGCTACAAGATCGACGGCCACTCGACCGGTTTGAGCGTGGTGGCCAACAACGGCGGTTTCTTCCCCGTCGGGCTCCTCCCACTCGTGGTCGTCACCTCAGGAGTCGTCTTCGCCTACGCCGCAGTCGAACTCGTCGGCACCGCCGCCGGGGAGACCGAGGAACCGGAGAAGGTCATGCCGCGGGCCATCAACTCCGTCATCGCCCGCATCGCGCTGTTCTACGTCGGTTCGCTGTTCCTGCTCGCCCTGCTGCTGCCCTACACCGCCTACTCCGCTGCCGAGAGCCCGTTCGTCACCTTCTTCGGCAAGATCGGCATCCAGGGCGCCGGCAGCATGATGAACTTCGTCGTACTCACCGCCGCCTTCTCCAGTCTCAACGCGGGGCTGTACTCCACCGGCCGCATCCTGCGGTCGATGTCGATGAACGGCAGCGCGCCGAAGTTCACCGGACTGATGTCCGGGCGCGGCGTCCCCTACGGCGGGATCTGCCTCACCGCCTCAATCGGACTGCTGGGCGTGCTGCTCAACGGCGTCGTGCCGGAGAAGGCATTCGAGATCGTGCTCAACGTCGCGTCGCTTGGCATCCTGTCGTCCTGGGCGACCATCGTCATCTGCCAGATCCAGCTCTACCGGTGGTCCCAGCAAGGGCGCATGGAGCGGCCGTCATTCCGGATGTGGGGCTCGCCCTACACCGGCTACCTCACCCTGGTCTTCCTGGTCGGCGTGCTGGTCCTGATGGCGTTCAACTACCCGATCGGCACCTGGACCGTCGTCAGCCTGGTTGTCATCGTCCCCGCTCTGATCTGCGGCTGGTTTTTGGTGCGCGGGCGAGTGGCCGCCATCGCTGCCGAGCGGATCGGCCACACCGGACCGTTCCCCGTGATCGCCAATCTGCCCCCGCCGATCGACCGCGGCTGAACTCCGAGATACGCCAATGGCAGTAGCCGCCCCCGCCTACCCGACGACATCGGCGCAACTGTGCTCGTCGGGCAGCAGCGGCCGAAGGCCGATGTCCCACAAGCCATCTCCGGAACGCCATGGGGCGAATCGGCCCTTGCCGGCGGCCGCATCGGCCACCGAGGTGAGCTCACCGCCGGTGACCACCAGACACCGTGCCGCACCGGCGGGCCAATCGGTCGGGGCGCCGGCGGTGCCGAGATCGCCGAGTGGCCACGTCGCCGGGGCCTTGTCGCCGGCAGCGCCGGCGGCCCCGAGAACGAACACCGCAAGCTGGTCCGGCGTGTATGCCTGCGGCGCGCTGACGCCGGCGATCCGCTCGGGGTGCTGCAGAACGTCGATGAACTGTGACAGCTTCGCGCGTGCCGCCATCGCGGTGGCGTCGAGGCCGGGGTTGGGGTAGCCGAGCGCGGAGACCAGCACCTGATGGCGGGTGCCGCCGGTGACGATCACGACGCGGGTGACCATCGCATCGGCGATCAGCGGCTTGCCGTAGTCGGGGTTGTCCGCCAGCAACCCGGCGCTACGGGCCTGGTCGAGCAGACCCGTCACGGCGTCCTGGGAGATCCGCCGTTCCTCGAGCGTGGGCAGCGCCGGGTTGGGGGATCCGTCCGGGATCTGTCGCAGGTACCGGCCGCCGGCGCCGATCCAGACCCGCGGCAGCGAGTCACCGACCCGGACCGCCTGCGGTACCAGGCCGCCACCGATGGACAGCTCGATCACCATCTCGTCACCGGCGGCTGCGCTGTTCGCGCACCCGGCGAGGACGACGGCAACGACGGCCGCGGCGTTCCCGAGGGTTCGAAGCCCGGGCATCATCGCGGCGGCTCCGTCCCGACGTCGACGATCGTGCCGTCCTGGACGGTCAACGTTTTCCACCCCACACGGCTGAGGCTAGGTGTACCCGTCGGGGGCAGACAGGGAATTTGGTCACATGTTTCACCAAGGAGCTCCGCGACCGTCCATCGGCCTCCGGGTGAGCAGGTCCGCACGCTCCTAGCCGGCCTCGTTGATCCCGATGCGCTGGTGAAGTCGCACAAGCGGTTTCGGCGCCCACCAGTTCCGCTTGCCCATCACCCGCATGAAGGCCGGAACCAGGATCAGGCGGACCAGGGTTGCGTCGACCAGTACCGCCAGGGTGAGGCCGACGCCGAACATCCGCAGCGCGGACAGTTGCGCACCCGCCAGGCCGGCGAAGGTGATCGCCATGATCAGCGCGGCCGCGGTGACCACCCGTCCGGTGTGCGCGACGCCGAGCGCGACGCTCTCGTCGTTGTCGGTGTCGGTCTTTTCGCGTTGGGTGCCGACGCCGAGCCAGAACTCGCGGATCCGTGACACCAGGAACACCTCGTAGTCCATGGACAGCCCGAAGGCGATGCAGAACAACAACACCGGCATATTCGCCACCAGGGTTCCGGTCGCGGTGGTGCCCAGGGCGCCGAGGTGGCCGTCCTGAAAGATCCACACGATGGCGCCGAAGGCCGCGCACAGCGACAGCACATTGAGGATCAGCGCCTTGATGGGCAACACTGCACTGCCGGTCAGCAGGAACAGCAACCCGACCGTGATCACCGCAATCAGGCCGAGCATCAGTGGCAGCCGGCTGGTGATGGCGTGCACGGTGTCCCGGTTGGTCTGTGCCGCGCCGCCGAACCAGACCAGCCGTCCGCCTGGAGTGGCCACGGCGTGCAGGCGGTCGAGTTGGGCTTCCGAGCGTTCCGAGTACAGCGGAGCCGCACTGGAGACGGTGATCAGGGCGGCGTCCCGGTCCGCCCCGGCGGGGGCTGCCGGCGGTGCCACCGCGCGTCCGCCGGCGAAGACTCCGGTCGACGCGGAGACCGAGGAAACGTCGGGCACCCGGGACAACTCGATGGCGTAGCGGGTGAGCTCCTTGGGTGACATGCCCGCGGCGTCGGGGATGACGATCGGCACCGCCGTCGCGGCGTTGTCGGTGAAATCCCGGCGCAACTGCTCGCCCGCCTGGTGCGCCGACGCGGAGGTGGGGAGCACCCGATCGTCGGGCAGCCCGGGGCGCACCCCGAGGAACGGTGCACCCATCACCACCAGCAGGCCCACGACCACCACTCCGATCGGCACCGCGCGTCGCATCACGAATCGTGTTGTGCGATAGAAGAAGTGCTGCTCGACGGGCCGGCTCGCGGGCTCGGGTCGGCTCAGCGTGCGGCGGAGGCACCGTCGGACGTCCAGCGCCTCCAACCGGTCGCCCAGCACCATGACGGCCGCCGGCGTCACCACCAGTGCCGCGATGGCGGTGAACCCGACGGTCGCGACACCGGCGTAGGCGAACGACCTCAGGAACTGGATCGGGAACAGCACCAGGACCGCCATCGACAGCGCGACGGTGGTCGCCGAGAACAGCACCGTGCGCCCCGCCGACGCCATGGTGGTGATCAGCGCCCGCTCGCGGTCGCCGCTGTCTTGCATCTCTTCGCGGAAGCGGCTGAGGATCAGCAGGGTGTAGTCGATGGCCAGCGCCAGGCCCATCGCCGTCGTGAGGTTGAGGGCGAAGATCGACACGTCGGTGAACATGGTGGTGAACCTCAGCACGGCCAGCGACCCGAGGATCGCCATCACTCCGACGAGAACCGGCAACGCGGCCGCGAACAACCCGCCGAACACCCAGACCAGCACCAGGAAGCTGAGCGGCAGCGCCACCAGCTCGGTGCGCACCAGGTCGCGCCGCGACTGCTCGGTGATCTGCAGGTTGACCATCGCCGGCCCGCCGGCGCGGACGACGATCCCGTCGCGATCGTGCGCCACCTCGTCGACCAGCGACCGGGTGGTGGCCTGCTGCTGCTTGGCGTCGCCGGTGATGCCGGCGACGATCAGTGCGGACTTGCGGTCCGCACTCACCAGGGCCTTTGCCGCCGACGGCGGTGAGGTCCACGCCGAACTCACCGCGGCCACGTGGCCGGACCGGTGCAGCCGGCCGATGATGTCGGTCGCCGCCGCCCGGGCTCGCGGGCTGTCGAACCGGTCGGGCGCGGAGACCACGATCAGCAACTGGACATCGCCCTGCCCGAGCTGCGCGGCGAGAACCTCTGTCGCGCGGGCGGATTCGGACGTCGGGTCGGCCATGCCGCTGGCCGACAGGTGCTTGGCGACCGGGATCCCGAACACCCCGATGGCCACCATCACGAGCGCGACGGCCACGAGTACCCGCCGCGGCGCGGCGATGGACAGCCGGATGATCCGCTGCAGCATGTGGTGTCCTCCCTCGGTGCGCTTCGGCGCCCGGACCTCGCTCATGACCATGCGGTGATCACCGCGCTCAGTCCGGCGGTGAACAACACCGACGCCCCGACCAGGTACGCGCCGTAGTGGCGGCGCAGCCACGGATGCAGTACCCGCGAAACCCCCCAAACACCAAGGCCCACAACCGAAATACGCAGCCCGCGCTCCAGCAGGGTCCAGCCGGCGAGGTTCCACAGGGCGATGCCGTGCTCACCGGCGGCGCGGGCGTACACCTTGACCGGAATGCCGGACAACGCCTGGTGCATCATCGCGCTCGGCCCTTCGGCGAACTGGGCGAACGCCCGTGCCGCCATCCGTGGGGTGGTCAGCGGCGCCGGCGAGAAGAACCCCTGGGCCACCAGCCAGGCGTTGAGCAGCACCCCGAGCACGGAGCCGGCGATCACCGCAGCGGCCGACGGCATCACCCGGCGGGGCACCGCGGCGGCGATCAGGATCAGCGCCATCTCGGCGACGATGAACCAGCTCAGCGCCTCGGCCAGACCCCACAGGAAGGCCAGCAGCAGGCCGTAGGGGCTTTCGACGACGCGGGCGACAGACCGCCAGATCGGCGAGTCCTCCCGCACCGTCTCGAGTTCCAGCGTTGCGTACATGGTCGACGATCCCTTCATCCGAGGAGGTAGGCCAGTGGCAGCGCCACCAGCAGCGAGTCGATCCGGTCGAGCAGACCGCCGAAGCCCGGCAGCCACGAACCGGCGTCCTTGATCTGGGCCTGACGCTTGAGCATCGACTCGAGCAGGTCGCCGAGAACGCTGCCGACGCCGACAGCGACGAGCAGGCCCACCGAGACGGTGCCGAGCAGGGTGAGGACCAGGAAGGCGCCGACGATCGCGCCGACGAGACCGCCGATCGTCTTGTTGGGGCTCAGCGGGGACAGCGGCCGGCGTGCCCACCCGAAGCGGCGCAACCCGTTTCCGCCGCACCAGGCCGCGACGTCGGTGATGGCCACCGCGAAGCACACCAGATACGCGTTGGGTGAGAGCATCACCAGATGCGACAGCGACCAGCAGATCCACACCGACCCGAAAGCTGTTGCGGTGGTACGTGTTCCACCTCGCTGGGCGTCACCGCCGAAGAGCGACGGCAGCGCGCAGGCCAGCACCACGATCGGCGCCAGAGACAGCAGTGACGGCCGCAGCCAGGCGGCAACCGGGTAGCCGACCGCGAGCGCGAACAGCAGGCCGGCGTCGCCCCTGCCCAGGGCGGCCATCCGCGCGTATTCGGCGACCGCCACCACGCCCAGGACGGCGGCCAGCGCCGCTGCCCCACCATTGCCGAGCCAGATCGGGATCCCGAACGCGGGGGCGATCATCATCCAGCATCTCCACCGAGCGATCAGCTCGGGCTTGCGCGACACCAGCACCGCTACACCGGTGACCGCCAGCAGCGCGACGGTGACCCACAGGAGGAACACCGAGCGGGAGTACAGGTGGATGTGCACCGGGCCCAGGTCGATGTTGAGCGGCAGCCGCCGGTCCAGATGAAGCAGGTGCAGGTAGCCGTCGACGATCATCACGCCGCCCCCCCGGTGACGAATGCGGGCTGGGGGACCGGGTATCCCGCGAGCTCCAGCACGCGCGTCCGCAGCGCCGTCGCCGAAACGCGGTGGGGGTCGACCGGTGCGCCGATCCGGACCTGCATCGCGCCGCGGCGGTAGTGGCCGTTCTTGGGCAGTACGGCGGCGGTACCCGAGACGGCGACCGGAACGATCGGCACTGCGCAGTCCCGCGCCAATTGCACGGCACCGGAACGGAACTCACCGACCTGCCCGTCGGTCGAGCGGGTGCCCTCGGGATAGATCACCACGGTCCGGCCGGCCCGCAGGGCGGGGCGGGCGGCGGCGAGCAGCCCTGCGTAGGCGTTGCCGCCGGTGCGCGCCACCGGCAACACGCCGGCCAGCGACGTGGCGATGCAACGGCGCATCGGATCGTCGAACCAGTAGTCGGCGGCGGCGGCGAACACCGGGCGCGCCTTCGACGGCAGCGCGGCCAGCAGCACCGCGGTGTCGGCGTGCGAGGAGTGGTTGGCAACCACCACGCAGCCACCGGAGACCTGCCAGCGGCCGGTCACGGTCAGACCGCCCGACACGGCGGTGACCACCTGCCACATCCTGCGTCGCAGCGCGGGCACCACGCCGAGCGAAGCTCCGCGGTCGGCTTCCGCGCTGTGCGGGGCGGCCAGCGGCAGCCTGGTTGCCGCGATGGGGGTGAAGGTCGTGGTCATCACAGCTCCTCGGGGTGGGTGGATCACGGTTACCGGTATGAGCGGTGGGACCCGGCCCGCGTGACAGTTTTTTGCCGACCCTTTTTGCGGGGGATGCGGCGCACGGAGCGCCGGGCCGCCAGGGCGGCGGTGAGGATCGCGATCAGGCCGGCCAGTGCGGTGCGGCCGCGGGTGCGGCGCCGGGTGGCGGCCGGGCCGACGACGGTGAGAACACGGGCGGTGGTGTTGTGCCCGACACCTGCCCGACTCCTCCTCGGGCCGCGGCCCGCATCGTCGTCGTGGTCGGCCAGCCGGATGCGACGCAGCGTCTGGGTGCGTAGCCAGTCGGGGGCGGGGATGAGCACCGGCGCGGCGCCGAGCAGCGCGGTCGGGGTGACCAGCCGGCGACGCGTCGCCGCACAGATGAGGCAGTTGTCGATGTGGCCGGTGACACGCTTGCGGATTCGGGCGGTGAAGACTCCGTCCCAGTCGCTCAGGGTTTCGGCGAGCTCGGGGCAGGCGCGGGGGTGGCGGCGGACCAGACGGGCGACCAGCAGCGCGCCCAGCGACCGCTCGATGGTCTGACGCAGGCGCTGGGACAAGACCCGCGCCTGGGCGACGCTCACCTCGAGAGCCGCGGCGAGGTCGTCCCCTTCGAGCCCATGCCGGTAGGACAGCTCGAGAACCGCGAGATCGCGGTCGGACAACTCACCGACGGCCTCGGCAATCAGGTCAGCGAGCCGGGTGCGAGCGGCCAGTGTGTGCGGGCTTGACTCGTGCGACGCCATGCGCGGCGGCCTCCTCGGGGCGCAGAGCGGCTCGGTCGGCCGCTGTCATGGGTAGGAGCAGTGACCCCCCGCCGCCGTGACACTTTTTCGGCGAGCCGTTTCACCGCCGCCGCCGTCCGCAACGTCGGCCTCCGGAAATCCGCGCGAAAAAAGTGTCACGCGCCCGTTCTCCCGGCGCTCCTACCCATGACGGGTGGCCCCACCGGGGCGGCCACCACCTGCCGAGGAGCACGTCATGACCACTCGAATCCGCCGCGCGACCGGCCTCTATCTGCTCAAGCCGTGGTTCACCCGCCAGTTGGCTCCGGTCGTCACGACCGCCGTGGCGCGCGGGGTGTCGCCCGACGTCTTCACCGCCGTCGGGGTGCTCGGCGCCGCCGCGGCCGGGGCCGGCGTCGCATTCGGCTGCTGGCCGCTCGCCGCGATGTTCATGGTGCTGCGGCTGGCCGGCGCGAATCTCGACGGCGCCGTCGCCCGCGCAGCCGGCCGCAGCCGGCCGTGGGGATTCGTGCTCAATGAGGTCGGCGACCGGGCGTCGGATCTGCTGGCGTTCGCCGGCCTGGCGGTCTGGGCCGCACGGCAGAGCGGCCCCGGCCTCAACTGGCTGTCGTGGCCGGTGATCATGGTGCTGGTGGCCGCGCTGGCCTCGACCATGCCGACGTTCGCGGCGCTGGCCGCGGCCGGCGCCGGCGCGTCACGGCCCAACGGTGGCCCGCTGGGCAAAACCGAGCGCTGCCTGATCGTGGTCGTGGCCACCGCCTTCCCGGTGATCCTGCCGGTCGTCTCGATGCAGCTCATCAACGGCTCGCTGCTCACCACGGCATTGCGGCTGCGCGCCGCGCGCCGCGAACTAGCCGCGCACCGCGAACTGGCCGCCCACCGCGAACTCGCCGCGCAACCGGCCGGCCCGCACCCGGCGGTGGTCGCCGACCCGATCGTCGCCGTCTCGCCGCTGTTGGTCCCGGTCGCGGCCTGACCCGCCGATCCCCCTGCGCCGGTGCGCAAAGAAGGCCCGGAAAAAAGTCCTGAAAAAAAGTGTCACGCCGTGGCGGCCTCGGTGCTCCTACCCGTGACAGCCCGTCAACACCACTGAAGGAGCAGCTCATGCGTACCGACTACAAAGCCGACGACACAGTCCTCTCGCTGCTGGACTACACCACCCCGTCGCTGTTCGACCTGTCGGACGACCTGTCGCCGATGGATGACCAGGAGGCGCCGGAGTTCCCGTGGGCGCAGGCCTGGTCATCGAGCCCGCTGGGAGATCCCGGCGTGGACGACGACGACCCGGCGTTGGTCGACGAGTACGGCCCCGAGGCGGGGGCGGCACGGACGCCGGTGGCGGCCCTCGCCGCCGCTGCCCTGGGGGCGCTGGGGTTCGGCGTCCTGGTGGGCGTCGCCGTCGTCGACTTCGCCGCAACGCCGGCGCCGCTGCCGACCGTCGCCATCGCCGCCCATTCCGTGCCGGCCCCGCCGAAGATGATGATGAGCACGGCGCCCAGCACCACCGCGGCGCCCTCTCCCACGTCTGTGCCGGCCGCCACGACCGTGCCCGGCCCGAGCTCGGGGCCGACGTTCCAGGTCCTGCCCTGCATCCCCATGCCGTTCTGTGTCTGAGCAGGCGGCGGATCACGGTCCGAGAACTAGGCGAATCGGCTTCGATCCTTCAGAATCAAACGCAGGGCCACTTTCCCGCACCCGGCACGCCGGCGATCGGGACACTCGGCCGGATAAGGGCGTGATGCGATGACAGCGGTACCCGAATCGGACATCCTCAGTGATGCCGAGTTGGCCGTCGCGGCCGCGGCGGGCGACCGGGCGGCGTTCGCGGGCATCTATGACCGCTACGCCGACCGGCTCCACGACTTCTGCATCGGCATGCTGCGGGATCGCAATGCCGCCGCCGACTGCGTCCAGGACACCTTCTGCACCGCCGCGACGCGCCTCGACTCGCTGCGCGATCCCGACAAGCTGCGGCCGTGGCTGTACGCCATCGCGCGCAATGAGGCGCTGCGGTGCATCCGCGCGCGCCGCCGCGAACAACCCTCCGATGAACTGCCGGAGGCCACCTCCAGCGAGCCCGGCCCCGACGCGCTGGCCGCCCGCAGCGAGCTGGCCGAACTGGTCGCCCAGGCCGCCGGCGGACTGTCCGACCGCGACCGCACGGTGCTGGAGCTGACCTACCGCCACGGGCTGGACGGTCCCGAACTGGCCGAGGCGCTGGGAGTCAGCGCCGCCAGTGCCCGCACCCTGACGCACCGGCTGCGTGAGACGGTCGAACGCTCCCTCGGGGCGCTGCTCGTGGTCCGCAACGCGCGGGCCGGGCACGGATGCGCCGAACTGGCTGCCTCGGTTCAGGATTGGGACGGCCAGTTCACCGTGCTGACCCGCAAACGGGTTGCCCGTCACATCGATTCCTGCGTCACCTGCGAGGCCGCCCGCGTGAAGCTGGTCAACCGGGAGGCGTTGCTCGGCGCCTCCGCGGTGTTCATCCCCGCGCCCGACGGATTGCGCAAGCGCACCATGGACAACATCCAGTTGTGCTCGGCGTCGAGTGCGCTCACCGGTTCCGGCGCCGGGGCGGGTCGCGGCCATGCCGCCTCGGATCAGGCCCACGGCGGCCAGGAATCGGATGAGGGCCGCGACTCTGCCGGCGCCGCAACGATATCCGCGGCCGGCTCGTCGGCGCCCGGGTTGCCGACCGGGGAGGCAGCGACGATCGACCCCGACCGGCGCCGTCGCCGGGGACTTCTGCTGCTGTTGTTCCTGCTGGCCGCCGCGCTGTTCGCCGCGCTGTGGGTGGCCCTCTCCTGGCGGTTCCCCTCCGACGCTCCCTCCTCGCCGGCAGGGGTGACGGCGACCTCCAGTCAGCCCAGTCCTGCGCCCGCTGCGACATCCAGGGCTCCGAGCACGGTGGCCTCGACCACCCCGCTGCCGCCACCGCCCGTGGTTCCGCCGCCCGTGGTGCGAACCACCGTGCCGGCCGAGCCGCCGCCGACATACCTTCCGCAGAAACCGCAGCCGTACGTTCCGCCCGCGCCCCCAGCGGAGAACCCGGCCCCGGCCCCGCCCGCGCCCTCGCCGCCACCGGCGCCGATCATCGAGCCGACGATCGTGCCGCCCGTGGTGTCGGTTCCGGTGGTCCCGCCGCCGGCCCCGATCGAGATCGAGATCCCTCCGGTGTTGGGGTCTATCGGAGGTGGCGCGTCCGGCGGGGGATCCTCGGGCGCGGGCACGTCCGGGGGCGGCAGATCAGGATCGGGCGCTGGAACCTCCGGCACCGGGACACCCGGAACCTCGGGCGGGACCACCAACCCCACGGGCGGGACCACCAACCCCACGGGCGGGACGTCGAACCCCACGGGTGGGCCCGGTGGTTCAACGAGCGGAACGGGCGGGTCGACGAGCGGGCCGCCCCGGTAACCGGCTCCTCGGCCAACAGGCCGATCGGCTGCGCGAGGCCTGTCACATCCTGGCCGTGAGTGCGGTCAACGTGCCGAATGTGCCTGCGGCGCCCAACCGAACGTGTCGACGCCCGTGTCGACCCGACGGGGATTGCGATTGTCGCTGTCGGTCACCACCAAGGATCTCTCGGGTGATGTGTCGAGGTACGCGAGCAGGTCACCGGAACCCCACGCGGGCTGTTGCACGGTATGGCAGAAGCCGGCGCCCTGAGGGGTTGTCTCGCAGATCGGTTTGGCGGTTACGTCGGTGACCGTCGTGCGCGGTAGTGACGAACCGTTGTCGAGTACCTGGACGGATTTCGACAGGCCGTCGGCGGCCGGCGCGCTGAAGGCGATGGCACCGGAGTCCAGGACAGCGATGTCGTCGAAATATGAGCCCTCCCTGGTGAACAGCGGAGCGGGCTGGGCGATGGCTCCGCCTGATGCGACGGAGTAGATGCCGCCGGTGTGGACTGCGAACGGACGGGAGGCGAAGGTCGCCGGGGCTTCCCCGTTTGTGAAGAGGATCGCCTGGCCGTCTCTGGCGTAGGTCACCGAGAAGGCGTTGGTGTCTTCGGCGACGGGCGTGTACTTTCCGCCGACCGCGGCCAGGGAATTGATATTGACCGGTCTGACGTCGCTGCGTTCGTTCATCCAGGCGATGTGACTGCCGTCGGGCGCCCACGCGAAATTCGGGCCTGCAAAGGGCGCCCAGTCCGCGCCGGGTGCAACCTGTCTGGGCTGCAGAACACCCGTGTCGGCCGCCGCGACCATCAGGATCCCGCCGGGCACCGCTCCGTTGTTCGGGCTGTCGACGAAGGCCACCTGCTTTCCGGCCGGCGACCACTGGGGAAGCGCGAGATACGGGTGCGATCCGCCGCGGGAAGGCGGAAGGTCGGCCGGGTCGACCAGGCGCCTCGGCGGTGCGACGGGTCTGAGCTCCGGCGAAACGTCCAGCACCCACAGCTCCCCGCCGAAGTCCGAGGCGTCTGCCTTGCGGACGAACGCCACGTGGGCCAGATCGGGGGAGGGTGCCGGCTGCTCATCGAAGGGTCCGTCGGTCAGTTTGCGGCCCGGGCTGCCGGCGGGCGCGCTCACGTACAGGGACCCGCCCTTGGAATAGAACAGTGGCGCAGCACTCCTGGCCGCCGGGGCAGACGGCTCCGCTGTGGTCGCGTTGGGTGCGACCGTCGACTGACAGCCGGCCAGCACGACCGCGGCCAGCGCGGCGGCGCCCCGAATGAAGCGCCTAGCCGACGACAAGTGCCGCCACCCCCGACGCTTTCCACCCCATACGGCTGAGGCTAGGTATCCGCGGCGGGAGCGAACAGGGAACTTGGTCACAGGTTTCACCGGGGAGCGCAGTGACTGCGGGCGGCGACCAGGTGAACGGTTCACGTCCGCGCCGGCAATCGCGCACGTTTCAGCGTGCTCAGCGCCCATCATGGAGAGTCGATTCGACCCGGGAAGGCTTGGTCAATGAGGCATGCCGTCAAATCGGGAGTTGCCCTGATATCCCTATGCGCCCTGGTGGCCGCGCAGGGCTGCGGCCGCAGCGGTCCGCCCGCCGCGGCCGCCCTGCCCACCCTCGCCCCGCAATCCCAGAATCCTGGACCGCGGATCACCCTGGGCCCGGCTGAACGCGCCGGCGCCGACGCCACCAAGCACATCGTCGTCGTCTTCATGCAGAACAACAGTTTCGACAAACTCTTCGGCACCTGGGATCAGGTCAACGGCGATCCTGTCGACAACATCGCCAAGGCCGCCCCGCGGAACACCGTCCAGGTCGGCCAGGACGGAAAACCGTTGGGCTGCTTGCTGATCAACGACATCAACCTTCAGCCGAACGGCCCGGCGGGACCGCCCGAGTGCAGCGGCACCGCTGGCGACACGTCGTTCAAGTCCGCGTTCCCGGACGAGCCGTTCGCGCTCAACGGCATTCTGCCCCCGGCCGCGGTCAGCTGCCCGCCGCCGGGCACCGACGCATCGCTGGCCCGCTTCGCACAGGTCCCCGCCGACAACGGTGTGGAGATCGGATCCCCCGGGGCGCAGCCCGGCGGCTGCACCCGCGATCTGGTGCACCGGTTCTACCAGGAGCAGTACCAGCTCAACGGCGGTGCGATGAACCGCTACGCCGCGGGCAGCGATGCGGCCGGTCTGGTGATGGGCTACTACGACACCAAGCAGCTCAAGACCCACCAGTACCTGACCGGTCCGGGTGCGCCGAAGTTCGCGGTCGCGGACAAGTTCTTCGCCGGCGCGTTCGGCGGATCGTTCGCCAACGGCCAGTGGCTGATCAGCTCCACGCTGCCGCAGTGGCCGGGGGCCCCGGATTCGGTGCGCTCGGTCCTCGACGAGAACGGGATGCCCAAGAGCGCTGAGAAGGCCAGCGCCAAACTGCCGTTCGGTGAGTACAACTACTATCTGTCGCCGACGCCCGACAGTCTCAAAGATGGCCAGATGACCCAGGCCTGCGGCACGCCGCGCACCAATCCGAAGGCCCTCTGCGGTGACTGGTTGGTCAACACCAGCTTCTCGGTGCAGTGGCCGTATCCGCCCGGCGCGGTGAAGGACCGCCTGGTGCCGCTGCTGAAGTACGCCACCATCGGCGACCGCCTCAACGACGCCGGCGTCGATTGGGCCTGGTACTCCGGCGGCTGGGCCAACGCCAACGGCCTGCGCGACCAGCCGGGCTGGACCAACGGCACCGCCGCGGTGCCGCGCGACTACACGGACAAGGACGGCAAGCCGGCGAACAACCCGCAGGGCTGCCCGGAGCCGACCGCGGACCCGACGACGACGTGGCCGCTGTGCCCGGACATGGACTTCCAGTACCACCACCAGTCGTTCAACTACTTCTACAACTGGTCTGAAGAGACCGAGCAGACCCGGGCGAACCGGGAACGCAACCTGCAGGACCTCGCCGCGTGGTACCCGCTGCTCAAGGGCGACAGTTGCGGCCTCAAGCCGGTGTCGTTCGTCCAGGAGATCGGGCCGCGCAACCAGCATCCCGGCTACGGCAGCACCTACGTCGGCGACGGGGCGATCGCCGACATGCTGACGTCGATCTACCAAGGTCCTTGTGCCAGTGACACTCTCACCATCGTGACCTATGACGAGTTCGGCGGCGCGTGGGACCACGTGCCCCCACCCGGCCAGGGATCGGCGACCAGGGGCGCCCACGACGAATTCGGTCCCGGTACCCGGCTGCCGACGCTGTTCATCTCCAACACCCTGCCGCGCAGTGGGGTGGACTCGACGACCTACGACCTCTCCTCGGTGATCGGGACGATCACCTCGAAGTTCAACCTCGATCCGGTCGACCGCCGGGACTCCAAGCAGGCGACCGTGTGGTCGGCGTGGAGTGCGTTGCGGCGCAACTAAGGCAGATAGCGGCGAACGGTGTTGATCGGTGCGCCGTACAACGACTCGACGATGACCGGCAGCCCTTCGAACTGGGCGTGAATCATCCTGCCGTCGCCCACATAAATGCCCACATGCGAGGCGTCGGGGAAGAGCGCGATGACGTCGCCGGGTTGCATCTGGTCCAGTGCCACCGGCTGACCGCCGGCTGCCAGTGCCTGGCTGGAGCGGGGCACGGTGATCCCGGCCTGGTGGAACGCCCACACGACCAGGCCGGAGCAGTCGAAGGTATCCGGGCCCTCAGCGCCCCACGCGTAGGGGGCACCCTGTCGGGTCAGAGCGGCGTTCACGACGATCGCCCGCACGTCCGGGTCCGGTGCGGGGATGCTGTCCGGGGCCGGGGGAAGGCCCTGTGGGGTGGCGGGGGCCGCGGGCCGCGGCGTCACGGCCACGATGGGTTGGGCCGGGGTCACGACCTGCGGCTGGGCCGGCAGAGGTCCGGGCGGAGGTCCGGGAGCGGGTCCGGGGGTGAAGGCGACGGTCGTGGGGATGGCCATGGCCATGGCGATCCACGTGCTGCGACGTGCCATGCGGCTCCCATCGTTACCGAGGTATGCGCGTTCGTTATGTGACCGTGATGTCGGCGGGGCTGGGGCGGGTGTTACAGACGGTGCCTATGGGGACGCGCGGGGGTGCGACGATGCAGGTATGAGCGCGGGATCTCTCGCCGACGCGGTACTGGTCACCCACGCGGTGTTCGTCGCCTGGGTGGTGTTCGGGGTGTTCGTGGTGTGGCGCTGGCCCCGACTCGCGGTGGTGCATCTGCCCGCGCTCGCCTGGGGCATCTGGATCGAGGCTTCCGGCCGGGTCTGCCCGCTCACGCCATTGGAGGTGTCCTTGCGCCGCCAGGCGGGGGAGAGCGGATACACCGGCGGCTTCATCGACCACTACGTGGGCGGAGTCCTCTATCCCGACGGGCTGACCCGCGAGGCGCAGTGGGCGGGGGCGGGGCTGCTCGTCCTGGTGAACATCGTGGTCTACGGGCTGGTGTTGGTGCGGGCTACGCGTCGCCGGGGCAGCTGAACCGCATCGGTTCCGCACATCGTGGCCGAGGGCTGCGTCGCTAGGGCGCCTTGCATGCGGTGAGCTGTCGAGTCACATCCGTCACTGCTGGGGAAGCCACAACATGGTTGCCCGCCTTCGAGCGACAACGGTTCGTCGTGCCCGCCTCGGAGCGACAAATAGCTCATGCGGCACAGGGGGTTTGGGGCTCTGCGCCGATGCCGACTGGGGTGCTGTCTCGAGGCCGTTTGTCGCTCCGAGGCGGGCACGGGGGCCGTTTGTCGCTCCGAGGCGGGCACTCACCTAGACACTCTTCCGCTGGTAACGGTGGGGCGGATGTGACATGAGGGTTCGGCGGCTGCCGCCGTCCCGCTACCACCAAGACTTGTCGGTGTCCCTTGGTAGCCTTAGGGCATCACATTTATGGCATAATTGAGTTAAATAAGGATGGGGGGATCACATGACGGATATCAACATCGGCCACGCTGTTCTGGTGATCGGGGACACCGACACCGCCGACCGTGCCGAGCTGCTGGCCGAGAAGGCCGCGGAGAAGGGTCTGCGGATCGCGCAGACGTTCGCCTTTCACCCCGGCGAGGCGGCATCCCACGACGACCTCACCGAGGTCGACGAGGTGGTGGCGGCGCTGAGCCGGGCGATCGCCACCCGCACCGACCTGTGGTGCCCATTTCCGCTGCAGGACCTCTGCCGCGAGGGTCACTTCCGTCGGCTGAGCCTGGCCCTGCAGCGCCACGGCCTCAACCTGCTGATGGGCCCCGACCTCGATCCGTCCCCCACCGAGGGCGGCTTCCACGAGGTGGATGCCGCATTGCGCAAGGAGGTCCAGGCGGTCGACGCCTTGGACAACGCCGCGCTGGCGGCCGCGGGCATGCGGACGCTGGAGGCCGAAATCGAGGCAGCCCTGGCAGATGCCCCCGCGCTGCCGGCCACCGCCTGGGAACACGACGACCTCATCCACGCCTGGTGGGTCATCCCCGGCAAGCTCCTGGCCGGTGAGTACCCGGGCGCCACGAGGGCGAGTAGGGAGGCCCGCAAGCTCAAGGCCCTGCTGGCCGCCGGCGTCGACTCCTTCGTCAACCTGACCGAGGCGGGCGAAAAAAACCGGGGAGGAACGCCGATGGTGCCCTACCACCGCGGTCTGCCCGCCCGTCACGTCCGCTTCCCGATCCCGGACACCGGCGTGCTCAGCGATGCCGGCTACGAGGAGATCCTCGAGCACATCCGCGACGAGATCGCGGCCGGGCACGTCGTCTACGTCCACTGCTGGGGCGGCAAGGGTCGCACCGGCACGGTCGTGGGCGCGTGGCTCATCGACCAGGACGGGCTGGGCTATCCGGAGGTGCTCGAACGCATGCAGCAGTTGCGCGCCGGAACCCGCAAGGCGCACCACCCCGTGCCGGACACCCGCGAGCAGGCGCAGGTGCTCAAGCGTCGGGCCCGGGCGAAGGGGGCCTGATGACGGACTGGTTCGAACGGCTCACCGGATTCCGGGAGGATGGCTACGCCGCCACCCAGCAGCGGCTGGCCGTCGACCGCGACGAACTGCTGTCCACCGTCAACGGCCGCCGCTACGGCATCGGGCAGCTGACCGTGCCCTCCCTGGCCGAGCTGCGGTCGCGGGTGAATACCGCTGGCGGACAGCGCACCTCCATCGGTGCGCTGGTCGGCGACGCTCGTGGATTGCATTCGGATCCGCGGTTCACGGGCGCGCTGATCCAGGTGGCCTCGCAGTTCAACCTGCTGGAGATGACGTCGCAGCACATCACCCCGGAGCAGGGCGTCACCCGCTACGCCGCCGACCCCACCCAGGGTCCGGCGTGCGCGATGGCGGCCGGCGCGGCGACGATCTACCGCAACTACTTCGTTCCCGTCGGCGACCAGATCGGCCAGACGGCGCAGCGTCAGGTCGACGCCCTGGCCGGGCTCGGCGCTGCGCTGTCCGAGCTGACCGGTCTGCCGGTCGATGCCTTGTGGACCATGCAGAACGGCTACGCGCTCGGGACCGACGACGGGCTCTCGGCGATCGGCCGGGTGCTCGAGCAGGCGAGCGACGACGTCCGCGACGGCCTGCGTGGCCGGCTGGCCATCGGGCTGCACCGCGACGTTCAGGTGACCGACGTCGCCGGCGACGAACGACGACTGGTGTCACAGGCCTTCTGCTCGGCACTGCCCCTCGGCTACTCGCAGGTGACCCGGCGAACCTGGGAGCCATTGGCGCGCCTGGTCCTCGAGGCCACCTACGAGGCGACGCTGCTGGCCGCCGCGGAGCAGGCGGCGCAGGGCGGGTCGAACACCGTGCTGCTGACCCGCGTCGGCGGGGGAGTGTTCGGGAACGACCCGGCCTGGATCGACCACGCCATCGAGCGGGCCCTGGGAATCGTCGAGCACGCCGGCCTGGACGTCCGGATCGTCGGGCACCGGGATGTCTCGCCGGAGGTGAGGGCGATCATCGAGAGGTGGAGCGGAAGACCGTAGACAGCCACTGACCCTCTCACACAGCCACTGACCCTCTCCCGTTTTCCGTCGCGTCGGGTCCACGCCGTGCAACAATCCGCGGCGGAGGTCGATGTGAGCGAGCGGCAGGGATTGCTTTCCAAGGTGTTCGGGTCCAGGGGACTGAAGGGCATCTCCGAGATCCGTACCTTTTTCCGGACCAACGAGCAGCCCATCTTCTTCATCGGGCCGACCGCGTTCAACCTGCTGGGCATCGACCGCTGGGTGCGCGGCTTCGAGTACATCGTCTATCACGACTCCTGGGACGGCGCGCACCCCCGGATCTTCGCGCCGAGTAACCGCCCCTACGTCGAGTTCCAGAGCAGCGAGGAGATCGTCAACTACCTGCTGCGCGATGCGGAGGTGCAGCGGTTCATCGAATCACGCTGCAGCGCGACGGGTCTGCGGCCGATGGTGGCGATGGTGTTCTTCGACGCCGAAACCGAGCAGATCTGCGAGGAACTGGACTACAACCTCATCCTTCCGAAGCACGAACTGCGCAACCACCTGGATTCCAAGATCGTCACCACCCGCCTCGGCGCGGAGGCCGGCGCCCCCTCCGTGCCCAATGTGCTGGGACGCGCGGACAGCTACAAGCGGCTGATCAACCTGGCGCGACGGCACAAGCTCGGGACGGATCTGGTGGTCCAGACGCCCTACGGCGACTCCGGCAAGACCACCTTCTTCATCGCCTCGGAGGCCGACTGGGACCGCGACTGCGAAGACATCGTCGGCGAAGAACTCAAGATCATGAAGCGGATCAACAACCGCGCACTGGCGGTCGAAGCGGTCAACACCCGCCACGGCACCGTGGTGGGTCCCTTCATGACCGACCTGACCGGCTACCCCGAACTGACGCCCTACCGGGGCGGCTGGTGCGGCAACGACCTTTTCCCCGAAGCACTTTCGGAGGCGCACCGCACCATCGCGATCGGCCACGTGCGCCGGCTCGGTGACCGGCTGCGCCAGGAGGGGTACCGCGGCTTCTTCGAAGTCGACGTCCTGGTGGACCTGGACTCCGACGAGGTGTACCTCGGCGAGCTCAACCCGCGTATCTCCGGGGCCTCGTCGATGACCAACGTCACCGCGGGGGCCTACTCCGACGTCCCGCTGTTCCTGTTCCACCTGCTGGAGTTCATGGGCGTCGACTACAGCCTCGACGTCGACGAGATCAACGACCGCTGGCGGGAACTGGCCGCCGTGGACGTGTGGGCGCAGCTGATCATGAAGGAGCCCGGCGAGGGCGTCGAACGGATTCTGGCCGCCCCGCAGACCGGTCGCTACCGGCTCGGCGAGGACGGCGCGCTGAATTTCGTCGGTGTCACCAACGACTGGCACGACGTCACCCATGAGGACGAGTGCTTCTTCATGCGGGTCTACGGCCCGGGTGACTACCGGTTCAAAGGGGCCGACCTGGGCATCCTGGTGACCAAGGGCCGCATGCAGACCGACGACGGGCTGACCAGCCGCTGCCGCAGCTACATCGATGGCGTGCGCTCGATGTACATCAGCGAGCCGCTGCCGCAGGCCCCGACCGTGGTGCCGATCAGTTTCGTGAAGTAGCCGGGTGCGGGCTCAGACGCTGTGCCCGCGTTCGCGGCCCTCCACCACGCCGATCGGTCCGTTCAACCCGCCCCGTTCGGCGGTGCGGGCGCTCAGTCCGGCCAGGTGTCGGCCGGTCGCGGCGAAAGCCCGGAGGGTGTCGACGAGGTTGGCGGTGTCCTGAGCCGTCGGCCACGTCGACATCTTCACCGACACCGTGCGGGTGGCGCGGTCGACCACCACCATCTGGCCGTGGATTCCGAGGCAGACCTGCAGATCGCCGACCGCACCCGGAACGAACCAGAACTGGTTGCGATACCACCCGCCGGTCAACACCGACTCGGAGTTCGACGAGGCGAAGGCGCCGCGGATGTCGGGATCCAGCGTGCGGGCGGCGCGTAGCCAGCGACTCGGTATCACCGGCACGGTGCCGGCGTAGCCGTCGTCGAGCAGCAACTGGCCGAAGCGGGCGATGTCGCGGGTCCGGGCCGACAACCCGCCGTCGTGAATTGCCGAACCCACACCGTCACAGGTGATTTCGGCGTCGAACTCCGCACCCATCGGCTGCCAGAGCAACTCCGACAGAAGATCGGCCATCCGGACGCCGGCGGCGCGCTCACAGATCCAGCCGAGCATGTCGGTGTCGGCGGAGCGGTAGACGAAGCTGCCGCCGTGCGCAGAGGCGGTGCCCAGCGTGCACAGGTAGGCGTACATGCCGCCGTTGTCGCCGGGGCTCAGCCCGGGACGCCACCCCATGTAGCGCTCCATCACCCGGACCTCGGCGTCCGGGTCGGTGTACTCCTCACTGAAGGCCACCCCGGTCCGCATGTCGAGCACATCGCGGACCCGGGCCCCGCCGTAACCCGAGCCGGCGACCTCGGGCACGTAGAGCTCGACCGGCGCCTCCGGGTCGAGTTGGCCATGCTTGGCGAGGATGCCGGCGATGCAGCCGACCACCGACTTGGTCACCGACATCAGCAGATGCGGGGTGTCGGGGGCCATCCCGTTGTCGTAGCTCTCCAGCACGATCTGGCCGTCGTGCACGACGACCACCGCGTCGGTCCAGGTCTCGGCCAGCACCTCGGCGAGCGTGCTGGTCCGGCCGTCCATCCGGTCCACCGGCACCGCTGCGGTGTCCAGGGCGCTCGGGTGCTGCGCGAGCGCCCGGGCCGGCCCGGTGCCGCGCGAGATGCGCTGCGTCGGGATCAGCTCGCGGAGATGCTGGAACGACCAGCGGTTGAACGGCGGGTCCTGCCAGTTCACCAGGGTCACGCGGGAGCCCGGCTCCGACGGGAAACCGGACATCAGGGGCAGTTCCGACATGGGCATGACCCTACCGGGGGCGTGTGGATTCCACGGACGCGGCGTAATGTTGAACGCGCTGCTTGACGGCAAGGGGTGGGTCATGACAGACCTCGATTGTTGTGTGGTGGGTGCCGGTTTCGCCGGGTTGACGGCCGCATTCAGACTCAAACAGGCGGGCCGTTCGGTGGCCCTGCTGGAGGCCCGGGACCGGGTGGGCGGCCGCACCTTCACCGAGGTGTTGCCGAACGGAACCTGGATCGACCGGGGCGGCGCGTGGATCGGTCCCGGACAGGACCACATCAAAGCGTTGATGGCCGAATTCGGGGTCGCGGAATACAAGCAGTACGTCGATGGCGAGGCCCTGATGATCGTCGACGGCCGGAAGCACCGGTACTCCGGTTCGATTCCCTGGTCGATGAGTCCGTGGGCGGTCGCCAATCTGGGCGCCGGCCTGTTGGAAATCGGGCACATGTGCAACGCGGTACCCGGCGCAGCGCCCTGGACGGCGAAGAAGGCCGCGGAATGGGACCGAATCACGTTGGGGGACTGGCTACATCGCCACGTGCTGTCCACTCAGGCCCGCGAGATGCTCGACATGGCCCTCGCCGGGATCTACACCTCGGCAGCCTCGGAGGTATCGTTGCTCTGGGCGCTGCACCAGATGGGGTCCGGTGGCGGACCCAACTTCGTCCTCTCCAACAAGGGCGGTTCGCAGGACGCGCGCGTGCACGGCGGAATGGGAGCGATCTCGGACCCGATGGCCGCGGAACTCGCTGGTGCACTGCACCTTTCGCAACCCGTCCACCAGATCGACCGGGATGACGACGGCGTCACAGTGCATTCCGGGGGGATGACCGTGCGGGCGGCGCGGGTGATCGTCGCGGTGCCGCTGGCCATCGCCGGGACCATCGCGTACGAGCCGATGCTGCCGGCGGACCGGATGTTTCTCCACCAGCGGATGCCCGGCGGTGCGGTGATGAAGACCTCGGTCCTCTACGACAGTCCGTTCTGGCGCGCCGACGGGTTGTGCGGTCAGTCGGCGGCGCCCGGATCCCCGGCCACCCTGACGATCGACGCGTGCACCGACACGGGCGTGCCGGGCGTCCTCTGCGTGATCACCGAGGGTCGTGCCGCCCGCGACCTCGGGAAGCTCGACGCCGCCGAACGGAGATCCGTCGTCATCGGCGAACTGGTGGACCGCTTCGGCCCCAAGGCTGCAGCGCCGGCCGGCTACCACGAACAGGACTGGACCCTCGAACGCTATTCGGGTGGCGGGATGATCAGCCACGCACCGCCCGGGGTGCTGACCGAGTTCGGCCACGCCCTGCGGGAGCCCTGCGGGCGTGTGCACTGGGCGGGCACCGAGAGTTCGGCCGTCATGTGCGGCTGGATCGACGGTGCGGTCCGCTCCGGGGAACGCGCCGCGGCCGAGGTGCTGGCCGCCGAGGCCGCTGCCGCGGCCTAGGTGCCGGGACGCCAGCGCTGCCCTGCGAGGGACCGCGCACCTCACCAACGGACGTCGTGGCGCTCCATCACCCCGTAGCCCTCACGGAGGGTGACGCCCGCGATCGACCCGGTGAACGTCCCGAACGGCTGGCTGTACTTGCTGTCGACGAGGATCAGCCGGTCGTGCCGGGAGCGTTCGGACTCGGCGTGGAACTCCAGATCGCCGACGCGGGACAGGTCCGGGGCGAACCGCTGCAGTCCGACCTCCTGCGGGACGCCGTCCACCCAGACAGTCCGCTCGGAGTTCGTCGGCGAATCATGCACTCCCTCAACGAGATTCCAGGTGATTGCCGCGCCGGTGTCGGACGTGCCGCAGCCGGCACTCCACATCCAGCGGGTCACCCGCGCATGATGTCCGGCGGTCTCGTCGACCAGACCGGCGGAGTCGACGGCGACGCCGTCGATGGTGCCGGTGACCCGCACGGGCGTCTTGCGGGTCCAGATCGGGTAGCTGCCGTGCATGGTCACCACCTCGACCGGCTCGCCGGCCGGCCGGTAGCTGACGTCGACGCCGTCGAACCGGGCCGAGGTCTCGTCGAAGTGCACGATCGGCCACAGCGCCGCCCGGTCCCGGAATGCGTCGGTGCGACGGTTGTGCACGGCCCAGAACGCCTGATAGCCGGGGCCGATGTGGGCGACGCCCACGCACATCTGCACATCCGGCCCGTAGACGCCCAGATAGCGCCACTTCTTGCGCGGCCGCAGACCCCGGAACAGTGGGAGCCGGTCAGGGTCGATAGGGGGGTTCGACGAGCCGCGCCATGGAAGAGTCATGGGCACAGCATGCCCGAGTCATTCCGTTCGGTTAACGCCTGACGCTCGCTTTGGTCACGAACGCCTCCTGAGTGTGTCGGAGCGGGGAAAACGCTGTTTGGATCGATGGTCATGGGCTGGGAAGCGGTGCCGGTGTTGCTTGCTGTCGCCGTCGCCTCGGCGGCCGGCGGCTTCCTGGCGGCGGGCGCCCGGCAGAAGAAACGTCGCGGTCCGTTCCTCGTGGGCGTGGTCTGCGGGCTGCTCGCCGGCGCGGCGGTGGGACGGCGACGGGTTTTCAGTACCAGCCTGGGGGCAGTTGCCCACCGGGCCGGCATTCCCCGCCCACTCCGCACGGGGGCCATTGCGGCAGCGGCGGTGGGGCGTCGGGTTGGGCTGGGGGCGCCGGCTCCGGCGGTGGGTCGGCGTCGGCAGGCCCAGCGGCGCTGAACGCGGCCAGGGCCAGCGCGGCCCGCCATTGGCATTCACCCACGTCGAGCCTGCATAGTGGAGGTCATGCTGACGGCGATGTGGACGCGTGCGGGCCGGGTCCGGGTGACCCTGTTCTACGCTGCGACGCTCGCCGCGGTTGCCCTGGCGCTCTACATCCTCGGTCCCCGCGCCAACTCCGAGGTCGTTCGCCAGGTCAGCACCAACCTCCACAATCTGGGCGAAGGCCGCATAGGCACCCTGATCGGCAGCGCGTTCGTCACGGTCGACGGGCCGATCTATGTGTGGTTGCCCGGACTGGTCGCGATGCTCGCACTCGGCGAGTTGGTGTGGCGCAGCGGACGCCTGGCGGTGGCGTTCGCGGTCGGGCACGTCGGCGCGACGCTGATCGTGGCGGCAGGCCTGGCGGGCGCTCTGGCGGCCGGGTTGCTCTCACGTTCGATCGTCGACGTCGCCGACGTCGGGATGAGTTACGGGGCGGTGGGCGTGCTGGGCACCATCACCGCCGCGATCCCGCATCGCTGGCGGAAGGCGTGGATCGGCTGGTGGCTGGCCGTCGCGGCCGGCGCCGCGGTCGTGAGCGGGGGCTACTTCACCAACGCCGGGCACGGCGTCGCGCTGGTCCTCGGGATGCTGGTGGCCACCCGGTTCGGGCGCCCCGAGCGGTGGACCGGACCGCGGTGGGCACTGCTGGCCGGCGCCGCCGGGTTCGGTTACCTGGTGGTGGGCTACAACTCCGTCTCGCTGCTCGCCCCGGCGGCCTGTGGCGCGCTCGGCGCGCTGGCGCTCGGGGGCGGGGCGTCCCTGATCGGCCGACGGCCGGTGCAGAGCCGCTGATGGCCGGCCCGGCGGTCGACCCCGCCGGGGAAGTCACCGGCGGGCATGTGGTGCTGAATCCGGCCTCGCGGCGGGTGCAGCGATTCGCGACCCTGCCTTTTGTCGCGGGCCTGTGCTGGGTGGTCCTGCTGCTGTCGCAGGGGCAGGGCCGGCTTCCCGAGCGGCTCGTCGACGGTCTCGCGGAATGGTCCATCACGCTGACGCTGGTGATCGTGGCGCTGGCTCGTGGTATCCACCTCGGGCGACCGGTCACCTCCCCGCACGCGACCGCCGCCGCGGCGCTGCTCATCCTCGGCGTGGTCGTGCGGCTGCTGTGGTGGACCTGGGCCGGGGACGTGTTGGTGATCGCCGCCGCGGTCGTCCTGATGGCGCCGACGGCGTCCCGGCCCGATCGCGAGTCCGTCGCGCGGATCTGGCCGCTGGTGCGCCAGACCCACGGGGATCCGTTGGCGCCGTTCGCGATGCACTCCTACAAAAGCCACTACGTCAGTTCCGACGGCTCGGCAGCCGTGGCCTACCGGACCCGGTTGGGCCTGGCCGTCGTCAGCGGGGACCCGGTCGGCGGGCCAACGGCCTTCGACGGTCTCGCGGACGGTTTCGTGGCGATGTGCCGCAGCCGCGGCTGGCGGATCGCCGTGCTCGGCAGCAGCGAGGAACGGATCGCGCTGTGGCGCAATCGGGTTCCCTCCCTGCGCGCGATACCCATCGGCTGCGACGTGGAGGTCGACGTGCCGGACTTCGCCATGGAGGGCCGTCGCTTCCGCAATCTGCGACAGGCGGTTTCGCGCTCGCACAACCGCGGGATCACCACACACTTGGTCGAGGAGCAGGATCTCGGCGACGCCCTGACCGCCGAGCTGGCTGAGGTGGTGCACTCCTCAGGTCACGGCGCGCGGTTGGAGCGGGGATTCTCGATGATCCTCGACGGCGGGTTGGAAGGACGCTACCCGGGCGTGCTGCTGATGATCGGACGCGGCGCCGACGGCACCGTGCAGGGCTTTCACCGTTACCTGGTGGCCGGCGACGGCAGCGACGTCACCCTCGACGTGCCGTTCCGCCGGCCGGGGGCGCCCAACGGTCTCGACGAGCGGCTGGCCGTCGACATGATCGGGTGGTGCAAAGCGTCCGGCACGCAACGGCTTTCGCTGGCGTTCGCGGCGTTCCCAGACATCTTCGACAACCCGAACCGCTCCCGCCTCGAGAACTTCTACTACCGCGTCATCACACTGGGCGGTCCGCTGATCAGGCTGGAATCGCTCTACCGGTACCTGCAGAAGTTCCACGCCCTGGGGGCGCGGCGCTACGTGCTGGTGTCGTTGTGGAACATCCCGCTGGCGCTGATTGTCCTTCTGGGACTGGAATTCTGGCCGCGCCGCCGGATGCTGTAGCGGACCTCGATCGGATGCGCGTGGGTGATGGCGCTACGGTAGGCGGGTGAAAGACCTGCGTACTGCCGTCCCGATGGGAGCGGTTGTCCTTGCCGTCGCCCTCGGGCTGGCGGGGTGTGGGGCCGGTGACACCAAGACGGGCACGGCTTCGACAACGGCGTCCCCCACGGAGTTCACCCCGCTGTTCCCGGCGGCAGCGCCACCGCCACCGCCACCGCCACTGCCGCCACTGGCCAGCCTGCCCGACGGGCGGGTCGCTGCGGCTGACCTGCCGGTCATCGTGGCGGACCGGACCTTCACGACCGAGGTAGACGGCCAGCCGGCCTTCGAGTACTACGCCCGCAATGGCACATTTCGCGGGAAGAACGGTGACTACCGCTACCGGGGAACGTGGGCAGTGATCGGCGACCAGCTCTGCTTCACCTATCCCGACAGCGGTAGCACCGAACCCACCTGCTACTCGGTGACCAAGGAAGGTGACGTGATCACCTGGACGGACAACGACGGCAACAGCCTCGAGGTCAAGTCGGTGGAGGGGAATACCGAGGGTCTTTAGCTGACTGTGACGTGGACGTGGTTGAAGTGGTCCGCCACTCGCCACATCGTGTACTTCACTCCGAAGCGCGACGCCTGGCTCTGGATGTCGGCGTTGATGGTGTCACCCAGACCCATGTTCGAGCCGATCATGATGTCCAGGGCGTGGCCGCTGGGATGGTCGGGACGCGAGTCCGCGCGAACACCGCCGATGGACTGCACGCCGGGGTAGTTGGCCTGGAGGTACTGCAGGAGATTCCAGGCGTTGGGAGAAAGTCCATTGGTTCCGACGAGGGGAAAGGCCGCCGCCGTTGCCGATGAGGTTGCAACCAAGCCGGCGGTAATCGTCGCTAGCGCAATCTTTTTCATCATGCTCTCAGGATAAGTTGATATGACGGATGCGGAAAATCCGCGCACGCGGAAAAGGTCGGAAAAACGTGGTTGGACCGTTTGCCGACGCGCACGTTTCCGCTGGTCGATATTGCACTGTGATATGACGAAACATGCAGGTCACGCGCTCTTGCCCGAAAGTCGTTAAATCGCAGGTAGATCGCGTGTTGGTCTGCCGTTTATGCAGGTAGATGCCGGTTGGGCAAACCGGCTGTTGATTGGTCGATTTGCCTCGGTGCCAACATCATTGGAAACGTGTTCTCCGACACATTGCTGCCTAACAGGGGTTTTCGCTGTCTTCAGGGGCTGCGCATTGCGAAAAGTGTTGGTGTGTCTGGCGTGGATTTGTCACGTTAGGCGGCTTGCGACGAAATCCGCTGCCTGCTCCACCATTCCGTTCTGGACGTAGGCGAGATGCGCCAGGAAACTGTTTCCGCCTGGTGCGCAGTACATGTCGTCGGGAGCGCACAGGTCGATCGTTTTTCCGCCGTAGAGACTGCTCATCGCCGTCAGTGATCCACCGCCCGGGATGGTGCCGGCGGGATTGCCGAACACGGCAACCGCCGCAACGTGATTGGCCAATTGGGGGGCCATAGGTGTCGGAGTCCAATCGCCGAGTGGGCGTTGGTCCATCGTGATGAGGTCGATGACGCCCGCACCCTGTGAGATGCCGCTGAGCACGAGCTTGGTGGTGGGGCAGTTGTCGGTCATCCACTGCACGCGTGCCGCTGCATCGGCGGCGCCTACCGGCACCGAACTGCTGAAGTCGAAGCTCGCCGGGTAGTTCACCGAATACACGTCAACCGAACGGCCGGCGGCCTTGGATCGCACCGCATCGACGAAGGCCTGGCCGACGTCGCCCAATCCGGCGCCACCGGTTCCCCTGGCGAAGATCACCTCGACGTCGGGACACGGCTCAGCGGCTGCGGCGGGCGTGGCGGGACTGTTGATCGCGGCCGTGGCGAGCACTGCGATGAGGAGAAGGCGCTTTACGAACATGCGTCCATGCTGACTGACGGGCGGGAGTTCCGAAGGGTAAAGGTATGTGCCCGCCTCGCAGCGACAACGGACCGAAGTGCCCGCCTCAGAGCGACTGCGAAGTGAAGTGCCCGGGGGAGGGGCGATGGAGTGGCACCGCGGGCGACAGCCGATCGCCCACGCCAGGCGACGCCTCTGTCGCTCCTAGGCGGGCAATGTTCGAACTTGTCGCTCAGAGCCGGGCAGAAGTCCTATGCCCTCCGGGCGCGGCTGAGGGGAGCCGCTGAGCGGGGTCGCCTGCGCGGAGGTCGCCTGCGTGGAGGTCGGCTGAGCGGAGGTCGCCTGAGCGGGGTCGCCTGCGTGGAGGTCGGCTGAGCGGAGGTCGCCTGCGCGGAGGTCGCCGGAGCGGCCGGCACCGCTCAACGTCCGGCTCGTCCCGCCTTCACGCTGCTCGCCGCGCCCGGCGTCCCCTTCGACGCGCTGCGAGTGGCCTTGTGCACCCGGGAAGCCGGTGCCTGCGGGGCAGCCTCCGGCGCCGCGGGTGAGATGCCTTCCCCCGTCGCCGTTGCGCCGACCGTCGTTGACGCCGCTGCCTTCACCCGTGTGCGCTTGCCGGGCGCCGCGAACGGAACGTCGGCAATGGCCTTCACTGACGCCGGCTTCGGGGCTGACGCGGCAGCCCGTGCGGCGGGCTTCGGCGCGACCACCGCCGCGGCGCCGCCGATCGGCGGCAGGGGCGGGAAATAGCTGGCGATCCAGGAGAGTTCGCCTTGCACCAGGTTGTTGACCGAGGTTTGAATGCCGTTCTTGATCGTCGGCGGGATCAGTTCGGGCTGGCCGTCGATCGCATACGCCACGCTGTACACCGCGGCCCGGCTGAGCGGTTCCACGGCGCTGTAGCCGATGTTCATCTGGGGAGCGATCAGCCCGATCGGCCAGGGCAGCCACCCGACGCTCCAGGCGCCCAGCTCCACGCCGTACTGCACCCACGGCTCGATGGCGTTGTAGCCGTTGATGATCCGCTCTCCCGGTGTCGAGCCCGTCGCCCCCCCGAAGGGGTTGGTGAGCGGCTTCGTCGGCTTCGGAAGCGAGACCGCCAGCGCGCTCAGTTGGACCGCCGGTGATGCAGTGACGGGCAGGGGAGCGGCTGCGATCGGCGACACCGCTGCCAAACCGGCACCCGCGGCCAGCACCGCGGCGGCGACTCCGGCAGCCAGAGAGGAACGAACGCTCACCGACACTGGCAACTCCTCACGCTCACGGCTTGACAACCGCACTGTCGCAGAAGCCGGGCCTGCCGTTACACCCCGGCCCGCCGCGGCCCGTCGGCCCTCGGCGTTACGGTGGCCTCGTCTCCACTCCCGTGGAGCGAAAGGGGCACCCGTGAACGCCGGCGAGCAGACCATCGACTGGCTCTACCGCGAACAGCTCCAGGTCGACGAGGAATGGTCCGTACGCACGCCGGACGGTTTCACCTGGTGGGCTGATCAGAACGCCCAGACTGTCGAGATCCTGGGCGAAGAGACCGGCCCAGACGGCGAAACCGGCTACCTGATCGGCGTGCGGACCGACGTGTTGCGCGACCTCGACCTGAACGACGCCGCCCTGACCGAACTCAACGACGGGCCGATGCGTTTCGCCGCCATGGCCGGGCCGGTGTACGACCGCGACAGCCGCACGCTGAGCCTGCGTTCGCTGGCCCGCGTGTACGACGGCAACGCCGAATGGATGGGCCCGGTGCTGGGTTCGGCCGCGGTCATGCAGATCGCCGAGGCACGCCTGCTCGGCCCCACGCTGGTGGAGGCGCTCCACGCCGAACCGGCGCACAGCGGCCATCCCGAGCACGGCCGGCGGATCACGCCCGACGACCTGATCTACGCCGTCAACGTTTTCGTCGAGCAGGGCAAGGCTCCATGCGAGTGGCCTGAGCAGGAGTTCACCGACGCGATGAACCAGTTCATGATGCAGCCGCCGTCGATCGGTGCCTCCGGCGGCGGCCAGGGCTTCGTCGTGGAGTTCCCGTTCGGTGACCGCTCCTCGCTGTGCCAGGTGATGGGCAGCCAGCCACATCCCTTGTACGGCAACGGCCTATTCATCCTGCAGCGCTTCCCCTTTCAGGCCGCCACGCCCGCCGCAGGTGTCGATCTGGCGCTGATGCTCAACGGCGCCGAGCTCACCAACAACGCCACCGGGTTCGGCTTCGGCAGCTATGTCCACGACAACGGCATCCTGTGCTTCACCGGGTTCATCCCCAACGCGCTGCACCGTCAGACCGCACTGGCCAACGTCTACTTCGCTTGTGCGGCAAGGGCTCTGGCGATATCGGTCTGGCTACTCGATCAGAACTGGACCGAGGAGTCGTTCTCCCTCGAGCGCAGCGCCATGGGGCGGGCGATGTTGCGCGACGCCGGCGGTCAGCGGGGCCAGTCGGGGTAGCGGCCCTCATGCACGACGTGGCCCATCGACCCCATGAGGGTGATCACCTCGTCGCGCCGGAAGTGCAGCCACGGCGGCATGCACCGGACCCAGTCAGCCGCGGCCGGCACGTAGGCCACCGGCGGTGAAACACCCCAGCCGCAGTAGAAGACGAATGACCGGTCGTCCTCATCGGTGACGGTCAGGATCTCCTTCCATGCCTCCTGGCCTTTCAGCATCGTTCGAACCTACCTGCGGCCGGGGTAATCTTCGGGTTCGTCTATCGGGAGGGGCAGCATGCGGACGAGCCTTGTTCTGCTGATCGCGGCGTTCGTCGCGCTGATCGGCTGCGCCGCCGCCGGCGCCGACCCGGGAGGTTCCGTGGCTGACTCGGAAACGCTGAACGGCACGGTGGTTCTGCGCCTACCGGCCCTCCTGCCGCCGGGCTCGCTGCTGACGGTGACGCTGGAGGACGTTTCGCTGGCCGACGCCCCGGCGCAGACCATCGCCCAGACCCAGATCCAGGTGAAGGACCAGCAGGCCCCGATCCAGTTCGCGCTCGTCTACCCCAGCGCCGCGGTTCGGCCGGGAGCCGTCTATGCCGCGCGCGCCCGGCTGAACCTGCGCGACCAACTCCTGTTCACCACGACGGAGCGTTATCAGGTTGACGCGCTCAACCCGGTGCCGCTGCAACTGGTGATGGACCCGGTGCCGAGCAGCCCGCCGCCCCCGCCGGACGTCTCACTGACCGACACCTACTGGAAGCTGCTCGAAGTGGGCGGCCAGCCCGTCGCGGTGGCCGAACAGATGCGTGAGCCGCAGCTGGTGCTCAACGGCCAGGACGGCCGATTCGCCGGATCCGGCGGGGTGAACCGGCTGATGGGTGGCTACACGCTGGCCGGCAACTCGCTGACCTTCTCGCAGGTGGCCTCGACGATGATGGCCGGCCCGCCCGAGGCGATGCAGCAGGAGCAGGCGATCGTCGCCGCGCTGGGCAACGTCCGCGGCTTCTCCATCGCGGGTGACCAGTTGACGCTGACCGACCAGTTCGGTCAGCCGTTGATCAGGGCTGTCGCGGTGGCGCTGCGCTGACGGCCAAGGGCGCCACACCAGTTCATTGCGGGGCGCCCGCACAGGCCGAGCGGCAGCCGCGTTGACCTTGTGACGGCATCCGTGGGTCGTCTCCTTGCGGGGATTGTCATTTGGAGGTGAAGGGACCTGGCGGCAGCGGAGCCGGGCAGCGGGTGTGGTCCTGCAGGAGTTCGGCGGCGGGCAGCACACCGGCCGCCGGGTCGGCCTGGCTGCGCAGGACGACGAATCCCGGGTGAGACTCGGTGCCGGTGCCGACCACGGCCAGTGTCAACAGGGCCGGGTCGGCGCCTGCCGCGGCCAGAGCGAACGGGTTCACCGCGTCGAGGTCGTCGACGGCGAGGGCGTCGTAACGAGATCCGGCCAGCGGCACGGGGAGCGGCGCCCACACCGGTCCGATGGCGCCGGCGAAATCACGCAGTGTCCGGTGCACATCGGCGCGCAGGCAGTCGATGTGAATGTGCAACTGGTTCTGGGTGCGCGCGACCGCGCCGTTCACGGCGAGGCCGATCCAGTCCCGGGGCAGGGCGCCGCCGGCACTGGACTCGGTGAAAGCCCTTGTCCGCCAAGCGTCGGCCAAGTAGTTGGGGGCGTCCGGCCGCAGCAGCGCGGGGTCCTCGATCCCGGTGATCCGGGTCGTCGGGATCAGCAGGTACTGGTGGTCGCCGACGTAATCCTTGAAGACGGCATGGCCGCGATCGATGCCCGCGCTCAGGTCGACCGCTGCGCACGGCGCGGGGTTGAGGTTGGCCTGTTGATCAGGGACGCACTGCTCGTGGACGAACCGCCACAGCACGTCGGGGTCGGAGTCCGCGTGTGCCGTGCCCGCCGGGAAGCCGGCGAGCAGGAGTGCGGCGAGGGCGACGGCGGCGCTAGCCCGCAATCGGACGCCACCCGCCCAGCACCCTCAGCGCGGCGGCGACGCTCAGCGCGGCGTGGCGAATCACCCGAGCAGTATGGCGGGCCTACTCGACCGGCGCGAGCATAACGAGCGCGCCGTTGGGCCGCTGCGGCTGTCCGGTATGGCGGTTGAGGGGCAGGGGCGGTCGCCCGTGGAGGTTCCCAGGCTGTCGCCCCGCCTAACGCGGGGTGCGCAATTTGTAGCCGCGGTCGATCACGTCGTCGGGCAGCGGCTGGCTTTCCTCGTCGGGGATCATCACCTCGACGTATGCCGCGCCCTTGTGCGATTCGATGTCGACGAGCACCGTCTCCAGCTCGGCCACCGTGGACACCTTGGCGCACAGCCAATTCCGGCAGCCGAACGCCTCGGGCAGCAGGTGGTACTTGACCGGGGCCAGGTTGTCGTAGTCGTGGCCGCGTTCGCTGATGATGTCCTCGATGCCGTAGAGGCCGTTGTTGAGCACGAAGATCCGGGGGGCGATGCCGTAGCGGCCCATCACGGCGATCTCGTTGAGCGTCAGCTGATGTGAGCCGTCACCGGTGACGAGCCAGGTGTTGCCGGACGTCTTGGCCATCGCGACACCCATGGCGGCGGGGGTGGCCCAGCCGATGGATCCCCACATGCCCTGCCCCTCGGCGCTGACCCCGGCCGGCAATCGCATGCCGTTGAGATGGGTCATGCAGGTGCCGGTCTCGATCACCAGGGTGTCGCCGGCCTTGAGTCGCCGCTGCAGGCGGGGATAGAAGTTGGCCGAGCAGGTCGGGTCGTCGGCGGAACCGGTCAGCTCGAGCTCGCCGTACTCCGGCGCCTCGGGGAGGCTGCGCTTGCGGACCTTGCGGGCCAGGGCGTCGAGAACGTCGTCGATGGCGACGTTGAGGTAGACGTCGGTGCCGATCTTGACCCGGTTCTCGTGGATGCAGACCGCCAGGCTGGTGTCCAGGACACTGCTCCACAGGCCGGTGTTGAGTTCGAAGAGCATCACCCCGCCGATGTCGAGGATCAGGTCGGCGTTCTCTACGATGTCGCGCACAGCCGCGGGATGCGAACCCGCACCGGCATACAACCCGATGTACTGCGCCAGCGACTCGTCGAGCACCCCCTTGTCGTTGGGGGTGAGGGCGACCGGGATGTTGGCCTTGGCGACGAGTTTGACGGCCTTGTCGGCGACCCCGTAGTGCTTGGTCAGGCTGGTGATGGTGGCCACCGGGCGTTGTGCCGCAGCGATTCTCGCGGCGATGGCACCGACCGCCGCCGCGAGTTCGGTCGGGTCGCTGCGCTGGCGCTTGATCCTCGGCAGCGGCTGACCCCGGACCGGTCTGCCGATCACCGGCATCAGTCCGTTGGCCTCGGAGATCACGATGTAGGCCGGCATGGACTGCCGCAGGGCCTCGCGGATCACCCGCTCGAGCTCGTCGATGCAGTTGTCCGGGGTCAGCACCGCCGACACGCAGCAGGCCGCCGACGAGATCTCCTGGAAGCGGTCATATCTGGTGTCACCGAGATTGTGGTGGGTGATCAGGCCCAGTTGCTGGATGCGTTCACTGGGCATGCCGACGATGTGGAACACCGGAAGCCGGTGCGCCCGGGAACCCATTACGCCGTTGAGCGCGGAGAGCTCACCCACCCCATAGGTGGTGGACAGGATCGCCGCCCCGCGGATGCGGGCGTAGCCGTCGGCCGCGTAGGCGGCGTTGAGCTCGTTGGCGCACGCCACCCACTCCAGTTCGGGGACGGTCTCCACGGCGTCGTCGACCGAGAAGGCGTAGTCCCCGGGCACCCCGAAGACCTTTTCGATGCCCAGCGCGGCGAGGCGCGACAGGGTGTATGCGGCAACTGTGGGCTGAACCATAATCCGGACGCTACCGAAGAGGGGACGATAACCTGAAGCGGTCCCGCAGCGCGCCAGAAGGAATGCCCATGGCCAGTCCGGCCGCCCAACGCCCACGCGTCGTGATCATCGGCTCCGGGTTCGGCGGGCTCACCGCCGCGAAAGCCCTCAAGCGAGCCGACTGCGACGTCACCCTGGTGGCCAAGACCACCAGCCACTTGTTCCAGCCGTTGCTGTACCAGCTGGCCACCGGCATCCTGTCGGCCGGCGACATCGCCCCGACCACCCGGTTGATCCTCAAGCGGAACAAGAACTGCCAGGTGCTGCTCGGTGAGGTCGAGGACATCGACCTGATGAACAAGACCGTCACCTCCAGGCTGATGACGATGCAGACGGTGCTGCCGTTCGACTACCTGATCGTCGCAGCCGGGGCCGAGCAGAATTACTTCGGCAATGACCAGTTCGCCACCTTCGCCCCCGGCATGAAGACCGTCGACGACGCTCTCGAGGTCCGCGGGCGCATCCTCGGCGCGTTCGAGGCGGCCGAGGTCACCACCGACCCGGCCGAGCGGACCCGGCGGCTGACGTTCGTCGTGGTCGGCGGCGGCCCCACCGGGGTGGAGTTGGCCGGGCAGATCGTCGAGCTGGCCCAGCGAACCCTGCCCGGCGCGTTCCGCACCATCGACCCGGCCGAGTGCCGGGTGATGCTGTTCGACGGGTCGCCGTTCGTGCTGTCGCCGATGGGGGAGAACCTCGGCATGAAGGCGCAGCGCCGGCTGGAGAAGATGGGCGTCGAGGTCTACCCCGACTCGGTGGTCACCGATGTCGACTACATGGGCATCGTGGTCAAGAACAAGGAGACCGGCGAGGAACGCCGCGTCGACTGCGCCTGCAAAGTGTGGTCGGCCGGGGTGGCGGCCAGCCCGCTGGGCAAGATGGTCGCCGACCAGTGCGAGGGCACCGAGGTCGACCGGTCCGGGCGGGTCGTCGTCGAGCCGGACCTGACGGTCAAGGGCCACCCGAACGTGTTCGTCGTCGGCGACATGATGTCGGTGCCCGGCGTGCCGGGGGTTGCCCAGGGCGCGATCCAGGGCGCGAAGTACGCGGCGAAGATCATCAAGAACGACCTGAACGGCCGCGACAACCCCGAGTTCCGTGAGCCGTTCAGGTACTGGGACAAGGGCTCCATGGCGACGATCTCGAGGCACCACGCCGTGGCGAAGGTCGGCAAACTGGAGTTCGGCGGCTACTTCGCTTGGCTCGCTTGGCTTTTCCTGCATCTGCTCTATCTCGTGGGCTTCAAGAACCGCATCGCGACGTTGTTCAGCTGGATCAACACCTTCACCTCGCACAGCCGCGGTCAGCTGACTACCACCAGCCAGATGGTCTACGCCCGGCTGGCGATGGAGCTCATGGAGAAGCGGACCCACGAGAACGGCGACGAGATGGAGCGCGACGCCGCACAGCTGGAGCGCGACGCCGCATTGCCCGACCGTCGCTGACCGCGCCTTCCCGGCGCGGACGACTCTGTTGGCCATCATGGCTGCATGGCCACATTCCGCAGCCGGATCGCCGACGCCTTCCGCTTCACCGAACCGCCGGCGCTGGCGCCCCCGGACCACTACGGCCGGGCCGACGTCGCGGCGATGCTGCGCGACATCGGCATCGCGATGGTCGAGGTTTCCTTTCCTGTGCAGCTGGTCGAGGACCGTCTGCTGGAGATCGCGGCCCGCTACACCACTGCCCGGGTGCAGGTGGCGGTGCTTCCGACGATGCTGTTCATTCAGGTCGGCGACGCCCATGAGATGGAAGGCTCGGCGCAGCCGTCCGGCCGGCTCGACATGGCGGCCCGCGTCGAGGAGATCGCCCGCCTGGCCCGCGCTGGCGCGATCACCCCGGGCGACGCGGTCGAGGCCGTGCGCGCTGCACGTCAGCAGAAGGCCCGGTTCGGTTCTCTGGCAACGACATTGGGGTATGCGCTGACGACGGTCGGGTTCGGCATGGTCGTCGAGCCGACCTGGAGGGCGCTGCTGGCCCACCTGTTCCTCGGGTTGGTGGTGGGCCTGATCGTCCAGTTGAGCCGGCCGTTTCCCAGTCTGACGCCCATCCTGCCGACGCTGTCGGCGGTGGTGGTGACGCTGCTGGCCACCTGGTTCGTCGCAGATGTGGCCGACGACGGGTTGTTGCGGATCATCAGTCCGGCGCTGATCGCGATGCTTCCCGGCATGGCGCTGGTGATCGGGGCCATCGAATTGGCCGGTGGCCGAATCGTTTCCGGTGCCAGCCGTACCGTGTATGCCCTGGCACAGCTCGGGCTGATGGTCTACGGGGTGGTGGTCGGGGTCCGGATCGCCGGGCACGTGCCGCAGCAGGCTGCGTCGACGCTGATGGGGCCGTGGTCGCTGTATGCGTCGATCGCGGTGGTTGCCGTCGGGTTGTACTTCTACCTGTCGGCGCCCCGCGGTTCGCTGCCCTGGCTGCTGGTGGTGATCGCGGTGGCGACGCTCGCGCAGACGGCCGCGGGACTGGTGTTGAACTCCGCGCACTCCGGTTTCGTCGGTGCCATGGTGGCCATTCCGTTCGCGGTGCTGGCGTCGCGGCTGCGGGGCGCGCCGCCCGGTAGTGTGCTTGCGCTGGCGGTGTTCTGGTCGCTGGTGCCCGGGCAGTTGACTTTCATGTCACTGAGTCGCTCGGCGTCTGGGGACTTCGCCGGGACCGCGACGATCAGCGTGGCCGGGGCGGCGATCGTGTCGATTGCGCTGGGGACACTGGTGGGTTGGAGTTTGGTTCGGACGCTGGCTGCGCGGGGGACGCTGCCCCGCTGACGGGGCTGCCGCGTTGCCGCGCTACTGCGCTGACCGTGCGCCCGTGCGCCCGTGCGCCCGTGCGACCGTGCGACCGTGCGACCGTGCGACCGTGCGACCGCGAGTCACGTCCGTCACCGCGCCGGAAGGCATATGACAGTTGCCCGCCTCGGAGCGACAACGGGGTTATTTGCCCGCCTCGGAGCGACTGTGGTCGGTGGAGCGACGACGCGGTTGTGGGGTGGGCCGCGGAAAGTTGTGCGGACTGAGGCCGTCACCGCTCCGGCGCGTTGTCGCTCCGAGGCGGGCGCGCTGATGCCTTGTCGCTCGAAGGCGGGCAAAAGTCTTTACCGCGTTCCGCTGGGGACGCCTGGGACAGGTGTGACTGGGGCTGCCGATGGTGGGGCTGCCGATGGTGGGGCTGCCGATGGTGGGCTGGTCCCGGTGGGGGCTGGGCTGGTTCGGCTGCGGGTGAGGCTGGCCCGGCCGGGGTTCGCATCCCCCTCGCTCCCCGCTTGCTGGTGCACCAACTTCTCCTGGTGCACCAACTTCTGCAAAGTCCGGATCTCCTCCCGGAGCTCCTCGACGTGGGCCACCGTCGCGGCCTGCTGGGCGCTGTCCTGCTTGCCGACCTCGGAGATGATCCAGTGCGCGACTGTCGCCGTGACCACACCGATCAGGCAGATGCCGCCAATCATCAACAGCACCGCGATGATTCGCCCGGTGTTGGTGATGGGGACGTGGTCGCCGTAGCCGACGGTCGAGAGCGTCGTCACTGCCCACCACAGGGAGTCGGAGAGGGTGTTGATCTGGCCGCCCGGCGCGTACCGCTCATGGTGCAGCTCCGCCAGCGCGGAGGTGTACACCAGCAGGATGGCCGCGAACGTGGTGAACGCGATGAGCCGTCCGCGCACTGCATCGCCCAGCGCCCGCTCCAGAATCCGGGCCAGGGCCACCAGCCGCAGGAAGCGCAGCGGCTGCAGGAACGGCAGCGTCACCACCGCGAGATCGAGGGGATGACGAATGAACCACTGCCAGCGGTTCTCTGCCAGCTTCAACCGGACCAGGTAGTCGATGACGAACGGGACGTAGAGCAGATCCAACGCCACCGAGACCGCTTGGCCCGCAGGTCCCTGTGGCTCACCGAGTACCTGCACCGAATACAGCACGAGGAACGCGACGGCGCACGCGGCCAGCGGCCACTCGACCCTGCTCTCCCAGTGCTGGAGTTGGCTTTCGGTCACTGTCCGCTGATGGGATCCCCGACAAGAGCGCCCTCGCCGAGCACCTCGGCGAACCCGAGACGCAGGCTCTCCAGCAGTTCGGCGCGATCGCCCACCGCCGCGTCGTCGGAGCTGATGCCGACGCTGGCGGCATTGGTGTAGGTCAGCATCGTCACGTTGATCGCCGCGCCGATGGTGCCCACCAAGGGATACATCCGCTCCACCCTGGCCCCGGCCAGCCACACCGGCACCGGGATGCCGGGCACGTTGGACGCCGTCAGATCCGAGGTCTGGGCGGCCGCCGACACCAGTTCCGGCGGCAGGAATCGGCTGAGCTCGGCGAGATAGTCGGCCATCTTCAGGGCGGGCTCGGCGCGCCAGCTGCGCACCGTGTTGGCCGCGGTCTCCAGCACGTCGTCGATCATGTTGCTCACCGGGATCTCGAACCGCGCAATGGTGACCGCGTTGCTCTCATCGGCGGAGGTCCGCAGGGAGATCGGCATGTTCATCCGCAACTCGTCGACCGGATGGCCCATCTTCTCGTGGTAGTCGTTCATGCCGACGCTGATGGCCGCTAGGAACAGGTCATTGACCGTCCGGTCGCGCCTCTTGGCGGCGGCCTTGAACTTGTCGAAGTCCATGTCGATGGTGTCGAAGTGGTAGTTGATGCTGCGGCCCTTGAGGATCGGCGACAGCGGCTCGACCGACACCTTGGTGAACCGGACCACCGACCCGGCGGTGTCGCGGATCTTGCCGAACAGCGTCCGCGGGTGCATCAGCGCCGTCATCGCCAGCGGCCCGAAGCCGCGGATGGCGTCCTCGGCGGTGCGCGCCACCCAGCCGACGTTGTTGCGGATGACGGCCTGCATGAAGCCCTTGGTGTCCAGCAACACCGGCTCGGGCGCCGGCGGCATGGGCCCCAGATCGGCGCCCTCCTCGGTGAAGTCCAGCAGCGCCAGCCCCAGCTGCACCGCACCCTGCCCGTCGGCGATCGCATGGTGCAGCTTCTGGACCAGCACCGCCTTGCCGCCGGGCAGACCCTCCAGCAGGGTCACCCGCCACAGCGGCCGGTCCTTGTCGAAATCGGCCATGGACTGCCGGCGGGCCTCCTCGAGGACGTCCTCCCACGACGAATCCTCCGGCATGCGGAAGCGCCGCATATGGAAGGACAGGTCGAAGTTGGGGTCCACCACCACGCGCGGGGTCTCCAGGCCCGTCGGGCCCTCCACGATCTTGGAACGCAGCACGGGAGCAAGCCGCGTCGCACGCTCGTAGCGGTCGCCGAGTTTCTCCCAGTCCGGGCTCTTGTCGAGCACCAGCACGCCCAGGATGGTGGAGCGCATCACCGGGTCGTCGGTCGCCATCCGCCAGGTCGCGAAGTCCCAGCCGCCGAGCCGCCGTGCCCCGGTGATGGTCTCCTCGCCGCGCAGCTTCTTGGGCGCGGCCTTTTTCGCCGCGGACTTCTTGGCCGCCGCCTTTTTGGCCGGCGCCTTTTTGGCCGCCGCCTTCTTCGCGGGGGCCTTTTTCGCGACGGCCTTTTTCGCGACGGCCTTCTTGGCCGGGGTCTTCTTCGCCGCCTGGGGCTGGCTCTGCGGGCTGTCCGCCACGTGTTCCTCCGTCATTCCGCAGGTTGAACAGAGGCATCCTGTCACCAATACGCCCCCGCTAATGCGGAATCGCGCGCACCGTGACCTTGCCTCGACCATCATGTGACCCGACGACCTGTTGCATTGTCGGTCTGTTCCTCTTTGTGGTGGTCGGGCGGATGCTCGCGGCGCACAGCCCCGCCGCAGTCGAGCGGCTCTCGGTCGGCACGGTGCTGCTCTACGGCGCGGCGGGGCGCAGAAACACCTCTCGCCGGTCGTTGAGGTCGACCGACACCAGCGCGCCGCCATCGTCGTCGGCGGTGATGGTGTCCTCGACGCCGCCGGTCACCTCGTAGTCGCGCTGCGGCTGGAGCCGCTCGATGCCGAGTGTCGTTCTCCCGCCGCCGTTTCCGGGCCGCAGCACGAGGTCCAGTGCCTGCCCGTCGGTGACCGCGCGGGTCACCAACACGTCGGGGTAGGCGGCCTGGGCGAGCACGGGCCCGGTCTTCCACTCGGTGGGCACCTCACCGGCCAGCAGGGCGCGCATGGACCCCTCGGTGGTGAACCGCGCCAGGACGTGCCCGGCGTTGCCCCAACTCGAGATACCGGTGTAGGCGCGGGCGCCGTTCTTGCGGACGGTCTTGTACCGCCGGTCCAGGGATCGCTCGAGGGCGTCGGCCATCTCGTTGTCGCCGTGTTCCTTGGCCGAGGCCATCACCGACACCCGGCTCATGCCGGTGCCGCGGCTGTAGTTGCCCGGGTCGATGACCTCCCAGCTGGTGGCGTCGATCTTGACGTCGTCGCCCTCGATGCGAATCAGGTTGGCGCGCAGGTTCTCCCACGTCCTCTTGGCCTGCTCGGGCATCGGGTAGTTCAGCCAGAACGACATCACGCCGTCGTTGCCCACCGACGGGCTCATCGAGAACTTCAGCGGACCCCGGCAGGCCATGAAACGGTTGTCCGGGCGAAGGTAGCCATGGGTGAGGTAGGCCTGGGCCATCTGCTCGACGCGGCCGTCGCCGTAGTCGGTGCCGTGCAGCCGGTCGTGCATCAGCAGCGTCGACAGTGAGAAGGCGTTGCACATGGGGTAGATCAGCCGTGGCTCGCACGGGTACAGCGGGCCCTGGCTGCTGATGTCCATGTTGTGCACGATCGCCTCGCACAGCGAGTTGAACTCGTAGCGGTACTCGGTGTCGTCGTTCCAGCGCAGGCTCAGCGCGCCGGGCTTGGAGAAGCGGTGGTCGTTGAGGGTTTCGAACAGGCCGACCATCACCCCGAAGAAGCCGGTGTACATGACATTGGCGAACTTCATCGGGTCCGGGTCCCAGCGCTGGTAACCGACCAGCATCTCGTGCGCCCAGTAGCCCCACACCTTCTTGTCGCGCATCTTCTCGATGGTGTTGGCCTGGGCCTCGGTGAGGTAGCCGGTGAAAGCGGGGGTGTGGTTGTACTGCGCCATGGCCAGCGCGTAGTTGGTGTAGTTGAGCTGGTAGCGCAGCGCCGACAGCAGGTACTGCTCGATGTGGGAGAACCCTTCGAACTGTTCGATCGGCTGCAGTGAGAGGTCCAGCAGGTACCGCTCTAGCTCCAGGTCGTCCGGGGTCAGTTCACCGACCCGGCGGCCGGCGGACTCGATGACGTGTTCGGCGCTCGACATGGTCGCATCTTGTCATTCACAAAACAGGCGTGGTGGCGCTTTCCCGCACCACCGCATGCACGAACCCGAGCTTGTCGGCGACCGGCGGGCTGATGTCGAACGGGTACAGCGGGTTCTTCCCCATCGCGGTGTTCACCCGGTTGAAGAACAACGAAATCCAGCGCCAGTCGAAAAGCAGCTGCTCGATCGGGCCCCGGCAGTAGGACTCCAGCGGGGCGATGTCACGTGGGCCGGCGAAGCGCACCCGATCGGCGTGCAGCACCATGCCCGCCTCGCGTGTGGTGTCGAGGGTGTCGGTGATGTGCAGGTAGTGCGCGAAGCACTCGGCGAAGTCCTCCCACGGATGCATGGTCGCGTATTCGGAGATGAACGTCTGCGGCCAGTCCGGCGGCGCGCCGAAGGTGTAGTGGCGCTGCAGGGCGTCGGCATAACTCGCGCGTTCATCGCCGAAGAGCGCACGGCATCGGTCGAGGTGACGCTCCGCGCCGGGACCGGTCTCGACGAGGACGTTCTGGTAGTAGTGGCCGGCCTCGTGCCGGAAATGGCCGAGCATGGTCCGGTAGGGCTCCCCGAGCCGAACCCGGAGTGACTCGCGGTATGCGTCAAGGGATTCCACCAGGTCGATGGTGATGACGCCGCCCGCGTGGCCGATGAGGATCTTCTCCCCGGTGCTGTAGCTGGAGAGCAGGTCGAACGCGAGTCCGCCGTCGCGGCGCCAGTACGGGTCGACGGGCAGGCCGATGTCGACGAGTTGATAGATCAACCGGCGCAGGGCCACCGCGGTGGGGACGAGCTTCTCCCGGGCGATGGTGTCGTCGGGATCGGGTTCGCGGCGGATCAGCGAGTCGGCCAGGCAGCGCCCGCGGGCGGCGGCGTCGCCCTCCGCGGGCGTCAGCCAGTTGCAGTCCAGCGGCTCGTGCTGGGTGCACCGCACCCAGCGTTGTCCAGCGACTTCGGCGGCGCCGTCGGTGAGGGCCACCATCTCGCGGGTCGGCAGATGCAGGCCGACGGCCACCGCGCAGGACGGGCACCGCGGCGCCTCGAACGGGACGAAGCCGTGGCAGACCGGGCAGGCGAAGGCGCGCATGGAGTCTGATCGTTGCACGAGGGCGAGCGCCCCGCCGTTGCAGTGGCGGGGCGCTCGCGTGAGGGGATCGTCTGGAGTGTTCTAGTTGGCGCCTCCGTTCATCTGCTCGAAGTAGTTGCCGGAACCGGTCTGGTGGTCCGACATGTGCGGCACGCCCTCGGAGCGGGCGGTGCCGGTGGAGTTGTCCGCGGTGATCGCGGCGCCGTAGTCGGCCAGGTTCTGGGTGTGGGTCTGGCTGACGGCGGCGCCGGCGAGGATGCCGGCGGCGATCATGGCGCTGGCGATGGTGGCGGTGAAGCGGGCCGAGGCGGTGGTGGTGGTCATGTCGTTCTTCTTTCTCCGGTGGCCGGGGTGTCGGCCGTGATGGCTTCACTTTCCGTCGTGAAGACGGCCCCGGGGGTCGACCGGCAGGGGGATCGGCGGGATGAAGATCGTGTCGACCGATCGGGGGAGTGCTCAACTCCATGTCTGACGGGGCGTGCTCTGGAAGACTGCGCCCTGAGGCCAACCGAACTCCAGGAGGACGAATATGAGTGCAGTGTTGATGACGGGGTTTCCGGGCTTCCTCGGGTCTGCCCTGCTCCCCGGGATCCTCGCCAAGCGCGACGGAGCAGAAGTCATCTGCGTCGTGCAGGCCCGGCATATGGACACCGCGAAGGCCAAGCTGGCCGAAATCGAGGCAGCCCACCCCCACATCACCGACCGGGTCCAACTCGTCGAGGGCGACATCACCCAGCCCGGCCTCGGGCTGGCCGATTCGGTCCCGGTGGACGACGTCACCGAGGTCTGGCACCTGGCCGCCGTATACGACCTCTCCGTACCCGAGGACATCGCCAAGCTGGTCAACATCACCGGCACCGCCAACGTCCTGCAGTTCTGCCGGGAACGGTCGAACTTCCGCCGACTGCAGTACGTGAGCACCTGCTACGTCTCCGGCGCCTACGAGGGCGAGTTCACCGAGGAGATGCTCGAGGAGGGTCAGGAGTTCCAAAACCATTACGAGTCAACCAAGTACGAGGCCGAGCGACTGGTGCGCGCGGCGATCGCCGAGGGGCTGCCGGCGACCATCTACCGCCCCGGCATCGTGGTGGGGGACTCACGCACCGGTGAGACCCAGAAGTACGACGGACCCTACTTCGTCGCGGCTTACATGAATCGGCTGCCCGGCGTGACATTCCTGCCGAACGTCGACAAGTCCGTCATGGCATCGCTGGTTCCGCGGGACTACGTCATCGCCGCGATGGACGCACTGAGCGTCCTGGACCGTTCCGAGGGAAAGACCTACCAGCTGACCGACCCCAATCCGCCGTCGGCCCGCGAGGTCTCCGAGATCTTCGGCAAGCACCTCGGCAAGAAGCTGGTCTGGCTGCCCATCCCGGTATCGGTCGTGCGCAGCCTGCTTGACACGGTCCCCGGGATGGAACTGCTCACCGGCCTGCCCGCGGAGACCCTGGACTACTTCGCGTTCCCCACCACATACGGCACGTCGCAAACCGTGGCCGACCTGAAGGGCACCGGGGTCTCCTGCCCGCGTTTCCGCGACTACGCCGACAAACTGCTCGACTTCATGGCGGCCCACCCGGAGTTCGACTCCAAAGCAATGGTTTAGAGAGGGCTCCCATGGCCAAGCACCGGGAATCGCTGGTCGTCAATATCAGCCTGAGCGGACCCGAGCGGGACTACGACCATTCGGTCGAGTTCCTGGGGAAGTCCTTCCGCATCGTCCGGGTGGGCGCCGGCGGCAGCGTCAAGCGGGCGGCAGAAGAGCTGCGCAACTGGTCCGGCCGGGCCGCGGCCATCGGGATCAGCGGAGTCCATGACGCACAGGTGGCCGGAACCCTGAAAGGAAATCCCGACAAGCTTCGGAAGGCAGCGGCGGCAAGTGCCGAGGCAATTGTGACCGACGGCCACCGTTTGCGAAACGTGTTGCAGGAGTGGACCATCCGGCACGTGGCCGGTGAGATGCCCGGCTACTTCGCCAACGCGCGCGTGGTGGTGCTCGGCGGACGAAATCACTTCCGCACGACCCGGGTGCTTTCGGAGAGCACGCAGAACCTGCGCTTCGCCGACCCGGCGGTGGAGTACGGCCTGTCCGACATCCACACTCCCTTCGAGTTGTTCGAGCGCGCGGTATCCGCCTCGGGTTGGCTGCTGGACAAGCTGCCCTCGGCGGTGGTGTCGGCGGCCACCGGTCCGGGCCGGACGTTCATCGAGTCGCGGGTGCGAAAGGCGTTGCAGGACTGCGATGTCGTGGTGGCTACGTTCAGGGAACTCGCCCAGTTCGAGTTGGACGACCTGAAGGGCAAGACGCTGATCTCGACGTCGATCGGCGAGGAGCGGCTCAACAGCCTGCGGGAGCGTGGGGTGGACCTGATCCTCGACGATGTGCCCCAACCGTTCGACGGGGTGGTGGTCAACGAGGCGACACTCGAGGCGCTGATGCTGGTGGCCGGCGAAGCGGAGGAGTCGCGCCTGTCCGACGACGACCTGCTCGAGATGATCCAGTCGGCGGAGTTGCAGCCGAGGATCCTGTACCCGAGCGGCTTCAAGCGAAAGTCCCGGTTCGCGTTCGTCATTCACCCGCTGTCCCAGGAGTACTTCCGCAACGTGAAGGCGCTGGACGCCGTCGCCGACGTGACGCCGGGGATCTTCATGGACGGCGTGGAGAAGCTGATGGCGCACGCGCCGCCGTTCGTCTACAGCCATGTCACCGGTATCACCTCGCCGACGGGCGCCGAGGTCGAAGGCTGGCTCATCACCGTCGGCGGCACGCCGAAGGAACTGATGGCGCACGACCCGGAGTTCACCTACTCCCGGCTCCTCGCGGCGGCCGACATGGCACAGAAGATGGGCGCCCAGATCATGGGTCTGGGCGCGTTCACCAAGGTGGTCGGCGACGCCGGTGTCACGGTGGCCAAGCGGGCACCGCTTCCCATCACCACCGGCAACTCCTACAGCGCTTCGGGTGCGCTGTGGGCCGCCCACGACGCGGTCCGCCGGCTCGGCATCGCGGAAGTGGACGAGAAGGGACACATCAAGGGCAAAGCGATGGTGGTCGGCGCGACCGGCGCCATCGGCTCGGTGTGCGCGCGACTGCTCGCGATGGCGGCAGACGAGCTGTGGCTGGTCTCCATCGAACCGGCGAAGCTGTTGGCGCTCAAGGCCGATATCGAGCGGGAGAGCCCACGGGCGACGATCCACGTGGGGGCCAACGCCGACGAGCACATCGCCGACATGGACGTCATCGTCACCGCCACCTCGGGGGCAGGCAAGAAGGTGCTCGACATCATGAAGGTGAAACCGGGTGCGGTCATCACCGACGTCGCACGGCCGTTGGACCTTTCGGCCGAGGACGTTGCCAAGCGGCCCGATGTTCTGGTCATCGAGTCCGGGGAGATCGAACTGCCCGGCGATCCGCACATGAAGGGAATCGGCCTGCCCAAGGGCGTTGCCTACGCCTGCCTGGCCGAGACCATCGTCCTGGCGCTCGAGGGCCGCTACGAGACGTTCACCGTCGGGCGCAACATCGAGTGGGAGAAGGTCAAGGAGATCTACCGGCTCGGCCTGAAGCACGGCATGAAGCTCGCCGCGATCTCCGGGGTCAACGGGGTCTACACCGACGACGACCTCGCGCAGATCAGGGAGTTGGCGCTGGCCAAACGGCAGGATATGGCAACGGCGAAGGGCTGATCGCGGCGGCCTCGGAGCCTAGCGCGGCGTCAGCTCGAAGATCCGGATGTCGCGATCGGTGCGTGTGCGGTAGGCCGGATACGCCTTGAGGTAGGTCATGAATCTCTCGTTGGCGCGGTCGTATTCCGTGCCGGAAAGCCGGCGGGCCGTGACCGGGATTTCCCTGCCGCCCATGGTGACCCAGGCATCCGGTTTGGCCACCAGGTTGGACGACCACGCCGGGTGCGCGGACTGCCCGAAGTTGCTGCCGAAGAGATAGAGGCGATCACCGTCTCGGGTGTAGATGAGCGGTGACTCGCGTCGCTGGCCTGACTTTCTGCCGATGGTGGTCAGGACGAGGATCTGGAGCCCGAGCGGGCCGAGTGCGGTGTAGCGACCCTTGGTTGCCTTGAGCACCCGGCGGTCCAGGGGGACCAGGGCGCGGATCAACCGTGAACCCATTGGCGTGGCCGCGAAGCCGTCGACGGCCCTGCGTAGCTGGCTGGAATCGGAACCCCAGCGAGAGTCGGGGAACGTCGAACCCGTCATCCGGCTGACGATAGCCCTGCTCGGGGGCGTTGACCACCTGTCGATTGATGTCGTACCCCGGGCTTAGCATCGCAAGTGGCCGGGGATCGGGGGATCCGGGCCAGGGGGTGTCAAGAATGAAGTTTCGTCTCGCAGTCATTCCGGCCGGTGCTGCCCGCTCGAACGCAGATGCCGCCACACTTGTCGCGGCCATGCAACGCGGTCGGGAGAAGGAGCCGCCGGCCGCAGTCGTCGAGGTCCTCGGCGCCCTTGACGGCAGCCCCGGGGGCCACTACATCGAAACGTGCCGCACGGCCTCCGGCGGCGCCCTGCTGGCGTTGGACGATCCTGAGTGCGGACTGCTGGAGGCCTTGCTGATCCTGGCCAAGGATCATGACCTGGCGGTGTACGACATCATCCTCAAACGCCTCTACGACCCGACCGGCAGTGTGGAGGTCGACGTGAGCATGCCCGGCGTCCGCCTCCCGTTCCTCACCCGGGATCTGTTGTCCGACTTGGTGGCCAGCCCGCAGTGGCCCGATCCGGAGGCGCCGTACGTCATCCTCGATCGGGCCGAACAGGACTTCATCCAGGCCTGGCTCGACGCCGACGGTGCCTATCAGGTCGAGTACCGCGAGGGCGGCCCCGAGTCGCACTTCGAGTTCCGGACCGAGGATGCCCAGCGGGTCGTGGAGGTCATGTGGGCGTGGGCGATCGGCGACGAGAGCTGGCGGAGCGCGGTGGACTGGTGGTTTCTCGACGTCGAAGCCGCCGACGCGGCCAGGGCCTCGATGGAGCCGCGGTCGGTGTCGCTGCAGAGCGAGCACTGCGACGACGGCAGCCGGCTCACGATGACCGCCGAGCGGCGCGCGGACGGTCAACTCGAGATCCTCGGTCAGGATCTGGGCCCGGTCACCCGGAGCATCAGTGGCGATGGGGAATACGAGTGGGGATACACCGTCGCCGCTGATGATGTGCCCGCTCTGGTGATCGCGCTGGGCGGTGAGGCCGGCGAGGACGTCATCGATGTCCTCGAACGGCGGTGGTCGGGCGAGAACGTCTACGGACTCGGGGCGAAGATCCGCTCAAGCGGCGTGTCCCATGAGTTCTGGAACTACTTCTGAGCGGTGAACTCCTGCTCGGGCCGGCCCGTCGTTCCATAACGCAGGCCGACCTTGACCTCTCCGCTGGTGGCCAGGCCCGCCAGATAGCGCTGCGCCGTCGCCCGGGACACTCCGGTGGCGGTGGCAACCTCCGCCGCGGACATTGGGCTGTCGGAGGCGTGAAGTGCCTCCATCACAAGCTGTTTGGTGGGGGAGGCCGCCGTCGGTGCGGAGGACTGCGCGGCGGCGATCTTCGGCCGTAGCGCATCGAACGCCGCGTCGACGTCCGCGGCCCCGAGGTTTGGGGCGGACAGGATCTTGCGGTAGCGGGCGTAGCCGCCCAGTCGGGCGGCCAGGTCGGTGGGGGCGAACGGTTTCACCAGATACCCGAACGCGCCGGCCGCCACCGCCGCCCGGATGGTGTCGGGCTCGGTCGCCGCGCTGAGAACGATTGCATCGCAACGCAGTTCGCGAACCAGATCGACCCCGGAGCCGTCCGGCAGATAGACATCGACCAGGGCGAGGTCCACCGGGTCGGCCTTGCGGGCCCCGGCCAGGGTGTTGACGTTGGCGGTGACGGTGAAGCCGGGCATGGCGTTGACGATCCCGGCGTGCATGTTGGCCACGCGGAAGTCGTCGTCGACCACCATCACGGTCAGCTCGGTTGGGCTCACTGGTTCTCCTCGATCATCACGCCCGGCAGGCGGGCGCTGAACTCCGCACCGGACAGTTCCGAACCCGGGTTGGCGGGGCTGGCCAGCCGCAGCTCGCCGCCCAGCGCCCGGGCGATCTGGCGGGACAGGGCCAGCCCGATCCCGCGGCCGCCGGGAATGCCCGAATCGGGTTTGGTCGACGTGCCTTCGGTGAACAGGTGCTCGACGAACTCCGGCGCCACCCCGGTGCCGTTGTCGGCGACGGTGATGTGCAGCGTCGAGTTGTCCTGGAGCAGTTCGACTTCCACGATCCCGTCACTGGTGCCGGCCGATCGGGTGGCGTCGATCGCGTTGTCCAGCAGGTTGCCCAGCACCGTCGTCACGTCCACCGGCAACGCCAGCCGTCCCGGCACCCAGGTGTTCTCGCCGATGCGCAGCGTCGCTCCCGCCTCGCGGGCGGCGGCGGCCTTGGCGGCCAGGAACGCCTGCAGGAAGGCGTCGCGGATGGTGTCGATGCCGGGCAACGCGGAGCCAAGGGGCCCGGAGCCGAGCAGTTCCTCGAGGTACTGCGTGGCTTCCTCGGTGTGCCCGCTCTGCACCAGTCCGTTGAGCAGGTGCAGGCGGTTGGCGAACTCGTGGCGCTGCGCCCTCAGCGCGGTGCTCATCAGCTGTACGGCGTCCAGCTGGCGGGTCAGCGACTCGACGTCGGTGCGGTCGCGGATCACCAGCACGGTTCCCAGCTCGCGCCCGTTCCGCGACACCCGTCGCGCCGACACGACCACCACCCGGTCACCGACGGTGGCCAGCGTGGGGGTGGGGTCACCGGATCGCAGCACCTCGAGCACCCGGGGGGTCAGCCCGATCTCGTCGACGGGTTTGCCGGTGGGGCTGTCAATTTCGAGCAGTCGACAGGCCTCGTCGTTGACCAGCGCGGTGGTGCCGTCCGCACTCGCCGCCAGCACGCCCTCGCCGATACCGTGCAGCACCGCTTCCTGGGTGCGCACCAGCGCGGCCATCTCGGTGGTCCGCAGCGGAGTCTGTCCGCGCCACCGGCGGGCCAGCAGCCACGAGGTCAGCGTTCCGACCGCCAGGGCGATGGCGCTCATCCACCCTGCGGCCCACAGGTCACTGCGCAACTGGGCGTGCACCGCCGCGGTGGACATGCCCACACTGACCTCGCCGACGACCCGCTCCGAATTCGGTGCGCGTATCGGGACTTTCGCGCGCACCGACGGGCCGAGGGTGCCCGTCTGCCGGGTCACCTCCTCGCGGCCCGACAGGACGGACGACGGGTCGGTGCTGACCCGCTTGCCCAACTCGCTGACGTTGGGGTGGCTCAGCCGGATGCCGTCACTGTTGGTGATCACCACGAACAGTGCGTCGGTGCGCTCCTTCACGGTCGAGGAGATGTTCTGCAACGGGCCGCGTTCGAGTTCGTCGGTGAGCGCGGGGGAGTCGGTCAGCGGACGGTCATAGCGAGCGACGTCGGACCGCACCGCCGGTGACTCGGCGAGCACCCGCGCGACGTCCAGCACTCGGTGACCGTCCTCGGCGGCCAGGCGCCGATGGCCGAGGAATGCCAACAGAGCGAAAGCGATGCCCAGAGTCAGGGCGACGACGGCCAGCTGCAACAGCAGGATCTGCGTCGCGAACCGCATGTCGATGCGGCGCTTGCCGGCCATGTCCGGGAGCCTAACCCGTGGTTGTGCGCATTGTGCGCAGGAGCGTCTCCCAGGTAGGTTCGCCCGGTCCCTACCACCCCGGAGCACCGTTGACCGCCGAGCTGAGTGACACCATCGCGTCCGCCCCGATGTTCGACGGTCTCGACCGTGCGCGTGCGGAATTCCTTGCCGCGCAGAGCCGTCCGATTTTTCTCCCCGCCGGGCAGGTGTTGTTCCGGCGGGGAACGCCGTCGACGGGCTTCTACATGGTGCGCGACGGCCGGATGCAGCTTTCGGTGTCCAACTCCGAGGGCGTGGTCAAGGTGCTGGAGATCATCTCCCCGGGCGGCGCGTTCGGCCATGCCGTGATGTTCCTGCGTGATCCCTACCCGGTGGACGCCACTGCCCTGGTGGACACCCACCTCGTGTTCGTCCCGGACAAGGCCGTCGACCAGATCCTTGACGAGGACCCGGCGATGGCGCGGCTGATGCTGGCGTCGATGGCCAAGCGGTTGCAGGCCAAGATCCAGGACATCGCCATGCTGTCGCTGCAGTCGGCCACCCAGCGCATCGTCGCCTATGTCCTGGGCGCCATGCGCGACGACGCGGGTACGACGGGACCCTCGACCACCGTGGAACTGCCCGCGCTCAAGCAGGTGCTGGCCTCCCGGCTGGGGATGACCCCGGAGACGTTCTCCCGCGCCGTGCGCACCTTGACCTCGGAGGGTTTGCTCACCATGGACGGCTCGGTGGTGCGGATTCCCGACATTGCGGCCCTGGACGCGTACGCCCGCGGCGAGTCGACGCTGTGAGCCACGCCACACCGACCTCTTGATCTAGGTCAATGGCTTCGGTCGGCGCGGTTCATACCGTGGGCACGTCAACACCGACTTGAGCCCAATCTCGGCCGCCGCCGAGGAAGAGGAGAACCTATGTTTTGCTACCAGTGCGAGCAGACCGACCGCACCCCCCAGCCCGGCCGGCCCAACCTGTTGTCCTACGGCTGCTCGTCGGCCAAGGGCAACTGCGGCAAGGACGCCACCACCGCGGCGCTGCAGGACGTGCTGGTCCACGTCGACCTCGGCATCGGCCAGTACGCGCAGAAGCTGCGTGAGCTCGGCGCGCCAGACCCGCGCTACGCCGCGCACGCCGCGTTCGACATGTTCACCACGCTGACCAACGTCAACTTCAACGCGACCCGCTTCATGCAGCTGATCGCCGAGGCCGTCGAGGTCCGTGATCGCGCCAGGGAAGACTACGAGGCCGCCGCCCGCGCCGCCGGCAAGGAGCCCGAAACCCTCACCGGAGCAGCCCAGTTCGTGCCGGCCAACAAGATCTCCGAGGTCGTCGAGCAGGCCAAGGCCGTCGGCGTGGACGCCGACCTCGACACCCTCGGCGCGGACGTCATCGGCCTGCGCAACCTCAACCTCTACGGCCTCAAGGGTGTGTGTGCCTATGCCCACCACGCCCACGTCCTCGGGTATCGCACCGACGAGACCGACGCCGGCATCGAGAACGGGCTGGCCTTCCTGGCGTCCGGCCCTGCGGACCTCGAGGCGCTGCTCGGCCACGCGCTGGAACTCGGCACCGTCAACCTGGCCGTGATGGCGATGCTGGACGGGGCCAACACCGGCAGCTTCGGCAACCCGGTGCCCACCGGAGTCCGCGTCACCCCGGTCGCCGGCAAGGCGATCCTGGTCTCCGGCCACGACCTGCACGACCTGGACAAGATCCTGAAGGCCACCGAGGGCACCGGCATCAACGTCTACACCCACGGCGAGCTGCTGCCCGCCCACGGCTACCCGGAGCTGCACAAGTACACCCACCTCGCGGGCAACTACGGCGGCGCCTGGCAGGACCAGCAGCGCGACTTCACCGCCTTCCCGGGTCCGATCGTCATGACGTCGAACTGCCTGATCGAGCCGCAGCCGGCCTACCGCAATCGCATCTTCACCCTCGGCCCGGTCGGCTGGCCCGGTGTGCGCCACCTGGATAACGACGACCTGTCGCTGGTGGTCAAGGCCGCCCAGTCGCTGCCCGGTTTCACCGAGGATGCCCCGGCCGAGACGGTCACCACCGGGTTCGCCCGCAACGCGGTGCTGTCGGTGGCCGACAAGGTGATCGAGGCGGTCAAAGCCGGTGACATCACCCGGTTCCTGCTCATCGGCGGCTGCGACGGCGCCGCTCCGGGCCGCAACTACTACACCGACGTGGCCGATCATGCCCCGGACAGCACCGTGCTGATGACGTTGGGCTGCAACAAGTATCGGTTCAACAGCCACGACTTCGGCGACATCGGCGGCATCCCGCGCCTGCTCGACGTCGGCCAGTGCAACGACAGCTACTCGGCCATCCAGATCGCGCTGGCCCTGGCCGACGCCTTCGAATGCGGCGTCAACGACCTACCGCTGAGCCTGTTCGTCTCGTGGTTCGAGCAGAAGGCCGCCGCGGTGCTGCTCACCCTGCTCGCGCTGGGCATCCGCAACATCCGCCTCGGCCCGACCCTGCCGGCCTTCCTCACCCCGGCGGCGGTGAACATCCTGGTCGAGAAGTTCGCGCTCAAGCCCATCGGCGATCCGGCCGAGGACCTGGCTGCGGCGCTGGCCGGTGCGTAGATGACCGAGATGCTGGAGGAGGCTGTCGGGGTGACCACCGATACGGGATACGACGTCACGCTGGTTACCGCCGACGGGCAGGAGTCCGTGCTGCACTGCGACTCGGGCACCACCGTTCTCGAGGCCGCCGAGGACTCCGGGATCATGCTCAAGTCGTCGTGCGAGTCCGGCGGTTGCGGGGCCTGCTCGGCGGTGCTCACCCGCGGCCGGGTGGAGATGGGCGAGCACGACCCGAACGTCATCGAGGTTCCCGAGGAGCAGGGTGGAATCCTGTTGTGCCGCAGCTTCCCCCGGGAGGACTGCCGCATCGCGCTGCCCTACGACCAGAGCAAGATCGTCGTGGGTCCTCCGGTGCGGCACGAGGCCGAGATCACCGGGCTGGACCGGGTGGCCGACGGGGTGATGCGGCTGACGCTGACCCTGCGGCCCGGCGAGGACGGTTCGGCCTCAGCCGATTTCGAGTCCGGCCAGTTCGTTCGCATCGTCGTGCCGGGTCTTGCGCCCGGCCGAGAGGGAGGAGTGCCGGGAAACGCCGAGGGCCGGGAGGTGCGGCGCGCCTACTCGCCGGCCAACGTGTCGAACTGGGACGGCCGGCTCGAGTTCTACATCCGGCTGCTGCCCGGCGGGGCGATGTCGGACTACCTGGCCGAGCGGGCCGAGGTGGGCGACGTGCTGACCGTCTCGAGCGCGGACGGCGAATTCGGACTGGCGGAGAACGGGCTTCGGCCGCGGTGGTTCCTGGCCGGCGGAACCGGACTCTCACCGCTGCTGTCGATGCTGCGCAAGATGGCCGAGTGGGGCGAGGCGCAGCCGGCAAGGCTGTTCTTCGGTGTCACCCGGCACAGCGAGGTCTTCGCGCAGGACGAGATCGCCTCGCTGACAGAGAGTCTCCCGGATTTCCAGGCCGTCACCGTGGTGTGGAACCCGGATCCGGCATGGGACGGCGCGGTGGGCAATCCCGTCGAGCTGGCGGCCGCCGAGATCGCTGTGATGGACGAGATGCCTGATGTCTACCTGTGCGGTCCGCCGCCGATGATGGATGCCGCTGTGGCCGCGCTGACCGCAGCGGGTGTGCCGGCCGATCAGATCCACCTCGAGAGGTTCTCGTCGGCGATGTGAGTCCCTTCGATCGCGCTGTGGGCGGCAATGCCTCAGCATGCTGAATCGGACCGTGCTGACGAACGTGTTCTACGACGCCGACACCGCCTGGCCACAGGGCGTCACCCCGCCGCCGTCGCGGCCGCGGCGCTGACGCTCCGCAACGCGCGCACGCGGATCCGGCCGCCGCGGTGTGGCTGATGGATGATCCCGTTGGTCCGCCGGCGCTCGCCCGGTGCGGTGGTGGTCTCCAGCTCGGCGTGACGCAGCACTTCCCGCAGGACGATCCGCATCTCGGCCAGCGCCAGGTTGGCGCCCAGGCAGCGCCGATTCCCGCCGCCGAACGGCAGCCAGGTGGTGGGGGACAAGTCTGCGTCGATCATCCGCTCCGGACGGAATTCCTCTGCGTCCCCGTAGATGTCGTTGCGCGCGTGCACCAGCCCGATGGCCGGGATCACCGTGATGCCGGCGGGCAGCCGATACCCGGCGACGTCCACCGGTTCCTTGAGCACCCGGCCGACGTCGAACACCACGGGGCGGATCCGCAGCGTCTCCTTGGCGACCGCATCCAGGTACTCCTCACCGGCCGGATCCCCGGCGGCGCTGGCCTCGGCGGCCTGCACCGCCCGGGCCAGGATCTGCGGATGGCGGGTCAGCCGCTCCAGCGCCCAGGACAACGAATTCGCGGTGGTGTCGTGCCCGGCCAGCAGCAGAGTCATGAGCTGGTCGCGTAACTCGGTGTCGGTCATGTGGCCGGCGCGCACCAGCATTGCCAAGGTGTCGGGCCGTTCGGCGAGGTGCGGATCGGCGCGCCGCTCGGCGATCTCGGCGTAGAGCAGGGCGTCGGCCTCGGCGATGTTGCGCCGCAGCGAGCGCCATGGCCACCGCTGCTGCAGCCGCGGCTTGGCGATGGCCACCGTGTCGAACGGGCGCAGGCTGAGCGGCCTCGGCATCACGTCCCGAAGAGCCGCCAGCCGATCGGGGTCGCTGGCGCCGATGGCCGTTCGCAGGATCACCTCCAGGGTGATCTGGGACATCCGCGGGCCGACGGCGAATTCGGTGCCCACCGGCCAGCCCGCGATGTTGGCCCTCGCTATCTCCGCGATGAGCCCGTGCTGACGGGCCACCGCGTCGCGGGCGAACGGGGCGAGCATCAGCCGGCGCCGCTCGCGGTGCACGTCGCCGTCGATCACCAGGACCGAGCTACGTCCCATCACGCCGCCGAGCACCGAATTCGCCTCTCCCGCATGGTAAATCCGCGGGTCGCCGGCGAAGACGGTTTTGATGTCCTCGGGGTTGGCCAGATAGACACCCTTGCCGAACCCGGCCAGGCGCACCGTGAAGACGTCGCCGTAGCGGCGCCGGCAGGCGAACGCGCACGCCGACCACCAGCGCAGCATCAGCGCGGTCTGCACGCTCGCCGGCAGCGGCGGCCCGGGTGGCAATATGGCCATGGCTCGACCCTACGGCTGTTTGGGCATATAACGTCGACCCTTGTGGCCGAACGCCCGAACATCCTGCTCCTGATCACCGACGAGGAGCGCGAACGGGTCTGGTTCCCCGACCATGTGCGGTTCGCCAACCGTGAGCGGATGGCATCCGCGGGGATGCGTTTCACCAATCACCACGTCCACACGTTTCCCTGCACCCCGAGTCGGGCCACGATGCTCACCGGCCGCCACGCCGCCTCGACCGGCATGTTCGACAACATCAACTTCAGCTGGCAACGTCCCCTGGATCCGGCTATCCCCACGCTGGGTCACCTGCTCACCGCCGCCGGCTACACCTGCGGATACCTCGGGAAGTGGCATCTCGGCGGGGAGTCACGGCGCAATGGGCTGCAGCCGTACGGGTTTCAGGACTGGCAGGCTCCGGATACCCACGGCACGCCGTATCTGGGGCACTTCATCGACGGCCGGACCGCCCAGCGTGCGGCCCGGTGGATCACCGATCACGCCGATCGGGGACCGTGGTTCCTGGTGTGCTCGTTCGTCAACCCGCACGACATCATGCTCTATCCGCGGTTCCGCAAGCCGCGGGTGACCGACCACGGTGCGCAGCTGCCCGCGAACTTCGCCGACGATCTGTCCACCAAGCCGTTGACCCAGCGGTACTGGAAGGTGACCTGCGACATCACCGGCGGCCGGGTCCATGACGAAAGGGCTTGGCGCCGAATGATCAACGCCTACATCGACCTCTCCCTGGAAGTCGACGGCCATATCGGTACCGTGCTCGACGCGCTGAACGCCTCCGGCGCCGGGTCGAACACCCTCGTTGTGGCGACCTCCGATCACGGCGACCTCGCGGGCGCCCACGGACTGCGGCAGAAGGCCGCCAACCTCTACCGCGAGAACGCCCAGGTCCCGCTGACGATGGTCTGGCCAGGCGCCGTTCCGGCAGGCGAGACGAGTCAGCGCCTCACCGGGGCAGTCGATCTGCTGCCGACGATGCTGGCGGTGGCAGGCGCCGAGTCCCGGTCTGATCCCCTTCCGGGGCGCGATCTCTCCCCGTTGTGGTCGGACCCGCAGCGCGCGGTCCGCGACGCCGTGTTGGTCACCAGCGACGCGTTCTCGTCGATGGGTCCCGCTCCTCCGCATCGCGGATTCCTGCGCGGAATCATCACCGAATCGCACAAGTACGGCAGATACTTCCTGCCCGGCGAACAGCACCTCGGCCGGGCGGCTGCGGATCTCGAACTCTATGAACGTGTTTCGGACCCGGCTGAGCTGTGCTCACTGGCCGCCGGCCGCGACGCCGGGCAGCTTGTCGACGACCTGGACCGCCGTCTCGACCAACTGATCGCCGAGGAGATCGGGGCGGACACGGTGAATCTGCCGCTGCCGGAGAGTCGGCTCGCCAGTCTGGGATTCCTCTGGCGTCGCCGCGCGCGCGCCACTGGCGTCACCCCCGTCTGAAGGTGCATAACCGCAGATCAAGTGCTATAATCAAGAGGTAAGGAATGGCTGCTGCGGCGGCTGTTCGTGTCTGGTCGGGGGTCCATTCATTCGAGTTTCGCGGTGGTTCCCGGCTGCCCACAGGAAGGTGGATATTGACCAATCCCAACACCACTCTTATTGCCGCACTGCTCGACCGCTCGGGTTCGATGGGCCACTCGGTGGCCGCCACCGAGGACGGCTGGCGCGAACTGATCGACGCCCAGCGTCAGTACCCTGGGCTGTGCTACGTCACTCTGGCGCAGTTCGACCACGAGTACGAGGTGGTCTACCCGCCGACCGACATCAACGCTGTTCCGCCGTTCGAGCTGGTTCCGCGTGGAAACACGGCGCTGTTGGACGCGGCCGGCCGGTTCATCACCGAAGTGGGAGAACAGCTTTCGGCTCTGCCAGAGGAGAGGCGGCCCGGCCGGGTGATCTGCCTGATCATGACCGACGGCTACGAGAACGCCAGTCAGACGTGGACGTGGCCCGGCATCAAGGCGCTGATCACCCGGCAGCGCGAGGTCTACAAGTGGGACTTCATCTTCCTCGGCGCCGATATCGACGCGGTGGAGATCGGTGAGCGGATGGGGGTGGAGAGGCAGTACGCCATGACGTACGACAAGCGCGACTACGACCGCAATCGTGCGGCGTTCCGGTCGACGCACGACGTGATGAGCCGCAAGCGGGCGTACGGCAGCGCCGCCGCTGGCTTCAGCGACGAGGATCGCAAAGCGGCGCTGGGTGAGCCGGATCCGAAACCCAAGCGGGACAGGAAGAAAGGCGCCTAGCGCCTAGCGTGGAAAATCATCGGGGCGGTGCTGCTGTCAGCACCGCCCCGATGTGTGTCAGCAAGTCTCAGCTGGCGATTAACCAGCTCACGCGAGCGATGGCAACGGCGGCAACCAAGCCGGCAAAGGAGCGAATCTTCACGGAAATCGACCTTCGGTTCGAATTGACATCTGGACCATACCGATCCTCGAGGCGGATCGCCGCTCATTTGCTGATGTCTATCTTTCGGCGGCGTCCTCCGCGGTCTGCGCCTGCAGGACCGTGTCCGTCGGGGCGCTGCGTTCCCACAGCACCGCCCCGACGCAGGCGGTGATGACCCATGCCGTTCCCAGTACCCCGCACCAGGTCATGATCGCCATCGCGACACCGATCGGGCCGAAACTTGTCCAGGCGTCGATCACCCTGGGAAAGATGACCCGTCCGATGACCGGAACGATGATTCCGTCGATCACCACGCCAGCCAGTCCGGCCAGCGCAAGGTATTTCGCGCCGTGGCCGCCGTCGCGCACCAGAACGAGCGGGGTCAGCGACCAGAACACCCACACCGGGATGAGCGCGATCAGGAACATCAGAACCTGTGCGGCGCCTTCGTACTCGGCTCCGTAGGCGATGCGCTCCCGCAGGATCAACATCCCCAGATAGATCGCGAACCACACCGCGCCGCGCGCAAGCCGTTGGCCGAACCCGAATTGCTCACGTTGCCAGGCCCTGGCGAAAACGCTCGCCACCATGACCGCCATCGGGATGCCCCACACCAGAAAGGCGGCCACGCCGACGACGGTCCAGACCGAGCGCAGCGCCGCGGTGTCGCCGAACGCCCCGCGAACGGTGTCACTGGTCGGACCCGAGAGCCCCAGTTCGCGAATCCAGACGGTGCCCGGACTGACGTTGTCGGCGAAGCCCGTGAAATAGCTGAAGCCGAGGATCATCAGCGGGATGATGACGGTGAACAGCTGGACTGACACCAGCACGCCTTGGTTTGCTCCGTCGATCTCGCTGAAGCGGGCCATGACCGCCTTGACGGGGCTCAGCGCGCGCGATTCCGTCAGCCGACGGCGGCGTTCCGAAAGGTGTTGGCGGACCTCATCGTGGCTGACGCTTCCCATGGGGACTGAACGTACAGCGCGTCAGTCCTCGATACTGAGAGCTTGCGTCGGGCAGTTCTCGCAGGCCTGCTCCAAGTCGATCCGGCGGCTGTCCGGGATGTCGTCCATGAGGATGTTCAGCGCACCATCCGGGCCGATCTCGAAGATGTCCGGGGCGGTCGCCTCACACAACCCGATCGAAGAGCACTTGGTGCGGTCGACGACGATCTTCATCGGGCGTCCTTTTCCGGGGTGAACTCTGCCTTCATGCTCATCACGGTATGGAAGAAGTTGCCGTTGCCCAACTCCGGCTCACCGACCACGTGGATATCCGGCAGCCGGTTGAGCAGTTCGCGGAAGGTCGCGGTGATCTGCCGCCGTGCCAGCTGCGCGCCGAGGCAGTGGTGGATACCGCCGCCGCCGAAGGCGACGTGCTTGTTCGGCCAGCGGGACAGGTCGAGCTTTTCGGGATGGTCGAAGACCTCGGGATCACGGTTCGCCGAGGAGTAGAACATGATCACCTTGTCGCCCTCGGTGATGTGGTGGCCGCCCAGTTCGGTGTCATGGGCAGCGGTGCGCCGGAAGGTCATGATCGGGGTGGCCCAGCGGATGATTTCCTCGACCGCCATCGGCAGCCTGCCCTCGAGATCCTCCATGAGCCAGGCGCGCTGATCCGGGAAGTCGGTGAGCGCCTTCATGCCGTGGCTGATCGACTGCCGGGTGGTGTCGTTGCCGGCGATGATCAGCAGCGCGAAGATCGAGGAGATCTCGTCGTCGGTGAACCGCTCGCCGTCGACCTCGGCCTGAACCAGCGCGGTCATCAGATCGTTCTCCGGTTTGCTGCGCCGAGCGGCGATCAGCTCGTGGGCGATTCCGTGCACCGTCATGATCGTCTGCGCAAGCCGGGCCAGCGGGTCGGCGCCCTGCAGCAGGCGCGGGTCGCGCCAGCCGTCGGCGAACTGCGACTCGTAGGCGACGGTCCGGCGGTGCTCCTCGGGGATGCCGACCATGTCGCAGATGTTGTTCATCGGCACCAGTGAGGCCACGTCGGTGACGAAATCGATCTCGCCCTTGGCGGCGATGTCGTCGACGATGCGCTTCGAATTGGCGACGATGTGCTCGTCGATGCGGGCCAATTGCTTGGGGGTGAAGGCCGCGGCCATCAGCCGGCGGATCTTGGTGTGTCGCGGCGGGTCCATCGCGATGAAACCCTGTGCGGCGTCGAGCATTTCGGGCGGGAAGGACTCGAACGTGATGCCCTTGCCGGACAGGAAGTCGCCTGGGCGGCGGGTGACCTCGACCAGATCGGCGTGCCGGACCACGGCCCAGAAGCCCTGATCGTTGGGATCCTCGAACATCCCGTTCTTCACCGGCCGGTGCCAGGAGATGGGACGGTTCGCGCGCAGCTCGGCGAACACCTTCTCACGGTCGTCGAACGTGCCCTCCCAGAACTCCACCGACGAGATGTCGGCCGGATCGTAGGGACGCTCGGCACGGGTTAGGGCTGTGGTCATACGGAGAGCTTCTGACAAAAATGGAAAGATGTCAAGCGATAGCGACATATGACTTTGAAATGTCAGTTCGGGCGCTAGACTATCGAGCGTGACCGCAGTGGACCTCCGCGCTGAAACCCGCGCCTATGGCCGTGCGCGTCTTCGCGACGTCGCACTGGACGCCGCGCGCGAGGTGGTCCTGGACCGGGGCTGGGCCGCCGTCCGGATGGGCGCGATCGCGACCCAGGTCGGCATCAGCCGCCAGAGCCTGCACGCGGAGTTCGGCACCAAGGAGGAACTGGGCAACGCGCTGGTGATGCGGGAGACCGCGCAGTTCTTCGAGGAGGTCGGCACCCGACTGGCCGCACATCCCGGTGATCTGGCCGGCGCGGTTTCCGATGCCGCGGAGTACATGGTGACCGTCGCCCGGGCCAACCCGCTGCTCGAGACGATCCTGACGCGCGCCGCCGGCGGCGGAGACGTCTCGCTGCTGTCGCTGTTCACCGTCCGCGGCGAAGCGCTCCTGGAAACCGCCTTCACCCTCGTCCGCGACTGGGTCAACGGGCAGTGGCCCGCGGCCGACCCCGCCGACGTCCGCCTGATGGTGGAAAGCGTTGTGCGCCTGTGTCAGAGCCACATCCTGACGCCAACCAGATCGCCGGACGCCGTGGGCGCGGACATGGCACTCGTGGCGTGCCGCTGCCTGCCGCTACCGGGCTAGCGGATCACAGCGGCGTGCAACTGTGCGCGCCCTGGTTGATGTAATGCACGGCCGGCATGCCGTCGACCGTGGTGAACAGCGTGTCGGCGGCCCACTGGGTTCCGGGCTTGATCCACGGCGGCACGCCCTGCGGGTAGGCCACCGTCAGATCGCTGTAGAACTGCAGGTTCGGCGGGCAGCCGTCGGCCTGCTTCGGATTCCAGGCGTGCACCACGATCGGATTCACCAGCCGGGCGCCGGTGGCGCAGTCCGGTTGGCACTCGACGGAGTTGTCGGTGCCGGTGCCGTTCGCCCCGTCGGCGCCCCACGCCGACCACACCATGTTCTCCATGACCGATGTGCCGTCGCAGTTGTACTCGACCTTCGTCGGCTCCTGCTCGACCGGCTGGGTGGGATCCCAGCACTTCCCGATCAGGTAGGTCACCGTGTTGTAGCCGGGGTCGGGAACCGCCGGGTCGGCCGAGGCGATCGGAGCGGTCAATCCCAGCAGGGCCACCGCCGCTGCGTATGCCAGTGTGCGCATCGCGCCAAACTAACCTGATCAGTCGATCAGGCCCAATTCCGCCAGCAGTTCCCAGCTGGCCACCAGTGCGGCGTACCGCGGCCAGCGGTGCTCCAGGTTCGGGATGGCCAGCCGCATCGCCAGCGGGAAGGGCGCATAGGCGATGTCCCAGTGGTGGGCGTGCGCCATCGCGATGTGGGCGTTCATTCCGATCGGCAGGATGGCCTGCTTCTGGGTGAGCTGCATGTCGTTGTTGGCGTCGAAGGAGCTCAGCCGCACCGCATCCATGAACTGCACGCTGGGCACCTCGAGCGGGGTGGTGGCGCCGGTCAGCGCGAAGAACGGGATGCCGAGGTTGTCGAAGAACTCGGCGTGCTCGGCATTGAACTGCTCCCGGACCGAGGTGCGCAGATCGTTCATCGCGCCCTTGATGTCGTACTCGTCGAGGCGGCGCAGACCGGCCTTGCTCAGCATGGTCCCGGTGATCACGGCGAGCAGTGTGCTGATGTATTCGAAGGACCCTTCGGTGGGCAGGTTCTTGATCTGGTCGTAGACCCCGTCGGCGGTGTAGGAGCCCCCGACCGCTCCGCCCCAGGTGAAGACGCCCTTGATCTGGTCGCGGTACTCGGGGTGGTGCAGCAGGAAGGACAGGATGTCCGGGGTGCCCTTGCTGTAGCCCAGCATGAACACCTTGTCCGGTGGGCTCGGCTCGTCGATGGGCTTCATCAGTGCGTTGAGCCCGTGGCCGTGGAAGGCCGCCACGATATCGGCTTCGTTGGCCTCGCACGACCGCATGGGATGCACGTCGGCCCGCAGGGTGCGCCAGCCGCGCTCCTGATAGAGCCGCTCGGCCTCCACCGGAAAGGAGTGCGCCTCGGAGTGCAGCAAGCCCGTGAGTAGCCCACCGCACAGGATCAGTGTCGTATTGTCGATCGACTTGTATTGCGCCGCAGGCATTTCTGCCTGCCACTCGCTGGCGGGGGCATCCTTGAGGAAGCGTTCGGCGATGGCGCGGCGCGGATTGGAGTTCTTGAGGAACCCGGGTAGCGGCACCGGGGCGAGCAGTGGCGGCTTGGAGGCGTATTCGACGGCGTCCTTGTCCTTGACCGCCTCCTGCATGAACAGGTCGCGCCAGCGCCGGCCGACCCAGCCCTTGATCCACGGGTCCTTGAACGCCGAGGGGTCGGCGCCCAGCGCGTCGCGCACCCCTTCGATGACGGCCAGGTACTCACCGGCCTGTTCGTGCTTGGCCAGGTCCCGGCTGAGTTCGGTGATCTGCATCTGAGTCAGCTCCCGCCGTGGTTTGGATGGTTCTCCGGAAGGCAGTTCAGCCGGCCGTGGACGGCGCCGATGAACTGACCGCTTTCCCTAAAGTTTGAGCGACTCCCTGGTCTCGTTCAGCGTCTTGGCCGAACCCTGAAGTCCCAGAAGCTCATTGACCGCCAGCGGCACCTCGAGCACCTGGCCGGCGCCCGACCGGGACACCAGGGTGGGCAGCGACAGTGCAACGTCCCGGAGTTCGTAGGCGCCGGTCTGCACCGTCGAGATGGGCAGCACCCGGTTCTGGTTGCCCAGCACCGCCTCGATGATCCGCGCCGAGGACAGCCCGATCGCGAGGTTCGTGGCGCCCTTGCCCTCGATGATCTCGTAGGCGGCGTTCACCACACCCTTTCCGATGTCCGCGCGGGTCTGCTCGTCGAAGACCTGCACGCCGTCGGCCCGCCACTCCATGGCGGGCACGCCGCCGATGGACACACTCGACCACAGCGGGATCTCCGAGTCGCCGTGTTCGCCGACGATGAAGCCGTGCACGTTACCCACGTCCACCCCGGCGCGCTTGGCGATGAGGTACCGGAATCGGCTGGAGTCCAGAACGGTTCCCGAGCCGAAGATGCGGCCCGGCGCCACGTCGACCGATCGGGCGGCGGCCAGGGTCACCACGTCGACCGGGTTGGTGACGAAGATGATCACCGCGTCGGGGGAGTGCTCGAGCAACTGCGGGGTGAGTTGCTGGGCCATCGCCACATTGGTGGCCGCCAGGTCCAACCGGCTCTGCCCGGGCTTCTGCTTGGCGCCCGCGGTGATGATCACGATCGACGATCCGGCGGTGACGTCGATGCTGTCCGATCCGGTCACCACGCAGTTCGGTACGAACTGGCTGCCGTGGTTGAGGTCGAGAACCTCGGCCTGGACCTTCTTGGCCGCAACGTCGAAGAGGGCGATCGCCTTCGCCGATCCGCGGATCAGGCAGGCGTAGGCGATGGCGGTGCCGACGCTGCCGACCCCGACGATGGACACTTTGTTGCTGGGTGCTGACACGTGCGGAATTATCCACTCCTGCGACTTGCGCCGACCGGGATTTGCCCACTCCGGCGTCCGCTGAACCGCTCTCCGCGACCCCCCTGGCGTCGTTTACCCTTGCCCACCATGCGCCCCCGACCGCTGCCGCGACTGCCGTGGATCACCCGCGGCCTGGTGGCGGGCGCGGGGGGCACCGCTGCCATGGCCCTCTGGTACCACGCGGAGCGAGCCTTCCGGCGCGGTCGCTACACCGGTGTGACGGCCCTGGCCGACGGGACCCCGGTGGAGGGCCTGTGGTCACACGAGGGCCTGGACTACGACGACAGCGTGGTGCCCGGCCAGATCGTCGCCAAGATCCTGCGACTGCCCAGACCGTCCGACCGCGAGGCCGGCGCCATCACTCTGGGACTGCGCTGGTCCTACGGTTCGGCGTTCGGTATCGCACATGTGCTGTTGCGCAACATGATTCGCGAGCCGTACGCCAGCATGGTCTTCGGAACCGCGCTGATGACCGTCACCTCCGTCGGCTTCCCGGTGCTCGGCGGCACCCCGCCGCCGTGGAAATGGCCACTGGACGTGCAGATCAGCGCCGGCGGCAGCCACGCCCTCTACATCCTCACCGCCTCGGCCCTCGACAACCTCCTACGCTGACTCTGATGACCCGACGCCAGTTCGCCGGACTCTTCGTCCTCTGTCTGGCCGTCCTCATGGTGGCCATCGACGCCACTGTGATCAGCGTCGCGGTCCCCTCCATCACCGAACAACTCCGCCCGGACTACAACCAGATCCTCTGGATCGGCGACATCTATTCGTTCGTGATCGCCGGACTGCTGATCACAATGGGCAATCTCGGCGACCGGATCGGCCGCAAACGTCTGCTGCTGATCTCCAGCCTCGCCTTCGGCGCCGCCTCGGTGGCTGCGGCCCTGGCCCCCACCGCCGCCATGCTGATCCTCGCCCGGGCGGTGCAGGGCATGGCCGGCGCCGGGTTGATGCCCTCGACGCTGGCACTGCTGCGCAGCATGTTCACCGACGACCGGCAGCGCACGCGGGCGGTGGGCATCTGGAGCGCGAGTGGTGCCGGCGGAGCCGCCCTGGGGCCGACGCTCGCCGGGGTCCTGCTCGAGCATTTCTACTGGGGCTCAGTACTCCTGGTGAACCTCCCGGTGGTCGCGCTGATCGTCGGTCTCGGCGCCTGGGCGCTGCCTGAGGCGCGCAGCAAGGCCAGCCATCCGCTCGACCCGCTGTCGGTGGTCTATTCCACCGCCGGCATCCTCGGCGTGGTCTACGGCATCACCGAACTGGCGCACTCGGGTTTGGGTGTTCGCAACGCCTATGGGGCACTGGTGGCCGGCGCGGGGCTGCTGTGGGTGTTCCTGCGGCGGCAGGGCAGGTTGCGCACCCCGCTGCTGGACCTGACCCTGTTCGCCCAATCCCGTTTCACCGCGGCCATTGTCGCGCAGATGGTCGTCGTGTTCGCCAACATCGGGGCGCTGTTCTTCCTGCCGATCTTCTTGCGACAGGTGGGTGACTTCTCTCCGCTGCAGTCCGGTCTCGCGACGCTGCCGGAGTCCATCGTCAGCCTCGTCGTCGCCGCTTATGCCGCCCGCCTGATCGCCGTCTGGGGGCACCGCCGGACCCTATTGACCGGCATGGCGGTGGGAGCCGCGGGCTTGATCCTGCTGGGCCTGTCGATGCCGATGTCCTACGCGGCCATGGTTTTTCCGCTGATGTTGCTCGGCTTCTCATTCGGGTCCGCTGTCACCGTGAGCTCCGACCTGGTGCTCACCAGTGCCAGTGCGGACCGGGTGGGCGCGGCCACCGGCATCTCCGAGACCGCCTTCGAACTCGGCACCGCACTGAGCATCGCGATCACCGGCAGCGCGGTGGCCCTGCTCTACCTCCTGATCACCGGCAGAACCGCCGATTTCAGTGAGAGCGTCGACCCGCACGGCTTCACCTGGAGCATGGGCGGCTACTGCATCGCGTGCGGACTGGCGGTGGGCGTGGTCACCGTCGCCGTCGCCCGGTTGCTGGGCGGCCGCACGGCCCGAACGGCATAGCGGCACGCCCGGCGGTCACCTGCTGTAGACCACCCGGCCACCCACGACGGTTTGCGCGGCGGTCACGGTGGCGAGCTGCCGGGGCGCAATCTGGAAGATGTCGTCGCTCAGCACGGTCATGTCGGCGAGCTTGCCCACCTCGATGGTTCCGCGGTCGGCGAACTCGCCGATCGCCCTGGCCGGCCATACCGTCCACATCCGGACGGCATCCTGCACCGAGACCGCTTCATCCGGTTCGAACTCCCCGGCATCGGACTCCCGGGTGACCACCGCCGCCATCGCCGGGAAGGGGTTGATGTTGGACAGATAGATGCCGGTCATGTCGGTACTGGCGGCCGGCTCGAGTCCCGCCTCGATCAGCGTCCGGAACCTCATACCCGTCCTGGTGCGCTGCGCACCCATGTTCTCCAGGTTGGCCCGCACCAGTTCGGTCAGCCAGATCGGCTGGACCGAGATTCGCAGCCCGCGGGCCAGCAGCGCCTTGGCTCGCTCGAGTTGCCGATCCGTCAGCTGGAACATTCCGAAGTGCTCGATACGCCGGATCGCGCCGGGACTGCCCGGCTCACCCTCGTAGGCGGTGAGGCCGATGTCGACGGCGGCGTCGCCGGAGCAGTGCAGCATGGCGGCTTTGCCGGACTGGCGCGCGCGGGTCACGAACGCGTCCGCCCGGTCCTGCGGGGTGACCAGAGCGCCGCGTCCCCCGGGCGGGTCGATGTCGAAGTGGCCCACATAAGGCTCGTGCATATAGCCTGTGCGACAGTCGTTTTCGCCGTCGATCCAGGCCTTGATGGCGACGAAACGGTAATAGTCGGGATCGGCGGCGGCCGGCATCTCGAAACCACTCAGGTCTTGCGGAAACCCGCGTCCGTCGGGGGACACCCACACCGACACCGAATAGCGGATGTTCGGCGCCGGGACCGCGACGCTGACCGCCTTGAACGCGTCGACGGCGTGATGGGGGGTGATGGCCATCATCGAGGTGAACCCATGGGAGTTCCAGAAGGCGGGAATGCCCTCGGTGTAGAAGCCGGCCACCTCCGACGGCGCGGGCGCACTGGGGATGTCCGCGAAGCCGTCGGTGATCACCCCGGTGTGCCGGCCGTCGGCGTCGACCAGGGCGTGGCCCCCTTTGGGCAGCGCCGTCTGCCCGGGTGCGATGTTCAGCGCCGCCAGTGCCGCGTCGTTGACGACGGCCATGTGCGCTCCGTTGGCCAGGATTACCGGGTTGTCGGGCGCGGCGGCATCGAGCTCGGCTCGGGTGGGCAGCCGCTTGTCGACGAACTTGTTCTCCGTCGCCGACACGCAGGCCACGAAGATCCACTGCCCCTTGGGTGTTCGGCTCACCCGGTCACGCAGCTTGGCCAGCGTCGCGGTCACCGAATCGGTACCCGGGAACCGCGCGTCGACCCAGTCGTTCTTCAGCCACAGTGTTTCCAGTGGGTGGGTGTGCGCGTCGATCAACCCCGGGATCACTCGACGGTCGTTGAGGTCGAGCACCTTGGTGTCGGGTCCGGCCAGCGGCTCGACATCCGCGCGACGGCCCACTGCGACGAAGCGCCCGCTCTCCACCGCGACGGCGTCCGCTTCGGTGCCACCGGCGTCGAGTGTGGTGATCCTGCCGTTGATGAAAATGACATCGGCCGGCATCGCCGCCCCCTATTGACGCTGATGGAACCCTCTGCGGTCACAGTAGTCTTGACCCGTGCTTCCCGCGGCAGTCCGCGCCATGGCCGAGCGCGGGCCGCAGTGGGCCGACTGGGTCGATGCGTTGCCCGGCATCGTCGAATCGGTCATGCGGCAGTGGGGGATCAGCCCCGACGGCGACGCCACCAACGGCCACTGCTCGCTGGTGATCCCGGTCCGCACCGCCCAGGGCGTCCCGGCGGTGGTCAAGATCGGCTTTCCCGACGAGGAATCCGAGCACGAGCATTTGGCGCTGCGACGCTGGGGCGGCCGGGGTGCGGTGCGCCTGCTCAGCGCCGACCCGCACCACCGGGCGCTGCTGCTCGAACGCCTCGAGGCCACCGACCTCACCCGTGTCGCCGAGTACGACGCCTGCCGTGTGGTGGCCGGCCTCTACCGCAGCCTGCACGTCCCCGCGTTGCCGGCGCTGCGCCCGCTGGCGTCCTCCATCGAGCGCTGGACGGCCGACCTGGCGCAGCTGCCGCGCTCGGCGCCCATCCCGCGCCGGCTCGTCGAGCAGGCGATCGCCCTGGGCCGGGATCTCGGCGCCGATCGCGCGGTGCCGCCGCGGCTCATCCACACCGATCTGCATTACGGCAACGTGCTGGCGCACGCGTCGTCGGACACCGGGCGTGAGCGGTGGTTGGCCATCGACCCCAAACCGGTCAACGGCGACCCGCACTACGAGATCGCACCCATGCTGTGGAACCGCTTCGAGGAACTCGCCGGTGACGTCCGGGACGGGGTGCGGCGCCGATTCTGGACGCTGGTCGACGCCGCCGGATTCGACGAGGACCGCGCCCGCGCCTGGGTGGTGGTGCGCATGGTCCACAACGCCATGTGGGCTGTGCAGGACGGCCCGCAGGCGGAGCCGGCCTGGTTGACGACGTGCATCGCGTTGGCCAAAGCGGTGCAGGACTAACCTTCGGCCGGCCGTGACCTATCGTGTCCGGTGTCGTCGGCGCCGAACGGGCGGAGGAGGGCAGCGAGCGTGGGATCACGATTGCGTGCGTGCGTGGGCGTGCTGATGCTGATCGCCGTCTTCGCCGGCCTTCCGCTGGCGGGTTCGGCCTGGGCTGCGCCGCGAACGGTGAAGGTCGCGGTGCGCAATCTCGAGCCGTTCGTGATCACCAACGACACCGGCAAGTCCGGCTTCACCCCCGCTCTGGGAGGAGATCGCCAAGCGGCAGGGCTGGTCGACCGAGTACGTCGACGCCGAAAGCGTTGGGGTGCAACTGAAGGACGTCGCCGAGGGCAAGGCCGACGTGGGTGCCGGCGCCATCTCGATCACGGCGGATCGCCGCGAGCGGTTCGACTTCTCCCAACCGATCTTCAACGCCGGCCTGCAGATCCTGGTCCCGCACCACTCCGCGGTGCACACCCAGCCCGGGTTGGTGAACTTCCTGCCGCTGCTGTTCTCCAAGGCGATGGCGGTGTGGCTCATCGCAGGGCTGATCCTGTCGGTGATCCCCGCCCACATCTTCTGGCTCATCGAGCGCCGCAAGAAGGACGCCCCGGCCGACGAGGGCGAGTCCGGCATCGCGCGGTCCTACTTCCCGGGAATCTTCCAGTCCTTCGCCTGGTCACTGGGATTCCTGGGCTTCATGCCCGACACCTTCCCGCACCGGTTGCTGGGCCGGTTGCTCGGCATCCTGTGGGGATTCGTCGCCCTGATCTTCGTCGCCTACTTCACCGCCACCCTCACCACGAACCTGACGGTCAGCACCTATGCCGGCCAGATCAGCGGACCCTCGGACCTGGTCGGCAAGAAGGTGGCGACGGTGGCGGGAACCACATCCTCACAACGGCTTCAGGAGATGGGCATTCCGTTCACCGGACTGCCGACGATCGACGAATGCTACGGCGGACTGCGTGACGGCCGCTACGACGCCGTGGTGTTCGACTCCCCGGTCCTGCAGTACTACGCGGCCGGTGACGGGGCCGGCACGGTGCAGCTGGCGGGCCCGATCTTCCAGGCCGAGGACTACGGACTGGCGTTCGCGCCGAACAGTGATCTGCGACCGCCGGTGGACCAGGCCCTGCTCGAGATTCGGCGGGACGGTACCTACGACCTGATCAAGCGGAAATGGTTCGGCGTGGAGGAAAGCCACTCCGACGCCGGGCCCGGCTGAGCCGGACCAGATCGGACGGGACATGACCCACATGAGATCGAGCTGGCGGGCACTGATCGGTGTGCTGATGATCCTCGGCGGTATCGCCTGCCTGCCGCTGGCGGTTCCGGCCGGTGCGCAGACCCGCGAGGTGACTGTCTCTGTCCGCGCCCTGGCGCCCTTCGTGATGACACAGGACAACAAGCGCACGGGATTCACCGTCGAGCTGTGGGAGGAGATCGCCAAACGCGAGGGTTGGTCCACCCGGTATATCGACGCGGAAAACGTTGCCGCGCAGCTGAAGGACGTCAGCGACGGTCGCGCCGACGTGGCGGCCGGGGCGATCTCGATCACGGGCGAGCGCGTGATGTCCTACGACTTCTCCCAGCCGACGCTGGCGGCGGGCCTGCAGATCCTCGTTCCCAGACACTCCGCGGCGCCGGCCGAACCCGGGATCGCCAACTTCCTGCCGCTGTTGTTCTCCAAGAACATGTTGCTCTGGCTGTTGGGCGGGTTGGCGCTGGCCCTGATCCCGGCGCACATCACCTGGCTGGCCGAGCGCCGGCACCCGGACTCGATGGTGTCCAAGTCCTACTTCCCCGGCATCTTCCAGGCGTTCATCTTCTCCGGTGAGACGCTCACCGCCACACAGGAAGCCGTTCCGCGTCACTGGTTCTCGCGTGCCCTGACCATCCTGTGGGGTTTCGTCGCCATCGTGTTCGTCTCGTTCTTCACCGCGACGCTGACCACCACGCTCACCGTCGACTCGTTCGACGCGCAGATCAACGGCCCCAGGGACCTGTTCGGCAAGAAGGTGGCGACCGTTGGCGGGACCACCTCGGCGAAATACCTCAAGGGGATGGGATTGACAGCCAGCGAACTACCCACCATCGACGACTGCTTCGACGCCCTGGAGAAAGACCGCGTCGAGGCGGTCGTCTTCGACTCCCCGGTGCTGCATTACTACGTCGCCCACAACGGGGCCGACGTCGCCGAACTGGCCGGGCCGGTGTTCCAGGCGGAGGATTACGGCCTGGCATTCGCTCGCGGCAACCCGCTGCGTCAGGCGGTCGACGAATCCCTACTGGCGATGCGCCAGGACGGCACCTACGACGAGATCAGGTCGAAATACTTCGGGGAGCCCGACGGCGGCGGCAACTGACGGGTCGTCAATTCCTCTCGGGGCCAAGCAATTTGTGCTTGATTCCCCGACCGTCCCGGTTCTGACCCCCGGACAGCTTGTTCGGGCTGGACGCGGGGGTCAGAAACGGGTCGTCACGGCACGTAGCAGGGGGCGTCGCCCGGGGTGTAGTACTGCAGACCGGTCGGGGAGATGCACGGCGCTTCACCGGGGAACGCGGGCACCATCGAATAGGCGTAGTTCTCGGGGAAGCCGTAGCGCGCCCAGTCCGCCGCGCCGGCCACTGCGACGCCCGCGACTGCGGCGTCGACGGCGTCGCCGGCCAGACCGGGGGTGCACCCGCCGACGCTGACGTGCCGTCCGCCGACGTCACCACAGATGTCGGCCTGTGCCACCGGGGTGATCGCGGCCGGGACCGCCGTCAGAGCGGCCGCGGTCAGGAGAGTTGCTGCAAATTTTGTCGTCATGGTGCCATTATCGCCGTGCTGGCGGCCCGGCGTTACTCCATGAACGCCGAGCGGCCCCCAGGAACACCGGGGGCCGCTCGTTCGTACGGGAGAGCTACTTCTTGGTGACGGTCTCCGAGAAGCTGCCCTTGCCGTCGTTGAGCCAGGTGATGGTGCCGTTCTGGAACTCGCTGATCCAGCCGCCGTTCGCCACCTTCGAGCCGCCGCCGGTCTCGGCCTCATCAGCGGTCGGCCAGCCCAGCGCGCCGGACGGGCCGCCCTGCTCGTCCATGTACCGCTTCAGGATCTCGCCCTGAACCAGGTAGGAACCGGCCGGCGAGGTGAAGATGGTGCCGTTGGCGAAGGGCGTCACGGTGCCGTCGCCGACCTTCTCGGCCTTACCGGTCGGGGCGCCCAGAGCGGTGGCGCCACCGAGGCGGGCGTAGGCGGCCGCGGTCGGTCCGTCGAGCGAGACCTCACCGATGCCCGGGGCGTTCAGTGTGGTGGGCGTGCCGTTGATCACGGAGGACGCCGCGCTCGAGGCGGCGCTGGCGCCGCTGCTCGCCGCGCTGCTGGCACCGCTGGCCGCGCTGCTCGCCGCGCTGCCGGCACCGCTGGCCGCGCTGCTCGCCGCGCTGCCGGCACCGCTGGCCGCACTGCTCGCGGCGCTGCCGATGCTGCTGGCGGCACTGCTCGCGGCGCTGGCCGCACTGCTGGCGGCGCTACCGGCGGCGCTGGCGGCCGACGAGCCGATGCTGGATGCGCTGGACAGCGCGTCCTTCGTCGCATCCTTGGTAGCCGAGCAGCTGACGGCAAAGGCAGCGGCGATGGCGAGGCCGCCGACACCTGCCGCGGCACGGGCCATTCTGGTGTTCATGCTTGGGGTTCTCCTTTGTGTGGATGACGGTGACGCATACGTCAACCGCCAAAGTAGCAAACAAACACTACGCGCAGGCATACCGTAAACCCTCACGTGAAGCACTGTTTTGCCTGTGAATCAGGAAAGAACGGCGGCTTTGCCACACCGGACGCGACAAAAATGATCGGCAAATTTCCGGTTATCGGCCGTAAGAGCGGTTACGCTCTCCGACGGAGCGGCAGCGTGGCCGCCCCGACAAGGAGCGACGATGTCGGCACCCACAGTCGAAAAGCAGCGGGCCAAGGCCCTGACAGGTCCTGCGCTGCCGCCCAGCAAGATCATGGTCGTGCACTCCGCGGACGGCACCCGGCTGCACACCGAGGTGTTCGGGCCCAAGAACGGCTACCCGATCGTGCTGGCCCACGGCATCACCTGCGCACTGCAGGCCTGGCACGAACAGATCAACGATCTCTCCCGCGACTTCCGGGTGATCGCTTTCGACCACCGCGGCCACGGCCGCAGCGGAGTGCCCGCGCCCTCGGCCTACAGCCTCGACCACCTGGCCGCCGACCTCGATGCGGTGCTCGCCGCGGTGCTGCGTCCCGGCGAGCGGGCGGTCGTCGCCGGCCACTCCATGGGCGGCATCGCGATCAGCGCCTGGTCGGACCGGTTCCGTCACAACGTCGAGAAGCGCGTGGACGCCGTCGCACTGATCAACACCACGCACGGCAACCTGCTCGACAAGATCCAGTTGCTGCGGGTCCCCGGAATGCTGCGCGGGACGCGGGTTGCCGCCGCCCGCAACATGATTCGCTCACTCGGCGGTGCTCCACTGGTGCGCGGCACGCAGCCCGGCAGCTTCCGTTTCCTGCAGATGATGGCCGTCGGCGCGGAGGCCGATCCGGCGATCGCCCGTCTCCTGCACGACATCTTCGCGGCCACCCCGCCGTCGGGCCGCGGCTCATGGGCGCGGGTTCTGGTCGACGAACTCGGCCCGCGGACCTACATCGACCTGTCCGGCCTGACGGTGCCGGCACTGGTGATCGGCAGCACCAAGGACCGGTTACTGCCGATGTGCCGTGCCCGCAAGATCGCCGGCGCCGTTCCGAATCTTCTCGACCTGGTGGAGATTCCCGGCGGCCACTGCGCGATGCTCGAACATCCGCAGGTCGTCAACGGCCACCTGCGCAGCCTGGTCGGCGCCGTGACCTCGGCGCAGCGGATGAGTTCCTAGGTCGTCGTCAGCGGCTCAGTCGCAATTGTCGCTCTCCTCAACGCGGCGTGCCGCCGCTTGATCGTCGAGCGACCCGGCCACCTCGGCGGCCGCGCGCTGTCCCGATCGCACCGCGCCGTCCATGAAGCCGGTCCACTCGTCGGCGGTCTCGGTGCCCGCCCAGTGCAGCGGGCCGACCGGCGTGCGCAGCAGCGGACCGAATTGCGTCCACGAACCGGGCGGCACCGCGGCGGTCGGGCCGCCCGGTGCGAAAGTCTCTGCGCCCCAACGCTGATCGGTGAAATCGAGGGGGCGGCGGGCCTCGTCGCCGAACAACGCGGCGAAACACTCCAGGGCCTGCTCGCGGCGTTGCGCGGGATCGAGCCGGTCGAAGTGGCGCGGGTCGGTGAAGCCGAGCAGGATGCCGGGGCCCCCCGCCGCAGCCGATCCCCGGGTCGCTGCGCTCCCGCCCGCCGCAGTCGATCCCCGGGTCGCTGCGCTCCCGCCCGCCGGGGGGCTGACGTCGAAGGTGATGAACACCGGTCCCTCGTCGGACAGTGCCTGACCGGACAGTCCCTTGGCCCGCCAAAACGGGGTGGAGTAAGCGGCGTAGGACTTGGTCAGCGCTCCGAGCGGCCAGCGCTGCGCCAACTGCTGGTATTCGATGGGCGGCGCCGGGGCGATGTCCATGTCCAGCCGCTGGGCCGGCGCGACGGCGATGATGGCGCGTCGAGCCTCCACCACACCGTTCGACGACGACACCGCCACGGCATCCTGCGACCACTCGACGCGGGAGACGATGGCCCCAAGGCGGATCCGTTCACCCAGTTCAGCGGCGATCCTCGCCGACATCTCGTGGGTGCCGTGGACGAAGTGGTCCTGCTGGGCTCCGCCGGCGGTGTCGAGCATCCGATCCAGGCCGCCGGAGGTCTTGACGTAGCGCACCGCATGCAGCATGGAGACCTCATCGGGTTCGGCGCCCCAGGTCACCCGCGACATGATCGCCATCAGGTCCCGGGAGCCGGCCGACGCGCGGACCTTCCGCAGCCAGCCGCCCAGGCTCATGCTGTCCAGTTCGGCGGCGCGCTTGGACTGCCACGGTTCGCTGACGCTGACGTCGCGCGCGATGCGCTCGAACTGCCACTGGATGCGGCCGATGTCGAGCAGGCCCACCAGCCCCAGTTTCGGGATGGTGCCGTGATAGCGCCGCACGGTGCCGCGCCAGCGGATCAGGTTGGCCCCGGCGGTGTAGGTCGGGGTGATCTCGCAGCCGAGATCGGCGGCGAGTTTGAGGACCGCGTCCTGGGTGGGGCCGACGAACGAGGCGCCCAGGTCGATGGGCACCCCGGCCAGGGTGGCGGCTTTGGTGCGTCCGCCCACCCGGTCGCGGCCCTCGAGCACCACGGTGTCGAAGCCCATCCGAGTCAGCTCGCGGGCCGCGGTCAGACCCGCCAGGCCCGCACCGATCACGACTACGTCATGTGCCATGGGTCCAGTCTCGCGTGTCCAACCGCCCAAACCAACGGTTGGACGCCGAAGTGCGGGTAAATGCCGCCAGAACGTCGATCTCGGGGAAGAGTTGCGGGCGTGAAGGTCCTTACCGCCCTGTTCGGCCCGACCGACGCCGTCGAACGGTCCCGGGCCCTGCGTGAGGCGGGCGCCGCTGGGGTTTTCACCTTCGAGGGACCGCACGACGTCTTCGCCCCGCTGACCCTGGCGTCGACCGTCGGCGGTCTGGAGCTGATGACCAACGTGGCAATCGCGTTCCCGCGCAACCCGATTCAGCTGGCACACCAGGCCTATGATCACCAGCTGCTCTCCGGCGGCCGGTTCACACTCGGCCTGGGCACCCAGATCCGCACCCAGGTGGAGAAGCGCTACGGCGCGTCGTTCGACCGGCCGGTGGCCCGGATGCGGGAGCTGATCGGCTCGCTGCGGGCCGTCTTCGACGTGTGGCAGAACGGCGGCCGGCTGGACTTTCAGGGCGAGTTCTACCGCCACACCCTGATGACGCCGACGTTCAATCCGGGCCCCAATCCCTTTGGGCCGCCGCCGCTCTACGTCGGCGCGCTCGGGCCGCGGCTCACGCGGGCCGTCGCCGAGGCCGCCGACGGACTGCTGGTGATGCCGTTCGGATCGGCCCGGTTCCTGCGGGAGGCCACCATGCCGGCGGTGCGCGAGGGGCTGGCCGCGGCCGGACGGTCGCCTGCGGACTTCGCCGTGGTTCCCGAGGTCATCGTCTCAGCCGAAGAGGACCACGCGGCCACCCGGCGGCTGCTGGCGTTCTACGGCTCCACCCCGGCCTACCGCCCGGTGCTGGATCAGCACGGCTGGGGCGAGTTGCAGCCGAGGCTCAACGCCATGTCCAAGCAGGGGCAGTGGGCGCAGATGGCCGACCTGGTCAGCGACGAGATGCTGACGACGATCGCCGCGTGCGGCACCCCGGCGCAGATCGCCGCACAGGTCCGGGAGCGCGCCGAGGCCGCCGGGGGAGCGAAAGCCGTGTGCCTGTACCAGCCCGGACCGATCGCGGTCGACATGCTGGCGGAGATCGTCGACGCCTTGGCCTGACCCGCCCGGCTCGATCGCGCCATGCGTGAAGCTGACTTCACACACCACGCGACTGGCGGCGCCGGAAGGCGAATTCCACCGCCGGGCTGAGGACGATCAGCGACAGCCACGACCACTTGGCAGTTTCCGGGCCGAACCGATAGGCGATGGGGATCGAGACACCGAACACCGCGGCGACCATCAGCGAGTGCGTGATGATCCCGGTCCCGCGCAGGCTGGCGTCGGCGAGTCCGCGACTCCGGCCGACCAGGATCAGCGCGACGGTGACCAGGGTGATCGCGGCCAGGTTGGCGGCGTACAACGCGGTCGGCAGGGGCAGCGCTGCCGGATCGGGATCGCTGATGGCTTTGGTGGTGAACGGAACGAAGATGACCAGGCCGACCAGGTAGATGCAGACCCGGACCGTCGCGCCGTCCAAGGCCCGGAACGACGAGAGCACCTGATGATTGGTCAACCAGAAGCCCACGACGACGAGGAAACTGATCGCGAAGGCGAACAACTGGTCGCCCAGACCGGTGTCCAGCAGTGCCCGCAGGCTGACCCACGCGGCGGCTGGCGGAACCTCGAGTGTGGTGACCAACAGCGTCAGCGAAAACCCGAAGATCGCGTCGATCAGGTTGATCGCACGGCCGAATTCGACGGTGTCCCGGCCGAACGTCCAGCGGTCATGCGCCACAGGTCTGCACGATAGGCGATCAGGGTGCGACGGTGAGCCAGTCGGCGAAGCCGGAGGGGTCGTGGCGGCCGAGTGCCCCGTGTTCGAACAGGCCCCAGCCTTCGCGCACGCTCGAGGAGTCGTCGTGGCAGAGCGCTCGGCCGACGTGGTCGATCACGCCGAATCCGGAGCGTGCGACGATGCCCGGGTCGGTCATGTCGTAGGTGCGGCGCTCGGTGAACTCAGGCCCCTTCCAGGTGCCGTGAATCCAGTCCGAGTCGCCGCCGTAGCCGCCGCCGACGTGGATGGGCACCGGCAGCTTGGACTCGATCTCGAAACGGACGGGCGCGCCGGTGGAGTCGGTCGCGTCGATCGTCGCTCCAGTGGGAATCCTTGTGCCGGAACGGTAGTGGATCTTCACCCGTGGCCAGCCGAGCTGCTCGACGTGCCCGTCGCGCCAGATCCGGGTGCAGTCGTTGAGCGAGCGGAATCCGCTGGGGTCCTCCTGGATGATGATCACGATCGCGAAGTCGTCGAAGGCCATCGGGACGTAGAGCCACCACATGCCCTCGAACGGCGGGTCGGCCGGCCGTCCCGGCGGCTCGGCCTCGCCAACCGGACGGATGCCCCAGGACCGGTCGCGGGTGCCGATCCAGGTCGCCGGGTCGACGGCGATCTTCTCGCCGTCGATGACGAGTTGTCCACTCCAGGAACCGAGTTGGGCGAAGCGCTGGGCATCGAGGGTGACCTTGGTGCCCTGCCGCATCAGGTGGCGTTGCTCCTGCACCACTCCGAACAGCCCGTCCCAGGTGAGGTCGCAGGCCACGCCCTCGGTCTCGTCCATCACGATCCGCAGCTTCTGCAGCGGCTCGACGACCTCCACCCGGTAGCCGTTGACGTGCTGATTGAGCCGGTCGCCGTCGATGGCGTCGGACAGGTGCACCGCGGTCTGGACATCGCCGCGCCTCACGAGCAGGAACGCGTCCTTGACCCCGAGGCTCGGGTAGTAGCCGATCCCGCTGATGACGAAGATGTCGCCGGTGCGGTCGTGGGCGTTGAAGTAGGAGCGGTCGTAGAAGTTGCGGTCCGACGGGCCAGGCCACGCGATCGGTTGGGGGACCTGGTGAACCGGGTATTCATCAAGCGGGCCAAGCATTTCAGGCAACTCCTTCGTCGGGTCCGTCGAGGAGCCGGCGCAGCAGGCCCCCGTGGTAGAACAGCGACTCGACGTCCGGTGGCTGCTCGATCTCGCCGAAATGCACCCGCCGCGCACCGGTGCGCATGAACACCACGCACCAGATCACTCCGGAGTACACGTAAAACCACCGCAGGTCCCCGAGTGCGGCGCCGGCCAGCCGCTCGTAGGTGGCTCGGACGTCCTCCTCACGCATCACGTCGGGCAGCCCGGGCAACCCCGCCAATCCGGCCAGTTCCTGGAACACCATGTGGGCGAAGATGATCCATGCCACATCCAGCTCGCGCGGGCCGACGCAGGCCATCTCCCAGTCCAGCACGGCGACAGGCCGGAAGTCGTGGTAGAGCACATTGCCGATGCGGGAGTCACCCCAGGCCAGCACGGGCTCGCCGGCGGCGATTTCTGCCGGGAAGTTCTCCTCCAGCCAGGCGAGCGCCCGCTCCACCAGCGGCGAACGGCCGATGCCGGGGACCGCGAACTCATACCAGTCCTTGAGCCAGGTGAAGTGTCGGCGCAGCGGGGTGTCGCCGGGCGGGTCGGCGTCGGTGAGGAAGCCGAATGTGGTTGCAGCGTCGGGGATCGCGTGCAGCTGCACCAGCACCTCCACCGTGCTGTCCTGCAGTTCCCGTCGTCTCTCGGCCGGTGCGTCGGCGAACCAGTTCCCGCCGAAGGTGTAGGGCATCACATCGGGGGGCACGACGCCGTCGACGTGGTCCATCAGGAAGAACGGGCTGCCGAGCAGCTCGCCCGTCGGCTCGATCCAGCGCACCGCCGGCACCGGCACGTCGGACAGTTCGGCCACCAGTCGCAGCACGTCGAACTGGTGATCCATCCGATAGGCCGGGAACACCGGAACGTCCTGGGCCGTCGGCGCCACCCTGGCCACCCATTTCTGCTCGACGGGCACACCGTTCTCGATCCAGCGACCGGTCAGGATGATGGTCTCCGACGACATCCCGTTGGCGTCGACGCCGCTTTCCACCGTCACCCCCGGGGCCGCGCCGGACGGCATCACCGTCGACAGCCACTGCGACAGGACGGCGGGGATGGTGCTGGTGTCTCGACCGGAGCGCTGCAGGCGCGACACCTCGGTGTCGACGGTCGGTTCGTTGCTCACGGGAACGAAGCTGCCACAGAAAGCGCCGGCGCGGAGCTGCTTGTTCAAAGCGGTGACTCCGCGCGATCGGAGCCTGCGCATGAGCCGTTGCTGAAGACCTTTGCGTCCACGCCGCCTAGGGTGGGTACATGACCCAACGCCTGGCCGGCCGAGCCGCCATCGTCACCGGAGCCAGCCGTGGACTGGGCCGGGCCACCGCGTTGGCCCTGGCCGCCGAGGGCGTGGCTGTCGCGGTCGTCGCGCGCACCGAAGAACAGTGGGACGAGCGACTGCCGGGGACCATCGGCGACACCGTCGCGGCCGTCGAGTCCGTCGGCGGCCGGGCGGTGGCGATACGCGCCGACCTCCTCGAGCGCGGGGACATCCCGCGCCTCGTCGCCGAGGCCCGCGACGCGCTGGGGCCGATCACCATCCTGGTCAGCAACGCGGCGTTCACCGCGCCGGGTCGTCCGCCGGGACCCGGTGAGCCCCCGAAAGCAGCTACCCCCAATGCGGATCGGGCCGCGACGCCCGACGCCGACTGGCCCGGATTCCTGCGGGTGCCCCTGTCGGCATATCGCAGGCACTTCGAGATCGGGCCGTTCGCCGCGTATGAGCTGATGCAGCTGGTCTGCCCGGACATGATGGACGCCGGCGGCGGCAATATCGTCAACGTGACGTCGGTGGCATCCCGGATCGCGGCCCTGCCCGGATACGGTGGGTCCAAGGCGGCGCTCGAGCACCTGACCATGTGCGCCGCGCAGGACCTCAAGCCGCACAACATCGCCGTCAACGCGCTGGCGCCGTCGCGGCCGATCGCGACACCCGGCCTGAGCTACTACCGCAGCCAGCTGCCCAACACCTCGCCGGACGACGAATTCGCCCGTGCCGCGGTGGAACTCGCGGTCATCGGCCCAGACCTCGTGACCGGTCGCACGATCGGACATCTGCAGGTGCTCGACGGCAGCTTCGAGCCGTTCAGCGACATCGAGCAGGCGATGGCCTAACCGCCCACACCCGACTCGCGGCGGCATCGCCGCCGCTACACCCGACTCGCGGCGGCATCGCCGCCGACGTGCTGCGCCAGCCACACCGGCAGTACAGCGAGCACAGTCAGCGTCGCCGCGACGACGTTGATCACCGGGGCCTGATTGGGCCGGAACAGGTTTCCGAAGATCCAGATCGGCAGCGTCTGCACCGTCGGCCCGGCGGTGAACGTCGTGACCACGATCTCGTCGAAGCTCAGCGCGAACGCCAGGATGGCGCCGGCCAGCAGGGCGCCACGCGTCATCGGGAACGTCACATAACGGAACGTCTGCCACGTCGACGCACCGAGGTCGGAGGAAGCGTCCTCCAGATTGGTGCCGAGCCGTCGCAGCCGGGCCTGGATGTTGTTGAAGACCACGACGATGCAGAAGGTCGCGTGCCCGACGATCACCGTCGCCATCCCCAGCACGACGTGCAGGGCGGAGGTGAACGTCGCGTTCAGCGCGATGCCGGTCACGATGCCGGGCAGCGTGATCGGCAGCACCACAAGCAGATTCACCGTTTGCCGGCCGAAGAATTCATACCGTTGGACCGCGAAGGCTGCCATGGTGCCGAGGATCAGGGCGATCGCCGTCGCGCACAGTCCGACCAGCACCGAGTTGCCCAGCGCCCGCCACATCCCCTCGCTGGACCAGGCGTCGCGCCACCACCGCAGCGTGAACCCGGTCGGGGGGAACGCGAATGTCCTCGAGGAGTTGAACGCGTTGAGCAGCACCAGCAGCAGCGGCGCGTAGAGGAAGACCAGCACCCCGACGGCCCACGCCCGCAACAGTGTTCGCACCCGGCCCGACAACATCAGACGTTCTCCAGAGCGCCGGTACGCCGCATCGCCAGCAGGTACAGCACGATCGCGGTCAGCGGGATCAGCGAGAGCGCCGCGGCCAGCGGCTGATTGTTGGCCGTCACCAGCTGGCCGTAGATGATGTTGCCCAGCATCTGGGTCTTGCCGCCGACGATCGTCACCGCGATGTAGTCACCGAGGGCCAGCGAGAAGGTGAAGATCGACCCCGCGGCGATGCCGGGGAACACCAGCGGCCCGACCACTCGGGCCAGGGTCGCCAGATCCGAGGCGCCCAGATCCGAGCTGGCGTCGATCAGGTGATCAGGCACCCGCTCGAGCGCGGCGAACACCGGAATCACCATGTACGGCAACCACAGATAGCTCAGCGTGAGGATGGTCGCCACCAGCCCGTATCCCGGCGTCCAGTGCGTCACCCAGTGCAGCGGGCCCTCCGGGGAGAGCAGCATCCGCCAGGCGTACGCCTTGACCAGATAGCTGGCCCACAGCGGCGTGGTGACCGCCACGACCATCGCCAGCCTCATGCGCCGAGACGCGACTTTCGCCATGAAGAGCGCCAGCGGCACCGCCAGCACCGCGCAGATCACCGTGACCGTCAGGGCGATGCCGAGGGTACGCAGGGTCGCGGTGCGGAACACCGCGTCGGTGAACACCCGCACGATGTTGTCGGTCGTGAAGGTGCGCACCACCGACCCGGTGAACTCGTCGACGCTCCAGAACGCTGAAAACAGCAGGACCGCAAGCGAACCCAGGTACGCGACGATAAGCCACGCCATCGGTGGGACGAGCAGGAAGCCGAGGCCACGCTTGCCGCTCAGCCCGGGTGTCACCCCTTGATCTGCTGCCACTTGTCGACCCACTCGCTGTAGGCCGTGCAGTTGTCGCCGCTGCCGTCGACGCACTTCTTCTGCGGGGTGGTCCAGTAGCTGATCTTCTCGGCGTAGGCCGCGTCGGTGGCGTGGAAGGTGGTGCAGAACTCCTTGTCGCTGGTCAGCTCGCAGGCCTTGGTCTGGGCGGGCGCCTCACCGAAGTACTCCGCGACGGCGGCGTTGATCTTGGGGGAGACGATGTAGTCCATCCATTTGTACATGCAGTTGGGATGCGCCGCCTTGGCGGCCAGCATCCAGGTGTCCGACCAGCCCGTCGAGCCCTCCTTGGGCAGCACGGTGGCGATCTTGACCTTGTTGTCCGACTTGATCATGTTCGCGATCACCTGCCAGCTGGTGCCGATCACCGAGGTGCCCGACTCGAAGGCCTGCACCGCCTTGGTGTAGTCCGACCAGTACTCGCCGATGTTGGCGCGCTGGGCCTTCAGCAGATCCACCGACGCGTTCAGCTGTTCCTCGGTCAGTGCGTACGGGTTCTTGATGCCCAGTTCGGGTTTCGTCTTCGACAGGTACAGCGCCGCGTCGGCGATGTAGATGGGGGAGTCATACGCGGTGACCTTGCCCTTGACCTCCGGTGCGCCCGGGAACACCGCGCCCCAGGTGTCCGGCGCGCCCTTGACGACGTCGGTGTTGTACATCAGCAGGTTGGCGCCCCAGCCGTGCGGGATCCCGTACATCTGGCCGTCGACGGAGTTCCACGCCTTGTCCTTCAGGAACGGCGCGATGGTGGCGTAGTTGGGCACCAGTGCGGTGTTCACCGGGGCGACGTCCCCGGCGTAGATCAGCCGCAGCGTGGCGTCGCCGGAGGCCGACAGGCCGTCGTACTGGCCGGTGCGCATGAGCTGCACCATCTCGTCGGAGGTGTTGCCGATCTTGATGTTGACCTTGCAGCCGGTCTCCTTCTCGAAGGGATGCACCCAGTCGACCTTCGGGTCGTTGGATCCGTCCTCCGCGTAGCCCGGCCAGGCGATGAGATTCAGCTGTCCCTCACCGGCGCCGACTGCGGTCGCCGGCTCCAACTTCGGGACGGCCTCTGAACCACCACCGGACTTGGTGTTGCCAGAGCAGCCCGCGAGAACCGTTGTGGCACAGGCCAATGCGATGGTGAGACGGCGGATCTTCATCGGGACTCCTTAGTTGGGGATATCGGCGAGCGGTCGGACGGCGTCGTCATGCCAGGCCAGGACGACAGGGGCGTCATGGGTGATGGCGGCGCCGGTGCGGGCGCTCACCAGGGTGGCGGTGAGGCGCTGACCGGAATCTGTGTCGGCGGCCACCCGGGTCACCGGTCCGGCGTAGATCACCTCGGCCACCCGGGCCGCGACGCTGCGCATACCGGCCGGCACGTCGTCGGCGGAAGTCAGCAGCACCATCCGCTCCGGACGGATTGCGTAGGTTCCGCTTCTGCCGAGCAGGTCCTGGGCGGCCACGCCGCCGAGCACGTTGGACGTGCCGACGAAGTCGGCGACGAACCGGTTGACGGGATTCTCGTAGACCTCCCGGCCGGCCCCGACCTGTTCGACACGGCCGTTGTTGAAGACGGCGAGACGATCGGACAGGGTGAGCGCCTCGTCCTGGTCGTGGGTGACGATGACGAACGTGATGCCGAGTTCGCGCTGGATCGCCTTGAGTTCCACCTGCATCTGCTCACGCAGCTTGAGGTCGAGGGCACCGAGGGGTTCGTCGAGCAGGAGCACCTTTGGACGGCCGACCAGAGCACGCGCCAGCGCCACCCGCTGCTGCTGCCCCCCGGAGAGCTGCGCGGGCTTACGACCGGCCTGCTCGCCCAGCCGCACCATCTCCAGTGCCGCTCCGGCCCGCTGCCGCCGTTCGGCTTTCGCGACGCCCTTGACCAGCAGGCCGTATTCGACGTTCTGGGCGACGGTCATGTGCGGGAACAGCGCGTAGTCCTGGAACACCGTGTTGGCGTCGCGCTTGGCGGCGGGCAGCGCGGTGACGTCGCGCCCGCCCAGGTGAACCGTTCCCGCGGAGGGCTTCTCGAAGCCGGCGATCATCCGCAGGACCGTCGTCTTGCCGGAGCCGGACGGGCCGAGGATGGCGAACAGTTCGCCGCTACCGACACTCAGGTCGATGTCGTCGACGGCCACCACGGGGTTGCGCGGGTCGCCGAAGACCTTGCGTACGCCGCGCAGCTCGATCTGCGGATCAACGCTCCCCGTCGGCACGTGATGGATCTTTGCACACACCGCGCCTGCGATGAGGAAGTCGAATCAGGCGGTCACGTGCTGTAGCCGCTGCACAACCCGGCCGAACACCATGTCCTCGTCGATCTTGTCGCGGAATCGGTGGTCGATCGTGTCGGCCAGGTAGTCCTGACGTACCACCCACGGCCGCTTGGTGCTCGACTTAGGCAGCTGGTTGAGGCTGCGCTGCACATAGCCGGCCTGCAGATCCCAAGTTTTCTTCTCCGCCACGGGTCCGCCGGTCATGTGGGGGTAGGCGTGCGTATAGCGGTTGCGTTTCATGTGGTCCATCAGCGCCGCCGCCGAACGGGCCGTGATGTCGGCGCGCAGCGTCCACGACGCGTTGGTGTAGCCGATGCACCAGAACAGATTCGGCACATCTTCGAGCATGTGCGCCTTGTAGGAGAACCGCTCGTTCGGCTTGATCTCGCTGCCGTCCTTGCTGATTCGCACACCGCCGAGTGCCTGTAGCTGCAAGCCGGTGGCCGTCACGACGATGTCGGCATCAAGGTGTTTGCCCGACGTCAAGGTGATGCCGGTGGCGTCGAAGTGGTCGATGTGGTCGGTGACGATATCCAGGCGACCGGTGGAGATCTCCTCGAAGACGTCGCCGTCGGCGACCAGGCACATACGTTCGTCCCACGGCTGGTAGCGGGGCTTGAAGTCGATATCGACGGGATAGCCCGGCGGCAGCAGTTTGGTGTTCTGCCGGCGCACCACCTTCTTCATCAACGACGGGGCGCCCCGCGAGGCCCACCAGATCAGCTTCTCGATGGCCAATGCGCCGCCTCGCGCGACCGGATAGGACACCTTCTGCGGCAGGTACTTCCGCATCGGCGTCATCACCGGGTTCTCGCGGTGCATGGCGAACAGATAGCCGGGGGAGCGCTGCAGCATGGTCACGTGGGCGGCCCTGCGTGCCAGCGCCGGCACCAGGGACACCGCGGTGGCGCCGGAGCCGATCACCACGACTTTCTTGCCGCTGTAGTCGAGGTTTTCGGGCCAGAACTGGGGATGAACGACCTCGCCCTGAAAGCTGTCGATCCCCGGGAAGTCCGGGGTGTGGGGCTGGTCGTAGTTGTAGTAGCCGGAGCCGAAGAACACGAATCGGGTGCGGTACTGCTTCGGCCGGCCGTTCTCGGTGGCCTGGATGGTCCAGGTGTCCGTCTCGGAGTCCCAGTCCGCCGAGGTGACGGTGGTGTGGAACCGGACGTGCGGCAGGATGCCGTGCTTGCGCGCGGCGTCCTCCATGTAGTCGCGGATCTTGTCGCCGTCGGCGACGTACTGGGTGCCGCGCCACGGCTCCCAGGTCCAACTGAGCGTGAAGATCGAGGAGTCCGATCGCACGCCGGGGTACCGGAACAGATCCCAGGTACCGCCGACGCGCTCACGACGCTCGAGGATGACGTAGCGGGTCGACGGGTCGCGTTCGGCGGCGCGGTAGGCCGCGCCGATGCCGGCGATGCCCGCTCCGATGATGACCAGGTCGTAGGTCTCGCCGTCGGTGGATGTGCTCATGGGGTGCTCCAGGTCCGGGGGGTCTGCTCTTGACCACCAACGGTAGGGATCGCCGGGCGCCATCACACCGTCTCCTGGAGACGAAGTCAGCCCACGCCGTTGTATCCGGACTACAAAAAGTCGTCACAATTGCGCCGTTCACTGCTCTAGCGTGGGAGCTATGGTGGCTTCGGCGTACAGCGACGAGATCCGACCCGCCGTGGCGCTCATCGTCGATCGCCTGCAGGCCGACATCGGCGCGATCAACGCCAGGATCCAGCGCCGCATCCTTGCGGACGTCGGTGAGTTAAGCGCCGATCCCCAGCTGAGTGGACTGTTGCGCTCGAGTGTTGCGGGCAACGTAGAGACGGTGTTGGCGGTCATCCGCCACGGCATCGAGATGGAACGGGTCGAAGCGCCGACGGCGGCGCTCGAGTATGCGCGCCGGGTTGCCCAACACGCGATTCCGGTCAGCGCGTTGGTGCGCGCATATCGTCTGGGACAGCAGGAAATGCTGGAACGGATCCTGCGGGAGATCCGGCAGATCGACGTCGAACCGGATCTGCGACTCGCCGCCTACGACGCGATCTCGCGGATTTCCTTCGGGTACATCGACTGGATCTCCGAGCAGGTGTCGGACGCCTACGAGGCCGAGCGTGAACGCTGGCTGGAGCACCGCAACAGTATGCGCACGGTCCGTGTGCAGGAACTGCTCGACAACGATGATGACGTGGATGTGGACGCCGCCTCCGCGGCCATGGGTTACCCGCTGCGGGGAAGGCATCTGGCGCTGATCCTGTGGGCCACCGAGGGCGACAGCCGGGGCGGCGGGCTACTCGAGTTGGAGCGCTTCAGCCGCGCCGCGGCGGAGGCCCTCAAGCTTCGCCGCAGCGTGTTGTTCGTGGCCCAAGACCGGTTGAGCGGGTCAGTGTGGCTGCCACTTGATTCCGCGGCCACAGAACCGAACCGGACCATCCGCCAGCTGGTGGAGCGCTCCGAGCCCGGGATCGGTGTCGCCGTCGGGACGGTCGACAACGGCCTGTCGGGCTTTCGCCGATCCCATCGGCGCGCTCACGATGCCCGTACGGTGGCTGCCGCGGCGGTCCCGCCGTCGCGCTTCGTCGACTCCAGCGATCACGGCGTCGCGGTCGCGGCCCTGCTCGCGCGCAACCTCACCGATACGCGCCGCTGGGTGCACGACACGCTCGGTGAGTTGGCCGGCGCCAGCCCGAATGACGAGCGGTTGCGCGAGACGCTGCGGGTGTTCCTCCGGGAGGGCTCAAGCTATACCGCCGCGGCGGAACACCTTCTGCTCCATCCAAACTCGGTGCGCTATCGGGTGGCTCGCGCCGTCCAGCGGCGAGGCCGCCCCATCGGCGCGGACCGGCTTGACGTCGAAGTTGCGCTGTTGGCGTGCGGTGTCTTTGCCCGAGCGGTCCTCAAGAGCTGAGGTTAGGCCAGGAACCTCGATGCGGCGTCAGCCAGATCCAGCACGGGTTGCGGGAACGTTCCCAGCACGAAGGTGACCGAAAGGCACAGCGCGATCACCACCAGTGTCATCGAACCGGGCGGCAGCACGTCCGGGGCGTCGTCCGGCGGTTCGGTGAAGAACATCAGCATGATGACCCGGACGTAGAAGTACACGGCGATCGCGCTGGCCACCACGCCGATCACGACCAGCGGGATGGCCCCGCCCCCGGCCGCGGCGGTGAACACGGCGAACTTGCTGATGAAGCCCGACGTCAGCGGAATGCCGGCGAAGGACAGCAGAATCAGCGAGAACACGACGCCCGCAACCGGATAGCGCTTGCCCAGCCCGGCCCAGCGCAGCAGTTCGGTCTGCTCACGGCCGTCCCGGTCGCGCACCATGGTGACGAACGCGAACGCACCCACCGTGGTGAACCCGTAGGCCGCCAGATAGAACAAGGTGGCCGACACCCCGGCGGGGCTCGCGGCGATGACGCCGGTCAGCAGGAAGCCGGTGTGTGCCACGGCCGAATAGGCCAGCATCCGCTTGACGTCCTTCTGGGCGATCGCGGTCAGGGTTCCCAGGGCCATGGTGATGATCGCGATCACCCACAGCACCGGCCGCCACTGATCCTTCAGTTCCGGCACCGCCACGGTCAGCAGCCGCAGCAGCGCCCCGAACGCGGCGATCTTGGTGGTGGCCGCCATGAACGCGGTGACGGGGGTCGGCGCGCCCTGATAGACGTCGGGAACCCAGGCGTGGAACGGCACCGCGCTGACCTTGAACAGCAGTCCGACGGCCACCAGGGAGGCGCCGATCAGCGCCAAAGTGCTGTCCTGGGAACCGGATCGGAGTGCGGCGCCAATGCCGGTCAGGCTCAGCGTCCCGGCGTACCCGTAGAGCAGCGCCATCCCGTAGAGGAAGAACGCCGACGAGAAAGCGCCGAGCAGGAAGTACTTCAGCGCCGCCTCCTGCGACAGCAGTCTGCGATGCCGGGCCAACCCGCACATCAGATACAGCGGAAGCGAGAGCACCTCCAGGGCGATGAACGCGGTCAGCAGATCAGCGGCAGCCGGGAACAGCAACATCCCGCCGACGGAGAACATGGTCAGCGGGAACACCTCGGTCTGCGCGACCCCGGCCTTGACGGCGACCTGCTCGGCGACGCTGCCCGGGACGGCGGAGGCCTGCGGGGTGAAGGCGTCCAAAGCCGAAGCAGCCGAACCCATTCCGCCGCGTCGCTCGGCGATCAGCAGCACGCCCAGCACCGATACCAGCAGGATGACCCCCTGCAGGAACACGGCCGGTGGGTCCACCGCGACGGCGCCCACCGCAGCCAGGCGGCCGGAGTCGCCGAGTGCTCGGTGCACACCGACCACGGCGCCGAAGGCGGCGAACAGGCCGGCCAGGCTGAGCGTCACTTGCGCCGGGTAGCGCACCCGTCGGGGCAGGAACGCTTCGACGAGCACTCCGGCGACGGCGGCCCCGAACACGATCAGCGCCGGCGACAGCAGGCCGTATTCGATGCTGGGCGCGGTCATTTCGCGCCTCCCGCTGTCAGTGTGGGCGCCGGGTCGCTCTGGTGGATCTGCGACAGGGTGTCGGTCACCGCCGGGTTGATCACGTCGAGTGCGAGCTTGGGATAGATCCCGAGGACGAGCAGCAGCGCGATCAGGGGCGCCACCACCACCAGTTCGCGTGGCCGAAGGTCGCCCACCGTGTCGTTACCGTCCGTCACCGGGCCGGTCATCATCCGCTGGTACATCCACAGCACGTACACCGCCGAGAGCACCAGGGCCAACGCGGCGAGGACCGCGAACACCGGGTAGCGGGTGAATGTGCCGATCAGAACCAGGAACTCGCTGATGAACGGCGCGAGGCCGGGTAGCGACAGGGTGGCCAGTCCGGCGACCAGGAAGGTGCCGGCGAGCACCGGCGCGACCTTCTGCACGCCACCGTAAGCGGCGATGGCCCGGGTGCCGCGGCGGCTGACGAGGAAGCCGGCGATGAGGAACAGTGCGGCGGTGGAGATCCCGTGGTTGACCATGTAGAGCGTGGAGCCGGACTGGCCCTGGCTGGTCATCACGAAGATGCCGAGGATGATGAACCCGAAGTGGCTGATCGAGGTGTAGGCGATCAGCCGCATCACGTCGGTTTGGCCGATCGCGAGGATGGCGCCGTAGACGATGCCGATGACCGCCAGCGCGATGACCACGGGCCGGAAAAATGTTGCGGAGTCGGGGAACAGCGGCAGGCAGTAGCGCAGCATGCCGAAGGTGCCGACCTTGTCCATCACCGCCATCATCAGCACCGCTGAGGCGGGGGTGGCCTGCACGGCGGCGTCGGGCAGCCAGCGGTGCAGCGGCCACAGCGGCGCCTTCACCGCGAAGGCGAACAGGAAGCCCAGGAACAGGGCGTGCGCCACCGCCGGCTGGATGACGAACATCCCGTTGGACACCGCGTCGCTGATGGTGCGGACGTCGAACGTCCCGCCGGGGAACGCCTTGCTGTTGGCCGTCACCACATACAGGCAGACGACAGCGGCCAGCATGATCAGCCCACCGAAAAGGTTGTATAGCAGGAACTTCACCGCCGCCGCTCCGGAGCGCGCGCGGTCGGGACCGCCGAACACCCCGATCAGGAAGTACATCGGGATGAGCATCGCCTCAAAGAGCACATAGAACAGCAGGATGTCGAGTGCGGCCAGGGACAGCAGCACCATCGCCTCCACGGCCAGCATCAGGGCGATGTAGCCGTGCGGGCCGCGGCCGGACAGGCCGGTGCGGTGGTCGGCGTCGTTCCAGCCGGCCAGCAGCAGCAGCGGCATCAGAACGGCCGTCAGCACCACCAGCGCCAGTGCGATGCCGTCGAGACCGATGATGTAGCCGGTGCCGAAAGACCTGATCCAGGTATGGCTTTCGACGAACTGATAGCGCGGACCGGCGGGGTCGAACCGGACCGCGAGCAGCACGGCGATCGCCAGCACGCCCAGCGACGCGACCAGGCCTAGGTACTTCGCGGCGGTCCGCTGCGACGCCGGCAGCAGGATGACGACCACTGCGGCGACCAGTGGCAGCACCCACAGCACGCTCAACCAGCCCACCGCCATCACCTCCACGCCGCCGCGATCAGGACCGCCCCGGCGAACAGCCCGGCTCCGGCGAGCATGGACAGTGCGTAGCTCCGGGCGTAGCCGGTCTGCAGTCCGCGCAGCATGTCACCGGCGCGGCGGACCCCGGCGGAGAATCCGTTCACCGAGCCGTCGATGGCGGTGTCGTCGATGGCCACCATGGCACGGGTGATCTGCTGGCCGCCACGCATGAACACCGCCTCGTTGAACGCGTCCCCGTAGAGGTCCCGCCTCGCCGCGACGGTGAGCGCGGACACGTCTTGCGGTGCGGTGCGGGGCACCTCGGCGGCGTAGCGTCGGTAGGCGATCAGCACGCCGGCGGCCACGACGGCCAGTGCGAGAACCGTTGTGACCCAGGCCGGCACGCCGTGCTCGGCTTCGTGCGACCCGACCACCGGCTCCAGCCAGGTCTGTAGGGTTCCGCCGAGGGAGAGCAGCGCGCCGGCGCCCACCGACCCGATCGCCAGCACGATCATCGGTGCGGTCATGCTCACCGGCGACTCGTGGGGATGAGCGTCGGGATCCCAGCGTCGTTGGCCGAAGAACGTCAGCAGCATCACCCGCGTCATGTAGAACGCGGTGATTCCGGCGCCGAGGAGTGCGGCGCCACCGAGCAGGACGCCCTTGAGTCCGCCTGCGTTGACGGCGGATTCAATGATGGCGTCCTTGGAGAAGAAGCCCGCGAACGGCGGAACCCCGATGATCGCCAGGTATCCCAGCCCGAACGTCACGAAGGTGATCGGCATGACAGCCCGCAGGCCGCCGAAGCGGCGGATGTCGGTCTCGTCGTTCATCCCGTGCATCACCGACCCGGCACCCAGGAACAGCCCGGCCTTGAAGAAGCCGTGGGTGAGCAGGTGCAGGATCGCCACCGCGTAGCCCGCGGGGCCCAGTCCGGCGGCGAGCACCATGTAGCCGATCTGGCTCATGGTCGACGCCGCCAGGGCCTTCTTGATGTCGTCCTTGGCGCAGCCGATGATCGCCCCGAAGAGCAGCGTGACCCCGCCGACGATCACCACCGCGGTCTGGGCCGCGGGCGCGAGGTTGAACACCGGGCCGGACCGCACGATCAGGTAGACACCGGCGGTCACCATGGTGGCGGCGTGGATGAGCGCCGACACCGGCGTGGGGCCTTCCATGGCGTCGCCGAGCCAGGACTGCAGCGGCACCTGCGCGCTCTTGCCGCAGGCGCCGAGCAGCAAGAGCAGCCCGACCGCGTTGAGGGTGCCGTCGCTCAGCTGCGGTGCGGCGTAGAACACCGTGCTGAAACTGACGGAACCGACGGCGTTGAACAGCACCATCAGCGCGATGGCCAGGCCCATGTCACCGACCCGGTTGACCACGAACGCCTTCTTGGCCGCCGCGGCCGCGCTGGGCTTGTAGGACCAGAACCCGATCAGCAGATAGGACGCCAGGCCGACGCCCTCCCAGCCGGTGTAGAGGCCGAGGTAGTTGTCGGCCAGCACCAGCAGCAGCATGGCGGCGACGAACAGGTTCAGGTACGCGAAAAACCTTCTGCGGTCAGGGTCGTGGGCCATGTAGCCGATCGAGTACAGGTGGATCAGCGCGCCGACGCCGGTAATCAGCAGCAGGAAGCACATGGAGAGGGCATCCAGCTGAAGTCCGAAGTCCACCTTGAGCACGCCGACCGGAACCCAGGAGAACAGTGTGTGCTGCACCACTCGGTGCTCGGCGGGCAGGCCGACGAGGTGCGCGAAAAGGACTGCGCCGCAAGCAAACGAGCCGATGACGGCGGCGCAGGCCAGCAGATGGCCCCAGGCGTCGGTGGCCCGTCCGCCGAGCAGCAGGATGATCGCCCCGGCCAGCGGAAGCGCGATGGTCAGCCAGAGAAGGGTCTGCACGTCAGTTCCGTAACAGGTGGGACTCGTCCACGTCGGCATTGCGACGGGTGCGGAAGATGGCGACGATGATGGCCAGGCCCACCACCACCTCGCAGGCGGCGACGACCATGGTGAAGAAGGCCACCGCCTGACCGTCGAGCTGGCCGTGCATGCGGGCGAAGGTGACGAACGCCAGGTTGCCCGCGTTGAGCATCAGCTCCACGCACATGAACATGACGATGGCGTTGCGGCGCACCAGTACTCCCGCGGCGCCGATGGTGAACAGCAGCGCTGACAGGTACAGGTAGTGGGAGGGACTCACCGGGCGTCCCTCCGGATGGTCGCGCTCACCGAGGACTCGTCTTCGGAGCCGTCCGGCAACCGGGCCGGGGTGTCGACGGCGTTGCGGCGCGCATAGACACCGGGGTTGGGTAGCGGGGTGGGGCGGCCGACGCCGCGGAACCGTTCAATAGCCATCTCTCGCTGGGTCTTCCGTGGCTGCAGGCGCTCCCGGTGGGCGAGCACCATCGCGCCCAGCGCGGCGGTGATCAACAGGGCGCTGGTCAGCTCGAAAGCCCACAGATCGCGGGTGAAGATCAGCTGGGCCAGGCCCTCGACGTTGCCTTCGGGAGCGAGGCTTGGCGAGCGACCCGCCGATCCAGCGTTGGCCTGCGCGAATCCTTTGAATCCGCCGGTGACCCCGCTGCCGATGCCGGCGATCAGCAGCACCCCGAAGCCCAGCCCGGCCAGTACGGCGGCGATCCGTTGTCCGCGAATCGTTTCCACCAGGGACTGGGCCGAGTCCACGCCGATGAGCATGAGCACGAAGAGGAACAGCATCATCACCGCGCCGGTGTAGACGACCACCTGCACCACGCCGAGGAACAAGGCGTCCTGGGCGACGTAGATGATGGCCAGCGCGATCATGGTCGAGGCGAGGGCGAGCGCGGAGTACACCGCTTTGGGGGCTGCGACCACACCGATGGCGCCGATGACGGCGACGGTGCCGAGCACCCAGAAGGCGATGGCTTCGGCGTTCATGATTTGATCCCCCGGTCGCTTCGCTCCTGCCCGCCGGACTTGTTCCCCCGGTCGCTTCGCTCCTGCCCGCCGGACTTGATCCCCCGGTCGCTTCGCTCCTGCCCGCCGGACTTCGTCGGCGTGACGTTCCCCAGGTAGTAGTCGTCGTCGGTCATCCCCGGGGACATCGGGTGCGGCGGCGCCGCCATGCCGGGCTGCAGCGGAGCCAGCAGCTTGTCCTTGCCGTAGATCAGGTCGCTGCGGTTGTCGTCGGCCATCTCGTAGTCGTTGGTCATCGTCAGCGCGCGGGTCGGGCAGGCCTCGATGCACAGCCCGCAGCCGATGCAGCGCAGGTAATTGATCTGGTAGACCCGCCCGTAGCGCTCGCCGGGGGAGTACCGCTCTGTCTCGGTGTTGTCGGCCCCCTCGACGTAGATGGCGTCGGCCGGGCAGGCCCACGCGCACAACTCGCAGCCGATGCACTTCTCCAGCCCGTCGGGATACCGGTTGAGCTGATGACGGCCGTGGTAGCGCGGCGCCGTCGGCCCCGGCTTCTCCGGGTACTGCTCGGTGATCGGCTTCTTGAACATCGTCGAGAAGGTGACGCCGAAGCCGGCGATCGCGTCGAGGAACTTAGCCATGGGCGGTCACCTTCGCGGCCTCGGTGCCACGGGCAGTCACCTTCGCGGCCGCGGCGGCATGCGTCGACTCCTTGATCGGCAGCGGCGGCACCGGGAACCCGCCAGGTCCCGGCGGGGGCGGGGGTGGCGGCGCCTCGCGCCGGTTCACCGCTTTACGGATTACGTTGCCGCCCAGGACGATGGCGAGAAGTCCGGCGGCGGCGAGCATGCTGGGGATCACCCCGGTGAGATGAGCGGCCCGCAGGCACGCCACGGTGAGAATCCACAACAGCGACACCGGAATCAGCAGCTTCCAGCCGATCGCCATGAACTGGTCGTAGCGCAGCCGGGGCAGGGTCGCGCGCAGCCACATGAACACGAACAGGAACGTCCACACCTTCGCGACGAACCACAGCAGCGGCCACCAGCCGCTGTTGGCCCCCTCCCACAGGCTGATCGGCCAGGGGGCCCGCCAGCCGCCGAGGAACAGCGTGGTAGCCAGCGCGGAGACCGTCGTCATGTTGACGTATTCGGCGAGGAAGAACATCGCGAACTTCAGCGAGGAGTACTCGGTGTGAAAGCCGCCCACCAGCTCGCCCTCGGCCTCCGGCAGGTCGAACGGGGCGCGGTTGGTCTCACCGACCATCGCGATCACGTACACCGCGAACGACGGCAGCAGCAGCAGGACGTACCAGGTGTGTTCCTGCGCGGCAACGATTCCCGAGGTGGACATGGTGCCCGAGTACAGGAACACCGCGGCGAAGCACAGCGCCATCGCGATCTCATAGGAGACCACCTGGGCGCTGGAACGCAGACCGCCGAGCAGCGGGTAGGTCGAGCCGGATGCCCAGCCGGCCAGCACGATCCCGTACACGCCGATGGAGGTGATCGCCAGCACGTAGAGCACTCCGACGGGAAGGTCGGTCAGCTGCAACGGGGTGTGGTGGCCGAACACCGAGACCACGGGGCCCAGCGGCATCACCGCGAACCCCAGAATCGCGGTGATCACCGAAATGGCCGGCGCCATGAGATAGATGGGCTTGTCGACGCCGCTGGGGACCAGACCCTCCTTCAGAGCGAGTTTGATGCCGTCGGCCAGCGACTGCAGCAGCCCGAACGGCCCGACCCGGTTGGGTCCGTAGCGCATCTGCATGCGGCCCAGCAGTTTTCGCTCGGCCAGGATCGCCACCAGCACGGTGAGCAGCAGGAAGACGAAGATGCCCAGGGCTTTCGCCAGCATCAGCCACCACGGGTCGTGGCCGAACACCGTCATGTCCGGGTACGTCACACGGCATCACTCCCTGCTTCGATGCGGACGACCGCGCCGACGGTGACACCCAGATCCCGGTGTACGACGCTGCCGGACGAGTTCAGCGGCAGCCACACCACGCCGTCGGCCATCTCGGTGACCTCCAGGGGCAGGGTGACCGAGCCGCCGTCCGCGGAGACGGTCAGCAGCCCGCCGTCGGCGGCGCCGATCGACGCGGCGGTGGCCGCGGACAGCCGGGCGACCGGCGGGCGTGCGGTTCCGGCCAGGTACGGTTCGCCGTCCTGTAGACGCCCGCTGTCCAGCAGCATCCGCCAGCCGGCCAGCACCGCCTCGCCGGCCGCCGGCACGGGTGCCGGCTCCGGCGGGTGTGCGGGCAGCGCCGGCCGGGCGCCGTTCCAGGCCCCCAACCGGTCCATCTCTGTGCGGGCTTCGGCGGCGGTGCGGAAGCCGAGGTCCACGCCGAGTTCATCGGCGAGCGTGGTCAGCACCCTCAGGTCGGCGGCCGCATTGGAGGTGAGCGCAGGCTCGAAGGGCCGGACCCGGCCCTCCCAGTCGGTGAACGATCCGGCCTTCTCCGCGACCGGCGCCACCGGGAACACCACGTCGGCGAGTGCGGTGACGTCCGACTCCCGCAACTCGAGGCTTACGACGAAGCCCGCCTCCTCGACGGCGGCCAGTGTGGCTTCCGGGTCGGGGAGGTCGGCGTGCTCCACGCCGCCGATCAGCAGCGCGTCGAGCTCGCCGAGGGCCGCGGCGGCCAGGATCGCCGTGGTGTCCCGGCCCGGCGCCGACGGCAGGTCGGCGGTGTTCCAGGCCTCCGCGACCTGTTGGCGCGCAATCGGATCGGTGACCGGACGCCCACCGGGAAGCAGATTCGGCAGGCAGCCGGCGTCGAGCGCCCCGCGTTCACCGGCCCGTCGGGGGACCCACGCCACCTTTGCTCCGCCGTCTTCCAGGCGCGCCACCGCCGACAAGGCTCCCGGACTGGTGGCCAGGCGCTCGCCGGCCAGAACCACCGTGCCGTCGGGAAGTTCACCGGCCAGGGCGTCCAGCGCGGCGGCCTCGCCGCCAGGGGTCGTCGGGATGAGCCGGGCGGACAGCTTCACCGCGCCGCGCGAGGCATACGGGGCGATCGCCGCGACCGGCAGGCCGCGGCGCCGAACCGCTTTGCGCAGCCGTAGGAACACGATCGGTGATTCCTCTTCCGGCTCGAAGCCGGCCAGCACCACCATCGGCGCCGCTTCGAGGGCCGCGTAGCTCACCGAGAGTGGACGCCCGGCCACCCGGGCTGTGAGGAAGTCGGTCTCCTCCGCCGAGTGCGGACGTGACCGCAGGTCGATGTCGTTGGTGCCCAGCACCATTCGGGCGAACTTCGAATAGGCGTAGGCGTCCTCGCCGGTGATCCGGCCGCCGGTCAGCACACCGGCGCGTGCGCCGGAGAGTCCCGCCGCGGCCCGCGCGATGGCCTCTGACCACGACGCGGTCCGCAGGGATCCATCGTCGTCGCGCACCATCGGGGTGGTGATGCGGTCGCCGACCCGGGCGTAGGTGAAGGCCCAGCGGCCCTTGTCGCAGTTCCACTCCTCGTTGACCTCCGGGTCGTCGCCGGCCAGCCGCCGCAGCACCTGGCCGCGGCGGTGGTCGGTGCGCTGCGCGCAGCCGGAGGCGCAGTGTTCGCACACGCTGGGCGAGGAGACCAGGTCGAACGGCCGCGCGCGGAACCGGTAGGCGGTGCCGGTGAGTGCGCCGACGGGGCAGATCTGCACGGTGTTGCCGCTGAAGTAGGAGTCGAAGCTCGCCCCCGGGGCGATGCCGACCTGTTGAAGGGCACCACGTTCCAGAAGTTCGATGAACGGGTCACCGGCGATCTGGTTGGAGAACCGGGTGCAGCGGGCGCACAGCACGCAGCGCTCCCGGTCCAGCAGTACCTCGCTGGAGAGGCTGATCGGTTTCGGGAAGGTGCGTTTGACGTCGGTGAACCGGGTCTCGGCGCGGCCGTTGGACATGGCCTGGTTCTGCAGCGGGCATTCGCCGCCCTTGTCGCAGACCGGGCAGTCCAGCGGATGGTTGATGAGCAGCAACTCCATCACGCCGTGCTGTGCCTTGTCGGCCGCCTCCGAGGTGAACTGGGTGCGCACGACCATGCCGTCGGTGCAGGTGATTGTGCAGCTGGCCATTGGTTTGCGCTGTCCCTCAACTTCCACCAGACACTGCCGGCACGCGCCGACCGGGTCGAGCAGTGGGTGGTCGCAGAACCGGGGGATCTGCACGCCGATCAGCTCGGCGGCGCGAATCACCAAGGTGCCCTTGGGTACTGACAGCGTGGTGTCGTCGATGGTGACGGTGACCAGCTCGGTGTCGGGGCGGGCTTCCGGCGCCTGGGTCATGCCACCCCCTCGGGTGCGGCCAGCATCGAGGCGTAGGGGTCGAACGGGCAGCCGCCGGCCAGGTGGGCTTCGTACTCGGCGCGGAAATGCTTGAGGGAACTCATGATCGGCGAGGCGGCGCCGTCACCGAGCGCGCAGAACGATTTGCCGAGGATGGCGTCGGAGATGTCGAGCAGCTTGTCGAGGTCCTCGGGCGTGCCTCGGCCGGTTTCGAGCCGCTCGTAGATCTGGGCCAGCCAGTAGGTGCCCTCCCGGCACGGCGTGCACTTGCCGCACGATTCGTGGGCGTAGAACTGCGTCCAGCGGCGCACCGCGCGCACCACGCACGTCGTCTCGTCGAAGATCTGCAGCGCCTTGGTACCCAGCATCGAGCCCACCGAAGCCATTCCCTCGTAATCCAAAGGCACGTCGAGATGTTCGGCCGTCAGCAGCGGGGTGGACGACCCGCCCGGGGTCCAGAACTTGAGCTCATGTCCGGCCCGGACCCCGCCGGCGTAATCGAGCAACTCGCGCAGCGTGATGCCCAGCGGCGCTTCGTACTGCCCGGGCCGGGTGACGTGACCGGACAGCGAGTAGAGCGTGAAGCCCGGTGACTTCTCAGTGCCCATGGACTTGAACCAGTCCACGCCGTTGACCATGATCGGCGGCACGCTGGCGATGGACTCGACGTTGTTGACCACCGTCGGGCAGGCATACAGGCCCGCGACGGCGGGGAACGGCGGACGCAGCCGCGGCTGCCCGCGACGGCCCTCCAGCGAGTCCAGCAGGGCCGTCTCCTCACCGCAGATGTAGGCGCCGGCCCCGGCGTGCACGATCAGGTCCAGGTCGAAGCCCGATCCGAGGATGTCGCTGCCAAGATAGCCCGCGGCGTAGGCCTCCTCGACCGCGGCCTGCAATCGCCGCAGCACCGGCACCACCTCGCCGCGCAGGTAGATGAAGGCATGGCGGGCGCGGATCGCGTAGGCGGCGATGACCGCGCCTTCGACCAGGAAATGCGGGGTGGTCAGCAGCAGCGGCATGTCCTTGCAGGTGCCGGGCTCGGACTCGTCGGCGTTGATGACGAGGTACTTCGGCTTCGGGTTGTCCTGCGGGATGAACGACCATTTGGTGCCGGTGGGGAATCCCGCGCCGCCGCGACCGCGGAGTCCGGACTCCTTGACCTGGTTGATGACCTGATCCGGTGCCATGCCCAGTGTCCGACGCAGACCCCGGTAGCCGTCATGTCGCAGATAGGTTTCCAGCGTCCAGGGCTGCGGCTCGTCCCAGAACTGGCTCAGGACCGGGGTCAGCGGCGTGCTCATGACGTGCCCCCCTCGTCGAGTGCCCCATTTCGCAGGCCGTCACTCGTACTTTCCCTGCCAGACGGGGCACTCGACGCGCGGAGGCCTGCCAGTGTGGGCTCGCCGGGCAGCGAGGTGTCCGCAGTGGGGGATCCCAGGCCGGCCAGGGTGCGGGCTGTCTCGCGGAATCGGCACAGCGCCGCCCCGCGGGTGGGGGTGACGGTCTGCCCCGACCGTAGCGCGGCCACCAGTTCGCTTGCACTGGAGGGGGTTTGGTTGTCGAAGAACTCCCAGTTCACCATGACGACGGGGGCATAGTCGCAGGCGGCGTTGCACTCGATGTGCTCCAGGGTGATCAGCCCGTCGTCGGTGGTCTGACCGGCGTGCACCCCGAGTTCGTTCTCCAGGGTGTCCAGGATCGCGTCGCCGCCCATGATTGCGCATAGCGTGTTGGTGCACACCCCGATGAGGTAGTCGCCGGTGGGGGTGCGCCGGTACATCGAGTAGAAGGTGGCGACGGCGGTGACCTCAGCGGCCGTCAGGCCCAATTGGTCTGCGCAGAAGGCGATTCCGGCCGCCGTGAGGTAGCCGTCCTGTGACTGCACCAGGTGCAGCAGCGGCAGCAGCGCCGAGCGGGAGTGCGGGTAGCGGGCGATGATGGTGGCGGCGTCGGCGGCCAGGCGTTCGGTGACCTCGGTCGGATACGACGCCGGCCCTGCGATCGGAGGGCCGGGTTCGTCGGGCCGCGGGCCCAGCGTCAAATCCACACTCATCGGTCGACACCCCCCATCACCGGGTCGATCGACGCGACCGCGGCGATCACGTCGGCGACCATCCCGCCCTCGCACATCGCCGCCACCGCTTGAAGATTCGTGAAGCTGGGGTCGCGGTAGTGCACGCGGTAGGGGCGGGTGCCGCCGTCGGACACCATGTGCACACCAAGCTCGCCGCGCGGGGATTCCACGGCGCTGTAGACCTGCCCGGCCGGCACCCGGAACCCCTCGGTGACGATCTTGAAGTGGTGGATCAGGCCCTCCATGGACTTGCCCATGATCTTGGCGATGTGCTCGGGGGAGTTGCCCAGTCCGTCGGGCCCGAGTTTCAGGTCGGCCGGCCAGGCCAGCTTCTTGTCCTCGATCATCACCGGGCCGGGTTCGAGGCGTTCCAGGCATTGGCCGATGATCCTCAGCGACTCGTGCATCTCCCGGACCCGGATCAGATAGCGGCCGTAGCAGTCGGCGGTCGTCTCGGTGATCACGTCGAAGTCGTACGTCTCGTAGCCGCAATAGGGCTGGGCCTTGCGCAGATCGTGCGGCAGGCCGGTGGAGCGCAGTACCGGGCCGGTGATGCCCAGTGCCATGCAGCCGGTCAAATCCAGGTAGCCGATGCCCTGGGTGCGGGCCTTCCAGATGTAACTCTCGGTCAGCAGGGCTTCGAGTTCACGCAGCCGTCCGGGCAGGATCTTCAGCAGGTCGCGCATCCGCTGCGGCCCGTCCTCGGGCAGGTCGGCGGCCAGGCCACCCGGACGGATGTAGGCGTTGTTCATCCTCAAGCCCGTGATCGCCTCGAACAACGTCAGGATCAGTTCGCGTTCCCGGAAGCCGAAGAACATCGGCGTCATCGCGCCGAGTTCCATCCCGCCGGTGGCCAGCGCCACCAGGTGCGAGGAGATCCGGTTGAACTCCATCAGCATCACCCGGATCACCGAGGCGCGCTGCGGGATGGCGTCGGTGATGCCCAGCAGTCGCTCGACCCCGAGGCAGTAGGCCGTCTCGTTGAAGAACGGGGAGAGGTAGTCCATCCGGGTGACGAAGGTGACGCCCTGGGTCCAGGTGCGGTACTCCAGGTTCTTCTCGATGCCGGTGTGCAGATAGCCGATGCCGCAACGGGCTTCGACCACCGTCTCGCCCTCGATCTCGAGGATCAGCCGCAGCACGCCGTGCGTCGACGGGTGCTGCGGACCCATGTTGACCACGATGCGCTCGCCGGCCTCGCCGGAGCGCGCGGCGGTGAGGACATCGTCCCAGTCCTGCCCGCCGAGGACGACGACGGGTTCGTCGACGGTCATCGGTAGGCTCTCCGCTGATCCGGCGGGGGGATCTGCGCGCCGTGGTACTCCACCGGAACCCCGCCGAGGGGGTAGTCCTTGCGCTGCGGGTGGCCGACCCAGTCGTCGGGCATCTCGATGCGGGTCAGGCCGGGGTGGCCGTCGAAGATGATCCCGAAGAAGTCGTAGGTCTCGCGCTCGTGCCAATCGCACGTGGGATACACCGAGAACAGCGAAGGGATGTGCGGGTCGGCGTCGGGGCAGGCCACTTCGAGGTGGATACGCCGGTTGTGGGTGATCGACATCAGCGGGTAGAAAGCGTGCAGTTCCCGGCCGTTGTCGTCGGGGTAGTGCACACCCGAGACGCCGCAACACAATTCGAAGCGCAGCGCCTCGTCATCGCGCAGCGCGGAGGCTACGTCGAGCAAGCGTTCGCGACGGACGTGCAGCGTCAACTGATCGCGATGCACGACGACGCGCTCGACCGCCGCGTCGAGACCTTCGAGCACCTCGGCCAGCCGGTCGACCACGTCGTCGAAGTAGCCGCCATAGGGACGGGGGGTGTTTTCCGGTTCGACGGCTGGACGAACCAGACGTCCGTAGCCGGAGACGTCCGGAGTGCCGCTGACACCGAACATGCCGGTTCCGCTCACCTCAGCAGCCCCTTGAGCTCCAGTGTGGTCGGGGAGGCCAGGGCCGCCTTCTCCGCCGCGGCCACCGCCTCGGCGCGATGCACGCCCAGCGGCATCTCGGAGATCTTGGCGTGCAGGGCCAGGATCGCGTTGAGCAGCATCTCGGGCCGGGGCGGGCAGCCGGGCAGGTAGATGTCAACCGGCACCACATGGTCGACGCCCTGCACCACCGCGTAGTTGTTGAACATGCCGCCACTGGAGGCGCAGACCCCCATGGCGAGCACCCATTTCGGCTCGGCCATCTGGTCGTACACCTGCCGCAGCACCGGCGCCATCTTCTGGCTGACCCGGCCGGCCACGATCATCAGGTCGGCTTGGCGCGGGGTGGCGGAGAACCGCTCCATCCCGAAGCGGGCGATGTCGAACCGGGGGCCGGCCGTCGCCATCATTTCGATTGCGCAGCAGGCCAATCCGAAGGTCGCCGGCCACAGGGACCCGGCCCGGACGAACCCGGCGACTTTCTCCACCGTGGACAGCAGGATGCCGCCCGGCAGGGACTCTTCTAATCCCATTCGAGCCCGCCCCGGCGCCACACGTATGCGTAGGCGACGAAGACCGTCGCCATGAAGATCGCCATCTCCACCAACGCGAACGTCCCGAGCCGGTCGAAACTGACGGCCCACGGATAGAGGAAAACGATCTCGATGTCGAAGACGATGAACAGCATCGCCGTCAGGTAGTACTTGATCGGGAATCGCTGCCCGACCGGCTCGGCCGCTACCGGCTCGATCCCGCACTCGTATGCGGCGAGCTTGGCCTTGTTGTAGCGGCGGGGTCCGACCACCAGCGCGACGCCCACCGATACCACCGCGAACACTGCTGCGATGGCCCCCAAAATCAGAATCGGGGTGTAGAGGCTCATGGCTTCCCACTCCTCGCTGGCGCGTGTCTTGTGACCCGAGGCACAGCCTAGCGGTGGGTTACCCGCCCGACGACCGCAACAGGCCGACCACCGCGTCGCCGAGTCGGATCGGGTCGATGGGATGGGGCACCGCGGCGTCGGCACGTGACCAATTGGCCAGCCAGGCGTCGTCGGCCCGGCCGGTGAGCACCAGAATGGGCGGGCAGCCGGCGATCTCGTCCTTGAGCTGTTTGGCGATCCCCATGCCGCCCACCGGGGAGGCCTCTCCGTCGAGAATGACCAGGTCGAAGCGCTCACGGTCCATCAACGTGATCACCATCGGGCCGGTCGCGACGTCGGTGTAGACGAGTTCGGGCAGTTCGGGGTGGACGCGGGTGCCCAGCGCCAGTCGGACCTGCTCGCGGGTCCGCGCGTTGCTGCTGTAGTTCAGGACGTGCAGCGGGCTGGCCACGGTGCGATGCTACGGCGGATTTGCTCGTCAGCGGGTGAAGACGGCCTCGGTTACCAGCGTGGTGGCGGGCGGCATCATGCCGAGCATGTTGCCGCTGACACCCCACCGGGTGCGGTCGATCTCGCCGCGGGCGGTGATCCGGATGGCGCCGGCGTCTGTTCGCGCGACCGTGGCGGCGAGGGGAAGCGGGAGTGTCGTGCCACGGATGGTCAGCGTGGCGGACAGGCCGCCGTCGGGCGCGATTCCGGTGACGTCGACGACGATCTCGGGGAACCGCTCGGCGTCGAAGAAGTCCGCCGCCTGAAGATGGTGGTCGCGCATCCCGATCCCGGTTCTGACCGAATCCGTCCGCACAACCAGTCGTCCCGACACCTGACCGTCGGCGCTGACCCGGCCTTCACCGTTGACGTCGGTGAATCGGCCGTTGACCGGCACCAGGCCCCACAGAGTCCGGGCGGTGAACTTCACCGAGGAGCGTTTCGGGTCCAGCCTCCACGTTCCGGCGGTCTGCGGATCGGTCAGCAGGTCGGTCATGACGCCGATGGTACGGCCGGAATGGGGCCGTCTTCCATGAGCGCCGACCAGGCCGGCTTTTCTCAGACTTCCTGAGTGAGAGGGGCGAGGTCGGCCGCATCCAGATACTCGTCGATCCGGGTGATCAGCCCATCGGCGCCGACCCTGACCACCAGGCACGCCCGGAAGGTAAGCGGCGTGCCGTTGCGGCCGGTTGCGTGGACGTTGTGTTGCTGGACGAAGCCGCCGTCGAAGATCTGCCGGTCCAGGACTTCGTAGCGACGGTCGATGGTCGCGTCGACGAACCACTCGATGACCTTCAGGCTGCGGGGCTTGTCGCGCTCACGGCCTCCGCCCTGACGCCACACGACGATGTCGTCGGCCCACATCCCGGCCAGCGCGTCAACGTCGCCCCGTTCGATGGTGGCGAAAAGGCGGTCGGCGGCCTCGTTGATGGGCGCGTGGTCCGTTGTCATGGGCTTCATCGTCGGGCATGCCCCCGGATACGCCAAGGGATGGCGCCGGATCGTGGGATGCGCTTTGACCGCGTGTTCACCTACCCGCCGCCCGCCGTGTAACCGGGATGAGAAATTGCCACGCGATGGCGAACCACAGTGCGGAGGCAGGCCATCACCTCAGCCGGCCGGTCATCGAGTTCGCCGGCGCGGATCGCCGACGCGAGTTCGCTCTCGTCGGGGTAGCCGAGTCGGTCGATGGCCGCCGCGGGTGCGGTGGGGTTCGCGTCGAGAAGTTCGCGTTCCACGATCCGCAGTGCGTTGGCCGCCACCAGGGCGTGGAAGTTGACCGCTCCGGACGTGGTGGCGCGCACCTCGCCCTCGAGGAACTCCGCGACCGCGGCGACCAACTCCGCCGCGGTGGGCCTGCCCTGGTTGTCCGCGCCGCTCACCGTGCCGCCTCCAGCAGATCGAGGATGTCCCACTCCGTCTCGCAGACGCGCCGGCCGATGGCGGCCAGTTCCACCGACCGGGTCTGCCCGGACAGATGCCGCTCGGCCTGATACCGGCAGATCATTCCCCAGCGCAGGGTTCCCAGAACCATCCACCAGTGCAACGCGTCGCGGTCGACCGGCGCTCCACCGGACCGCTCGTAGGCGGTGACGAACTCGCTGATTCCGCCCAACCCGCCGGCGGCCAGGCTCTCCGGCGCCCCGAACCGCCACGCCCGGATGCAGAACCAGGCCAGGTCCTCGTGGATGTCGCCGATGTGCACGAGTTCCCAGTCCAGAACCGCAGCCAGGGTGGAGCCCTCGACGATGAGATTGCCCATCCGGAAGTCGCCGTGCACCAACCGATTCGCCGACAGCGGCGGCCGGTGCTCGTGCAGCCAGCGGAATGCCCATTCGAATGTCGCGGTGGTGTCGCCCATGTCGTCGAGCCGCTGGCGGCAGTCGGTCAGCGGGTCTTGCGGGGCCAGTCCGGGAGCGTCGGTGCGCGCGCGGTGTATGGCGGCAAGTGCCTGTGCGCACTGCGTCAGAAGCCGCTGGCGGCCCGTGTCGTCGAGCTGGCGCTGAATGCGCCGCACGATGGTCTCACCGGCGATGGCGTCGCAGACCAGGAACGGATTGCCCAAGGGGACAGTGGAATCCGAGGCCAACAGGATGTGCGGAACGGGTGCGCCGGTTTCGGCGACGGCTTTCTGCGCGGCGGCCTCCAGTTCCATACCGGCGAAGTGCTCAGAGCCCTCCAGCGGCGCGGCCCGCAGGATCAGCGCCCGGCGCGCCCGGCCGGTCACCGCGTCGAAGGAGTAGGTCATCCGGCTGGCGCCGCCGGTGAGCAGGTGGAAGTTCTCCACCACCGTGCCCACCCCGAGCACGGGCTGAAGAAGCTGTGCCAGTTCGCTTTTCACGGCTTCTTCGGCCGACCGAACCGGAACATCCGCTGCGCCACGCGGCGTATCTGAATCTCCTCGGCGCCCTCGGTGATCCGGTAGCGGCGGTGGTGGCGGTAGATGTGCTCGAACGGCTCGTGGCGGCTGTAGCCGATACCGCCGTGGATCTGCATCGCCCGGTCGGCCGCCTCGCACACCAGGCGGTTGGCGCGATAGTTGGCCATCGACACCTTGTCGGAGACCTCCAGGTGGTGATTGCGGTCCAACTCCCAGGCGGCGTAGTAGACGAGCAGTCGCACCATCTGTGCCTCGGTCTGCAACTCCACCAGCGGCCACTGCACGGCCTGGTTCACAGACAGCGGCTTGCCGAACGTGACGCGCGTGCCGGCGTAGTCGACGGCCCGGTCGATGCAGTACTGCGCTGCCCCCAGGCTGCTGGCCGCCTGCCGGATCCGGTTCTCGTGCAGGAAAGTCTGGGCGACCTCCAGGCCGCGGTCCACCTCCCCGAGCACCGCGTCGGCCGGCAAGCGCACGTCGTTCAGCTCCACCTCGCCGTGGTCGCTGGGCATGTTGAACGTCCACCAGTAGTACGGGACCTCGAAGCCGGGGGCGTCACAGGGCACCAGGAACGCGGTGATCCCCAGGGCCTGCCCGGGCTCCCCGGACGTCCGGGCGAACACCAGGTCGTGGGTGGCCCGGTGCACCCCGGTGTTCCATCGCTTGGTGCCGTTGATCACCCACTCCGCGTCTGATCCGGAGCCGTGCAGGACGGCTCGGGTCTCCAGCCAGGTGGCGTCGCTGCCGTGATCGGGTTCGGTGAGTCCGAACGCCATCGACCGCCGGCCGGTCAGCATGGCCTCGATCCAGTCCCTCTTCTGCTCCTCTGTGCCGAACCGGTCCATCATGATCACCTGCGGGAAGTTGCCGACGATCGACGACTCGTCCTGCAGGTCGTTGTGCAGCCCGAGTCCTTTGTGCGCCAGGTGTTCCCGGATCACCGCCATGTCGAGGTTGGTGCCGTCGCGGCCCCCGAACTTCGACGGCAGTCCGTAGCGCAGCCAGCCCGCGGCGTCGGCGCGGCGGCGCATCTCGTCGAGGAGGTCCTCCCACTCCCGCCTGGGCACTCCGCCGTTGTCGAGGTCGGTGCGGGCGAACTCCCGGCGGCGGTCGAAGTACTGCATGTGCTCGCGTTCCAGAGGCTTGATCTCCGCCTCGATGAACGCGTCCATCTCGGCCAGTAGCGGCGGAAGATGTTCGGGCAGTGTGAAATCCATCAGTTCTCCTCGCCGTAGATCGTGTTCTTCCAGATGGTGGACAGGGTGGTGACGGCAGCGTCGTCCGACAGGCCCTCGGCCATGCTGACGCTGGTGAACCGTTCGAACAGCAGCGCGATCGCGAGCGCGATGTGATCGGCGTCCAGCCCGGCCGCGTGGCCCTGCCGCTGTGCGGTGCGCACCGACGCCGCGACGATTTCCCGCCCGAAGCTGCGGAACTTCTGCTGTAGTCCGGCGAATCTCGGCTGGGTGGCGGCCAGTTGGTCGATGGCGACCATGATGCCGATGTTGGGCTTGAATCTCTGCCAGTAGACAGAGACCGCCGAGCTGAAGAAGTCACCGTCGTCGGGAAATCGCGGAAGCTCGACGACATCGAGCAGGAAGGACTCCGCCAGCGAGGCCAGCAGATCCTCCTTGTCGGCGAAGTACCGGTAGAACACCGCGGTCGACTTGCCCGCCGCTGAGGTGATGTCCGCCAGGGTGGTGCCGTGAAAACCACGCTCCGCGAAGAGCTTCCGGGCGGCCTCCTCCAGGGCCTGCCTGGTGGCCTGGCCCTTGGTGGACAGCGTCCTGGTCGCGGCGGTCATCTGATCAGTCGTGCTGCCGATCACCGGCGCGCAGCAGCGCGCTGGGCAGTCCGTGGCCCACCACCGACTGCGCTACGCGGGCGGCGTCGATGGCGGCGGCGAGGTCGATGTCCACCCCGATCCCGCTGTCGCGCAACAGGTACACCAGGTCCTCGGTGGCGATGTTGCCGCTCGCGCCGGGCGCGAACGGGCAGCCACCGAGTCCGCCGATCGAGGAGTCCAGGCGCGTCACGCCTGCCTCGACCGCGGCCCAGGCACTGGCCAGCCCGACTCCGCGGGTGTTGTGGAAATGGGCGCCCAGCGGCCGATCGCCGATGCGGGGGCGCACCAACCCGACCAGTTCGGTGACCCGCCCCGGGGTGGCGGTGCCGATCGTGTCGGCGATTGCGATCCGGTCGGCGCCGTGTTCGCAAGCGGCGTCCACTACGTCGAGCACCCGCTGCGGCGGGGTGGGTCCGTCGAACGGGCAGTCCCAGGAGGTGGAGATGATCACCTCGACGCTCGTCCCGGCGTCGTGGGCAATCGCGGTGATGTCGGCGATCTGCGCGGCGGCCTCGGCGCTGCTGCGTCCGACGTTGGCGCGGCTGTGGCCGTCGGAAGCCGACACCACGTACTCCAGTGAGCGGAAGCCGGCCGCGATGGCGCGGTGGGCGCCGTTCGGGCTGGCGACCAGCGCCGAGAACTCGATGTCGGGGTAATCGGCCAGGGCCGCGGCCAATTCGGGTGCGTCGGCCATGGCCGGCACCTTGGAGGGGGAGACGAACGCGGTGGCCTCGACCTCTCGGACCCCGGTCGCGGCGATCGCCGCAAGCAGTTCGAGCTTGGCGGACAACGGAACCGGGTCCTCGATCTGCAGACCGTCCCGCAGGGCGACCTCGCGGATGGTGACATGCGGGCTCATAGCACTCCTTGCTCGGTCAGGGCGGCGAGTTCCTCGGTGGGCATGCCGAGTAACTGGCCGTAGATGTCGGTGTTGTGCTGGCCGGGACGCGCCGGGCCGGCGCTGCGAACCCCGCCCGGGCTTTCGGAGAGCACCGGAACGACGCCGGGGCCCAGGATGTTTCGGCCGACCCGCTCGTCGTAGTGCTCGACCAGCATGCCGCGCTCGCGGAACTGCGGGTCGTCGACCACCTCGGCGACGGTGTTGATCGGCCCGGCGATCACCCCGGCCGCGCTGAGGGTGTCGATGATGTCGCGCGGCTCGCGTGTCGCCGCCCAGTCGCCGATGATGGCGTCGAGCTCGTCCTGGTTGCGGCCCCGGGCGCCGTGGTCGACGAACCGCGGGTCGGATGCCAGCTCGGGCTGGCCCATCGCCGCGCACAGCCGCCGGAACACGGTGTCCTGGTTGGCCGCGATCACCACCCAGCTGCCGTCTGCACTGCGGTAGATGTTCGACGGCGCAATGCCTTCCAGCCGGGTCCCCGACGGCCCGCGGACCACTCCGCCGGCGTCGTAGTCCGGGATGGTGGACTCCTGCACGGCCAGGCACGCCTCGGTCAGCGCGGCGTCCACGACCTGGCCCTCGCCGGTGACGGTGCGGCGGTAGAGCGCCGCGAGCGCACCCTGGGCGGCGAACATCCCGGCCAGGGTGTCCCCGAGGGACAGCGCCAGCCGCGGCGGGGGCCCGCCGGGGAAGCCGTTCATATGCCGCAGGCCGGAGACCGCCTCGGCCACCGAGGCGTAACCCGCCTTGCCGGCATCCGGGCCGGTCTGCCCGTAGCCGGAGACGCGCACCAGGATGATGCCCCGGTTACGTTGGCGCAGAACGTCGTAGCCGAGGTTCCACTTCTCCAGCGTGCCCGGTCGGAAGTTCTCGACGATGATGTCGGAGCGCTCGACGAGGTCGAGGAACAGCTCCCGGCCCCGTGGCTCGCGCAGGTTGAGCGTGATGCATTTCTTGTTGCGGGCGTGCACGGTCCAGAAGAAGCGGTGTCCGTCGACTTCGGCCTGCCCCCAGGTCCGGATCGGATCGGGCGAGCCTGGCGGTTCGATCTTGATGACCTCGGCCCCCATGTCGCCGAGAAGGCGGCCGGCGAACGGCCCGGAGATCAGCGTGCCCACCTCCAGGACGCGGATGCCGTCCAGTGCGCCGGGTGGGGGAGTCATGCCGGCGCCTCCGAAAACCCATGCCGCGCCGTCCAATCCGAGATGATGCCGACCGCGTCGGCGAGCGTCTGCCTCTGATCCGGCCCGGAGTAGTAGTGGTTCGCGCCGGGAATCTCGTGCATCTCCTTGTCGGGGGTGCCGATGGCGTCGAACAGGCGCCGGGTGTGGCTTGGCGTGCAGGCGTCGTCGGCCAGGTTTCCGATCACCAAGGTGGGCACGGTGATGTCGCGCCCGCAGGCCACCCCGTCGCCGCGGGCGTCGTCGTAGCTCCACTGCGAGAGCCAGCTGCGCAGCGAGCAGAACCGGGCCAGCCCGATCGGGGAGTTGTTCACCACTCGCGGGTCACCCAGGTAGCAGCTGCCGGGCTCACGGTCGTTGGGGTCAACGGCCGGATCCAGCCAGCGCGGGTCGGCCATGGTTCCGTGCACGACGAAGCAGTGCTCCTCGTCGCCGCGGCCCGCAGCTTCCAGTTCCGCGAGTTTCTCCTTGACCCACTTGGTGATTCGGCGGTTGCGGTCGATCTGGGCCTGCCGGTAGCGCTCGAGGAACTCCGGGGTGTAGGGCGGCTGGTTCGGGTTTTCGGGGTTGTAGAGGTCGAGTTCGGGGTCCCGCTTGCCCGGGTCGGACTCGTCGAGGATCGAGGCGTCCAGCCACTCGGTGAGCGTTCCGTGCCGGCTGATGTGCGCGGCCAGCAGCATGATGCCGTCGGCGGGGATCAGGCCGAGCGATTCGGCCTGCTGCTGATAGACCGCCTGTTGTTGGTAATAAAGAGCCAGCGACCCACCGCCGCTCCACCCGGCCAGCACGACCTTCTCGTAGCCCAGCCGGTTCTTGGCGTCGGCGATCACCTCACCGAGGTCTTCGACCACTTTCTCCATGATGAGCGCCGAGTCGGTGCCCCGGAACCGGCTGTTGGCGTAGATGACATGGTGGCCCGCGCGGGCCAGCGCGTTGACCATCGGCAGGTAGGCCCCGCCGCCGATCGGATGCATGAACACCAAAGCGGTATCGCTGGGCGTGTCCGGCTTAAGGTTGTAGCACTCGAGTACGACGATCTCAGCCAGGCCGCCGTAGACGTCGCGGACTCCTGAGTTGTTCTGGAAGGCAACCAGATAGGGGATCCGCTCGTACTTCACGAATGCTGACCCAGATCAGCCTCCAGCACCGCGGGAGACGGCACCAGCCTCCGGGTGGTGTCGACCGCGATCACCTTCCAGTCGACGGTGTTGTACTCGTCGAACTTCCGCCGCGTCCGTTCGCGAACCCGCTCCGGAGCGCCGTGGTGCACGCCCTGGGGCGCATGACTGATCAGCCCCGGCGGCATGGGCGCCCCGTAGAGCGAGCCGCCGTGGAAGAACGCGATCTCGTCGAAGTCGACGTTGCGGTGATACCAGGGCGTGCGTTCGGTGCCCGGCACCGTTTCGGCGGGCTTGGGCAGGAAGTTGCAGACGATCACCCCTGTCGCCTGCATGAAGAGGTGCACCGTGGGCGGCAGATGCACGCTGTCGGAGGTGATGACGTTGTAGTCGTCGATGTTGAAGGTGAAGGGGAAGTTGTCACCCCGCCAGCCCTCGACGTCCAGTGGATGGTGTTTATAGAACAGAGAAGTCGAGCCGGCCCCGTCGATGTCGCGGGGAATCAGCCTGACCTCGTACTCCGCGCGGCCGTCATCGTCGAGCGCCGCCGGTTCGGGGATGACGGCCAGCCCCGGGTCGAAGGGCCAGTGCCGGCCGAGCGTACCGGCCGGCGGAGTGCGGAACTGGCCGGCCTCGATCATCAGCCAGGTGCTCGGGCCGTGTTTCTCCTGCCCGCCGGAGCTGGGCAACTGACGCCACGTGCACGCCTTGGGCAGATAGACCCAATCCCCGGTGCGGTAGTCCAGCGGTCCGAACTCGGTCTCCAGCCGCCCCTGGCCCTGGTGCACGAAACACAACAGGTCGCCGTCGACGTGACGCACGTAATAGGGGGAAGCCTTGGAACGCCGGCTCAAGGAGATGCGGCAGTCATCGTTGGAGAACAGTAGGAGCGGGGAGTCGCCGGTTTCCAGCTGATCGGCCAGGACGTCGACCGGGCGCAGCGGGCCGGCGGCGCGGTATGCGGTCGGATCGTGGCGGCGGAGGAAGTTGGCGGTGCGTCCGGTGAACCCGTCGCGACCCAGCTCGTCGTCCTTGAGTCCGTCGAGGTCGGCGTGCATCCGCCGGGGGAGACTGCCTTTACGCAGGTGAACGAACGATTCCATGAAAACTCCCGCGGCCGGCCGGACACAAAAACTGAAAGTGACATTACTTTTTGTTCAAGTCTGTGACAAGAACGCGTCATGCGGCGATAACGGGGTATGAGTTTCGTCGTTTGGTCCGACCGTGTTTTACTTCGTAACTGCAGTAAGACACGCGGGGTAAGAGAAAGCTAAGGGTGGATTAGGTGAATTCTGTCGTGAACAAGGTGGCGGGTTTCTCGCGCCGAATCGCTGTTACGGCTGTTGCAGCAGCGGCTCTGCCGGGCCTGGTGGGCCTGGCCGGTGGCTCGGCCACCGCGAGTGCGTTCTCCCGTCCCGGCCTTCCGGTTGAGTACCTGGATGTCCCGTCGGCCGCCATGGGCCACACCATCCGTATCCAGTTCCAGAGTGGCGGCGCCAACTCGCCGAACGTCTGGCTGCTCGACGGGCTGCGCGCCCAGGACGACTACAACGGCTGGGACATCAACACCCAGGCGTTCGAGTGGTACCTGGACTCGGGCCTGTCGATCTCGATGCCGGTCGGTGGTCAGTCCAGCTTCTACGCCGACTGGTACAAGCCCGCCTGCGGCAAGGCCGGTTGCACCACCTACAAGTGGGAGACCTTCCTGACCCAGGAGGCGCCGGCCTGGCTGGCGGCCAACAAGCAGGTCAAGCCGACGGGCAGCGCCGCGGTCGGTCTGTCGATGGCCGGTTCGGCTTCCATGACCCTGGCCGCCTGGCATCCGGAGCAGTTCATCTACGCCGGCTCGATGTCGGGCTTCCTCAACCCCTCCGAGGGCTGGTGGCCCGGCCTGATCAACATCTCCATGGGTGACGCCGGCGGCTACAAGTCCAACGACATGTGGGGCCCGTCCAGCGACCCGGCCTGGCAGCGCAACGACCCGATGGTCCAGATCCCGCGCCTGGTGGCCAACAACACCCGCCTGTGGGTGTACTGCGGCAACGGCCAGCCCAATGAGCTGGGGGGCGGCGACGTGCCGGCCACCTTCCTGGAAGGTCTGACCATCCGCACCAACCGGACCTTCCGCGACAACTACCTCGCGGCCGGCGGCAAGAACGGTGTGTTCAACTTCCCGGACAACGGCACGCACAACTGGGCCTACTGGGGTCGTGAGCTTCAGGCGATGAAGCCCGATCTGCAGCGCGTCCTCAACGGCGGCTAACAGCGCAACGAAAAGCGGGCCCCGGTCCTCCCGTCCAGGGAGCCGGGGCCCGCTTTCGTGTGCCGATGGCGGCGGCATGGGTTGTCCCGCCGCCGGGATCGCAGGCACGCATGCAATCTGCCCCAAAGAAGCTGCGTGACTTCAATCTCGAGGCTGCCCTGCGCCTCGTGCGGCTCTCTCAGCTCAGGGGATTACTTCAGCTCGGCTGAGCTCAGCCCCAGCAGGCGGCGCGCCACCACCAGCAGCTGGATCTGCTGCGTGCCCTCGAAGATGTCGAGGATCTTGGAGTCCCGGGCCCACTTCTCCAACAGGGTCTGATCGGAATAGCCTGTGGTGCCTGCCAATTCGACGGCCTTCAGCGTGATGTCGCTGGCTACCCGGGCGGCCTTGGCCTTGCCCATCGAGGCCTCCTTGGAGTTGGGAATGCCGTTGTCGGCCTGCCATGCCGAGCGCAGGGTCAACAGATAGGCGGCCTCCCAGTCGGCCTCCATGCGGAGGAACTCCGCCGCCGGTGCGCTCTGCGCATGCGCCGGTTTGTCGTAGGAGATCTCCACGCCCGCGCCGGTGAGAATGGTGCGCAGCTCCTCCAGGGCGGCGCGCGCCACCCCGATCGCCATCGCGGCGACGATGGGCCGGGTGTTGTCGAACGTCTCCATGACCCCGGCAAAGCCCTTGTCCACCTGGATCTCCGGGCTGCCGAGCAGATTGTCCTTGGGGATGCGGACGTTCTCGAAGCGGATCGCAGCGGTGTCGGAGGCCTTGATCCCCAGCTTGTGCTCGAGGCGCTCCACGGTGACGCCGGGATAGTCGCGCGGCACGATGAAGGACTTGATGGCCGCACGGCCCTTGGACTTGTCCAGTGTTGCCCACACCACGATGTGCGTCGCCCGGGAGCCGGCGGTGACGTAGATCTTCTCGCCGTTGATGACGTACTCGTCGCGGTCGAGGACGGCGGTGGTCGAGACCGCCGCCGAGTCCGACCCGAACGACGGTTCGGTGATGGCCATCGCGGCCCAGACGTCCTTGCCCAGGCGGGCGAGCTGTTCGTCGGTGGCCACCCCGGAGATCGCCGCGTTGCCCAGGCCCTGGCGGGGCACCGACAGCAGCAGTGCGACGTCGCCCCAGGCGATCTCGAGGGCGTTCACCAGTGCGGACATGTTGCCCCCGTTGACGTTTCCCTTCGGGCCGTCCTCGGCGTCGCGGAACGCCTCGGTGCCGGCGAACGAGAACGTCTTGGCCTCCGAGATGCCTTCGAACAGGGTGGCCAACGTGTCGAGTTCCACCGGGTAGGCGTGCTCGTCGAGGTCGTACTTGCGGGAGATGGGCCGCAGCATCTCCGCCGCACCCTGGTGGGCTTTCTCGATGACGGCTTCGAGCTTGCGGGGCATCTCCAGATTGATTGCCATGGAAGGCCTTTCCGTTCTTGTCGAAAGCTGTCTAGAGGACGACGACGCCTTCGGCGACGCCGATGGCCCGCAGGTCGCGGTACCAGCGCTCCACCGGGTGCTCCTTGGTGTAGCCGTGGCCGCCGAGCAGCTGCACGCCGTCCAGGCCGATGCGCATGCCCTTGTCGCTGCCCAGCTTCCTGGCCAGCGCCGCCTCGCGGGCGAACGGCAGACCCTGGTCTGCGCGGGCGGCGCCGCGCCAGGTGATCATCCGCAGACCGTCGAGTTCGATGGCGATGTCGGCGCACATGAACGCCACCGCCTGCCGGCGGGCGATCGGCTCGCCGAACGCTTCGCGTTCCTTGACGTAGGGGATGACGTAGTCGAGGACGGCGTGACTGGTGCCCACCGCCAGGGCGGCCCAGCCGAGCCGGGACAGCGCGATGGCCTCAGAGTAGTTCCGGTCGTGGGTCGCCTCGTCGGCGTCTTCGCCCAGCCGGGCCGACAGCGGCACCGAGACCTTGTCGAGCTCCACCTGGCCGATGGCGGCGGCGCGCAGGCCCATGCTCCGGTCGGCGCGCACCGTCAGCCCGGGGGTGTCGGCCTCGACGAGGAACATCGTCGGCTTGCCGTTGAATTGCGCTGCGATGACGAACAATTCGGCCTCGGCGGCCGCGGGAACCAGTGACTTGACGCCGTCGATGCGGTAGCCGCTCGGAGTGCGCACGGCGGTCGTCTTCAGCGCGGTGGGGTCGAACAGGGGCTGCGGTTCGGCGATCGCCAGGCAGGCCTGCGGAACGTTGTCGCCGGCGAAGTCCGCCAGGTAGGTGGCCTGCTGATCGGCGCTGCCCCAGTGGGTCAGTGCCGAAGCCACCCCGCCGGGGGCCAGAATCGGCAGAGCCAGGCCCATGTCGCCGTAGGCCAGTGCCTCGGCCACCAGGGCGTTGGTGACGGTGGTGCGTTGTTCGGCGATGCCGTCGAAGTCCTCGGGCACCTTGATCGCGGTGATGCCGAGTTCGGCGGCGCGGGCCATCAGGTCGGATGGGTAGGCGGCCGCGTCGTCGGCGCCGCGTGCGGCCGGGCGCAGGATCTCCCCGGCGAACTGCTCGACGGTGTCGACGATCATCTTCTGGTCGTCGTCGGGTGTCAGGTCGAAGTAGTCGCTGCCGCCGGGCTTCAGACGGGCAGGCGGCTTGGTCACGCCCTGAACCTTCTTGAACTGCCGAGTCGCGGCGCCGGCCGTGGAGAAGACCTGCTTGACGCCGTACTTCAGGCCGCGGTTGAGTGGGCCGCGCAGACCGTGGCGATCGAGGAACTCGCTGCCGACGATCGGGGTGATCAGCGCCAGGCCGAGGTCGGTGACGGTGCGCTTGTGTCGGTGGGTGCCCACCGCGCTGTTGCGGGCACGGTCGCTGTGGCGCGAGGGGAGGGTGTTCGTCATATCGCCAGCCTTCTGCGGATATCGGTGCTGGATGCGGACGGTTACGGTTCCGTACCTTACTCCAGAGTAAGGTATTACTCGCGGGTAGCTCAGCAGCTCGCTGTTGAATTTGTCACATGCCGATGTAGGCGAGTACCCCGTTGTGCAGCAATCCATTGCTCGCAACCGCGCTGCCGCCGTGCGGCCCGGGTTCCCCGGAAAGGTTGGTGAAGGTGCCGCCGGCTTCCCGGACCAACACGTCCAGCGGCGCCAGATCCCAGAGCTTGACCTCCGGTTCGCACGCCACGTCGACCGCGCCCTCGGCCACCAGGCAGTAGGAGTAGAAGTCCCCGTAGCCGCGCACCCGCCACACCGCGTCGGTGAGGTCGATGAAACGGTCACGGATGCCGCGATCGGCCCACCCGGACAGGCTGGAGAACGACAGGCTCGCCGACCCGAGGTCGGCCACACCGGAGACGGCCAGCCGTCGCGGATCCGACCCACCGAACGAGGTGTACGCGCCCAGTCCCAGCCCGGCCCACCACCGCCGGCTCAGCGCCGGGGCACTCACCACGCCGACGACGGGCACACCGTCCTCCAAGAGCGCAATCAGGCTGGCCCACAACGGAACTCCCCGCACGAAGTTCTTGGTGCCGTCGATCGGGTCGATGACCCACTGCCGTCCGGTGAGCAAAGGCTCCCCGCCGTGTTCCTCGCCGAAGATCGCATCCGCGGGGCGCTGCGCGGCCAGCACCTCGCGTACCGCGGACTCGACCGCCTCGTCGGCGTCGGTGACCGGCGTCAGGTCGGGCTTCTGGTCGACCCGCAGATCCAGCGCGCCGAACCGCGCCGTGGTGATGGCGTCGGCCTGGTCGGCCAATGACAGGGCCAGGTCCAGATCCCGCGCTACGTCCTCGGCACTCATGGGCCCAGTCCTATCACGGCGTCCCGCCGTGGCTTCCTAGCGCGGCGTCCTACCATGGCGCGATGATGGAATTCGCTGTGCTGCTGCTCATCCTCGGGGCCCTGGCCCTGGTGGTCGGGCCCCGGCTGATGGCGCGGCGCGGCCCGCGCGGACAGATGGTGCAGGGCACCCTGCTGGTGACCGGCGTCAGCGCCTCCAAGTCCGGACCGGACAGCTCTGGACAGCAGTCGGTGACGATCACCGGGGTCATCAACGGGCCCAACGTCAACGAGCACGTGGTTTATCAGCAGCTGTTTGTCGACGCGGGCGGCGCGCCGACGATGGGTCAGCTGATCCCGGTGGTCTACGCGCCGAACAACCCGGACAAGTGGTTCTTCGCGCCGTCGGTGGAGCAGCAGTGAGCAGGGCAGCACGTGTCACGGCCTCTGCGGTGCTCGTGGCGACTAGTTGGCTGGTGAGTGTTGCTCCGGCACAAGCGGATCCGATGTGCAACCCGGGCGGACCGCCGGACGGGGCGGCCACCCGCGCCTTCGGCGGCGGCACCGTCTGGGTCAGCCCCAACGGGCTCGTCGGAGTGACGACCACGGAGGGAACCGGGAGTCTGCGGGTCAACTCGGCGTCGCCGATGCCGATCCAGGCATTCGTGGTCGACGCACAGAACGACGGACAGAAGCAGCTCATCGTCAGTGATGGCCGCGCCGCATACCTGTACCTCGTCGAGGGTTGTCGGATCAGCCCCGTGTTCGACGGTCAGGGAAACCCGTTCGTCTTCGACCTGGAAAACCTCCGGGGCAACGGGACCGGCGTCGGATGCGAAGACCTCGGTGACGGCAGGCATCTGGTGGCGCTGCAGGCTCTTGGCGGAGATCTGCGCCGCACGCAGATCAACATCACCGAGAACACGGCCATACCGGGCCGGTCCGACACGGTGCCCGCAACCCCCGCCGCCTCGACGATCACCTGCGGCGACAAGACGATGGCCAACGACGGGGTGCAGCAGCCTTGACGGCTATTTCCGATGCTCGCATTCCTCATCGCGGCGCCTTCGGCGCCGCTTGATCGTCATGCGGCTATTTCCGGTGGTTGCATTCCTCATCGCGGCGCCTTCGGCGCCGCTTGATCGTCATGCCACTACCCGTGACCGATGCGCAGCATGTCGGCGACGTCGACGAGCTTGACCCGGGGGCGGCCGTGCGGCTCACCGGCGCCGCGTTCATGGGCGTCGATCAGCTGCCAGTGGCCCTCGGTGACTAGCTCCGGCTGGCGCTGCAGCAGCCAGGCGGCCAGTTCTTCGGCGTAGCCCGGCCCGGCCTCGCGCGGCTGCTTGCCGCGCAGATCGGCGGCCAGGGTGTTGACCGTGTCCTGGGAGTCGCTCTTGTTGGTGCCGATCACACCGGACGGCCCGCGCTTGATCCAGCCGACGACGTAGTCGTTGTCCCGGCCGTCGATCCGGCCCTCGGTGTGCGGGATGGTTCCGCTGCGGTCGTCGAACGGCAGGCCCGGGATCGCCACACCGCGGTAGCCGACCGCGCGCACCACCAACTGCGCGGGAAGGGTTTCGCGTAGGCCGGTGTCCTTCGCCGTCGCCCGGCCGTGCTCGTCGGTGAACAACTCGTTGCGGCCGAGCACGATGGTCTCGACCTTCTCGGTGCCGGTGATCTCGATGGGCGAGGTGCAGAACCGAAAGACGATGCGGCGGTTGTCGTCCCGGTGCTCGCCGGCGGCGGTCTTCTCGGCGTACCCGCGCAGCACCTTGATGTTGGCCGCAGTGGTCTTGCCCGCCGCGGCGGCGTCCTCGTCGGTGATGCCCTCGAGGTCGGCGGGGTCGACCACGACGTCCACGCCCTCGAGCTCACCGAGTTCGCGCAGTTCCAGTGTGGTGAACGCACCCTCGAGCGGCCCGCGGCGACCGACGATCACGACCTCGCCCACGCCGCGCTTGCGCAGCGCGTCGAGCGCGTGGTCGGCGATGTCGGTGCTGGCCAGTACATCGGGATCGGTCACCAGGATGCGGGCCACGTCGATCGCGACATTGCCGTTGCCGATGACCACCGCCCGGCCGCTGGAGATGTCCGGCGCCATATCGGCGAAGTGCGGATGGGCGTTGTACCAGCCGACGAAGTCCACCGCGGCGACGCTGCCCGGCAGCCCCTCGCCCGGAATGCCGAGTGCGCGGTCGGACTGGGTGCCCACCGCATAGACGACGGCGTCGTAGCGCCCGGCGAGGTCGTCGGCCGAGACGTCCCGGCCCACAGCGACATTGCCGAAGAACCGGAACCGGGGATCGGCCCCGGTCTTCTCGAACGTGCGGCTGATCGACTTGATCTTGGGGTGGTCGGGCGCCACTCCGGAGCGCACCAAACCCCAAGGGGTGGGAAGCATTTCAAGCATGTCGATGTGGACGTCGGGCCCGCCGGCGGCCACCGACTCGTCGGCGAAGCGCAGCAGCGAGGCCGCCGCGAAGTAGCCGGAGGGACCCGCGCCGACGACGGCGACGTAATAGGGGCGCATCCTGGGATGGTAATCAGAGCAGCCGCAGCGCCGGTAACCTGAGACCCCGTGGACATCGATCGGCAGACCGAGATCGCCGCGCTCGACACCACCCTGACGACGGTGGAGCGGGTGCTCGACATCGATGCCCTGCGGGCGCGGATCGAGAAACTCGAACACGAGGCCTCCGACCCGAACCTCTGGAATGACCAGAGCCACGCTCAGAAGGTCACCAGCGAGCTGTCCCACGCCCAGGGGGAGTTGCGACGGGTCGAGGGCCTGCGCAGCCGCCTCGACGACCTGCCGGTGCTCTACGAACTGGCCGCCGAAGAAGACGGTCCTGCCGCGACGGAAGCAGTGGCAGAGGCTGATGCCGAGCTCAAGTCCCTGCAGGAGGACGTCGAGGCCCTCGAGGTCCGGACCCTGCTGTCCGGGGAGTATGACGAGCGTGAGGCGCTGGTCACCATCCGTTCCGGGGCGGGCGGCGTGGACGCCGCCGACTGGGCCGAAATGCTCATGCGGATGTACATCCGGTGGGCTGAGCAACACGACTACCCGGTTGAGGTGTTCGACACGTCCTACGCCGAGGAAGCCGGCATCAAGAGCGCCACGTTCGCGGTGCACACACCCTTCGCCTACGGCACGCTATCGGTGGAACAGGGCACCCACCGGCTGGTGCGGATCAGCCCGTTCGACAACCAGAACCGCAGGCAGACGTCGTTCGCCGAAGTCGAGGTGCTGCCCGTCGTGGAGACCACCGACCACATCGACATCCCGGAGACCGACGTCCGCGTCGACGTCTACCGGTCCAGCGGTCCGGGCGGTCAGTCGGTCAACACCACCGACTCCGCGGTTCGACTCACCCACATCCCGACCGGTATCGTGGTGACCTGCCAGAACGAGAAATCGCAGCTGCAGAACAAGGTTTCTGCCATGCGGGTGCTTCAGGCCAAACTGCTGGAACGCAAGCGGCAGGAGGAGCGCGCCGAGCTCGACGCCCTCAAGGGTGAGGGCGGCGCCTCCTGGGGCAACCAGATGCGGTCCTACGTTCTGCACCCCTACCAAATGGTCAAGGATCTGCGCACCGAGTACGAGGTCGGCAATCCTTCGGCGGTACTGGATGGGGACATCGACGGGTTCCTCGAAGCAGGGATCCGGTGGCGCAACCGACGAGATGACGACGATTAACTCCGTGGCCTTCGCTGCGGGCATGGACGTGCGGACGGTGCTGTCGTTCGCGCAGAACGGCCACTGGCACGACTTCTGGCACGGCCAGCTCGGCCAGTCCCTGCTCACCCGCGGGCTGAGCATCGTGCTGCTACTGATCGGCGCAGCGCTGACCACCCGGTTCATCAGCTGGGTGGCGGGGCGGGTCAGCCGCCGGATCGACGCCAGCTTCCAGGAGAGCGACGCGCTGGTGCGCTCGGAGAGCGCCAAGCACCGCCAGGCCGTGGCCTCGGTGATCTCCTACGTCGCCATCGCCCTGGTGGGCATCGTGGTGTTCGTCGAGATCACCGACATCCTCAAGGTTCCGGTCAGCTCTCTGGTGGCCCCGGCCGCGGTGATCGGCGCGGCGCTGGGCTTCGGCGCGCAGCGTGTGGTTCAGGACCTGCTCGCCGGATTCTTCATCATCACCGAGAAGCAGTACGGCTTCGGCGACCTGGTGGAGCTCACCCTCGGCACGAGCGGCGAGGCGATGGGCACGGTCGAGGACGTGACGCTGCGGGTGACCAAACTGCGTACCGCGGACGGCGAGCTGTACACCATCTCCAACGGTCAGATCTTCAAGACGCTCAATCTGTCCAAGGAGTGGGCACGCGCCGTCATCGACATCCCGGTGCCCAGCACGGCGGACCTGAGCGTCGTCAACGACGTCCTACACCACGTCTGCGAAGCCGCGCCCTTTGATCCGCAACTGCGTGACCTGCTGTTGGACAAACCGCAGCTGATGGGTGTGGAGAGCATCGAAGTGGACACGGTGAACCTGCGGATGGTCGCCCGCACCCTTCCGGGCAAGCAGTTCGAGGTGGGCCGGCGGCTGCGGCTGCTGGTGGTTGCCTCGCTGGCCCGGGCCGGGATCGCGACCAACGCCGAGAGCAGTCCGGTCGTGGGTGCCGTGGTCCATCCCGCCACCGTTGCCGGGGCCGAGCGGCCGACGCAGGGGCCGGAGCGCCGATGAACAGACTGACCTCCCGTGAGGGCAAGACCTGGCCCGCCTACGCCTTCGGCGGCCGGATGCGCACCTCCACGCTCGTTCTGATCATCGCCTTCCTGGGCGTCGGCTGGCTCTACGAGACCTACGAGCCGCCGACGGCGCCCACGCAGGTGCCGGCCAGCGAGGTGGTGCCGCCGGGCTTCGTCCCGGACCCCAATTACACCTGGGCCCCGCGTACCGACGTGCAGCCACACAACCCCACGACGACGGAGTCGACCACGACGACGTCCACCACTCCGACGACGCCGACCAGCCCGGCTGCGACCACCGCGTCGCCGGCGCCGGGGGAGCCGACGCCGTCGTCCTCGGCCACCACCTCTCCGGGTGTCACGGCGACGCCCGCTCCGGCGTCCCCGACGACGGGGTCCACAGCGCCGAGCGCCCCGGAGAGGCCGGCCGCAGCGACCCCGACACCGGCGGTTCCCGCGAGCGGGGCCGCGCCGTTTCCGCAACCGCCAACGCAGTAGCGGCGGGGCAAATGCATAGTCCGGCTCCTCCTCCCGTCGCGCGCGGCGGTCATCGTCGCCGGACGCCCGGCTACACTGGCGTGCCGTGATGATCACCCTCGACCATGTCACCAAGCAGTACAAGGCGTCAGCCCGTCCTGCGCTGGACAACGTCAGCCTCAAGGTCGACAAGGGTGAGTTCGTCTTCCTGATCGGCCCGTCCGGATCGGGAAAGTCCACCTTCATGCGGCTGCTACTGGCCGAGGAGTCGCCGACCTCCGGTGAGATCCAGGTGTCGAAATTCCACGTCAACAAACTCTCCGGCCGCCACATCCCCAAGCTTCGTCAGGTGATCGGCTGCGTGTTCCAGGACTTCCGGCTGCTGCAGCAGAAGACGGTCTACGAGAACGTCGCGTTCGCGCTGGAGGTGATCGGCAAACAGCCCGACGTGATCAAGAAGGTGGTGCCGGAGGTGCTCGACATGGTGGGCCTGTCCGGCAAGGCCGCTCGGATGCCCGGTGAGCTCTCCGGCGGCGAGCAGCAGCGGGTGGCCATCGCCCGCGCCTTCGTCAACCGGCCGCTGGTGCTGCTGGCCGACGAGCCCACCGGCAACCTCGACCCGGAGACAAGCCGCGAGATCATGGACCTGCTCGACCGGATCAACCGCACCGGGACCACCGTCCTGATGGCAACCCACGACCACCACATCGTCGACTCCATGCGCCAGCGGGTCGTGGAGCTGTCGCTGGGCCGGCTGGTCCGCGACGAACAGCGCGGTGTCTACGGGATGGACCGTTAAATGCGCGCCGGGTTCCTGGTCAACGAGGTCGTCACCGGCCTTCGTCGCAACGTCACCATGACGATCGCGATGATCCTGACGACCGCCATCTCCATCGGCCTGTTCGGCGGCGGCCTGCTTGTGGTGCGGCTGGCCGACCAGTCCCGCAACATCTACCTCGACCGCGTCGAGAGCCAGGTGTTCCTCAACAATGACGTGTCGGCCGCCGACCCGACCTGTGACGCCGATCCGTGTAAGGCGTTGCGCGCGGCGATCGAGGGCCGTGACGACGTCAAGTCGGTGCGCTTCCTGAACAAGGACGAGGCCTACAACGACGCCGTCACGAAGTTCCCGGAGTACAGGGACGTCGCGAGCAAGGACTCCTTCCCGGCGTCGTTCATCGTCAAGCTCGACAACCCCGAGCAGCACAAGGATTTCGACGCCGCCATGCAGGGGCAGCCCGGCGTACTCAACGTGCTCAACCAGAAGGACCTGATCGACCGGCTGTTCGCGGTGCTCGACGGACTGTCCAAGGCTGCCTTCGCGATCGCGGTCGTGCAGGCTATCAGCGCGATCCTGTTGATCGCCAACATGGTTCAGGTCGCCGCCTACACCCGCCGCACCGAGATCGGCATCATGCGGATGGTGGGCGCGACGCGGTGGTACACCCAGCTCCCGTTCCTGGTGGAGGCGGTGCTCGCCGCGACCATCGGTGTGGTGCTGGCGATCGTGGGCCTGATCGTGGTGCGCGCCGCGTTCCTGGACAACGCGCTCAACCAGTTCTACCAAGCGAACCTGATCGCCCGGATCGACTACGCCGACATCCTCTACATCGCCCCGATCATGTTCGCCGTCGGTGTGGCCATGGCTGCTGTTACCGCCTATGTCACGCTGCGGCTGTACGTGCGGAAGTAGCAGCGCCTCAGATGGCAAAGGCATCCGTCGAACGCAAGGCCGCGGCCGCGAAGAAGGCGGGCGACGTCAAGGGCGGCAAGAAGGTCATCGCCTCGAATCGCAAGGCGCGGCACAACTTCACGATCCTCGAGGTCTTCGAGGCCGGGGTGGTGCTGACCGGCACCGAGGTCAAGAGCCTGCGCGATGGCAACGCGTCGATGGCCGAGTCGTTCGCCACCGTCGACGACGGCGAGATCTGGCTGCGCAACCTGCACATCCCGGAGTATCACCACGGCAGCTGGACCAACCATCCGCCGCGGCGCAACCGCAAGCTGCTGCTGCACCGCCGTCAGATCGACATGCTGGTGGGCAAGATCCGTGACGGCAACCTGACCCTGGTGCCGCTGTCGATGTACTTCACCGAGGGCAGGGTCAAGGTCGAACTGGCACTGGCCCGCGGCAAGCAGGCCCATGACAAGCGTCAGGACATCGCCCGCCGTGACGCCCAGCGCGACGTGATCCGGGAATTGGGGCGGCGCACCAAAGGCAAGATTTGATCGGGATTCTGTGCGTGCTCGCCGCTGCGGGTGCGTATGGGGTCAGCGATTTCGTCGGCGGCCTGGCCGCCCGCCACGTCGCCGGCTTGCGGCGTCAATTGCATTGCGCTGAAGTTGAATTCGCTGTGGGGAACCCCCGGCTTGTCAATCGCGGTCCGGGCGTCTGTCGTTACGCGTCCGACCGTTGGTACGTTGAGCGCCATGGGTTCTGTAAACAATAAAGTCGTCTTCATCACCGGGGGCGCCCAGGGCGTCGGCGCCGATCTGGCCCGCCGCTTGCGCCGCAAGAACGCCACGCTGGTGGTGACCGACATCGACAAGGCCGGGCTGGCCGCGCTTTCCGCCCAGCTCGGCGAGGACCGGGTGCTGACCGCGGCGGCCGACGTCCGCGATCTGCCCGCCATGCAGGCCGTCGCCGACCAGGCCGTCGAGCGGTTCGGTGGCATCGATGTGGTGGTGGCCAACGCCGGGATCGCGTCCTACGGTTCGGTGCTGCAGGTCGATCCGGAAGCCTTCCGGCGGCTGATCGACATCAACGTCAACGGCGTCTTCCACACAGTGCGCGCCACGCTGCCGTCGGTCATCGACCGCCGCGGCTACGTGCTGATCGTGTCGTCCTTCGCCGCCTACACCGCCGCCCCCGGACTCGCCGCCTACCACGCGTCGAAGGCCGCGGTCGAGCACTTCGCGAACGCACTGCGCGTCGAAGTCGCCCACCGGGGCGTCGACGTCGGCTCGGCGCACATGTCCTGGATCGACACCCCGATGGTGCGGGACGCCAAGAAGGACCTCGGCAGCTTCCAGCAGATGCTCGCCTCACTGCCCAAGCCTATGGGCGACACCACCAGCGTCGACCGCTGCGGCGAGGCGTTCGTCCGGGGCATCGAGGCGCGCAAGCGGCGGATCAACGTGCCCGGCTGGGTGGGCGCGTTCCGCTGGCTGCGGCCGGTGCTGTCCACCCCGGCGGGGGAGAAGCCGATCACCTCCGTGGTGCCGACGGTCCTGCCGCAGATGGATGCCGAGGTGGCCGCGCTGGGCCGCTCGACCAGTGCCCGGCTGGAAGAGTTGGAGAACAACTGATCGCGGGCCGCCGCGAACTTCAAGCCGATAACATCGGCGGGTGTCTGAGACCCAGAAACCCCGCACCGTGCTCGACAAGGACGACGTCCTGAGCGGACTGTTCGCGTCCTGGGACGCCATCGACGCTCTGCTGGCCGGCTTGACCCCCGAGCAGTGGCAGGCCCCGACCGAACTTCCCGGCTGGACGGTGCACGACGTCGTCGCCCACGTGATCGGCACCGAGATGATGCTGTCCGGCACGCCGCTGCCCGACATCGACGTCGCCGGCCGCGGGCATGTGCACAACGAGATCGGCGCGCTCAACGAACGCTGGGTGGAACACCTGCGCAGCAAGTCCCCCGAGGAGATGCTGGCGCTCTTCCGCGACGTGGCCGCACGGCGCAAGGCGGCACTGATGGCGATGACGCCGGAGGAGTGGAACACCGTCACCATGACCCCCGCCGGCCCGGACAGCTACGGCCGGTTCATGCGGGTCCGGGTGTTCGACTGCTGGGTGCATGAGCACGACATCCGCGACGCCGTCTCCGCCCCGGCGGGTGAGGACGCCTACAGCGGCCCGGACTCCCGGTTGGCGCTCGACGAGATGGCGTCCAGCATGGGCTTCGTCGTGGCCAAGAAGGGCGGCGCACCCGATGGCTCCCGGGTGGAGCTGGCGCTGACCGGTCCGCTGGCCCGCACCATCCGGGTGGCCGTCGACGGCCGCGCGGCGGTGGTGCCGGACTTCGCCGGCGAGCAGCCCACCGCGTCGATCACCCTCGACGGTCGGCAGTTCGTCCGGCTCGCCGGCGGACGGCCGATGGTCGGGCACGCCCCGCGGGACATCGAGTACGGCGGGGACCAGGCGGTGGGCACCCGGATTGTGGAGAACCTGGCCTACGTCATCTGAACGGCATCGGAGGGACGTTCCGCGCGCATCTCGGCGGCTGAGTTTTGGTGTCAGACCATCGTCCTACCTTCAGGAGGGTGAACACGGTGGCAAAAAGCAAGATATCGGTGACCATCGATCAGGCAGTCTTGGCCGCGGCCGATGCTGACGCGATGGCCGCAGGATTGAATCGCTCGGAGATGATCGAGCGCGCGTTGCGCCATGAGCACCTACGGATTGCCCTGGAGAGATACACCGCTCATCCGGTGCCCGCTCTGGATATCGAGACGTACGCGTCGAAGGTGTATCAAGCCAACCGGTCCGCCGGCTTGTGAGCACCCGGGGACGTCGTACCCCGACGTGACACGGACCAGGAACTTTACGTCGTCGTCCTATCCAATGCCGTGCACCTCGCAGCAACAACTGGACGTGTGATCACCTGCCCGTTCATCCCCGGCCGCCTTCCCGGCGATGCGATGGCGATGGTGGTCGATGTGCGGCAACCCGCGGGGGTCGTTCTGCCGGAACTGGTGCAATGGCTACCGGCGGTGGCGCTTGACCAGCCCATAGGAAACATCGGCTCGACCGCTCTCCGCGAAGCCACCGCGATCGTCGGTGCACTGATCTCCTGACCGACGCCGGGAATCAACCCTCAGCGTTGTCGGTTATATCCCGTACCATTGGTTTATCAGCCGAGATCCTTCGGCTGGTGGTGCGAGGGGCTGAAAGGTTTCGACTTCGCGCATCGAATCAAGGGAAGCGTGCCGGTGCAGGCAAGAGACCACCGTAAGCGTCATTGCAACCAATTAAGCGCCGATTCCAATCAGCGCGACTACGCCCTCGCTGCCTAAGCGACGGTGTGTCTGTCAGACCGGGAGCGCCCTCGGCCCGGACCCTGGCATCAGCTAGAGGGATCCACCGCTCAGTCCGGTCGCGGGACTGAACGGGAAATCAAACAGCGACTGGGATCGTCATCCTGACTTGTTCGCGTGAGCAGGAGATCCAAGTAGAGGCATAGCGAACTGCGCACGGAGAAGTCTTGAGGGAATGCCGTAGGACCCGGGTTCGATTCCCGGCAGCTCCACAAGAACAGGCCAGGCCGAAAGGCCTGGCCTGTTTGCTTTCTTTGGTGCTATCGCCTCACTTGGCGATGTTGGCGAGGGTCGCCGAGAGCCACCGGGCGACCGGGGGAGCGATGCGCGACAGCACGTACATGACGTGGGCTTCGGGCGCGATGGGCGCCACTGCCCGGTTGCGTTCGACGGCCAGGAGGATGTTGGCCGCCGCCCGTTCTGCGGTGTAGCCGCGCTTGGCGTAGGTCCCGGCCACCTTGGCTTGGCGCGCCTCGGTGTTGCCGCCACGGAAGGGGCTGTTGTGCGTGATTGCGGTGTTGATGATGCCTGGGCAGACTGCTGTGACACCGACATGGCGGGGCGCCAGCTCCATCCGCAGTGCTTCGGACAACCCGACGACAGCGTGTTTGGTGGCGCTATAGGCGCCGAGTTGGGGGTTGGCGAGCAACCCCGCTGCCGAGGCGACGTTGACTACGTGGCCGCTGCCGCGCTCGACCATCGCAGGCACAAAGGCGTTGATCCCGTGCGCCACGCCCAGGATGTTGACACCCACCAGGCGCTCCCAGTCGGTCGTCGTGGTTTCCAAGATGCCACCGATCAAGGCGATTCCGGCATTGTTGATCAGTAGGTCCGGAGTGCCGAACTGCTCGAGGGTGGTTTTACCGAAGGCGGCCATCTGCTCGGCGTCGGAGACGTCGACGACGTGGCCTTCCGCCTTGCCCCCCGATGTGCGGACGAGGTCGACGGTTTGTTGCAGGCCCGCTTCGTCGCGGTCGCACAGCGAGAGGGTCGCACCGCGGCGAGCGGCGTGCAAGGCCAGTTCGCGGCCGATTCCGCTGCCGGCGCCGGTGACGACGACAAACCGACCGGTCAAGTTCCGGGTGTTCAGTGCCATGAGAAACGTACTCCTGAGTGGGTAGCTACCGGTCGCTGCCGGTGGCGTGTGAGGTGGCGAGGTGGCGGTGGAGGAAGGGCAGGAGCAGGTCGGTGACCTGCTGGGGGCGTTCGAGCCAGACCCAGTGCCCTGCCCCGTCGATGACGTGGACTTGGGCGGAGGGGAACGGTTCGCGCTGTCGTTGGGCCTGTTCGATGGGGAGGTACACGTCGTGGTTGCCCCAGATGACCTGGCAGGGAATGTCTTTGGTGGACAGGGGGGCGACGAGACGGTCCATCATCGCCGGGGTGGTCGACCGGTACAGCTCCAGGATCGCCCGCTTGGTGCCCCACGGACTGAAGATGGCGGCCAGGTGCTCAACCCAGGACCGGTCCAGGCCGGGGTTGTCGTGGGCGAGTAGCGCCCGGGTCAGTGCTGCTGTGGCCGAAGCCTGAAAGATCTCTCCGATCAGTGGGGTGCGCCAGATCCGGGCCATTCGGTGCCACTGGTAGTCGAGTAGCACACCGGTGTTGAGGAGACTGACGCTGGCGAGGCGGTCGACGTTCGCAGCGGCCCACGTCAGCGACCACGGGCCGCCGAAGTCGTGAGCCACCAGGTGGATCCGCTCCACACCGAGCGCATCGATGATCCCGCCGAGGTGGTCGGCGTAGCCGGCGACGGTGTAGTCCATGTCGCGGCGTTTCTCCGCGCCCCCGAAGCCGGGCATGTCCGGGGCGACGACGGCGGCGTGCTCGGACACCGATTCCAGCAAAGGCCGCCAGTCAGCAGCCGAGCCGGGGTTGCCGTGAACGAAGACCACGGCCTCCCGCAGGCCGCCCCCGGCGTGCTCGCCGACGAGGACAGGGGAGCGGACGTCGCCCACCACGACTTGACGCCTCACCACGGTCGCGCCCATGTCAGTTCTGGACCCACTGCTCGGTGGCTATGAGCCCGGAGGTGTGCAGTGCTGCGGTGCGGTGAGCGGCGATCTCCTGGTAGCCGGGATCCAGGACCATCTCGAGGAACTTGGCCCGGGACGGGTACTCGACCAGCAGGATGGTGTCCCACCACGGAGTGTCCTCGCCGCCGATGACGGTGTGGGTCGCGTCGCCGACATAGAGGATGGAGGCGCCGACCTTCTTGAGATGCGGTTGCACGGCCTCGGCATACCGCAGGTAGGAGTCGCGTCCGCCTTCGTCATCGAAGGCCAGCAGGTTCACCATGACGATCGGGGCGGCACTTTTCTGGGCGGCGGTCATCAGGGTCTGCACCTGCGCCTCGGTGGGATCGATGTGGCGGTCTGTATCCGGCACGGGGTTTCTCCTTCTGAGCTGGTCTGCGGATTTCTTGGGCGTGGCCTTGACGCTAGGTCGCGGCAGCGGGTTGCCTCTTGGACCAGCGCGCCAGCATTTCAAGGACGTTTGTGCTGGCAGTACAAATCCGCGCGTGGGATCCGGCCGCAAATCCGGATGGTCGCCGTTAGTCTGCGGATCTATGGCTACGCGCTGGGACCAGTTGGCGGAGGACGGGAATCGCCGTGTCTGGGACCGGGCGGTCAGCCCTGTCGCGAGAGAATTGCTGGCCGAGGCGACGCGCTTGACCCAGGCGATGGTCGCGCAGATGCGGATCGCGCTGCCGGAGGTGATGCCTGATGCTGAAACGCTCGCCGAAAACGCGGCCAGCACCGAGCAGACCATCAAGGTGCTTGCGCGGGGCCTCGCTGACGGTGCCGACCCGCAGCAGCTGGAGCTGCCCTCCGCGACAGTGGCTTTCGCGCAGGCCGGTGTCCATCGACAAGTGCCGCCGACTCAGTTGGTGCGGGCCTACCGGCTGGGGCACGAACAGGTCTGGCAGTGGTGTTTCGAGCGAATCGCGCTGCACTGCAGCAGCGTCGGCGCTCTGCGTAACGCCACTGAGCTGTTCACCCGCTGGACATTCGTCTACGCCGATGCCGCCATCACACGGGTCGAGGAAGCCGTTGAGACAGAACGAGAGACCTGGTTACGCAGCGCAATGGCCGCCCGCGGCGCGGCAATCGCCGCAATCCTCTCCGGCGAGGAACGAAACGAGGACCGTGCATCAAGCCGCCTCCGGTACGTCCTGGCTCGCGATCACATCGGTCTGGCCGCCTCCGTTCCGACAGGCATTGACGGCGATCCGCAGGAGATGTTGACCCACGCCGTGGTCCGCCTCGCCGAAAAGGCCGGCGCTGAAGCTCATCTGATCTATCCGACCGGTGTGACCACGTGTTCGGCCTGGATCAGCCGAGGGCATGACTTCACCGAACAAGACGTCGCCGCCCTCGCCAAATGCCCACTAGCGAGCGTGAAAATCGGCGTGGGTGAGCCCGGTCGCGGAATCGAGGGCTTCCGACGCACACATATCGAAGCCGGACACGCGCGTCGGGTCGCTGCCGATGCGAACCTTTCCGGGCCGGTCCTCTACCTCGATCACGCAGTCGCGGCGATGGCTACCGTCGACTATCACCTCGCCGCCACGTTCGTGCACCGAATACTCGGCCCGCTGGCCGGAACCGACGACGTGGCTCGGCGTGCGGCCGAGGCGCTAACCGTGTACCTGGACGAGAACCGCAGTCGCACAAAAGCTGCGGCGCGCCTTCATGTCCACCCGAACACCGTCACCTATCGCGTCCATCAGGCCGAACACATCCTTGGGCATCGACTCCACAACATCTCCTCCCTCGACTTGCGTGTAGCGCTGGCGCTGCTGCCCTCGTTACTCGGTACACCTGGTTCGGCCAACACGTCGCCATCATGAATTCGACTGTTATCGAAGACGATTGGCGAGCCGTCCGCGGCGTTCGAGTCGTCCGGTTCCTCGTCTGTCAGTCCTGGTCCAACGAATTGGCGCGCCCAGCCGATACCAAGGCTGTCTCCCGGTCGTTCCACCCGCTCGGTGAGGCCAGTGCGACGGCTTTCTGAATCGAACTGTCCCGGAATCCGATTCGCTCGACGATCCTGCGGAACAGGCCGGGTGCGTTCGCGGTGAGCATCAGATTCTTGGGGGCCACGATCTTGTCCGAACGCCGTTCGATCCCGTTGGCGATCTCGCCGACGACGAGTTGAAGCGGCACCATTTTCCAGATTCCCTTCGCGTTGCCGCCCCACAGCTCGTGGCCGGCTGGGTCCTTGTGGACGTGGTCCATAAGCGGCGTCTTGAAGAAAGTGGGATGAGCGCTGCCGACCCCGACGCCGGAGCTGCGCAACTCGAGTCGAATGCTGTCGCACATCGCCCAGACGCCGGCCTTGCTGGCCGTGTAGGAGCCCTGCAGGGGGGAGTGGATGAATGCCGCCATGGAGGAGATGGCCAGCAGATAGCCGCGCTCCTTCGTCACATGCGGCAGGGCGGCTTTGAAGGTTCGCCATACCCCGTTGAGGTTGATGTCGATGACGCGCTCGAAGGATGCCGGCTCAAGGGTTGTCATCGGGGCCACGGTGTCGATGCCGGCGTTGGCGACGACGATGTCGATCCGCCCGAAGTGAGCGGCTGCCGCGTCCACAGCCTTGTGCAGCGAGGACATGTCGCGGACGTCGGCGGCGAATCCGGCAGCGACGGTGTCGCCGCCGAGTTGCTTCGCTTGAGTTGCCACGGCGTCGGCCTCGAGGTCGAGGAGGGCCAGGTTGGCGCCCCGCGCTCGAAGTTCTTGGCTCAGGGCGGCGCCGAGGCCTCCGGTTGAGCCGGTGATGAGGACCGTTCGTCCTGTCACGCTGTAGCGGGCCATGGTGTCTCTCCTTTGATGGGTTCGGTCAGTTGGTCACGGGGACGTGATGGTGCAGGAAGGCGATCTGGTCGGCGACGACTTTCTCGAAGGCATCGCCGCGGTAGATGTCGAAATGTCCTTCGCGGTAGAGCCGCACCTCACCGCGTGGTGCGCGACGGGCGTGCTGCAGCGTGGCCTTCGCGGGTGCGACGGAGTCAGTTTCGCAGACACAAAACAGGATCGGGCACTGGATGTCGCCGGTCTGTAATCCGGGGCGGTGCAAGGGAATCTGCAGCGCGACCCGTGCGGCGACTTCGTTGCGATGCGCCGATCCCGCTGCGGCAAGGGCGAGATAGCCGGGCATTGCGTCGGGTGCCGTCATCAATGCCGCCGATAGGGGAGGTCCGGCGAGGTCGACCATGATGGCGGGCCGTCCGAGTTTGTGCGCGATCACATCGGCGATGCCCATGACGGTGACTTTGGCCGAGGTGATGGGGTACATCGCCGACGCGGAGGCGATGCCATCGGTGAACGGACACTGGGCGATCGCCGCGGCGATGCCGTGATCACGAGCGGCGGTTGCGATGACGTGCCCGCCGCTGAACGACGTTCCCCAGAGGACGATGCGCGACGGGTCGAGGTCACCGCGCGAACGGGCGTAGCCGATAGCTGCCGCCCAGTCGGTGAGTTGAGACTTTATGTCGAGCAGTTGTCGCGGCTGGCCGTCGCTGGCGCCGAAGTAGCGGTAGTCGAAGACCAGGCAGGCGTAGCCGGTAGTCGTGAATCGTTCGGCGAAGGCGTCCAGGCGCATATCGCGAACTCCACCGAGGCCGTGAGCCATGACGATGATCGGGTGCGGCCCCGGACGATCGGGGGTGTAGAGCCATGCCCGGCACACCACACCATCGGAGGTGAACTCCACGTCCGAGCGGGTCGCTGTGTCTCCTGCCATGGGACGTAATGCTGCTGCCCCCGACACCGGGGTGGCAATAGGCAGATGCAACGAATGAAACCAATTGAATGGGCGATTGCACACTGGGCGAGCTACGATCCGGGCATGACGTGGACGCGGCCCTCGGCGCGTACCTGCGAACTCATGCGGGCCGGTGTTGAGCTATTCATGTCCGATCCCGTCGTCGCATTTGAGGGACTCGTCGCTCAGATCGACCTGGCGACACTGACCGGCCAGGATGCGGCCGTCGCAGACGACCCGGCGGTTGCCGCCGATCTGCACAGCAGCAACTACGCCAACCTTCTGTTCTGGGCCGAGTCGATCCGGCGGGATCCCGGCGCCCGCGTGCTTCCCAATCCCGGTCCGGAACCGCGGATCATCGCCCGCTCCCTGATCCGCCGCGGCCTCAACGAGAGTGCTTTGCATGCCTGGCGGGTGGGTGAGAATGCGGCCTGGCGGATCTGGATGAACGTCGTCTTCACGCTCACCAGCGACCCCGGCGAGTTGGCCGAACTTCTGGACTACAGCGCGCGGTCGATCTTCGACTATGTCGATGCGACCATCGCCCTGGTGTCCTCGGAGATGCGTTTCGAACGGCAGAACCTGCGTCTGGACGTTCAGGCTGAACGCCTTGAGACCGTCACGTTGCTTATCGAAGGCGCGCCGATCGACACGGCCCTGGCTACCAAGCGACTTGCATACTCGTTGGATCGGAGTCATCTCGCTGCCATCATCTGGGACACGTCAGTCGATCCGGATGTCAGCGCATTGCTGTCAGCGGGAGACGCCCTCAGCGCGGCGACTGCATCCGCTCGGCCGCTCATGATCCCAGCCGCTCCCAATACGATGTGGCTTTGGCTGCCGGCCCACGACCTTCCCCCCGATGAAGCACTGAACGGCACTGTCGCGCAGTGTTCTTCGCTGCGCATGGCAGTGGGATCGCCCGAAGCCGGCGTCGCCGGCTTCCGTCGGAGCCATCTTCAGGCTCAACGCACCCAGCGGTTACTCCAGCGTGGCGGACGCCGGCAGGTGGCGGCGTGGCAGCGCACCCGGCTCATCGAGATGCTCACTCAAGATGAGGCCGAGGCAGAGGAGTTTGTCCGCCGAACGCTAGGGCAGCTTGCCGACGCTGATCCGGTGTTGCGGCAGACCTTGGGGATCTACCTGCGTCGGCAATCCAATGCCCCCAAGGCTGCCGCCGAGTTGTTCACCCACCGCAACACCGTGCTCGGCCGGGTTGCCCGGGCTGAACAACTTCTCCCGGCTCCGCTGGCCTCGAACGCTATTGATGTCGCCGCCGCTCTTGAATTGGACACCTGGATCAACTGAGCGGCTGCCGCGAGTTCCGGGGCGGCCAGGATGACGACGTCGTCGCCCGCGGACGTGTGGGTTCAGCTCGATTCCGGATGTGTAGCTGAGCGGGCCGCGGTGCGATAGCTGCTGGGGCCGCAGCCGAACCATCGACGACATGAACGGCTGAGCACGCTCTGCTCGGCGTAGCCGAGTTCGCGTGTCAAATGCGACAGGCTGATATCGGTGTCGCGCAGATAGTGTTCGGCGGTTTCGCGGCGCACGCTGTCGATGATTTCGCCGAAGGTGGTGTTCTCCGCACACAGTCGTCGGTGCAGTGCCCTGGGATGCAGATCGAACTGGGCGGCGATCAGCTCGAGGCCGGCGGTGCCGGTGGGCAGAAGCTGACGGACCATTCGGCGCACCGACTGAGTCATGCCCGGTTGATGCGTGGTGATCCCGGTCAGGTACTGCACGACCGCCTGATGGGCGAGAGCGTCCTGTTCGAGCGGGAGCGCGAGATCGGCCGTGCGAGTGGTGAATCCCGCTGTCGGTTGCACGAAGCGCGGGCGGCAGCCGAAGTAACTCAGATAGTCAGCTTTCGCAGTGAGGGGCTTGTGGGGCAGGTGCACCGACAGCGGTGAGTACTGCGCGCCGAGCAGGAACCGCAACACTTGCAGCGACACCCCGAGGGACAGCTCGGTGGTCTGTGGGTGCGGCGGCGGCCGCTCGAGCAGGATCTCGAAAGCGAAGAAAGATTGCCCGGTATTGGCGCCCGGAGTAATGCCGACGGAGAGGGCCGGACTGTAGGCCCCGAGGAAAGTTTCCACGATCGTGAAGGCGTCGCCGACGGTGGCCGCGGTGCGGGCGGCCACCCCAAGGGGGCCGAGGATTTCGATGCCCTGCCGTAGTGCCAGCCGCCGCCCGAAATCCGGGGTCGAGGTGGCTGTCGCGGCCGCCTCCACGGCCACAATGAGGCTGCGGTAGGGCAGAAAGACTTCATGGGCGCCGACATCTTGAGGCCGGATGCCCGCGGCGCGCAGCAGCGCGACCGCGTCGCCGCCGAGTTCCGCGACCAGGAGCGGATACCCCGACAGCGCTGTTCCGCGCACCACCGACACGTCAACAAATGTCAAATAATCGTCAGTAAATGTCAAGACTTGGATGCGGTCACGGCCGCACCCTGGGAACCAACACAACAACCCATGGAGAGAGGAACGTACCCATGAGCTTCGACACGGTCATCCGCAACGGCCGCTGGTTCGACGGCACCGGTGCGCCGTCGGCGATCCGCAATATCGGCATCCGCAACGGTCACATCACCGCCATCAGCGCGCAGCCGCTCGACGAAGCGGGCTGCGGCCAGGTGATCGACGCCGGCGGCAAATGGGTTCTGCCTGGCATGGTCGACATCCACACCCACTACGACGTCGAGGTGCTCGGCGCCCCTTCGCTGTCGGAGTCGCTGCGCCACGGAGTGACGACGGTGATGGTGGGTTCGTGTTCGCTGTCGACCGTTCACGTCGACGGCCCAGACGCCGGTGACCTGTTCGCGCGGGTGGAGGCCATCCCGCGCGAGCACGTCATCAATACGGTCGAGGAACACAAGACCTGGAGCAACTGCGAGGAGTACATCGCCGCGCTCGAGGATCGGCCATTGGGGCCGAATGTGGCTGCCTTCATTGGGCATTCGGACATGCGGACCGCGACGATGGGCCTGGACCGCGCCACCCGAAAAGACGTGCGTCCGACCAAGGCCGAGCAGGCCCGGATGGAGCAGCTGCTGGCCGAGGCCCTAGAAGCCGGGTTCGTCGGAATGTCCTCGCAGCAACTGCTTTTCGACAAACTTGACGGCGACACTTGCCGCTCGCGCACGCTGCCCTCGACGTATGCCAAGCCACGGGAACTACGTCGGCTCAAAGCCCTGTTGCGGCGCAAGGGTCGGGTTCTGCAGGCGGGTCCCGACATTCAGAATCCGCTCAACATCGTCTCCCAGGCGGCGCAGTCGTTGGGCATCGTCCGCAGGCCGCTGAAGACCAGCCTGTTGTCCGCCGCGGACATCAAGGCCAACCCGTGGCTGATCCCGGTGATGGGCCCGGCGGCCCGCCTCGTCACCAAGATGGGCGGCGACTTCCGCTGGCAGCACCTGCCGGTGCCCTTCGAGGTCTATGCCGACGGCATCGATCTGGTGATCTTCGAAGAGTTCGGTTCCGGCGCGGCCGCTATGCATCTGAAAGAACAAGTGGCTGAGCGCAACGACCTTCTGCGTGACGAGGAATACCGCCGCTGGTTCCGCAAGGACTACGACAGCAAGTATGGGCTTCGGGTGTGGCACCGCGACTTCTTCGACGCCGAGATCGTGGAATGCCCCGACAAGTCGGTGATTGGAAAGTCGTTCGGGCAGGTCGGTATCGACCGCGGTGGGCTGCATCCGGTCGACGCGTTCCTCGACCTGGTCGTCGAGCACGGCAGCGCGCTGCGGTGGCGCACCACGATCTCCAACCACCGCCCCGAGGTCCTCAAGAAGATGGCCCGCGAGCCCGGTATCCAGATGGGCTTTTCGGACGCCGGCGCACACCTGCGCAACATGGCGTTCTACAACTTCGGGCTGCGGCTGCTGCGCCATGTCCGCGACGCGGAAAGGGCCGGCGCGCCGTTCATGACGATCGAGCAGGCTGTGCACCGTCTCACCGGCGAACTGGCCGACTGGTATCAGATCGACGCCGGCCATCTACGGATGGGCGACCGCGCCGACCTGGTAATCGTCGACCCCGCACACCTTGACGACTCGCTGGACAGTTACGCCGAGGAGCAGGTCGAGCAGTACGGCGGACTGTCGCGGATGGTCAACCGCAACGATGAGACGGTCAGCGCCGTGTTCGTCGCCGGGCAGGCGGTGTTCCTCGACGGGCGGCCCACCGAGGTGGTCGGCACTCGGCGCACCGGCAGCTTCCTGCGCGCCAACACCGCCACTCCCGCCAACACGGGGATCGCGGCCGAGCTGGTTTCCGCCGCGTCGACGAGCGAAGGAAGACTGAGGGCATGAGTGAGTTGGCTGTGCATTGGGACGACGCCTACGGCCAGGGGGAGACCTCCCGCAGCTGGTTTCAGACTGAGCCGGTGATGTCACTGCGGATGATCGATGGGGCGGGCGTTTCCACTCAGGCCAGCGTGGTGGATATCGGCGGCGGGACATCGCGGCTCGTCGACGCCCTGCTGGCGCGCGGCCATGACGACCTCACCGTGGTGGACGTCTCCGATGCTGCGCTACGGATCACCCAGGATCGGCTCGGCGGGGACGCAGCGGAGGTGCACTGGGTCAACGCCGACATCCGGACGTGGTCGCCTGGCCGGGTCTTCGACCTGTGGCATGACCGCGCGGTCGTGCATTTCCTCAATGAGTCGGCCGATCAGGACGCCTACCGGAACGCGCTCAACGCAGCCAGCCGGCCGGGCAGCGTCGCGGTGTTCGGCTGCTTTGCAGCCGACGGACCGACGCACTGCTCTGGACTTCCGGTCGTGCGGCGCGACGTCGCGGATCTGGTGGAATTCCTCGGGCCACAGTGGACGCTGGTCGCGCGGGACCGGGAGATGCACCCGACGCCCGGCGGTGCCACCCAGCCGTTCACGTGGGCGGCGTTTGTCCGCCGGTAGCGAAGCGGTCGACACCTACCAAGGCGCAGAACCCCGAAATCCCACGATATCTGACCGCTTGCACACGATGCCGAGCGTGCGGCCGTGCCTACGAACTCATCGAGAAAAGCTTCTGCAACACAACCACACTGGCAGCACGCTGCAGGCTGCCCTCCATCGCGATGCGCTGATCATCCGGCGCTTCGAGCAGTCGATCGAGCCCGGCGGAGATCTTGGCGATGTCGAAAATCGGCTGTTCCTTCGCCGCCTGGGATGCGAACGTGTCGCGGTAGAACGCGATCATCGGGTCGTCCTCGTGGCGGGTTGGCGGGGTGGTGAACGGGTGTTTCTGACGGTCGTACACCTCGGGAATTAACACATCTCTCGTTGCCTCACGTAAGACGTGTTTCTCGCGAATTCCCTTCACCTTCATGCCCACCGGAACGCGGGCGGCGACTTCGGCCACTCGGTGATCCAGAAAGGGAACGCGGCCCTCGATCGAGTGGGACATCTCCATCCTGTCCGCGAGGTAATTCAGGATGAAGTTGGGCAGCACGGTCTTGGAGTTGATGTAGAGCACCTGATTGAGGCGGTCTCGGCCGGTGACGCGGCGTGCGATCGGAAGACGGTCCAAGGCGGACACCAGCGGCTGGTACGCGCGGACGGACGCCGGCAGATCGTCACGGAAGAACTGCGCCGCGCTGTTGGTCTGCGCCGCAGCCACATTCAGGGTCGCGGGCTGCCAGCCCAGCCGGCGCGCCACCGCGTGCATCTCCGGGCTGTCGACCTTGTCGGGCATCATCAACGCGCGGCTGGCCTGGTTCGAGCCGAACATCTGCGCGAGCAACTCCGACTTCTCGGTGGCGCTCAGGGCGGCGTTGTCGTTGAGCGCGTCGACCCGGAAGTACGGGTAGCCACCCAACATTTCGTCGGCACCTTCGCCGGTGAACACCACCTTGATACCGGCGTCCCGCACGGCACGGCTGAGCAGATATTTGGCAACGCCGTGGCCGTTGAACATCTGCGTTTCGGAATGCCAGACCGCGTCGGCGAACGCGTCGGCGATGTCGCGGCCGGTGATCGGGATGGGGTGGTACGTCGCGCCGACATACTTGGCTTGCGCTTCGGCGATTCGGGTCTCGTCGTAGAGGGGGTTGTCGAAGGTCAGCGTGAACGCCCGGATCGGCCGGTCCATCTCCTGCTGCGCGAGCCCGAGGACCGCGCATGAGTCGATGCCTCCGCTGAGATACGACGCGACCTCGACGTCGGCGACCAACCGTTGCCGTACCGCATCGCGCAGTGTCTCGCGGAACTCCGAGACCACCTCGGCCTCGCTGCGCGTGTCATGGCGCATCTCTTCGGCGGTCGGGAACTCCCAATCCCAGTAGCGGTAGATACGCACCTGTCCATCGCGGGCGATCGCGTAACAGCCCGGCGGCACGGTGCTGATCCCGGCGAACTCGGTCTTCTCATGCGGCCTTCCGAAACCTCCGGTGGCACCCTCCAGATCCCACACGGCCGGCACCCCGAGAGCCAGCAACGCCTTGATCTCCGAGGCGAAGAAGACATCGCCGTCGACGGTGGCGTAGTAGAGCGGCTTGATCCCGAAGCGGTCGCGGATCGCGATCATCGAGCGCTGCCGTTCGTCGGCGATGACGATCGCGAACTCGCCCCGCAGCAGCGATGCGGCCTGGGTACCGCGCTCGTGATAGAGGTGCAGAGCCACTTCGCTGTCACTGTCGGTGGAGAAGCGGTATCCGTCGGCGCGCAGGCGTTCGCGGATCTCGCGATATCCGTAGAGCTCGCCGTTGGCGACCATGTGCACCACGCCGTCCGGGCTGCTCATCGGCTGGCTGCCGTTGTTCAGGCCGATGATCGAGAGTCGCGTGTGCCCCAGTGTCCACTGACCGTCGCGCGACGTCCATGTGCCCATGCCGTCCGGCCCGCGATGTTCGAGACACTGCAGGGCGGCATCACGATGCTCGCCGGAAAGGCCTCGCCGCGTCATCGCCGCGAAAATTCCGCACATGGATCTTCCTGTCTTAAGCGAGCGCAACCGCTTCGAGGAGGCGCTCGATGGTCTGCAGTTGGTGGCTGTGGTCGCCGTCGATCTTGGCGAGCAGGGTGTTGATGCCGCTGTCCCGGTATGCGGCGATGCGATCGGCGACTTCGGTTGTGCTACCGAGGAGATTGGTGAGTCGGCCCAGATCCAAGGGGACGGCGGCGCGGGCTTCGTCACGCTTTCCTGATTGCCAGAGATGGCTGACTTCGGTGACCTGTTCGCCATAGCCCAGCCGGGTGATGGCGTCGTTGTAGAAGTTCGTTCCGCCGGTTCCCATGGCGCCGATGGTGAAGGCGTATCCGTCGGCGTGGCGGCGGGCCGCAGCTGCGGTGTCGCGGGCGTGGTCGTGAAACTCGACGGCGACGGGGGCGACGAGGTCGAGTTCGGCCAGCGTGCGCCCCGCAGATTTGGCTCCTTCGCGCAGGGGTTCGAGGAATACCTCGGCGGATTCGGGGATGAAGAGGTTTCCCAACCAGCCGTCGGCGACTTCGCCGGTGAGGCGCAGGTTCTGTGGGCCCATTGCGGCGATGTAGACCGGCACCGGCCGGGGGCGCACCAGGGGCTGCAGGGCGGTGCCCCTGCTGTTTGGCAGAGGCAGGGGATAGATCTCACCGGGGTGCTCGAGACGGTCCCCTCGGGAGACGATGCGAATGATCTCCACGGTCTCCCGGGTGGTCTGGACGGGACGGTGGAACCGGACGCCATGCCACCCTTCCATGACTCGGGGTCCGGAGGTTCCGATGCCGAGCAGGAACCGGCCGTCGGAGAGTTCCTGCAGGCTCAGTGCTGAGGTGGCCAGCAGGGCGGGGCTGCGCGAACCGAGTTGCACGACGAAGGTCCCCAGCCGAATTCTCTCGGTGCACGCCGCCAGGTAGGCCAACCCGGTGAGAGCGTCATAGCCCCACACTTCCGGCACCCACAGGGAGTCGACGCCGAGTTGCTCGGCGCTCCTGGCGAATTCAGCGGACCCGGGCAGACGCGGTTCGACGGCCAGGCCGATCCTCACTGTGCGTCGCCGGTCTGCTCGGCGATGTAGGCGAGGTTGGCCCGCATGTTGGTCAGCCACTCCTCAAGGCGGCGCGCGACGATGCGCGCTTCCTTGTCGGGCTGGGCGGTGATGGCGAACGTCAGCCCCGATGGCCCCGGCCCCATTCGCGCCCATTGCCGCACGATCGAGCCGCCCGAGGACGGCTCGACCTCGAACCCCCACGTTGCCCCGACGCCGCCGGGGTTGACCACATTCCACACCCATCGCCGTCCGGGCTCGACTTCGACGATCTCGCAGACGGTCTCCCACTCGCCAAGTGCCTCGTGCCGATTGCGGCCCTTGAATCGGGCACCCACGGCCACCTGGTCGGCGCCGTCGAGCCATTCCACATCTGTCAGTTCGGTGGATACCCGCGCCGGCAGTGTGATGTCGGTGACGTACCGCCACGCGGTGTCGGTATCACACGGGAGTCGTTGGACCGCTTCAACGGTGGGTTGATCGCGATAACGCATTTGCTCGCTTCCTTCGTGGCTGCCGTGGTGGGTTTCCGTCAGGCGGTGATAGATCCAGCGCAGCCTCATGCGATGCGGTGGCCGACTCGCAATCGTCTCCCAGGCCGATGAGGATGTTGGTCATCATCGGCAGCAGGACCTGGCGGACGGGGTCGTCGAACGTCGAAAGGTGGCCGCCGAGTTCAAGGGTGACCATTCCGTGGACCGCACTCCACAGTTGGGGCGCAACGGTTTCGGGATCCTGATCGGGGCGGACGCGACCGCTCGCCACAAGACGCGCACAGGCGTCGGCGAGGTGGGAGTAAGCCTGCTGGAAGTTGTCGATCCGGCCCTGTGCTGCTGACTCCGCGGGGCGCATCGGCCGGTAGCTGCCACGCGTTGACAGACCGAACATCAGGTCGTAGAGGTGCGGGTTGGCCCGAGCAAAGCGACGCGACGCCAACGCCATGGCGAAGAGGGCGCCGGCGGGGTCATCGCTGGCCGGCGCCTCGAGCAAGGCGTCGCTGAGGTCGCGGAAGCCCCGGTCGACGACGGCGGCGATCAATTCGGGTAGTCCGCCGAGATGGTGGTACACCGCGATGGTGGACAGGCCCGCGGCCTCGGCGACGGCGCGGACTTTGATCGCGGTAGGCCCGTCGGCGGCCAGCAGGCCTGTAGCTGCCGCCACCAATTGATTAATGGCCTGTTCGTTGTCCAGACGGGCTCCGGGTTCCTTCTCCCTGACGGCAGCCGCAGGCCGGGCTGCCGCCTTGGCGGGTTTGGCCATGGTCGGGACCCCTGTCCTCAGTCGTTGGCTCTGGAGAACGTGATCGGCGTCGTGACGGCGTTTCGTGCCGGAATCTTCGTCATCGCGTACTCCGCCAGGGCGGTGATGGTCAGGGCGGGATTGACGCCGGGGTTGGCCGGCATGGCCGAGCCGTCGCAGATCATCATGTTCCGGTAACCGTAGACGTTCAGATCCTTGTCCACGACGCCGCGCGTCGGGTCCGCACCGATGGCGGCACCGCCGAGTAGGTGCACGGTTGTCGGAATGTTTCCGAGGGCTTCGAGGATGTTGCTCTGGGCGATTCCACCGGTGCGCTCGGCGAGCCAGCGGGCAGCCTCGTTGCCGATGTCGATATAGGTGGGGCTGGGCTTGTCGGTGTTCTGGACGGTGGCCAATCGGTAGCCCCTGCCGAAACGGCGCTTGCGCGCACGAAAACTGATCGCGTTGTCGCGTGACTGCATCACCAACAGCATCACCATGCGCCGGCTCCAGCCGACGGGCCACAGTGTGCGAAGCCACCGCCTCGGGTGTGCTGCGATGGTGGCGAGCCACTTCAGCGGCCGGGTGATACGGGTGCCGTCTCCGACCAGCACCGTGTAGAGCAGCCCGAACATGTCCGCCCTCGGGCCGTAGGTGAGGAGCTCGATGTGGGTGTCGGCATCGACATGCACGCTGCTGCTGGCGGTGACGTCCCGCCAGCTGCCGCGGTCCTGGGGCAGCCGTACCGTCAGCACGGATTCGCTGTTCGTGCGCACCAATTGGCCAAGCCGGTCGCTGATGCGAGGCAGCGATCCGCCGTGTTTGCAGTTGGCCAGCAGTTCGTTCGTGCCCAGCGCTCCGCCAGCGAAGACGACGCCACCGGCGGTGTGGGTCTGTCGGTTGCGATGTCGGCCTCCCCGGGGGTGTTCGGTAGTGACCCGGTAGCCGTCGCTGCCGTCGGGGTCGCCCAGCGGGGTGACGTCGACGACCTGATGTTCGGGCAGGATCTGTACGCCGTTGCGTTCGGCGAACCACAGGTAGTTCTGGGTCAGCGAGTTGACCGCGCCGACTTTGCAACCCACCATGCAGGCACCGCAGCGGGTGCAACCGGTCCGGTCGGGGCCCGCCCCTCCGAAGTAGGGGTCGGGCACCGTTTTTCCGGGCTCGCCGAAGAAGACCCCGGTTGGTGCACGGGTGACGGTGTCCTCGGTGCCGAAGTGCCGGCCCATGTCCCGGATCCACTGCTGGTTCACGGAATCGAACGGGACGGGGCCGACACCCAGCATTCGCTCGGCGGTGGTGTAGTGCGGAGTCAGCAGGTTCTCCCAGTCGCCCAGTTCGCTCCACTGGGGAGAGTCGAAGAACTCCCTCTTCGCGCGGTACAGCACCCCGCCGTAGACCAGACTGCCGCCGCCGACGCCGCTCTGAGAGGGCAGGGCGATGTGCTGGAAGATCGTGATGCGCATGATCCCGACCTTGCCGAGTTTGGGTGCCCAGGTGAATTTGTCGGACTGCCAGGCGGACGAGGGCAGGTCGGAGGGCCGGTACCGGCGACCGCGTTCGAGTACGCCGACGCGAAATCCCCTCTCGGACAACCGCAATGCGGAGACGCTGCCGCCAAATCCGGACCCGATCACCAGCCAGTCGAAGTCGAATTCCTGGGCCATCATCTCGGCGGCGTGGTCAGGTGCCTGGCAAGGAACTCGGTCTGGTCGGAGACCAGCTGCTCAAAGGCGTCGCCGAGGTAGAACTCGAAATGCCCTGCGCTGTAATGCTTGATCTCGGCGGCAGGCGCGGACTTCGCGTAGCGCTCGGTTTCTTCAGGTGGCGTGACCGAATCGGTGTCGCTGATGCAGAACAGGATGGGAGCCACGATCTTGTGGGCCTGCTTTCCCGGCCGGTACCGCATGATCGTCGGGGCGACCCGCGCAGCGACCTCGTTGCGGAACGTGCTGTTCGGCGGCAGCAGTGCCTCGTATCCCGGCAGTGCATCGGGGGCGTTCATCAGTGCCACTGATCCAGGAGGACCGGCCAGCGGGATCATCACCGGCGGACGGCGGCGCACGATGGACACGAAGTCCCTGGCGACGAGGGGAAGCGCTTTGAGTGAGGCCAGTGGCCCCAGTGCCATCGCCGATGCCAGACCATCGGTGAACGGGCATTGCGCCACAGCCGCTTTCAGCTCCGGATGCCGGGAGGCGATGGTGACCGCATGACCGCCGCCGAACGAGCTGCCCCATACCGCGATGCGGCTGCCGTCGACGTCGGGACGGCGCTTCACATGGGCGATGACGGCATCCCAGTCGGCGAGTTGTCGGTTGATCGACAGGAGCTGCCGGGGTTGGCCGGTGCTGTCCCCGAAGTGGCGGTAGGTGAAGGCCAGTGCCGCGATGCCGGCTTCGGCGAAGCGTTCGGCAAAAGCGTCCAGGCGCATCTCCCGCGTCGCTCCCAGTCCGTGGCCAAGGATGACCACCGGTGGCCTGGTCACCCCGGTAGGAAGGTAGAGCCAGCCCGCGCAGGTATCCGAACCGGACGGTATCGAGACGTCCTGACGGGTAAACGACGGCGTGCTCATCGAGAAGTACCTGCGGCGTTGTGACCGACCGCCGGCACACTGCCGGATTCCAGAGCGCGCTCGTAGGTGTCGTTGTAATACAGCGGCAACTCGCCGACGAATTCGGTGTCGTCGAGGTACTGCAACATCAGCTGTTGGCCATGTGCCGACTGGTCAAGCCCCAGGAACTCGGTGCGTTCCATGTGCAGGCCCTCAGGCAGCGTCATCGAGCCGCCGAGGTAGATCGAGCGCTTGATCCCCTTGACTGCCGCCTTGCTCCGTCGGCCGAAGTATTCGGCCACCTCGACCGACCGTGAGACCACGTGTTCGGTGGGGACCACTTCATCGACCGCGCCGTTGGCCAGCGCCTGCGCCGGCGAGAACGGCTTACCCTCGAGAATGGCGACGAGTGCTTTGTGCCTTCCGATCAATCGGGGGAGGCGTTGACTGCCGCCGCCGCCGGGCATGATGCCCAGCAGGATCTCGGGCTGGCCGATGAAGTAGGTGTCGTCGTCGGCCATGATCCGCAGATCGCACGCCCACGCGAACTCGGCGCCCAGGCCGAGCGCAGAGCCGTTGAGAGCCGCGATGAAAACGACTCCGCTGCTGTTCATCCGCAGGAAGGTGTTGTGCACTCGATCGAGTTGGGCGACACCGCGCATCGCCGTCTTCTGCACCAGGGGATCGAGTGCGCGGGCGTGGTCGACGCCGCGTGCCATCCGCAGCACGGCTGAGGCGGCGCGCCGGGGCAGCTCCGGCACGGCTGCGCCTTCGGCCTGCAGCCACCGGACGTCAGCGTGGCTGACGAACCGTCCGTCACGCGCACCGGTGAACACCACCGCGCGCACGGTGGGATCTCGATCGGCCCGCTTGACCAGCGCATCGAGCTGATCGGCGATCTGAACGCCGAACAAGCTGTGAGGCCCGCCGTCCAGTGTTGCGACCAGCACCGCGCCGCGGTCGTCGACGAGGAGTTCGCCTCGTGCCTGCTGTGCCATGGAATGCCCTTCCGAGAAGTTATAGAACGAAGTTATAGTTTACTATAACGAAGTTATCCCGGATGGCAATAGGGCTGATCAGGTCACGGCTGAGACGTCGCTACGAAGCGGCGCCCGCCACCGTGATGACGACCTTGCCCTTGGCGCGTCCCTCGGCGACGCGAGCGATCGCCTCGTTCGTGCGAGCGAACGGGAATACCGAGTCGATGACCGGTCGGATCACGCCACGGTCGATCAGATCGGCAATCGCCTGAAGTTCGGCGCCGTCGGCCTTCATGAACAAAAATGAATACCCGACGCCGAGTTTGCGCGCCTTCCGCCGGACCCCGGCGCTCATGATTGTGAGCAGCGCGGCCACCGGCCAGGGCGCACCGACTGCCCGGGCGAAGTGCTGATCTGGCGGTCCGCTGATCGAGATCACCTGACCGCCGCGTTTCAGTACACGCAATGACTTCGCGAGCTCGGCGCTGTCCTGGCTGTGAACCACGACGTCGTAGTCGTGCAGAATCTCGCCGAAATCCTTTGTCCTGTAATCAATCACGACATCGGCGCCGAGGCTCTTGACCAGCTCGAAGCTCTGGGCGCTGCATGTGGTTGCCACCGTCGCGCCCAGGTGCTTAGCCAGCTGGATGGCGATCGTCCCCACGCCACCCGTGCCGGCCTGGATGAACACGCGCTGTCCGGGCTTTACGTCGGCGATGTCGACCAGGGCCTGCCATGCCGTCAGCGCGACCAAAGGGACGGCTGCGGCCTCCCCCATGCTGAGGCCGGCAGGCTTGCGCGCCAGATCCTTCTCGTCGAGGGCGATGAACTCGGCGAACGTCCCGATTCGGTCCTTGTCGGGACGCGCGTAGACCTGATCGCCGGCTTCGAAATTGGTCACTCGCGGCCCCACACGCTCCACGACACCTGCAAGATCGTTGCCGAGTATCAGCGGAAGTCCATATTTGAGAACGAGTTTGAATTCACCGTCACGGATCTTGGCATCAAGCAGATTGACACCTGCAGCGTGCACAGCCACCAGCACGTCGTGGTCACCCACGGCTGGAACAGGGACCTCGGCAGCCCGCAGGTCGAGGTTCTTCTTGTACCGATCGACCACAAATGCCTTCACGGCAAGGTCCTTTCATCACTGTTCATCGGGTTAACCCCCGAACCCGAGACCGCCCCGCGTCGCCGAGCAACGGGCCTCATTTCGATGTCGTCGCCGCTGCCAGCGCCGCGTCGGTGACCGCGGTTGGTGTGATCCCAACGATGGCCTTCTGTGCCCGGCTGGCGAAGTCCAACAGGTAGCGACGCTTGGGCCGCTTCGAGGTCAGCGCATGGCCGACGGCCGTGGTGACGCTGCTGGGGTCGGCTGCCAGCTTTTGCATACGCCCCAACAACTTCCGGGTTCCAGCCAGGTGTGGCGCATACAGTCGACGGTGCTCGTCGCGGAGTTGCTCGGTCATGCGGTCATGTTCGTCGAGCACCTCGGTCCACAGGTCGGTGCGGATCGGTCCGGGCTCGATGAGCGAAACCGGGATCTTCCAGGGCCGCAGTTCGATACGGAGTGCATCGGCCAGGGATTCGATTGCATATTTCGATGCGTTGTAGGCGCCGGTGCCTGGTGTGGTGAACAGGCCACTGACGGACGAGATGAATACGATCCGTCCTTGGTGATGCGCGTATTTTCGGCAGCACCGCCTGTGTCACCGCGATCTGTGAGATGACGTTGACGTCGAATTGCTTGGTCAGGTCATCGAGCGACAATCCCTCCACGGGGCCGTTGACGACGATGCCGGCGTTATTGACGACACCGTTCAACTCGGCGGGAAGCTGATCCGGCAGAGCGGCGATCGCGGCCCGGTCGGTGATGTCGAGCGAAATCGGATGAACGTGGGGGAGGCGTTCAAGACTCTGCATGGCATCGGCGGACCGGGCAGTTGCGTAGACGTCCCAACCCCGTCGGCTCATGTGCTCGGTGATCGCCAGGCCGATTCCTCGGCCTGCTCCGGTAACCAGTACGGAAGGCATTTGCTTCTCTTCTCTCTTCGTCGGGCTGCGGACTATGCGATCGGATTGCTCAACGCGGCCCGCGCATGTCGGGTCATCTCGTCGGCGAGCACCTCGTTGGCTCCGGACTCGATACCGTCGAGTACCTGCCGGATGACGTGTTCGGGCCGTGACTTGGCGCTGTCGGGGGCGAAGGCGGCCATGTCGGTGTCGACGAGGCCGACGTAGACGCCAACGACTTGCACACCACGCGGTGCCAGTTCGGTGCGCATCGCGTTGGTGGCGTTCCACAGCGCCGCTTTGGACACCCCGTAGCTGCCGCCGGGTAGCCAGGCCAGGATCGAGGAGACGTTGACGATCGCTCCTTTGCGGTGGGCAATCCGGTCTGCGAACGCTGAAGCCAGCGCCAGCGGCCCGAACAGGTTGGTCTCCAGTTCCTCCCGCATCGCGGCGGTGTCCGGCTCCAGTACTGCCGCTCCGCGGAGGATGCCGGCGTTGTTGATCAGCACGCCGACGTCGGTGGCGACCCCGGCCGCCGCGGCGATCGACGCCGCATCGGTCACATCGAGCGGGAGCGCAACGACACGGGGATCAGCGTGGTCGATTGATCGAGGATCCCGCGCTGCTGCGTACACCGTGGCCACTCCGCGATCGAGTAACTGCGTGACGTACTCGCGGCCCATGCCGCGATTGGCTCCGGTCACGAGGGCGTTCTGTCCGGCAAGCAAGGTCATGAGGACTCCAGAAAGGATAGGGCGTTGCGGATGCCGGATTCGAGGATCTCGTCGGAGAGCCGGCGATCGGTGACAGCACGTGCCAGTTGCAGAGATGCGACCAGAACGGTGATCAGTCCGATCGCCTGGGTGCGCACGGCGGCGGGGTCGTCGGGAGACAGGTGCGCCGCTACGGCATCGATGGATTCCTGCATCGCCTTGGTGTAGGTGCGCCGGGTGGTTTTGTCGCAGCGGCCGATCTCGTCGAGCAGTGCCGCCGACGGGCAGCCGGTCTCCGGGTGGTCGCGATGCCGGGCCGAGAGGTAGCCGCGGATGAACTCCTCCACTGCTGCGCGCCCGCGTTGTGATGAGCCGAGGGTCTCCTGCCAGCGGCGCATCTGGTCGGCGACGACATTGGTCACCAGGTCGTCCTTGGACGCGAAGTGCGCGTAGAACGCGCCGTTGGTGAGTTGCGCGTCGGACATGATTGCGGCGATGCCGGATCCGTCGATGCCATCCTGCTTGAAGCGGCGGCCGGCGGCCTCGAGGATTCGCCTCCGCGTTTCGCTCTTGTGGTCTGCGGTGTAGCGCGCCACCGTCGCCCTCCTCCCCATGGTCGCGGCCTTGTTGCATATCGTAGACCATTGCCTTACGTTCGTAATATTACATCCATAAGTCAATCAACTCCGAAGGTTCACCCATGACTGATCTGCATGACCCACTGACTCTGCCCTGCGGCCAGGTGTTGCCGAACCGGATCATGAAGGCCGCCATGAGCGAGGGGTTAGCCGAGTCGGGCCACGCTCCAGGCGCCCGCATCGAGCAGCTCTACCGCACCTGGAGTCGCGGCGGCTACGGCCTGCTGATCACCGGCAACGTCATGGTCGACGGCCGCCAACTAGGGGAACCCGGAAACGTCGTCATCGAGGACGAGCGTGACCTCGACGCGCTCACCCGGTGGGCCAAATCCGCGCACGACGGCGGCGTGCCGATCTGGGTCCAGCTCAATCACCCAGGCCGGCAGTCCAATCCGTTGGCCATCGGCCACACACCGGTAGCGCCGAGCGCGGTGCCGCTGAATCTGCCCGGCTCGGCCACACCGCGCGAACTGACCTCTGCGGAGATCGAGGACATTATCGAGCGCTTTGCAACGGCGGCGGCGGTCTGTGAGACAGCCGGATTCGACGGCGTCCAGATTCACGGGGCGCACGGCTATCTCGTAACGCAGTTCCTCTCGCCGCTGTCGAACCTACGCACCGACGACTGGGGCGGGGACCCTGCGCGGCGGATGCGGTTTCTGCTCGAGATCGTCCGGCGGATCCGCTCGCGGGTGTCGCCGGGATTCGCGGTCGGCGTGAAGCTCAACTCGGCTGACTTCCAGCGCGGCGGGTTCAGCGAGGAGGAATCCCGCGATGTCGTCGCCGCCTTGGCAGGGGAGGGAATCGACTTGCTCGAAATCAGTGGCGGGAACTACGAATCACCTGCGATGGCCGGCTCGGCTTCGGCCAGTACCCGTGCCCGTGAAGCCTATTTCCTGGAGTACGCCCGAACTGTCCGGGAGATCGCCGGGGGAGTGCCGTTGGCGGTCACCGGCGGATTCCGCTCCCGCGCCGCCATGCAGGAAGCGGTGCAAGCCGGTGATTGCGACATGGTCGGCATCGCACGTCCGGCGGCCGAAGCTCCGGACGCCGCGGACGCCATCCTGTCCCAACGGCTGCCCGTGCTGACGACTCGCGAACTCAGTTATGGAATACCCAGCGTACTCAAGGTGATTAACGGCAAGACGCTCGACGGCTTGCTCAACATCGGTTGGCACACCGACCAACTGCACCGGATGGGTGCGGGCAAGCAACCCGACCTCAAGCGTGGCCGTCTCGCCACCACGATCGCACTGCTGCGCCGCAACGGCACGATCTCATTCCGGCCCAAGCGCGGTGTCCGCTGAAGGCGTCGGCATACGATCTTCTCGGCCGGCCTAGTTCAGATCGGCCCCGGGGCAAGACGCTAGTGGCGCGGGCATTGCTCTCCACCTGCCATCCGTTGGCCAGGGCTCGGTACCAGTAGAGCTTGTCGGCGACGTTCAGTCGACGCGGCTGCGGTTGAATAGCGGGAACTGGAAGGGGTGACCAAAGACATGGGACAACCGACATGGGACGAGCGCTACGACGGCGCCGACTATGTGTATGGAATCGAACCGAACGACTTCCTGCTCAGCCAGGTCGGACAACTTCCGCCCGGGCGGATCCTCTGCCTAGCCGAAGGTGAGGGGCGCAACGCCGTCTTCCTCGCCGAGCACGGCTTCGCGGTCACCGCCGTTGATCAGTCGGCTGTCGGTCTGGCCAAAGCCGAGCACCTTGCCGCCCAACGGGGCGTCCACATCGAGACCGTCGTCGCCGACCTCGCCGACTTCTCGATAGAGCCGCAATCGTGGGACGGCATCGTCTCGATCTTCGCCCACACGCCGCTGCCGGTACGTCGGCACGTCCACAGCGAGGTGGTTCGCGGTCTCAAGCCGGGCGGAGTCTTCCTTTTGGAGGCCTATCGCCCGGAGCAACTGGTCTTAAAGACCGGCGGGCCGCCGGTCGCCGAGATGATGATGAGTCTGGAGCTGTTGCACGCCGAGCTGCCGGGACTGAAGTTCGAATTCGCCTGCGAGACAGTTCGTGACGTTCGCGAGGGAGAGCTTCATGCAGGCCAGGGAGCCGTGGTTCAACTCCTCGCACGAAAGCCCTGAAGTCGCCCAACTTGGAAGGCCAGGTCGTCGGTTCGTCCTGCTGACATGACCGCCCCCGAATGACGGCAAGGGAGACCAGCGCATGGCCCAGTTTGTTCGTACCGCCGACGAACGGTTCACCAGCCTGCCCGACTTCGACTATGCGCCAAGCTATCTCGATAACCTCGACGGTCTAACCGGTCTTCGCGTCGGATACCTCGACGAAGGGCCCGCCGATGCCGAGCGGACCTTCCTGTGCCTGCACGGCCAGCCGACGTGGGGATTCCTCTACCGCAAGATGATCCCGCCGTTCCTAGCGACCGGCACCCGGGTGGTGTTGCCCGATCTGCTCGGGTTCGGCCGATCCGACAAGCCGGTCGAGGAGTCGTTCTACACCTTCGACCGGCATCGCGACACCATCATCGGTCTCATCCGCCGACTCGACCTGCACAACATCACACTTGTCGTCCAGGACTGGGGCGGACTCCTGGGACTGACCCTGCCCGTCGATGCGGACATGCGGCCCCGGATCGCGCGACTGATCGTGATGAACACGGCGATCGCCGTCGGTGATTCGCTGGGGCCCGGCTTCGATGCCTGGCGCACCTTCTCCGGATCGCAGCACGACCTGGCGATCGGCAAGTTGTTGACCCGCTCCCAACCAGGGCTGACCGTCGCCGAGGCGGCCGCCTATGACGCCCCATTCGAAGACGCGCGGTTCAAAGCGGGGGTACGGATGTTCCCGAAGCTGGTCATGACCGAAGCGGGGATGGCAGGGGTCGACATCAGCCGGCAGGCAGCCAGATTCTGGCGAGCTGACTGGCACGGACCCAGCTTCATGGCCTGCGGGGCATTGGATCCAGTGTTCCCACCCGACCACATGACGGCACTCGCCGATCACATCAACGGCTGCGGGCCGCCTTTGGTGATCGAAGACGCCGGCCATTTCGTCCAAGAGCGCGGCGACATCGTCGCTGCTGCAGCACTGGAGCACTTTGGCGGACAATGACCTTTGGCAGACCATCAGCGCTCACCCAAAGGCGTCGATTCGTTTGACCCACTGTGATGGCGGCTCCAGACGAACCAGCTCAGCGGGCAAGTCGGCCGGCCAGCACGGACTACCCTGGTCCGGCCAACTCCCCGAAGGCAATTCGGCGACCGGCAATGGCCATCAGCACGGCTTCTGCCGGTCCGGTGACTTCCGGTCCCGAGCCGCGAGTCCAGCCCAGATCGATCAGCTAGGTCCCGTGCGCTCGGCGGTCGCCATCTCGAGACCGTCCACGGCATCACTTCCCTAAACCAGCCGGCAGATCGAAATCTGTCACTAGTAGGACCGGAACGCCCCCTCGCCAGACTGATTGGTAATGGTGCGGCGTCGATTCCCCCTGGCTCCAAAGAGAACAGCGGGTTGCGGTGGCGGATCTTTCGCTTCGCTACTGCAGAGGTATGTCGTGTTCCGGGCCCCGTTCGTTCCCAGGACGCGGGCCGAAATAGCGGCGCTCGGCCTCGGCGATGGTGAGGTCGTTGATGCTGGCTTCTCGTCGACGCATCAGGCCGTTGTCGTCGAATTCCCAGAGCTCGTTGCCATAGCTGCGGTACCACTGGCCGGCGGCATCGTGCCATTCATATTGGAACCGCACCGCCATCCGGTTGCCGCGAAATCCCCACAGGCTCTTCCGAAGTGCGTAGTCGAGTTCACGTTCCCACTTGGCGGTGAGGAATTCGACGATGGCGGGCCGTCCGGTGAGGAATTGGTCGCGGTTGCGCCAGGCTGAATCGGTGGTGTAGGCGAGGCTGACGTGGTGGGGGTCGCGGGTGTTCCAGGCATCCTCGGCGGCTTGGACTTTCTGGATCGCGCTGTCGAGATCGAACGGCGGCAGTGGTGGGCGTCGGTCAGACACGATCTCTCCCTGTGCTATTCGTGGTGGCCGGGATGTGTGTGGCGACAACCTGTTGGGGTGTGAAGTGGACGCGGCGTCCGGTTTGGCCGTCCTCACCCTCGACCGGCACATCCCAGTCGACGGTCGCCGTGCCGGACAGCTGCAGTGTGTTGCCGGTGGGGAAGTCGACGAACAACAGTGCGGCGGTGGGGTCGACGGCGAGGTTGCCGAAGCTGTTGAACAAGTTGTTGCCCGGATAGTCGGGCCAGCACAGCCCTTCGGCGGTGGCGCGGACGAAGCCGGCGGGTCCGCCGCGGTGTGAGGCATCATTGCCCGAATCGGGGTGGGTGGTTCCGAGGAAGAACGTATCGGCTGACTCGATGAGATGAATGTCGTGTTCCCGCAATCGCTCTCCGCTATACCCCGCTGCGCGGGCCGAGCGATGCGTGCCTTCACCGATGATGTCGCGCTGCTGGATGTATTGGGGACAGTTGCCGTATGCCTGGTCGACCTCGAGACTCATCCCGGACTCGTCGGATGCGGTGAGGAGGACGCCGTTGACCCGCACCCGTCGCCGGGTGGCGAAGTCGATGACGACCAGGCCGGCCGACTGCCGGGTGGGCAGCGAATGCAGGGGGTCTGCGCTCGATAGTGGTGTATCGATTCGCAGGGTGCTCGGCCCATCTGCATGGAGGAATCCGGCTCTTGCCAGCAGTGGTGAGGTCCACAGTCGCCCGGCCCCGTCACGGGCGGTGAGGGCAGCGAAGGTGGCGTCGGCGAGGAATGCAGCGGTGCCGGCGCGTAGCTCAGCGGGTCCGACCATTCGGGCCAGTCGGGCGGCCTGGGCTTGCACCCCGGCATGTTGTTGGACGGCCAACTCGCCGCTGTGGAATCCCACAGCGGCGGGCCGGCGTTGACCTGTCATGCTCGTGACTCTCTCAGGCTCGCAGGGACACCACGGGCCAGTCGTTGTCGACGCGGGCCAGGATGTTGAAGTAATTGGTCATGATGTTCAGCGCCAGATTGGCCACGACCTCCCCGATCTCCTCGTCGGTCACCCCGGCCGCCCGGGCGGTCTTGACGTCCACCTCGTCGACATCGCCGGCGTTCTCGGCGATGGTGTTGGACAACTTGAGCAGCGCATCTACATGCTCGTCGCTGGATTCGGCCCGCCGGGCACGGTCGAGTTCGACGGGGTCGACCATGGCGATGTTCGCCCCGATGTAGGTGTGGGCCGACAGGCAGTACTCGCACCCGTTGAGCTGGGCGGTGGCGACGGCCAGGCGCTCCCGCACGGCGGGTTTGAGGCTGCCGCCGGCGACCGCACCGGACAGGGCCAGATAGCCCTGCAGTAGGGCGGGGCTGTTGGCCATCACCTTGGTCATGGTGGGGGTCAGTCCCAGCGATTTATGCACCTGGGCGAGCAGGTCGGCGGCCTTTCCGGTGGCGGTTTCGGGTTCAACGGGGGCGAAGGTGGTCATGATTGTGCCTTTTCTGTCAGCCGTCCATTCTCACGGATCGGTATCGGTCTTTCCGTTAGAAGTTGTAGCACGATCTTCTAACGGATGCAACACCATGCAACCGTGATAATATTTCGGCGTGACGACATCAAACGCGGCGTGGCTGCTGCCCGACGAGCCGGCACCGGTGCGCCTGATGAACACCATCTGGGCCGACACCCGCGGCGTGCACGACGAGTTGACCAGCCCCGTCGTCCTGCATGAATGGCTCACCGCCGTGACCGATCACACCGACTCTGGCCTCGGTGACACCAGCGAACACGACCTGGCCGACGCCCTTCTGCTGCGGGACAGCCTGCGCCGACTCGCCGCCTACACCACCGACGACCGGCGACCGAGTGCCCAGTCGCCGGTCGCCGAGATCGACGAAGCCATCGCCGCCGTCAACGCTGTGATCGCCGACAGCCCGCAGACCCAACTCGCTCTCCGCGACGGACAGTTGCACGCCATCAACCCGCCGCGGACCTCGCCCACCCGAAGCGCCCTCGCGCAGCTGGGGCAGGAGGCCGTTGCCCTGCTGACCGGACCCACCGCGGTCAAACTGCGGGCCTGCAACGCACCGGGCTGTGTGCTCTATTTCGTCAAGACCCACCCCCGCCGCGAATGGTGCTCAGAAGGCTGCGGCAACCGCGTCCGAGCAGCCCGCCACTATCAACGCACCCGCGAGCGCAACCCCTAACCCGGATCCAGTCCGTGGGCGATCTCGCTGGTGGCTGATCCGGTGATACGGCAGAAGCTGCGCATCTATCTTCTGGCATCATGCTTCGATGGATTCCGGACCCGTCGTCCGGATCACGGAAGTGGAACACCGATTCGCTGTCCTCGGCAGTGCGAGTGTGCCGGCATGGAAGGGGAACCTGATGGGAAAGCTTGCTCCGACGGCTTCAGTTCCAGTCGCTGACTGATTTCACTGGGTCCTCCCACCCCCATGACTTACATACCGGTTAAAGGCCAACCTTTCACGGTGTCTATGGGTCTGCGGAGCATGGACTTGGATAAATGGATTGAAATTGACGCGAATTTCGAAACGGAAATAGCTGAGAAGCGCCACCTGCTTGAAAGTAAGCGAAAGCAGGTCTTCGCGGCACTGCCCGCCGGAGCCAGCGGCTCTCGGGAAGTTCTGGCGAAGCTGGTCGAGTACTTGGCAATACAATTCCCCGATAGATTCCCCGAACCAGTGGAAATCGAAGATTCTCTGCATCCGCTGGAATCTGCGAGCTTGCTGGTCCAAGAGGATTTGGCGATCATGAGTCCAGAGGGCGGGCAGTGGCTGCTCACTGCAGCATCGATATGTTTTCCAAGTCGCTGGGATTTGGCTGCCAAAGTGGGAGCGAACATGCACGCCATCCATGAGCCGGTACCGCACTACGAAGAACGAATCGGTGCAGCTACCGATGCTGTTTTCAACAAGTTGACGCCGGATCGTCCGGTGTGGCGGCTCAATTGGACGGTTCTCGACAGTCCGGAGCTGTTTCAGCCCGGAGTTACGGGCCGCAAAGCGCGTCGCCATCCGCAGCTGAGTCCAGAGGAATTCGGCGAAGCTATGTATTTCCGAACCGAGCGTCAGACCCTGTGGAAGCTTCCGGAGTCCGGCGATATTGTCTTCACCATCCGCACTTATCGTGATTCGCTGAACAACTTGGATCGGCGTTATCCCGAATTTCGGGAGCATCTTGGCCAAACTCTGTTGACGACAAGTGAACAGACCCGCCAATACAAGGGTTGGGCACCAATGTGGGCGGATCTTTTGGCGTGGACCCGTCAACCTGCGTAGACCGCCAACCATCAGGTGACCGATGCCGCCTCGCCGGTGAAAGCCGTCACCAGGGTGGATAGACCCACCCGTACATCGTCCACGCGCCGAGGTTGGCGGTGGGCAGAATCTGCACCTGGTGTCCATCACCGTAGCCGGGCGAGAGTCCCTGTACGCCTCCGGAAACGAACGTGCCGTCGCCCCGGGAGATGTCGACATGGTTCCCGTACGGGCCGGCGGAGAACACCAGTGCGCCACGTGGGATCGGCGTTTCGTGATGGTCGAGCCCACGCGCGGCCAGCGACTGGTAGAAGGACAGCGCCATATCGTGACCGATACCGGTCTCGGTGGTGAGGCCGAATGCGGCGTCCACGAGATCTTCGCAGCCGTAGGGGCCGAACGCATCGGTGCCCACCATGCGCTCGGCGACCGCCACAGGATCGTTGGAGGGGTATCGGGTGCCGAGGCTTCCGGGCGTGGGCTTGAGTCCTGCGGTCGACGGACCGGTGACGTCAGACTTGCCACTGCTCGCCCGGGACCCGCCGAGGCGACCCTGCGCCGAGACCGACGTCTTCTCATCGAGTTGGACCGAGAAGCTGGTCTCGTCAGAGGCGCATTGACCTCCGCCACTGGGACCAAGGCCCGGCCCGCATGTCGCGGCGGCGACCCCGGCCCAACTCACTGCCGCCGCTACAGATGCGGACACCAGCGCGCCGGCAACCGCCCCGCGTGCCGAGAGCTTCAGGCCGCTGTCTGTCACCAGACTCGCTCTGGTCGGCGTTTGACTACTCATCGAAATGTAGACCGTACGCGTCTCGGCGCCCTACTGCTTGCCCATGGCCAGGTTCAGCCGATCCTCCGGTTTGATGAGGTGGTCGTGGCTGTCGTCGCCGATGTCGATCTGCACCCAGTCGATGGTTCCGGTGAAGCGGTTGCCGTGCGGCCCGTAGTCCGGGGACGCCGGCGATCCGGTGTCGCGCCCGATGTCGCACGCCTCGTCGGCGGAGAATCCCATCGGCACGGTGATGTCGACGCGACCGGTGCCGACTGCGTTGCCGTCGTAGTAGAGGGTGACGTTGCCGCCCTTGGCCAAACCGCCTCCGTCGTAGGCGAATTCCATGCGCACCTGGTGCTTGCCGGCGGGAAGCGGCCGATCGGCGGTGGCGAAGAAGTAGTGGATCCCGAAGAAGTTGTAGCAGTACTTCAGCCGTCCTTCGTGCACATAGAGTGACCAGCCGCCGACCTGGCCGCCCTGGGTCGCGATCACCCCGGCTGCGCCGCCCTCGGGGATGACGACGTTGGCCGTCACCTGATGCGACTTGTTCTTGACGTTGATCATCGCGCCCTCGGCGATCCGCATGCCGGGGAAGAGCAGCTGGCTGTTGCCGCGGATGAGTTGTGGCCGTCCAGCGATGTCGGGATTGATGCGTTCGAAGCTGCGGTCATCGAGGGGGACGACATTGTATTTGACCGCTTCGATCAGCCAAAGCCGTTGCAGCTCAGCGAGTTTTTCCGGCTGCTCAGCTGCGAGGTTGCGGGATTGGCTCCAGTCGTCGGGACCGTAGAGCTCCCAGACATCGGCGTCGAAGGACGGCGGCTGGTCGACCAGCCACGGGGTGCGGTGTTTGGTGCAGGCCGTCCAGCCGTTGTGGTAGATGCCGCGGTTGCCCATGATCTCGAAGTACTGGACCTGGTGACTCTCAGGCGCCTCGGCGGCGCGCAGCGTGCCGAGCATGCTCACGCCTTCCAGCGGGGCCTGCTGAATCCCGTTGACGTACAACGGCGCCGGGATGCCGGCGGCGTCGAGGATGGTGGGGGCCACGTCGATCACGTGATGGAACTGGTTGCGGGTACTGCCCTTGTCGGCCAGTCCCGCGGGCCAGTGCACGATGGTGCCGTTGCGGGTACCGCCCCAGTGCGAGGCGACCTGTTTGGTCCATTGGTACGGGGTGCACAGCGCATGGGCCCAGCCCACGGCGTAGTGGTTGTAGGCGTCCGGGGTGCCGAAATCGTCGATCTTGGAGAGCAGGAACTCCGTGGTCTCGATGCCGCCCATGCCGTTCAGGACGGCCATCTCGTTGAAACAGCCGTTCGGTGTGCCTTCGGCCGAAGCGCCGTTATCGCCGATGATGTAGTAGATCAGCGTGTCGTCGAGCGCGCCGAGGTCGGCGATGGCGTCGACCACCCGTCCGACCTCGTAGTCGGTCTGCTCCAGGAAGCCGGCGTAGATCTCCATCTGCTTGGCCAGCACCGGCTTGAGTTCATCCGACATCGATTCCCAGGACGGGATCTGTTCCGGGCGTGCGGTGATCTCGGCGTCCTGTGGAATGACGCCGAGTTCCTTCTGCTTGGCGAAGATGTTCTGCCGCAGCGCGTCCCAGCCGGCGTCGAACTGGCCGCGGTATTTGTCGGACCACTCCTTGGGCACGTGATGCGGGGCGTGCGTGGCGCCGGGGGCGAAGTACATGAAGAACGGTTTGTCCGGCGCGAGAGCCTTCTGCTGACGCACCCAGGTGATCGCGTGGTCGGCGAGGTCCTGGGTGAGGGTGTAGCCCTCCTCGGGGGTGCGGGGTGGTTCGACGGGCGTGGTGCCCTCGTAGAGGCCCGGGTAGTACTGGTTGGCCTCGCCTCCGATGAAGCCGTAGAAGTACTCGAATCCCGAACCCGTGGGCCACTGGGTGAACGGGCCGACCGGAGACACCTCCCAGATCGGAACCTCATGGCACTTGCCGAACTGCGCGGTGGAATAGCCGTTGAGACAGAGTGTTTCGGCGACCGGGGCTTTGCTCTTGGGGCGGACGCTGCTGTTGCCCGGCGCGGAGGTGGCCATCTCGGTGATTGCGCCCATGCCAACCGAGTGGTGGTTGCGCCCGGTCAACAGCGCCTGGCGGGTGGGGGAGCACAACGCGGTGGTGTGAAACCGGGTCAGCTTGACACCGTTGCCGGCCAGTCGTTCGGCGACCGGAGTGTGGCAGGGTCCGCCGAACGCCGACGACGCGGCGAAGCCGACGTCGTCGATGAGGACGATGAGCACATTGGGCGCACCCTGCGGTGGCCGCAGTGCGGTGATCGGCGGGTAGCTGGTGGCAGGATCCCTGGCGTCGTAGGTAGTCAGCCCGACGTGCTGCCGGTCCGGGATGGGAAGGACGTCGCGGCGTACCGGATTCTCGTTGGTCATCTTTTTCTCCTCGGGGTAAGTCGCATCGTCCACACCGTAAGAGACTTTCGGATCGTTTGGTCAAGAGGGGTGCGGCCTGGTGGGCCGGTCCATGAAGGGACTCAGGTCCGCACTGTGGGTTCTTTGCCGGCTTCAAGACCGATCGTCTGAAAGATTCCCCGAGTAGGGATGTGTAGACAACCTTATCCTGTCGCCAGGAGGGTTCATGGTTAGTCCAGCACAACGGAAGTTATGTCAATTCCAGATGGCCGCGCTGGTAGTCGCTGTCAGCGTCGCCTCAGTCGGCTGCGGGTCGGCAACCAAGACAGCGTCGCCGTCGTCGCCGTCGGGCGCGGCGTTGAACAGCGCAACCGGGCGGCCTCGTCTTGACGGTCCCAACAAGACGATCAACGACTACATCGACGAGAACAACATCACCGAGACCCCCTTCAAGCCCGACGACCCGGGCACGCCCAGATTCGACTTCCCCTTCCCGCCGGATTGGAGCAACGCCGGCGACCGGACGCCTGAATGGGCCTACGGTGCGATCGTTTACGACAAGCCGTTGGATCCCGCCGATCCGCCGGCGATGGTCGCCATCGCCTCCAAGCTGACGGGGTCGGTGGATCCCGCGAAAATTCTCGAGTACGCCCCGGGCCAGCTGCTGAATCTGCCGGGCTTCAAGCCGCTGGGAGATCCGGAGAAGTCCACGCTCGGCGGATTCGAGGCGGTCCAGTCGGCCGGCACATATACCTACGACGGCAAAGCACGTGTCATCGCCCAGAAGACGGTGGTGATTCCCGGCAACGACAGCCTCTTCGCGCTGCAACTCAACGCTGACGCCCCACAGACGCAGGAGGCTGTCGTGATCGACGCGGCCAAGATCATCGACGAGCAGACCAAGATCGCCGCGCCGCAGCGATGATTTCACGCACCGGTGCCCGTGTGCGCGGCCGAAAGGACGACGGAGACAGAGACATGGCAATCCGAAGTAGGGCATACGCTTTCGCGCCGGCATTACTCTGCCTCGCGCTCGTAGCGCCCGTGATCTCTCCAGCCCCGGCGGCCCTGATGTCGGCTCCAACCGCGGTAGCCGATGACGGCGACGGTGGCGGCGACGGTGGGGATTGGGGCCCGACGATCAACATCGGCATCGGCGGGCGGGGCGGTTGCTTCGGACGCCTGGGGCTCTGCCTGGGCGGCCTCCGCCCGATCCCGGGTGCGGCCTTGCGGCCGGTTCCGCCCCCCGGTCCCGCGCCGCGCGTCGGTCCGCGCGGCACCTGGCCCTGACCCTCGGCGGTTACGGCGTGGCGCGTCTTGTGACGTAGTTCGGGGTGAAGTCAGTTCAAGCCAGACGCGTCCGCACCTTCTCCAATGCGGCCTTCCACAGCAGTTTCGCCGACTGGCTCAATTGGTGGCCGGCGATCGTCTGCTTGGTCAGCGACGCCGTCGCCAAGGCCCGGGTCGAGGCCGACGCCTTCGACACGTGCCCGGAGTCGAACGGCGGTTGCGGGTCGTACTCGATCGCGAGTTGGATCGCCTTGGCTTGCGCCTCTCCGCCCAGCTGAGCGGCGAGCCACAGTCCGAGGTCGATCCCTGCGGAGACGCCGGCGGCCGAGGCGATCCGGCCTTCGTGGACGATCCGGGCGTCGCTGACCGGCGTGACACCGAAGGTGCGCAGCATCGGCACCACCATCCAATGCGACGTGGCGCGCGTGCCCTTGAGGATGCCGGCGGCGGCCAGAATCAGCGATCCCGAGCACACCGAGGTGGTCCACGTCGACGTCTGGTGGGCCTGGCGTACCCACTCCAGCAACCGCTCGTCCTGAGCGTGCTCGAACGTCGACATCCCGCCCGGGACCAGAATGACGTCCGGGCGGGGCGTTTCGTCGAACGTGTGGGTGGCGCCGACGAGCAGGACGCCGGAATCGGCGGCGACCGGGCCGGTGTCGTGCCACACGAAGCGGACCTCGGCACCGGGGAGATTGCGCAGAACCTCGTAGGGTCCGATGAAGTCCAGCGCGGTGTATCCCGGATAGACAACGATGGCGATCTGAGTCATGGCTTCCTCTGTTCAGGCGAACGTCTTGCGGTACCGGTCCGGCGGCACGCCGATCCGGCGAATGAATGCGCGGCGCATGCTTTCCGGTGTCCCGAAGCCACACCGCGCGGCGATCACGGCGACGGTGTCGCAGGACTCCTCGAGCTGTCGCCGCGCGGCCTCGGTCCTGACCCGTTCCACATAGGCACCGGGGGGGTTCGCCGACCTCATCGGTGAAGACCCGCGTGAAGTGGCGGGGGCTCATCGCCGCACGCCGGGCCAGATCGGCAATGCTGTGCGACTTGGCGGGTTCGGACTCGATCTCGCTCTGCACGTCTTTGATCGGCGCCCGTTTGGCTCGTGGCATCCAGACCGGGGTGGCGAACTGAGTTTGGCCGCCCGGCCGACGCAGGTAGAGGACCAACCAGCGCGCCACCGTCTGGGCGACCTCGGTGCCGTAGTCCTCCTCGACGAGCGCCAGGGCAAGATCGATCCCAGCCGTCACGCCGGCCGCGGTCCACACCGTGGGCGTGCTGCGCAGAAAGATCGGCTCCCGGTCCACTGTCACCGCGGGAAATTCGCCGGCCAGCTGCTCTGCGAATGCCCAATGCGTGGTGGCGCGGTGGCCGTCGAGCAGACCGGTCTCAGCCAGGACGAAGGCGCCCGTACACACGCTGACGACACGGCGCGACGCGGCGACAGCCCGTTGGATCCACGCCATCGTGTCCGGGTCGTGGCGGGTGGCGTCGACGCCGCTACCGCCCGGAATCACCAGTGTGTCAATATCTTTCGGGTTCGGCATCGCCTCCGTGACGAATGCCAGGCTGCCCGCCGCGCGAACGGGCCGCCCATCCGCTGATGCCACGCTCACCCGGTATCCGCCCTCGGTCATCAGCGCAGCGCCGGTGAACACGTCGTGCGGTCCGACGACGTCCAGGGCCTGCACCCCGTGGAACCCCACGAGGACGACGGAGCGGGTCATGACGCCAGTCTGCGGTTCCGCCGGGATGGCGTCTAGGCCCCACATCCCACAGATCAGGACAAAATCGTCTTGGCGAGGCGAGACCGAATCAGCGTTGGCTTGTGTTCTGGTTGCCGATCCGTCCACATGACCGGCCAGCGGCGCGTGAAATCCGCCTGATCGCCGGCCACCTGTGGTGTGATGCCGTTCGTAATCGGACCCGGCGAAGGATGCACCGTCTTGAGGTTTGCCCCAGCGTTCATGGCGAAATCCGTGGGACGGCCCTTGGTGGGAGCCGTCGTCACAGTGATGGCACTCACCTCGACCGGTACGGCGTCCGCCGACAACGGCCAGGACGCGGGGCCGAATCGCAACGACTCGCGCCGACAGGCCGACAAGCCGGCCGCGGCGACCCGGCCGGACAACAAGCACGCCGATGGTCCCGGTGCCTGGAGTGCGCCCAAACCAGGGGCGACCCTCCGCGACGCGCCCCAGCCGGGCGCCTTCGACGCCAGGTCGGCCGCCGCGATACAGGACGCATTGGAGGACATCGCGGGCTTCATGACTCCGGCCGCCCAGCAGGCCGTCTTCGGCGGGTCCGTCCCGACGGTCGGGATGGGCGGCCTCGTGCCCAATGCCAGGGCGCTGGCGGCCTATATCAGCAACACCTATCCCGGGGTGCAGGCGATCGGCGGGGTGCGGGCCGACCCCCTTCCCGACCACCCCAGCGGCCACGCCATCGACATCATGATCGGCTCCGACATGGGCCTGGGCGACGCGATCAACGCCGACGTCCAAGGCCAGACGGGCCGGTTCGGCGTGGTGTACACGTTGTGGCGGGTTCCCAACCACTTCAACCACGTCCACGTCACGGTGTCGTAGGTCAGCCGCCGATCAGTCGCAGTGGGATCCGGCCGTAGCGGCGAATGATGTTGTTGGGCAACCACTGTGGCGCGCCGGTCAACTCCAGCCGGTCGACGCGCTGAGTCAAGGCGGTCAGGAACGCGGCGGTCTCCAAGCGGGCCATCGCCTGCCCGGCGCACGCATGGGCGCCCTTGCCGAATCCGAGATGGCGGCCCGCGTCCCGGGTGATGTCGAAGACCTCGGGATGGTCCCACTCGCGCTCGTCGCGGTTGGCCGAGGCGTAGATCACCAGGACCCGGGAGCCGGCCGGTACTGGCACGGCGCCCATCTCCGTATCCACGGCGACGCGCCTGCCGAAGGCGCGCACCGCCGACTCGTAGCGGACGATTTCATTGATGGCGTTGGGAATTCGGTCGGGTTCGGACTTCACCAGGTCCCATTGCCGCGGGTGGAGGGCGAACATGGCCAGCGCGGTGGAGATGGTGCTGATGGTGGTGTCCAACGCGGGGCCGAGATAGTCGACAAGTAACGCCGGGCACTCACTGGTGTCGAGCGCACCGTCGTCGGCCGCGGCGAGTAGTTCAGCGGCCATGCTGCCCGGCAGAACGCTTCGGTTGCGGACCATGCGCCGGGCGAACGCCAGCATCTGCAGGGCGCGCGGAGTTCCACGGGCCATTCTGAGATTCGCCGGCCCCAGCACGTCGAAAGTGGCTCCGGCCCAATCGAGTAGGTGCCGGCGTTGATCAACCGGCCAACCGACAAGATCCGGCATGACCGCAGTCGGCAAGGCCGTGGCCAGGTCGACGCCGTCGACTTCGCTCCGACGCACCGCGGCATCCACCACTTCCTCGGCCACCGATCGCACGGCATCACTGATCGCGGCGAGGGCGCGGGGGAGCATCTGATGCGCCACAAGTCTGCGGCGCCGGTCGTGTTCGGCCCCGTCGCTGGCCAGCGTGGTGCCCCGGGAGAACCGATTGCTCAGCGGATTCAGCGCCACCCCGCCGGCGGAGGCGAAGGTCGCATCATCGAGCAGGGCCGCCCGGCACTCGGCGTAGCGCGGCAGGGCGTACACCTTGTGCCGCGGCAGCCACACCACCGGTCCGAGGTCCCGCAGCCGCCGATAGTGCGGGTACGGATCGAGGATCGCTGCGGTGTTGTAGATATTCGCCCCGTAGACCGGGACCTTCGCGATGCTCACGGCAGTCCTTCCTCGGGAACTCGAGCTGACGAAACTCTCACATGCGAGAAAAGCGTCAGTCAAGGGCAAGCCGCCCACTTGACTGATCGCTCCGTCGTATGTGACGATTTCGTCAGCAAGGAAAGTGAGGGTCGCATGGGCGACGTCATCGGTGCGCACAACGAGCTGCACAGCGAGCGCGGGGCGGTGCGCGGCGACCACCTCGGCCGGGCCCGCAACCCGGTGATCAAGGTCGCCGACCTGGCGTGGCTGGAATTCGACAAACCGGACCTGTCCCGCGCCGCCGCCTTCGCCCGCGCGTTCGGGTTCCAGACGGCGGCGACCACCCCGGACGAACTGCACCTGCGGGGGAGCGACGCGGGCGGGCCGTGCGTGATCATCCGGCGCGGCCCGGAGACCAGGTTCCGCGGCTTCGCCTTCCGCGCCGACGACGAGGCCGACCTGCTGCGCCTGGCCGGCGAGACGGGGGCCGCACCGGTGCGGTTGCCGGACAGCATCGGCGGGCAGGCGGTCAGCCTGGTCGATCCGAGCGGTAATTCGGTGAAAGTCGTTGCCGGACTTAACGAAATGCCCGCGCTGCCCGGCCAGCAACCCCACGTCTTCAACTTCGGGCATGAGCTCAAGCGGGCCAATGCCACCCAGCGTCCGCCGCGCGAGCCGGCGCGGGTGCAGCGACTCGGGCACGTAGTGCTCTCGTCGACGAAGTACATCGAAACCCTGAACTGGTATCTCGAGCATTTCGGTTTGATCGTCAGCGACTTCCTGTACTACGACGGCCAGCGCGAGCGCGGTCCGACGATGAGCTTCATCCGCTGTGACCGCGGCAGCACGCCGACCGACCACCACACCATGGCGATGGCGCTGGGGCCCGCGAACCGCTACGTGCACTCCGCCTATCAGGTCAGCGACCTCGACGCCCTGGCCGCCGGCGGTGAATACCTTCGCGAGCGAGGATATTTCCGCTCATGGGGAATCGGCCGGCACATTCAAGGCAGCCAACTGTTCGACTACTGGCGCGACCCCGACGGCTTCCTCGTCGAGCACTTCACCGACGGCGACATGTTCGACAACACCGTCGAAACCGGCTGGGCCCCTTTCACCGCCTCCGGCCTGGCGCAGTGGGGACCGCCGGCCAGTAAGGACTTCCTGGGCATCGACCCCAAGCATGCCCGCGACGAGGTGGGGGCCATCGTGGCCGCCCTGCGCGACAAGAACGAATTCGACGTGAAGAGGTTGATCGGATTGCTGAAGGTGGCCCGCTCATGACGATCTCGGTACTGCGAACCGCCGACGGGTGGTGGGTTCAGAACGCCGGGGGCGCAGCGAAAGTCGTCACGTCGGCCGCCACCACAGGTGAGCTCCTCAAGGACCGGGCGGCGCTGGCCGCCGCCCAGTCGGAGAGTTCGACCGTGCCCGTTGACGCCCTGGATCTGCTGTCGCCGGTCACCACGCCGTGCCGCGTGGTGGCGCAGATGACCAACTTCGCCTCCCACGTCCGGGATGCCGGGATGGATCCCGACAGCACGCCGCTCACCTTCTTCCGCAAATCGTCGGCGTCGATCACCGGGCCGTTCGACCCGATCGTCAAGCCTTCCCACGTCCGATTCCTGGACTACGAAGTCGAGATCGGAATGGTCGTCGGCCGCGACATCCCTGTCGGCACAACCATTTCCAGCGCCGATCTGCCGGATGTCATTGCCGGACTGGTGGTCACCAACGATGTCTCGGCCCGCGACATCCAGCTGCCGCAGACCCAGTTCTACGAGGCGAAGTCCTACCCTACGTTCACCCCGGTCGGCCCGGCACTGGTCCTTCTCGACGCCGACGAGTGGCGCCGGTTCGGCGACCTGCGGCTGAGGCTGAGCGTGAACGGCGAGACCCGTCAGAACGCTCTGGTCGAGGGTGACATGCTGTACCGGCCCCTGCCGGCACTGCAATCGCTGAGCCGCTTCCAGGACCTCAGCGCCGGTGACCTCATCCTCACGGGAACGCCGGTCGGCACCGCCCTGAGCGCCCCACCCAAGCCGGTCCAGATGATCTCCAACTTGCTGCCCCCCGCGGTGAAGTGGAAGGCGTTTTTCAAAAGCCAGGAACGCAACGGCAAGTATCTGCACGACGGTGACCGGGTCGAGGCGTCCGTCGCGACCGACGACGGCGCCATCGATCTCGGCGCGCAGCGGATGACGGTGCGCTGGTGAGGCGTCAGCTCTCGATATGGGGGAGCGGTCGCGTGCAGATTTTGTGCGCGTCGCGCGCCGACATGCCGAACAGTCGCAACACATCCTCGGCCATGGCGTCGGTGGTCTGATCGCCGTCGCGGTCCGGCTCGCTTGCCAGCAGGGCGCCCAAGCCCATGAGCAGGCCGCCCGCCACCGCCAGTGCCCGGTGGGGATCGTCGACGGTGAATCGACCGGCTTCGGTCGCCGCCTTGATGTCCCGTAACGCCCGCGGCGCCAAGCCGTGCTCGGACGTCAGTGCCGCCTGCCAATTCGCCAGCAGAATGGCGCTTTCCTGCGGGCGACGCCGGAAGAACCGGCCCGTCATGCGAAAGGAACTGGCGAACGTCTCGGCGGGATCGTCGACCTCCGCCGTCACCTCGTCGAGGATCTCGCCGTGCCGGTCGATGACATCGAGGGTCGCCGCTTCGAACAACTCCTCCTTGGTCGCGAAATGGTTGTAGAAGGAACCCATGCCGACGTCGGCGGCCTGGGTGATCTCCAGGATGGGGACGTTGAGCCGGCCGGCGGCGATCAGGCCTTGGGCGGCCTGGATCAACGCCGACCGGGTGCGCTGTTTGCGGCGTTCGAGCCGGCTCACCGGCGCCTCCACCACGTCCATCCGACGACCACCTGCCTTCGCTTCGGCTCCTGTGCACCAGTGCCGCGATCAGCATGCTCACTGGTGATGATTTCGTCAATACTACTTGACTGACAGTCGGATCATGTGTGACGATTTCGTCAACTAATTGGCAAGGAGTCGTCATGGAGCTGGATTCCCACTACCCCGTGGTGATCATCGGCGCGGGACCGGTGGGTGTCACGGCGGCCACGCTGCTGGCCCAGTACGGAGTCCGCAGCGTCATCCTCGATCGCTGGACCGGGCTGTATCCCCAACCACGCGCGGTGCATCTCGACGACGAGGTGTGCCGGATCCTGGACCGGCTGGGGATCGCCGAGGAGTTCGCGGCCGTCTCCCGGCCCGCACTCGGACTGCGCCTGCTGGACCCGGATCTGAAGGTTCTCGCGGAGTTTCACCGCGATCCCGGCGCCAGCCGCCACGGCTATCCGCAAGCCAACATGTTCGACCAACCCGAACTGGAAGGGCTACTCCGGGCGAACCTCAAGCGGTATCCCGAGACCGTCCTGCGTGGGGATGCCGAGGTGACCGACCTGACCGATGTGGGAGGCGGCCGGACGCGGATCCGGTTCACCGACCGCGGCGATATCACCGAGCACGTCGTCGACGCCGACTACGTCCTGGGTTGCGACGGTGCGAACAGCCTGGTGCGCAAGCACATCGGCGCGACCATGCGCGACTTCCGCTTCGAGCAGCGCTGGCTGGTGGTCGACGTCGACGCCGACGTCGACCTTCGGCAGTGGGGCGGTGTGCACCAGGTCTGCAATCCGCTGCGGGCCGGCACCTTCATGCAAGTGGGGCCGCGCCGCTATCGCTGGGAGTTCCGGCTGCTCCCCGGGGAGAATGCCGGCGATTTCGACACGCTGACCGCGCTGCGTCCGCTGATCTCGCCGTGGCTGGATTCCACCGGCGACGACGACCTCAATCTCATTCGCGTGGCCGAGTACACCTTCCGTGCCCAAGTCGCCGACCGGTGGCGGCGCGCAAACACCTTTCTGCTCGGCGACGCCGCCCACCTCACGCCACCGTTCATCGGGCAGGGTCTGTGCGCCGGCCTTCGCGATGCGATGAACCTCAGCTGGAAGCTGGCCGGGGTTCTCAACAAGAGCCTGTCCGCAGAGGTGCTCGACAGCTACCAGGCCGAGCGTAAGCCGCACGCCCGCGGCATGATCGCCCTGGCGCTGGCAGTGGGCCACTCCATGACCGCCGGCGGCCGGGTGGGCAACACGCTGCGCAGCGCGCTCGCACCGCGGGCCCACCTGATTCCCGGGCTGTCCGCGCGACTGCTCGACTCCCAGACCCCCGCTCTGAGCCGTTCGGCGTTGGTGCGCAAAGACCTCCGGAAGCGCTTCGGGGCCGAGCGGCTGACCGGCCGGCTGTGTCCCAACGCCCCGATATCCACCGGTGCGCGGCTCGACTCCGTTGTCGGCAGGGGCTTTTCGGTGATCACCGCAGTCGAGCCCACCGCGCGGCAACGCGATCTGATCGAAGGGCGCCACGCCGTCGTGCACTACGCCGAACCCGGCACACCACTCGCTGATTGGCTGCGTCGCGGCAAGGCGAAGGCGGCGATCGTGCGTCCCGACTTCACCGTGCTCAGCGCCGGTGACGACCTTGCGGAGTTGTGCGGCGTGCTCCCGTCCTTCATCTAAGGGGCTCCAGAGGACCGGTCGGTGGTTACGATCATCTTTCGCAGCGGCAGGGCGTCAGACGGGGACTCATTTTCCATTGGGTGGGCATGTGAACGACCTCAACGCCCTGTTGCGCGCGACTGCCGACAGCATGCTCGATCCCCAGGTGATCCTCGAGGCGGTTCGCGACCCCGGCGGGGCGGTGGTCGACTTCCGCTGCGTGAGTGTCAACCGGGCTGCGTGCGCCTATCTCAGGACCACCGAAGGCGAATTGGAAGGGCTTCTGGTTCTTGATCTCTTGCCGAGCCTGAAGGGGTCTGAACTGTATCGGCTCGCGATCGAGTGCCTGCGGGACGGCGGGCCGGCCGCTCTCGACGGCGTTCCGGTGCTCGCCGATGCCCGTCGCTTCGATGTCAGGGCCACGGCGGCGGGCGTCGACGTCATCGTGGCCACCTGGCGCGACGTCACCGAGCGCTTCGAGGCCGCCCAGCGCCTTGCCGCCACTGAACTCAAGTACCGCCTGCTTGCCGAGAACGCCAGTGACGTGGTCCTGCACGCCCGCGACGGCAGGGTCGTCTGGGTGTCCCCCTCGGTGGAGCAGGTTTTGGGTGCTCCACCGGAGTACTGGGTGGGCCAGGAGTTGCGGGTGGCCGTCAAGCCCGATGAGGTAGCCGCGCACGAGGACAGGCTGAAGCGCGTCGCCGCCGGCGGCACGGTCGAACAACGAGTCCAACTCGTCTCCGCGGACGGCACCAGACACTGGATCGACATGCACTCCGCGCCTTTCTACGACCTCGATGGCCGCCGGGACGGGTTCATCTCCTCGCTGCGGCTCGCCGATCACGACGTGGCCGCCGAACAGGAGGTGCGAGAGGCGCACCGGCAGCAGACCCTGGCTGACACGCGCTTCCGCCGGGTGATGGACAACGCCGCCATCGGGATGTGCCTGGTTTCCCCGGAGGGCAGGTTCGTCGAGGTGAACCCGGCGCTGTGCGCGCTGTTCGGCTATGGCGCCGAGACGCTCAAGACCAAGACCTGGCAGGAGCTCACCGCACCGGAGTTCCTGGAAGCCGACCTGAAGAACGTCGAGGACGTTCTGGAAGGCCGACGAGACACCTATCGGATGCTCAAGCAGTACGTCCAGGCTGACGGACATCGGATCTGGGGCGATCTGTCGGTGAGTTGTGTGCGAGCCACGAACGGGCGGGTCGACACGCTGATCTCCCAGATCGTCGACGTGACCGGAACCGTGGAAGCAATCGCGAACTACCGGCTGCTCGCCGAGAACGTCGCCGACGTGGTACTGCGCGTCGGCACGGACGGCACCATCGAATGGGTCTCGCCGTCCGCCGAGGGGTTGCTCGGCGCGCCACCGGAGTATTGGATCGGCCGCAAAGCCCGCGATTTCGTCCCCACCGAGGACCGCGGGTCGGCTGCGGACCGACTCGCGCGCACGCTGGCGGGTGACGTGATCACCGACCGGCTGCGCGTCGTCTCCGTCGACGGCGTCATCCATTGGGCCGAACTGCGCGGCAAGGCGTTCTATGACCTGAACGGCCGCCAGGACGGAATCACGGCGGTGCTGCGCCTGATCGACGATGAAGTGGCCGCGCAACAGCAGGCCGATGAGGCGCGCCAACATCAGGCCCGCGCCGACGCCCGCTACCGGCGGGCGATGGACACCGCCGCCATCGGTATGTGCCTGCTGGCTCCGGACGGAACCTTCGTCGAGGTGAACCCGGCCCTGTGCGCGTTCTTCGGCTTCGACGCGCAGACGCTGATGCGTATGAGGTGGCAGGACCTCACCCCACCGGAGTTCCTGCACGTGGGCCAGGAGGACCGCCAGGCGGTCCTCGAGGGCAGCCGCGAGTCCTACCGCCTGGTCACGCAGTACATCCACGCCGATGGCCACCGCATCTGGGCCGACGTCTGGGTGAACGGTATTCGCGATCTGGACGGACAGGTTGAGCATCTGGCCGCCCAGATGGTCGACATCACCGATGAGATGCTCACCCGCGAGCGGCTGCAGCGAAGCGAGGAGCGCAATCGGCTTCTGGCGCAACGCCTTCAGCGGCAGAGCGACCGGCTTGCAGCCGAACTGAAGAGCGCTGCGGACTATATGGCCTCGATCATGCCGAAGGGTCTCACCGGCCGGGTCGACATCGCGTCGCTCTATCTGCCGTCGCGCGAACTCAGTGGCGACTGCTTCGACTACAGCTGGATCGACGACGATCACCTCCTGGTTTACCTCGCCGACGTGTCGGGCCACGGCATCGAGCCGGCGCTGCTGTCGGTGTCGGTGCACAACATGCTGCGCTCGGGATCACTGGGCCTCGAGACCATGGTGGCGCCGGCGGCCGCACTGGCCGAACTCAACCGTCTGTTCCAGATGAATGCGCAAGGTGACCACTACTTCACGATCTGGTTCGGCGTCTACCAGGCCTCCACCCGCACGCTCTGCTACGCGAGCGCCGGAGCCCCGCCGGCATTCGCCCTCGATTGCGCCGCCGATGGCACCGTGTCGGTCACCGACCTCGCGACAGAGGCCGCGCCGATCGGCATGTTTGCCGACACCGAGTTCAGCTCACGACACTTCGCCGTGCCGCCGGGCTGCCGGATTCTTGTCTACAGCGACGGCGCGCACGAGGTGAACCTGGCCGACGGCCGTCCGTTCTCGTGGAGCGAATTCAGGGACCTGAACATCCGGCTCGCCGGATCGACCGACTCGTCCCTGGAGGCGCTCCTGGCGGAATTGCAGGTCCTGAAGTCAACAGCGGCATTCGAGGACGACTGCTCGCTCATCGAACTTGTATTCCACTGAGGTCCTATCGACGTGAGGTCGACGGCAACCGGCTGGTCAGCCAACGCTTCTGAGCGCGACCTACTCGACGGTCAGCGGTGCGCTGATCCCGTCTCCCACCATGCCGGGCTTGCATGCGGTCTTGTATGCGCCGGCCTCGGTGAACTCCACGTCGAGGGTGCGCTGCAGGCCGGGAGAGATGTTCTCCGCTTCGCCGAGCACCTCGTTGTTCCTGCCGTAGACGTAGAACTCGGTCACCTTGGTGCCGTTGTTGGTGACAACGAAGGTGCGCTTGCCCTTACCGGTCTCTGTGACCGACAGCGTGCAGGCGGTGTCGGTGGCGTCGACGATGATCTGAACCGAAGAGCCGCTTGGTGTTTCGGCCTTCTTGGTCTCCTTGGCGCAACCGCCGAGTGCGGCGCCGATGAGGGCGGCGCTCAGGGCCGCCGTCGTGGCAAGGGCACGGGGGGACTCCGGCACGATGTTCACCTTTCGGAGGATTTATGCAGAGGAGACGGGCGCCGGTGGGGCAGTGGCAGGCTTGCGGACCACGCTGCGGGTGCCCAGGAACACGCCGACGACCACCAGGAGGTAGGTGAGCCAGGCGAGCAGTTGCAGCACCGTGGGGGTCGGGGTGACGTTGAAGACGCCTTGCAGAACCTGTCCGTACCAGGCCGACCAGTCCAGCGATCCGCTGATGTCGAACGCCCGGTGATTCTGGCCAGGGAGCCAGCCCACGGTCTGCAGGGCGCCGATGCCGTAGGACAGGATGCCGGCGGCCACGACGATCAGGAATAGTCCGGTGTAGGTGAAGAACTTCGCGAGGTTGATGCGGACGGCGCCGGCGTACATCGCCCATGCGATGCCGGCGGCCGCGATGACACCGATGACCAAACCGATCAGGGGCCACGCGGTTTCGGCTTCGGCGTAGCCGACCATGAACAAAGCCGTCTCGAAACCCTCACGGCCAACGGCGAGGAAGGACAGCATCACCACCGCCGCCGCGCCGGTCTCCAGCGCCTGGGACATCCCCGACTTCAGTTCGCCGGACAGCCCGGCGGAGGCGCGGCGCATCCACAACACCATGGACGTGACGATGGCGACGGCGACCAGGGAGGCGATGCCGGCGATCGCCTCGGCCGTCAGCCCGGTGAGACCGTAGGCGCCGTAGCGGATGGCGAAGAAGACCCCGATCGTCATGGCGACGGCCGCTCCGACCCCGAGCCAGACCCAGCGCAGCGCGTCACGCCGATCGGATTTCACCAGGAAGGCCACCAGGATCATCACGACGATGCTGGCTTCCAGACCCTCGCGCAGGCCGATCAATCCGCTTCCCAGCAGCTGTGCGGAGATTTTCGGAGTGGACAGGGCGATGTCAGCGGCCCAGTGCCCGCCAAGCAGTGCCGTCACCATCGCCCCCTCAAGTTATGGTTGCCTAACCTAAAGTCGAGGCTAGCGTCATGGGGTTGTCCGCCGCAAGGCGGGGGCGGAGTCGGCGCGGAGTCGGCCGGCTTTCTTTATCGGATCTTCACAGAACCGCTAGGGCGGCCCTACCCGGGCACGCGAGGCTGGGCGCGAAACGGCAATGACGAAAGGAATGCGTTGTGAACAAGACAAGGACTGTGGCGACCGGAGCGGCTGCGCTGGCCGCGGTGGCCGTCATCGGGGCGTGTGGCAATTCGGCGACCAAGGAAGCGACTTCGTCCGCCGCCCCGACCTCGACGCAGACCTCGGCGTCGGCGCAGGCGTCGGTGCACAACCAGGCCGACATGAACTTTGCCCACATGATGATCCCGCACCATCAGCAGGCGATCGAGATGAGCGACATCGTTTTGGCCAAGCAGGGCATCGACCCGCGCGTGGTGAACCTGGCCAAGCAGATCAAGGCCGCCCAGGGGCCGGAGATCGAGAAGATGCAGGGTTGGATGACGGCGTGGGGCACGCCGATGAGCAGCATGCCCAGCATGTCGGACATGCCGGGGATGGATCACGGCGGCATGCACGGCTCTGAAAGCGGTTCGGCGACAACGACGACCACGCCGACCCCCAGCGGTTCGACGATGCCGGGCATGAGCGGCATGGGAGACATGGGCGCCATGCCCGGCATGAGCGGCATGGAGGGCATGATGTCGCCGGCCGAGATGGACGCGCTGAAGAACGCCCAGGGCGTCGAGGCCGGCAAGCTGTTCCTGACCGGGATGATCAAGCACCACCAGGGCGCGCTCACCATGGCGCAGGACGAGATCAAGAACGGGCAGTCACCCGGCGCCATCGCCTTGGCGAAGTCGATCCTGGACAGCCAGCAGAAGGAGATCGACACCATGAACCAGATTCTCACCTCGCTGTAGGAATCGCGATGTCGCACTGGACGTATCGGGTGCGCGGAATGACGTGCGGTCACTGCGCCGGCGCGGTGACCAAGGAGCTGGAGGGTCTCGACGGCGTCACGGGTGTGACGGTCGACCTTGTGCCGGAAGGTGATTCGACGGTCACGGTGACCGGTTCGGCTGAAGTGGCCCACGATGCGGTGCGCGGTGCGATTGAGCGCGCCGGCTACGAACTGGTCGACACACCCTCGAGTTGATCGGGTGGGTCGTGCATCGGCACCGACACGGTGAACGTCGTGCCGTGACCGGGCCCGCGGCTGGCCACAACGATGTGGCCGTCGTGGGCTTCGGTCAGCGCCCTGGCGATCGCCAGGCCGAGCCCGGAGCCGCCGCGTCCCCGGTCGCGGGCCGAGTCTGCCCGGTAGAACCGCTCGAACACGTGCGGCAGATGCTCGGCGGAGATGCCCTCACCGTCGTCGGCGACGGTGAACACCATGTCGGTGCCGCGGCGCGTCACGGTGAGCCGGACGTGGCCGCCAACTCCCGTGTGCCGCAACGCGTTATCGAGAAGGTTGTTCAGCACCTGGCTCAGTCGCTGCCGGTCGGCCCACAACCGGCCGGGGTCGCCGTCGGTCTCCAACTCGACGCCTTTGGCGGCATAGCGGTCGGCGACGGCGGCGCTCACCGTGCCGACGAGCTCGGCGGCATCAACCCATCCCGGCCTGATGGCTGCGTGTGACTCCTCGGCCTGCGCCAGTGCTGCGGCGTCGGCGGAGAACCGCACCAGACGGCCGGCCTGCTCGCGCAACATCGCAATCGTCTGCGGATCAAGGGTTTTCACCCCGTCCTCGACGGCCTCGAGGTAGGCCTCCAACACCGATACCGGTGTGCGGATTTCGTGGGCGAGGTCGCCGAACAACTGACGGCGTGTCGACTCCACCGACTGCAGACGGCCGGCCATCCGGTTGAAAGCGACTGCCAGTTCGTCGAACTCATCACCCAGCTGCGGCGGGGCGACGCGGATGTCGTAGTCGCCTTCGGCGACGGCGGAGGCCGCCGCCGACAGCTCTGCGATCGAGTGCTGCAGACGCCGGCTCAGGTAGGCGGTCACCACGAACGCCGTCAGCGCCGCCACCGTGATCGCCACCGCGATCGACAGTGCGGTCGCGTGCTGGTATGCCTGCTCGGCGTGGAACTGCTCGTTGGAGTCGTGGGCCACGCCCGCGCGGTGCAGGTGCTCACGGAACAGCGGCGGTCCGACCACCGAGGCGACCACCCAGGTGGTGACGCCGCCGGCGAGCAGCACCAGGGTCTGGGCCAGCAGCAGCCGGCGCCGCATCCCGAAGCGGGGCGCGCTCATTCCCCGGTTCCCATCCGGTAGCCCACCCCGCGGACGGTGAACACGAACCGCGGGTCGGCGGGGTCGTCGCCGAGCTTGCGGCGCAGGTGGCCGACATGGACGTCGACGAGGTGGTCGTTGCCGACCCACGGCTCGCCCCACACCGAGTCGATGAGCTGGCGGCGGCTCCAGACCACGCCGGGCCGCGACGAGAGCGCCGCCAGGATGTCGAACTCGGTGCGGGTCAAGGGAATCGGCTCGCCGTCGAGGAACACCTGTCTGCTGTCGACATCGATCGACAGCAGGCCGAACAGCCGGGCGGCCTGCACGGGTTCGGCCGCGGTGCCGACCGTTCGGGGCCGGCGGAGCATCGCGCGGATCCGGGCCACCAGTTCCCGCGGGCTGAACGGTTTGGTGACGTAGTCGTCGGCCCCCACCGAGAGGCCCACGATCGTGTCCATTTCGGTGTCGCGGGCGGTCAGCATCACCACGTAGGCGTCGGAGAAGGTCCGCAACTGCCGGCAGACCTCCAGGCCGTCGATGCCCGGCAGGCCGAGGTCGAGGACGACGACATCCGGGTCGACCTCCCTGGCCACCGACAGCGCCTCGGCGCCGGTATGGCACACCGTCACCTCGAAGTGGTCGCGGTGCAGATAGCTGGCGACCACTTCGGCCAGCGCCGCCTCGTCGTCGACCACCAGGGCGCGAAATCCCCGGTCCGCCCCACCGGAACCTGCCTCCGAGATCAGATCCACCCCTTCATCGTGCCGTGCCGACGCGCAGCTTCCGCGTCTTGAGCGAATCTTCACACAACCAACACCAAACCCCCGGCGCCGGCGGTCCACGGTGGAGGCATGACCGGACAGGGCTTGACCCGCCGCGGCTTTCTGGCCGCTGGTGTGCTCGGCGGCGCGCTGGTCGCATGCAGCCGTCCGGGAACATCGTCCGGCGGCGACGGAGTTGCGAATCGCATCGGCCCCGTCGAAGAAGCCCGCCCGCACACCGGAAAGACGGTGACCGCGCGCCTGGCCCCGGGGCCGGCCGACATCGACCTCGGCGGCACCAGAGCGCAGACGCTGGCCTACAGCGGTCAGGTCCCCGGCCCGCTGATCCGCGCCAACGTCGGTGATGAGATCGCCGTAACCGTCGACAACGGTCTGGATCACCCGACCTCGGTGCACTGGCACGGCATCGCGCTGCGCAACGACATGGACGGGGCCGCCCCGGCCACCCCGAACATCACGCCCGCGGCGAACTTCACCTACCGGTTCACCTCCCCGTATCCCGGTACCTACTGGGCCCACCCGCACACCGGGCTGGACACCGACTACGGGCTGTACGTGCCCGTGATCATCGACGACCCGTCCGAACCGGGCCGCTACGACGCCGAGTGGATCGTCGTGCTCGACGACTGGACATCGGGTGTCGGCAGCAGCCCGGAGGAGATCTTCAACGGCCTGCGATCCATGGGGATGGGCAACGGCGGAATGCCCGGCATGGGCGGTATGGGCCAGATGCCCGGCATGGGGGATATGGGGCACATGCCCGGGATGGGCGGCATGGGCTCGATGCCGATGACACCCGGTGTGGGCGGCGCGGCGGCCAGTGCCCTGCTTGGCGGCGACGGCGGTGACGTCACCTATCCCTACTATCTGGTGAACGGCCGCATCGCCGCTGCGGCAAGCGCTTTCAGCGCCAAACCCGGCCAGCGCATTCGCATCCGCATCATCAACGCCGCCGCGGACACCGCGTTCCGGGTCGCCCTGGCCGGGCATCGGATGAGGGTCACCCACGCCGACGGGTTCCCCGTCGTGCCCGTCGACGTCGACGCACTGCTGCTCGGCATGGGGGAGCGCTACGACGTCATCGTGAGCGCGGGCGACGGGGTGTTCCCCCTCGTCGCCTCGGCAGAGGGCAAGAACGCCGTCGCCCGCGCGCTTCTGACGACCGCAGCGGGATCGGGGCCGGACGCCAGCTTCCGCCCTCCGGAACTGACTCGACTCATCGGCACGGTCGACACCTTCACCGCCACGCCGGACGTCCAACTGCCCACCGACAGCGACGTCAGCCTTGCCGCCCGGTTGGGCGGAGCGATGATGCGCTACGACTGGACGATCAACGGCCGCCCCTTCGATCAGACCGTTCCGCTGACCATCCAGCAGGGGCAGCGCGCGACTCTGACGTTCGCCAACGCCACCATGATGTGGCACCCGATGCACCTGCACGGCCACACCTTCCAGGTGATCAAGGCCGACGGCAGCATCGGCCCGCGCAAGGACACCGTCATCGTCAAACCGATGCAGACCGTCGCCGTGAGGCTGGTCGCCGACAATCCGGGAACCTGGATGCTGCACTGCCACAACGGGTATCACATGGACGCCGGAATGATGACCATGCTCGACTACACCGGCTGACCGATGGGGAGAGATGGCTGCACCCCATCGTGTCGGCATACGCCAACTACGGCACCGTGCTTTTCGCCCTGCTGATGCCGGCCGGGGTGGTGGATTGCTTGCAGTCGTGCGGATATGAGCCCGGATGGTGGCTGCGCTGTGGAGCCCGCTCGGTGTTCCGGCCGCGCTCGGGATCAACCAGCCGATCGCCGACGGGGTCAGCGAGGTGCTTGCCGCGGCGGTGGAGACGCCGTTGCGTCCGCTGCTGACCGCGCAGCCGGCTCCTGACGCGACCGGGACGACCGCCACGACGCGAGCACGATAACGGTGACGGCCCAACCGGCGCCCAGCGTCCAACCGGCCAGCACGTCGGTAGGGAAGTGCACACCGAGATATGGCCTCGAGAAGCCGATCAATCCGACCGTCGCGATGGCGAGCGTCCACACGGCTATCCGCAGTAGCCAACCGTGCACCACCCAGCGGCATAGCATCCATGCGCACAGCAGCCCGATCGCCGCGGCGCCGGTGGCGTGACCTGACGGGAACGAATACCCACCGGCGGTGATCATCGCGAAGGGCTGTGCCGGCCGCGGGCGCCCGATCAGTTCCTTGGCGACGACGATCACCAGTCCGATTCCCGCACCGCCGGCGCTGCCGATGACAATGGGAAACCACGACCGGGCCGCGGCCGCCGACGCGATGCACACCACCGCCAGGACGGCCGCCTGCACATCCGCGTTGCCCATTCGCGTCAGCGCGAGAAGAACGTCGGTCAGCCAACTTTCGCGATGGCCGGCCAGCCACTGGTTGACCCGCCCGTCAAACGCGGCGATGCCCTCCCCGTCGAGCACGTCGTCGAGCAGATCGGTGAAGCCCACCGCCAGGACCAGGACCGTCGCCAACCCGGCCAGTAGTCCGACCAGGGTGACTCCGTCGACGCCCAGCCTGCCTCGCAGCGGTGCCGTCACCGCGGCAAGGCGCTCCAGCATGGGCGAAAGGCCGGTCATCGGACGGACGCTACTATGCCGAACACGCCGGTCCCGGAATTCCGGCCCACCACCGCGATGACGCCGAGCTGGCGCGTCTGCATGACGACCCCGCCCGGAAGGTCCCGGCGCGATGAGCCGCGATCATCACTATCACCACGACAACGACCACGACCGCGGCCACGGCCGCCGGCCCTGTCGAGAAGGTCGCGGGTCATGGGGATGTCCGACCGGCGGGTATTCACCACGGGCATTTCTGCCAGAGCCACGAGCGCGTAAGGGGAGAAGGTCATTTATGCGGGAAGTTTCCCGGTCGAGCTAGATCCCGGATAGGCCCCGGGAACCATTTACTGTCCGGCTGGTCAATTCGAACGATGGACCCTGAATACCCGCCCGCAGCAACATCGCCGCGGTCGCTCGAGAAGGTCCTCGCCGTTGACTTCCATGATGTGGCGCCCTCTGTGACGCCCGATCTCATCATCGACGCTGCGATCGACGAACTCAGAATCAACAATCTGGCAACGTTCAGCATCGAGAAGGTGGCGGCACGGGCCGGTGTCGAACCGCACGCCGTGCGGCAACTGTGGCCGAGCACGCCGGACCTCTTCGCCGCCACGATGACGTCGTACACCTCCCAGCACCTGCCGGTCGCTCCCGACACCGGGGCCCTCTACGACGATCTGCTGCTCTACGCCAACTCGTACGCCGACATGGTGAACACCCCCACCGGTCGCCGACTGCTCGACTCGCTGATCGTCAGGCCCAGCGACTGGGATCTGGCCGGAACCCGCGAGGCCTACTTCAAGAGCCGGCACGAATGGGCGGCGACGATCGTCCAGCGCGGGATCGACCGTGGCGAATGCGCCCCGACGACGGATCCGGGCCGCACCATCGACATCCTCATCATGATGGTGTGCCTGCCTGCGCTCGTCTACGACCGTCCCGTCACCCCGGACGACTGCGAGTACGCCGTGCGGCTGGTGCTGCGCGGGATCAGCTGAGCCTCGTGAGGGTGTAACTCCCCGCGGAATCGGTAGTGCCGAACCAGACGTTGCCCAGATCGTCGACGATCGGAAAGCCCACGGACGGCACGGTTGTGTCGATCAGTGAGATGGCGGGTGTGGCAGCCAGGTTTCCGTCTAGACGCACCACCATGGGACTGTCGCTTCCGTTTCCGAACCACAGCGTCCCGTAGCCGTCGACGGTCGGAATCGACGGTCCGGCAACCCCGGTATCGAACACCGCTAACTGTGGCTGGCCGGTCAGGTCGCCGCTGAGGCGCACGATGCTGCTGCTCGTGGCCGTGTTGCCGAACCATACGGATCCGTTGTGGTCCACGGTGCCGGTGCGGACGTTGGCGATCCCGGTGTCGAATCCCGTGATGGTCGGGGTGCCGGCGAGGTCCCCGCCGATCCGCACCAGGATCGTCGAACCGGAGTCGTTGCCGAACCACAGTTGTCCGGCGTTGTCGATGAGGGGGAAATCCGGCTTGATCACACCCGTGTCGAACGTGGTGATCGTCGGCGTGCCGGCGAGATCGCCGCTGACCCGCACGACTGAACTCCCGCCGTCGCCGACGAAGTTCCCGAACCACAGGTTGCCGTTGCCGTCCGCGACGGCGGTGACGGGATTGAGCACACCGGTGTCGAACGAGGTGATCGTCGGCGTACCGCCCAGGTCGCCACTGACTCGCACGATCAGGGTGGTCGTGGGATCAAAGCTGCCGAACCACAGGTTGCCGTTGCGATCGACGATCGGCCAGGCCGGATTGGCCACCGGCGTGGTGAACACATCGACGGTAGGCGTGCCGGAGAGATCGCCGCTGATGCGCACCACCTTCTTGCCGCCGCCGGTCTGGCCGAACCACACCCGGCCCGCGTTGTCGACGGTCACGGTCACCGGATCGGGCACGCCGGTGTCCACGGCGGTCAGGGTCGGGGTGACCGACCCGAGCGCTCCGCTGACCCGGGTGACGTACGGCGCGTCGCCGGCGGGGTCGGCGTTGCCGAACCAGAGATTGCCGCTCGCATCCCGAGCGGCGGTGACGGGATTGGCAACCGCCGTGGTGAACAGCGCGACGACCGGGGAGGGCCGCCCACCCGAGCCGCCCGCCCCACCGGCCCCGCCGGATCCCTGGGTAGTCCCTGAAGTGCCCGCGTTGCCGGGATCGCCGCTCCCGCCGCTGGTTCCGCCACCGGGACCGCCGGAACCGCCGTCGCCTCCGGTGCCGCCTGCGCCGGGCAAGGCGAACACCAGCAAAACCCGGCCGTCTCCGCCGTCACCTCCGCGGCCGCCGGAACCGCCCGCGCCGCCGGCGGCCCCGGCGCCGCCCTTGCCGCCCGATCCCCCGTTGCCGCCGTTCCCTCCTGCTCCACCGCGACCGAGCAGCCGGCTGCCCTCGCCGCCGACACCTCCGGTCCCGCCGTCGCCGCCGGTGCCACCCGGCACCCCGGGGGCCGTACCCGCCGTTCCGGCGCCGCCGGATCCGCCCGGCCCACCCGCGCCGCCGTTGCCGGTCAGCGACAGCAGCCCGGTGTCTCCGCCGTCTCCGCCGTCTCCGCCGGATCCCTGGGTCCCCGCGCCGCCGGCCCCGCCGGTGCCGCCGTCGCCCACCAGGAGACCGCCCCTGCCTCCGCGGCCACCGCTTCCCCCGGCCGCACCCCCGCCGCCCGGACCGCCGGCGCCTCCGACACCCCACACCGAGAGCAGACCGACGTCGCCACCGGCCCCGCCCGTGCCGCCCACCTGGCCGCCGAATCCGCCGCTGCCTCCCGAACCGGGCTTGAAGAAGATGTGCCATAGCCCGAATAGCCCTGTGGCGCCGCCTCTTCCGCCGCTGCCGCCGGTGAGGGCACCTTGGCCGCCGGCGCCGCCGTCGCCGCCGGCGCCGAACACCAACGCCCCGGCGCCGCCATCGCCGCCCGAACCCCCGATCCCGCCGACCTTCGGATCGGGCTGCACGGCGCCGCGACCGCCGTTGCCTCCGCTGCCCGTGATCAGACCGCCGTTGCCGCCGTGGCCGCCGCCGCCGCCCGGCATTGCGGCGTCACCGCCGTCGCCACCGTTGCCGAACCAGCCCGCGTTGCCACCGTTGCCGCCATGGAAACCGTTGCCGCCGTTGCCGATCACTCCCGCCCGGCCACCTTGGCAGGGGCCGCTGGTGCAGACTCCGCCATAGGCGGTCCAGCTGTAGCCGTTGCCCAGCAGTAGGCCGGCGTCGGGATGATCCGCGGTGCCGTTGCCGACGAAGACCCGCACCACGTCCGCAGCGTGGCCGGAGGACGAGGCTTTCGCCGTCGGCGCGGGGGATACCCGCGGCGTCTCCCGGCCGGCCGAAGCTCCGCCCCGCGGCGATGAGGGGCCGTTGTGTGACGTGCCCGGTGCCGCGCCGCCGGCCCGGGAACCGTGGGCGCGGCCACCGTCGCCGTCCGCGTGGGCCACGCCGGCGCCGGTCAGCAGCGCCGCTCCGACGCCGATGGCCCCGGCACCCAGCCACGCCGATACCGCCATCTGGCGTCTCCGCAGCCGCGCAGCGCCCATGGTGTCCCCGCTTCCCCGTCGTCGAACCGACAGGTCGCACAGTAAGTCCTCACCGACTCCCGGGAGGCAGATCAGCGCCGTAGTCTCGCAACTACCCGTGTCGCCGTCGAGGGAGAACCCGTGTCCGACCACACCGCAGGCTGCTGCGAACCGCATCCCGCCAACGCCGCCCGGGCATCCTTCACCGGCGTCAGTCCCGCCGAACGCAGCGCTTCTCCGCGCCGCCACGAAAACGCCGAGAAGGCAGAGCTTCTCGTGACGGGCTCCCTGATCACCATGGACGACGCCGCGCCCCGGGCCGAGGCGATGGCGGTCTCCGGCGGCCGCATCCTGGCGGTCGGGTCACGCGCCGACCTCGAGTCCTTCGTCGGCCCCGGCACCAGGGTCCTCGAGCATCCGACGGGCTCGGTCCTGCCGGGCTTCGTCGAACCTCACCTGCATCTGGTGTCCTCGGCGCTGGTGTTCGACGGTGTGGACTGTTCGCCCTACGCCAACAAGACGCTCGACGCCGTTCTCTCGGTGCTGAAGGCGGCGGTGTCGAAAGCCCCTGCGGGACAAACGGTGGTCGGCCAGCTGTTCGATCCCAGCCTGCTGCCGGGCCAGCCGGACCTCACCGTCGCTGTGCTCGACCAGGTCTCCGCCGACGTCCCGATCGTGGTGATGAACGCCTCCCAGCACTTCTTCTATGTCAACTCCGCGGCCTACGCCGCTGCCGGCATCACCGCGGACACGCCGAACCCGCCCGGCGGGGACTACGGGGCCCGCCACGGGGTGCTCACTGGCATCGTCGCCGAGAGCGCCGCGATGCTCAGTTTCATCAAGCTGCTTCCCGACCTCACCCCCGAGGTGATCGCGAAGGCGATCACCGGGATCGCCGGCCTGGCGGCCAGGGCCGGCGTTACCTACATTCACGAACCCGCGACCGGGGCGATCGCCGGGGTCAAGGAACTCGATCTGCTGCATCAGACCTTCGGCCAGCCCGGCTTTCCGGTCCGCGGCTCGATGTCGCTGTGGGGCCTGAACCTCGATGACTTCCTCTCCGTCGGCATCGTTCCGGGCTCGGGGGATGACCGGCTGCGTTCCCAGACCGTCAAATGGGTTTCCGACGGCTCCAACCAGGGCTACACCGGCTTCATGCGGGAGAACTACCTGGGCCGCGACACCCGCGGGGTGGCCAACTTCACCCAGCAGGAGCTCAATGCCAACTTCGCGAAAACCATTGCCGCGCAATGGCCCATCATGTGCCACGCGAACGGCGACGCCGCCGTGGACATGGTGCTGGCGGCGTTTGCCTCAGCGGCCGAGCTGCCGGGCTGGGACCCGGCCAAGCGCCACCGCACCGAGCATTCCTCGCTGCTGCACGACGAGCACATCGCCGCCATGGCCAAGCTCGGCATCACCCCCAGCTTCCTGATGAACCACGTGCGGCTGTGGGGCAGGGTGATGCGCGACGACATTCTTGGTCCGGTGCGCGCCGACCTGCTGGACCGCTACGGCTCGGTCGTCAAAGCCGGCCTGCGGGCCAGCTTCCATTGCGACTTCTCCGTCTCGCCCATCGGGCCGCTCAACTATGTGGCCACCGCGGCGGCCCGGACCATGTCCGACGGGGGAGAGGTGCTCAACCCGGCCGAACGCGTCCCCGTGGCGCAGGCGCTCAAGGGCAGCACCATCGACGCCGCCTGGATGTGCCACGCGGATGCACTGGCCGGATCGCTGGCCGCGGGCAAGGCCGCCGACTTCGTTCTGCTCGGCGACGACCCGCTGGCTCACGAGGCTGATCCGGACGCCGTACGCGAGATCGCCGTGCTGGCAACCTATTCCGATGGCGTCGAGGTGCACTCGGCATGAGTGGGACCGGACCCGAGCCGGACCGCAATGTGCTGGGCGGACCGCTGGAGCCGTGCGGCACCGACCCGCTGACCGGCTTCTACCGCGACGGCTGTTGCTCGAGCGGTTCGGAGGATCGCGGATTGCACACCATCTGCGCGGTGGTCACCGCCGAGTTCCTCGAGCATCAGCGCTCGATCGGCAACGATCTGTCCACCCCGATGCCGCTGTACCGGTTTCCCGGCCTGGTTCCCGGTGACCGGTGGTGTGTCACCGCGCGGAACTGGCTGCGCGCCTACGACGACGGATGTGCGGCCCCGGTGGTGCTGGCCGCCACCCACGAACGCACCCTCGACATCGTTCCGCTGGCCGCGTTGCAGCAACATGCCGTCGACGTTCCCGACGATCTCACCGGTCTGTGACGGGGCGCTCCCGCTTCCGATCTGGCACCGAACCGTTATCGCCCGCAGCCGTTTCGTGATCCGCTGGTGCTGTTTCGGTCCGCGCCCGCTTGTCACGATCACTGGCAGTGAACGCCAAAGCCGAAGTCCAGACCGACAGTGCGCTGGCCGCCCGTTGCGCGGCCATCGCCTCTGTCGGCGCGGGATTGATCCACTTCGCGGTCATGCCCGCGCATTTCCTGCAGTGGTGGGCCGCGGGACTCTTCTTTGCCGTTCTTGCGGTCTTCCAGCTGATGTGGGCCTACCTCGCCTGGTCGCGTCCCCGAACGATCCTGCTCGCCAGCGGTATCGGGATGAATGCCGCGGTCGGCGCACTGTGGGTCGCCTCCAGCACGGTCGGCCTGCCGTTCGGCCCGCATGCCGGTGGTCCCGAGACGGTGGAGGCGGCCGGCATCTGCGCGCTGCTGCTCGAGTGCTACGTGATCATGGGTGCGGCGTGGGCGTGGATGCAGGACTATGAGCCTGAGGCGGTGTCCCGATTCCGTTCGGCCCTGGTGCTGCTGGGCGCCAACGGGGTGATCGCCGGAACCGTCTGCGTGGGTGTGGGGGCCAGCTTCCAGAACCACCACGAGCATCACGCGCCGCTGGAGGCCCAACGCGGTGTACCCCAGCACCACACCGAGGCGCCGATGCCCTCAGGCCAGCCCACCGCGCCCGTCGCGCCGGAGCCCGGGGATGCCGGGCTGCCCGTCACGGATATGGCGCTGCACAACGACCAGGACCATCAGCAGGACCACCCGCAGTCCTAGCCCGGTCAGCCCACGGGCCTCGGCTCGGCGGCCGAACAGCTGCGGCGGCGGTGCAGATCCACGTCGGCCCCGAAAGTGTGCAGCGCACTGCGGACCATGCGCGCGGTGCCGTCGGGGTGCCGGCAGGATCCGCGGCCGTCGACCAGCCGGACCATTCGGCGGAGCTCCCGGACAAGGTCGTCGGAGGCGCGCCCGAAGGCCAACTCCTCCAGTAGCGAAGCCAGACGGGGAAGGCCGTTGAGGCACGGGCCGCACTGCCGGGCGCTCTGGTCGGCCAGATAGCCGGCGATCTCGGCGGTGCGGCGCAGCCCGCACTCGGAGCGGTCCAGCCCGTGGACGATTCCTGCGCCCGGTGTTGCGCCCAGCGGTTTGAGCGCGGCGCGCGACAACCGGGCGGCACCAAATTCGTTTGCGGCAAGCCATGTTCCGTGGTAGCCGCCGATCAGGACGGACTGCAGCGCGTGGGGGTCGGCGCCGGCCCACTCGATCAGCCCGGTCAGCGGCAGGCCGGTCGGGATCTCCACGACGCCGTGCGCAAGGGCGCCGGACAGGGTCACCAACATGGTGCCGGGCTCGTCCGGGTCTCCGGCCGAGCGGAACCATTCGGCCCCGTAGCGCGCGATGAGCGCGATGTTGGCGAGTGTCTCGACGTTGTTGACCAGGGTGGGGCGGCCGCGCACGCCCGACACCGCGGAGACGACGGTGCGGTCGGTCGGAAGCGCCGGGCCGCCCTCGATGTGCCGGATGGCGGCGGACTCCTCGCCGGCGACGAAGCGGTCGGGCGCCTGCACCACGGTCACCCGGTGGGCGTCCAGGCCGGCGGCCCGGCGTTCGGCCAGCGCGTCGGCAACCGCCGTCGCCGCGTCGGGGTGGATGTAGAGGTAGACGGTGTCGGCGCCGATGGCCGCCGCGGCGGCGTCGAGACCGTCGAGCACCAGGTGCGGCGCTTGGCGCAGCAGGGTGGCGTCCTTGCGGCTGAGCGGTTCGCCTTCGGCGCCGTTGCCGACCACCACGGTCTTGGTTCCGGTGACGGCCGCCATCTTCCGTCCGGTGGGGAAGCCGGCGCCGCCGCGTCCGGCGAGCCCGGAGGCGTCGACGAGCGCGATGAGTTCCCGCGTCGTGTCCGGCAACGCGCCGAAGTAGTCGAGGTGTTCGGCCAGGCCCGGTCCGGGGGCGGCGAGCAGCCGCGGCGTCTGGATCATGCGCCGGAGTATTCGGTGAAGTTGGAGCGCAGCCGCCACACGACGACGGCGGCCACCAACAGGGTGCAGCAGGCCGCGAAGGCCTGGAACCAGACGTGCCCGGTGTCAGTGCCGTTGCCCAGGGCATGGGCCAGGGCGATCGGCCACAGCAGGTAGGTGGCCCAGTGCACGGTCCGGAACACCTTCAGCGGCAGGCGGTCTCGCAGCAGGCTGGTGATGATCACGACGATCAGCACGTCGAAGGCGACCGTGCCCAGGCCCTGCCACAGCGGCCGGTAGGCGCCCAGGAACGGCACCACGAAGTCGATGATCCGCAGCTTGGCGTAGGGGTCGAGGAAGAGCAGTCCCATGTGCAGCATTACCAGCAGCGTCGCCGCGAGCGCCACGAAGCGGTGCACGCCGGCGATTCCGAACCGGGGCAGGGCCAGCAGCGGCCGCCCCGACCGCGATGCCACGCCGAGCGCCACCGACAGCGTCATGAACGCCAGCGCCACGATTCCGTTGCCGCGGCCCAGGGCCCACAACGCTTCACTGGTCATGGCGGGATCAGGAGCCGCGGGACGCGGTGTGCGACGGGGTGAACTTGTTGCCCGACGACACGCCACCGCCGCCGCCCAGCGAGGTGTTGCTGTGGCGGATCGGGAAGCTGTTGTCCACCGGCGCCTGCACGGGAGCCTGCTGAACCGGCGCCTGCTGAACGGGAGCGGTGTAGGCGGGTGCCGGCGGCGTGTAGGCCGGAGCCGGCGGGACGTAGGTCTGGGTGTACTGGGGCGCCGGCGGCGTGTACTGCGGGACCTGCTTGTACACCGGGGCCGGCGCAGGCGGCGGGGTGTAGGCGGGGGCCGGCGCCGGGGCCGGCTCGGGGGCCGGGGCAGGGACCTGCGGTGTCTCGGTCGGGGCGGCCGTCGGCAGCGGGAGGGCGCCCGGAATCGCCTGCTCGGTCGGCAGCAGCGCCTCAGGGGCAGGCTGAATCGGTTCCGCGGCCGGAGGCTTCAGGGTGTCGGCGTAGGCCATCTCCGAGGCGCCGGCCACCCCCGCAACCCCCAGGCCGGCCAGGGCCCATGACGCGATCGCTGCGCGGCGGAATCCGGAACGCGGTGAGTTCATGACCCAGATGGTGGCAACCGATTCTTGGAACGCTCAAAGAAGACGGAAAGCGCCGGTCTACGCCGCCGCCGGCAGCGCGATCGTGAACGTCGTACCCCGCGCGGGCGCCGAATCCACCACGATCTGGCCGCCGTGTGCCTGGACGATTTCCCGCACCAGGGACAGCCCGATCCCATACGACTGCCGTCCACGGTTGGTGTGCGCAGTGCCGCGGGCGAACCTGTTGAACAACGTGGCCAGGGTGGCCTGATCGATGCCCACCCCGTCGTCGGCAACCGCGACGATGATCTGCTGGCCGTCCCGCCGGATGTCGACTTGCACTGTGCCGCCTTCATTTTCGTGTGCCAGTGCGTTATCCACCAGTGCGGTCATCGCGCGTCGCAGCGCCGCCTCGGAACCGACGACCTCCAGCGGGCCGTCGACGGCTGTGCAGCGCAACGTCACCCCCATCGTGTGCGCGTAGGCCTCCATGCTGGCGCAGACCGCCTGCCCGAGGGTGCCGACGTCGAGTCGCGCACCGCGGTCGTGGACAGACGTCATGGTTGCCGAGGCCAACAGGTCGTCGACGATCCCACCCAGGGTGCGGGTGTCACCGACCAGCATGTCGGCATCCCGTGTGGCCGACGTCACATCACCACTGTGCAGACGGGTGGCCAGCAGTTGTGCCCGGGTGTGCAGCACGGTCAGCGGCGTCCGCAGCTCGTGCGAGGCGTCGGCGACGAAGCGCCGCTGCATCGCCAGGGCTTGCGCCAGCGGTCGCACCGACCGGCGGGTGAACAGCACGACCACCGCGATCGACGCCACGATGCCGGTCAGCTCGGCCAATGCCAGGGCGCCCAGTAGCCGCCCGCGGCTGGCCCGGTACGGCGCCAGGTCCATCATCGCCACCACCCGGCCCTCGGGCCGGTCGGCGACCAGGACCCGGTAGGAGGAGCGGTGTCCGTCGTGGAAGTCGGCGAAGCCGGCCGGCCCGTCCAGCAGCGGCAGGCCCGCCTTCCCGCCGTCGCTGGTCGACACGGCGCCGGTGGAGTCCCGGAAGGCGAGCTCCATTCCGGGCGGCGGGTCGCTGGTGTCGTCGGCCGTCATCGCCACCGTCGTGAGTTGATCGTCGATCTGACGGTTCTGGGAGTGCACGTAGGCCGTGGCCAGCACCAGGCCGACCAGGATCAGCACCGCCGCGAGCGCGGCCGAGGTCTGCAGCGCCACCAGCCGACCGGCGCGCCGCACCACCGCCAGGTCACTGTGCGGCGGGTGGGTGTCCCCCACGGGGCGGGTCACTCCAGCCCGAACCGATAGCCGGAACCGTGCACCGTCCGGACCACCTTCTTACCCAGCTTGCGGCGCAGGTAATGCACGTAAAGATCAACGGCCGCTTCGGAATCCACGCCGCCGAAGGCCCGCGTCAGGAGCTGGGGCCGGGTGAAGACCGTCCGCGGGGAGCGCATCAGCGTGGCCAGCAGCGCGGACTCGCGGTCGCTGAGCTCGGCCTCGCCCTCCTCCCCGCCGGTGACCCGCCGGGTCATCAGGTCCAGCCGCAGCCCACCGGCCTGCAACACGGTGGTGGCCTCGTCGGCGCGGCGGACCAGGGCGCGCACCCGGGCCAGCAGTTCGGCGATCTCGAACGGTTTGACCAGATAGTCCTGTGCCCCTGAGTCCAGGCCCTCGACGCGGTCCTCCACCGATCCCCGCGCGGTCAGGATCAGTGCCGGGGTCGTCACGCCGCGCGCCCGCAACAGGGCGATCAGCTCCGCGCCGTCCATCACCGCCAGGCCGCGGTCGACGATCAGTGCGTCGTAGTCGCCGGTGAGTCCCCGGTGCATGCCCGCCTGGCCGTCGTAGGCGGTGTCGACGCGGTATCCCTCCGCGGTGAACAGTTCGTCGAGCAGCGCGCTGAGCGCACGGTCATCCTCGACGATGAGCAACGAAGCCACGTGTGGAAGGGTCCCACGACGATTCTTTCAGCGCTCAAAGAAAGCCCCGGAAGACTCCGCAACCGTGAATCCCTCCGAGGCGGCGCCGGTGCCCGCCGGGGTGCAGTGGGACCGGTGGAGCACCGACATGCACCTCCTGGTCACCGACCCCGCTCAGCTGGCGCGCGCCCGCGCGCTCGTCGACGCCGAGCTGGACGCCGTCGAACTGGCCGCGTCGCGGTTCCGGGACGACTCCGAGATCTGCGCGCTGGCGTCGGCGAACGGGGAGCGGCGGGCGGTCAGCCCGGTGCTTGGCGACTTGATCGCGGCCGCGCTCGGGGCGGCCCGGGCCACCGACGGAGACGTCGACCCCACCATCGGCTGTGCGATCGTGGAACTCGGCTATGGCCAGTCCTTCAAGGACGGTTCCCTGACGCCACAGGGCGCGGCCGTGCCGCGGGTCGCCTCGGTGGCTGTGCCCGTCGACTGGACCGCCGTCGAGTTCGACGGCCGCAGCGTCCGCATGCCGGCCGGCACGCTGCTGGACCTGGGCGCCACCGCCAAAGCCGTTGCCGCCGATCGATGCGCGCGGCTGGTCCACCGACAGACCGGTACGGGCGTACTGGTCAATCTCGGTGGGGACATCGCGACGGCCGGGCCGGCGCCGGAGGGGGGATGGCGGATTCTGGTCCAGGACCGCGAGGAGGACCCCGCCAGTCACGTCGTCATCGGCGCCGACACCGGGCTGGCGACGTCGAGCACCGGCCGGCGTCGGTGGTGGCGGGCCGGTGAAGCCCACCACCACATCGTCGACCCGCGCACCGGTGCGTCGGCGGAGCCGGTGTGGCGCAGCGTCAGCGTGGCGGCCGACAGCTGCCTGGCCGCCAACACCGTCAGCACCGCCGCGATCATTCGCGGCCGGCGCGCCCCGGCGTGGATTTCATCGCTGGGCGTGCCCGCCCGGTTGGTGGACGACGAGGGGCGCGAGACCACGATCGGGGGGTGGCCGTCATGACCAGACTGCACATCGACTGGACCCGTTGCGACGGCCGTGGCTTGTGCACCGAGCTGCTGCCGGACCTGCTTGCACGCGATGACTGGGGTTTTCCGTTGTCCCGCAATCGATCCCGGGAGCCTGAGATTCCCGACGACATGCTCAAGTACGCCAAGGAGGCGGTCAAACGCTGCCCGCGGCTGGCCCTGAAGCTGATCGAGGACTGAGCCCGTCGGTGAACATCGGGTGAAGTCGGCTCCCGGTGTTCTCACGCTGGCGATAATGGGCTGTTTCCCGGCGGACGGAGTCGTGAGCGCAATGGTGTGGACTGAGGACGCGGCGATCGCCGGGGACCCGGTGAAGGTCATCCGGCGCGCTCTGAGCGCCGGCGACCTGGCCACCGCCGACGCGGAAGCCAAGCGGCTCACGGCCGCCCGAACCATCGACGTCCTCGAGCGCCTGCCCGCCCAGCAGCGCGCCGTGCTGTACCGGCTGCTGCCCAAGCAGCAGGCCTCCGACGTCTTCGAGGATCTGCCGCCGGTGCTGCAGAAGGACCTGATCGACTCGCTGCAGGACGAGGAGGTGGCTGCGGCGTTCGCCGGCCTCGAACCCGATGACCGGGTGGCCCTGCTGGACGAGGTGCCCGCCGCGGTTGCGGCGAGGCTGATGCACGGTCTGTCCCCGGAGCAACGGGAGCTGACCTCGGACATCCTCGGCTATCCGAAGAAGTCCATCGGCAGGCGGATGAGCCCCGAGGTGTCCGGCGTCGACCCGGACACCACGGCGTCCTGGGCGCTCAGCGACGTCAAGCGCGTGCTGGACTACGCCGAGACGATCTACACCCTGCCCGTCACCGACCCCAACCGGGTGTTGGTCGGCGTGGTGAGCTTGCGCGACCTGATGAAGGCCGGGCCCGAGCAGACCGTCCGCGAGATCATGCGGCCCGCCGACTTCGCGCTCGCCACCGATTCGGCCGAGGACGCCGCCCGACTGTGCGCCGACAGCAAGCATCTGGCGCTGCCGGTCGTCGACAACGACCGACGCCTGGTCGGCATCCTGACCGTCGACGACGCGCTGGACATTCTTGAGGAGGCCGACAGCGAAGACCAGGCCCGCATCGGCGGCTCGGAGGGCCTGCGCCAGCCCTACCTGACCACGAGCATCGCCACCCTGGTGCGCTCCCGGGTGGTGTGGCTGCTGGTGCTGGCCATCGGCGCGGCGCTGACCGTGCAGGTCCTGGACAGCTTCGAATCCACGCTTGCCGAGGTGGTCACACTGGCGTTGTTCGTGCCGCTGCTGATCGGCACCGGCGGCAATACCGGCAATCAGGCCGCCACCACGGTCACCCGCGCCCTCGCGCTGCAGGACGTCACCCCGAAGGACATCGCCAAGGTGCTGGGCCGTGAGTTCCGTTCATCACGACGTTCGTCGATGCGACCGGCCTGGTGATCTACTTCCTGATCGCCAAGGCGGTCCTACACATCTGAGGCCTATGCCTTTGCCGAGCCGGTCAATGACTGGCCCTGGGCGCCCTGCAACAGGCAGATCACCGTGCTGGGCAACGGGTTGTTGAAGGTGCGGTCCTGGTCGGAGTCGATCATGTAGGTGATCGTGTACGGGCTGCCCGCGGACGCCCGGCCGGTGTACTGGACGAAGCCGGTCTCGCACTGGGCGTTGGCCGTGCCCTCGAGTGCGGCGTCCACCGGGATGGGTGCGCGCACGAAGGTCTCGGCCAGATGGGGCTGCGAGCAGTCGACGAGCGTCACCATCACCACCGCCGGATCGGTGGGCGGGGCGTCGGCCAGGCAGTCACCGACCTTGAGGTCGATCCACTTCTCGGTGCGGGGGGCCTGGGGCGCGGTGGTGGCCGGCGCGGCCGGGCTGGTGCTCGGTGGGGCCGACGACGTGGCCGACGAGGGCGTCGCGGTGGGGGCGGCGGCCGGCTTCTTCGCCGAGCACCCGACCAGCAGGGCACTCGCGGCCAGTACGACCGCGATACCCGTCGAAAGCCGGTGAGCTCCCATGACACCTCCTTGTCGTGTCCGGCCTGCCGGTACCTTTATAGCGGCCTGCCGAGCCGGTGCGGGTTCTTCCGGGTCAGAGGGTGCTCTCGCGACCCGCCAGGAATTCCCGGAGCCGCGGGTCGTCCGAGGTGAGCCGGTCGACCTTCATGATCACCCTGCGCCATCACCCGGCGCCGAGTGTGCATCCAGATCCACTTTCGTGGTGGCGGATTCTCGCTCTGTACGCACACTCGACGCCGAGGAGGAGCGTGCAATGATCGATGGAGGGGAGGGTGAAATGAACCATTGGCTGGGGCTGGCTGTGGCGGCCATCTTCGTCTGGCTCGGGATGGTGCTGGCCATCTCGTTCCTGGAGGCGCCGCTGAAGTTCCGCGCACCGGGCATCACCATCCAACTGGGTCTGGGCATCGGTCGCCTGGTGTTCAAGGCGCTCAACATTTGTGAGGTGGTGCTCGCGGCGATCGCGCTGGCTAGCGTCGTCCTGGGGCATGCGCGTCCCGGTGCGGTCATCGCCGTGGTGGTGGCGGTGGCCGCGTTGGGCGCACAGGTGCTGGGGGTGCGACCGGCGCTGACGCGCCGCTCCGACGCCGTGCTGGCCGATGCCTCGGTCGCCGAGTCCGGGCGTTCCCACTCACACTTCATTTACGTCGGGTTTGAACTGGCCAAGGTGGTGGCACTGCTGGTTGGCGGAGTGCTGCTGCTGGCCTGAGGGAAGGAGTGACATGGAATCGATGTCATTGTCGCGGTTGGCCGATGAGCATCTGGAGGTCGCGCGGTCGGCCCGTGCGGGCCGGTCGGCCCACACCGTGCACGGCGGGCATGACCATCTGCTGCGGCAGACGCTGATCGCCATGACCGGGGGAACCGAACTGGCCGAGCACAACAGTCCCGGCCAGGCGACCCTGCAGGTGCTGCGCGGCCGGGTTCGGGTGAACAGTGCCGAGGACAGCTGGGAGGGCGGCCCGGGCGACCTGCTGGTGATCCCTCCCGAACGCCACAACCTGCACGCCGAGGAGGACTCGGTGGTGCTGCTGACGGTGCTCGCCGACAGCCGTGAGGCTCAGTAGCTGAAGTCGGCGAGGTCGGCGGTGCCGGTTCGCTGACCGTCGGCGACGCCGATCAGGGCGGGCACCATCTCGCAGGTGACCAGCCCGACCCCGCCGGTGACGGCGTCGACGATCTCGAAGCTGCGGGCGATGCTGGCCGGTGAGCCGACGACGACCGTCGTCACCGGGACCTGCCGGCCGAACTGAATCAGCCTGTCGCCGTGCGGTTCCTGGTCGCCGTGGTAACCCCAGATGCCGCGCAGCACCGTCGCGCCGGTGGCGCTGCGGGACTCCCACAGCCGGCGCACCAATGCCCGGTGAATCGGCGCCCCGTCGTGCCTGCTGGCCTCGGAGGTGAAGACCATCAGCTTCTGCCACAGCGGGCGCCCGTGCCCGTCGGCTTCCGGAAGCGCCGGCGGCGCGGTCAGCACCACCCCTTCGCGTTTGCACACCCGCACACGCTCGACGGTCACCAGCGGGCGTTCGAGCAGTGCCGCCAACTCCGCCCTGCAGGCCCGTACCTGGTCGGTGGTTCCGACGGCGATGATCATCACCGGCACGTCGACGTTGCGGGCGACGAAGTGGGCACGCCGCCGTTCGCCGTGCGCGGTGCCGTCGACTCCCAGGAACGCCGAGGCGCCGGCAAAGCCGTTGGCGTGCAGCACTTCACAGACCGCCTTGTAAGTCGGCATGCCGTCGGTTCTGCGGTTGCGGCCCACGTAGACGGTCAGCTTGACCGCATCGTGGGACGGCAGCGTCACCCCGGTGTCGTCCCCGTCGATCAACCGGGCCCGCTCGAGGGTGATCAGCCCGCTGCCGGTCATGGCGGCGACGTCGTCGGCGAGGGTGCTGATGATCTCGGGACGGTCCACGGCCGCGACGGTCACCGACGGATCCTCAGAGAGGGTCAGCGATTCGTCGGTGCGGATGATGTGGTGGCGGCCGAAGCCGGAGATGCCGCGCAGCACGATGCTGGTGGCCAGGCGGCGTTGCGTGCAGAGATCGAGAATGGCGTCGGCCAAAAACTGTGAACCGCTGCGCTGCCGTTCGGCGAAGTATGCGGTCAGCTTGAGTGAGACGTCGCCGGAGGTCATAGCAGCCCCGCGATCGCCTGGCCGGCCGCGGCGGCGCCGACGCCGAGCGCGACGCTGACGACGATGTTGGCCACCGCCGGGATCACCTGGCGCTCCTCGGTGAGCCGCTGCGTTTCCAGCATCCAGGTCGAGAACGTGGTGTACGCGCCGACGAACGCGGTGCCGGCCAGCAGGGCGATGGTGTGGCTCAGGGCGAGACCGGTGATGAAGCCCAGCAGCACCGCGCCGGTGATGTTGACTGTCAGTGTTCCGAACGGGAACGAGCGCGCCGCCCGGCGGGCGACGGCGCGGTCGACCATGAAGCGGGCCACCGAGCCCAGCCCGCCGATGACCATGACACCGGCCCAGACCAGCGCGCTCATCGCTGCTCTCGGCTCTTCGCGCAGGCGCTCATCGCAAACTGACCTTGCGCACCAGGGCGGTCGCCGCGTACACCGCCAGCAGCCCCGCCATCACACTGACCACCGTGTACGTGGCCGCCAACGCGTAGTGATGACGCTCGATCATCTGCAGCGTTTCCACCTGCATGGTCGAAAAGGTCGTCAGGCCGCCGCACAGACCGGTGCCCAGCAGCGGGCGACGGTAGGCCGACAGCGGCAGGCGCTCCAGCAGCCGGGTGGTGACGAAGCCGAGGATGAACGCGCCGACGATGTTGACGGTGAAGGTCGCCCACGGCCAGTGACCGGGTGGGGGTGCGGTGAGCGTGGCCAGGCCGGCGCGGGCCAGTGTTCCGGCCGCGCCGCCGGCGAACACCGCCGCCAGTTCACGGTTGTCGTGGCCGAACAACGCCGATTCCCTTCGACCTCTCACGAGGCGGCCTTGAGTGTGCGTTCAGGCCACGAAATCCGGCCCCAAACTCGCCCTGGGCGCACACTCAACGTCGTCAATAACGGGATCAGTATGGCGCGGCTGACGGCACAATTGCGCCATGGCCGCCAATCCCCGCGCCGGGCAGCCGGCGCTCCCCGAGGATCTCGTCGACGTCTCCCACTTGGTGACGGCGTACTACACGATCCAGCCCGACCCGGAGGACATCGCCCAGCAGGTGGCGTTCGGCACCTCGGGGCATCGCGGGTCGAGTCTGGACGGGGCGTTCAACGAGGCGCACATCCTGGCGACCACGCAGGCCATCGCGGAGTACCGCGCGGCGCAGGGCACCACCGGGCCGCTGTTCATCGGCCGGGATACCCATGGGCTGTCCGAACCCGCCTGGGTCTCTGCGCTGGAAGTGCTCGCCGCCAACGACGTTGCCGTGCTGGTGGATTCAGCCGACCGCTACACACCCACCCCGGCGGTGAGCCACGCGATCCTCACCCACAACCGCGGCCGGGACTCGGGGCTGGCCGACGGGATCGTCGTCACCCCGTCGCACAACCCACCGCGCGACGGCGGCTTCAAGTACAACCCGCCCAACGGCGGGCCGGCCGACACCGATGCCACCGGGGCAATCGCCAAGCGGGCCAACGAGATCCTGCGCAGCGGCCTGAAAGAGGTGAAGCGGGTTCCCCTCGCCAAGGCGCTGCAGAGCGCCCAGCCCCACGACTACCTCGACGCCTACGTCTCGGATCTCCCCAACGTCGTCGACATCCACGCCATCAGGGCGCAGGGCGTCCGCATCGGCGCCGACCCGCTGGGCGGAGCCAGCGTGGACTACTGGGCGGCGATCGGCGAGCGGCACAACCTGGAACTCACCGTGGTCAACCCGCTGGTCGACGCGACGTGGCGGTTCATGACACTGGACACCGACGGCAAGATCCGGATGGACTGCAGCTCGCCCAACGCCATGGCCTCACTGATCGCCAACAGGGAGAAGTATCAGATCGCGACCGGTAACGACGCCGACGCCGACCGGCACGGCATCGTCACCCCCGACGCGGGGTTGATGAACCCGAACCACTACCTGGCCGTAGCGATCGACTACCTCTACACCCATCGGCCCGACTGGCCGGACAGCGTCGCCGTGGGCAAGACGGCGGTGAGCTCGTCGATCATCGACCGGGTTGTGGCCGGCCTGGGCCGGAAACTCGTGGAGGTCCCCGTCGGGTTCAAGTGGTTCGTCGACGGATTGGTCAGCGGCACAATCGGATTCGGGGGCGAGGAGTCGGCCGGTGCGTCGTTCCTGCGCCGCGACGGGTCGGTGTGGACCACCGATAAGGACGGCATCATCATGTGCCTGCTGGCCTCGGAGATCCTCGCCGTGACCGGCTCCACGCCGTCGCAGCGTTATGCCGAGCTGGCGGCCAGGTACGGCGCCCCGGTGTACGCGCGGGTCGACGCTCCGGCCGACCGGGAACAGAAGGCACGGCTGTCCAAGCTGTCCCCCGAGCAGGTGACCGCCACCGAGCTGGCGGGCGAGCCGATCACCGCCAAGCTCACCGCCGCACCGGGCAACGGCGCACCGCTGGGTGGGCTGAAGGTCACCACCGAGAACGGCTGGTTCGCCGCCCGCCCGTCGGGGACCGAGGACGTCTACAAGATCTACGCGGAGTCCTTCAAGGGACCCGAGCATCTGGCGGAGGTGCAGGCAGCCGCCAGGGAGCTGGTGAATACAGTCATCGGGTGAGTAAGTCGGACCGCCATCAATTTCTCTGAACTCCAGCGATAGCTCCCTGGAATGTTGCTGGTTTCCGGCAGTGGGTCTGATTAGGGTCTGATCAGGTTCTGGTCTGGGTGTGCATTCCGCGCCCCGTTGGTGTGCAGGAGTGGTGATGGTGCGTCGGGGTGTCCCGTTGGGTGCGGGGTTGGCTGTCTTGGGCGCGGGTGCGGTGTTGGCCGGTGCGCCGGTGGGGTCGCCGGTTCCGGTGGTGTCGGCGGTGGTGCAGTTGACCTCCTTCGGGGTGCCGTTGTCTCCGGCCACGCCCGGGTGTGGGTCGTTGGGGTGTGGGTTGTTCGGGGCGGGGGCGGCGACGCCGACTCCGCTGCGGTTGGCGGTGGCATCAGCACAGGCGTCGAGGGCGGTGCGGCCGATCGTCGGGCCGGGGGGCTGGTTGATCGGTAACGGTCTGGATGCGGCGGCGGACTGCACGGGTTCGGCGTGCAATGGTGGTGACGGCGGGCTGTTGTGGGGGTCGGGGGGTAACGGCGCCAATGGCGGCAGCGGTGGTAGTGCGGGGTTGTTCGGCGGCAGCGGCGGGGCTGGCGGGGCGGGTGTCTCGGGTCAGGCCGGGGGCCGGGGTGGGGATGGAAGTTTCTTCGGCTGGTTCACCCACGGCGGTACCGGGGGGACCGGCGGGACGGGGGCGTCCGGCGGCGCGGGCGGCAACGCCCGGTTGTTCGCGTCCTTCGGCCAAGGCGGCGCCGGCGGTAACGGCGGCACGGGAGCCTCGGGCGGTGCGGGCGGCAACGCCGGGATCTTCGCCCTGTTCGCTACCGGCGGTGACGGCGGCGCCGGCGGCAACGGAATCGCCGGCACCACGGGCACGGTCGGCGCCACCGGCAGCGTCGGTGAGGCGGGTAGCGCAGGCGCTCAGGGAGTTGATGGCAGCACCGGCAGCACCGGTGCCCGCGGTGGGGACGGCTCCACCGGGGGCACCGGTGACCGCGGGGCGACCGGCGACCCTGGGGTCAACCCCACCCCCTCCGGCAGCCCCGGGACCGCCGGTACACCCGGGTTCAACCGCCTCCCCGGTGGTCCGGGAGGGCCGGGCAATCCCGGCGGCACCGGCGGCGTGGGCCAAGGGGCAAGCTTCGGGACCGCGGGCGGAACCGGTGGGACCGGGACCGCCGGGGCGGCCGGCGGCGCTGGCGGGACCGGCGGGCTGGGGCAAGGCATGGACGACCGAGACGTCGCGGGCGGTCAGGGCGGTCAGGGCGGTCAAGGCGGGGCCGGCGGCGGCGCGGGCGGCACCGGCGGGGCCGGGGGCGACGGGGTGACGGGGGGCTTTTGGAGAGAAGGTGACGGTTTTGGCGGTACCGGCGGCCGAGGCGGTGCCGGCGGGCAAGGCGCGACGGGTTTGACCGGCGGGACCGGCTTGACCGGCGGCACCGGTACGGATGGCACGCCCGGCGGGATCGGTGGGGCCGGCAGCGACGGCACCCCCGGTGGTTCGGGCGCGACGGGTGGCACCGGCGGCACCGGTGGCACTGGCGGTGTCGGCGGGGCGGGCACCCCGGCCGGCGCGGGCGGGGCCGGCGGAGCGGGCGGGCTGTTCGGGCGCGGCGGCAACGGCGGTCTCGGCGGGGTGGGCGGTCCGGGTGGCACCGGCGGCCAAGGCGGCACCGGCGGCCAGGGCGGTACCGGAGGTTCGGGCGGGACCGGTGGTCATGCCGGCGACGGCGGCACCGGCGGCATGGGCGGCAATGCCGGTGACGGCGGCCCTGGAGGCACCGGCGGCACCGGCGGTACTGGGGCGACCGGCGGTCGGGGTGGCGACGGCGGCACCGGCGGCAACGCCACACACGGCGATAGCGGTACCGCCCATGCCGGCGTGGGGGGCACCGGTGGTACCGGCGGTACCGGCGGCGACGGCGGAGACGCCGGACCCGGTGGAACAGGCGGGTTAGCGGGCACACCCGGCGCGGGTGGTTCGGGCGGCGCACCCGGCAATCCCGGTGCGGGTGGAATCGGTGGGACCGGCGGACTCGGTGGCGCCGGTGGAGCCGGCGGGGCCGGCGGTAGCGGTGGTGCCGGCGGCCAAGGCGGGGTCGCCGGACCCGGCGGCTTGCTGGGCCGCAAAGGCAGTGCTGGAGTCAACGGAGCCACCGGCGCTCACGGGGCCACCGGGGCCACCGGCACTCGCGGGGCCACCGGAAAAACCGGCTCCACCGGGAGCAGCGGCGCCACCGGCGCCTTCGGCAGCAATGGGACCAGCGGCAACGCCGGTCTCCGCGGAGCGACAGGGGCGCCCGGAGCTAAGGGCGCCACGGGAGCCAAGGGCGCCGACGGCCAGACAGGCGCCGACGGGCAAGCCACCTAGGTGCTAGCAGGCAATGAAGGGAATCCTCGGGCGAAGTTGCACCGCACCGATCGGCTCGCTGTTACTCACGCATAACGGAACTCGGGTCGCGACTCCCTGGAATCGTTGCTGGTTTCCGGCAGTGGGTCTGATTAGGGTCTGATCAGGTTCTGGTCGGGGTGTGCATTCCGCGCACCCGTTGGTTTGCAGGAGTGGTGATGGTGCGTCGGGGTGTCCCGTTGGGTGCGGGGTTGGCGGTTTTGGGGGCTGGTGCGGTGTTGGCCGGTGCGCCGGTGGGGTCGCCGGTTCCGGTGGTGTCGGCGGTGGTGCAGTTGACCTCCTTCGGGGTGCCGTTGTCTCCGGCCACGCCCGGGTGTGGGTCGTTGGGGTGTGGGTTGTTCGGGGCGGGGGCGGCGACGCCGACTCCGCTGCGGTTGGCGGTGGCATCAGCACAGGCGTCGAGGGCGGTGCGGCCGATCGTCGGGCCGGGGGGCTGGTTGATCGGTAACGGTCTGGATGCGGCGGCGGACTGCACGGGTTCGGCGTGCAATGGTGGTGACGGCGGGCTGTTGTGGGGGTCGGGGGGTAACGGCGCCAACGGCGGCAGCGGCGGCAGTGCGGGGTTGTTCGGCGGCAGCGGCGGGGCCGGCGGGGCGGGTGTCTCGGGTCAGGCCGGGGGCCGGGGTGGGGATGGAAGTTTCTTTGGCTGGTTCACCCACGGCGGTACCGGGGGGACCGGCGGGACGGGGGCGTCCGGCGGCGCGGGCGGCAACGCCCGGTTGTTCGCGTCCTTCGGCCAAGGCGGCGCCGGCGGTAACGGCGGCACGGGAGCCTCGGGCGGTGCGGGCGGCAACGCCGGGATCTTCGCCCTGTTCGCTACCGGCGGTGACGGCGGCGCCGGCGGCAACGGAATCGCCGGCACCACGGGCACGGTCGGCGCCACCGGCAGCTCAGGTGACGCGGGCAGCGCAGGGACTCAGGGAACTAATGGCAGCACCGGGACCACCGGTGCCCGCGGCGGGGACGGCTCCACCGGCGGCATCGGCGACCCCGGCTCAACCGGTGACCCCGGCGTCAACCCAAACCCCGGCGGAACTGCCGGCCAACCCGGTGGCAACGGCTCCGGGGGCGGGCCGACCGGCGGGCCCGGCGGTGCGGGAGGCCCGGGGAATCCCGGCGGTGCGGGCGGGCAGGGCGGCTCTGGCTACTACCAGTACATCGGTCCCGCGTACGGCGGCGCGGGCGGTACGGGTGGCCCCGGTGTCACCGGGGCCAGCGGGGGGACCGGCGGTGCGGGAGGCTCCGCGGAGACCGCCCTGCAGGGCGACGCGCACGCCGGCGTAGGCGGTCAGGGAGGTACGGGCGGCACCGGCGGCGGTGCCGGCGGTGCAGGTGGACGGGGCGGAGACGCCTCAGCCGATCAATACCTTGTCGCGTTCGGCGGCAATGGCGGCACCGGCGGTGTCGGCGGGCAGGGTGCACCCGGACTGGCTGGCGGAGCCGGCGGTGTTGGTGGCACCGGGACCGATGGTACGGCGGGGGGTAGCGGCGGTGCGGGCACCGATGGCACCGCCGGCGCAGTGGGTGCAACCGGGGGCAGCGGCGGTGTCGGCGGAACCGGCGCCACCGGCGGTGCGGGAACCCCCGCGGGGGCCGGTGGTGTCGGCGGGGCCGGCGGATTGTTCGGTCGTGGCGGCAACGGCGGCGTCGGCGGCATCGGCGGGCCGGGAGGCACCGGCGGTACCGGCGGCGCCGGAGGCACCGGAGGCGACGGCGGCACCGGGGGCACCGGCGGCAACGCCGGACACGGGGGAAGTGGAGGCGTCGGCGGCAACGCCGGCAACGGCGGCACCGGCGGCACTGGAGGAACCGGCGGAACCGGTGCCACCGGCGGACCGGGCGGAACCGGTGGCACCGGCGGGAACGCGCAGACGCACACCGGTTTTGATCCGGTCATCGGTCTGGGTGGTACCGGAGGTACCGGAGGTACTGGCGGCGACGGTGGCACCGGGGGTACCGGGGGCGCGGGCGGGACAGCAGGCACCCCCGGCTCGGGCGGCACCGGTGGAGCACCAGGCAATCCCGGTGCGGGTGGAATCGGCGGGACCGGCGGACTCGGTGGCGTCGGCGGTGTCGGCGGGCTTGGGGGTAGTGGTGGTGCCGGCGGACTGGGCGGGGCCGCAGGACCCGGCGGACTGCTGGGCCGCAAAGGCAACGCCGGAGCCAACGGAGCCACCGGAACCCAGGGCGCCAGCGGAGCCACCGGCACTCGCGGAGCCACCGGAAAAACCGGCTCCACCGGAACCATCGGCGCCACCGGCGCCTTCGGCACCAACGGGACAAGCGGCAACGCCGGCCTCCGCGGATCGACCGGGGCTCCCGGAAGTAAAGGCGCCACGGGAGCCAAGGGTGCCGACGGCCTGAGAGGCGCCGACGGGCACGCCACCATCAACCCCTAGGCGCTGAGAACAACCAGGCGCCAAGAGGCTCACAGGGAATCCCCGGGCGACGTCGCGCCACAACGGAGATCGCTGTGCCGCCGCGACGGGCCGGCGGCCACCCCAGCTCACGGAACAGCCGGCTTCTGCAGTTCCAGGACCTGCGGGAAACAGGGTCAGAACAGCGTTAGGTCCCGTCCTATTACAGTCGTCGGGTGAGCTCGGTGACCGACAGCCCCTCGGAGGCGGAGCTGCAGCTGCCCCGCGAGGTCTGGTATCTGATCGGGGCCAATGCGATCGTGGCGCTGGGCTATGGCTTGGTGGCGCCGGTGTTGCCGGATCTGGCCCGGCACTTCGGGGTGAGCATCAGTGCCGCGACGTTCATCATCACCGCCTTCGCGGTCATGCGACTGCTGGCCGCTCCGCCGACCGGCATGCTGGTGCAGCGGCTCGGGGAGCGGCGGATCTACATCAGCGGGCTGCTGATCGTTGCGGTGACGACGGTGGCGTGCGGCGTCGCGCACAACTATTGGCAGCTGCTGCTGTTCCGGGGGCTGGGCGGGATCGGCTCGACGATGTTCTTCGTCTCATCGCTGGGCCTGATGATCCGGATCAGCCCGCCCGACGCGCGCGGCCGGGTCTCGGGTCTGTTCGCCGGGGCGTTCCTGGTGGGCTCGGTGGCCGGCCCGGTGCTGGGCAACCTGACCGCCGGACTCGGCCTTCGTGCCCCGTTCTTCATGTATGGCGCCCTGCTGATCGTGGCAGCCACGGTGGTGATGGTCGGGCTGAGCAAGTCCGAACTGGCTGCCCCCGCCGAACCGGACGAACTCGCGGTGACGTTCGGGGTGGCGTTGCGGCACAGGGCATATCGCTCGGCGCTGCTGTCCAATTTCGCGACCGGGTGGTCTTTGTTCGGCCTGCGATTCGCGCTGGTGCCGCTGTTCGTCGAGGAGGTGCTCGACCGCCAGCCCCGCCACGTCGCCGGGCTGGCCCTGGCCGCATTCGCCGTCGGCAACGTGGCGGTGGTGATGTACAGCGGCCGGCTCTCCGATCGGATCGGGCGCAAACCGCTGTTGATCGCGGGGCTGGTGTTGTCGGCGGTCACCACTCTGGGGCTGGGGCTGGCCTCCTCGCTGCCGCTGTTCTTCGTCGAGGCCGTTATCGCCGGCGCGGCGTCGGGCATCTACGCCTCCCCGCAGCAGGCGGCCGTCGCCGACATCATCGGCAAGGCCCGGGGCGGCACCGCCGTGGCGGCCTTCCAGATGATGTCCGACTTCGGATCCATCGTCGGATCGTTCGGCGTGGGCGTGCTGGCCCAGAAGCTTTCCTACGGTTGGGCTTTCGGCGTCAGCGGTGCCATCCTGCTGGTGGCCGCGCTCGGCTGGCTGCTGGCTCCGGAGACCCGCGACTAGGTTTTCGCGGCGCGGGCGGTTTGGCTCGCGTAGTGGCGGTCCAGGAAGCTGTGCACAACGAGTTCGTGGGTGCGCGCGGCCGAGCGCAGCAGCCGGATGGCATGAAGATGGTTGAAGCTGTACAGCAACGTCGAGGGCGGCACTGTGAGGATTCCGCGGCGATCGCGGTCCGCCAACTCGGCCAGCAGCGGCCTGGTCCGTTCGGATCGCTCCCGAAACACCTGGCGCGCAGGCTCATACGGGTGGTCGGCGGTGTCGTCGAGCAGCGCCGTCAGCCCGGCCCGTTCGACGCGCCAGCGTCCGGCGATGCCCGATTCGAGATGCGGTGCGTTGGGGTATTCACGGCGGTAGCCGGCGGCCCCGCTCTTCGCCCACTCGCGGCGCTGCGGCAGGGTGAGTCCGGCGTCGGCGAGCAGTCGGTCGGTGGCGTACAGGCACAGTTTCCAGCGGGCGTCGAGGCCGGTGTCCTGATCGTCGAACATACCGAGCACCTGCAGGACGGCCCCGCTGTCTGCGGCGTGGATCTGTTCGGCCAACTCGATGCCGGCGTCGCCGCCGTAGCGCTCGATCTCACGGTCGTAGGTGTCCAGCGCCACCTTCCAGACGGTGCCCGCATCGAGGTGCGGGTTCAGTGCGTCGGTGAGTGCGGGTAAAGCGTTCTCGCGCAGGGCCTCCGGTGCGCCGTGCAATCGGAGCCGCAGATGATGGTCGGGGTCGGTGTAGCGCAGGAAGAACCACCGGTCGGCGGTTCCGGCACGCACGAGCTCGTCGAGTACCGGGCCAAGCGTCTGGGTGAGGATCCGGTCGGCGGACGCGGTGCCGGTGTAGATCTTGAGGTAGAGCCATTCGCTGCCCGGGGCGAAGGTCCGGCGCAGCTGCGGCGCCTTCGGGTGCGGGGTGGCCGGCGACGGGTCGGTCTGGCGCAGGAACGGCACGATGAGTTCGTGGGCGAAGTGGCCCTGCGATCCGGTGGCCACCCGGCTGGGCAGCACTTCCTCCAGGGTCGCCGTGCTGCGCCCACGCAGGACTTTGGCGGCCGCGGCGGTCAGAGCCGGGCTGGTGGTGTCGACGTAGAGCCGGTTGTCGCCGTCGCCGATGAACACCTCGCCCGGTACACCGCGCGAACCTGCCAGCGCGGCCCAGCCGGCGACGGGGTTTCCGGTGGTGAGGGTGGCCAGTTCGGCGGCATCGAGCCGCCAGCGGGCGCGGGAGAGCACCAGCCGTCCGGCGGTGACCCGGGGAAGGGTCGGCGCCCCCGACAGTGCGCCCCAGTCCCAGCCGAGACTGCCTGCAACACCGTCGCTTTGGAGAGCGGCCAGGAACCGATAGACGCCGAAGCCGCGCGCGGTGTTGTGGGCGGTGGTCAGCCGCGGCCGGACCTCGGCGCCGAGTCGATCGCTGTACAGGACCAGCCGCTCGCCCTCCAGGCGAACGGTGAGTTCGTCCACCGAGATCTGACGGCCGGCGGGCGCCCCGGAGCGGCCCAACAGAACCAGTTCATGGTCCCGCAGGACCGGCCGCGCCAGAATATTGCCGACTCGCCCCTCCGGGAGGTGGACCAGCTCGGCGAACACCACGCCGGGCGCGTGTGCTTCCTCCGCGCGCAGATGCTCCCGGACGGCATCCGCGAGCTCGGCGTCGCCATGGCAGAACCTGCCGAGGAGCTGTGCTCCCGAGGGGCCGTACACGTTCTGGATCTCGATGCCCTCGTCGAGCAGCGTCGCCGTGACGGCCAGCGCGTCGGGCAGCGGCGGCGGCTCTGCGGTGGCGAGCCGGCCGATCGTGTCGGCGTCGAGCTCCAGAGCCGTCGCGCCCGAGTCGCGGGCGCGGAGGAGCAGGTCAACCAGGGTCGCGTCGCGCGCGGTGAAGGCCTGCTCCCGGGGTAGCCCGCCGAGATTGATGCCGGCGAGTAAGGGGGACTGGTCGGCGGCCGGGTGCTGTGACGGGTCGAACCCGACACCCATCTCTTCGTCGAGTGCTTCCATCAGCGCCACCGCGCGGTCCTCGTAGCGAGCCCGGAACGCGTCCTTGAAGCGTTGCAACGACGTACTCCCGGCGGTCGGAGAAAGCCTGTGCAGCAGGATGATTCCGTCGGCCAGCTGCCGGACCGCGTCGCGGCCCAGCGTGAGCCGGGACCCGGTCCGGTGCAGATCGACCTGGATGAGTCGCGCCTCATCGCCGCCGCCGGCCAATTCCAACAGGGTCTCGGAGAGCGGTCGGTAGGCCTCGGGCGGGTTGCCGAGGCCGGCGTTGTCGAGGGTGGTCAATGCCGCATCGATGCTTTCCAGCGCGGCCACGGTCGCCGAGAAGCCCTGTGCCCGTAGCGAAGACGTGACCTGCGCCAGCGGCTGCCGACCGGTCACCGCGGGTTCGGCGACCGCGGTCAGCACCTGGGCGTCGAGGAGGGCGTCGACGTAGCCGCGCACCTCGTCGCGGGTGAACCCGGTGTCGGCGGCGACCGTGTCGACTATCTGCTCGACGGTGGCACCGCCGGCAGCGGCCGCCAGCGCCGAGCGCAGTGGAGCGTCGTCCTCGACGACCACCAGGTGGTGGCTGCGGAGTCCATCGCGCAGCCTGCTGCTGATGATGCGCCACGCGTCCGCGGCGCGGTAGCGGCTGGAGTTCGGCTCGACCAGCATCCTCGAGCGTGTCGCCGGGTCTGCCAGCAGCCTCTCCACCAGAGCGGCCAACACCTCGGTGTCGGGACGGCTGTGGCGCAGGGTGCCGTCCGGGCCGTCCACCACCAGCGCCGTCTGATCGGCCACGATTCCCGTCGCACACCCGGCGAAGAGCCCGAAAGGGGTGGCGCGGCTGCACATCCGGACCAGATAGGCGGTGACGGCCGCGGTCACCCGGGCATCCGGAGCGCCGGTCGCCCAGCGCCGCAGCAACCCCGGGGAGGCCAGATGGAGGGCTTCGGCAACTGCGGGTAAGGCGGCCAGGGTGTGGATGTAGTCGGGATCCTCGCGCAGCCGGTCCAACTCCTCCCACGGCAGGAGTGGTGTGCGCAGCACGAAAAAACCACTGGGGCGCAGGGATTCTCGTAGTTTTTCGGCCATCGGGATCTCGTTACGACGCACTCTTGTCGATGAGCTGACTCATCACCAGTTGGGCATAGGCGCCGCCGGCGCCGACCAGCGAGCCGTGATCGCCGACCTCGACGACGCGCCCGGAATCCATGACGATGATCTGGTCGGCGTCGACGACGGTTGCCAGCCGGTGCGCGATGAGGATCACCGTGCACCCGAGCCCGGTGAGATTGGCTTGAACCGCGGCCTCGGTGACCGTGTCCAGACTGCTGGTGGCCTCGTCGAGCAACAGGATTCTCGGTCGGTTCGCCAGGGCCCGGGCCAGGGCCAGACGCTGCCGTTGCCCACCCGAGAGGCTGGCGCCCGCATCGACGAGGGGGGTGTCCCAGCCCATCGGCATCGCATCGATGTCGGCGGCGATGCCGGCCAACTCGGCCGCGCTCTGCAGCCGCTCCAACGGCAGGCTCGGATCACCGAGGCTGAGGTTGTCGCGGATGGACAGGCCGAAGATGTAGGGATCCTGGGTGACCACCCCCACCTGCGAGCGCACACTTCGCGGGTCGAGTGTGTCCAGATCGATGCCGTCCATCAGGACGCGGCCGGAGGCCGGCGGATAGAGACCCAGCAGGAGCCGTCCGAGTGTGGACTTGCCCGAGCCGGAACGCCCGACGATGGCGACCACCTGACCGGGCCGGATGTCGAGGTCGACGCCGTCCACGGCGGGCCGGAGGTGTTGGCTGTAGCGGAAGGTGAGCTGTTCGGCGCGCACGGCACCGTCGAGCCGGGGCGCGGGCCGCAGATCGCGGCCGGCCGTCTCGGTCGGTGTGTGGAACACGTCGTCGAGGCGGCCCAGATAGCTGCCCAGCAGCTGCAGCTGCAACGTGGTGGCGACCAGCGTCGCCAGCGGCTCCAGGAACGCGGTGGCCAGGGCGGCCAGCGCCAGCATGGTGCCCAGCGAGAGCCGGCCGCTCGTCACCAGGTGGGCGCCGACGAGCAACACCGCGATCGGTGAGGCGAGCCGGAGGGCGGAGGTGGCCGTCTCCACCACGGCGGCCAGGCGCCCCCGGCTCAGCGAGACGTTCAGCTCGTCGACGAACAAGTTGGCCCAGTGCGCCACCGCCCGCCGTTCGGCGCCGGCCGCTTTGAGGGTTTCCACCGCTGAGAACATCTCGTAGGCATAGGACTGCGCGCGGGCTTCGGCGCTCAGGGCCTCACCCATCAGGTGCTGGTTGCGCCGGCGAGCCGCCACCAGCACCGCGACCTCCCCGGCCGCCAGCGCCCCGACGACGGCACCCAGCACCGGCGACAACGCGACGATGACCACGAAATACACCGTCGCCAAGACGCCGTCGAGCAGCGACGCGATGCTGCCCGTGGTCAGGATCTCGCGGACCACGGCGTTGCTGCGCAGCCGCATCATCAGGTCGCCGGAGGAGCGCTTCAGGAAGAAGGCGTACGGCAGGTCGACCAGGTGCTCCAGGAAGCCCAGGGTCATCTCGACGTCGAGCCGGCTGCGCAGCCGCAGCAGGAGGTGAGCGCGCAGGAAGGTGGCCAGCGTCGAGTAGGCGATCAGCGCGAGCATCACCGCGGCCAGCACGGTCAGCAGGTGGCCGTCACCCGCGGGGACCACTTCGTCGACCACCACGCCGGTCAGGATTGGCACCGCCAGCGCCATGATCCGCACCACGACCGACGCGGCCAGCACCTTGCCGATCCCGGGGGCGGAGGTGAGGAGCCGGCGTGCGTGCTGCAGCGCCCCCAGCCCGGGCCGGCCCCCGCCCGGAAGTCGGCGCCGGGCTCCAGGATGATGGCGACCCCGCTGTACAGCTCGTCGGCGAGGGTCCAGCTGACCCGGTAGCGTCCCGCCATCGGATCGACGATCGTCACGCCGCGCCGCGACGCCGAGTCGAGCACCACGAAATGCGATGCGCCCCAATGCAAGACGGTCCCTCGTGGCAGCACCCGCAGGTCGTCGAGTTCGGTTGCCACACCGCGGGCACGTAGCCCGTAGAGGGCGGCGGCCTGGGTCAGGCGCAGCGCGTCGACGCCATCGCGCCCGGTGCCGACGGCGTCGTGCATCTCGGCCAGCGAGCCGTGGCGACCGTGGTAGCCCAACGCCATGGCCAAGGCCGCCGCTCCGCAATCCGCGATCTCGACCTGCGCGATGTAGGGAATCGCGCGCCGCCGCCGGGCCACGTCACCCCAGCCTGGGTATCAGCAGGCTGAACAGCGGCTCTCGGGCCGCCGGCACCAGCAGCTGGCCGCCCGAGGGCGGGGCGGGCCGGCTCAGTTGGGCGATCACCTCAGTCGGACTCACCCCGACCACCACCGCGTCGATCGTGTCGGCCGCACCGCGAAACCGTGCCGGGGAGCCGACGGTGGGTGCCGGTCCGGGACCCCGGACCGCGGAGGCGGTAGCACCGTCGGAGACGGCGGGAAACGACGTGTTGCGTGCCACGGTGACGGTGGCGCCCGCGACGGCGCCGACGGCCAGGAGTCCGGCCAGCGCGAGCAGGCCGGCGTTCACCCACCTCGGTTGCCGGATGAGGCCGCCCAGCTGATTCCCCGAGGACCGGCGCTCCCGCCAGGTCTCGCGGAACACAGACTGATAGCCGGTGCGATCCTCTTCGCTCACGGCTACCCCACCTCATGACGCAGACGGCCCGACGGGCCGAAATCGCTTGCACAATAACCCGAAAGGCCCTGCTGACGGATCTGCTTCGAGGCAGGTCGCATGGCCTGGTCTGTTACCTATCCGGCCCCGGGTGACCTCACCGGGGCCGGACGGGCTGCTTATGCCGACGGCGCCTGGCTGCCGCTGCCGTAGCTGCCGCTCTGCGTGCCTACGTGACCGCTGCCACTGCCGGCGCTGCCGGAATGCCCGCCGACGGCGAGGCGCAGGTCCTCAGCGGTCAGGTCGCGGATGGTGTGGGTACGCAGAGCCGGCTTGCGCTCGGCGTTGGCGGTGATCTCCATGGTGTCCTCCTCAGGACGGTTCGTATCGTGCAAGACCAATCTCGCACCTGTGCTGGGTGCTGTCTGTCCTGCTAGAGGGTGGTTTCTGGGCCGTGCGAATGGCCAGGTGGGATGTCCGCCGATCGGATGACGTGCGGCACCTTGCGGACCAGGAGATAGCTAGCGATCGACAGTAAATGCATTGGGCTGCAACAACATTGACCTGATCTAGGCCGGGGAGGTTGCCGTGTGGGGATCAGCAGCCGTCCCGCGCCCGGGTCGTCGTGGTCATGATGGTTTGAAGGCCCGTGCCGCCGTGGTGTAGTTTCAACTGCGCACTTGGGGCTATGGCGCAGCTGGTAGCGCACCACACTGGCAGTGTGGGGGTCAGGGGTTCGAGTCCCCTTAGCTCCACAAACAAAAACCCGAGGCCATCGGCCTCGGGTTTTTTGCTGGGCGGGCACCGGTTGATCGGGTTGACGACAGTTTGACGACGATTGCGCCACTGGCGGGCCCTATGAGCGTCCCCACACTGGAGTGTGAGGACAGGTCTGGGTCGCTGAAAGGCTCGATGATCAGGGCGCGGCCACCCCGCTGCCTGAGATCACTGCTGACCGACCGATTCAGCGCCTGCTATTTGGCCGATTCAGAATCGGCTAATTGTATGATTGCGCCATGAGATACGCGCGACGCATCATCGACAATGAACTGGATGAACTCTTCGGAGAGATACCCGCGATCGCGATCGACGGCCCAAAGGCGGTCGGGAAGACGACAACAGCCGAGCAGCGAGTCCACGGCCTTCTGAGGCTCGATGCAAAGTCCAACCTCGAGGCAGTGCAAGCCGACCCCGGTCTGTTGTTGAGGCGGCCGCGACCGCTGCTCATCGACGAGTGGCAGAAGGTTCCAGAGGTTTGGGATGTCGTGCGGCGCGCTGTAGATGACGATCCGACTGGCGGCCAATTCCTGCTTGCCGGCAGTGCTTCGCCTCGCCATGGTGCAACGACTCACTCGGGAGCAGGGCGTATTGGTCGCCTGCGTATGCGTCCGATGACATTGTCGGAGCGGGGGATCGCTTCCCCGACCGTCAGCATCGCCGAATTGCTTACGGGTGAAAGGTTGCCGCTGATCGGGGCGACGGACGTCAGGTTGGCCGATTACGCGCACGAGATCGTCGCTTCGGGCTTTCCCGGCATGCGGACCCTCAGTGCGCGGGCACTGAAGTTCCAGCTTGATTCATATATCCGCAACGCCGTTGATCGGGACGTGCCCGAGTTGGGGCTCGCTGTTCGTAAGCCGGATGCGATGTTGGCGTGGTTGCGTGCCTACGCTGCAGCCACGTCCACGACGGCCAGCTACACAGCGGTACTCGACGCGGCCACATCTGGCGTAAGTGATAAGCCGGCGCGGTCAACGACCGTCGCATACCGAGATGTGCTGACTCAACTATGGCTGTTGGACCCGGTGCCGGCTTGGGGGCCAGCGGGAAACCCATTGGTGCGCTTGGCTCAATCGCCGAAGCATCACTTGGCCGATCCGGCACTGGCGGCGCGTCTACTCGGCTTGTCGGTGGATGCCTTGCTCAACGGTGAAGGCACGCCGATCGGACCTCAGGCCGGTGGAATGCTCGGGCATCTCTTCGAATCGTTGGCCACACTCTGTGTGCGGGTTTGTGCCCAGGCGGCTGAGGCTGCTGTGGGTCACCTTCGGACCCGCAACGGCGACCATGAAGTAGATCTCGTGGTCGCACGGGACGACGGCAAGGTACTCGCGATCGAGGTGAAACTAGCCTCAACGATCGATAATCGGGATCTCACGCACTTGCGTTGGCTAGCCGGCAATCTCGGCACCGATCTACTCGATGCGGTCGTCATCAATACCGGGCTCAACGCCTATCGTCGCCCTGACGGTATCGGAGTGGTCCCGCTGGCCCTGCTCGGTCCGTGATTGCAACGAAGCTTGACCAGAGGGATCTCGGGCCGATGGAGTCGACCTGACGACGATCTTGACGACAACCCTGACGACAGTTACGCCTCCAAACACACCCACAACAGCCGGATTTAGGCCGTATCCCGCCTGTTCAGGGGTTATGCTCGTTCCTGGCAGTGTGGGGGTCAGGGGTTCGAGTCCCCTTTAGCTCCACCAGGGAAATCCCATTTCATCAGGGGTTTTGAGGCGACACGCCGTACAGCCGTCAACGCCACGGCCCGCAACCACCCGTCCAAGGGCGGGGCGTTACTAGGGCTGCCAACAGCGCGCTGAACACGTAGAGCGCGCCGTATCCCTAGACACTAGGACCGATCTGGGGTCAAACCGGTCGCATCTCCCAGCGCGCTGAGCCAGGCGGCGTCGTCGGAGACGTAGAAGCCGATCTCGCCGCCGTCCGTACGGACGAGCAGATGCGTGCAGCCAGCCGTAACCGCCCCCTTGAACACCTTGGATTCGCCCAGACCGGTGATCGTGTTGAGCGGAACGTCGATCGTTGTGCCGGTGACGGTGATAAATACGAGCCGACGATGGGTCAAGGCGATTCGCCCGTTGTTCCGCACACCCGGATAGCCCGGTGCCGTCGCGCCCCTGTACACACCCTTCTCCAGCGGTCGGACGACCGTCTCGTCCTCGATGTCGGCGGCCAGCTGGGCCAACGCAGCGTGGTAGCGGCGGCGGAAGAGAAGGATGAACGGGACAAAGACCGAGGCCAGGACCGCGGCGATCCCGATGACCAGCAGTAGTACATGGATCGCCGTCGTCAAGGCCCTGCCCCCTTGCCACCGGGCCAGTACGCGGCGGTCATGTTCAGGACGAACGGGTCGGAAACGGGCGGCGCTGCAGTAGCTGTGGCTGGTGGTAACAACGCGGCAACGCCGCCAGGTCCAGCGGCACAGATGATTCGCGTCGTGCTCGTGTCCATCCCCATCGCGACTGTTGGTTTGGAGATCGGACCTTAACAGCCGCACCCCGTCTGGCGGAGGCTAATCGCCCTTGTACAACTGGGAGGCGCGGCTGGAGGCGCTGCGGATTTTTGCACTTTCTACGCCCGGCTGGCGGCGGCACCGTGAGCACCGTCTCTCCTCAGGAGATCAGCCTCTCAGCCGGAGCCTGCCGCGGGCGTCAGCCGCATCACCGGGATGGTCCAACCGGCACCGCTTCGTTTGTCGTGCAGGGCGAACACATGGTTGAGCCGGTCCGCCGCGAGGTGGTAAAGCCGGTCCCGGTCGGCGCCGCGGGCCTCCGTCGCGGTGAAAGCGCCGCCCCGGGGCCCGATTCGCAATTCGCACTCGGGGTGCGCGCGTAGGTTGTGGTACCAGCCCGGGTACCGGCCGCTGCCATAGTTTGACGCGATGAGGACGACGTCGTCGCCGTCGGTGAAGTAGGCCAGCGGGACGTCCCGACGCTGTCCGGTCTTGGCCCCCGTCGTCGTCAACACGACGATCGGCACGGCCGGGTTGAGCTTCAGTCGGCCACCGCTCGCCTCGACCACCCGGGCCTCCACCGGGGCGGCGTACCTCCGCCACAGTTCCAGAACGGGCTTGCTGGTGAACAGCGGGCCGCCGCCGGCCAACCACCACAGCCGCCGGCGCCACGGTCCGCGGCTCTGTAGATCCACCCGCGGGATCCCGCTGATGGCCGCTCTGGTTCGCATCGGCCGCTCCTTCGCTGGGACCTTCAGCGTAGACCCGGGGCGGTGCAGGTACGGCACGCGAGAAGTGACGCTCCAGTGACCCGTGGCCGGGCCGTCGCGTAACTTCTTGGGAGCCAATCCTGACGACCGAGAACTGAGCGAAAGCAACCATGCCCGAGGATCAAGCCACCGACGTCCCCCCCAATCACCTCTCCGTTGATCCGGACAGCCCCTTCTTCAACGAGGAGGTGCTCCTGCGCGGCGTGGGGATTCTGTTCAACGGCGTCGAGAAGACCAACGTTCACGAATACGACGTGGCCGAGGGCTGGGTGCGCGTTGAAGTTCCCACTGCCAAGGACCGGCGTGGACATCCGATGGTGATCAAGCTCAGCGGCACGGTGGAACCCTTTTTCCGGACAGCGGGGTAGCTGAGGAGGCAGCAAAAGCGCGGCAACCCTCCAGCGGACTCGCAGGAATGCCGGAGCAAAACTCCATTCCCGTCACAGCAGCTGGGCAGCTACGTGGGTCACGCTTTGACCATGAGCAACAACGTTTTTCCGGCCCGTCGCACCGCCGGCATCGCCGGACTCACCGCAGCACTGGGTGTCAGCGCCTTCCTGGGTGGCGCGGTGGCCAATGCCGGCAGCGGTCACGGTTCCACGCCTAACGTGAAGGTCGGTGTCCAGTCGGCACCGGCGATGAAACTCGTGGGTTCGCCCGACGAGAAGATCAACACCACTGGAGTCCAGGGTGACATGCGGACGACGGCCATGCAGGGCACGGTCGAGAAAGCCCTGCAGTGCGACTCGACGTCGAAGATCGCCAGGGTCAGCTGTGACGTGCAGTCACCCGAGGCGACGCCGCAAATCAAGAAGTAGCGCGTTCAGAGCTCTTGACGCGGCCGTTGCGGGCGGCTGCGGCGGTACCTTTGCGCCATGCAGGATCGGGACTACACCGTCGGGGACTACCTTCTCGACCGGCTTGCCGAGCTCGGTACCACCCACTTGTTCGGGGTGCCGGGCGATTTCAACCTCGAGTTCCTCGACCACGTCATCGCTCACCCGAGCGTCCGCTGGGTCGGTGGCGCCAATGAACTCAACGCGGGCTATGCCGCCGACGGCTACGGCCGGCTGCGCGGAATCGCCGCTCTGCTGACCACTTTCGGCGTCGGGGAGTTGTCCGCCGCCAACGCCATCGCCGGCAGCTACGCCGAACACGTGCCGGTGGTGCACATAGTCGGCGCGCCGTCCAAGGACGCTCAGGCGGCGCGACGAGTGGTCCACCATTCGTTGGGAGACGGGGACTTCCAGCATTTCCTTCGAATGACGCGCGAAATCACCTGCGCCCAAGCCGATCTCGAACCGGCCACCGCCACCCGGGAGATCGACCGAGTGCTCTCCGAGGTGCGGGAGCGCAAGCGGCCGGGATACCTGTTGCTGGCCACTGACGTCGCCCGATTCCCGGTGGAACCGCCGTCCACCCCGCTGGCGCGGTATTCCGGGGGTACCAGCCCGCGGGCTTTGGCGCTGTTCACCGAGGCTGCGCGCACGCTGATCGCCGATCACCAGGTCACGGTTCTCGCCGATCTTCTCGTGCACCGACTGAACGCCGTGGGGCGCCTCGAGGAACTGCTGAGCGCCGACACCGTTCCCTACGCCACCCTGATGTGGGGCAAGAGTCTGCTCGACGAGAGCTCGCCGAATTTCCTCGGCATCTACGCGGGCGCGGGAAGCACCGAGGCCGTGCGCCGGGCCGTCGAGCAGGCGGCTGTTCTGGTGACCGCCGGTGTCCAGTTCACCGACTTGGTCAGCGGGTTCTTCAGCCAGCGGATCGATCCGGCCCGGACCATCGACATCGGCTCGGTGCAGTCGACGGTCGCCGGGGAGATGTTCGCCCCGATCGACATCGACGCCGCACTCGGTGCGCTGGCCGGCATCCTGCGCGAACGCGGCATCTCTTCACCGCCGGTGACAGTCACCGACGGGGGAGGGCGAGGCCCAGAGCCGCCGGCTGAGGCGGAACTGAGCCAAAAGTACCTGTGGGACAAGCTTTCTGAGGCGCTGACGCCGGGCAACGTCGTCGTCGCCGATCAGGGCACCTGCTTCTACGGGATGGCCGATCACAGGTTGCCGCACGGAGTCACCTTCATCGGCCAGCCGCTATGGGCGTCGATCGGCTACACCCTGCCCGCTGCGTTGGGGGCGGCGCTGGCCAACCCCGGCCGGCGCGTGGTGCTGGCCATCGGTGACGGCGCCGCGCAACTGACAGTGCAGGAGATCGGGGTGATGGCCCGTGAATGCATCGCTCCGGTGATCGTCGTCGTCAATAACGGCGGCTACACCGTCGAGCGCGCGATCCACGGCCGCGACGCCTATTACAACGACATCGTCGGCTGGCGCTGGACGGAACTGCCCGCGGCCCTGGGCGTCACCGACGCGCTGACCCGGACCGTGCGCACATGCGGAGAACTCAACGACGCGCTGGCCGATGCCGCGGCGCACCGTGACCGAATGGTGTTGGTGGAGTGCGTCCTTCGCCCTGACGACGTGCCGCCGCTGTTGGAGGAGCTGGCCCGCGCCGCCGCCACCGCCAACCGTGCCCGGGCCAGCGGGACCTGACCCCCCTATCCTGGGTGCATGGGTGTTCGGCTGATGCTGGTGGCGTTGGCACTGCTCACGCTCCTCGCCGGTGTGGGTGGCCCGACGCCGCCGACGGCGACGGCCGCACCCGACGACCAAGCCGCACCCGTCACGGTGCTGACCCTCGAACCGCTGGACTTCAACCTGGGCGGCAACACCCTGATCTCCGAACTGCGCGGCGTGCCCTGCGCCGGGCGCACGGTGGTGAAGGTGGATTACCCGGCGTCGCTGGGCCGGAACTCGATCGACGCGGGGGTGGGTGCTCTCGATGCGCTGATTCACTCCACGCCGGGTCCGAAGCTGGTCTTCGGCCATTCCCAGGGCGCTCAGGTGGCAAGCCGGTGGCTTCGGACCCATGCCAACGACCCGGACGCCCCGCCCGCCGACGAGTTGAGCTTCCTGTTCATCGGTAACCCGCTACGCAAGTACGGCGGCTTCATCGTCGGCCGCCCGGAGGTCGACGGGGTGATCGGGCAGCCGACGCCAAACGACACTCGCTACGCGGTCACCGACATCGCCCTGCAGTACGACGGTTGGGCCGACTATCCCACCGGACCGGGTGCCCTGGCGGCTCTGAACGCGCTGAACGGGAAATTTGCCCGGCACAGTCGTGGCTATTTCGATGCCGATGGCAACGAACCGAACCGCAAGACCTACCAGGAGAACACCACCACCTACGTGCTGCTGCCGGCTCCTCCGGTGATCGCCGGCTCACAATCGGAGATCGAGTCGTCCTATTCGCGCCCGGAGCACTAGGGTCGCGCTGGGGCTGTCCGGCTCCGGACGCGATCCACGAAGCTGCACTCAGGACATCAAAAAGACCTAATGGCTGATAATCTGGACTGGTTATGGAAGCGGCGGAGAAGGCGCCCCCGAGAGTCACCATGTCAGGGCTAGGGCTGGTGACCGTGGCTCCTGGTCGCGATACCGCCATGGTGAACGCGGCCGCCGGAGCCCTGTTGGAGCTGACCCCGGGAACCCACCCGATCGGCGCCTTCACAGCGAAACTCGACGCGTTGGCAGGCAGCGCTGTCAACCGGGATGAGATCGGCGCCGCGCGAGCCGGCATCGAGGCGGACCCGCGCGCTGAGGCGGACTGTCTCTGGCGGTTTCCACAGCCACCCACGCTGGTACGGGTGGTGTCCTCGCCGGTGGGTCAGGGGGGCGTCGGCCGCGTGTGGGCGTTCTACGACGAGTCCGCATCGGTCACCGGCGGCGGGCCGGACAGTCGTCTCCGGGCGAGTTTCGATGCCCAACTCGACGCGCAAATGCTGGTCGCGGCGATCCGCGGCGAGGATGGCCGGATCGTCGACTTCGTTTATCAAGACGTCAACCGCGCGGTCTGTGAGAACCTCGGGGTGTCGCGGGAACTGCTGATCGGCCGCCGCCTCCGCGAGACGCTGCCCGGGTTCGCCGAATCGGGATTGCTGTCCCGCTATGCCGCATGCGCGGAGGGCGGTCCGGCGGTGGTCATCGACGACTACACCTACACCTACACCTACGCCCACCGCAGCCTGACCCGGCAGTGCGATATCCGGGCCGTCCGCGCCGACCGCGATCTGCTGACCGTCACCTGGCGCGACGTCACCGAACGGTTCGACGCGCTCAAGCGCATCACCGAATCGGAGGCACAATTCCGACTGCTCGCGCAGAACATCGGCGAGGTGGTCGTGCGCGTCGACGACGACGACACCATCGCCTGGATCTCGGCGTCAGTGGAACAGGTGCTCGGGTTGCCTGCGGACAGTTACGTCGGGCGCTCCGTCCATGACTTCCTGGCTCCTGATGGACCAACCGGCGGATGGCGGGCCGCCCGGCACGGAGAGGCGATCGTCGGGCGCGCGCGCCTCGTCCACGAGCTCGCTGAGCACTGGGTCCACTTCTTCCTCAAACCCTTCTACGACGCCGACGGCACCCGAGACGGCCTGGTCGTCACGTTCCGGGTGATCGACGACGAAGTCGCGATGGAACGGCAGGTCGAGGAGGCCCGCCGCCTACAGGGCGAGGCCGATGCCCGCTGGCATCGGATGATCGAGAACGCCGCGGTGGGCATGTGCGTCGTCGATCTCTCGGGCCGTCTCGAGGTGACAAATCAGGCGATGTGCGACTTCCTCGGCTATGACGCTGCGGCGCTTCGTGGGTTGACCTGGGCGGAGCTCACCGAACCGGAGTTGCTCGACGGAGACCGCGCGGCGGTGCAGAGCCTGGTAGAGGGAAAAATCGAGTCCTACCGGACCGCGAAGCGTTTCAATCACGCTGAGGGGCGGGTGGTTTGGGGCGATCTGTCCGTCAGCTGTCTGCGCTCGGCCGATGGTCAGCCGGAGGGATTCATCGCGCAGATCATCGATGTCACCAGTGAAGTGGAGGCACGTCGGACGCTGACCCGCCGGGATGAACAGAACCGGGTTCTGACCAAGCAGCTGCGGGAGAAGTCTGACCGGCTCACCTCGGAGTTGCGAAGCGCCGCGGAGTACGTCGCCTCGATCCTGCCCGACGGGCTCGACGGGGCCGTTACGGTGACCTCTCGCTACCTGCCGTCCCAAGAGGTGGCCGGTGACTGCTTCGACTACCGCTGGATCGACGACGACCATCTCTTCGCCTATCTGCTCGACGTCTCCGGCCACGGTATCCAGTCGGCGTTGTTGTCGGTGTCGGTGCACAACCTCTTGCGGTCCGGGTCGTTGCCGGAAGGCGTTCTGCTGCAGCCGGAGCGCGTTGTCGAGGAACTCAACGACCTCTTCTCGATGGACGAGCACGCCGGCAACTACTTCACGATCTGGTGCGGCGTGTACCAGCCGTCCACCCGAACGCTGACCTACTGCAGTGGCGGGCATCCGCCCGCATTGCTGCTCACGGCGGAGGCCGGCGCGGGCCCGGTGACACCGCTCTCCACCGAAGGGATGCCGGTGGGAATGTTCGGCGGCAGCGAATACGCCTCTGCGACAGCACAAATCACGCCGGGTGATTCCCTGTTGCTCTACAGCGACGGGGCCTACGAGATCCCCCTGGCGGACGGCCAGACATGGTCGGTCGAAGAGTTCATGCGGATGGGCGGCGAACTCGCTGAAGCACCCGGGTGGACCCTGGACACCCTCGTCGGCAAGCTGCGCCGCCGCACGATGGACGGGACATTCGAGGATGACCTCACCCTCGTCCGGGTGACCTTCGCCGACTGAATCGTGTCCGGCCTACCGGGCCGACCAGCCGCTGATCGCGACGATCCGGCAGACCAACAGGCGGTGAAACGGCTTGCCGGTGTACTGGGGCGCCGCACGTTCGAGCCGATCGGCGAGGTCGTCGGCCACCGTCTGCGGCGGGTCGGCGACGTGGCGCAGGTGCGCCCGAACCCACCACAGTCGGGACCAGTCGGCGGCGTCCCACCGCTCGACGAGCAGAGCGGCCCGCGGGTCGAACGTCAGATTCTCTTCGCGGCGCAGTCGCGCCGAGGACTTCGGTTTGACGGAGTCAATGGGTACGCCGATGTAGCCCTCCCCGGTCATCGCGTACACCACGGGTAGCGGATCGGGACCGCGTTCGGGGTGCAGCGTGCACAGCACCCCGTGGACATGGGCGCTCAGCAGGGCGCGCGCATCCTCAGCACCGAGTCTCATGGAATAACGGTAGACAGAGCGACCTGCGGCAGATTGAAATGGGACGGCATGGGGACGCTCTGGTCGGAGTTCCGCCGCGGCATGCGGCGCGGCAAGCCGCCGCCGCTTCCCGCCGGACTGGCCCGGTGCGAGGAATGTGCCGAGCCGCGCGGCCGGGCCCGGTTCACCGACAGGGGCACCGGCGCCAAGGCGGAGGTGGACATCACCTGCATCTGCGCGGGCGTGCCCTGCGGGTGGTGCGGTCTTCGGCCGGTTCGGCGGCCGGCCAGCAATCGGTTCGATGCGGAGACCGCCGAGGTGTGGCATTCCGGCACGTGGGCTTCCAACGTTCCGTGTGCCCACTGTCGCGCCGACGGGGCGGCCGGTCCGCCGGGTCATCCTGACGTGGCCGGCTATGACATCGGGGCGACCTCGTTTTACGGCGAGGCACCCGCATCGGCCGACTACTTCAACGGCAAGCGGTACCGGATGTTCGAGGGCGGTCTCGCCGGCATCGCCGCCCGCCACGGTGCCGAACTGGTCAATGTCAGACGGGTGCAGGGTGTTTGGCGGGATCAGCGCGAACCGGCGGTGGTCATTTCGGTGAACGGGCGTGCCGACGCCGTGCTGGCGCTCATGGCGGATCTCGCCCGGCGTTGGGGGCAGGAGGTTGTCATCTGCTTCAGCGCCGAGCTTCCCGGTGATTCCCGGCTGCACACGGGTTCAACGCATCTCACCGCCGAGGACGTCTGCGATCGGCTCGAGGACACCGCACTCTGCGGGGTCACCGTCGAGGCCGACGGGCGGGTGACGATCCTCGACGTGCGAGGGGATCAGACCGACCGCGCACGCGCGGCACTCAACCGCCTCGCGTCCACCGCGACCGATGTCGAAGGGCGCGGCTTCCTGCATCTGCGGTCCGCTCGCATACCGTGAGCCCGTCTTCGGTCGCGAGGGCCAAAACTCTCATCTGACGACTCAATACGCCATCGGCGTATACCGTTGGTCTGATTCCAGGTGGAAGCTTGGACGCCCCGATCGAGCGACGGAAGACCAATGCTGAACGATGACGGCACTCCGTTGGTATTGGAGGCTTTCACCGGCCCGAACACCTTGGATCAGATCCAGGGAACGCTCGACCTGTTGTGGGAGCAGCACCCGCAGGTATCGCCGACAGCCCGGATCCATATGGAACTAGCGGCCTGCGAGATCGGTGCGAACATCCTCAAACATGCACGCGGCGGTGAGCCGGTGCGGATGCGTATGGAGGCCGACGTCCGCGACGGCGCCGTGCGCGTCGACTTCACCGACGACGGACACCCCGCACCCGTTGAACTCGATGCGGTGGCCATGCCGACGGAAATGGAGGAGCAGGGCCGCGGCCTGGCGCTTGCGGTCGCCGTCCTCGACCAGCTTTCCTTCCAGCGGGATGCGCGGAGCAACCGCTGGAGCCTGGTGCGTCGGGTCACCGACTGAGCGGGTCCCGACAGACAGGGCCGGCGGCAGCCGCTCTCCTCCTACACTTGGCCCATGGGCAGGCCGGCTGTCGTCTGGATCGCATGCGCCCTGGCGTTCAGCGCCGGTGGCGGGGTCGCTCATGCCACCGGGCCCGGCCCAGCGCCACCGCCGCCGTGTTCATTCGCCCTCTCCGATCCGGTCCGCGACGGTGACACGGTGACGGCGACCGTGCTCTCAACCGGATGTGCCGCCCTGGCGGAGCCCTATTCGTCCGTCGCCTGCCTGCACCCCGACGGCGGTGCGGCGACCCGATGCGAACAGGCTCACGGCGGCGATCCGGCCCGGGTCTCGGTGCCGTATGCGCCGGGTGTGACCTTCATCGCGACGGGACGTGGTTGCGCAGGCTGGACCGGGTTGTCGCCGGCGCCGGATTGTCAACTGCTCGGCCCGAATTCGGCAACGCCGTAGCCGGGCGGTTACCGTCGCTGTATGTCGTCCGTATTCATGCGAAAGTCAACAGCCGCGGTCTGCGGCGCGGCCTTCCTCGTGCTGGGCAACTCGGCCGTCGCTGCCGCCGCCCCGAAGAACTACTGCGCCGACCTCAAGGGCACCGTGACCGGCACCGTGTGCCAGATCCAGATGACCGATCCCGGTTACACGGTGAACATCAGCTTCCCGGCCACCTTCCCCGACATGAAGTCGGTGGCCGACTTCGTCGGCAAAACCCGTGACTCGTTCCTCAACGCGGCCAAGTCGTCGCAGCCCCGCAACGCCCCGTACGCACTGGAGATCACTCCGACGACGTACACCTCACTGGTGCCGCCACGCGGCCAGGTGTCGGTGGTGCTGAAGGTGTATCAAAATACCGGCGGCGCGCACCCGCAGACGTCCTACAAGTCCTTCGTCTGGGACCAGACGTTCCGCAAGCTCGTCACCTACGAGACCCTGTGGCAGAAGGACAGTGATCCGCTGCCCATCGTCTTCCCGGTGGTACAGGCGGACCTGCTCAAGCAGCTGGGCCAGCCGGTGCCGATTGATCCGGCTGCCGGCCTGGACCCGGCCAACTACCAGAACTTCGCGATCACCAACGACGGCGTCATCTTCTTCTTCAGCCAGGGCACGCTGCTGGCCGAAGCCGCCGGCGCTCCCCAGGTCCTGGTGCCGCGATCGGTGATCGACCCGCTGCTGGCCTGATCGCTACAGATCGGCGAACAGCAGGTTCAGCGCCTCCGCCATGGTGGGATGGGTGAAGACGGTGTCACGCACCTGCCAGTAGGGCACGTTGCCGATCATCGCCATCTGCACCACCGACATCACCTCGCCGGCGCCGTGGCAGAACAGCGAGCAACCAAGGATCTGGCCGGTCGCGCGGTCGACGACGGCCTTGAGCACGCCGGTGGTTTCACCGGCGGTGTTGGCCCGCGGAATCTTCTTGGCGGGCAACGTCGCAACCGCGACGTCATGCCCTGCCGACACCGCCTGCTCCTCGGTCAGCCCGACCCGGCCGAGCTCAGGGTCGATGAACAGGGTGTAGGGCATCAACCGGCCGGTGGTGCTGCGCCGGGCGTCGTGCAGCACATTGGCCAGCAGGATGCGGTAGTCGTCCCAGGAGGCGTGGGTGAACAGCGGGCCGCCGTTGCAGTCGCCGATCGCGTAGACGTTCGTCGCGCTGGTCTCGAGCCGGTCGTTCACCGCGACAGCGCCCCGGGCGTCGAGTTGCACGCCGGCGGCGTCCAGGCCGAGCCCGGCAGTGCTGGGCGTGCGTCCGACGGCGACCATGAGATGGCTGCAGTGCAAGGAGCCCTTGTCCCCGTTGCGGGAGTAGCGCAGTTCGACGCCCTCGACGCCGGGCGACACCGAATCGGTGTCGGTGTTGTCGAGGAACTCAATTCCGTCCTCCACCAACACCTTCCGGATCTCCGCGGCGATGTCGGTGTCTTCGTTGGGAAGGAAACGTTCGCCGCGCTGTACCACCACGACCTCGCTTCCGAGCCGGCGGAAAACCTGGGCGAACTCCAAAGCGATGTAGCCGCCGCCGATGATGGCCAGCCGCTCCGGCAGCTCGTCGAGCTCCATGACCGAGGTGCTCGTCAGGTAGTCGACGGTGTCCAGGCCGGGAATCGGTGGCACGGTGGTGTGGCTGCCGGTGTTGATGTAGACCCGCTCGCCGCGAACCACCCTGGTGGAACCGTCCTGCAGGTCCACCGTGATGGTGCGTTCACCGGTGAAGACACCCTCGCCCAGCAGGAACGACAGGTTCGGCGTGGTGGTGAAGAGGGCCCAGTGGGTGTCGACCATCGCGCCGACCACCCGGCGCTTGCGGGCGATCACTCCGGTCAGATCAGGCGGTGGGGGAGCGAGCGAGACCCCGAAATCGCTTGCGCGGCGTGCCATTTCGATGAGCTTGGCACTGGCCACCATAGTCTTGGTCGGGATGCAGGCGACGTTGATGCAGGTTCCGCCGATCTGGCCACGCTCGATCAGGGCCACGCTGCGGCCGGCCTTGGCCAGCGCCAGGGCAAGCGACTTGCCGCCCTTCCCTCCGCCGAGAACGACGTCGTCGAACTGCTCCACCATGGCTGCTCCTCCTCGGGGCTTCAGGAGTAGTTTGACCAATCCCGTCCACGGCCGGGTCGGGACGGCATAATTTCGGCCATGGGTACCCGCCGCGCCGTTGCCGCGGCGATGGCGGTTGCGGTGTGCGGCGTGGTCATGGCCGCGGCACCGGCCCAGGCCACCGTTGCCATCACCGTCAGCGGGACCCGGATCTCCCACGCGCCGCCGTACCCGGAGCAACTGGTGCCGGAGTTCTTCGTCAACGACGCGATCACCCGAATCGACTATCCCGCAGCGTTGTTCGGCATGGACCGGTCGATCGCCGTCGCGGTCTCGGGAATCGTCGACGCCATCGCGACCACGCCGGGTCCGGTGGTGGTCGCCGGGTTCAGCCAGGGGGCGGTCGCAGTGGCGCGCGCCAAGCAGTCTCTGATGACATTGCCCGCCCAGCAACGGCCGGACCCGGGCCGGCTGACCTTCGTCACCGTGGGGGACCCGTCGGGCCCGACCGGAATCCTGCGACTCCTGCCCGTCCGGATCCCGGTCATCGGCCTGACGCCGGTGACGGCGCCCGAGACGCCCTACGACACGGTGACGGTCAACGCCGAGTACGACGGCTGGGGTGATTTCCCGGACCGGCCGGGAAATCTGCTGAGCGTGGCCAACGCGATGCTGGGCGTCGCCTATATCCACGGTCGCTACGAAACCGTCCCCGGCGGCCTGGACGTCTCCACGGTGCCGGAGCGCAACATCACGACGACGACCAACAGCCTGGGCGGACACACCACCAGCTACCTGATCCCCACCGGGAAGCTGCCGCTGGTGCAGCCACTGCGGGATCTCGGCGTCCCCGAACAGGTCGTGGCGGCCATCGAGAAGCCGCTCAAGGCCAGAGTCGACGCCGGCTATCGCCGTAACGACGCTCCAGCGGCCGCCTCGGCGGCGGACAGGTATCCGATTGCCAAAGCCCGCGCCGGACAGCGTCATTCGAGGAGCGTGGCCTAGCCGGCTCCCGGGCCGCCGTGTGGTGTGATCGTCATATGCGACGACGCCAGATGGTCCGGGTGGTCGCGGCGTGCTGCACGCTGACCGCCTGCAGCGCGGCGCCCATGAGTCCGCCCGCAGCGTCCGGAACCCTGGCACCGGAGACCGTCAGGACGGTGCAACCCAGTTCCGCGCCGCCGTCCGGCCCGTCGGTTCATCAGGTGACCATCGCCGAACTCGGGGAGACCTGGCGAACCGGTTGCCCCGTGGGGCCCGACGCGCTGCGGCGGGTCGAGCTGGATTACCTCGGCTTCGACGGCGCCGTGCACCGGGGCGCCCTGGTGGTGCACCGTGACGTCGTCGACGACGTGATCGCGATCTTCGCCGACCTGCAGCGCCAGCGCTATCCCATCGAGCGGATGCAGACCGTCGACCGCTACCCCGGGGCCCAGGACGAACTGTCGATGGAGGACAACAACACCTCGGCGTTCAACTGCCGGCCGCTGCCGGGGAACACCGGCTGGTCATTCCACGCCTACGGCCGTGCCGTCGACGTCAACCCGTTGATCAACCCCTACCGGGACAGCAGCGGTGACCTGCAACCCAAGACTGCGGGGCTCTATCTGGACCGCACCCGGCAGGCGCCGGGGCTGCTGCGCGCGGGCGATCCAGCGGTGCGCGCGTTCACCGACCGGGGCTGGCGGTGGGGCGGCGCCTGGCGCAATCCCATTGACTACCAACACTTCGAGATCGGCTGAACGGCTGCTTCAGTGGCCTGAAAGCGGGCATGCTCAGGTCCATGGGGCTGCAATACACCTCCGCGGACACGCTTGCGACCCTGGCGCGCAGCGCATAGCGGTTCGGCGCCAGTCGGATTCGGGTTAAATCTGCGGTATGACCGCGAGGAGCCGGTTCGGCGCCGGTGCCATCGCTATGGCGGCGGCGGTTGCCCTGTTCGGCGCCGACTGCCCCGCCGCGCCGATGCGAGCCGACGCCATCGCCGGCCCCTATTCCCGGATGCTCTCGCAGTCGACGGATCTCGGCCCCGCCCGGGCGGACAGCATCCGGATCATCGCCGCTCTGCACCGCCCGGCCGAGCCGGTTCTGCTGGAGGGCTGGGCGCGGGCACACGGTCTGACGGCGCGGTGGCGCGCGGGTGACGACTGGGCGGTTATCGAGGGCGCACCGCACGCCGTCGCCGCCGCCTTCGGCGTGGCGGTGCACCACTATCGGGCCGGGACGGGACCCGAACCCGGGCGGGTCTTCTACGCGTCGCCCGAGCAGCCCGGCGTTCCGCACGTCGCCCGCTCCGAGGTCTCCGGCGTCGGCCGTATCCTGGGCTACGTTCCCTACCGCGAGGCGCTGCCGAGCCCGCCCCGCGAGGTTCCGGGCGGCGGACTGGCCCCGCACCAGCTGCTCAATGCCTACAACGCGAATCCCCTTGCCGCGGAGGGCTTCACCGGCAGGGGCCGGACCGTGGTGGTATTCGCTTTTGACGGCTTCCAGCAGCCGGACATGGACTTCTTTGCCGACAGCTTCGGCCTTCCGCGGTTCACCCCGGAGGTGATCGGCGGGATGCCCCGGGAGCGCACCGGGGAGGCCAGCATGAACCTTCAGGTCATTCACGCGATCGCGCCGGACGCGAAGCTGGTCATGGTCAACGCGCGGCCGACCGTCAACCATGAAGGCGGCAACGCCTTCGAAAAGCTCGGCGCCCTCATGGAATCGGTCGACGCGCAATTCCCCGGAGCGGTATGGAGTTTCTCCATCGGCTGGGGTTGCGACCGGCTGTTCACCGCCGCCGATTTCGCACCCGTCCGAGCCGCCTTGGCCGCCGCGCACCGCAACGGCACCACGGCGTTCAACGCGTCGGGGAACCTCGCCGGCATGGAGTGCAAGGGCGGACACAACTGGGCGGACCCGCCGAGCGCCGACGATGTCGGCGTGGACGCGGTGGCATCGCTGCCGGAGATGACCGCCGTCGGCGGGACCAAACTGTCCACCGACGCAGACGGCGGCTGGCTCGCCGAACAGGCCTGGTACAACGTGCCTCTCATCCTCGGCACCGCCGGCGGGGCGTCGTCACTCTTCGGACGGCCGCAGTGGCAGGACGTCGGCCCGGGATTGCCTGACCGGCGACTGGTCCCGGATGTCGCCGCGGTCGCCGACCCCTTCACCGGCGTCCGGATCGTGTTCGACCGGGCGGTGGCCGTCGGCGGGGGAACGTCCCAGGCGGCGCCGATCTGGGCCGGCCTGGCGACATTGATCAACGACAAACTCGTCGCGGGCGGTTCGGCACCGCTGGGGGACTTCAACCCCATGCTTTACCAGTTGGCCGAGTCGGCAGCGACCCCCGGCTTCCATCACATCGGTGTCGGCGGCAACGCCATCTCCCGGTCCAGTCCTGCGGGCTACGACATGGTCACCGGTCTGGGCACGCCCAACGTCGCGAACCTGGTGAAGAACATCCTGCTGGCCAGGGCGGCGTCGTGACGGTGTCGTACGAAGGGGTCGCGGTCCCGCCCGGGCGTTACACCGCCCGGGGCGCCGCCCGCCCCCGGTACCTGGCCACGGTCGGGGGGCTGGCGCTGGTGCTCGGCATCGCGACCGCCGGCGGCGTCGTCTGGGATGCGGTCGTGGCCGACGAGACCACCTACGCCTGCCCGCCGGACTGCGGTCGTCCGCCGAATTCCGTTCCGGTGGAGGGCCTTCCGCGTTTCGCCGCGCCCGATGGGGCGTTCTCGGTCTCCTATCCCGCCCCCGGGTCGGCCTACGAGGTGACTCGTGACGCTGACGGCGTGACCGCGCGGATGACCGTCGGCGACCGGGGGGTGCTGCGACTCTTCGGTGAACCCGCACGCGGCCGTGAAGCCCGCCAGGTGATCGACGACCTCTTGGCCCGCCAGTTCCCCAAGGCCCAGATCGCCTACCAGCTGCCCAACGCGATGGTCGGTTACCAGCCCGGCTACGGCGTCGTCGCCACCTACCGGCAAGCGGGTGTGTCAACCCGTGCGGACACCCGACTGGTGGTGCTGGCGGCTGTGAAGAACGACCTGGCGCTGGTGGCTCTGGCGACCGGGCCCTTCCGGAGGTTCTCGGCGGAGTTCGGTCCCGGGCCGCCGTCCGCGGCCAACGTCGAGATCGCCATCGACATGGGCAAGTACGTGGAGAGCTTCAGCTGGCGCGGGGACCCGGCCCGCTGAATCAGGGCTCGGCCGGGCTGGAGTCGCGCACCGGGGGCGACTCCCTGCGCAACCGGCGCGACGTCGTCGACGACGCCAGCGCCGCTGCCCCGCATGCGGAGCAGAAGGCCATATCGGGCACCACCTTCTCGCATTCCACACACAGCAGGGGCATCCCGGTCGTCGGGCCGAGGGCCGCGTGCAGCAGTGCGATCTGTACGCCGACCCGCGCCGTCAATACGGCCAGGACCGCCAACACCAGGTTCACCGTGAGCTCGAGGAACTCCTGCTGGGTTGCCTCGAGAACCGGGGGTGTCAGAGCGTCCACCAGCCAGACGCCCACGTACAGGGCCGCGGCCGCCACGGTGCAGATCATCAGTGCCAGCCGAGGCTTGAGTTGCGGCACAGCGTGATTCGGCCGGAACCACAGGCTCAGGCCGACCAGTCCGCCCAGGGAGACGCTGATGAGCGGGTCGATGACGCCGTAGGTGACGGCATCCTCGAACAACCGCAGCGAGCCCTCGGGATCGAGAAGGCCTGCGACGATCTGGGGCATCATCCAGGTGATGGTTGCCGCAGCCATGTGCGTCAGCGTTCCGAACGCCCCGACGGCGAATCCGTCGAGGCAGTCGTGCAGCGGGATCCGCAGCAGCCGAACCACGACAGGGGCCAGCACCATCAGGATGGCGCCCCCGAGGTTTGCGGCCAATCCCGCACTGGCGAGCGCGTTCAGCAGCGCCTGCCCGCCGGCCGTCGTGACGTCGAAGGCATCCGACAACACCCGCCCGGCGTACAACCACCATGCCACGGCCGTGCCGGCACCGGTCACCGCGGCGGCCACCAGTGCGCGGCGGGGAATGTCGCGGAAGGCGTCGGTCTGCCACATGTACAGCAGGAACAGCACCGGTCCGCCGAGTACGGCGACGGCGCCCATGGGCATGTTGGCGCGCAGGGCCGCCAACCCCAGCATGGTCACCAGCAGCAGGGCCAGGGCGAGGCGGAACGGGGGGCGCGCCGGTGTTGCCAGGCGAGGAAACAGGGTGCTGGTGAGGCGGGGCGCCGGGAGGGGTTCGGCTGCAGCGGCGGCGTAGCGCGCGGGCCGCACGAGCATCCGCCATGGCGTGACCGGCACATCGAGGTCCGCGCCGCAATGTCCGCAGAACGCCGCCGCCGTAACCGCCATCCGGCAGGCCGGGCAGTCGCGGGTGGCGAGCTCGCCGGTGGGTGCCATCGGTGCGTCTGCCCCCTACCTTCGTCGCGGTGACGCCACCTTAACGCCGGCTGGACATCGCCATCCCCCGATGCAATCCTGGACAGGTGTCCAGCATGTTGTCGATGACGCCGACCGGCTGGTTCCAGGTGGCCTGGTCCGGGGAGATCGGCATCGGGCAGGTGCATCGGATGCACTACTTCGGCCGCGAACTGGTCGCCTGGCGCGCGCAGTCGGGCCGGCTGACGGTGATGGACGCCTACTGTGAACACCTCGGCGCGCACCTGGGCCACGGCGGCCACGTCGAGGGTGAGGCCATCCAGTGCCCGTTCCACGGCTGGCAGTGGAATGCCGAGGGCCACAACGTCTGCATTCCCTATGAGCCTCGTCCGAACCCGGGGCGCCGGATGCGCACCTATCCCGTGGTCGAACGCAACGAGTCGGTGTACATCTGGCACGACGAACACCGCCGCGACCCGTACTTCGACGTGCCCGACATCTTCGGCGACTTCGACGACGGCCTGACCGCCGCCGACTACTACCCCCAGCAACGGCTGTACCGTCCGGCGACCCGGTTGCATCCCCAATACGTGCTCGAGAACGGTGTGGACTTCGCCCATTTCAAGTTCGTGCACAAGACGCCGATCGTTCCGTTGTTCACCCGCCACGACTTCTCCGGGCCGGTGTCCTACGTCGACTTCACCATCACCTTCGAAGGCGATGACGGCCAGCGGATCGACGACGTGAAGAGCGGGGTCGAGGCGATCAACGGTGGCCTGGGGGTGGCCGTCACCAAGAGTTGGGGGATGGTGGACAACCGCACCATCTCGGCGATCACTCCGGTGGACGAGACCACCTGCGATGTCCGGTTCATGGTCTACATCGGCCGGGTGCCCGGCGATGACTCGGAGAAAACCCGCGAGCGGGCAAGGCTTTTCGGCCAGATGGTGATCGACCAGTTCGTCGCCGACATCGAGATCTGGTCACACCAGCGTTACCAGGCGACACCGGCCCTGGCCCCTTCCGAACACAAGAGCTTCATGGAATTCCGCACCTGGGCTTCCCAGTTCTATCCCGAGAGTCGAAGCCTATGAGCAGAATTCGCGTCTTCCAGGTCGCCACCGGCAACGTCGGCACCGAGATGATCAAACGCATCGCCCACCGTCCGGACCTGGAGCTGGCCGGGCTGCACTGCTACACGCCGGAGAAGATCGGCCGCGACGCCGGGGAGATCGCCGGCGTCGGTCCCATCGGGGTCACCGCCACCGGCACGGTCGAGGAGATCATCGCCGCGCACCCCGACGTGGTCACCTTCCACGGCGTCTTCCCCGACGAGGACCTCTACGTGAAGGTGCTGGAGGCAGGCATCGACATCGTCACCACAGCCGATTGGATCACCGGCTGGCACCGCGACACCAACCACCCCCACCCGTCGGGCAAGCCGGTGACCCAACTTCTCCAAGAGGCCTGCGAGAGGGGCGGTTCCACGTTCTACGGCACCGGAATGAACCCCGGCGTCAATCAGATCCTCGGGGTGGTGTGCTCCGCCGACGTCGCCGAGATCGAGAACATCACCACCATCGAGTCCGTCGACGTCAGTTGCCACCACTCGTCGGACACCTGGAAGGAGGTGGGCTACGGCCTGCCGATCGACCACCCCGACCTGCCGGCGATGCTGGAGAAGTACACGCGGGTCTTCGCCGACAGCGTGCTGATGATGGCCGACTGCTTCGACCTGACGCTCGACGAGGTGAAGTTCAGCTACGAACTGGGCGCCTGCACCACCGCCGTGGACCTCGGCTGGTATCAGTTGCCGAAAGGCGCACTGGGCGCCAGCTACATCAAGTACCAGGGCACCGTCGGCGGCGTGCCGAAGATCGAGACACACCTCGAGTGGCAGATGACCCCGCACACCGATCCACACTGGGACATCAAGGGCTGCTACATCACTCAGATCAAGGGCGACCCGCAGGTCTACAACAAGCACATGATCTTCCCGAAGGCCGGCGTCGACCTCTCCGACGTGGCGTCGTTCGCCTCGATCGGCATGACGGTCACCGGCATGCCCGCCTTGAACGCGATCGCTTCCGTCGTCGCCGCACCGCCGGGACTGCTCACCAGTGCCGACCTTCCGCTGCGCGGGTTCGCCGGGCGGTTCGCATCGCGTTGAGTGCGCCACTACGCAGGTGATTACTCGCATTTAGCCTGCGTGGCCGCGCACTCGACGTCGGGTCAGGCCTTCGGCTTGCGGAAGAGTCGCGGCAGGAAGGCGAGCAGACCCAGCACCGCAGCGATCGGCAGCAGCCACCACACCTTGAAGCCGGTCTTGTTCTCGACCAACGGGCCATCGGGAGTGGTCATGCCCGGCTCGGTGGCACCCGGCTTGGGGGTGTTCTCCGCCGTCGGCGCCAGGAAGGTGATCGGCTTCGTCGGGGCCAACTGATCGTCGATGTTGCCGATGATGGCGTAGTTGTTCTCGACGGCGACCGCGCGGATACCGCTTCCGGGACCCAGATTGATCTTGTCCAGTTCCACCCACACGATGTTCGGGCTCAGCGCCGACTCGAAGTAGTAGATCTTGTTGGTCGAGTCGGCCACCGATCGCCAATAGGTGGGGGAGAGGTTCGGATGCTGCGGGTCGCTGACGCCCCAGGGCACCGAGACGTTGCGCATCACACTGAAAACGCCCGCCACAGCTTGTCTTTCATCGGTGACCTGCGGCAATTGGCTGAGGTAGTACGAGGCGCGGACGAACCGGTCATCCGACTGGATGGAGCCGGGCAGTTCGGTGTTGCGGTCCTTCTTCTCCCACTCCGCGTTGAGCTTCAACTGCTCGTCGTAGGTGGGGCTGTTGGTCATCACCTGGTACTGCCGGCCGTGGTGGATCACCGGCTTGCCGTCGAGGTATTCGATGACCGCGGAGTCGCCGGAGGCGTCGGCGACCGACAGGTGCACGGTCGGGTGCCCGGCGAAGCCGGGTCCGAAGTTCATGGGGACGATGTAGATCGACGGGTTGGTGAACGCGTCGACGACCTCGGTGACCGTCGCATAGTTGGTCAGCACGTAGTCGACCCAGCCCGCGAAGGAGAGCCGCGGCCGGTTGTCGGTCGGCGCCGGCCCGAAGTCCGATTCGCCCAGGTAGAGCAGGTTGGCCACCAGGCCGGAGGTGTTCATCCCGTCGAAGACGCCGTCGATGGGGCCCTTCGGGTCGGTGGTGCCGGCCACCTCGATGGCGCCGTATTTGCGGGTCCAGGTCAGCGAGTTGACCCCGCCGCTGCCCTCCTGGGTGCTGCCTGCAGGGACCGCATAGAGGTGGGAGTTGAACGAGTACGGCCAGTCCATCGAGCGGCCGGTGATCACCATCCCGTTCGGTCCCAGCCACGTCACCCGGCTGCAGGCGTTCGCTGCGGGAGCGAGTCCCAGCGCAAGTGCGAGAGCGAGCAGGCCTGCGAACAAACGAGTAAGTGCTCGGAGAGCCATCTCAATCCTTTCGGCGACTTGGGGCCATGATTACAGGGCCCGACTATTTGCTGTCGCGTAACCGGGATACGTGGCGCGCCGATCGGCGAGAATGGGCGCACGGGAGTCCCCGGGACAAGCTGTCGGAGGTGGCGATGGACGAGCGACGCGCGCTTGAAGGGGCCCGTCGCCGTCTCGGCGTCCAGGATGCGCTGTGGCTCGAGATGGACCGCCCCCACAACCTGATGGTCGTCGACTCCGTCATCTGGACCGCCGAGCCGCTCAACTTCACCAAGGTCCGGGCGGTGGTTGAAGAGCGGCTGATCAACCGCTACCCGGTGTTCCGCAGCCGCGCGGTCAAGGACGACGACGGCGTGTGGTGGTGGGAGCCGGACCCCGACTTCGACTTCGGCAACCACGTCTCGCTGGTCTCGCTGCACAACCCCGACGACCCGCGGGCTCTGCAGGAGCTGGTGGCCGCGCACCGCACCGAGAGGCTCAATCACGACCACCCGCTGTGGCAGGCGATCTGGGTCAGGCGCTACGGCAACGGCAGCGCGATGTTGCTGCGCAGTCACCACGCGATCGCCGACGGCATGCGGATGGTCCAGCTGTCGATGAGCCTGTTCGACTCCTCGCCCCAGGGTGGACCCATCATGGCGCCGGCCGTCAAACAGGTTGCCGCTCAACCACACCCGCCAGGCCAGCCGCTGGGCCGGCGGTTGCGGGCGGCGGCCGGCGAGGTGGCCCGGACGGCGGGTGGCGCGGTGTCGCGGGTCACCGGCGCGGTCGCCGATGCGCCGCACCTGCTGGCCCGGGCCGGGCAGATGGGCCGCTACGCGCTGCGCAACCCGGTGGGGATGGGCAACACGCTGTTCAGCGCGGCCCAGGCGACCGGTGCGGGCCTGGCCCACAACGTCCGGGCGGCGCTGCCCGGCGGTGGGTCGCTGGTCGACTTCTTCTCCGCCGCGCCCGGCGACGTCGACACCTTGCGCAAGCTCACGCTGGGCACCCGCAACGACGTCACGCTGTGGACCGGAACCGCCGGTGAGGAGAAGAGCGTCGCCTGGTCGGAGCCGCTGTCACTGGCCGCGGTCAAGACCGTCGCCGCGGCCAACCACTGCACCGTCAACGATGTGCTGGTGGCCACCGTCGCCGGAACGCTGCACAGCTACCTGGTGGATCACGGTGCCCGCTGTTCCTCGGTGACCTTCATGGTGCCGGTCAACCTCAAGCCCCTGGACCTGACGCTGCCCGACACGCTCGGCAACGATTTCGCGCTGGTGCAACTGGAACTGCCCACCGACGAGCCCGACCCGCTGAAGATCCTGTCGATCGCCAAGCGCAGGATGGACCGGATCAAGCACGGCCACGAGGCCGCGGTGGCCTTCCGGTTCCAGGAGGCCATCGCCGGGTTCAGTCACGATCTGTACGAGGCGTCGGTGGATCTGTTCACCAACCGCACCGTCGGGACCCTGACCAACGTGCCCGGTCCACCGATGCCGGTGTATCTGGCCGGCAGCCTGGTGGACGGCATGGTCGGATGGGCGCCGATCTCCGGCGATCAGCCGATGAGCTTCACGATCTACAGCTACGACGGGGAGATCACCGTCGGAATCGCTTGTGACACAACGCTTGTTCCGGACCACGAGCAGATCGTCAACGGGTTCGCCGCCGCCTTCGGGCGGTTGGTGGAAGCGACACCGAGTGCGGAACTGATGCAGATCACGTGGGGCGGCGCCGGGAGAGGTCGGAAGCGAAAGCGTTGAGGGCGCGCCGGCCGATGTCGAGGACGTCCGGATCGAATTCGGCGGTGTCCCCCTCCGCGCCGGACTCGGTGCTGTGGCGAAAGGACAGCTCCAACACGCGGTCGGCCATCTCGACGGCCACCAGCATGGTCCGCGGGTCGGTGTCGGCGGGGATCAGGTCAGCCGCCACCAGGATCTGGTGGATGCGATCGGCCAGGGTCTTCATCCGGGCGCGGACGTGTTTGGTGACGGTGGCCGACGTCCGGCCGCCCATCCACAGCCGCGCCGAGCCGGGGTGCAGACGGTAGTAGAGGACGTGCAGGTCGAGTTCGTTGTTGATGAGTTCGGCCGCCGAGTTGATGGTCCAGGTCCGCTCCGCCTCCATGCAGCGGGCGTCGAGTTCGGCGCAATGCCGTTCGAGCAACTCGTCGAGGATCGCGTCGCGGTCGGCGAAGAACCGGTACAGCGACGGGTAGGACACCCCGGCCCGATCAGCGATGGCCCTGGTGGTGGCGGCGTCGACGCCCTGCTCGTCGGCGATGGCCGCGGCGGCGTCGAGAATTCTCGTGACGGTCTGCCTGCTGCGCTCCTGCACGGGCGCCCGACGGCTACCCTCCGGCGTCGGGGCCCTGCGCGGCACGCTCGCGGTCGTCATGGCGCCCTTTCTCTTGACAGCTGTCGAAGAAACTATAACATTGTTAGCGTTTAGACCACACGCTCGACAACCGGGAGACCCGATGACCGTCGCCACCCTCAACCAGGCCCGCCCCAAGGATCCTCTGACCGGACACGTCAACGTGCTCGTCGTCGGGGCCGGCATCTCCGGACTGGGCTTGGGCCACTATCTGGTGACCAAACTTCCCGGCAAGAGCTTCGCGATCGTCGACAGCCGCGACGCGATCGGCGGCACCTGGGACCTGTTCCGCTATCCCGGTATCCGCTCGGACTCCGACCTGCACACCTTCGGCTACGAGTTCAAGCCGTGGACTTCCGACAACGCCATCGCCGACGCCGACGAGATCCTCCACTACCTGTACGAGGTCATCGACGAGGACGGGCTGGGCAAGCGAATCTACCTGCACCACAAGGTGATCAGCGCCGACTTCTCCACCGAGACCGCCACCTGGACCGTAACGCTGGAGTGCGACGGTAAGCAGTGGGAGGTCTCCTGCGACTTCCTGTTCGGCGCCACCGGCTACTACGACTACGCATCCGGACATTCCCCGCACTGGGAGGGCCAGGAGGACTTCGAGGGCCGCATCGTGCATCCGCAGTTCTGGCCCGAGGACCTGGACTACACCGGCAAGCAGGTCGTCGTGATCGGCAGCGGCGCCACCGCCGTGACCCTGATCCCGGCGATGGCCGACAAAGCCGCGCACATCACCATGCTGCAGCGCTCGCCGTCCTATGTGATGCCGCTGCCGCGCAAGGACCCGATCGCCAACAGCCTACGGAAGGTCTTGCCGCCCAAGGCCGCCTACGCCGCCACCCGCCGCTTCAACATCGGCAAGGGCCGCTTCATCTACAACCTCTGCCAGAAGCAGCCCAAGCTGGCGCGCCGCATCATCCGCGCCGCCAACGTCAAGTTCCTGCCCAAGGACTTCGAGGTGGGCACCCACTTCAACCCGAGCTACAACCCTTGGGACCAGCGGTTGTGCGCGGTTCCCGACGCCGACCTGTTCAAGGTCATCGGCAAGGGTCGCGCCTCGGTGGTCACCGACAAGATCGTCCGGTTCACCAAGACCGGCATCGAGCTGGAGTCCGGGCGCGAGTTGAGAGCCGACATCATCGTCACCGCCACCGGCCTGAAGTTGCTGCCGTTCGGCGGGATTCAGGTGTCGGTCGACGGTGAGGCCAAGAACCCCCACGACTGCCTGGTGTACAAGAGCTTCATGCTGTCGGGCATCCCGAACATGGCGTTCGCCTTCGGCTACACCAACTCGTCGTGGACGCTGAAAGTCGACCTCGTCTGCGAGCACCTCTGCAAGATCCTGAAGTACATGGATTCGCACGGCTACGCCACCGTGATGCCCGTCGTCGACAACCCGGACATGGGCAAGCGCCCGATGCTCGACTTCCCGGCCGGCTACATCCTGCGCGCCATCGAGGAGTTCCCGCAGCAGGGAACAGAGGGTCCATGGACCATCGAGATGGACTACTGGGCCGACCATGCCCGCCTGCGCAAGGGCCCGGTGGAGGATGCCGCCCTGCGGTTCGGCACCGCCAAGCCGGTGACCGCGGGCGCCGGAGTGGCCACGGCCTGAGTCTGACCGCGGGCGCGGGAGTGGCCACGGCCTGAGTCTTCCCGCGGGCGCATCACTACGGTGATGCGAATGGACCTGACGGCGCGTAGCGGACCTCTGCACTGGACCCTGGTGGTTCCGCTGGTGGCGGCGGTGGTACTGGTCGCCACCTGGCCACACCATGACCACCCGGCGGTGCTGCTGCTGATCGCGGCCAGCCTTTTCGGCGCCGTCTTCGCCGCCGTGCACCACGCCGAGGTGGTCGCCCACCGGGTGGGAGAGCCGTTCGGGTCGCTGATCCTCGCGGTCGCCGTCACCGTGATCGAAGTCGGCATGATCGTGATGCTGATGGCCGGCGGCGGCCCGGGCGCCTCGACCTACGCCCGCGACACGGTGTTCGCGGCGGTGATGATCACCCTCAACGGAATCGTGGGCCTGAGCCTGCTGATCGGCGCGCTGCGCCACCGGCTGGTGGCGTTCAACGCCTCCGGGTCGGGTTCGGCGCTGGCGACCGTGATCACGCTGGCCGGCGTGTGTCTGGTGCTACCCGGCTTCACCGTGTCGGAGAAAGGACTTGAGTACTCGGAGTCCCAACTGGCCTTCGCCGCACTCGCTTCGCTGTTCCTCTACGCGGGTTTCGTCTTCACCCAGACCGTTCGCCATCGAGACTTCTTCGTCCCGGTGTCCTCCGACCGGCACGGCCGGGTGACCGGGCTGTTGGACGAGGACGGCGACGGGCACGCCGATCCGCCCACGCTGCCCCAGACCTGGCTCAGCGTCGCGGTGCTGATGGTCTCACTGGTCTGCGTGGTGGGTCTGGCCAAGCTGCTCTCACCGACGATCGAGCACACGGTGACCCGCTGGGGATTGCCCTACCAGGTGGTCGGTGTGGTGATCGCCCTCATGGTGCTGGCGCCGGAGACCCTGGCGGCGATCAACAACGCCAAGCGCAACCGGGTGCAGATCAGCCTCAACCTGGCGTACGGATCGGCGATGGCCTCGATCGGGTTGACGATACCCGTCATCGCGCTGGCGATGATCTGGTTGCCCGGACCGCTGACGCTGGGCTTGGAGCCGATGCAGATCGTGCTGCTGACGCTGTCGGTGATCGTCTCGGTGCTGACGATGGCCGAAGGGCGCGCGTTGGCGCTGCAGGGCCTCGTCCATCTGGTGCTGCTGGCGACGTTTCTGTTCCTGTCGGCGAAACCGTAACGGCGGCAGCTGCTTTCGTTCCGAGAGCTGCCACGGCGGCCGTGGTGCCCGGCTCCGGCAGTGGTGTCGGCGGTCCGTAGGGGTCGATCGCCCCGGCGTACACCGGTGGGCCTCCCACCCCGTACGGTCCGGCAGGGGTGGTGTGGAAGGGCCGGTCGTCGGGATTGCCGGTGATGTAGGCGATTCCGTTGTCCCAGCCGTTGGGGATGGCGGCCAGGAAGTTGCAGGCCGTCTTGATCGGGTTGGGGAAGTACAGGTACTTCGCCGTGGTCGGCGCACCCGGGTTGATGGTCCGGTTGTAGCCGGTTTCGACCAGCACCCGCAGTGGCGGATCCATGGTGGTGGCCAGCAGAGACCCGAGGAACGGCACGATCGTCAACGGTCTGAGCAGGGGCAGCGTGTCAGTGGCGATGAGGTAGTACGTCGAATCCTGGTACTGCCCTTGCAGAAGCGGTGCCCCCGAATGCCCCTCAGGGTGCTCGTAGGCGAAACCCAGCAGCGAGTTCGCCAGGGAGAGCAGGTTGAGCGGGTTGGTGGGGAAGTCGGCGACCGGGTCATACTGGTGCACCGCGTCGACGGTGGTCAACGGGGTGGGCTGTGGGGAGTTCGTCACCGTCGCGCCGGTGAACGTCACGTCCAGGATCGGGACATAGGCGCCGACGAAGCGCTCGAGGATGCCGCCGTTGGGCCGTCCGGGGTTGGAGACGAACACGAAATTGACTGTGCCCGAGGGCGGATGGGCGATCAGGTCGCTCTTCTCCAGCCCGGCGATGGCGCCGCTCTGCGAGTAGCTGAACACCGTGTACGACGAATCGGTCAGCACCCGCGGACCGCTCGAGGTGTACGGCGGATCGGTCACCGTGCACGGCTTGCCCCGCAGGCAGGCGTCGAGGTTGTCCAGACCGATGGCCACCGAGGCGTTGTAGCTCATATCGCGCAGTCCGGTGATGGGCCAGAACTGCTCGGGACCGTAGACGCCCACCGCGGTGCACCATGGACACAACTGGGACGGTGTGACGAAGTTGTAGTTCGCCCAGTCGATATAGCCCCGGATGTAGTCGGTGGTGTCCGGCGGTACGGTCAGCGGGTGTCCGGTGCCGCCGAGATAGAGCGCCGTGCCGGTGAGTGCCACTGTGGTTGTGGCCATCGGTGGCACCAGCGCCACCGTGGCCGCGGCCAACCCCGACAACACGATGCCCGCGAATAAACCCGTGTGGCGCATGTTCCCCCCTCGCGACGGGTCTAACGTACCCGTCAAAACGGTGGGGACGGAAGCTAGTCGACCGGTACGTCCAGGATCGGGCGGGGAGTCAAGGCGCCGGGGCCGTCGAAGTGCCACCATTCGCCCGAGTACACCGCCAGTCCGCCGGCGGCCATGGCGTTGCGCAGCAGTGCGCGGTTGGCCTGCTGCTGCGCGCTGACGCCCTCGGTGGCGTACGCGGTGGCCCGCGGCGAGAAGTCGTCGAAGTCGGTGCCCATATCCACCAGATGGCCGCCGGCAGCCAGGGTGACGTCCACCGAACGGGCGGCCTCGTGGCTGCGGGCGTAATCGCCGGGCTTGGCCACCCAGGCCGGGTCGGGGACGGCGTTGAACATCCGTACCTGCACCTCATGCGGCCGGTAGCAGTCCCAGAACACCAGCGTGTAGCCCTGCGCCCGCAGTTGCGCCGCCGCGGCCGCCAGCCCGGGGCCCAGCGACTCGTGGACCAGGCAGCGGGCGTCCGGCGGGTACAGCGGCACGCCCACGAAGTTGTTCGCCGTCGCGTATCGCAGGTCGATGACAGCGTCGGGAACCACGCTGCGCACGTCGATCAGCCCCGCCGCCCGGGCCTGGGGGCTCACCGGGGGGAGCGGCGCGGCGTTCACCACCGGAGGACAGGCGAACTGGGCGGCGAGGACCACCGCGGCCACGATTCGTCGCATCCGTGCATTGTCCCTACCGCGTCAGGCTTGCCACGGGCGAGGTCGGTTGCCCCAGGTCCAGATCCTCGGCCTCATAGCGGTAGCGCGGGTAACCCAGCCGCCGGTGAGTCAGCCACGCGATGAGCAGAGCCGCCGCCGCGGCGGTGAGCAGCGCCCCGAATCCGGCGCTGAAAGCAGCTGCGTCACCGGGGATCACGCCCCGGTCGGCCAGCATCTGAACATAGGTGGCGGTGCCGTTGATCGATCCGTGCAACAGCATCACCAGTAACAGGCTGGCCCGGGTGTTGTTCGACACCCAGGTGAAGATCACCGACACGGCGACGGTGAAGGCCACGAACATCGCCATACCCACCACGCCTGCCAGTCCGCCGTTCTGAAGCCAGGCGGGCAGGTAGAGGAAGAAGTGCCAGCCTCCCCACAGCAATCCCAGCAGCAGCGTGCCCCGAAGGGGACCGAACCGGTACTGCATCCGGGGCAGGGCGAACCCGCGCCAGCCGGTCTCCTCGAACAGCGGGCCGAAGATGAAGTGCGACGCGAACGCCACGGGGTAGACGGCCAGCGCCGCGGGTGTCAGTGCCCGCAGTGCCTGCGGACCCGCGACGACGGCGGTGATCAGCAGCTCGGCCAGCGGGAACAACAGCAGGGCGACGACAAACCAGGCGATGCCGACGTCCCAGCAGGTCAGCCGCTGCCACAGCCGTCGCAGGCCGGCCCGGCCCTGGGTCACGGCCGTCATGAACACCGCCGTGCCGGTGACACCGATCGCCACGCCGGGTAGGGCAGTCAGCGACGGGATGTGCCGGGTCTCGGAGAAGGCCGGCACCCCGGCGAAAACCGCGGGTGCCCACAGCAGCCAGGTGACCGCGTAGGCCAGGACGAAGAACGATGCCAGCGGATGGCGCCGTAGGACGTTCACGCGGGTTCCGCGATACGCCGGTCTGCGGTCAGCAGCAGGTTGTCGTAGGCCGCGCGCGTCGGCGACTCTTCCCGTTGGACCAGGCCGACGAAGTCGGACACCACCTGTTCGGCGAGCCGGCGCAGTTTCACGTTCGCGTCCTGGGAGCGCCAGCGCAGCAGGTCGAAAGCCGCGTCGGCGGTGATGCCGTAAACGGCCATCAGCATGCCCTTGGCCTGCTCGATGACGGCCCGATTCTCGGCGATCTCGGCGATTGCGGCCGACATGCGTTCCCGGTCGCTGTGCTCGGTGGGTGTGACGTCGACGTAGAAGCCTTGGGTGCCGACCGCGACGCCTGAGGCGTCGGCGAGGGTGTCGGCCACCACGATGACATGGCGGACGGACCCGTCGGTGGCGATGATGCGGTGCCGGGAACTGAAGGACTGATGGTTGTCCCGGATCTCGGTGAGCCGGTGGGCGATCTGCTCGCGGTCCTCGGGATGCTTGTGGGCCAGCACCAGCTCGGTGGTCGGGGTGACGGTCCCGGGTCGATATCCGTGCAGGATCTCGACCTCGGGTGACCACTCCCAGCGGTCGTCGGCGAAGTGAAAGCGGAACCAGCCGGCGTGTTGGCGGGGTTCGGTGTCCCCGGCGGGGTGCTGATCTTCCGAAAGCCGCATATGCCACTCCCTCGTCATCGGCGCCCAACTCTCTTCTTTCCATTTTTCTCCACGATGCCGCCCGGTGTTTCACACCCCTCGCGGCCGGTGGCCCCAGGTGGCGTCTGTAACGATTCCCATGCATGATCGGATGGACCGGAGTAGGTCCTCTTCGGCATGGAGGTGCGAACGTGGTCGGTGGACGACGGCTTCGGGTGGCGATCGGTGCGCTTGGCGTGGCGATGGTGGGCATCGCGGTCCCGGTTGCGGCGGCAGATCCGGCGCCCCCGGCTGACCCCGTGGTGCCGGTTCCCGCTCCGTTGACACCCACGCCTGCCGCCGAATCGGCGGCGCCTGCCGCTGCGCCCGTCACGGCGGCTGCCGCGGCCCCCACCGACTCACCGGCTCCCGCTTCCGCGGCTGCACCCGGGGCGCCCGCGGTTCCCGAGGCCGCCTCGGTCACCCCGCCGGACGGGGTCCAGCACCTGCCCAGCCCCGACAGCCTGCCCCCGGGCACCACCCAGCAGGCTCAGGAGAGCCCCAAGGTCGGGTTCCTGCGTGACATCTGGCATGCCCTGCGCAGCGGCGACGTGTCGCCCCAGGACGCCATCATGATGCTTGGCACCCGCCCGGTGAACCCCAACCAGCTGGCCAACAGCAAGCCGTCCAACCAAGCCGGCCCCGCGGCGCCGGCCGGAGCCGATGCCCCGGTGCCGGACGCGCCTGCCCCCGCCGCGGCGCCCGTCCCCGGCGGAGCAGACGCGGCGGCACCCGCCAAGCCGGCTGCCGCGTCCGCGGCCCCGTCGTCGGCGACGCCCGGCAACCCGCCGGCGTCGTCGGAATCGTCGGCCCCGGGCCATTCCGCAGCGGCCACCGGCCAGGGGCGGGCTGCTTCCGCTCCGGCGGCACCTGCTGATCCCGCGGCCGCGCCCGCTCCCGCTCCGGCGGGTCCCGCTCCTGCTCCGGCGGCACCCGCTCCCGCGCCGGCGGCGGATCCCGCCCCGGCGCCGTCGTCTTAAGAGTGCTCTAGGCGGTGTCCGCAACGCTGACCGCAACCTCGTTGCGGCGGCGGAACGGCAGGGTCCACGGCGGATCGTAGAACCACATCAGCGGCTCACCCGCGGTTTCAATCTTGTTGTCCCGCAGGGTTTTCAACAGCTCCTCGGTGCGCGATGCCGTCACCGACGGGTTGTAGGCGCCGGAGTAGCGCAGCACCGCGACCCGCTCGCCGGGGACGTGAACCAGCCGCACCCGTTCGTCGTTCGGGGTGGGCAGCGTGTCCATGGTCTGGCTCGACGGCATGAAGAACCGGATCACCCACTGCCCGGCGCCGCCGCGCTGGGCGGCCACCGGCGCGGTCATGGCGATCTTCTGCCCCTGTTCCTGGGCCACCGGTGCGGTCATCGCGATCTTGGTGTTGCCCTTGTTGCCGCCGAAGATGTAGCGGGCCAGTCGGCGGAAGCCCTCATTGCGGGCGGCTTCCTCGTCGGCGTCGATGGTGGTCTCGGCGGCGATCCGAGCGCCGTAGCGACGGATCTCGACATCGCCGAACCGGCGTTCGACCGTGTACTGAGGCTCCTCGGTTCCGGAACGGATTCCGACGATGCTGCCCCCGGCTTCGGCGACCTGGATAGCGACCTTGCTGACCGGACCTGCGACCCTGCCGACCGTGTCGGTGATTTTGTTCAGCATGCGACCAAATCTACCGGCGCAACCCGACGAATCGCCGGGGTGGAAATTCAGCCCTGAGTGAGCGCCGCGTAGCGGGAACGGTGGTGGTCGGTGGACCCGAACTCGTACTGCAGGGCGGTGAGGCGCTTGAAGTAGTGCCCGATGGCCAGCTCCTCGGTCATGCCCATGCCGCCGTGCAGTTGTACGGCGTTCTGCCCGATGAATCGCGCGGCGCGACCGATGGTCACCTTGGCCGCCGACACCGCCCTCGCCCGCACCTCCGGCTCGGCGTCGAGGTTCAGCACCGCCAGGTAGACCGCCGCGACGGACTGCTCGAGTTCCATGTACATGTCGACCATGCGGTGTTGCAGCACCTGGAAACTGCCGATCGGCACCCCGAACTGCTGGCGCTGTTTGCAGTATTCGACGGTGTCGGCCAGCACGGTGCGCATCGCACCGACGGCTTCGGCGCACACCGCCGCCGCACCCTCGTCGCGCGCGCGGGACAGCAGCGGCCAGCCGTCGTCGCTCAGCAGCGCGTCGGCGGGCAGTCGCAACCCGTCGAACACCAGATCGGCGGCACGCCTGTCGTCGATGGTGCGGTAGCTGTGCATCCGCAGCCCCGACGGGGGAGCGGCGGCGTCGAATTCGGTGAGGAACAGCGAGATCCCCCGGAAGTCACCCGGTTCCCCGGCGGTGCGGGCGGCGATCAGCAGGTGGGTCGCCAGGGGAGCGTCGACGACGACGGTCTTGACCCCGGTGAGAGCCCACCCATCGGTCTCGTTCCCGGATCGCTCCGCTCCTGCCCGCCGGGCATCCCGAATTGCCTTGGCCGACATGCCTTCCCAATGGTCACCGGACGCGGGCTCGGTCACCGCCAGGGCGACGACGGCCGATCCGTCGGAGATCCTTTCCAGCACCGTCTCCGCGGCCGCGCCGCCCACCCGTTGCAGCAGTCCGCCCGCCACCACCACGGTGCCGATGTACGGCTCGATCACCAGGGCGCGGCCCAGTTCCTCGGCGATCACCATGGACTCGACCGCACCGCCGTCGCTGCCGCCGACCGACTCGGGCAGCGTCGCTCCCAGGATGCCGAGCTCCTCGGCGAAGGACCGCCAGACCTCCGGCTGCCAGCCAGCGCCGGTCTTGGCCGCCGCACGGCTGCCCTCCAGGGTGTAGCGGGCATTGAGGAACTTGCCCAGGCCGTCGCGCAGCAGTTCCTGTTCGGCGCTCAGATTGAAATCCACGGTCTTTCCCTACAGTCCCAGGGTCGCTTTGGCCAGGATGTTGCGCTGAATCTCGTTGCTGCCCGCATAGATTGAGCCGGCACGGTCGTTGAAGTAGCGCAACGGAGCGACCGCCTGCCAGTCTTGACCGCTGACGTAGCCGTCGGCCGGCGGGGTGAAGTGTGCGATCGGGCCGCCGGGCCGGGTGGCATGAGGTTGGTAGACGCGCCCCTGCGGGCCGGCGGCCTCCATCGCCAGTTCGGTGATCGCCTGACTCAGTTCGGTGGACAGAATCTTCAGCATCGACGACGCCGCGCCCGGGTTGCGGCCCTCGGACACGGTGGCCAGCACCCGGTACTCGAGGATCTCCAGCACGTCGGTCCGGATGCGGACGTCGGCGAGTTTCGCGGCGAAGGCCGGGTCGTCGATGAGTGTGCCGCCGCCGGGCCCGGGTTGCGTGCGGGCCTCGGTGGCGATTCGCTCGGCCATCACCTGCAGGGCAGGGGCGGCGGCGCCGCCGCCGCGTTCGAACTCCAGCAGGTACTTGGCCACCGTCCAGCCGTCGTCGATCTTCCCTATGACGTTCGACTTCGGCACCCGCACGGAGTCGAAGAAGATCTGGGTCTGGATCTCCTCGCCCGAGGTCATCACCAGCGGCCGGATCTCGATGCCCGGTGTGGTCATGTCGATCAGCAGGAAGGTGATGCCCTGCTGCTTGCGGGCGCCGCGGGTGGTGCGCACCAGGGCGAAGATCCAGTTGGCCTCGGCGGCGTGGGTGGTCCAGATCTTGCTGCCGGTGCAGACCAGGTGATCACCGTCGTCGACGGCCGCCATCATGAGGCTGGCCAGGTCCGACCCGGACTCCGGCTCGGAGTAGCCCTGGCAGAAGAAGACCTCGCCGGTGAGGATGCGCGGCAGGAAGTAGTCCTTCTGCTCGGGGGTGCCGAAGGCAATGATGGCGTGAGCCACCATGCTGATGCCCATGGGGGACAGCGACGGTGCCCCGGCCAGGGCGGACTCCCGGTTGAAGATGTAGTGCTGGGTCAGCGTCCAGTCGCAGCCGCCGTGTTCCACCGGCCAGGCCGGGGCGGCCCAGCCCCGTTCGTGCCGTATCGCCTGCCAGGCCATGCTGGCCTCGTGGTCGGCGTAGACGCTGGTCATCAAGCGCCCGGCTTGGCGCAGGTCGTCGGTGAGCTTCTCGTCGAGAAAGGCCCGCACCTCATCGCGGAATTCCAGATCCTCCGCCGACCACGCCAGGTCCATCCCGGGCCCACCTCTATCTGCATACGACCGTTGGCAGAAACGGTAGACGGTCGGCCAGGGGCATGCCAACCGGGGGAGGTTTGGGATCCGGCGGCCCGGGGAACAGGACACTTCGGACGCCCCAGGGCGCACGACAGACCTGACGCGGAGAGGCCCGGCCCCTGAACAAGGGGCCGGGTCTTTCGATTCTCCCGCCGACGCTTGACGGGACCCTCTCTCCTTGGATCTGGTGCCGCGCGGTAACGGAGTTCCGAATCGCCGCGGCTTCGGTCCAGCAACAATTTACGTCGGCACATCATAATTTGCTGTGAACTGTCTGTGACATCCCTGGCGGAGTGTGTTCCACTGTGGGTCCACGACACCTTGGGGAGCGAAGGGACCAGTTATGTCCTCATCCGTTGACTCACATCGACCGGTTCCCTCCGCGCGAGCGCTGCGGTTCGAGAAGGCGATTGGGCGGGTCGGTTTGCTGGCCGCTGTCCTAGGTGTCGGAGTCGGTCTTGGTTCCCTTGGGTGCGGCGTTGCCCACGCAGGCGGGCCGGGATCGACGACATCAACCGATGGGCCCGGCGTGCGAACCTCGTCTGAAAGGTCCGAAGGGCGCGTCCCGGTCGGCGCGGATACTCAGCGCCCCAGAAGGGGGTCCCCGGCGCCTGTACGGCGTGACCGGACGCCCGCATCTGGAGACGCCCTCGACGCCGGCACCGTGTCCGTCACCCGCAATTCCTCCGCCGTCGGCGGTGGCGCCGGACCGAGCGGATCGTTACCCGACCAGTCCGAAAGCGCGGTAACGAGGGGCGCGACGCAGCCTGGTAGTTCAGACGTCTCGCCTGCTTCCTCAGCTCGCCCCGAACATATCGCCCCGGTGCAGGCGTCGCGCCCAGCGGTCAACGACACACCGCCGATTGTGGCGCAGCTATCGACGGCACCAGTCCTCAGCGTCGACGAATCGACAGGCCATGAGGCCGAGCCGCGGAGGCTCACACTGTCGAGCGTTGGCTTCGCCCCCGTGCTGCCGGTGGCCAGCAGTGCGCCACCGTTGGTGTCACCGGTGAATGTGGCCGCGGAACGGGGGCTGCCGACTCTGTGGGCTGCGGGTACCTCGGTTCCGATCACCCTGCGGGCCATCGTCACCGATACGCTGACCTGGTTCGGACTTGGTGGGTTGGCTCCTCGGTTACCGATCCCCGACCTTCCTGTGCCTGCCCTCGTTCAGAGTCTGTGGCTGGGGGTACGCGAGGTCCAGCGAACCTTGAACAACCAGCGCCCGACCGCCCGGCCGACATTGTCTGCGCAGGGCCCGGACGGCGTCATCCGTGGCAGCCTCAACGCCACCGATTTCGAGGGCGATCCGCTCACCTACTCGGTGGCAACCGCACCCGGCCAGGGAACGCTCGACTACGACATTGCGGGTAACTTCACCTATGTCCCGGGGGCCCGGATCGCCGCGACCGGCGGCACCGACACCTTCACCTTCACCATCGATGACACGGTCGGCACCGGTGTGCGCCACGGCCTGCTGCGCCAGTTGGCCCCGACCACCGCGACGGTCACAGTCACCGTCACCAAGGTGTCGTCACCGCCGCCGCCGGGTAACCGCGCCCCGATCAATGGTGTCGTCACGGTCGGCGCGCCGGGTGCCGACGGTGTCGTGACCGGCACCGTCACCGCCACCGATCCGGACAACGATCCGCTGAGCTACTCCGGAACCGCCTCGCCGGCCAAGGGTGCCGTCGCAGTCAATGCCGACGGCACGTTCACCTACACCCCGACGGCCGATGCGCGCCACGCCGCCGCGGCCGACGGCGCGGCCGGCAGCCTCAAGCAGGACGGCTTCACCGTCACCGCTAGCGACGGCAACGGGGGCATCCTGGCGGTGTCGGTGACGGTGACGGTCAGCCCCAGCAACAAGGCGCCCGCCGATGTGGTGGTCACTACCGGCGCACCGAATCCGGCGACCGGCGTGGTCACCGGGAAGATCACCGCCACCGACGCCGACGCCGACCTTCTGACGTACACCGTCAGTCAGAATCCCGTCCGCGCCCAGCAATTGGGATTCAACAGCGCCACCGGCACCTTCATCTACACTCCCACGGCCGCGGCGCGCCTTGCCGCCGGCAGTGGCGGGCCCGCCTCGGACACCTTCACCGTCACCATCACTGACGGGCACGGAGGCATGACCTCGGCCGACGTGAGTGTCCCCATCTCCACCAGGACCGTCGCGCTTCCGGGTAACTCCACAGCGGTCGGTGCCATCGTGCAAACCCCCGACGGCTCCCTGGTGCAAGCCAGCTACGACCCCAACACGAGAAAGAGCTACCTGACGGTCATCGATGCCGAAGGAAAGCCTCGCTCCAGCGCGGCCCTACCGGGAGCGACGGTCGGCGATCCGCTCACCGGGCCCGGCGGCAAGCTCTACCAGCAGACCTTCGACGACGATGCGCAAGCGACCTACATCAACGTCGTCGCGCCCGACGGCACCACCATGAGCGCCGCCGTTCCCGGCGTGGTAACCGGAAAAATCGTTATCGACCCCACCACCGGCAAGGCGTTCCTGACGAGCACCGTGACACCGCCCGCGCAGATTCAGAGCTTCAGCATTTTCGCGGCCGCATCGGTGTTCGCCGGTCCTCGGGCCGCCGCCGCGACCCGCGTTCAGCCCGCGGCCGCCAGCCCCGAGCCGGGAGCCACAACATATGTGACCGCGGTGGGCCCGGACGGCTCTGTCACAACGATCGGCCCCATCGCGGGCGCTGCCTTCGGCGATCTTGTCGTCGGGAGCGACGGAACCGCCTACCAGACCACCTACAACGACCTCTACCAGACCCTTGTCACCGCCATCCGCCCCGACGACACTTTCACCAGCACCGCACCCATGTCGGGAAGGCCGCAGGGTCAGCTCTTCATCGGATCCGACGGGCGCGCCTATCAGGCTGGATACACCCAGGACCCGACGACCTCGGTGTACGAGTCGTTCATGGCCGTGGTGGATCAGACCGCCACGAGCAGAACGCTTTTCACCGTCCCGGGGGTGGGCCAGACCGATTCCGCAACCGCCCTCGCCGACGGCAACGACGGCCGGAAGTATTTCGTGACGTACGAGGAGGTCGACGATCAGACATTCGTGACCGCCATCGGACCCGGCGAGACCTTCACGACGAGCGCGCCGATCCCGGGCGCTCCGATCGGCGTCACGGCCGTCCTCTCCGATGGCACCGCCTTCCAGACCACCAGAACCTCCTCCGGCGCGTATGTGACGACCGTCGGGCCCGACGGGCAAGCGACCACCAGGCTTCTGCCCGGAACGACCACCTATGTCGGCGTCCAACTCAGACCTGACGACGTCGCCTACCAGTTCTCGTGGGATGGGATCGCAACGTCCTACGTCACGGTGTTGGGCCCTGCCGGCAGCGTCGTCGACAGCGCCGCAATTCCCGGCTTGCCGAACGACGGGGAAGGCGTGCACTTCGACTCTGCCGGAACGGCCTACCTCGTCACCGATGAGCCGATCGACGGCCACTGGACGGACCTCCCCCCCGATGACCCCGGCCCACCCGGCCACCAGACCTCTGTGACGGCCATCGCCTCCGACGGCACCATCTGGGTCAGCAGCCCGCTGCCCGGGTCGCCTGCTACCGGAAGCCCCCTGTTCGGCCCCGACGGCGCGGTGCACGTGACCACCTACACCTGGGACACCGCCTACGGCCCCGGGCAGCACACATATGCCACCGTCATCGGCGCCGACCGGGTGGTGCACACCACGCTGATCACCGGACAGGCCTACCCCGCCGTGGGCATGGGCCCGGACGGCGTCGCCTACCAGACGACGGTCGACTACGACGCCGGCAAGAGCTACGTGACAGCCATCAGATCCGATGGCACCACGCGAACCAGTCTGCCCCTCAACGGATTACCCGCCAACAATGCACTCGTGGTGGCCCCTTCCGGTGAGGTCTACGTCACCACGTACACCTATGAATCTGCGATCGCCGCCTACCAGACCCATGTCGCCGCCATCTACGCCGACGGCAGCGTGCGCACGAGTGATCCGATCGCCGGCCCCCCGCCCGCGGGCGTGACGATCGGCCCCGACGGCACGGTGTATCAGGCGAGCGATGCGGGACCCGTAGTGCTGGATCCGGGGTCGTGGAGGCTGCACCGCGCTCCCGTGGCGGGTTCGCCGACTTCTTCCGTGGTCACGACCGATCCCGCCGACGGCACGGTGACCGGGCTGGTGCGGGTCACCGATCCCGACGGGGACATGCTGACCTATGCACTGGACCCGGCGTCCACCGCGGCGGTCGTCGTCGACCCGGCCACCGGTGGGTGGGTGTACACGCCGACCCCGCTCGAACGAAGCGCCGCCTACTACGGAACAGGTCCTGCCACAGCGGCTTTCACGATCCTGGCCAGCGACGGGGAGTTCCAGACCCCGGTCGCGGTGTCGGCGCCGATCAGCCCATATCGGGGCACGACCATCGTGTTGCCCACCGGAGCAGTCCCATCGGGTTCGGTGGTGATCGGAAAAGATGGCACCGCGTACCAGGTGAGTTACAACGAGGCGGCCGACCAGACCTACATCACCCTCATCGGCGCCGATGGAACCGCACACACCAGTGACCCGCTGCCGGGCCGCGAGGTCTCCGCCCTTCTGGGTGACAGGCAGGAGTACATCGCCCGCAGTGGCGGCGGTGCTCAAGTGTTCACCATCCAACTCACCGGCCCGGATTACTTGGCATATCTGAACCTGATCGATTCCGACGGCACGACGACCACGACGAGCGTGCCGTTGCCGACCGGGGACTTGAGCAACGCGGGAGCGGAGGCGGGACCGGACGGCACCGCCTACTTCGTGTCCAGCACCGACTTCGAAACCCGGGTGACCGTCGTGGGCGCCGACGGGGTGCCGCACAACTCGGGTGCGATTCCTGGACAGGATGGGATTCCCGGGGACGTTGTCGCGTTCAGCCCCGACGGCACCGCCTACATGACCACTTTCGGCCCTAACGCGGATCTGGACGATTACCTGACCTACGTCACGGTGATCGGTACGGATGGCACGACCCACACCAGCGGAGCCATGGCCGGTTACGCACAGTGGCACGTGGTTTTCGGCTCGGACGGGACGGCCTATCAGTCCACCGCCAGTTACAGCGGCGGCCCGAGCATTGTGGCCGTCATTAACGCCGACGGCACGATCCGGGCAAGCGCCGAGTTGCCCGCTCCGTTTTTCGAATTACCGGTCATCGCACCGAACGGCAACCTCTACCAGACGACATACGACGACACCGCAGACGAGACCTACATCAGCGCAGTCGATTCCACCGGAACGGTGTCGCAGATCGGCCAGTTCGCCGGTCGTCCGGCCGACCGCTTGCTGATCGGTGCTGGCGGCACGCTGTACCAGACCATCGTCACGGGCGACGCCAACGACCCGGGGGCGCAGACGTCGGTGGTCGTGGTCGGATCCAACGGCACGGTAATCACCAGTGCTGTTCCCGGGATTGCGAGCTATGGCGGCGTGCAACTCGACCAGGGGGGCAGGGCCTCGCTGATCACGTCGAGTTACGACAGCACCGAAACGTATATCAGTGCAATAGACTCCGACGGCACCGTGCTTTCAGTGGGCACACTGCCCGGCGAACCGGCCAGGGATGCGCATTACGTGACTGCCGACGGCGCCTTTTATCAGACCACCCACGCCTACGACGTGACAACGGACGCGTATCACACCTATGTCACCGTGATCACCCCCGACGGCGTCCCCCAGACCACAACCATCCTGGGAGAGCCCTCGTACGGGATCATCGTGGCGGCCGACGGCTCGGTCTACCAGGCGGTTGTCGACCGTGGGGCATCGTTGACATACGTGACGGTGATCAGTCCCGACGGGACCGTACACACCGGTAATCCGATGAGGGGCGTGCCCTCGCAGGGATATTTGGCCGTCGACATGGCCGGGCAGGTGTACGTCACCACATACCGACCAGGCGTGACCTATGTGGGAGCGGTCGACTCCGCCGGGACCATCCGCACCGGCGATTCGCTGCTGGGTGAACCACTCGGTGGCGTCGTTTTGGGTCCCGACGGCACGGTCTATCAGACGACCCACACGGCAACGTCGTTCCTGGACCCGTCGGTGTGGGTCGTCCAGGGGACGGGCGGGATCGGTGGTCCCGGCGGTCTCGGCGGAGGTCCCGGCGGCAACGGCGGTGGTCCCGGCGGGAACGGCGGCGCAGGTGGTGACGGCGGCGTATAGCGGTCCGCCAGCCTGACTGCATCGTGTTGCCCGAAGTCTCACCCCCTCAGCAGCAGCGCGCCCCCGGGTTCCGCTCGGCCTCCCGGTGCCGCATCCGCCAGTATTCGGCTTCGCTGATCACCGGCTCGCCCGGATGCACCCGCGCGCGGTGGGCGACATAGCGCTGATAATGGCTGTCGCCCATCAATGCGCCGACGTACCAACCGATCTGACGGCCGAGCCGTCCAAAGCGTCCCACTCCTTCTGCACCTCCTTCTCCGCCGGTGTGGCGAGCAGGTGCGAGGGACCGAAAAGCTTTGACGGAATGGGTGTTTCGACCGCCAGGGGCCTCCCGCCACCACGAATCGCCCGCACCGCCATCACCACGGCCGCGGCGACCACGACGATCACGACCACGGCGAAGATGATCGACAGCGTGCCCTGGATGAAGGTGTTGCGCACCACCGCGTGCAGCTGGCCGATGTCCTTGGCCGAGCCGAACGACGTCTTGCCGGCGTCCAGAGCGTCGCGGTACTGGTAGTGCTGCGTCCAGTAGCCCAGCTTCGCGTCGCCGGAGAAGATCTTCTGCCACGACGCCGTCAGCGTCACGATCAGATCCCACAGCAGCGGAATGCCGGGAATCCACGCCCATTTGAGCAAGCCCATCTTGATCACCACGACGGTCACCACGGTCAGCGCGATCGCCGCGAGCAACTGATTGGCGATGCCGAACAGCGGGAAGAGCGTGTTGATTCCGCCGAGCGGATCGGTGACACCCATCAACAGGATTGAGCCCCACGCGGCGACGACGATGATGCTGCAGGCCCATGCGCCGGCCCGCCAGCTCGGGTCGTGCAGGCGGCGCAGCGGGCCGCCGAGGTTGCTCAGCCCGTCGGACAGCATGAAGCGGGCAACCCGGGTGCCGGCGTCGATGGTGGTGAGGATGAACAAGGCCTCGAACATGATCGCGAAGTGGTACCAGAACGCCTTGAGCCCGCTGCCGCCGAACACCGAGAGCACCTGGGCCATGCCGAACGCCAGGGTCGGGGCGCCGCCGGTGCGCGAGACGATCGACTTCTCGCCGACGCTCGTGGCGGCCTCGGTGATCTGCGCGGCGGTGATCGGTGTGCCCGACAGCCCCAGCCCGTTGACGTAGGTCGCCGCCGTGTCGGCTGCCCTGCCGGTCTGCGCCCCGGGGGCATTGATCGCAAAGTACAAGTGCTGGTTGAGGATTGCCGCGGTGATGAGCGCCATGATCGCCACGAACGACTCGGTCATCATGCCGCCGTAGCCGATCAGCCGCATCTGGCTCTCCTTCTCCAGCAGCTTCGGCGTGGTGCCCGAGGCGATCAGCGAGTGGAAGCCAGACAGCGCCCCGCAGGCGATGGTGATGAACAGGAACGGGAACAGCGAGCCCGCAAAGACCGGTCCCGCACCGGATTTGGCGAACTGCGAGATCGCCGGGGCCTGCATGACCGGGCGGGCCAGCAGGATGCCGACGGCCAGCAGGGCGATGGTGCCGACCTTCATGAACGTCGACAGATAGTCGCGCGGCGCCAGCAGCAGCCACACCGGCAGCACGGATGCGGCCAGGCCGTAGACGATCAGACACCACGACAGGGTGACCTTGGACAGGGTGAACCAGTGCGCGCCCCATCCGGTGTGGTCGATCCACCCGCCGGCCACCACCGCCAGCAGCAGCAGCGCGACGCCGATGAGCGAGACCTCCGAGACCCGGCCCGGACGCAGGTAGCGCAGGTACAGGCCCATGAAGATCGCGATGGGGATGGTCATCGCGATGGAGAAGACGCCCCAAGGGCTTTCGGCCAGTGCGTTGACCACCACCAGGCCCAGGACCGCCAGCAGGATCACCATGATCACCAGCACGCCGACGATCGCCGCGGTGCCGCCGATCGCGCCCAGCTCGTCGCGGGCCATCTGGCCCAGCGAGCGTCCGCGCCGCCGCGTCGAGATGGCCAGCACCAGATAGTCCTGCACGCACCCCGCCATCACCGCGCCGACGATGATCCAGATGGTGCCCGGCAGGTAACCCATCTGCATGGCCAGCACCGGGCCGACCAGCGGTCCGGCGCCGGCGATGGCGGCGAAGTGGTGGCCGAACAGCACCCGCCGGTCGGTGGGCATGTAGTCGGTGCCGTTCTCGTAGATCTCGGCCGGGGTGGCGTGGTCGTCGCGCGGCCGGACGATCTTCATCTCGATCAGCCGGGCGTAGAACCGGAACCCGATGACGTAGGTGCAGATGGCCGCGATGACGAACCAGACCGCGTTGACGGTCTCCCCGCGCACGAAAGCGATGACCGCCCAGGCGATCGCCCCCAGCACGGCGATGGCGCCGAACACCAGCTTGTGGCGGGTGGTGATCGGCGAGCGGTCGATGATCGCCACCGGTGGTAGGTCCTTGTCGGTGCGGACGAAGGTGACGTCGCCGCGTACCTCCTCGATGCATTCCATAGCCCCAGATCCTCGCACCCGACCAGCGTCGCAGCGGGTTCCCCTGCCGATATCCACCGGATGGGGGATGCGCACCGGCCGAATCCCGGCAGGCTCTACTGACCCACTAGGTGAGGAGGTGCGGCGATGCCGGCATGGAGGCTGCGTGATTACCACGACGAGGATCTCGATCAGGCCATCAGCGTGTGGGACCAGAGCCGCGGCCCGGGCTCGGCCGAACCGGTGTTCAGCGTCGCCGAGGTGATGGCCGCCGCCCGGGCCGGTGAGCCCGCGGTGGTCGCCGAGGTGGGTGACGAGGTGGTCGGGATGGCGGTGGCGCAGACGCAGGGCGAGCGCGCCTGGATCCTGCTGGTCGCCCTGGCGGCCAGGTGGCGCGGGCGGGGAGTGGGTTCGGCGCTGCTGGCCGATCTGGAGCGTCGGCTCCGCTCGGCGGGGGTGCGACGCATCTGCGCGGTGATGCCCGAGGGCGCGACCGGCGCTGCGGCGCTGGAGAATTCGGGCTACGCCCGCCGCGACCGGCTGGTCTACTACGAGCTCATCGAGCACCTCGGCCCCGACCAGGCCAACCTGCTCGAGGAACTCGGCGGCCAGATCCTGCCGCCCGGGCTGTGGGGCGATATGGCCGGCATGGAGTACGAGAAGCAAATCATCGAACGCCGCATCGTCGACCCGCTCGGACACCCCGAGGTGGCCGAGCGCTACGGCGTCAGCCCGCCCAAGGCCGTCATCCTGTTCGGGCCGCCCGGCACCGGGAAAACCAGCTTCGCCAAAGCGATTTCGTCACGGCTGGGCTGGCCGTTCGTCGAACTGTTCCCGTCCCGGCTGGCCGCCACCGGCACCGGCGGGCTGGCCGCCTCGCTGCGGGAGGCCTTCGCCGACCTCTCCGAGCTTGACGAACTGGTCCTGTTCATCGACGAGGTGGAGGAGATCGCCACCGCCCGCTCCGGGGCGTCGACCGCCGAGCTCGGCGTCACCAACGAACTGCTCAAGCTCATCCCGGCGTTCCGGCAGCACGACAGCCGGCTGCTGGTGTGCGCCACCAATGCCGTGCACTCGCTGGACTCGGCGTTCCTGCGACCCGGCCGCTTCGACTACGTCATCCCGGTCGGGCCGCCCGACCAGCCGGCGCGGCGGGCGGTGTGGCGGCGCTACCTGGGGGCGGCCAACGGGTCCGACCGTTCTGAGATCGACGTCGACCGTCTGGTCACCGCCTCGGAACTGTTCACCCCGGCCGACATCGAGTTCGCCGCCCGCAAGGGCGCCCAGGCCGCGTTCGAACGTGAGATGCGTGACGGCCGCGGGCTTCCGGCCGTCACCGAGGATTACCTGACGGCGATCGGCCAGATCCGCCCGACGCTGACCGCGGCGATGTTGGAGGAATTCGAGCGGGGCAAGACCGAATTCGCCCGTCTGTAGTCACGAACGGGGTTACGCGAATCGTTGCAGTGGTACAACTTTATCCATGCCAGAGACACGGCGGGCCGCGCGGCCGGCGGTACCCGAACCCACGACGAACCGGCTATGGACCTTTCTGACCAACCACGCCCACGTGCTGCTGTGCCTGGCGAGCGGGGAGGCGTTGACCGCCCGTGAACTGGGCCTGCGGATCGGCATCACCGAACGTGCCGTCCAGGTGATCCTCGCCGACCTCACCGACAGCGGATACCTGGTCAAGGAGAAGGTCGGCCGCCGCAACCTGTATACGGTGAATCAGAAGGGGCGTCTCCGGCATCCGCTGGAAGCCCACCACACCGTCGGTGAGTTGATCACCGCGCTGGCATAGCGCCGGCCGACCAGGAGAGCCCATGCCGATCGCACTCACCGACGACCACCGCGAACTCGGCGGCGTCGCCCGGTCCTTCCTCACTGCCCAGAAAGCGCGCTGGGCCGCGCGTGAACTACTGGACGCCGACGAGGAGACCCGACCGGCGTTCTGGCGGGAACTCGCCGAACTCGGTTGGCTGGGACTGCATGTCGACGAGTCCTACGGTGGCTCCGGATTCGGGCTGCCCGAGCTGGTGGTGGTGATCGACGAGCTCGGCAGGGCGGTCGCACCCGGGCCGTTCGTCCCGACCGCGGTGGTGTCCGCGGTCCTGGCCGCCGTCGGATCCGAGGACCAGAAGGCCCGTCTCCTTCCCGGGCTGATCGACGGAACTCGCACCGGTGCAGCCGGATTCGGCGGGAGCCTGACGCTCTCCGATGGCACGGTGTCCGGTGACGCCGGAGTCGTGCTCGGCGTCGGCCTGGCCGATGTGTTGTTGCTGGCGGCCGGTGACGACATCGTTGTGGTGGAGCGAAACTCCAGTGGCGTGTGCGTCGAGGTGCCCGGCAACCTGGACCGCACCCGCCGCTCCGGCCGGGTAACGCTCACCGGCGCGTCCGCCGACGTGCTGCCCGGAGCGCGGGACATCGCGCTGGCCTACGCCCGCACCCTGTTCGCCGCCGAGGCCGTCGGCGGTGCGTCGGACTGCGTCGAGGTCGCCGTCGATTACGCCAAGGTGCGTGAGCAGTTCGGCCGCACCATCGCGACCTTCCAGGCCGTCAAGCACCACTGCGCCAACATGCTGGTGTCCTCGGAGTCCGCGGTGGCGTGTGTGTGGGACGCCGCCCGCGCGGCGGAGGAGGGCGGCGAGCAGTTCCGGCTCATCGCGGCGGCCGCCGCCACGCTGGCCTTCCCCGCCTATGTCCGCAACGCGGAGTTGAACATTCAGGTGCACGGCGGCATCGGGTTCACCTGGGAGCACGACGCCCACCTGCATCTGCGCCGGGCTCTGACCGTGCAGGCGCTGATGGGCGGCGACGGTCCGTCCACCGACCTCTTCACCCTCACCGCGGCCGGGATCAAGCGGGCGAACAGCCTGGATCTGCCGCCCGAGGCCGAGGCGATGCGTGCCGAGATCCGCGCCGAGGCGCAGCGGATCGCCGCCCTCGAGGACAAGTCGCAGCTCGACGAGTTGATCGCCACCGGGTACGTGATGCCGCATTGGCCCAAACCGTGGGGACGTGCCGCCGGGGCGGTGGAGCAGTTGCTCGTCGAAGAGGAGTTCGCCGCCGCCGGGGTCACCCGGCCCGACTACGGCATCACCGGTTGGGTGATCCTCACCCTCATCCAACATGGAACCCCCTGGCAGATCGAACGTTTCGTCGAGAAGGCGCTGCGCAAGGACGAGATCTGGTGCCAGCTGTTCTCCGAGCCGTCGGCCGGGTCCGATGCCGCCGCCGTCAAGACGAGAGCCACCCGTGTCGACGGTGGCTGGAAGATCAACGGACAGAAGGTGTGGACCTCGGGTGCTCACTACGCACGGCGCGGATTGGCAACGGTGCGAACGGATTTCGATGGACCCAAGCACGCCGGCATCACCATGGTGATCCTGGACATGAGCGCCCCCGGCGTGGAGGTCCGGCCACTGCGACAGATCACCGGCGGCAAGGAGTTCAACGAGGTTTTCTTCAACGACGTGTTCGTCCCCGACGAGGACGTCGTCGGTGAGCCCAACGCCGGCTGGACCGTCGCCCGGGCCACCCTCGGCAACGAACGGGTCAGCATCGGCGGGGGAGCGGGCGGCATCGCCCCGGCCTCAGCCTGGCTGGTGCACCTGGCCCAGACCCACGGCGACCGGATGGCCGGCGCGGTGCAGCGGGTGGGCCGCTTCCTGGCCGACGATCACGGGCTGCGGCTGTTGAACCTGCGCCGCGCCGCACGCAGCATCGAGGGCGCGGGCCCCGGCCCGGAGGGCAACATCACCAAACTCAAGCTCGCCGAGCACTTCGGCGAGCAGGGCGCCATCGCAGCCGCGCTCGTCGGCCCCGAACTGGCGCTCGAAGGCGGCGAGGGCGCGCTGGCCGCCCGGGCCGCGATGGGCGCGCGCGGGATGGCGATCGCCGGAGGCACCTCGGAGGTGGCGCGCAACCAGATCGCCGAGCGCATCCTCGGCATGCCTCGCGACCCGCTCATCAAGTAGCCGCGGATATGAAACCCGTGGAGATCACCGTGCGCGGCTCACACGCCGTGACCCTGCCTCCCGAGCAGGCGACGGTCTACGCCCAGGTGAGCGCCGACGGCGCCGAGCCACAGCCGGTGTTCGACGCCGTAGCCACCGCCCTGGCGGCGGTCACCACATCCCTGCAGGCGCGGCATCACCCCAAGGACGGTCCGGTGACGAAGTTCGTCATCGACCAGATCCGCCGAGGATCGCATCACCCGTTCAACCGCGACGGCGAGCAACTGCCGTTGGTGCACACCGCCTCGGTGCCGATCATCGCGACCTTCGCCGACTTCGACGATCTGGCGGCCTGGGCCGGTTGGACGGCCGGTGTTCCCGGCCTCGGCATCGGCTATATCGAGTGGGCGCTCACCGACGCGACCCGCCTGCGGGCCGAACGCAAGACCCGCCAGAAGGCGGTGCGGGACGCCAGGCGGCGGGCGCAGGACTACGCCGACGCCCTCGACCTCGGCACGGTGACGGTCCGGACCATCAGCGATCCGGGCATGGGCGTCGGCCCCGCGCACCGAAAGGTGATGATGGCCAGTGCCGTCGGCGATTCGACGACAGGGCCTCCGGAGGTCTCGCTGCGGCCGGACGACGTGCACATCGAGGCTCAGGTGGAAGCGACGTTCACAGTCCGGGGATGACCGACACGCCTGAACGGCCGAAAGTCCCCCGCGGCGACGACCAATGGCACCGACCGCAAACGCCTGTCCCGGAAATGTCATTTACGTCGGTAAACTCATCAAGTGGCCCTGCGAGAACACGCGTTGGATGACGCTGAGTTGCGCACAGCCGCATTGGTGGCCAAGGCCGCGCAGCGAACTCAACTGAGATCCGATGCGATCTGCGTCCTGGCGGTGTTCCTCGCATTCGCGACGGGCGCCGTACTGTCCTGGGAGTCCTTCGGCTCCTGGGAAGGCCCGTCCTTCTTCTATCCATCGGCCGGCGTGACGGTCGCCGCCATGATGCTCAGCCGCCGCGGACTGTGGCCCTGGATCGCGGTCGCAGTCATGGTGGCCGAGGTCCTCGTCGACACGATTTATGGAAGCCCGCTTTGGGTATCGGGGGGATTCGCCGTCGCCAACGTGGTGGAACCCCTGGTCGGGGCCACTCTCGTGCTGGCCTGGTGCGGCGGCCGGCCAGACTTGTCCCAGCGTCGCGATTTCGTCGGCTTCGTGGCAGGGGCGTGTCTGATCGCGCCGATCTTCAGCGCCCTCATCGGCGGAAGTCTCATCTCAGTGCATTACGAGTCGCCATGGTTGGTCAGCACGGTGACCTGGTGGACCGGCGATGCACTCGGCGTCCTGGTGATGGCCTCACCGATCCTGCTCTGGAGCACCCAATCAGAGGCGGTGCGCCGGCGCCCCTGGGAGATGGCGGCCGTGCTGGCGATCACATCTGCATTGTCGGTCGCCACCTTCTGGACCGACTTGCCGCCATCGATTCTCATCCTTCCGACCCTGGCCTGGGCCGGATTCCGGCTTAATATGATCGGCGCCGCGATCGCCGGTGCGGCGGCCGCGTTCCTGGCCAACATCATGACCACCCACGGGCGCGGGCTGTTCGTCGAGATGGGCGCCTCGCGCGAAGCCCAGGTGGTCCTCACCCAGACCTACGTTGCGGTGATCGTCGTGGTGGCCCTGCTGATCGCCCAGGAGGCGGCTGGTCGGCAGGATGCCGTGCGCGAGCGGGAAGCGGAGCGCCGCGAGCGCCTGCGTCTGGAGACGCTCTCGCGGCTGGCGATTGAACTGGCAGCGGCGCTGACCCCGGAGGACATCGGCCGGGCTCTGGTCGAGCAGGTGCTCAATGAGGCGGGCGCACAGGGGCTGATTCTGGGCTTGGTCGGTGGTGACGGCCGATTCCTCGAATGTGCCGTCATGTCCGGGTATCCGACCGCGATCCGCGACAAGTACGCCGAGACCGGCATTCCGCTGCGTGAACGTGCAGTGGCCACCGACACGGTGCGGCTGGGCCGGCCGATCGAGTTCCACAACTTCGCCGAGTACGCGGCGGCCTATCCCGACAATGCGGGCTTGGCTGCCGGAGGCGGCATGGAGTCGGTCGTCGGCTGGCCGCTGAACTCCGGCGGACAGTCCTTCGGGGTGCTGGTTCTGGCGTGGACCCGCACCCAACCGCTCGACACCGCCCAGCGCGCCTACATCTCCGCGGTGGCCACGATGGTGAGCCAGGCCCTCGTGCGCGCCAAGATCTATGCCGACGAGCGTGCCCGCGCCGCGGTGTTGCACTCGGTGGCCCAGCCGGTCGCGCGCGCCGACGCCGTCGGTATCGAATACCGCGCGCTGTACCGGCCGGCGGACGCCGCCCACCGTCTGGGCGGGGACTGGTACAGCGTGATGGCGCTGCCCGACCGGCGGACCTACCTGGCGATCGGCGACGTCGTCGGACACGGCCTGCTGTCGGTGGAGGATATGGCCCAATTGCGCACCACCGGCAACGCCTACGCCCATCAGGGCTTGTCGGCCGCGCAGATCCTTACCGAACTGAACCGGTTCGCCGCCAGCCAGATTCGCGGCGACTTCGCCACCAACCTCGTCGCGATCTTCGACCCCGGGCACTCGTCGTTGTCCTACGGTTCAGCCGGCCACCTGCCACCTCTGCTGCGCCGCGCGGCGACCGGCAAGGTGATGCGCCTCTCCGATGCCTCGGGGCCGATGTTGGGGCCCTTCCCGGAAACCGTCTACGTCCAGAACACCATTGCCGTCGAAGCCGGCGACGTCCTGGTGATGTACACCGACGGCCTGGTAGAGCACTACGACGAAGATCTCAAGACCGGGATCGCCCACCTTGAGAATGTGCTTGCGGCATGGCCGCCGGAAGCTCTGCTGGATTGTGAAGCTCTGGCACGGGACGTGGCTCCGGCTCCCCACGACGACGACCTTTGCCTACTGATCGTCCGGTTCGGTGCTGACAACGGCGACGATTAACGCTCCCGACGAAAACACCGCGGCCTTCTATACCCTTTTCGTATGGGCCCGACTGGGGGAGGGGCGAGCGGCGTCGACCCGCGTGCGGGGACTGCGAAACCGGTAGCCCCCGGCGGGACGACATCCGCATTCCGGCGCGACGTCACAGGCTTGTTCGCGGTGGTGTTCCTCGCCTACTCGCTGGGCGCGGTCCTGTCGTGGTCATCGTTCGGATCGGCCCTGGGTCCCTCGTTCTTCTACCCGTCCGCCGGTGTCACCGTCGCCGCGATGCTGCTGACCAGGCGCACCCTGTGGCCGGCGATCCTCGCCGCGATCTTTGCGGGCGAAGTGCTGGTCGACATCTACTTCGGAAACGACATGTGGCAGGCCGCCGGATTCGGGCTGGCGAACATGGTGGAGCCGCTGATCGGCGCGTCGGTGCTGCTCGCCTGGTGCGGTGGCCGGCCGGACCTGCGCAAGCGCCGTGACCTCACGCTCTTCATCGCCGGAGCCTCCCTGACCGGACCTCTCTTCGGCGCTCTGATCGGCGGAAGCGTCAGCGCGCTGCACGACAACAAACCGTGGTTCGAGGCGGTGCTGAACTGGTGGGCCGGCGATGCGCTGGGCGTGCTGGTGATCGGCGCCCCGATCCTGCTGTGGACCACCCAGTCCTACATCGTTCGGCGGCATCCCTGGGAGACGCTGGGCGTGCTCGTCGTCACCGCGGGACTCTCGTTGGCGGCCTTCTGGTCCGAGGCCCCGCCGTCGTTGCTCATCCTGCCGGTGCTGGCCTGGGCGGCGCTGCGATTGGACATGCTGGGCGCCGCCCTGGCCGGAGCGGTCGCCGCGACCCTCGCCAATGTGATGACCTCCCACGGTCACGGATTGTTGGCCGGGATGGACGTGGGGTACGGCACCAAAGTGGCGCTGACCCAGATGTTCTTGGCGACCATCGTCGTCGTCGCCATGGTCATCGCCCAGGAGGCCTCGGGCCGCATGAGTGCCGTTCGCGAGCGGGAGGCCGAGCGGCGCGAGCGGGTGCGGATGGAGACGCTGGCCGGATTGGCCCAGCGGTTCTCGGCTGCGCTCACCCCGCGCGACATTGGCCAGACGTTGGCGGCGCACCTGCTCAACGAGGCGGGCGCCGGCTCGCTGAACCTCGGCCTGGTCAGCCCTGACGGACTGGACCTGAACTGGGTTGCGATGGAGGGATATCCGCGTTCGGTGCTCGACGCGTTCGCCGGCGGCGTACCCATGGGCGAGAGGACGGTTTCCACCGATGTGGTCCGCTCGGGCCAGCCGGTGATCATCCACACCCGCGCCGAGTATGCCGCGACCTACCCGGCAAAGGCGCATTGGGTGACCATGAGCCACAGCCAGTCGGTGGTGGGCTGGCCGCTGACGTCGGGCGGTGCGCCCATCGGCGTGCTGCTGCTGGCGTGGCGGGAGCCGCAGCAGCTCAACAACGCCCAGCTGGCCTACATCTCGGCGGTGGCCACCATGGTCAGTCAGGCGCTGGTGCGGGCCAAGGTCTACGCCGACGAGCACGCCCGCGCGGCGGTGCTGCAGGCCGCCGTGTTGCCCACCAATCCGGTGGAGTCCACCGGATTGGACGTCTGCGTGACCTATGAGCCCGCCGACGTCGCCCAGGGCCTCGGCGGGGACTGGTACGACATCATGCCGCTACCGAAGAACCGGACCTACATCGCGGTCGGCGACGTCGTCGGCCACGGGCTGCCCGCCGTCGAAGACATGGCCCAGCTGCGCAGCGGGGGTCGTGTGCTGGCCCACCAGGGTCTGCCGCCGGCGCAGCTGCTCGCCGAACTCAACGGTTTCACCCGGCACGCCAGTCAGGGCAAGTTCGCGACCATGGCGATCGCTGTCTACGACCCCGGCGACGGCATGCTGACCTACTGCGTGGCCGGACATCCGCCACCGTTCCTGCGGCGCGCGGCGACCGGGGATGTGATTCGGCTCTCCGATGCGCACGGACCGGTCCTGGGACCCATGCATCAGGCGAACTACCGGGAGAACAAGCTGCACATCGGGGCCGGCGACATCCTGGTGATGTACACCGACGGTCTGGTCGAAAAGCACGGCATGGACATCGAGAGCGGGATGGCGCGCGCCCAAGAGATCATCGCCGGCTGGGACGCCGACACCGTGAGCGACTACTGCGCGGTCCTGCAGGACGATCTCGCCCCGCGGCCGCGCGCCGACGACGTCTGCATCATCGCGGTGCGGTTCAGCGGCTGACGAAGGCCCGAAGCCAGTCGAACCAGGCGTCCATGCCTTCCCCCGTCCGCGCGCTGACCGGCAGCACGACCGCGGTCGGGTTGACCTCGCGAACGCGTGCCACGTAGGTGTCGATGTCGGCGTCCAGGTGCGGCACGAGGTCGATCTTGTTGAGCAGCACCACGTCCACCGATCGGAACATCACCGGGTACTTCAGCGGCTTGTCCTCACCCTCGGTGACGGAGTAGACCATCGCCTTGGCGTGCTCGCCGACATCGAATTCCGCCGGGCACACCAGGTTTCCGACGTTCTCGACGATCACCAGATCCAGGGCCGGCAGGTCGAGTCCGGCCAGCGCGCGGTTGACCATCGGCGCATCGAGGTGGCATTCGCCGCCGAAGCCGTTGCTGGTGTTGAGCAGCGAGATCTGCGCGCCGCGGCCGTCGAGCTTGGCGGCGTCCAGGTCGGTGGCGATGTCGCCCTCGACGATTCCGACGGCGAACTCGCCGGCCAGCGCGTCCAGCGTCGCCCCCAGCACGGTGGTCTTGCCCGATCCGGGCGAGCTCATCAGGTTCAGCGCGCGAATACCGTTGGCCTCGAACGCATCCCGGTTCACCGCGGCGCGATTGTCGTTCTCGGCGAAGATGGCCTCGAGAACCTCGATGCGTTCGGATCCGGTCGTGTAGCCGCTGTGGTCACCGTGATCGTGGGGCTCGTGGGAATGGTCATGGTCGTGGTCCGAGTGGTCATGGCTGTGGACCGTGCCGTCGTCGTGCCGGTGGAATCGCCCCATGGGTGCAACCTTAACTTCGACGGCCTCACGACACATCGACGGAGGTGACCAGGAACTCCTCGCCGGCCACCACCTCGACATCGGCGCTTCCGCACTCCGGGCAGGCCACCGACCACCGCGACGCGATCTCCGACTGCCGGTCGCAGGCCGGGCACCGCACCGCGGCGGGCACCAGTTCCAGTTCCAGTTCCGCCTCGGGCATGTCCTGCTGGTCGCGCACCAGCGTCCAGCAGAACGCCAGCGTGTCGGGCACCACCTGACGCAGGGCGCCGACGCGCAGCCGGATCACCTCCACCCGCCGGCCGGCCGCGTGCGGCCGGACGACACCGGCGATCGCCTGGCACAGCGAAAGTTCGTGCACCGCCGGAACGCTACGCGAACTGGCCGCTCACCGCGGAAATGATCGCCTGCGGTGCGGCCCCGCGAAGATCGTTCCCCACCGTCGCCCCGCCGCCGCGTTCGGACCACGTCTGCGTGCTCGTCGTCCGCTTCGATTAGCGTCAACTCGTGGTCGTGCGGGTCCGGCTCGACATCGCCGGCGTCGTGCAGGGTGTGGGTTTCCGCCCCGCCGTCGCCCGGATAGCCGCGGAATTCGAACTGTCCGGCTGGGTCTACAACGACGCCGGTTCGGTGCACTGCGAACTCGAGGGTCCGTCCGAGGCCGTTGATGCCGCGATAGCCGCCCTGCGCGACCGTCCGCCGCCGATGGCCCGCATCGACTCCGTGGACATCACCGCCGTCGCGCCGCAGGGTACGCGCGGATTCGCGATCGTCGCCAGTCACGACGACGACGGCTCCCGCACGCTCGTGCCGCCGGACATCGCGGTCTGCGCGGACTGTCTGCGCGAGATGCGCGACCCCGCCGACCGTCGGCACGGCCACCCTTTCATCACCTGCACCAACTGCGGACCCCGCTACACCGTCATCACCGACCTGCCCTATGACCGGCCCGCCACCACGATGGCCGGCTTCCCGATGTGCGGCGCCTGCGCCGCCGAGTACCGCGACCCGCTCGATCGGCGCTACCACGCCCAGACCATCGCCTGCTCCGAGTGCGGACCCCGGCTGACGTGGGTTTCGGGGGACGGATCTGCCGGCAGGAGCGAAGCGACCCGGGAGTCCGACGACCCGATCGGGGCCGCCTGCGCCGCGCTGCTGGCCGGGCAGATCGTCGCCGTCAAGGGCATCGGCGGCTATCACCTGGCCTGCCGTGCCGACGACGACGGTGTCGTCACGATATTGCGGGACCGAAAGAACCGGCCCGCCAAGCCTTTTGCGGTGATGGTCGCCGACCTCGATGCCGCCGGGGACATCGCGGAGATGTCCGACGCAGCCGCTGCCGCCTTGGGATCGCCGGCCGCGCCGATCGTGCTGCTGCCACGACGCGGCGGGGGTGTCTGCGCGCAGGTCGCGCCCCGGCTGGCCGACCTCGGGGTGATGCTCGCGTATTCGCCGGTGCACCACCAGATCTTCGACCGGCTGGGCCGGCTGCCGTTGGTGATGACCTCGGCCAACCAGGGCGGCTCGCCGATCGTCTACCGCGACCGGGACCTGAAGTGGATCGACGGTCTGGCCGACGCCGTGCTCACCCATGACCGCCCGATTCACGTGCCGTGCGAGGACTCCGTCGTCGCCCTGGACGACCAGGGTTCCGAGCTGCCGGTGCGCCGCTCCCGTGGCTACGCACCGCTGCCCGTCACCGTCGCGGTGCCCGGCGCGCGGACCATCCTGGCGACCGGCGGCGACCTGAAGACCACGTTCTGTCTGATGGGGGGCCGCCACGCCCATCTCTCCTCGCACCTGGGCGACATGGCCGACCCTCGCACCCAGGCGTGCTTCGAATCCGCCCTGGATCACCTGGCGTTCATGACCGGCCGGACACCGGAGATCATCGCGTGCGACATGCACCCCGGCTACGCCACCACCGCATGGGCACGCCGCCGCGCCGCCGGGCGCCCGGTCGTGGCCGTCCAGCACCACCACGCCCACGCCGTCTCTCTGCTCGCCGACCACGGGCGGCTGGGCAGCCCGATCGTCGCCGTCACCTTCGACGGCACCGGCTACGGCACCGACGGCACCATCTGGGGCGGGGAACTGCTTGCCCTGACAGACCCGGCCGAGTTCAGCCGGATGGGGCACCTGGCTCCGTTCGCGCTGCCCGGGGGCGACGGCGCGGTGCGCGAGCCCGCCCGCATCGCTCTGGACCTGCTGACCCGGGCGGGCATCGACTGGGCCGACGACCTGCCCCCGGTCGCCGCAGTCGGGAAGACCGGCCTGCACGTGCTGGCCCAGCAGATTCCCCGCGGCGTCGGCTGCGTTCCGACCACCAGCATGGGCCGGCTGTTCGACGCCGTCGCCAGCCTGCTCGGGGTATGCCAGCAGGTCAGCTATGAGGGGCAGGCGGCCGTGGAACTCGAACACCTGGCCCGCCGCGGCCGGTTCGATCCCCCGGTTGCCACGCTCCTGCCCGCCGGAGCGGCCGGTCTCGGGTTTGATGTTGCCGAGGGTGTTCTGAATCCCGCTCCGGTGATCGCCGGGATCGTCGAGGGCCTTCGTGCCGGCGCCGAACCCGCCGACCTCGCCGCCGGCTTCCACTTCGCGGTCATCCGGGCCACGGCCGAGGCCGTCCGGCACTGTGCCGGCGCGTCAGGTATCCCGACCATCGGGCTGACCGGCGGTGTGTTCGCCAATCGCATACTGCTGCACGGACTTCGGCAATCTCTGACCAAGAGCGGCTACGAGGTGCTGACGCACCGTATCGTTCCTTGTAACGACGGCGGCCTGGCGCTCGGACAGGCGAGCATCGCCGCCGCCCGGCAGGCACCGGAAAGGCTCGGGCCATGACGGCTCGACCCAGGAAAGGAGGGGCAACATGTGCCTCGGAATCCCCGGCAAGGTGATCGAGATCTGGGACGAGTCGGGCACCCGGATGTCCACCGTCGACTTCGGCGGGACCACCAAAACGGTGTGCCTGGCCTATCTGCCGGACATGGAGATCGGCGAGTACACCATTGTGCACGCGGGGTTTGCGATCACCCGTCTCGATGAAGCCTCCGCCAACGAGACCTTGCAGATGTTCGCCGACCTCGGCATCCTGGAGGAAGAGCTGGGCGGACTGGAGTCGGCATGAAATACCTCGACGAATTCCGCGATCCGGTCGCCGCCAAGGCGCTGGTCGAGCAGATCCGGCGCACCGCCACCCGACCGTGGACCATCATGGAAGTCTGTGGGGGTCAGACACATTCGATCATCCGCAACGGTATCGACCAGTTGCTCGACGGCGCGGTGGAGTTCATCCACGGCCCGGGCTGCCCGGTCTGCGTCACCCCGTTGGAGATGATCGACCGCGCGTTGGAGATCGCTGCGCGCGACGACGTCATCTTCTGCTCGTTCGGCGACATGCTGCGGGTGCCCGGCAGCCGTGAGGACCTGTTCAGCGTGCGGGCCCGCGGCGGTGACGTCCGGGTGGTCTACTCCCCGCTGGACGCCACCCGCATCGCCGCCGACAACCCCGACAAGCAGGTGGTGTTCTTCGGCGTCGGCTTCGAGACCACCGCGCCGGCCAACGCTATGTCCGTGCTGCACGCCCAGCGTCTCGGGCTGACGAACTTCTCGATGCTGGTCTCCCACGTGCTCGTGCCGCCGGCCATCGAGGCCATCCTCAGCTCACCCACCAACCGCGTTCAGGCCTTCCTGGCCGCCGGTCACGTCTGCACGGTGATGGGCACCGGGGAGTACGGACCGTTGGTGGAGAAATACGGCGTTCCCATCGTGGTCACCGGCTTCGAGCCGCTGGACCTGCTCGAAGGCGTTCGCCATGTGGTCGAGCTGCTGGAGGCGTGCCGAACAGAAGGCAGAAGCGCCGAGTTGCGCAACGCCTACCCACGGGCGGTCACCGCGGCCGGAAACACCGTGGCCCAGCAGGTGCTGACCGACGTCTTCGCCGTCACCGACCGGCAGTGGCGGGGGATCGGGATGATCCCGCAGTCCGGGTGGACGCTCTCGCCGCGCTACGCCGCGTTCGACGCCGAACGGAAGTTCGGGGTGGGGCAGCTGAGCGTGCAGGAGTCCGACCTGTGCCACGCCGGCGAGGTGCTGCAGGGTCTGATCAAACCGAACGAATGTCCGGCCTTCGGCACGGCCTGCACGCCGCGAACCCCGTTGGGCGCCACCATGGTCTCCAGCGAGGGTGCGTGCGCGGCCTACTACCAGTTCCGGCGGCTGGAGTCGGCGTCCGGCGCCAATGTCTAACCCGGAGGGCACGAGCGAAGCGACTCGGGAATCAACACGGCTACCTGACCCGTCGAACTGGGTTTGTCCCATGCCGCTGCGCGAGACCAAGCGGATCGTCATGGGCCACGGGGGCGGCGGCATCCTCTCCGAGGAACTCATCGAGAACCTCTTCCTGCCGGCGTTCGGCTCGTCCGGCGGGCCGTCACGGGACTCGGCCGTGCTGGAGACCGGCGCGGGCCGGATCGCTCTGACCACCGACTCCTACGTCGTCAACCCGCTGTTCTTCCCCGGCGGCAACATCGGCGACCTGGCGGTGAACGGCACCATCAACGATCTCGCCTGCAGCGGAGCCCAACCCCTGGGACTGACCGCCGGCTTCATCCTGGAAGAGGGTTTGGAACTCGACGTGCTCGGCGCGGTGGCCCAGGCCATGGGCAGAGCCGCGGACAGTGCTGGCGTGGGCATCCTCACCGGTGACACGAAGGTCGTCGGAAAGGGCGGGGCCGACGGGCTTTTCATCAACACCGCCGGTGTCGGCCTGGTGCCCGCGGGGCTGCGCATCGGCCCGGAGCAGGCCCGGCCCGGCGACCACATTCTGGTGTCGGGTGCCATCGGCGAGCACGGCGTGGCCATCATGAGCGTTCGGGAGGGCATCGACTTCGGCACCACGGTGACCACGGACAGTGCGCCCCTGCACAGGCTGGTTGCGGCCATGCTGGCGTCGGTGGCGGATCCGAATGTCGTTCACGCCCTGAGGGATCCGACTCGCGGCGGCCTGGTGGCGGCCACCGTTGAGATTGCCCGCACCTCCGGCGTCGGCGTCGAACTCGACGAGCCGGCCATCCCCATTCCGGAGACCGTCGCCTCGGCGTGCGGTTTCCTCGGCCTCGACCCCCTGCAGGTGGCCAACGAGGGCAAGATGGTCGCCTTCGTCGACCCCGCGCACAGCGAGGCGGTGCTGGCGGCGATGCGGTCCCGGCCCGAGGGCGCCGGCGCGACGATCATCGGCCGCGCGGTCGAGGAGCATCCCGGCATGGTGGTGGTGCGCACCCCGTTCGACACCACCCGCGTGGTGGAACGCGAACTGGGCGAACAGCTTCCGAGGATCTGCTGAGGAGTGGCCGAGCCGATGGTGCCGGGCGTCACCGGGACGCTCGACGACACCGCCGTCGCAGCGCTGACGTCCTGGGTCCGCGCGCAGGGTCTCGGCGAGACGGTGAGCGACGTCGTGCCACTGACCGGTGGCAGCCAGAACGTGGTCGTGCGCCTGAGCATCGACGGCAGGCGACTTGTGCTGCGCCGGCCGCCCCCGCACCCGCGCCCCAACAGCGACCGCACGATGCAACGCGAGATCGCCGTGCTGCGCACCCTGGCGGGAAGCGCTGTGCCCCATCCTGAAATCATCGCCGCCTGCGAGGACCTCGAGGTCCTGGGTGTGGTGTTCTACTTGATGGACGAGGTGGACGGCTTCAACCCCGGCAATGAGATCGCGCCGGCCTACGTGCGCGACCCGGCGATGCGCCATGAGGTGGGTCTTAACTACGCGGCCGACGTCGCGCGACTCGGCCAGGCCTCATGGCGGGGCAGCCCCTTGGAGGAGTGGAAGCGCCCGGGTTCATTCCTGGAACGTCAGGTCCCGCAATGGCGGAACGCCGTGGCGGCCTACCGGCAGCAGGACGGCTACGAACACGACTCGCTGCCCGGTGTGGACGAGTTGTGCGACTGGCTGGAAGCCCATCAGCCGGCCGGCTATCGGCCCGGCATCGTGCACGGCGACATCCACCTGAACAACACGATGCTGCGGCGGCAGAGGCCGGAAGTCGCGGCCTTCGTGGACTGGGAGATGTGCACCGTCGGCGATCCACTGCTGGACCTGGGCTGGATGCTGGTGTGCTGGCCCATCGAGCCCAACCCCCTGGGCTCGGCCGGTTACCTGGCCGAACTCGGCGGACTGGCCTCCCGTGCCGAGCTTCTGCAGGCCTACCTCGGCGCGGGCGGGCAGCCGGCCGACCACCTCGACTGGTACCTGGCGCTGGCGTGCGTGAAGCTCGGCGTCGTGATCGAGGGAACCTGGGTGCGCTACCTGGCCGGCCGGGCGACCCGCGAGGCCGGCCAACGGCTGCACGACTCTGCCGTCACCCTGATGGGTCTGGGCAGCGCCGTCGCGGCGGGGGAGAACCCGTTCCGCTGACGTCACTCAACGAGAGGTGCCAGCAGGTGCGCGATTTCGTGAATCGAAGCGAGCTTTCCTGTCGCCACAGCGATCACCAGTTCGAACAACTCGTCTTCGGGATCCCCGGGCACATGGTGGCCGTTGAGCTCATAGAACAACGCCGTCGCGACTAACGCTGTCCGTTTGTTGCCATCCACAAGTGCGCGATTGGTCGCCAGCGATTGCAGCAACGCGGGCCACGCCGGCGGACCGTCAGCGCTGAATGTTGCAGGTGCACTTCTGATCGGCCGGCACCGACGACATCACCTCTTCGGCGTGCTGACCGCAGCCGTCCCAGGTGGTCTTGTGGCAACGGGGGCACTGAACCTGATAGCACATGATTGGTCTCCTTCGAGTTGATCTGATTATGCGTTGGTGGCCTGCGACTGGGCGGCGATCTCCGCCCGGACCGCGTCCATGTCGAGTTCCTTGATCTTGGTGACGAGCTCCTCGAGGGCCGGCGCCGGAAGCGCGCCGGGCTGGGAGAAGAGCAGGATGCCGTCGCGGAAGGCCATGATCGTCGGGATCGAGCGGATCTGTAGGGCGGCGGCCAGTTGTTGCTCGGCCTCGGTGTTGATCTTGGCGTGAACGACGTCGGGGTGTGCCTGCGAGGACTTCTCGAACACCGGCGCGAAGGCGCGGCAGGGGCCGCACCAGGAGGCCCAGAAATCGACCAGCACAATGGGCTTCTCGGTGACGGTGGATTCGAAGTCGGCCGTGGTGAGCTCGACGGTTGCCATGGGGCGTTCCTTCCGAATAGGGATCAGATGCTGGTTTCAAGTACCCCTGGGGGTATTTTTATTCCATCTTGCCAGTACCCCTGCGGGTATGTCTATGATGAGTGGGATATACCCCGTAGGGTATTGAGAAGAAGGGGCGGGATTGATGAGGGTAGGCAGGCCGTGACCACACTCGCCGTCGCGCTCGCCGTCTTCGTCGGCATCTCGCTGGGCCTGCTCGGCGGTGGCGGTTCGATCCTGACCGTGCCGCTGCTGGCCTACGTGGCCGGCCTCGACCCGAAGCAGGCCATCGCGTCCTCGCTGTTCGTCGTCGGGGTCACCAGCGCGGTCGGCTCGATCGCCCACGCCAGAGCCGGACGGGTGCGCTGGCGGGTCGCAGGGGTCTTCGGTGCGGCGGCCATGGCGGGCGCCTACAGCGGCGGGCGACTGGCCCACTTCATCCCCGGCAACATCCTGCTCATCGCGTTCGCGCTGATCATGATCTCCGCCGCCGTCGCCATGCTGCGCGGGCGCCGCGATATCGGCGACGAATCCCAGGGCCCACTGCCGGTGGCCAAGATCGTCCTGCAGGGCGCCACCGTCGGCTTGATCTCCGGCCTGGTCGGCGCCGGCGGGGGATTCCTGCTGGTGCCCGCCCTGGCTCTCCTTGGCGGTCTCCCCATGCCAGTGGCGGTGGGGACCTCCTTGGTGGTGATCTCCATGCAGTCCTTCGCCGGCTTCGCCGGTCACCTGGCAGGGGAGTCGATCGACTGGAAACTGACCGGCATGGTCACCGCGGCCGCGGTGGCCGGCAGCGTGATCGGCGGACGCCTGGTGTCCCGTGTCGAACCCGCCACCCTGCGCAAGGCGTTCGGCTGGTTCGTGCTGGCGATGGCGGCGCTGGTGCTGGCCCAGGAGGCCAACATCTGGCTCGGCCTGGCGGTGGCAATCGTGGCGTCGATCGCCGGCGGCATGGCCTTCATGTGCGCCCACTATCAGCGGTGCCCGCTGCGCAAGATTCTCGTCGACCCCGGTGTGATACCCCTGCGGGTACCATCGGGTTCTGCATCTAAGGAGGAGCCATGGTCGGCGACGACACCGCCATCACCGAGGTCCTGAATCGGCTGCGCCGGGCTCAGGGACAACTCGCAGGCGTCATCTCGATGATCGAGCAGGGCCGCGAGTGCAAGGACGTCGTCACCCAGTTGGCGGCGGTATCGAAGGCACTGGACCGCGCCGGCTTCAAGATCGTGGCGACCGGCTTGCGGGAGTGCGTACTCGGCGACGCCGCCAAGGGGCAGGCCCCGATGACCGAGGCCGAACTGGAGAAACTCTTCCTGTCGCTGGCCTGAGGATCGCCGATGAGCAGATCAGGCATGGGCCGAATTCTGTTGTGGCTGAGCGTCTTCGCCGTCGTGGGATTCGGACTGGCGTGGCCGGCCGTCTTCGTCGCCGAAACGGCCGCTCCGGTCCGGCAGAATCCGGTCCACCACGACCCGGTTCGTTTCACCGACTATCGCGCCGAGTTCGTCGTCGACCACCGTGGCCGGCTCACTGCGGTGGAGACCATCACCGCCGCCTTTCCCTCGAACCTGCACGGCATCCGGCGAATCTGGAGCGATGTCAACGCCTTCGCACCGCACACCCGGCAACGTCCGACCGGCATCACGGCGCAGTTGGACGGTGCGCCCGCGCGGACCGACGTGTCCTGGCAGGACCCGACCACCGTGGTCGCCCGCATCGGCGAGCCCGCGCACACCCTGTCACCGGGCGCCCACGTCGTCACGATCCGCTACACCATCGCCGGTGTCCTGGATCCCGGTGGCACCGGGCAGGGCCTGAGGTTCAGGACAAATCAGGGTGCCGCCGACCCGGCCCCTTCGGTGTTCTTCTGGAAGGTCCTGCCCAGCTGGGACAACGAGATCGACCACGCCGCAGTCACCCTGACGCTGCCCGGCCCCATCGCCGGAGCCGGCTGCTCGGTCGGCGCGGGAGCCGACGAGCGGGGCTGCGACGGGCTCACCGTGGCCGGAAACATGCTGCGGCTCAGCGCCTCCGATCTGGGGTCGCACACCCCGATCACCGTGCGGGCCGGCGTCGGGGCAGCCACGCCGCCGCGATCCTTCGTGCCGTGGACGCCCCGTTTCGACGGGGTCCTGGGGCCCGGGCTGCCGGGTCTGCTCTGGCCCGCTTCGGCCACGTTGGCCGCGGTCATCGGGGCGCGGCTGTGGCTGCGCAGGACCCGGGACAGGCCGGTATCCGCCGAGGTGCGGCACCAGCCGCCGCAGGGCCTGGGTCCGGTCCAGTGGCACTACATCCGCACGCTGACAGTCAGTCCGAACGCCCTGACCGCGACGCTGCTTCATCTGGCCGACCGCAATCTGATCACGCTCACCAGAGCCGGTGATGCGCGGTGGGTCCTGGAGGGAGTCGCGGATCGGGACGCCTGGGACGGCGTCGACGCCGTCAGTCGCCGCGCCGCGTCGGCACTGCAACTCACCCGCCGGGGAGAATCGGTGAACGCCGACGGCACAACCGGCGCGGGCAGACAACTGGCCAAGGCTCGCGACGGTCTGGAGAAGGCCGTCGAGCACTGGGCCGAACGCGAACGCCTGGTGACCCGCGATCGGCGGTCGACCGCCATCGCACTGCGCTGGGCGGCCGCGGCGGCGCTGGTGACCGCCGTCGTCGTGTGCACCCGCAGGCTCGAATTACCGACCGTGTGGGCCGTGCCGTTCGTCGCGTTCGGCCTGGTGTCCACTCCGGTGTGGAGGTCGTACGCAGGCACCCGCAGGACCGCGGCCGGCCGTGAACTCTGGAGCGGGGCCGAGGATTTTCATCGCTTCGTCACCGCGGCCGGCGATGCGCGGCCCGACGCTGCCCGCCGATCCGTCATCCCGTTCGCGCTCGCTGCCGGGGTCGCCGACCGGTGGGCGACCCGGTTGGAGAACCTCGCCGGCACCGATGATGAGCCCGAGTGGGCCCGACTCGGCGGCGTCGAGGTCGCCGGCGTCGGGGGTGCAGCCGGCCTGCAGTCCGCGGTGGCAGTGAGCCTGGGCAGCTACGCGACGTGGGCCGCGCCGGCGACCGGGCACGGCGGCGCCGGCGGTGGCGGTGGCGGTGGCGGAGGAGGGGGCGGTGGCGGCGGAGGGGGCGGCGGCGGCGGCGGATCCTGGTAGCCGGCGTAGGGGTCAGCGCAACGGGCGCAACACGATATTCATGCCGTCGAGGGGGATCGGCATCCCGGCGAAGTCATAGCGCGGCGTGTAGTCCGGATGCGGCAGTTCCAGCCGGTAGTTCTGTAGCACCCGGTGCATGACCGATTTGATCTCCAGCTGTCCGAAGACCAGCCCGATGCACTTGTGCGCACCCCCGCCGAAGGGGGCGAAGGCGTAGCGGTGCCGCTTGTGCTCCGAGCGCGGCTCGGCGAAGCGCTCCGGGTCGAACTTCTCCGGGTTGTCCCACAACTCCGGAAGCATGTGGTTCATTCCGGGCCAGAGATTGATGTTCGTGCCCTCCGGTATGAAGTACCCCTGGATCGAGGTGTCCCGGACCGCGCGGCGGACGTTGAAGGGCAGCGGGGTGACCATCCGCAGACACTCCTTGATCACCAGGTCCCAGTTCTCCAGCTTGTCCAGGGTGTCGATGTCCAGCGGGCCGTCGCCGATCAGCCGGTCGCCCTCCTCGCGGAGGCGTTCCTGCCACTCCGGGTTGGCCGCCAGGTGGTAGGCCATGGTGGTCATCGTCGACGACGAGGTGTCGTGCGCGGCCATCATCAGGAAGATCATGTGGTTGACGATGTCGGCGTCGCTGAAGGTGTTGCCGTCCTCGTCGGCGATGTGGGTCAGCACCGTCAGCATGTCGGTGCCCTCGGTGCCGCGCTTCTCGGCGACCCGCTCGGTGAAGTAGTCCTCGAGGACCTTGCGGGCCTGTAGCCCACGCCACCACTTGAACGGTGGAACGGGAGTGCGGATGATCGCGCCGCCGGCGCGCGTGGTGGTCTCGTAGGCCGCCTTGATCTTGGTGACCAGGTCGTGGTCGCTGCCCGGCTCGTGGCCCATGAACACCGTTGCGCCGATATCCAGGGTGAGTTCCTTGATCGCGGGCATGAACAGGAAGCGGTTGTCGTTGACCGGCCAGTCCTGGGCGACCACCTTGGTCGCGACGGTGTCCATGTGCTCGATGTAGCCGGCCAGCCGGGTGCGGGTGAACGCCTCCTGCATGATCCGGCGGTGGAACATGTGCTCGTCGCCGTCCATCAGCAGCAGGCCGCGATTGAAGAACGGGCCGATGACGTCATTCCACGCGACCGTCGTGAAGTCCTTGTTGCGGTTGGAGAACACCTCCTGCGTGGCGTCGGGGCCCAGTGCCGCGACGGCGTTGAGCGCGGGGGTCTTCGTGTAGTAGACCGGTCCGTACTTGCGGTAGCTCTCCAGCACGAATTCCGGCCCGCCGCGGAAGATCTCGATCAGGTGGCCCAGCACCGGCAGGCCGGAGTTGCCCATCACCGGCTTGAGGTCGCTGCCTGCGGGCGGTTCGGCGAAGACGAACTCCGGCCAGTCCTGCTGGCGCAGCCGTTCGTCGATCAGTCCCATGCCCGGAATGGTCTGCAGCGTGGGTGTCAGCCGACGGCGGGCCTGGTCGATCAGATACTGCGGGGTGCTGACGGTGGCCATGGGCAGTCCTCACGTTGCTCGTCACTACGGACCGGCGGTACCGCAATCTTTCCGACCCCAGTTGACGCCTGTCAAGTTTCATTGTTTCCTCGGTGTGGTGCATGGTGAACGGGTGAGCGCACCGGAGGAGACCATCGAGGCGCCGCGTCGCCGCGGCGACCGGCAGCGCCATGCGATTGTGCAGGCGGTTCGCCAGTTGCTGACCGAGAAGCCGTTCGCCGAACTCTCGGTCAGTTCCATCAGCGACCGGGCCGGTGTCGCCCGATCCGGCTTCTACTTCTACTTCGACTCCAAGTACGCGGTGCTGGCCCACATCCTCGGGGAAGTCGCCGGCGAACTCGACGAGTTGACCCACGACTTCGCCCCGCGAGGCGATGACGAGACCCCGGCCGAGTTCGTCAAGCGGATGATCGGCAGCGCCGCCGCGGTCTACGCCCACAACGACCCCGTGATGTCGGCATGCAACATCGCCCGCAGCACCGACGCCGAGATCCGCGAAATCCTCGATGGCTACAACGATCTGGTGATCGACCAGATCGTTCCGCTGGTCGAAGCCGAGATCGCGGGCGGCACCGCCCAACCGGCCACCGCCGATGTGGCGGGCCTGGTCCGGGTGCTCGTCGGCGCCACCGCGATGACGTTGTCGGGGGAGTCCACGTTCACCGGTCCCGAGCGCGACATGCACCGGGCCGTGCAGGTTCTGGAGAAGCTCTGGCTGCACGCGCTTTGGGGCCCGAAGGCCGACGGCTAGTGGCCTACACTTTCACCGGCAAGCGGGCCCTTGTCACCGGCGCCGCCAGCGGAATCGGGCGAGCGGTGGCCCTGCAGTTGGCCGCCGACGGAGCCGAGCTCTTCCTGACCGACGTCAACGCCGATGGACTGGCCGAGACCGTTTCTGCCGCAACAGCTTTGGGTGCGCGCGTGCCGGAACACCGGGCACTGGACGTCAGTGATTACGACGCGGTGGCGGCCTTCGGATCCGAGGTCCATCGTCGACATCCGGCGATGGACGTCGTGATGAACATCGCCGGCATCTCCGCGTGGGGCACCGTCGACAAGCTCAGCCACCAGCAATGGCGTTCCATGGTCGACGTCAACCTGATGGGCCCGATCCACGTCATCGAAACCTTCGTTCCCCCAATGGTTTCCGCGAGGCGTGGTGGTCGGCTGGTGAACGTGTCGTCGGCCGCCGGGATCGTGGCGTTGCCCTGGCACGCGGCCTACAGCGCCAGCAAGTACGGGTTGCGCGGCGTCTCGGAGGTTTTGCGTTTCGATCTGGCGCGGCACCGCATCGGGGTATCGGTCGCCGTCCCCGGCGCGGTGGACACCCCGCTGGTGCAGACGGTCCAGATCGCCGGTATCGATCGCGACGATCCGGGGGTGCAGCGCTGGGTCAAACGGTTCAGCGGCCATGCCGTCACCCCCGAGAAAGCGGCGGAGAAGATCCTCGCCGGGGTCGCGCGCAACCGCTTCCTGATCTACACCTCACCCGATATCCGCGCCCTGTACGCGTTCAAGCGGCTGGCGTGGTGGCCCTACAGCCTCGCCATGCGCCAGGTGAACGTGCTCTTCACCCGGGCTCTGCGGCCGCGCGGCACGCGGTCGCTGCCACGTTGAACGTGCCGGTGGCCCGCATCTTCGGGGATTGTGGGGATGGATATGGAGTTGATCGTCGCGACATCGATGCTCGGTTACCCCGGGTTGGTTTTCACCCTGGGTGGCGACCCCGGGGCGATTCTGGCGCCGCTGGGGCTCCGGGCCGAGGACTGCGGCAACCCGGATGTCGTGGTGCCGCTACGCAGCGCGATTCACGCCGCTGAACGGGCGGCCGCGGAAACGGCGACACCGGATTTCGGCCGGCGTCTAGCCGATCGGCAAAGCATCGAGATACTGGGCCCCGTCGGGATCGCGGCCGGAACCGCGGACAACGTCGGGACGGCGCTTGCGATCTTCGAAAGGTTCATGGCGGCGTACTGCCCGCAGATCGCCGTACGCGTAAGCCCCGGAATGACCCGGGGCCTGGCGTTCTGGGAGTGGCGGGTAATGGTGGATCCGCCGGTGTCGCATCCGCAGACCGAGGAGCTGTCCCTCGGGATCATGCTGGGCATCCTGCGGCTGTTCCTCGGCGCCGCCTTCGCGCCCGTGTCGGTGCACCTCACCCACGCGCCGCTGACTCCGCCGCGAACGTATCGCAAATACTTCGGGTGTCCGGCCGAGTTCCATCAACCCGCAGCGGGTTTCGTCCTGGCGACCGCCGACCTCGAGCGGCCGATGCCGGACCAGTCCCGCGCCCACCGGGTGGCGATGGATCATCTCGGCGTAGTCATCGGCGAACATGGGACATCCGCGGCGCGGTCGGTCGCCCGTCTCGCTGCGAATCTTCTGCCCGGCGGCGCGGTCACCGTGGAAATGGTCGCCGGGCAGTTCGGGATGCATCCCAAAGCTCTTCAGCGGCGCCTTGCCGTGGAGGGAACGTCATTCAGCGAAGTGATCGACCAGGTCCGTCGGGGCATCGCCGGCCGGCTTCTGCGCGACACCGACATCGGTCTGATCCACCTGACGCACCAACTCGGTTTTGCCGAGCAGGCCGTGCTCACCCGGGCCTGTCGCCGGTGGTTCGGCCGGGCGCCCAGTGCCTACCGGTCGGAGTCCCGTATGGCTGCGGCCGGTGGTGGAACCCAGATCAGCCGGCCTTCGCCACCTGCGGTGGCAGCCAGCTGCCGTCCAGCAGCGACGGCTGGGTCTCGGCAGGCCAGTACAACCTCAACATCAGGATGAACTTGTCCTTCGGGGCGGGCAGCCAGTTGGACTCTTTCTCCGGACCCGGGTTCTCCGCCTGTATGTACAGGTCCACCGAACCGTCCGGGTTCGTCTTCAGGTCGTTGCGCTGGCTCAGTGTGTACCTGTTGAGCGGATTGTCGACGAAGAAATAGTCGGAGTTGTACATCGTCAACGACCAGAAGCCTTTGACCGGCGGCAGCTTGCCCTTGTCGAAGTGCAGAACGTAATTCTGCGATCCGTCGTACTTCAGATCGGCATCCGGTCCCTCCGATTTGGGGTAGATCGCGTCCTTGGAGAGGTTGGCGCCCAGTCCGATTGCGGCGATGTAGGCCCGTAGCAGGTAGTTGGTGCCGTACTCGCCCAGGCTTGTGGAGTACTGCCAGCCGTTGGCGAACTTCAAGTCACCCGCGGCGACTGCCGTCTTGTCCCCGGTCATGATCTTGTCCTGAGCCGCTTTGGGAGCCTTCGCGATCGCCGCGGAGACCACCGGGTCGAGCTTGGTGGAATCGAACGACTGCCCTGGCACCACACCGACTTTCGCCAGTTTGCCCATCATCGCCGAATCCGCGGCGACAGCTGGGTTCGCTTTCATCAGGTCGGCCAGAAGTCCGAAGTATTTGGGTCCGTCAAGAGCGTGAACCTGTTCGCGCACAGCGGTTTTCATGTCAACGGCCGGATCGACCTTCCCCGGTGCCGGGGTGTAGGGCTTGTCATGGTCCGAAAGTGGTACCGCAGTGATCTCATCCTGCAGCTTGTGCACAACCTGGTAATCCTCCGGAGTGCCGGTGCAGTAGATTCGGCCCAACAGCCAGACCATTGCGGTGGGCGACTTGTACTCCGTGACGCCCTCCGGAAGTGACCCGTGCCAGTTCGGGCCGGTGATGGCGAACGTCTGCGCCTTGCCGCCGGTTGTGCGGGTACCGGGTGAGGCAAAGACGTTGGTCCAACCGTCAAGCATCGGCAACAGGAAGTAGCGATCACCCATATCGGGAACGCTGATCAACCACGGTTGCTCGTCGACGTCGAACCACGCAGTCGTATACAGCGTGTCGGCGTTGGGTGCGGTCACCGCCTTGAACTGTGCATTGGGATATTCGCGCATACGCACGAACTGACCCATGGGTGCGGCCTGCGCGCCCGACTCCGCGGCGTTGGTGAGCACGCGCCGGGTGTACTCCATCGTCACCAGCGGATAGCCGAACACGTAGGCGTCGGTGGCCAGGTCCGCCGCCTCGGTCTCGGTCAGCGCGGCAGGCCCGCCGGCTTGCTCTTTCGCCCCCTTCTCCGTTCCGCAGGCGGTGAACGCCATGACCACCGACAGAAGAACTGCCCATGGTGCCAAAAGACGACGAACGCGAGTCCTCACATGCTTCCCTTCCTCGAAACGGCCGAACGCTTGCGGTGCCATCTTTCCAACCCGGCCAGAGGCGCGCCTTGATCCTGCAGGACAAAATCGATGACAGCCCCGTGGATCTCAAAAGGCGGCGTCCGGGGGTGCGATTCCCGTCGGTGGCCCGTGATAGACCTGATGTCGGTGGCGTGTTGTGACGTGCGACACGCCGGGGCGGCCTCCCCGTGCAGGCTTACGACCTGGGAATTTCAGAAATGTTATTCGGAATATGTAGTAGTTCCGTGTGTTGTCACCCACTAGGTGTAGTGTTTGGGCAGCCGGTGGGCCCGCGGATCGCGGGTCCGCCGGGACCACCAAGAGCCTCTTTCTGACCGCCCGTTTTCGCCGAGGAGTCACACCGCAGATGACCATCACCGTCTACACCAAGCCGGCCTGTGTTCAGTGCAACGCCACCTATAAGGCCCTCGACAAGCAGGGTCTGTCCTACGAGGTCGTCGACATCACCGAGGTGCCGGAGGCCCGTGACTACGTGATGGCGCTGGGCTACCTGCAGGCTCCCGTGGTGGTCGCCGGCAGCGAGCACTGGTCGGGCTTCCGGCCGGACCGCATCAAGGCTCTCGCCGGGGCTGCCGAGTCCGGCGCCGCCGCCGTCAGCGCCTAGGTACGACGGTCATGGATCCCGATGCCGGCCCCGTCCGGGTGGTCTATTTCTCCAGCGTTTCGGAGAACACCCACCGCTTCGTCCAGAAGCTGGGCCTGCCCGCCATCCGGATCCCGCTCAAGAACGGTGGCACGGAGGGCTCCATCGAGGTCCAGGAACCCTATGTGCTGATCCTGCCGACCTATGGCGGGGGCCGGGCTAACGGCCCGGACCCGGATGCCGGGGGCTACGTCCCCAAGCAGGTCATCGCGTTTCTGAACAACAAACACAACCGATCGCTGATCCGCGGTGTCATCGCGGCCGGCAACACCAACTTCGGTGCCGAGTTCTGCTACGCGGGCAATGTCGTGTCCCGCAAATGCGGGGTGCCGTTTCTGTACCGATTCGAACTCATGGGAACCACCGACGACGTTTTCGCCGTTCGCGAGGGTCTAGCTCAATTCTGGAAGGACCAAGAGACGTGCCACCAACCGTCACTGCTGCAGAGCCGGTAACCCAGACCTCCGCGCATGCCGCCGCGTATGCACTGCCGGGGGAGACGGATTACCACGCCCTCAACGCAATGCTCAATCTGTACGGGCCCAACGGTGAGATCCAGTTCGACAAGGACGTCCTCGCCGCCCGGCAGTACTTCCTGGAGCACGTCAACCAGAACACCGTTTTCTTTCACAACTACGACGAAAAGCTCGACTATCTCATCCGGGAGAACTACTACGAGCGTGAGGTTCTCGACCAGTACTCGCGTAACTTCGTCAAGACGCTGATCGACCGGGCGTACGCGAAGAAGTTCCGGTTCCCGACCTTCCTCGGCGCGTTCAAGTACTACACGTCCTACACGCTCAAGACCTTCGACGGGAAGCGCTACCTGGAGCGCTTCGAGGATCGCGTGGTCATGGTCGCGCTCACCCTGGCCGCCGGCGACACCACGCTCGCCGAGCAACTGGTCGACGAGATCATCGACGGCCGCTTCCAGCCGGCCACCCCGACGTTCCTCAATTCGGGCAAGGCCCAGCGCGGCGAGCCGGTGAGCTGCTTCCTGCTGCGCATCGAAGACAACATGGAGTCCATCGGACGCTCCATCAACTCCGCGCTGCAGTTGTCCAAGCGCGGCGGCGGAGTCGCCCTGCTGCTCAGCAACATTCGTGAGCACGGTGCCCCGATCAAGAACATCGAGAACCAGAGCTCCGGTGTCATCCCGATCATGAAGCTGCTGGAGGACTCGTTCTCCTACGCCAACCAGCTCGGCGCGCGCCAGGGCGCCGGGGCGGTGTACCTGCACGCCCACCACCCCGACATCTACCGCTTCCTGGACACCAAGCGGGAGAACGCCGACGAGAAGATCCGGATCAAGACGCTGAGCCTGGGCGTGGTGATCCCCGACATCACCTTCGAGCTGGCCAAGCGCAACGAAGACATGTACCTGTTCTCGCCGTATGACGTCGAGCGCGTCTACGGCGTGCCCTTCGCCGACATCTCGGTCACCGAGAAGTACTACGAGATGGTCGACGACGCCCGCATTCGCAAGCACAAGATCAAAGCCCGCGAGTTCTTCCAGACGCTGGCCGAGCTGCAGTTCGAGTCGGGCTATCCGTACATCATGTACGAGGACACGGTGAACCGGGCCAACCCGGTCGCCGGCAAGATCACCCACTCCAACCTGTGCTCGGAGATCCTGCAGGTCTCCACCCCGTCGACGTTCAACGAGGATCTGTCGTACTCCCATGTGGGCAAGGACATCTCGTGCAATCTCGGCTCGCTGAACATCGCCAAGGCCATGGACTCGCCGGACTTCGCCCAGACGATAGAGGTGGCCATCCGGGCGCTGACCGCGGTCAGCGACCAGACCCACATCAGCTCGGTGCCCTCGATCGAGAAGGGCAACAGCGAGGCCCACGCGATCGGCCTGGGTCAGATGAACCTGCACGGGTATCTGGCGCGCGAGCGGATCTTCTACGGTTCCGAAGAGGGCATCGACTTCACCAACATCTACTTCTACACGGTGCTCTACCACGCGCTGCGGGCCTCGAACAAGATCGCCATCGAGCGGGGCGCCGCGTTCAAGGGCTTCGAGAAGTCCAAGTACGCCAGTGGCGAGTTCTTCGACAAGTACACCGAGCAGGTGTGGGAGCCGCAGACCGACAAGGTTCGAAAGCTGTTCGAAGAGGCCGGGATTCGCATCCCGAATCAGGACGACTGGCTGCGCCTCAAGGAGTCGGTGCAGCGCAACGGCATCTACAACCAGAACCTGCAGGCGGTGCCGCCCACCGGGTCGATCTCCTACATCAACCACTCGACGAGTTCGATCCACCCGATCGCCTCGAAGGTGGAGATCCGCAAGGAAGGCAAGATCGGCCGCGTCTACTACCCGGCGCCGTACATGACCAACGACAACCTGGAGTACTACCAGGACGCGTACGAGATCGGCTACGAGAAGATCATCGACACCTACGCCGCGGCCACCCAGCACGTGGACCAGGGGTTGAGCCTGACGCTGTTCTTCAAGGACACCGCGAACACGCGTGACGTGAACAAGGCGCAGATCTACGCCTGGCGCAAGGGCATCAAGACGCTGTACTACATCCGCCTGCGGCAGATGGCGCTGGAGGGCACCGAGGTGGAGGGTTGCGTCAGCTGCATGTTGTGACGCCGAATTGACAAAGAAGCAGGCCAGGGGGATCCCCTGGCCTGCTTCGCTTTTCGGGTCCGCGGCACTAGCCCGGCGGCGAGGTGAGTGTGACTCCGGGCCGCGGCGCGCGCGGCCTGAGCCTCGTGCTTGTGGTCGAAGCACCGGCGCCCGGTCCTTGGGCGAACCATTCGCCGGCACTGCAGCCCCGGCATCGAGGCACCACGGTTCGCCCAGGCCGCCGCTGGCGTTGATGGCCCGCCGCACGGTCTCGACCGCGCGGCCGTTGTGCGCTTCAGGCATTCCTTGCGTGCAGCGCCTTGATCCGTCGCTGCTCGGTCAGGACGTTCTGATAATTCTCCCGTTCGGCGACAAGCCAGTCCGGCTTCTCGGCGATCAGCGCATCGATCTGCTCGGTGGTGAGCGCTTCGGTGATGCCGCCGCGGGCGAGACCGGAGATCGACACACCGAGCTTGGCGGCGACGAGGTTTTTCGGGTGTGGCCCGTTCTTACGAAGCTCCCTCAGCCATGCCGGCGGATCGGCCTGTAGCGCGGCCAGTTCGTCGCGGGTGATCGCGCTCTCCCGGAATTCGGCAGGGGTGGCGGGCAGATACACATCGAGTTTCTTCGCCGCCGTGGCGGGCTTCATGGACTGTGCGTTCGGCCTGCTCATGGGGCCAGCCTATCGGTAGCCTGATCGGGTGAAGCCGTCGTCGCTCACCCTCGGGTACGCCCCCGGCACCACACCCGCGAAGTGGGCACGGATCTGGGCTGAGCGCCACCCCGAGGTCCCGCTGCACCTGCGTGCTGTATCGGCCGCCGATGCGGCAGGCGAGGTCCGCGCGGGACGCGTCGACGTGGCATTGCTCCGCCTGCCGGCTGACACCTCCGGCCTGGCCGTCATCCCCCTTTACGAGGAGACGACGGTGGCCGTGCTGCCAACCGATCACCTGCTCAGTGCGACTGATGAGCTCACCCCTGCGGACCTCGAGGGAGAGCCGATACTGCTGCCACTCGACGACGTCGTCGGCTGGTCTGAGGCGCCCGGTCTCCCGGTCGAGCACCGTCCTGAAAACACCCTGGCCGCAATCGAACTCGTCGCGGCGGGGTTGGGTATCCTGATCGTGCCGCAATCGCTGGCGCGGCTGCATCACCGTAAGGACCTCGGGTATCGCCCGATCGGCGGCGCTCCGACATGTGCTGTCGCACTTGCCTTCCCCGACGGGCCGCAGTCGACGCTGGTCGCGGAGTTCATCGGAGTGGTGCGGGGCCGCAAACCGGGTTCGTCTCGCGGACAGGTTCAGCCGGCGCCCAAGCGCACCGCACGGGAGAAGGCTCTCGCCAAGCAGGCCGCCCGCGCGGCCGCCGGGAAGACGGCCCGTAAGCCGGGCCGCAGCGGACGCGGTCGGACCTGAGCCGGAACGCGAAAGCGGTTCTGCGGCAACACCCCTAGGGGGTCAGCACGTAGAACAGGATGGCCGCGATGAAGCACAGCACGAATGCAATGCAGATCCACAACGTGAATCGGCGTTCGAGGGTCATCGCGGCGTCCTCGCCGGCTTGCCGCAGTCGCCACGCGCCGATCACCGCGCTGCCCAGCATCCCGGTGATCGCGGCGTAGGCGAGCACGTAGATCAGGTCGATCATCGGCAGGTAGCCGACCTCGGGCAGCGCCGAGGACACCCCGAACTGCATGGCGACCAGCGCGATCAAGGCGGTGATCGGCACGTTGACCTTGGAGTCGACGTAGGACGCGGGGATGATCACGCCGAGTGCCGCGGCGATGAGCACGATCAGCAGCGGCAGGATGGTTTTGAAGATGCCGGATGTGATCGGAGAGGTCACCGGTATCTCCACCACAACCCGGCTGTAGGTTCGGTCGTGGGGGGCGGATTCGATATCGCCGAACGACGTTGGATAGGTGTGGCTGTCGAACTCGATGCGCGGCTCGCCGAAGTTGTAGCCGGCGAGGGTGATGTACGGGTTGACGGTGATCGGATCCTTGTCCGGCACGTAGACCACCTGCTCGACATTGTTGATCGCGTCCTCGAAAACGAAGCGCAGGGTTTGGTTCTGGAAGGGGTAGTCCGACACCGACAGCGGAGAGTTGAAACTCCCCTGATAACGCCCAAGCCAGACCATCGAGCCGTCGGGTTGCTTGCGCGGTTCCGGGTAGACGTCCGTCTTGCTCAGCGCCCAGTTCTCGAACACGTTCTGGACCTCGATGCCGGCTGGGGCGTCGATGTCCGGGTTCCGCCAGCGCAGCCAGACGTAGAAATCCGCGGAGAAGCTGTTGGTGTTGAGGTCGACGGCCTGGACGTTCTGCACATAAACCCCGACGGTCACCTGCTCCGGGGCGGGCTGCGGACCGGGCGTAGGAGTGGCCGATGCGCTACCCCGGGTCCCCGGTCCGGCCTGCAACCCGATCAGCAGCAGGCCGAAGAACATGGCAGCGATGAAAGTTCGCGCGACCACTCCGGACACGGATCTCATAGGGGCCACCCTCTCCTGGACGGGGAAACGCCTCCCGCACCGAGCGGCCAATTTACCGTCAGGTCAACATCTCCGGGTGGCACTGGCCAGGCCCTGAACGGATGCCGGTTTACTGAACCGGTGACTACAGCGATGATGCCCGCGGCGTTCATCGGGCACGGCAGCCCGATGAATGCCCTGGAAACCAACCGCTACAGCCAGGCTTGGCGCGCTTTCGGCCAGTCGGTGCCGACGCCGCGCGCCATTCTCATGGTCAGCGCGCACTGGTACATCAACGCCACGGCCGTCACGGCGATGGAACGCCCGCGCACCATCCACGACTTCTACGGTTTCCCGCCCGAGCTGTTCGCCGTGCAGTACGAGGCGCCCGGGCTCCCCGAACTGGCCGACGAGATCGCCGAGGCCGTCAAACCCACGTGGGTCGGGGCCGACATGGACAGCTGGGGCATCGACCACGGCGCCTGGTCGGTGCTGGTGCATGCCTTCCCCGATGCCTCGATACCGGTGGTGCAGTTGGCCATCAACGCCTACGAGACGCTCGACTACCACCTCGAACTCGGTGCCAGACTGTCATCGCTGCGCGAACGCGGAGTCCTCATCGTCGGAAGCGGCAACATCGTCCACAACCTCGCCGCAATGAACCCCGCATACAGCGACAAAGGATTTGACTGGGCGCAGCGGTTCGACGACGCGGCCCGCACGCAACTGCTCGACGATCCCGCTGCCGCGGTCCGCTTGAGCGGGCACCGGGACTTCGGCGCGTCGGCGCCTAAGCCCGACCACTTCATTCCGATGCTGTACTTCGCCGGACTCGCCGCACAAGGTGGCGCCGTCGAGGTCTTGACCGACGGCTGCGCCTACGGGTCGTTGTCGATGACGTCCTACACGCTCAGCGGCTAATGCCACGCCGGCGGACGCTTCTCGATGAACGCCTGCACACCCTCCAGTGCACAGGAATCCATCATGTTGACCGCCATCGTCGCGCCCGCATCGGCATAGGCGTCCTCTATCCCGGCTTCGATCTGGCGGTAGAACAGTGCCTTGCCCATCGCAAGGGCGGCTCGCGGTTTGGCGACGATTCGCGCCACGATCGACTCGACCTCCTCGTCGAGCGCCTCGGGTTCCGCCACCCGGTTGACCAGTCCCAGGTCCCGCGCCCCCTCAGCGCTGACGAAGTCTCCGGTGACGAGCATCTCGAAGGCGACCTTGCGAGGGACGTTGCGGGACAACGCGACTCCGGGCGTCGAGCAGAACAGGCCGACGTTGATACCGCTGACCGCGAAACGCGCGTCCCGGCTGGCAACCGCCATATCGCACATCGCGACGAGTTGGCAACCGGCGGCGGTCGCGATGCCGTGGACGCGCGCGATCACCGGCACCGGCAGTCGCTGGATCGCCAGCATCACGGCGGTGCACTGGTCGAACAACCGGCGGTAGTAGTCCAGCGACGGCTCGGTCCGCATCTCCTTCAGGTCGTGCCCCGCACAGAACGCCCTGCCGGCTGCGGCGAGCACGACCACACGCACCGTGTCATCGGCGGCGAGTGCCTCGAAGGCATCGGTGAGTGCGGACAGCATCGCCTCGGAGAGCGCGTTGAAGGCCCCGGGCCGGTTGAGGGTCAGGGTGACGACGCCGCGGTCGTCGCGGTGGTGCAGCAGCAGCGGTTCTCGATCCACGCCGTCAGGCTATCGGTGGAATAGCCCGGCCGGTGACGACCGGCAGCAGTGGTCAGAACAACTCGTAGCCCTCACGGGAGAGGGAGAACCCGTTGCCTGAGCGGGTGTCGGTACAGGTCATGCCCGACTCGCTGCTCGTGCATTCCAGGTCGCCGGAAGTGATCGACTGTCCGTATGCCAGCGGTTCCCCGCCACCGAAGGCAGTGTCGCCGGCGCAGACGAACTCCGCCCGGCGGCCTGGGCTGAGCGTGATTCCCTGGCCATAGCCGGTGGCCGGCGGGCAATCCCGCGGACGCCTGGGCGGGTCCCAGTAGCGTTGCTGGATATCGCAACGCACCCCAGACGCGTCGATCATGCAGCCGATGTTCCGGCTCGGTGAGGTGAAACTCCTGGCGTCGGGCGTTCGGGTCACGGCTGTGCGGGGTGGCGGTGCCGTGTCCGCCGCGCCGGTAGCCGTGGAGTCGGTTGCGCTCGGGGTCAACGGGTTGGTCGTCGATCCGGTGCCCGAACCGGCGCCGCCGCCACGAAGGATCGTGACGGCCGCAAAGGCGGCCACTGCGATCGCGGCGATCGCGATCGCGCCGAGTGCGATCGCGCGGCCTCCGATCCGGGAACCCGGTGCCTCTTTCGGTTTGGGGAGAGATTCGGCGGCCTTCGGTGCCGATGTGCCCGGCTCGCTTCCCTGCATGTGGGCGAGGTTGTGGTCGATGTCGGCATAAAGGTCGCTGCGCTTGTTGAACATCTCCAGCACGTAGCGGCCCGCCCGGCGTTCTTCTGCGTCGGTGGAGCGCAGGGCCGACTCCAGGTCGATGAGGATTTCGCGCTGCTGGTCGTGGGTCAATGTGTCCGACTGGGCGACGAGGTCGACGAGGCCGGATATGTACGACAGCGGAATGGCGGGCGGCGTGGGAAGCGGTTGCGGAGGGGGCGGGGCGGCCGGGAGATTGGTCAACGCAACCGCTAGGGCTATCGCGGCGTCCCGGGCAGAGGCGGAGTAGTCGATGATCTGGCGCATCGACAGGGCGCGCGGAAGAGCTTCCGGCAGCCGCTGAACAGCTAGCGGCAGGATTGGCTTGTTGAGAGCCAACGCCCACTCCAACTCGCGCTTGCAGGCAACCGAGTTCAGGGTCTGCTCCGATACCACCGCAACGAAGACGTCCGAATCGGCGATGCGTCGCAGGATTTCCTCCCACCACGACTGCCCGCCCCGCAGCGCGAAGTCGAACCACGCCTGGTAACCCAGAGCATCGAGGTCCCGGACCAATGCCTCGACATCGGCCTTGTTCTCGCGAGCGTACGAGATGAACAACTGCCGCATGGTTACTCCTCACCAACGCTCTCGCCGACGCTCGGGCCGGCGTGAATCGGTCGTTCGTAGCGCGAACCGAACTCGTCAGCAGGCACCGTCCACCGTTCCCCGCCCTCGCCCTGCACCACCCAGTCACCGGCCTCGGCAGTCACTTCGCCCTCGAGCGTGTGCATTGTTTCGCCCGGTCGGGCCGGTCGGGCCCGCACCGTTCCGTGGCGTCGCCAAAGCCGGCCGTCCACGGGCTGGTATCGGGTTGTGAAGATGTCGTCCTTCACCGACCACCACTGATCGCCGTCAGGGTCGCGGACCGCCCAGTCGCCGGCCCGGGCCGTCATGGTGTGGCCCGAGCGCGTTCGCCATGTCCACGGTGCCGAGCGCCGCTCGGCGACGACGGTGCCCGTGCGTCGGAACGACTCCCAGGAATCCTGCGCGTCAACCGGGCGAGACCGGTACCCGAGTTGGCGAAGCCGCAGCAGTGTCGTGGCCAGGCTGCTCAGCGCGGTGTCCAACAGGACAGGGTCGGATTCGATGCGGGCCCAGTCCATCAGCTTGTCGTGGATCTTGTGATCGTCGTCCCGGACCGGGCCGTACCTCCAGCCGGCCTCCCGGTAGTAACGGCACCAGTCCTCGTGTTCGGCGCGTGCCATCGCCAGCGCGGTCTCGCGGTCGAAGCCCATCAGGCGGAGCTGCTCAAGGGGCTCCTCGCCGTCCAGACTGCTGGTGGGCGTCGGGTCCGGGGGTGCTCCGAAGGTGTTCCACGTGTGGCCGCCGATCTTTTCGGCCATCCACAGGGCATTGACCACCTCGCGACGGTTCGATCCCCGATAGAACTCATTGAGTTCTGCCCAGGGCCGGGTTGCGGGAGTGTGACGGTCGGTCTCGGCTACGTAGCGGTCGTGGATCAGTCGTGCTGCGCGCTCCCAGGAATCGTGCGCCTGGCCCTCGGGCACGTCCATTCCGAGCTGATAGGTCCGGAGCCGGCCCACCACCGAGGGCCTGTGGTCACTCAACTCCGCGCCGGGATCCCATGCGTAGATCGTGGTGTCCGGGAAGTGCGCCGCGATCCGGGTCCCGATGGTCGAGTCGATTGCCGCGGCAGGGGAGTCGACGACGATCACCGAAGTTCCCCTGGGGTCAGCGGACAGCAACGACATCAGCAGTGCGACAGTGGGTTTCGCCGCTACCGCTTCGATGTTCGGCCGATCCGGCGGCAAGCCCAGCTGGGCCCGGGAGAACTCGTGGTCGCGCTTGGCGTCCTGGGCGTCCTCGGAGACCAAGGTCAGCTGCGGCAGGGTCTGCGGGCTCGGCCCGCCCCGATAATCCTGCTCCAACTGCCGGCGTGCCATGTCGGCGCACAACGCCAGGGTCAACTGCGAGGATCCGCACACCAGAATTCGTCCTACGGCCCCCTCGGCCGTGATCCAGTCCAGGAGCCGTTCCGCGGTCACTTCATATTTGCCCACGGTGTCGGCCGCCCACCGGGTCTGTGATCCACCGAATTGCTGGGCCCGCCATGCCGCCGCCTGCCACGGGTCGTCGATGCGAACGATCAGTGGGATTCGCTGTTTGGGGCCGCGCTGCGACATCCGCTCGGTGATCAGCTGCAGCCGCGCCAGGTTCGCCGCCGGGTCCGCGCCGAGCAGGTACAGCTTGTCCAACTTGTCCCATAGCGGCAGCTCCGTCAGTGTGTCGGGGTCCCCGAAGTCGACCTGTATGACTCGGCCGCCGCGATTTCGGGCCTCCTCGGCGGATCGTCCAGTTGGGGAGGAAGTGATCAGGGCCAGGGTGCCGCCGCCTATGGTGTCGGCGATCGCACCGACCATCGATTCCGCGTCGTCGTCGGCGTCGACGATTGCGGTCACCGATCGCGCGAAACGCAACCGGAGTCGGTCCACACCGGAGCGGAACAGCGCCGCGGCAACGCCGACCACGCTGAGGAACACGGCCGCCAGGGCCGCAAGGCGGGCGATCTCAAGGGCGACCGGCGGTGACGACGGGCACCGCCCAGTGGCGATCGACTGTTCACCGATACCCCCCTTGACCAGGTTGGCGGTCCACATGAGCGCGGTGAAGAACCGGGGGTGAGTCTCGTCATGGCAGTCCCAGTACGAAGCCAGGCCGAGAACCAGGCTGATCATTGCGAGCCCGGCGACGACCGCAACCGGAGCACCCGTCTCCCGGATTCCGCGGGTATGCAAGATGAGTCCGGCCAGGATCACCAGGACCGCAACGACGACGGCGATCGTCGGCACCGATCCGGGACTGCCGAACCATCGCAATGCCTCGGGCTGGGCCAGTCGGGCGGCAGGGTCCAGCGCGAGCAGCACGAGATAGCCCAGCAGCAGCACAGCGAAGATCGCCAGGGCCGTTCTGGCGGCGCGAATTGCCGCTCTGCTGTTCGTGCTGCGCACTCCGCAAATTTAGTACGCGGGGGGTTCCACGCTCGACGCTAGAACTTGTGAAGGGGACCTTCGGCCTTCTTGTACATGCCCCGCAACAACACATCCCGGAACCGGGCGTTGTCGATCAGCTTGATACCGGCATTGGCCACCCGGGGATTTCCGGCGAGCTTGTGGAAGTAACGGCCGCGCCGGTACTCCTTGCCCCACGCTGCTTCCATCCGCTGCGCGTAGTTGGTGAAGTCATCCGGCCCGCCGTTCTCCAGCGCGGCGATCGCGCACTCGCCGGCGGCCAGACCCGATTCGAGCGCCTTGGAGATGCCGGCGCCCGAGGCCGGCTTGCCGGCGCCGAGCGAGTCACCGGTGAACAGCACACCCGGACGCCACGGCGGCCACGCGGTGAAGCCCATCGGCAGCCGCCAGGCGCGCACGCTCTTGTTCTTCTTCAGTTCCTCGATGGAGGGCAGTTTCCACTCCGGCGGCAGGGTGCTCAGGAACTCGCCCAGGAACTGGGTGGCGTTGATGGCCTGCCAGTTCTTGAAGCTGTTGACGTAGCCCAACCCGATGTTCAGCCGGCCGCCGCCCATCGGGAACACCCAGGCGTAGCCGGGCAACTGATCGCCCTGGAACTCCAGCTTCAGATAGATGTCGAGGCTGTCGGAATCGGGCACATCGGCGTCCATCTCGGCGCGGATGGCGATCGCCGAGTAGCCGTTGTACTCCGAGTCCAACTTCAGCGCGCGTTTGATGGGTGAGTAGGCGCCGTCGGCGGCGATCACCGCGTCGCCGTAGACCTTTTCACCGCTCTTGAGCGTCACCCCGGTCACCCGGCCGCGGCTGTCGAGCACCGGCTCGCTGACCTCGGCGCCCTGGCGTACCACAGCCCCGTGCTTCTCGGCGTGCTCCAGCAGCATGGTGTCCAGCAGCGTGCGGCTCACCGTGTGGCCGTGATCCGGCATGCCGGGACGCTTGGGGAAGGACAACTCCCAGCGCGACGGGCTGAACACCGTCACCCGGTTGACGCGGTGGAAGCCGGCGACCTCGTCGGCCAGACCCATCTTCTGCAGGTAGCTCACCGCGCGGGCGGTCAGGCCGTCGCCGCACGGCTTGTCGCGGGGGAACGCGGCTTTGTCCAGAACAACGACTTTGGCGCCGGTCTGCACCGCCTGCCAGGCAGCCGCCGAACCCGACGGCCCGCCGCCGGCAATCACCAGGTCAAATCGTTCGGTCACAGCCTCGGCTCACGTCTCGTGGGGTCTCGCGTTGACGACCTTGATGCTAGCCGGGGTGCTTGCGGCTCTGCACCGCCGACCGGGCAAACCGCCTGCGCCGGGGCAGTAGAGTGCTGTGCGTGCGGAGGATTCCGGTCCCTCTGCCGGGTGTCACACCGGGCAAGGTCGACGCTCGCAGCGAGCGCTGGCGCGAGCACCGCAAGAAGGTGCGCGCCGAGATCGTCGACGCCGCCTTCGCCGCCATCGACCGCGACGGGCCCCAGGTCAGTCTTCGTGAGATCGCCGCCGAGGCCGGGACCGCCAAGCCCAAGATCTACCGGCACTTCAACGACAAGGCCGACTTGTTCGCCGCAATCGGAAAACGGTTGCGGGACATGCTCGTCGCCGCGATCTTTCCGACCATCGATCTGGCGACCGATCCCACCCGCGAGGTCGTCCGCCGCTGCGTGGCCGAGTACGTCAACCTCGTCGAACAACATCCCAACGTGCTGCGCTTCGTTCTGCAGGGGCGGTTTCCCGAGCCGGCAGAGTCCACCACGCGCGGTCTCAACGAGGGACGCGAGATCACCGTCGCCATCGCCGGCATGTTCAACAACGAACTCAGCGATCTGCATCTGGAGCCGGCCAGCCTCGACCTCGCCGCAGCCGCCTGCTTCGGATCGGCGTCGACGGCGACCGACTGGTGGCTGGGCGCCGATCCCGACAGCCCGCCGCGGATGCCGACCGAGAAGTTCGTCGCGCACCTCACCACGATCATGCTGGGCACCATTCAGGGCATCGCCGACCTACTCGACATCGACCTTGACCCGGACCTGCCACTGCGCAGCGCCACGCCCCGCAACGAGCCGGCGCGACACGCCTGAACACAACACGTTGTGTTAAGTCTGCTTGTCGTACCCCAGGGGTAGTGTCTGTGTTGTCAGGCGAAAATCCGCGCCGAGACTGATTCAGCCGCAATCGAATGGGGTTTCAGGTGAGCAATCGAGTGAAGCTGGTCGACCGCGCATCGGCGATCAACTGGAACCGGGTCCAGGACGAGAAGGACGCCGAGGTCTGGGACCGGCTGACCGGCAACTTCTGGCTGCCCGAGAAGGTCCCGGTGTCCAACGACATCCCGTCCTGGAACACCCTCACCGACTCCGAGAAGCAACTCACCATGCGGGTGTTCACCGGGTTGACGCTGCTCGACACCATCCAGGGCACCGTCGGCGCGATCAGCCTCATCCCCGACGCCGTGACTCCGCACGAGCAGGCGGTGCTGACCAACATCGCCTTCATGGAGTCCGTGCACGCCAAGAGCTACAGCAACATCTTCTCCACGCTGTGCTCCAGCACTCAGATCGACGAGGCTTTCCGCTGGTCGGAGGAGAATCCGAACCTGCAGCGCAAGGCGCACATCGTCATGGAGTACTACCGCGGTGACGATCCGCTCAAGCGCAAGGTGGCCTCCACCCTGTTGGAAAGCTTCCTGTTCTACTCCGGCTTCTACCTGCCGATGTACTGGTCGAGCCGGGCCAAGCTCACCAACACCGCCGACATGATCCGGCTGATCATCCGCGACGAGGCGGTGCACGGCTACTACATCGGCTACAAGTTCCAGCGGGCGCTCGCCGAAGAGACCGAGGAGCGCCGCCAGGAACTCAAGGACTACACCTACGAGCTGCTCTTCGAGCTCTACGACAACGAGACCGAGTACACCCAGGATCTTTACGACAGTGTCGGGCTGACCGAGGATGTCAAGAAGTTCCTGCGCTACAACGCCAACAAGGCGCTGATGAACCTCGGCTACGAAGCGCTGTTCCCGCGCGACGAGACCGACGTCAACCCGGCGATCCTGTCGGCGCTGTCGCCCAACGCCGACGAGAACCACGACTTCTTCTCCGGGTCGGGCTCCTCGTACGTCATCGGCAAGGCGGTCGTGACCGAGGACGAGGACTGGGACTTCTGACCTCAACCTGCCTGTCGGCCGGTGAACGCACGGTGAATTAGCTAGCGGGACGTCCTGATCCACGCGACACTGTGCGCATGAGTGACAAGCCGCTGTTCCGGTCCGTCATCAATTGGCTTCGTGCCGGCTACCCCGGTGGCGTGCCGGGCCCGGACCGGGTGCCTCTGCTCGCGTTGCTTCGCAACACGCCGTTGACCGATGACGAGGTCAAGGAAGTGGTGCGGGAGATCACGGCCCATGAGAAAGAACTTCTCGAGGACGGTGTTCTCAACCACGACGAGATCGAGTCGTTCATCGAGGGTGTCGCACACCACGCCGGCAATCCCGAAGACATCTCGCGGGTCGCGGCGAAGCTCGCGGCGGCCGGCTGGCCCCTTGAGGCCTTCGGCGGGGAGTGATCCGCTCGTCACCGTGCGACGCCGACGTGTCGCGCAGTGACTCGGTGGCTCCGCCCCGATTCGATCCCTCGCCGCCGCGCGGCTTACGCGTCGCGCAGTGACTCGGTATCGATCACAAACCGGTACCGGACGTCGCTGGCCACCACCCGGTCGTAGGCCTCGTTGATGTAGTCCGGCTCGATCACCTCGATCTCCGGGGCGACGCCGTGCTCGGCGCAGAAATCCAGCATCTCCTGCGTCTCGGGGATGCCGCCGATGGCCGAGCCGCTGATGCTGCGCCGCATGCCGAGCAGCGCGAAAGACGGCACCACCAAAGGGTTTTCCGGCAGTCCCAGTTCGACGAACACCCCGTCGAGGTTCAGCGTGCCGAGGAACCGGCCGAGATTAAGATCCGCCGACACGGTGTTGAGGATGATGTCGAACGAGTTGCGAAGCTTCTTGAACGTGTCCGGGTCGCCGGTGGCGTAGTAGTGCGTCGCGCCCAGTCGCAGGCCGTCCTCCATCTTCTTCAGCGACTGCGAGAGCACCGTCACCTCGGCGCCCATCGCCGCCCCGAGCTTGACGGCCATGTGACCCAGCCCGCCCAAGCCCACCACACCGAGCCGGCTGCCCGGGCCGACGTTCCAGTGCCGCAGCGGCGAGTAGGTCGTGATGCCCGCGCACAGCAGGGGAGCGGCGGCGTCCAGACCGAGAGCGTCCGGGATGCGTAGCACGTAGTTCTCGTCGACCACGATGCTGCCGCTGTAACCGCCCTGAGTCGGCTGGCCGTCACGGTCGACGGAGTTGTAGGTGCCGGTCATGCCGCCGCGGCCGGTGCAGTGCTGCTGCAGACCGGCCTTGCAGTTGTCGCACTCCCGGCAGGAGTCGACGAAGCACCCGACGCCCACGCGATCGCCCACCTTGTATCTCGTTACCGCAGAACCGACTTCGGTCACCACACCGGCGATCTCATGTCCGGGCACCACCGGGTACCGCGGCTGACCCCATTCCGCCCGCACGGTGTGAATATCGGAGTGGCAGATGCCGGCGAAGTGGATGTCGAAGCGCACATCGTGCGCGCCGACGTCGCGGCGGGTGATGGTGGTCATGGTCAGTGGGTCGGTCGCGGACGTGGCGGCGTAGGCGGTGACGGTGCTCATGAATCTGACAGTAGGCGCTTGAATGAGAGGCGAAACCTTGAGGTCCGAGAGGAAGCCATGTCCGCACACCTGACCGAAAAAGTCGTCATCGTCACCGGGGCCGGCAGTGGCTTCGGGAGGCTGATCGCCCAGAAGTGCGCCGCGGGTGGCGCCAAGGTCGTCGGTGTCGACATCAACGCCGGCAACCTCGACGAGGTGGTGTCCGGCATCCGGGCGGCGGGCGGCCAGGCGATGGCCGAGGTCGCCGACGTCACCGACCTCGATCAACTCAAAGCGGCGGCGGCCCGCACCGTGGAGACGTTCGGGGCCATCGACGTGTTGGTCAACAATGCGGGAGTCATGCCACTGGCTTACTTCGCCGACCACGAGAAGGCCTGGCGGCGTTGGCATCACGCCATCGACATCAACATCAAAGGCGTCGTCAACGGGATCTCCGCCGTTTACGACCAGATGATCGCCCAGGGGCGCGGCCAGGTGGTCAACATCTCGTCGATCTACGGCAATGGCGGCATCGGCGGGGCCGGGGTCTACAGCGCCACCAAGGCCGCGGTGACCGCGATCTCGGACGCCCTGCGGGTGGAGACCCAGGGCCGCATCAAGGTCACCACCGTCAAGCCGACAGGCGTCTTCGGCACCAATCTGGCCAGCGGCATCATCAACCAGACCGCGATCATGGACCTCGCCGGGCAGCACGGCCCGCAGTTCGCCGAAAACCTGACCAACCTCATGTCCGGATCGCTGCGGCCCGAGCAGACCGACGTCGACTCGGTGCAGTACTGGCTGATCACACCGGATGACCTGGCCGACGCCGTGGTGCATGTGATCGACCAGCCGTGGGGGATCAGCCTCAGCGACGTGACGGTGCGCGCGAGCGGAGAGAACTACATTCGCTGACCGACGACCATGCGCGCCGCAACGGCGGGAAGAGGAGTCGGTCGAGGATGGCTCAGTTTATCGGGGCGTTGAGCCAGCGCAGGTCGTCGATGATCCCGCCCGCGGCGATCAGCCCCTGACCGGTCTGCCACACCTCGTTGTTGACGACGAACACCCGGTTGTCCCGGTTGGCCGACAGCTTTCGCCACGCCGGGCTGTCCAGCAGAGCCGGGGCGCGGTCCCTGGCCGCCGGCGAGGAGAAAGACATGTAGACGATGTCGCCGTCGGCGGCGGAAAGGTCGGGGGAGCCCTTCAGGTCGGCGTCGCTGACCGGGATCTCGATGTATGGCTTGTCGGCAAATCGTTGCGCCGCAGGGCGATCCACGCCCACGGTGCCCAGGACACTGCCCGGGAAGGTGTCGACGCCGTACACGCGCAGGGCCGAGTCGGTGAGCTGGACCACCGACGCCTGGAAGTGCGCGGCGTCGTTGGCCTCGCCGGCCTTCTTGGCCCGCTCGGTGAAACCCTCGATGAGATCGTCGGCCGCGCGCAGTCGACCGGTCGCCGCGCCGACCATCCGCAGGTTCGCCTGCCACAACGCACCAGGGGCGGCGGAGAAGATGGTGGGGGCGATCGCGTTGAGGGTCCCGTAGGCGTCGGGGGTCAGCGCCTGTGAACCGAGGATCAAGTCGGGTCTGGCCGCCGTGATGGCGGCCAGGTCCGGTGCGCTGCGGGTGCCGGCGCCCGGCACGTCATGCACCACGGTCCCGAGATACGACGGCTGGGAATCCGATCCGTCCGGCAGCGCGGCGGCCACGATCCGCGACTGAAGCCCCAGCGCGCACAGGGCGTCGAGCTCGTCGCCGGCCAGCGCGACGATCCGCATCGGATCGGGCCGCACCGGCGTCTCACCGGCGGCGTGTTTGATCGGCCCTGGCGGCGTTCCGTCGAGCGGCGCGGGTTCCGGAGCGCAGGATTCATCCGGCCGACGCTGATTCCCCAACACGCCGGCCGAGGCGATCTTCGTGGTGCTGGTGATCACGCTGCTGGTCGCTGGGTTGTCCGGGGTCTGCCGCGACGCCGAACAGCCGCTGAGGACCAGGGCCGCGGCGACCACGACGGACAAGCCGGGAAACGCGGCGCGGAACAGCACGACGCGACGGTAACACCCGTGCCCACAAACATGACGTGACCTGGCCTTGAGCACTTTCCGGACACGGGTGTGACGCGAAATACGACAGAATGTAGGACCGGCCGCCCGCACCGGCAGGTTTGGCGCTACTATTCGCCGTAGGTTTCTTTGGGAGACGTCACTTTGTGGGCGCGTCCCATCTGGATGGTTGGAGGATCTGTGACCGCCGTAGTGCCACCCCGTGGAGAACTAGAGGCCCGTCGCCCCGCACCGCCCGCGATGGGTCCCAAGGGCAATCTGTTCTACAAGCTCATCACCACCACCGATCACAAGCTGATCGGCATCATGTACGTGGTCACCTGCTTCATCTTCTTCGCCCTGGCCGGCTTGATGGCGCTGTTCATCCGCGCCGAGCTGACCCTCCCGGGCCTGCAGTTCCTCTCCAATGAGCAGTACAACCAGCTGTTCACCATGCACGGCACGGCGATGCTGCTCTTCTACGCCACCCCGGTGGTCTTCGGCTTCGCCAACCTGGTGATGCCGTTGCAGATCGGCGCCCCCGACGTCGCTTTCCCCCGGCTCAACGCCCTGTCCTTCTGGCTCTTTACCTTCGGTGCGCTGATCGCGCTGGGCGGCTTCATCACCCCCGGCGGCGCCGCCGACTTCGGCTGGACGGTCTACGTCCCGCTCTCCGACGCGGTTCACTCACCCGGTGCGGGCGCCGACCTGTGGATCCTCGGCGTGGCCGTCGGCGGTCTCGGCACCATCCTCGGGGCCGTCAACATGATCACCACCGTGGTCTGCATGCGCTGTCCCGGCATGACGATGTTCCGGATGCCGATCTTCACCTGGAACATCTTCATCACGTCGATCCTGGTGATCCTGATCTTCCCCCTGCTCACCGCGGCCGCCTTCGGCCTGGCCGCCGACCGCCGTCTCGGGGCTCACGTCTACGACCCCGCCAACGGCGGCGTGATGCTCTTCCAGCACCTGTTCTGGTACTTCGGCCATCCCGAGGTCTACGTCCTCGCCCTGCCGTTCTTCGGCATCGTCTCCGAGATCTTCCCGGTGTTCTCGCGTAAGCCGGTCTTCGGCTACTCCACCTTGGTCTACGCGACGATCAGCATCGCGGCGCTGTCCATGGCCGTGTGGGCACACCACATGTACGTCACCGGTGCCGTGCTGCTGCCCTTCTTCTCGTTCATGACCTTCCTGATCGCGGTGCCCACCGGCATCAAGTTCTTCAACTGGATCGGCACCATGTGGAAGGGCAAGTTGACCTTCGAGTCGCCGATGCTGTTCTCCTTCGGCTTCCTCGTCGTGTTCCTGTGCGGCGGCCTGTCCGGCGTGCTGCTGGCCAGCCCACCGCTGGATTTCCACGTCTCCGACACCTACTTCGTGATCGCGCACTTCCACTACGTGCTGTTCGGCGTGATCGTGTTCGCCACCTACGCCGGCGTTTACTTCTGGTTCCCGAAGATGACCGGGCGACTGCTCGACGAGCGGCTGGCCAAGCTGCACTTCTGGCTGACGATGATCGGCTTCAACGTCACATTCCTGGTGCAGCACTGGCTGGGCAACGCCGGCATGCCCCGTCGGTACGCCGACTACCTGCCGACGGACGGGTTCACCACCCTGAACGTGGTCTCCTCGATCGGTGCCGCCATCCTGGGCCTTTCGATGCTGCCGTTCTTCTGGAACGTGTTCAAGAGCTGGCGCTACGGCGAGGTGGTCACGGTCGATGACCCGTGGGGTCACGGCAACTCGCTGGAGTGGGCGACTTCTTGCCCGCCGCCGCGGCACAACTTCACCGAGCTGCCGCCGATCCGCTCCGAGCGCCCGGCCTTCGAGCTGCACTACCCGCACATGGTCGAGCGGATGCGTGCCGAGGCCCACGTCGGCCGTTCGCACAGCTAGGCGGCCGTAGAGCGGTTTACCGTTCCTCGGCGCTGCGATGACCGCAGACAAGGTGTCGGTGCTGATCACCGTCACCGGGGCCGACCGGCCGGGTGTCACCTCCGCGCTCTTCGAGGTGCTGTCGCGGTACCGGGTGGAACTGCTCAACGTCGAACAGGTGGTCATTCGTGACCGCCTGACGCTCGGCGTGCTGGTCTCCGGTCCGGCCGATGTCGTCGACGGGCCGTCGTTGCGCGACGACGTCACCGCCGCCATCGCCGCGCTGGGCCTTGAGGCGACGATCGAGCGCAACGACGACGAACCGGTCATCGCGCAGCCGCCCACCCACACCATCGTCGTCCTCGGCCGGCCGGTCACCGCGGCGGCATTCGGGGCGGTCGCCCGGGAGGCCGCCGCGCTGGGCGTCAACCTCGATGTCATCCGCGGCGTCTCGGATTACCCGGTCACGGGTCTGGAGCTGCGGGTCACTGTGCCGCCCGGACTGGAGGGGGAGCTGCAGGCCAATCTCGCCCGGGTGGGCGCCGAGCAGGGCGTCGACATCGCGGTGGAGAACTACACCCTGGAGCGCCGCAACAAACGCCTCATCGTCTTCGACGTCGACTCCACCCTCATCCAGGGCGAGGTCATCGAGATGCTCGCCGATCACGCCGGCGCGGGGGAGGCGGTGGCCGCGATCACCGAGGCGGCCATGCGCGGCGAACTCGACTTCACCGAGTCGCTGCACCAGCGGGTGGCCACGCTTGCCGGCCTGCCCGCCGAGATCCTCGACGAGGTCGCCGATCAGGTCGAGCTCACCAAGGGAGCGCGGACGACCATTCGGACGTTGCGGCGCTTGGGCTTTCACTGCGGTGTGGTCTCCGGCGGCTTTCGTCAGGTGATCGAGCCGCTGGCTCACGAACTGATGCTCGACTTCGTCGCCGCCAACGAACTGGAGGTGGTCGACGGCCGCTTGACGGGAAAGGTGGTCGGCCCGATCGTCGACCGGGCCGGCAAGGCCAAGGCGCTGCGCGACTTCGCCACCCAGGCCGGTGTCCCGATGGAGCAGACGGTCGCGGTCGGCGACGGCGCCAACGACATCGACATGCTCAACGCCGCCGGACTGGGCGTGGCGTTCAACGCCAAGCCCGCGTTGCGGGAGGTCGCCGACGCCTCGCTGAGCCACCCCTACCTGGACACGGTGCTGTTCATCCTTGGGGTCACCCGGGCCGAGATCGAGGCCGCCGACGCCCTCGACGGCGTGGCCCAGCCGCGGGTGGAGATCCCGGCGGAGCCCACCGGCCCGTGATGCGGCACGATAGTCAGGTGCCTGACGACGTCGATGAGGTCGATGAAGACCTCCTGATCGACTTTCAGGGCGTCACCCTCAGCCGTGGTGACCGATTGCTCGTCGGCCCGGTCGACTGGCAGGTAGAACTGGACGAACGTTGGGTGATCATCGGTCCCAACGGCGCGGGCAAGACCTCCCTGCTGCGCATCGCCGCGGCGATGGAGTTCCCGACCGGGGGCACCGCCACCGTGCTGGGGGAGCGCCTCGGCCGCGTTGACATGAGCGAACTACGCCAGCGGGTCGGGCTGAGCAGTTCAGCACTGGCGCAACGGGTTCCGGACGATGAGGTGGTTTGCGACCTGGTGGTGTCCGCCGGCTACGCGGTCTTGGGCCGCTGGCGGGAGACTTACGACGAGATCGACGACGTGCGGGCGCTCGACACCCTGGAGAGCGTCGGTGCCGAGCACCTGGCTGACCGCACCTACGGGACGCTGTCCGAGGGGGAGCGCAAACGGGTGCTGATCGCCCGCGCGCTGATGACCGACCCCGAGTTGCTGTTGCTCGACGAGCCCGCCGCGGGCCTGGACCTCGGCGGCCGCGAGGAACTCGTCGCCCGGCTGGCCAACCTGGCCGCCGACCCGGACTCGCCGGCGCTGGTGCTGGTGACCCATCACGTCGAGGAGATCCCACCTGGGTTCAGCCACTGCCTGGTTTTGTCGGAAGGGCACGTCGTAGCCGCCGGCCTGCTGGCCGATGTGCTGACGGCCGAGACCCTGTCGGAGGCGTTCCGGCAGTCCATCGCCGTGGACACCATCGACGGCCGTTACTTCGCCCGCCGCGCCCGAAGCGGGGCCGCACACCGGAGGCGCAGATGACCGAGCCAGAACCGCTGGCGGTGCGGCCGGCCGCCACCGTGATGCTGGTGCGCGACACCCATGTCGAAAGCCTCGAAGTCTTCCTCATGCGCCGCCACGCCGCCATGGAGTTCGCGGCCGGCATGACGGTGTTTCCCGGCGGCGGCGTCGACGACCGGGACCGCGAGGCGGGCTTGGTGGCCGACGACGCCTGGTTCGGGCCCGAACCCGCCTGGTGGGCAGAGCGTTTCGGAATCGAGTCCGACCTGGCCGAGGCGCTCGTGTGTGCCGCAGCCAGGGAGACCTTCGAGGAGTCCGGGGTGCTGTTCGCCGGAACCGCCGACGACCCCGACGGCATCGTGCGCGACGCCTCGGTGTACCGCGACCAGCGCGCCGCTCTGGAGGACCGCAGCCTGTCCTTCGGGGACTTCCTGCGTGGCGAGAGACTCGTGCTGCGTGCGGATCTGCTCCGGCCGTGGTCGAACTGGGTCACGCCGAAAGAAGAGCGCACCCGTCGTTACGACACCTATTTCTTCGTCGGCGCACTCCCGCACGGCCAGCGCGCAGACGGGGAGAACACCGAGTCCGATCAGGCCGGCTGGGCACGGCCGGAGACCGCCATCGACGACTTCGCCGAGGGTCGGGCGCTGTTGCTGCCGCCGACCTGGAGTCAGCTGGACTCGCTGACCGGCCGCACCGTGTCCGACGTCCTCGCGCTGGAACGCCGGATCGACAAAGTCCAGCCGAAACTGACTGTGGTCAAAGACAACTGGGAGATCGAGTTCTTCGACGCCGACCGCTACAACGACGCCCGCCGCCGAGCGCTGGCACGCATCAAGGACCGCGGCAGCAATGCGTGAGTTCGTCGGAGTCCACGTCGGCGACACCCAGCCGGGCATCGGCACGCTGGTCATCAACCGCGAGCCCACCAATGCGCTGACCCGGCAGGTCTACCGCGAACTCACCGCCGCCGCCGAGGAGGTGGCGCACCGCGAGGACATCGCCGCGGTCATCCTCTTCGGCGGGCACGAGATCTTCTGCGCCGGCGACGACGTCCCCGAACTGCACACTCTCGACCGAGCGGAGGCCGAGCACGCGGACCACATTCGCCGGGCAGCCCTCGACGCGGTGGCCGCCATCCCCAAACCCACGGTCGCCGCGATCACCGGGTACGCGCTGGGCGCGGGGCTGAGCCTGGCGCTGGCCGCCGACTGGCGGGTGGCCGGCGACAACGTCAGGGTGGGGGCGACCGAGATCCTCGCCGGTCTGGTGCCCGGCGGCGGCGGATGTGGCCGCCTGGTACGGGCGGTCGGGCCGGCGCGGGCCAAGGAACTGGCCTTCAGTGGCCGCTTCGTCGGCCCTGAGGAGGCGCTGGCATTGGGCCTGGTGGACGAGTTGGTGGCCCCCGACGACGTGTACGACGCGGCCCTGGTCTGGGCGCAGCGCTTCCTGGACGCGCCGCCTGCGGCCCTGGCCGGCGCGAAAGCGCTGATCGACGGCCATCTCGACGCCGACGGCCAGGCCCAGCGTTACGGCGACGTCTTTGGCGCCGCAACGGCGGGTTAGGCTGCCCTCATGACGGACATGAAAGATGCCGCGGTGTCCGACGTAGCCGGTGATCCCACTCCGACACCGCACGCGACCGCCGAGCAGGTGGAAGCCGCCCGCCACGACACCAAACTGGCCCAGGTGCTCTACCACGACTGGGAGGCCGAGTCCTACGACGAGAAGTGGTCGATCTCCTATGACCAGCGCTGCATCGACTACGCGCGCGGCCGTTTCGACGCCATCGTCCCCGAAGACGAACAGCGCAAGCTGCCCTACGACCGCGCCCTCGAACTCGGCTGCGGCACCGGCTTTTTCCTGCTGAACCTCATCCAGGCCGGCGTCGCTCGGCGCGGCTCGGTCACCGACCTCTCGCCGGGCATGGTCAAGGTCGCCACCCGCAACGGCCAGTCACTCGGGCTTGACATCGACGGCCGGGTCGCCGACGCTGAGGGAATTCCCTACGAGGACAACACTTTCGACCTGGTGGTCGGCCACGCCGTCCTGCACCACATCCCGGACGTCGAGCTGTCGCTGCGCGAGGTGGTCCGGGTGCTCAAGCCGGGCGGGCGATTCGTGTTCGCCGGTGAGCCCACGACCGTCGGCAACGCCTATGCCCGCCGGCTCGCCGACCTCACCTGGAAGGCCACCGTGCGTGCCATGAAACTGCCCGGCCTGGGCAGCTGGCGCCGTCCGCAGGCCGAACTCGACGAGAATTCCCGTGCGGCGGCGCTGGAGTGGATCGTCGACCTGCACACCTTCGACCCCGCCGACCTCGAGCGGATGGCCACCGATGCCGGTGCGGTGGATGTCCGCACGGCGAGCGAGGAGTTCACCGCGGCCATGCTCGGCTGGCCGGTTCGGACCTTCGAGTCGACGGTGCCCCCGGGCAAACTCGGATGGGGCTGGGCGCGTTTCGCGTTCGGCAGCTGGACGGCGCTGTCGTGGGTCGACGCGAACGTCTGGCGTCGCGTCGTGCCCAAGGGCTGGTTCTACAACGTCATGATCACCGGGGTCAAACCCTCCTGACCTTCAGCCGCGAGGATGTCGCCTACCTGACCGGCGGGACGGGACGAGCGGCGCTGGCCGAAGTCGCGGAAATGCGGCTCACCGAAGCCAGCCTGCTGGCCGACGTCGCGGCGGTCCGTCAGCGGTACGGTGCCCGCACGACGGCGCTGGTCCAGACCACGCTGCTGCGTCGCAGGGCCGCCGCGAAGTTCGCCGGGATGGACACCTCGGACTGGCTGTTCACCGACGAGGCGTTGCAGCAGGCCACCGCCGGGGTGGTCGCCCGGCACCGGGCACAGCGGCTGGCCGGCCGGGACGTACACGATGCGACGTGCTCCATCGGGACTGAATTGGCCGCCCTGCGGCGCACCGCCGGCTTCGTCCTGGGCAGCGACATCGACGACGTCCGGCTCGCGATGGCGCGGCACAACCTCGGAGCGGATATCGCGCTGTGCCGGGCCGATGCCCTGCACCCCGTCAGCCGGGACACCGTCGTCGTGCTGGACCCCGCCCGCCGCGCCGGCGGCCGCCGACGCTTCGACCCGGCCGCCTATCTGCCCCCGCTGGACGCGGTCGCCGAGGTGTACCGCGAACGTGCCACGGTGGTGAAGTGCGCACCCGGCATCGACTTCGACGCGGTTCGCCGGCTCGGCTTCGACGGCGAGGTGGAGGTTGTCTCGGCCGGCGGTGCTGTCCGTGAGGCCTGCCTGTGGTCGCCGCCGCTGGCCCAGCCGGGTGTCCGGCGTCGGGCCAGCCTGCTGGACCGCGGCGCGGCGCCCGACGAAGTGCTCACCGACACCGATCCCGACGACTGCCGCGGCGGGCCGCCCGGGCGTTGGATCGTCGACCCCGACGGGGCGGTGGTGCGGGCGGGCCTGGTCCGCCAGTACGGCGCCCGCCACGGGCTGTGGCAACTCGACCCCGACATCGCCTACCTGACCGGCGACCGGCTGCCGACCGGGGTCCGCGGATTCGAGATCATCGACCAGCTTCCGTTGCGGGAAAAGGCCCTGCGCCAAGCACTTTCAGGGCTGGACTGTGGAGCCCTGGAAATTCTCGTCCGGGGGGTGGACGTCGATCCCGACGCCTTGCGGCGGCGACTGCGGCCTGCCGGGCGCACGGCGCTGGCGGCGGTGATCCTGAGGATGGGCGTCGGCAGCGGCTCGCGTGCGGTGGTGTTCATCTGTCGTTCCTCGACCACCGGCGCCGCCGATTCCGACCGGTAGGCTGTGACGCTATGCGCATCGTGACCGTGGCCGTCGCACTGGTCGGGGCTGCCGTGCTGGCAGCCCCGCCGTCGATCGCTGCCCCGGATTCCTGCGCCGCCCTCGGCGGGGTGGTCGCCGGCTCGAACTGCCAGGTCCAGGCCAGCAACCCGGCCTACACCATGAACATGACCTTCCCCCTTGACTATCCCGACGAACAGGCCATCATCGACTACCTGACCCAGACCCGGGATGGATTCGTCAACGTCGCCCAGGATCCCGATGCCCGCAACCGGCCCCTGGAGATGGACGTCACCTCGGAGTCGCTGAGTTCGGCCCAGACCCGCAGCGTCGTTCTCAAACTCTTCCAGGACGTCGGCAGCGCCCACCCGACCACCTGGTACCGGTCGTTCACCTACGACATCGCACGCGGCAAGCCGGTGACCTTCGATAGTTTGTTCGCCCCGGACGCCAAGCCTCTGGACGCGATCTTCCCGATCGTGCAGCGCGAACTCGAGACCGAAACCGGTTTGGCCGGAAGCATTTCCCCGGGCGACGGCCGTGACTCCACGCACTATCAGAACTTCGCCGTCACCGACGACTCGGTGATCTTCTATTTCGGCCGGGCCGAACTCCTGCCGTCGTACGCCGGTGAGACGTCGGTGACGGTGCCGCGCAGCGCATTGCCGCCGCTTCAGCTCTGAGGGGCCACCGCGGTCGCACAGCCCGATTCCTGCCTGCGGCCGACCCGGATCAGCCACAGGTAGAGGACCAGAATGCCGAACTGGCCCAGCACGTAGAACACCCCGAAGCGGTGGGAGTTCCACAGGAGGTGACCGGCGACGGCCAGGCCCACCAGTGCCGACGCGACCACCACACGCCGCGTCACCGGACGATGAACGGCCGTCATGGCGTACGCGATGCCGAAACCGGCGATCCCGGTGATGACGATGTGCCCGGTCCAACTGCGCCGAACCACTTCATGGATCACGTCGGTGACCAGTGACGCCCACTGACTGGGGTGACCCGGTGGGGAGGAGTTGACGGCGGTCGACAGTGACTGCACGACGTTCTCCACGACCTCGAATCCCAGTCCCACGAACGACCCGGCCACCAGTCCGTACAGGGCTGTCCGTGGACGCACGGCGGCCAGCAGCAGGACGACGACGATGCCGAGGTCTTTAAGCGGTTCCTCGGTAAACGGCGCGAACAGGGCCCAGCCGGTGGCGTCGCCGCGGGCGGCCAGGTGGTTGTAGACCGCCCGGTTGGCCAGCAACGCGAATCCGACCGCCGCGGCCGCTCCCCACAGCACGGCGAGTACCCGGACGTCGCGCCCGAATCGGTGAATCTTGTTGAGCAGCCACGCGCAGAGCACTCCGAACGCCGTGAACAGTGCGACGCCGGCCACCGCCAGTGCGGGTGCCTGCACGACGGTCGGAGCCACCGATGCGGTGAGGATCGCCGCTCCGCTGAGAACGGCGGCGGCGTAGAACATCCGCAGCGGCCAGAGCGGCTCCCGGAGTTCGGGCGCGGCCGACGGCGGGTTCGTCACCGAGTCAGGCCGGGCTGAAGCTGTAGACCTGCCCTGCACTGGTGGCGGCCACCACCCGGCGGTCGAACCCGACCGACACACCGACCGGGAAACCGGCGGCGTCGGGCAGCGGGTAGGTGTTGAGGGTGCGGCCCCCATCGGCAGGGTTGAACACCAGCAGAGACAGCTTCTGGGGGCCATCGGCGACGACGGTGTAGGCGGCCTGGGCGCCGGCCTGGCTGGAGGTGGACAGCGGTGTGACGTCATCGCGGCGCCACACGACGTCGGCGTGGTCGCCGGAGTCCTTGATCGCCACCAGTCGGGTGTCCGGACCGCCACCGGCGATGATCAGTCCGCCGGGTGCCGACGACGGCGGAGTCTGCGGCTGAAAGTCTAGTGGCACAGACCATTTGGCCTTGCCGTCGGCGGCGTCGATGGCCCACAACCGCCGGTCGCGGCCGTTGACGTAGACCGTCGTTCCGTCCTCCGACAGCACCGGGCTGCCCAGAACCCCGGCCGTCACCGCGTCGCTGGTCCACTCCCGGGTCAGCAACGTGGGCTGGTCGGGCTGATAGCGCAGTGCGGTCAGCATGGAGGCTTTGGCGCCGGGCAGCCAGAGGTCCAGCACCGCCAGTCCGGTGGCCGCGGAGTAGGCCGGCGCCGAGGGCACCGGGCAGCCGGGCAGCGACTGCTGGCAGTCGGCCAAACCGCGGAACGGGTCGGTCGGGTTGACGCCCTCAACCAGGTCCAGCGGGGTGCCGGCCACCTCTCCGCGGTGGGCATCGAACACCAGCACCTGACCGAGGTGCGTGACCACCAGGAGCTTGCCGGGCGCGAGAAACCTTGTGGTGGTGGGCATTCCGATGACATTGGTGCGCCAGCGAACCCACTGGGTGGGCGGGTAGGCGATCATCAGGCCGGGCTGGCCGATGTAGAGGTTGTCGAACCCGTCGAACAACGGGCTGGTGAAGCCGCCGCCGAGCACCATACGGGTGCACCACCGCTGCCGGCCGTTGTTGTCGTTTTCCCACACCATCAGCGAGCAGCCGCCGGCGGTCTGGCCGTTGACCGCCAGGTAGCCGTCGGCGCCGAGTGCGGGGGCCGCGCCCAGTTCGCCCTTGACCGAGCGGGTCCAGCTCAGCGACAACGCCCCGGCACCCTCGGTGGCGGTATAGCTGCTGTTGCGGGCGTCGGCGTACTGAGCCGACCACCCGCGCGCGGCGATCGGGTCCACCCACGAGTCGGTGTTGCCGCAGCCCGCCAGCACGCCGGTCAGCAGCGTCGCCGACGTCAACGCGAGCATCCGCCGCAGCACCGGTGTCCTGGCCATCACGCCGAGACTAACCGGTGAGTGCAGGCACTTCGTGGAGGCGGCGGGGCTTGGCTAGGCTCTAGCGCCATGACGAGCATGTGGGGTGCGCCGATCCACAAGCGCTGGCGCGGTTCGCGCCTGCGTGACCCCCGTCAGGCGAGGTTCCTCACCCTGGCTTCGCTGAACTGGGTCATCGCCAACCGCGCATACACCCCGTGGTACCTGGTCCGCTACTGGCGGCTGCTGAAGTTCAAGCTGGCCAACCCGCACATCATCACCCGCGGCATGGTCTTCCTCGGCAAGAACGTGGAGATCCACGCGACCCCGGAACTGGCCCAGATGGAGATCGGCCGGTGGGTGCACATCGGTGACAAGAACACCATCCGTGCGCACGAGGGCTCGCTGCGACTGGGCGACAAGGTGGTCTTCGGGCGCGACAACGTCATCAACTGCTACATCGACATCGAGTTCGGCGAGTCCGCGCTGATGGCCGACTGGTGCTACGTCTGCGACTTCGACCACAAGATGGACAACATCGAGATGCCGATCAAGGACCAGGGCATCGTCAAGACCCCGGTCCGCATCGGGCCCGACGTCTGGATCGCCGCAAAGGTGACCATCCTGCGCGGCACCACCATCGGCCGGGGCTGTGTGCTCGGTGCGCACGCCGTGGTCAAGGGCGACATCCCGGACTACTCGATCGCCGTCGGCTCGCCGGCCAAGGTGGTCAAGAACCGCAAACTGGCGTGGGAGACCTCCGCGGCCCAGCGTGCCGAACTGGCCGCAGCCCTGGCCGACATCGAACGCAAGAAGGCCTCCCGCTAGCCGACCGGTCGCCGGTCCGGCGTCAGTCGACGCAGACGATTCCGTCGCCGTCGATTGGCGGCCCCGCGTCGGGTTCGGGGGTGGCTGTCGGCTCTGGGCCGGCTTGGCTCGCCGCCTCGGTTGCCGGTGTGTCGGTCAGGGCGTCGGAGGGAAGTAAGAAGTCCGGTCCGAGGATGACCCGGACCTGACCGGCCGGCACCGATGCCTCGACGGGTGATGCCGAAATGCCCAGCAGCTCAACGATTTTCTGCGCGGTCTCGTCGCCGCCTGGGCCGTACTGCACGACCGTTTCGGTCGGTTCGACGTCCTCACGGTCTCGCGTCTGCTCGACGGTGTAACCCTTCTGGGTCAGCACGGCCGCGGTCTGCGCGGCCAGACCGGAGGTGTCGCCGGCATTGACCACCGTGATGCCCTGCGCAGCGGGGCTGGGTGGCGGGGCCGGGGTCGCGGTGGTCACCGGTGTGCCGTCGATGCCGGCCGTGATCGCCGCGCGGATGGCCGCAGGATCGATGATGTTGACGTCCTGGCCGTCGACGGTGTCGTAGCGCAAGACGGGAAGCGTCTGGAACTGCACTCCGCCACCGACGAGGGCCGCCACCCGCCGCAGTTGCTGCTCGTCCCAGCCCTGGGACAGCACGATGTCCTTGCGGGCCACGCCCATCAGTGAGCGGAACTTGTCGAGATCGGTGAAGGTTCCGGAGTCCTGCAGGCTGTGCATCACCGACGCCAGGAACGCCTGCTGCCGGTGGGTGCGGTCGAGGTCGCCGTTCTTCAATCCGTGCCGTTGCCGGACGAACGCCAGCGACTGTGCACCGTCCAGGGTTTGGCGGCCGGCCGGGAAGTCCGCGCCGGAGTAGTCGTCGTGGACTGCATGCTTCAGGCACACCTCGACACCCCCGAGGCTCTCGGCGAGGTCGTAGAACCCGGCGAGGTTGACCTCGGCGAAGTAGTCGATCGACTGGCCGGTGAGGTCGCGCACGGCGCGCAGCGTCGCCGACCGGCCCGCCTCGCGGCCGCGTTCCTCCAGTTCACCGGCGTCGGTGACGCCCTCGTTGCTCAGCTGGTCCTCGGTCTGGGCCTTGGTCAGGCCGTACGCCTCTTTGATCTTGATGTGGGTGTACCCCTCGATGCCGGTGACGGCGACGTAGTCGTCACGAGGGATGGAGAAGGCGATGACGCGTCCGTCGACTCCGATATGAAGCAGGATCAGGGTGTTGGTGTTGTAGCCGCCCACGCTGGAGTCTCCGGCGTGCAGCTTCTCCAGGACGGCGTCCGGCAGGTCGTTGCCGTCCTGGTCCTTGCGTGAGTCCAGCCCGATGAGCAGGATGTTGGTTCCGTCTTCGGGGTTCGGCGCGTCGAGGCCCAGCGCGTGGGACACGGTGATTCCGCCCAGCAGGCCGTGGGCTTGCCAGTAGCCCAGGCCGGTGGCGGTGAGCACCGTGGCGGCCGTGATCGCCATCGCGGCCCGCCGCAGCGTCGGAAACAGCTGCATCACTTCACTATCAGCAGCGATGCTGCCAATATCCTGAGTGTCCTCATCAGCGGTCCGGCAGCGCGTGCTCGACGATCGGGCGGCGTTCCAGCGGCTGGCGTTCACCGCGCTTGGCGGCAAGGTACACCTGTGCGGTGTGGCCTGCGACCATGTGCCAGTCGAAGTCGGAGGTCAAGCGTTCGCGGGCCGCCACCGCGCGGCGCTGGGCGGCAGCCGGGTCGTCGAGGACCGCGCGCACCGCGGCGGCGAGCGCAGGGACGTCGCGCGGCGGGCAGGACAGTCCGGTCTTGCCGTCGATCACGGCCTCGCCCAGACCGCCGACGTTGGTGGTCACCAGGGGAGTGCCGGCGGCGATGGCCTCCAGCGCCACGATGCCGAAGGGCTCGTAGTGGCTGGGCAGGACGGCGGCGTCGGCACGATGCAGCAGCTCGAGCAACTTGTCGTGGTCGGCGCGGCCGGCGAAGCGAACCGCCTTGAGCACCTTGTGTTTACGGGCGATCTCCACCAGCCAGTCCTGTTGAGTCCCGTCACCGGCGATCGTCAAGGTGGTGCCGGGGTGGATGCGGCGGATGCGGGGGAGGGCGGCGATGGCGTCATGCACGCCCTTCTCGTATTCCAGGCGGCCGAAGAACAACAGCTCCGGCGGTCCGGTGTGCTGTCGGCGCCGCGCGAAAGGCCAACGGCGGGAATCGATCCCGTTGGGGATGACGGTGATGTCGGGCAGTCCGGGTCCGAACAGCGCGGCGATCTCCTCGGCCATCGAGGCCGAGCAGGTGATCAGTGCGTCGGACTCGCGGGCCAGCCACGATTCCACCGCGTGCACCTGCCGGCTGATCGGCCCGTACACCCAGCCGGAATGCCGGCCGGCCTCGGTGGCGTGCATGGTGGAAATCATTGGCACGTCGAAGAATTCGGCCAGAGCGACGGCCGGATGGGCGGCCAGCCAATCGTGGGCGTGCACAACCTCGGGCACCCAGGTGTCGCGCAGCTTGAGGCCGGCGCGGGTCATGGCGTGCCCGGTCGCCAGGACCCACGCCATCATGTCCGGGCCGAATTCGAACTCGTGCGGGTCGTGCGCCGCGGTGATGATGCGGACGCCCTCGCGGGTCTCGTCGCTGGTGGGGTGGCTTGCGGCGTCGGTGTCGAACGGCTGGCGGCACAGCACCACCACCTCGTGGCCGTCGGCGGCCAGGGCAGTCGCCAGCTGGTAGACGTGGCGGCCGAGCCCGCCCACGATCACGGGCGGGTACTCCCACGACACCATGAGGATCTTCACGGCGTCGCCGTCTGCCGATCCGTCACCGGGGCAGCCGCCGGGCATCCAGCGCCCCGAATAGCCCGTCGGCCCGGTTCCAACCCTCGGCGAGGCGCACGGCCGCCTCCCGGCGCCCGGAGGCCAGCGCGTCGGCGATCTCGCGGGTGGCGTGGGCGTGCAGGTGCGCCCGGTAGCGGGCGTAGTCCGCGGCGGAGTCCTTGCTCACCATGAACGGCCAGTCGCTGGACACCGTCAGCAGCGTCTCGCGCAGAATCTGATCGGCCACCAGATCCCGAGCCGGCGCGGAGTCGTTCTGGGCCAGTGCCTTGTCGACGGTGCTCAGCGCGGTGTCGACCACCTCGGCGTTGAGCTGCACGAAGTCGGCCACCTTCTCGCCGGCCCACACCTGCCAGTCCTTGCCGGAACCCCATGAGCCGGGCGGCAATTCGACGGGGGTGCCGACGAAGCCGTTCGCCCGCGCATCGCGCAGGGTTCCGACGGTGACGCCCGCCTCGGGCAGGGCGCGCAGCAGTCGCTCGAGCCACATCGGGCCCTCGTACCACCAGTGGCCGAACAGTTCGGTGTCGAACGCGGCGATCACGTGCGCGGGCCGGCCGATCCGCTCGGACTCGGAGAGGAGGCGCTGGCGCACCAGGTCGACGAAGTCGTCGACGTGGGTGTCGACCGCGCGGCTGGCCCGCTGCGGGTCGTAGGGCGCCTTGTGTTCGGAGTCGACCCCGCGCCCGGTCACCCGGGCCGGCTTGAGCCCGGTGAGGTGGTCGTAGGTGTGGAAGTCGCGGTAGGCGGCGTGGCCGGGGTAGCCGGACTTCGGCGACCACACCCGGTAGCTGACCTGCAGATCGCGGCCGAAGGCCAGGACGTCGGTGTCGCCGACGGGCCGGCCCAAGGCGGTGTCGCCGTGCAGCGACGGCCCGTCGACCATGAAGTGGCCGACGCCCGAGGCGGCGTAGTCGTGCTCCATGCCGGGTGCGTAGGCACACTCCGGAGCCCAGATGCCCACCGGCGTGTGGCCCAGGCGCTGGCCGGCGTCAGCCAGCCCCTCGCGCAGCGCGAACTCGCGAAGCCGGGGGTGCAGCAGCGGCTGGAAGGGATGTGCCAGTGGGCCGCCGAGCAGTTCCACCGTGCCGGCGTCGATGAGCTCGCGCAGCAGCGGGCTCGCGCCGTGGCGCCACAGTCCGGTGAAGTCCTCCAGCGCCCGGGTGGCCTCGGCGTGCTCGCGAACACCGAACTGCCGCAAGGCTTCCGGGCTAGTCGCAGTGCCGGGGGCGCCACCGGTGGCGGTGTGGACGTTGGCCGCCTCAAGTGCCCGCAGCTGCCAGTTGGCCAGCCAGCGGTGCATGCCGTCGAGGCAGTACGGGTCATCCAGCTGTGCGGTCACCACCGGAGTCAGGCCGAGGGTGATCAGGCCGCGGCGGCCCTCGGAGGCCAGGGTCCGCAGCACCCGCATCAACGGCAGGTAGGAAGCGGCCCACGACTGGTAGAGCCACTCCTCGCCGACCGGCCAGCGCCCGTGGTGGGCCAGCCACGGCAGGTGGGTGTGCAGGACCAGGCTGAACTGGCCGGGGACCTGGTGCGCGTCACGGGAAGTCATGGCTTCACCGCGATCGCCAGCAGGTCGAGGCTGCGATTGATGTCGCGGGCCGGAGCCGCGACGCCGTCGATGTCCCGCTGGAACTGATCGACTATCTCGAAGTCTTCGCACCGGACCGCCGCGACGTCGGCCAGCAGGGTCTCGTCCCAGGGCGCGTCGGCAACCGCACGGGCGATCTGGGCGTCGATGATCGAGCCGCCGTGCCGGGCGTCCATCTCGGCCAGGCGCGGGCCATGAAAGACCCCGCTCATCGACTCCACCCGGAATCCGCCGTCTTCGAGCAGCTCCCGCAACTCGACCGCGTTGAGTTCCCGGGTATGGAACGGGTTGACCGGGACGTCGCTGCCGGGGGTGAAGGTGATCCGGTTGGGGGTCGACATCAGCAGCATCCCGCCGGGCCGCAGCACCCGTAAGCATTCGGTAATGAACTGTGGCTGATCCCACAGATGCTCGATGACCTGGAAGTTCACCACAACGTCCACCGCCGCGTCCGGCAGCGGAAGGGCCGCGAGATTGGCGGCCAGCACCTCGACCCGGGGGTAGCGGTTGCGTACGTGCTCCACTGTCGCCGCGTCGTAGTCCACGGCGATCACGCGGGCTGCCACCGAGGCCAGAAGATCAGCCCCGTAGCCCTCTCCGCAGCCGGCCTCCAACACGGTCTGACCTGCACAGATCTCAGCACATCGGAGGTAGGCGACCTCATGCCGGCGGAACCAGTAGTTCTCCACCGCGAGGCCCGGGACGGTCCGCTCGCCGGTCAGCGGCAGCCCGCCGTCGGCGTGGTCCGTCGGATGTGCGCTCATCGCAAGGCAGGCTAACCTTGCCGCCCGCCATACGCGAACCCCCGGCCGTTCCGGGGTGGGCCGACGGGCCTGCGGGAACGCCGGGTCATGGCGCTATCCTCATGGAGCGAAGCACCATAAGTTACCGGCTAGTAACATGGTGTGGTCAGCGGAAGTTGATTCGACCGTGCGGCCCGACCGGGTCCGCACGCCGCCTGCCAGGAGGACGTAGACAAGCCATGACGAACATCGTGGTTCTGATCAAGCAGGTCCCGGACACGTGGTCGGAGCGCAAGCTCTCCACCGGTGACTGGACCCTCGACCGGGACGCCGCCGATGCGGTGCTCGACGAGATCAACGAGCGCGCCGTCGAAGAGGCGCTGCTCATCAAGGAGAAGGAAGAGGCCGCGGGCGGGCAGAGCACCGTCACCGTGCTGACCGCCGGACCGGAGCGGGCCACCGAGGCCATCCGCAAGGCGCTGTCGATGGGCGCCGACAAGGGCGTGCACCTGCTCGACGCCAATCTCCACGGCTCGGACATGGTGCAGACCGGTTGGGCCCTGGCCCGCGCGCTGGGCACCGTCGAGGGTGTTGATCTGGTGATCGCCGGTAACGAGGCCACCGACGGCACAGGCGGTGCCGTCCCGGCGATCATCGCCGAGTACCTCGGGCTGCCGCAGCTGACCCACATGCGCAAGATCACCGTCGAAGGCGGCACCATCAGCGGCGAGCGCGAGACCGACGAGGGTGTCTTCACCGTCGAGGCCTCGCTGCCCGCCGTGGTCAGCGTCAACGAGAAGATCAACGAGCCGCGCTTCCCGTCCTTCAAGGGCATCATGGCCGCCAAGAAGAAGGAGGTCACGACCCTGTCGCTGGCCGACATCGGCGTCGAGGCCGATGAGGTCGGCCTGGCCAACGCCGGTTCCACGGTGCTCTCGTCGACCCCGAAGCCCCCGAAGACCGCGGGCGAGAAGATCGCCGACGACGGCGAGGGCGGCAAGAAGATCGCCGAGTATCTGGTCGCGCAGAAGATCATCTAAGACAGTCCACCCAAACCTGAAGGAAGAGAACAGCAATGGCTGAAGTACTCGTGCTCGTCGAGCACTCCGAGGGCGCGGTGAAGAAGGTCACCACCGAACTCCTCACCGCCGCCCGCCACCTCGGCGAGCCGTCGGCCGTGGTGGTCGGCGCCCCCGGCACCGCCGCACCGCTGGTCGAGGACCTCAAGGCCGCCGGCGCGGCCAAGATCTACGTCGCCGAGTCCGACGACGCGGAGAAGTACCTCATCACGCCGTATGTCGACGTGCTGGAGAAGCTCGTCGAGTCGGCCACCCCGGCCGCCGTGCTGCTGCCGGCCACCGCCGACGGCAAGGAGATCGCGGGCCGGTTGGCCGCGCGGATCGGTTCGGGCGTGCTCTCCGACGTCGTCGACGTCAAGGAGGGCGGTACCGCCATCCACTCGATCTTCGGTGGCGCGTTCACCGTCGAGGCCAAAGTCAACGCCGACGTGCCGGTCATCACCGTGCGCCCGGGCGCGATCGAGGCGGCCCCCAGCGCGGGCGCCGGCGAGCAGGTCACCGTCGAGGTGCCCGCGCCCGCGGCGAACGCCGCCCGGATCACCGCACGGCAGCCCGCGGTTGCCGGTGACCGGCCGGAGCTCACCGAGGCCAGCATCGTCGTGGCCGGTGGCCGCGGCGTGGGCAGCGCGGACAAGTTCGTCATCGTCGAGGAACTGGCCGACTCGATGGGCGGCGCCGTGGGCGCCTCGCGTGCCGCGGTCGACTCCGGTTACTACCCGGGCCAGTTCCAGGTGGGCCAGACCGGCAAGACGGTGTCCCCGCAGCTGTACATCGCCCTCGGCATCTCCGGGGCGATTCAGCACCGGGCCGGCATGCAGACCTCGAAGACCATCGTCGCGGTGAACAAGGACGAGGAAGCGCCGATCTTCGAGATCTCCGACTACGGCATCGTCGGCGACCTGTTCAACGTGACGCCGCAGCTGACCGAAGCGGTCAAGGCCCGTAAGGGCTGACGACGATGCGCCCGCCTAGCGGGCGAGGAGGAGTCGGCCAATCTGAGAAGGGCTAGGTCGCGAGCAGACGCAAAGTCCCCCGCACGCCCGGGCGGTTTCTAGGGGTCGTCGCAACGCTGGTGGTTAGTGAGGCAGTAGTAGATCACGCAAGCGCTCGGCTGGGGTATCCCAGTCGAGCGTTTTGCGTGGGCGGCCGTTGAGTTGCTGGGCGACGTGTTCGAGGTCTGCGGGGCTGAAGACGCTCAGGTCGGTGCCTTTGGGGAAGTACTGGCGCAGCAGGCCGTTGGTGTTCTCGTTGGTGCCGCGCTGCCAGGGGCTGGCCGGGTCGCAGAAGTAGACGGGCATGTCGGTGGCCATCGCGAATTGCTGGTGGCGGGCCATTTCGCAGCCCTGGTCCCAGGTCAGGGATCCACGCAGGTGGGCCGGCAAGGTGGCGATCGTGGCGACCAGACCGTCGCGGACGGCTTCGGCGTGATGTCCCTCGGGCAGGTGCACCAGCATCGTGTAGCGGGTGGTGCGTTCGACCAGGGTCGCGATCGCGGTCTTGTTGGCTTCCCCCATGATGAGATCGCCTTCCCAGTGGCCCGGGACCGCGCGGTCCTCGACCTCGGCGGGCCGCTCGCTGATCATGATCATCGGGTCGACGAACCGCGACGTGCGTTGGTCGGGGCGTCGCCGCGGTTTGCGGACCGTGCGCCCGGTCCGAAGCGCTTGTGTCAGTTCGCGTTTCAGTCCGCCGCGGGCCTGAAAGTACAGCCCCTGGTAGATCGTTTCATGGCTCACACGCATGCTCTCGTTATCCGGGAAGTCCTTGATCAGACGATAGGAGATCTCCTCTGGTGACCACCGCTGCGCCAGCCCGTCTTCGACGGCCTGCCGCAGCGGCAGGTTGGTGACCAGTTTGGACGGCTTGGGTCGAGCGCGAGCCGCGGCTGCCGCGTTGTGTGCTTGATAGGGCAGGTACAACCCGGCCTGGCTGCGGTTGGTGATCTCGCGGGACACCGTCGAGGTGGACTTGCCGATTCGTTCGGCGATCGCGGTCATGCTCTGGGCATTGGCCAGCCCGTCGGCGATGGCAAGCCGATCCTCCAACGACAAATATCGGCTGCTGATTACCGGCGGTTCAGCCCTGGTGGCCATGGTCATTGGGCCGTTGTACTGCGCCGGACCGGCGCCATAACGGATCACCACGCCGTCGGGGCGGACCCGCGTGTTGCCGATCTTGCGGACACCGTCACGCCAGTCCCGGGCCGTGCGCACATGGACCCCCACCTCCCGGGCGGCCCGTGATGCCGACCAACCGGCATCGAGCAGTTCGAAGAACCGCGCCTTAGCCTCAGCCTTGCCGACCGGCCGCCGATCCTCCTCGACCAGACCCTGCTCGACGAGCACCCGCCGGGCACGGCTATGGGAAATGCCATTGGTCTTCGCAGCCTGATTGATCGAGCCGGTGGCCTCAAACACCGCCATGACCGCAGCCGACTCGACACCTCGCCACCTCGACCGCGACGTCCCTACCGGGCGGCCCATCGCCCTCAAGATCGCATAACACCGACCCCGGGAGACCCCCACCGCCGCCGCGGCATCCTTGACCGCAACACCGGCATCAACCAGCTTTGCTAACTGCTCCCCTAACCCAACACAGTCCTCCGAAAACGACACGGCCGCCGCAACCTCTCAAATCGAGAGCGTTGCGACGACCGTGTGAACCCGCCCCGGCGTGTCGGGGGATTTTGCGTCTGCTCGACGCTTGCTGAACAACGAATTCGTGCCTGTGGGGGTGCTGTTCGGAAGTTTGCGGGGGATTGGTGTAGCTTCCCTAAAAATCTCAGCGTGCGTTTCCCACCATGGATTTGGGGTTCTCTGTGTCGAAGCCGATTTTGCCGTCGCTTGCTGGCGGTGTGCTGATTGCTGGGGCTGGTTTGTTGCTGGCTCAGCCCGCGCTGGAGGCGCCGTTGACCGGGGCGGTTCGCCTGACGTCGATCGAGATTCCGTTGGCCCCACCGGTGGGCGGACTTTTCGGTTCCGGAGCCTCTACGCCCACTCCCCACAAGCTGGCTGCCGCGGTGCAGGGGTCGGCGGGATTGCGCCCGTTGTTCGGGCCGGGCGGGCTGTTGATCGGCAACGGCCTCAACGCTGCTGCTGACTGCACCGGGGCGGCCTGCAACGGCGGCGACGGTGGACTGCTGTGGGGCTTTGGCGGTAACGGCGCCAACGGGGGTGCCGGTGGCAAAGCCGGTCTGTTCGGCGGCAACGGCGGAGTCGGCGGCGCAGGTCTGTCCGGTCAGGCTGGCGGCGCCGGCGGCAACGCAGGGTTGTTCGGGGCGGGTGGTCGCGGCGGGACCGGCGGAACCGGGTCCAGCGGCGGCGCCGGCGGCCGCGGTGGGCTGCTGGCCGGTAATGGCGGCGCCGGGGGTGCCGGGGGACTGGGGGGTGGCCGCGGGGGAGACGGCGGCAGCGTGGGCTTATTGGCGTTGATCGGTAACGGCGGCAAGGGCGGTGACGGTGGTGCGGGCCTTCCCGGTTCGATCGATGTCAACCCGGCGTGGTCCTCCAGGGTCAACGCTGTCGGTGCTGGTTTCAATGGCCCGACACCCGGTAATCCCGGCGATTCGAAAGTCAGCGTGAACGATCCGACCGGTGCCGATGGTTCGACCGGTGGCGCCGGTCAGGCCGCGCTGGGAGCCCTGGGCACGGCGACGGGCGGGGCCGGGGGCACGGGTTCCACCGGTGGTGCTGGCGGGGCCGGTGGTCTGGCGGCGTCCTATGCCGGCATCGCGGTGGGCGGCCCGGGTGGTGCCGGTGGCACCGGTGAGGCCGGCGCCCGTGGCGGCGACGGCGGGGCGGGTGGTCTGGCGGTCGATCCCAGTGGCGGTGCGGGCGGGTCCGGTGGGTCCGGTGGTTCCGGCGGCACGGGGGCAGCGGGTGGATCCGGCGGATCCGGCGGGTCCGGCGGAGACGGCGGGAAAGGGTCGTGGTTGTTCGGCCGGGGCGGTGCTGGTGGTGCTGCGGGCGCCGGCGGGACCGGAGGCAACGGCGCCACTGGTGGTTCCGGCGGCGATGGCGGTGCTGGCGGCACCGGCTACTTCGGTGCGACCGGCGGAGCTGGCGGGCCTGCGGGTCTGGGCGGTGCCGGCGGTGCCGGCGGTGCCGGCGGTGCGGCCGGTTCACCCGGGGCAGGGGGTCGGGGCGGACTGTTCGGCCGGGTCGGTGCCCGTGGGGCCACCGCGGCCGCGGGCACGGCCGGCACGGTTGGGGCGCGCGGCGCCAACGGCAACACGGGTGCGTCGGGACTGAGTGCTCAGACGCAACTCCTGGACTCCCAAGGGGCATTGGAAATCGGCAACGGCGCCCTACCCGGCGCTGATGGCGGCTGGCTCTACGGCAACGGCGCCAACGGCGCCGACGCCGCCCCGGGGCAACCCGGCGGTGCTGGCGGCAACGCCGGACTGATCGGCAACGGAGGCGCAGGAGGCGCCGGCGCGGCCGGCACTCGCGGCGATGATGGTGTCAACCCACCCACCCCGACCGACACCGCCCCAGCCGGCACCGATGTCGGCGATTTCAACGGGACCAGCGGCCCTCCCGTAAACGGCGGTGACGGCACCGACGGAGCGACCAGTCAAAATGGCGGTCCCGGCGGCAGCATCGGCATTGCCAACGGCCAAAACCGCCCGCAGGGCGGCAACGCCGGCAACGGCGGCGCCGGCGGAGCCGGCGGCGGCACCGGCGGCGCGGGCGGCAGCATCGGCAATCAGAACGGAGTAGGAATTTTCAGCGGCCAGGTCGGCAACGGCGGCCGGGCGGGCGACGGCGGTGCCGGCGGTGCCGGCGGCGGGGCCGGTGGCAACGGCGGCAACATCGGCCAGCAAAACGGTTACGGAACCGGCTCGGGAGGGGTGGGCAACGGCGGTGACGCCGGGAACGGCGGCACCGGCGGGACCGGCACCCCCGGGCCCGGCGGCGGGGCGGGCACACCGGGCGGGGCCGGCGGTAACGGCGGCCTGTTGATCGGCGACGGCGGACCTGGCGGTGCCGGCGGCACGGGTGGCGCCGGCGGCGCAGGAGCACCGGGCGGTTCAGGCGGTAACGGCGGCAATATCGGCGACTACAACGGGGCGGGGACGCTCACCGGCAGCGTCGGTCATGGTGGCAACGCCGGCAACGGCGGCAACGGCGGCACTGGCGGCGCCGGCGGTGTGGGCGGCAACGGCGGCACCGGCGGAACAGGCGGGCACGGCGGCACAATCAGCGGTAATTCGGGTGCGGGCGGCACCGGCGGCACGGCAGGCGCCGGCGGCCCCGGCGGCACCGGCGGCACCCCAGGCGCCGGCGGCACCATCGGCGCCAACAACGGCGCCGGCTTCTTTGGCGGTGTCGGCAACGCCGGGAGTACTGGCACAACCGGCACTACCGGAGCGGCAGGCAACGCAGGAGGCTCCGGCACCCCCGGTGCCCACGGCAGTCGTGGCTAAGACCAGCCCGGCCATTTCGCAAACTCGCTGGACCTCGGTCCCGGCCCCGCCACCGTCTTAGGCATGAAGCCGGTTTCTGTCGGCTAGAAACCTCGATTCGAAAGGGTGCCACTGCCCTTGATCATGGCTGGGGCGCATTCGCTGCACGGTGTGCGGGACTTGTTCGACACCCTCACCGAACTGGCCTTCCCCCGCTGACCCCCACTTCGCTCGACGGCGCCAGGGGACAGCGCCGCCCGGTATCCTGAACAAGCCATGAGCCAGATCCGGTCGGTGTATCTCGACCACGCAGCCACCACCCCGATGCACCCTCACGCCATCGAGGCGATGACGGCGGCGCTGGCAACCGTCGGCAACCCCTCCTCGCTGCACACCGCCGGGCGCGCGGCCCGCCGTCGGCTGGAGGAGGCGCGCGAGAGCCTGGCCGCCCGTCTGGGGGCGCGGCCGTCGGAGATCGTCGTCACCGCGGGCGGCACCGACAGCGACAACCTCGCCCTCAAGGGCATCTACTGGGCCCGCCGCGACGCCGACCCTAGGCGCCGGCGCATCATCACCTCCGCGGTGGAACACCACGCCGTGCTGGACACCGTCGCCTGGCTCGCCGAACACGAAGGCGCCGAGATCACCCTGCTGCCCACCGAATCCGACGGGTCGGTGGCGCCGTCGGCCCTGCGCGAGGCTCTGCGGCAGCACGACGACGTGGCTCTGGTCTCGGTGATGTGGGCCAACAACGAAGTCGGCACGGTCAACCGGGTCGATGAAATGGCAACCATCGCAGCCGAATTCGGCGTCCCGATGCACAGCGACGCCGTGCAGGCAGTCGGCCAGCTTCCGGTGGACTTCGCGGCGTCGGGCCTGTCGGCGATGAGCATCACCGCCCACAAGTTCGGCGGTGCCACCGGCACCGGGGCTCTGCTGCTGCGCCGCGATACCGCGTGCGTCCCGCTGCTGCACGGCGGGGGACAGGAGCGGGACGTCCGATCGGGCACCGTCGACGTTGCGGGAGCGGTGGCCATGGCGGTGGCGGCGGACATCGCGGTCGGATCGCTGGAGGACAGCGCCGAGCGGTTGCGCGGGCTGCGCGATGGCCTGGTCGAGGGAGTCCTCGACTCCATCGACGACGTGGCGCTCAACGGCGCCCTCGGCGATCAGCGCCTGCCCGGCAACGCCCACTTCACCTTCCGCGGCTGCGAGGGCGACTCGCTGCTGATGCTGTTGGACGCCAACGGCATCGAGTGCTCGACGGGTTCGGCGTGCACCGCAGGGGTGGCCGAGCCCTCGCACGTGCTCCTGGCGATGGGGGCCGACCCCGAGATGGCGCGCGGTTCCCTGCGGCTGACCCTGGGCCACACCAGCACCCGTGAGGATGTCGACGCCGTGCTGCAGGTGCTGCCGGGTGTGGTGGCCAGGGCGCGTCAGGCCGCACTGGCCAGTGCGGCGGCGGGACTGCGATGAAGGTGCTCGCCGCGATGAGCGGCGGCGTCGACTCCTCGGTGGCCGCCGCCCGCATGGTGGACGCCGGCCACGAGGTGGTTGGTGTGCACCTGGCGCTGTCCCACGCCCCCGGGACACTACGCACCGGGTCGCGGGGCTGCTGCTCCAAGGAGGACGCCAACGATGCCCGCCGGGTCGCCGACATCCTCGGAATCCCGTTCTACGTCTGGGATTTCGCCGACCGGTTCAAAGCCGACGTCATCGACGACTTCGTCGCCTCCTATGAGCGCGGTGAGACCCCCAACCCGTGCGTGCGGTGCAATGAGCGGATCAAGTTCTCCGCGCTGGCGGCCAGGGCGATCGCCCTGGGATTCGACGCGGTGGCCACCGGGCACTACGCGCGTCTGGAGCAGGGCCGGCTGCGCCGTGCCGTCGACCGGGACAAGGACCAGTCCTACGTTCTGGCGGTTCTGATCGCTGAACAGTTGCGGCACGCGCTGTTCCCGATCGGTGACACCCCCAAGCCGGCGATCCGCGAGGAGGCGGCCGCACGTGGCCTGGTGACGGCCAAAAAGCCGGACAGCCATGACATCTGCTTCATCCCGTCCGGTGACACCCAGGCCTTCCTCGGCGCCCGTATCGGCGTACGACCCGGAGCCGTCGTCGACGCCGGCGGGACTGTCCTGGCCCGCCACGACGGTGTGCACGGCTTCACCATCGGCCAGCGCAAGGGGCTCGGCATCGCCGGGCCCGGGCCGGACGGCCGCCCCCGCTACGTCACCGCCATCGACGCCGAGTCCGGCACCGTGCGGGTCGGCGGCGCCGAGGACCTCGACGTGTGGGCGGTGACGGGCCGCGATCCGGTCTTCACCTCCGGCAGCGGCCCCGACGGCCCGATCGAATGCGAGATTCAGGTTCGCGCACACGGTGGAATCGCTCCCGCGGTGGCCGAATTCGTCGACGGACGGATTCAGGCCACGCTGCGCGCACCACTGCGCGGGGTGGCGCGCGGTCAGACCATGGTGATCTACCGCCCCGACCCGGACGGCGACGAAGTCATCGGGAGCGCAACGCTCTCCTGATCGTCGGCCTTATTTCACGATGACGTCCATGGTCGACCACACGTAGTCCGATCGCGTGCCCTTGCCGCCGCCGAGGGGAATCGACCAGTCGTAGCGGGCCGTGATGGTGGCGGTGCCGGGGGACAGTGCGGTGAGTTTTCCGCTGGAGTCGACCAACGCCACTGCGGGATTCGACGACGTGTACTTGGCGCGCTGGGTGAAGTCCGCACTCTGACCCCCGTAACCGTCGTACGCCTCCGTGACGAGTTGCGTCTTGTCGCCGACGTTGTACTCCGGGCTGAGGAAGACCGAATAGGGATCCCTGACCTTGAATCCGACATTCGGCGTCGGCACCCCGTTGACCTTGGGCTGTAGTGGTTCGGTCCGCATCAGGAAGTTCGCCTGGTCGGTGGAGTAGTTCGGAAACTTGAATGCGACATCCTTGAAGACGTACGTCCGGGATCCGCCCGGGCCCTGGTTGGCCGCGACATCGCCGGGCGGATTCGTGGAGTCCGTGCACGACGGTGTGGTGCACCAGTCCGAGTAGGTGATGGTGACGTCTCCGACGGCGTCGACGGTCGGCGGGGCGAGCATCACCTCGTTGGCCGACCACGGTATCGGGCCTTCGGTGACTTTGTGTGTGTAGGTGGTCGTTTCGGTGGTGGCCTTGCTCAACCCGTAGTTGTTGGCGGTGGGGCTCGGATCCTGCCTGACGAGTTTGACGATCAGCGGGATGAGGTACTTGGCGGTGGCGACATTGAAGCCGTAGTCGCAGTTGGGTACCCCGCATTGCTGCGTCGTCGTCGTGGTGGTGGTGAACGTGGTCGTCTTCTCCACCCCGGCGGCGCTCTGCGGGTTGTCGGTCGGATTGTCGACGGTGAGCACCGAGGTCCACTGGGAGTCGCCCCCGGTGTAGGTGACGTTGTCGTACGTCGCCGTCCACCGCTTGTCCCACATCGCGTTTGGCCCCCCGCCGGTGTTGTCACCCACCAGCTTGATCAGCCTGTCGAAACTGTCGGCAGCGCCCGGGGTTTCGGAGTTGATCGTCACCGCCCCGGGGGGATCAAGCAGCAGCACTCCCTGGTAGTCCAGACTCGAACTGTTGGGGAAGACCCGGCAGTCGCCTACCTCGCAGCTTGAGCGAGCCCACAGCGGGTTGCCGCCGCTGGTCGTGTAGAAGGTGACGTCCCATTTGTTGCCGTTCGGACTGGTGAACTGCGGCCCTGCGCCGTAGGACAGGAATGCGTACCAGGTGAGTTCGAAGCCCATTTCGTCCCCCGGTTGCAAAACGGTGCCGATCGGGGGATGGGCGTCCCAGGCATCGCTGTAGCCGGGCTCGGCGCTCACCGCGGACAGCGTCACCGGCGAAGCCGTGAAGTTTCTGACCGTCCAATTGTTGGTGTACCCGCCTTTCGACCAGTACGGCACCTCGACGAATGCGTCGGTCGACCGACTCGTGAAGGGATCGAGCAGGTTGAACCCGCGGTCCTCGACAGCGATGCTGAACGAGTCGTAGCCGTTGTATCCGTCTCCCGGCGTGTAGGTGTAGGAGCCGTCGGACCCGACCTGCACCGTCCCGTGGTCGGGAAGTTTGGTGAGTTTGTATGTGAGCGGGTCGTTTTCGGCGTCGGAGGCGAAGACGTTGCCGACGACGGTGCCGTCCGACTTGATCACATAGTTGAACGGTTTCGTCGTCGGAAGCTGGTTGAACAGGGTCCGACGCACCAGCAACAGGCCGCCCGCGAGCACATCGTGGAACGGGCTGGCGGGAAGACCGGCCAACCAGGACGCGGTCGAGTCGAAGAACTTGGTGACGGCGGTGTCGAGTTCGGTGAGCACCGGAGGCTTGCTCGGCAGTGCGGCAGCTGCGGCGGCCTTGGGCTGGGCGACGACGGCGGCAATCACCGCGGCAGCGGCAGCCGGTGAGTCCGCAACCGGTACGGAGGGCTTCACGGGCACGGCCCTTGCGCTCGCCGGCGCTTGCGGGGCGGTGAGCGGCGCCACCGCCGGAGGAACCTCAGTGCCGAGCCCGACGCCAGCCGCGGGCCGGGCCACTGCCCGTGCGGCCGCCGGAGCGGCCAATCGCGTGCGCGATTTCGACGACGCGGGCGCTGACGCGGCGGGCAGTGCCACATCACCTCCCACAGCCCGGCTGGCACCCGCCCGGGCTGCCCGCTGGCCACCGGCTTGCCCGCGATGTGCGGATGAGGACGAGCGGGGGGTGGACCCCCGGTCAGTTCCTTCTGTGGCGGCCGAGGTCTCGGTGTCGCCGTTGTCGGCGGACGCGATGCCCGCCGCCTGGGGACCCGCCATGGCCAGGCCGACCGCGACCGCGGCCGCTCCGAACCCGGTACTGATCTTCGACATCGTCACTTGAACAGTCCTTCGGTCAAATTCCTGTCAGATGGACGCTAGAGGATTACCGAGACTGGTTAAGCCAGTTACTGCTGGATCTCTGCAGCGCATCGCGCGATGGGATGATGTCCGGGTGGAGTTGAGCCCCAACCAGCAGACTCGGGACGCAGCCGGCAACCTCCTTGCCGCTGCCACGGGGGTGGGTTCGTGGCCCGGAACCGCGCCACGCCGAGCCGCCGAGGTGATCGTCGGCGAGCTCGACCGACTGCCTTACCTCGCCGAGTTGCCCGACCGTGGCGTCGGCGCCGACATGATCGGGCGGGCGGGTGCGCTGCTGGTCGACATCGCCATCGACACCGTCCCTCGGGGTTATCGCATCGCCGCGCGTCCGGGCGCCGTCACCCGACGCGCGACGAGCCTGCTGGGCGAGGACGTCGACGCACTCGAGGAGGCCTGGGAGAAGACCGGGGGAGCCGGGTCCGGGCGGCCCGTCAAAGTGCAGGCGGCCGGCCCCATCACGCTGGCCGCCGAACTCGAACTGTCCAACGGGCACCGGGCGATCACCGACCCGGGCGCGCTGCGTGACCTCGCGGCCTCGCTGGCGGAGGGATTGTCGGTGCACCGCAGCGAGGTGGCACGCCGGTTGTCGGCGCCGGTCGTCGTGCAGATCGACGAGCCCCTGATCTCTGCCGCCCTGGCCGGCCGCATCGGTGGTGTCACTGCGCTGACCCCGGTTCACCCCGTCGATGAGACCCTGGCGATCAGCCTGTACAACGATCTCGTCGCCAGCGTCGGAGCCGAGGTCATGCTGCACAGCTGCGCGGCCGACCTACCGTGGAAAGTGTTGCAGCGCAGTGCTCTTCACGCGGTCTCTGTCGATATCGGAACACTCGGCGCCGACGGGCTCGACGGCCTTGCCGAGTTCGTCGACACCGGGCGGGTCGCTGTTCTCGGTCTGGTGCCGACGACCGCGCCCGAGAAACGGCCCTCGGCTGAGGAGATCGCCGCCGCCGCGGCGGCCGTCACCGACCGGATCGGCTTCCCGCGGTCAGTGCTGGGTACGCGCATCGGGGTCAGCCCGGCCTGCGGGCTGGCCGGTGCCACGGAGGCCTGGGCCCGGGTGGCCACCGGACTGTGCCAGCGCGCCGCGACGTCGATCGCCGACGACGCGAGTGCGATCTAGCGCCGTACACGGCGAACATCCTCGGGGCGCCGAACGTCGGCCGGCCGTGGGAGATCTTCTCGGTCGCATCCGGAAAGCCGAGCGCGATCGTACGGACGCGCGCCAACAGCGGGTCGCTCTCGTCGAACATGACCGGATGCGGCACACCTCCACACCGTCACCGCCGATCCGTCGGACGCCTCCGTTAGCCTGCGAGGGTGGCTGCTGATCATCCGGAGATCGACCCCCTCGATCCCGACGTCCGCCGCCGGTGGCAGGAACTGGCCGATGAGGTGCGCGAGCACCAGTTTCGCTATTACATCAAAGACGCCCCCATCGTGTCCGACGCTGAATTCGACCGGCTGTTCAACGAACTCGCCGCGATGGAGGAGCGTTACCCCGAACTGCGGGTGGCCGATTCGCCCACGCAGCTCGTCGGCGGCGCCGGGTTCGCCACCGAGTTCACCGCCGCCGAACACCTCGAGCGGATGCTGAGCCTCGACGACGTGTTCAACGCCGAGGAGCTCGAGGCGTGGTCGATCCGCGTCGAGAACGAGATCGGCCCCGATCCGCACTACCTCTGCGAGCTCAAGGTCGACGGGGTGGCCATCGCCCTGGTCTACCGTGAGGGCCGGCTGGAGCGCGCCGCCACCCGCGGCGACGGGCGGGTCGGCGAGGACGTCACCCTCAACGCCCGAACCATCGGCGACGTCCCCGAAACTCTCACGGCTTCAGGCGAATTCCCGATACCTGCGGTTCTCGAGGTGCGCGGCGAGGTGTTCTTCATGGTGGCCGACTTCGAGAACCTCAACGCCAGCCTGGTCGAGGACGGCAGGCCGCCGTTCGCCAACCCGCGCAACAGCGCGGCCGGATCCCTGCGGCAGAAGAACCCGGCCGTCACAGCCCGGCGCCCGCTGCGGATGATCTGCCACGGCCTCGGCTTCGCTGACGGCTTCCGGCCGGACAGCCTGCACGATGCCTTCGCCGCGATGAAGGCCTGGGGCCTGCCCGTCTCGCCGCACACCTCCCGGGTCAGCGGGCTGGCCGCGGTGCGCGAGCGCATCGAGTACTGGGGCGAGCGCCGCCACACCATCGAGCACGAGATCGACGGCGTCGTCGTGAAACTCGACGAGCTCGCCCAGCAACGCCGGCTCGGCGCCACCTCCCGCGCCCCGCGCTGGGCGGTGGCCTACAAGTACCCGCCGGAGGAAGCGCAGACGACGTTGCGCGACATCCGCGTCAACGTCGGCCGCACGGGCCGGGTCACCCCGTTCGCGTTCATGGAACCGGTGCGCGTCGCGGGGTCCACCGTCAGCCTCGCCACCCTGCACAACGCCTCGGAGGTGAAACGCAAAGGCGTGCTGATCGGTGACACCGTGATGATCCGAAAGGCCGGTGACGTCATCCCCGAGGTGCTCGGTCCCGTCGTGGATCTGCGTGACGGCACCGAGCGGGAGTTCGTCATGCCCACCCACTGCCCGGAGTGCGGGACGGAGCTGGCTCCGGCCAAAGAGGGTGACGTCGACATCCGCTGCCCGAACTCGCGGTCGTGCCCGGCGCAGTTGCGGGAGAGGGTGTTTCACCTCGCCGGTCGCGGGGCACTGGACATTGAAGGCCTGGGCTACGAGGCGGCCACAGCGCTGCTTCAGGCGGGCGTCATCACCGACGAGGGCGACCTGTTCTCGCTGACCGGCGACGAGCTGATGCAGGCCGATTTCTTCCGCACCAAGGCGGGGGAGTTGTCGGCGAACGCCAAACGGTTGCTGGCCAACCTCGAGCAGGCCAAGGATCGGCCGCTGTGGCGGATCCTGGTGGCACTGTCCATCCGCCACGTCGGGCCGACCGCGGCCCGGGCGCTGGCGGCGGCATTCGGTGACCTCGAGGCCATCATGGCGGCAGGCGAACAGCAGCTGGCCGACGTCGAGGGCGTCGGCCCCACCATCGCCGCCGCGCTCCGCGAGTGGTTCGACGTGGACTGGCACCGCGCGATCGTCGAGAAGTGGCGGGCGGCCGGGGTGAAGATGGCCGACGAACGCGACAGCGGCATCGAACCGACGCTGGCCGGCCTGACCATCGTGGTGACCGGCTCACTGGCCGGGTTCTCCCGTGACGAGGCCAAGGAGGCCATCATCATCCGCGGCGGCAAGGCGGCCGGTTCGGTGTCCAAGAAGACGTCGTTCGTGGTGGCCGGGGACGCACCGGGGTCGAAGTTCGACAAGGCCGTCGCACTCGGGGTGCCGATCCTCGACGAGGACGGGTTCCGGGCTCTTCTGCAGAACGGCCCGACGGCCGGCTGAGCCCGGCTGGTCTGTCCTACAGCTGCAGGACCGCGCCTCACCATCCGTAAGGGTCATTTCGTCGACTGTGCCTGATGTCGTTGTGCCCGAGAGTTTGTGTTGTCGCCCCACACAGGAGGCGAAACAACCAGAAAGGCAGAAGAAGGCAATGACGAACTCCACTCAGGGCCCGGCTCGCAAGTACTTCATCAGCGCCGTGTCCGCCGGAATCATGATGTTCGGTGGATCGCTGTGCGTCGCCGGGATGAGCATGGCCGACACGATCGGCAACCCCGTTCCCACGTCGAACGCCGAGGCTCCGCGGTTCACCCCCATCGCGCCGGCCGAGGCGCCGCGTTTCACCCCGATCGCGCCGGCCGAGGCCCCGCGGTTCACGCCGATCGCCCCGGCGCATGAGGCCCCGCGGTTCACGCCGATCGCGCCGGCGCATGAGGCCCCGGTCGGCGCGGCACACACGGCGCCGGGCGGCAAGGGCGCTCCGGGACACGGTGCCTCCCGCGGCCACTCCCACGGCTCGCGCTGATCGCGGGCCCGATCCCGAGGCCTGCTAGCGAACCAGGTTGGCGACGATCCCCGCCAGATACCCCAACCGGGCCACCTCAGACGGCAGGAACTGCGGGCCGCCCGGACGGGCGAGCACCATCGCGGTGTGCGGATCGCCCAGCGGGGCCGCGGCCAGCGAGGTGTCCATGTCCTGCCACAGCTGCGGCACCCACTCCGCGTTGATGTCCAGCGCGGTCGCAGCTGTGATCGGCATCCAGGGCGTCGAGGCGGCCTGCGTCTCCGGGGCACCAGGACTGCCGACCAACCGCTTGGGCCCATCGTCGGTCAACACCACCACGGTGGACCAGCCGACCCGCAGCACCCGGGGTGCCTCGTCGACGAGCACCTGCAGTTTGTCGGCGCGATCGGCCGCGGCGACGTGCTGAATGAGTTCGAGCTCCCGGTGCGCCTCCAGCAGGCCGGTGTGGGGGCGGATGGCCTCCACCCGGACGCCCGGGAGTGCCTCGGCCGCGGTGATCAGGGTGTCGGGCATGGCGCTGGCGGGCAGGTCGACCACGAGATCGTCGACGGCGTAGCCCTTACCGCGCTCCACGACATCCAAGGACAGGATGTCGGCGCCCACCGAACCCAGCGCCACCGCGAGCGAGCCCAGGGTGCCCGGCCGATCCTCGAGTTCCACCCGCAGGAGAAATGAGCGCACGGGCCCACTGTTTCATAGTTCGCACCACCCCTCGACCGGGATAACAGACGGACAGTCTGAAAAGTGGCCGGGCCGGTTCGCCCCTCGCCATCGGTCCCCTCAGCCGACCTACTCGTGGCTGTTCGGCGGGTTGCCGTGCAGCCGGTACACCAGGCCGGTCTTGGTCGCGCCCAGATACACGTAGTCGCGCGCCTCCCGCTGCAGCTGGGTGAAGAACGCCCGGCAGCGCGCCAGCGCCCGGGGTTCGACGGCGGTGATGTCGCCGCAGCCTTTCGCCTTGAGTTGGTAGGACAACTCACCGACCAGGGGACGGTGTTCGCCGCGCGTTCGCCACAGCCCGATGGTGACGACGGCGCGGTGCCCGCCGCCGAAATCCAGTTCGCCCAGATCCTGGATGATCTCCTCGACGATGGTGCCGTTGACCAGTTCCACCCGCTCGCCGGGGCGATGGCTGATGGCACGAAGTTGCGGCAGCGCGTCGACGATCATGTCGAGCGTGTTGGGGTCGCCCTCACCGACCGAGTGTCCGTTGAGAGCGAATTGGACATTGTGGGAGTACAGCATCCGGACACCGCCCAAGCCGTCCCGCAGTGGCACGGCCTGCGCCTTGAACTTGATCCGGTAGTCGTCGGGGATGTTGGGACGCAGGTCCATCTCGGCCGCCTGTTGCGCGTCGGGGTGGCGGAACTTGAAGACGATCTCCGGGTCGCCGTCCGGGAAGCCGTCGTGGTACGCGATCCGCTGCCGCAGGATGAAAGCCCGGTTGTAGAGCCGGCGGTCGGCCGTGTCGAGGAACTGGACTTCGCGGACCCGCAGCGGCCGCTCGGAGTATCCCTTGGTGCGCAGCGCGACCCCGGCGGACTTCGCGGGACGTTGGAGGACCCGGGCGAAGCCGATCAGCCTGGGACGCGAAGTGAAGTGGTTGGGTCGCAGGATCACCTTGCACTGCAGGTAGCGCATCGGGTCCAGCGGCATCCCGTCGTCGTATCTGCCTGCCGCGATCCGCGGCAGGCAGGGTGAATCACGCTCGCCCCGCTTGCGTTTCGCGGCCATCAGTGCACCAGGCCGGCCAAGCCCAGGAGGGCTCCCACGGCGATCGGCCACAGCGGACTCCACCGGGTGAAGTACGTGATCGCGGCGGTGATCGCCACTATCAGCCCGGCGACCAGGTTGGTGCTGGTGGCGATGGTCAGTACGGCTGCGCTGGCGGCGACCAGGCCGACCGAGATCGGCACCAGACCCGACTCCACCACCGCCCGCCACCGGGCATCCCGGACCCGGTCCCAGGCCCGGCCCAACAGGTAGGCCAGCACCGCGGTGGGACCGCACATCGCCAGCGTGGCCACCATCGCCCCGATCAGGCCGGCCAGGTGGAAGCCGATCAGGGTGACGATCATGACGTTGGGACCGGGGATCACCTGCGACATCGCGAACATGTCGGCGAATTGGTGCTCTGTGACCCAACCGCGCAATTCGACTGCCTGACGGTACATTTCGGGCAGCACCGCATTGGCTCCGCCGAAGGACAGCAGGGCGATCCCGGCGAACTGGACCGCGATGGTCGCCAGCACACCGCCGTCGACGGTCATTGCCGGGCCCGCCGCGTGGCAAGCGCGATGCTCAGCGGTGTCAGGGTGAGCAGGACATAGACCAACGGCCATTCGAGCACGCCGATCGTGACGGCCACCGCGACCACGATGAGCGGCGCCCACCCGCGGCCCCGGAACACCGGGGCGGCCATCTTGGCAGCCGTCGCCAGCAGCAGTCCGGCCGCCGCCGGCGCCATCCCGGCCAACACGCCGCGCACCGCCTGGACGTTTCCGAAATGTTGGTAGAGCACCGCTGCGGCTACCATGACGATGAACGGCAGCAGCAGGAATCCCGCCCACGCGGCCATCGCGCCGCCTACCCCGCGCATCCGCCCGCCGAATACCGCGGCGAAGTTCACGACGTTCGGGCCGGGCAGCAGCTGACACAGCGCATAGGCGTCGTTGAAATCCTCGGCGGTCAACCACTTCCGGCGTTCGACGAACATCCGCCGCGTCCACGGCAGCGCACCGCCGAACCCGGACAGCGTGATCCGGACGAACGCGGTGAACAGTTCCGCGTGTGTGGGTTGCGGCGTAGCGGCCGACGGGGGTGCGGGCATGGCCTGAATTATTGGCTGTCCCGGCGGCTAGGCTCAGCGTTTGTGTCCACCATTTCTCGTGACGACGTCGCCAAGCTCGCCAAGCTGGCCCGCCTGGCGCTGACCGACGACGAAATCGACAGCTTCGCCGGCCAGCTCGACGCGATCCTCGGCTACGTCGGGCAGATCCAGGCGGTCGACGCCAGCGGGGTCAAGCCCACCGGGAATCCGCTCAAGAGCGAGAACGTCACCCGTCCGGACGTCGTGCACCAAAGTCTGCCCCAGCGGGAGGCCCTCGCCGAGGCGCCGGCGGCCGAGGACGGTCGCTTCGTCGTGCCGCAGATCCTGGGAGAGGCGGGATGACGACCGCCAACGAGATCATCCGTCTCGACGCCTCCACCCTCGGCGCGAAAATCGCTGCGGGGGAAGTCAGTTCGACTGAGGCGACGCAGGCCTGCCTGGATCAGATCGCCGCCACCGATGACCGGTACCACGCCTTCCTGCACGTGGCGGGCGAGCAGGCGCTGGCCGCCGCCGCCCGTGTCGACGCCGCGGTGGCCGCCGGTGACGACCTGCCGTCGCCGCTGGCCGGGGTTCCCCTGGCGCTCAAGGACGTCTTCACCACCACCGACATGCCCACCACCTGCGGCTCGAAGATCCTCGAAGGGTGGGTCTCGCCCTACGACGCGACGGTGACCGCCCGCATCCGCGAAGCCGGCATCCCGATCCTCGGCAAGACCAACATGGACGAGTTCGCCATGGGCTCCTCCACGGAGAACTCCGCCTACGGCCCCACCCGCAACCCGTGGGACACCGCACGGGTGCCGGGCGGCTCGGGCGGTGGCAGCGCCGCGGCGCTGGCGGCTTTCCAGGCACCGTTGGCCATCGGCTCGGACACCGGCGGATCGATCCGTCAGCCCGCGGCTCTCACCGCAACGGTCGGTGTCAAACCCACCTACGGCACCGTGTCGCGCTACGGCCTGGTGGCCTGCGCCTCATCCCTGGACCAGGGCGGACCCTGCGCGCGCACGGTCCTCGACACCGCGCTGCTGCACACCGTCATCGCCGGGTACGACCCGCGCGACTCCACGTCATTGGAAGCCCCGATCCCCAACGTCGTGGGCGCGGCGATGGCCGGGGCCTCCGGCGATCTGACCGGGGTGCGGATCGGCGTTGTCAAGCAACTGCACTCCGGCGAGGGCTACCAGCCCGGCGTGCTGGCGTCGTTCAACGACGCCGTCGCCAAACTCGGCGATCTCGGCGCGGACATCCGCGAGGTCGACTGCCCCCACCTGGACTACTCGCTGTCGGCGTACTACCTGATCCTGCCGTCGGAGGTGTCGAGCAATCTCGCGCGCTTCGACGCCATGCGCTACGGCCTGCGCGTCGGCGACGACGGCAGCCACAGCGCCGAGGAGGTGATGGCGCTGACCCGCGCCGCGGGGTTCGGTCCGGAAGTCAAGCGCCGCATCATGATCGGCACCTACGCGCTGTCGGCCGGTTACTACGACGCCTACTACAACCAGGCCCAGCGGGTCCGCACGCTGATCGCCAACGATCTCGACAGGGCCTACGAGAGCGTCGACGTCCTGATCTCGCCGGCCACCCCCACCACCGCCTTCCGGCTGGGGGAGAAGGTCGACGACCCCCTGGCGATGTACCTGTTCGACCTGTGCACGCTGCCGCTCAACCTGGCCGGGCACTGCGGTATGTCAGTGCCCTCGGGCCTGTCGGCCGACGATGACCTGCCGGTGGGCCTGCAGATCATGGCGCCGGCGCTGGCCGACGACCGCCTCTACCGGGTCGGTGCGGCTTACGAAGCGGCCCGCGGCGCACTGCCGCCCGCGCTCTGATTGGCTTTCGGGCATGTGCACCCGGGTTCTCTGGAACACCAATGACCTTGCCGTCCTCACTGGACGCAGCATGGATTGGCCCGAGTCGACCGAACCGCTGATCGTCGCTTTCCCGGCCGGGCGTGACCGCAACGGTGTGCATCCGGCCGGCATCGTCGAGGACGCCAACCCGCTGCGCTGGACCAGCCGGCACGCCAGCCTGGTCACCACGGTCTATGGCGTGGGAACCGTGGACGGGTTCAACGACGCCGGGCTGGCCGGGCACGGCCTCTACCTCAACGCCACCGACTTCGGGCCCCGCGATCCGGCGAAACCCGCTGTGCACGCAGGCCTTTGGTTGCAGTACCTGCTCGACGAGGCCGCCACGGTCGCCGAAGCACTTGCCCTGATGGCCGGGATCAACGTCGTCCAGGTACACGCCCACGGCCGTGACGCCAACCTGCACCTGGCCCTCGAGGATTCCGGCGGCGACTCGGCGATCATCGAGTTCGCCGGCGGACAACCCGTCGTCCATCACGGCCGCCAGTTCACCTTGATGACCAACGACCCGACCTATGACGAGCAACTCGAACTGCTCGCTCGCCAGGACTTCTCCCACCCCAGCCGCGACATGCCGTTGCCCGGCAACGTCAACCCCGTGGACCGCTTCCAGCGTGCGGCCTACTACTCCGCGCTGCTGCCCAAGCCGGCCACCCAACGCGAGGCCGTCGCCGGGGTGATGGCGATCATGCGCAACGTGTCCGTTCCGTTCGGGGCGCCCTACGGCGACTTCGGGGTGTACAACACCGAGTACCGCACGGTGTGCGACCTGACCAACCGGGTGTACTTTTTCGAGCTGACCACGAGCCCCAACGTGATCTGGGTCGAGATGGATCGGCTCGATCTCACGGTGGGCGGTCCGTCACTGGTGATCGACCCGTACGACGAATCGCTCGTCGGTGACGTGACCGAGCACTTCACACTCCGCGATCTGCCGTTCTGAGTCCCGCGCCGAACGGCAGACGGTTAGATATAGCCCATGCGAATCGGAGTCCTCACCGGCGGCGGCGACTGCCCCGGCCTCAATGCCGTCATCCGCGCGGTCGTGAGCACCTGCGACACCCGTTACGGATCCTCAGTCGTCGGGTTCCAGGACGGCTGGAACGGCCTGCTGGAGAACCGCCGCGTCCAACTTGTCAACGATGACCGCAATGCCCGCCTGCTCGCCAAGGGCGGCACCATGCTGGGCACCGCCCGCACCAATCCCGATCGCCTGCGGGCCGGCATCGGGGAGATCAAGCAGACGTTGGAGGACAACGGGATCGACGTGCTGATCCCTATCGGCGGCGAGGGCACTCTGACCGCCGCCCACTGGCTGACCGAGGAGGGCGTGCCCGTCGTGGGGGTGCCCAAGACCATCGACAACGACATCAGCTGCACCGACGTGACGTTCGGTCACGACACCGCCCTGATGATCGCCACCGAGGCCATCGACCGGTTGCACAGCACCGCGGAGTCTCATCAGCGGGTGATGCTCGTCGAGGTCATGGGCCGCCATGCCGGCTGGATCGCGCTGAACGCGGGGTTGGCCTCGGGCGCGCACATGACGCTGATCCCCGAGCAGCCGTTCGACGTCGAAGAGGTGTGCCGGCTGGTCAAACAGCGCTTCCAACGCGGCATGTCGCACTTCATCTGCGTGGTCGCCGAAGGCGCCAAACCCGCCGAGGGCTCGATGGAGATGCGCCACGGCGGAGTCGACGAGTTCGGCCACGAGCGGTTCACCGGAGTCGCCCAGCAGTTGGCCCACGAGGTCGAGAAGCGCATCCGCAAGGAGGTCCGCGTCACCGTCCTGGGCCACATCCAGCGCGGTGGCACGCCGACCGCCTATGACCGGGTGCTGGCCACCCGGTTCGGCGTCAACGCCGCCGACGCCGCGCACGCCGGCGAGTTCGGGATGATGGTGTCGCTGCGGGGCGAGAACATCGGCCGGGTTCCGCTGGCCGACGCGGTGGCACACCTCAAGCTGGTGCCGCAAAGCCGCTACGACGACGCCGCGGCCTTCTTCGGCTGAGCCGCGTTGTCGTCCAGTGAGACCTCACGGGTCTCACGCATGACCAGCAGCGCCACCAACGTCAGCACCGCGGCGCCGGCCAGGTAGGCGCCGACCCATCCCACGCCGAAGCGGCTCGACAGCCACGTCGCGATGAAGGGGGCCACCGCCGCCCCGAGGATGCTGGCCATGTTGTAGGCCACCCCCGACCCGGTGTAGCGGACGTTGGTCGGAAACAGTTCCGGCAGAACGGCACTCATCGGGCCGAACGACAATCCCATCAGCGTCATGCCGATGATCAAAAAGAACAGCACCGACGTCTTCGATGCATGGCCGGGCGACAACAGCAGTCCGAACAATCCGCCGTAGGCGACGATGCCGGCGGTGACGACCAGCAGGGTGGCGCGCCTGCCGCGGCGGTCGGCGAGCCATCCGACGACGGGCAGCATCGCCGCGAAGAACAGCACGGCGATCAGCTGCATCCGGAGAAAATCGATGTAGTTGAAGCCCAGCCCGCTACCCGCCGGGGCCCGCTTGGCAGTTCCGTAGCTGAGCGCCCAGGTGGTGACGATGTAGAACAGCGTGTAGGTGGCCAGCATGACGAAGGTACCGATGATCAGCTCGCGCCAGCTCCCGCGGAACACCTGGGCCAGCGGCGTTTTGACCCGTTCCCCGCGCTCGACGGCACGGGCGAACACCGGTGTCTCGGTCAGCTTCAGCCGCACGTACAGGCCGATCGCCACCATCACGGCGCTGAGCAGGAAAGGAATCCGCCAACCCCAGGTGAGGAACGTCCCGCTCAGGTCCGGGGTGGCATTGGAGTGGCCCAGCCACGAGATCAGGGCCAGAAACAGGCCGTTGGCGATGAGGAAGCCCAGCGGTGCGCCGAGCTGGGGCCACATGGCCGCCCAGGCCCGGCGCCCTGGGCGGGCGGTCTCCACGGCCAGCAGGGCGGCGCCACTCCACTCTCCGCCCAGGGCCAGGCCCTGGCTGAACCGCATCAGGGCGAGCAGGGCCGGCGCCCACAGGCCCACCTGGTGATAGGTGGGCAGCACGCCGATCAGGAAAGTGGCGATGCCCATCAGCAGCAGCGACCCGACGAGGGTGGCTTTGCGGCCCACCCGGTCACCGAAGTGCCCGAACAGGATTGAGCCCAGTGGCCGCGCCACGAAGGCCAGGCCGAAGGTGGCCAGCGACGCCAGCAGGGCGGTGGTCGGGTTCCCCTTGGGGAAGAACAGGAACGGGAACACCGACACCGCGGCCGTGGCGTAGGCATAGAAGTCGTAGAACTCGATCGTCGTGCCCACCATCGAGGCCAGAACGATCCTGCTGCGTGGGACACCCTCGACGAGTTCGGGGGAGGCCTCGGTCACGGCTCTGGCTTCCTGTCGGTTCGGCATCGGGACGCGAGAAGGCTATCGCGACCCGCTACCATTCGCCGTCATGACAATCGACGGTCCGCGGGTGACCCTCCAGGTGGCGGTAGCCGTCGCACTGACCCTCGCGTCAGCCGGCGCCCTCACGGTGGCCGCGCCGGCGTCCGCCGATCAGTGCCCCGATGTGGAGTTGGTGTTCGCCCGGGGCACCGGTGAGCCGCCGGGCCCCGGCCGGGTGGGCCAGGCACTCGCCGACGCCGTCACCCCGCTGCTGGGCGGGCGAACCCTGGCCGTGTACTCGGTGAACTACCCGGCCAGCATCAACTTCCTCACCACGGGCAGCGGCGCAACTGACGCCGAGAACCATCTCAGCGCGGCGGCTGTCGCCTGCCCCGCAACACAATTCGTGCTCGGCGGCTTCTCCCAGGGCGCCGCGGTGATCTCGATGATGGCCGGCGTGCCCCCGCTGGGCAACACGGTCGGGAACTTCGGGTCGGCACCGCCGCTGCCGCCGGAAGCGGCCGACCAGATCGCCGCGGTCGCGGTGTTCGGCAATCCTGGGAACCGTTTCGGAACCCCATTGTCGACCACCGGCTTGTTCGCCGGCAAGGCGATCGACGTGTGCAACGACGGCGACCCCATCTGTGTCACCGGCGGCCGCGATCGCGCCGCGCACAATGCCTACGAGTTCCCGCCGTCCATCACCGACGCCGCGGCGTTCGTCGCCGGACGGGTCTGACTGGTCTGACCGCCCTCTCCCCGCGAGCAGACGGATAAGACCCGGAAACCCAGCGTGTCGCGGGTCATGCACGTCTGCTCGCGGGGGCAAACGGGCCACTAGGATCGTCGGAATGACCACCGCCGCGAACGCCGAACTCCTCGACTACGACGACGTCGTGGCCCGTTTCGACCCGGTGCTCGGCCTGGAAGTCCACGTCGAGTTGTCGACGGCCACCAAGATGTTCTGCGGTTGCGCCACCACCTTCGGCGCCGAGCCGAACACCCAGGTCTGCCCGGTCTGCCTGGGCCTGCCCGGGGCCCTGCCCACCCTGAACGCGGCCGCCGTCGAATCGGCCATCCGGATCGGGCTGGCGCTCAACTGCGAGATCGCGTCGTGGTGCCGGTTCGCCCGGAAGAACTACTTCTACCCCGACCAGCCGAAGAACTATCAGATCTCCCAGTACGACGAGCCGATCGCGTTCAACGGCCACCTCAACGTTCCCCTGGAGGACGGCAGCACCTTCCGGGTCGACATCGAACGCGCGCACATGGAGGAGGACACCGGCAAGCTGACCCACGTCGGCAGCGATACCGGGCGCATCCACGGTGCCACCACCTCGATGCTCGACGTGAACCGCGCCGGGGTCCCGCTGATCGAGATCGTGACCAAGCCGATCGAGGGTGCCGGTGAGCGTGCCCCGGAAGTCGCCCGCGCCTATGTGACGGCGTTGCGCGATCTGTTGCGTGCCTTGGACGTTTCCGACGTCCGGATGGACCAGGGTTCACTGCGGTGCGACGCCAACGTCTCGCTGCGACCCGTCGGACAACAGGAATTCGGCACCCGCACCGAGACCAAGAACGTCAACTCCCTCAAGAGCGTCGAGGTTGCCGTCCGCTACGAGATGCGCCGGCAGGCAGCGGTTCTGGACGCGGGCGGAAAAGTTCACCAGGAGACCCGGCACTTCCACGAAGACGGCTGGACCTCCCCGGGCCGCGACAAGGAGACCGCCGAGGACTACCGGTATTTCCCGGAGCCCGACCTCGAACCGGTGGCTCCCAGCGCCGAGACGGTGGAGCGCCTGCGCGCCACCATTCCGGAGCTTCCGTGGTTGTCCCGCAAGCGGATTCAAGACGAATGGGGCGTCTCCGACGAGGTCATGCGCGACCTGGTCAATGCCGGCGCGGTGGAGATGGTCGCGGCCACCGTCGCCCACGGCGCCTCGAGCGAGGCCGCTCGCGCGTGGTGGGGCAACTTCCTGGTGCAGAAGGCCAACGAGAGCGGATCCGATCTCGACGCGCTGGCCATCACGCCCGCGCAGGTGGCCGTGGTGATCAAGCTGGTGGATGAGGGCAAGCTCTCCAACAAGCTGGCCCGGCAGGTGGTCGAAGGCGTGCTGGCCGGCGAAGGTGAGCCCGAGCAGGTGATGGCCGATCGCGGCCTGGCCCTGGTCCGGGACGACTCGCTCATCCAGACGGCGGTCGACGACGCGCTGGCCGCCAATCCCGACGTCGCCGAAAGGATCCGCGGCGGCAAGGTGCAGGCGGTCGGGGCGATCGTCGGCGCGGTGATGAAGGCGACGAAGGGCCAGGCCGATGCCGCGCGAGTGCGGGAGTTGGTCCTGGCCGCTTGCGGCCAGGCCGGGTAGCCAAAGTGACATGTCGGTCTGCCATGACTGGTACTACCAGTCCGTGCGCGACGGTGCTCCGTCGCTGTACCACGTTGTCGAGGGCGTCTACGCGAGTCCCTGCCCGCCTCTCGCATACATGTGTCCATGACGCAATGACGGCTCGCCGCACGTACTCATTCCTGCCCGAGCGGGTTTCGGTCTGGTCCCTCGGCGGTCGGCGGCCTCATGACAACACGAGCCGCTCCAGTTCCGCGGCATCGTTTCCGGCGAGCATTCCGGTCAGCAGCACCATGAGGCCGCGATCCGCCCGCAGCGCGTCGAAATCGTAGGTTTCATCCGGGGTTCCGCTGGACTCCCGATTCCAGGCGTTTCGGTAGAACATCACCACCCGCCGGTCGGTGTCGGCCTCTATCTGGTCGTCGGTGTAAGGAACCGTGAACGACGTGATCAGGCGCTGAGCCTCTGAGAGCCGAGCAGCATCCGCCGGCAGCCGTGCACTGACAGTTGCTCAGCGGCTTCTTCACCGGAAAGCACGGCGGCCGCTCCGGCGTAGTCGTCGCCAGCGGAATCCTCGGTGGTGATGACCACGGTGGTCACGCCCGCGGCGACGGCCGCACGCAGACCGTCGGCCGAGTCCTCGACCGCGATCGCGTCGACGGCCCGAATGCCCAGCTGCCACAACGCGTGCCGGTAGACCTCCGGATCGGGCTTGGGCCGGCTGACCTCGTCGCCGGTCACCAGCACCTCCACTGCACCGTCGCCCAGCAGGTCGCGCACCGCACGGTTCACGGCAGGCCAGTGCCCGGCGGTGACCACGGCCACCCGGATACCGGCGCAGTGCAGATCCCAGACCGCATCGGACAGCAGCTTCTCGTCGGCGCGCGAATCGGCCAGCAGTGCGTCGAGAGAGAAGATCACCGCCTCCAGATGCGCCGGCCGGTCCGACCGGTTCCACCAGAACGAGGGCTGCAATGCGTTCATGACTGAAGTGTCTGCCGAGGCTCGGGGCCCGGTCATCCCCCGACCGGGGGAGGGGTGTGGGGACTTGTCCCCCGCCGATGCCTTTACGGTTAGCCCATGCCGGTGCGAGTGGTGCTCGTCGACGACCACGAGATGGTGATCGAGGGTCTCAAGGCGATGCTCGCGCCGTTCGCAGACCGCGTCGAGGTGGTCGGCGTGGCGGTCGGCGGCCCCAAGGCAATGGCCGTGGTGGACGAGTTGGACCCCGACATCGTGCTGTGCGACGTGCGCATGCAGGGCGTCAGCGGCCTGGACCTCTGCCGGGAGATGCGCGAACGCCACGCCGGTCGCAAGGTCATCCTGCTGTCGGTCTACGACGACGAGCAGTACCTGTTCCAGGCCATGCGGGTCGGAGCCTCGGGCTACCTGCTCAAGGGCATCAGCAGCGACGAACTGGTCCGTCAGCTCGAGGGCGTGCAGGCCGGAGGGACGGCCATCGACGCCGGGCTGGCGGCCCGGGCGGCCGAAACCGCGGCGCGTCTGCAGAGCGACCAGTTCTGGCCCGGCGCCCGGCACGGTCTCACGCAGCGGGAGAGCGAGATCCTCTCGCTCGTGGTCACCGGGCTGTCCAACCGCGGGATCGCCGCCAAACTGGTCATCGGCGAGGAGACCGTCAAGACGCACCTCAGTTCGATCTACCGCAAGCTCGGCGTCGGGGACCGTACCAGTGCCGCCGCAACGGCGTTGCGCGAAGGCATCTTTCGATGACCGGCGGTGTCAGCCCGCAGGCGGTGCACGGATTGGTCGACGCCGACCGGGAGGTCGCCCTTCTGCTCGACATCATCGCCGCCACCTCCAGCGGCCCGGGAGTGGAACCGATGGCCGCCGCCGTGGCCCGGATGATCACCGCCGCCACCGCATCCGACGTCTGTTTCGTGCATGTGCTCGACGACACCGACAGCTCGCTGACACTGGCCGGGGCGACCCCGCCGTTCGACGAGCAGGTGGGCCGAATCCGGCTGCCGCTGGGCTCCGGGGTGTCCGGCTGGGTGGCCAGCCACCGTGAGCCGGTGGTGATCGTCAGCGACAAGGAGGCGGACCCGCGCTACATGCCGATCGCGGCGTTGCGCGGCAAGGACTTCACGTCGATGGCGTCGGTGCCGATGGAGACCGAGCCCGGCGGCCTCGTCGGCGTTCTCAACGTCCACACCATCTCCCGGCGCGACTTCACCGCCCGCGACATCGAACTGCTGCTGGTGATCGGTCGGCTGATCGCCGGCGCGCTGCACCAGGCGCGGCTGCACCGCCAGCTCACCGTCCGGGAGCGGGCCCACGAGAACTTCGCCGAACAGGTGATCGCCGCCCAGGAGAATGAACGGCGCCGGGTCGCCGGCGACATCCACGACGGCATCTCCCAGCGCCTCGTCGGCCTGACCTATCGGCTGGACGCGGCGGCCCGCGCCGTCGACGCCGGCGAACAGGCCGCGGCCGCAGAGCAATTGGAGAAGGCGCGCGATCTGGTGGACCTCACCCTGGCCGAGGCGCGCTCGGCGATCAGCGGCCTGCGCCCGCCGGTGCTCGACGACCTCGGTCTGGCCGGGGGGCTGGCGAGCCTGGCCGCCTCCACTCCGGAGGTGGACCTCGAACTGGCCCTCGACGATCGGCGTCTGCCCGAGCACATCGAGGTCGCGCTATACCGCATCGCCCAGGAGGGCGTGCAGAACGTGGTCAAGCATTCCCGTGCGCTGGTGGCATCGGTCAGCTTCGCCGTCCGCGACGGGGTGGCCCGATTGGAGATCGCCGACAGTGGCGTCGGGTTCGACACCACCCGCGGAACGGTTCCCCTGGGCGCGGGTCTGGAGTTGCCGACGAGCGGCTACGGAATGCTGTCGATGGCCGAGCGCGCCGACCTCGTCGGAGGGACGCTCGAGGTCCGGTCCCAACCCGGGGCGGGGACCACCGTCACGGTGACCGTGCCGCTCGACGAGTGAAGGTTAGGTAAGGCTTCGGTACCTGTCGAGTCGACGATGCCGCCGCGGAGCAAGGCGGAGGAGCGAGGCGATTCGGTATCAGTGGCCGAAGCGCCCAAAGCCTGCGAATCCGTAATGTTTCCGGCGGGTTTCGATGCCGGAATTCGTTCCCAATTGCCAGGTTTCGGCGGTACTCTCAGCACGCCGATTCACGTGATGACCGGGAGATCTGCATGACGGCTTGCGCCCACGCAGCAGGGGTCTCGCGGGTTGACGCTCTTTCAACCCGATGTCGGCTTCGCCCGGGGGCGTAGTTCTGAGAGGAGTTCTTCCATGGCGTCTGTTCTGTGGTTCCAGGGAGGTGCGTGCAGTGGTAACACCATGTCGTTCCTCAACGCCGACGAACCCAACGTCGTCGACCTGATCGTCGACTTCGGCCTCGAGGTCATCTGGCACCCGTCGCTCGGCCTGGAACTGGGCGCCCAGGCCCAGAAGATCTTCTGGGACTGCGCGAAGGGTGATCGCAAGATGGACATCTTCGTCTTCGAGGGCTCGGTCATCGAGGCGCCCAACGGATCCGGCCGGATGGACATGTTCGCCGACCGCCCGATGAAGGACTGGGTCACCGACCTGGCCAAGCAGGCCGACGTGGTCGTCGCGATCGGCGACTGCGCCTGCTGGGGCGGCATCCCGGCGATGGAGCCCAACCCGTCCGCCTCGACCGGCCTGCAGTACCACAAGCGCAACAAGGGCGGCTTCCTCGGACCGAACTTCAAGTCCAAGGCCGGGCTGCCCGTCATCAACATCCCGGGGTGCCCGGCACACCCTGACTGGATCACCCAGATCCTCGTCGCGCTGGCCACCGGCCGCCTCGGCGACATCGCGCTCGATGACCTGCAGCGCCCGGCGACGTTCTTCAAGACCTTCACCCAGACCGGCTGCACCCGCGTGCAGTTCTACGAGTACAAGCAGTCCACGATGTCCTTCGGCGAGGGCACCCGCACCGGCTGCCTGTTCTACGAGTTCGGCTGCCGTGGACCCATGACGCACTCGCCGTGCAACCGCATCCTGTGGAACCGGCAGTCGTCGAAGACCCGCGCCGGCCAGCCCTGCTACGGCTGCACCGAGCCGGAGTTCCCACACTTCGACCTCGCGCCGGGCACCCTGTTCAAGACCCAGAAGGTCGCCGGGGTGATCCCGAAGGAGACCGGGACGGGCACCAAGAAGCTGTCCTACATGGCTTCCGCTGCCGCGGCCAGGCTGGCCGCACCGCAGTGGACCAAAGAAGACATGTTCGTGGTCTAGCCACGCACCGAAAAACAACGATTTCTTGGCGAAGACCACAACAACTCCTAAGGACCTAAAGCAATGACATCCATGGATCTCCACGTCAGCCCACTCGGACGCGTCGAGGGTGACCTCGACGTCCGGGTCACCATCGAAGACGGCGTCGTCACCTCGGCTTGGACCGAGGCCGCGATGTTCCGCGGCTTCGAAATCATCCTGCGCGGCAAGGACCCGCAGGCCGGCCTCATCGTGACCCCGCGCATCTGCGGTATCTGCGGCGGCAGCCACCTCTACAAGTCGGCCTACGCGCTGGACACCGCATGGCGCACCACCATGCCGCCCAACGCCACCCTGGTCCGCAACATCGCCCAGGGCTGCGAGACGCTGCAGTCGATTCCGCGCTACTACTACGCGCTGTTCGCCATCGACCTGACGAACAAGAACTACGCCAAGTCGTCGATGTACGACGAGGCCGTCCGCCGCTATGCGCCGTACGTGGGCACGAGCTACCAGAAGGGTGTGGTGCTTTCCCAGAAGCCGGTCGAGGTCTACGCGATCTTCGGCGGGCAGTGGCCGCACTCCAGCTTCATGGTGCCCGGCGGTGTCATGGGCGCGGCGACGCTGTCCGACGTCACCCGGTCCATCGCGATCCTGGAGAACTGGAAGGACAACTGGCTCGAGTCCGATCTCCTCGGCTGCAGCGTCGACCGCTGGCTGGAGAACAAGACCTGGGAAGACGTGTTGGCCTGGGTCGACGAGAACGAGTCGCAGCGCAACAGCGACATGGGCTTCCTGATCCGCTACTCGCAGGACGTCGGCTTGGACAAGTACGGCCAGGGTGTGGGCAATTACATCTCCACCGGCACTTACTTCGACCCCGCGCTGTACGGACGCCCGACCATCGAAGGGCGTAACGCCGCGCTGATCGGCCGGGGCGGCATCTTCGCCGGCGGCAAGTTCCAGGAGTTCGACCAATCCCGGGTGCGCGAAGACGTCACCCACTCGTTCTACGAGGGCAGCCGTCCGCTGCATCCGTTCGAGGGGGAGACCATCCCGATCGACCCGGAGAAGGGCAAGGGTCAGGGCAAGTACAGCTGGGCCAAATCGCCGCGCTACGAGGTGGAAGGCTTCGGCCACATCCCGCTGGAGACCGGCCCGCTGGCCCGCCGGATGGCCGCCGCCGCGCCGAACGCCGGCCCGCACCAGGACAACGACCCGCTGTTCCTGGACATCTACAACAAGATCGGTCCCAGCGTGATGGTCCGACAGCTGGCGCGTCTGCACGAGGCCCCGAAGTACTACAAGTGGGTGCGCTCGTGGCTGGATCAGCTTGATCTCAAGGAGAGCTTCTACAGCAAGCCCACCGAGTACGCGGAGGGCAAGGGCTTCGGCTCTACCGAGGCGGCCCGCGGCTCGCTCTCGGACTGGATCGTCATCGAGAACAACAAGATCAAGAACTATCAGGTCGTCACCCCCACGGCGTGGAACATCGGTCCGCGTGACGGCAACGACGTGCTGGGGCCGATGGAGAAGGCCTTCGTCGGCGCCCCGATCGTCGATGCGGAGGATCCGGTCGAGCTCGGGCACGTCGCGCGCAGCTTCGACTCCTGCCTGGTCTGCACCGTGCACGCCTATGACGGCAAGACCGGCAGGGAGCTCTCGAAGTTCGTCATCAACGGAATGGTGTGAGCGAGGACGTCACATCGCTCGACCTCGAGCCACCTGGGTGTGCGGTCCTGGTCATCGGGTGCGGGAACCTGCTGCGCGGTGACGACGGTGTGGGTCCGGTCCTGATCCGGCACCTGTGGGACCGCGGGGTGCCGGAGGGCGCCAAGGTGGTCGACGGCGGTACCGCCGGCATGGACGTCGGTTTCCAGATGCGCGGCGCGCAGCGGGTGGTGATCGTCGACGCGTCGGCCACCGGGGCCGCGCCGGGAACGATCTACCGCGTGCCCGGGGAGGAACTGACCGACCTGCCTCCGCTACAGGGGCTGCACACCCACTCCTTCCGGTGGGACCACGCGATCCCGTTCGCACGGTGGGCCCTCGGCGAGGCCTGCCCCACCGACATCACGGTGTTCCTCATCGAGGCTGCCGACATGGAGATGGGGGGCGAGTTGTCCGAGCCGGTGACCACGGCCATGGAGCAGGTCATCGAGCTCATCGAGCGCGACTTCCTCGCGCCGCTGCGCCCGCAGACCGCCGGGGATGTCACCGTGGAGTTCACCGGCGAGGGCTACCTGCGGATGGATGCGTCGTTGGCGGCGAGCAGGTTTCCCTCGGATGCGGTCGCGGCCGTGCCCCGCGGGGCCGAACTGTGGCTGTATCCGCTGCGCGGCCCGAGCAGCGGGGGTCTGCTGCTCAAGCAACGCAATTCGGCGGGGGACCGCGCCGTGCTGATCCACGAAGTGCTCGCCGACGGTTTCCCTGTCGGCATCTGTGCGGCATGCTGGGACGATGAGCACAAGGCGCTCAGGGTTTCGCTGCGCGAGCAGGGAATACCACCGCAGTGACCGGGCACGTGGCCACCATGACTGAGGAAATAGGGCCCAAGGCCGAGACGTCCGCCGACGAGGCGCTCGATGTCCAGACCGTCGTCGTGGAGGAACGCGGCCGGTGGGCCGTCGACATCGTCGTCGTCTTCGCCGACGGTGTGGTGCGCAAGCGGATCGACACCCACGCGACCAAAGCTCGCGCCGACATCGCCGCCGACCTGATCCGGCGCGCCGCCAACCGTGACATCGGCGGCGGACCGCCGCACGGATGACATCACCGAGGAGTTGTGTGACAGACCCTGATACGACCGTGCTCGCAGCGCGGCCGCAACCGCTGGGTGCCTTCCCGTTGCCGTTGGGCTACATGCTGATTCCGGCTTCACCGGACACAGAGGGCGCCCGCGCGGCCCTCCTGGCCGGCCGGCTGCCGGAGTGGCCCGCCGCCCTGCGGGCTCACGAACTCGCCCTGGCCGGTGACCGCGACGGCGCACTGGCGCAGTTGGCCGGTGATGACCCGATCACACGCTACAACCGCTTCGTCATGGATCCCGACGGTGCTGATTCAGCCGGACAGGACCCGGCCGAATTGCGTTCGGCTCTGGGCGAATTCGGTGTTCTCGTCGACGTGGTGCTGTTCGCACTGGGCCGCAGCGAAAACCCGCCCGAGGTCGGCTCGGCCACCGGGGAGGTCGCGGCCTTGGTGTTGTCCACCCGGGCCAGCAAGGCGCTCGACGAGGGGGACGTCGCGGGTGCGATCGAACTGCTGGACGCCGCGGCCGACCACGCCGCGACCGGGTCGGCCCCACTGCGCGGAGTCCTCCTCGGCGCGGCCGGTTCGGTGGCCGCACAGGTCAATCCCGGCGAGGCCGTGAGCCGGTTCGAGCAGGCACTGCGGGCACTCGAGGAAGCCGACGACCTTCGGGTGGCTCGCGCCGAGATCCACCTGAGCCTGGCCGGCCTGCTGCACGAGCAAGCCGTGGAGGTCCCGGGCCTACTGAATCGCGCTGTGCCGCACTATCATTCGGCCCTACAACTGGTAATGCGGGAGGAGGCGCCGCTGCTATGGGCCGCCGCGCACGCCGATCTCGCCACCGCGTACCTGACGATGCCGATGACCGAAGCCTCCAGCCAGCTGCGGCTCGGGGTTGCCGCGCAGTCGCTGCGATCGGCGCTGAAGGTCTACACCCCCGAGGACTACCCCGAGCAGTGGGCCAGTGTGCAGTTGAATCTGGCCAACTCGCTGGTCTACACCCCGTCGAGTCATCAGGCCGAGAACCTCATCGAGGCGGTGGAGTTGTACGAGGCGGTGCTGCAGGCCCGCGACCGCGACACCGACCCGCTCGGCCGGGCCCGGGTGCTGGCCAACCAGGGCAACGTACTCGCCCATCTCGGCGACTTCGACCAGGCCAAGGCCAAACTGTATGACGCCCGCTATCTCTTCGAGGAGCTCGGCGACCACGACTCGGTGCGCACGGTCCGCGGGGTGCTCGACGAGATCTCCCGGCAGCAGGCGCTGAGCCGCACGGAGGACCTCGCGGAATGACCGCTACTGAGGCGACTTTCGAAGAACTCGCCAAACGCGTCGATGACGCGGTCGCGGCATTGGACGATCTTGATCCCGCCGCGCGGGAAAAGGCCGAGGAACTGCAGGGTGCGATCGAGGCGGTGCACCGCGCCGGCCTGGTGAAGATCGTGCGCGCCTTGCGTGCCGACGAAGGAGCCCGGCCCGTTCTGTTCGAACTCGTCGACGACCCCCTGGTGCACCTGCTGCTGTCCCTGCACGGCATCGTCCGCCCGGATCCGGTGACGCACGCCAACCAGGTTCTGGAACAGGTCCGTCCGCAACTGCACAGCCACGGTGGCGACGTGACGCTGGTCCGGGTGGAAGACGGAACGGCGTTCGTCCGTCTCGAGGGCGCCTGCAATGGCTGTTCGATGTCGTCGGTCACGCTGCGGAATCTCGTGGAAGATGCTCTGGTGCAGGGTGTTCCGGCCATTCTGCGGGTCGAGGTGGTCAAGGATCAGCCTTCCCCGACGCTGATCCCACTGGAGTCGCTGCGGATCGGCCGCGAGGCCGCCGCCGACGGATGGGAACGCCTCGGGCCCGCCGCCGACCTGCCCGTCGACGACCTGACGGTCGCCACGATAGGGGGCGTCAGCATCATCGTCGTCAACCTCGCCCAGCAGCTGTCCGCCTACCGCAACGAGTGCGCCCACGAAGCGCTGCCGCTGGACGAGGCGGTGCTCGACCTGTCCAACGCGACGTTGACCTGCCCGTGGCACGGTTTCTGTTTCGACGCCACATCGGGGGAGTGCCTGAGCGCGCCCGGCGCCCAGCTGGAGCAGCTGCCGCTGCGCGTCGACGACGGCGATGTGTGGGTGCGCCTCGCCTGATGACGAGCCCCGCATGAGCAAGTACACCGTCCGCCACAACATCAGCGGCGTCGGTACCCGGCCGGATGTGGTGCCCGACGTCGACCTCAGCGGCGGATGGAAGCCACATCTGTGGCTCGGTGCCCCCGCCCCGGGCGGCTTGGCGCTGCCGGCGGCCAAACCCTCGATGGCGTGGATGTACTCACCCCGCGGGGTGTTCATCTCCGACGACTACGTAGTGGTCACCGACACCGGCAACCACCGCGTGCTCATCTGGCACGGCATCCCGGACCACGATGAGCAACCCGCCGATGTCGTCCTGGGCCAGCCGGACGCCGAGACCGAGGGTCCGGCAGCCGGCGGTCGCGGACCCGAACGCGGGATGCACCTGCCGACCGGTGTGCTGGTGCATGACGGGCGACTGATCGTCGCCGACGCCTGGCATCACCGGATCCTGGTGTGGGACAACGTTCCGACGGTCAGCGACACAGCGCCCGACCGTGTCATCGGGCAGCCCGATGCGTCCTCGGTGGAGGTCAACCGCGGCGCGGAGTGCTCGGGGACATCTCTCTATTGGCCGTTCGGCATCGCGGTGGTCGGCGGCGCATTCTGGGTGGCCGACACCGGCAACCGCCGTGTTCTTGGCTGGCGCAACGGGATTCCGGACGCGGGCCAACCTGCCGACGTGATTCTGGGTCAGCCGGATGCGGAATCCCACGACGAGAACCGCGGCGGCCCCGCGGGTCCGGACAGCTTCCGCTGGGCGCACGACATCTCCGGGCGCGACGATCTGCTGCTGGTCGCCGACGCTGGTGACCATCGGGTGCTCGGTTGGTCGCCGCTGCCCGAGGCCGACCGGCCGGCGGATCTCGTTGTCGGCCAACCGGACTTCACCAGCGCCGAGGAATGGCCGTACGGCCCGCACACGAACGACCGAATGCGCTTCCCCTATGCGGTGTGCCTGGATGGAACCGGTGACACCGAACGCCTGGCCGTTGCCGACACGGCCAATAACCGCATCCTGCTGTGGGATGGCATGCCCGACGGGCCCATCGCTCGCGGCGCGGACGGTGCCGGGGGCGGCACGCCCTTTCGGGGTGCCGACTATGTGCTCGCCCAACCAGATTTCGGCTCCAACGGCGAGAACCGCTGGACCTCGGTCCAGCGCGATACCCTGTGCTGGCCCTATGGGTTGTCGCTGCACGGTGACCTGCTGGCCGTCGCCGACTCCGGCAACAACCGCGTCATGCTCTGGTCCCGCACATGAGGCCCCGGATCATCCAGACCGACGGCCAGATCGGTTTCTACTGGGCCACCGCGGCCGGCGCGCCGACCTCGCTGCAGGCCCTGGTCGTCGACCCCGACGAGGACGAACCCGACCGCCTGGTGGCCACTCACCTCGAGGCTCTCGACGACGCGCTCATCATCGCCGCGGAACGATTCGGTGAGATCCTCGGCGGCGGACGCCGACCGGCCGATGCCGATGAACGCGACGGCTTGCTGGAACTGCACCGAACTCTTGACCGGCTGTGCTTCGAATACGCTGCCGCCCTGAAGAACACCGGACTGACCGCCGACCTACGCGCCGGCAAGATCATCGGCACGGCCGCACTGTTCTCCATCCGCGCCCGCCAACCACTGGGACTGCTGGGTCCCGCCCCGTTCGACGGCGAACTCGATGAACCCACGCCGGGCGTCGTCGGCGGTTTCGGCGAGTTCCATCAGGTGGACCCGGACAAGCCGTGGAAGGGTGGCCGCTGGGTGGTGAGAACCGAAGCGGGACGGCGCTTCCCGCTCACGCTGTCGATGCTGATGTTCGACAGTTCCGGGACCAACAAGGAAGGCGCCCGCAAGGAACACCGCGACGCGCTGCGGGCCGTGGTGGACGCGGCCCGTGGTCCCGAGGCGGATCCGATGGCGGTGACCTGCGCGCTGGACTGGTTGCTCTACGACTGGCTGATGGCCCACCGCGACGGTCCGGACAGCGCCGAGATCGTCTTCCCCCGGGGATATGACGATGCGGCTGCGCTGGTGGTGGCCGCCGCCGCGGCCTCCGTCGCGGCACGGGCGACCTTCGATCCCGGTCTGGTGCTGACCGCCCCGCGCGCCCCCGGCTGAACAGGACGGGAACGCCGTGAACAGTTCAGCCCGCCGGCGACCCAATTGGGGCGAGAGACAGCTGAATTGCCTCAGGTGATGTCGGCGTTGGACCGCGGGAACCCGCCGCCCTGCGGGAAGAGCGGGAAGACGACGTCGTCATTCTTCTCGGCGTCGCCGGCGGTCCGGTTCACCGTCGCACCCCAGATGTTGCCGTCGGGGGAGACGTCCAGCGGCCACGCGTGACCATGGGTGTCCTGGCGCACCACCTCGGGGTCGCCGGTCACCGCCCCGGTGGCCTGCGCCAGCCGGACGGCCACCGTCTGCTTGGTGTTGACCAGGTTCACCAGCACGGTGCCGTCGAGCGCGACGCAGCCCGCCACGCCCGGGCGGTTCGGCCAGGTCCACACCGTGGTGGCCTTGCCGTCCGAACCCACCCGCTGGAGGCGGTCACCGGCCGGGGTGCGGTCGGTGACGTAGAGCGCCTTGTCGGCCGGGTCCACACACAAGCCGCCACCGGCGCCCATTCCGCTCAGCGCCGTCGTCGGCGGCGCCTGGTTGACGGTGGTGGGCTGCTCGATGCGGATCACCTTGCCGGCCAACGACTTCGGGTCATTGGCCATCTCCGGACTGCCGGCGTCACCGGTTTGGACCACCAGGGTGGTCGGGCTGGTGAAGATCAGCGAGCCGGTGTTGCCGGTCGCCCCCTTCGGGATCCCGGTCAGCAGATCCTTGGGCACGTCGCCGTCGGCGACGCGGACCACCCGGTTGTCGGTGGGCGTGCTGATATACGCGTACATCAGCCGGTCCTGGGAGTAGGTGGGCGACATCACGATCGACATCAGGCCGCCGTCGCCGCTGCCGTCGACCGGGATGACGGTCTTCACCTTCGGCTCCGCGCTGACCGACACCTCTTTGACCGCGCCGGTGGTTCGCTCGGCCACCAGGGCGGTCTTGCCGTCCGGCCCCATGATCAGGGAGCTGACGCTCTCCAGGCAGCCCTGCATGACGCCGGGCGCGGGGCAGGCTTTCGGGAAGGGTTTGGGCGGCAGGGGCGGGGGAGGCGGCGGAGTCGACGTCTGCCCCGGCACCATTTCCGGCTCCGTGGTGAACGGCTGGGAGACCGCGTTGTCGAAACGTGCGCACCCCGCACTCAGCACCGTCGCCGCGCACAGCACGGCGGCAGCCGACCTTGCCGGACGCAATCGCATGCCGTCAGGTTACGGACGCCCGGGGCGTGCGCGCCACGACGCTCCGTGACGGCGGCGGCACGCCGGGACACATTGGCCACGTCGACGTGCCCGACAAATACAAGGTTTTGCCACCGGTTGCACCTACGCTGGCCGTGTGACGAGCCAGAATCCAGATCCCGGCTGGCAGCGCCCCGAGGACCCTGTGCGGCCGGCGTCGGCTCGGTTGGTCGATCCCGAGGACGATCTGGCGTCGCCCACCTACGGCGGGGACTTCGAGACCACCAGGATCCCGCAACCGCCGGGGCCGCCGCCCTCGTCGGCGGCATACGGGCTGCTTCACCAGCCCGAACCGCTGCCCTACGTGGAGCCCGCACACCCGCCCGCCGCCGCGGTACCGCCGCCGGCCGCTCCGGCGGAGATCATCCCGGGTGACCCCGAGGAGCGGGCCCGGGCAGCCGCCCGACGCGGCACCCAGGACCTGGGCCTGCTGGTGTTGCGGGTGGCGTTGGGCGTGGTGTTCATCGCCCACGGGCTGCAGAAGGCGTTCGGATGGTGGGGCGGTTCGGGTCTCGACGGCTTCAAGGAGACCCTCAGCCAGGCCGGGTATCACAACGCCAACCTGCTGACCTACGTCGCCGCGGGCGCACAGATGGCCTCCGGCGTGTTGCTCGTGCTCGGGTTGTTCACGCCGATCGCCGCGGCGGTGGCACTGGCCTTCCTGGTCAACAGCGTGCTGGCCACGTTCAGCGCCCAGCGGGCCGACGGCGGGCTGTTCGTGTTCGGGTCGGCAGCCGAGTATCTCCTGGTCCTGACCGCCGTCGCGGCGGCCATCGTGCTCGCCGGGCCGGGTCGCTACGGCTTCGACGGCGGCCGCGGGTGGGCGCGCCGGCCGTTCATCGGTTCATTCCTCGCGCTGGTCCTCGGCATCGGCGGCGGGGTGGCGGCCTGGTTCTTCCTACACGGGATCAACCCGTTCGCTTAGGGGCTGAGCAATCCGGCCTAGCGCTGATACGGGTTGGGCACCTGGCCGCCGCTGGCGGCCGTCAACTGCGGCAGCGTCGCGAAGGTCACAGCCGGTAGCTGCACGTCCGACTTGTCCGGGAGGCACGCCCGGGCCCAGCGCCCACGGGTGAACTTGAGCCCCTCGATCTGCGACCAGGGCAGGGTGCGGCTGCTCAACAGTCGGTAGGCGGTGACGTTGTCGGCATCGGCCTCGGTGCGCAGCCGCGCGATGGCCGCCGACAACAGGACCGGGATCAGCAGCAGCGGTAGCCCCCAGCGCCCGAAGGCGGGCATCAGCAGGATTAGCCAGAGCAGGATGAACGCCGAGGCGATATGGGCCATCGGCGAGATACGGATCACCGTCGCCGGGCTGCCGGATCCGCGGGGCATGTCAGCATCATTGCACCCACGGGCAATTTGACGCCTGACCTGTGGCGAGACTAACCTTCGCAGGTATGTCGGCTTGTGGAGAACTCGTAGTAGGTCAGCGCGCTGGTGCCGCGCTTTCCCGCTTCCGGGTTTAGCCACACGCACCAGCGCGCAACCCTCGTACAGCCGCCCATGCTGACGGGGGTTTTTTCTTGCCCAAGCACTAGACACGAGGACATCAAGTGAGCGCACCCGCCACCCAGGCGCCCGAGGCCGGCCAAACTCCGGAGGGCCAGCCGACCAACGGTGCCCACGACACCCACACCTCCGGCAATCACCCTGGTCAGCGGGTAGCACCGGTGCAGATGACCGGCGCCGAGGCGGTTGTGCGGTCGCTGGAGGAACTCGGCGTCGATCTGATCTTCGGGATCCCCGGCGGCGCCGTCCTGCCGGTATACGACCCGCTGTTCGACTCCACCAAGCTGCGCCACGTCCTGGTCCGCCACGAGCAGGGCGCCGGGCACGCGGCCAGCGGCTATGCCCACGCCACCGGCCGCGTCGGCGTCATGATGGCCACCTCCGGGCCCGGCGCGACCAACCTGGTCACCCCGCTGGCCGACGCCCAGATGGACTCCATCCCCGTCGTCGCCATCACCGGGCAGGTGGGCCGCAGCCTGATCGGCACCGACGCCTTCCAGGAGTCCGACATCACCGGCATCACGATGCCGATCACCAAGCACAACATCCTGGTCCGCGACGGTGACGACATCGCCCGCTCGATCGCCGAGGCGTTCCACATCGCCGCCACCGGGCGCCCCGGCGCGGTGCTCGTCGACATCCCGAAGGACGTCCTGCAGGGGCAGTGCACGTTCTCCTGGCCGCCGCAGCTGGAACTGCCCGGCTACAAGCCGAACACCAAGCCGCACGGCCGGCAGATCAAGGAAGCCGCCAAGCTGATCGCCGAGGCCCGCAAGCCGGTGCTCTACGTCGGCGGCGGGGTCATCCGCGGCAACGCCACCGAGGAACTGAGGGAACTGGCCGACCTGACCGGCATCCCGGTGGTCACCACCCTGATGGCGCGCGGAGCGTTCCCGGACAGCCACGTCCAGAACCTGCGCATGCCCGGCATGCACGGCACCGTGGCCGCGGTGGCCGCGCTGCAGAAGAGCGATCTGCTGATCGCGCTCGGCGCCCGCTTCGACGACCGGGTGACCGGCAAGCTGTCCACCTTCGCCCCCGAGGCCAAGGTGATCCACGCCGACATCGACCCCGCCGAGATCGGCAAGAACCGCAACGCCGACGTCCCGATCGTGGGCGACATCAAGGCCGTGATCGGCGACCTGATCGCCGCCTTCCGGCGGATGCCGGCCGGCGAGAACCGGATCGGCAACGAGGGCATGGCCGATCCCGACCTGGCCGACTGGTGGTCCTACCTCAACGGTGTGCGGGAGAAGTACCCGCTGAGCTACGGCCCGCAGAGCGACGGCAGCGTGAGCCCGGAGTACGTCATCGAACAGCTCGGCAAGATCGCCGGCCCGGACGCCATCTACGTGGCCGGCGTCGGTCAGCACCAGATGTGGGCCGCGCAGTTCATCTCCTACGAGAAGCCGCGCACATGGCTGAACTCCGGCGGCCTGGGCACCATGGGCTACGCCGTGCCGGCCGCGATGGGCGCCAAGATGGCCCGCCCGGACACCGAGGTGTGGGCCATCGACGGCGACGGCTGCTTCCAGATGACCAACCAGGAGCTCGCCACCTGCGCGGTGGAGGGCGTGCCGATCAAGGTGGCGCTGATCAACAACGGCAACCTCGGCATGGTGCGGCAGTGGCAGACGCTGTTCTACGGCGAGCGCTACTCCAACACCGATCTGGCCACCCACAGCCAGCGCATCCCCGACTTCGTCAAGCTGGCCGAGGCGCTCGGGTGCGTCGGATTGCGTTGCGAGCGTGAGGAAGACGTGGTCGACGTGATCAACCAGGCCCGGGCGATCAACGACCGGCCGGTGGTGATCGACTTCATCGTCGGCGCCGACGCCCAGGTGTGGCCGATGGTCGCCGCGGGCACCGGCAACGACGAGATCATGGCGGCCCGCAACATCCGGCCGCTGTTCGACGAGGACAACTCCGAGGGGCGTGCCTGATGCCTGCTTCCACTCCTGGTCCTTCCCGGACGGTGACGCACACCCTGTCGGTGCTCGTCGAGGACAAGCCCGGCGTGCTCGCACGCGTCGCGGCGCTGTTCTCCCGGCGCGGCTTCAACATCCAGTCACTGGCCGTGGGCCCCACCGACATCAAGGACATGTCCCGGATGACGATCGTCGTCACCGCCGAGGAGACCCCGCTCGAACAGATCACCAAGCAGCTCAACAAGCTGATCAACGTCATCAAGGTGGTGGAGCAGGACGGCGGCCACATGGTCGCCCGCCAGCTCGCGCTGATCAAGGTGCGCACCGACGCCTCGACCCGCAGCCAGGTGATCGAGGCGGTGAACCTGTTCCGCGCCAAGGTGATCGACGTCGCCAACGAGTCGCTGACCATTGAGGCCACCGGCACCGAGGAGAAGCTCGAAGCCCTGCTGCGGGTGCTCGAGCCCTACGGGATCCGCGAGTCGGTGCAGTCCGGTGTGGTGGCACTGTCACGCGGCCCGCGCGGTATGACGAACTCCAAGTAGCAAGACCCAGAAAAGAAGAGACAGAAGGAAATTCACAAAGTGGCAATCGAGATGTTCTACGACGACGACGCCGACCTGTCGATCATCCAGGGCCGCAAGGTCGGTGTGATCGGCTACGGCAGCCAGGGCCACGCGCATTCGCTGAGCCTGCGCGACTCCGGCGTCCAGGTGAAAGTGGGCCTCAAGGAGGGCTCAAAGTCGCGCGCCAAGGTCGAAGAGCAGGGTCTTCAGGTCGACACCCCGGCCGAGGTCGCCAAGTGGGCCGACGTGATCATGCTGCTGGCCCCCGACACCGCTCAGGCCGAGATCTTCACCAACGACATCGAGCCCAATCTCAAGCCCGGCGACGCGCTGTTCTTCGGCCACGGCCTGAACATCCACTTCGGCCTGATCAAGCCGCCCGCAGACGTCACCATCGGCATGGTCGCCCCCAAGGGCCCCGGCCACCTGGTGCGCCGGCAGTTCGTCGACGGCAAGGGCGTGCCTTGCCTGGTGGCCATCGAGCAGGACCCGACCGGCAACGGCCTGGACCTGGCGCTGTCCTACGCCAAAGGCATCGGCGGCACCCGCGCCGGCGTCATCAAGACCACCTTCAAGGACGAGACCGAGACCGACCTCTTCGGCGAGCAAGCCGTATTGTGCGGTGGCACTGAGGAATTGGTGAAGACCGGCTTCGAGGTCATGGTCGAGGCCGGCTACGCGCCCGAACTGGCCTACTTCGAGGTGTTGCACGAGCTCAAGCTGATCGTCGACCTGATGTACGAGGGCGGCATCGCCCGGATGAACTACTCGGTGTCCGACACCGCGGAGTACGGCGGCTATCTGTCCGGTCCGCGCGTCATCGACGCCGACACCAAGAAGCGCATGGAGCAGATCCTCAAGGAGATCCAGGACGGAACCTTCGTCAAGCGCCTGGTGGCCAACGTCGAGGGCGGCAACAAGGAGCTCGAGGGCCTGCGCAAAAAGAACGCCGAGCACCCGATCGAGGTCACCGGCGCAAAGCTGCGCAAGCTGATGAGCTGGGTCGACCGGCCCATCACCGAGACGGCGTAGCGGCCGGCCGGGGTCTGCCCGGCCGTGCCGAGATTGAAGCCACGCAGGGAAAGTTCGAGAGAACCCCCGCGTGGCTTCACTTTCGACGGATGGGACCTTTGTGACGGTTGGCTGTCATTGGCTGCAATACCCCTCCGGGCATTCGCTGGGGTGTTCTGCCGGCATCCTCGGAAAGTCCACAAGGACTCCGCTGAACAGCGCTGATGGCTTGGAATGGCGCCGCGGAAAGCGCTTGCGTAGTCTTCGAATGTCATTTGCGGGCGTCATACCATCTGCCGCGAAGCAGACCTACCAAGCATGGGAGCAAGCCGTGCCACTTGCCGATTCAGCGGGCCGCCACGTGGGCAGAATCGGCGCCCTTGCCGTCGCCCTGGGGATCGGCGCAGCGGTGGCCTCGATGCCCCTCGTCGCGCATGCGGATTCGCGAGGCTCGGCTGGTTCGAGCGGGACAGCCGATGGCGGTTCCTCCTCTCGGGCCGCCTCCGAGAACGGCGCCGCGCTCCCCACCCGGGGGCACCGGACCGGAAGTCGGGGCGGCGCAGCAGAGCCCGATGGCCGGCAGGTGGCTGATTCGGCACTGTCGCCGCGAGTCACCGCAGCCGACCCCTCGGACGCGTCGCCGGCCCCGCGCGATCCGCGGATGCCTGGTGCCCTGACCCGGGGACAAGAAGCTGCGCCGGCATTTCCGGAGATTTCGGCCGAATCGAGCTCGCCAACACCGTCTTTCGCGCCAGATCACGCAGTGGCCTTTCCTGCCGCCGCCATCGCGGGCGCGCGTCCGGCCGCCAGTGCTGCGGCGATCGGCCCTTCGCCCGCGACGGCGCCCGCACCGGCGGCGTCGGTACCGGTGGCGTCCGTTCCGGCCGTACCCCCGGGACTGTCCACTCTGTCGGCTCGGCTACAGGAATGGCTGGGCGGCGGGGGTAATGGCGGCGTCCCGGCGGCCGGCCCGCTGGCGTGGACCGCGCTGGCGTTCAGCCGTCGGGAGTTGGGCCCCTCGGTGACCAGTAGGCCTGCCGCTACGACGACCAGCGGGGCCTTGATGGGCAGCGCCGCGGTCACGGCGGCCGCCAACCGGTTCAGGCTTTTCGGTGACGGCACGGCCGAGCACCCGAATGCGGGCCTGCTGGGGGGCAACGGCTTCAGCTACACCGCCTATGAGGGTGCCTGTACCAGCGGCGCCTGTGACGGCGGCCGGGCCGGCCTGCTGTTCGGCAACGGTGGTGGCGGTTTCGCCGGCGGAGCCGGCGGGGCGGCCGGACTGATCGGCAAGGGCGGCGACGGCGGCGCCGGGATCAGCGGACCCAGCGGCGGCGCCGGTGGCCCGGGTGGCCGCGGCGGCCTGTTGTGGGGCAACGGCGGCGCGGGTGGCGCGGGCGGTGACGCCACCGGCGTGGGCGGCGACGGCGGCCGCGGCGGCAGCGGCGGCCAGGGGGGCTGGCTCTGGGCGACCGGCGGTCAGGGCGGCGCGGGCGGAAACAGCACCGCGGCTGCCGCGCGCGGCCTCGCCGGCGGAAAGGGCGGTGCGGGCGGCGACGGCGGCTCGGCCAGCCTCCTGTTCGGCACCGGCGGTGTGGGCGGTCAGGGCGGACACGGCGCCGCGGGCGGAACCGGCAGTTCGGGCGCGGACGGCCGAAATTCCAACGGGTTCAACGACAATGGCGGCAACGGCTACGACGGCACGACGGGCGGCGCCGGCGCATCCGGCGGTGACGGCGGGGCCGGCGGTGCCGGCGGACGCGGCCACATCCTGTGGTTCAAGCCCACGTTCGCCGACGCCGGTGACGGTGGCGATGGTGGCGCCGGTGGCGACGGCGGCGCCGCCGGCAACGGCGGGCGCGGCGCTGACGGCACCGCCGATCACGTCGATGCGGGGCGTGGCGGCAACGGTGGCGATCCCGGCGCCGCCGGTGCCGGCGGCAAGGGTGGCGCGGCAGGTGCCGGCGCCGGCGGCGTGGCCGGCAAGGAAGGCACCACCGGTGCGACACCGACCAGTGGCGGTGACGGCGGAGACGGCGGCAATGGCTTCAGCGCCCTGGTCACCGGCGCGGCAGGCGGCAACGGCGGTGACGGCGGCAACGGGGGCGCGGTCGGCAACGGCGGCCGCGGCGGTGCGGGCGGAAACGGTGCGGCCGGCCGGACCGGTAACCCCGGATACTCCTACGGTGAGTCCGGGGAGGACGGCCAGGCCGGCGGCGCCGGCGGCAAGGGCGGTGCCGGGGGTGCGGGCGGCTCTGTTGCCGGTAACGGGGGCGCCGGTGGGGCCGGCGGCAACGGCGCCGGAGGTGGCGACGGAGGGGACGGCTTCACGGGGAGGAACGGCGTCAACCCCGGTGATCCCGGCCTGACCGGCGGCAGCGGCGGGGCCGGTGGCGACGGCGGCAAGGGCGGCGACGGCGGCAAGGGCGGCGCTGCGCCGCACGGCGTCGCCGGTCTGAACGGCAACGGAGGCACCGGCGGTTCCGGAGGCAACGGCGGCGACGGCAAGGGCGGCGGCCGCGGCGTCACCGGTGCTGACGGGATGATGACAGGTTCGGGCTGGGTCATTTCCCAACCGGCGGGAACCATCGTCACCCCGGCCAGCCTCAAGGTCATCGGCCAGCTCTACTCCTCGAACCCGAACGCCGCGCTGCTGCCCGGCCAGACCGGCGGCGCCGGTGGAGCCGGCGGCAACGGCGGCCGCGGCGGCAACGGCGGCGCCAAGGGTTCCGCGGGTGGAGCCGGCGCCACCGACGGGACCACCGGCGCCGGTGGCGACGGCGGCAACGCCGGCAGCGGCGGCAACGGCGCCAACGGTGGGAACGGCGTCAACGGCACCGGCGTCCTGGCCGGCTGGGGTTCAACGGATTCCCGTGCCGGCGGCGACGGCGGCGCCGGTGGGAACGCCGGCATCGAGGGCGCCGGTGGCACCGGCTCGTCCACCGGCAAGACCGGAGCCTTCGGCAACGGCGGCAACGGTGGTAACGGCGGCAACGGCACCCTGGCCACAGGCGCCGAGAACCTCGGCGGCAAGGGCGGTGACGGCGGCAAGGGCGGCGACGCCACCGGCGGCAACGCCGGCGACGGCGGCGATGGTGGCGACGGCGGTGACAGCGGCTTCAGCCCGTGGGGCACCGCGCCGAACCAGAACGGCACACCGGGTGTCCACGGGGGAGCAGGCGGCGCCGGCGGCAACGGCGGTGACGCCACAACGGGCGTCGCGGGGGACGGCGGGGACGGCGGCAACGGCGGGAAGGGCGGCACCGGCGGGCGCGGCTGGTCCGCCGACGACACCAACTATGTGCCGACCGTGATCGATCCGTCCTACAACGGCGCCAACGGTGCCTCGGGTGGCACCGGCGGGACCGGTGGAGCGGGGGGTAACGGCGGCAGAGCCACCGATGCGGCCGGCACCAACGGCAATGGCGGTACCGGCGGCATCGGCGGAATGGCCGGTGACGGCGGCACCGGGGGCAACGGAGCCCCCGGCATCGCCACGCACGTCGATGCCAGCGATGGCGGAAACGGCGGAGGCCCGGGTGCGGTCGGTAGTGGTGGCGCGGCTGGCCTGAAGGGCAACGGCGCGGGCAAGACCGGAACCGACGGCACCACCGGCGCCGACGGTCAACCCGCCACCTCCGGCGGCGACGGTGGCAAGGGCGGGGACGGCTACAGCGTCACCACCACCGGTTCCGACAACGCCGTCGCCGGCAACGGCGGCAACGGCGGCGCGGGCGGCCAACTCGGCAAGGGCGGCGCCGGCGGCAACGGCGGCACCGCGACCGCGGCGGACGGCAATGCCACCGGCGGCAACGGCGGAAAGGGCGGCGACGGCCACGGCAACGGCGGCAACGGCGGAAAGGGCGGCGACGCAACGACTTCCAATGGCGTCGCGACGGGCGGCGGCGGCGGCAAGGGCGGCACCTCGAGCGCGGCCGATGGTGGCCGCGGCGGATCCGGTGGCACGGCGACGTCAAGCAGCTTCGCCTATGTGCCCTCGGGAACAGCGAAAGGTGGCGCCGGCGGTGCGGGCGGCGGCGGCGCAGTCAATGGCGGTACCGGTGGCTCCGGTGGCGCAGGACTGGCTCCCATTACGAACGGCGGTTGGTCGGTCGGCGGTGAAGGTGGTAAGGGCGGAACCGGAGGCACCGGCGATGGGGGTGACGGTGGGGATGGAGGCGAGTCCACATCCGGAGCGCTCGCCTACGCCGGCAACGGCGGCGACGGTGGATCTACCACCGACGGCACCGGAGGCCAGGGCGGACGCGGCGGCGCCGCGGCCAATAATCCTTTTAACGGCAGCGCATACGCCGGCCGAGGAGGCGGCGGGGGTTCGTCCACAAACGGCATCGGGGGCGGCGGTGGCGACGGCGGAAAGGCCACAGTCACTCAAACAGCCGCTGATGTCAGTTATGGAGGGGACGGGGGACCCGGTGGAAACAGCGGCCTCCTTGCCGGTGGCGCCGGTGGGAAGGGCGGCGATGCGCAGGGGATCGACGTCGGACTGTTCGTGGCAAGAGGCGGTTCGGGTGGCCGCGGCGGCGACGGCACCAAACCAGGTGTAAATGGAGGCACCGGTGGCAAGGGCGGTGATGCGACCGTGGTCAATCTCTCTCCGCCGGGCGGCCCGGTGGGCGGCACCGGAGGACCGGGCGGCACCCCCGGCCCTGGTGGAACAACCGGCCAGACGGGTGCCAACGGGACCCCCTGAGCTACGGCCGCAGTGACGGCATGCCCAGCCCGAACTCCCGCTTGAGCACCGTCCGCGCGGCGTAATACCCGCTCATCCCGTGCACCCCGCCGCCGGGCGGCGTGGCCGACGAGCACAGGTAGGCGTTGGGAACCGGTGTGGTCCAAGGGTTTACCCGCGGCGTGGGGCCGAGCAGTGCCCGCAGCACCGAGTTGCCGCCCACCCCGATATCGCCGCCGACGTAGTTGGCGTCGTGCAGATGAAGGTCCGCCGCGGTGATACTGCGGGCCGCGACGACGATGTCGGAGAAGCCCGGCGCGTAGCGCTCCAGCACCCGGGTGATGGTCTCGGTCTGGTCCACCGGTGATCCCGCCGGCACATGGGCGTAGGTCCACAGCGGCCGACGGCCTTGTGCGTCGATACGACTCGGGTCGGCCGTGTAGGACTGCGCGGCCAGCACCATCGGCCACTGCGCATGCCGGCCGCCGGCGACCTGCCTTTCGGCATGGGCCATCTGGGCGCGCGTTCCACCCAGATGCAGGGTCGCCGAGCCCGCCAAGCGCTCGTCGGTCCACGGAACATCCTCGGACAGAACGAAATCCACCTTCGCCACACCCGGCCCGAAGCGGTAGCGTCGCAGCGCGGCGGCATACCGCTGCGGCAGCGCCGGGCCGTAGATGTCCAGCAGCGCCGTCGGTGCCGTGTCGTAGAGCACCACACCCGTTGGGGGAGAAGTGACTTCGGCGCCAGCCACGATCTCACCGCCGTGGGCCCGCAGATCCGCCATCAGCGCGTCGGCGATCGCCTGGCTGCCGCCCACCGGCACCGGCCAGCCCGACGTGTGCGCCAGCGTCGCCAGCAGCAGTCCGGCGCCGGCCGCCACCAGCGACGGCATCGTGGAGATGGTGTGCGCCGCGACGCCGGTGAACAACGCCCGGGCGTCCTCGCCCCGCAGGGTGTTCCACGCCGGCGTGCCCTGCTCGAGCATGCGCTGCCCCAGCAGGGCCGCCGCAGGGATATCGGAGGGCAGCGACCGCTTGTCGCCGACCAGGAACGCGACCACGTCGTCGCCGCGGGCGACCAGCGGTCCCATCAGGTGCCGCCAGGACTCGCCATTGCTGAGTTCGGCGCAGGTGCGCTGGAGATCCCGGTAGCCGATCGCGGCGCGGCCGCCGGGCAGCGGGTTGGCGTAGGAGATCTCCGGCACCACCAGCTGGACGCCGCGGGCCCGCAGGTCGAACTCGGCGAAGAAGGGCGACGCCAGCGCCAGCGGATGGATCGCCGAGCAGATGTCGTGACGAACCTCACCGAACTCGGGGTCGGGAAGGGTGCGTGCCCCGCCGCCAAGGGTCGGCTGCGCTTCCAGAACCTGGACCTTCAGACCCGCCCGGGCGCAGACCACGGCGGCGGCCAGTCCATTGGGCCCGCTGCCGACCACGGTGACGTCCATAGCCCTATCTTTCCCCGCCTGCCGCCGAGTTATTGGCCCTGGACCCCGCCCACTAGTCTGTCCCGCGTGAGTCAACCTGTTGTGCTGATCGCCGACAAACTTGCCGAATCCACCGTCGCCGCCCTCGGTGAGCAAGTGGAGGTCCGCTGGGTGGACGGCCCGGACCGGCCCAAGCTGCTCGACGCCGTCAAAGACGCCGACGCCCTGCTGGTCCGTTCGGCCACCACCGTCGACGCCGAGGTGATCGCGGCCGCGCCCAAGCTCAAGATCGTCGCCCGCGCCGGAGTGGGCCTGGACAACGTCGACGTCGACGCCGCCACCGCCGCCGGCGTGCTGGTGGTCAACGCCCCGACCTCCAACATCCACAGCGCCGCCGAGCACGCGCTGGCGCTGATGCTGTCGGCGGCCCGGCAGATCCCCGCCGCCGACGCCACCCTGCGCGAGCACACCTGGAAGCGCTCGAAGTTCAACGGCACCGAGATCTTCGGCAAGACCGTCGGCGTCGTGGGTCTGGGCCGCATCGGCCAGCTGGTGGCCCAGCGGGTGGCTGCCTTCGGCACCCATGTCATCGCCTACGACCCCTACGTCCCGCCGGCGCGAGCCGCCCAACTCGGCATCGAACTGCTGCCGCTCGACGACGTGCTGGCCCGCGCGGACTTCATCTCGGTGCACCTGCCCAAGACCAAGGAGACCGCCGGTCTGCTCGGCAAGGAGGCCTTGGCCAAGACCAAGCCGGGCGTCATCATCGTCAACGCCGCCCGCGGCGGCCTGATCGACGAGCATGCGCTGGCCGACGCCATCAAGAGCGGCCACGTCCGCGCCGCCGGCCTCGACGTGTTCTCCACCGAGCCATGCACGGACAGTCCGCTGTTCGAGTTGCCCGAAGTCGTCGTCACCCCGCACCTCGGCGCGTCGACGTCCGAAGCCCAGGACCGGGCCGGTACCGACGTCGCCGAGAGCGTGAAGCTTGCGCTCGCCGGCGAGTTCGTGCCCGACGCGGTCAACGTCGCCGGCGGTGCGGTCAGCGAGGACGTCGCCCCGTGGCTGGACCTGGTCCGCAAGCTGGGCGTGTTGGTCGGGGTGCTGGCCACCGAGCCCCCGGAAAACCTGTCCGTCAAGGTGTCGGGCGAGTTGTCGTCGGAAGACGTTGGTGTACTCAAGCTTTCGGCCTTGCGCGGTCTGTTCTCGACCATGACCGACCAGCAGGTCACGTTTGTCAACGCCCCGGCCCTGGCCGCCGACCGCGGACTGGACGCCGAATTGAGCACGGCCAGTGAGAGTCCCAACCACCGCAGCCTCGTCGATGTCCGCGTGGTGGGCCCGGACGGGTCGGCGGTGAACGTCTCCGGAACGCTGACCGGACCGCAGCAGGTGGAGAAGATCGTGTCGATCAACGGTCGCAGCTTCGATCTGCGCGCCGAGGGCGTGAACATGATCCTGCACTACGGCGACAAGCCCGGGGCGCTGGGCAGGATCGGCACCCTGCTCGGTGAGGCGGGGGTGAACATCGAAGCAGCGCAACTGAGTCAGGACACCAGCGGTGGTGGGGCGACGGTGATGCTGCGGCTTGACCGCGACGTTCCCGACGACGTGCGTACCGCGATCCGTGCCGCCGTGGAAGCCAGCTTGGTGGAGACGGTGGATCTGTCGTGACGCAGATCAAGCTTGCGGTGATCCCGGGCGACGGCATCGGCCCGGAGGTGATCGGCGAGGCCCTGCAGGCTCTCGACGTCGTCCTGCCCGGCGTCGAGCGCACTGAGTACGACCTCGGTGCCAAGCGCTACCACGCCACCGGAGAAGTGTTGCCGGACGGCATGATTGACGAACTGCGCGGCTACGACGCCATCCTGCTCGGCGCGATCGGCGATCCGTCGGTGCCCAGTGGACTGCTCGAGCGCGGCCTGCTGCTGCGGACCCGTTTCGAACTCGACCACCACGTCAACCTGCGGCCCAGCCGGCTCTTCGACGGGGTGTCCAGCCCGCTGTCCGGTGACCCGCAGATCGATTTCGTCGTGGTGCGCGAGGGCACCGAAGGCCCTTACACCGGCAACGGCGGGGCGATCCGCGTCGGCACCCCGCAGGAGGTGGCCACCGAGGTCAGCGTCAACACCGCGTTCGGAGTGGAACGGGTGGTGCGCTACGCCTTCGACAAGGCGCAGAGCCGTCGCAAGCACCTGACCCTGGTGCACAAGACGAACGTGCTGACCTTCGCCGGCAGGCTGTGGTCGCGGATCGTCGACGAGGTGGGCGCGGAGTACCCCGGCGTCGAGGTGGCCTATCAGCACATCGACGCGGCCACCATCCACATGGTCACCGACCCGGGCCGCTTCGACGTCATCGTCACCGACAACCTGTTCGGCGACATCATCACCGACCTCGCCGCGGCGGTGAGCGGTGGAATCGGTTTGGCGGCCAGCGGAAACATCGACGCCACCCGCAAGAACCCGTCGATGTTCGAACCGGTGCACGGCAGCGCGCCCGACATCGCCGGCAAGGGCATCGCCGATCCCACGGCCGCGGTGATGAGCGTGGCGCTGCTGCTGTCCCATCTCGGCGAGGAGGCCGCGGCCGCCCGGATCGACAAGGCGGTCGCCGACCATCTCGCCACCCGCGGCGGAGCCGCACTGTCCACCAGCGAGGTGGGCGAGCGCATCAGGGCGCGGCTCTAGCGAGGTTGGTCCGGCTGCTCCCGCGGCACCACCGGGATGGCCAACGCACCGAACAGCGCGCACACCGCGAATGCCGGCGGATAGCCAGCCGCGGTGATCAGCGCACCGAACAACGGCGGCGTGAGACCCGTTGCAAGGAGCTGACTTGTGTTTTGCGCGCCGAGGGCCCGTCCACTCCAGAACGGCCCCGCGATCTCGGCGATCGCCGTGAACGCGAGCCCGTTGTCACTGACCGTCACCACCGACGCGACGATCAGCACCGCAACGCTCCACGGGAGCGACGCGGTAATCGCCAGCATCAGCATGCAGATGGCCGCGGCCGCGGCGATCACCCGAATGGGGCCGAGTCGCGAACCCACCCGGTCCGACCATCGCCCCGCCGCGATCCGGCCCAGCGCGCCAAGGATCTGTGAGGCCGTCACCAAAGCCCCGGCCGACGCTGCCGACCAGCCGTGCTCGCTCATCAACCACACCAGCGCGAAGGTCCACACCAGCGCCTGGGGGATTACCAGCAGCACGGACGCGGCGTGGATTCGCCACAGGGTCGACGCGCCGAGGTAGGGGTTGGCCAGATCCTGCGCCGGGGCCTCTGCCCTTGGGGGCCGCGCCGGGTCGACGACGGCCACCGCGCACACCAGCGCCGCCAGCGCGCACACCGCGGCCGGGAACAGCAATGCCGCACCGATGCCGTGGTGCTGCGCCAGTTGGGGCATCACCAGCGCGCCCAGGCCCACGCCCAGCGGCTGCGCGGTTTGCCGGATGCCCATCGCCAGGCCGCGCTGCTCGGGTGGGAACCACCCGACAACCAGGCGGCCGCTGGCCGAGTTGCTGCTCGCGGCCGCCATGCCCCCGAGAAACAGGAACACCGCCACCGCCAGCATGGAGTGGGACAGGGCGGCGGCCAGTGCCGCGGCGGCGGTCAGTGCCGATCCCACCCACAGCACGAAGCGCTCACCGGCGCGGTCCACGACATATCCCCACGCGATCAGGGTGGGCACCATGCCGAACTTCGGCATTGCCGAGATCAGGCCGGCGCCCGCGAGGTCCAAGCCGAAATCACTGTTCAGTGTGGGGATCAGGAAGGCGACCCCGTTGATGAACACGTTCGCGAACAACGTGGCGAACAACCCGATCGCCAGCATCGACCAGCGCCGCGCCGTGCCGATGTCCTGAGTCACCGTCCCATGATCCCAACACCGAAGCGGGCGGGCCGTCTCCGGCCCGCCCGCGTGGTGGTTCTGCTGTCGGTCAGCGGCGGTGATGGCGGTGTGTGCCGGCCGGCGAGTCGCCCGCGCGGAACCCGATTGCCGGGTCGACGTGCTGCGGGGCGAAGTGCGGGGACGTGATGATGTGGCCCGGTGCCGGCACCTCGTTCTGTGTGGTGTTCGGGCCGCCGTCCGTCGCGGCCGCGGCCGTTCCAGCGCCCAACAACGCCGCCCCCGCGATGCCCAGCGCCGCGATGATGCCTGCCGTGTAGGTCTTGATGTTCGTCATTTCCCTTTTCCCTTCTCGGTCGGTTCGGTGTGAACCTCTGCCGAATGTGTTGATGGCATTGACGTTATGGACCCGAATCGACGGTGTCGCGCTTGTGCGCACTGCCCGCACAGTGGTCGTTGATCCCGTTATGCGCATTCTGCTCAGCGGGTCGATTCCGCGGCCTCTCAGCGCCGCCGTTAGGCTCACTCGAATGCGCCTGGGTCGTATTGCCAGCCCCGATGGGGTGGCCTTCGTCAGCATCGAGGGGGAGGGCACAGACGGGGAAGCGGCCGTCGCCCGCGAAATCCAGGAGCATCCGTTCGGCACACCGACCTTCACCGGACGCTCGTGGCCGCTGGGCGATGTGCGGCTGCTGGCGCCCATCCTGGCCAGCAAGGTGGTGTGCATGGGCAAGAACTACCTGGCGCACATCGAGGAGATGGGGGGTGAGGCTCCGGAGGATCCGGTGATCTTCCTCAAGCCCAACACCGCGATCATCGGGCCGAACGTCCCGATTCAGCTGCCCGCCAACGCTTCCCCCGTCCATCACGAGGGAGAGCTGGCGGCCGTGATCGGACGGCCATGCAAGGACGTGCCCGCTGCGAAGGCTGCGGATGTGATCCTCGGCTACACCATCGCCAACGACGTCTCGGCGCGTGATCAGCAGAAGGCCGACGGGCAGTGGATCCGCGCGAAGGGACATGACACGTTCTGTCCCGTCGGCCCGTGGATCGTCACCGACCTCGACCCCTCGGATCTGGAGATCCGCACCGAGGTCAACGGCCAAGTGCGCCAACGCAGCCGGACCTCGTTGATGATCCACGACATCGGAGCGATCATCGAGTGGATGTCGGCGGTGATGACCCTGCTGCCCGGCGATCTCATCCTCACCGGCACACCGGAAGGCGTCGGCCCGATCGAGGACGGCGACACCGTGAGCGTGACCATCGAGGGGATCGGAACCCTGACCAACCCCGTCGTCCGGAAAGGCGCTCGATGACACAGCCTGTGCGCGTGAGGTTCTGCCCGTCGCCCACCGGAACCCCCCACGTCGGCCTGGTCCGCACCGCGCTGTTCAACTGGGCGTACGCCCGTCATTGCGAGGGCACCTTCGTCTTCCGCATCGAGGACACCGACGCTGCGCGCGACTCCGAGGAGAGCTACAACGCGATCCTCGACGCGCTGCGCTGGCTGGGCCTGGATTGGGACGAGGGCCCGGAAGTCGGTGGCCCGCATGCTCCTTACCGCCAATCGCAGCGTGGCGAGCTCTACCGCGAGGTCATCGCCAAGCTGCTCGGGTCCGGCGAGGCCTACCTCGCGTACTCCACGCCCGAGGAGGTGGAGGCGCGCCACCTCGCCGCGGGACGCAACCCCAAACTCGGCTACGACAACTTCGACCGCGACCTGACCGACACCCAGCGCGCGGAGTTCGAGGCGGAGGGCCGCAAACCGGTGCTGCGGCTGCGGATGCCCGACGAGGACATCACCTGGCACGACCTGGTGCGCGGTGAGACGACGTTCGCCGTCGGCACGGTGCCGGACTTCGCGCTGACGCGGGCCTCCGGCGACCCGCTGTACACGTTGGTCAACCCCGTCGACGACGCGCTCATGCGGATCACCCACGTGCTGCGCGGGGAGGATCTGCTGCCCTCGACGCCCCGGCAGATCGCACTGCACCGGGCGCTGATCAGGGTCGGGGTGGGGGAGGTCATTCCCGAATACGCCCATCTGCCAACGGTTCTCGGCGAGGGCACCAAGAAGCTGTCCAAGCGTGATCCGCAGTCCAACCTGTTCCTGCACCGCGACCGCGGCTTCCTGCCCGAGGGGCTGTTGAACTATCTGGCGCTGCTCGGCTGGGGCATCGCCGATGACCGCGACGTGTTCACCCTGCCGGAGATGGTGCGGGCCTTCGACGTCATCGACGTCAACTCAAACCCGGCGCGCTTCGACCAGAAGAAGGCCGACGCGATCAACGCCGAGCACATCCGGATGCTGCAGCCCGCCGACTTCGCCGCCCGGCTGCGCGGCTTCTTCGACACCCACGGGTATGACATCGGCTTGGACGACGCCGACTTCGCGACGGCCGCCGAACTCGTGCAGACCCGGGTCGTGGTGCTCTCCGACGGCTGGGAGTTGCTGAAGTTCCTCAACGACGACGTCTACGTCATCGACCCGAAGGCCGGCGCCAAGGAACTCACCGGTGACGCGGTCGAGGTGCTCGACTCCGCGCTCGGTGCGCTCGACGGACTACCCGAATGGACCTCCGTCTCGATCGAGGAGGCCCTCAAGGGCGCGCTGATCGACGGCCTGGGCCTCAAGCCCCGCAAGGCTTTCGGTCCCATCCGGGTCGCGGTGACCGGCGCGAGCGTCAGCCCGCCGCTGTACGAGTCGATGGAGCTGCTCGGCCGCGACCGCAGCATGCACCGGCTGCGGGAGGCCCGTGACGGCGCCGCCCGAAATCTTTGGTAGTCTGCTCTGCGGTGTTCCGCGGCCCGCGGTAGTTGGTCCTGACCAGCTGTTATGGGTGCCGATGGGGTATGGTGTAATTGGCAACACAGCTGATTCTGGTTCAGCCATTCTAGGTTCGAGTCCTGGTACCCCAGCCAAACTTCGGAAGCGAAGAGCAGCAATTATGTCCGTCCTTTGCCGGTCGGCTATGCTGTCGGAGGTTCTGGCCCCCGTCGTCTAGCGGCCTAGGACGCCGCCCTCTCACGGCGGTAGCGTGGGTTCGAATCCCATCGGGGGTACCAAATTTCCCGCGTCACTCCGTCCGGCGAATCCGGACCGACAGGCATGTGACACATCCCTCGAGCTTCTCGAACTCGCTGATCGGCACGGCCACCACCTCCAGCCCCCGCGCGGTGTACATGTCGGCGGTGCGCGGCGCATCCGCTGACATCAGAATCGTCTGCGTCCCGCTTGTCGACGGCCCCAGGTCCACGACCGCTGTGCCGTGCTCTTCCGGAACCGCCAGGAACGCCGGGTAGACGCCGGCGTCGTCGACCAGTGGCGGGTAGCCCACCACGGTGCCGTCGGGCAGCGCGGTGACGCCCGACTTGAGATGCAGCACCTTGGCGATCGGGACCGCGACCACCCGCCAACCCCGTGGTGCCAGGAGTGCCTCCAACTGTGCGATGCCGGCGGCGTCGGTACGAGTGCTCGCGCCGACGTAGACGGTCCGTCCGATCTTGAGGACGTCTCCGCCGTCGAGATGGCCGGGTTCGGTGATTCGGGCAACGTCGAGACCCAGCTCCGGCGGAAGTGTCGCCAGAGCCGCCTCCGTGGTGGCGACTTCGCCGCGTCGTGACGCCGCCCCGGGTGCGGCGAGCACCGCCAGGTCGTCGAACATCACCACGGTGTCCTCGACGAACACCCCGTCCGGATGGTCGTCGGCGGGGGCGATCTGGTGGACAGTCCAGCCGCGGTCGGCGAATGCCGCCACGTAGCCCTGCCATTGCCGCAGTGCCAGTTCGGGATCCACCGGCGTGCGCTGCAGATGGGTCAGCTCACCGTCGGCGAGAGCCGGCGACGGGCGGCGGACCAGGAGGTGGCCGGGGCTCATCGGGGCGCCGTCGAACCGGCCACCGGCATCGCGGGCAGGCCGAGCTTGTGGTGGTCCCAGGAGCGCACCCGGTGCGGGACGATCCGCACCGCCACCCGCTTGTTCATCATCATGTCGACCGCGGGCTTGAGATCGTCGGTGTAGGGACCGTTGTAGCGCTCCCACACGCTGACGCCCACCGCGAAGATGGTGTCGGGATCATCGTGGATCTCCGCGACGCCTTCGAAGGACACCCCCATCAGTGAGTCGTAGGTCATGCCGTCCTCGATCATGAAGCTCACCTTGGGATTACGCCGGATGTTGACGACCTTCTGCGACTTGACCTTCGTCTCCACCCAAATGTCGCCGTCGACGACGCCGTACCACATCGCCACCAGGTGGGGTTGGCTGTCGGGGCCGACGGTGGCCATCGTTCCGGTGCGGCTGCGGGCGACGAAGTCGGCGATCTCGTCGTCGGTCATGACGATCTGGTTGCGCTGGTTGGTTCCCATGGCCGTCAGTGTGTCAGCCCGCCCTCGCCGAAAGTGCGCCCAGATCGGGTTTTTACGAGGCCGGGTCGGCTTTCCGTCGGTCTGTGCGCACTTTCGGCGAGGGGAACTCAGAGCCGCTGCGTCAGATCCTCGGCGGCGGCCAGCAGATCGGCTGCCCAGCGCGCACCGGGGCGCCGTCCCATCCGGTCGATGGGACCGGACACCGACACCGCGGCCACCACGTCGCCCGTGCGATCGCGTACCGGGGCCGAGACGCTGGCCACGCCCGGTTCCCGTTCGGCCGCACTCTGCGCCCAGCCGCGCCGACGCACCTCGGCCAGCGTGCGTTCGGTGAAGGCCGCCGAGGCCAGCACCGACTGTTGGGTGGCCGGGTCGCTGTAGGCCAGCAGCACCCGTGCCCCCGAGCCGGCCGTCATCGGCAGCCGGGCGCCCACGGGCACGGTATCCCGAAGGCCCGCAGGCGGTTCCAGCGCGACGACGCACACCCGGGTGGTGCCCTCACGCCGGTACAGCTGCACGCTCTCACCGGTGGTCTCGCGCAGACCCGGCAGCACAGCGGCTCCCGCCGCCAGCAGGGGATCGGGCCTGCCGGCGGACAACTCGCTCAGGGCAGGCCCGAGACACCAGCGCCCGGCGTCGTCACGGGCGAGCAAACGGTGCACCTCCAGTCCGGCGGCCAGCCGGTGCGCGGTGGCCCGCGGGAGACCGGTGCGCGCGCAGAGATCGGCCAGCCCGCAGGGGGACTCGGCGACCGCGTGCAGTACCGCCACGGCTTTGTCCAGAACGCCGATACCGCTATCCTGTCTCATATCCAGATACTAACGTCCCACTATGTGGGAAATGGCGGCGACGGAGCCGCCGGACGTGAGATAGCGAGTTGCAAGGAACATGGACCAGTCGAGAACCCTCGCCGAAAAAGTCTGGGCAGACCACGTCGTCGTCGCCGGATCGGGCTCCGGTGCTGCGCGCGAGCCCGATTTGATCTACATCGATCTGCATCTCATCCACGAAGTCACCAGCCCCCAGGCGTTCGACGGCTTGCGACTGGCCGGCCGGCCGGTGCGTCGGCCCGATCTCACGCTGGCGACCGAGGACCACAACGTCCCGACCATCGACATCGACAAGCCGATCGCCGACCCGATTTCGCGCACGCAGGTGGAGACGCTGCGCCGCAACTGCGCTGAGTTCGGGATTCGCCTGCACCCCATGGGGGATCCGGAGCAGGGCATCGTGCACGTGGTCGGCCCGCAGCTCGGGCTGACCCAGCCCGGCATGACGATCGTCTGCGGCGACAGCCACACCTCCACCCACGGCGCATTCGGAGCGATCGCCATGGGTATTGGTACGTCCGAGGTCGAACACGTGCTGGCCACCCAGACGCTTCCATTGCGGCCGTTCAAGACGATGGCGGTCAACGTCGACGGCCCACTGCCCGCGGGGGTGACGGCCAAGGACATCATTCTGGCCGTCATCGCCAAGATCGGCACCGGTGGTGGACAGGGGTACGTCATCGAATACCGCGGCAGCACCATCGAATCGCTCTCGATGGAAGGCCGGATGACGATCTGCAACATGAGCATCGAAGCCGGCGCGCGCGCGGGCATGGTGGCGCCGGATGAGACGACCTACGAGTACCTGCATGGCCGTCCCTACGCGCCGACGGGAGCGGAATGGGATTCCGCCGTCGCCGCGTGGGAGAAGCTGCGCACCGATCCGGGTGCGGAGTTCGATACCGAGATCTACATCGACGCCACGACTCTGAGCCCGTTCGTCACCTGGGGCACCAACCCGGGCCAGGGCGTGCCACTGTCCGAGGCGGTCCCCGATCCCGAACTGATGGGCAGCGACGACGAACGTCAGGCTGCCGAGAAGGCGTTGGCCTACATGGACCTTCGGCCCGGAACGCCGATGCGCGACATACCCGTCGACGCCGTCTTCGTGGGTTCGTGCACCAACGGTCGGATCGAGGATCTGCGGGCCGTGGCCGCCGTGCTGCGGGGCCGCAAGGTCGCTGACGGGGTTCGGATGCTGATCGTGCCGGGTTCGATGAAGGTCCGGGCACAGGCCGAAGCCGAGGGCCTCGGCGAGATCTTCACCGCTGCGGGCGCCGACTGGCGACTCGCCGGTTGCTCGATGTGCCTGGGCATGAACCCCGATCAGCTGGCGCCGGGCGAACGCTGTGCGTCGACATCCAACCGCAATTTCGAGGGACGGCAGGGCAAGGGCGGCCGCACCCATTTGGTCTCGCCCGCCGTCGCGGCGGCCACCGCGGTGCGTGGTCGGTTCGCCTCACCCGCTGATCTGATTAGCTGAAACCGGAAGGAACGCAACGCCATGGAGGCCTTCGACACCCACACCGGCATCGGTGTCCCGCTGCGCCGGTCCAATGTCGACACCGACCAGATCATCCCCGCCGAGTACCTCAAGCGGGTCTCCCGAACCGGTTTCGAGGACGGTCTGTTCGCCGCGTGGCGGACCGATCCGTCGTTCATCCTCAATCTCAAACCCTTCGACGATGGTTCGGTCTTGGTGGCGGGCCCGGACTTCGGCACGGGATCCTCACGCGAGCATGCGGTCTGGGCGTTGATGGACTACGGCTTCCGCGTTGTCATCTCGTCGCGCTTCGCCGACATCTTCCGCGGCAACGCCGGCAAGGCCGGACTGCTTGCGGCCGAAGTGGCCCAGGATGATGTCGAACTGCTCTGGAAGCTGATCGAGCAACAGCCCGGGCTGGAAATGACTGTCAATCTTCGTGATCGGACCATCACGGCGGGAACGGCGGTGGTGCCGTTCAGCATTGACGACTACACCGCGTGGAGACTCCTTGAAGGTCTCGACGATATCGGCCTTACGCTGCGCAAACAGGCCGAAATCGAGGCGTTCGAGGCAACCCGCCCGAGCTGGAAACCGCGTATAACCAACGCTTCCTGACCCGTCGGCAAGCCGAAGATACTGTGCCGGACAGGGCTGTCGCCGGCCGATAAACCGGGCCCCAAGGGCACCAACCGCTTTGAGCGCCGACGCGTCTCATTTTGCTGTAAATGCGCGTGGCTCATGGATATTTGGGCTTTCAGGGTTTACCGTGTTCCCCAGTCGGTCCAGGGCGGACCACTGTTTCGGAGGATTTGAATGAACAAAGCAGAGTTGATCGAAGTTCTCACAGCCGAGTTGGAAGTCGACCGCGGTCACGCGACGAAAGCTGTCGAGACATTGGTCGACGCCATCGTTCGCGCTGTGAACAAGGGTGACAGCGTGACCATCACCGGCTTCGGTGTTTTCGAGCGCCGCCGCCGCGCTGCACGCGTCGCTCGCAATCCGCGCACCGGCGAGACGGTGAAGGTGAAGCCGACCTCTGTTCCCGCGTTCCGTCCCGGCGCTCAATTCAAGGCAATCGTCTCTGGTGCCCAGAAACTCCCCGCTGAAGGTCCCGCTGTCAAGAGAGGCGCCGTCGGCGGCGCAGTTAGGAAGGCTGTTGTGAAGAAGGCTCCGGCCAAGAAGGCTGCCGTCAAGAAGGCGCCGGCCAAGAAGGTTGCGGTCAAGAAGGTTGCCGTCAAGAAGGTTGCCGTCAAGAAGGCTCCCGCCAAGAAGGTCGTCGTCAAGAAGGTTGCCGTCAAGAAGGTCGCCGTCAAGAAGGCGCCGGTGAAGAAGGCTGCCGTCAAGAAGGCGCCGGTGAAGAAGGCTGCCGTCAAGAAGGCGCCGGTGAAGAAGGCGCCGGCCAAGAAGGCTGCCGTGAAGAAGGCCCCGGTGAAGAAGGCTGCGGTCAAGAAGGCTCCGGCCCGCAAGGCTCCGGCCAAGGGTCGCCGCTAACCACGACCGACGAAAGGCGCCGCGGACCGAATGGTTCGCGGCGCTTTCGTATTTCAGTCCTGCCGTTCGGCAGCCTAGGACTCGGGCATCGTCGCCAGCGGGCTCGGCATGTGGTCGGCCGCCACCAGCCGGCCCTCGTGCAGTGACAGCACCCAGGTGCTGCCTTTGCGGTTACGTGACTTGTCCGGTTTCACGCCGTCGCGGTCACACCACCAGTCGATCAGGTAGGGAATCACCTTGCCCTGGCTGCAGACGGCCGGTGTGCCCCCGAGCGCGGCGATCTCCAGGATGCGTTCGTGTGCGGCCTTCGGATCGTCGGCGTACGCCTCTTCGGTCAGCGTCGTCTCAACGGTGATCGGCACCGCGAGTTTGCGGGCGAGCGGTTCGACGGTCTGCACGCATCGCGTCCTGTCGGCGGCGAACACCGCGGATGCGCCGAACGCCAGGAGTTGGGACACCAGCGATTTGGCCTGCGCCCTGCCCTTGCGATCCAGTGGCCGCTTGCGGTCGTCGCCTTTGTAGCGCGCCTTGCGGCCGGCGGTTCCGTGCCGGACGATCAGCAGGGTCTGGGTGTCCGCCGGCTTTTTGGTGAAGCGGGACGTCACCTTGCGGTCATGCGGGTAGGTGAGTCGGTGGGCGGCCTCGGTGACCGGCAGCCACAGCAGTTCATCGACCTCGCGGCCCGGTCTGAAATCTCCGCCCAGTGCCCGTGCCGCCCAGTAGTGAACCACCTTGGTGCCGACGGGAATCGGATAGCTGATCCGGCTCAGACGCCGGCCCAGCTGCGCTCGCTGTCCGGTCTCCTCACGGATTTCGCGAACCGCCGTCACCGGTTCGGTCTCGCCCGGATCCACCTTGCCCTTGGGTAACGTCCAGTCGTTGTACCGCGGCCGGTGGATGAGTGCGATCAGCGGCTCACCGGATTCGGGGTCGGGCCGCCACAACACCGCACCGGCGGCGTGGACGGAAATTGGGGCGGGTAAAGGTTTCTTCTTCGACGTTGATGCCATAACGGGATCGGGTCAGCCCTGCCGGTGCTTGTCCATCAGCCACACCTGGTGGTCGCGAACCTGTCGGCCGTCACGCGGCGAGGCCGTCCAGCTTCCGTCCGAGCCGAGTTCCCAGCACCGGGTCGACGGATCCATCGCCGACTCGAATACCTCGTCGAGGTCGGCCGTCAATCGGCGGTCCTTTACCTGCGCCATCACCTCCACACGACGGTCGAGATTGCGGTGCATCATGTCCGCGCTGCCGATCCAGAACTCGTCGATGGCCGCGAAGTGCATCACGCGCGAGTGCTCCAGGAACTGACCGAGGATCGAGCGCACCACGATGTTCTCGGAGAAGCCCTCCACACCTGGGCGCAGCGCACAGATCCCGCGGACGACGACCTCCACCCGAACACCGGCCTGTGACGCGCGGTACAGGCCGTCGATGATCTGCTCGTCGACGATCGCGTTGGCCTTCACCCGGATTCGGCCCTTGCCGGTCCGCTGGTGTGCCTCGACCTCACGCTCGATGCGCTCGAGAATTCCGGTGCGAATGCCCCGCGGAGCCACCAGCAGATTGCGGTAACTGACCTTCCGCGAGTAGCCGGTGAGCGAGTTGAACAGATCGGTCAGGTCCGCGCCGATATCCGGGGCGGCCGTGAGCAAGCCGACGTCCTCGTAGAGCCGAGCCGTCTTGGGGTTGTAGTTGCCGGTTCCGATGTGGCAGTAGCGGCGGATCGTCGATCCCTCGCGGCGCACCACCAGACACGTCTTGCAGTGTGTCTTGAGTCCGACGAGGCCGTACACCACGTGCACGCCCGCGTCTTCCAGTGCGCGGGCCCACTTGATGTTGGCCTGCTCGTCGAATCGGGCCTTCAACTCGACCAGCGCCACCACCTGCTTGCCGGCGTCGGCCGCATCGATGAGCGCGTTGACGATCGGTGAGTCACCGGAGGTCCGGTACAGCGTCTGCTTGATCGCCAGCACGTCGGGATCGGCGGCGGCCTGCTCGACGAAGCGCTGAACGCTCGTCGAAAACGATTCGTAGGGGTGGTGCAGGAGGACATCGCCGTCGCGCAGGGTCGCGAAGATGCTCTTGCCCGTCTCGGCGAACGCTGGATTGGTGGCCGGGACGAACGGCGGGTCCTTGAGCGCGGGCCGGTCGACGGCGTAGACCTGCCACAGCGCGGACAGGTCCAGCAGGCCCGGAACCTGCACCACGTCGCCGGGATCCACATCGAGTTCGCGTAGCAGCAGCCCGAGCATGTTCTCCGACATGTCGTCGGAGACCTCGAGGCGAACCGGGGGACCGAAGCGACGGCGCGCGAGTTCGCGTTCGAGTGCCTGAAGCAGGTCCTCATCGCGGTCCTCGACGTCCATATCGGCATTGCGGGTGATCCGGAACGCATGGTGCTCAACGATTTCCATGCCGGGGAACAGCACCGGCAGCAGAGCGGCGATCAACTCCTCCATGGGCAGGAAGCGGACGGCGTGGCTCTCCCCGTCGGTGTTCTTCAACTTGACGAACCGGTCGACGTTGTCGGGCACCTTCACCCGCGCAAAATGCTGGACGCCGTCCTCGGGGGAGCGCACCGCCACAGCCAGATTCAGGCTCAGTCCGCTGACGAAGGGGAACGGGTGGGCGGGGTCGACGGCCAGCGGGGTCAGGACGGGGAAGACCTGTTCGTAAAAATAGGCCGACAGTTCGCCCTTCTCGGCCTCGTTGAGTTCCGCCCACGTGACGATGTGAATGCCATGCCTGGCCAGGCCCGGGCGAACCGACTCGGCGAACACCTGAGCGTGGCGGATCGCCAATTCCTGGGTGCGCTCGCCGATCAACTGCAGTTGCTCACGCGGAGACAACCCGTCCGCCGAGCGCACGGACAGTCGCATCTCGTCGCGCCGCTTGAGACCGGCAACCCGCACCATGTAGAACTCGTCGAGGTTTGAGGCGAAGATCGCCAGGAACTTGGCGCGCTCCAACAACGGCATCGAGGCGTCCGCGGCCAGCGCCAGCACCCGCTTGTTGAAGTCCAGCCAGCTCAGTTCGCGGTTGAGATACCGGTCCGGCGGCAGGGTCTCGTCGACGGGCGCGGCGGTCGGCGCCGGGAGCGCAACTCCGTCGAGGGCACCTGGCTGGTCGGACTCCAGGGTTCGGGACTCGGTTTCCGCCTCAGTCATGCGGTCATCATTCCTCATCAGTCCTGCGCTGTGGTGTGCTGCCGCGGAATAGGGCGCGGCGAAGCGCAGGCGCAACCTGCCGTTCACCCGCTCCTTGACTGACGGTCACCTCACGGCGGCAGCGGTGGCTGCACCGACCCCCAGTGCCCGCGCCTCGGCGAGATCCTCCGGGGTATCGATATCGCACCGCAATCCCGGCCACGGGCCGGCCAGTTCGACCGCCCCGGCGGCACGGTGCCGGCTCGCCGAGTCGGCACCGAACCGGGGGTCCAGAGGTACCCCGAACGCGAACAGAGCCGCGGTGCCCGTGCCCTGTCGGTCCGCGACGAAGCTACTGGGGTGCAGCGCGGCGCAGGCCATTGCGTCGGACAGCTCAGCGGACTTCAGAGCGGGCAAATCACCCTGCAGCACAACGATATTGGGCGTCGTGGCGCCGACCATGCCGTAGGCGGCCAGGATGGCGTTGTTCAGCGGATCGGGATGGTCTGGCCCCGTGGGGTCGGCAACCACGGCGGCACCGATCTCCCGGGCGGCCCGCGTGGCGACCGGATCCGGCGTCACCACGGTCACCGAGCCGACCGCCGGGACGGCGCGAGCCGCGGTGATGGTGTCGACGAGCATCGCGAGCACCACGCGCTCCCGCGTATCGGCGTCGAACAGCGCCGAGAGCCGGCTCTTGGCGGCGGTGAGGCGTTTGACCGCGATGATCAGGCCGACACCCGGCGCGCCGCTCATGGCAGACATCCTGCCAGCGCTTCGTGATTAGGTTGAACCCGAGGACGACGGAGGTGAGATGAGCGGCTCGGTGGGAACCGCGGCGGTGATGGGCGCCGGAGCCTGGGGCACCGCGCTGGCCAAGGTGCTGGCCGACGCCGGCAACGACGTCCGGCTCTGGGCCCGCCGGCCCGAGGTCGAACACGAGGTCAACACCGCCCATACCAACAGCCGGTACCTGCGCGGCATCGCGCTGCCGCGCTCGATCCGGGCGACCACCGATCCGACCGTCGCACTCGACGGGGTCACCACGGTCCTGCTGGGCGTGCCCTCGCAGACGTTGCGCACCAATCTCGAGCGGTGGCGCGACCACATCGCCGACGGGGCGACTCTGGTCAGTCTGGCCAAGGGCATCGAGCTCGGCTCGCTGATGCGGATGAGCCAGGTCATCGTCGCGGTGACCGGGGTGCCCTCCGGACAGGTCGCCGTGATCTCCGGGCCCAATCTCGCCGACGAGGTTGCCGACGAGCAGCCGGCGGCCACGGTGGTCGCGTGCCCGGATTCGGGCCGGGCGGTGGCGCTGCAGCGTGCGCTGAGCACCGGCTACCTGCGGCCCTACACCAACTCGGATGTGGCCGGCACCGAAATCGGCGGGGCGTGCAAGAACGTCATCGCGCTGGCCTGCGGCATGGCGGCAGGCGTCGGGCTGGGGGAGAACACCGCCGCAGCGATCATCACCCGGGGCCTGGCCGAGATCATGCGGCTGGGAATTGCGCTGGGCGCCAAGCCCGCAACGCTGGCCGGCCTGGCCGGCGTCGGTGACCTGGTGGCCACCTGCACTTCCGCGCACTCCCGTAACCGCTCGTTCGGAATGCGCCTGGGCCGCGGCGAGACACTGGCCGAAGCGCAGCGCGCAACCGACGGTCATGTCGCCGAGGGGGTGAGTTCGTGCGCGGCGATCCTGGCGCTGGCGTCCAGCTATGACGTCGAGATGCCGCTCACCGATGCCGTGTACCAGGTGTGTCATCGGGGACTGTCCGTCGACGAAGCCGTCGTGCTGTTGCTGGGCCGCAGCACCAAGCCGGAGTGAGGAGACGGTCGCGATGAAGTACGGCGATTCCACCCGCACCGTCAAGGCCGCCGACACCGAGGCGATCCCGGGCCGGCCGGTCGCGCACACCCCGGTTCCGGTGTCCGCGTTTCATCTCTCTGCCGACGAAGGCACCGAAGACCATATGTACGGCCGCTACTCGAACCCGGTGTGGGTTCAACTCGAGTCCGCGCTGGCCCAGTTGGAGGAGGCCACGGCTGCGCTGGCGTTCGGTTCGGGGATGGCAGCGATCACCGCGGCGTTCCGGGCCCTCACCCGGCCGGGTTCGGTGCTGGTGGTGCCGGCCGACGGCTACTACCAAGTGCGCCGTTATGCCGTGGAAAACCTTGCACCGCTGGGTATTACGGTGCGTGAGGCCGCCTCTGCCGAGATGTACGATGCCGCCGGGACTGCCGATGTGGTACTCGCCGAGACGCCGACGAACCCGGCGCTGGACGTGGTGGACCTGCACCGGCTGGCGGGCATCTGTCACCGCCGCGGCGGTCGGCTTCTTGTCGACAACACCGCCGCGACACCGCTCGGTCAGCTCCCGCTGTCCATGGGCGCCGACCTTGTGGTCGCCAGCGCCACCAAAGCGCTTGCGGGGCACAGTGATCTCGTCGCCGGCTATGTCGCAGGCAGCCAGCCGGAGTTGATGGATGCGGTGACGCGCGAACGACTGCTCGCCGGCCCCATCCTGGGTGCGATGGAGTCCTGGCTGCTGCTGCGCAGCATCGGGAGTTTCGGACTGCGCTTCGACCGCCAGTGTCAGAACGCGCTGGCGCTTGCCACCGCCCTGCACGAACACCCCGCGGTGCGGTCGGTGCGCTACCCGGGCCTGCCGGAGGATCCGTCACACCCGATCGCGGTCAACCAGATGAGGAGGTTCGGCGGCCTGCTCTCCATCGAACTCGCCGACGCCGATGCCGTGCATGCCCTGGTGCGCCGCAGTGACCTCCTGGTGGCCGCGACCAGCTTCGGCGGCATGCACACCTCAGTCGACCGCCGGGCCCGCCATGGCGATGCCGTCTCCGACGGCTTCGCCCGCATCTCGGCCGGTATCGAGGACACCGATGACCTGGTGGCCGACGTCGTGGCGGCCCTGGATGCGGCCGGGCTGTAGCCTCTCTAGCTTGTGACTTCCCGTTCCCGGATCCGCGTTGCCGTCGTCTACGGCGGCCGCAGCTCCGAACATGCGATCTCCTGCGTGTCGGCGGGCAGCATCCTGCGCCACCTCGATCCGGATCGGTTCGAGGCCGTGCCCGTCGGCATCACGCGCGAGGGGTGCTGGCTGCGCACCGATGCCGACCCGGACAGCATGGCGATCGCCGACGGCCGGCTGCCCGAGGTGACCGGCAACGCCGAGACTGCGCTGGCGCACGCCGCGGAGATCCTCGCGTCGGTCGATGTGGTGTTCCCGATCCTGCACGGGCCCTACGGGGAGGACGGCACCATCCAGGGCCTGCTCGAACTCGCCGGGCTGCCCTATGTCGGCGCCGGGGTGCTGGCCAGCGCGGCGGGGATGGACAAGGAGTTCGCCAAGAAGCTGATGGCAGCCGATGGTCTACCGATCGGCGACTATCTCGTCCTGCGGCCGGGGCGCAGCTGGCCGGCCGCCGAAGAGCTTGCTCGTCTTGGCTTTCCGTTGTTCGTCAAGCCGGCCCGCGGTGGATCCTCGATCGGGGTCAGCCCCGTGACCGACCCCGCCGACCTCGCCGCGGCGATCGCCGCGGCACGCCGCCACGACCCCAAGGTGATCGTCGAGGCCGGTATCAACGGGCGCGAACTCGAATGCGGCGTATTGGAATTCCCCGACGGCACCGTCAAAGCCAGCACCATCGGGGAGATCCGGGTGGCCGGCGTGGCCGGCGATTCGGGGGGCTTCTACGACTTCGAGACCAAGTACCTTGACGACGCCGCCGAGCTCGACGTGCCCGCCGTGGTCGACGACGAGACCGTGAAGCTCCTGCAGGACTTGGCGATTCGCACCTTTGACGCCCTGGACTGCCAGGGACTGGCGCGGGTGGACTTCTTCCTCACCGAGGACGGCCCGGTGGTCAACGAGATCAACACCATGCCGGGTTTCACCACCATCTCGATGTACCCGCGGATGTGGGGCGCGAGCGGCGTGGACTATCAGACGCTGGTGGGCACCATGGTGGAGACGGCGCTGGCCCGGGGAACCGGCCTGCGCTGACTCAGCGCGCCGGTGCCGGCCGGATCGGCATGGCGGGCATGGTTCGGTCGATGACGTCGGCCATCGCCTGGATCGGTGTCGGGCCAGACCCGGTCGGCAGCGTCAACGCCACGTAGACGGCCCGGTCGACGCACAGCCAGGTGGCCAGGGGCGACTGCGGATCCTCCAGCCGGAACCACTGCACCCCGTTGACCATCTGCAGCGGTGAGCCGACGACGAACTCCGCCGGCCGGTTGAGCCCGCAGCGCAGGACCACCGGGTCGCCCTCGGACGTACCGCTGCCGCGCCAGGCCGCCGTGCCGGCCGGGGTGGGTTGCGCGGTGTCGGCGCGCCGATAGTTCTCGCCGAGGCTGTCGGGCAGCGTGGCCATGAGCGCCTGGCATTCGGGACTCTCGGCCTGCGGCGCCGGGACGGCGGCGACGGCGACCGGAGCCGCCGGGGTGTGCCGCGATCCCGCGAAGGCCAGCACGGCCCCGATCGCCGCGAGGGTCAGCACTATCGCGGCGATGACCAGACCGCGGGGCGGGCCGTCGTCCTCGGGCGGGGCGGCAGTCGCCTCGCCGGAATCGGCCTGCACCTCGTCTCCTCCCGCTTCCCCGGTCCTAGACTTCGTGCTCAAGGTACTCCAGCCACCGGCTCCGAATCGGGACTGGTAACTCAACGGAGATCGCAGGCACGGAGAACCGCCATCACGCCAAGGGGACAGTGCCCCGTGGGGTGGTGGACTTCGGATCGGCGTGGAGTCACGCGCAGTGATCAACGAGTCGTGCTGAAGGTTAGGCGATTTGGAGTTGTTCGGCTACCGGTTTCTCGGCTGTCTGCTTGGCGGCGATGACTTTGCGGAGCTCGGCCATGGAGATCTCCGAGAGGTAGCGGCGGGTGACCTGCCACTCGTCGTGGGCCTCGATGACCACGGCGGTGGCCAGGCGCAGGAACGCCGCCGGGTTGGGGAAGATCTCCACGACGTCAGCGCGGCGTTTGATCTCCTTGTTGAGCCGTTCGATCGGGTTATTCGACCAGATCTTCTGCCAGTGCGCCCGCGGGAACGCGGTGAAGGCCAGGACGTCGGCTTTGGCCTCGTTCATCATGGCGGCCACCTTGGGGAAACTGGCCGCCAGGGAGTCGGCGACGGTGTCCCACTGGGCGGCGACCTCGTCGGGGTCGGTGTGGGCGAAGACGGTCTTGACCGCCGCGGTCACCGCCGGGGCATGCTTGGCTGAGACCGCGCCGTGCAGATTGCGCATGAAATGCACCCGGCAGCGCTGCCAGGACGATCCGGAGAACTGCTGGGCGACAGCGGATTTGAGCCCGGCGTGGGCATCGGAGATGACCAGATGCACCCCGGCCAGGCCGCGGGCCTTGAGGCTGGCCAGGAACTCCCGCCAGAACTCGAAGGACTCGCTGTCCCCGACGGCGGTGCCCAACACCTCCCGGGTGCCTTCGATGGACACCCCGGTCGCCACCACCAGGGCCTGGGACACCACATGCGCCCCGACGCGGACCTTGCAGAAGGTGGCATCGGCGAACACGTACGGGAACTGGGTGTGGGTCAAGGTTCTGCTCCGGAAGGCCTCGATCTCGCGGTCCAGGCCCGCGCAGATCCGGGAGACCTCGGACTTGGAGATGCCGGAATCCACCCCGAGTGCGGCGACGAGGTCATCGACACTGCGGGTGGAGACCCCATGCACGTAGGCCTCCATGATCACCGCGTGCAAGGCCTTGTCGATGCGCCGGCGCCGCTCCAGCAGCGAGGGGAAGAACGACCCCGAGCGCAGCTTGGGGATCTTGACCTCGATATCCCCGGAGGTGGTCGACACCGTCTTGGAGCGATGGCCGTTGCGGTGGGTGCTGCGGTCTTCGGAGCGCTGGTAGCGGCCGGCGCCGATCGTCTCGGTGGCCTCGGCCTCGATCAACGCCTGTAGCCCGGCGCGGATCAACTCGGCGAACACCGCCCCGACGTCCGCGGACTTCAGGGCGTCGAGCTGGGCGAGCAGGGCAGAATGGTCATGGGTCATCGCGTGGTGTGTCCTTTGCTTGAGTCACTTGGTAGGTAACTCACTGACCACTACGCGATGGCCCACCCCGAAGCCCTCACCGACACACCCGGCACAGCCCGGACATGGTCAACCTCAAGCCCGAAACCCCACCACCCCAAGGGACTTACCCGCCAAGGGTGCTCGCTGCTAGGAACGAGGGAAATGCCTGCCTACGTCATCAACCTCGATCGCGACGAGGAAAGGTGGGCGACTTTTCAGCAACGCAACTCGCATTGCTGCGACTTCACCCGGTTCCCCGCGGTTGACGGACGAACACTCGATCGTCAGGAACTGCTGAGCGACGGGATCGTTGCGGCTCCCTGCGGTTGGTCCGCAGGGAGCCTCGGCAGTGGCTTGTCGCACATCGCGCTCTGGAGGACGGCCATAGAGACCGGAACGCCGATCACGGTTGTCGAAGACGACGCGGTCTTGGCGCCTGACTTCGCAGAAGCGTCCGAGCAGTTGCTCGGCTCGCTTCCCGAGGACTGGGGCATTGTTCTGTGGGGTTGGAACTTCGATGCATACCTGTGGGTCGAGATCCCGGAAGGCGTGGCCCCATGCCGGATGGAATTCTCGCAGTCGGAACTGCGTGCGAACCTCGAAGTCTTTCGCACTGACAAGCGCCCCCACGTCGCTATCAGGTTGCGCCACGCTTTCGGTCTTATGGCGTACACGATCTCGCCACGGGGAGCTGAGGCCATGCTCGCGACCTGCCTTCCGCTTACCGACCGGCTCATAGAATTGACGACCTGGTGTGACGTTGTCGTTAACGACGGACCGATCGGCATAGGCATGAACCGTGTCTATCCGTCGATTCCGTCTTACGTGTCCATGCCGCCCCTGGCGGTGAGCGAAAACCTCCACGAGGAATCCCGCACGCGCTAAGGGCGCCCTGAACTCCGGGAGAGGAGGTCGTGTGGTGGAGGACGCCACCGACGACGAGCCCACATTGCGGCAGATGGGCGAGTTCACCGTCATCGACCGACTGGTCGCCGGTCGTCGCTTGGGGCCCGGGGTCAGCGTCGGCCCGGGCGATGACGCCGCGGTGCTGCAAGCGCCCGACGGGCGGGTGGCGGTCAGCACCGACATGCTCGTCGAAGGGCGCCACTTCCGTCTGGACTGGTCGACGCCGGAGCAGGTCGGGCGCAAGGCGATTGCGCAGAACGCCGCCGACATCGAGGCCATGGGCGCCCGGGTCAGCGGATTCGTCGCGGCCTTCGGCGCGCCCGCTGACACCCCGGTCGCCATGGTCACCGCGCTGGTCGACGGAATGTGGTCCGAGGCCGCCGCCGTCGGCGCGGGGATCGTCGGCGGTGATCTCGTCGCCAGTCCGCAGTGGGTCGTCTCGGTCACCGCGCTGGGTGATCTGGGTGGCCGCGAGCCGGTGCTGCGCGGTGGTGCCCGCCCGGGATCGGTGATCGCCGTCGCGGGGGAACTGGGTCGCTCGGCGGCCGGATTTGCACTGTGGCGCAATGGAATCGGCGATTTTCCTGATATTCGCGAGCGCCACCTCGTGCCGCTGCCGCCGTACGGGCAGGGTCGCGCCGCAGCCGAGGCCGGGGCCCTGGCGATGACCGACGTGTCCGACGGCCTGTTGGCCGACCTCGGGCACATGGCCGTCGCCTCCGGGGTGGTGATGGACCTGCGGCGGGCGGCGCTGCGCGAGGACGTCGACGCCGTCAGTGCGGCCGCCGAAGCCACCGGCGTGGACCCCTGGTCGCTGGTGCTCAGCGGTGGGGAAGACCACGCGCTGGTGGCCTGCTTCCCCGACTATCCGCCGCACGGATGGCGGGTGATCGGGGCCGTGCGTTCCGGGGCGGCGGAGGTTCTGCTCGACGGCCGGGGCTGGGACGGCCCGTCGGGGTGGCAGTCCTACGACTGAACCCGGGGCGTTAGGTTGTGGGCCGTGAGCGCCCGGCCCCTGAACGAACTCGTCGACGACGGCTGGGCCCGGGCGCTGGCTCCGGTGGCCGACCAGGTCACCCGGATGGGCGAATTCCTGCGCGGCGAGATCGCCGCCGGGCACCGGTACCTGCCCGCCGGCCCGAATGTCCTGCGCGCGTTCAGCTTTCCGTTCGACAAGGTTCGGGTGTTGATCGTCGGCCAGGACCCTTACCCGACTCCCGGCCACGCGGTGGGCCTGAGTTTTTCGGTGGCCCCCGATGTCCGCCCGTTACCCCGCAGCCTGGCCAACATCTTCGGTGAGTACAGCGCTGATCTGGGCTTTCCCCAGCCGTCGAACGGTGACCTGACTCCCTGGTGTGAGCGCGGCGTGATGCTGCTCAATCGCGTTCTGACGGTGCGTCCCGGCGCTCCGGCCTCCCACCGCGGCAAGGGCTGGGAGGCGGTGACCGAGTGCGCGATCCGGGCATTGGCGGCGCGCGAGGAGCCGATGGTGGCCATCCTGTGGGGACGCGACGCGTCGACGCTCAAACCGATGCTGGCCGGCCGCCGTTGCGCGGCGATTGAATCGCCCCACCCCTCGCCGCTGTCGGCGAGCCGGGGGTTTTTCGGGTCACGGCCGTTCAGCCGCGCCAACGAACTGCTGGCAGGGATGGGCGCCGATCCGGTGGACTGGCGGCTCCCCTAGGCGAAGGCGCTACCGGCGACCTCAGCCGCGAACGACCTTGCCGGCCTTCAGGCAGGAGGTGCAGACGTTGACCCGCTGCTTGTTGCCGCCCGGGCGGGTCGCAGCGTGCACGGTTTGGATGTTCGGGTTCCAGCGGCGGTTGGTCCGGCGGTGCGAGTGCGACACCGACTTGCCGAACCCGGGGCCCTTCCCGCAGATATCGCACACGGCAGCCATGTCGTCCAACTCCTCAAGTCCACTGGAATCACGGGCGCTTGTCGCGCACGAAGCGCGGGAGAACCGCCCCAGCCGGTGTCCCGGCAACCTGACCAGGATACCGGCGTGGTTCCACGAACGCCAAAACGCCCCTGAACAGGCCGCCGTCGGGGCGACACGATCCGTCACCCGGTCTGGCTAGGCTGACGCCGGGGCGGTGCGTGTGATCGGAGGTGTCGATGCCCGAACGGCGGCTGGACGGCACCGTCCTGCGGCACTGGGCGCATGCGTGCGTCGGCCACTTGATCAGGCACGCCGACGAGATCAACGCCCTCAATGTGTTTCCGGTGGCCGATTCCGATACCGGCACGAACATGCTGTTCACCATGCGGGCGGCCCTGGCCGAGGCTGAATCGGCCCTGCCCGGCGCGGACCTCCCCGACGTCGCAGCAGCGTTGGCCCGAGGGGCGTTCAACGGCGCGCGCGGCAATTCCGGGTTGATCCTGTCCCAGATCCTGCGGGCCCTTGCCGAGGTGACCTCCGACGCCGTCGGCCACAACGCCGATCTGGGCACCGCCCTGCTGGGGGCGGCGCTGCGGCACGGCGTCGGCCTCGTCGTCGAGGCGGTGGGCGGTGAGTTCGTCGAGGGCACCGTGGTGTCGGTCCTGCAGGCTGCGGCCGGGGCCGTCGAACAGGCCGGCGACGACGGGGCCGGTCTTGCCGAAGCGCTGACCGCTGCCGGCGATGCGGCCGCCGCGGCGCTGGACCACACCCCCGAGCAGCTCGCCGTCCTTGCCGAAGCCGGTGTGGTCGACGCCGGAGGACTTGGCCTGCTGGTGCTGTTGGACGCATTGACCGCGACGGTCACCGGGCATGCGCCGATCCGGCGGACCTATCTGCCGGCCGCTCCTGCCGCCCACCACGATGTGGCCGAGGCCGGCCCGCAGTTCGAGGTGATGTACCTGGTGGGTGACTGTGACCCAGCCGGGCTGGAGCGGCTGCGTGCGGCACTCGACGACGTGGGGGACTCGGTCGCACTGGCCCCCGCCGCCGCGGGCCGGCATTCGGTTCACGTGCACACCGACGACGCCGGTGCCGCCGTCGAGGCGGGTCTGGCTGTCGGGGCGGTCAGCAGGATCCGCGTGTCGGCGCTGTCCACCGGGCGGGTGGCACCCGGCGGATGGAGCCGCCAGCGGGCGGTCCTGGCGGTGGTCGACGGCGACGGCGCCGAGGAGTTGTTCGACGCCGAGGGCGCCTGCGTGCTGCGCCCGGATCCCGAACTGGTCGACCCGGCCGACGGGGTCAGCGCCGACCGCTTGCTGCGGGCCCTGGTCGACACCGGGGCCGCGCAGGTGATGGTGCTGCCCAACGGCTACGTCGCCGCCGAAGATCTGGTGGCCGGCTGTGCCGCGGCAATCGGTTGGGGCATCGACGTGGTTCCCCTGCCGTGCGGCTCGATGGTGCAGGGCCTGGCGGCGCTGGCCGTCCACGACCCGGCGCGCCAGGCGGTCGACGACGGCTACACCATGGCGCGCGCCGCCGCCGGATCCCGGCACGGATCGGTCCGCATCGCCACCGAGAAGGCGCTCACCTGGGCCGGTGCCTGCGCACCGGGCGACGGTCTGGCCATCTCCGGCAACGAGGTGGTCGTCGTGTCACCGGACGCCGGGACCGCAGCCGCCCGCCTGATCGACCTCCTGCTCAGCTCCGGCGGCGAACTCGTCACCGTGCTGATCGGTGCCGCCGCCGAGACCGATGCCGACACGCTCGCTGAACGGCTGGCCGCCCACGTCCATCGCCGCCATCCGGGCACCGAGTTCAGCAGCTACCGCACCGGTCACCGCGGGGACGTCCTCCTGATCGGGGTCGAGTAGCCGTGGCGTCGCTGACCGACCGCCTCGATTCCGTCCTCGGCGCCAAGGCGGCCCGCGCCCTCGAGGACGTCTTCGGCATCCGGACCGTCGACGACCTGTTGCGCCACTACCCCCGCAAGTACAGCCAGGGCAGCACCGTGCGGGGCGAGGACGACGACCCACCCGAGGAAGGCGAGCACATCACCTTTGTCGGCGAGATCGAGAAGGCCGACCTCCGCTGGACCAACCGGCAGCCCCGCCGCGAGTATCTCGTCATCACCCTGCGCAACCGGCGGCCCAAGGTGACGGCGACCTTCTTCAACGTCAAATACATCAAGAGGGAACTGGTGGAAGGCACCCGGCTGATGCTCTCCGGGGAGGTCGGCTACTTCAAGGGCACCATGCAACTGACGCATCCCGCCTTCCTGGTGCTGAACTCCCCGAAGGGCCGCGTGGTCGGCAGCAAGTCGCTGAAGACCATCGCCGGCGCCGACGGAGCCGGCGAACTGGATATGTCGGCGTTCGAGCGGGACTTCTTTCCCATCTATCCGGCCAGCGCGAAGCTGCAGAGCTGGGACATCTACGCCTGCGTTCGGCAGGTGCTCGCCGTCCTCGACCCCATCACCGATCCGCTCCCGGAAGGCGTTGTGCGACAACGTAATCTGGTGAGCAAGGACACCGCGCTGCGGGACATCCATCTCGCCGAGATCGAAGGCGAGCGCGAGCGTGCCCGCCACCGGCTCACCTTCGACGAGGCGGTGGGCCTGCAGTGGGTGCTGGCCCACCGCCGTAACGGCGAACGGGCCGCCTCCGGGCCACCGGCGCCGCCGCGCGCCGACGGCCTGCTCGCCGCCCTGCACGCCGCACTGCCCTTCGAACTGACCGCCGCCCAGAGCGATGTGCTGGCAGAGATTCGCGAGGACCTGTCCTCGGCAAGACCGATGAACCGTTTGCTGCAGGGCGAGGTCGGCTCCGGCAAGACAATCGTCTCGGTGCTGGCCATGGCGCAGAAGGTCGACGCCGGATATCAGTGCGCGCTGCTGGCGCCGACGGAAGTCCTTGCCGCCCAGCACGCCCAGTCGATCAGGTCGGTGCTGGGACCGCTCGGGATGGCCGGTCAGCTGGGGGGCGACGAGCGCGCCACCCGGGTCGTGCTGCTGACCGGCTCGATGACCGCGGCCCAGAAGCGCGCCGTGCGTGACGAAGTCGCCTCCGGGGCGGCCGGCATCGTGATCGGAACCCATGCCCTGCTCCAGGATGCCGTCGAGTTCCACCGTCTCGGACTGGTGGTGGTCGACGAGCAGCACCGCTTCGGTGTCGAGCAGCGAGACCGCCTGCGCGCCAAAGCCCCCGAGGGGATCACCCCCCATCTGCTGGTGATGACCGCGACACCGATACCGCGCACGGTCGCCTTGACGGTGTACGGCGATCTGGAGACCTCGGTGATTCGGGATCTCCCGCGGGGCCGCCAACCCATCACCACCACAACGATTTTCGTCAATGAGAAGCCGCAGTGGCTGGCCCGGGCGTGGCAGCGGGTCACCGAGGAGGTCGCCGCTGGAAGGCAGGCCTACGTGGTGGCCTCGCGCATCGACGAAAGCGACAAGACCGCAGGCGACGAGAACGGCCCGCCGCCGGTCACCGTCGTCGCCCTCCACGAGCAGTTGCGCCGCGGGCCGCTGGCAGGACTGCGGTTGGGACTCATGCACGGCCGTCTGCCCGCCGACGAGAAGGACGCCGTGATGGCCGCTTTCCGGGCGGGCGAGATCGACGTCCTGGTGTGCACCACGGTGATCGAAGTCGGCGTCGATGTTCCCAACGCCACCGTGATGGTCGTGATGGACGCCGACCGCTTCGGCATCAGCCAGTTGCACCAGCTGCGCGGTCGTATCGGCCGTGGTTCGGAGCCGAGCCTCTGCCTGCTGGCGACTCGCCTGCCTCCGCACTCCAAGGCAGGGGAGCGTCTGGAAGCGGTTGCCGCCACCGTCGACGGCTTCGCCCTGGCGGATCTGGACCTGCAGGAGCGCCGCGAGGGAGATGTGTTGGGGGACAGCCAGTCCGGGCGGAGGAGCAGGCTGCAGTTTCTCTCGCTCGTTGACCACCTCGACGTCATCCTGGCTGCACGTGATCTCTGCGAGGCGCTCTACGCGCGGGATCCGGGGAACGCGGGCATGGCGGTGCTGGCCGGGCAGTTCACCGGAACCGATCGCATCGAATACCTGGACAAGGCGTGAGGCGCAGCCACCTGCTGTGGCTGGCCGCCGCCGCGGTGGTGGCCGTGATCGTCGCAGCGGGGGTGGTGAGCGGGGCCGGTGCGCGCGGCCCGGCGACGATGACCGGGGCACCCAGGCTGCAGCGGGGTGCCGACGTGCTGGCCGGCATCCGCGTCGTGCCCAATCGTGTGCGCGGAAACGATTATCGGCGAACCGCATTCGGCGACGCCTGGGACGACGACACCAGCGCCCCGGGTGGCCACAACGGATGCGACACCCGCAACGACATCCTGGCCCGCGACCTCGTGGACATAAGTTACATCAGCACCAAACGCTGCCCGCACGCCGTTGCGGCGGGAACGCTGCGCGATCCGTACACCAACGACACCATCGCCTTCGTGCGCGGCGAGCAGGTCGGGGCCTCGGTGCAGATCGACCACATCGTGCCGCTCGCGTTCGCCTGGGACATGGGTGCCCGGGACTGGCCTGATCCGGTACGCAAGAGGTTTGCCAACGATCCTGCCAATCTGCTTGCCGTCGCCGGGCAGGCAAACCAGGACAAGGGCGATCTCCCGCCGGGGGAGTGGATGCCCGGCAACGCCGCCTTCCGGTGCCAGTACGCACTGCAGTTCGCCGAGGTTCTGCGCGGCTATCGCTTGCCGGTCGACGAGGCGTCGGCCCGGGAATTGAGAAACGCGGCGGTCAGTTGTCCCCTCGCCTGACCGCCGCGTTCCGGTCTGCCTGGTTAGCCGGCGTGATCGCTGCGTGCAGCGGTGTGGGGTGCGAGCGACCTGATCGGACTTCCTCGCCGCGGCTAGCCAGACAGAACTCAACTATAGCTGAGAATTTGCTGAGCGCTAGTGGCCGGGGCGAAAGTCCTGGCTGGGCGTGGGTTGCGCGACGAATCGTGCCAGCAAACCCCGAAAACACTGGCCGGAAATGCCGAACGCGGCGGTCAGCTATTTGCCAGCTGACCGCCGCGTTCGGCGTTGTCAGTTAGTTGCCCCGGGCACCGCTGTGGTGGCCGCGGCCGGCGTTGTCGGCCTTGCGGCCGTTGTCGGACGACGCGGCCTTCTTCTCGGGAGCCGGAGCCGAAACCTCCGGCGCCGCGGGCGCTTCCGGGACCTCGATCGCAGAAGCCGGAGCTTCCACGGCTGCCGCAGCGCGAACCGAGGCTGTGGGGTGTACGGCGGCCGTCGAGGTCGGCGGCGTCACCAATAGTGCGTCGGCGAGGAACTGACCGAGGCCGATGTTCGCGCCCGCCGCACTGGTCGGGAGGCCGGGCGAAACGACGTCGAGCCCAACGTTCGCCGTCACGGAGACCGCGTCGAACAAGGTGCCGATGCCGAATTCTGTCGGGGTGCTCTTCGGCACGACCAGCGAACCGTTCTTCGGGACCGGTGGGCTGATCCAGCCGCCGAGGTTCAGGCCGATGGCCTTCACCGACGGGGGCAGCAGGCTGCCGGCGATTGGCGTCAGATCGAAGTTGCCGTAGCCGTTGAGGAAGGCGTTGGTCACGTTGGCCGGGATGTTGATCAGTTCGTTGATCGCGCCGACGAGATCACCATTCTTGAAGTACAGGCCGACCTTCGTGAAGCTGGTGGTCAGCTGAGCCACGGATCCGATGAACGGGGCGACGAAGCCCGCCAGTTGACCGCCGTAGGGAGTCGCCACGAACTCCAAGACCGGCTTGAACTGCGTTACCTGTTCCGGTGTTAGGAGGAGAGGAAGCAAGCCGAAAAGGCTCTGCGGGCTGGCCTTGATCGGGTCGGTGTTCTTCGTGTTGGAGATGTAGGTGGAGCCGAAGGTGTTGTCGTTGATGATCGGCGAATCCGGCGTGTTCCACCAGGGTGCCTCGAAGAACGTCCGGGCGTTGTTCGCGATCTGCTGGGGGATCAGGTTGGCGTTGCCGTTCATCGCCTCCTGGATGTAGGTGCCGATGTTGGCACCGATCGTGGTCAGCAGCGGCAGCGGCTGTTCCTTGTAGAACGCCGACAGCTGGGCCAGGTTCTCGGCGGCGAGCTTGAACGTGTCGACCCACGGGGTGATCGGATCGATCGTCGAGGCGAGGCTCACCGCGAGGTTCGCGACGGCGGGCTGGTGCTCGAGCGCCACGTCGGTATGAATGGGCTGGATCGGCGCGAGAGCGACGGCGCTCGCACCGAGGGCGGCGATGCCGGCGGTGAGATACGAGCGGTTGGCAATGTTCATGTCAGGTTCCCTTCCCTGTGACGTACCTGATAAGGCTGACTATAAGGAAAAATTCATGCTTTTCAGGGTTTTCGGCAAAGTCCCTACGGCCCTCATTTTCAGGACTTAAGGCCCTCGTTTCCAGGGCAAGGAACTGGCGGTGATTTAGCTGAAGGTGCGTTGAATTCCAAAACGCGGTGGCCTACTTGGGTACCGGTGGCCTACTTCGGCACCCAGTCGACCGCCGCGTTCGGGGTTGTTGCCCGATTAGTCGGCGTCGTTGCCGCGCGCTTCACCGTGGTGGCCGCGGCAGCCGCTGCCGGCCTTGCCCCCATCATCGACGACGGCCTTCTCCACCGTAGCCGCGACCCGAGCCGAAACCGCTTGCCGCTCAGGCGCTTCCACTTCGGCCACGGCGGGCTCGTCGGCAGCCGGCGCCGAAACCTCAACCGGCGCAACCTCGTCGGCGACCGCAGGAGCCGGAGCCTCCGTCACCACGGGCGGTGAGAACGGGTTTCAGTCGCCCGCGTAGGTGTCCGGATTGGGACGGAAGCGGGTGCCGTCGTCCAGGCCGCTGAGGGTGGCCATCTCGGCGTCGGTGAGCTCGAAGTCGAAGACGTCGATGTTCTCCGCCAGCCGGGCGGGGTCCGCCGCCCGGGGAATCACCACGTTGCCGAGCTGGATGCTCCAGCGGATCAGCACCTGTGCGGCGGACTTGCCGTGCGCGGCGGCGACGGCGTCCACGGCCGGGTTGTTCAGCAGGGCTCCCGCCCCCAGCGGGCAGTAGGCCTCGGTGACGATCGAGTGCTGGGCGTGCACCTGGCGCAGCGCGTCCTGGTTGAGCAACGGATGCAGTTCCACCTGGTTGACCGCGGGGGTGAAGAACGAGAGGTCGATGATGTTCGACAGGTGTTCCGGGGTGAAGTTGCTGACCCCGATGGAGCGGGTGTCACCGACCTCCTTGGACTTCATGATCCCGCCCCAGGCATCGATGTATTTGCCGTTCTGCTCGGCCGGCCAGTGGATCAGATACAGATCGAGATAATCCAGGCCCAGCCGGGCCAGGCTGGCCTTGCAGGCGTCCTGCGAGGACTGGAAACCCTGGTCACCGGTGGCCAGCTTGGTGGTGATGTACAGCTCGTCGCGCGGGATTCCCGACTTCGCGATCGCCCGCCCGACCGCCTCCTCATTACCGCCGGCGGTGGTGTCGATCAGGCGGTAGCCGGCTGTCAGGGCCGCGGCGACCGCGGCCTCGGCCTCATCCGGCGGCAGGTCCGAGACGCTCACACCCAACACCGGAATCGTGTGGTCGTCGTTGAGCGTGACGGTGGGAACGGCGGCCGTCGGTGTCATCTCACCTGCCTGTCGCTTCGCGGTTTCCGATCGAGCGGATTCGGCTGAGGATAGTACGAGTCGGCCCGGGCGTAGGCTGCGGCTCATGACAACCGTCAAGGATCGCGCGCTGGCCGTCGGTAACCGCCTGGGCGTCAAGGTGATTCCGCGCCTGCCCAGCGCCGTCAAGCGGCTGCTCGCCGGCGGCAGGGCGGTGACCATCGACGGCAATACCTTGGACCCGTCGCTGCAGATGCTCCTGGCCGCCCAGCGGGCCACCGGCGTGAACGGCCTGGCGGTCAACGACGATCCGCATGCCAGCCGAACCAACTTCAGCGCGTTGAGTCGCGTGCTCGATGAGCGGGATGTCCGGGTCGCCGAGGTCAGGCCGGTGTCCATCCCCGGCCCGGCCGGAACCATCCCCGCTCGGCACTATCGGCCGAACGCCGGCGAGACCCCCGCGCCGCTACTGGTCTTCTTCCACGGGGGCGGCTGGGTGCTGGGCGATCTGGACAGCTACGACTCGGCCTGCCGATTGATCAGCCGGGACGCCGGGATCCACGTCCTGGCGGTCGACTACCGACTGGCTCCCGAGAACCGCGCACGCGCCGCGATCGACGACGCCCATGCGGCCTATCGATGGGCCCGGGAACGGGCGTTCGACCTCGGTGCCGACCCACGACTGGTCGCGGTCGGCGGCGACAGTGCGGGCGGCAACCTGGCCGCCGTGGTCACCCGCCTGGCTCGCGACGCCGGCGATCCGCTGCCGTCGCTGCAATGGCTCATCTATCCCGTCACCGACCTGAGGGGCGGAACCCGCTCCCGCTCGCTGTTCGGCGACGGATTCCTGCTCACCAAACACGACATGGACTGGTTCCAGAACTGCTACGTCGAAGGCTCGGGACTGGACTACACCGACCCGCTTGTCTCTCCACTGCTGGCCGGGGATCTCTCCGGACTGTCCCCGGCGTTGGTGGTGACGGCCGGTTTCGATCCCCTTCGCGACGAGGGCGACCAATACGCGGCACGGTTGCGGGAGGCCGGTGTGGCGGTCGATCACCGGCGGATGCCCTCGATGATTCACGGGTTCATCAACCTCAACGTGCTGGGCGGGGGGGTCAGCCACGCCAACGCCGAGATCATCTCGGCGCTCCGGGCACACCTGACGCACCCGTAGGAACAGCACGCCGATCCGCCGCCGGTACGCTGGAGGCGCGCGTTGCCCGCGACAACAGTCCCAGACAGCAAGGATCAGCCGACCCGTGGCCAGCAACAAGAAGAGCTCAGCCCGCTACGACCTCAAAGCACAGGACCGCAAGCGCGACCTCCTCGTGAAGATCGGCCTGACCGCCCTGGTGGCGCTCTTCGCGGTCGGACTGGTGCTCTACATCGTGATGGGGCATGAGAAGAAGGCGACGGCCGGCGACACCAAGGCCGTGCGCGTCAGCTCCGCGAACCTGATCAAGAAGCCCGACAGCGACGAGCCCAAGGCCGTGCTGTCGGTCTATGAGGACTTCCAGTGCCCGCACTGCCGGGACTTCGAGAAGAACTTCGGGTCGACGGTGAACAAGCTCGTCGAGACCGGCGCGGTGGCCGTCGACTACTACATGGTCGCCCTGCCCGGTCTGGACAAGAGCAACCGCGGCTACTCCACCCGCGCCGCCAACGCCGGGTACTGCGTGGGCGACGAGAACAAGGACGCGTTCGTTCGCTTCCACTCCGCGCTGTTCGCCCAGCAGCCCGAGGAGGGTTCCGGAACCGGCCCCGACAACGCCTCGCTGATTGAGACGGCCCGCCAGGCCGGCGTCGCGGGCAACGTTTCCGACTGCATCAACAAGGGCAGGTACAACGACATGATCAAGGGCCTGGTCACGGCGTCGAACATCACCGCCACGCCGACCATCCGGCTCAACGGCCAGGACATCAGCCCGGCGAAGCCCGAGGAACTCATCGCCAAGGTCGTCGGTGTCGTCGGCCCGGTGCCCGGGCTGGTACCCGCTCCGGCGGGCGCGCCGCCGGCACCGGCCCCCGCCCCGGCCCCCGAAGGGGCGCCTCCGGCGCCCGCCCCGGCCCAGTGAGCCTCACCACGCGCGACCCGATCGAGGCCGGTTCCGCCGAGTCGGAGGCCCCGGCGGGCGTCCGGGTCGGACGCGCGAGCGCATGGTTCATCCTGATCGCCGGGATCATCGGCCTTCTCGCTTCCTCGGATCTTCTGGTCGAGAAGATCGAGATGCTGAAGAACCCGAAGTATGTGCCGAGTTGCAGCATCAACCCGGTGCTGGCATGCGGGTCGGTGATCAACACGCCGCAGGCGTCGGTGTTCGGCCCGCCCAACCCGCTTTACGGGGTCATCGGCTTCACCATCGCGATCGTGACGGGCGTGCTCGCCGTCGGTAGGGTGCGGCTGCCGCGCTGGTACTGGGTCGGCTTCATGACCGGACTCGGCCTGGCCGTGGTGTTCGTGCACTGGCTGAAGTACGAGACGCTCTACGAGATCGGCGCGTTGTGCCCGTACTGCATGGTGGTGTGGTCGATGACCATCCCGCTCTTCGTGGTGGTGACGTCAATTGCGTTGCGCCCGTTGGGGTCCAATGCGGTGGCCCGCACGCTGTACAACTGGCGCTGGCCTCTGGTGGCGCTGTGGTTCCTCTCGGTCACCCTGGAGATCCTGGTCCGCTTCTGGGACTACTGGCGCACGCTGATCTAGGGCTGTGACCCGGATCGTCGCGGGCACGGCCGGGGGTCGCCGGCTCGCCGTGCCGCCCTCTGCGCGCCCTACCACCGACCGGGTGCGCGAGGCGTTGTTCAACGTCCTGGCCGCCCGTCTGGACTTCGACGGTCTGCGGGTGCTGGATCTTTACGCCGGCTCCGGCGCCCTGGGGCTCGAGGCGCTCTCCCGCGGCGCGGCGTCGGTGCTGCTGATCGAGACCGACCGCCGCGCCGTCGACGTCATCGCCCGCAACATCGAGACGGTAGGACTGCCCGGCGCCACCGTTCGTCGCGGTTCGGTGGCGTCGGTGCTGGCGGCCGGACCGCCGTCACCGGCGGATCTGGTGTTGGCCGATCCGCCCTACGAGATCGGCAACGCCGAGGTGGAGACCGTTCTGGCGGCGCTGGCGAGCCACGGTTGGCTGGCTCCGGATGCCGTCGCGGTCATTGAGCGGGCTGCGAATTCCCCACGGCTGAACTGGCCCTCCGGCTGGGAGGTCTGGCCGCAACGCCGCTACGGTGACACTCGGCTGGAGGCCGGGGTTCGCATACCCGCTGCCTGCTAGCGTTCCGCCCATGAGTGGCGTCAGCGAGAAGCCGAAGGCGGATCGCGCATGAGTGGTGCAGTCTGCCCCGGGTCGTTCGATCCGGTGACGCTCGGGCATATCGACGTCTTCGAGCGTGCCGCCGCGCAGTTCGACGAAGTGATCGTGGCCGTGCTGACCAACCCCAAGAAGGCCGGCATGTTCGCCGTCGACGAGCGCATCGCGATGATCGATGAGGCCTGCGCCCACCTGCCGAACCTGCGGGCCGAGTCGGGGCACGGGCTGGTGGTCGATTTCGTGAAGTCGCGCGGCTTCACCGCGATCGTCAAAGGGCTGCGCACCGGTACCGATTTCGAATACGAACTCCAGATGGCCCAGATGAACAAGCACATCGCCGGGGTCGACACGTTCTTCGTGGCCACCACACCGAAGTACTCCTTCGTCTCGTCGTCTCTGGCCAAGGAGGTGGCCACCTTCGGCGGGGATGTCTCGGCGCTGCTGCCTGAATCGGTGAATCGCCGGCTGCAGGCCAAACTCGCTGCAGGCTGAATCGTTCTGCGCCGCCTCGGTGCTCGATCGAGAAATAGCCATTCGCGACACACCGCGTTGCCAGCACAGTCACAGCAGTAACACCAGGCACACTGGTCACTACCAACGTGCGAGCTGGAGGATGGCACCGTGTACCGAGTTTTTGAAGCACTTGACGAGTTGAGCGCGATCGTCGAAGAAGCCCGCGGTGTGCCGATGACGGCCGGCTGCGTGGTTCCCCGCGGCGACGTGCTGGAGTTGATCGACGACATCAAGGACGCGATCCCTGGCGAGCTCGACGACGCCCAGGACGTCCTCGACGCCCGCGACACCATGCTGCGCGAGGCCAAGGAGCACGCCGACACCACGGTCGGCAACGCCAACGCCGAGGCCGATTCACTGCTGAGCCACGCCCGTGCCGAGGCAGACCGTCTGCTGGCCGATGCCAAGTCGCAGGCCGACCGCATGGTCGCCGAGGCCCGCCAACACAGCGAAGCCATGGTCAGCGAGGCCCGCGAGGAGTCCGTCCGGCTCGCGACGGCGGCCAAGCGGGATTACGAGGCGGCCACCACCCGGGCCAAGGCCGAAGCCGACCGCCTGGTGGAGAACGGCAACATCTCCTACGAGAACGCCGTCCAGGAGGGCATCAAGGAGCAGCAGCGCCTGGTGTCGCAGACCGAGGTGGTCCAGTCGGCCAATGCGGAGGCCACCCGGCTCATCGACGCCGCTCACGCCGAGGCCGACCGGTTGCGCGGCGAGTGCGACATCTACGTCGACAACAAGTTGGCGCAGTTCGAGGAGTACCTCAACGGCACGCTGCGCTCGGTGAGCCGTGGCCGCCACCAGTTGCGGACCGCGGCCGGCACACACGACTATGTGCAGCACTAGCACGTAGCTGTATTCCGGCCTACCGGGCCCCAAAGCCGACGTCGGAACCACAACCAATCTGGGCATAGCGTTTGCCAAGTCCGCGGAGTGCGGCTACATTCGGCCGCATGAAGTGGAAGACCGCCACCGCCTCCGTCATCGCCGCAGCCATGTTGTCGGCTCCTGTGGCCAACGCCGCGCCGTCCGACGCCAACGGCGTCGCGAACAATGTGGTCGGAGCCGCGATCGGAGGGATCACCGGAACCGACCCGGCTCTCATCGTCGATGCGCTGAACGGGCTGCAGGGCTTCCTGGGCAAGCTGGGATTCGGGAAGGATCGCGGCAACGGCAACGGTGCGGCGCTGCAGAAGGCCACCCTCGACAACGTCGGCAAGACGTTGAAGAAGCCGGTGGTGAACGGCCCCACGCCGTAGGTGTTGGCACCGCGCTTGCCTGACGTGGCTCGCCGCGGGGCACCGTAGGATCGCCGTTATGGCATCCCGGAGTCACGGCTCTCCCAAGGAGACCGACCCGCGCTCGCCTCTCGTTCTGGACGTGTCGCGGCTCGGTCGCCGCCCCGGCGCCATGCAGGAAATCCGCCGGACCGTTCCCAGCCCCTCGCGAATCGGGTTGGACCTCATCGCCATTGAGCCGGGGGCGCCGCTGGACCTCGATCTGCGGCTGGAGTCGGTCTCCGAAGGCGTGCTGGTTTCCGGCACCGTGCACGGGCCCACCCGCGGCGAGTGCTCCCGGTGCCTCGGACCGGTCACCGGTGACATCGAGATCGGGCTGACCGAACTGTTCGCCTATCCCGACAGCCTCACCGAGACGACCACTGAGGACGACGAGGTGGGCCATGTCGTCGGCCACTACGTCGACCTCGAGCAGCCGATCGTCGATGCGGTCGGCCTGGCGCTGCCGTTCGCCCCGATGTGCACGGCGGACTGCCCGGGCCTTTGCCCGCAGTGCGGCGTCGCCCTTTCCACCGCCGAGCCCGGTCACCACCACGACAACATCGATCCCCGGTGGGCCAAGCTCGCGCGGTTCCTGCCCGAGGATGGCGGCCCGGAGGGCGGGACGCCGTCGTGACGCGCCAGAACCTCATCCAGGCGCTCGGCGCAGACCTCCCCGACGACCTGCTGACATTGGCCCTGACCCACCGCAGCTACGCCTACGAGAACGGTGGCCTGCCGACCAACGAGCGCCTGGAACTGCTCGGCGACGCGGTGCTCGGCCTGGTGATCGTCGAGGAGCTCTACCGGCGCCATCCCGACAACTCCGAGGGCGACCTGGCCAAGTTGCGCAACAGCATCGTCAACAGCCAGGCGCTGGCCGGGGTCGCCCGCGAACTCACCGACGACGGGTTGGGCGAATACCTGCTGCTGGGCCGCGGTGAGGTGAACACCGGCGGCCACGCCAAGCCGAGCATCCTGGCCGACACGCTGGAGTCGCTGATCGGTGCGGTGTATCTGCAGCACGGGCTGCGGGGCGCGCGGCGCGTGATTCTGCGGCTGTTCGAGGAACTGCTCGACACCGCGCCCACGCTGGGTGCCGCTCTGGAGTGGAAGTCGAGCCTTCAGGAACTGACGGCATCCCGCGGCCTGGGTGTGCCGCGCTACGAGATCACCTCCGAGGGCCCCGACCACGACCGCCGGTTCACCGCGGTGGTTTTCGTCAACGGTGAGCCGTTCGGCAGTGGGACGGGCCGCTCCAAGAAGGCCGCCGAGACCGACGCCGCCGCGAAGGCATGGACGGCGCTGGACGCGATGCCGCACGACGACGCCGCCGGGGACGAATCCGCCGCCGATCTGGATGCCTGAGCTCCCTGAAGTCGAGGTGGTGCGGCGCGGCCTGCAGGCGCACGTCGCCGGCAAGTCCATCACCGCGCTGCGGGTCGACCACCCGCGGGCGGTGCGCCGACATGAGGCGGGCGCGGCGGACCTGACCGCCCGCCTGCTGGGAAGCCGGATCACCGGTACCGGCCGGCGGGGAAAGTACCTGTGGCTGAACCTGATCGAGGGCGACGGGCAAGAAAGCGCCCTCGTCGTTCATCTCGGTATGAGCGGCCAGATGCTGCTGGGGCCGATCACCAACACCGGCCATCTGCGGATCGCCGCCGTTCTCGACGACGGCACCGCGTTGAGCTTCGTCGATCAGCGCACCTTCGGCGGCTGGCAATTGGCGGATCTGGTCACCGTCGACGGCAGCCGGTTGCCGGTGCCGGTGGCGCACATCGCCCGCGACCCGCTGGACCCGCGGTTCGATCAGGAGGCCGTGTTGAAGGTCCTGCGCCGCAAGCACTCCGAGATCAAGCGGCAACTCCTGGACCAGACGGTGGTGTCGGGCATCGGCAACATCTACGCCGACGAGGCGCTCTGGCGCGCCGGCGTCAACGGCGCCCGGATCGCCGCCAAGCTCACCCGCCGCCAGTTGGGCGACGTGCTCGACGCCGCCGCCGAGGTCATGCGGGAGGCCCTGGGTCAGGGCGGTACGTCGTTCGATTCGCTCTACGTCAACGTCAACGGGCAGTCGGGGTATTTCGACCGGTCCCTCAACGTCTACGGCCGCGAGGACCGCGGCTGCCGCCGGTGCGGCGCGGTGATCCGGCGCGAGAAGTTCATGAACCGGTCGTCGTTCTACTGCCCGGTGTGCCAGCCGCGGCCACGCATCCGGGCTTAGTGCGCCCCGGGAACCCGAGGGATCTAGTGCGCCTTGGGGATGTGGCGGGCGACGGTGTCGTCGATGAGGGCGCGCAGGGCGGGGATCTCCTCGAGCAGCGGCTGGAAGTCGTCGCGCTCAATATGCAGGACGTCGGCCGGTCCGGTGGTGGTCACCGTCGCGTTGCGCAGACGCCCGTGGCGAAGTGCCGATTCGCCGATCACCTCACCGGGCCCCACGACGGCGATGCGCTCCTTGCCCACGTACACGCCGGCTTCGCCGCTGAGAATGATGAAGGCGGCGTCGCTGGGCGTCTGCTCGTGGATGAGCGGCCAGGGCTTGGACGTCGACGTATGGTGCGCCGACGCGACCAGGCGCTCAAGATCGGCGTCGGAGAACTTCTCGAAGACGGCAAACTTCCGGAGCGCCTCGACGTCGCCGCGTCCCTTCGATGAGTCCATACTTAAGCTCCTGACTGGGCAAGTGGTCTGGTTGTAGCAGCTTAGTCATGGTAGGGACGCCAACGCAGAGACACGGAAGAAAAAGCACATGACCGAACCGGCGACAACGACACTCTGGGTGGAACGCACCGGGATCCGGCGCTACACCGGCCGCAGCAGCCGCGGCGCCGAGGTGCTGATCGGGTCGGTCACCGACGACGGAGTGTTCACCCCCGGTGAGCTGATGAAGATCGCGCTGGCCGGCTGCAGCGGATTGAGCAGCGACCAGCCCCTACGCCGCCGACTGGGCGACGACTACCCGGCCGTCATCCGCGTCTCCGGCAACGCCGACCGCGACGACGAGCGCTACCCCGAGCTGCGGGAAACCCTGGAGATCGACCTCTCTGGGCTCTCGGATGAGGAGAAGCAACGCCTGCTGCTGGTGGTCAACCGCGCGATCGACCAGGTCTGCACGGTGGGGCGCACCCTCAAGTCGGGCACCGAGATCACCTTCGAGATCGCCGACCCGGCTGGCGCCACCCATGGCTGAGGACGTCCGGCTGACCGCCTGGGTGCACGGCTACGTCCAGGGCGTGGGATTCCGCTGGTGGACCCGCTCCCGAGCGCTGGAACTCGGGTTGACCGGCTACGCCGCCAACCAGGCCGACGGCCGCGTGCTGGTGGTGGCGCAGGGCCCGCGCCAGGCCTGCGATCAGCTCCTGGACCTGCTGCAAAGCGGTGCCACGCCCGGGCGGGTGGACAACGTCGTCGCCGACTTCACGCAGGCAGGTGAGCCGCTCACCGGCTTCCGCGAGCGCTGAGAGCTCACTGAGCTTCGAGACGGAATCGCCCCGCCGGTAGGCTCCCACGACGTGTACCTCAAGAGTCTGACGCTGAAGGGTTTCAAGTCCTTCGCCTCGTCGACGACTCTTCGCTTCGAACCCGGCATCACCTGCGTGGTCGGGCCCAACGGATCCGGCAAGTCGAACGTCGTCGACGCGCTGACCTGGGTGATGGGGGAGCAGGGCGCCAAAACCCTGCGCGGGGGGAAGATGGAGGACGTCATCTTCGCCGGCACCTCCTCGCGCCCGCCGCTGGGCCGCGCCGAGGTGACGCTGACGATCGACAACTCCGACAACGCCCTGCCGATCGAATACTCCGAGGTCTCCATCACGCGGCGGATGTTCCGCGACGGCGCCGGCGAGTACGAGATCAACGGCCAGAGCTGCCGGCTGCTGGACATCCAGGAACTGCTGAGCGACTCCGGCATCGGCCGCGAGATGCACGTCATCGTCGGCCAGGGCCGGCTCTCGCAGATCCTCGAGTCACGCCCCGAGGACCGCCGCGCCTTCATCGAGGAAGCCGCCGGCGTCCTCAAACACCGCAAGCGCAAGGAAAAGGCGCTGCGCAAGCTGGACGCCACCTCGACGAACCTGTCCCGGCTGACCGACCTCACCACCGAGCTGCGGCGCCAGCTCAAGCCGCTGGGCCGCCAGGCCGAGGTGGCCCGGCGCGCGGCGACGATCCAGGCCGACCTGCGCGACGCCCGGCTGCGGCTGGCGGCCGACGATCTGGTCACCCGGCGTGCGGAATTCGCCGGGGCTGACACCATCGAGACCACGCTGCGCCGCGAACACGACGAAGCCGCCGCCCGGCTGTCCGAGGCCTCGGCGCAGCTGGCGGCCCATGAGGCTGCGGTGGCCTCGCTCTCGGAGCGCACCGACGCCGCTCAGCAGACCTGGTTCCGGCTCTCCGCACTCGCCGAGCGGGTCAGCGCCACCGTCCGCATCGCCAGCGAACGGGCGCAGCACCTCGACACCGAACCCGTCACCGGCACCGGCCCGGACCCCGACGTTCTGGAAGCACAGGCCGAGGAGGTGGCCGACCAGGAGCGTCGGCTGCTCGCCGAGCTCGAGCAGGCGCGTACCCACCTGGAGGTCGCCCGCGCCGAACTCGCCGAAAAAGAAAGTGCCGCAACCGAAGCCGAGCGTGCCCATCTGGCGGCAGTCCGCGCCGAGGCCGATCGTCGTGAGGGTCTGGCCCGGCTGGCTGGCCGGGTCGAGACCGGGCGTGCGCGGGTGGAGTCGATCGATGACGGTGTGGCCCGCCTGACGGCCGCGATCGAGGATGCCGCCACCCGTACCCACACCGCCCAAGCGGAATTCGAGATCGTGCAGAGCCGGGTCGGCGAACTCGACCAGGGCGAGGTCGGCCTCGACGAGCACCACGACCGGACCGTCGCCGCGCTTCGCCTGGCCGACGAACGGGTCGCCGAGTTGCAGTCCGCCGAGCGCGCCGCCGAGCGCGAGGTCGCCTCACTGCAGGCCCGCATCGACGCGCTCGCCGTGGGCCTGGAGCGCAAGGACGGCGCGGCCTGGCTTGTCGAGAACCGCAGCGGCGCAGGCCTTCTCGGAACCGTCGCAAAACTCGTTCGCGTCCATCCCGGCTATGAGACCCCGCTTGCGGCGGTACTGGGAACCGTCGCCGACGCCGTCGCCGCGGACAGCTTCGGCTCGGCCCGCTCGGCCGTGCAGTCACTCAAGGACGCCGACGGCGGCCGGGCGGCCATCGTGCTGGCCGACTGGCCTGCCGCGCCGCCCCGTCAAACCGTGGCCCTTCCCGAGGGTGCACGTTGGGCGGTGGACCTCATCGACGCCCCCGTCCGGCTGAATGGCGCGATGTCGGCGATGCTCGCCGGCGTCGCGGTCGTCGAAAACCTCTCCGCTGCTTTGGATCTGGTGACGGCCCAACCCGCACTCCGGGCGGTCACCCGCGACGGCGACCTGGTGGGCGCCGGGTGGGTGGACGGCGGCTCCGACCGCAAGCCCAGCACACTGGAGATCGCCGGCGCGATCGAGACCGCCTGTACCGGACTCGCCGCCGCCGAGACGCGGGTCGCCGAGTTGTCGGCCGCGCTGGCCGGTGCGCTCGCCGAGCAGTCCAACCGCCAGGATTCCGCCGAGCAGGCGCTGGCCGCGCTCAACGAGTCCGACGCCGCGATCTCGGCCATCTACGAACAGTTGGGCCGCCTGGGCCAGGAGGTGCGGGTCGCCGAGGAGGAGTGGCGGCGGCTGCAAGTTCAGCGCGACGAACTGGAAGCCGGTCGTGCGCAGGCCGTCGAGGAACTCAGCGAGCTCGAGACCCGGCTGCGCACGGCTCAGGAAACCCAGGCCGTCGTCGAGACGTCCCCCGGAGAGCGCCAACAGATCCAGGCGGCCGCCGAGGCGGCACGCGGCGTCGAGGTCGAGGCCCGGCTGGTGGTTCGCACCGCCGAGGAGCGGGCGAATGCCGTTCGCGGCAAAGCGGATTCGCTGCGGCGTGCGGCCGCGGCCGAGCGTGAGGCGCGCGTGCGTGCCCAGCAGGCGCGGGCGGCGCGTCAGCACGCGGCGGAAGTGGCGGCCGCCGTCGCCGACAGTGGGCGCCGGCTGGCCGGCCGGCTGAGCGCAGTGGTCAGCGCCGCCTCCCGGATGCGGGACCGGCTGGCCGCCGAACGTCAGCAGCGCGTCACCGCGATGGCCGCGGCCCGCGAGGAGGTCGCCGGACTGAACGCCCGCATCGCCGAGATCACCGACGCGCTGCACAAGGACGAGGTCACCAAGGCCCAGGCGGCGATGCGCATCGAGCAGCTCGAACAGATGGTGCTCGAGCAGTTCGGCATGGCCGGCGACGACCTGATCGCCGAGTACGGCCCCGAGGTGGCGCTGCCCCCGTCGGAGCTGGAAATGGCCGAGTACGAGCAGGCCAAGGAGCGCGGCGAACTGGTCGTCGCGCCCACCCCGCTCCAGTTCGATCGGGCCGACCAGGAGCGCCGCGCCAAACGCGCCGAACGCGAACTCGCCGAACTCGGCCGGGTGAACCCACTGGCGCTGGAGGAGTTCGCCGCGCTGGAGGAGCGCTACAACTTCCTGTCCACTCAGCTCGAGGATGTCAAGGCCGCTCGCAAGGACCTACTCGACGTGATCGCCGGCGTCGACGACCGCATCCTGCAGGTGTTCACCGAGGCCTACGCCGACGTCGAACGGGAGTTCTCCCAGGTGTTCGCCGCACTGTTCCCCGGCGGCGAGGGACGGCTGCTGCTCACCGACCCGAGCGACATGCTCTCCACCGGCGTCGAGGTGGAGGCCCGGCCGCCGGGTAAGAAGGTCAGGCGGCTCTCGCTGCTGTCCGGCGGGGAGAAGTCACTGACCGCGGTGGCCATGCTGGTGGCGATCTTCCGGGCGCGGCCGTCGCCGTTCTATGTGATGGACGAGGTCGAGGCGGCTCTGGACGACGTGAACCTGCGCCGCCTCATCGGGCTGTTCGAACAGCTGCGGGCCCAGTCGCAGCTGATCGTCATCACCCACCAGAAGCCGACGATGGAGATCGCGGACGCGCTCTACGGCGTCTCCATGCAGGGGGACGGCATCACCCAGGTGATCTCCCAGCGCATGCGCGGGGAGACATTGGTCGGCAGCGGTTAGCCCGGCTCTTCTGTTGTTGGTCGCCGGCCTTACGCCGGCGCTTCTGTTGTTGGTCGCCGGCCTTACGCCGGCGCTCGTGTTGTTGGTCGCCGGCCTTACGCCGGCTCCACCGTCACTTTGATCGCCTCACCGCTCTTGACGATCTGAAACGCATCCAGCACATCATCGAGCGGAATGTGCCGCGTAATAAGGTCTTTCACCGGCACCTGGCCGGTCGAGATGTACTGGAGCGCACGCTTGTTGTGTTCCGGGGCGGAGCCGTTGGCGCCGTGGATGTGCAGCTGCCGGTAGTGCACGACGTTGGAGTCGCAGGTGATGGTCGGGTCGGTCTTGGGAAGGCCGCCGAAGAACGAGATCCGGCCGTTGCGGGCTGCCATCGCGATGGCCTGCTCCTGGGTGACGTTGGCCGCCGTCGCGGTGATGATCACATCCGCGCCCCGGCCTGCGGTCAGTTCCATCACGCGCTTCACCACGTCGACCTCGGCGGCGTTGATCGTTTCGTCGGGCGCCACGGCGTCGGCGGACATCTGCAGTCGGCCCTCGTTGACGTCCACCAGGTAGATCGGCCCGGCTTTGTGCACGCCGCGCGCGATCCGGATGTGCATGCAACCGATTGGGCCGGCGCCGAACACCACGACGGTGTCGCCCTCCTCGATACCGAGCAGCTCCTGGGCGTTGATGGCGCATGCGAACGGCTCGGCCGCCGAGGCCTCGTCGTAGCCGACGTTGTCCGGAATGCGGTTCAGCCCATCCACTTTGAGCACCTGGCGCGGAACGATCATGTACTCGGCGAACCCGCCGTCGTACTGGTAGCCCACCGAGGTCTGGTTCTGGCACACCGCCATCCAGCCCTTGCCGCACTCGTGGCATTCACCGCACGGCACCGCGGCGATCACCTGGACCCGGTCACCCACCTTCCAGTCAGAGCCGTAGGTGGCGTTCACCTCGGCACCCACCTCGACGATCTCGCCCGCGATCTCGTGGCCGATGGTGCGCGGCGGCGTCAGGTTCTGGTGACCGTTGTAGAAGATCTTGACATCGGTGCCGCAGGTCGAGCAGTTGCGCACCCGGATCTTCACCTCGTCCGGCGCGCACTGTGGCTCGGGAACGTCCTCGAGTCGGACGTCCTCGGGAGCGTAGAAGCGCAGGGCCTTCATCGGGCGATCCTTTCTCGGTGGCGGTCACGAGTGTGCGCGGCGTAATCGACTGCTCAGCACGATAGCCGCAAACCGGGCATAAAACCACGCTCTTGCATGCCCGTTTCTGCCCGTATGATTGTCACTATGCCCGTTTGCGGGTATGGCCGTGGTGCCGCTGTAGTGCGCGTCACGCTATCTAGGGGAGAGACGGGAGTGACGCAGTGTCCACCACCGAAATTGCCGCCGCCGCGCCGCGCGGCGGTGCACGGGTCCGGGTTCAGAAGCTCGGTACCGCGCTGTCGAACATGGTCATGCCCAATATCGGGGCGTTCATCGCCTGGGGCCTGATCACCGCCCTGTTCATCAAGACCGGATGGCTGCCGAGCATCTTCGCTTCGCTGCGCGACCCGGCCGGCTGGGTCGCGCGGATCGGTGGCTGGGGCGACTTCGACGGCGCCGGAATCGTCGGCCCGATGATCACCTACCTGCTGCCGATCCTGATCGGGGCGACCGGCGGACGGATGGTCTACGGAGTCCGGGGCGGCGTGGTTGGCGCGATCGCGACCATGGGCGTCATCGCCGGCACTGACATCCCCATGTTCATGGGCGCGATGATGATGGGACCGCTCGGCGGCTGGGCGATGAAGAAGGTCGACGCTCTGTGGGACGGCAAGATCCGGCCGGGCTTCGAGATGCTGGTGGACAACTTCTCCTCCGGCATCGTCGGACTGATCCTGGCCTGCTTCGGCTTCTTCGCGATCGGCCCGATCGTCTCGTCTTTCAGCCGGGCGGCCAGTAACGTCGTCGACTTCCTCGTTGCACACGACCTCTTGCCGCTGACATCGATCTTCATCGAACCCGCCAAGGTGTTGTTTCTCAACAACGCCATCAACCACGGGATCCTGACCCCGCTGGGAACCACCCAGGCTACCCAGACCGGCAAGTCGATCCTGTTTCTTCTGGAGGCCAACCCGGGTCCGGGGTTGGGAATCCTGTTGGCCTACATGGTGTTCGGGCGGGGTACGGCGCGGGCATCGGCCCCCGGCGCGGCGATCATCCAGTTCTTCGGCGGTATCCACGAGATCTACTTCCCGTACGTCCTGATGAAACCCAAGCTGATCGCTGCCACCATTCTCGGTGGCATGACCGGCATCTTCATCAACGTGCTGTTCGGATCCGGTTTGCGCGCGCCCGCCGCCCCCGGGTCGATCGTCGCGGTGCTGGCCCAAACGGCCAGCGACAGCTACCTCGGCGTGATCCTGTCGGTCATCGGTGCGGCGGGGGTGTCCTTCCTGGTGGCCTCGTTGCTGCTCAAGACCGACCGGACCGACGCCCAGCAGGACCTTGCCGCCGCCACCGCCGAGATGGAGGCGATGAAGGGTAAGCCGTCGGCGGTCGCCGCCGCACTGACCGGCGGTGCCGGCCCGATCAGCAGCATCGTCTTCGCCTGTGATGCCGGCATGGGCTCCTCGGCGATGGGCGCGTCGGTGCTGCGCAAGAAGATTCACGGCTCCGGCTTCGCCGACGTCAAGGTCACCAACCAGTCGATCGCCAACCTCACCGACACCTACGGCCTGGTGGTCAGCCACCGTGATCTCACCGACCGGGCCCGGCAGAAGACGCCCTCGGCGCTGCACGTGTCGGTCGACGACTTCATGAACAGTCCCCGCTACGACGAGATCGTCGAACTGCTGGGCCGGGTGAACAGCGGTGCAGCTGCTCCGACTGCCGCTGCACCGGTGGCCGCCACAGCGGTTGCGGAGAAGACCCGTTCGAGCACCGATGTGCTGGACGCCGGTTCCATCGTGCTGGTCGGGACCGCGACGACACGGGACGGGGCGATCGCTGAAGCCGGTCAGCTGCTCGTCGCCTGCGGAGCCGTCGATCCGTCCTACGTCGACGCCATGTTCGACCGGGAGGCCTCGGTATCGACCTACATGGGCAATGGCCTGGCCATTCCGCATGGGACCAATGAGGCGAAGGGAGCGATCCGCCGGACCGCCATGTCCTTCGTGCGCTATGCACAGCCCGTCGACTGGAACGGCAAGCCTGCTGAGTTCGTGGTCGGCATCGCCGGAGCCGGGCAGGACCACATGGCGTTGCTGACCCAGATCGCGCACACCTTCCTCGACAAAGATGCGGTCGCTACGCTGCGCGAGGCCCGGACCGCCGAAGAGATCCAGGCTGCGCTGTCTCCGAAGTCGTGACGGTCAGCGGAATTGCACGCCGATCCTGCGCAACTCCGGCAGGTCGGCTGCACCGCACCCGTGCAGGCATACCCGCAGTTCCTCGATGAGTCCGCCGAGGACGTCCACCACCGCGGCCGCCGACTCGATCGCCGGTGCCAGCAGCGGCCGGGCCAGGGCGACGACGTCGGCGCCCATCGCCAAAGCCTTGGCGGCGTCCATGCCGGTGCGGATTCCACCAGAGGCCATCAGCGGCATCCCGGGCAGCGTCTCGCGCACCTCCCGCAGCGCCTGAGCGGTCGGAATACCCCAGTCGGCCACCGCGGGATGTCGCACCTCCCCGTAGCGCACCACCTGCTCGACGCGCGCCCAGGAGGTGCCCCCGGCGCCGGCCACGTCGACGGCAGCGATCGGCAGACCACGCAGCTGCCGCGCCGCCGCCGCCCCGATCCCGTGGCCGACCTCCTTGACCAACACCGGGTAGTTCAGCTCCTCGGCCAGCCGGCCCAGCGCCGCCAGGGTGCCGCCGAAATCGGTGTCGCCGGCTTCCTGCATCGCTTCCTGCAGCGGATTGGTATGCACTGCAACGGCATTTGCACCCACCCTCTGGAGAGCGGCCGCCAGCCGGGGGGCCAGATCGTCCGACATCTGCGCGAGGCCGATGTTGCCGATCAGCAGCACGTCGGGCGCCAGGTCGCGCACCTCGAAGCTGGCCGCGGCCGTGCGCGCCGGCTGATCGTCACCAAGCATGATGCGCTGGGAGCCCAGCATCATGCCGATGCCCAGTTTCTGTGCCGCGCCGGCCAGGTTGCGGTTGATGGTGCGGGCCAGTTCCGCGCCGCCGGTCATCGCGCCGATGATCACCGGCGCCGTCAACGGGACGCCGAGGAACATCGTGCCCAGATCCACGTCGGCCAGGCTGGTCTGGGTCAGGGCGTTGTAGGGCAGCTCGACGCGCTCGAAGCCGGTGGTGACCCCGACGTACTCGACCGGCCCGGTCAGGCAGGCGTCGATGTGGCGCAGCTTGCGGGAGGTCATCCCGGCGTTTCCGGTCACGGAGCCTGATCTCCGGTCAGTTTGCCGGGGGTCCGGCGCGACGGCGGGAACCCCTGGAACAATGACACGGTGTCACAGGGTCTCTGGATCGCCATCGCGGTCGTCGCCATCCTTGTCATCCTCGCACTGGTCGTCGGGTCGGTGCTTTACCGGCGTCGTCAGGTCAGCCTGCGCCCCGGCCCTGAAACCGTTGAGATCGAGGCTCCCACAAGGGTTGACCGATCCGGCGGCTACACCGCCAAATCCGGGATCTCGTTCACACAATCGTCAGGACCTGCGACCGTCGAGCGGCCCGCACCGCGGCCCCCGAGCATCGACACCACCGGACTACCGGGAGTCGGGGACGACGCCGCCGTCCCGCGGGACTCGCTGAAGCGACCCATCTCGCAGGTCAACCTGCCCGAGCCGCCGGTCATCGATGAGACCGTCGCCCGTGATGCGGGTGTCGTGCTGCCCAGCCCGCCGGTGGTCGAGGAGGTTGTCACCGAGGTCATCGCTCCGGAAGCAGCCCCGGCTCCGGACCTCGAGTCGATCGCGCCCACCGCCGGACGGCTGGAACGGCTGCGCGGCCGGCTGGCGAAGTCCCACAACGCCTTCGGCCGCAGCATGCTCGGCCTGCTCGGCGGCGGCGACCTCGACGAGGATTCGTGGGAAGAGGTCGAGGACACCCTGCTGATCGCCGACCTGGGCCCGACCGCCACCACGTCGGTCACCGAACACCTGCGGTCGGCCATCGCCGGGGGAAACGTGCGCAACGAGGCCCAGGCCCGGGCGGTGCTGCGTCAGGTTCTCGTGGAGGAGCTCAACCCCGCCTTCGACCGCTCCATCAAGGCGTTGCCGCACGATGACAAGCCCTCGGTGCTGCTGGTGGTCGGCGTCAACGGGACGGGCAAGACGACCACCGTCGGCAAGCTGGCCAGGGTGCTGGTCGCCGACGGGCGCCGCGTCGTCCTGGGCGCCGCCGATACGTTCCGGGCCGCCGCCGCCGACCAGTTGCAGGCCTGGGCGGCCAGGGTGGGCGCCGAGGTGGTCCGTGGTCCGGAGGGCGCCGACCCGGCGTCGGTGGCCTACGACGCCGTCGACAAGGGCATCGCGTCGGGCGCCGACGTGGTGGTGATCGACACCGCCGGCCGCCTGCACACCAAGACCGGCCTGATGGACGAGCTCGGCAAGGTCAAGCGGGTGATGGAGAAACGGGCCGCCGCGGTCGATGAGGTGCTGCTGGTGCTCGACGCCACCATCGGGCAGAACGGCCTCACCCAGGCGCGGGTGTTCGCCGATGTCGTCGACATCACCGGCGTGGTGCTCACGAAACTGGACGGAACAGCCAAGGGCGGCATCGTCTTCCGGGTTCAGCAGGAACTCGGCGTTCCGGTCAAGCTGGTCGGACTCGGCGAGGGCCCCGACGATCTGGCCCCCTTCGAACCGGCCGCGTTCGTCGACGCCCTGCTCGGCTGATCACCGTCGGGCTAATCCCAGGATGTAACAACAGCGAAACTCCAGCCGGGCATCCGTTCATCTGGACGAAACACCAGAGAGCGTTTGCCGAAACAACCGCTCCGCAATGTTCCTGCCTAGGTCGTCGGCGCACGACGACGGACAGGAAGGAACGGCGAGTGGACCAATTCCCTGTGATGGGGGTGCCGGACACCGGTGACACAGCGTGGATGCTTGCGAGCGCCGCACTCGTGCTGCTGATGACACCGGGACTGGCATTCTTCTACGGCGGCATGGTGCGTGCCCGGGGCGTGCTCAACATGATCATGATGAGCATCAGCGCCATGGGTGTCGTCACCGTGCTGTGGGTGCTCTACGGATATTCGGTTGCCTTCGGCAACGACAAGTTCAATCTCTTCGGCGACCCGAGCCAGTACTTCGGGCTCAAGGGCCTGATCGGGGGCAATGCCGTTGCGGCGGATGCGGCCGCGGGTGTCGACGGGGTCAACATCGCCTTGGCCGGCACGATTCCGCAGACCGTGTTCGTGGCGTTCCAGCTGATGTTCGCCATCATCACCGTCGCCCTGATCTCCGGCGCCATCGCCGACCGGCTGAAGTTCGGCGGCTGGCTTGTGTTCGCCGGATTGTGGGCGACGTTCGTCTACTTCCCGGTGGCCCACTGGGTGTTCGCCTTCGACGGCATCACGGGGGAGAAGGGCGGCTGGATTGCCAACAAGCTCAAGGCGATCGACTTCGCCGGCGGCACGGCGGTGCACATCAACGCCGGCGTGGCAGGCCTGGTGCTGGCAATCATCCTCGGCAAGCGCCTGGGTTGGCCCGCCTCCCCGATGCGCCCGCACAACCTGCCCTTCGTGATGCTGGGCGCCGGTCTGCTGTGGTTCGGCTGGTACGGCTTCAACGCCGGTTCGGCGACGAGCTCGAACGGCGCCGCCGGTGCGACCTTCATCACGACCACGGTGGCGACGGCCGCGGCCATGCTCGGATGGTTGCTCACCGAGCGCGTCCGGGACGGCCATGCCACCTCGCTGGGCGCTGCGTCGGGAATCGTGGCCGGGCTGGTGGCCATCACTCCGTCGTGCTCCTCGGTGAACGTGGTGGGCGCCCTGGCGATCGGTGCGGGTGCCGGCATCCTGTGCGCTCTGGCGGTCGGGCTGAAGTACAAGCTCGGCTTCGACGACTCCCTCGACGTGGTGGGCGTCCACCTGGTCGGCGGTCTGTTCGGAACGCTGATGGTCGGCTTGGTCGCCACGAAGGAGGCCCCGGCGGCCGTCGACGGCCTGTTCTACGGCGGCGGGGTTGATCAGCTGATCAAGCAGGCCGAGGGCGCGTTCGCTGTTCTGGGCTACTCGGCGGTCGTCACGGCTATCTTGGCCTTGCTCGTGAAATACACCATCGGACTGCGGCTTGACCGTGAGGCCGAGGCAGCCGGCATTGACGAAGCCGAGCACGCGGAGACCGCGTACGACTTCGCTGTCGCCGGAACCGGCTCGGTCTTCTCTCGGACAAGCGCGGAGGTATAGGGAATATGAAGCTGATCACTGCGATCGTCAAGCCGTTCACGCTGGAAGACGTCAAGACCGGTCTGGAAGAGCTCGGAGTTCTGGGCATGACGGTCAGCGAGGTCCAGGGCTACGGACGGCAGAAGGGCCACACCGAGGTCTACCGCGGTGCGGAGTACGCGGTCGACTTCGTGCCCAAGGTCCGGGTGGAGGTAGTGGTTGACGACTCCGCCGTGGACAAGGTGGTCGACGTCATCGTGGCCGCGGCACGCACCGGCAAGATCGGTGACGGCAAGGTCTGGGTCAGTCCGGTGGAGACCATCGTCCGGGTGCGCACGGGCGAGCGGGGAACCGACGCGCTGTAAAGGCGCGGGACACGCTGATGGCCAAGCGCAGCAACGACTCCGCCGCCGGAAGGTGGCAGCCGCCGGCGACGGAGTCGTTGCATCCCGCAACCGATCTCGCGGCGGCGAGCCGGCAACTGCTCGAGAACGGGCAACGCCGGCTCGACGCCGCGGCGTTGCGCGAGGCGCTGCTGGACCTGCATGAGCTGTGGCTCGTCCACAAGGCCGCCGAGATCGGAATCACCCCGGACAGCGGTTTCGCCCTGGTCGCCACCGGCGGGCTGGGACGCCGCGAGATGGTGCCGTACTCGGACCTTGATCTGACCCTGCTGCATGACAACATGCCCGCCGAGACGGTCACCCAGGTGGCCGAGTTGTTGTGGTACCCGTTGTGGGACGCCAACATTCGGCTCGATCACAGCGTCCGCACCGTTTCCGAGGCGCTGCAGGTCGCCGGCGGCGATATCTCGGCCGGACTGGCGATGCTGGAGGCCCGCCACATCGCCGGGGACAGTTCGCTGTCCGGGCAGCTGATCGGCGGGGCGCGCCGGCAGTGGCGGGCCGGTATCGCCTCCCGGTTCGAGGAACTGGTGGAGCAGACCCGGGCCCGCTGGCAACGCAGCGGCCAGATCGCCCACCGGGCCGAGCCCGATCTCAAAGCTGGGATGGGTGGGCTGCGCGACATTCAGCTGCTCAACGCCCTGGCGCTCGCGCAACTCGCCGACGTTTATCCCGGCCCCAACAGTGAGTCGCCGACCGGTTCGCTCGGCGCGGCACACCTGTCGCTGCTCAACGTCCGCACCGAGTTGCACCGCGTGTCCAAACGCGGCCGCGACCAGCTGCTCGCCCAGTACGCCGACGAGATCGGCGCCGCCATGCGGATCGGGGACCGGTTCGACCTTGCCCGGATGCTGTCCGACGCCGCCCGCACCGTCAGCTACTACGTCGACGCCGGACTGCGGACTGCCGGAAACGCCCTGCCCAGGCGCGGTTTCTCGGCACTGCGCAGGCCGGTTCGCCGGCCCCTGGACGAAGGCGTGGTGGAGTACGCGGGCGAGGTGGTCCTCGCCCGCGATGCCAAGCCGCAGCGGGATCCCGGCCTGCCCTTGCGGGTGGCGGCAGCCTCGGCGTCCACCGGGATTCCCATCGCCGCCTCCACGTTGGCACGGCTGGCCGACACCGCCGCCGAGCCGCGCGCGCCGTGGCCGCGCGATGCCCTGGACAACCTGCTGGTGCTACTGAGCTCGGGACCCACCGCCGTGACCGCCATCGAGGCGCTGGACCGCACCGGGCTGTGGGGGCGGCTGTTCCCGGAATGGGGTGCCGTACGCGACCTGCCGCCGCGCGACCCGGTGCACACCTGGACCGTCGACCGCCACCTCGTTGAAACGGTCTCGCGGGCAAGCGCATTCACCACGCGGGTGTCCCGGCCGGACCTGCTCGTCCTGGGTGCCCTGCTGCACGACATCGGCAAGGGCCGCGGTGGTGACCACAGTGTGATCGGCGCCGAGCTGGCCACCAGGGTGGGCGAACGCCTCGGGCTGTGGCCCTCCGATGTGCGGCTGTTGTCGGCGATCGTGAGGCATCACCTGTTGCTGGTCAACGCGGCCACCCGCCGGGATCTTCAGGATCCGGCCGTCATCAACACCGTCGTCGACGCCGTCGACGGTGATCCGGTTCTTCTCGAGCTGCTCCACGTGCTCGCCGAAGCGGACTCGCTGGCCACCGGTCCCGGGGTGTGGGGGGACTGGAAGGCCACGCTCATCGGCGACCTCGTCCGTCGCTGCCGGGCCGTGATGGCCGGCGAACCCGAGCCCGAGCCGGAACCCATTCCGGAGGAACACCTTTCGCTGGCCCGGGACGGCGGGGTGCATGTCGAGCTGGTGGCGGGGGAGTCGCCGCACACCTTCGCGGTGACGATGATCGCTCCGGACCGCCGCGGCCTGCTGTCCAAGGCAGCCGGGGTGCTGGCGCTCAACGCGCTCGGTGTCCATTCGGCGGCGGTGAACAGTGCCGACAAATCTGCGATCAACACCTTCGTCGTGTCGCCCCACTTCGGCTCGCCGCCGGCGGCCGAGCTGATCCGCCAGCAGTTCATCCTGGCGCTCGACGGCGAGTTGGACGCCGTGGCCTCGCTGCAGAAGCGCGACCGCGAGACCGCGCAGTACGGCACCGAGCGCGCCGGTGAACCCAAACCCGCCGTGCCGGCCGCCACGCCGGCCCCGCCGAGGATCCTGTGGCACGACCCGGGTCCGAATGGACGACAGCTGGTGGAGATCCGCGCCAGCGACCGGACTGGACTGCTGGCCGTGCTCACCGGTGTTTTCGAGAGGGCCGGAATCGACATCGACTGGGCCAAGATCACCACCGTCGGCTCGTCGGTGATCGACGTGTTCGCGATCACCGCGCCGGCGTCGCGGGCGGCCCGGGAAGTACTAGAGAGCGAACTGTACGCGGCCCTGCCGGCTCCGCCACCCAAACCAGCGGCCGAGGCGGGCTGAGGCGGCGTGCCTCGGCGCCGGGCATTGCCCAGCGCCGGTCAGGACCGCCATCCCCGCCACACCGATCGATACCCATTAGGCTGACCGGGTGTTTGAATCGCTTTCCGATCGGCTCACCAGCGCGCTCGCCGGCCTGCGCTCCAAGGGACGGCTGACCGACGCCGATATCGATGCGACCGCCCGCGAAATCAGGCTGGCGCTGCTGGAGGCCGACGTTTCGCTGCCCGTCGTGCGGGAGTTCATCGGCCGTGTCAAGGAGCGCGCCCGCGGCGCCGAGGTCTCCGGCGCCCTGAACCCGGCCCAGCAGGTCGTCAAGATCGTCAACGAGGAACTCATCGGGATTCTCGGCGGCGAGACCCGCCAGATCGCCTTCGCCAAGACCCCGCCGACGGTCATCATGCTGGCCGGCCTGCAAGGCGCCGGTAAGACGACGCTGGCCGGCAAGCTGGCGAAGTGGCTGCGTGGTCAGGGCCACACCCCGCTGCTGGTGGCCTGCGACCTGCAGCGCCCCGGCGCGGTGACACAGCTTCAGGTCGTGGGTGAGCGGGCCGGCGTCAGCGTTTTCGCCCCGCATCCGGGCACCTCCGCCGAGTCGATGGAGTCCGGGGGCTGGGGCCCCGGCGACCCCGTGGCGGTCGCCGCCGCCGGCCTGGCCGAAGCCAGGGCCAAGCACTACGACGTCGTCGTCATCGACACCGCCGGCCGCCTGGGCATCGACGACGTGCTGATGGCGCAGGCCGCCGCGATCCGCGACGCGGTGCAGCCTGATGAGACGATCTTCGTTCTCGACGCGATGATCGGCCAGGACGCCGTGGCCACCGCCGAGGCCTTCGGGCAGGGCGTCGGCTTCACCGGCGTGGTGCTGACCAAACTCGACGGCGACGCCCGCGGTGGCGCTGCGCTGTCGGTGCGCGAGATGACAGGCGTTCCAATCCTTTTCGCGTCGACCGGTGAAAAGCTGGAGGACTTCGACGTCTTCCACCCGGACCGTATGGCCAGCCGCATCCTCGGCATGGGCGACGTGCTGTCCCTCATCGAGCAGGCCGAGCAGGTCTTCGACGCCAAGAAGGCCGAGGAGGCCGCGGCCAAGATCGGCTCCGGCGAGCTGACCCTGGAGGACTTCCTCGAGCAGATGCTCGCGATCCGCAAGATGGGTCCGATCGGCAACCTGCTGGGCATGCTTCCCGGCGCCGCCGGGATGAAGGACGCACTGGCCGCCGTCGACGACAGCCACCTCGACCGGCTGCAAGCCATCATCCGGGGCATGACACCCGAGGAGCGGGCCGACCCGAAGATCATCAACGCCTCCCGCCGGCTGCGCATCGCCAACGGTTCGGGGGTGACGGTCTCTGAGGTCAACCAACTCGTCGACCGCTTCTTCGAGGCGCGAAAGATGATGTCGCAGATGGCCGGAGCCATGGGGATGCCCTTCGGCCGCCGTTCCACCAAGCGCAGTTCGAAGAACAACAAGAAGAAGGGCAAGGGCAAGGGCCGTGGTCCGACTCCGGCGCGGCGCAATCCGATGCTGGGCGGACCGTTGGGCGCCGGGCTGCCCGGCGGCTTCCCGGATCTGTCTCAGATGCCCGAGGGCCTCAACGAGCTGCCGCCGGGGCTCGCCGACTTCGATCTGTCCAAGCTGAAGTTTCCCGGCAAGAACTGATCGGGTTGTCAGGGGCGCTCCACGTCCGGGGCCGGGGTCTTCCCGACGGCAAGCCCGTGCAGTGGTGGATCGTCGACGGAATCCTGCGCAGCGAGTCGGTCAGCGGCGCGCAGACGATCTTCGACGGCGGCTGGATCATCCCCGGACTCGTCGACGCGCACTGCCACGTCGGCCTCGGCCCGCACGGACCGGTCGACCTCGACGAGGCGATCAGCCAGGCCCGCATCGAACGTGACTCCGGTGCGCTGCTGCTGCGGGACTGCGGTTCTCCGATCGACACCCGCAGCCTCGACGACCATCACGATCTACCTCGGATCATCAGCGCGGGAAGGTTTCTGGCCCGCCCCAAGCGCTATGTGAAGAACTATGCGATCGAGCTCGAGGACGAAGAGCAGCTGCCCGACGCGGTGGCGGACCAGGCCCGTCGGGGGGATGGCTGGGTCAAGCTCGTCGGCGACTGGATCGACCGGTCCGTCGGCGATCTGGCGCCGCTGTGGTCCGACGACGTTCTGGTGGACGCCGTCGCCGCGGCGCATGCGGAGGGCGCGCGTGTCACCGCCCACGTGTTCGGCGAGGACGCCCTGCCGGGCCTGATCAAGGCCGGCATCGACTGTATCGAACATGGCACCGGACTGACCGAGGACACCGTCGCCCTGATGGCGCAGCACGGCACGGCGTTGGTGCCCACCCTGGTCAATCTGGAGAACTTCCCCGGATTCGCCGATGCGGCAACGAAATTCCCGCGCTACGCCACCCACATGCATGACCTGTACGCGCGCCGTCTTGCACGGATCGGCGCGGCCCACGACGCGGGTGTCCCGATCTATGCCGGCACCGATGCCGGCGGGAACATGGCACACGGGTTGATCGCCGACGAGGTGGCCGCCCTCACGCAGGTGGGGATGACACCCACCGAGGCCCTCGGCGCGGCTTGCTGGCAGGCGCGAGAGTGGTTACGTAGGCCCGCTTTGACCGACGGCGCGCCGGCGGATCTGCTCTGCTTCGCCGAGGATCCCCGGTCGGGGCCGCAGCTGCTGAGCCGGCCGGACCGGGTGATCCTGCGCGGGCGGGTCTACTGACATCTCGCCGAGAGTGGGTCCAGATCGTCTTTCGGCGCTCCGAATCGCGCTACCTCTGGGCGAAGCCCCAGTCCAGCAAGGCCCGGCCCTGGTCCCACAGGTCGTCCTTGCCGTACATCATCACGGCGATGAGCTGCTTCCCGTCGCGCTGAGCCATCGCGACGTAGGTCTCCTGGGCGAGGTTGGTATAGCCGGTCTTGCCGCCGATGAAGCCCGGGTAGCTGAACAGGTTCGGGTCGTGGCTGGCGATGCGCTTGAATCCGCCGTTGCCATCGGGGAACGACGCTGCGGGCTGGTGCAGGATCTGGGCGAACAGCGGGTAGGTCAGCGCCGCCCGGTAGATCATCGCCAGGTCATAAGGCGTGGTGACGGACTCCCAGCCGGGTCCGTCCAGACCCGAGGGGGAGCCGGCCCGGGTGCTGCGGGCGCCGACCGCGACGGCTTTGGCGTTCATCTTCGCCACCGCCGCCTGCTGGCCGCCGAGCATGTCGGCGAGCATGTTCGCCGCGTCGTTGCCGGAGACGATCAACAGCGCATCGAGCAGTTGGCGTGCCGTGTAGACCTGGCCGGGCACCAGGTCGACGCATGAGCATTCGACATCGGTCTCGGCCGACGTGGCCGGGGCCGCGGTGTCCATCGGCAGCTGGTCGAAGACCACCATCGCCAGCAGCGCTTTGATGGTGCTGGCCGGTGCCCGGAGGCTGTAGGGGTCCTGGGCGGCCAGGATGCGCCCACTGACGGTGTCGGCGACAAGCCAGGCCGGCGCCGGACCGGCGGGCGGGGCGATGGCCGAGGGCTGGGCGGGTTCGGCGAGAGCCGGTGACGGCGCGAAAGCGGCGCACACGCCGACGGCAACGGCGGCCGCGGCGCCACGCAGTCCCCGGCACAGCACAGACATGTTCGTCGAGGTTAGCCCCGTTTGACCGCGGTCGGGGATCGGGCTGGTCTCCGATTGGTTGCAGACACCCACGGCACGCGGTAACGATTGCCGTTTCCCCAGCGAGGTGAAAGGGTAAGTTTCGCTGCGTAACCGGCAAACGAAGGAGCCTCGCGTGAAGACTCAGAAGCTGGCTGGAGCGGTCGCCGCCGTCGCTCTCACGATGGGAGTGGGTGCCGTCACCGCCGCACCGGCGTTCGCCACCGACAACATCAAGATCTTCGGGGAGAAAGAGCACCTCAACAACCCCGACGGAACGCCCTACATCACCTACATCGTCGGCAAGCTGGCACCCAGCAACGATCCGGTGCCCCACAACGGCAAGCTGTACGCGGCAACCCTGAACGTCACCGGCTTCCCCGCCATGATCGAGCGGTTCGGCGCCCGCGCCGAGGACGGCGCCTACTACCCCTCGATCTGGGGCGCGTCGAACATGGGCAAGCTCTACTTCGACGTCGTGGGTCCGGTGCCCAACAGCGTGGTGTGGAACGACGGGGTTCGCGACATCCTGGCCTGGGTGCCCGGATCGACGCCGATGGGACCGGAGCCGGCGGCGGCCGACCTGCCGACGCCGGAGGATTCCTCCGTGGTGCAGCCCGCGGGCGCGCCGGAAGGCGGCGCGCCGGCGGAGGGGAGCGGCAACCTCGGTGAGGCCACTCCGAACGTCATCGCACCCGAGCCGTTCCAGCTCACCGAGGGTGAGGTCGCGTCGCCGGGATTCAACCGGTAGCCGTGGGCTAAAGCGTTGCCACGCCCGTCGACGGGCTCTGGGCGAAGCCCCAGTCCAGGAGCATGGCGGCCTGATCCCAGTAGGTCGGGCCGCCCTCGTGGACCAGGCCGTACATCATCGCGATGACCAGGCGTCGTCCATTGCGTTCGGCGGCGCCGACGAAGGTCTTCCGCGCGGCGTAGGTGTAGCCGGTCTTGCCGCCGATGGCGCCGGGGTAACGCACCAGCAGCTCGTCCTGGTTGATCAGCGGCTTCTCACCGCTGTCGCTCGGGAACATCGCGGTCGGCTGGGCGGTGATCCGGGCGAACACCGGATTGGCCATCGCCGCCCGGAAGATCGCCGCCAGGTCGTGCGGAGTGGTCCAGCCCGAACCTCCCGGACCGTCGAGACCCGACGGGGAGGTCGCGTGGGTGTCGGTGGCGCCGATCGCCGCCGCCTTGGCGTTCATCTTGTCGACGGCGACGTCGTAGCCGCCCAGCATGTCGGCAAGCGCGTTGGCGGCATCGTTGCCCGACACCAGCAGTGTGGCGTCCAGAAGCTGGCGCGCTGTGTAAGTGCGGCCCGGTTTGATGCCGGCACAGTTGCATTCGACGTGGGCGTCGGCCTGGCTGGCCACCATCGTGGCGTCCAGATCCAGCTCGTCGAGCGCGGAGAGCGCCAGCAGGGTCTTGATCGTGCTGGCCGGCGGGTGGGCGGCATACATGTCCCGGCCCGCGAGCACCTCACCGCTGTCCAGGTCGGCGACGATCCAAGCCGGCGCCGGGCCGTCCGGAATGGGCATCGAGCCCACCGGCTGCACGCTGGGTTCGATCGGGTCGGCCGAAGCCGGGACAGCGGCACCGGCGGCGAACAAGGTGAGAGATGCCGCCAACGCGGCCGCGAACCTGCCCATGGCGGTTCAGCCTAACGGCTGTGCCGGGAGGTCATCGGCGGTGTTCAATGGCGGGGTGCTCAGCCTGCAGGAAATCTCGGATCGGCTGGAGATCCAGCAGCTGTTGGTCGACTACTCCACCGCGATCGACCAGCGCCGTTTCGACGACCTCGACCGGATCTTCCTGGATTCGGCCTACATCGACTACCGGGCGATGGGCGGTATCGACGGGGCCTACCCCCAGGTCAAGAAGTGGCTGTCGGAGGTGCTGCCGAACTTTCCCGCCTACTACCACCTGGTGGGCAACTTCGACATCCGGCTGCACGGCGACACAGCCACCGGCCGCACCATGTGCTTCAACCCGATGAAGTTCCCCGCTTCGGGGGACCAGGAAGGGCGGATCCTGTTCTGCGCGCTGTGGTACGACGACGAGTTCGTCCGCACCCCCGACGGCTGGCGGATGACCCGGCGGGTGGAGACCAAGTGCATGGACAAACTGCTGTAGCCGGCCGCGATTAACGCTGCGATGTCCGGTTCTGGCACAATCGACGGCTGGCCACGCGAGGCAAAACCGGGTTCCGGCATCCCGCCGGTGACCGCTGAATTGCAGCGTGCGATCAAGGAGTAGTTAATTCATGGCTGTCAAGATCAAGCTCACCCGGCTTGGCAAGATCCGCAATCCCCAGTACCGCATCGCCGTCGCTGACGCGCGCACCCGCCGCGACGGTCGGTCCATCGAGGTCATCGGCCGTTACCATCCCAAGGAAGAGCCGAGCCTGATCGAGATCGACTCCGAGCGCGCCCAGTACTGGCTTTCCGTCGGCGCCCAGCCCACCGAGCCGGTGCTCAAGCTGCTCAAGATCACCGGCGACTGGCAGAAGTTCAAGGGCCTGCCCGGCGCCGAGGGCACGCTGAAGGTCAAGGAGCCCAAGCCCACCAAGCTGGAATTGTTCAACGCCGCGCTGGCCTCCGCCGACGGCGCGCCGACTGGTGAGGCCGTCCAGCTGAAGAAGAGGAAGGCTCCGGCCAAGAAGGCCGAGGAGAAGGCCGAAGACGCTGCTGAGGCCACCGAGGCGCCCGCTGAGGCCGCCGCAGAGGCCGCCGAGCCGGCCGCAGAATGAGTTCGGTCGTCGTCGACGCAGTCGAGCACCTGGTGCGCGGGATCGTCGACAACCCCGATGACGTCCGCGTCGACATGGTGACCAGCCGGCGCGGTCGGACGGTCGAGGTGCACGTGCACCCCGACGACCTCGGCAAGGTGATCGGCCGTGGCGGCCGGACCGCCACGGCACTGCGAACCTTGGTCGCGGGCATCGGTGGGCGCGGGATCCGCGTCGACGTGGTGGACACCGACCAGTAGCTCCTCCCGGCGGGCAGGAGCGTAGCGACTCGGGGATTCGACGATGGAACTGGTGGCCGGGCGGATCGCCAAGGCGCACGGGATCACCGGCGAACTCGTCGTCGACGTTCGGACCGACGATCCCGACGCGCGGTTCGCTGTCGGAAAATTGCTGCGGCTCAAGAACACCCGGGCCGGAACCGAACGCGAGGTCGTGATTTCAGCAGTCCGTCCGCACGCGGGACGGCTCCTGGTGCGCCTCGAGGGCGTCGCCGACCGCGACGCCGCCGAGGCGCTGCGCGGCCAGTTGTTCGTCGTCGACTCCGCCGACCTCCCGCCGATCGAGGATCCCGACGAGTTCTACGACCACCAACTCGAGGGCCTGGCCGTGCGGACCGTCGGGGGCCTCGATGTCGGTTCCGTCGTCGAGGTGCTGCACACCCCGGGCGGTGAATTGCTTTCGGTGCGAGCGGAATCCGGCGGTGAGGTGCTGGTGCCATTCGTCAGCGAGATCGTCACCGAGGTCTCTCTGGCCGACGGGATCGTGCGGATCGATCCCCCCGAGGGTCTGCTCGACCTGGACTAGGAGTGCGCAGCCGTGCGGATTGATGTCGTCTCGATCTTCCCCGACTACCTCCAGCCCATCCGACAGTCTCTGCCCGGTAAGGCGATTGACAGCGGGATCGTCGAGTTCGCCGTCCACGACCTCCGGCGTTGGACCCACGACGTGCATCATTCGGTGGACGACGCGCCCTACGGGGGAGGGCCCGGGATGGTGATGAAGGCGCCGGTCTGGGGTGAGGCGCTCGACGAGATCTGCACTGCTGAAACGCTTCTGGTGGTTCCCACCCCGGCGGGTCGGCTGTTCGGGCAGGCCGACGCGCAGTGCTGGACCGCTGAGAAGCACCTGGTGTTCGCCTGTGGTCGCTACGAGGGCATCGACCAGCGGGTGGTCGACGACGCGGCGACCCGCATGCGGGTCGCGGAGGTCTCCATCGGCGATTACGTGCTTGCCGGTGGGGAGGCGGCGGCCCTGGTGATGATCGAGGCCGTGGTGCGCCTGATGCCGAACGTGCTCGGCAATCCGCTTTCCCACCAGGATGATTCGCATTCCGAGCGACTCCTGGAAGGGCCCAGCTACACCCGGCCCCCGTTGTGGCGGGGACTGCAGGTGCCCGAGGTTCTGCTGTCCGGTGACCACGGTCGAGTCGCCGCGTGGCGGCGCGAGCAGGGTTTGCAGCGGACCAGGGAACGCCGGCCGGACCTACTCGACGGCAACTGAACGGTCAGTTCCCGCCCATCAGGCGTCCGGTCACCGCGATCAGCACGCGGCTGGGCACCACCCGGGTGAGCACGCGGGCGGTGACGGCGTTGGCGACGCCGTCCACAAAACTCGGCTTCTTGCCGGCCAGTTCGCGCATGGTGTTGTCGACGACCTGCTTGGCGGTCCGCTTGATACCCACGGCGGCGGACTCGCCGGCGACGTCGAAGAACTCGGTGGCCGTGGCGCCGGGGCACACGGCCAGAACCCGGATGCCGTGCTTGCGCTCCTCGGCCCACAGCGCTTCGGAGAACGACAACACGAATGCCTTGGTCGCGCCGTAGACGGCCATATGCGGTACGGGCTGGAACGCCGCGGTAGAGGCGATGTTCACGATCGTCCCGCGGCCGCGGCGCCGCATGGCGGGTAGATACAGGGCGGTCAGGCCCACCAGGGTTCCGCAGTTCAGCTGGATCTCGTCGGCCAGCCGGGCGGGCTCTGCGTCCGCCAGATCGCCGTGGGTGCCGAATCCGGCGTTGTTCACCAGGACGTCCACCTGGATCCCGAGATCTTCGGTGCGGGAATGCAATTCGGTCGCTGATTCCGGTCGCGACAGATCCTGTGCGATGACGGTGACGGTGACCCCGTGCGACCGGAGTTCGTCGGCCAGGGCGGCCAGGGCCTGTTCCCGGCGTGCGATCAGGACCAGGTCATGACGCTGGGCGGCGAACTGGCGGGCGAATTCGGCGCCGATTCCCGCCGAGGCTCCGGTGATCAGGGTAGCCATGACGTCGGTCAGATCTGTCCGCCGGGAAACACCGTCTTCAGGACCTGGGTCAGCGTATTGCGGGCTGCGGCTTCGTCCACGGGTTGCAGTGATGCCACCGCGACCACGTAGCGGCGGTCCGGTCCGACCACCCCCGTCGACACATGCACCTGGTCGTCGACGCCCCAGCAGCACATCCAACCCTGTTTCACCGCAACCGGTTCGGCGGACAAGCCGTCGGGAATGCCGAATCTCTGCGGATAGCCGTCGGCTCCCTGGGGCGTCGAGGCGGACAGGTTGGACATGATCAGGTCCGCTTGCTCCCGCGGCAGTCCGCCCGTTCCGTCCAGCAGCATGTCGTAGTAGCGCACCAGGTCGGCGGTGGTGCTCATGGTGTTCCACCAGTCGCCGTTGTACGGCGCCGTGGTCTTGGCGAGCTTGTATCGGTCGGAGACGCGCTTGACGATGGCGTTGCCGCCGCCCCGTGTCCAGAAGTCGTCGGCGGGCAGATCGTCGGAGGACCGGAGCATGACTTCCAGGCCGTGTCTGTCCTGCGGGCTGAGGCGTGCCCTCCGCTGAGCTGTCTGCATCAGGAGGTCGTCGGCGATGAAGAGTTTGGTGACCGAGGCGATCGGGAACGCGGCCGCATCGCCGGTGTTCAGCATCCGCCCGCTGACGCGGTCGAGGATGGTGAGGCTGATGTCGGCGCCGTTCTTCTGTGCGTCGGCGACGGCCCGTCTGGCTCGCTTGTCGAACTGGAGGAATCGGTCCGGCAGTGCGGCGGGGGCGGACTGGACGGCGCCTTGGGGGACGGCCTGCGGGCCGGCGGACATCAGCGTGACCCGGTCGGTGGGCCGGGCGCTGGAGCCGGTGGCCGAGGATGCGCCGATCACCAGGACGGTAGCGACAGCGGCGGTGCCTGCCAGCAGCACCGACGTTCGACGTCGCATGGTCCCTCTCCTCGGCGGATGTTCATTCTCAACATCTGTGGCGTGGGTGTTTCCCCGATAAACCCCGGTCCGATCAGGGTAGCCGTCCTTTTTGTACACCGCCTAATTCCGACGTGACGGCAGGTTGTCGGGACCGGCGGGTCGTGCGATTTCGCCCCTCGCGGCTCATCTGGCACAATTGAGCAGTTGCCCCGCGCGGGCCGGTCCAACCGCCTGCTGCGACAAACATCTGACCACCAGCCCGGCGATGTCAGGCGCACGCGCCCAGACAGCCGCCCGGAGCCCGACCGCAAGGAACGTTCACCGCAATGAACACTCTGGATTTCGTCGATCAGCCGTCGCTTCGCGATGACATCCCTGCCTTCGGTCCGGGTGACACCATCAATGTCCACGTCAAGGTCATCGAGGGCAACAAGCAGCGCATCCAGGTCTTCAAGGGTGTGGTGCTGCGTCGTTCCGGCGGCGGCATCCGGGAGACCTTCACGGTCCGCAAGGAGAGCTACGGCGTCGGTGTCGAGCGCACGTTCCCGGTGCATTCGCCCAACATCGACCACATCGAGCTGCTGACCCGCGGTGACGTCCGCCGGGCGAAGCTGTACTACCTGCGGGAGCTGCGCGGCAAGAAGGCGAAGATCAAGGAGAAGCGCTGAGCTTCGACATCCGGCCGGGAGAAGCGCTGAGCTTCGACATCCGGCCGGGAGAAGCGCTGAGCTTCGAGGGTGCCGGGGTTTCCGGCCTCCTGATGGCTACGCTGATCCCGTGACCGAGACCCCAGACCCGGCCGAAGCGACGCCTGAACGCCCGGTTCCGACGGAGATCCCGGCGCGGCGCGAGAAGGAAACCAAGAAGCGCTCAGCCTTCCGCGAGGGCGCCATCCTGGTGGGAACCGCGGTTCTCCTCTACTACGTGATGCTCACCTTCGTGGCGCGTCCGTACCTGATCCCGTCGGAGTCGATGGAACCCACCTTGCACGGCTGCAAGGGCTGCGTCGGCGACCGGATCATGGTCGACAAGATCACCTACCGGTTCGGCCGGCCCGAACCCGGCGACGTCATCGTGTTCAAGGGGCCGCCCAACTGGAACGTCGGCTACAAGTCGATCCGCTCGGACAACACCGCCGTGCGGTGGGTCCAGAACGCCCTCTCCTTCATCGGATTCGTCCCGCCCGACGAGAACGATCTGGTCAAGCGTGTCATCGCCACCGGCGGGCAGACCGTCCAGTGCCGTGCCGACACCGGCCTGACGGTGGACGGTAAACCGCTCAAAGAGCCCTACCTGGATCCGGCCACCATGATGGCCGACCCGGTCGTCTACCCGTGCCTGGGCAATGAATTCGGTCCGGTGAAGGTGCCCGACGACCGGCTGTGGGTGATGGGGGACAACCGGACCCATTCGGCCGATTCCCGGGCGCACTGCAGCAGCACGCCCGTCGATGCCCAGAAGGGCCTGTTGTGCACCGGGGACCCCGTGACGGGGACCGTTCCGGTGGACGACGTCATCGGCAAAGCCCGGTTCATCGCCTGGCCGCCCTCACGCTGGGGTGGTGTTTCCTCGGTCGACCCGCAGCAGGGCTGACATGCCCCCCAAGAAAGATGCTGTAGCGATCTGGCCTCCGCGCACCATCATCCGGAAGTCATCGGGCCTGCGGACACTGGAGTCGGCGCTCTATCGCAGCGGTCTCGGTCCGGTGGCGGGAGTCGACGAGGTGGGCCGCGGCGCATGCGCCGGCCCACTGGTGGTGGCCGCTTGTGTGCTCGGGCCGAACCGGTTCGAGAGCCTGGCGGCCCTGGACGACTCCAAGAAGCTCACGGAGAAGACCCGTGAAGAACTGTTCCCGCTGATCCGCCGCTACGCGTTGGCCTATCACGTGGTGTTCATCCCGGCTGTCGAGGTGGACCGACGCGGTGTGCACGCGGCCAACATCGAGGGGATGCGGCGCGCAGTCGCCGGCCTGCCGGTGCGGCCCGGCTACGTGCTCTCCGACGGATTTCGGGTACCCGGTTTGCCCGTGCCGTCCTTGCCGGTCGTCGGCGGCGACGCGGCGGCGGCCTGCATCGCCGCGGCCAGTGTGCTGGCCAAAGTCAGCCGGGACCGACTGATGGTCGCCATGGATTCCGAGCATCCCGGCTACGGGTTCGCCGAGCACAAGGGATACAGCACGCCCGCGCACGGCGCGGCGCTGGCCGAGCACGGTCCGTGCAGCCAGCACCGGTATTCCTTCATCAACGTGCGGCGAGTTGCCCGCGCGGGATCCAGCGAACTCGTCGCCGAATTCGCGCCGGTGTCCCGCCGCGGCGAGGGGTGAGACAAGATGGAAGCCAGCAGACGCTCAGGACCAGACATCGACGACAAGGGACCGCGCTGATGAGTGCCGAGGATCTCGAGAAGTACGAAACCGAGATGGAACTCTCGCTGTACCGCGAGTACAAGGACATCGTCGGCCAGTTCAGCTACGTAGTGGAGACCGAGCGGCGCTTCTATCTCGCCAACAGCGTCGAACTGGTGCCGCGCAACACCGACGGCGAGGTGTACTTCGAGCTGCGTCTCGCCGACGCCTGGGTGTGGGACATGTACCGGCCCGCCCGCTTCGTCAAACAGGTTCGCGTCATCACCTTCAAGGACGTCAACATCGAAGAGGTGGAGAAGCCGGAGCTGCGCCTGCCCGAGTAGTGGCTGTGCATCGGTGAGGCGCTGGGGATAACCCGGCCTGTCGCCGACCGGGCAGGGAGTTCCCGTCGGGGTCCAGCCCGACGCTGGTCGCCATGACGACTTTCAGCCGGCAGGAGATCGGCGCCCTCGGCGAGCAGGTTGCCGTGGAACATCTGCAAGCCCTGGGTTGGCGCATCCTGCAGCGCAATTGGCGCTGCCGCTACGGGGAACTGGATCTCATCGCCGCCGACGGACCGGGCACCGTCGTCTTCGTCGAGGTCAAGACCCGCACCGGGGACGGGTTCGGCGGCCTCGAGTACGCCGTGACCCCGCAGAAGATGATCCGCATCCGCCGACTGGCCGGTCTGTGGCTGGCCGCCCAGGACCGCGGTTGGCCCGATCTGCGGATTGACGTGGTGGGAGTGCGCCTGGGCCGGCAGCGGACTCCGGAAGTCATGCATCTGCAGGGTGTGGGCTGATGGCACTCGGACGGGCGTTCTCGGTGGCTGTGCGTGGGCTGGATGGCGACATGGTGGAGATCGAGGCCGATCTGACCGCGGGCCTGCCAGGGTTTCATCTCGTGGGGCTGCCCGACGCCGCCGTTCAGGAATCCCGCGACCGCGTGCGCGCGGCGATCACCAACTGTGGCAACTCGTGGCCGAATTCCCGCCTGACGGTGGCGCTCTCGCCGGCGACTCTGCCCAAGGCGGGCTCCCTGTACGACGTCGCCCTGGCGGCTGCGATCCTGTCCGCCGACCGGAAGAATCCGTGGCACCGGCTCGAAAAGACCGTCCTGTTGGGCGAATTGGCGCTCGACGGTCGCATTCGGCCGGTGCGCGGAGTACTGCCCGCGGTTCTGGCGGCCAAGCGCCACGGTTGGCCGGCGGTGGTGGTGCCGGTCGGCAATCTCGCCGAGGCCAGTCTCGTCGACGGCGTCGAGGTGCACGGCGCCTCGACACTGCGGCAGGTTCAGGACTGGTTGAAGACCGGGGTCGGCCTTGACGGCCGTGTCGACACATCGCGTCCCGACGATGACGACGTTGCCGATCTCGCCGACGTCCTCGGGCAGACGCAGGCACGATTCGCCGTCGAGGTGGCCGCGGCCGGTACTGGTAGTGCGCGCCATTAGAACAGGCGGAATAGGTCCTTGATCGTCCTTGTCTGTGCAGTTCGGCCGGCCCAGCCAAGCGAGCGTGTTCGATCCCTCTCGAGGGTGAGTGCCGGCCCCAACGAGGGGCCGAGTTCGTTGTGAATTGGCCGGCGGACCTTTGTTTCTGACCGATTCATCTTGTTACGCGCACTCGCGGGCGACCTCGGCCTTTGAAGATTCAACAATTTGCCGGAATGTCTTGGTGTTGTCTCTTTGAGCGCGAATCTCCGAGTGGAGCTGCAAAGATATCGAGCGTGACTCTCAGTGAGAAGGAGACCCGAGAGCAGCTCATTGATCCGATGCTCGCCGCGGCGGGCTGGGGTGGGGGGTTGATCGAGGAAGAACATGTCTATCGACCCGGAAAGCTGCGCCTACTAGGTGAACAGACGGTGCGTGACGCGCCCCAATACATCGACTATGTGCTTCGAGCCGAGCCACGGGGCATGATTCTGGCCGCCTTGGAGGCTAAAGATGAAGCTCACGCACCCGAGGCGGGGCTGCAGCAGGCCTTGGCCTACGCAGTGGACGTTAACGCTCCCTTCGCGATCTCGTCTAACGGACATGAGGTCGTGTTGCAGTGCATGAGAACTGGTGCTGTTGAACGGCGTACGGGCTTTCCGAGCCCGGCCGACCTGGTCGATCGTTGGAATACTGGCGACTCCTGGCAAGGACGCCAAGTGATGTCACGATCAGGCATTGAAGTTCCGAATCCAATTCTGCAGCAAGCCTTTTCGCTTCCTGGAGCACCTTCCATGCGCTACTATCAAGAGCGCGCGGTCACCGCATCGATCGAAGAAATTGTTCGGGGCCGCAAGCGGGCGCTGCTATCTCTCGCAACGGGAACTGGGAAGACTTTCATTGCTTTCAATATTGTCTACAAGCTCCTAGCATCCAATTACCTGAAGAGAGTCCTCTTCATCGCTGACAGAATCACTCTCAGGGACCAGGCGTACAACGAATTCGCTGGACTTGGAGATCGACGTGGCGTTGTGGCTGGTGGAGAGGTTCCTCTGCAGCGCGACGTGCATTTTGGGATCTACCAATCTCTGTACGCAGAGACTCAGAGCGGATTGCGTGTCTTCGAGCAATACCCGCCCGACTATTTTGACCTGGTCATAGTGGACGAATGCCACCGAAGCGGATATGGGGACTGGGGCGCGATCCTTGACCGCTTCAGCTCGGCGTTCCACTTGGGAATGACTGCGACGCCAAAGCAGGACGATTCGGTCGACACGTATGCATTCTTCGCTTCGGAGAACCTCGATCAGGAGGGGCAACCTCAACCTATCTACGAGTACTCCCTGGGCCGTGGTATTGACGATGGTTATCTCGCAACCTACAAAGTCTTGAAAGTCAATACGACCATCGACGAAGGCATCGTCATCGACGATGAAGTCGAGCGTGGAGCTGAACTGCTTGTACCAGAGGGCACGACGCCGCGTGACTTTTATGAGATGCGCGAGTTCGAGCGCAAGATCACGGTTCCCGACCGTACCCGAGTCCTCTGCGAACATCTAGCCGGTGTGTTGAGAACGTATGGAGCCCTCGATAAGACGATGGTTTTCTGCGTGACGATGGAGCATGCCGCCCTCGTCCGCAGTCTTATGCAAGATCTTCTCGGGCCTGAGACCGGTAAAACGCTCTATGCCGCAAGGATTGTCAGTGAAGAACGCGATGCGAAGGCGCTACTCGAACAGTTCCAGCTGGCGTCCTCCACGGAGCCAGTAGTTGTGACCACGGTCGACTTGCTCTCAACAGGCGTGAATGCACCTTCCGTCCGCAATATCGTCTTCATGAAACCGATCGGTTCCATCACTACTTTCAAGCAAATAATTGGTCGGGGGAGCCGACTCGATGCCCTAACCGGGAAGACCTTCTTCCGGGTAATCGACTACACCAATGCATCTCGACTGTTTGATGAGTGGGATCTGCCAACTTCTCCTACCGTGACGGTCGCTACTGAAGGCACTAATACGCTGAGCGGATGCGTCGAGGAGGTTGAATCCGGCGCCCCGATTGCGGGAGCGGCCGTATCGGTCAGAGTTCAGAGCAAGCTAATTGCTGAAGTCTTAAGCAATGAAGACGGAATTTTCAACATCAACGGTTTGCCTGGAGCTGTCGTCGATGTCTTCGGTTCTGCTACGGGGTATACGCGCAAGCACCTCCGGGTCGATATCGCATCTGACGAGGCTGACGATCTCATCATCGCGCTGCCGAAGCCGTCGAAGGGAGAGACGCGCCTTCGCATCTCGGGCGTGGATGTCTCAATTGCCGACGAGGTTGAGTTGGACCTTGGGCAAGGCAACGTTCTTGCGCCGGCCGAATTTCTGAAACGTGCGCGTGACACCATTCACGAGCGCGTTACGTCAGATAGCCAGTTGCGAGCGCTATGGCAGTCGCGCGCAACGCGTTCGGAACTCGAAGAGTTTCTCGCTGTCCGTCAAGTCACACCTGAGCTCTTGGGTCTAGTCCTGGGCCGTTCTGATCTCGATGGGTACGACCTCTTTGCATCGGTCGCGTTCGATGCGGTCCCGATCAGTAGAGACGCCAGAGCGTCCGCTGCGTTACAGAGGCTCGAGGCTCAGTACACAGCGATCCCAACAGATTTCATTGAGGCAGTCGTGGACAAGTTCCGCATCGGCGGTGTGGCAGAGGTCGCTACCAGCGAATTGTTCAACTTGGCGCCGTTTCCGGCCGTATGGGGAGGAGTTATTGGCGTTGCCAAACTTCTGGGAGGTCCTGAGAAGGTTGCCGAATTCCTGGAGGTCGTCCAGAAGACGCTGTTTGACGAGGGGAAGTCGTGACTGTCTCGGAACTCCAGAGCAAGATCAAGTCCGCGTCCGACAAGATGCGGGCTGATGACAACACAAAGAACGCTCTGAAGTATCTGGAGCAGCTGACCTGGCTCTTGTTCCTGAAAGTCTTCGACTCGGTTGAAGACACCCGCGAGGTTGTGGCGAAGATTGATGGGCGCCCATTCACACTTCTCATCGAAGACAAGTACCGATGGAAGAACTGGGCTCGGGACCGCGATTTGACGGGCGACAAGCTAGTCGATTTTGTGGTTGATGAATTGCTACCTTACCTGCGATCGCTAACGGGAAGCGCTAGAGCGGAGCGAATCGGAGCGATTTTCGCCGAAGTTCGAACGGTGATGAAGTCTGGCTATTCGCTCAAAGAGGTTATCGCCATTGTCGATTCGATCGACTTTCATGCTGTAGAGAATAGCCATGCTATGAGCGTGATTTATGAGTCTCTACTTGCTCAAACCGCAGATGCGGGCTGGTCGGGAGAGTTTTACACGCCTCGGCCCGTCGTTGAGTCAATGGTTCGGATAGTGAATCCTGTTATTGGCGAACGGGTTTACGATCCGTGCTGCGGTTCGGCAGGTTTTCTGGTCGCGTCCTCGCAACATGTGTTGGATCAGGCCCGTACGCTCGAAGAGCAGGAAACCTTCAATTCGCTAACGTTCTTCGGCCAAGAGTCAGGTGAGATCGCAGCGCTGGTTGGAACGATGAATCTCGTTCTGCACGGTGTGGAAGATCCGCAGATCGTAAGACGGAACACACTGGAGCAGGACGCCCGCAATATCGGTCCAGCAGAGCAATTCGACGTCATACTGACCAATCCACCCTTCGGTGGCAACGAGAATCCTCAAGTGCAGCAGAACTTTCCGAGCAAATCTGCCGCAACGGAGCTTCTGTTCTTGCAGCATTGCATGGCGAAATTACGTGCCGGAGGACGGGCTGCAATCGTACTTCCCGATGGTATCCTCTATCGGACGGAGACAGCATTTTCGACGGTGCGTCGGAGGCTGGTAAACGAGTTTCGACTCTCGGCGATCGTCCGGCTACCACCCGGAGTCTTTCCCACCGCTACCGATACACGAACCAACGTCCTCTTCTTCGCTAATGCGGGGCGAACGGAGAAGATTCGCTACTACCAAGTTCCGTTGCCAGCCGGCAAGAGGTCCTACAGCAAGACGAATCCGCTTACACCGGACGTGCTGGAGGCTGCTGAGAAGTGGGTGCTTGAGGGAATAGCCGACGAGCATTCGTGGGAGGTCGACTATGAATCCATAGTCGAGAGCGGGTTCGATCTGGACATACCGTGTCCCTACTCTCTTGAGTTTCCAAATGCTGAGACTGCCGGTGAGCAGCTGGAGGCCCTCCAGAACAAGCTCGGTACTCTCTCGAAGCTGGCATCCACTCTGACGGAAGCGCACGCGTCTTTGGAGGATTTCCCGTTACTAGACAGCATCCCGCTTGGTGATTTCGTGATCGAGGCGGGTGCTCGGGCTGGTGATCAGGAAATTGATCTTGGCCGTTTAGTCGGTGTCTCGAATGAGGGTGGCTTAGCGCCCTTCAAAGGTAAGCCAGCCAAGGACACAAGCCGCTACAGGCGGCTTGAACCTAGCGACTTTGTTTACAACCCAATGAGGGTAAATGTTGGTTCAATAGCTCTGTGCCGCAGCGAATCCGAAGCGGGCTGGGTGAGTCCCGACTACACCGTCTTCAGGCTCTCGCCCGAAGCGCCGTTCGATGCCGAGTACTTACTAATGTTCCTCAAGAGTGAGCGAGGTCGAGCGGAAATTGTTCGGGAGAGCCGCGGTGCGGTACGTCGGCGCTTGTACATAGACGGGTTGAAGAAGGTCCATGTCCCTGTTCCCGGCAATCCTGAGTCGTGGTCAGCGTTGATTGGCTCGTTTGCAGCAATCCGTCGGCATATCCGCGAGTTTCCACGGACTGCTCTAACCGCCCTGAGTGCCTTCGAAGCTGCGGCTTTTGGAGCTCGGTCGGAGGCCGAGGCCGAGCAGGAGACTTGATCGCCAATCGGTAACCAGCCTGGCGAATTATCCTGGGACCGTTCAACCTCGGTGCTCGATGATCCGGCGCACCTCGTCTTCCAGGATGCTCCGGTCGCCACCGCAGCTCAGAATGGTGCGCAGGCAAATCGTTACTCGGCCAGTCCCGTCGTAGCTATCGTGCTCATCCCGCAGCGTCGCGATGACCTCGACCTCTTCCGTACCTGCTTTACCGAGCCGAAGCAAAAATCGGCCGGATTTATCTCGTTCGACGAGGTCCTCCAGCAGGCCCTCAGCTTCAAGGTAGCGGTCTGCGTAGTTTGACTCGGCGACTGCCTTTGCCTTTGCAAGGGTCAATTCGCCGATTTCTCCGGTGATCAATGAAGAACCGAATTGGTCTCCTGATTCGATATCACCGCCCGATACTCGGTAGCCGAGCACCTCTCCAGGCCCCCCGCAAATGGGGGAGATTTCGTAAGTCCAATCATCGCCTTGCGCCGTTAGAGCTTCGTCTTCCCCTAAGCAGTCCCGGTCAGCGTCCCATTGGAGTGGTGAGTAATTCGCGGCTACCGGGGCATCGGCTGGTCGGATGGCTGCTGGGAGCACAATTCCGCGTGGAAACAGCTCTTTCACATCACCACGCTCAAGGCGGGGAAGTGAGGATTTACCTAGAGCAATATGACGGCCCCTAGTTTTCGACAGCAGTCGGTTGAAGTCCAGGGTCACCTCGTACTCCTGCTTGCCGTCAAAGGCCAAGATCCTGCCGTCGTCATCGACACGGGAGAAGGCGCCGACCGTCTTTAATGCGGAAATCAGGCGCTCGTTGAGGTCCTTGGGGTCGTCATTGTTCTCTGTCACGCTTGTCCTTTCGGTCAGGAGTTAGGGTCCCTAGCTAGAGGAGCTCTCAGAAAGCCGCATGAACGCGCCCAGTTGTACCAGACCTGCCGGACTGGAAGGTAGGTAGTCGGTCAAGTGCGCGGAGCGCACTACATATGCCGCATACTTGGCGCGACTTACCGCCACATTGACGCGATTGCGGTTGAGCAAGAACGACATTCCGCGCGGGACGTCGTCTGCCGAGGAAGCGGCGAGAGAGAAGAACACCACGGGAGCCTGGCGTCCTTGGAATTTGTCGACGGTACCGACGTTGATCCGTTCCAAGCCGGCGCTTGCGAGATGACGGCGGATCGTCAAGACCTGGGCGTTGTAGGCAGCCACCACTAAGATGTCATTCACGCCCAGCGGACGAGTGCCTTTCTCATCAGTCCATGACAAACCGAGCAAGGATGCGATCTCGCCGATGATGCATTCCGCCTCCTCGACACTGGTTGTTGAATTACCGACGTGTTCGATGAGGATCTCGTGCACTCCTGGCTCACGACCAGAGATTCGCCGTGCCTCGGTGACTTCTGTGACCGACTTGAGGCGACCACCGTAGGAGAGTCGGGATACCGGCTCGCATACAGCGGGGTGCATGCGCCAGGATCGCGCCAAAAAGTAACCCAGCGATGGATCAAGGGTCGGCGCTTCATTGACCAACCAACCCAGCGCTGACTCATCGACGGGCTCGACATGCGTTCCCTGACTCACTTGGGGTAACTGCTGGGGATCCCCAAGAAGTAGGAGATTTCGGGCGGCTCTGCCCACGGCCATCGTGTTGGCGAGGCTGAACTGGCCTGCTTCCTCGATCACCAAGAGATCGAGACTCTCGGGCGGAACGCGGTTGGCGTTGGCGAAATCCCATGCCGTTCCACCGACAACACAACCCCCGGCTCCGGAGATGAAGTCCGGATACTGTGCCTCTTTGAGCGTCTGCCAGTCTCGAGGACGGGACGTCGGGGACTTCTTGCCCTTCTTACCTATCCGTTGCGGGTCGACGCCGGCCTTCAGAATACTTTCAAGCAGGTTTTCGACCACGCTGTGCGATTGAGCGACCACGCCGATCCGCCAACCATGAGAGTTGACTAGCCGAGCAACTATTCCCGCTGCTGCGTAGGTCTTGCCGCATCCAGGGGGTCCATGAACCGCCATGTAGGAATCATTCAGATCGAGAATGGCGGCGGTGATGTCTGTGATGTCATCACCGGTTCGTGGTAGCGGCCCGGACGTCTGCGTGCGTGGTGGACGACGCGTGAGGATGTCGATGCACGCTGTTTCGGGTAGAAGCGGAAGTTCCCAGATGACCTCGTTGGCCAGCGAGTCGATAGCCTCGCGGAGTACTCGCGTGTCAACTTCAAGTAAGGGAGTCAGGGCAAAGGGCAGTTGTTCATGACTCTCACCGCAGCTCCCGCCACTTGTTTCGGTGATGACGATCTCTGTCGGCTCGGACGGATCGTTAACCTCTTCGATCTTGACGTTGTTGCACGCCCGTCCATTGGGGTACTGCTCGAGTGAGTGCGGCGCAGGCGGCGCATAGATCGCGCTCATGTTCTTTGAGTCGAAGTTGCCGGACTCGACGTGGCCGAACAGTCTAAGTCGACGACGCGGCTTCTTCTGGCGCCCCTCTGGAGGGCGCCAATTCTCCTCAACTTCGGCGCGCTCGATGATGAACGAGCCTGAGGTGTCAGCCCATTCATCGACCGGAAACTCCATCCGCTGAAAGTGGCCCCACCAAAATGGTTTGTCCTCGCGCTTGTGGTAACCACGAGCGGCAGCGATCATGGCGACCGCCTGTTGCGCGGCCGAGCGCCCCGCAAGTTTGTCGCCGGCAAAGGTCATGAGGGCGCGGGCCGTATCGTCCTCGTCGATCGGGTCCTTGGTCTTCTCTTTCGGAGCGGGAGGCTCCCGGAATTTGACGCCATGTTCGCTGGCCCGCGCCTGCAGCCAATCCCGAAGCTTGCGAGTTGACCGACAGTCGTAGTGGTTGTAGTCCTCGATGTCGGCGAGCACCACGGCCGCCTCATCGACTTGGCCCTGCGCGTTCAGCTCGCAATACTTGTCGTACATGACGATCGAATCCGACGCGGTGGTGACGTCCCCGCTCCGCAACTCATCGCCCATGTAGAGCGGCTCCAGTGATTTTAGACTGTAGTTCTTGGTGCCTACCCGGATGCTGTTGCGCACCAACGGAAAGAGGTCGACCAAAAGATTGCGGCGCAGTAGATCATCGACTTCCTCCTCTCCGACACCGTAGTTGCCGGCGAGTCTGAGCAGAGCCGTCTTCTCATAGGGTGCGTAGTGGTAGATGTGCATGTCCGGGTAGCGTTCGCGTCGCTTTTGCACAAGGTCTAGGAACTGCCTGAGCGCTGCACGCTCCTGGAATCTGTCGTGCGCCCATATCGGCGTGAAAGTTTCGTCGGCCTCTAACACGCCGAACAGATACTCCAGCCCCCATGAGCGGCCATCGGACGTCCATAACGGGTCGCCTTCGAAGTCGAAAAACAGATCGCCCGGGCTGGACGGGGGCAGTCCCGACAGTGCCGGAGGATCAACAACTTCGTAAACGGGCTTGCCGTCGACCAGCGGCGAAACCTGCAGCCGGGCTTGCAGGGTCAACTTTGCTGCAGCCGCATCGGGTAACCCGCTTATCGACCCGGTTTTTTCGGCTAGCTGAGCGACTGTGGTGATGCCGGCGTCGATGAGTCGGGCACGCTGGCTGGTTCGCAAACCGGCCACTCTGAGAACGTCGTCGTGGGCCTGGACCTCAGCCTGACATTCGGGGCAGTGCAGGCAAGCACGCACCGACTGGTTCCCCCACTCGATCGCGGCTCCTGCGGCATAGTGATCATCGAGAAGTTTCTCGAGCACGGTCCGGCGGGTCCGGTACACCGGCAGTAGCTCACTCACCGGATGTGGCACTACCACGCCATTGCCCAACGCCAATTCGACGTCCTCGAGGATGGGCACGCCGACCTTGCGTAGTGAATCGGCGTAGGCGGCGAGTTGCAGTAGCGCAGTGACTTTCACCGAACGCGCGAGTTTTGTGTCACAAAGCCGGTAACTACCGTCTTTGAGCACCAAGAAGTCGGCGAAGCCGACAAATCGACCATCGAACATAGCGGCTTGGGCAATGACCGGTGATCGTCGATCTACCGCATTTCTCGTCGCGTCGGCTGCGGCGACGAGCCCGTCGTGGGTGTAGGTCGGCCTGCCGATGATGGTGACGTTATCGCCCACCCGGGTACGCAGCTCGTCGAGGTGCCGTTGCTCGTGCTCATCACCAAGCCGCGACGTGCGCTCGAGCAGATTGTCCTCCGCAGCAACAGGAGGTCCCCATCCCAATCGGGCATCGAAAGCACGCAGCAGTGCGTACTCGCAACGAGCGGCGGCCGCAAGGTCGGACGCGCTGTAGACGATGACTTTGTCAAGAATGAACATGGGCGATCAGTGGCCCTTTTTGCCCCTCATGATCTGGCCCATGGCGCTGTTCTCAAGTGAGAATGAATCTTCATCCCAGTCGCGATTCAGCAGTCGAAATGCTATCGACCTTGCGCGAGTTGCACACGAGTAATAGACGTTGCTGAGCAGCACTTGTCGATCAAACGAATTGGGGATGAAGCCGGTGAAACAGATCATATTGTCGACGTATACGTAACTGCCAAAGCCGTAGCCCGCGGGGTTGACTGTCAGGTCATCACCATTCAACGACAATGCGAGGTTTGCGCCCTCCGCCTCGGAGTCGAGGGGAAACGGGAAGCGCTGCACGATCAACAGACCGTTTCCGTAAAGCGGATGAGCTTGGTCGCCATTGATCTGGCATAGCGATGAACCGTCTCCGTAGGGAAACTCAACGGTCAAGGCAGATCCGCCGCTGGAGGCGCCCAAGGATGGTGGCTGCCTCATTAACTGCTTTACGGCCTGCTCGAATGCATCTGCGGGCCACCTGCACGGTTCCCTGCCCTCGTCAGCGAAAACACGCGCGGTAAAAACCATCTCGTCGGGTTCTTCGCGCAGTCCATGTTCCGGATGCCCAGTGACAGCTTGCTCAGCGCCCAGCTGTTCTGCCAAGCCAGGCCCCAGCAGCATTGCCTCCGTCAGTTGCGTTACCGCAGCCCCACTAAGTAGGACTTTCAGCCAAGATGCATTCCCTTCGTGAACTAAGGCAAGGGAACAGAGACTCAGGGTGCGTGTGTGGGGATCGTAGACCGGACCGGCCATTGCAGCTGTTCTCATCGGTCCGGTATTCAGATCATGCAGAACTTGGTCGGTGAGGTCGAGATCGCGAACCATTTCGGTCCGTACCGCGATGACATATCCCGTTTCGCCATCTGGCCCAGCTTCCTCGCTGACGATCTCAATAGCCTGGGCGTTGAGGCTCGCCCACCAGGTGAATCCGTTCGGTCCCCGAACTGCCCACTCGTCGTCAACCTGCAACTGCTTGTCGTACAGCCATGCGATGGTCTGCTCACCGACGTTCATGAAAGGCCCCCTTTGTCCCCGGACAGGCAAGAGGGTACCGCCTGGGCGCCATCAGGGACCGTCCGTTTAGGCACAGTGGGGGATGCACTTCGCCCGCAATTGCAGTGACTACTCCGATATACATTGCGCTATTCAAGAAGTGGTGCAGAGACAGCTCTGCGCGACTAAAATCGCAAAACCGCAGCTTCGGGGAGAAAAATCACATGGGTACCAGGGCGATCTATGAGATTGCACGTTACGACAACAGCCAAGAACCTGCGGCTCTAAAGGAACAGGTGCAACTGTTCTCCATGGATGGCGCACTGATACTGCGCAACTCCGATGGCATTGAGACACCTTGTGAGGGCGCCGATGTCTTAGCAGTTGTTTCCTCGACGCCAGCGCTGCGCGAGATTCGCACCGGCGAGGAAATCCAGATCAGCTGCGCTCCCGATATCGCCGCGAATTTACCGTTCGCCCTGGAGCCCATTCTCGACGGCGAGGATGCCGGCGAGTGTTGTGCGGACGTCAACGGCAACAATTGGGTGGCGTATCCCACCACCGATGGAGAATACGTGATGATCCCGGGCTGGGAACCCAGCGATGAACCGGAAATGAGCCCCTGCTGGGCAGAACACTGGGTCCAAGAAGGCGAATGGAACCCTCTACTCGGCTACACATCAATCGGGCTGGCGACGCCAGCTGTTGTCGTCGAGTACGCCAACTACGACCATGGCGGCATCGGCTTCAGCTCCGCGGTCGCGATTAAGCCATTCGAGGACTTCGCTACCGTTTTCGTTGACTGGCTAGTCACTAAGGGCGAGAACGTGCTTGGGGAACTCTGGCAGGGCGACACTGCGCCCTTCTCACGTCCCATTGACCTCTTCGCCGAAGCGGCCGAGTCAGAGGATAAGGCGAGCCGCTGGACTGCTGAGGCGGACGAGGACGACGAAGGCGAGGATGACGATGAAGACGAATACGGCGACGATGACAGTGCGTCCGACTGGTCGTCGGCGCGCCTCAAACTTCACCTATCTGACGAACTCATCGCTCAGACCCGCGTCCGCCTCAGGTCTGTTTGGCAGGAAAACAAGGGCTTCTAGTTGTCAACAAAGCTCCCAGTAGTCCAACAGATGATGAGTAAATGACGACGCGAGGTGCTGTCGACGTCGCGTAGGCTGCTGCAGCCGGACACTGTTGCGGCGCAACGACGCGATGGTTCCTAAGCTTCGCGAACGAGAAGAGCACCGGAAGCGACAGGGATTAACCGTTGCCGCTCAACGCTCTTCGACCTCGAGGGACATAGGGGCCGCAGCGTCAGCAATGGCATGGACCGGCGACCCGGCAAGAAACGCTCGCTATTGCTTTGGCCGTGGCGCATCCGTACTCAATGTCCATCGCCTCCTGGGCGCAAGATGTGGGTGGACGCTTTAGCCCCTTCTTGCTACGTCGGCTCCATAGTCCGCGTTCGACTTGCAAAGGCTGCCAGCAAGACTCGCTGCTGTGCGGGGACTCAATCCGAGCAGTTTCGCGATTACGGTGGATGGAAGTCGTGCTACGAGGTCGCGGAGCGCAGCATTGCGACCCCGACGGCTCGGGACCCCAATAGATCGAAGGCGTTCACTCATTCGTTCTGCCGTCAGGTGGCGCCCGGGTAACCCGCCAGGAATGAGCCAGTCAATTGATGTTGGGCGTGCGAGCTGGACGTGGTGTCGACGTTCCTCTATGAGGGCCCAAGCGATCTGAGCGATCGGTTCCGGAAGCTCGAGGGGGGTATCGCCCAACGCTATCAATGTCTTGCCGTCTTCCTCGTACACCGCGGAAATCTTGAGTGATACGACTGCACATAGGCGTTGCGCATAGAGCAATACGAGCAGGCCGACCAACCTGTCTGTCAGGCTGATCGCTTCATCGTGAAGGAGTTGATTAACCAGATTCCATCGTTCATCTTCGGCAATTCCTGTAAGTGGCCGGGCCTGGCCGGGGAGCGGAACTTCGAGGCCTTTCTGGCCTCTCGATTTGCGCAGCCATTGAGTGAAGGTTCTAAGGGGAAGTCGGGCTTCGGGCTCGCCGGCCAAGTAGGTGTCGAGATCGCTCTGCGAGAGCACTTCGAGCGCTATGCCTTCTTCTCGAAGCCATGCCAGAAATCTGCTCACGTGGAGGGTTTGACGTCGGGCGTAAGCGACTGCGTGATAGGAAACGGGTCCGTGGGAGGCCTTGTCACGCAATCGCCTAGTGATCTGCCAATTGGCGTAATTGACGAGGACCGCCCTGTCCGCGTCATCGGCAATTGTGTTGCGGAGATGGCGGAACCACTGCTCGAAGTTAGCGAGTTGCTCATCCCTTGGAGGTAAGGCGCCGCCTGCGATCAAGACTGCGCGGAACGCATGAACCGTTCGGTCGGGCCAGAACTCGTCGAGAAGATCATGTGTTATCGGCTGAGGTCGTCTTATCAGACTATTGAGGACTACCGCTCCGCTAGAGCGCTTCAGCCATTCAAGGAGACAAGCAGGGTCAGCTGATGCGAAGGCGTCCCTAATCCCGTCAGCATTTGGGTACGGGACTCCGTCCCCGTCTCTGAGGAATTCCTCGAGGCTGGCTGTTGCGGCGCACCTGACGCAAAGCTCATTGCGAAGTCGCCCGTGGCTACCACATGTCCGGCAGTCGTCGAAAGATCTGGGATCCTTGTTCCAGCATGTTCCGCAGAGGGGTTCGCCATCTTCGGTGCGCGCCTTGACCGGCGCCTCGTTGTTGCATCTATGGCAGTGTTCCCGTCTGCGTGCGCATTCGGGGCAAAGTGGTCTTCCATCGGCCGTCCGGGTGTTGACAATTCGCTCGACGCCGCAGATGGAACATTGCTCTCGCCTGCGGGAGCAGTGTTCGCAGCGAGGCGTTTCTGAGTCTGCGAAGTGGCAAGGCCGGATCTTGCCGCAGATCGAGCACTGTGCCTCATATCCGCGCCAGCAAGCCTTGCATAGCGCGCGAGCGTCATCTCTGTGCACAATGAGCTTGAGCTCCCCACAGTCGCTGCACGGCTCGTGGTTGTATTCGACTTCGCGACTGCAAGAAGAACACAGCGGTTGTCCGTCATAGGACCGGGAGAAGACCAATGCCATCTCACCGCATCTTGAGCACTCTGTACCTCTGCCGGATTCGTAGCAGGATCGGCAACAGCGTCCGGACGGACCTTTCCATCGGATCGAACCCGCTGATCCACAGCTCGTACATGTCGGTACAGCAATCGTTTTGGCGCCAAGCGAGATCAGCGTCTCAGCAAGAACAACAACTCTGTGCGATCCACGTGCGGGATTCGTTCGTAACAGAGTGTCATCCGCCAGTAACTCGCGATACACGTTCCGCTGTTGATTCGAATTAGGCAAGGCCTGATTGACTGCTTGCGCGATACACTCCGTCGTGAGTGTGGTCTTCTCATCCTCAAGCAGTCTCATGATTTCTGCCACATGGCTGCGAGACCGCTCTGGAACAGAGCAGACCGCACAAATCCTGGCGCCATCTATCGTCAAAAGCACAAGCGGACGTACTGTGCCACAGCGGTCGCAAGGTCCCCGCTTCTGCTGCTTTGTGATGTAGTCCGCGCATGACTCGCAAATACGCTGCCCATCGTCCCTATGCCGAGGCAGGAGACCCGGCCTCGCACAACGCGCACAGGCGGGAAGCTGAACATTCTGTGCGCCTGAGTCTTTCAAACGTGCAATGAGAACTTGCGCGTAGATCGGTCCTTCAGGTCTGCCAGCGGTCAACAAGCTTGGGTATTCGAATAGCCCGATTGCGAGCTCTCTCTGCTTCGGTCGAGTGTCCGCAATCTCGAGAATCAGCTGCTCTATGAACTGCTGGTCGATCAGTGGCTCCGCCGCGCTGACCTTGGCAACGATGAACTCGATCGGAGCCGTAAAGTGGGACGGCGCCTTTTCAGGCCTTGGGGGCTGGCCCATCGTATTCCTTGATAACCCTGGCCCGCCGCGGCCTGAGGGTCCCCAGACGCTCCGGCGCTGATTGCCGGCCTGACGGTTTGTCGTTTCCAGCCGCACGCTTAACAGCGTTGGCTGCAACGGGCTGAATCAGCTCCTCCATGCGGCAGCCGAGAAGGTCGATCAAGGCCATAAGGACTTTGAGGCTTAGGCGTTCAGGTCGTTCGACAACCAGACGGTAGACCTGGCTGGGGGACAGATTGACACCGCGCTCCTGAAGCAGCGGGCGGAGATCGGTCGTTGAAAACATGCCACGCTCAGCCATAAGCTCTCGCAAGCGCCACTGATAGTCAGGCAACTGTGCCATCTCTTCTACCTATCCTTCTCGAAGGCCCATTCGACTGCCTTGCGCATCATCGTGTTCATGAAATCTCGGCTGACAGATGTGTAAATCGCTGTTGTGCTCTGGAATGCGTGGCCGACCTGCTCTTGGATGAACCTAGCGTCGACTCCATCCTCGACTAGATGTGTCACGTAGGAGTGTCGAAGACAGTGTGGCGTTAACTCTTGAGGGAGCTTGAGCTCATCCCGATAGCGAGCGAATCGCTCCTCAACTTCCCGAACTCTGAGGCGTCGTCCCCGTTCCGTCAGCCAGAGTCCTGGGTGCGAGGAGTTGTTGTAAAGCGGACGTACGTTCTCGATGTAGTCCGCCAAAGCTTCTACCGCCCAGGGCATTACCGAGACGACATCACGTCTCTTCGGGGGAGAGCCTCTTGTAGCTTTGCCCCAGCGGACGCTCAGAATCCCAAACCGGCCGAATTCGGGTGCGGCAACATTCTTGTGGAGGTCAACGAGGTCCAGTCTGCAGGCTTCGTTGCAGCGGAGGCCCCATGCGTAGAGCACTTTGAAGATGGTCGCATCACGGTATGCCGCGAGGGCTCCCTTTCGTTTGGAGCGCACGGTTCTCTCAACTTCGCTATCCGCAAAGTCCAATAGCTTCTGAACCTCGTCTCGGGTCATCGGTCGGCGCCGCGGATCTCCCTCGTAATTGAGCAAATGGGCGAGGGTATTCCACTCGTGACAGACCTGCGTGGGATGTGTTCCGAAACGCTCAATGCACTGTGCGGGCCAGTCGTAGTAAGGCGAGGTTATGTAGTCGCAAAACATTCGAAGCGCACCTTGATAATTGCGAATCGTTGAGGGTCTCTTCTTCTCTTCGGCAGTAAGTGACGTCATCCATTCGTCGACCATCCCAGCCGTCCACTTCCAGGGATATTCATTTGAATGGTTGACGAAGCGTCTAACGATGTTCTGCCGCTCCACAATTGTTTTCGGCTTAAGACCGCGACCGCCCTTCATTTGGTTCGACCATCCTTTAAGCATCGCGTTTAGCACGAGATCTTCCTCATGTATGGCGCGCACACCCGAGACAACTTCGAGCCTTGACGAGCCCGGTGGAAGGTTCTTATCGGCCACCGAAGGTTCTCTTTCGTTAGATGGTTGAATCATGCAGGAGATGCATGTTAACACGGTGAATGTCCAGGTGGGGCGCTATTGCGTGTCCGGGATGTGTTAGAACGGTCTGGGCCCTGTTCTCCAGGAAAGAGCGGTAAAAAATTGCATTAGATGCAATTGCGCGCAGTTAGCCCACCACCTGATGCTCACCGGACCACCCGGCGTCGGCAAAACCATGTTGGCGCAACGCCTTCCCGGCCTACTGCCCGATCTGTGCGAACCCGAGGCCCTCGAGGTGACGGCGATCCACTCGGTCGCCGGCTTGCTGTCCGAACACATGCCTCTGATCACCCGTCCGCCGTTCATCGCTCCGCACCATTCCTCGAGTGTCACGGCGTTGGTCGGAGGGGGTGTCGGTCTGGCCAGGCCCGGTGCCATCAGCCGCGCCCACCGCGGCGTGCTGTTTCTCGACGAGTGGGCCGAGATCAGGCTCAGTGCGTTGGAGGCGCTGCGAACTCCGTTGGAGGAGGGCGAGATCCGGCTGGCGCGCCGCGACGGGGTGGTGCGCTATCCGGCGCGCTTCCAGCTGATCATGGCCGCCAACCCCTGCGCCTGTGCCCGGATCCGGCCGCAGGACTGCGTATGCACCCCGCTGGAGAAGCGGCGGTATCTCGGGAAGCTGTCCGGTCCGCTGCTCGACCGTGTGGATCTTCGCGTCCAGATGCATGCGGTCCGGGCCGGTGCGTTCACCGCCGATGCGGCGGAAGGCAGTGAGCGGGTCCGCGAACGGGTGGCCGCGGCACGCGCCGCGGCCGCAGAGCGCTGGGGCCCCTGGGGATTCAGGACCAACGCCGAAGTCACCGGTGCGGTTCTGCGGCGGCGATTCCGGCTCCCGGCGCCGGTGATCGCACCGCTGAAGACGGCGCTGGAGCGGGGATTGATCAGTATCCGTGGATCGGATCGCCTTCTGAGAGTCGCGTGGACGATCAGTGACCTGGCCGGTCGCACCACACCGATCCTCGACGACGTGACGATGGCCCTGAGTTTCCGGCAGACCGAGGTCAAGCCATGAGCGACGAGCGGCGGTTGCGGGCGTGGGCATATCTGTCGCGGGTCGCTGAGGTGCCCTGCGGCGAGTTGGCGGAGTTGGTCGCTCAGCTCGGTCCGGAGGAGGCAGCGGAGCGGGTCCGCGGCGGGTCGGTTTCAGCGGACCTCTTGCGCCGTACCGAGGCACGCCGCGATATCCACTGTGCTGCAGAGGATCTGGAGCTCCTCAGGCGCCGCGGCGGCCGGCTGATCACACCCGACGATGACGAGTGGCCGACCCTGGCGTTCAGGGCCTTCAGCGGGCCGCCGGTGCGCGACAAACCGGAAGGGCGAGCCCCGCTGGTGCTGTGGGTGGTCGGTCCGATGCCGCTCGATGAGGCCGTGGAGCGCGCTGCGGCCATTGTCGGGACCTGCGCCTGCACCGCGTACGGCGAGCATGTGGCGGCCGACCTTTCCGTCGGCCTGGCCGAGCACGACGTGACCGTCATCTCCGGGGGCGCCTACGGGATCGATGGCGCTGTTCACCGCGCGGCGCTGGCGGTCGAGGGGCTGACGATCGCGGTGCTGGCCGGCGGAGTGGACGTCCTGTACCCGGCGGGGCATTCGTCGCTGCTGCACCGCATCAGCCGCACCGGACTGCTGGTCAGCGAGTATCCGCCGGGGGTGCGTCCGGCACGGCACCGCTTCCTGACCCGCAATCGGATCGTCGCCGCGTTGTCGGGCGCCACGGTGGTGGTGGAGGCCGGTGTTCGCAGTGGCGCGGCGAGCACCGCCGCGTGGGCGCGTGCGCTGGGACGGGTGGTGTGCGCGGTGCCGGGTCCGGTGACCTCCGCGGCATCCGCCGGCTGTCACGTCCTGCTCCAGGGCGGCGTTGAGTTGGTCACGCGGCCCGAGGAGGTTCGCGAACTCATTGGTCGGTCAGGGGAATTCGCTGACGAGCTTCCCCGGCCGGCCGCGCTGCTCGATGAGCTGACCGAGATCGAACGGCTTGTCTATGAGGCGCTTCCGGCCCGTGCGGCCCGGACGCCGGATGAGATCGCGGTGGTCGCCGGTGTGCCTGCCGCCGGCGTGCTCGGTCCGCTGGCCATGCTTGAGGTGGCCGGCCTGGTTGAGCGCCGGGAGGGAAGGTGGCGCATCTCGCGACGGTCGGCCTAGGACCGAGGAGGAGTCATCGCCCGCCCGCGGGCACCAGATCTTCCGGTGCGGCGTCCCCGTCATCATGGTGCTCCGGATTGAAGATGTCCTCGAACACCGCGTTACGTCGGGTTACGTGGTGCATCCGCTCGGAGTACGACGGGCGCGACCGCACCTTCAGCGGCCACCAGAACCACGGCCCGAGGATCGCCGCGATCGACGGGGTCATCAGTGACCGCACGATCAGGGTGTCCAACAGCAGGCCGATGCCGATCGTCATGCCGCCCTGGCCGACGTTGAGCAGGTCGCCGGAAATCATCGAGCCCATGGTGAACGCGAACACCAGTCCCGCGGCGGTCACCACGGTTCCTGTGCTGCCCATCGACCGGATGATCCCGGTGTTGATTCCGGCGCCGATCTCCTCCTTGAACCGCGACACCAGCAGCAGGTTGTAGTCGCTGCCGACGGCCATCAGGATGATCACCGCGAACGCCAGCACGATCCAGTTCAATTCGATGCCGACGATGCGTTCGAAGACGAAGACCGAGATGCCGAACGCGGCGCCGAGCGAGATCACCACTGTTCCCACGATCACCATCGAGGCAACCAGGGCCCGGGTGATGATCAGCATGACGATGAAGATCAGCGTCAGCGCTGCGAACGCGGCGATCATGGTGTCGTACTTGGCGCCTGCCTGGATGTCGCGGTAGGTGGCCGCCGTGCCGGTGAGGTAGATGTCGGCGTTGGCCAGCGACGTGCCCTTGACCGCCTCGTGCGCGGCGACGAGTTCGTCGTCGACGATCGAAATGCCCTCCTCCGAAGCCGGATTCGTGTCGTGGGTGACGATCAGCCGGGCCGCCTTGCCGTCCGGGGACAGGAACAGCGTGAGGCCCTTTTTGAAATCCGGATTGGAGAACACCTCCGGCGGCAGGTAGAAGTAGTCGTCGCTCTTGGAGGCGTCGAAGGCTTCACCCATTGCGGTGGCGGTGTCGGTCATTTGCTGCATCTGAGTGATGAGCCCGTTGAAGCTGCTGTGGATGGTCTGCAGGGTGTCCTGCATGGTGGTCGCGGTGGCGATGATCGGCGGGAACTGGGCGATCATCTGCGGGAACAGGCTGTTCATCTCGCCCATCCCGTTGACCATGCTGTCCATGCCCTTGACCATGTCGTCCATGCCGCCGATCATCGCGCCGACATCGTTTTGCAGGGTGGCCATGTTGTCGCTGAATTTGTCGACGCCGTCGCTCGCGTCGAACAAGGACTTGATGCCGTCGCACGCCGGGATGTTGTCGCAGTGCTGCTCCCAGTAGAAGTAGTTGCGGAACGGACGGACCACGTCGTCGAAATTAGCGAGATTGTCGCGCATTTCATCCAGCGTCGCCTTCATGGCGTTCATGTCGGCGACGCTGGCCTTGCCGGAACCGACCATCCCGTTCGCTGAGGTCACCATCCCGTTGGCGGATTCGACCGTGCTGTTCATCGACGACGACATCTGGGTCATCAGGTTCTGCATCTGCGTCATCGAGGCGATCATCGCCCCGAGGTCATTCGACATCCCGCTTATGTCGGCGACCCGCTGTTTGAGGAACTGCAGGTTCTGGGTGATCGGCACCGAGGACATGCTTATCTGGTAGGGGATCGAACTGTGTGCGATCGGTGATCCCAACGGCCGGGTGATCCCCTGGACCATTGCTATGCCGCGGATGCGGAAGAGCGCCTTGGTGATTCGGTCCAGGACGATCATGTCGGTGGGATTGCGCATGTCGTGGTCGGACTCGATCGTCATGATGTCGGGATTGAGACGCGCTGTGCTGAAGTGCTTCTCGGCTGCCGCGTATCCCACGTTGGCCGGCACGTCGGCCGGGATGTAGCGGCGGTCGTCGTAACTGGTCTTGTAGCCGATCATCGCCAGCAGGCCGAGCAACACGACGCTGGTGGCCGCCGCGAGAATCGGCTTGGGCCAGCGGACGGTGGCAGTGCCGACCTTGCGCCAGCCCCTCGTCTTCATCATCCGCTTGGGGTCCAGCAGCCCGAACCGGCTGCCGACCACCAGGATCGCCGGGGCGACGGACATGGCGGCCGCGACCACGATGATCAGCGCCATCGCCGACGGGTAGGCCAGCGAGTTGAAGTAGGCCAGCCGGGTCAGTCGCAGGGTCAGCATGGCGCCGGCGATCGTCAGCCCCGAGCCCAGGATGACGTGGCCGACCCCGCGGTATGCGGTGAAGTACGCCGACTCCCGGTCCTCACCGTTCTGCCGCGCCTCGTGGTAGCGCCCGATGAGGAAGATCGCGTAGTCGGTGCCGGCCGCGATGGACAGCGCTGTCATCAGCGGAACCGAGAAGGTCGAGAAGTCCATGATGCCGAGGTGGCCGACCACCGCGACGGCGCCGCGGGCGGCCCCCATCTCGATGCCGACGATGGCCAGGATCAGCAGCACCGTGCTGGTTGATCGGTAGACCAGTGCCAGCATGATCGTGATCACGATCATCGTGACCACGGTCATCTTGATCATCCCGCGGTCGCTGGCCTCCAGTGAATCGGTGGTGAGCGGGGCGGGCCCGGTGACGTAGGCATGCAAGCCGGCCGGGGGCGGGGTGTCGTGGATGATCTCCCGGACGGCATCCACCGACTTGTTGCCTTTGGTGCTGCCCTGGTCCCCGGCCAGGTTGAGCTGGACATAGGCGGCCTTGCCGTCGCTGCTCTGGACCCCGGCGGCGGTGATCATGTCGCCCCAGAAGTTGTGCACGTGCTCCACGTGCTCGGTGTCGGCCTCGAACTTGGCCACCAGGGTGTCGTAGTAGCCGTGCGCCGAATCGCCCAGCGGCTGATCGCCCACCAAGACCACCATCGCGATGCTGTCCGACGTGGACTCCTGGAATTTCTCGCCCATCCGCTTGGCGGCGATCACCGCCGGCGCGTCCTGCGGCGACATCGAGACAGCGTTGGCCATCCCGACCTTCTCGACCTGGGGGACGAGAAGGTTGACCGCGGCGGTGAAGGCCACCCAAACCAGGATGATCGGGACTGCCAGGGCGCGGATGGTGCGAGGGAAGAAGCTGCGGGTATCCCCGCCGTGGGCGCTCATGCGGCTTTGTCCAGACAGAACGCCTGAGCGTCGCGGCCTTCGGCGTAGTTCTCGTCGACCAGTTTGTCGTCGACCAGGATCCGGCAGCCGAGCGCCGCGGTATCGCCCTGGGCGACGACATTGGCCAGGACTCCCGGATTGGTTGTGCTCACCGTGACCGACCAGGGGAGTGAGGTGAAATCGGCCTCGATCGTCTTGCCGTTCACGTCGAGATAGCTCACCCGGCCGGATGCGTCGACGGGGCCGATGATCTCGTAGGTGACTCGCTTGGTGTTGATCGGCCGAATGACGTCGGCCGGCTCAGAGGCTGCCACATAGGGCACATCGGAGTCGAAGAAGGTGCGCAAGCGGCTCACCACGGCCACCGCGGCGGCCGCGGCGACCACGACCATCGCCACCACCCAGAACCGCTTGAGCAGACGGACGGCCGACGCCACCACCGCTTTCACCGCTTTTCCCCTTCACCCGGCAATGCCCTTGTCGCACGGTGCGGAAAGGCTCTGCTGCCGTTGGTCAGCTCATCATAAATACCATAGGGGGTATGGTATCGGATAGGTATCCCGGGAGTGGGACCGAACACCGTTGAAGGAGAGCTCACATGTGCCGTGCCGCCAACTGCAAGGTCTGCGGGAAGACAACCTGGGCCGGTTGCGGGATGCACGTCGACGCGGTCAAACGGACCGTGCCGGCCGGACAATGGTGTGACGGCCATTCCGGCGCCGAGATGGCCGCGGCCCCCAAACGCAGCTGGTTCCGGCGCAAGGGCTGAGGGTTCGCCGAGGAGGCCGGTCGCCTTGAATGCCCGGAGTTGTCCTGGGAAGCTCTGTGCAGTGGCCCATATCACACCCAGGAGAGCACGTGTTCGATCTGAAGATCGTCGGCGGCACCATCGTCGATGGAACCGGTGCGGATCGTTTCACCGGTGACGTCGCGGTCCGGGACGGCAAGATCGTCGAGGTCCGCCGGCGCGGCCCCGCCGATCCGCCACTGCCGGGCGATGCCGCCCAGACGATCGACGCGACCGGCAAGATCGTCGCTCCGGGCTTCGTCGACATCCATACCCACTACGACGGCCAGGTGAGTTGGGACGACGTCCTGGAGCCCTCGGCGAGTCACGGTGTGACCACGGTGATTTCGGGTAACTGCGGCGTCGGCTTCGCCCCGGTCCGCCCTGGCACCGAACAGTGGCTCATCGAACTGATGGAGGGCGTGGAGGACATCCCCGGCACTGCGCTGACCGAGGGGATCACCTGGGGCTGGGAGAGCTACGCCGAGTACCTCGACGTGATCGGGCGCCGTGAACTGGCCGTCGATTACGGAAGTCAGATCGCGCACGGCACCGTGCGGGCCTACGCGATGGGTGAGCGCGGGGCGCGCAACGAGCCGGCCACCGCCGAGGACATCGCCGCGATGAGCCGGATCGTCCAGGAGGCCGTCGAGGCCGGGGCGCTGGGCTTCTCGTCGTCGCGCACCCTGGCGCATCGGGCGATGGACGGCGAACCCGTACCGGGCACCTTCGCCGCAGAGGACGAGCTCTTCGCGCTCGGGCGCGCCCTTGCCGCCGGTGGCGGGGCGGTGTTCGAGCTGGCGCCGCAGGGAGCCGCGGGCGAGGACATCGTCGCGCCCAGGAAGGAACTGGAATGGATGCGCCGGCTCGGCGAGGAGATCGACTGTGCGCTGAGCTTCGCGCTGATCCAGGTCGATGCCGACCCGAACCTGTGGCGCGAGCAGCTGGACCTCTCGGCGGCCGCCCACGAGGCTGGCAGCCGACTTTTCCCCCAGGTCGCCGCCCGGCCGTTCGGGATGCTGCTCGGTTTTCCCGGGCACCACGCCTTCACTCACCGGCCCACCTATCGCCGGCTCAAGGCGGAGTGCAGCCGCGAGGAACTCGCGGCCCGGCTGGCCGAACCCGCGGTGCGGGCGGCGATCCTGGCCGAGGAGGACCTGCCGCTGGACCCGACGAAGCTGTTCGACGGCATGTTCGCCTTCGCGCAGTACGCCATCGACCGGCTGTTCGTGCTCGGGGAGCCGCCGGATTACGAGCCGACCGACGAGCGCACGGTCGCCGCCATCGCGCGCGAGCGCGGCGAGGACCCGTTGGCCACCATGTATGACCTGATGCTGGAGGCCGACGCCGGCGCGATGCTGATGGTGCCGCTGTTCAACTACGCCGAGCGCAACCACGACGCCATCCGCGAGATGATGACCCATCCGGCCGGGGTGCTCGGCCTTTCCGACGGCGGTGCGCACTGCAGCATGATCTGCGACGCGTCCTATCCGACTTTCCTGCTGACGCACTGGGCGCGTGACCGCCACCGCGGTCAGAAGCTGCCGCTGGAGTACGTGGTGCGCAAGCAATCCCATGACACCGCAGCACTTTTCGGCCTCACCGATCGCGGTGTGATCGATGTCGGCAAGAAGGCCGACCTCAACGTCATCGACCTGGACCGGCTGACGCTGCACGCCCCGCGGATGGTCTACGACCTGCCGGCCGGCGGGCACCGCCTGGTGCAGGGCGCCTCGGGCTACACAGCCACGGTGGTCAGCGGGGTGGTGACGCGGCGTGACGGCGTCGACACCGGAGCGCGGCCGGGCCGGTTGGTCCGCGGGGCGCGGTGACTGCGGCGCGCTTCGCCGGGATGACGTTCGTCGTCACCGGCGCCGCCTCGGGGATCGGTCTGGCCACCGCACGCCGACTGCTCGACGACGGCGCAGCGGTGGTGGGCTGTGACCTCGCCCCCGCCTCCGAACTCGCCTGTGCTGAGGGGTTCACATTCCTCACTGCCGACGTCACCGACGAGGCCGCGGTGGCGCGGGTGTTCGACGCCGTACCGGGCAGGCTGGCCGGCGTGGTGCACTCGGCCGGCGTACCCGGCGGCGGTCCGGTGCACCTCCTCGACGCGAAGGAATGGGCACGGGTCATCGACATCGACCTCACCGCGACCTTCCTTGTGGTCAAGGCCGCCGTCACCCGGATGCTGAGTCAGGAGCGCGTGGGCGGTGAGCGTGGCTCGATCGTCACACTGGCCAGTGTCGAGGGCCTGGAGGGAACCGCCGGGGGTAGCTGCTACAACGCGGCCAAGGGCGGTGTGGTGCTGCTGGCCAAGAACGTGGCCATCGACTACGGACCCAGCGGAATCCGTTGTAACGCAGTCTGTCCCGGCTTCATCGATACCCCGATGCTGGACGTGGTGCTCTCCGCGCCCGAGATGGCCGAGGTGAAGGCCGCGGTGACCCACGAGCACGCGCTGCGCCGGCGGGGGCGGCCCGAGGAGATCGCTGCCGTCGCGGCCTTCCTGCTGTCGACGGACGCCTCGTTCGTGACCGGGCAGGCCATCGCGGTCGACGGCGGATACACCACCGGACGCGATCACGGTGTGACGGACATGATGGGACTTGGCGGCCGGTGACGAAGGAGATGGGATGACAACGAGTGCCCTCAGGGGTCGGGTGGTCGACCGGGCCCGCGGACTGCGCACGGTGGTGGGTGCCGAAGCTGCGGAATCCGAACGGCTGCGGACCATGTCGCCTCCGATCGTCGACGCGCTGTGGTCCAGCGGTCTGATGACGTCGTTCAACCCGCGAGAGGCCGGTGGCGTGGAGCCGGACTTCGCGGAGATGATCGAGACCTGGATCGAAATGGCATGGCAGGACGGCTCTTTCGGGTGGATCGGGATCGCCAACTTTCCCTCCGCGTTCGCCGCGGCCTGCTACCTGCCGGATATCGGCTTCGCCGAGGTGTTCACCGGCAACGGCAACCAGGTGACGATGGGCGGCCAGTTCGCCCCACTCGGGCAGGGCGTCGAGGTCGTTGGCGGCTACCGGTTGACCGGCTCGTGGAGTTTCGGCTCCGGCACCGGCCATTCGCAGTACGTCGCCGCCGGTTTCATGCCCGTGCACGACGGACAGCCGCGAATGACGGACAACGGCATGCCGGTCATGAAAGTGGCGCTCCTGCCCCGCGAGCAGGTCACCTTCACCGACGGCTGGCATGTCCAGGGCCTCAAGGGAACCGGTTCCTACGACTACAACGTCGCCGACGTCTTCGTGCCCGAGTCCCGGACGTTCGACCTGTTCGCGCGTGAGCCGCTGCGCGGCCGATCGCCGGCCGCCCGGATGGGACTGATGGCCGTCACCGCCGCAGGCCACGCAGCGTGGGCGCTCGGTGTGGCCAAGAGCATGCTCGACGACGTCCAGGAACTGGCCGCCACCAAATTCCGGATGAGCGACATGGCGTCGCTGGCCAGCCGCCCCACCTTCCAGAAGGACCTCGCGCACCACGTGCCGGCGTGGCGGGCGGCCCGGCTGCTGCTGCTCGACGTCTTCGGTGAGGCCGAGAAGGCCGCGGACACCGACGAGCTCACGCCGGCCAACCGGGCCGATCTGCGGGCGGCTGCGGTGTATGCGACCGACGTCGCCCGGGAGTGCGCGCAGTGGGCGCACCTGGCGGCCGGGACCACGTCGATCAGGGAGGGCTCCCGGCTCGAACGTGCCTTCCGGGACCTCTACACCGGCACCCAGCACGCCTTCATCAGCGAGAAGGTGGCGATGGACGCCGCCCAGGTCTGGTTGGGACTGGTGGAGGACAACTTCGCCCTGTGAGTCCGGCGGCCCGACACGCCCGGGACGGATGGGGCCCGGTGCCGCGGCCGTCTGCCACCGTAGGGGAGTGGACGATTCGGACCGGCACGCGGCGATCCTGGAGGAATACGCCGAGTATCTCGCGCTGGAACGTGGCCGCTCGGAGCACACCCGTCGCGCCTATCTGACCGACCTTCGCTCATTGTTCGGTTTCCTCGACGAACGCGCGCCGGGCGGCGGCCTGCAGGGATTGAGCCTGCCGCTGTTGCGGTCCTGGCTGGCGGCGCAGGCGCAATCCGGGGCGGCGCGGACCACGCTGGCCAGGCGCACGTCGGCGGTCAAGACCTTCACTGCATGGGCGACCCGGCGTGGTCTGCTCGCCGCTGACCCCGCCGTCCGGCTGCAGGTTCCCAAGGCGCGCCGCACCCTGCCATCGGTGCTGCGGCAGGACCAGGCCATTGCCGCGATGGCCGCCGCCGGCCTCGGCGCCGAGCAGCGCGATCCACTGGCCCTACGGGACCGGCTCATCGTGGAACTGTTGTACGCCACGGGAATTCGCGTCAGCGAGCTCTGCGGCCTCGACGTCGACGACGTTGACAAAAGCCGCCGGCTCCTTCGCGTCCTGGGCAAGGGCAACAAGCAACGGACGGTCCCGTTCGGGCGGCCGGCACTGTCCGCGTTGGACGACTGGCTGACCGACGGCCGTCCGCATCTGGCCACCTCGGAGTCCGGCCCGGCGCTGCTGCTCGGGCCCCGCGGTCGGCGGCTCGACCCGCGCCAGGCGCGCACCGTCGTGCATCAGACCGTGAGCGCTGTGGACGGGGCTCCTGACATCGGCCCGCACGGTCTGCGCCACAGCGCAGCCACCCACCTGCTGGAGGGCGGCGCCGATCTTCGCGTGGTTCAGGAGCTGCTCGGCCACTCGACGCTGGCGACCACCCAGCTTTATACGCACGTGACCGTCGCGCGGTTGCGCGCGGTGCATGACCAGGCTCATCCGCGGGCCTGACGGGAGAGACGCAAACCCGCCGTTCCCGGAATTCGGCGTCATCCACCAAGCGGCTTGAGCCGGATCGGGGTGCTCGCCAGCAGCCCCACCGGGTCGACGTAGTCCGCCCGCTGCGCCGGCCCCCACATCGCACCCCAGTGCAGGCACGCCGCCGCCGGACACCCCGGATGTCCCGCGGCCAGCCGCCCCAACGGCGTCCCGGAATCCACCAGCTGCCCCGGCCGAACGACAGCCTCCACCGGTTCGTAGGACGTCCGTAATCCGCCCGGATGATCGACCGAAACCACCGGCCGCCCCGCCAACACCCCGGCGAACACCACCGTCCCCCGTCCCGCCGCATAGACCGGCTGACCGACAACCCCGGCCAGATCCACACCCCTGTGCCCCCGCTGCCAATCGGGCCGGGGCGCGTCGAAGCCGCGAGTCACCACCGGCATCGCCGGACGAAGCGGCCACTGCAGGCGCACATCGTCGGCCCGAGAGGTCGGGGAGAGCCCCAGGAGGAGTACGACTGCCGCGATGAACCGCATCCGGCCAGTTCACCGCAATCCGACCCAGGCCGCCCTACCCCTGCCCGCGGATTGGGGATGAACCACGCGCTGTGTGTAAACTCCTGTACGCAGCCTGCTGAAGCGGGCTGACTTCGCGCGTCTGTATGCACCGTCGCCTCGGGTGTCGGTTGCCGCGCACACCGGTTGGTCCCGTCGCGACGGGCTGGTGTGCGCGCAGGCGCCAGGGCACGGCTTCACCGAGGCCGGGCGACAACCGACCGATCAGTAAGGCACGACCATGGCCGTAGTAACCATGAAGCAGCTGCTTGACAGCGGCACCCACTTCGGGCACCAGACCCGCCGGTGGAATCCCAAGATGAAGCGGTTCATCTTCACCGACCGCAACGGCATCTACATCATCGACCTGCAGCAGACGCTGACCTACATCGACAAGGCCTACGAGTTCGTCAAGGAGACCGTGGCCCACGGCGGCAGCATCATGTTCGTCGGCACCAAGAAGCAGGCCCAGGAGTCCATCGCCGAGGAGGCCACCCGCGTCGGCATGCCGTACGTCAACCAGCGCTGGCTGGGCGGCATGCTCACCAACTTCTCCACCGTCCACAAGCGTCTGCAGCGTCTCAAGGAACTCGAGTCCATGGAGCAGACCGGCGGCTTCGAGGGGCGCACCAAGAAGGAAATCCTGATGCTGACCCGCGAGAAGAACAAATTGGAGCGGTCCCTCGGTGGTATCAGGGACATGACCAAAGTGCCCTCGGCGATCTGGGTCGTCGACACCAACAAGGAACACCTGGCTGTCGCGGAGGCCCGCAAACTCAACATCCCGATCATCGCGATCCTCGACACCAACTGCGACCCGGACCTCGTCGACTACCCGATCCCGGGCAACGACGACGCCATCCGCTCCGCGGCCCTGCTCACCAAGGTGATCGCCTCCGCGGTCGCCGAGGGCTTGCAGGCCCGCGGTGGAGCCGGCCGCAGCGAGGCCGAGTCCGGCGCCGAGCCGCTGGCCGAGTGGGAGCAGGAGCTGCTGGCCAGCGCGGCCATCGAGTCCGCCCCCGCTGAAGGTGTTCCGGCGGCCGGGCCCATCTCTGATGAATCCACCACCGTCACCGTTACGGAAGGCTGATATGGCGAACTACACCGCTGCCGACGTCAAGCGGCTCCGCGAGCTCACCGGCTCGGGGATGATGGACTGCAAGAACGCGCTGGCCGAGACGGACGGCGATTTCGACAAGGCCGTCGAGGTGCTCCGCATCAAGGGCGCCAAGGACGTCGGCAAGCGCGCCGAGCGGGCCACCGCCGAGGGCCTGGTCGCCGCCAAGGGCGGCGCCCTGATCGAGCTCAACTCCGAGACCGACTTCGTCGCCAAGAACGCGGAGTTCCAGCAGCTGGCCGAGCAGGTCGTCGACGCCGCGCTGGCCGCCAAGGCCACCGACGTGGACTCGCTCAAAGCCGCTGTGATTTCCGGCGGTCAGGCGCCCATCACGGTCGAGGAGGCCATCGCGGCCCTCTCAGCCAAGATCGGCGAGAAGCTCGAGCTGCGCCGGGTGCAGTTCTTCGACGGCAACGTCGAGACCTACCTGCACAAGCGTGCCGCCGATCTGCCGCCGGCCGTCGGGGTGCTGGTCGAGTTCGAAGGGTCCGACCAGGATGCCGCGCACGCGGTGGCCCTGCAGATCGCGGCGCTGAAGGCCAAGTACCTGACCCGCGACGACGTCCCGGCCGACCTGGTGGCCGCCGAGAAGCGCGTCGCCGAGGAGACCGCCAAGTCCGAGGGCAAGCCCGAGGCCGCGCTGCCGAAGATCATCGAGGGCCGCGTCAACGGTTTCTTCAAGGACGTCGTGCTGCTCGAGCAGCCGTCGGTCTCGGACAACAAGAAGACCGTGAAGGCGCTGCTCGACGAGGCCGGAGTGACCGTCACCCGGTTCACCCGCTTCGAGGTCGGTCAGGCCTAGAGACTGCCCATGCGGCACGTCAACGCCTTCGGCGACGACGCACTCGGCGCGCTTGACGCCGTCGGGATGGTCGACGCGATCCGCACCGGCAAAGTGTCGGCCATCGAACTGGTCGACGCGGCCATCGCCCGGGTGAAGGCGGTCAACCCCGCCCTCAACGGCCTGGCGCACGAGACGTTCAGCCAGGCCCGGTTCCGGGCCGCGGAGAAGCCGGGCGGCTACTTCGACGGGGTGCCGACCTTCTTCAAGGACAACGTCGACGTCGAGGGCATGCCCACGATGCAGGGCACCGACGCCTGGGTGCCGCGTCCGCAACCCGGACACGGCGACTTCGCGCGGTTCTTCCTCGCGACCGGCCTCATTCCGCTCGGCAAGACCCAACTCTCGGAGTTCGGGTTCAGCGCCTCGGCCGAACACCCCCGCATCGGCGCCGTCCGCAACCCCTGGGACACCGACTTCACCGCCGGCGCCTCGTCGTCGGGTTCGGGCGCATTCGTCGCGGCCGGGGTGGTGCCGATCGCTCACGCCAACGACGGCGGCGGCTCGATCCGGATTCCCGCCTCCTGCAATGGGCTGGTGGGGTTGAAGCCCTCCCGCGGCAGGCTGCCGCAGGACAAGATGTCCCGGCAGATGCCGGTCCGCATCGTCAGCGACGGTGTGCTGACCCGGTCGGTGCGCGACACGGCCGCCTTCTACCGGGAAGCCGAGCGGATCTGGCGTAACCGGTCACTGCCCCCGATCGGCGCGGTGACCGGTCCCGGTGGCGAGCGGCTGCGGGTCGCCGTGGTGACCCGCTCGCTCAAGCGCGAGAGCAGCCCGGCGGTCCGTGACCTCACCCTCAAGACGGCGTCGCTTCTGGAAGGTCTCGGCCACCGCGTCCACTACCTGGACAACCATCCGATCCCGGACCAGTTCGCCGACGACTTCCTGCTGTACTGGGCCTCACTGGCGATGGCTCTGGTGAAGGGCGGCCGGCGGACCTTCGGCTCGACCTTCGATCGGACGAAACTGGACAGCCTCACCCTGGGACTGGACCGACACGCCACCCGCAATATGCACCGCCTCCCGTTGGCCATCACCCGCCTGGGACGGACCCGGCGGGTCACCGCGCGGCTTTTCCAGGACTACGACGTTCTGCTGACGCCGACCCTGGCCGAGCTGACACCGCGCATCGGACACCTCGACCCGACGGCGGACTACCAGCAGATCATCGAAAGGCTGGTGGATTGGGCGGCGTTCACCCCGCTGCAGAACGCGACCGGGGAACCGGCGATCTCACTGCCGATGGCACAGTCCGACAATGGCATGCCCGTCGGCATGATGTTCAGTGCGGCGCTCGGGATGGAACGCCGACTACTCGAACTCGCCTACGAACTCGAACAGGCCCTCCCGTGGGCGCGCATTCAGGACGCCGTCGCGCCGACGGGCTGAACCTGCGCGCTGACGCTTTCCAGCACGCCGTAGTAGTAATCGAGCAGATGCTCGGGAACCGTCGCGCGCACCATCGCTCGCCACGCGCGGACCAGGCGGGCATGGGCGTCGTCTCCCATGGCCGAGGACAGCAGGTGGCAGCCCAGCACGCTGGTCCACGCCGATTCCGCCGCTTCCGCCGCGTCGACCCCGTCGCGCACACCGGTGGCTTCGATGGCTTTGGTCAGTCCGGTGATGAAGCTGTCGGTCCACTCGCGGTAGACGCGGGCCGCCACGCTACTGACCTGGCCGAGCGCCTGAAGCAACTCGTTGCCGATCCGCGCGTTCTTGTCCGCCTGGATGGTGGCCGCGGAGGTGAACGTCGCCAGGATGATGCTCTCCAGGTCCGGCTTGGACGGGTCCGTCCGTTCCCGCGCCGCCTCCCTGATCCGCCGGCGGTAATCGTCGATGATCGCCGACGCCACCGCTTCCTTGGAGTCGAAGTGGTAGTAGAACGCTCCCTTGCTGACACCCGCCCGCTGCAGGACATCGGCCAGGCCGGTCTCGCCGTAGCCCAACTCGTCGAAAAGGTCGACGGCGGAATCGATGATCCGGCGTCGCGTCGCCTCGGCTCTTGCCTGCAAACCACCTGAGTTACGCCCTTTCGTCGGCTTCGGTCTGCAACGTTACCCTCCGGTAACATTAGTGTAAGCGCACTTACGGTTTTGGACCGATATTGGGGTCTGTGTCGGGATTCGGACCTGGGGGCATTTGGTGCGATGGAACGGAGTACCCTCCCAGCGGCGATCTTATGTCGGTGGTGCACATAGTCGTGAGGAGTCCGATGGGCGAGTCGACGAGCCTGAACGGTGCCGAACCCGCACTGCGGCCCCAGTATTCGCGCGTGCTGCTCAAACTCGGCGGGGAGATGTTCGGCGGCGGCTCCGTCGGCCTCGACCCCGATGTGGTGGCCCAGGTCGCCCGCCAGATCGCTGAAGTGGTGCGCAGCGGTGTCCAGGTCGCGGTGGTGATCGGCGGCGGCAACTTCTTCCGCGGCGCACAGCTGCAGCAGCGCGGGATGGAGCGCACCCGCTCGGACTACATGGGCATGCTCGGCACGGTGATGAACAGCCTTGCGCTGCAAGACTTCCTGGAGAAGGAAGGCATCGTCACCCGCGTCCAGACCGCCATCACCATGGGGCAGGTGGCTGAGCCGTACATCCCGCTGCGGGCGCGGCGGCACCTGGAGAAGGGCCGCGTGGTGATCTTCGGGGCCGGTATGGGCCTGCCGTACTTCTCCACCGACACCACTGCCGCCCAGCGCGCGTTGGAGATCGGGGCCGAGGTGGTGTTGATGGCCAAGGCGGTCGACGGGGTGTTCACCGACGATCCACGGGAGAACCCGGATGCCGAACTGCTCAGCGAGATCACCCATCGCGAGGTCATCGACCGGGAACTGCGGGTCGCCGACGCCACCGCCTTCAGCCTGTGCATGGACAACGGAATGCCGATCCTGGTCTTCAACCTGCTGACAAGTGGCAATATTGCCCGGGCGGTCGCAGGTGAGAAGATCGGAACGCTGGTCACCACCTCAACGCCGCACTGACCCGGGAGCATGCATTGATCGACGAAGCCCTCTTCGACGCCGAAGAGAAGATGGAGAAGGCCGTTGCGGTCGCCCGCGACGACCTGGCGTCCATCCGCACCGGGCGCGCCAACCCCGGCATGTTCTCCCGGATCGTCATCGACTACTACGGCACCCCCACCCCGATCACCCAGATGTCCAGCGTCAACGTGCCGGAAGCCCGCATGGTGGTGATCAAGCCCTACGAGGGCGCCCAGCTGCGTGCCATCGAGGACGCGATCCGCAACTCCGATTTGGGCGTGAACCCGACCAACGACGGCAACATCATCCGGGTCTCCATTCCCCAGCTCACCGAGGAGCGCCGCCGCGATCTGGTCAAGCAGGCCAAGGCCAAGGGCGAGGACGCCAAGGTGTCGGTGCGCAACATCCGCCGGCGCGCCATGGAGGAACTACACCGGATCAAGAAGGACGGCGAGGCCGGGGAGGACGAGGTGGGCCGGGCCGAGAAGGACCTGGACAAGTCCACCGCTCAGTACGTGCACCAGATCGATGAATTGGTCAAGCACAAAGAAGGCGAGTTGCTGGAGGTCTGAGGGCCCCGGCAGACAGACCATGACAGGCACCGAATCAGGAGCCCCGGCGAAAGCCTCGAAAGCGGGACGCAACCTGCCCGCCGCCATCGCCGTCGGGGTCGGACTCGGCGGCATGGCGATCGGCAGCCTGTTGTTCGCGCCGAAATGGTGGCTCCCGTTGCTGGCCGCCGCGATCGCGATGGCCACCCACGAGGTGATCCGCCGGCTTCGTGAACACGGCTACGTGATCCCGGTCGTGCCGCTCATGGTCGGTGGCCAGGCGATGATCTGGCTGGCCTGGCCGTGGGGCGTCGCGGGCACGCTGGGCGCCTTCGGCGGCACCGTCGTGGCCGCCATGGTGTGGCGCCTCGTCGGCCAGGGGCTGGGGGAGCAGCCGGTCAACTACCTGCGTGACATCTCCGCCACCGTCCTGTTGGCCACCTGGGTGCCGTTGTTCGCGAGTTTCACGTCGCTGCTGATATTCCAGGACAACGGTGGTGCGCGGGTCTTCACGGTCATCGCCACCGTGGTCTTCGCCGATATCGGCGGCTACACCGCCGGTGTGCTGCTCGGCAAGCACCCGATGGCGCCGGCGATCAGCCCCAAGAAATCCTGGGAGGGGTTGGGCGGCTCGCTGGTGTTCGGCATCACCGCGGCCGTGCTGTCGGTGGTGTTCCTGCTGCACAAGCCCGCCTGGGTCGGGTTGCCGCTGGGTTTGATGCTGGTGATCACCGGCGTACTCGGCGATCTGGTGGAGTCGCAGGTCAAGCGCGACATGGGCATCAAGGACATGGGGACGCTGCTGCCGGGCCACGGCGGGATGATGGACCGCATCGACGCGATGCTGCCGGCGGCGGTCGCCGGCTGGATCGTGCTGACGTTGCTGGCCTGACCCGGATACTGGAGGAGTGAAACAGCAGCTGGTCTTCGACGCACCGCGCCGGGGACTGCCACCGCGTCATTTCGCCGACCTCGATTCCGGCGAGCGTGCCGCTGCGGTCGCTGAACTGGGCCTGCCGGCGTTCCGCGCCAAACAGGTCGCCACCCAGTACTACGGAAGGCTGGTGGCCGATCCGCGTGAGATGACCGACCTGCCGGCCGCCGTGCGCGACACGATCGCCGACGCGCTTTTCCCGCCGCTGCTGTCGGTGGTCCGGGAAGTGCAATGCGACGCCGGCGAGACGCGAAAGACGTTGTGGCGCGGGCATGATGGGGCGACGTTCGAGTCGGTTCTGATGCGCTACCCGGACCGCAACACCGTGTGCATCTCCTCGCAGGCGGGCTGCGGGATGGCGTGCCCGTTCTGTGCGACGGGCCAGGGCGGGCTCACCCGCAACCTCAGCACCGCCGAGATCGTCGAGCAGGTTCGCGCCGCCGCGGTGGCGGTGCGGGACGAGTTCTCCGGCCGGCTCTCCAACATCGTCTTCATGGGGATGGGGGAGCCGCTGGCGAACTACGCGCGGGTGGTGGCGGCCGTGCGCCGCATCACCGCTGCGCCGCCCGACGGGTTCGGCATCTCGGCGCGGTCGGTGACGGTGTCGACGGTCGGGCTCGCCCCGGCCATCCGCAAGCTGGCCGACGAACATCTCGGGGTCACCCTGGCGCTGTCCCTGCACACCCCCGATGACGAGCTGCGCGACACCCTGGTGCCGGTGAACAACCGATGGAAGGTTCACGAAGTCCTTGATGCCGCCCGCTACTACGGCGAGGTGACGGGCCGCCGGGTGTCCATCGAGTACGCGCTGATCCGCGACATCAACGACCAGGGCTGGCGGGCCGACCTCCTGGGCACGCTGCTGCACCGGGCGCTGGGACCGCTGGCCCACGTCAACCTGATTCCACTCAATCCCACACCGGGCAGCAAGTGGGACGCCAGTCCCAAACCGGTGGAGCGTGAGTTCGTCCGGCGGGTACGCGCCAAGGGGGTGTCGTGCACGGTGCGCGACACCCGTGGGCGTGAGATTGCCGCCGCGTGCGGACAGCTGGCCGCCGAAGGCGGGTAGCGGCCGGTGGTTAGCGCAGGATGCCGCGACGGCGCAGAACCACGTCGCGGATGATCCAGAACGCCACGAACACGGCCATGCCGATCAGCCAGATGTCCTCGACATGGCCGATGTGGTTGCCGCGCAGCATGCCCAGCAGGAACACGATGATGAATATGCCCCCGGCGTACCAGGTGCGGGGAGTGATCTTGCTCCAGCCCCACGCGGCTGAGGGGACCTCGGCGGGATCGACCTCCGAGTAGCGCTCCACCTCGGTGTTGACCATGTCGGCTCCTGTCCGTTGACTGCGAGAGTCATTCTGGCATACAGACCTCAGCTCAGAAGTCCGTACCGCCGCAGTGCCTCGGCGCGTTCTGCGGCGTGGTCGACGATCGGCTCGGGGTAGCCGGGTGGCCGCCCGCCCTTGAGGCGGTGGACGTCGGCGGTGTCGGCCAGTTCGGGCACCCACCGCCGCACGTAGTCGCCCTCGGGGTCGAACTTCTCGCCCTGCGCGGTCGGGTTGAACACCCGGAAGTACGGTGCGGCGTCGGTGCCCGTCCCGGCGGCCCACTGCCAGCCGTGCTGGTTGCTGGCCACGTCGGCGTCGACCAGCTGCTCCATGAACCAGCCGGCGCCCCACTGCCACGGGAGGTGCAGATCCTTGACCAGAAACGAGGCCACGATCATCCGGACCCGGTTGTGCATGAATCCGCTGCCGAGTAGCTGGCGCATCCCCGCGTCGACAATCGGGTAGCCGGTGTGGCCCCGCTTCCAGGCCTCGAACGTCCTCTGTGCCTCTGGTCCGGTCTCGACCTCGATGGCGTCGAAGGCGGGGTTCCAGTTCCGCCAGGCGCTGGCCGGCCACTCGTGCAGCACGGCGGCATAGAAATCGCGGAACGCCAATTCGCGCAGGTATGCCGCGGCTCCCCGGTCGCGGATGTCCAGGTCGGCGGCCAGCGTTCGCGGATGGATCGTCCCGAACTTCAGATGTGCCGACATCCGGCTCGTACCGGGCCGGTCGGGCCGGTCGCGGTCGGTGGCGTAGGCGCTCAGGCCCTCGGCGAGAAACTCCGCCCAGCGTTGTCGCGCGGCGGCCTCCCCAGCCGGAAGGTCAAGGACCACACCAGGATTCGGTGGTGCAATGGCGGGTGGAAGCCCCCTGACACTTTCCGGGTCGATCCAGGAGACCGCGGCCGCGTCGGACTGCGCCGGAGCACGCCAGCCGACAACTCGCCACCGGTTGAAGAACGGTGTGAAGACCTTGTACGGGCTGCCGTCGTCCTTGGTGACCCGCCCCGGCGACACCAGGTAGGGCGAGCCGGTGGCGATCAACGGCACTCCGCCGAGCGCTTCGGTGACCGCGGCGTCGCGTCGGATCCCGAACGGGCTGAACTCGGCGGAGACATGCACCGCCGTCGCTCCGACGGCAGCACAAATCCCTGGGAGGACCTCCTGCGGGCGACCCCGGGTGATCAGCAGCCGCCCGCCGAGGCCGTCGCGCAACTCACGAAGCGAGTCGCCCAGGAACTGCAGCCGGCGTTGTCCGCTGCTGTTTTCCAGGCGGGGGTCGAGCACGAAGCAGGCCAGCACGTCCGAACCGGCTGCGGCGTCGAGCAGTGCGGGATGGTCGCGCAGGCGAAGGTCGCGGCGGAACCACAGAACTGTGGCGGGCATAGCGGACATGCTGCCTTGTCGGTCGAAGAGAGCCGGCCGGGGGCGTGAAGGAGAAACACGCGCCCCGGCCGGCCGATGTGGTGCCGCAGCCCCGCCGCGCCGGCGGGGGACTCGCTAGCTGCTGGGCGGGAGCAGCACCGTGTCGATCAGGTAGACCGTCGCGTTGGTGGTCGCGATTCCGCCGCACACGACGTTGGCGCCGTTGACCTGAAGGTTGTCCCCGCCGCCGGAGACGGTCACCGTCGCGCCGTTGACGGTCTTGTGGGCGCCCACCACCTGATCGGGAGCGGCCTGGCCCGGAACGACGTGGTAGGTGAGGATCGACGTCAGCAGCGTCGAGTCCGTCTTGAGCTTGTCGATGGTCGCCGCATCCAGCTTGGCGAAGGCGTCATTGGTGGGGGCGAACACCGTGAACTGTCCACCGTTGAGGGTGTCCACCAGGTTCACCTGAGGATTGAGACCCCCGGACAGCGCGGCGGCCAGTGTGGTCAGCACCGGGCTGTTGGCAGCGGCGGTGGCAACCGGAACCTTGGCCAGTTCGCCCACCGAGCCGGGGCCGGTCGGATTCTGTTGCGCATAGGCGGCGCAGCCCGAGCCCACCAGATGGGTGTCGGCCGCGGCGGTGGGCGACACGATCAGCGCGAGGCCCATGGCGACAGCTGCGAGGCCGGCCACCGGCAGCGCCTTCGTGGCCTTCGTGTTGTCCTTCATCGTCGTCCTTTCGGTTGGTGTGCGCCCGCTCCGGGCGCGGTGTCGTCAGCCATTCGGAGCAGACCCGCGCGCGGATGGGTGTTCTGTGTCACAACCCCTGCAGCCCAGGGGCATCCCCCGGGGGATCAGACGCGGTCAGGACGTCGGCGTCGTCGTGGTCGTGCTGGTGTCGGTGGCGCCCGACGTCGGCGTGGGCGCGGCCGGCGGCGGCGGAATCAACACGGTGTCGATCAGGTACACGGTGGCGTTGGCGGTCTTGATGCCGCCACAGACCACCCCGGCGTTGTTGACCCGCAGGTCGTCGCCGGAACCGGACACCGTCAGCGATTGCCCCTGCGGAGTCTTGTGTTCGCCGACGACGGCGGACGGGTCCAGATCACCGGCCACCACGTGATAGTTCAGCACCGACGTGAGTTGGGAGGCATCGGACTTGAACTTGTCGATCAGAGCCGGGTCGAGCTTGGCGAACGCATCGTCGGTCGGCGCGAACACGGTGTAGGGGTTCTTGTTGAGGATGTCGACGAAGTTGACGTCGGGGTTGAGCTTGCCCGAGAGCGCGCCCGCGAACGTGGTGAGCTGCGGGCTGTTGGCAAGCGCGGTCGCGACGGGATCGGGGGACATGCCGAGCAGTGAGCCCGGGCCGCTGGGCACCTTCTGCATATAGCTCGCGCAACCGGAGCCGACGAGGCCGGCGGGAACGTCCACTGTGCTGGTCGGCGTGGGTTCCTCGGATGTGGTGCTGGAGGCGGCCGGCGCCGACGCCGATGCGACGGCCGACGACGTCGGTTCGGCGTCGGTGACGCTCGACGAGCAGGCCGACATCGCCAGCGCAGAAACCGCGACGAGGCCCGCCAGGCGCCGTGCGGTGCGGTGGACAGTCATGTGCTGTTCTCCTTGGTTCCCGTCGCTGCACAATAGTCGGGTGAGCCAACGCGACCGCCTGCGCGTGCTGATCCTCGGCAGTACCGGCTCGATCGGCACGCAGGCCCTCGAGGTCATCGCCGCCAACCCCGACCGTTTCGAGGTGGTCGGCCTGGCCGCGGGTGGCGGCAACCCCGAGCTGCTAGCGCGCCAGCGCGCCGAGACCGGCGTGCGCGCCGTCGCGGTGACCGATCCGGCCGGTGCCGATCGCGTGGGTGACGTTCCTTACACCGGGCCCGACGCGGTGACCCGGCTGGTGTGCTCCGCCGCCGACACAACCGGGGTGGACGTCGTGCTCAACGCCCTCGTCGGGGCGCTCGGGCTGGAGCCCACGCTCGCGGCGCTGGATACCGGCGCGCGGCTGGCGCTGGCGAACAAGGAATCCCTGGTTGCGGGTGGGCCGCTGGTGCTCAAGGCCGCCCGGCCCGGCCAGATCGTGCCGGTCGACTCCGAGCACTCCGCGCTGGCCCAGTGCCTGCGGGCGGGCCGCTCCGAGGAGGTGGCCAGGCTCGTCCTGACCGCCTCCGGCGGCCCGTTCCGCGGCTGGCCGGCCGAGAAGCTGCGCACGGTGACCCCCGAGCAGGCCGGCGCCCACCCGACCTGGAACATGGGGCCGATGAACACGCTGAACTCGGCGTCGTTGGTCAACAAGGGGCTCGAACTGATCGAGACCCACCTGCTGTTCGGTGTTCCCTACGAGCGAATCGACGTCGTCGTGCACCCGCAGTCGATCGTGCACTCGATGGTGACCTTCGCCGACGGCTCCACCATCGCCCAAGCCAGCCCGCCGGACATGAAGCTGCCGATCTCGCTGGCTCTCGGATGGCCCGACCGGGTGGCCGGCTCGGCGGCCGCCTGCGACTTCAGCACCGCCTCCACCTGGGAGTTCGAGCCGCTGGACGCGACCGTCTTCCCCGCGGTGGAACTGGCGCGGCAGGCCGGCGAGGCCGGCGGATGCATGACGGCGATCTACAACGCCGCCAACGAGGAGGCCGCCGAGGCCTTCCTGGCCGGGCGGATCCGGTTCCCGTCGATCGTGGGAACAATCGCTGACGTCCTGAGCGGCGCGGGCGAGTGGGCCGCCGAACCGGCTACCGTGGAAGACGTACTCGCGGCCCAGCGATGGGCCCGGCAACGCGCCCGCGACGCGCTGGATGTCGCCGCACAGGAGGTCTCCTCGTCCCGATGATGTTCGCTCTCGGCATCGCGCTGTTCGCGTTGGCCATCCTGGTCTCGGTGGCTCTGCACGAATGTGGCCACATGTGGGTCGCCCGTGCCACCGGCATGAAGGTGCGCCGCTATTTCGTCGGCTTCGGCCCCACCGTGTGGTCGACGAATCGGGCGAACAAGCTCGGCTCCACCGAGTACGGCATCAAGGCGATCCCGCTGGGCGGCTTCTGCGATATCGCGGGCATGACCGCGGTGGAGGACCTGCGGCCCGAGGACCAGCCGTACGCGATGTACAAGCAGAAGACCTGGAAGCGCGTCGCGGTGCTGTTCGCCGGGCCGGCGATGAACTTCATCATCGGGCTGGTGCTCGTCTACGCCATCGCGGTGGTGTGGGGCCTGCCCGACCTGCATCCGCCGACCACGGCCGTCGTCGGCGAAACCAGCTGCGTCAAGGCCGAAGTCGTCAAGGGCAAGCTGGCCGATTGCACCGGAACCGGTCCCGCCGCAGCCGCGGGGATCAAGCCGGGTGACGTGGTGGTGAAGGTCGGCCCCACCGAGGTGAAGACCTTCGAGGAGATGGTCACCGCGGTACAGAGGTCCACCGGGCCCACGCCGTTCGTCGTCGAGCGCACCGTCAACGGGGAGACGTCGACCGTCGACACGGTCGTCGACGTCACCACGACCAAGCGCTGGGTGGCGCCCGCCGGCGGTGGCGAGGCCACCGGCCCGTCCGACGTCGGCGCCGTCGGCATCGTCGCCGCGCAGTTCCCCCCGACCCAGTACACCCCGCTGACGGCCGTGCCGGCGACGTTCACGTTCACCGGCGATCTCGCCGTTGAGATCGGCAAGTCGCTGGCGGCCATCCCGAGCAAGGTCGGCGCGCTGGTGCACGCGATCGGCGGCGGCGAACGCGATCCGGAGACGCCGATCAGCGTCGTCGGGGCCAGCATCATCGGCGGTGACACCGTCGACCACGGGGTGTGGGTGGCGTTCTGGTTCTTCCTGGCGCAGCTGAACTTCGTCCTGGGCGCCATCAACCTCGTTCCGCTGCTGCCGTTCGACGGCGGGCACATCGCCGTCGCAGTGTTCGAGAAGCTCCGCAACATGGTCCGCGCGGCCCGCGGCCTGATGCCCGCCGGCCCGGTGGACTACGGCCGCCTGATGCCGGCCACCTACGTGATCCTCTTCGTGGTGGTCGGCTACATGGCGCTGACCGTCACCGCCGATCTGGTGAACCCGATCCGCCTGTTCCAGTAGGAGATTCGCATGACCTCAATCGGCTTAGGGATGCCTTCCCTCGGGGGCGGCAGCGAAGCGACCAGGGGGAATGATCAAGCGCCGCCCCCGGTGCTCGCTCCACGCCGCAAGACCCGTCAGCTGATGGTGGGCAACGTCGGCGTCGGCAGTGACTACCCGATCCCGGTGCAGTCGATGTGCACTACCAAGACCCACGATGTGAACGCCACCCTGCAGCAGATCGCCGAACTGACCGCATCGGGCTGCGACATCGTCCGGGTGGCCTGCCCGCGGCAGGAGGACGCCGACGCTCTGGCCGAGATCGCCAGGCACAGCAACATTCCGGTGATCGCCGACATCCACTTCCAGCCCAAGTACATCTTCGCGGCCATCGACGCGGGATGCGCGGCGGTGCGGGTGAACCCCGGCAACATCAAGGAGTTCGACGGCCGGGTGGGCGAGGTCGCGAAAGCCGCTGGGGCAGCGGGCATTCCGATCCGCATCGGGGTCAACGCCGGGTCGCTGGACAAGCGGTTCCTGGAGAAGTACGGAAAGGCCACCCCGGAGGCCCTCGTCGAGTCCGCACTCTGGGAGGCCTCGCTGTTCGAGGATCACGGGTTCGGCGACATCAAGATCAGCGTCAAGCACAACGACCCGGTGGTCATGGTGGCCGCCTACCGGCTGCTGGCCGAGAAATGTGACTACCCACTGCATCTCGGCGTGACGGAGGCCGGCCCGGCGTTCCAGGGCACCATCAAGTCCGCGGTGGCCTTCGGGGCGCTGCTGTCCGAGGGCATCGGCGACACCATCCGGGTGTCGCTGTCGGCGCCGCCGATCGAGGAGGTGAAGGTCGGCAACCAGATCCTGGAGTCGCTCAACCTGCGGCCGCGTGGCCTGGAGATCGTGTCCTGCCCGTCGTGCGGGCGCGCCCAGGTCGACGTCTACACGCTGGCCAACGAGGTGACCGCCGGACTGGAGGGTCTCGAGGTTCCGCTGCGGGTCGCGGTCATGGGCTGCGTCGTCAACGGACCGGGAGAGGCCCGGGAAGCCGATCTCGGCGTCGCCTCGGGCAACGGCAGGGGACAGATCTTCGTCAAGGGCGAGGTGATCAAGACCGTGCCGGAGGCCAAGATCGTCGAGACGCTCATCGAGGAGGCGTTGCGCCTCGCCGAGGAAATCAGGGGCGACGGCACCGAAGCGGCTGCGGGCGGATCGCCGGTGGTCACCGTAAGCTGAGGTAACACCCCACCCCCGGAAAGAGATCATGTCGGCTCCGTCCCTGTTCCGCTCCGTCGAGGGACGACGGGTGTCGATGGTCCGGGATGCCGCCGCGGTGGCGCGGGTGCTGGCCGATGACCCGGTGGCCGGCTGTATGGTGGCCGCCCGCGTCGCCGAGCACGGGATCGAACCGGCCGCGATCGGCGGCGAACTGTGGACCCGCCGCCGCGCGGAGGACTCGCTGTGTTACGCGGGCGCCAATCTCATTCCGCTGCGCGGCGGTCCGGCCGACATGAAGGCGTTCGCCGAGCAGGCGCTCAGTGCGGCGCGCCGGTGCTCTTCCCTGGTGGGCCGCGCCGACCTGGTGCTGGCGATGTGGGAACGGCTGGAACGCGGCTGGGGACCGGCACGTGACGTGCGGGCCCTCCAGCCGCTGATGGCCCTGCGATCGCGCCCGCGGTGCGCGGCGGATCCGGGCGTCCGCCGGGTCCGGGTCGAGGAAGTGGACGCCTATCTGGTGGCCGCCGTCGACATGTTCATCGGCGAGGTGGGCGTCGACCCGCGCGCCGGCGACGGCGGACGCGGCTACCGCCGGCGGGTGGCCAACCTGATCTCGGCCGGCCGGGCCTTCGCCCGTTTCGAGCACGGCCGGGTGGTGTTCAAGGCCGAGATCGGCTCGCAGTCCCCGGCCGTCGGACAGATCCAGGGCGTCTGGGTTCACCCCGAATGGCGCGGCCACGGGCTCGGCACGGCCGGCACCGCCGCGGTGGCCTTGGCCGTGGTGGGCAGCGGCCGGATCGCCAGTCTCTATGTGAACAGCTACAACACCGTCGCGCGGGCGGCGTACGCCCGGGTCGGCTTCCGCGAGGTCGGCACCTTCGCGACCGTGCTGCTGGATTAGCCCGTGGTCTCGACGGAATTGGCGGACAGCGCCGGGTGGCACCCCACGGCTGTTCCGGTGTGGCCCCGATTACCGTGGGGACACTGGGCACCGACGCTCGCCACGCTGCACCGGTGGACCCAGGTTGTCGGCAAGGTCCGGATGGCGCACACGCCTTGGATCAACCACTCCTGGAGCGTTCCGCTCTACGTCGACGCCCGCGGTCTGGGCACGTCGTTGGTCCCCCACGTTCCGAACGCATATGACGTCGGCTTCGACTTCGTCGATCACGTGTTGAACATTCGTTCCAGCGACGGTCGGGCCATACGGATCCGACTGGAGTCGAAAACGACCGCCGCCTTCTATGCGGAGGTGCTGGCCGCGCTGGCGCAGTTGGGCATCGAGCCGGCGGTCGATCCGATGCCGTGCGAGATTCCCGGCGCGGTGCCACTTGACACCGACACCGACAACGCGACTTACGTGCCGGCGCACGCCCACGCGCTGTGGCAGGCCATGGTCAACGCACACCGCGTGTTTTTGGCCTTCCGGGCCGAGTTCCTCGGCAAGGTCAGCCCCGTGCACTTCTTCTGGGGCAGTTTCGATCTCGCGGTGACCCGGTTCTCCGGCCGGGAGGCTCCGCCCCACCCGGGCGGGATTCCCAACCTCCCCGACGACGTGGCGCGGGAGGCGTACTCACACGAGGTGACCAGTCTCGGCTTCTGGCCGGGCAACCCCGACAACCCGGAGCCCATCTTCTACGCCTACGCCTATCCCACGCCCGAGGGCTACGCGCAAGCGCAGGTGGCGCCACCCGGCGCCGGCTGGTTGCCGGCCCTCGGCGAGTTCGCCCTGCCCTATGACGCGGTCCGCGATGCCCCCGACCCCGATGCCGCACTCCTGGCCTTCGCGGAGTCCACCCATGCCGCCGCCGCCGATCTCGCCGGGTGGGATGACGCCGTTCTGCGCAACGACGCCAACCGGCTCGGGTCCTGGTGGCACACCCGCCGGATGCGCTGAACGCCCGCCGCGGCCAGTGGCGCGCCTCCGCCGTCTTGGGGTCACGGACCCATAACATTCGCCTCAATGGCAACTTCAACCTCAGCAATATCACGAGTCACAGCCGCCGTGGTCGCCGCGCTGACGGTGATCGGTGCGGTGTCGGCCTGCACCCCGCGGCAGGCGGGCCCGGCGCAGGCCGCCGCCGCCTTCTTCGCCGACCTGGGCCGGGGTGACACCGGTGCGGCGGCCGCCCTCAGCGACCAGCCGACCGAAGCCCACGCCGACCTCAACCAGGCCTGGGCGGGACTGCAGGCCAGCCGCCTGGATGCCACCGTGCTGGGTTCGCGCTACACCGAGGACACCGGCAGCGTGAACTACCGCTTCACCTGGCAGCTACCCAAGAAGCGCACCTGGACCTACGACGGCGTGCTGCCCATGGTTCGCGACGAGGGCACCTGGCGGGTGCGCTGGTCGCCCAGCGCGCTGCATCCGCGGCTCGGTGAGCATCAGACGCTGGAGCTGCGGGCCGATCCGCCCCGGCGGGCGTCGGTCAACGAGGCCAGCGGAACCGAGGTTCTGGCGCCGGGCAGCCTGTTCCGCTACCAGCTCGACGCGGCGCGCGCCGGCGGGGACCTGATGGGCACCGCGAAGGTGGTCGCCGATGTGCTGCGCCAGTTCGACGACACCCTCAACCCGCAGCGCCTCGCCGAGCAGGCCAGCTCGAACAACGGTCCGATCAACCTGATCACGCTGCGGCCCTCCGACCACGACAAAGTGGCCGGTGCGTTGGACGCCCTGCCCGGTGTCATCGTCACCCCGCAGGCCGAAATGCTGCCCACCGACGACGGATTCGCGCCCGCGGTGGTCAGCGAGGTCAAAAAGACCGTGCAGGACGAACTCGACGGCGAAGCCGGCTGGCGCGTCGTGAGCGTCAACCAGAACAGCGCCGATGTCGACGTGCTGACCGAGGTCGCCCCGAAGGCGGCGCCGTCGATCACCATGACCCTCAACCGGCTGGTTCAGGATGCCGCCCAGCACGCCGTCGACGGCCAGTGGCGCAAAGCCATGCTCGTCGTGCTCCGGCCCTCGACGGGGGAGATCCTGGCCGTAGCGCAGAACGACGCCGCCGACGCCGACGGCCCCGCCGCCACCACGGGCCTCTACCCGCCCGGCTCCACCTTCAAGATCGTCACCGCCGGGGCGGCGATCGAGAACAAGATGGCCGGGCCGGACACCATGGTCGGCTGCCCCGGCCAGATCGACATCGGCGACCGGACCATTCCGAACTACGACAAGTTCGACCTCGGCGTCGTGCCGCTGGCCAAGGCCTTCGCCAACTCCTGCAACACCACCTTCGCCGAACTGGCCAGCCGGATGTCGCCCACGGCGCTGACCGTCGCGGCCTCCGAGTTCGGGATCGGCCCGGACTACACCATCCCGGGTCTGACCACGGTCACTGGAATGGTGCCTTCGACCGTCGACCTCGCCGAGCGCACAGAGGACGGGTTCGGCCAGGGGAAAGTGCTGGTCACACCCTTCGGGATGGCGCTGGCGGCGGCGACCGTCGCGGCCGGCAAGACGCCCGTCCCCCGGCTCATCGCCGGCACCGAAACCAGCCAGACCGGCGAGAACCCACCGGTCGATCCGGTGGTGCTCGACGGGTTGCGCTCGATGATGCGCCAGGTGGTCACCAGCGGCACCGCCAAGGAGATCGACGGCCTCGGTCAGGTTTACGGTAAGACCGGCGAGGCGGAGTTCCAGGGCGGCTCACACGCCTGGTTCACCGGCTACCGCGGGGATCTGGCCTTCGCCGGCCTCATCGTCGGCGGCGGTAGCTCCACCTACGCCGTGCGGATGGTGCGGCAGATGCTCGAGCAGCTGCCGCCGGACTTCCTCGCCTAGCCCGCGAGGATCTCCCCGCCCTGCACCGTCACCGGCCGGGCGACCAGCGGGTCGATCGCCGGCCCTTGCACCACGGTGCCGTCCAGGGCGAATTTGCTTCCGTGACAAGGGCATTGGATGCTGCCGTTTTCCACGGTCAGCGCGCACCCGGCATGGGTGCAGCGGGCCCGGAAACCCTTGAACACCCCGGCGGTCGGCTGGGTGATCAGCGTGCCGTCGACGATCTTGGCCGCACCGACCGGAACATCAGCCACCGGGGTCAGGGTCTGGCCGGCTGCGGGCGTGGCCGGCGGCGGCGCCTCGGCGGGCTTCCCGCAGGCGGCCAGCGGCGCGACGGCCGCCCCGATCAGAACGGACCTTCTCGGCAACTCGGACATCACTGTCGAGCCTAGCCGAGGAGCCGTCGCGGCGAGCCGCGGACGAAACGACGGTAAATTGGAGGGGTCATGACTGAAATCCAGGGCAGGCCCGACACCACCGCCATCGTCCGGTTCGATGGAGCACCCACGGTGCGGGTGTCCGACGCCGACCGCAACGGCACGCTGCGACGGCTGCACAACGCCGTCGCGCTGGGCCTGATCGACATCGGCGAGTTCGAGGAACGCTCCGCGCAGGTTTCACTGGCCCGTCAGCCGGCGGACCTCGAAGCGCTGGTCGAGGATCTGCCGCGGGCCGGGGCCATCGCCTCCTCGTCCGCCGACCGCCTGGAGTTGCGGGGCTGGATGGGCTCGCTGCGTCGGCACGGCGAGTGGACGGTGCCCACCCGGCTGTCGCTGGTGCGCCGTGTTGGTTCGGTGCACCTCGACCTGACCAACGCCCGCTTCGCCGGGCCGGTGGTGGTGATCGAACTCGACATGGTGCGCGGTTCGCTGGACCTGCGGCTGCCCGAGGGCGCCAGTGCCTCCATCGACGACGTCACGGTGTACGGCGGCAGCGCCCGCGACCGCCGCAAGGACCCGCCCGCAGAGGGCAAACCCCACGTCATTGTCACCGGCCGGGTGGTGCTGGGCTCGGTGAACATCCGGGGGCCGCGCCGTCACGTCGTGCCGGTGCCGTCGCTGCTGCGGCGCCGGTGAGGACTCGAGGCGATGCGTAGCGCGCTAAGCGCCGGGGTGGTCTCGCCGACCCTGCCGGTGCCGAAGTCGATCGAGCGGCCCGAGTACGTCGGGCGCGCGACCGCCGCCGAGGGCAGCGAGCCGTGGGTGCAGAGTCCCGAGGTCATCGAGAAGATGCGCATCGCGGGCCGGATCGCCGCCGGGGCGCTCGCCGAGGCCGGCAAGGCTGTCGCGCCGGGGGTGACCACCGACGAACTCGACCGTATCGCCCACAACTACATGGTCGATCACGGCGCCTACCCGTCGACACTGGGCTACCGGGGATTTCCGAAGTCCTGCTGCACCTCGCTCAACGAGATCATCTGCCACGGGATCCCGGACTCCACGGTCATCTCCGATGGCGACATCGTCAACATCGACGTCACCGCCTACATCCACGGTGTGCACGGCGACACCAACGCCACGTTCCTTGCCGGTGACGTCAGCGAGGAGCACCGGCTGCTCGTGGAGCGCACTGAAGAAGCCACCATGCGGGCCATCAAGGCGGTCAAGCCCGGCCGGGCGCTGTCGGTGGTCGGCCGGGTCATCGAGTCCTACGCAAACCGCTTCGGCTACAACGTGGTTCGCGACTTCACCGGTCATGGCATCGGGACTACCTTCCACAACGGACTCGTCGTGCTGCACTACGACCAGCCGGCCGTCGACACCGTGATCGAACCCGGCATGACGTTCACCATCGAGCCGATGATCAACCTCGGCTCGCTGGACTACCAGATCTGGGACGACGGCTGGACGGTCGCCACCACCGATCGCAAGTGGACGGCGCAGTTCGAGCACACCATCGTGGTGACCGAGGACGGCGCCGACATCCTCACCCTGCCATGACACCGAGAACCGGCGGCGCACTGCTGGTCGCCGGAACCACGTCCGAGGCCGGTAAATCCATGGTGGTCGCCGGACTGTGCCGGCTGCTGGCGCGCAAGGGAATCCGGGTGGCGCCGTTCAAGGCGCAGAACATGAGCAACAACTCGGTGGTCACGGTCGACGGCGGCGAGATCGGCCGGGCCCAGGGTGTGCAGGCCCGCGCCGCCGGCCTGGCGCCCAGCGTGCGGTTCAACCCGATCCTGCTCAAGCCGGGCAGCGACCACACCTCGCAACTTGTGGTGCGCGGGCGTCCGGTGGGCACCGTCGGAGCCCGTGACTACATCACCCACCGTGACCGACTGGCCGGGGTGGTCGCCGAGGAACTGGACGGCTTGCGGGCCGAGTATGACGTCGTGCTGTGCGAGGGAGCCGGGTCGCCCGCCGAAATCAACCTGCGCGCAACGGATCTGGCGAACATGGGGCTGGCTCGGGCGGCGAGCCTGCCCGTCGTGGTGGTCGGGGACATCGACCGCGGCGGTGTGCTCGCGCACCTGTTCGGGACCGTAGCCGTTCTGGACCCGCAGGATCAGGCACTCATCGCCGGGTTCATCGTCAACAAGTTCCGCGGCGACCCCACCCTGCTGGCGCCGGGGCTGGAGCAACTGGCCGCGCTCACCGGCCGCCCCACCTACGGGGTGCTGCCGTACAGCGACGAATTATGGCTGGACGCAGAGGATTCGGTATCGGTGGCCGCCCGCGAGGTGGTCGGTATGCCTACGGAGCCGCACGGCAGCCAATGGCTGCGGGTGGCCGCGGTGCGGCTGCCACGGATCTCCAATTCCACCGACATCGAAGCGCTGGCCTGCGAGCCCGGCGTCGCGGTGCGCTGGGTCGTCGAGCCGGCGCAACTGTCCGATGCCGACGTCATCATCCTTCCGGGCAGCAAGGCCACCGTCGCGGACCTGCAGTGGCTGCGTGAGCGTGGACTGGCCGACGCCATCATCGGCCATGCCCGCCGCGGCGGTGTGGTGCTCGGCATCTGCGGTGGCATGCAGATGCTGTGCCGCCGGATCGACGACACCGTCGAGAGCGGCACGGGCGCCGTGACAGGCCTGGACCTGCTGGACGCCGACGTCGTCTTCGCCGCCGAGAAGGTGCTGCGGCGCTGGGAGGCGGCGGCCGACGGTCTGGACGGCTACGAAATCCACCACGGGCGGATCCGGCGATGCGCGGCGGACGCCTGGTTCGAGGTGGCCGGCGTCCCGCAGGGCCTCCGGAACGCGCAGGTCTTCGGAACGCACTGGCACGGGTTGTTCGACAACGACGACTTCCGGCGCTCCTGGCTGCGGCGGGCCGCGGTGGCGGCCGGCCGGGACGGCTTCCGACCCGCGCCCGACGTGTGCGTCACGGCCCGCCGCGACGGTCAGCTCGACCTCATGGCCGATCTGCTGTCGGCTCATCTCGACCTCGACGCGGTGCTGGCGCTGCTGGACGGGCCGCCGCCGGCCGCGCCGGTGATCACCACGGCGTTCGGTGGCCTACCCTGATCGCCATGACGCGGACGGCGAAGGTGGGGGCGTTGGCTGCGGTCATGCTGTTGCTGCCCGGGTGTGGCGCCACGGTGCCGGGGACGGCCACGTGGCCGGGGGAGGTGCTGCAGCGGGCGCTGCTGGGGAGTGCGGACTTCCCGCCCGGGGTGCAATACGACCGGGTGACCGAGCAAGCCGGCACCCCCGACGGCGGCGACGGTCCCGGTTCGATGCTGTCGCGCCCGAAGGGTTGTGCCAACGCACTCACCAATGTGATCCGGCAGTCCGCCGAACGCGGTCCGGGCAGCGCCGCCAAATACGACGTCGGCTACGACGGCGCCCGCATCCGGATGACGGTGTTGTCCTGGAATCTGGACCTGGAGAAGCTGAAGGCCGAAGCGCAGCGCTGCGAACGCTTCGAGGCCTTCTTCGACCCGGATTCCGACGGCATCCCGATCATCACCGAGCCACTTGCCGGTCTGGGCGGCGGGGCGTTGGGCTATCAGCAGACGATGGATCTCAAGGGCACCAGGAGCAGTGTCTATATGGGTTTCCAAAACATCGGTCGCAGAGCCGTATTCGGTGTCGCGTTTCCGGTGCCGAACGCGGACATCGAGGCGAAAGCGTTTCTGCCCCAAACGTTCTTGCAAGTTTTCGTCAAACAGGCGAACAAGCTTGGGGCTTCCTGAATAGTCGCTAAGAGGCCTTCGGAACCGGACCGCCACACCGCCTGCGGGCCTTAGCGTGTGCAGATGCCCGCCACGATGATGGCCGTCGACGGCTTCGGTGTACCGGTGGATGTCTCCGGCCCGGAGCGGGGTGTCTACGTGGTCCTGCTGTGCGCCGCCCAACAGCCGCCTGCGGCCTACGACGCGCTGTGCCGGCGGCTGCACACCGCAGCGGTGCGCACCATCGTGATCGGCGCCGACCCGCGCATGCACACCAAGTCCGTCATCGCGATCCTCGATTCCCTCGAGGTGCCCTCGGGGGTGATCGTGGGGGACCGGTCTGGCGCCGAACTCGCCTGGCAGGTGGCCGCCGCGCGACCGGACCGGTTCACCGGACTGGTCGTCATCGACCGCGCGCACCCGCGCGTCCCCGATCCGCATGGCGTGATCCCCGACCCGGACTGCCGGCCGGTCGAGGTGAACACGACGGCGCTGGTCACCACTCCCGCGACGCGGGCCGTGGCCAAGGCCAGCCAGCAGTTCGTCTACAGCGACTACCGGCTCGTCGAGTACAGCGGCCGGCGCAACGCGGAGATCGCGACCGCCCAGCTGGCGGCCGAGATCGTCCTGCGCACCAGCACCTGGTGAATCACGCCAGTTGTTCGAGTTCCACCTGCCGGACCGGTCCGGTGAACCACTTCTTCACCGACAGGTGCCAGTACAGCCACAGAAGGAACAGCACCCCGAACACCACGATCGGCGTGTAGTTCACGAACTTCCACTCGAAGCTCGGATCCCACGGCACGCCGCCGAGCGAGGTCGGGAACATCGCCACGATCGAGGTGATGATGATCTCCGCCAGCGCCAGCGGCGCCATCCAGCGATGGTGGCCGCGCAGGTTCCAACTGCCCACCTTGAACGAGTCGCCGGCTTTCCAGCGGTAGTAGATCGGAACGGCGAAGCACAGGTACAGGCCCACCACGCCGATGGAGACCACCGCGAAGAACGCGATCGGGACCGGCGCGCCGTTGATGTCCACCTCAACCAGCGCGGGCAGCGTCAGCAGCGCGGCGATGCCGGCGGTGATCATCACGGCGTTGGCCGGCACCCGGTTGGCGTTGACCTTCGACCAGAGCTGGTGGCCGGGCACCGCCCGGTCGCGGCTGAAGGCGAACAGCATCCGTGATGCGCTGGTCTGGCAGGCGGTGGTGCAGAACAGCTGACCGGCGGTCGAGATGAACAGCACCAGCGCCGCCATCTTGGAGTTCAGCGCCTGGCTGAAGATGGTCGCCACCGCACCGCCGGAGGCCGATACCGCGTCGGAGTCCTGAACCGCGAACAGGAAGGCCAGCAACAGAATCCACCCGCCGATCGCCGAGTAGAAGATCGAACGCCAGATGCCCTTCGCCGCCGCGTTGGCCGCACTCTTGGTCTCCTCGGACAGGTGCGCCGACGCGTCGTACCCGGTGATCGTGTACTGCGTCAGGATCGCCGAGATCGGCAGCACCAGCAGCAGGAAGCCCCAGCCCGAGGTCGCGCCGCCGAACATCCCGCTGTTGTTGATGGTCTTGGCGAAGACCTCGCCGAAGCTGGCGTGGTGCTCGGGAACCAGGAACAGGATCAGGATCACCGCGGCCGCGCCGATCACGTGCCACCACACCGAGATGTTGTTGATCACCGCGAGAAGGTGGCTGGAGAAGATGTTGATGACGGCGACGACGACGAGGATCACCAGGAACATCACGAACGTCCTGTTGAGGCTGTAACCGGCCAGCCAGTTCTCGCTGAGCGTGCCGAGGGTCAGGTCCAGGAACGTCGCACTGCCGTAGGCCACCGAGGCGAGGATGGCGATCAGGCCGATGAGGTTGAGCCAGCCGGTGTAGTACCCCGCCTTGGGGCCGCCCAATTTGGCTGCCCACCAATAGATTCCACCTGAGGTCGGATACGCCGACACCAGTTCGGACATGCAGAAGCCGATGAGCATGATGAAGGCGGCCAGGATCGGCCAACCCCAGGCGATGGCGGCCGGGCCGCCGTTGTTCCAGCCCAGACCGAAGGAGGTGAAGCAGCCCGCGAGGATCGAGATGATCGAGAACGAGATGGCGAAGTTACTGAACCCCGACCACGACCGCTGCAACTCCTGGCTGTAGCCCAGTCGGGCCAGGTGCAGTTCGTCCTCATCGAGAATTTCGTGGCCTTCGGGCACAGGGGTTCTCCTTTTCGCCGGTTCCTAGGCAGAATAGGCGTCTATTGGTCGGGTGTCCTACCTTTTGGGTGTCGTTCGTGTAAACCTTGGTGCGCACGCTGCCCATCTGTCCCGTCGAGTCGAGGAGCGCATGTGACACAAGGCCGGCGCCATCTTTCCCCGGGCCTGCTCACCGCCGGGGAACTGGACCAGTTGGTGGCCACCGGTGAGATCGACACCGTCATCGTCGCGTTCGCCGACATGCAGGGCCGGCTGACCGGCAAGCGGGTCTCGGCCCGGTTGTTCGTCGAAGAGGTCGCCAGCCACGGTGCGGAGTGCTGCAACTACCTGCTCGCCGTCGACGTCGAGATGAACACCGTGGACGGCTACGCGATGTCCAGCTGGGAGTCGGGCTACGGCGACATGGTGATGCGACCCGACCTGGGCACGTTGCGGCGGGTGCCCTGGCTGCCGGGCACGGCGCTGGTGATGGCTGATCTGGAGTGGACCGACGGCCGGCCGGTCCTACCCGCGCCCCGGAGCATCCTGCGTGCCCAGACCGACCGGCTGGCCCAGCGCGGGCTGGCCGCCTTCGTCGGAACCGAACTGGAGTTCATCGTCTTCGACGACACCTACCGCGACGCGTGGGCGGCCGACTACCGCGGCTTGCGCAAGTCCACCGATTACAACGTGGACTACGCGATTCACGCCTCCACCCGCCTGGAGCCGCTCCTGCGGGACATCCGCCTGGGCATGGATGGCGCCGGCATGTACTGCGAGGGTGTCAAGGGCGAGTGCAATCCCGGTCAGCAGGAGATCGCCTTCCGCTACGACGACGCCGTCGTCACCTGCGACAACCACACCATCTACAAGAACGGCGCCAAGGAGATCGCCGACCAGCACGGCAAGAGCCTGACGTTCATGGCCAAGTTCGACGAGCGTGAGGGCAACAGCTGCCACATCCACATCTCGTTGCGCGGCACGGACGGCTCGCCGGTGTTCGCCGATTCCGCCGACCCGCTGGGCATGTCGCCGATGTTCCGCAGCTTCCTCGCCGGCCAGATCGCCACCCTGCGTGAACTCGCCCTGTGCTACGCCCCGAACATCAACTCCTACAAGCGATTCGCCGCGGGAAGTTTCGCCCCGACCGCCGTCGCCTGGGGGATGGACAACCGGACCTGTGCGCTGCGGGTGGTGGGCCACGGTCACTCCATGCGGATGGAGAACCGGGCCCCCGGCGGCGACGTCAACCAGTACCTGGCGGTGGCCGCGCTGATCGCCGGCGGGCTGCACGGGATCGACCAGGGACTCGAACTGCCCGACCCGGTCGCCGGCAACGCCTACGTCGGTGACGCCCAACGGTTGCCGACCACGTTGGCCGAAGCCGCCGAGTTGTTCGGCCATTCCGCGGTGGCCCGGGCGGCGTTCGGCGACGAGGTCGTCGAGCACTACCTCAACAACGCCCGGGTGGAAATCGCGGCCTTCAACGCGGCGGTCACCGACTGGGAGAGAGTGCGCGGCTTTGAGCGGTTCTGATGCCACCATGGCTGCCCCGGTGATCGGCCTGACCACCTACCGCCAGCCCGCCCGCAGCGGAGTCTGGGAGGTTCCCGCCAGTTTCCTGCCGGCTGCCTACCTCGAGGGCGTCACCCGCGCCGGCGGTATCGCTGCCCTGCTGCCGCCACAACCGGTGGACGACGCCATCGCCGACGAGGTGGTCTCCCGGCTCGACGGACTGATCCTCACCGGCGGACGGGACGTCAACCCGGAGGCCTACGGCCACGAGCCGCACCCCGCGACCGAACAGCCCGGACCGGAACGCGACGCCTGGGAGTTCGGTCTGGTCAAAGCCGCACTGCGCCAACATGTTCCGGTGCTCGGCATCTGCCGCGGCCCCCAGGTCATCAACGTCGCGCTCGGCGGGACCCTGCACCAGCACCTGCCCGACGTCATCGGGCACAGCCGACACCGGGTGGCCGACGCCACCTTCGCGTCGCACACCGCCGCAGTCGAGGGAGACAGCCGGTTGGGCCGGCTCCTCGGCGAGACCGTCCAGACCCGGTGCTACCACCACCAGGCCATCGACCGGCTCGGCACGGGACTCGTCTCCAGCGCCGAGGCCGACGGCGTCATCGAGGGCATCGAGATGACCGGCGAAGACTTCGTGCTCGGCGTGCAGTGGCATCCCGAGGAGAACCTCGACGATCTCCGGCTCTTCGCCGGACTCGTCGAGGCGGCCAGGACCTACGCGACACAGAAAGTGAGTTCGTGAGCACCACCACCGTCATCAACCCCGCCACCGAGCAGGAGGTGCGGACCGTCGACCTGCTCGACGCCGACGCTGTCGACGACGCCGTCGCCCGCGCCAAGGTCGCTCAGAAAGCCTGGGCCGCACAGGCTCCCGCGGAGCGCGCCGCCGCACTACGGTCCTTCGCCGCCGTCGTCGACGCCCACGTCGGCGAATTGGCCGCCCTGGAGGTGGCCAACGCCGGGCACCCGGTGTCGGCGGCCGAGTGGGAGGCCGGCCACGTCCGCGATGTGCTGCAGTACTACTCCGCATCACCGGAACGGCTGAGCGGCAAGCAGATTCCGGTCGCCGGCGGGCTCGACGTCACCTTCCACGAGCCGATCGGCGTAGTGGGAGTGATCACCCCGTGGAACTTCCCGATGCCCATCGCCTCCTGGGGATTCGCCCCCGCGCTGGCCGCCGGCAACGCGGTGGTGCTCAAACCCGCCGAATGGACTCCGCTGACCAGCATCCGGCTCGGCGAACTGGCGGTCGAGGCCGGACTGCCGCCGGATCTGTTCCAGGTGCTGCCCGGCAAGGGCAGTGTGGTGGGGGAGCGGTTCATCACCCATCCCGACGTCCGCAAGCTGGTGTTCACCGGCTCCACGGAGGTGGGCACCCGGGTCATGGCGGGAGCCGCGGCGCAGGTCAAACGGGTGACCCTGGAGCTGGGCGGTAAGAGCGCCAACATCGTCTTCGACGACTGTGATCTCGAGCGGGCCGCCGCGACCGCCCCTTACGGCGTCTTCGACAACGCGGGGCAGGACTGCTGTGCCCGCAGCCGGATCCTGGTCCAGCGCGGCGTCTTCGACAGGTTCATGGAACTACTGGAACCGGCGGTCAAGGGCGTCGTCGTCGGGGACCCGGCCGACCGCGGCACCGAGATGGGTCCGCTGGTGTCGCGCCGGCACTTCGAGTCGGTGGCCGCCTACGTTCCCGACGACGCACCCGTCGCCTTCCGCGGCTCGGCGCCGACCGGGCCCGGATACTGGTTCCCGCCAACGGTTCTCACCCCGCGGCGCACCGACCGCACCGTCACCGAGGAGATCTTCGGCCCGGTGGTGGCGGTGCTGCCGTTCGACGACGAGGCCGACGCCATCGCACTGGCCAATGACACCGAGTACGGCCTGTCCGGCTCGATCTGGACTGAGAACCTCTCCCGGGCCCTGCGGGTCTCCCGCGGCGTGGAGTCGGGCAACCTGAGCGTGAACTCGCACTCCTCGGTGCGCTACAGCACCCCGTTCGGCGGGTTCAAGCAGTCCGGTCTGGGCCGGGAACTGGGGCCCGACGCACCCGAGCACTTCACCGAAACCAAGAACGTCTTCTTCGCGACGGGAGAACCGCAGTGAACCTCGAGCAGATCGACCTCACCCAGCGGCTGGCCGGCCGGGTCGCCGTGATCACCGGTGCGGCGAGCGGCATCGGCCTGGCCACCGCGCGGCGGCTGCGGGCCGAGGGCGCGACGATCGTCGTCGGCGACATCGATCCCAAGACCGGTGAGCCGGTGGCCGACGAACTCGACGGGCTCTTTGTCGCCGTGGATGTCTCCGACGAAGGTCAGGTCGACAACCTCTTCGACGCCGCGGCGGCGGCCTACGGCTCGGTGGACATCGCGTTCAACAACGCCGGCATCTCCCCGCCCGACGACGACCTGATCGAGAACACCGAGCTGCCCGCCTGGCAGAAGGTGCAGGACGTCAACCTCAAGAGCGTGTACCTGTGCTGCCGGGCGGCGCTGCGCCACATGGTGCCCGCCGGCAAGGGATCGATCATCAACACCGCGTCGTTCGTCGCCGTGATGGGGTCGGCCACCTCGCAGATCTCCTACACCGCCTCCAAGGGTGGCGTGCTGGCGATGTCGCGGGAACTCGGGGTGCAGTTCGCGCGGCAAGGCATCCGGGTCAATGCGCTCTGCCCGGGGCCGGTGAACACCCCACTGCTGCAGGAACTTTTCGCCAAGGATCCCGAGCGGGCGGCCCGCCGGCTGGTGCACGTGCCGATGGGCCGGTTCGCCGAGCCCGAGGAACTGGCCGCCGCAGTGGCGTTCCTGGCCAGTGACGACTCGTCGTTCATCACCGGCGCCACCTTCCTGGTCGACGGCGGCATCAGTGGCCACTATGTGACTCCGCTGTAGCGATGAGACATGGCAGCTGACCCCGAACCCGGGCGCATGCCGGCCAGCGAGGCATTGTTGCGGCCGGTCCGGCTCGGCAACGCCTTCGAGGAGACTGTCGAGCGGCTGCTGTCGACCATCCGGCTGGGTGTGCTGCGCCCTGGTGAATGCCTGCCCCCGGAGCGGGAACTGGCGGTGCGCCTCGGGGTGAGCCGCGACACCCTGCGCGACGCCCTGCGCTCGTTGTCGGAGGCCGGCTACGTGGTGGCCCGTCGCGGCCGCTACGGCGGGACCTTTCTGGCCGAGCGGCTGCCTGCACCAACCGGGGAGGGTGTGGGTGCGACCCGCGCGGAGATCGACGATCTGTTGCGGCTGCGGGAGATCCTGGAGGTCGGCGCGGCGAGGATGGCAGCGGGGCGGACGCTGACGGCAGCCGAGCGCGACGACCTGTGGGCGCGGGTCGCCGAGGTGCGCGGGGCTTCGCCGGAGGACTATCGGCGGCTGGACTCGCGGCTGCACCTGGCGATCGCGGAGGCAGCGGGTTCACCGTCGCTGGTGCCGCTGGTGGCTGAGAACAGGATGCGGATCAACGCGCTGTTGGATCGGATTCCGTTGCTGCAGCGCAACATCGCCCACTCCGACGAACAGCACGAGGCGATCGTGCAGGCGATTCTCGCGGGCGAGCCGGGACAGGCTGCCGACGCGATGCTCACCCATCTGGCTGGTTCGGCTGCGCTGCTGCACGGCTTCCTTGACTGAGCCGCTCAAGGGGGTAGGGCCGCGGCATTGTGTCGCCGCTCCGCCAGCACCCGGTATTGCCGATCCGCGGCGCGGGTTCGTTGGCGTGGGGGCATCATCGCGCCGCGGTCCGACGATCCGCACTGTCGCCGCGCCACAGTGAGCGTCCCGGTGGGCCGGAACAGTGGGCTGCCGGGAGTGGTGCGGTAGCTGCGGCCGGACGGCGAGGTCCACACGACGATGCCGTCGGGCAGTTGTTCGTCATGCCACCCGTCTGGTCCACACCAGAATGTCTTGAGCAAGTGATGTTTTCGGCACAGCAACTTGAGATTCGAAGCGTGCGTCGGGCCGCCCGCATCGTAGGGAACCGTGTGGTCGACATCGCAGAAGTCGGCGGGTTTGCCACATCCCGGGAATCGGCAGGTGAGGTCACGGCAGCGGATGAAGTCGGCCAGTGCCGCCGACGGGCGGTACCGCGGCTCCGGCGGACTGTCACCGGGGTGAATCACCGGGCGTGATTCCGCCAGGCCGCGGCGAATCAAGTCGGCCAGAACACTTGCCGCAACGGCGGTTCCGCCGATGATCTGGCCGGAGGCCAGCGGGTCGGAAGGTGGCCGGCACTCCCGGGTGCCGGTCAGGATCTCAATGAGGCGGTCACGGCTGGTGATCTCCTCGCAATCGTTGTCACCGGGGCGTTCGCCGTGCAGTTCGCCGGGTTTGGCTTCCTCGATCATGGATGCCTCAGCGACGACATGGACGACGACAGAGGGCGGCGAACCATCCACGGCCGCAGGGCAATCCGGCGCTTCACAGGCACATGTCAATGACCGGCGGCCTGCGGCCAGCGCTCCCAGGGCGTCGGCCCGGCGCTGTTCGACGGTCCGCGGGTCGTTGTCGCAGACGCCGCGTGCCAGCGCCGACAGGCGTCGGTCCAGCAGCGTGGCGTCCGTCTTCTGCAGTTGGCCGGACAGGTAGGACGTGCCGCGCCCGTGATTGATCTCCACGTGGCGTCCGCGCGCCTGCTTCTCAGTGCGCCGGCGCGCCTCGGGGTCATGACGATCGACGATCTTGTCGATCGTCACCTGCATGCCGTGAACCGACAGCGGTCCCCAGCTGACGATGGCCGCGGCGATCTCGGTGTCGATCGCCGCAAGGACGCCGGGGTCGAGGGCGAGCAGGGTGCGGGCGACGATCAGCCGCACCGCACGGTAGTCGATGGCTCCCGTCGCGAAAACCGCCGCGACTGCGGGCAACCGCTCGTGAAGGCACACCGCGTTGTGCAGAAGGGATCCAGCAAAAGCGGGGGTGATGCACTGCGCCGCAGACACTTCCGCGGCTACCGCCTCCCACGGGTCGATGCGCCACAGTTCTCGTCCGTCGCCGTCCTCGACGGGGATCTGGCGGCGGTCATACAGTTCGGCGATCGCGGCCAGTCGACGTGCGCAGGCGGTGTTCTCCGTGCGCGCCGACGTAGTGATCGTGTCGATCACACCGGCGTCGCTCAATCCGTCGAACATACTTTCGAATTCTAGGCGCCGACGGTGACAAAGTTCGGCCCGTCCGTCAGCGGGGCCGAAGGCGTTTCCAGACCGCGTGCCCCGTGGCGCGGGTCTTGTCTTCGAACCGCAGTTCGGCATCGCAGACGATCTCCGCGGGGCTGGAGTCGGTGACGACCGCGCGGAGCTCGACGGGACTGTCCAGCGGACTGGGACGTAGGTATCGGACGTCGATGCCGGCGGTCACGAACGGAATCGGGAACCCCGGCGGGGCGTCCCAGCCGTTCAGCGCAGCCTCGTTCAGCACGGCGGCGGCGGTGTGGCAGTCGAGCAGCGTGGCGATGATTCCACCGTTGAGAAACCCGACGCCGTTGTCATGCTCGGGCCACGGCAGGAAGGTCGCGGTGACGAACCCGTCGCGGAGATAGCTCTTGAGGCGGAGGCCGCGCGGATTTGCCGGCCCACAACCGAAACAGGTGGTGGTCGGGATCAGTCGGTCCTGAACAGCGATGTCGTCCACTGCAACCAGTATGTGCGCGAGGGGTTGTCCGATGTCCAGAACCGTCGACCCGGCCCCGACGGTGACGCCGGGGCCGGGTCAGCCGACGCTACGGGCGCGGCGGCGTGCTGGTTGGGGAACTCGGTGTCAGGGGTACGCTGCGCGGGCCGTCGTCGGGCCCCATCGGACCACCGGGGCCCCTGCGTCCCTCGGGACCGGGGAACGGTTTGACCACCACGTGATGGCCGTGGTGGGGCCCGCCGCCGTGGCTGCCCAGTATGTAGCCGCTGAAGAACACCGTGGCGACGATGAACAGCGTGCCGGCGGCGATGCCCACCCAGGCCAGCGCCCGGTAGAGCCGGTGGGACCGATCAGTGGGATCGGCTTTGGTGTGGGGGTTTTCCAGTGTTTCAGTCACGCCACCCATGGTGGGTGTGCGCGTATAGCGCCGGCTTTGGCGTCGTTATGAGGTGGCTGTGAGGCGACGGGGTTGTTCCAGCCGAGGTCGTCATGCGCGCAACGCTCAAGGAACGCGCTGGGCTTGGCAATCGGGGCACAGCCCGTGCAGGGTCAGGCCCGCCTGTTCGGAGAGCGTGAAGGAACTGCCCTCGATCGCGTGCTCCAGTGCGGCGGACAACCGCGTGGCCGGAACCTCGATGATCGCTCCGCATGCGGTGCATACGGCATGGTGGTGCGGTGTGCCGGCAAGTCCGAAGGTGGTGACGCCGCCCTCGATGGCCAGAGCGTGCAGCACACCCTGGTCGACCAGGGTGGTGACGGTGCGGTAGACCGTCGCAAGATCCGGCCGCTGTGCGCCCTCGGGCGTCGCGTCGAGGATGCGCCGATGGATTTCGGCGACGGACAGATGGCCGTCGTAGGGCTCCAGCACGGCCAGGACCGCGATGCGCGACGGCATCCGGCGCAAACCCCGTGAGCGCAGCAACTCCCCGATGCGCTGCACCGTGGCGGCGTCGGGCGGTTGGGCGGTCACCCCAACAGTGTCGCGTCCTCGCGGGCCCATGGCCAGCGACCACCCCGCCCGAATGGCAGCAGCTGACCTGGCTGGCCGCCCTGCTGGTGTGGCGGATCGGGCGCATCGAGGAACGGTGGGCCGTCCAGCTGGAAGGCTGGTCCGGCACGTCGCAGGTTGAATCCGCCTGCAAAGGGCATGCTGGAGCTACGGTCGAGACGTGGGGACCCGAACCGCGCCCGTTCTCGACCTTCCCGACCTACCGGGGTTGTGCGACTATCTGGAATCGCTGGACGCCGGTGAACGCGCCCGCGCGATCGAGCGGATGTCGACCATGGCGGATGCCGATCTGCGCAGCCTCGGGGTCAGCGAGCCGCAGTACGCCGAACACGACTACCGGGCGCGCGACATCCAGGGCGTCATACCCGGTGAGCTTTCCGGCACGCTCTACCGCAACGGCCCGGGACGCTGGCAGGACCACACCGGACGACCGCTGCACCATCTCTTCGACGGCGACGGGATGATCTCCGCCTTCACCATCGAGCGCGGAGCGGTGCACTACCGCAACCGCTATGTCCGTACCCAGCATTACCGCGGCAAGTCGGGCACCCGGCACATGGGCACCGATGCGCCCGGCGGGTTCCTGTCCAACATCGCCCGGCTGCCGACCAACCTGGCCAACACCAACGTCGTCGAGCATGCCGGTCGACTGTACGCGCTGTGGGAGGGCGGCCCGCCCTACGAACTCGACCCGAACACCCTGGAGACCAAGGGCCTGCGCCGCTTCGGCGGTGAACTGCGTTGGATCGGTTCGTATTCCGCGCACCCATGTTTCTGTCCCAGCAGCGGGGACATGTTCAACTTCGGCGTCGAGTTCGTGCCGACACCGCACCTGCGGGTGTACCGCACCGACCGCGCGGGCAAGCTCAAGCACTACCGTTCCGTGGCGCTGCCCTACGTCGCGATGGTGCACGACTTCGCCATCACCGAGCGCTATCTGGTGTTCCTGGTGTCGCCCATCATTCCCGACGGCATACCGATCGCGCTGGGGCTCAAGGCGTTCGGGGACGCGATGAAGTACCACCCCGAGCGTGGCAGCACCTTCCTCCTCATCCCGCGCGACGGCGGTGAGATCCGCCGTATCGACCATGAGGCCGTCCTGCAGTTCCACCTGAGCAATGCCTTCGACGACCGCGGAGACGTCGTACTCGACGTGATCACCTACGACAGCGGGGAACTGCTGGAGTGCATCGCGCGATTCCGCACCAGCCCGCTGGACAAGGCGACCTCGGAGTTGACGCGCTTCCGTGTCACCTCGTCGGGAAGGGTGATTCGGGAGCAACTCAGCGGGAATTCCTGCGAATTCCCGCGCCACCACCCCGACCACGAGGGGCGGCCGCACCGCTACGCCTACTACAACACCCGCCACCAGCTCGGGACGATGTTCGACGGCATCACCAAGATCGACCTGGCCGACCACACCGAAAGCAGTTATGCCGCAGAGGATTCCGGCAACAGCTTCTGCGAACCGGTGTTCACCCCGCGACCCGGGGCGGTCGACGAGGACGACGGGTGGCTGCTGTCGGTCGAGTACCAGGCCGACGCCCACACCTCGCGGCTCGTCATCCTCGATGCGCGGGACCCCTCGCGCGGACCTGTCGCGACCGCACAGCTGACCCACCACATCCCGCAGGGGTTCCACGGCAACTTCGTGGCGCGCTGACTCAGCCCGCCCCGGCCAGCCACCGATCCAGCTCGCGATAGGCCGCCTCCCGGGGACCGGGTAGTGACAGGAACACGTCGTGTTTGGCGTCGGCGACCGGCACGATGGTCTGGCGGTTTCCCACACAACCGGCCCACTGCGCGATGTGGGCGACGTCCAGCACGGCGTCACCGCGCTGGATCTCCTCGGTGCCCGCGGTCTCGGCCACACTGTGGTCCGAGCGCAGGATCAGGTTGGGCACCCCGACGTCCAGGCCACGGTGCAGTCGAGCCTGTCCGCGGCGGATGGCGTTGATCCATCCCATGGTCACGGGAAACCCTCCGATGGGCTTCCACTTCAGGTTGTACTCGAACTCGCCGTGGTAATCCCGGTGCAGTGTGAGGCCATAGCCGCCGGTGCCGGCCGGGCGCACCACCCGGGTCTTGCGCATCCGCGATGCCGCGGCGATCGCTCCCGCAGTCGCCCGGGCGCGCAGCACCGGCGGACCGTTGAGGTCGAAGAACGGGCTGTTGAGGACGAGGCCGGCGATGCCGAGCGCGGCGGTGTCGCCACGGGCGCGCAGCCGGTCCAGCCACAGCGACACCACCAGGCCGCCGGTCGAATGGCCGTACACCACCACCTGTGAACCGGGGTTTTCCGCGGCCATGATCGCCAGTGACAGTTCCAGCTCCCGGTCGTAGCGGGCCAGATCGGTGGTGAAATGCGCCGTCTGCCCCTCTCGCCAGGACCGCCCGCACTTGTGCAGGTCCACTCCGTAGAGCCGGTAGCCGCGCCGGGCGAAGCGGTCCGCCAGCTCGGTGTTGAAGAAGTAGTCGGTGAAGCCGTGCACCGCCAGCGCCACCCGTGGCGACGGTGCGTCGGCCGCGCGGCGGACCAAAGTCGAGAACACCTCGCCCTCCCCGTCGGGGTCCGGACCGAGGTCGAGGGTGGCCTGCTGGTAGCCGGGGAGGACGTCGTCGGCCCATTCGGGGTGCGCAAACGTCACGCGGGATAACCTAGCGGTATGTCTGACAACGCAAAGTCCGACGCCAGGACCGACGTCGTCCTGGTCGGTGCCGGAATCATGAGCGCGACCCTCGGAGCCCTGCTGCGCCTGGTCGAGCCGGACTGGTCGATCACGTTGGTGGAACGCCTCGACGCCGCCGCCGCGGAGAGCAGCGACCCGTGGAACAACGCGGGAACCGGACACTCGGCGCTGTGCGAGCTGAACTACACCCCGCAGAAGCCCGACGGCACGATCGACATCGCCAAGGCCATCAACATCAACGAGCAGTTCCAGGTCACCCGCCAGTTCTGGACCTACGCGCACGAGAACGGCATCCTCACCGACGTCCGTAGCTTCCTCAATGCGGTTCCGCACGTCAGCTTCGTGCAGGGCGCCGAGCATGTCGACTACCTGCGGCGCCGCCAGGAGACCCTGATCCGCAACCCGCTGTTCGCCTCGATGGAGTTCATCGACGATCCCGACGAGTTCGCCCGCCGGCTGCCGCTGATGGCCGAGGGCCGGGACTTCTCCGTGCCGGTCGCCCTGAACTGGACCGAGGGCGGCACCGACGTCGACTTCGGCGCGCTGTCGCGCCAGCTGCTGGCGTTCGGAACCGCCCAGGGTATGGACACCCTTTTCGGCCACGAGGTCCGCGACCTCGACCAGGAGTCCGACGGCAGCTGGACCGTCAAGATTCTTAACCGCCGCACCGGTGAAAAGCGCCGCATCCGAAGTAAATTCGTGTTCATCGGTGCCGGCGGCGGCGCTCTTCCGCTGCTGCAGAAGGCCGGCATCAAGGAGGTCAAGGGCTTCGGCGGGTTCCCGGTGAGCGGGCAGTGGCTGCGCACCAACAAGCCCGAGTTGACCGGACGCCACCACGCCAAGGTCTACGGACTGGCGCCCACCGGCGCGCCGCCGATGTCGGTGCCGCACTTGGACACCCGCGTCATCACCGGGAAGGACTGGCTGTTGTTCGGCCCGTTCGCCGGGTGGTCCCCGAAATTCCTCAAGACCGGCAAGGTCACCGACCTGCCGCTGTCGGTCAAGCCCGACAACCTGCTGTCCATGATCGGCGTCGGCCTGACCGAACTGTCACTGCTGAAGTACCTCATCGGCGAACTGCTGCAGTCCTTCGGCGACCGCGTCAATACGCTGCGCCAGTTCGCGCCCACCGCGCAGGGCAACGATTGGGAGATCGACATCGCCGGCCAGCGCGTCCAAGTGATTCGCCGCGACTCGAAGAAGCTCGGCATCCTCGAGTTCGGCACAACGGTTCTCGCCGCGGCCGACGGTTCCATCGCCGGCCTGCTCGGCGCCTCCCCGGGTGCCTCCACCGCCGTCCCGGCGATGATGGAGGTGATGCAGCGCTGCTTCCCCGGCGATTACCCCGGCTGGGAGCCGAAGCTCAAGGAAATGGTGCCCTCGCTGGGATCGAAGCTCTCGGACGAGCCCAGGCTGTTCGCCGAGGTGTGGGACCACGGCACCAAGGTGCTCGGTCTGCAGAGCCGCTCCGACGCCGCGGGAGTCGTGTGACGGTCGGCCTGCGCCGGTCCTGGGCACGGGACCTGGATGCACCGACCCTCTACGCATTGCTGTCCCTGCGTGTGGAGGTCTTCGTCGTCGAGCAGGCCTGTCCCTACCCGGAGACCGACGGCCGCGACCTGGAGCCGGGCACCCGGCACTTCTGGCTGGAAAGCGCTGGGGGAGAGGTCATCTCCACGCTGCGGCTGCTGGAAGACCGATCGGATGAGTTCCGTATCGGCCGGGTCTGCACGAAAGAGTCCGAGCGGGGACATGGACACACCAACCGGCTCATGCATGCCGCGCTGGAGGAGGTGGGCGACCGGCCCTGCCGGATCAGCGCGCAGACCTACCTGGCCGACATGTACTCCCGGCACGGCTTCGTCGTCGACGGGCCGGAGTTCGACGAGGACGGCATCTCCCACGTGCCGATGCTGCGCGAGGCCCGTCGGTGATCCCCCCGCCCTACCCGTTCAGTGCGCTGGTCGGGCACGACCGGCTGCGGCTCGCGCTGCTGCTGTGCGCCGTGCACCCCGAGATCGGCGGGGTGCTCATCCGCGGGGAGAAGGGCACCGCCAAGTCCACCGCCGTGCGGGCACTGGCAAACGTCCTCGCCGGGGCGGACCCGGATGCTCATCTGGTCGAGCTGCCGATCGGCGCCACCGAGGACCGGGTGGTGGGCTCACTGGATCTGCAGAAGGTGCTGCGCGACGGCGAGCACGCCTTCTCCCCGGGCCTGCTGGCTCGCGCGCACGGCGGCCTGCTCTACGTCGACGAGGTGAACCTGCTGCCCGACCACCTTGTCGACGTCCTGCTCGACGCCGCCGCGATGGGCCGGGTGCACATCGAACGCGACGGCGTCTCGCACTCCCACGAGGCGCGGTTCGTTCTGGTCGGCACGATGAATCCCGAAGAGGGCGAACTGCGTCCGCAGCTGCTCGACCGCTTCGGCCTCGCCGTCGACGTGCACGCCTCCCGCGACGTCGCGGTGCGCAGCGCGGTGATCCGCGCCCGGCTGGACTACGAGGCCGATCCCACCGGGTTCGCCGAACGCTTCCGGGCCCAGGACGCCGAACTGAGCGCGCGGATCGCCGCGGCGCGCCGTCGCGTCGCCGACGTCGTGCTGCCCGACCGCGAGCTGCGCCGTATCGCCGCCCTGTGCGCGGCGTTCGACGTCGACGGCATGCGGGCCGATCTGGTGGTGGCCCGCACGGCGGTGGCGCACGCGGCCTGGCGGGGAGCCGGAACCGTCGAGGAGCAGGACATTCGCGCCGCCGCCGAGCTCGCCCTGCCGCACCGTCGGCGCCGCGACCCGTTCGACGACCCGGGCATCGCCCCCGAGCAGCTCGATCAGGCGCTGTCCGCGGCGGCGGACGCCGACGGCGGGCCGCCGGAAGACCCCGATCCGCCCGGTGGCGGTGAGTCCGGTGATGTTCCGCCGGAATCTCCTGCAGCACAGGGCAATTCAGGTCAGGGGTCCCGGCCCGCGGCCGCGCCGCCGGCGACCTTCCGAACCCGGGCGCTCAGGGTGCCCGGCGTGGGAGACGGTGCATCGGGGCGCCGGTCAGCGGCCCGGACGTCCACCGGCGCCAGCGTGCGGGCCGCCCGTCCCGCCGAACAGGGCCACGGTGTCCACCTTTTCGCGACGATGCTGGCCGCCGCCGGTACTCACGACGGCCCGGGCCCCTTGCGTCCGCAGGCCGACGACGTCCGCCGCGCGGTGCGCGTCGGCCGGGAGGGCAACCTGGTGATCTTCGTCGTCGACGCGTCGGGTTCCATGGCCGCGCGCGACCGGATGGCCGCGGTCGGCGGAGCCGCGCTGTCCCTGTTGCGTGACGCCTACCAGCGCCGCGACAAGGTCGCCGTCATCACCTTCCGAGGCGGCGGCGCGCGACTGCTGCTGCCGCCCACCACCTCGGCGCACATCGCGGCGCGGCGGCTCACCCGCTTCGACACCGGCGGCACCACACCACTGGCCGAAGGCCTACTGGCCGCCCGCGACCTGGTGGCCCGCGAACGCACCCGCGACCGCGCCCGGCGCCCACTGGTGGTGGTGCTCACCGACGGGCGCGCCACCGCGGGCCCCGACCCGTTGCGCCGCAGCCACATCGCCGCGGCCCGGCTGGTGGCCGAGGGGGCCGCAGCCGTCGTCGTCGACTGTGAGACCTCATACGTTCGACTCGGCCTGGCCGCCGAACTCGCCGCGCAGCTGCGGGCGCCGGTGCTGAGGTTGGAGCAGTTGCGGGCAGACGCGTTGGCGCACGCCGTGCGCCGGGCGGCCTGAGCGGGGGAGTCGGTATGCCCCAGGGCCGGCCCCCCGTGGTCCCCGACGACGGCCTGACCACGCGCGCCCGGCGCAACGCCGCCGTGCTGGCCGTGCATACCGGCGAAGGCAAGGGAAAGTCGACCGCTGCGTTCGGAATGGCGTTGCGCGCGTGGAACGCCGGCATGAGCGTGGCGGTGTTCCAGTTCGTCAAGAGTGCGAAGTGGAAGGTCGGCGAGGAGGCGGCGTTCGCCGGACTCGGTCGGCTGCACGACGAGCACGGCATCGGCGGGGCGGTGGAGTGGCACAAGATGGGCGCCGGGTGGTCGTGGTCGCGCCCCGCGCGACGTGCGGCCGAGAGTCGAAAGCCCGGCTCCGATGACGATCATGGGGCCACCGCGGCCGAGGGGTGGGACGAGATCGCGGGCCGACTCAGGGAGCAGCGCCACGAGTTCTACGTCCTCGACGAGTTCACCTACCCGCTGAAGTGGGGATGGGTCGACGTCGACGAGGTGGTCGACGTCCTGAATTCCCGACCCGGGCGTCAGCACGTGGTCATCACCGGACGGGATGCGCCGCAACGCCTGCTGGACGCCGCCGACCTGGTGACCGAGATGACCAAGATCAAGCACCCCATGGACGCCGGCCGTAAGGGTCAGCGCGGTATCGAGTGGTGAGCCGGTGAGTGTTCCCGCCGTCGTCATCGCCGCCCCGGCGTCGGGAACCGGAAAGACCACGGTCGCAACGGGTTTGATCGGCGCATTGCGGCGCGCCGGTGACCGGGTGGCCCCGTTCAAGGTCGGCCCCGACTTCATCGATCCCGGCTACCACGCCCTGGCGGCGGGTCGTCCGGGCCGCAACCTCGACCCCGTGCTGGTCGGCGCCGACCTCATCGGCCCGCTCTACCGGCACGGCACGCGTGATGCCGACGTCGCCGTCATCGAGGGTGTGATGGGACTGTTCGACGGCCGCATCAGCGAGCCGTTCCGCCTGCCGGCCGCCGGATCCACCGGGGAGGTGGCGGGGCTGCTGGTCGCGCCGGTCGTGATCGTGGTCGACGGCCGCGGACAGAGCCAATCCATCGCGGCCGTGCTGCATGGCTTTTCGACGATCGACCCCGGTGTGCGAGTGGCAGGTGTGATCCTCAATCGGGTCGGCACGCCGCGCCACGAGCAGGTTCTGCGTCAGGCGTGCGAGTCGGTCGGCGTGCCTGTCCTCGGGGCACTGCCGCGACTGGAGGAGTTGTCGGTGCCCTCGCGGCACCTCGGGCTGGTGACCGCCGCTGAACACGGCGACCGGGCACGCGACGCCGTGGCGGCGATGACCGACCTGGTGTCCCGGCACATCGACCTGGACGCGGTGCGGGCGCTGGCCGGTTCGGCCGTCACTTCCGAGCCGTGGTCACCGCGGGAGGCGGTGGGCGCGCCGGTGACCGGCAGCCCGGTGGTCGCGATTGCCGCGGGTCCGGCCTTCACCTTCAGCTACGCCGAACACGCCGAACTGCTGAGGGCCGCGGGCGCTGAGGTGGTCGGGTTCGACCCGCTCCGCGACACCCTGCCCGCGCAGACGGCGGCGTTGGTGCTTCCCGGCGGATTCCCCGAGCAGTACCCCGCGGAACTGGCCGCCAACGACGCGGTTCGGACCGAGATCCGTGCCCTGGCGGCCCGCGCCCCGGTGCACGCCGAATGCGGCGGCCTGACCTATCTGATGTCCGACCTCGACGGGCACCCGATGTGCGGTGTGCTGGCCGGGTCGGCGCGCTTCACCGCGACGTTGACGCTGGGCTATCGCGACGCCGTCGCGGCGGGGGAGTCCGTCATGTTCAGCACCGGGCAGCGGGTGACCGGCCATGAATTTCACCGCACGGCAGTCGAATTCGGCACTGCTGTCGAACCGGCATGGCTGATCGGGGGATCCGCCGGCGACCCGGTCCGGGACGGCGCCGTCTGCGCCGGAGTGCACGCGGGCTACCTGCACACCCATCCGGCCGGCCAGCCGGCGGCCATCCGCCGCTTCGTCGAGGCGGCCTCGGCTCGAGTCTGATGCTCGCCGGCTCGTCCCCGCGGCTTCGCTGCTCGGCCGACCGGCTCGTTAGGCTCGGCCGGTGACCGAGAACGCCTATCTCGTCGGGCTGCGACTGGCCGGCAGGAAGGTCGTCGTCGTCGGCGGGGGCACGGTCGCGCAGCGCCGGGTGCCGGTCCTGCTGTCCCACGGCGCCGACGTGCACGTCGTCACGCGCGCCGCGACCCCCGCGGTGGAGGCGCTCGCCGACCAGCAACCCGGCATCACCCTGCTGCTGCGGGACTACCGCGACGGCGACCTCGCCGACGCCTGGTACGCCATCGCCGCCACCGACGACCCGGCCGTCAACGCCGCGGTCGTCGCGGAGGCCGAGCGGCGCCGCATCTTCTGCGTGCGCGCCGACGCCGGACGCGACGGGACCGCCGTGACGCCGGCCTCCTTCGACTACGAAGGGCTGCTGGTCGGCGTGCTGGCCAGCGGGGAGCACCGGCGCTCGGCGGCGGTCCGGACGGCCATCCGGGAAGCCTTCCAGCAGGGGCGCATCGTCCCCGACATCGTGGCCAGCACGGCCTCCGACGTGGTGCCGGGCGGCGTGGCGCTGGTCGGTGGGGGGCCGGGGGACCCCGAACTGATCACGGTGCGCGGCCGTCGCCTGCTGGCGCATGCGGATGTGGTGGTCGCCGACCGGCTGGCGCCCCCAGAACTGCTCGCCGAACTGCCGCCACACGTCGAGGTCATCGACGCCGCCAAGATCCCCTACGGCCGCGCGATGGCCCAGGAGGCCATCAACGACGTCCTCATCGAACGGGCCAAGGCCGGGCAGTTCGTCGTCCGGCTCAAAGGCGGCGACCCCTTCGTCTTCGCCCGGGGATATGAGGAAGTCCTTGCTTTGGCCGACGCTGGGATCCCGGTCACAGTCGTTCCGGGCATCACCAGCGCCATCGCGGTCCCCGCCCTGGCCGGTGTCCCGGTCACCCACCGGGCGGTCAACCACGAATTCGCCGTGGTCAGCGGACATCTGGCGCCGGATGATCCCGACTCGCTGGTGAACTGGGAAGCTCTGGCGCAGTTGTCCGGCACCATCGTGCTGCTGATGGCCGTCGAACGCATCGAACTGTTCGCCGACGCACTGACCAAGGGCGGCCGGCCCGCGCAGACTCCGGTCCTGGTCGTCCAGCACGGCACCACCTCGGCCGAGCGGATCCTGCGCGCCACCCTCGCTGACGTGCCCGAACGCATCCGGGACGAGGGGATTCGGCCCCCGGCGATCATTGTGATCGGGCCGGTCGCAGGATTCGAGACGCTATCGAGACTTTAAAGTCTTCTTAATTTTGCGGTAGGGTGGGCCGTTATGACGGCTCTCAACGATGCTGAGCGCACGCACCCGTTCCGGCGGGTGGACCGCGGCGCCGGTCATCGGAACGCCTCGCCCCTTCCCGCCCCGATGAACTCCTCGGAGGTGCAGAAGGCGCGCCCCTCGACCCCGGCCTGGCTGCCTTCCCGGCGGTTCTTCGCCGCGGTGATCGCCATCGGCGGCATGCAGCTGCTGGCCACCATGGACAGCACGGTCGCGATCGTGGCCTTGCCGAAGATCCAGGACGAGCTCGGCCTGTCCGACGCCGGCCGCAGCTGGGTCATCACCGCCTACGTGCTGACCTTCGGCGGCCTGATGTTGCTCGGCGGGCGGCTCGGCGACACGATCGGCCGCAAACGCGCGTTCATCTCCGGCGTCGCGCTGTTCACCATCGCCTCGGTTTTGTGCGGGGTGGCCTGGGACGAAACCACTTTGGTGGTGGCGCGGTTGCTGCAGGGTGTCGGCTCGGCGATCGCCTCACCCACCGGCCTGGCGCTGGTGGCCACCACCTTTCCGAAGGGCCCCGCCCGTAATGCCGCGACGGCGGTGTTCGCCGCGATGACCGGCGTCGGTTCGGTGATGGGCCTGGTCGTCGGCGGTGCGCTGACCGAGGTGTCGTGGCGGCTGGCGTTCCTGGTGAACGTGCCGATCGGCGTGATCATGATCTACCTCGCCCGCACCACGCTGCGGGAGACCCACCGCGAGCGGATGAAGCTCGACGCCGCCGGCGCGTTGCTGGCGACCGTGGCCTGTACTGCGGCGGTGTTCGGTTTCACCCAGGGCCCGGAGAACGGCTGGCTGGCGCCGACCACGCTGGCCTCCGGCCTGGTCGCCCTGCTGGCGATGATCGCGTTCGTCGTCGTCGAACGCAGCGCGGTCAACCCGGTGGTCCCGTTCGCCCTGTTCAAGGACCGCAACCGGCTGGCCACCTTCGCGGCGATCTTCCTGGCCGGTGGCGTGATGTTCACCCTCACGGTGCTGATCGGCCTGTACGTGCAGGACATCATGGGCTACAGCGCCCTGCGGGCGGGGATCGGCTTCATCCCGTTCGTGATCGCTCTGGGCATCGGGCTGGCCGCCTCGTCGCAGCTGGTGAACTTCTTTCCCCCCCGCGTGCTCGTCATCGCCGGCGGCGTGCTGGTGCTGGGCGCCATGATCTACGGCTCGACGCTCAACGCCGGCATCCCGTACTTCCCCAACCTGGTCATTCCGATCACCGTCGGCGGGTTCGGCATCGGCATGATCGTCGTGCCGCTGACCGTGTCGGCCATCGCAGGCGTCGGCTTCGACCAGATCGGCCCGGTCTCGGCCATCGCGCTCATGCTGCAGAACCTCGGCGGCCCGGTGGTCCTGGCCGTCATCCAGGCCGTGATCACCTCGCGGACGCTATACCTGGGCGGTACGACGGGCCCGGTGAAGCGGATGAATCCCGAGCAACTGCACGCCCTGGACCAGGGCTACACCTACGGGCTGTTGTGGGTGGCCGCCGTGGCCGTCATCGTGGGCGGCGTGGCCCTGTTCATCGGGTACACCTCCCAGCAGGTGGCGCACGCACAGGAAGTCAAGGACGCTTTCGAAGCGGGCGACGTCTAGGGTAGCTACCCATGGCCGGCGCGAGCGTTCCCGAACCGCCGGCCCGGACTCTCGCCTCCAGCGTGCTGGGGATCGCGATCATCGCGATCACCGGCATGCAGCTGATGTCCACGCTGGACGGCACCATCGTGATCGTCGCCCTGCCCCGCATGCAGGCCGACCTGCTGCTCTCCGACGCCGCCAAGAGCTGGGTGATCACCGCCTACGTGCTCACCTTCGGCGGTCTGCTGCTCCTGGGCGGACGGGTCGGCGACGCCATCGGGCACAAACGGGCCTTCATCTCCGGCGTCGGGGTGTTCACCATCGCCTCGATGGCCTGCGGTCTGGCCACCGACGGCCCGCTGCTGATCGCCGCCCGTGCCGTGCAGGGCATGGGGGCGGCGGTCGCCGCGCCGACCGGCCTCGCCCTGATCGCCACCACCTACGCCCCCGGCCAGGCCCGTAACCAGGCCATGGCGATCTCGGCGGCCATGCAGGGCCTCGGCTCGGTGCTGGGTCTGGTGGTCGGCGGCGCGCTCACCGTCATCTCGTGGCGGCTGGCGTTCCTCATCAACTTCCCGATCGGCATCATCATCATCTGGATCGCCCTGACCCGGCTGGAGGAGACCCGCCACGAGCGCCTCAAACTCGACGTCACCGGTGCGCTGGTGGCCACCCTGGGCTGTACGGCGGCTGTCCTGGTGTTCACCCAGGGGCCGCCGCGCGGCTGGGTGGACCCATGGGTGATCGGCGCGGGCGTCCTGGCCGTGCTGCTGGGAGTGGCGTTCCTGTACGTCGAACGCCGGGCCGACCACCCGCTGGTGCCGCTGTGGCTCTTCCGCGACCGCAACCGGGTGGCCACCTTCGTCTCGCTGTTTCTGGCCGGCGGCGTCCTGCTGACCCTGACCGTGATGATCGGCCTGTACGTCCAGGACGTGCTGGGCTATTCGGCGCTGCACGCCGGGATCGGGTTCATCCCGTTCGCGCTCGCCCTGGGTTTCGGCAACCTGCTGACCGCCCGGCTGGCGCCCTACATCGCGCCGCGCTGGCTGATCATCGGCGGCGGCATCTTCGTGCTGGGCGCGATGATCTACGGGTCTACGCTGAACCGCTCCATCCCGTACTTCCCCGATCTGCTGCTGCCGATCGTGGTTGGCGGCTTCGGCATCGGGATCATCTCTGTGGTGCTGCCGCTGTGTGCGCTGGCCAACATCGGGCCTCGCGAGATCGGCCCGATCAGCGCCATCACGCTGATGGTGCAGAACCTCGGCGGGCCGCTGGTGCTGGTGATCATCCAGGCCGTGCAGACCTCGCGCACCCTCTACCTCGGCGGCACCACCGGCCCGGTGTCCGAGATGACGCCCGCCCAACTCGACGCGCTCGACGCCGGGTACACCTACTCACTGCTGTGGATCGCCGCCGTCGCCGTCCTGGTCGGCGGCAGCGCCCTTTTCATCGGCTACAGCGCCAAGCAGATCGCGGCCGCGCAGCACACCCGTGAGGCCGTCGAGGCCGGCGAGCTGTAGGCGTTACGTCCTGGCGCGGGCCTGGGCAAGCATCTCCGGGTCGTGGGCGCACACGATGAGCAGGTCGGGCTCGGCGCGGGCGTAAAGCTCGGCGAGTCGATTGTGGTTGTCCTGCAACCGCTTACGGTCGAACACGGTGATCCGGTCCTGCAGTCGCAACCCTCGCGGCACCGTGCTGCGGCCGTCGACCACCCCGCGGTGATAGAAGGCGTCGCCCGCGTGCAGCACCCAGTGGGTGCCGGCGTCGACGGCGACGCCGGCGTGCCCGCGGCTGTGACCGGTCATCGGGATCAGCACGATGCCGGGATCGATCTCGTCGAGCGACTGGGCCGCCGGGAATCCGCGCCACGCCTCGCCGGCCGGCCGGTGTTCGACGATCCGTGGGCCGTGCGACCACTGCACACTGCGGTACCTGATTCGCTCGGCCCGCGAGGGGTTGCGCATCGCACCGTAGGCCTCATCCGCGGTGACGTGAATCGAGGCATCGGGGAAGTCGGCGATACCGCCGATGTGATCCATGTCGAAATGGGTGACCACGATGTGGCGGACGTCCTCGGTGCGAAGACCCATCGACTTGATCTGCCGGGCCGCTGTCTCGTTGGGTGCAAGCGCGGGGCGAATCACATACCGGGTCGGCCCGATCCGGGACGGGTCGGCGCAGTCCCGCAGACCGAATCCGGTGTCAACGAGCACCAGGCCGTTGTCGGTCTCGACCAGCAGGACATGGCACACCAGGGACAGGCCGGGAATCGCCGACATGGTGCCGCAGTTGAGGTGGTGCACCTTCATCGCGCGGTGCTCCTCGCTGCGATTGCGCGGTAGCCGCCGTAAAGCGCCAGCGCGACAAGGAAATTCACGAAATAGGCGATGTCGGCACCGTGCAGTCGGGTGGACAGCGGTCCGACGAACAGGTCGGTGTGCATGAAGGGCGTCGCGGCGGCGAACGCGACCGCGAAGCTCACCAGCGCCGCCACCGCATCGCGGCGCGGCGTGTTCTCCAGAGCCGGGTCCACGACGTCGCGCCCGGCGCTGCGGTAGCGCCAGTCCACGGCGTTGATGGCGACGAACGCCGGGATCCAATAGCTGACGAACAGGAGCACACTCTGGAAACGGGTGGCCAGATCGCCGGCGTGCAGCCACATGATCAGCGCAAAGGCCATCGCCGCCACCACGGCCGCCGAAACCGGGCGTCGCACCCGCAACCCGGTGGTCTGCATGGCCAGCGACCCGCTGTAGTCGTTCATTGCATTCGAGGCCACCGATCCCAGGGCGATCACCAGCAGGGCGGCCGCGCCCAGCGCCCCGCCGCCCATCACCGAGCGGATGCCCTCAGCGGTCTGATCGGTCAGCATCCCGGCGGCGGCGACGCCGAGGGCCTGCACCGCGATGTAGGCCAGCGCCAGTCCCGCGAAGGTGTAGCCGAACACCGCCCGCCGGGAGGTGTGCACCGGAAGATAGCGGCTGTAGTCCGAGGCGTAGCTGGCCCACGAGATACCCAGGCTCAAGGCGATGGTGACCTCCATGACGAAGGCGCCGGCGAGGTCGGCGCCCGTCATGGTCGGCGGGGTCACCACCTGCTGGCCGGCCAGCAGTTTGACGGCGAACACCGCGAAGGTGACCAGCAGCACGACGGTCATCACGGCCTGCACCCGGTGGATGACTTCGTAGCCGAACACCCCCACAGCGCCCTGGGCGCCCAGCACCACCAGCACCGCCAGCCAGAACGGCATCCCGGTCAAGCCCGCCAGTGCCTCACCGCCGAAGAGCCCGACCAGTCCGTCCCAGGCGATGGAGGACAGCCACTGGATCATCGCCACCACGGCCACGCCACCGCCGAAAGCCATGCGCGCGTTGGGAAGTTGTGCCGTCCCGGTGCGCGGACCCCAGGTGGACAGGTAGGCCACCGCAAGGCAGCCGATGACCGTCCCGATCGTCATCGCCAGCAGGCCGAGCCAGAAGCCCAGCCCCAGCACCACCGACAGGGTGCCGGCGAAGACCACGGTCATGTTGACCTGCGGGGCGAACCACACGGTGAACAGCCGGCGCGCGGTGCCGTAGCGGTTGTCCGGCGGCACCGGCGCGATCCCGTGGGTCTCGACCGCCATGTCGCCGGGGCGGGTCGGCATCCGGCCGGTGTAGGCCTCTTCGGCGAGGACCGAACCGGTGGGACGGCCCGTCGGTTCAGCTGCCATGAGCCCAGCCTATCGACGGCTAGGCTAGCCCGCTGTGATCACCCGTATGTCCGAGCTGTTCCTCCGCACCCTGCGCGACGACCCGGCCGACGCCGAAGTTCCCAGCCACAAGCTGCTGATCAGGGCAGGTTACGTCCGGCCGGTCGGACCCGGGTTGTACAGCTGGCTGCCGCTGGGCCTGCGGGTGCTGCGGCGGATCGAGGCCATCGTCCGCGAGGAGATGACGGCCATCGGCGGTCAGGAGATCCTGTTCCCCGCGCTCCTTCCGCGGGCGCCCTACGAGACCACGAACCGGTGGACCGAATACGGCGACGGTGTCTTCCGGCTCAAGGACCGTCGCGACAACGACTACCTGCTCGGCCCCACCCACGAGGAACTGTTCACCCTGACGGTCAAGGGGGAGTACAGCTCCTACAAGGACTTCCCGCTGCTGCTGTTCCAGATCCAGGCCAAATACCGGGACGAGGCACGCCCCCGGGCCGGCATCCTGCGCGGCCGCGAGTTCATCATGAAGGACTCCTACTCCTTCGACGTCGACGACGAGGGCCTGCGGACGGTGTACCTGGCCCACCGCGACGCCTACCAGAAGATGTTCTCCCGCATGGGGATTCGCTACGTGATCGTCTCGGCGGTCTCCGGGGCGATGGGCGGCAGCGCCTCGGAGGAGTTCCTGGCCGAGAGCGAGGTCGGCGAGGACACCTTCGTGCGCTGCGTCGAGTCGGGGTATGCGGCCAACGTGGAGGCCGTCGCCACCGCCGTGCCCGACGCCATCCCGTACGACGGCCTGCCCGACCCGGTCGTGCACGACACCGGCGACACACCGACCATCGCGTCGCTGGTGGAATGGGCCAACGCTGCGCTGGGTCGCACCGTGACCGCCGCCGACACGCTGAAGAACGTCCTGCTGAAAACACGCGCGCCGGGTGGGGATTGGAAGCTGCTCGGTATCGGGGTGCCCGGAGACCGGGAGGTGGACGACAAGCGGCTCGGGGCCGCGCTCGAGCCGGCTGAATACGCCCTGCTCGACGACGCCGACTTCGCCAGGAATCCGTTCCTCAAGAAGGGCTACATCGGCCCGAAGGGACTGCTGGACAACGGGGTTCGCTACCTCGTCGATCCGCGGGTGGTGAACGGGACCGCATGGATCACCGGCGCCGACGAGCCCGGCAGGCACGTGGTGGGTCTGGTGGCGGGCCGCGACTTCGTGCCAGACGGCACCATCGAGGCAGCCGAGGTGCGCGACGGCGACCCGTCCCCGGACGGCGCCGGGCCGTTGGTCAGCGCCCGCGGCATCGAGATCGGCCATATCTTCCAGTTGGGCCGCAAGTACACCGATGCGTTCTCCGTCGACGTCCTCGGTGAGGACGGCAAGCCCGTGCGCCTCACCATGGGGTCCTACGGGATCGGGGTGTCGCGGCTTGTCGCGGTGATCGCCGAGCAACAGCACGACGAACTCGGCCTGCGCTGGCCGGCGTCGGTGGCGCCGTTCGACGTGCACGTGGTGATCGCGAACAAGGATGCCGAAGCCCGCGCGGGCGCCGAGGCGCTGGCCGCCGATCTGGACCGGCTCGGTCACGAGGTGCTGCTGGACGACCGGACCGCCTCGCCCGGTGTGAAGTTCAAGGACGCCGAACTGCTCGGGGTGCCGTGGATCGTGGTGGTCGGACGCGGCTGGGCCGACGGGACCGTCGAACTGCGCAACCGGCTCACCGGTGAGAAGCGGGAGATCGCCGCCGAGGGGGCCGCGCAGGCCGTCGCCGCCGCTGTGGGCTGACGGTTACTCGTTGCCGCCTGGGAACGCCTCGGTGACCGGCCACGCGCCGAGCACCGTGCGCCAGCGCGCCGCCAGCACCGCGCACTCGGTCAGCGCCTTCACGGCGAACTCGCGGTCCTTCTCGGAGTCGGTCTGCTCCAGCACCGCCCGCCAGGCCACCGCGCAGTCGCTTTCCATCCGCACCGCGAGCCTGGCGGCGTTGTTGGCGTTGTTCACCACCAACGGCAGCTGGTAGCCGGGGGCCGGCAGCGGCGCCTTCACCGACTGGTCGTTCATCAGCGTCAGCGCGGCCTCGCGGCGCTCGCGGTGCTGGGCCAGTGCCTCGGAGACCAGGTCGTTCTCGTCGGGCATGACATGAGCCGAAACCAGCCCGTAGCCGTAGATGGCGGCGTGCTCGGCGACCACGGCGTCGAACAGCGCGGCCGGACCGCCGTCCTTCGGCCGGTCCGGGTCCGGAGCCGGCTCCTGAATCGACGTCGGGGTCGGCGCCTCGGAGGACTTCGTCGTGGACGTCGGGGCCGGTCCGGGGGCCGGGGGCTCGGTCACCGTCGCTCCGGGCGGCGGTCCGTGCGGAACCGGCGGCGGGGCCGGGGGAGTCGGGGGTTTCGGCGTCGTCATCGCGGCTTCCCCTCGCTCGGCAATCCCACCGTGTACGACGCGGTGCAGGCCGCGGCGATCGATCCCATCAGCCCCGCCCGGTAGCCCGACAGCGTCGGCACCAGCTTGGTCGCACTCTCCGCGGACTTGCGCAGGGCCTCGGCGACATCGCGCACCGATGGCGGCGGGGCCGGCGGTCCCGGCGGCGGGGTCGTGGTGGTCTCCGGCGTCGTCGTCGGCGTCGGTTTGCCGGCCGCCCGTGCCAGTTCCTCCACCAGAGCGGTGGCGTGGCGGGCACGTTCGGCCGCGATCTCGTTCAGTGCCGGGACCAGTGCGGGTTTGGCTGCTTTGGCCGCCGCGGTGGCAAGTTCGCTGTCGTGACGGGCGGCCTCCAGTTGGGCTTCCAGGGGATCCGGGCCGGGCGGCTTACCGGTCCCGCAGGCGGTGGCGGCCACGCCGACGAGCGCGAGCGCCAGCAGTCCACGACCGCCGTCGGCCAGGACGCGGCGGCGGGTCAGCATCGCTTCGGGCCGTCCAGGCGGGCCGGCTTCCGGGCCGGAATCTCGCTCGAGCACGCCAACATCCTGCCATTGCCGCCTTCGCTGCTGGCGTATCGTTGACAGCCGGCCAGGACAACTCAAGATGAGGAGCTCGCCGTGACGCAGCGGACCCCGAGTTCGTCCACGGGATTACCTTCGGCGGAACAGGTGACTGAGCTGCTGGCCGACGAGTTCGCCCGTGCCGGCTACGAGATCGATGACGTCGTCGTCGACGCCGGAACCCGCCCGGCCCGCATCTGTGTCGTCGCCGACGGCGACACACCCCTTGACCTGGACGCCGTCGCCGATCTGTCCCGGGTGGCCTCCGAGCTGCTGGACACCCTGGACACCGGCGAGACGCCCTACCTGCTGGAAGTCAGCTCCCCCGGCGTGGACCGTCCGCTGACCGCGGAGAAGCACTACCGCCGCGCCCGCGGCCGCAAGGTCGAACTCGACCTGGCCGACGGGCAGACCGTCACCGGAAGGCTGGGCGAGACCGCCGACGGCGTGGCGCAGCTGGTGGTTCGGTCTGGAAAGGACTTGACCATCCGGCCGATCCCGCTCGCCGATATCCGGAAAGCCGTTGTCCAGGTTGAGTTTTCGCCACCGAGCGCCAAGGAACTCGAGTTGGTCGGGGGCGCGGGTGCGAAAGACAGGGAGGCCGGTGCATGAACATCGACATGGGTGCGCTGCACGCGATCGAGGTTGACCGCGGAATCTCGGTCGAGGAGTTGCTCGACACCATAAAGTCGGCACTGCTGACCGCCTACCGCCACACCGAGGGCCACCAGCCCGACGCCCGCATCGAGATCGACCGCAAGAGCGGGGCCGTCCAGGTGATCGCCCGGGAGACCGACGAGGACGGCAATCTCATCAGCGAATGGGACGACACCCCGGAGGGATTCGGCCGCGTCGCCGCCACCACCGCGCGACAGGTCATGCTGCAGCGCTTCCGGGACGCCGAGAACGAACGCGTCTTCGGCGAGTTCTCCGCCCGGGAGGGCGACATCGTCGGCGGGGTGGTCCAGCGCGACGCGCGCGAGAACGCCCGGGGCAACATCGTCGTCCGGCTGGGCAGCGAGACCAAGGGCTCCGAAGGCATGATCCGGCCGGCCGAACAGGTCCCCGGCGAGGCCTACGAGCACGGCGACCGGTTGCGGTGCTACGTCGTCGGTGTCACCCGCGGCGTGCGTGAGCCGCGCATCGAACTGTCCCGCACCCACCCCAACCTGGTGCGCAAACTGTTCTCCCTGGAGGTCCCCGAGATCGCCGAGGGCTCGGTGGAGATCGTCGCGGTCGCCCGCGAAGCCGGGCACCGCTCCAAGATCGCGGTCCGGTCCAAAGTGCCCGGCCTCAACGCCAAGGGCGCCTGCATCGGCCCGATGGGCCAGCGGGTGCGCAACGTCATGAGCGAACTGTCCGGCGAGAAGATCGACATCATCGACTTCGACGACGACCCCGCCCGGTTCGTGGCCAACGCCCTGTCGCCGGCCAAGGTCGTGTCAGTCACCGTCGTGGACGCCACCGCCCGCGCCGCGCGGGTCATCGTGCCGGACTTCCAGCTGTCGCTGGCCATCGGCAAGGAGGGGCAGAACGCCCGGTTGGCGGCCCGCCTGACCGGCTGGCGGATCGACATCCGCAGCGACGCCGAAGCGGCCGGCGCGGCCCCCGGCACGCCGGAGGCCACCGGCCGGGAGTGATCGCGGAGGCTGGTTCTGAACCGGCCCCTGATGACGGTAGACTGAGCCGTGATCCAGCGCGAAGCCCCGGTCGCTGACGCACGCACCGCTCCGGTGCGCATGTGCATCGGCTGCCGGAAGCGAGAGTTGGCTGTCGAACTGCTCCGGATGGTGGCGGTACCGGCGGAGAACGGTCACACGGCCGTCTCGGTGGATACCACACGCTCCCACCCGGGCCGGGGTGCCTGGTTGCATCCCGACGTCCGCTGTCTGACGGCGGCGGTCCGGCGGCACGCCTTCGGCCGAGCGTTGCGCATCACCGGTACACCGGACACCTCCGCGGTGGTCGAGCACCTCGCAGCGCTCGCCACCACGGGCTAAGGAACAGGTAGCGAAGAACATGAGCACACCGTGAAGTCCCGATGACCATGCGTCATAGCTAAACCCGAGGCGCGGCCCACCCACCGCTGTCGCCTCCTGAGTAGGAGATGTAGTGGCAGCACCAGGTAAGGCCCGCGTACACGAGTTGGCGAAGGAACTCGGTGTCACCAGTAAGGAAGTTCTCGCTCGCCTGAGCGAACAGGGCGAGTTCGTCAAATCGGCGTCGTCCACCGTGGAAGCCCCCGTCGCGCGCCGGCTGCGCGAGTCGTTCGGCGGCGCCAAGGCTGCGGCGCCGGAGAAGGCCGCACCCCCGAAAGCCACCGCCCCGGCTGCAGGTGGCGGTATCGCCACGGCTCCGCCGGCGCCACCGGTCGCCAAGCCGGCGGCCCCGGCGCCCGCTGCGCCCCCGGCTCCGCCGGCGCCCCCGGTCGCACCCGCAGCGCCGGCCGCTGACACCGCCGCGGTCCGCCCGGCCGCACCCGGCCCGCGGCCCGGCCCCGCTGCCCCCAAGCCCGGCCTGCCGCGTCCGCCGCGGGTCGGCAACAACCCGTTCTCCTCGGCGCAGCCCGTCGAGCGTCCCGCGATGCCCAGGCCGGTCGGCCCGGGCGGTCCGGGCGGCCCGCGTCCCGGCCCCGGCGGTATGCCGCCGCGTCCCGGTGGTCCGCGCCCCGGCGGCGCGACTCCCGGCAACATGCCTCCGCGTCCGCCCGGCGCCCGCCCCGGTGCCCCCGGTCGCCCGGGTGCCCCCCGTCCCGGCGGTGGCGCGCGTCCCGGCCCCGGCCAGGGCGGCCGTCCCGGTGGTGGTGGCGGCGGCAACTACCGCACCGGAGGTCCCGGTGGCGGTGGTGGCGCGGGTGGAGCGGCTGCCGGTGGTTTCCGGGGCCGTCCCGGCGGTGGTGGTGGCGGCGGTGGTGGCCGTCCCGGACAGCGCGGTGGCGCCGCGGGCGCATTCGGTCGTCCCGGTGGAGCGCCGCGCCGCGGCCGCAAGTCGAAGCGGGCAAAACGCGCCGAATACGAGAACATGCAGGCCCCGATCGTCGGCGGCGTGCGCCTTCCGCACGGCAACGGCGAGACCATCCGGCTCGCCCGCGGCGCGTCGCTGAGCGACTTCGCCGAGAAGATCGACGCCAACCCGGCTGCTCTCGTGCAGGCGCTGTTCAACCTCGGCGAGATGGTGACCGCCACCCAGTCGGTGGGGGATGAGACCCTTGAACTGCTGGGCAGCGAGATGAACTACAACGTCCAGGTCGTCTCCCCGGAGGACGAGGACCGCGAGTTGCTGGAATCCTTCGACCTCACCTACGGCGAGGACGAGGGCGGCGAGGAGGACCTCGAGCAGCGCCCGCCCGTCGTCACGGTCATGGGTCACGTCGACCACGGCAAGACCCGACTGCTGGACACCATCCGGCAGGCCTCCGTCCGCGAGGGCGAGGCCGGCGGCATCACCCAGCACATCGGCGCCTACCAGGTCGCCGTCGAGCATGACGGCGTCGAACGCCTGATCACCTTCATCGACACCCCGGGTCACGAGGCGTTCACCGCCATGCGTGCCCGCGGCGCGAAGGCCACCGACATCGCCATCCTGGTGGTGGCCGCCGACGACGGCGTCATGCCCCAGACGGTGGAGGCCATCAACCACGCACAGGCGGCTGACGTGCCGATCGTGGTGGCGGTCAACAAGATCGACAAGGAGGGCGCCGACCCGCAGAAGATCCGGGCGCAGCTCACCGAGTACGGACTGGTCGCCGAGGACTTCGGCGGCGAGACCATGTTCGTGGACATCTCCGCCAAGAACGGCACCAACATCAAGGCGCTGGAGGAGGCGGTGCTGCTCACCGCCGACGCCGCGTTGGACCTGCGGGCCAACCCCGACATGGAGGCCCAGGGCGTGGCCATCGAGGCGCACCTCGACCGTGGCCGGGGGCCGGTGGCGACCGTGCTGATCCAGCGCGGCACGCTGCGGGTGGGCGACTCCGTGGTGGCCGGCGACGCCTACGGCCGCGTGCGCCGCATGGTCGACGAGCACGGCGAGGACGTCGAAGAGGCGTACCCGTCGCGTCCGGTGCAGGTCATCGGCTTCACCTCGGTGCCCGGCGCCGGCGACAACTTCCTCGTCGTCGACGAGGATCGCATCGCCCGCCAGATCGCCGACCGGCGCAGCGCCCGCAAGCGCAACGCCATGGCGGCCCGTGCCCGCAAGCGGATCAGCCTGGAGGATCTGGAGTCGGCGCTCAAGGAGACCAGCCAGCTCAACCTGATCCTCAAGGGCGACAACGCCGGTACGGTCGAGGCGCTCGAGGAGGCCCTGCTGGGCATCCAGGTGGACGACGAGGTGGAGCTGCGGGTCATCGACCGCGGTGTCGGTGGCATCACCGAGACCAACGTCAACCTGGCCTCGGCCTCGGACGCCATCATCATCGGCTTCAACGTCCGTGCCGAGGGCAAGGCCACCGAGCTGGCCAACCGCGAGGGCGTTGAGATCCGCTACTACTCGGTGATCTACCAGGCGATCGACGATATCGAGAAGGCCCTCAAGGGCATGCTCAAGCCGATCTACGAGGAGAAGGAACTGGGCCGCGCCGAGATTCGCGCGATCTTCCGCTCCTCCAAGGTCGGCAATATCGCGGGCTGCCTGGTGCAGTCCGGGATCATGCGCCGCAACGCCAAGGCCCGGCTGCTGCGCGACAACGTCGTCATCGCCGAGAACCTCACCATCTCCTCGCTCAAGCGGGAGAAGGACGACGCCACCGAGGTCCGTGAGGGCTACGAGTGTGGTCTGACGCTGACGTACTCCGACATCAAGGAGGGCGACGTCATCGAGACCTACGAGCTGGTCGAGAAGGAACGGGTGTAGTGGCTGACCCCGCACGGGCGAAGCGGCTGGCCAAGCGGATCTCCACGATCGTCGCCTCGGCGATCGAGTACGAGATCAAGGATCCGCGGCTGGCCGGCGTCACCATCACCGACGCCAAGGTGACCGGTGACCTGCACGACGCGACGTTGTACTACACGGTGCTGGGCCGCTCCCTCGACGAGGAACCGGACTACGCCGGCGCGGCCGCGGCGCTGGAGAGCGCCAAGGGCGTGCTGCGCACCAAGGTCGGGGCGGGCACCGGGGTGCGGTTCACCCCGACGCTGGCCTTCGTCCGTGACACCGTGCCCGATGCGGCACACCGCATGGAGGAGCTGCTGGCCAAGGCCCGCGCGGCCGACGCCGACGTGGCCCGGATCCGCGCCGGCGCCACCCCGGCCGGCGACGCCGATCCCTACCGTGTCGCCGACGACACCGGTCCGGATGCCGACGATGACGACGATCGAGCCGACGGCTGAGCGCGGCCGGACCGGACGGCGCGTCGACGCCGCCGGTGCCGTCGAGGTACTCGCTGCCGCGAGGTCGATCGCGATCCTGTGCCATGTCCAGCCCGACGCCGACACCGTGGGCGCGGCGCTGGCTCTCGGCCTGGTGCTGGCCCGGGCCGGCACGGAGGTCCAGGTCAGCTTCTCGGCCGCCGACACCCTGCCGGAGTCGTTGAGCGCGCTGCCCGGACGGGAGTTGCTGGCGGCCCCGGCTGACCTGCGCGATGACCATGATCTGGTGGTGACCGTCGACACGCCGAGCACCAACCGGCTCGGTGAACTCGACGTCCTCGCCGACGGCCCGGCAGTCCTGGTCATCGACCACCACAAGTCGAACACTTTCTACGGCACTGCGAACTTCGTTGATCCGCAAGCGGATTCGACAACCATGCTGATCGCCGAACTGCTGGACAGGTGGGGGCGGAACATCGATGCCGATGTCGCCCGCTGCCTGTACGCCGGACTCAGCATCGACACCGGGTCGTTCCGGTGGGCCTCGCCGGCGGCGTTGCGGCTGGCCGCGCGGCTGGTCGAGACCGGCGTCGACAACGCCGCACTGAGCCGTCAGCTTCACGACACCCACCCCTTCGGCTGGCTGCCGCTGCTGTCCCGGGTCCTGGGGAGCGCGCGCCTGCTGCCGGAGGCGGCCGGCGGCGACGGTCTGGTGTATGTCGTTGTCGCGCATGCCGACTGGGCGGATCACCGTTCCGAAGAGGTCGAGTGCATCATCGACATCGTTCGCACCACCCAGGAAGCCGAAGTCGCCGCCGTATTCAAGGAAGTGTCGCCGCAGCGCTGGTCGGTCTCGTTGCGCGCCAAGACGTTCGACGTGTCGCTGGCCGCGACCGGCTTCGGCGGCGGAGGCCACACCCTGGCCGCCGGCTATACGGCCGCCGGGCCGTTGGACGAAGTGGTGGCCGACCTGGCTGCCGCCCTTGGCGATTCCCATTAGTCGGACTCCTCCGGAGCCGCTGGTCCGGCGGATCGCCGCGCTGGCGCTGCCCGCGCTGGGCGTGCTTGCGGCCGAGCCGATCTATCTGCTGTTCGACACCGCCGTCGTCGGACGTCTCGGTGCGCTCAGCCTGGCCGGGCTTGCCGTGGGCGGCCTGCTGGTTGCGATGGTGAGCACCCAGTTGACCTTCCTGTCCTACGGCACCACGGCGCGGTCGGCCCGATTCCACGGCGCAGGGGACCGCCGCGCCGCGGTGCGGGAGGGGGTCCAGGCCACCTGGCTGGCCATCGGGCTTGGCCTGATGATGGTCGTCATCGTTCAGGCCATCGCGCGGCCGCTGGTCTCGGCCATCGCCGGTGACGGCGCCATAGCCGACACGGCGCTGCCCTGGCTGCGGATCGCGATCTTCGCGGCACCGGCGATCCTGATCTCGTTGGCCGGAAACGGCTGGATGCGGGGCGTACAGGACACCGTGCGGCCGCTGCGCTACGTGCTCGCCGGCTTCGCGGTGTCCGCGGCGCTCTGCCCGCTGCTGGTGTACGGCTGGCTCGGATTTCCGCGTTGGGAGCTGGCCGGCTCGGCGGTGGCCAACCTGGTGGGGCAGTGGCTCGCGGCGCTGTTGTTCTGCCGGGCATTGCTGGCCGAACACGTCGGACTGGGCCCCGATTTCGCGGTGCTGCGCAGGCAGGTGGTGATGGGCCGGGATCTGGTGGTGCGCACCATGGCGTTTCAGGCCTGCTTCCTGTCCGCTGCGGCGGTGGCGGCGCGATTCGGTGCGGCGGCTCTGGCCGCTCACCAGGTCGTGCTGCAGCTGTGGAGTTTCCTTGCGCTGGTGCTGGATTCGCTGGCCATCGCGGCCCAGTCCCTGGTAGGTGCCGCCCTCGGTGCGGGTGATCCGAGCCACGCCAAACAGGTCGCCTGGCGGGTGACCGCCTTCTCGGGCCTCGCCGCGGTGATCCTCGCGGCAATTCTGGCGGGAGGTGCGTCGGTGTTTCCATCGGCGTTCACCGGCGATCGTGCGGTGCTCGACGCGATCGGCGTGCCGTGGTGGTTTCTGGTGGCCCAATTGCCGTTTGCTGGAATCGTTTTCGCTCTCGACGGTGTTTTGATGGGCGCCGGGGACGCCGCGTTCATGCGCACCGCTACCGTGGTCAGCGCACTGGCGGGGTTCCTGCCGCTGGTCTGGCTATCGCTCGTGTTCGGCTGGGGACTGGCCGGGATCTGGGCGGGGCTGAGCGCCTTCATCGGGCTGCGCCTGGTGTTCGGCCTCTGGCGCGCGGTGTCCGGCCGCTGGGCGGTGACGGGAACGGGCTAGTTCCACTCGCGGGTGGCTCTCGGTGTCTTAGGATCGACTTCTGGGAGCCCGTGGAGGTTATCGTGGCCAGAATTGGATTTTGGGCGGGGACGGCGGGCTTCGCCCTCGGCCTATCGCTGGCGGGTCTCTACTCCGCAGAAGTCGCCTCCGCCGATTCGTCACAGACCGATGCGGCGAAGACCGGTTCGTCGGCATCGGCCGGTCCGGCCCGCAACCCTGCGAAGGCAAGGAACCGGCCCACGCCGGCGCGGGGCCATGATTCCACGGTGAAGCCGGCCGCCGTGTTTCCGGCACGCAGGAGCACCGTTTCTCCGCCGCGAACAGCGGCCGCGGCTCCACCTCGGGCGATCCCGGTTCCGGGAGCGGCCACCTCGGCGTCCATCCCCGCGCCGGCGGACAGCGCCGGTGCCGAATCGACTCCGACCACCCCGTCGATCACCATTCACAACAACGCGAAGACGCAGTCGATCTGGGTCTACAACCTGACAAACACCGGGAACTACAGCATTCCCGCAACCCCGTGGCCGACCGCGCCGTCGCCCCCGGCGCCGCCACCGCCGGCGGGTTGGGTGGGCCCGGTGGAAATCGGACCGGGATCCTCGGCGCCGGTGACGCTGGCGTTGTACAACGCCCCGGCCGGTTCCCCTGGGAACCGGATCTACATCGTGGAGGGCTCGCCGTTCACATTGCCGATCACCCCGACGAGCGGCGTCGATCCGTTCTATCCGCCGGGAACGCCGGCAGGGGACTCCTTCCAGAACTACAGCTTCCTGGAGTACAGCCTCTATCCGGCCGACGGTGGCTACCAGTACACGATCGACGTCTCCTATATCGACGAGTGGTCACTGCCCATCCAGACGATGTTCACCCTCAACGGGGCTGACTGGAACGGCGCCGCCAGCGGAAAGACTTACGGGTTCAATGACTTTGACACGGTCAAGAGTCAGCTCAACGCCGCCGGGAAACCCTATGGCGATCTGGTTTGGAGCGGCGCTACTCCTTGGGACCCCCAACCGCCGACCACGGTGAGCCGGATCATCGGTCCGGACAAGGTGTGGACGGCCCAGTCCAGCGAGCCGGCGACGAATTTCAACATGGACAACACCGGCTGGGTTCCCGAGTCCTACCAGAACTTCGTCAAGCACGGGTCAACGCCGACCGCGAATCCCTACGCCTTCAGTGGCACCGGGGTTTCCTGCCCGCCTGCCTCCTGCACCGTGACGACCAGCACCCCAACCAACTTCAACTTCTGGAAGTACCAGGTCAGCGCTCCGGGCTCGACGCCGTATCCCATCGCACTGCGCACGGCCGCGATTCTCGACGGCTTCACCACCGCGAACGCCAACGGGGTGTACGGCTTCTTCACCTACCCCGACGACGAGGCGGCGGGGCAGTTCACCAACATTCCCACCGCCGTCTCTTTGGACATGTACGTCTACGGTTCCTCTGACGGTCTCAGCGACAGCGCCGTGCCGGGCGGCGAGTGGTACTACACCAGTTCCGCCGCGCAGAACCGGACATGGCGACAACTCCTGAGCCGGCCAGAGTTGTCGGCCACCGACGCCACCGACACCTTCATCGTCAACTACCCGTTCAAGAACGGGCGCAAGGCGCCTTCGGTGGCGGTCAACGGTCCGGGCGGCGACATCGCAGTCATCGACCGGTACGCCCTCGGGGCCACCAGTACGACGATCGACACCGTGGACCGGGCCCGGTTCCTGTGCGGTGCACTGTCAAACGTCAGTAGCCAGTTCGTTTACGAGCGGTCGACCGGCACCCTGTACTACGACAAGTACCCCAAGCTGCCCGGTTACACGGCCGTCCTGGCCAAGTTCGCCGGCGGCGTGAACGATCCGGCCGGCACGCTGTTCGTGCTCTGAACCTCACGCCACGATGTGGTGGTTCGCCAGGGCCCGACGCACGGTGTCGGTGGGCCGTGCGACCAACCAGCAGTTGAAGCCGACGCCGGTGCCGCTGCCGACGACCTGAACTGTCAGGCGGTCAGCGCGACCGAAGCCTCGGCGGTGTAGCAGAGGAAGGCCAGCGTCTCCTGCAGGTACAGCCGCACGGTTTCGGTGTCGTGTTCGAGGTAGCCGATCGACACGTCAGTGCCGAGCCGGAGGTCGAAATCGCCGCCGCGAGTGCTCAGTACGAAGGCGCCGTCGATGGCCGGGGCCCAGATGATGTCACCCTCGATCAGCCGGCTCAGATGCTGCCGGATGGGGTAGCCGTGTTCGGTTGTCTCGCTCACCTTGGTGAAGGCGTCCGCCGACAGCAGCACCGAGTAGGGGCCGTCGACGCCTGCCAGTCGCAGCTGCGAGAGGGCTTGGGAGATGACATCGGGAAATCCGCGGGCGTCCTCGGGTAGCGCCAACGGCTGGTTGGAACTGCAGGCGCGAATCCCCAGTATCGAAGCGGCGGAATAGCCTTCGAAGACCGCCCGGTCTTCGGCGAACGCGAGTTTTTTGGCGGCTTCCTTCACCGAGTCCCAGTCCGAGTCCTGCGATCCGCGTTCGACGTCGTCGATCGCGTTGCGCGACACCGTGAACGGCACCCGTAGCCGTACAAGTGGTTGGGCGTCGCGAAGGTGAGCGATCACGCCCTCACCCGGTGCGGCGACGTCGAGCAGGTGGCCGGTGCTGACCGCGGCGGTCTCCGCGCCGCATGGGCCGTTGACATCGACCACCCGTCGTCCGGCGATATGGCGCTTGAAGGTTCGGGTTGCCTCCAATTCGATCTCCCGCCAAGCGGATTCGGTAACCGGTGCGAGTTCGCGATACAGGTTGTTCATCGGGACCTTCCTTTCATGCTGCCGATCCCCAACGAGCCGTCTGGCGCAGCGGCGGGCGCCGGCAACGCCGTCGTGGCGCCGGACCCGGGCAGCGGTGGCGGGTTGTCGAGGAAATCGGCTGTGGGAGTGAAGAAGAGCGTGCCGGTGACCGCGGTGGAGAAGTCCAGGATGCGGTCGGTGTTGCCGGCCGGATTGCCGATGAACATGTTGTGCAACATCTTCTCGGTGACCGCCGGTGTGCGGGAATATCCGATGTAATAGGTTCCGTACTCGCCCGCCCCGACACTGCCGAAGGGCATATTGGCCCGCACGATCTGCAACTGGTTGCCGTTCGCGTCCTCGACGACGTTCAGTGCGACATGCGAGTTGGCCGGCTTGACGTCATCGGCGAGCTCGATGTCCTCGAGCTTGGTACGGCCGATCACCCGTTCCTGCTCGGGAACCGACAGGGCCTGCCAGGCCGCCATGTCGTGCACGTACTTCTGGACGTGCACATAGCAGCCCCCGGCGAAGCCGGGATCCTCCGCGCCGATCTCGGTGGCGCCCGCAGCCTGCGCCCCTTCCGGGTTCTCGGTTCCGTCGACGAAGCCGAGCAGGTCGCGGTTGTCGAAGAACCGGAAGCCGTGCACCTCGTCGACGACGGTGACAGCGCCGCCCATCGCGGCGAGAACCTGCGTGGCCAATTCGAAGCAGAAGTCGAGCGACTCGGCACGGAGGTGGAAAAGCAGGTCACCCGGTGTGGCGGGAGCGTGGTGGCGGGTGCCCTGCAGTTCGGTGAATGGATGTAACTGCGCGGGCCTCGGCCCGCTGAACAACCGGTCCCAGGCATCCGACCCGATCGAGGTCACCATGGACAGGCGCTTGGCCGGGTCGCGGAAGCCGACCGCACGCACCAGGCCGGAGAGGCCGGCCAGCACATCGTGCACCCTGGCGTGCCCACCTTCGTCGATGGTCGTCACCAGGAATATCGCCGCCGAGGTCAGGGGCGCCAGCACCGGCTGGAGTTGCGCGGAGGACACTGGAAAACCCTAGCCCGAACCGCTTCGCGGCTCGCCGCGTTCGGTGCCGACCGGCTCAGTCGACCTGCGCCCGGCTCAAGTGCGATTGCCGGCCTGCGCGCGGCCGCGTTCCATCACCGACGCCCGGCTGGCGGCGATGTCGTCGCCGGTCGCCGACCGCATCCACTTGCGGGCCGCCTCGGCCTCCAGCCACAGCCCGGCGGCGGTGCCCTCGTCGTCGATGCGGTGGTAGGACTCCAGCAGCGCCCGGACGGACTTCTGGTTGTTGCCGACGATCGAGGCGGCCACCGCCCGCGCCGCCGGCATGAGGGCCTCGTGGGCCACCACCTCGGTGACCAGCCCGGCTCGCAGCGCGTCGGCCGCCGACAGGTAGTCGCCGGTCATGCTCATCCGCCGCGCCATCCCGACACCGACCTTCTGCGGCAACCGCACACTCAGCCCCCAGGTGGGCAGCAGCCCCACCCGGGCGTGGGTGTCGGCGAACCGGGCCCGCTCCGAGGCGATCAGGATGTCGCAGTACAGCGCCAGCTCCAGGCCACCGGTGACGGCGGCACCATTGATGGCGCCGATGACCGGCTTGGTCATCGGCGGCCATTTGGGGGAGATGTCGGGAAGCTCGGTGGTGTTGCCGAGCTCCTTGAGGTCCAGGCCCGCGCAGAACACCGGGTCGGCTCCGGTGACGATCACCACGTCGACCCCCTCGTCGGCCTCGGCGTCGCGCAGCGCGGCGAAGAACTCCTTGCGCAAGGCGGCCGACAGGGCGTTGCGGGACTCCGGCCGGTTGAAGGTCAGGGTCCGGACGCGATCGGTGGTGTCGCTCAGCAGCACGGCGGTGTCGGTGGTCATGGCAGACACGGTAACTTTGTCGCCATGACGGGCCACAGGATGGTGAACCCCAAGGTGCTGTTGCTGATCGGGGCCCTGGTTCTGGTGGTGACCTCCGCGATCGCGATTTTCCTGGCGACCAGCTATACACCGTCGTCGCCCACCCCGGCGCCCACGACGCAAACCTCCGTGCCCGCGCGCTAAACCGGTTCGCCGACAGGAAGATTCAGCGTTGAGCAGTCGCCGTGACGCACGGTGTGGGTGGACGTCCGCATCGTCCGCCCGGTGAGCACCGGCTCGCCGGTACCCAGGTTGCGGGCGAATCGTGGGTGGCATCCGCCGGCCACAATCAGGCGAAGCCGCGAGCCGACGCTGAAGCGATGGGCCACCGGGTCGAGTTCCAGGCGGATCGGTCCGTCGGGCACCGAGCTGAACCGGCCGAAGCCGTCGCTGACATTGCGTGAGCGTCCCTGACCGTCCACTTCACTCAGGCGGACGAAGACGTCGAAATGCGGATTGTCCGTGTCGTAGGCGAGCTCGACGACGGGATGGCCGCACACGCACATCGGGGACTGCAGAGGTGCGCTGGTGAAGCTCAGGACGTCGTCGCGCCGGGCCAGCCGGGTGTCGTCGCGGTACCCGGAGTCGCGGGTGAGCAGCCGGCCGCCGATGGTCGGGGTGGGATCGGCCGGGTCGAAACGGAACACCGACGGCGACGCGGCCGACGAGAGCGGTTCGGCCCCGAGCCGTCCCTGTGACTGCAGGTAGAACGTCCGGTCGGCGGTCGCCGGCGGCCAGTCCGGCAACCCGACCCAGCCCGGCCGGGTCCGTCCGGTGAGGTAGATCCGCACCGGCTGCGGTCTCGGCGCCACCCGATTGCGGGCGAGGTGGGCGCCCAGCCACTCCAGGGTCTCGACCGCGGTGCTGCCGGCCGCCTTGGTCACCATCTGCTCGTGGGTCCATGGCCCGATGGTCATCGCCACGTCGACACCGCGGTCACGCAGCTGCCGGTACTGGGCGATGGTCTGGTCGACGAAGATGTCCTGCCACCCGCTGAGCAGCAGCACCGGCACACTGCAGCGGTCCAATGCGGCCGCCATCCGCATCCGTTCCCAGAACGGGTCGTCGGGGTCGGGATGGGCGACCCAGGATTCGTACCAGGGGGAACCCTCCCCGAGTAACGAGCGCCCCGCTTCGCCCAGCGGAACCCCGGCGACCGCCTCGGTCAGCCGGCGCCGTGCCCGCAGCTGGAAGGCCAGCCGGTTCAATGCCGAGGACTCCTGGTTGGCCACCATGTCCGACCAGCCGAGAAAGTCGTTGAGCGCGAACGCCCCCCGGCCCCACGACGACATGTGCAGATCGTGCGGACCGACCGTCACGACGGCCGCTGCCAGCTCCGGCGGCGGGTCGGCCAGCAGCGCCCACTGGGTGAAACCCAGATAGGACAGCCCAATGGTGCCGAACGTGCCGGTGAACCAGGGCTGCTCGCGTAACCAGGCGACGGTGTCGGTGGCGTCGTCAGCCTCGTGCACCATCGGCACGAATTCCCCGCCCGAGCCGAAGGTGCCGCGCACGCTCTGGAACACCACGTGGTAGCCGCGGGCGGCATACACCCGGGCGTAGATGACCGAGAACGGAAACGCCCGGCCGTAGGGACCGCGCACCAGGATGGTGCCCAGCGGGCGGTCGGTGTCGGGGACGTAGTGGTCGGCGCGCAGGATCACGCCGTCGCGCATGGGCACCGGCAGGCCCCGGTCCACCCGGTAGCCGGTGCCGGCGGCTGGAAGGCGCAGAACCCGGGACACCAGATGATCGATCGGGTGGGTTCGGGTCATAAGGCCCACGATATTCCAGCTCAGTAGGCTTAACGGTTGTGGCTGCCACACTCTGGGCGATCAGCGACCTGCACACCGGTCACACCGGCAACAAGCCGGTGACCGAGTCGCTGTATCCCTCCAGCCCGGAGGACTGGCTGATCGTCGCCGGCGACGTCGCCGAACGCACCGACGACATCCGGTGGGCGCTGGACCTGCTCAGCCACCGTTTCGCGAAAGTCATCTGGGTGCCGGGGAACCACGAACTGTGGACCACCGGTAAGGATCCGGTGCAGGTGTTCGGCCGGTCCCGCTACGACTATCTGGTCGAGATGTGCGACGAGATGGGTGTGATCACCCCGGAGCATCCCTTCCCGGTGTGGACCGGCCCCGGCGGGCCGGCGACCATCGTCCCGATGTTTCTGCTCTACGACTACAGCTTTCTTCCCGAGGGTGCGGCCACCAAGGCCGAAGGCCTGGCAATTGCCAAGCAGCGCAACGTCGTCGCCACCGACGAGTTCCTGCTGTCCTGCGAGCCCTACGCCACCCGCGACGCGTGGTGCCGCGATCGGCTGACCTACACCAGGGCGCGGCTGGAGGAGTTGGATGCCGGAACTCCGACCGTGCTGGTGAACCACTTTCCGCTGCGGCGGGAGCCGTGCGAGGCGTTGTTCTATCCCGAGTTCTCGCTGTGGTGCGGTACCACCGAGACCGCCGAGTGGCACACCCGCTACGACGCCGTGTGCTCGGTCTACGGGCATCTGCACATTCCGCGAACCACCTGGTACAACGGGGTGCGGTTCGAGGAGGTCTCGGTGGGCTATCCGCGGGAGTGGCGGCGCCGCAAGCCCTACCGCTGGCTGCGCCAGGTGCTGCCGGACCCGGACTACGCGCCCGGTTACCTCAATGAGTTCGGCGGCCATTTCGTCATCACCCCGGAGATGCGCGCGCACGCCAAGACTTTCCGGGACCGGGTGAAGAGCCGGCGCGAATGAGCGGCCTGCTCAGGGCGGTGCTGCCCGATGCGTCGGGTCTGGTCTCCGCCGAGCTGTATCACGACCCTCCGGAGCTCACGCCGATGCCGGAGGAGCAGCCATTAATTGCGCGTTCGGTGGCCAAGCGCCGCAACGAGTTCGTCACCGTGCGGCACTGCGCCCGGGTGGCGATGGGCAAGCTGGGCGTTCCCGAGGCGCCGATCCTCAAGGGGGAGAAGGGTGAACCCCGCTGGCCCGACGGGTTGGTCGGCAGTCTGACTCACTGCGAGGGGTACCGTGGCGCGGTCGTCGGCCGCAGCGAAGCGGTGCGCTCGGTCGGCATCGACGCCGAACCGCACGGTGTGCTTCCCGACGGAGTTCTCGGCGCAATCAGCCTGCCGCAGGAGCGCCACGAGATCGGCGCCCTACCCGACGGGTTGTACTGGGACCGAATCCTGTTCTGCGCCAAGGAGGCGACGTATAAGGCCTGGTTCCCGCTGACCGAGCGGTGGCTGGGCTTCGAGGATGCCCACATCACCTTCGACGTCGATCCCGCCGGGACCACCGGCAGCTTCGTCTCCCGCATTCTCATCGACCCCGCCGCGCGCTCCGGTCCGCCGCTGACCGAACTGGCCGGGCGGTGGTCGGTGGCCGAGGGTCTGGCGCTGACGGCGATCGTGCTGTGACCGGCGGCCAGGAGCGCAGCGACTCGGGGATCAAGGGAGGCCCACCCCCTCCCGGCATCGTCGTCGTCGACAAACCGGCCGGCATGACGAGCCACGACGTGGTCTCGCGCTGCCGTCGCGTCTTCGGAACCCGCAAGGTCGGCCACGCCGGAACCCTGGATCCCATGGCGACCGGCGTGCTGGTGATCGGCATCGAGCGGGCCACCAAGATCCTCGGCCTGCTCACCGCGACGGACAAGTCCTACGCGGCGACCATCCGGCTGGGACGGTCGACCACCACCGACGATGCCGAAGGCGAAGTCCTGCAGGACGTTTCGGCCGCGGAGGTGACCGACGACGCGATCCTGGCGGGAGTGGCGGCGCTTCGTGGCGTGATCTCGCAGCGGCCCTCGGCCGTCAGCGCGATCAAGGTCGGTGGCAAGCGGGCCTATCAGCTCGTCCGCGAAGGCGAACAGGTGGAGCTGGCGGCCAGGACTGTTCGCATCGAGCGGTTCGATGTTCTCGGCATTCGCCGCGACGGTGAGTTCATCGATGTCGACGTCGAGGTGGACTGCTCGTCGGGCACCTACATCCGCGCGCTGGCGCGCGACCTCGGGGACGCCCTTGGCGTGGGAGGTCATCTCATCGCGCTGCGCCGCACCCGCGTCGGCGGTTACGGACTCGACCATGCCCGCACCCTCGAGCAACTGAACGACAGTCCAGCCTTGAGCTACTCCCTCGACGAGGCCTGCCTGCTGGAGTTCGCCCGTCGCGACATCACCCAAGCGCAGGCGACCGACGCCGCCCACGGTCGTCCGCTGCCGGCTGCCGGAATTGACGGCCTGCACGCGGCCACCGATCCGTCCGGCCGGGTGATCGCACTGCTCGAGGATCGCGGCCAGCGCACAAAGTCGGTGGTGGTGATCCGCCCGGCGACGATGCAGGACGGGACGTCCTGAGAGCGCCGAGTGTGCCTCCAGTGCGAAAGGCGCGGCCTGATTTCGCAGTGTGCGCACGTTCGGCGAACTGGTTCCGCCGTTAGGCTTGCCTCGTGGAGCGCTGGCGCGGGCAGGACGACATCCCGTCGGACTGGGGTCGTTGTGTGCTCACCATCGGAGTGTTCGACGGAATCCACCGCGGGCACGCCGAACTCATCGCGCGTGCGGTCAAGTCCGGCCGGGCGCGCGGCATCCCGGTTGTGCTGATGACGTTCGACCCGCACCCGATGGAGGTCGTCTTCCCGGGCAGCCACCCCGCGCAGCTGACTACGCTGACGCGTCGCGCCGAGCTCGCCGAGGAACTCGGCATCGACGTCTTCCTGGTGATGCCGTTCACCACCGACTTCATGAAGCTCACCCCGGAGCGCTACATCCACGAACTGCTCGTGGAACGGTTGCACGTCCTCGACGTGGTGGTGGGGGAGAACTTCACCTTCGGCAAGAAGGCCGCCGGAAACGTCGGTACGTTACGCAAGGCCGGTGAGCGGTTCGGCTTCGCCGTCGAGTCGGTCTCACTGCTGGCCGAACGCCACCAGTCAGAGAGTGTGACTTTCTCCTCGACCTACATCCGGGCCTGCGTCGACGCCGGCGACGTCGTTGCCGCGGCCGAGGCGCTGGGCCGGCCGCACCGCGTCGAGGGGGTGGTCGTGCGCGGGGATGGCCGCGGTCGGGGACTGGGATACCCCACGGCAAACGTCGCCCCGCCGATGCACTCCGCCATCCCCGCCGACGGCGTCTATGCAGGATGGTTCACCGTCCTCGGCCACGGCCCGGGCGCCGGCGAGGTGATCCCCGGCGAGCGCTATCCCGCGGCCGTCTCGATCGGCACCAATCCGACGTTCTCCGGTCGCACCCGCACCGTCGAGGCCTATGTTCTCGACGCCTCTGCAGACCTTTACGGCCAGCACGTGGCCGTGGACTTCGTCTCCCGGATCCGGGGTCAGAAGAAGTTCGACTCGGTCGACAAGCTCATCGAAGCCATGGGGCGCGACACCGACAAGGCTCGGGCCATCCTGTCGAGGTCCTGACCGGGTCAGACGGTCACCAGCGCCGCGAACTCGGCGGTGATGGTCAGGGTCAGCGATTTCGGATCGGCGGTCCGCCGCTGTTAGAGTCGGTCCCGCGTGTGCTGCAGTCCGCGGTGGCCGCGCCCCGTCCTTTCTCGCGGCACTGAAACAGATGGAGTACTGCCATGGCGCTGACCACCGAGCAGAAGAAGGAAATCCTCGGCCAGTACGGCCTGCACGACACCGACACCGGTTCGCCGGAGGCGCAGGTCGCGATGCTCACCAAGCGGATCTCCGATCTCACCGAGCACCTCAAGAAGCACAAGCACGACCACCACTCCCGCCGTGGGCTGCTGCTGCTGGTCGGCCGCCGTCGCCGCCTGCTCAAGTACGTCGCCCAGGTCGACGTCGAGCGCTACCGGTCGCTGATCGAGCGCCTCGGCCTGCGCCGCTGAGCCGGTCGGGGCTTTTTCACCCCGGGTGTAATATAAGAGCGTTCCGAGCGGCTTGGTCCGGCTCGAACACCCCTGGTGCGGTCCGCGCACACCCGCGCGGTTTCGTTCCTGCGTCTCCCAGTGAGGCTCCCCGATCGGGCGGTCTTCGGTAGTGGCTGCCGGGCTGGAGATATTCTGACCCGGCCGCTTCGATCGACGGCCGTAGCCGTTCTGGAGAGTTCACTCAAGGCGACGCCAAACAAGTGAATTCTGCAGAAAGGCTGTACGGACATCCATGTCTGTCGCTGAAATCGACGAAGGCGTCTTCGAGTCCACCGCCACCATCGACAACGGGAGCTTCGGCACCCGCACCATCCGTTTCGAGACCGGACGGCTTGCCCTGCAGGCCGCCGGTTCCGTCGTCGCCTACCTCGACGACGAGACCATGTTGCTGTCGGCGACCACCGCCAGCAAGGCCCCCAAAGAGCACTTCGACTTCTTCCCGCTGACGGTCGACGTCGAGGAGCGGATGTACGCCGCGGGCCGCATCCCCGGGTCGTTCTTCCGTCGGGAGGGACGCCCGTCCACCGACGCCATCCTGACCTGCCGCCTCATCGACCGGCCGCTGCGCCCGTCGTTCGTCGACGGGCTGCGTAACGAGATCCAGGTCGTCGTCACGGTGATGAGCCTGGACCCCAACGAGCTCTACGACGTGGTGGCCATCAACGCCGCCTCGGCGTCCACCCAGCTCGCCGGTCTGCCGTTCTCCGGCCCGGTCGGGGCCGTCCGCGTCGCCCTGATCAACGGCACCTGGGTGGCGTTCCCCACCGTCGAGCAGCTCGAGACCGCGGTGTTCGACATGGTCGTCGCCGGCCGTGTCGTCAAGGACGGTGACGTCGCGATCATGATGGTCGAGGCCGAGGCCACCGACAAGGTCATCGAACTGGTCGCCGGCGGCGCCCAGGCGCCGACGGAGTCCGTGGTCGCCGAGGGCCTCGAGGCCGCCAAGCCGTTCATCGCCGCCCTGTGCGAGGCGCAGAAGGCCCTCGCCGAGAAGGCCGCCAAGGAGACCGCCGACTACCCGGTGTTCCCCGACTACGCCGACGACGTCTACACCGCGGTGGCGGACCTCGCGGGCGACAGCCTGTCGCAGGCCCTGACCATCGCCGGCAAGCAGGAGCGCAACGACCGCACCGACGAGATCAAGGCCGAGGTGCTCGGCCGACTCTCGGAGGGCTTCGCCGGCCGGGAGAAGGAGATCGGCGCGGCGTTCCGCTCGCTGACCAAAAAGCTTGTGCGCCAGCGCATCCTGACCGACCACTTCCGCATCGACGGCCGCGGGATCACCGACATCCGCGCGCTGAGCGCCGAGGTGGCCGTGGTGCCGCGGGCCCACGGGAGCGCGCTGTTCCAGCGCGGTGAGACCCAGATCCTGGGCGTCACCACCCTCGATATGGTCAAGATGGCGCAGCAGATCGACTCCCTCGGCCCGGAGAAGTCGAAGCGCTACATGCACCACTACAACTTCCCGCCGTACTCCACCGGTGAGACCGGTCGCGTCGGCTCGCCCAAGCGTCGCGAGATCGGCCACGGCGCCCTCGCCGAGCGGGCCCTGATGCCGGTGCTGCCCAGCGTCGAGGAGTTCCCGTACGCCATCCGCCAGGTCTCCGAGGCGCTCGGCTCCAACGGCTCGACCTCGATGGGCTCGGTGTGCGCCTCTACCCTGGCGCTGCTGAACGCCGGTGTGCCGCTGAAGGCCCCGGTGGCCGGTATCGCCATGGGCCTGGTCTCCGACGACGTCAACGGGGAGACCCGCTACGTCGCGCTGACCGACATCCTCGGCGCCGAGGACGCCTTCGGCGACATGGATTTCAAGGTTGCCGGCACCAAGGAGTTCGTCACCGCGCTGCAGCTGGACACCAAGCTCGACGGCATCCCGTCTCAGGTGCTCGCCGGTGCGCTCTCGCAGGCCAAGGACGCCCGGCTGGCCATCCTGGACGTGATGGCCGAGGCCATCGACGAGCCCGACGAGATGAGCCCGTACGCCCCGCGCGTCACCGCCATCAAGATCCCGGTCGACAAGATCGGCGAGGTCATCGGGCCCAAGGGCAAGATGATCAACGCGATCACCGAGGAGACCGGCGCCTCGATCTCCATCGAGGACGACGGCACGGTGTTCGTCGGCGCCACCGACGGCCCGTCGGCCCAGGCGGCGATCGACCGCATCAACGCGATCGCCAACCCGCAGCTGCCCAAGATCGGCGAGCGCTTCCTCGGAACCGTGGTCAAGACCACCGACTTCGGCGCCTTCGTCTCGCTGCTGCCCGGCCGCGACGGCCTGGTGCACATCTCGAAGCTGGGCCGCGGAAAGCGGGTGGCCAAGGTCGAGGACGTCGTGAAGGTCGGCGACAAGCTCCGCGTGGAGATCGCCGACATCGACAACCGCGGCAAGATCTCGCTCATCCCGGTCGCCGAGGACGGCGACGGCCCCGCAGGAGACGCCGCACCGGCTGATGCCGCGACCGTCAGCAGCTGACCGCTCGGCCGTCCGGCGCACCGTGCTGCCGGGCGGCTTGCGGGTCGTCACGGAGTACGTGCCCTCGGTACGGTCGGCGTCGGTGGGCCTCTGGGTCAATGTCGGATCCCGCGACGAGGGACCCACGGTCGCCGGCGCGGCACACTTCCTCGAGCACCTGCTGTTCAAGGCGACGCCGACGCGCACCTCGGTCGACATCGCCCAGGCGGTCGACGCGGTCGGCGGCGAGCTGAACGCGTTCACCTCCAAGGAACACACCTGCTACTACGCGCACGTCCTCGACGACGATCTGGACATGGCCGTGGAAGTGGTCTCCGACGTCGTCCTCAACGGTGTGTGCGCGCCCGATGACGTGGAACTCGAGCGGGATGTGGTGCTCGAAGAGATCGCGATGCGCGACGACGACCCGGAGGACACCCTCGGCGACGTGTTCCTGTCGGCGATGTTCGGCGATCACCCGGTCGGCCGTCCGGTGATCGGCAGCGTCGACTCGGTCTCGGCGATGACCCGGAACCAGTTGCACTCCTTCCACGTCCGCCGCTACGTCCCCGAGCGGATGGTCCTCGCAGTGGCCGGCAACATCGACCATGACCACGTCGTCGCGCTGGCGAAGTCCTACTTCCGGGGCCGCCTGGTCAGGGGACGTAAACCCCTGCCGCCGCGCAAGGGTGCGGGGCGCGTGCCCGGGGGTCCCGGCCTGACGCTGATCAGCCGCGACTGCGAGCAGAGCCACCTGACCCTTGGCGTTCGGGTGCCCGGTCGGCACTGGCCCGACCGGTGGGCGTTGTCGGTGCTGAACACCGCGCTGGGCGGGGGCCTGAGTTCGCGGCTGTTCCAGCAGATCCGCGAAACCCGCGGCCTGGCCTACTCCGTGTACTCAGCTGTCGACACCTTCGCCGACAGCGGCGCGTTCTCGGTCTACGCCGGATGCCTGCCGGAGCGGTTCGACGAGGTTGTGCGGCTGACCGCCGAGGTACTGGAAAGTGTTGCGCGAGAGGGCATCACCGAGGCGGAGTGCCGCATCGCCAAGGGCTCCCTGCGCGGCGGACTACTGCTCGGCCTGGAGGACTCGGCCTCCCGGATGAACCGCCTGGGCCGCAGTGAACTGAACTTCGGCGAGTACCGCAGCCTGACCAGCACGCTCAAGCACATCGAGGCGGTGACCGTCGAGGATGTCAACGCCGTCGCCCGCAAGGTGCTCTCCGGCCGCTTCGGCGGCGCCGTGCTCGGGCCGCACCGCTCCAAACGCGCACTTCCACGTCAACTTCGGGCGATGACCGGCTAGCGGTGCGATTCCATCTCGACGACCTGGCCATCCCGATCGTGGGGGCGCCGATGGCCGGCGGTCCCAGCACCCCCGGCCTGGCCGCCGCGGTGACCAACGCCGGGGGACTGGGCCTGCTGGCGGGAGGATACGTCGCGCCTCAACGACTCGCCGAGTCCATCTCCGAGGCCCGATCTCTGACAACCGGGCCGATCGGCGTGAATCTCTTTGTGCCACAACCCTGCCTGGCCGGAGACGCCGAACTCGACGGGTACCGGCAACTGCTCGTGCCGTTCGCCGAGCAGTACGGCGTCGAGCCGGGACATCCGCATCCCGATGACGACGGCTGGCTGGAGAAACTCGACGTCGTGGCCGACGTGGCGCCCGAGGCGGTGTCGTTCACCTTCGGCTGTCCGGAGCCCGCGGTGCTCGATCGGCTGCGTGCGCGCGGTGTGTTGACCCTGGTGACCGTCTCCAGCGCCGTGGAGGCTGCGGTGGCGGTGCAGGCCGGCGCCGGCGCCCTGGTGGTTCAGGGCCCGGAGGCCGGCGGGCACCGCAGCATTTTCGACCCCGGAGCCGAGCCGCCGACCGCGCCGCTGCTGGAGCTCGTGGCCCAGACCGCCGATCTCGGCGTTCCGGTGGTGGCCGCCGGGGGACTGGGCGACGCCGCGGCCGTCCGCCGCGCGCGGGACGCCGGCGCAGCGGCCGCCCAGGTGGGAACGGCCCTGCTGCTGTGCGACGAGGCCGGAACCAGCGAGGTGCACCGCCGCGCGCTGCGCGATGCCGCCTTCGCCGACACCGTGGTGACCCGCGCCTTCTCCGGCCGGTATGCGCGCAGCCTGGCCAACGCGTTCACCGAGCGCTACAGCGCCACCGCGCCCCCGGGTTACCCACAGCTCAACCAGATGACCGGACCCATCCGGTCGGCCGCCGTCAAGGCGGGCGACCCGCAGGCTGTCGCGCTGTGGGCCGGCACGGCATGGCGGGGCATCGGGAGCGGGCGGGCTGCCGACATCGTGGCGGCGTTGGCCCCGTGATCCCGGCATCGGCCGGGCAGTGTCCCTGCGGGTCAGGCGAACCGTTCGGCCGCTGCTGCCTGGCGCTGCACCGGGGTGAGCGCCAGGCCGACACCGCCGAGCGGCTCATGCGCGCCCGCTACAGCGCCTATGCGGTCGGCGACCTCGACTACGTCTGGCGCACATGGCATCCGCGCACCCGTCCCACGGAGCTCACTCCGGAAGACCGGTTGACCTGGGTCGGCCTGGAGATTCTCGGCACCGTCGACGGCCGGCCGCAGGACCAGACGGGCGAGGTCGAGTTCCGTGCCCACTACCGGGAATCCCGGGGCAAGGGGATACTGCACGAAAGGTCGCGCTTCGCCGTCAGAGCCCACCGTTGGCTCTACGTCGATGGAGACCTTTTCAACTGAATGCCTCGCGTTCAACCGAATGCTTCGCGAGTTCGATCATTGGCCGGTGACGGGGTACCAGTAAGCCGAAACGATCACATCAGCCGGGAGGATTCAACGTGAGTGAGTACAGCGCCCCCATCGGGGCGCCCATTTGGTTCGACCTGATGAGCAGCGACCCGGCTCGCGCCGCGCGGTTCTATCACCAGATCTTCGGGTGGGACCTCGAGGCGCCGGCGCACCCGGAGTTCGGCGACTACCAGAACTTCACCCTCAACGGACGGCCCGTGGCCGGGCTGGGCCCCGCGACGGACGGGGCGGGACCGGGAAACGTCTGGTCGGTGTACCTGAATACCAGCGACTGTGCCGCCACCGCCGCCGCGGCGAAGTCAGCCGGAGCGACGGTGATGGTGGAACCGGTGGCGGTCGGCGATCTGGGCTCGATGACGGTGGTCGTCGACCCGGCCGGCGCGGTCATCGGATTCTGGCAACCCGGTACGCACGTCGGCTTCACCAGATGGGGTGAGCACGGCACGCCCTACTGGTTCGAGTGCCAGAGTAAGGACTACGACGCCTCACTGGCGTTCTACCGCAGCGTTCTCGGCGCGCGCATCGACGAGATCGGCACCGGCGGTGACCCGGACACCGTCGGCCCCGACCGCTACGGGCAGGTATTCGTGGGCGAGCGCGCCTACTCCGGAATCATGGACGCCGCGACCCTGCACCCGCCCGGGGTGCCCTCGTTCTGGCAGGTGTACATCACCGTCGACGACGTCGCTGAAACGGTCAGCCAGGCGGCGGCGCTCGGCGGCGAGGTCGTGATGCCGGGAGAGGACACCCCCTACGGCACCCTGGCCGTGATCAAGGACCCGCTCGGCGCGCTGATCTGTCTGGGGCACCCGCCCGCCGGCATGTGAGCCGTCGACCAACCGGCTCTCAGGCGAGCAGGGTCTCCGGGTCGGTGTACTTCAGGTCCAGATCGTGGGCCACCTCTTTGTTGAGCAGCTTGCCCTCATGGGTCGACAGGCCCTTGGTCAGCGCCGGGTCGGAGAAGCAGGCGCCCTGCCAGCCCTTGTCGGCCAGCTTGAGCACATACGGCATGGTCGCGTTGGTCAGCGCGAAGGTCGACGTGCGCGGCACCGCGCCCGGCATGTTGGCCACGCAGTAGAACACCGCATCGTGGACCTTGAAGGTCGGGTCGTCGTGGGTGGTGGGTCGGGAATCCTCGAAGCAGCCGCCCTGATCGATGGCGATGTCGACGAGCACCGCGCCCGGCTTCATCTGTGCCACAGTGGCATTGGTGACCAGCTTGGGCGCCTTGGCGCCGGGCACCAGCACCGCGCCGATCACCAGGTCGGCCTGCTTGACCGCGTTCTCCAGCTCCAGCCGTGAGGAGTAGCGGGTCTCGATGGCGCCGCCGTACTCGGCGTCGATCTTGCGCAGGATGTTGACGTTCAGGTCGAAGACGGTGACGTGCGCGCCCATGCCCCACGCGACGGCCGCCGCATTGTCGCCGGCCATACCGCCGCCGATCACGACGACCGACGCCGGCGCGACACCGGGAACACCACCCATCAGGACGCCGCGGCCGCCCTGGGTGCGCATCAGGTGATACGCGCCGACGTGGGCGGAAAGCCGGCCGGCGACCTCGCTCATCGGAGCGAGAAGAGGCAGCGCGCCGTCGGCGGTCTGGACGGTCTCATAGGCGATCGATGTGGTGCCGGATGCCAACAGCGCGTCGGTGCACGGCCGTGATGCAGCCAGATGAAGGTAGGTGAACAGCACCTGACCCTTGCGCATGCGGCTGTACTCCGGCTCGATCGGCTCCTTGACCTTGAGCAGCAGATCGGCCTCGGCCCACACCTCGTCGGCGGACTCGACCATCTTCGCGCCGGCGGCGGTGAAGTCCTGGTCGTGGATGGCCGAACCCTCGCCGGCGCCGGCCTGGACCATCACCTCGTGGCCGCGATGCACCAGTTCGGCGACGCCCGCGGGGGTGATGGCGACGCGGTACTCGTTGTTCTTGATCTCAGTCGGGATGCCGACGCGCACGATTGCTCCTTGGTAGGGATTTTGCTGACATCAGTGTGAAGAACATTCGACGAGGTAGCAATAACACCGGCAATAATTCGTTAGGATTCATTCATGGCCGAACAAACATCATCCAAGGTGCCGGTTCGGCCGGAAAAACCGAAGGATGTTCAGGCCGTCGCCCTCGATGACGTCGACCGGCGGATTCTGGCCGCCCTGCACGCCGACGCCCGCATCTCCAATAGTGCCCTTGCCGACGCCGTGGGGATCGCCCCGTCCACCTGTCACGGCCGGGTGCGGCGCCTGCAGGAGCTCGGCGTCATCCGGGGCTTCTACGCCGATATCGATCCCGCGGCGATCGGATTGCCCCTGCAAGCCATGGTCTCGGTGAGCCTGCAGTCCGGCGCCCGCGGGAAGATCCGCCACTTCGTTCAGCAGATCCGCCGGCGCCCCCAGGTGATCGATGTCTACTTCCTGGCCGGCGCCGACGATTTCATCATTCACGTCGCCGCGCGTGACACCGACGATCTGCGTTCGTTCGTCGTCGACAGCCTCAATGCGGACTCCGATGTCGCTGGCACCCAGACCTCGTTGATCTTCGAGCATCTGCGCGGCGCGGCCCCGCTGTAGCTCGCCGACCGTAACGCCACGGCGGCGAACCGGCCCTGATTGCGCCGCCACGTTACGGTCGCCGCGGCCGGTTAGGCTTGCACCCATGCGAGTCGGGGTTCTGGGCGCCAAGGGCAAAGTCGGGAAAGCCATGTGCGAGGCCGTGCGTGAGGCCGACGACCTGACGCTGAGCGCCGGTGTCGACGCGGGCGACCCGTTGTCGGCGTTCACCGACAGCGGCACCCAGGTCGTCATCGACTTCACCCACCCCGACGTCGTGATGAACAACCTGAAGTATTTGGTGGACAACGGTATTCACGCGGTGGTGGGAACCACCGGCTTCACCGAGGAGCGCCTCGACCACGTCCGCTCCTGGCTGGCCGGCAAGCAGACCGGGGTGCTGATCGCCCCGAACTTCGCGATCGGCGCGGTGCTGTCGATGTACTTCGCGCAGAAGGCCGCCCCGTACTTCGAGTCCGTCGAGGTCATCGAACTGCACCACCCGCAGAAGGCAGACGCGCCGTCTGGCACCGCCACCCGGACCGCGCAGCTGATCTCCGCCGCACGAAAAGGCATGCCGCCCAACCCCGATGCCACCAGCACGGGCCTGTCCGGTGCCCGGGGAGCCGACGTCGGTGGCGTCCCGGTGCATTCGGTGCGGCTCACCGGACTGGTCGCCCATCAGGAGGTCCTGTTCGGAACGCTGGGGGAGACCCTGACCATCCGCCACGACAGCATCGACCGGACCTCCTTCGTGCCCGGTGTTCTGCTGGCCGTTCGGCAGATTCCCCAGCGGCCGGGGCTGACCGTCGGCCTCGAACCGCTGCTGGACCTGTGATCCTGCGCGTTCAACTGCTGATCGGGTTCCTCTGCCTGGCGCTGCTGGCCTACTTCCTGTTGCTGACGCGGACGGCTGTCGCCCTGCTGCGCACTGGAACCCCGACCGCGATGGCGTTGGGGGTCGGCGTACTGCTGTTGCCTGTCGTCGGTGCCTGGGCCACCGTCGCGACGCTGCGGGCCGGGTTGACCCATCAGCGGCTGGCCCGGCAGGCGGCCGAGGAGGGGATGGACCTCGACGTCTCCGCGTTGCCGAGGACCCCGTCTGGGCGGGTCCAGCGTGACGCCGCCGATGCGTTGTTCGCCACCGTCCGTGCCGAAGTCGAGGCCGATCCCGACGACTGGCGGCGCTGGTATCGACTGGCGCGGGCCTACGACTATGCGGGGGACCGGACCCGGGCACGAGAGATGATGCGCAAGGCCGTTGCGCTGGAGGCCGGGCAGGCAAAGCCGTGAGCAGGTTGCTGATCGTTCATCACACGCCTTCGCCGCACTGCGCGGAGATGCTCGAGGCGGTCGTCGCCGGGGCGAGTGATCCGGAGATCGTCGGCGTCGAGGTTCTGCGCCGTCCCGCGCTCACGGTGTCGCCGGTCGAGATGCTGGAGGCCGACGGCTACCTCCTCGGCACACCGGTGAACCTGGGCTATCTGAGTGGTGCCCTCAAACACGCCTTCGATCAGAGCTACTACCCGCTGCTGGACGCGAGCCGAGGCCGACCCTTCGGGGCTTACCTCCATGGCAACGCGGGGACCGAGGGAGCGGAGCGCGCCCTGGCGTCGATCACCACCGGACTCGGCTGGCTCCAGGCCGCCGACATCGTGATCGTGTCGGGCAAGCCGACCAAGGCCGACCTAGAGGCTTGCTGGAATCTCGGTGCAACAATCGCCGCACAACTCATCGACTGAGCCGGAGTGAGAGGGAACGCCGCCGTCCCCGCGCGGCGAGGGAGTCAGGCGGGAAGTCTGAGTTTTGGTAATTTCTGGTGGCAGTGACCAACGGCGATTCCAAATCCTCTGAGGCCCTCGGCTTTCCTGACGAGGGGGAAGATCTGCTGCGCGCCATCAGCGACGCGATGCTTGATCCGCAGGTGCTGCTGGATGCAGTGCGCGATTCGCACGGTCGGGTCGTGGATTTTGTCCACCGCGAGGTCAATCAGGCGACGTGTGACTATCTGGGATTGTCTCGCGCCCAGTTGATCGGCCGGAGGTTGCTGGAACTGTCACCAGGTGTCACCGAAGCGGGTCTGTTCGCGGAATATGTGCGGTGTCTGGAGACCGGTCAACCGGTGATTGTTGACGACTTGACCTACGACAACGAGATCATCGGTGGCGCGCGCCGCTACGACTTGAGAGCCACCCGCGTCAGCCCGACCTCCATAAGCCTCACCTGGCGTGACGTCACTGAGCGATTCAGGGTGTCTCAACTGCTCGCCCAGGCCCGCGAGTTTCAGCACAAGGCCGACGCGCGGTATCGCCGGTTGATGGACAACTCGGGTATCGGAATGGGGCTGCTGGCCCCCGAGGGTCGATTCCAGGTCGTCAACCAGGCCATGTGCGGCTTCTTCGGCTATGACGCCGACACCCTGTGCACGAAAACCTGGCAGGAGTTGACCGCCCCGGACTACCTGGAAGTCGATCAGAAGAATGTCGAGGAAGTCCTGGCCGGCAACATCGACTCATACCGGATGGCCAAGCAGTACATCAACTCCGACGGCCAGTTGATCTGGGGCGACCTGTCGGTGAGTTGTCTGCGCACGCCGGCCGGCGACGTAGAACACTTCGTCGTCCAGATCATCGACATCACCTCCGAGGTGACATCTCGCCAGCAGCTCGCCGTCCAGGACGAGCAGAATCGCATACTGGCACAACAACTCCAAGCCCAGACCGACCGTCTCACCGCCGGATTGCGCAGCGCCGCGACCTATGTCGCGTCGATCCTGCCCGGTGACCTGGAAGGTCCGGTCCACGTGTCCTCGCGCTACCTCCCGTCCCAGGAGTTGGCCGGGGACACCTTCGACTACCGGTGGATCGACGACGATCATCTGATCGCCTACCTCATCGACGTGTCCGGGCACGGAATCGGGCCGGCACTGTTGTCGGTCTCGGTACACAACATGCTGCGCTCGCGGTCCCTGCCGGTCACCACCCTGCTGACCCCCGACGAGGTGCTGACCGAACTCAACCAGCGGTTCCAGATGGACCAGCACGACGACAACTACGTCACGATGTGGTTCGGGGTCTACCAGGCGTCCACCCGCACGCTTCGCTATGCCAGCGCCGGATCGCCACCGGCCCTCGCCATCAACCCGGACGCCCCCGGCAGCGTCACCACGCTGTCCACCTCCGGCCAGCCACTCGGCATGTTCGACGACAGGGCATACGCATCGGGGAGCTACACCGTGCCTCCCGGTTCTCGCATCCTGCTCTACAGCGACGGTGCCTACGAGCTCGCTCTCGGCAACGGTCGGCAACTATCCCTGGCCGAGTTCATGGAGCTTTTCAGCCAGTTGGCCGCCTCTGCCGACTCATCCGTCGACAACCTTGTCGAATCACTACGCAATCTCACTCCCTCCGGCACCTTCGACGACGACTGCTCACTCGTCCTACTCGACTTCGACTGACCAACGCGCCCGGCGGACACCGAACCCACGAACCCACGCTGACCTTTTGGTCGACCGTGTGCGCGGTAGATTGCAGCAGGGGGTCCGTCCGATTAACGGTGTAAACGGCATCTTCGGTTAGTTGGTTTCGCTGCCCGGCATACGGTCGGCGAAGGTGATCGCGAAGGCGTTCAGTGCTGGTTTCCAGCGCATGGTCCATCGCTTCTGTCCGGTCCCGGTCGGGTCCAGCGACCGGGTGACTAAGTATAGGCATTTCAGGGCTGCCTGCTCGGTCGGGAAATGACCGCGCACGCGGATGGCGCGACGGTAGCGGGCGTTCAAGGACTCGATGGCGTTGGTCGAACAGATCACCTTCCTTATCTCGGTGTCGTAGTCCAGGAATGGGATGAATTCGCTCCAGGCGTTGCGCCACAACCGGATCGCTGCCGGGTACCGCTGGCCCCACTCGGCGTCGAAGGCATCGAGGGCCTCGGTGGCTGCGGTGGCGTTGACCGCGGTGTAGATCGGTTTGAGGGCTCGGGCGATGGCGTCGCGGTGCTGGCGCCCGGCGTAGCGGAATGTCCCTCGAATCAGATGGATGATGCAGGTCTGCACCACCGTGTCGGGGAAGACTGCACTGACCGATTGCGGCAATCCTCTGAGGCCGTCGCAGACCAAGAAGAAGACGTCGGCCACCCCGCGGTTCTTCAACTCGGTGAGCACCGCCAGCCAGTACTTGGCCGATTCGCCGTCTCCTTCGCCGGCCCACATGCCCAGCACGTCGCGGTGACCGGCCAGGTCCACCCCGATCGCGGCGTAGACCGGCCGTGGGCCGACCTGGCCGTCGCGGATCTTCACATGCAAAGCGTCGATGAACACCGCGGCGTACACGCGCTCCAACGGACGGGTGTGCCAGGCCGTCATCTCCTCCACGACCCGGTCGGTAATCCGGGAGATCGTGTCCTTCGACACCGACGCGCCGTAGATGTCGGCGAAATGCGCGCTGATCTCCCCGGTGGTCAACCCGCGGGCATACAGCGACAACACCACCTCATCGACGTCGGTCAGGCGGCGTTGACGCTTGGCGACGATCTGGGGCTCGAAGGTTCCCGCCCGATCGCGAGGGACGTTGATCTCGATCTGTCCGCACGCGTCGGTCAGCACGGTCTTCGAACGGGTGCCGTTGCGGGAGTTGCCACTTCCGTAACCCGCCGGATCGTGGCGGTCATAGCCCAGATGCTCGGACATCTCCTCATCCAGAGCGGTCTCGATGACCGTCTTGGTCATCGCTCTGAGCAACCCGCCCGGGCCCGTCAGCGCCACCCCGGCCTCACGGGCCTGGCGCACCAACTCCCGGGCGACTTCGAGCTCGTCGACCTCCCGGCTGTCCGGGACATCAATCGGCGCCGCCGCAGCGGCATCCACTTCAAAATTCTGCGATGGCTGCACAGCCACGAAAGTTTCGATCATCAGACGACCTTTCCGGCCCCGACACACCGGGGCCGATCAGGCCGTTTACACCGTTACTGCGACAGTCCCGCAGCAGGCGTTAAAGCCGCTGATGTGAGCGCTAGGGGGGTTGTTGTGAGTGGCAGCGAGTTGAGTTTCGACGACATTGTTCGCGTTGCCGATGTTCGGCGGGTGGTCACGTCAATGGGCACGATGAACTATTTGGTCAACGACCATTTCATCGCGGAGTTCTACAACCGCGGGCAGCACTGGGAAGAAGACCTTCTGGAATTTCTCCAGCACATGCTCGACGGGACGAAAAACGTTGTGGACGTGGGAGCACATGTCGGCTCACACACAATGGTCTACGCCAAGCGCGCCAAATTCGTCTACGCGTACGAACCGCAGCGCGTTCTGTACCGCCTCCTGCTGCTGAATTGTCTGGATAACGACGTCTACAACGTTGTGCCGACGTGCGCGGCGATCTCCTACCAGAGCGGTCAGGCGCACCTCTCAACGCGCATCACGGATGGGTTGAACACCGACCAGCCGGTTTCGTATAACGACGGCGTCCCGCGCAACTACGGGGGAGTCCAGCTCGGAACCGATGGCGAGAGCGTTCCACAGTTGGCCCTGCCGGCTTTCGAGGATGTCGCATTACTCAAGGTCGACGTCGAGGGCTTTGAACCCTGCGTTTTCTACGGTGCGCGTGATCTAATTCGCGCTTCACGCCCCGTCATATTGTTCGAGCGCAACTGGAAGTTCATGGATCCGGAGGTTCAATCAACGCTCGGAATTCCCGACGAGGTGGCCGGATTCTCCGTGGAGGAATTCGCCGCCGAAATCGGCTACGGCCCAGTGGTGCCGCTCGACTACCCGGCCGGCAACCTGCTCCTCGCCTACGACCATCCCTGCCTGACCGCAATCGAAGGGGAATGGCATGCCAGCGCCGGTGGTGGCTCGGTGGTGATTCGGCGAGGTGCCGACAACGTCGTCGAGGCTGTGATCGACGGACGCGGTCCGTTCCGGGTCATCACCGTCGGCCCGTCGACCGTCGTGCTCCTGCTCGCTCTGCAGGTCCCGACTCTCGTTTACAACGGAACGTACGTGTACGGCGAGGTTGAGGGAAACACGATTTACTGGGCCAACTCGACACAGTGGGACCGATGACCCTGACATTCTCTGTGCACGGCAGCGAGAAGTGAGGTGTGATGACCAGACTCGGAGACATTGCGCTGGGGGCGGCACCCATCGCCGGCGGGGCGATGCTGGGGACGCTGGTCGGGACGTTCAAGGGACCCGACCTGCGCACGGCGCTGAAATCCGACATCGAGCTGCTCAAGAGCCTCCCGGAAGAGAACGTCGAACTCCGCGCGGAACTGCAGCGCACCGTCGACGTGCGGGTCTATGAACTGGTCGCCTTTCTGGACCGCAATCACGAACTGCGCCAGACCGCTGGTAGCTACCGGGGCAATTGGCGCGACGTCGTTCTGTTCGTGTGCGCGCTGCTGTTCACCGTGGTCTGGTGGAACGTCCCGCACAGCCGGAGCAACTGGCTGATCACCTTCGTCGTCCTGGTCATCGCCTCCGTCGTCATCGGTCTCTACGCCGCCCGCGGCGTGATCGCGGCCGTCCGTCGAGTGTTCAGCCGTTCCGGCTGAGGTGCGTTCCGAAGAACTGTTCCATTGCCCGCCAATGTCTTTCGGCGGCGTCCGGGTCGTAAGGTCCGTTGTCGGTGACGGCGAATCCGTGTGCGGCCGGGTACCACTCGATGACGTGCTCCACACCCGCCGACGTCAGTGCCGCGTCGAGCGTCTCGGACTGCGCGGGGGTGTAGGAGGGATCGTTCTCCGCGCCGCCCACATAGACCGCCGCACGAATGCGGTCGGCCAGCAGATGCGGGCTGCCGGGGTCGCCGTCGGCGGCCAGACCCCCACCGTGGAACGACATGGCCGCGGCCACCCGATCGGGCACGCGCCCCGCGACGACCAGTGACGTCCGCCCGCCCATGCAGTACCCGGTGGTGCCGAACCGCTTGCCGGAGACCTCCGGCCGGGAAGCCAAGTAGTCGAAAAATGCCTGCGCGTCGGCGGCCATCACGTCGGGGGTGATCGCCTTCATCATCGCGAACAGCCGGTTGCGCTCCGCGGCGTCGCCAAACGCGCCTTTCATGTCGAACGGCGCCCATTGGCCCTGGCGGTAGTAGACATCGGGTAGTAGCACGGCGTACCCCAGGTCCGCCAGACGCTGGGCCATCGCTCGGAACGCCGGGCGGGCGCCGCCGGCGTCGGGGTACATCACGATCCCCGGCCAGGGGCCCTCCCCGTCCGGGGTCGCCAGCGCGACCGGGCAGGTCCCGTCGGGCGCGGTGATCGAGTCGCTGATCGTCGGCATGTGTCGTTTCTACCCCGGCGTCGCGGACGTAAGCTGACCAGCGTGCCGATCGCGACCCCCTACGAGGACCTGTTGCGCCTGGTGCTGGAGCAGGGGACGCCGAAGTCCGACCGCACCGGCACCGGAACCCGCAGCCTGTTCGGACATCAGCTGCGCTATGACCTCTCGGCCGGCTTCCCGCTGATCACCACCAAGAAGGTGCACACCAAGTCGGTGATCTACGAGCTGTTGTGGTTCCTGCGCGGCGACTCCAACGTCGAGTGGCTGCAACGGCACGGCGTGACCATCTGGGATGAATGGGCAAGCGAGACAGGCGATCTCGGTCCGGTGTACGGCGTGCAATGGCGGTCGTGGCCCACGCCGTCCGGCGAGCACGTCGACCAGATCAGCGCGGCGGTCGACCTGCTGCGCACCGACCCGGATTCGCGGCGGATCATCGTGTCGGCCTGGAACGTCGCCGACATTCCCCGGATGGCGCTGGCCCCCTGCCACGCGTTCTTCCAGTTCTACGTGGCGGACAACAAGCTCAGCTGCCAGCTCTACCAGCGCAGCGCCGACATGTTCCTCGGCGTGCCGTTCAACATCGCCAGCTACGCGCTGCTGACCCACATGATGGCCGCCCAGGCCGGCCTGCAGGTGGGGGACTTCGTCTGGACCGGCGGGGACTGCCACATCTACGACAACCACGTCGAACAGGTCACCGAACAGCTCAGCCGCGACCCCCGCCCTTATCCGGAACTCGTGCTGCGCCCGCGGGATTCGATCTTCGACTACACCTACGACGACGTCGAGATCCGCAACTACGACCCGCATCCGGCGATCAAGGCGCCGGTGGCGGTCTAGGCACCGTGTCCGTCGCACTCATCTGGGCGCAGTCCACCTCCGGTGTCATCGGCCGGGACGGCGGCATTCCGTGGCGCGTCCCGGAGGATCTGGCCCGCTTCAAGGACCTCACCATGGGGCACACCGTCGTGATGGGCCGCCGGACCTGGGAGTCGCTGCCGCCGCGGATGCGGCCGCTGCCCGGCCGGCGCAACGTCGTCGTCAGCCGCGACCCGGACTACCGGACTGACGGCGCCGAGGTGTTCTGTGCCATGGCCGACGCGCTGACCGACAAACGGACCTGGGTGATCGGGGGCTCGGAGATCTATCACCTGGCCCTGCCGGAAGCCGATCGTTGTGAGATCACCGAGGTGGAGATCGACCTGCGCCCCGAGGACGAGGATGCCCTGGCGCCCGTCCTGGACGAGTCGTGGGTCGGCACGTCCACGCCCTGGCATGACAGTTCCTCGGGTCTGCGCTACCGGTTCCACACGTTCCTGCGCCCATGACTCGACTGACCGCCGTCCAAGCCCGACGGATAGCGGTCGCCGCGCAGGGATTCGGTCAACAGCCCGCGCGCTCGGTCAAGCGGGCCGACCTCCGCCGCCTGATCCGCAGAATTCAAGTGTTGCAACTGGATTCGGTGTCTTTCGCGGTTCGTGCCCACTACGCGCCGGTGTTCAGCAGACTCGGCCCCTATGACCGCGGCATGCTGGATGCCGCAGCGTGGAGCCACACGGCCCGGGGGCCCCGGTTGCTGGTGGAGTACTGGGCGCACGAAGCGGCGCTGATGGCCGTCGAGGACTGGCCGCTGATGCGCTGGCGGATGCGGGAATACGTCCACGGCCGTTGGGGCGTGGACATCGTGAAGAGCAATCCGCGGCTGGTCGACGAGGTGGTGGCCGCGGTCGGCGAACTCGGTCCCAGCACCGCGGGCCAGATCGAGGCACACCTGGAGACGGCGACCCGCCGCGGCAAGGGCGCCTGGTGGAACCGCAGCGAAACCAAGTGGGTGGCCGAGGCGCTGTTCGCCTCCGGCGTGCTGACCACTGCTCACCGGGTGGGGTTCGCGCGACATTACGACCTGGTCGAGCGGGTACTGCCGGCTGAGGCGCTGGCCCGGCAGGTCGATGACGCCGACGCGCTGCGGGAGTTGACGATGCGGGCCGCCACGGCGCTCGGCGTGGCCACCGAGGCCGACATCCGCGACTACTTCCGGATGCGGCCCGCTGAGGTCAGGCCCGCCCTGGCCGATCTGGTGGGGGACCGCCTCCTTGAGCCGGTCGAGGTCGAGGGCTGGGACGCGCAGGCGTATCTGGTTGCGGGCCGGTCGGTTCCGCGCACCGACCGGGGAACCGCGCTGCTGTGCCCGTTCGACCCGCTCATCTTCTTCCGGCCACGGGTGCAGCGGCTTTTCGGGTTCGAGTACCGCATCGAGATCTACACGCCGGCCGCCAAGCGGAAGTTCGGGTACTACGTCTGGCCGTTCCTGCTCGACGGTGAACTCGTCGGGCGGGTGGACCTCAAGGCCGACCGGGCGGCCGGGGTGCTTCGGGTCCCGGGCGCGTTCGTCGAACCCGGGCGGGAGCCGGCGCGGGTCGCCGGTGCGCTGGCGGGGGAGTTACAGACGATGGCGAACTGGCTCGGGCTGGGCGATGTCGCGATCGAAGAGCGAGGCGACCTGTCTCGAGAACTGCGCGCTCGCGTTCGAGCGCTTTGATCAACAGTTCCTTGATCTCGCTGGTGGTGGCTCCCAGTGACCGGACCAGCAGTGCGAGTCCGCAGTTTCACTCACAGCGGATGCAAGCCGTCGACCTCCACCTACCACCCCGCCGATCGGCGGTGACGAAGGATCAGCAACGTCCCGACGATAGCGGCCACCAGCGCGGCGAGTACCGACGCGGCGACGGCCAGTGGCAGCGTGGTGGCATCGGCCGACTGGTCGTGGCCGATCACCCGCTGATACGGATCGTCGGTGGGCGCCGGGCTGAAGGTGAAATCGGTCGTGATCGAAGTCGGATCGTTGATGGTGGTCGAGATGCGGGTCAGATACGGGTTTTGGGTGCTCAGTTCGGTGAGCGTCTCGTCGGCGGTGCGCCCGGCGATGGAACCCGCATAGTCGACGGTGACATCCTGCTTGGACCCGTCTGCATCGGAGCGCTGCATTCGGTGCGTGCCCAGTGCGTACACCACGACGTGCTGGATGTCCTTGGCGGCGGCTGACATTCGCATCGGATACACCAGTTCATCGGAGGTGAAGTCCAGTCGTACGGGGTCGAGCTGACCGATGAGCGGCTCCGCCCCGGTCAACCGCATCGCCACGAAAGACCAGCCCTGCTGAAGATAGGGCGCAAGTTGGGCGGTCACTTCCGGGCGCATCGTATAGCCGTGCGAATCGAGCCACTGCCGCACGCCACCGAGATCACCCCCGGTGAGGGTGGTGGCCTCCAACGGACCGAGCTGCACCTGGGCGACGACGGTCGGGGCGCCGCCGGGTGCGGCGCCCACCTCGTCGAGGTCCGTCCGTGCCGTCCCGGTGCGCTCGACCCGCGGGGCGGTCAGCCGCTCGAGTTCACCGAAGAGACCCGGGTCGGCCGCGGTCGCCGTCGCGGGCGTGCGCGTGGGAACGATCAGTGCGGCGTTGTCCGCCACCGACTGCACGTCGAGGCGGATGACGACCGTCTCTTTGCCGGCGTCGAGGGCGACCAGAGCCTGTTCGCCGGTGACCCGGGCGTCGAGGTCGGGACTCACGATTCCACCGCAGGCGCAGGCGCCGGCCGAGCCGCCGGGACCGGTGAACAACACTCCGGCGGCTAGCAAGGCCGCCGCGATCAGACGCGCCGCATGCATCCCGCCATGATGCCTCAGCGCAGGGCGCTGTGGACGGCGCTTGTCAGCACGGTATGAGGTCACCCATTCCGCCGGTGAAGGGGTTGCCACGCGGCAGCACGTACCGTCCCCGTGGACGGCCGTTAGGGTGATCGCGTGGCCGAGACCGCGCCGCTGCGCGTGCAGCTGATCGCCCGGACGGAGTTCCTGGCGCCTCCCGATGTCCCATGGGACACCGACGCCGAGGGCGGTCAGGCTCTCGTGGAGTTCGCCGGGCGAGCCTGCTACCAGAGCTGGTCCAAACCCAACCCGCGCACCGCCACCAACGCCTCCTACATCAAGCACATCATCGACGTCGGCCACTTCGCGGTCCTCGAGCACGCGTCGGTGAGCTTCTACATCACCGGCGTCTCCCGCTCGTGCGCCCACGAACTGGTCCGGCACCGGCACTTCTCCTTCTCCCAGCTCTCCCAGCGCTACGTCCCCGAGGACGACGCCTCGGTGGTGATCCCGCCGGGCCTGGAGGATGACCCCGAACTCCAGGAGATCGTGCTGGCCGCCGCCGACGCCAGCCGCGCGGCCTACCTCGACGTGCTGGCCAAACTCGAGGCCAAGCTCGACGACCAGCCGAACGCCGTGCTGCGCCGCAAGCAGGCCCGGCAGGCCGCCCGGGCGGTGCTGCCCAACGACACCGAGACCCGCATCGTCGTGACCGGCAACTACCGGGCGTGGCGGCACTTCATCGCGATGCGGGCCAGCGAGCACGCCGACGTCGAGATCCGGCGGCTGGCCATCGCCTGCCTGCGCGAGCTGGCCGCCGTGGCGCCGGCGGTGTTCGCCGACTTCGAGATCACCGCGCTGGCCGACGGCACGGAGGTCGCCACCAGCCCGCTGGCCACGGATGTCTAGCCCCAGCCCCGGCAGGTAACCTAAAGCCCCGTGAGCACCACCGGATTCGACGCCAGCGCCCGGCTTGGGACGGTTCTGACCGCGATGGTGACCCCGTTCACGCCGGACGGCACGCTGGACGCCGACACCGCCGCGCGCCTGGCCACCCACCTGGTGGACTCCGGCTGCGACGGCCTGGTGGTGTCGGGCACCACCGGCGAATCGCCGACCACCACCGATGCCGAGAAGACTCTGCTGCTGCGCACCGTGGTCGAGGCGGTGGGGGACCGGGCCCGCATCATCGCCGGTGTCGGCACCTACGACACCGCGCACAGCGTGCACCTGGCCAAGGCCGCCGCCGCCGCGGGCGCGCACGGTCTGCTGGTCGTCACGCCCTACTACTCGCGCCCGCCGCAGTCCGGCCTGATCGCGCACTTCACCACGGTCGCCGACGCCACCGACCTGCCGGTGATCCTGTACGACATCCCGCCGCGTTCCGTCGTCCCGATCGAATGGGACACCATGCGCGCCGTGGCGCAACACCCCAACATCGTTGCCGTCAAGGACGCCAAGGCCGACCTGCACGGAGCTGCGCAGATCATGGCCGAGACCGGACTGGCCTACTACTCCGGCGATGACGCCCTCAACCTGCCCTGGCTCGCTGTCGGGGCGACCGGATTCATCAGCGTCTGGGGACATTTCGCCGCCGGGCAGTTGCGCGACATGCTGACGGCGTTCAATTCCGGTGACCTTGCCACGGCCCGCAAGATCGGCGTCACCCTCGGACCGCTCAACGATGCCCAGTCCCGCCTGGGCGGGGTGACCATGTCCAAGGAGGGACTGCGTCTGCAGGGCTTCGAGGTCGGCGACCCGCGGCTTCCGCAGATGCCGGCCACCCCCGAACAACTCGACCAGCTGGCCGCCGACATGCGGGCGGCGGCAGTGCTTCCGGCGAGGTCGCCGGCCGAGCGGCTCCAGGGTTGATGAACACCGACCTTCAGCCTCCAGGCCCGCTGGCGCCGGGTGCGTTGCGGGTGACCGCCCTGGGCGGTATTGGTGAAATCGGCCGCAACATGACGGTTTTCGAGCATCTCGGGCGTCTGCTCATCGTCGACTGCGGGGTGCTGTTCCCCGGCCATGACGAACCCGGCGTCGACCTGATCCTGCCCGACCTGCGTCACATCGAGGATCGCCTCGACGACATCGAGGCCCTGGTGCTGACCCACGCCCACGAGGACCACATCGGGGCCATTCCCTTCCTGCTCAAACTGCGCAGCGACATCCCGGTCGTCGGCTCCAAGTTCACCCTCGCGCTGGTGTCCGCCAAGTGCCGCGAGCACCGGATAAATCCGCGCTTCGTGGAAGTGGCTGAGGGACAACGCAGTACGCACGGCGTGTTCGAGTGCCAGTACTTCGCCGTCAACCACTCGATCCCCGACGCCCTGGCCGTCGCCATTCACACCGGGGCCGGCACGGTGCTGCACACCGGCGACATCAAACTCGACCAGCTGCCGCTCGACGGCCGTCCCACCGACCTCCCGGGGATGTCGCGCCTCGGTGACGCCGGCGTGGACCTGTTCTTGTGCGACTCGACCAACTCGGAGATCCCCGGCGTGGGACCGTCGGAGAGCGAGGTCGGCCCGACGCTGCACCGGCTGATCAGGGGTGCCGACGGGCAGCGGGTGATCGTGGCCTGCTTCGCCTCAAACGTCGACCGGGTTCAGCAGATCGTCGCCGCCGCGGTCGCATTGGGACGGCGGGTCTCCTTCGTCGGCCGCTCGATGGTCCGCAACATGGCCATCGCCCGGGACCTCGGATTCCTCAAGGTGGAGGATCGCGACGTCGTCGATATCTCCGCCGCCGAGACGATGGCACCCGACAGTCTGGTCCTCATCACCACCGGAACTCAGGGCGAACCGCTGTCGGCGTTGTCGCGCATGTCCCGCGGCGAGCACCGCAGCATCTCCATCACCGCCGACGACCTGATCATCCTGTCCTCGTCGTTGATCCCGGGCAACGAGGAGGCGGTGTTCGGCGTCATCGACGCCCTGTCGAAGATCGGCGCCCGGGTGGTCACCAATCAGCAAGCGCGCGTGCATGTCTCGGGCCACGCCTATGCCGGCGAGTTGCTGTTCCTCTACAACGGCGTTCGGCCGCGCAACGTGATGCCGGTGCACGGCACCTGGCGCCACCTGCGGGCCAACGCCAAGCTGGCCGCCCTGTCCGGGGTGCCCGAGGAGTCGATCATGCTGGCCGAGAACGGCGTCAGCGTCGATTTGGCGGCCGGCAAGGCCGGCATCGCCGGGGCAGTTCCGGTCGGCAAGATGTTCATCGACGGACTGGTCAGCGGTGATGTCGGGGAGACCACGCTGGGGGAGCGGCTCATACTCAGTTCCGGCTTTGTCGCGGTGACGGTGGTGGTTCGGCGCGGCACCGGCCAGATCGCCGCCCCGCCACATCTGTCCTCCCGCGGCTTCTCGGAGGATCCCAAAGCCTTGGAACCGGTGGCGCGAAAGGTGGAGCAGGAATTGGAATCCCTTGCGGCTGAACGTGTCACCGATCCCGTGCGCATCGCCCAGGCCGTCCGCCGTACCGTTGGCAAGTGGGTCGGCGAGACCTACCGCCGCCAGCCGATGATCGTGCCGACGGTTCTGGAAATCTAGACGCCTCCTTTTGTCGACGAAAACTGTCGGTGGTTCGAACTAGTGTTCGATGTATGGAGTTGTTCACCCCGGAGGGCGAGGCGATGATGGCTGCCCTGGATGAGTTGGATGCGGCGTGGGACAAGTTGGCCTGCCTGCCGGTGCATTCGTTGGGTCCTGGGGCGACGTTGGATGTGCTGGACCGGCTGGAAACCCATCGGCGCCGCCAGCCCGCGATGGAGAACGATCTGCTGATCCACCTGCAAGCCCAGTGTGAGGCCAAAAAGATGGGCGCGAAATCGTGGCGTGCGGTGCTTTCCCAACGACTCGGAATCAGCGGTGCCGACTCCAGCCGCCGTTTGAACGAGGCCGCCCAACTGGGGCCGCGGCGCACCGTCACTGGTGAGCCCCTCGACCCGCAACTCCCCGGGACGGCGGCGGCGCAGACGCGCGGTGAGATCGGCACCGAGCACGTCACGGTGATCCGCGATTTCTTCGACCACCTGCCCGCCGACGTCGACGTCGCGACCCGGGAGGCTGCCGAAGCCCAATTGTCCGGACTCGCGGGCATTCTGACCCCCGACGGGTTGCGTAAGGTCGCCCGCCAGCTGATGGGCTATCTGGACCAGGACGGCACCGTGGAGGACGAACGCGAACACGCCCGCAAACGCGGGCTGACTCTTGGGCGTCAGGAGCTCGACGGCATGAGCCGGCTGAGCGGATGGATCGATCCTGAGCTGCGGGCGGCCCTGGATGCGATCGTGGCCAAATTGGCCGCACCCGGCTACTGCAATCCCGATGACGAGCACCCGTGTGTGGAGGGCGTCCCGTCTCAGGAGCAGATCACCAACGATTCGCGCAGCGCGGCCCAACGCACCCACGACGCCGTGCACACCGTCTGCACGGCGATGCTGGCCTCCGGGACGTTGGGCCAACACAACGGGCTACCGGTCACCGTCGTGGCCACCACCACCCTGGCTGAGCTCACGGCGGGGGCGGGCCGCGCCTATACCGGCGGGGGCAGCCAGGTGCCGATTCCCACGCTGATCCGCCAGGCTGGGACCACCCATCCCTACCTGCTGCTGCTCGGAGAGACACCCCGCGAGATCCGGCTGTATCACGGCCGTACCCGACGCACCGCCAGCCCCGGCCAACGCTTAGCCCTGGCCGCCCTCGAACGGGGCTGCACCAAACCCGGCTGCGACGCCCCACCCAATCGCACCCAGGTCCACCACGCCGAACGCGACTGGCAACACGGCGGCACCACCGACATCACCGACCTCACCCTGGCCTGCCCCCGTGACAACCGCCTCGTCGACGACACCTCGACTGGCTGGACTACCCGAAAGCGTAAGAGCGACAACCGAACCGAATGGATACCCCCACCGCACCTCGACCGAGGCCAAAGCCGCATCAACACCTACCACCACCCCGAAGAGGTGCTACGCCGCGATGAGGACCCCGACAGCCACAGCTAGTCGCGGCGATCCCGCCCGCGTGATCTAACGCTTGTTGACGAACCCGGCGTCCACCGGCAGGGCTACCCCGGTCACATAGCGCGCAGCGTCGGAGACCAGCCAGAAAACGGCGTTGGCGATGTCCTCTGCCTGTAGCACCTCGACCGGCAGGGCGTTGGACATGTCCGGCCCGCCCTGCTGTTGCTGCTGGGCCATGCCCTCCAGCCAGGAACGGGTGAAGTCGTTGTCGATCATCGGGGTGTCCACACCGGCCGGATGCACCGAGTTGACCCGGATACTGTACGGCGCAAGGAAATTCGCATATGCCCGCATCAGTCCGACGATTCCGTGCTTGGCGGCGGTGTAGCCCAGTGAGCCGGCGATCGGTGCGCCGATCCCCACCAGACCGGCCACCGAACTGGTCAGCACCACCGCGCCGCCGTCGCCCTGCTTGATCAGCGGCCGCATCGCCACGTCCACGGTGTGATACACCCCGGTGAGATTGACGTCGATGACGTCCTGCCAGGCGCTCTCACCCATCATCGGCGCGATGCCGGCATTGGCGATCACGATGTCCAGCCGGCCCAGGTCGGCAATCCCTTCCGCCAGAGCGGTTTTCAGCGCGGCCCGATCCCGGACGTCGGCCTGGCGGGCGACGATGCGAGACCCGGTGTCCTCCACCAACTTCACGGTGTGGGCCAGGTCGTCCGGCGTGGCCAGCGGGTAGGGCACCCCGGCGATCTGCTCGCACAGATCGACCGCGATGACGTCCGCCCCCTCGGCGGCCAGCTTGACTGCATGCGCACGGCCCTGCCCGCGGGCGGCGCCGGTGATGAAAGCGACCTTGCCGGACAGGCTTCCCCCGGGCGCTCCCACGTCAGGCGCGCAGCTGGCCCTTGGCCGGGTCACCGGCCGGGATGGGTTCGAGCATCTTCAGATCCGGCGCACCGGCGAGATAGTCGCCGATCTCGGCGAACAGCGTCCCGACCGCCGGCGCGGTGCTGTGCGTCTGCAGCGCCGCTGCGTCTGCCCACTGCTCGATGAAGACGAAGGTGTCACCGGTCTGGTGCAGCGCGTAGAGCTCGCAGCCCGGCTCGTCATGCACCGCCTCGATGGCCTTGACGCAGGCGGCGCGCACGGCGTCGACGGATTCCGGCTTGGCGGTGAACGAGGCGACGATGACGACGGGCATCGGGCGGGCTCCGATCTGAAGGGACGGTGTCGAGCCTTCACGGTAGCGCCCGTTTCGCGAACCGGACCCCGGCAGGCTCGCAGAGCGGTTAACTGATGCTCCGAAAACGACGGGAGCGGAGCGATGACGGCAACCCCAGTCGCCGTGCCGGCGAAGAAGTCCGGCAGCCGGTGGGAGTTCCTGCAGGGGCTCGGCAAGACGTTCATGCTGCCGGTCGCGCTGCTGGCCTTCTGCGGCATCATGCTCGGCGTCGGCTCCTCCTTCGGCAGCGCCACGGTGCAGAAGCAGCTGCCGTTCCTCGCATGGGGGCCGCTGCCGGTGCTCTGGCACTGGATGACCAACACCGGCCTGGTGGCGTTCACATTCCTGCCGGTGCTCTTTGCGATGGCCATCCCGCTGGGCCTGGCCCGCCAGGACAAGGGCGTGGCCGCCTTCGCCGGGTTCGTCGGCTACGCATCGATGAACCTGGCGATCAACTTCTTCCTCGACGCCCGCAACATCGACGTCACCGACAAGGCGCAGATCTCCCACTACGCCATCCGCGACGTGCTCGGCATCCCGTCGATGGACACCGGCCTGCTGGGGGCGATCGCGGTGGGCATCATCGTGACCTACCTGCACAACCGGTTCCGCACCATCCAAATGCCGGACGCCCTGGCGTTTTTCGGCGGTACCCGGTTCGTCCCGATCATCTCCGCTCTGGTGATGAGCGTCGTCGGCGTGGTCATTCCGTTCATCTGGCCGACCATCAACGCCTGGATCGGCGACCTGGGTCGCCTGATCGCCTCCGCGGGGGTACTCGGTCCGTTCTTCTTCGGCACCGGCGAGGCCCTGCTGCGCCCGGTCGGCCTGCACCACATCCTGGTGGCGATGTTCCGCTTCACTCCGGCCGGCGGCTCCGCCGATGTCTGCGGCACTGACGTCCAGGGCGCACTCAACATCTTCTACGCCCAACTCAAATGTGGCCTGGACCAACCGATCAGCGAACCGGTGCGGCACGCCACCACCTTCCTGTCGCAGGGCAAGATGCCGGTTTACCTGGGTGGGCTTCCCGGTGCCGCGCTCGCCATGTACACCACTGCGCGCAAGAACCTGCGCCCGGAGATCAAGGCGCTGTTGTTGTCCGGTGTGGTGGCCTGCGTGGTGGGCGGTATCACCGAACCGCTGGAGTTCCTCTTCCTGTTCATCGCCCCGTGGCTCTACGCCATTCACGCGGTGCTCATCGGCCTGGGCTTCCTGGCCGCCGCCGTGCTGGGGGTGTTCATCGGCAACACCGACGGCAACATCATCGACTTCGTGGTCTTCGGCGTGATGCAGGGTACTCAGACCAAGTGGTACATGATCGTGGTCCTCGCGGCCATCTGGTTCGTCGCGTACTACTTCCTCTTCCGGTGGGCGATCACCCGGTTCGACCTCGCCACACCGGGACGTGACGATGCGACGCTCCCAGAGGGACAGGAGAGCCCCTCCCAGACCTCTGCACCGACGCGCAGCGGTCCCGCGAAACTGGTTGCGGGCAAATATGATCCGGCCGCCATCCTCGACGCGCTGGGCGGACCGGGCAACGTCGAGTCGCTGGACAACTGCATCACCCGCCTCCGGATGGTGGTGGGGGACGCCGGCCTGCTCGACGAGGCCCGGCTGAAGAAGCTGGGTGCGGTGGGCGTCATCAAACTCGACGACCACAACGTCCAGGTCGTCATCGGTCCGCAGGTCCAGTCCGTCAAAGACGCCTTGGCAGAACTGATTCCGTCGGTCTGATGGCTCACTCCGATGGCTGAAGCCGAGTACGACTTCGACACGGTCATCGACCGCCGCGGTACCTGGTGCACCCAGTGGGACTACATCGCCGACCGCTTCGGGGTGTCGGACCTGCTGCCGTTCACCATCTCCGACATGGACCTGCCGACGGCCCCGGAGGTGATCGCGGCGCTGCGGGCCCGGCTGGACCATCCCGTGCTGGGCTACTCCCGATGGCGCAACGCCGACTTCTTGTCGGCGGTGCAGCACTGGTACCGGCAGCGCTACGACACGGCCGTCGAGGCGGCATGGATCACCTACGCGCCCTCGGTCATCTATCAAGTGGCCCGGCTGATCGGGATGTGGTCGCAACCCGGTGACGGCGTCGTCGTCCACTCGCCCTGCTACGACGCCTTCCCGAAGACCGTCGCGGCCACCGGACGGCAGTTGCGCCGGGTGGCGATGGGGGACTGGACCGGGCTGGAAGGCGAACTGGCCCGCCCGGAGAATTCGGTGCTGCTGCTGTGCTCGCCGCACAACCCCACCGGGCACGTCTGGACCCAGGACGAACTGATCCGGATGGGGGAGACGTGCGCCCGCCAGAACGTCGCGGTGATCAGCGACGAGATCCACTCCGACCTCACGCACCCGCCGAACAGGCATCTGGTGTTCGCCCGCATCGCGGCCGGCCTGTCCCGGCCACTCACCTGGGCGGTCGTCACCTCGGCCTCGAAGTCCTTCAACATCCCGGCGCTCACCGGAAGCTACGGGCTCATCGCCGACGACGCCGCCCGGCAGGAGTATCTCCGGACCCTCTCCGGTGACGGACTGAGTTCGCCGGCCGTCCTGGCCTTGGTCGCCACCATCGCCGCCTACCGGGAGGGCGAAGCGTGGCTCGATGCGCTGCGCGGCTACCTCTGGGACAACCTGCTGCTGGTGCAGCGGCGTCTCGGCGAGGCCTTCCCGCAACTCGGCTGGAGGCCCCCGCAGGCCGGCTATCTCGCCTGGATCGACGTATCGGCGCTCGGCATCGACGACGCCGCGCTGCAGGCCGACCTGATCGGCAACGAGAAACTCGCGATCATGCCGGGCACCACGTACGGCTCGACCGGGCACCTCCGGCTCAACGTCGGTGCCCCGCGCAGCAAGGTGGACCGAGGTCTCGACGGTCTGATTCGCGCACTCGACCGGCTCACGAACGGAGGCTGACAGGATGAACGAGACGGGCGAGCACCCGGGAGACCGCAAGTCGCTCTACATGACCGTCCTGATGACACCGGACATGGCGAACTTCTCCGGCAACGTCCATGGCGGCACGCTGCTCAAACTCCTCGACCAGGTGGCCTACTCGTGTGCGAGCCGCTACGCCGGCACCTACGTGGTGACGCTGTCGGTGGACCGGGTGCTGTTCCGCGACGCCATCAAAGTCGGCGAACTGGTGTCGTTCTCGGCATCGGTGAACCACACCGGTCGCACCTCTCTGGAAGTCGGCATCCGCGTGGAGACGGAGAACATCCGCAACGGGACCCGGCGGCACACCAACAGCTGCTACTTCACCATGGTCGCGGTCGACGACACCGGCACCCCGGTGCCCGTCCCGCCCCTGGTTCCGGCCACCGACCGGGAGCGCAACTGGTACGAGGCCGCGGTGGCCCGCCGGGCCGCCCTGAGGACCGCTTTCGCCGATTAGATTTCGGTCTGGCAACGGACCGTCGTGTGACCCCTGTGTCCTATGGTGCCGGTGTGGCCGCTGGGACTACTCTTGCCCGCATGGCGAACAAGACCGCCGCCCGCTCCGGCGCGCGCACGACCAGGCCGCAAACGACCAGGTCGCAAGCCCCTGCCCGGCCTGCTAGGCCGGCGGCCCCGCGCCGCAAGCCGCCGGTCAAGAAGGGGCCGTCGCCGCTGGCCGTCGCCGCATCGGCGGGTGGCCGCGCAGCGCGGGCAACCTGGCTCCTGGTGGCCCGCGGCGCGGGGTCCACGGCACGGTCGGTCGGCCGGGCCCGCGACATCGAGCCCGGGCACCGCAGGGACGGCATCGCGCTGGGCCTGCTGGCGCTGGCCGTGGTCATCGCCGCGGCGTCGTGGTTCGACGCCGCCCGGCCGGTGGGAGCGTGGATCGACTCCGGTCTGCGGACCTTCGTCGGCGGCGCCGTCATCCTGCTGCCCCTGCTGATTGCCGCCGTCGCGCTGCTGCTTATGCGCACCGAGCCCAACCCCGAGGACCGCCCCCGCCTGGTGCTGGGGACCCTGATGATCGCGCTGCCGGTGCTCGGCCTGTGGCACCTGTGGACCGGGTCGCCCACCGAGCCCGCCGCGCGCCAGCGGGCCGGCGGCTTCATCGGTTTTGCGATCGGCGGCCCGCTCTCCGACGGCCTGACCGCCTGGATCGCCACCCCGCTGCTGATCGGCGCGGTGCTGTTCGGAGTGCTGCTGATCACCGGAACCACCATCCGGGAGGTTCCCGGCACCCTCGCGGCGATGTTCGGCACCCGCGGTCGCTACGCGGACGGCTACGACGACGAGTACGACGACGGTTATGGCTACGGCGAGGACTTCGCCGACGAAGTCGACGGCTACCCGCTGCCGGGGCGTCCCGTGGAGCGCCGGACCGGACGGCTGCGGGCCTCCTCGGCCGCCTATTCCGATGAGATTCCATCCGCCGCAGCCGATCTCGCCGCGCTGGCCAACGCCTCGGGGCCGATCGGAACGCCGTATGACAACTACCCGCTCGACGAGGACGCTCCGGCAGCCAACCTGACCCAGCCGATCAAGCCGCGGCGCCGCAAGCCGGCGCAGCCCAAGGCCGTGGTCAGGGACGCCGCGGCCCTCGACCGCGTGGTCGAGGGCTCCTACACCCTGCCGTCGCTGGAACTGCTGACCCCGGGCGATCCGCCGAAGCGGCGCAGCACCTCCAATGACCAGATGGTGGAAGCCATTTCGTCGGTGCTCGACCAGTTCAAGGTCGACGCCGCCGTCACCGGCTGCACCCGCGGCCCGACCGTCACCCGTTACGAGGTGGAACTCGGACCCGGCGTCAAGGTCGAGAAAATCACCGCGCTGCAACGCAATATCGCCTACGCGGTGGCCACTGAGAGCGTGCGGCTGCTGGCTCCCATCCCGGGTAAGTCCGCGGTCGGCATCGAGGTGCCCAACACCGACCGGGAGATGGTCCGCCTCGCCGACGTCCTCACCGCACCGTCGACCCGTCGCGATCACCATCCGCTGGTGATCGGGCTCGGCAAGGACATCGAGGGCGACTTCATCTCCGCGAATCTGGCCAAGATGCCGCACCTCCTGGTGGCCGGTTCCACCGGTTCGGGTAAGTCGAGTTTCGTCAACTCCATGCTGGTGTCGCTGCTCGCCCGGGCGACCCCGGACGAGGTGCGGATGATCCTCATCGACCCCAAGATGGTGGAACTCACTCCCTACGAAGGCATTCCGCACCTGATCACCCCGATCATCACCCAGCCGAAGAAGGCGGCCGCCGCGCTGGCCTGGCTGGTCGAGGAGATGGAACAGCGGTATCAGGACATGCAGGCGTCCCGCGTCCGTCACATCGACGATTTCAACGCCAAGGTCCGCTCGGGGGAGATCACCACTCCGCTAGGCAGCCAGCGGGAGTACAGGCCGTATCCCTACATCGTCGCCATCGTCGACGAGTTGGCCGACCTGATGATGACCGCGCCGCGCGATGTCGAAGAGGCCATCGTGCGGATCACCCAGAAGGCCCGCGCGGCCGGTATCCACCTGGTGCTGGCCACCCAGCGCCCGTCGGTGGACGTCGTCACCGGTCTGATCAAGACCAACGTGCCCTCCCGGCTGGCCTTCGCCACCTCATCGCTGACCGACAGCCGGGTCATCCTCGACCAGCCGGGTGCGGAGAAGCTGATCGGCATGGGCGACGGCCTGTTCCTGCCGATGGGCGCCAGCAAGCCGATCCGACTGCAGGGCGCCTACATCAGCGATGAGGAGATCCACGCCGTCGTCCAGGCCTGTAAGGACCAGGCCGAGCCGGAGTACACCGAGGGCGTCACCAACGCCAAGCCCACCGGCGAGCGGGCCGAGGTGGACCCCGACATCGGCGACGACATGGACGTGCTGCTGCAGGCCATCGAACTCGTGGTCTCCAGTCAGTTCGGCTCCACCTCGATGCTGCAGCGCAAGCTGCGCGTGGGCTTCGCCAAGGCCGGCCGGCTGATGGACCTGATGGAGACCCGCGGCATCGTGGGCCCCTCGGAGGGATCCAAGGCGCGCGAGGTTCTGGTCAAGCCCGACGAGCTCGCCGGCACGCTGGCGATGGTCCGGGGCGGCGGATCCGTCGACGACGAGGACGACGAGGACAGCGACGACGGCGGGGTGCCGGAGGACTTTTAGGCCGCCACGTGTCTACAGGACCAGCAGCATTCGGGTGTTGCCCAGGATGTTCGGTTTGACGTAGCTCAGGTCCAGGAACTCCGCCACACCGACGTCGTAGGAGCGGCACATCTCCTCGTACACCTCGGCGGTCACCGGGGTGCCCTCGATCTCGGCGAACCCGTGCCGGCCGAAGAACTCGGTTTCGAAGGTCAGTACGAAAAGCCGCTGTAACTGCAATTCGCGGGCGACGTCGAGCAGCCGGTCGACGATGGCGTGACCGATGCCTTTGCCCTTGACCTTCGGGTCCACCGCCACGGTGCGCACCTCGCCGAGGTCCGACCACAGCACATGCAGGGCCCCGCAGCCCACGATGTCGCCGTCGAGCTCGGCCACCCAGAACTCCTGGACCGCCTCGTAGAGCGTGACGAGGTTCTTCTCCAGCAGGATGCGTCCGGCGTAGGTGTCGACGAGACGCTTGATCTCCGGGACGTCGGAGGTGCGGGCCCGGCGGACGACGACGCCGCGTGTGCGGCCGTCGACCGACGGGGCTCCCGGCGAGAAGTCGGTCACGGCGCAACTTTATCGTCCGGTGGCCCGTGCGTTCCGGCGTCGACCACCACGGCATTGGCAGTCAATCTGCTTCTGCTCGGCGTGTTCGCCGTACAGCACAGCGTGATGGCGCGTCCGGCGTTCAAACGCTGGTGGACGCGGATGATTCCGATGTCGGTCGAACGCAGCACCTACGTGCTCCTCGCCAGCGCGGCCCTGGTACTGCTGTTCTGGCAGTGGCGGACCATGCCGGCCGTCGTCTGGGACGCCGCCTGGGCGCCGGCCCGGCTCACGCTGTGGGTCCTCTTCGACTCCATCGCCGCGGCACCCGTTCGGTACCGGGTACCTCGCCACGGCCGGTTTGACCCCGGCAGGAGAAGAGCGGTTGAGCGACCCCCGATCGGCCTGCCAAACCGATATTCTGTTTGCCGTGACGGGCCAACCCGAGACTCCGCCGACTGTCCGGCGTGAATGGATGGCCAACGTACCCAACATGCTGACCGGCCTGCGACTGGTTCTGGTTCCGGTTTTCCTGCTGTTTCTCTTCGCCGGCGACGGGCATGACACAACAAGCCGGATAACCGCGTTCGTCGTCTTCGCGGTCGCCGTCATCACCGACCGGCTCGACGGTTCGCTGGCCCGCAGCTACGGGGTCACCAGCGAATTCGGCAAACTGGCCGACCCGATCGCCGACAAGATGCTCGTGGGCGCCGCGCTGATCGGGCTGTCGATGCTCGGGGACCTTCCCTGGTGGGTCACCGTGATCATCCTGATCCGGGAAATCGGCATCACTGTGCTGCGGTTCGCCGTCATCAAGCGCGGGGTGATCCCCGCCAGCCGCGGCGGCAAACTCAAGACCCTGGTGCAGGCGATCGCGATCGGCCTGTTCATCCTGCCGCTGCACAACTGGCCCCCGGTCTGGACGACGGTGGCGTGGGCGGTGATGTGGGTGGCGATCGTGTTGACCGTGGTCACGGGCGTGGACTACATCGTCTCCGCGCTCCGCGGAAACAATCCCGACGGCTGATTCCCCGATCGGGAACCAACCCGCGCGTCATTGCGTTGCACGTAGTGCTGCAACGAATCAAGGAGGACAGCGCGATGGCGGTACTGCTGCGTGAAGTGATCGGTGACGTGCTGCGGCGTGCCCGCACGTCGCAGGGTCGCACCTTGCGCGAGGTCTCCGATTCCGCCCGGGTCAGCCTGGGATACCTGTCCGAGGTCGAACGCGGTCGCAAAGAGGCTTCCAGCGAGTTGCTCAGCGCGATCTGCACCGCCCTGGATGTTCCGATGTCGAGGGTGCTCTGCGACGCCGGGGCTGAGCTGGCCTGCCAGGAAGGCGTAGGTCGCCTCCCCGAGCCACCCATTGCCACCACCATGATCCCGCATCCCGTCGCGATGGCGGTCGCCTGAGCCGGGGATTTGCCGGAATTTGCGTCACCCGACCGGAACGGGCTGTGGTGCGAGGCCGGGAACGGATAAATTGGGCACCGACAAGACCGGCATGACTCCCGTGTGCGGTATTCGACTTTGAAGGCGGGCAATTAAATGGCCAATCCGTTCGTGAAGGCGTGGAAGTACCTGATGGCGCTGTTCGGCGCGAAGGTGGACGAGTACGCCGATCCCAAGGTGCAGATCCAGCAGGCCATCGAGGACGCCCAGCGCCAGCACCAGGCCCTCAGCCAGCAGGCCGCTCAGGTGATCGGCAACCAGCGCCAGCTGGAGATGCGGCTCAACCGCCAGCTCGCCGACATCGAGAAGCTGCAGGCCAATGTTCGCCAGGCCCTGACGCTGGCCGACCAGGCCACCGCCGCCGGCGACACCGCCAAGGCCACCGAGTACACCAATGCAGCCGAGGCCTTCGCCGCTCAGCTGGTCACCGCAGAGCAGAGCGTCGAGGACCTGAAGGTGCTGCACGACCAGGCCCTGGGTGCGGCGCAGCAGGCCAAGAAGGCCGTCGAGCAGAACGCGATGGTGCTCCAGCAGAAGATCGGCGAGCGCACAAAGCTGCTCAGCCAGCTCGAGCAAGCCAAGATGCAGGAGAAGGTGGCCGATTCGCTGCGATCGATGAGCGAGATCGGCGCACCCGGCACCACGCCGAACCTCGATGAGATCCGCGACAAGATCGAGCAGCGCTACGCCAACGCCATGGGGTCGGCCGAGCTGGCGCAGAATTCGGTGCAGGGCCGGATGATGGAAGTTCAGCAGGCGGGCGTGCAGATGGCGGGCCATTCCCGCCTCGAGCAGATCCGGGCGTCCATGCGCGGAGAGGCGTTGCCGTCCGGGGGCGCGGCGGCCCCGGCCACCCCGTCCACATCGGCGATCACCCCTGAGCCCGAGCAGCCGCTCGGCCAGTAAGGCGTTGTCAGGAGGCGTTACTCGATGACGGTGAAGGTCCAGCAAGGCTCCCGTTACTGGCGTTCGGCGCTGCAGCGCGGCATCGACACCGCCAGCGAGTATGCCGACGTCGCCGCGCAGAAGCTCAGTGCGGTGTCCGATCCGCGCGCCAGGTTGCTGCGCAAGCGCCGCTGGGCGCTGCGGTTGGGCCTGTTCTTCGGTTTCGCCTCGGTGTTCTGGACGCTCGTCACCGGGCTTCTCGCCACGTGGAGCACTCCGGTGTGGGCGCTGCTGATCACCGGGCTCGTCGCCGCGGGGGCGGCGGTTCCGGCAACCCTGTGGCTGCTGCGCTACCGGTGGTTGCGCGGAGAGCCGCTGCCGCCACAGCGTGAGGTCAGCGGCCGGCGGCTGCCGCCACTGGGTTCGGCGGCCCGCTCGGCGATGTCTGCGCTGGGCGCCTCCGAGCGCGGGTTGCATTCGTTGCTGGGAGTCCTGGACCGCGGAAAGATGTTGCCGGCCGAGGAGATCCGGGATCTGACCGCCGCTGCCGGGCGTTCGGCGGCCACCATGGCGGCCACCGCCTCACAGGTGGTCTCGTTGGAAAGCGCGTCGGCTCAGGATCCCCACGCCCGGTCCTATCTGGCGCCGACGATCAACGCCCTGACCGCCCAGCTCAACAGTGGGGTGCGGCAGTACAACGAGATGGTCACCGCAGCAGCAGCCGTCGTCTCGTCGGCCAATGCGGGAGCTCCGATGGTCGAACAGCGTTACCGCCATGAACTCACCGGCGCCACCGACCGGCTGCTGGGCTGGGCCCAGGCGTTCGAGGAATTGGGTCCGGCCCGCCGGGTATGAACCAGGCTCAGAGTGTCGGCTTCTACGCTGGAAGCGCGATACCGGCCAGCCCGCGCACCAGGGCTTTGCTCACATCCCACACTGCAGTGCACCCTGAGCCGCGAACACCCGATTGGCCGGTGTGCGGGCGACGTCCACCTCGCTGATGGGCACCGGCAGCGCCATTCCGACACCGGTGCCGAAAAGCCCAAGGGCCACAGCCGGATCCACCGTTGCGCAGCGGTCCAGCAATCGGAGTAGCGCCTTCTTCATGATCTCTCCTGTCGTCGGTCCGCCTCGGAGCGGCTCTTTGTGTGGGTCAAGCCTCTCCGAGCGCACGCTCTTCGGGTGTCGGCCGATGACACCGTTGCGTTGATGAATCGGTGTCCCACGAAATGAGGACACGAGACCGCCATGGGGCCATCGGCGCGGTTGTGGCAGGGTGAGGCCGATGCGCGTCGCCGTGGTCGCCGGGCCGGAAGCCGGGCATGCATTTCCCGCGCTCGCACTCTGCTTGCGACTGAAGGCCGCTGGCGACTCTCCGGTGCTGATGACCGGCCGCGAATGGCTTGGGACCGCCCGCGCGGCCGGGATCGAAGTCCGTGAACTCGCTGGTCTGGATCCGGAGGCCTCCGACGACGATGACGACGCGGGCGCGAAGATCCACCACCGGGCTGCCCGCATGGCGCTCCTGAATCAGGCTGCGCTGCAGGAACTTCGGCTCGATCTGGTGGTTTCGGATGTGATCACCGCGTGCGGCGGCATGGCCGCCGAACTCCTGGGGCTGCCGTGGGCCGAACTCTGTCCGCATCCGCTGTACCTGCCCTCACGGGGCCTGCCGCCGATCGGCAGCGGGCTGGCTCCGGGCGCCGGCGTCACCGGGCGGCTGCGCGACGCCGTCATGCGTGCCCTGACGGCGCGGTCGATACGGGTGGGGGAGGGCCAGCGTGAAGCCGCCCGCGCCGGTATCGGCCTTCCGGCCCGCGACCCTGGACCGCTTCGCCGCCTGATCGCCACCCTGCCCGCGCTGGAGGTGCCTCGGCCGGACTGGCCGGCCGAGGCTGTGCTTGTCGGCCCCCTGCACTTCGAGCCGACCACCGAGGTCCTCGACGTCCCGCCCGGCGACGGTCCGGTGGTGGTGGTGGCGCCGTCGACCGCCGTCACCGGCACGGCCGGACTGGCCGAGGTGGCGCTGTCGCACCTGGTCCCCGGTCGCGCCCTGCCGGCCGGTGCGCGCCTGGTGGTGTCGCGGCTCGACGGCCTCGACGTGGCGGTGCCGCCTTGGGCGACGGTGGCCCGGGTCCGTCAGGACGAACTGCTCCGGCAAGCTGACGTGGTGGTGTGCGGGGGTGGTCACGGAATGCTGTCCAAGACCCTGCTCGCCGGTGTGCCGATGGTCGTCGTTCCCGGCGGGGGCGATCAGTGGGAGTTGGCGAATCGTGTTGTGCGACAGGGAAGTGGGCGGCTCGTTCGCCCGCTGACCGGCGATGCGCTGGCGGCGGCGGTCGGTGAGGTGCTGTCTGTGCCGGGTTACCGCGAGGCGGCGTGCGCCGCGGCGCGGGGGATTGCCGAGGTGGATGATCCGGTACGGGTGTGCCATGCCGCGGCTGGATAAGTTGGTGTCGTGCGGCTGACCGAATTCCACGAACTCGTCGAGGGCCAGTTCGGCCCCGTGCGCGGGGCGTCGCTTCTTGTCGATCACGTCCTGACCCGGATGAACGGGCGCACCGCCGCCCAGGCCATCGAGGACGGCGTCGAACCCCGCGATGTCTGGCGGGCGCTGTGCGCCGACTTCGACGTGCCCCGCGATCAGTGGTAGTCGAAAAGCGACACGCGGGCGCGCCTGCTTGCCATCGAACACATGTTCGTTAATCTGGTGCTCAGTTCGACCAGCACAGTTCGGCCAACGCGTTTTTGTCGGTGCCCCTCTCTAACGTCGCGGCTAACCGACCGAACCCGGTCAACCGAACACACACGAACGGAGACATCCATGGCGCAGCAGGCCCCCGACCGCGAGAAGGCCCTCGAACTCGCGATCGCGCAGATCGAGAAGAACCACGGCAAGGGCGCGGTGATGCGCCTCGGCGAGGAGGTGCGCCAACCCATCGCCGTCATCCCGACGGGGTCGATCGCCCTGGATGTGGCGCTGGGTATCGGCGGCCTGCCCCGTGGTCGTGTCGTCGAGATCTACGGTCCGGAGTCCTCCGGCAAGACCACCGTCGCCCTGCACGCGGTGGCCAACGCCCAGGCAGCCGGCGGCATCGCTGCGTTCATCGACGCCGAGCACGCGCTTGACCCGGAGTACGCCAAGAACCTGGGGGTGGACACTGACTCGCTGTTGGTCAGCCAGCCCGACACCGGTGAGCAGGCACTCGAGATCGCCGACATGCTGGTCCGCTCCGGAGCGATCGACATCCTGGTCATCGACTCGGTGGCCGCCCTGGTTCCTCGCGCCGAGATCGAGGGCGAGATGGGCGACAGCCATGTCGGTCTGCAGGCCCGCCTGATGAGCCAGGCGCTGCGCAAAATGACTGGCGCGCTGAACAATTCGGGCACCACTGCGATCTTCATCAACCAGCTGCGCGAAAAAATCGGAGTGATGTTCGGAAGTCCCGAAACCACCACCGGCGGTAAGGCGCTGAAGTTCTACGCCTCGGTGCGCCTCGACGTCCGGCGCATCGAAACACTTAAGGACGGCACCGACGCGGTAGGCAACCGCACCCGCGTCAAGGTGGTCAAGAACAAGGTGTCGCCGCCGTTCAAGCAAGCCGAGTTCGACATCCTCTACGGCAAGGGCATCAGCCGCGAGGGTTCGCTCATCGACATGGGTGTCGAACAGGGCTTCATCCGCAAGTCCGGGTCGTGGTTCACCTATGACGGTGAGCAGCTGGGGCAGGGCAAGGAGAACGCCCGCAACTTCATGATGGAGAACCCCGACGTCGCCAACGAGATCGAGAAGAAGATCAAAGAGAAGCTCGGCATCGGGGCCGTGATGACCGATGAGCTCATCGATGACGTCCTGCCCGCCCCCGTCGACTTCTGAGACACGCGAGGAGCAGGCGCACGCCCTGTGTTTGCGCCTGCTCACCGTGCGGGCCCGCACCCGTGCTGAACTAGCCGGGCAGTTGGCCAAACGTGGCTATCCCGAGGATGTCACGACGACAGTGCTGCAACGGCTCGAAGCGGTCGGCTTGATCGACGACGTCGATTTCGCCGGCCAGTGGGTGCGATCGCGGCAGGCCCACGCCGGAAGAGGCAAGCGGGCGTTGGCCGCCGAGCTTCGTACCAAGGGCGTCGCCGACGAGGTGATCGCCACCGCACTGGCAGATATCGATGCCGGCACCGAACGGATCCGGGCCGAACAACTCGTGGAGCGCCGGCTTCGGCGTGAGGCGCTCGGCGATGGCGATGACGCAAAGGTGATGCGCAGGCTGGTCGGGATGCTGGCCCGTCGCGGCTACAGCCAGAGCATGGCGGTCGCGGTGGTCACCGAAGCACTCGCCGCCGAACGGGAGCACCGACGGGTCTGAGCGGTCCACGATCAGCGTGGGTCCGAGGATTGCCAGGTCGTGCCGGGGTATAGCCCGGGATTCTTTGGATCGTGCGAGGAAAGCCGTTGTTGGCACGGCTGTCCATTCCAAACTGAAGGCGGTCCCTGCCACCATTGTCGGACGACGGACACTAGGGAGGCCGGCCATGTACTTCCACCTGATACCTCTGCAGGACTTGAAGCGGCACAGTGTCACCTACTGGCGTCCCGGCCGTGACTTCGATGTCTCGCCGGACACCTGGGTGGTGATCGCCGAACGCGGTTCGAGTCTTTCTGCAACCGTGTTGGAACTGCCTGCCCCGGCGGACACCGACGTTGATGTCGGCGTTAGTCCCGTTCGCGGGAGTTTCGGCGGCCGATCGGCGGAGGCCCTGCGCGACCAACGAGCAGAGGACGTTCTGGCGCTCTATCTGGCGCGCAGAACCGCCTCGTGATCACAACGCATTAGGCTCGGTCGATGCGGATATCGGTCAAGCTTGCGCCGACGTTCCCCTATCCCGAACTCGAGAAGTTCTGGCGCGCGGCCGACCGGCTCGGCTTCGAAGCCGTCTGGAACTACGACCACTTCTACGGCCTCGTCAAGAACGAGACACCGACGCTGGAGGGCTGGACCACCCTGGCCGCCATGGGCGTCGTGGTGCACCGTGCCCGCATCGGCTGCATGGTGACCGGTGTGACGTACCGGAATCCGGCCATCCTGGCCAAGATGGCCGTCACCGTGGACCACATCACCGGCGGGCGAATGGATTTCGGGATCGGCGCCGGCTGGCACGAAGACGAGCACCGCGCATACGGGATCGAATTTCCCGGCCCCGGCGCCCGGGTGGAGATGCTCGACGAGGCGCTGACGGTGATCCGGCGACTGTGGGCCGAGGATTCAGTCAGCTTCACCGGCCGGTTCTTCAAGCTCACCGACGCGCTCTGCGAACCCAAACCGATTCAGCGTCCGCATCCGCCGATCGTCATCGGCGGTTCGAAGCCAAAGATGCTGCGGGTGATCGCCCGCCACGCCGACGAGTGGAACATGCCCAGCCACAATGGCCCCGACGAGTGGGGTGAGGCGAATGCGCGCCTCGATGCGGCCTGCGCGGGGGTCGGTCGAGATCCCCGGCAGGTCCGGCGGTCGGCGCAATTGTTCCTGCACCCCCGCAAACCCGGGCAGGTGGACGAGCAATTGGACCTGCTGCCGCAGTACCGGGAACTGGGCTGCGAGCACGCGGTGCTGTCGTTCTACCAGCCGCCGGATCTGTCGCTGCTGGAGCGTTGCGCTGCCTTGTAGGGCGGCGTCAATCCCCGGGCTCGATCAGCGCGCTCGGCGCCCCGCTCTGCTCCATGACCGAAGCCTCCAATGGTTCCGGTGCGCGCTTGGATCGCCGCAATCGGCGTTCGACGCGGGTCGCCGCCGCCGACAGCGCGAAGTTCACCGCGATCATCAGCACGGCGATCACGATCAACGCCGGGACGTAGTTGCCGTAGGTGGAACCGATCACCGTGCCCTGGCGCACCATCTCCAGGAACGTGATCTGGTAGCCGATCGCGGTGTCCTTCAGCACGACCACCAACTGCGAGATCAGGACCGGCAGCATTGAGGCGATCGCCTGGGGCAGCAGGATCGAGCGCATGGTCTGGCCCCAGCTGAGCCCCAACGCGGAGGCTGCCTCACTCTGCCCCCGCGGTAGCGAGGCCACACCCGACCGCACGATCTCGGCGATCACCGCACCGTTGTAGAGCGTCAGGCCCGTGACCACACCGGCCAGCGCCAGTTGTTTGGAGGGGAACACGCCGTACAGCGCGAACAGGAAGTAGGCGAAGATCATCATGATCAGCACCGGCACGGCCCGGAAGATCTCCACGACCACCGCGCACGGCCAGCGGATCGCACCCAGCGGCGAGAGCCTGCCCACCCCCAGCAGGAAGCCGAGAATCAGCGCCAGCACGATGGACAGCACCGCGGCGGTCAGGGTGCCGACAATCCCGGGCAGCACATAGGTCTTCCAGAGGTCACCGGTGGTGAACGGCCGCCACTTCGCCGCGGTCAGCTGACCCTTTTCGGCCAGCCGTGACACCAGCGCCCAGCCGATCAGCGCCAGCCCGACGATCGTCACGGCGGAGATGATGCGGTTGCGGACCCGGGCGCGCGGTCCCGGTGCGTCGAAGAGGACGGAGGAACTCACCGAACCACCGCCCATCGCTTGCCCAGCCAGCCGAACAGCAGGCCCAGTGGCAATGTCAACAGCATGAACCCGAGGGCGAAGATCCCGCCGACGATCAGCAGCGCCGCGGTGTTCTCGATCATCTCCTTCATCAGCAGCGCCGCCTCCGCCACGCCGATCGCCGAGGCGATGGTCGTGTTCTTGGTCAGCGCGATCAGCACCGAACCCAGCGGGATCACCACCGAACGAAAGGCCTGCGGCAGCAAGATCATCCGCAGGTTCTGACCGAAACTCAAGCCCAGCGAACGGGCCGCCTCGGCTTGGCCCATCGGCACGGTGTTGACCCCGGCGCGCACTGTCTCGCAGACGAAGGCGGCGGTGTAGACCGACAAGCCCAGTACCGCCAGCCGGAAATTGCTGTCCGCGATCGACGTCGGCGACTTCGGGTCGGCCAGTGTGATGCCGAGCGTCTGCGCCAGGCCGAACGAACAGAACAGGATGATCAGTGTCAGCGGCGTGTTCCGGACGATGTTGACGTAGGCGGCCCCCAGCCAGTTCAGCATCGGCACCGGCGAGAGCCGCATCGCGGCCAGCACAGTCCCGAGGATCAGCGCCCCGATCGCCGAGAGCGCCGTGAGCTTGATCGTGGTCCAGAACGCCTTGACGATCAGGCCGCCGTACTTGCCGAGGATGTCGACGTTCTCCGACGCGGCGCCCGTGGTGTCGGTGTCCAGCGGCGGGGGAGGCGGAGCGGTGATGCCGGCCGGTCCGAGATTGCGGTCGAAGGCCGCTTTCCAGCTGCCGTCGCGCTGCATCTCGACGATCGCCTCGTTGATCTTGGTGCGCAGCTCGAGGTTCTCGCGGCGCAGGCCGATTCCGTAGTGCTCGACGGAGAACGGCTTGCCGATGATCTTGAAAGCGCCGGGGGACTGGGCGCCGAAACCGGCCAGGATCACCTCGTCGGTGCTGACGGCGTCGATGGCACCGTTGCGCAGCGCCTCGACGCAAGCCGAATAGGTGTCGTACTGCTGCAACTGCACGCCCGGATATTTGTCCTTGATCCGTTGTGCCGGAGTCGATCCCGACACCGAACACAGCTTCTTGCCGTTGGCCAGCGATTCGGGCCCGGTGATGTCGGTGTTGTCCGCCCGCACCAGCAGGCTCTGGCCGGTATCCAGATACGGACCGGCGAAGGCGACCTTCTTCTTGCGGGGGTCGGTGATCGAGTAGGTCGCGACGATGTAGTCCACCTGTCCGTTCTGGATCAGCGTCTCGCGCTGGCCGGACGGGGCTTCCTTCCACTCGATCTCATCGGGCCGGTAACCCAGCTTGCCCGCGACGTAGGTGGCGACGTCGACGTCGAATCCGGCCATCGACCCGTCCGGCTTCTTCACCGCCAGGCCGGGCTGGTCGAACTTCGTGCCGATGGTGATTCTGTGGTCCGAGCCCCCACAGCCGGCCAGGGCGGCGATCGACGCGGCCGCCACCAGGACGATCGCGAACAGGCGCCGGAGGTAGGCCATACGCTTCGTCGGATGACGATGCGGCACGTCAGTCCCGAGGAGGAATCCGGCCATGCGAATCAGTGGCTCAGGATCTTGCCGAGGAAGTCCCGGGCACGCGAAGATTTCGGGCTGGAGAAGAAGTCCTCCGGGGCGGCATCCTCGACCACGGAGCCGTCGGCCATGAACACCACCCGGTTCGCGGCCCGGCGGGCGAAGCCCATCTCATGGGTAACAACCACCATCGTCATGCCCTCGCCGGCCAGCGATGTCATCACGGCGAGGACCTCGTTGACCATCTCCGGGTCCAGCGCACTGGTGGGCTCGTCGAACAGCATCACCTTCGGCTGCATTGCCAGCGACCGGGCGATAGCCACCCGTTGCTGCTGCCCGCCGGACAGCTGCGCCGGATACTTCTCGGCCTGGGTGGCCACACCGACCCGCTCCAGCAGCGACATCGCCCGTTCACGGGCCTGCTCGGGAGCGATCTTGCGCACCTTCACCGGCGCCAGCATCACGTTCTCGAGGATCGTCTTGTGGGCGAAGAGGTTGAACGACTGGAACACCATGCCGACGTCGGACCGCAGTTGCGCCAGCTTGCGGCCCTCCGACGGCAGCACCTCACCGTCGATCGCGATGGTCCCCGAGTCGATGGTCTCCAGCCGGTTGATGGTGCGGCACAGCGTCGACTTGCCCGATCCCGACGGGCCGAGCACCACGACCACCTGGCCGCGGTCCACGTCGAGGTTGATGTCCTTGAGCACGTGAAGGGAGCCGAAGTGCTTGTTGACCCCGTTGATCGAGATCATGGGAACCGCCCCGCCCTGAGCCATGAACGGACATTATCCGGTTTTGGGGCCCTCCGTACCATGAGATCGTGACATCGACGCTTGATCACGGTCGGACCTACCAGGTCCGTACCTACGGCTGTCAGATGAACGTCCACGATTCCGAACGGCTCGCGGGCCTGCTCGAAGCCGCCGGCTACCGGCGGGCGCCCGACGGGACCGACGCCGACGTGGTGGTGTTCAACACGTGCGCCGTGCGGGAGAACGCCGACAACAAGCTCTACGGCAACATCAGCCATCTGGCCCCCCGCAAGCAGGCCGACCCCGACATGCAGATCGCCGTCGGCGGCTGCCTGGCGCAGAAGGACCGCGAGAGTCTCCTGGCCAAGGCCCCCTGGGTCGACGTGGTGTTCGGCACCCACAACATCGGCTCGCTTCCGGTGCTGCTCGAGCGCGCACGGCACAACCGCAAGGCCCAGGTCGAGATCGCCGAGTCGCTAAGGGAGTTCCCGTCGGCGCTGCCCGCCGCCCGTGAATCCGCCTACGCCGCATGGGTTTCCATCTCCGTCGGCTGCAACAACACCTGCACGTTCTGCATCGTGCCGTCGTTGCGCGGCCGGGAAGTAGACCGCAGCCCCACCGACATCCTGGCTGAGGTGCGATCACTGGCGGACCAGGGCGTGCTCGAGGTCACCCTGCTCGGCCAGAACGTGAACGCCTACGGGGTGTCGTTCGCCGATCGCGACATCGCCCGCGACCGTGGGGCTTTCGCGTCCCTGCTGCGGGAGTGCGGCCGTATCGACGGACTGGAACGGGTCCGATTCACCTCCCCGCACCCGGCCGAGTTCACCGACGACGTCATCGAGGCCATGGCCCAGACACCCAACGTCTGCCCGAACCTGCATATGCCCCTGCAGTCCGGTTCCGACCGCATCCTGCGCGAGATGCGCCGCTCCTACCGGGCTGAGAAGTACCTCGGCATCCTGGACCGAGTGCGGACGGCGATGCCGCACGCCGCAATCACCACCGACATTATCGTGGGCTTCCCGGGCGAGACCGAAGAGGACTTCGCCGCCACCCTCGACGTGGTGCGCCAGGCTCGTTTCTCGGCGGCCTTCACCTTCCAGTACTCCCGCCGGCCGGGGACCCCCGCAGCCGACCTCGACGGCCAGCTCCCGAAAGATGTTGTCCAGGAGCGTTATCAACGACTGATCGACCTGCAGGAGAGTATCTCGTTCGAGGAGAACGGGGCCCTGGTCGGCACCGAGGTGGAGGTGCTGGTGGCCACCGGTGAGGGGCGCAAGGATGCCGCGACCGCCCGGATGACCGGACGTGCCCGTGACGGCCGCCTGGTGCACTTCACCCCGGGAGACTCCGAGGTTCGCCCCGGCGACGTGCTGCGCACGACGATCACCGGGGCGGCGCCGCACCACCTCATCGCCGATGCGCCGTTGCTGTCCTACCGGCGAACCCGCGCAGGTGACGCCCATGCCGCGGGCCGTCGTGCGCGGACCGTTGGTCTGGGCCTTCCGCAGTTGGGTATTCCACCGTCGCAACCCGAGAACACCAAGACAGGATGTGCCCGATGAACTCCGACGATTTCGAGGCCTATCGGGCCGACCTGGAAGCCGCCGAACGTCGCGTCGCCGGGGAGATCGAGCCGGGGGCCAGGGCTCTGGTCGTCGCCATCCTGGTCTTCCTCCTGGTGGTGTCGTTCATCCTGCCGCACGCCGGTGCCGCCCGCGGTGTCGACGTCCTGATGGGTGACGACAAGGCGATCGCGGCCGGGGTGGCTCTGCCGCACCGGGTGTTCTGTTGGCTGGCACTGGTTTTCGGTGTCGGGTTCTCGATGCTGGCGCTGCTGACGCGGCGGTGGGCCATCGCCTGGATCGCCCTGGCGGGCAGCGCGGTGGCCAGTGCGATCGGGTTGCTCGCGGTCTGGTCGCGGCAGACCGCCACGGGAGGACATCCGGGTCCGGGCATCGGTCTGATCATGGGCTGGATCATCGTGATACTGCTGACGTTTCACTGGGCGCGCGTGGTGTGGACCCGCACCGCGCTGCAGCTGGCGGCTGAGTCCCAGCGTCGCCAGGAAGCCGTCGAACGGGAGAACCGCTCGCTGCTGGACGGGCTCGACGGGCCCGCCGATCCCAAGCAGCACCCCGAGGAGCCTTAGCGCCTTTTCGCGACGGCCTGTGCCGCCGCTACCGCCTTTTCGCGACTGCCTGTGCCGCCGCTACCGCCTTTTCGCGACGGCCTGTGCCGCCGCTACCGCCTTTTCGCGACTGCCTGTGCCGCCGCGGCCGCCCACTCGTGCCACTGCGCCGCGCTGGCCCGCGCCTCGTTGGCCTCCTTGTCCCGGCCCGCTGCCGCGGCCTTCTCCGCCTGGCGCTCGAATTGTTCGGCACGCGAACGGAACTGCTCCGCACGGGCCTGCGCCTCCGGGTCTATCCGGCCCGCGTCGGCGGCATCGCGGATCTTCTTCTCGACCGCCCGCAGCCGGCGCTCAAGCTCCGCCGAGGTGTCCCGGGGGGTCTTGCCGATCGCATCCCACTTGTCGGTGATGGCGCGCACCGCGGCCTGGGCCGCCTTGAGGTTGGAGACGTCGATCTTCTCGGCCTCGGCCAGCAGCTTCTCCTTGGCCTCGCCGTTGGCGTGGAACTCCGCGTCGCGCTCGGCGTTCACCGCATTGCGGGCGGCGAAGAACCGGTCCTGGGCGGCCTTGAACCGGTGCCACAACGTGTCGTCGGTGTCCTTGGCGGCCCGTCCAGCCGCCTTCCATTCGGCCAGCAGCTCCCGGAACGCGTTGGCGGTGGCGACCCAGTCGGTGGAGTCCGCCAGCGCCTCGGCTCGCACACAGAGCCGCTCCTTGGCCTCCCGGACCCCGGCACGTTCGCGATCGAGCTCGGCGAAATGCGCTCCGCGCCGGCGGTTGAACGCGTCACGCGCCGCGGAATACCGCTTCCACAGCGCGTCGTCGGTCTTGCGGTCCAGCCCGGTGATGGTGCGCCACTCATCGAGGATGGCGCGCATCCTGTCGCCGGCCAGCTTCCACTGGGTGGCGTTGGCGGCGAGGTCCTCTGCCTCCACGGCCAGTGCCTCCTTGCGGGCCGTCTGTGCGGCGCGCTGCTCCTCGCGGCGGGCGCGGTCGGCCGCAACCGTCTCCCCGGCGTGTTCGGCGATCGCGGCCAGGCGGGCCGCCAGTGCGTCGACATCACCGAGAACGGCTGCGGTGGAGAGCGATTCGGCCAACGCGGCGGCCGCCGACTTGATCTTGCGGGCATCGCCGGTCCCGGAAGTGAGCCGGGTCTCCATCAGCGTGACCTCGGTGGCGAGGTCATCGAACCGGCGGCCGAAATGCTCGAACGCCGCCTCGGGCTCACCGGCCTGCCATGAGCCGATGACACGCTCGCCGGCCGGGGTCACCAGATAGACCGTTCCGTCCTCGGCCACGCGGCCGAACCGGCGAGGGTCACTCGCGGGGACGACCGGCGCTTGCGGGGCAGTGGGCGGACGGGGAACCGGGCGCTGCGGTCCCGGTCGGGGGCCGGGCCGCGGCGACGCGCTGATCGGTGCCGCGGCGGCCTGTTCGTTCTGCGGTTCCCCGGCGGTCTGGGTTTCGTCGCTCGTCATGGACCTCACCTACCCTCTGCGCGGTGTTCCCGCGTGTCTGCCGCGCAAAGCGGCGCCGTTGCGTTCGCGTGCCACCCCCATAGGGGCGGCTACCTGAGGTATTGAACCAGTTCGCCGGATCGGATGCGTCCGGGATGGCCTGCGCGCTTGCCGCCCGTCCGGACGGCGGGCAAGGTGGGCCCGACAGAGACCCGAGAGGAGTTGTCGGTGGCCGAGGCCGGCGCCGGTTCCCCGGCCGGTAACACGCAGCCGGTCTACTCCGGCGGCTAGCGTGGGTGCCGTGTTGGCGGCCATCGCAGTGACTCCCTCTGCTCCGGTGCTCGTTCCCGAGCTTGCCGGCGGCGCGGCCGCCGAGGTGGCCGAATACGTCGCCGCCGCGCGCAGGGCCGCGGCTACGCTGCCGGACCGCTGGGTGGCCGTCGGCGTGGGTTCTTCCGAGCAGGTGATCGGGGCGGACACCGTCGGCACCTTCGGCGGCTACGGCGTCGAGGTTCCGGTGACTCTCTCCGCCCAGCCAACCGGTGAGGTCACCGCCCTACCGCTGTGTGCGTTGATGGCCGGTTGGCTGCGCGGACAGGCCAACCCGCCCGCGGCCGTCGAGGTGCGGGTCTACCCCTCCGGCCTCGGCGTCGACGCCGCGGTGGCGCACGGCCGGGACCTGCGTGCGGCCATCGACGCGGCCGCCGAAGCGGTCGGCGTGCTGATCGTCGCCGACGGGGCGAACACCCTGACAGCGTCGGCGCCCGGGGGTCATGATCCGCAGTCCGAGGCGGTTCAGGCCGCCCTCGACCACGCGCTGGCCACCGGCGACGCGACCGCGCTGACCCGATTGCCGGACGGCCCCGTGGGCCGGGTGGCCTACCAGGTGCTGGCGGGTCTGGCCCCGCACCCGGACGGGGCGGTGGCGCTGGCCGCCGGCGCGCCCTACGGCGTCGGATACTTCGTCGGCACCTGGAACCCCGGACCACCCCGGTGAGGTCGCATCCGTGATCCGGCCGATCGCGATCATCGGCCCCACCGGGACCGGGAAGTCCGAACTCGCGTTGGCGGTCGCCGAGAAACTCGGCGACGAGATCTCCGCCGAGGTGATCAATGCCGACGCCATGCAGCAGTACCGCGGAATGGACATCGGGACAGCGAAACTGCCTCTGGCGCAACGCCGCGGCGTCCCGCATCACCAACTCGACGTCCTCGACGTCACCGCCACGGCAACCGTCGCCCGCTACCAGCAGGGGGCGGTCGCCGATGTGGAGGCCGTCGCCGGGCGCGGTGCGCTGCCGATCATCGTCGGTGGCTCGATGCTGTACATCCAGTCCCTGCTCGACGATTGGGCGTTTCCGGCCACCGATCCGGCGGTTCGCGCCCGCTGGGAAGACCGCCTGGCCGAGGTGGGCACGACGTCCCTGCACGCCGAACTGGGGCGCCGGGACCCTGCCGCCGCCGCGGCGATCCTGCCCACCGACGGTCGTCGCGTGGTGCGGGCCCTGGAAGTCATCGAATTGACCGGCATGCCGTTCGCGGCATCGGCGCCGACTATCGGAGAGTCGCGCTGGAACACCGCGATCGTCGGATTGGATTGGGAAACAACGGCTCTCGATCAACGCCTGGCCGTGCGGACCGACACCATGTTCGATGCCGGCCTGGTCGACGAGGTCCGCCATCTGCTCGACCGCGGACTGCGGGACGGTGTCACCGCTTCTCGCGCCCTGGGTTACGCGCATGTGCTCGAGGCACTCGACGCGGGGGGAAGTGTCGCCGACATCGACCGGGCGCGGGAGCTGACGTTCATCGGGACCCGGCGCTACGTGCGCCGTCAGCGGTCGTGGTTCCGTCGCGACCACCGCATCCGCTGGCTCGACGGCGCGGGTGACGGCCTCGCCGGCCAGGTCATCGCGCACTGGCGCGACGTATCCTTCACCACATGAGGCGCCGATGATTTTCGCCAAGGGGCACGGCACCGAGAACGACTTCGTGCTGCTTCCGGACACCGACGCGCGCCTGGACCTGTCGGCGCCGGTGGTCAGCGCGCTGTGCGACCGGCAGCGAGGTCTGGGCGCCGATGGCGTGTTGCGCGTCCTGTCCGCCGGAACCGCCGTGGACGTTGGTGTTCTCAGCCGCCTGCCCGAGGGGGTGGCAGCCGGCGACTGGTACATGGACTATCGCAACGCCGACGGCTCGGTGGCCGAGATGTGCGGCAACGGTGTTCGGGTCTTCGCGCACTACCTGCGCGCGATCGGTCTGGAGGGCGGTGCCGAGTTCGTGGTCGCAACGCTGGCCGGACCCAGGCCGGTCATCGTCCACGACGCCGACGACTACCGCGCCGATGTGACCGTGGAGATGGGCAAGGTCAACCTGCTCGGCCCCGGCGCCGCCACCGTCGGCGGCCGCCGGCTCACCGGTCTGGGAGTCGACGTCGGCAACCCGCATCTGGCCTGCGTGGTGCCCGGCCTGACCGCAGACGGTCTGGCCGCGCTGGATGTGGGCGCACCGGTGGAGTTCGACACCGAGCAGTTCCCCGACGGAGTCAACGTCGAGGTGCTGACCCCCGCCGCCGGTGGATCGCTGTCGATGCGGGTACACGAGCGGGGTGTGGGAGAAACCCGGTCCTGCGGCACCGGGACGGTGGCCGCCACCGTCGCCGCCCTGGCCGATCAGGACGCGTCCACCGGATCACTGCGCGTGCGGGTTCCCGGCGGGGAGGTCAGCGTCGAGATCACCGACACCACCAGCTTTCTGCGCGGACCGTCGATCCTGGTCGCTCGCGGTGACCTCGCCGAACGCTGGTGGGCGGAATGGTCCGGCCGTCGCTGAGCGCTGCGGCCGGGACGTTAATTGAGGTGCGCGACGTTGTACCGGCGTGACACGATCGAAGCTCCGCTATGACCGACTCTGACCTGACTGCTCCCGGCGCCGAGCCCAGCCTCGGCGAACTGGCCCTTGAAGACCGGGCCGCGCTGCGCCGCGTGGCCGGTTTGTCGACCGAACTCGCCGACGTCTCCGAGGTCGAGTACCGGCAGTTGCGGCTGGAACGCGTTGTGCTGGTGGGGGTGTGGACGGAGGGGACCGCCGCCGATGCCGACGCCAGCCTGGCCGAGCTTGCCGCGCTGGCCGAGACCGCGGGTTCGGAGGTTCTCGAGGGCATGATCCAGCGGCGGGACAAACCCGACCCGGCCACCTACATCGGCTCGGGCAAGGCCGCCGAACTGCGCCAGATCGTTCTGGCCACCGGCGCCGACACCGTCATCTGCGACGGCGAACTCAGTCCGGCCCAACTGAACGCCCTCGAGAAGGTCGTCAAGGTCAAGGTCATCGACCGCACCGCGCTGATCCTCGACATCTTCGCCCAGCACGCCACCAGCCGGGAGGGCAAGGCGCAGGTAGAACTGGCCCAGATGCAGTACATGCTGCCCAGGCTGCGAGGCTGGGGTGAGTCGATGTCGCGGCAGGCCGGTGGTCGCGCCGGCGGCAGCGGCGGTGGCGTCGGCACACGCGGACCCGGCGAGACCAAGATCGAGACCGACCGCCGCCGCATCCGGGACCGGATGTCACGGCTGCGCCGGGAGATCAAGGACATGAAGCAGGTCCGCGACACCCAGCGCAGCCAGCGCCGCGGCAGCGAGGTGCCGTCGATCGCCATCGTCGGCTACACCAACGCCGGCAAGTCGAGCCTGCTCAACGCGCTGACCGGGGCAGGCGTGCTGGTGCAGAACGCGCTGTTCGCGACGCTGGAGCCGACGACCCGGCGCGGCGAATTCGGTCCCCCTGGTGAGCGGGGCCGCCCGTTCGTCCTCACCGACACCGTCGGGTTCGTCCGCCACCTGCCCACCCAGTTGGTGGAGGCGTTCCGGTCGACGCTCGAGGAGGTCGTCGACGCGGATCTGTTGATCCACGTCGTCGACGGCTCCGATGTCAACCCGCTGGCCCAGATCGAGGCGGTGCGACAGGTGATCGGTGAAGTGCAGGCCGACCACCATGCCCCACCGGCCCCTGAGTTGTTGGTGGTCAACAAGATTGACGCGGCCACGGAGTTGATGCTCGCCCAGTTGCGCCGTGCGCTGCCCGGGGCGGTGTTCGTCTCCGCGCACACCGGTGAGGGGCTGGACCGTCTGCGCGCCCGGCTGGGGGAACTGGTCGAACCGCGTGAGGTCGTCGTCGACGTCACCGTTCCCTACACCCGCGGCGATCTGGTCGCCCGGTTGCACGACGAGGGCCGCGTCGACGCCACCGAGCACACCGAGGACGGAACCCGGGTCAAGGCGCGGGTGCCCGCCGCCCTCGCCGCGGCGATCCGCCAGTACGCCACTCGGTAGACCGGGGCGCGGTTAGGCAACCAACCATCCGGTTGGTTATCCTCGGTGACGGATCCCACCCCCATTCGCCGTCCGCCGGAGGTCACCGCCATGGGCAATGCCGTCAAGTACACCCGCACCCTGTTCGAGCCCGAGCACGAGCTGTTCCGCCAGTCCTACCGGGCCTTCCTCGACAAGCACGTGGCGCCGTACCACGACCAGTGGGAGAAGGACAAGATCGTCGACCGCGGCGTCTGGCTGGAGGCCGGCAAGCAGGGCTACCTCGGCATGGCAGTGCCCGAGGAGTACGGCGGCGGCGGCAACCCGGACTTCCGGTACAACACCATCGTCGTCGAGGAGACCGTCGCCGGGCGCTACAGCGGCCTGGGCTTCTCGCTGCACAACGACGTCGTCGCCCCGTATCTGCTGCACCAGACCAACGAGGAGCAGAAGCAGCGCTGGTTGCCACAGTTCTGCACCGGCGAGATGATCACGGCCATCGCCATGACCGAACCCGGCACCGGCAGCGACCTGCAGGGCATAAAGACCCGCGCGGTCCGCGAGGGCGACCATTACATCCTCAACGGATCGAAGACCTTCATCACCAACGGCATCAATGCCGACCTGGTGATCGTGGTGGCCCAGACCAATCCGGAGAAGGGTGCGCAGGGCTTCTCGCTGCTCGGCGTCGAGCGGGGGATGCCCGGCTTCGAACGCGGACGTCACCTCGACAAGGTCGGCCTGGACGCCCAGGATACCGCCGAACTGTCCTTCACCGATGTGAAGGTGCCGGTGGAGAACCTCATCGGCGAGGAGGGCATGGGCTTCATCTACCTGATGCAGAACCTGCCCCAGGAGCGGCTCTCCATCGCCATCATGGCGGCTGCCGCCATGGAGGCGGTCCTGGAGGAAACCCTGCAATACGTCAAGGAGCGCAAGGCCTTCGGCAAACCGATCGGGTCGTTCCAGAACAGCCGTTTCCTGCTGGCCGAATTGGCCACCGAAGCGACCGCGGTGCGCATCATGACCGACGAATTCATCCGGTTGCATCTGGATGAGAAGCTCACCGCCGACCAGGCGGCCATGGCCAAGTGGTGGACCACCGAGGCTCAGGTCCGGCTGATCGACCGCTGCGTGCAATTGCACGGCGGATACGGCTACATGCGCGAATACAACGTCGCGCGGGCCTTCCTCGATGCGCGCGTGCAGACCATTTACGGCGGCACCACCGAAATCATGAAGGAAATCATCGGCCGTAGTATGGGCATCTGAGCCGGAGAATAATCCCGGCTCGCGATTTCATTCGTGTCCGGATTCAATCTCGATTTGAAAACCGGATTCCGCAAATACCCGCGTGTCGTGTCAAACTTTGCCCGATGTGTGGGACTTTAGGCCCAGTATCACGAGCGAAATGGGCGTGGGGTCTGAACGTGGAAGGGCGACGCATGGCGCGAGTGGGTAATCGTCTGAGCCGGAACATAAGGCGGTTTGCCCTCGGCATCGCGGCCACTGCCGCGGCAACGGCGCTGGTCGTGCCCACCGCTGTCGCCAGCCCGGAGAGCGACGCGGCCGATGCCATCAACCAGGCCTGGCAGGCCGCCGGGGGGGCGGATTCCCCGGTGGGCAACAAGGACGGCGACGTCTTCGAGGTCGGCGGAGGCTACGGGCAGAAGTTCAGCGACGGCAAGATCTTCTTCACCCCGACCGCCGGTGCGCACTTGATCTACGGCCCCGTCCTGGACAAGTACGAGTCGCTCGGCGGAGCAGCCGATAGTGACCTGGGCTTCCCCAACAGCGACGAGAGCGCCGGCAGGATCGGCCCCAAGAGCCGCGGAATCACCTTCAACGCCAGCGACAAGCCCGCCATCTTCTGGACTCCCGACACCGGGGCCTGGGCGGTGCGCGGAGCGATCAACGCCGCCTGGGACAAGCTCGGCGGTTCGGCTGGGCCGCTGGGCGTTCCGGCCGAGGACGAACGCTACGACGGCGACGTGGTGAGCCAGAAGTTCACCGGCGGCTCGGTGTCGTGGAACCGCGTGTCCAACACCTTCACCACCGATCCGGCCGGGCTGGCCGACAAGCTCGCCGGACTCGAGGTCCCGACGGACCCCACCACGATGATCAACCTGGCATGGCGGACCACCGGTGGGCTGGGTGGCCCGCTCGGCGCCCGCCAGGGTGAACAGACCCCTGTGGGCGCCGATGGCGCGGCTCAGGGCTACGCGGGCGGCAAGATCTTCTATTCGGCGCAGACCGGTGCCCACGCGGTGACCGGTGCGATCCTGTCGAAATACGAGTCCGTGGGCGGCCCGACGGGGGATCTGGGGTTCCCGGTCGGCACCGAGGTCGACGGCGGTGTGCCCAACAGCCGTATGAGTTCGTTCAGCGCCACCGACAAGCCGGTGATCTTCTGGACTCCCGACACCGGCGCCATCGTGGTGCGCGGACCCATCAACGCCGCCTGGGCCAAGCTCGGCGGCGCGACGGGATCGCTCGGTGTGCCCACCGCCGAGCAGACCGTCAAGGGGGACACCGTCACCCAGACGTTCAGCGGCGGTGAGCTTTCCTGGAACAACGCCACCAAGGAGTTCAGTTCCAAGCCGGCGGACCTGGCGGCCTCGCTGTCGGGTCTGGAGATGCCCGACGCCGTGGCCCAGACACCGGCCGCTCCGAGCTCGGGCGGATCGGAGAAGGGCGGCGGCTTCCGTTGGTGGTGGCTGGCGATCATCCTGCCGCTGCTGGCGTTGCTGGGTCTGCTGGCCGTGGCCGCCCAGCGCCGCGGCGGTACCCGCCGCGAGCCGGTCGAGCGGGAGCGCGATCTCGAGGCCGACGACGACTTCTGGCCCGGCACGCGGATCCGCCACGACGAGCAGCGTTACGAACCCGGCACGTCCGGCGACTTCGGCGTGTGGTCGCCGCGCGCGGCCGACGAGGATGCCAACAGGTCCGACTTCGTCTCCGATGAGGACGCGATCGACACCGCACCGACGCGCATTCCCGATGTCGAGATGACCGATGTTCATGATTTCCGTAGCGCGACAGCGGGATTCGACACCGGCGACTGGCAGGCTGAAGCCGGCTCGGGTGGAGGCCGGCACTCCGCAAGCGCGGCGGTATCGCCGGCGATGTGGCGGCTGGATCTCGACGAGTACACCCCGTCGCGGCGCCGTCATGCCGCCGACGAGCCGGAGGTCGACGACGACGTATATGTCGCCGAGGTGGTCGAGGACGTCCACGAGGAAATCACCGTCGAGGAAGCGCCGGAGGAGCCCGCCGAGGAGCCGTGGCGTCCCGCGATCCATCTCCCGCTGGCTGACCCGTACCAGGCCCCCGAGGGGTATGTGATCAAGGGCAACACCCACTCCGGGCTGTATTACACCCCGGATTCGGCCCTGTATGAGAACACCATTCCCGAGGTGTGGTTCGCCAGTGAGGAACTGGCTCAGTCCAACGGATTCGTGAAGGCCCCTGAGTAAAGATCGCCGGGAGTAACGGTCGCGCGGGACCGCCCGGCTGTTCGGCTCCGCCGTCAGATCTTGCGGATCACGGTGACGACCTTGCCCAGGATCACGGCGTCGTTGCCCGGGATCGGATCGAATGCCGGGTTGTGAGGCATCAGCCACACCTGGCCGGCGGTCCGTTTGAAGGTCTTGACGGTGGCTTCGCCGTCGATCATCGCGGCGACGATGTCACCGTTGTCGGCGACGTTCTGCTGACGCACGACCACCCAGTCGCCGTCGCAGATCGCGGCGTCGACCATCGATTCACCGACGACCCTCAGCAGGAAGAGCGCGCCCTCGCCGACGAGTTCGCGCGGCAGGGGGAAGACGTCCTCGACGGCCTCCTCGGCCAGGATCGGGCCGCCGGCGGCGATGCGTCCCAGCACGGGGACGAACGTCGGCTCGGGCAGGGCATCGGAGCCGGCCACTTCGGTGACCACCGCTGCTGCGGCGTCGTCGGCTCCGCGCACGTCGACCGCGCGCGGCCGGTTGGGGTCACGGCGCAGATAGCCCTTGCGCTCCAGGGTGCGTAGCTGATGGGCGACTGATGACGTCGAGGTGAGACCGACTGCGTCACCGATCTCCCGGATGCTCGGGGGATAGCCCCGCGTGGTCACCGAGGCACGGATCACGTCGAGGATGGTCCGCTGTCGTTCGGTCAGCCCCGACCCGCCGACATTGGTCTGCGTGCTTTCGCTCATGGGTGCGAATGTATCCCGCTTCACCCCGATTATCAAACATGTGTTCGACGTGTCGCGACGGGTTCTCCGCGGATTCCGGACCCCGCGAAGTCGTCGGTGCCCTGAGTTATGGTCGGACACGCTCGATCAAATGTTCTAATTCGAACACATGGGCGAGTAATCTTTCGAACACAGAAGCGAACGCCGCGGGAAGGGATGGACATGACGGTTCTGGACGATCGGGAGTTGGCCGAGTGGTATGCGATGGCGGTCAGCTCGTCGCGCACCCCGGTTCGGGGCCGTGGGCGGTCTGTCGCCTACCGCCCAGGGCCGGTGCGACCCGGTGTCGCTCCGCTGCACTACCGGGGGAGCGGCGTCGCGGTGTCGCAGGCCGTGCACCGCCGGCGCCCGGTCAGCACCGGGGTGACGGCCGCACTGGCCGGTGCCGCCGCCCTCATCACCCTGTGGCTCGGGTCATTGGCGCACCTCAGCGGCCATGAGTCGGCTGCTCCCGCCCAGCTCCCGGACCGGTTGGCCGTGGTTCAGGTGCAGGCCGGCGAGACACTTCAGCAACTCGCGGGCCGGGTGGCCCCGGATGCACCCGTCGGACAGGTCGTGGACCGCATCCGCGACCTCAACCACCTCGAGTCGGCGATGGTCGACGCCGGCCAGACCCTCGTCGCCCCGATCGGCTGACGCAGGTGTCCGCGGTGTCCGATCGCGCGCCTCTTGACGGCCTCCGCCGTAATGGCACTGCCGGTCAACCCGCAGGTACGCTCTTTCTCGTCCCGAGCTGTGGGCTACGGGGGGCAAGGAGCAGCAATGCACTGTCCTTTCTGCCGTCACCCGGATTCGCGTGTCGTCGACTCCCGGGAGACCGATGAGGGCCAGGCCATCCGTCGCCGCCGGTCCTGTCCGGAGTGCGGGCGCCGATTCACCACCGTGGAGACCGCCGTACTGGCCGTGGTGAAACGCAGCGGCGTCACCGAGCCGTTCAGCCGGGAGAAGGTCATCAGCGGGGTGCGACGCGCCTGCCAGGGCCGCCAGGTGGACGACGACGCCCTGAACCTGCTTGCTCAGCAGGTCGAAGACACCATCCGCGCCGGGGGTTCCGCGGAGATTCCCAGTAACGAGGTCGGGCTGGCGATACTGGGTCCGCTGCGCGAGTTGGACGAAGTCGCCTATCTCCGATTCGCGTCGGTGTATCGCTCGTTCTCGTCCGCCGAGGACTTCGAGCGCGAGATCGAAGCGATGCGTGCCCACCGGAAGGTCGGCACGGCCGGCTGATCGCGATCAGGACAGTCGGCGAGTTCCGTCGCTGACCACGCGTCCTGACACCACCACCCATCCCTCGGGGTTCCATGTCGTGAAGATCTGTGACCCTTTGCCCTGCGTGATGGTCAGGTCGCGGCTGAGGAAGTCGGTGATGCGCACCGCCGCCGAGCCGGTGGCCTCATCCTCGGGCACACCGAGATTCGCCGCGAACATCCTGGACCGCAAATGGCCCGCTTCCTCGTCGACCCAGGTCCACAGGTAGTGCTCGATGTCGTCGGGAAAGTCCGAGGGCTCCGCGGCCTCCAGTTCGGCCAGTGATCCGATGTGCTGAATGGCGAACTCCGGGCCCCAGTCGGCACGCGCGACCACGGCGGTCAGGCCCTCGGGGTAACGCACCTGAACGATGCCCGCCGGAACCTGCAGCGTGTGAATAGGGGTGCCGCGCTGACTCAGCCACCAAGCCGCTCCCACGGTGGGGTGTCCGGCGAACGGCAATTCGGTAGCCGGCGTGTAGATCCGCGCCCGCGCGGTGGTGGAGCCGTCGGCGGGAAGGTCCACGAAGACCGTTTCGCTGTACCCCAACTCCGTCGCAACGGCCTGCCGTCGCCCGACCGGCACCGCGTCGGCGTCGACGATCCCGAGCGGATTGCCGAACTGGCCCGATTCGTCGGTGAACACCCGGACGACGGTGACGTCGATGCCCATGAGTTTCTCCTATGTCAAGCCGCTGCCGGTTGGCAAGCGTTTTGGTGGTTTTGGTGGTCGGTGTGGAGGCGGCCGAACACGACTCGGGTTAGGCGACGTTTGAGGCAGCGCAGGGCCTCGCGGGTGGAGTCGCCTTCAGCGAGTCGGTGACGGTAGTAGGTCTGCCCGAGGCTGCCATCCATGCGGATCTGGGTGACCGCGATGCGGTGCAGGGCGGCGTTGAGTTGGCGGTTGCCCGAGCGTGTCATCCGGACCCGCCCGGCGGTGTTGCCAGACCACACCGGGATCGGCGCCACCCCCGCGTGGCGGGCGAAGGCCGCTTCGCTTTTGAACCGGGTGATGCCGGCGGACTCGCCGACGAGCTTGGCCGCGGTCAGCTCCCCACAGCCGGGCATCGCCAGCAGCGCCGGGGCGGCCTCGCGCACGCGTTCACCGATGCGTGTCCCCAACGCCTTGATGGCCTCGGTGAGCCGGATGATGTCGGCTAGCTCGTCGCGAGCCAGTTCGGCCACTAGGCCCGACTGGGTAGCCAGCCAGTCCGCTAGGGTGCCCTGATGCTTGGCCAGGTCCATCGAACGGGCCTTGGGAGCGCGGGTTGGATCCAATTCATGGACTCGCCACAGCAGCCGGTTGATCGTCGCAGTACGTTGGGCGACAAGGACTTCCCGACGATCCACGAGCAGCTTGAGCTCCCGCGACACCTCATCGTGAGACGCGACCGGGAGGTCCGGCTCTCGCAGATAGGCCCGGGCCACCGCCAGAGCATCAATCGGATCGGATTTGCCCCTGGTACGTGCCGAGGCCCGGGTCTGAGCCATCAACTTCGGGGGCACCCGCACCACCTGCTGCCCGGCAGTCAGCAGATCGCGCTCCAGACGCGCAGACAGATGCCGGCAATCCTCGATAGCCCACACCACCTGCCCCCCAAAACGCTCCCGGACCCACATCACCGCCTCCGCATGCCCAGCACAGGTCGCCGCCACGGTCTTCTCGGCCAGCTTGCGGCCGACCTCATCGACGGCGACGAACGTATGCGTGCGCTTGTGTACATCGGCTCCAACAACAACCATGGTGGTTGCCTCCATTCACTGTGAGGTGACGGTTGGGCCGGTCGGCGGACACATCTCAGTGGGGGCGGTGCCACGCTCCTATCAAGTCACGCCGGCCGGTCCTTCACACCTGATGCCGACAAAACTCATGGACGCCAACCCGAAGGCGGCACCGACTCTACGAGCCAGACACCAGGTGATCAGGATCCAACCACCGCAAGAAGCGGCGACCTCACCTTGACACTGAATCGACACTACGCCGCGGGGCCTGCCCGCGGCCGGCGTCAGGCCTCGGGTTCCTCCGGGGGTTCGCCCTTGTACTCGTCGGCGTGTTCGGCGAGGAAGCGTTCGAACTCGGCGCCCAGTTCCTCGCCGCTGGGCAGATCCTCGTCGCGCGCCAGCAGTGACCGGTTCTCCTGTGCCGCAACGAAAGCGTCGTACTGGTGCTCCAGTGCCTGGACCACCTGGGCGATCTCGGGGGAGGCCTCGACCTGTTCGTCGATTTTGGCGCGCACGGCGGCGGCCGCCTCGGCCAGAGCCTGCACAGGAAGCCGCAGCGAGGCCGATTCGGCGACCTGCTGCAGCAGCGCCTCGGCGGCGGCCGGGTAGTCGGTCTGCGACAGGTAGTGCGGCACGTGCACGGTGAAGCCGACCGACTCGTGGCCGTGCTGAGCCATTCGGAACTCGAGCAGGTTCGATGCGCTGCTGGGCACCTGCACTTCGCCGACCCAGGGCTGATGACCGGCGATCAGCTCACGGTTGTTCGAGTGGGGCGTCATCGTGACCGGACGGGTGTGCGGAACCGCCATCGGGATCGCGCCGAGGCCGACGGTCCGGCGTACTCCGAGCCGCTCGGCCAGCAGTCGCACCGCGGTGACAAACCGTTCCCACTGCAAATCCGGCTCCATGCCGGCCAGCAGCAGAAACGGGGTACCGAGACTGTCTCGCAGCGCATAGAGATTGAGTTGGGGATCGTCGTAGTCGGTGAAGTGGTCGACCTTGAACGTCATCATCGGCCGCCGTGACCGGTAGTCGAGCAGGTCGTCGATCGCGAAGGAGGCGACGAGTTCGGTGTCCAGCGAGTTCTTCAGGTGGTCGGCGGCCAGGCGCACCGCGTGGCCGGCGTCGGAGAACCCCTCCAGGGCATGAATCAGCACCGGACCCTGCCCGTCCCGAGACGTCAGCTGCGGGCCTGGGAACTCCAGTTCATACATCCGGCCATCGGAATGATTGTGGCCTTGCTCGTCAGCCATAGCGCCTCCTCGCTGCATCCACGTCGGACTCCATCCAGGATGGACAACGACCCGGCGGTCCCAGTCGTTCCCGCCGGCACCTGTGTCGTTTACCACGCCGCTGCCGGAGCCCGCGCCACCCCGGGGCACCGAACCGGGTCTTCCCAGCGGCTGGCCATCCACAGAGCCGCCTCCATCCACAGCAGTGCAGCGGCCCCTCCCTCCGAGGCCACGTTCTGACGGACTGCGCTGACAGCGTCGCCCGCATGCCGACACAACATCCTGAGTTCCGTTTCACCCGCCCCGGCGCGCTGATCGCCGCATTGCCCGCCGTGCTGGGCTTCGTCCCGGAGAAATCGCTGGTTCTCGTCGCCCTCGAGGAGGGTCGCATGGGGGCGGTCATGCGGGCTGACCTAGCTGCCGACCTCATGGGCAATCTGGACCGGCTCGCCGAACTCGCCGCCACCTCCGGTGCCGACGCGGTGGTCGCGGTCATCGTCGACGAGGAGGGTGCCCTGTGCCCCATGTGCGCCGCCGATCATCGGCAGATGTGCGACGCGCTGAAGTCGGTTCTCGACGACCGCGGGGTCGGGCTGTACGGCACCCATGTGGTCGACCGCGTCGAGGCCGGGGGGCAATGGCACTGCGCCGACGGATGCGGGACCGGCGGCCCCGTGGAGGATCCGTCGGCCTCACCGCTGGCCGCCGCGGCGGTGCTCGACGGACGTCGGCTCTACCCGCGGCGCTCGGATCTGCACGCAGTCATCGCACCGGTAGACACATCACGTTCGGGACTGCTCGTCGAGCCCATTCGGGAACTTGCGGCGGCGCGGGGCGCCCAGTGGCACGCCGATCCCGATGAACGTGGTCGCTGCGACGTCGAGACGGCGATCGAGCTGGCCTCGCGGGTGTTCGACGGCGCCACGCCCAGCGACGCAGAGCTCGCCGCACTGGCGTGCGGGCTCACCGACGTCGCTGTCCGTGACACCCTGTACGCCCTCGCGGTGGGCGAGGAGGCGGCAGCCGCCGAGGCGCTGTGGGCGTTACTGGCCCGCACGCTTCCGGACCCGTGGCGGGTGGAAGCACTTGTGCTGCTTGCCTTTTCCGCCTATGCCCGCGGCGACGGGCCGCTGGCGGGCATTTCCCTGGAGGCGGCGCTGCGCAGCGATCCCGAACATCGGATGGCGGGCATGCTGGACACCGCCCTGCAATCGGGGATGCGGCCGGAACAGATTCGTGAGCTGACCGGTACAGGTTTCCGGCTGGCCAAGCGTCTCGGGGTGCGCCTGCCGCCGCGGCGATTGTTCGGCCGGGCGGGTTAGCGCCTCAGACCTTCTCGACCTTCACGGCGTGCGCCATCTCGTGGGGAAGTTCAACGTTCTCGTGGCCGCCGACCATGATCGTCACGTCGCCGTCCAGGCCGGTCTGAACCAGTACCCGGGCGTTGGGCACGACGCCGGCCTCCTTGAGGCGCCCGATGAGCGCGACATCGCCCTGCACGTGCTCGGTCAGCTGACGAACCACCACGGCCACCGAGTCGCCGACCGGCAGCTCGGTGAGTCTCACCAGCTCGGCGCGGTCCGGTTCACTGCCGGGGTCGTCCAGGCCGAGCTGGGCCAGACCGGGGATGGGGTTGCCAAACGGCGACACCGTCGGATTGTCCAGAACCTGTACCAGTCGACGCTCCACGTCCTCGCTCATGACGTGCTCCCACCGGCATGCCTCGGCGTGGACCTCCTCCCATGGCAGGCCGATCACATCGACCAGAAGACGTTCGGCGAGGCGGTGTTTGCGCATCACCGACACCGCGAGCCGGCGGCCCTTCTCGGTGAGTTCCAGATGCCGGTCACCGGCCACCCGCAGCAGTCCGTCGCGCTCCATCCGGGACACCGTCTGGCTCACGGTGGGCCCGCTCTGCTCCAGCCGCTCGGCGATCCGCGCCCGAAGCGGGACTACGCCCTCCTCCTCGAGGTCGTAGATGGTGCGCAGGTACATCTCCGTGGTATCGACCAGATCGTTCATTAGGGCACCCTTCGTTGCAGGGCGAGTCTACTTGCCTCGCTGCTCACAACGGCTGCCCCGAGGTGCGATGGCCCCCAGAAAGACGTGTGCCCGCCGGATCAACCGGCGGGCACACTAGAGATGGTCCCGGTCTAGCTGCCGTAGGAGCGGAGCTTGTCGGCCCGCTCGCCGTTGCGCAGCTTGGTCATCACTTCGCGCTCGATCTGCCGGACCCGCTCGCGGGACAGGCCGAACAGCTTGCCGATCTGGTCCAGGGTGCGGGGCTGGCCGTCGTCGAGGCCGAACCGCAGCCGGATCACCTGCTGTTCCCGCTCGTCGAGGGTGGCCAGGACGTGCCGGATGTCGGTGTGCAGCAGCTCGGCGATCACCGCGTTCTCCGCCGACATCGCTTCGGCGTCCTCGATGAAGTCACCCAGCGGCGCCTCTTCGTCGCTGCCGACCGGCATGTCGAGGCTGACCGGATCGCGGCTGTGCTCGAGAAGGTCGTTGATCTTATCCACCGGAATGCCCGACTCCTCGGCCAGTTCCTCGTCGGTGGCCTCGCGCCCCAGGCTCTGGTGCAGTTCGCGCTTGATCCGCGCGAGCTTGTTGACCTGCTCGACCAGATGGACCGGCAGGCGGATGGTGCGGCTCTGGTCGGCCATGCCGCGGGTGATCGCCTGACGGATCCACCAGGTGGCATAGGTGGAGAACTTGAATCCCTTGGTGTAATCGAACTTCTCCATCGCGCGGATCAGGCCGAGGTTGCCCTCCTGGATGAGGTCCAGCAGCGGCATGCCACGCCCGGTGTAGCGCTTGGCCAGCGAGACCACCAGACGCAGGTTCGCCTCCAACAGGTGGCGCCGCGCGGCCTGGCCGTCGCGCACCACGACGGACAGATCACGCTTGCGGCTGTCGCTGAGGCGCTTACGCGTGTCCAGCAGGTGCTGGGCATACAGGCCGGCCTCGATGCGCTTGGCCAGCTCCACCTCGTCCTCGGCGGACAGCAGCGCGGTCTTTCCGATCCCGTTGAGATACACGCGCACAAGGTCGGCGGCGGGGCTCTGGGCGTCCAGATCGCTGTCAGTCCGGGTAGTGGTGGCGTTTGCCATGGGTGCCTCCTGATCGGCTGGCGACTATCGAACTTTCCAACGCTCGACTGGAGGCAAGAGTTCCCACGCTTCCGCGATCTCACACCCTCTGAACTGGGCAAACGCGATGGCGTTTTAAGAATGTACTGAGAAAGCCGTTGATCGTGGTCAGCAGGCGCGTTCTTCACCCGGCTGGGTGGCGCGTTGTTGCGCGTGCGTGAAGCCTGGTTCCAGGGCGCGATGTTCGGCGTGCGGGAAGAGCGCGGTGCGCAGCGGGGCGTCCGGATAGCGCCGAGGTTCCTCGGCCCGCCGCGGTGGACGGTCATTGGCGATCAGCACGGCCATCCACGGCAGCGGAATGGAGGCGGCAAGGATCGCCAGCGAGAGCAGGCCGTTGTGCCAGATGCCGTAGGCGACGGCCGCGGCGATGAACGCCGGGATCCGCCAGAACATGATCTTGAGATACTTGCGCACCCGGGCCCGGTGCTGCTCCTCATAGGAGTACTCAGCGCGCGTGATGAGTACGGGCCGCCCGTCGTCGTCGAAACCCAGATCGCGCTCCATGTACTCACTGTTCCACACGGGGGCCTGCCCAAACGAGGGGACTTTTCTTACGGCTGTCTTACCGCGCGCGGAGTCGGCGGGGCAGAATGGCGTTCATGCAGACCGATACGATCGAACGCACCGAGAGCGACGAACGCGTCGACGACGGGTCCGACAGCGACAGGCCCAAGCACTTCCATTACGTCAAGAAAGACAAGATCGCCGAGAGTGCGGTCATGGGTACGCACGTGGTCGCGCTGTGCGGCGAGGTGTTCCCGGTGACCCGCGCGGCCAAGCCGGGCTCGCCCGTCTGCCCGGACTGCAAGCGCATCTACGCGACGCTCAAGAAGAGCTGACGCTCACGACGGGCTGACGGTCGCCGGCGGGCGATCCAATTCGGCCGTCTCCGCAGTGGTTTCGGCGTTCTCCGATCCGCTGCCCGTGGCGGATTCGCCGCGCAGCCGGGCTCGCCATTGGTGCCAATGCGGCTCGGGGGCGGGCCATTCCTCCTCGATCGCCGCGTTGAGTTCTGCGCCGATCATGATGGCGAAGCCGAGGAAGAATGCGAAGAGCAGGAACGCGATGGGTGTGGCCAGCGCGCCGTAGGTGTAGCCGGTGCGGGTGATGTACTGCAGGTAGATCCGGAGGCCGGCGGTGGTCACCACGAACACCGCCGTTGCCAGCAGCGCACCCCACACCAGCCGGTGGGTGGGCAGCGGGGCGGGCAGCGAGACGCGGTAGAGGACCGTCACCGCCAGCACGAGGCCGACGATCAACATCGGGTAGTAGCCGAATCGCAGGACGTTGTCCCAACTTTGGGGGATGTGGGCGCCGATGGTGCGCGGGCCCAGCGCGAGCAGTGGCGAGGCCGCGATGACGCACAGCAGCATGACGACGTACAGCCCCAGCGCGAAGAACCGCTGGCGCACGGGATGCCGGAGCGCTGTCTGGCCGTGGGCCTCGACCACGGAGTCGACGAATGCCGAGATCGCCGACGAGCCGGCCCACAGGCTGATGACGAAGCCGAGCGACACCACCTCGCCGCGCGCCCCCGAGGCGATGTCGCGCATTGTCGGTTCGATGATCTCGGCGACGATGTTCTTCGAGAACAGACTGTTCGACGTGCTGACCAATTGACGCTGGATGGCGGCCATCGTGTCCGGGCCGAACAGCGGCGCGACGTAGGCCAGGCTGCCCAGCAGCCCGAGCAGCAGTGGCGGCAGCGAAAGCACCGACCAGAACCCCGCCTGGGCGGACTCGGAGAAGATCGAGTCGTCCCAACTTTTGGACAGGGTGCGTTTGAGAAGGCGCCATAGGTGGTGGCGCGAGGGCGTGGGCTGCGGGCGGTCGGTCATGACCTTCTGGGTGATACCCCGTGGGGCCGGTGCGTCCCGTCCGGCCCGGTGAGGCTAGGCGCCTGCCGTGCTGACTTCGATGACCGCGTCGAGTTCGATCAGCTTGGCCTGGTGTTCGTTGGCGTGATGCTGGCAGAACAGCAACTCCGCACCCGAGGGGAGCTTCGCACGGACGCGCGCTGCAGCGCCACAGCGGTCGCAGCGATCAGCCCGGGTGAGTTCGGGACTGGTCAGCGTTGCGTTCATGGGCTCCTCCAAAGGTGCTCATTGATCCGGCGGCAACCGCCGTCCGTCTACTGTCTCAGACGCTTCGGTGCGGCGCCTTGTTCCCTCCACGTAATGATGTGTCGTGTCTCACGTTCGGCGGATTCCGAGCCCGCTCGGGCAGGCTGAACGGTATGGCTCCCGAGCGCGTGCAGAACCGCGGCCACACCGGCCTGCTGGTCCATCTCTGCGGCAGGGCGGAATGGGAGGATGCCCGGCAGCGTGGAGAGGTTCGCCCGGAGTCGCTCACACTCGTTGGTTTCGTGCACCTGTCCACGCCGGGGCAGGTCCACCTGCCCGCCAATCGGCTGTTCGTCGGCCGATCCGATCTGTGTGCAGTGTGGGTGGACCCGGACGAACTGCAGTCCCCGCTGCGTTGGGAGCCGGGGGTGCCCGGGGATCCTGAATCGATGCTCTTCCCACATCTGTACGGTCCCCTGCCGGTTGCCGCGGTGGTGGCGGTCGAGTCCTACCGGCCGGGCCCGGATGATCTGTTCGAGCCACTCATTCACAGCCCGTCGCGGTAGCGGCTATCTAGGCTTACCTGGTGGCCAAGGCGCCAAAGCTGAAAGTGCTCGACGTCGCCGACATCCCCCTGCGGGAGGTGTCGGGACTGGCCGTTGACGGTGGTCGTCTCCTGGCTGTCGGCGACCACGACCCCGTCGTCTTCTCGGCGGCGGTTGAACCATGGCCACTGGGGTGGCACGGGACCGACCTGGCCGGACTGGACCTTCCCGGGGGCGGCGTCCAGTTCGAAGCGGTGCAGTCCGCCGGCGAGGACACCGTTCTGCTGCTGCAGGAACAGCCGGCCCGCGTGTTGCAGATCGATCTAGCGACGCCCGCCTTGGTGGGCACGCTGGTCCTCGACGTGCCGGAAGGGCATCGGCTCCGGGAGGCGTGGCTGGGGGACCGATCCTCACGCGGCGAGTCGATGGTCGTGACCGAATGCGGACACCTGCTGGTGGTCAAGGAGAAGGATCCGCCGGCGATCCTCGAGTTCGGCCCACCGGGCGACGCTCCGGTCGGGTGGCGCCGCGGCAGCCGACCGACCCCTCCGGCGCCCGGCGACGCCGCGTACACCGTGCTTGCCACGTGGTGGCTGGGGGAGACGATGCACAAGCAGCTTCCCGACATCAGCGACGCCACCGTAGGGCCGGACGGCCGGCTGTATCTGCTGTCCGACCAGGGCTGTGCCCTGGCCCGGCTGCCCGACCTGCTGGACCCGCGGGGCGGCACGATCGAACCCGTCGCGGTATGGCGGATCGCCGGAAGTCCGCAGAACCCCGAGGGACTGGTCATCCTGCCCGACGGCACCGTGCTCGTCGGGCTGGACACCAAGGCGCCCAAGCGCAATCTGCTACGCCTAGAGCAGCTGCCGCTGGACTGACGGCCTGCCGCTCTACCGTCCGGTCGAGGCACTCCGCGAGGCCGCCGCGGGCTTCGCGCCACTCACCGCGGCCTTCAGCGCACTGTTCAACAGCTTGGACAGCGCAGCCTTGAGGGCCGGCGGGATTTGGGGGGCCGGTTTCGGCGTGGGGGTCGGCGTCGGTGTCGGCGTCGGCGTCGGGGCTGGTGTCGGTGTCGGTGTCGGCGTCGGTGCCGGCTTCGTGTCGTTGCGGGTGTACGCGGAGTCGACCGTCTGACGGAGGGTCGCCTCCTGCGACGCCAGGTTCGGGTTCAGCGTCACCAGGGGAAGCGTCTTGGTCGGGACCAGGTAGCTGGTCGTCACGCCGCCCTTCGCGTTGGTCCGCACCGTGACGTTCGACGCCGGGACGGAACTGAGCGGGGTCAGCATCGACGGGATGTGAACCAGCTGGGCGCCGGCAATCGCGTTGGCGATGGCGGTCGGGTTCGGGCGATCGGGGAAGTCGGAGTAGCCGTCGTACTGACCGGTGACCACAGTGACGTTGTACTTCGATTCGGCGGGGACCGTGTACTGGTAGCCGATGGTGGCGTCATAGCGGTTCTTGTTGAAGTTGCAGCGCGCCGAGTCGGCGATCACCACGAAGCTCACGTTGCTCTTGTCCGGTGAGTTCGCCTGTGCGTCAAGCTTTCCGATCTCCTGATCCACCACCAGGGCGCCGGCGGACAGACCCACCACCGTGACGGTGTCGCCTGCGGCCAGCGACTTTGCGATCGCCGCGTCGAGATTGCTCGCCCCGATGTTCACCGACTGGGTCAGGGTGTAGTCCTGGCCGACGATCGGCTTGGACTGCGCGGGCCACGAAACGTTCTCGCGCACATAGTTACTGCCGCTGTAGGCGCCGCCGAGGATGGCGGACATGGCCAGCGGGCCGAGGTCACCGGCACCCAGGCCGTTGACCATCAGAACCTTGTTGGCGGCGTCGGCTGCCGTCGCCGCCGACAACGCCATGCCGGTGGTAACCACGGCGATGCCGAGCGTGCGGGTGATGGTGCGCATTCTGGTTCCCCTCTCTGGCTCCCGCAGCCACGAAAACCCGCCGCTGCGGACGACTACTACTTTGCGGCGCGGGACGCCGCTGCCGATCTGGCTGGCGGAGCGCTCGCCCGGTGGCCGCCGGCCGAGGCGGCCGCCGAGTGGGCTACCGCCCGGCGGGCCGTCGGCCGCGGTGAGTCGGCGCTCGCGGCTGCCGCGGTTGGGGCCGGCGTGGTGACCGGATCGGCGGCCGGCGCCTCGGCGGAGACCGAAGCGACTGCTTTGACCGGCGTGCTCGCCTTGGTTTCGGCGGGCGCATTGGCAGCCGGGGTCTGGTCTGCGACGGGGCTTGCGGTGGCGTTCGCCTGGGGCGACGCTTCAGGCGTATTCGCGGTGTCGCCGGCCACCGCTGCGGCAGCCACGGCCGGAGTCGAGGCCGCGCTCTTGCCGTCGTTCCGCTTGTACGCGGTGTCGATGATGGCCTTCAGGGCTTGCTCCTGCGGAGCCAGGAAGGGCAGCAACTCCACCAGGGGCAGGTGCTCCGATGGGATGAAATAGTTCGTCGTCACGCCACCGAGGGAGTTGGTGGTGACGGTGATATTGGATGGGTCCACCTTGGAGAGGTCGGTGAACACGCTGGGGACATGGTTCAGAATTTCACCGACATATGCGTTGGCCACGGCGAGGATATTCCACACCCGGTCCGGGAAGTCGGCGAACCCGTCGTACTCCGCGGTGACCACGACCGTGTTGTATTTGGTCTCCGGCGCTGTCTGGTACTGGTAGCCCAGAGTCTTGTCGAACCGGTTGGCGTTGAACGTGGAACGGCCGGAGTCGGCGACGACCACGAAGGTGAGCTTGCTCTTGTCCGGCGCGTGCGGATCGGTGGCCAGTTTGCGCAATTCCTCGTCGGCCACAAGCGAGCCGGCCGACAGGCCGACCACGGTCACGTGCTCACCCGGGCCGATCTTGGTCAGCGCTGTCGCGATGAGGGCGTCGAGGTTGGTAACCCCGTCGGCGACGGACTGGGTCAGGGTGAGGTCGTCCTTGCCGGTCACCGGGGCTGCCTGCATCGGCCACGGGACGTTGGTGAGGTTGTAGGTGGCGAATTCGCCGCCAGGCCCGAGCATCAAAATGTCAGCCGGGTCTCCGCCCAGCACGTTGTACATGACGGATTTCGGCAGTGGGACTCCACCAGTGGTGCCCGCCAACCCGAGGCCACCGATGCCGTTGATCATCAGCGCCTGGTTCTGGGCGATCGCCGGCGTTGCCGAACTGAGCGCGACACCGACGGCTGTGCCGGCAGATACGAGGGCGATCCCAAAGGAACTTGCCAACTTGCCCACCGTAAACACCATCCCTCTCAACAGATCTAGATCTTTTCTGGATCTTGAGTTTGATCCTAAACCCGCCAAGGCTGCCGGATGTAGTGATTCGTGCGGGTCGGGCTCTTTGCCTCAATGGGACGGGGTCGATCCTGGCGGGCTGCCATCATGGTCTGTGACGTGGAGAGATGGCGATCCGGCGGGATGGCCGAGTGGTTAGCGCAGCTCGGGCCTAATTTGCCCAGTTGTTGCGATCGCACCTAGTTTGAGGGCCATCGGCCCCCCATTCGAGGACTTAATACCCCATTGCCGCAGGCAGAGTTACTGAGACGTGCCTGAGAACGGGCAGAGAGACTTGCGACGAGTTGGTTGCTACGATGCGGCTGGCCCTGACGTCGGGCCAATCGGCGGGGGCGATCGGACCGAGTTCTCGCGGCCTCTTCAGCCCGAACCGTCAGTCCAGATAGTCGCGCAGGACCTGCGAGCGGCTCGGGTGGCGCAGCTTCGACATGGTCTTGGACTCGATCTGGCGGATCCGCTCGCGGGTGACGCCGTACACCTGGCCGATCTCATCCAGGGTGCGGGGCTGGCCGTCGGTCAGCCCGAAGCGCAGCCGGACGACGCCGGCCTCGCGCTCGGACAGGGTTTCCAGTACCGACTGCAGCTGGTCCTGCAGCAGTGTGAAGCTGACCGCGTCGACGGCCACGACGGCCTCGGAGTCCTCGATGAAGTCGCCGAGCTGGCTGTCGCCTTCGTCCCCGATGGTCTGGTCCAGGGAGATCGGCTCGCGGGCGTACTGCTGGATTTCCAGCACCTTCTCCGGGGTGATGTCCATTTCCTTGGCCAGTTCCTCCGGGGTTGCCTCGCGGCCCAGGTCCTGGAGCAACTCGCGCTGGATGCGGCCGAGCTTGTTGATGACCTCGACCATGTGGACCGGGATGCGGATGGTGCGGGCCTGGTCGGCCATGGCGCGGGTGATGGCCTGGCGGATCCACCAGGTGGCGTAGGTGGAGAACTTGTAGCCCTTGGTGTAGTCGAACTTCTCCACCGCGCGGATCAAGCCGAGGTTGCCCTCCTGGATCAGGTCCAGGAACGCCATCCCGCGGCCGGTGTAGCGCTTGGCCAGCGAGACCACCAGGCGCAGGTTGGCTTCGAGCAGATGGTTTTTCGCGCGTTCGCCGTCGCGGCAGATCCACTGCATGTCCCGGCGCTGCTGCACCGGCAGCTTCACACCCTGGTCGGCCATCTCCGCCAGCTTCTGGGTGGCGTACAGGCCTGCTTCGATCCGCTTAGCCAGTTCGACTTCTTCCTCGGCGTTGAGCAGCGCCACCTTGCCGATCTGCTTGAGGTAGGCCCGCACCGAGTCGGCCGAGGCGGTGAGTTCGGCGTCCTTGCGGGCCTGGCGCAGCGCCTCGGACTCCTCTTCGTCCCAGACGAAGTCCCCGGACGCCTTGTCCTTGTCGGAGGGCTCGCTGATGTCCTCGTCCTCGGCGCCTTCGGTGACCGGCGCGACGGCATCGCCGCCCTCGGCAGCCTGCGCGCCGTCCTCCTCGTCGACGCTTTCCAGATCTTCGTCGAGTTCAAGGTCGGCCGAAACGTCGAGCTCCTCGACGGCCGGGTCGACGTCGACCTCGTCGATCAGTCCATCGGTGTCGGCCTCGGCGACCGCGGTGACGGGCTCAGCGGCGGCAGTGGCTTTCTTGGCACGGCTGCGGGTCGGCTTCGCCTCCGCCGCTGCTTTGGCCGGCGCGGCCTTGGCAGCGGTCTTCGCCGCCTTGGCCGGAGCGGCCTTGGCGGTCTTGGCCGGTGCGGCCTTCTCTGTTGCCGCCTTGACCGGCTTGGCCTTGGCGGGGGCGGCCTTGGCTGCGGCTTTGGCGGGGGCGGCCTTGGCAGCGGCTTTCGCCGGGGCCTTCGTGGCGGGGGACTTGGTGGCGGGCGTCTTGGCGGGCGCCTTCGCCGCTGCCTTGGCAGGTGCGGGCTCCGCAGGGGCGGACTTGCCGGTCGCCTTGGCGGCGACGCGGGCGAGCACGCTGCGGGCCGCTCGGGCAGGTGTGGACTTCTCGGCCTTGGCGGGCGCGGTCTTCGCGGCGGTCGAGCCGTTGGCGTCCTTGGCCGTAGCGGCACGTTTGGCCGGCTTCACGGTTGCCTGGCTTGCCTTGGTCGCTGCCACGTACACCCTTTCAGTCCTGCGGGGCTTCGCCGAGCGCAGACGCGCGCCATCGGAAAGCATCAGCTATTAGGAGATATCGGCGCGATCTGGGTGGATCCTCGCCGCTCGGGTAGCGGCCGCCGCGTTCCATTGTAACGGGATATCCGCAGGGCACCGTCCCACGGCCGTTCGGTGCTGCGGCATCCGCCACCACGGGCGCATCAGCCCGCCGTCTGCTCCTCGGCGGCTGCCATCGCGGCGCCGACGATCCCGGCCGTGTTGAGCAACTGGGCGGCGACGACCGGGGTTCTGTTCTTCAGCAAGGGAATCCACTTGTCGGCCTTCTTGCTGATGCCCCCGCCGGCGATGATCAGGTCGGGCCAGATGGCGTTCTCGATCGCGACCAGCACCTTGGTGACCTGCTTGGTCCATTTGCGGTAGCTCCAGCCTTTCCGCTCCATGACCGACGACGCGGCGCGGTGCTCGGCTTCCTTGCCCTCGACCTCGATGTGGCCGAATTCGGTGTTCGGCAACAGCATTCCGTGATGGATGACGGCCGAGCCGATGCCTGTGCCAAAAGTCAGCAGCAGCACGACGCCGTCCCGATTACGTCCGGCGCCGTAGCGCTGCTCGGCCAGGCCGGCAGCGTCGGCGTCGTTGAGCACCGTGACTCGCTGGCCGCCGAGGGCTTTGCTGTAGGTCTCCGCGGCGTTGCATCCGATCCAGGCGCGGTCGACGTTGGCCGCGGTGTGCACGACGCCGTTCACCACCACGCCCGGGTAACAGACGCCCAGCGGGCCGGTCCACCTGAAGTGCCGGACGACCTCGGCGACCTTGCCGGCCACCGCGTCCGGTGTGGCCGGCTGCGGTGTTTCCACCCGGAACCGGTCGCCGACGAGCTGCCCGGTGTCGAGATCGACGATGGCGCCCTTGATCCCGCTGCCGCCGACGTCGATCCCGAGAGCCTGGCGTCCGGTCGAGGTCATGGCTGTCCTCCCTGCGTTGGGGCGGTTGAACCACAGACTTTAGTGGCCGGTCGGCCGCCAAGTACCGATATGACGGTGGAATGCCGAGCCTGCTGTGCTGCGATGGCAGCGTGGATGACGACGCACCCGAAGTCCTGCGGAACGTGGCCGAACAGTTGGCCACCGAGGCCGCGGACTTCGTGCGGCGCCGTCGGCCCGAACTGTTCGAGCGGTCCGCCGGAACCTGGGTGCGCACCAAGAGCAGCCAGACCGACCCGGTCACCGTGGCCGACACCGAAACTGAGCGGTTGCTGCGCGCGAGCCTGGCACGGCTGCGGCCCGGGGAACCGATTCTGGGCGAGGAGGGCGGCGGTGCGGGGGCGGCGCCCGGCGGTGTGCGCTGGGTGGTCGATCCCATCGACGGCACCGTCAACTTCATCTACGGCGTGCCGGCCTACGCCGTGTCGGTCGCCGCACAGGTCGACGGCGTCTCCGTCGCGGGCGCCGTCGCCGACGTGGTGCGCGGGGAGGTCTACTCCGCGGCGCTGGGGCGGGGTGCCGAGCTGATCACCGTGGGGGCTCGACAACGGCTGCGCTGCAACGGGATTGACGATCTGACCATGGCGCTGGTGGGCACCGGGTTCGGCTACGAGCCGCAGCGCCGGGCCCTGCAGGCCGGCCTGCTGGCCAAGGTGCTGCCCATGGTCCGCGATGTGCGCCGGATCGGCTCGGCGGCACTGGATCTCTGCATGGTCGCCGCCGGGCGCCTGGACGCCCACTACGAGCACGGCCTCCATGTGTGGGACTGGGCGGCCGGTGCCTTGATCGCCGCCGAGGCCGGGGCGGTGGTGGTGCTGCCCGGAGACGACGGTGGCGGAGCACCGCTGACGCTGGCGGCGGCTCCGGGCATCGCCGCTCAGCTCACCGCGACGCTGGATCGCTACGGCGGGCTCCGCCCGCTGGAGTGATCGGCGGGCTCCGCCCGCGGCAGTGATCAGCAGCTGGCGCTGTGGATCTTGGTGATCAGCGCCTGGTCGGCGGGTTCGGTGGCGCCCGGCCGCAGGCTCGACAGCACCGCCGCGATGTCGTCGCTGTTGGACAGCGAGGTGAAATCCGTGCCGATCACCAGATCGACCGAGTCGTCCTTGCGGTCGTCCTGATACAGCTCGACGCAGGGCGCCACCAGCCAGGCCGAGGCGGCCCCGGCCCGGCCCGCCTGACCGAAACGGATCTGGCCCTGGCAGGTCAGCCGGGTCCCCGCATAGATGGGGTCGTTGGCCGCCGTGGGCGCCGCGAAGCCCAGGTCTCGCAGGGCCCCGGCCACCTCGCCGGCCTGGCCGCCCTGGCCGCTGGCGTTCATCACCCGGATCTTGGTGTCCGCCAGTTTGGCGGGCGCCACCTCGACCAGCGACGAGCCGCTGACCAGCTGGCCCAGTTTCGGTGCGGCCGCGTCGGTGGGACTGGGCGGGGCGTTGCACGTCGTCGCCTCGTCGACGTTCACCGGCCGCGTCAGCACGAACGCCCACGACAGCGCGGTCAGAACCGCCAGCATCGCCACCGCGATGATGCCGGGGCGGTAATTGCGCCGACGGAAGGGCTGCCCGTTCTTGTCCAGGGACGAACCCTGGGTGATGTCAGCGACCACGTGTGCACTGTAGAGCCATCCGCTATCCTGGCGCCCTCGGTGCGGTGGGACACGCGTCCACCGACGTCGCAGGCAGGGTGACGTAAGTCACAGCCGAACACTGGATGAACGAGGCACGAATCGTTTGGCGCCGGCGTTCCACGCTGATACAAAGCCATGCTGAGGTTCGCAGAGGGGAAGTGATGGAGCGATGGCTACTGACTACGACGCCCCGCGGCGTACTGAGACCGACGAGGTCTCCGAGGACTCACTGGAGGAGCTGACCGCGCGCCGCAACGAGGCGCAGTCAGCCGTTGTCGATGTCGATGAATCGGAGTCGGCCGAAAACTTCGAGCTGCCCGGCGCCGACCTGTCCGGCGAGGAGCTCTCGGTGCGCGTGGTGCCGAAGCAGGCCGACGAGTTCACCTGCTCGAGTTGTTTTCTGGTGCACCACCGCAGCCGCCTCGCCAGCGAGAAGGACGGCGAGATGATCTGTACGGACTGCGCAGCCTGAGGCTGAGCCGCTCAGCTTCGCGCGGTTCAGCTTCGCCGAGCGCGGCACGGGCCGCGCGGTTCAGCTTCTCAGCGCCGAGAGGACGCGGTCCGGGTGGCGGGTGCTGATCAGCCAGTACGGCGTCGGGTCGTCGGGGTCGTCGAGTACCACCAGCACCATCGGGCCCACCCAGTTGCGGTGCAACACGAACGCGGCGGGATCGAGCTGGCGGCCCAGTGCGGCCGACTTGGCGCTGCGCGGGACCACCGCGGAACGCGTTACCACCGAGGCCGGCAGGTGGGCTTGCCCGGCCCACAGTTCGACGTCGGCGCCGGTGCTGATGACCTGGACCTCGATGCGGCCCAGCCACAGCAACACACCGACGGCGACCGGCGTGAGCAGCGCGTAGGGCGTCCACCCCGGGATGTTGCGCACGCCCATGGTGACCTCTTTGGCCAGCAGGGCTGCCAGGCCGATACCGATCGGCCACCACCACAGCGGCACCCACAGCCGTTCGGAGTAGCGCACGGTTTGCGTGGCGACCTGCGAACCAGACACGTGGCCAAGGGTAGTCTTTGCGCTCGTGCCCAGCAGTCTCGCGGTGGTTCGTCTGGACCGCGATCTCCCCATGCCCGCGCGCGCCCACGACGGCGACGCCGGCGTCGACCTGTACAGCGCCGAGGACGTCGAACTGGCGCCCGGACGCCGTGCCCTGGTTTCCACCGGTATCGCGGTGGCAATCCCGGAGGGCATGGTGGGCCTGGTGCATCCGCGGTCGGGCCTGGCTGCGCGGGCTGGGCTGTCGATCGTCAACAGCCCCGGCACCATCGACGCCGGCTACCGCGGCGAGATCAAGGTGTCGCTGATCAACCTGGATCCCGAGACCCCGATCGTCATTCATCGGGGTGATCGCATAGCTCAACTGGTGGTTCAGCAGGTGGAACTGCCGGAACTGGTCGAGGTGGCCTCGTTCGACGAGGCCGGCCTGGCCGACACCACCCGTGGCCAGGGCGGTCACGGTTCTTCAGGCGGACATGCGAGTTTGTGATGGCATTCGGAAGACGTAAGCAGGGCAGGCACGGCGCTCACGCGGCGGACGCCGCGCAGACCCCTGATCCGGTGGTCGAGGAGTACACCGAGGAGACGGTGACCGTCTACGAGGACACCGAGGGCCCGTTCGACATCGAGGACTTCGACAGCCCCGAGCAGGCGGCCCTGGCCCGGTTGGACCTCGGGTCGGTGCTCATCCCGATGCCTCCCGGCGGTCAGATCCAGGTGGAGTTCAACCAGACCGGCGTCCCCACGGCGATCTGGGTGGTGACGCCCAACGGGCGGTTCACCATCGCCGCCTATGCCGCCCCGAAGTCGCCGGGGCTGTGGCGGGAGGTGGCCGGCGAGTTGGCCGAGGCGCTGCGCAACGACAATGCCGTGGTGTCCATCGAGGACGGCCCGTGGGGCCGCGAAGTGGTGGGCGCCGGCGCCGGCGTTGTCCGGTTCATCGGCGTCGACGGCTTCCGGTGGATGATCCGCTGCGTGGTCAACGGTATGCCGCACCTGATGCCCGCGCTGGTGCAGGAGGCTCGAGAAGCCTTGGCGGACACCGTTGTTCGCCGGGGTGAGACGCCGCTGCCGGTGCGCACCCCGCTGCCCGTCGAGCTTCCCGAGGAGCTGGCCGCGCAGATGCGTGCCGCTGCAGCGCAGCAGGCCGCCCAACAGCAGCAGGCGATGCTGGCCGCGCAGCAGGCCTACCTGGCCCAGCAGCAGCAGCTCCAGCAGCAACAGCAGCCCCCGGAGGGTCTCAACCCGTCGGGCTCGGCCATGCAACAGCTGCGCAGCACCAGCACCAGCACCGGCGGCTAATCCGGCGAATCGGGCCGGCCCTCGTCGATCGCCCGCAGGGCGTCAATGCAGGCCTGGCCGAGCAGTTCCGGATCGGGCCCGAATTCCTCGAGTCGGACCGTGCGCAGCGCCGCGCGGGGCGCCCACGACACCCAGTCGGCGGCTACCTGTGCGGGGTGGACGGCGTCGTCGGACGCCGCTACCACGGCCAGCGGAACATCGAGCCGGCGCAGATCCTCGGCGGTCGGCGCCGGATAGGCCGCGGCCTCGTCCATCGCGTCGGGCAGCCCGGGCCATTGCCGCCGCCACGAGCGCGCGAGTTCGTCGGCCAGCCACCGCGGGCTCGAGGCGCGCATCACGGCTGTGGTGGCATCCAGGCCGTCGCGGCGCAGGGTCTCGGCCGTGTGCCGCGCCGAGACGGCTGCGGGTGCGCCGTTGGGTTCGCCGGTCCAAGGCGGTAGCACCGCCAGTACCGCGGCCGTGTGCTGCTGGTGTGACGACGCCCACCGGGCTGCCACCGCTGCGCCCAGCGACACACCGCCGACGGCGATGCACCCGGAATCCCCGGACTGCGCCGACGTCTGATCCAGCGCGCGGTCGAGGGCCTGCAGGTAGCTCTGCACCACTCGCTGCGGGTCGGGGGCGACGCTGGTCACCAGGGCGCCGGCCCGCTTCAGTGGTCCGGCGAGCGCGCGGTTGAGGTAGTCGTCGTCGGATCCCGTTCCGGGCAGCAGAACGGTCACGACACCCCGCATGCTGATCGCCACCGCACGATCGTGCCCCCCGGGCATGGGCGCGCGAATCGGGGGTATGCCTGATGGCGTCACAGAGGCAAGAGGTCTACCGTGACGGTGGCACTGTGATCGAAACTCAGGAGAGACCATGGCCACGGCCGAAGGTTTTGTGCGGAGACTCACCCGGAAGCTGACGGAGAGCCCCGAGGTGCGCGACGCCGAGGAACTGACCGACGAGGCCACCAACACCGGCGCGCAGCGGGCGATCGACTGTTGCCGCGGCCAGGAGGTCACCATGGTGGGCCGGCTGCGCAGCGTGGAGACCAACGCCAAGGGCTGCGCGGGGGGAGTCCGGGCCGAGTTCTTCGACGGCACCGACTCGGTCACCCTGGTGTGGATGGGCCAGCGGCGCATCCCGGGTATCGAGTGCGGACGGACCCTCCGGGTGCGCGGCCGGCTCGGCATGCTCGACAACGGCAGCAAAGCGATGTACAACCCGCACTACGAGATTCAGCGTTGAGCCCCGCCGACCGTGGCTCGGTGGACAGCGACGCGGCCGATTCGAGCGCCGATTCTGCGGCCACCGCTGCGGCCAAACCCACTCCGGCCCAGGCGATGCTCGCCCAGATGGGCGGCGTCAGCGGCCTGATCTATTCGGCCCTTCCGGTGGCCGTCCTGGTCCCGGTCAACACCGCCTTCGGTCTGGTGCCCGCCATCCTGGCCGCCGTGGGGGTTGCGTTCGCCGTCCTGGTCTGGCGTCTGATCCGGCACGATTCCGTGCAGCCGGCCGTCGCCGGATTCATCGGCGTCGGTATCAGCGCACTGATCGCCTGGCTGGTGGGCGCCTCGAAGGGCTACTTCCTGCTGGGCATCTGGACCTCGCTGATCTGGGCGGTGGTCTTCGCGGTCTCGGTGCTCGTGCGCCGGCCGATCGTGGGCTACATCTGGAGTTGGGTCAACGGCCACGACCGCTCCTGGCGTCAGGCGCGCAAGGCGGTGCTCGCCTTCGACGCCGCGACGCTGGTCTGGGTGGCGGTGTTCGGAGCCCGGTTCCTGGTCCAGCACCACCTCTACGACGCCGACAAGACCGGCTGGCTGGGGGTCGCGCGGATCGCGATGGGCTGGCCGCTGGCGGCCGTCGGAGCGCTGGTCACCTACCTGGCGATCCGCACCGCGCAACGCGCCGTCCACGCCGAACACGTCGCGCACCGCACCGATTGCTGGCCGGGCGCGCCGGCCGCGGACTGAAAGCCCGCCGACCGATCTAACGGCCCTCGGTCAGCAGCCTTCGCAGGTCCACCTCGACGTCCGGCGCCGCGACGAAGAGCAGTTCGTCACCGCCCTCCAGCGGTTGGTCCGGTTCGGGGACGATGACCCGCTGGCCCCGCAGGATCGTCACCAGCGCAACGTCGCGCGGCAGTTCCAGCTTGCGCACGGGCCGGCCGCCCCACGGGGTGTCGTCGGGCAACGTCACTTCCACCAGGTTCGCGTTGCCCTTGCGGAACTCCAAGAGTCGCACCACGTCACCGATCGCGAAGGCCTCCTCGACCAGCGAGGCCAGCATGCGTGGTGTGGAGACCGCGACGTCGACGCCCCAGGCGCTGTCGAAGAGCCATTCATTGCGCGGGTCGTTGACCCGGGCGACCACCCGCGGGACCGCGAACTCCGTCTTGGCGAGCAGGGACAGCACCACGTTGGCCTTGTCATCGCCGGTCGCCGCGATCACCACGTCGTACTGTTCGAGGTGCATCGACTCCAGCAGGCTCAACTCGCACGCGTCCCCGAACAGCCATTGTGCGGCGGGGATGGCCTCGGTGTTGAAATGGCCCGGATTGCGTTCGATAAGGGAGACCTCGTGCTGGTTTCCCACCAGTTCGCGGGCGATGGACCGCCCGACCGCGCCGGCCCCGGCGATCGCGACCTTCATTCCCCGACCCCTTCCGCAGGTGGCTGTTGGGCGATAGCCAGCGCCTCACCGACCTGCCCGGACACCGCCGCGAGATACACCTGATCTCCGGCCTGGATGACGGTCTTGGGCTCCGGTAGCACCCCGGTCCCGAAGCGGATCAGGAAGGCCACCCGCGCGCCGGTGGCCTCCTGGAGGTCGGTGACGCGCAGGCCCACCCACGACTCGTGCAGGGGGGCCTCGGCGACCGCCACGGTGCCGGTGGGGTCCCGCCAGCGGGCGGTCTCGGCCTCATGGGTCAGCGTGTTCAGCAGCCGGTCTGTGGTCCACGGCACGGTGGCGATGGTCGGGATGCCCAGCCGCTCGTAGACCGCCGCCCGCTTGGCGTCGTAGATACGCGCCACCACCCGTCGCACACTGAACATCTCGCGGGCGACCCGCGCCGAGATGATGTTGGAATTGTCGCCGGAGGACACCGCGGCGAAGGCGTCGGCGTGCTCGATTCCGGCCCGCAGCAACACTTCCCGGTCGAAACCCATGCCCTGCACGCGCTCTCCGGTGAACTCCGGGGAGAGCCGGTGGAACGCGTTGGGGTCCCGATCGATGATCGCCACCTCGTGGCCCAGCCGGGACAGCGCCTCGGCAAGTGATGCGCCGACCCGGCCGCATCCCATCACCACAACCCGCACCTGACGTCCTTTCGGAGTTCTTCCACCGGCTCTCGCGGTATGCGAACGCTACCGCGATTCGCGGGAAGGCTTACCCTTGGCACTCGTGTCCAAGCTTTCCACCGGTTTGCGTCGGGTGCTCATCGGGCAGCCCTTCCGCAGCGACAAGCTGGCCCACACGCTGCTGCCCAAGCGCATCGCCCTGCCGGTGTTCGCCTCCGACGCCATGTCGTCGGTCGCCTACGCGCCCGAAGAGATCTTCCTGGTGCTCTCCGTCGCGGGCCTGTCGGCCTACGCGATGGCGCCGTGGATCGGTATCGCGGTCGCATTCGTGATGCTCGTCGTCGTCGCGTCCTATCGGCAGAATGTGCACGCCTACCCGTCCGGCGGCGGCGACTACGAGGTGGTCACCACCAACCTGGGCCCCACCGCCGGCCTCACGGTGGCCAGCGCCCTGCTGGTGGACTACGTACTCACCGTCGCGGTATCGACGGCGTCCGCCATGGCCAACATCGGTTCGGCGATACCGTTCATCGCCCAGCACAAGGTGCTCTTCGGCGTCGTCGCGATCGTGCTGCTGACGGCGGTCAACCTGCGCGGCATCCGGGAATCGGGCACCGCGTTCGCCATTCCGACCTACGCCTTCATCATCGGGATGTTCCTGATGATCATCTGGGGGTTCGTGCAGATCCACGTCCTGGGCCACGACCTGCGGGCGGAGTCGGCCGGTTTCGAACTGCACGCCGAGCACGGCGACATCATGGGATTCGCCATGGTGTTCCTGGTGGCCCGGGCGTTCTCGTCGGGGTGTGCGGCGCTGACCGGTGTCGAGGCCATCAGCAACGGCGTTCCAGCCTTCAGAAAACCTAAGTCGCGCAATGCCGCCACCACCCTGGCCATGCTCGGCGGCCTGGCGGTGGCCATGTTCATGGGCATGATCGTCCTGGCCAATGACACCGGCGTGAAAATGGCCGAGCGGCCTGAGGAGCAGTTGGTCGGAGCCCCGCCGAACTACCACCAGAAGACCCTGGTCGCCCAGCTCGCCGACAGCGTGTTCCACGACTTCCCACTCGGGCTGTACCTGATCACCGGCGTGACAGCCCTGATCCTGGTGCTGGCGGCGAACACCGCGTTCAACGGCTTCCCGGTGCTGGGCTCGATCCTGGCCCAAGACCGCTACCTGCCCCGCCAGCTGCACACCCGCGGGGACCGGCTGGCGTTCTCCAACGGCATCGTGTTCCTTGCCCTCGCCGCCATCGCGTTGTTCGTCGCCTTCGGCGGCGAGGTGACCCACCTGATCCAGCTCTACATCGTCGGTGTGTTCGTGTCGTTCACCCTCAGTCAGATCGGCATGGTCCGGCACTGGAACCGGCTGTTGCAGACCGAGGAGGACCCTGCCGAGCGGGGCAAGATGAAGCGGGCCCGGATCATCAACACCATCGGTTTCATCGCCACCGGCACCGTTCTGCTGATCGTGCTGGTGACCAAATTCCTGGCCGGCGCCTGGATCGCGATCCTCGCGATGGGCAGCCTGTTCGTCTTGATGAAGGCGATCAACCGGCACTACAGCACGGTGTCGCGGGAACTGACTCCCGAGGAGGAGGAGCGCGGCGAGATCGTGCTTCCCAGCCGCAACCACGCGGTGGTGCTGGTGTCGAACATGCACCTGCCGACCTTGCGGGCGCTGGCCTACGCGCGGGCCACCCGGCCCGACGTTCTTGAGGCGCTGACCGTCGACGTCGACGACGAGGAGACCCGCAAGCTCAACGCGGAGTGGGAGGAGAGCGACGTCAGCGTGCCGCTCAAGACCGTCGCCTCGCCCTACCGGGAGATCACCGGGCCCGTCGTCGACTACATCAAGCGGATCAGCAAGGAGTCGCCCCGCACGGTGGTCACCGTGTTCATCCCCGAATACGTCGTGGGCCACTGGTGGGAGCAGTTGCTGCACAACCAGAGTGCGCTGCGGCTGAAGACCAGGCTGCTGTTCATCCCGAACGTGATGATGACTTCGGTTCCCTGGCAACTGAATTCGTCGATCCGGGTGCGGCAGCTCGAGGAGCAGAGCGCGCCCGGTGACGTCCGCCGGGGCTTCGCGGAGTGACCCTGGCCGCACCGGCCGAGCTGGTGCTGGACGTCGGGGCGCCGGCCAACGGCGGCAGCTGCGTCGCCCGCCACGACGGCCGGGTGGTGTTCGTGCGGTACGCGTTGCCGGGGGAGCGGGTCCGGGCGCGGGTCACCGGCGAGAGCGGTTCCTACTGGCATGCCGAGGCCGTCGAGGTCCTCGAACCGTCGCCGGACCGGATCGAGCCGCTGTGCCCGGTCGCCGGTGTGGACGGCGCCGGCTGTTGCGATCTGGCCTTCGCCGCTCCCGAGGCGGCCCGCCGTCTGAAGGGTGCGGTGGTGGCCAATCAGCTTGCGCGCCTGGGTGATTTTCCGTGGGAGGGCGACGCGCAACCGGTGGGGTCCGGCGCGGCGGTGGGCTGGCGGACCCGGGTGCAACTCGACGTGGGCCCTGACGGCCGCGCCGGCCTGCACCGCTACCACAGCACCGAACTGGTGACGGACCTGCGCTGCGCCCAACTGCCCGGAGGCATGCTCGACGGCCTGGGGGGCCCGCGGTGGCAGCCCGGCGGCCGGCTGCACGTCGTGCTCGACGACGACGGCCGTCGTCACGTCCGTGTGACCGCCGCCGCCAATCGGCAGAGTGTCACCGTCGAGGGCGGCGCGACCACCGTGCAACGGGTGGGCGACCGCATCTGGCGGTTGCCCGTGACAGCGTTCTGGCAATCCCACCGGGACGCCGCGGCCCGCTACAGCGCTGTGGTCGGAGAGTGGCTCGGCGGCTGCGGGGCGCGACGGGCCTGGGATCTCTACGGCGGTGCCGGGCTGTTCGCGGCGGCGCTGGCGGAGGTGGTCGGACCCACCGGCCAGGTGATCAGCGTCGACACCGCGCGCAGCGCGTCGGGAGCCGCGCGTGCGGCACTGGCCGACCTGCCGGTGCGGGTGGTGAGCGAGTCGGTGCGGCGGTTCCTGGCCGCCCAGACCCGGGGCGCCGACGTCGCCGTGCTGGACCCGCCGCGGGCCGGGGCGGGCCGGGAGGTCATCGCCCTGTTGGCCGGTTCGGGGGTGCCACAGGTCGTCCACATCGGTTGTGAGGCTGCGGCATTCGCCCGCGATATCGGCCTCTACCGCGCGCAGGGTTTCCGGGTAGCCGAGATCACGGTGTTCGACGCGTTCCCGCTGACCCATCACGTGGAGTGCTTCGCGCTGCTGATGCGCACGTAAACTCAACTCCCGGTGTGCCGGGAAGTCTGGTCGGCAGCGGCCGCAGCGACCCGTGAGGTGAATGAAATGGCACAGCAGGATTCCGCAGCAGCGCACGAGCCGCTGTTCACCCGCGGGTCGTGGTCGGAAACCCGCCGGGTGATCGAGATCCTGCGCGAGGAGACCGTCGGCGGCGCGATCCTGCTGGCCGCCGCCGCTTTGGCATTGATCTGGGCCAACTCCCCCTGGGCCGACTCCTACAAGACACTCACCCAGCTGCACCTCGGCAAGGAGATCTTCGGCCTGCACCTGGACCTGTCGCTCGGAGCATGGGCTGCCGACGGGCTGTTGGCGATCTTCTTCTTCGTCGTCGGCCTGGAGCTCAAGCGGGAGTTCGTCGCCGGGGACCTGCGCGATCCGGGCCGCGCGGTGCTTCCGATCGCCGCGGCGGTGGGCGGCATGGTGGTGCCCGCGCTCATCTTCGCCGCCTTCACCTGGAACGCCGGTGGCGGCGCGGTGCGGGGCTGGGCGATTCCCACCGCCACCGACATCGCGTTCGCGGTGGCGGTGCTGGCGGTCATCTCCACACATCTGCCCGCCGCACTCCGGACCTTCCTGCTCACCCTCGCCGTCGTCGACGACCTGCTCGCCATCACCGTGATCGCGGTCTTCTACACCTCCAAGATCAACCTGACCGCTCTGCTGCTGGCGCTGATTCCGTTGGCGCTGTACGCATTTGCGGTTCAACGGCGGGTGCGCAGTTTATGGCTGCTCATTCCGCTGGCGGTGCTGACGTGGATGTTCGTCCACGAGTCCGGAATTCACGCCACCGTCGCCGGCGTGCTGCTGGGCTTCACGGTTCCGGTGCTGCGCAACGACCGGGACCGCGGCCCCGACTCCGGGCCCGGTCTGGCCGAGTATTTCGAGCATCTGGTGCGACCGGTGTCGGCCGGTTTCGCGATCCCGGTGTTCGCCTTCTTCGCCGCCGGGGTGACCTTCGGCGGCTATGACGGTTTGGTGACAGCGCTGAGCAACCCGATCGCGCTGGGCATCGTCGCCGGACTGGTCGTGGGCAAGACCATCGGGGTGTTCGGCACCACCCGGCTACTGGGGGCGTTCACCCACGCGAGCCTCGACGCGTCGCTGCGCTGGATCGATGTTTTCGGAGTGTCGATGCTGGCCGGGATCGGATTCACGGTATCCCTGCTGATCGGGGACTTGGCGTACGGCGCGGAGTCTCCGCGTCAGGACGTCGTCAAGGTGGCGGTGCTCACCGGTTCGGTGCTGGCGGCGCTGCTCGCCGCGGTGGTGTTGCGTGCCCGCAATCGGCACTACCGGGCCGTTTTCGAACTGGAAACGGCCGATGCCGACCACGACGGCGTGCCCGATGTGTACCGGGAGACTCCAGGCCACGGTGCGTAGACTGGGCGAATGCTCGATCAGATCCGCGGCCCTGCTGATCTGCAGCGTCTTTCCCAAGATCAGCTGACCGAACTGGCGGGGGAGATCCGCCGGTTCCTCGTCCACAAGGTGGCCGCCACCGGCGGTCACCTCGGGCCGAACCTCGGCGTGGTGGAGCTCACGCTGGCCCTGCACCGGGTGTTCGACTCCCCGCGTGACCCGATCATCTTCGACACCGGTCATCAGGCCTACGTCCACAAGATGCTCACCGGCCGCAGTGCGGGATTCGACAGGTTGCGCAGCAAGGGCGGGCTTTCGGGTTACCCGTCGCGCGCCGAGAGCGAGCACGACTGGGTCGAGTCAAGCCACGCCTCGGCCGCGTTGTCCTACGCCGACGGTCTGGCGAAGGCCTTCGAACTCCAGGGTCAGCGCAACCGGCATGTGGTGGCGGTCGTGGGCGACGGCGCGCTGACCGGCGGCATGTGCTGGGAGGCGCTGAACAACATCGCCGCGGCCAAACGGCCGTTGGTGATCGTCGTCAACGACAACGGCCGCAGTTACGCGCCGACCATCGGCGGGCTCGCCGAACATCTCGCCGGCCTGCGCCTGCAGCCGGCCTACGAGCGGATGCTGGAGCGCGGCCGCAGCGCGGTGCGGGCCATCCCGGTCGTCGGTGAGGTGTGCTTCCAGGCCATGCACAGCGTCAAGGCCGGCATCAAGGACGCGGTGTCCCCGCAGGCGATGTTCACCGACCTCGGCCTGAAGTACGTCGGCCCCATCGACGGTCACGACGAGCACGCCGTGGAGACCGCGCTGCGGCATGCCCGCGGCTACAACCGGCCGGTGATCGTGCACGTCGTGACCCGCAAGGGCATGGGCTATGCGCCTGCCGAGAACGACGAGGCCGAGCAGATGCACGCCTGCGGCATCATCGACCCGGAGACCGGCCAGGCCACCAAGGTCGCCGCGCCGGGCTGGACGGCGGTGTTCTCCGACGCACTGATCGCCTATGCCGGTGCGCGCCGCGACATCGTCGCGATCACCGCCGCCATGCCCGGGCCCACCGGCCTCGCGGCGTTCGGCGAGCGCTACCCGGATCGCCTCTTCGACGTCGGCATCGCCGAGCAGCATGCCGTGACATCGGCGGCCGGGATGGCGATGGGCGGTTTGCACCCGGTGGTCGCCGTCTACTCCACATTCCTCAACCGTGCCTTCGACCAGCTGCTGATGGACGTCGCGCTGCACAAGCTTCCGGTCACCCTGGTGCTCGACCGGGCCGGTATCACCGGCAACGACGGCGCCAGCCACAACGGCATGTGGGACCTCTCGGTGCTGGGTATCGTGCCGGGCATCCGGGTGGCAGCGCCGCGCGACGGCGCCCGGTTGCGTGAGGAACTCGGCGAGGCGCTCGTCGTCGACGATGGACCGACCGCGCTCCGGTTCCCCAAAGGCGAAGTGGGCGAAGACATTCCCGCACTCGAGCGGGTCTCGGGGATCGACGTGCTGGTGCGTCCGGCGCCGGGTCTGGCCGCGGACGTGCTGCTGGTGTCGGTGGGATCGTTCGCGCCGATGGCCGTCAAGGTCGCCGACCGGCTGCGCAGGCAGGGCATCGGGGTGACGGTGGTGGACCCGCGCTGGGTGCTGCCGGTGCCCGACGCCCTCGGGCCGCTGGCGCGCTCCCACAAGCTGGTGGTCACCATCGAGGACAGCGGCGTGCGCGGCGGGGTGGGGTCGGCGGTCTCCGCGGCCCTGCGTGCGGCCGACATCGACGTTCCGTGCCGCGATCTCGGTGTACCGCAACGATTCCTGGATCATGCGTCGCGCGGTGAGGTACTCGACGAGATCGGACTCACCGATCAGAACGTCGCCCGGCAGGTCACCGGCTGGGTGGCCGCCCTCGGGGCGCTCGACGAGTCGGTCGCCCAGCAGATCGACTGACGCCGGGCTCAGCCCTGCGGGCCCAGTGCTTTCGCCAGAGCCGGGACCACCAGGTTGCGCTGCCAGCGTCGCGCGCCGCCCTGGCTCAAGAACGCCTCCACCGCCACCTCGGCGTCACCGGTCGGCTGCCAGTCCCAGCACAGCCGTCGCACCAGGTCCGGCGAGACCAGGTTCTCGGTGGGCACGTTCACAGCCTGCGACACCTCGGCCAGCGCGGCCCGGGCCGCGTCCAGCCGCGCAGCGGCCTCCGGCTTGCGTTTGGCCCAACGCACCGGCGGAGGAGGCCCGTCGGTCGGCTCGGAGGCGTCCGACGGACGGTCGCCGCTACGGGCCGCCGCCAGGGCATCGAGCCACACCTTCGCGCTGCGGCGCTGTTTGTTCCCGCCGAACACCGGCAGGGCCAGTAACTCCTCGACGGTCTTCGGGTCGGCCGCCGCCGCGGCGACGATCGCCGAATCGGGCAGGATGCGCCCGGGCGCGATGTCGCGGCTGCGGGCGATGCGGTCCCGCACCGTCCACAACTCGCGCACCGCCGCTAGCCCTTCATGGGTGCGGATCTTGTGGATGCCCGAGGTCCGGCGCCAGCGGTCACGGCGGGTCGGGGAGCTCTCCGCGCAGCGCAGGTATTCGAATTCCTCCGCGGCCCAGGTGTGCTTGTCCTGGTCGGCCAGCACGCCGGCGATCGCCGACCGCAGTTCGATGAGCACCTCGACGTCGAGGGCCGCGTAGTTCAGCCAGGCTTCGGGCAGTGGGCGCTGGGACCAGTCGGCCGCCCCGTGGCCCTTGGCGAGGCCCAGGCCGAGCAGCCGCTCCACCATGGCGGCGAGGTTCACCCGCTCGAAACCGGCCAGCCGCCCGGCCAGTTCCGTGTCATACAGCGACGGCGGGGCCAGGCCGACCTCGGCCAGGCAGGGCAGGTCCTGGTCGGCGGCGTGCAGGATCCACTCATCCTGCGAGAGCACGTCGGCCACCGGCTTGAGCACGTCCAGTGGGCTGCCGCCGTGGTTGACCGGGTCGATCAGCACCGTCCCGGCGCCGCTGCGTCGGATCTGGATCAGGTAGGCGCGGTTGGAGTACCGGAAGCCTGAGGCGCGCTCGGCGTCGACCGCGAACGGGCCGCTGCCGCGCGCCAATAGGTCTGCGGCCCTTGCGATCTCGTCGGTCGTGACGGACAGGTCCGGAACGCCTTCGGACGGGCAGGCCAGCGGGACCGGTGGTGGTCCGCCGGCGGGGTGGTCGGGTGTGTCGGTGTCGGCTTCCGGCATATCAGGCGCGTGAACGTGAACTGAGGTCGGTGACGCCCACCGGGGGCAGCCCGGCCGCATGCTCGAGAACCTCGCAGAACGCCTGCACGTGCAGGCCGAGAGCCGGGGTGGTGGCCGTCCACGAGGCCCGCAGCTCGAGCTGGTGGGCACGCGGCGGCCCAGAGATGTCGCCGTAGCGCACCGACGTGGTCGCGGTGACGGTGCCGCCCAGGGCGGTGACGTGCTCGGAGCGGTCGGCCAGGGCGTCCACCAGCCAGCTCCAGGCGACCTCGGGGAGCAGCGGGTCCACCGCTTCGTGCGGATCGAGGTCGGCCTGAAGGTAGGCCACCAGCCGCATGGTCCCGTCCCAGGCTTCAGCGCCCTCGGGGTCGTGCAGCAGGATGAGCCGGCCGAAGGCGTCACCCTCCGAACTCTCCGGGACGACGTCGGATTCCGCCCGGCGCACCTCGGCGCCCAGCGCATAGCTGTACGGCGCGAGGCGCTGTGGCGGGCGGATGGGTCCGAGCTCGATCTCGGCTCGGACCTTGGCGGCGTTCATCGCTGCCACGGCCTCACGAAACGCCGCCGGATCCGAATCGGTCACTCAACCGACGGTAGCCCCATCCCGCACGCCGCGCTGTCAGGCGCGCCGCGGGAGCGGGGCGCTGCGGCCGACCGTGGCACCATGGTGCCGATGAGTACCCGCCGCCAGCTGCCCGAGGCGCCCTACCTGGCCGCCGCGACCGGCCGCAAACCCAGCCGGATCCCGGTCTGGTTCATGCGGCAGGCCGGTCGCTCACTGCCCGAATACCGGGTGCTGCGCGCCAGGAACACCATGATGGAGGCCTGCTTCGACCCGGAACTGATCTGCGAGATCACGCTGCAGCCGGTGCGCCGCCACGGGGTGGACGCGGCGATCCTGTTCTCCGACATCGTCGTCCCGCTGCGCGGCGCCGGCATCGACCTGGATATCGTGCCCGACGTCGGCCCGGTGATCGCCAACCCGGTGCGCACCGAAGCTGATGTGGCGGCGATGAAAGGCCTCGAGCTGCAGCGGGTCAGCGCCGTGCAGGACGCGGTGGGACTGCTCGTCGACGCGCTCGGCGAGGTGCCGCTGATCGGCTTCGCCGGAGCGCCGTTCACGTTGGCGTCGTATCTGATCGAGGGTGGACCCAGCAAACTGCATGAGCGCACCAAGACCATGATGTTCGGTGACCCGCCGACGTGGAACGCCCTGATGGGGCTGCTGGCCGACCTGACGATCGACTTCCTGCGCGTGCAACTCGACGCCGGGGTGGACGCCATCCAGCTGTTCGACTCGTGGGCGGGCACGCTGTCGCTGGCCGACTACCGGACCTACGTGCTGCCGCACAGCGCCCGGGTGTTCGCCGCGCTCGCCGGCTACGGCGTACCGATGACCCATTTCGGCGTCAACACCGGTGAGCTGCTCGGAGCCATGGGGGAGGCCGGTGCGACGGTGGTCGGCGTGGACTGGCGGACGTCGCTGGCCGACGCGGCCGTGCGGATCGAGCCGGGCAAGGCGCTGCAGGGCAATTTGGATCCGGTGGTGCTGCTGGCCGGCTGGCCGGTGATCGAGAAAGCGGCCCGCGGCGTCGTCGACGACGGCCGGTTGGCCGTCGACGCGGGGGCGGTCGGGCACATCTTCAATCTGGGCCACGGGGTGTTGCCCAGGACCGACCCGGAATTGCTCACCGACCTGGTCGGCCTGGTGCACTCGTTGTGACCGGCGCCGCGCGGACCTATGCCGTTGTCGGCGGCGGTGTTTCGGGTCTGACGGCGGCCTACCGTATCCGCACGGCCGTCGGCCCGCAGCCGGAGATCCTGCTCTTCGACCCCGCTGACCGGCTAGGCGGTGTGCTGCGGACCGAGACGGTGTACGGGCAGCCGTTCGACATCGGCGCCGAAGCCTTCATCGTCCGTCGCCCCGAGGTGCCCGCCCTGCTGGCCGAACTCGGCCTGGCCGACCGGCAGATCGTCCCGACCGGGGTGAAGACCACGATCTACAGCCAGGGCCGGCTGCATCCGTTGCCGAGCGGCACGCTCAACGGCATTCCGGGTTCGGCCGAGTCGATGGCCGGCCTGGTGGACGCGGCGACGGTCGTCCGCATCGCCGCGGAACCACACCGGCCGATGCAGTGGGCTCCCGGATCGGACGCCGCCGTGGGTGACGTCGTGACCCCGCGCTTCGGCGAGCAGGTGGTCGCTCGCTCGCTGGACCCGATGCTGTCCGGGGTGTACGCGGGCTCGGCGGCCACCATCGGTATCCGGGCGGCGGCGCCCACGCTGGCGGCCGCGCTGGATGCCGGAGCGCCGAACCTGACGGAAGCCGTCCGCAAGGCACTCCCGCCCGGCGCCGCCGGCCCGGTGTTCGCGGCCATCGACGGCGGCTACCGCGTGCTGATCGACGAGCTCGTGGACCGTGTGCGCCCGCGCCGGGAACAGACGGCGATCACCCGGCTCGAGGCGGACGGTCGCGGCTGGCAATTGCGTGACGCCGGCGGGACGTACTGGCGCGCCGACGCCGTCGTCCTCGCGTTGCCCGCCCCCCGCGCCGCCGAACTATTGACCGCCGTCGCACCCCAGGCGGCCGCGGCTGCCGCCCGGATCCCGGTGGCCTCGGCGGCGGTTCTCGCGATGGGCCTGCCCGCGGCCACCCCGTTTCCGCCCCAGTCCGGGGTGCTGGTGGCGACCGGAGAGTCGTTGCACGCCAAGGCGATAACGCTGTCCAGTCGTAAATGGGGTGGACGCGGCGAGGTGGAACTGGTGCGGCTGTCCTTCGGTCGGTTCGGTGACGACATCGCCACCGCCACGGCCGAGGCGGACCTGCTGGCGTGGGCGGTCGAGGATCTCCACACAGTCTTCGGTATCGCCGCCGACCCGCTCGAGTTCAAGGTCCATCGCTGGATCGACGCCATGCCCCAGTACGGCCCCGGCCACGGAGCCCTGGTCGCCGAGCTGCGGGCGGGGCTACCGCCCACGCTGGCGGTGGCGGGCAATTTCCTCGACGGAGTCGGGGTCCCGGGCTGTCTGGTGGCAGCCGGTCGGGCGGCGATCGCGGCGGTTTCTGCGGCGTCCTGACGGGCGAGCGGGGACTGGGACGGCAACCGCCCTCGTGACCGGTCACCGCCACATCGTGACCGGAGGCCGCGTGGCACCATAGGGGCATGGCGCGACTGGACTACGACGCACTCAACGCCACCATCCGATACGTCATGTTCTCGTCCTTCGCGGCAGAGCCCGGGGCGCTGGGCTACGACGAGGAGACGCGCGCCAGGGTGACCGACGAGACCGCGACCTTCCTCAAGCAGCACGAGGACAACGGCGTGGTGGTCCGCGGAATCTACGACGTCGCGGGCATGCGGGCCGACGCCGATTTCATGATCTGGACCCACGCCGAGCGCCTGGAATCCCTGCAGGCCCTCTACAGCGACTTCCGTCGCACCACCACGCTGGGACGGGCCAGCAGACCGGTGTGGAGCAGCGTCGCGCTGCACCGTCCGGCAGAGTTCAACAAGAGCCACGTCCCGGCGTTCCTCGCCGGCGAGGAGCCCGGCAATTACGTCTGTGTGTACCCGTTCGTGCGGTCGCTGGACTGGTATCTACTGCCCGACGACGAGCGCCGGAAGATGCTGGCCGACCACGGTATGGCTGCCCGCGGCTACAAGGACGTTCGCGCCAACACCGTGCCGGCGTTCGCCCTCGGGGACTACGAATGGATTCTGGCGTTCGAGGCACCCGAGTTGTACCGGATCGTCGACCTGATGCGAGATCTGCGGGCTACTGAGGCCCGCCGCCACGTGCGTGAGGAGATTCCCTTCTTCACCGGTCCGCGCATCAGCGTCGAGGAGCTTGTCAGCAGACTGCCGTGAGGGCACCTTGAGCGGAGCTGCTCAGTCTCCCGGCACCAGCCGCAGCGAAATCGAGTTGATGCAGTAGCGCTGGTCGGTGGGCGTCGGGTAGCCCTCGCCGGAGAACACGTGCCCCAGATGGCTGTGGCAGTTGGCGCAAAGCACCTCGACCCGCCGCATCCCCAGCGAGTCGTCGGGGCGCAGGATCACCGCCTCGGAGCGTGCCGGGTCGAAGAACGACGGCCAGCCGCAGTGCGACTCGAATTTCTCTGTGCTGCGGAACAATTCGGCTCCGCAGGCCCGGCATTCGTAGACGCCCTCGGTCTTGGTGTCGGTGTACTCACCGGTGAAGGGACGTTCGGTGCCGGCCTGCCGCAGCACGTGGTACTCGGCGGGAGTCAGCCGTTGACGCCACTCGGCGTCGCTGAGTTGCAGTGCGGGACGTTCCATCCCACCAAGTTAGCGCGCCGGAACGAACTCGGGCGCCAGCTGCCGGTCCCGGGCGGCCTTGGCCATCCACGGCGGATCGATGCCGTCGGCGAGCCTTCCGTCGGCCTTGGCGTCCAGGTAGCGGAAGTACAGCACGCAGAACACCACCACCAGCATCAGCGACCAGCCGTAGGTGATCTTCATGTACTCCAGGAAGCGGCCGGTGGTGGGCCATCGCCACATCAGCCAGCGGTCCAGCGTCAGGAAGCCGTAGGTGGCCAGCCAGGCCGGCCAGTTGCGTAGCACCGAGTTCGGCAGCACCACCGTCATCAGGAACGGGAAGAGCATCATCGAGTAATAGCCCTGCGCCAGCGACAGCACCAACCAGGATGCGATCAGCAGAACCCCCGACGAGGTCAGCGCCCAGAAGAACCTGTCCCGGTCGTGGTAGTAGCGGTAGAGCAGCCACAGGCTGCCGGCCGCCAGGGCGACGAACAGCAGGCGCAGTGCGGTGATCAACCACATCGGCAGGCCGTAGTAGATGCCGTTGCCCAACACCGAGGAATTGAAGTAGTCGCGCGTGGAGAAGATGTAGGGGATCGTGCCCTGCAGGAACGCGCGCCGGTCGATGACCATCCGCCAGGCAACGACGTTGAGCGCCAGCGGCACACCGATCGCCATGGCCAGCACCCGCCACTGCCGGTTGAGCAACGGGATCAGCAGCAGCACGCCGAGTACGGGTTTGACCGTCAGTGACAAGCCGATCGCGAGGCCGGAGAGCCACTCCCGGCTGTGCCGGCCGTCGAGCAGCCACTTCAGGAACAGCACCTCGCACAGCAGGATGCAGCCGTTGATGTTGGTGAACACCAGGGTGTTGGTCACCGACTCGGTGACGAAGGCCGCCGCCAGCAGGGCGGGCAGGGCGGGGGAGGACCACGAGAACTTGAACAGCCGCACCAGCAGTACGCAGGCCAGGATGATCGCGACGGTGTTGAGCAGGATGAACCAGTTGCGGGCGGCGAAGATGCTTTCGATGTAGCCGAACGGCGACATCAGCAGGGTGCCGCCCGGCGGGTACAGGTAGTGCGGGTCAACCTCCTTGAAGACGTCGATGTAGACCGGTTCGTGGTGGCGGAAGCGGCGCAGCGCCCAGTAGACCGGGGCCCAGTCGTCGGTGATGTAGCCGTTGGACGTCAGCACGTAGCTGCGGTGGATGATCGACATGATCGCGATCGGCCACAGGGCCGTTCGCACCACGTCCTGAGTGCTGGGGGGACTGGTGCGGGGGCGAAATGCGTTGCGCAGGAGCGAAGCGACTGCCACGTCGGCAACCTACACCGGTTGCGGCCCGCAGCCCGTCAGGCAGGGCAGAAAGTATCCGTCGGCGGCAGGGCGCCGGTCTCCAGGTAGCCAATGATGGGCGGCAGCGCGCACGCCGAGTAGATGCCGGCGCCGTGTCCGGTGCCCTGCCACATCACCCGCTTGCTGGTGGCGCCGGCGTTGATGATGGTCGCGGCCAGCGTGGCCACGCCCTGGCTGCCGACGATCGGGTCGTTCTGGACGCCGAGCAGCAGCACCTTCAGCTTGAGATCCTTCGGATCTTTCGGCGCCGTTCCGCTGGGCCAGTTGAGGCACTTCACCAGGTTGAGGGCGCCCACCGTGCCGAAGTCCGGATAGGTCTTGCCCCAGGCGACGACGAGTTCACGGACCCGGTCGGGAGTGGGCCGGTTCAGCGAGTCGCTGCAGGTGTTGACGAACTGCCCGTCGGTGCCGCGCAGCGCGTCGGCCTGGTTCACCAGGCTGTTGAGCTGATTGGTGTCACCGGTCCGCGCCGACGCCAGGGCTTTGGCCAGCTTGTCGGCGTTCGCGATCCGGTCCCCGGTGGGATAGCCGAGCGCGGTCACGATGGCGTTGGCCAGCACCGCCACCGACATCCCGCCGGGGCCCTTGCCGGCGCGGGCGGCGGTCAGCAGGGCGTTCACCGCCCCCTTGGGGTCCGGTGCCAGCGGGCAGTTGACCGCCACGCATTGGGCGGCGAAGGCGTCCAGTGCGGCTTCCTGTCCCTTGACCTGATCCTCGGCCGCGGCCTCGGCGGAGACACCGGGCGCCACGGGGGAGTCCAGCACCAGCCGCGCCACCTTCTCCGGGTGGGATCCGGCGTACGCCAGGGCCACCTGGGCGCCGTTGCCCACGCCGATCAGCGCCAGCGCGGGCACGTCCCAGGTGCTGCGCAATCGTTCCAGGTCCTCGGCGGCCCGGGCGCTGTCGTAGGCCGAGTCGCCCGGGGCTATGGCGTCGGTGCATCCGGTGGTCGCCGTCTGGGTGATGGTGCCCAGCGTGGCCACCGGGTCGTCGCCCGGCTGGAACTGGGCCTGTTCCCGCATCTGCTGGCGGTCGTAGTCGTCGCGGCACTCGATCGGGCTGGACATCCCCATGCCGCGGCGGTCCACCGCGACGACGGGGTTGTGCGCCAGGATGTCGACGCCCGACCGGGACAGCCACACCGGAAGTTGCAGGGACGAGGGCAGGTCAGAACCGGTGGTGAAGACGACCGGCCCGGCGTCCGGCGGCGTTTTGACCGACCGGGCCCGCATCACCCCGATGGTCACCGTTCCGGTGGCCCCGGCGATCGGGTCGAGGTCGGCGTCGTAGTCGGCGCACTCCAGCTGGACACCGGGGGTCGGCGGGGCACCGGCGTCCCCGAAACCCTTGGCGGTGCAGTCCTTCCACACCAGGTCGTTCTTGGGCACCGCGATGGCCTGCGGGCCACCCGGCTCGGTGCTGGTGACGGGACCGGATCCGGTATTGCGGGCGGCGTCGGTGGCGAACTGCGGATTGGCCGCCAGCCACGGCGCGCAGCCGGTGAGCAACGTCATGGCCACGGTGCCCACGCCGACGGCGGTGATCACCCGACCCTGCCCACGCATGCCCACCACAGTAGCGATCGGCGGGCATCGGCCTCAGCCGGCGGCGCGGCGGCCGGTCGTGCCGCCCGCGCCATGAGCCCGAATGCACCCGTCGTCGTGGAGGCCGTCGTTACAGTCCGTGTCAGTGTCAAGGTGAGGTCGCCGCTTCTTGCGGTGGTTGGATCCTGATCACCTGGTGTCTGGCTCGTAGAGTCGGTGCCGCCTTCGGGTTGGCGTCCATGAGTTTTGTCGGCATCAGGTGTGAAGGACCGGCCGGCGTGACTTGATAGGAGCGTGGCACCGCCCCCACTGAGATGTGTCCGCCGACCGGCCCAACCGTCACCTCACAGTGAATGGAGGCAACCACCATGGTTGTTGTTGGAGCCGATGTACACAAGCGCACGCATACGTTCGTCGCCGTCGATGAGGTCGGCCGCAAGCTGGCCGAGAAGACCGTGGCGGCGACCTGTGCTGGGCATGCGGAGGCGGTGATGTGGGTCCGGGAGCGTTTTGGGGGGCAGGTGGTGTGGGCTATCGAGGATTGCCGGCATCTGTCTGCGCGTCTGGAGCGCGATCTGCTGACTGCCGGGCAGCAGGTGGTGCGGGTGCCCCCGAAGTTGATGGCTCAGACCCGGGCCTCGGCACGTACCAGGGGCAAATCCGATCCGATTGATGCTCTGGCGGTGGCCCGGGCCTATCTGCGAGAGCCGGACCTCCCGGTCGCGTCTCACGATGAGGTGTCGCGGGAGCTCAAGCTGCTCGTGGATCGTCGGGAAGTCCTTGTCGCCCAACGTACTGCGACGATCAACCGGCTGCTGTGGCGAGTCCATGAATTGGATCCAACCCGCGCTCCCAAGGCCCGTTCGATGGACCTGGCCAAGCATCAGGGCACCCTAGCGGACTGGCTGGCTACCCAGTCGGGCCTAGTGGCCGAACTGGCTCGCGACGAGCTAGCCGACATCATCCGGCTCACCGAGGCCATCAAGGCGTTGGGGACACGCATCGGTGAACGCGTGCGCGAGGCCGCCCCGGCGCTGCTGGCGATGCCCGGCTGTGGGGAGCTGACCGCGGCCAAGCTCGTCGGCGAGTCCGCCGGCATCACCCGGTTCAAAAGCGAAGCGGCCTTCGCCCGCCACGCGGGGGTGGCGCCGATCCCGGTGTGGTCTGGCAACACCGCCGGGCGGGTCCGGATGACACGCTCGGGCAACCGCCAACTCAACGCCGCCCTGCACCGCATCGCGGTCACCCAGATCCGCATGGATGGCAGCCTCGGGCAGACCTACTACCGTCACCGACTCGCTGAAGGCGACTCCACCCGCGAGGCCCTGCGCTGCCTCAAACGTCGCCTAACCCGAGTCGTGTTCGGCCGCCTCCACACCGACCACCAAAACCACCAAAACGCTTGCCAACCGGCAGCGGCTTGACATAGGAGAAACTCATGGCCGGGCATCTGGTGGACCGACATCCCACTGTGTCGCCGCAACGGCTGATCGCCCAACTCGTTCCACCGCCCACTTTCGCCGACGTCAGCTTCGAGAGCTACCGTCCCGATCCCGCCGAACCCAGCCAGTCCGCGGCCGTGCGGTCATGCCTGGACTTTTGCGAGGATGCGGTACGCCGCCGGGCCGGCCGGAGGAAGCTTTTCGGCAAGCGTGAGCAGCTGCCCGGGGTGGGTCTGTACCTCGACGGCGGATTCGGCGTCGGCAAGACCCATCTGCTGGCCTCGTCGTACTGGCGGCTGCCCGACTCTGCCGAGCACCCGCGGGCGTTCGCCACCTTCGGTGAGCTGACGCAGCTGGCCGGCGTGTTCGGGTTCGTGGAGTGCATCGACCTGCTCGGCGACTACACCGTGGTCTGCATCGACGAATTCGAACTCGACGACCCGGGCAACACCACGCTGATCTCCCGAATGCTTTCCCAACTCGTCGAGCGCGGGGTGTCGGTGGCCGCGACGTCGAACACCCTGCCCGAGCAACTCGGCGAGGGCCGCTTCGCGGCCCAGGACTTCCTGCGTGAAATCAACACGCTGGCAAGCATTTTCACCACCGTGCGCATCGAAGGCCCGGACTACCGCCACCGCGGGTTGCCGCCCGCACCGCAACCGCTGTCCGACGACGAGGTCCGCGCCCGTGCCGGGGAAACACCCAACGCCACACTCGACGATTTCGACGCCCTGTGCGCGCACCTGGCCACCATGCACCCGTCGCGCTACCTGACCCTGATCGAGGGGGTCTCGGCGGTGTACATCACCGGGGTGCATCCCCTCGAGGACCAGAACGTGGCGTTGCGCGTGGTGTCGCTGACCGACCGCCTGTATGACGCCGGCATCCCGGTGGTGGCCTCCGGCGCGAAACTGGACAGCATCTTCTCCACCGAGATGCTCGACGGCGGATACCGAAAGAAGTACCTGCGGGCCACGTCGCGGCTCTTGGCGCTGGCGAGGCAGGGTCTCACGGGACAGGGCGCACCATGACGAAGTCGTCCTCGTAGGATTCGCCCAGCAGGAACCGCCGAGTGCCGGTGACTGCGAACCCGTGCTTACGGTAAAAGCGTTGTGCGCGTTCGTTGTTCCGGTTGACGCCCAGCCACAGCGCGGCGGAGCCGGCGTCGGCGGCCCAGGCGAGCGCCGACTGCATCAGCTGTGCGGACGCGCCGGTGCTGTGATGGCTGGGCAGGACGTACATCTTGGACAGCTCGACCGCGGGCCGCTGCGACACTGACGCGGCGACATCGGCGTCGTCGCCGACTCCGCGAATCAGCATGGTGTAGCCGATGATTCGGCCCTCCTCGGTGGCTACCAGCACCGCACGCTCCGCATCGGCCAGGTACTCGGTGAACCTCGACGCCGACAGGATCGCCTCGATCGCGGCGGCGACGTCGGCGGGATCGGCAGAGGGCGGGCAGGCCAGCGGGAACGTGGCGGCGGCGACGGTGGCCAACTCCCCGGCGTCCTCGCCGTCGGCGCGGCGCACTGTGATGGACATCGCGATCATGCTGGCACATCCGGCGGTGCGCCTCCGCGAAGCGTTGCCGCAGTCTCCCTAGCATCGGAAAGGTGAGGATGACACCCCGCTGGGCTTGGGCGCTCCTGGCCGCGGCGGTGGGCGGCGCGCTGCTGATCGTCCCGGCGGGACCGGCCCCGGACCTGCAGACGTGCCCGCCCGGCCAGCACGAGGACACCCAGACCCCGGGATTCCAGTGCGTCGCGGGCTGGTGCCCGGCCGGCATGCTCCTCGACGGCGTTACGCACTCCTGCGTCGCCGCCCCCGGTGTTCCGCCGCCGCCGCTGCCGAACGGGTGACGCGGGCCCGGCGATTGACGCCGGCCCTCCCGGGTACCCCCGTGCGGTGACGCTGGGGGACAAGCCATGCCGCCGACGGTGACCCGCGGCATCGCCGCAGCGAGACGGCAGGTGTGGGATGGGCGGGCTCTTCGCGAACGGAAGCACCGACCCGCCCAATGTGGTGGTGTTTGCCCATCCTCTGCACCGGCCTTCCCGGCGTTTCATACACTCTGCCCATGGCAGGCCTGCATAGATCCCAAGAGCGACTCGACCTCAGCAAGATCGAGAACCGCGCTCCGTCGGTGCCGAAGTTGTTCCGCGACCGCATCGCGGCCACGCCGAACACCGAGGCGTTTCGGTACCCCAAGGAAGGGGCCTGGGCCAGCGTCACGTGGCGCCAGCTCAGCGACCAGGTGGATCTCCTGGCCGCGGGCCTGATCGCGCTGGGCATCAACCCCGAGGACCGGGTGGCCCTGGCGTCGGGCACCCGCTACGACTGGGTGGTCGCCGACTTCGCCATCCTCGCCGCCGGCGCGGCCACCACCACGGTGTACCCGACCACCAATGCCGAGGACGTGGCCTACATCGTCGCCAACTCCGGCAGCCGGCTCGTCATCGCCGAGGACAACACCCAGGTCGACAAGCTTCGCGAATATCGCGACGACGTTCCCGCCGTGGAGAAGATCATCGTGATCGACGGCGAAGGTGACGGCGACTGGGTCATCTCCATGGACGAGCTCGAAGCGCGCGGCCGCGAACTGCTGGTGGAATCCCCCGATGCGGTCGACGAGCGGATCGACGCCATCACCCCCCAACGACTGGCCACCCTCATCTACACCTCGGGCACCACCGGCAAGCCCAAGGGTGTCCGGCTGGAGCACGGGTCGTGGACCTACACCGCCGCCGCCATGGACTCCCTCGGTGTGCTCACCGACAAGGATCTCAACTACCTGTGGCTGCCGCTGTCACACGCCTTCGGCAAGGTGATGCTGGCGCTGCCGCTGCAAGTCGGGTTCCCCACCGTCGTCGACGGCCGGGTGGACAAGATCGTCGAGAACCTCGCGATCATCAAGCCGACGATCATGGGCGCCGTGCCGCGCATCTTCGAGAAGGTGCACGGCCGGATCAACGACATGATGGCCAAGGAAGGCGGGGTCAAGAAGACCCTCTTTGATTGGGCCATCGGAGTCGGCCTCCAGGTGTCGCGCGCCAAGCAGGCTGGCGAGCGGGTGTCGCCACTGCTGGCCGGGCAGTACAAGCTGGCCGACAAGCTGGTGCTCTCGACCGTGCGAGAGCGCTTCGGCGGACGGTTGCGGTTCTTCATCTCCGGTTCGGCGGCCCTGGACCGGGAGATCGCGCAATGGTTCGACGCCATCGGCATCCCGGTGCTGGAGGGCTACGGCCTGACCGAGACCTCGGCGGCGTCCTCGCTGAACCGGCCGATCGCCTATCGATTCGGCACCGTCGGCTGGACCCTGCCGCAGACCGAGGTCAAGATCGCCGAGGACGGCGAGATCCTGCTTCGCGGCCCCGGCGTCATGAACGGGTACCACGACATGCCCGAGGCCACCGCCGAGACGATCGAGCCCGACGGCTGGTTCCACACCGGTGACATCGGCGAACTCGATGCCGAGGGCTTCCTGCGGATCACCGACCGCAAGAAGGACATGTTCAAAACCTCGCAGGGCAAATACGTTGCGCCGTCGGCGATTTCAGCGCAGTTCAAGGGCATCTGCCCGTTCGCCAGCGAGATCATCGTCTACGGCGAGAGTAAGCCGTACTGCGTGGCGCTGGTCAGCCTCGACGCCGACGGCCTCAAGGACTGGGCGGCCTCCAACGGTCTGGCCGACAAGTCCTTCGGAGAGATCGCGCGCGACCCCAAGACCAAGGAAGCCGTGTCGGGCTACGTCGAGGAGCTCAACAAGCACCTCAACCGCTGGGAGCAGGTCAAGAAGTTCTCGATCATCGACCGCGAGCTGACGGTGGAGGCCGGTGACCTGACGCCGAGTCTCAAGCTCAAGCGCAAGGTGGTCGTGGACAACTTCCACGACAAGATCGACGACCTCTACACCGGTTAGGAGACGCCGCGCTGGGCGTGTTTGCGCACCTGCGCCGGATACCATGAGGTGAACGCCGCCGCGGCGATCAGCGCCGCGTAACTGGCTGTGTGGCAAGCCCATTCGGGCCACCAGTGCTTCATCAGCACCCACGCCAGCGCAGTGTTGACGGTGAACGTTGCCGCCCACACCGCGGTCAGCAGCACATTGACCCTGATGAACAATGGGTCGTGCCACTTGGCGGGATCGGTGTGCTCACGCGCGTACTCCAGGGTGAACGGTCGTCCAACCGCCAACGTGCCCCAGGACCCCAGCGCCAACGCGCCGTTGGCCAGTACACCGAGGTGGCGGACGGTCCACATGTTGTGGAAGCCGATGACGGCGACGGTGGCCGCCGTGAAGAACACCAGCCCGACCCACATGACGATGCCGCGGTGCAGTTTCAGCACAGCCATCACCACGCTCAGCCCAAGCGCAACCACCAGAGCGATCTCGACGCGGGCCAGCGAGCCCCGCGCGATGACCAGAAACGCCACCCATGGTGCGAACGACAGCAGCAGCTTGACGAACGACACGCTCGTTTCCCTCCGACGGGACGTAGCGTATCGCCGCAACCGGCGGACCGCCGGGCGGTAGCGGCGTAGCGTTTCGCGGCAGGGGTGAGACAGATGACGGGTGAGAGCGGCCATCTCCCGGCGAGGCGGGCCCAGGTCGAACAGTGGGATCCGGCGCTCACCCGGCACGTCGTCGATCTGCTGCGGCCGGTGGTCAAGGTGTATCACCGCTCGGAGGTGCGCGGGCTCGACCGTATTCCGCCCGGGCGCTGCCTGCTGGTGGGCAACCACTCCGGTGGCCTGACCACACCGGACTTCGCGATCTTCGCCGTCGACTACTACGAGCGGTTCGGTTACGAGCGGCCGCTGTACGTGCTTGCCCACGACTCCTTGTTCCACGGTCCGGCCGCAGCGCTGCTGCCCCACCTGGGCATCATCCGGGCCAGTCCGGAGAACGCCGCGGCGGCCCTCGGCTCCGACACCGCCGTGCTGGTCTATCCCGGCGGTGACATGGAGGTCTACCGGCCGACCGTCGTGGAGAACGTCATCGACTTCGCCGGGCACACCGGTTACGTGGACACCGCGGTCGCCGCCGGCGCGCCCATCGTCCCCATGGTGTCGATCGGCGGGCAGGAGACGCAGTTCTATCTCAGCCGTGGCCTGTGGCTGGCGCGGGCGCTCAGACTCGACAAGCTGGAACGCCGGCTGTTGCGCACCGACATCCTGCCGGTCTCGTTCGGGTTCCCCTTCGGCCTCAGTGTGCTCATCCCGGTGAACATGCCGCTGCCGTCGAAGATCGTTTGCGAGGTGCTCGACCCGATCGACGTGGTCAGGCAGTGGGGGCCGGACCCGGACGCCGAGAAGGTCGACGGCCGGATCCGCCGCTTGATGCAGGCGACGCTGGACCGGCTGGCCCGACGGCGCCGGCTGCCGATCATCGGCTGAGTCGCTCGACAGGCCAGGACATCTACTGGAACATGACGATGTGGGGCGACGACACCGTGCTGCTGATGCACACGACGTTGGTGTGAGGAAGGAGGCGAATGGTGAAGGTGCGTGATCGCGCACTGCCCGCCGCGGTGCTGATCGCGGCCGGCCTGCTGACCGCGCCGACGGCCCACGCGGACGTACTCCCACCTGAAGTGGGTGCGCCCTGTGCTGCCGACCTGGATGGCGCCATGACGCTGCTGCCCGATGGAACCACCTACGCCGCATGCCAACAGACCGGACTCGGACATTCCTGGGTCGCGGCTCCGATCCCGTTCCCGCCCAACGACGTCTGGTTCAGCTACGGTCCCGCGATCACGCTGCACGGCCAGGGAATGCGCAATCCCAACCTGTCCTCGGGTTCGTGGACGGCGACGCCACAGCATCCCGAGACCACCTGCCAGGTCACCCAGACCACCGTCGTGGAAGCGGGAGTGCTTGCCACGCCGGAGATTACACAGGGAGAGCAGGGCAAGCCGCTGACGGTGCTGATGCAGCCGAGGTTGTTCTACGCCGCCCTGTCGGGCGATTGCCTGTGGGTCAAGGACTAAGAGCCGCACCGGAAACCTGAAAGGGTCGACCCGCCGAGCACGGGGGGATGGCGCGGCGGGCCGACGCCCCATTGTGCGGCAAGGGAAGCATCGTGGAGGCTGTTTCGGCTGCAAATTTCTCGACAGCCGTTTCCTGAACGGGAATTGGGTTTATCCGCCAGGTTGGGATGCTGGGTCTGAGCGGACTGTAGGTCCACAGCCGTCCGTCAAGAAGAGCATCTGCAGGTTCACCGGGTCGAGGACGAAACCTTCCGGGGAGTGAGGGGACCCGTTTGACGTTGCCCGGGCGGCGTTGACAGCAGACTCGCAGGGTTCGCTCGAAATGCGTGGGCAACCCGCGCCCGAGGTGGTTGATTTGGTTTCGCAAGAAACCGTTTCGGGACAGGGTAAGTCGACTTAGCATCGGGTATGACCAGGTTCACCCGTCGCGGCGGAGCTGCCGCGGCAGCCGCTCTGCCGCCGTTGGTGCTTGCCGCGCTTGCCGCAGCACCGGCCAGCCAGGCCGATGACGGTTGCGGTGCCGCGATGTACTTCAACACGACGACACAGCAGTGCGAGTACTACCCAGCCGTTGGTCCGGGGCCTGTGGGGCCCGGCCCTGTCGGTCCGGGCCCGGTGGGACCCGGCCCCGTCGGTCCGGGCCCGGTAGGCCCGGGACCGCTGGGGCCAGGACCGCTCGGCCCCCGCTAGGTCAGGACAAAATCAGGCGCGACCGAGTGCGGTCAGGGCGACGCCGAGCAGGCTCCAGGCGAGGACCGCGGCGGTGTCGGCGAGGCTTGCATGAACGAGGTGCTGGGCGAATCCCCGGTCACTGAAAGGCGTTCCGCCACAAAGCCTCCCGTGGATCGCGTGTGCGGAGACGCAGTCAACCAAAGTCATGGTCAGATTGCGGGGGAGTACGGCGATTTCGGGTGGGTCGGCGTCAACTCATGTCTTCGTCGGCTTCGGCGGTGATGTCTTCGTCGTCGAAGCCCTCGTCTTCGGCGTCATCCCACGGGTTGGTCATGCAGCTCAGTCACAAAAAGGCACGCACGGTGTGGGGCTTGCAGGCCGCTGCCGCCGCTAGACCAGCAGCCAGTGCCGCCGTAACCAAGAACCGTCGCATGAACTGACGCGCCAGAATCAACGGATGCCCCCTCGGTCATCCGGCACTCTAATTGTCGTCAACTTCACAAAGTGTGGGTCAGGCGGAATGCCGGTCCCACGGCCGGACTCAGAAGTTGTGGCAGTTGTTGACAGCCCGGCCGATCGGGCCGTTGGAGGAGTCCATGATGTCGTTACTGACGCCCGCCCACTGGCCGTAGCCGAGGGTCTGCTCCAACGTCGTCACCTGCTGCTGACGCTGGCCCGGGGGCGCGGCCAGGACCACCGCAAGCCCGAGCCGCAACTCCTGCTCCAGCTTCGGATCCGAACTGATCCGGCCCCAGATCAGCGGGTCGTTCTGCTGGATCGACGACATGACCTGCTGGTCGGTGCAGGTGGTCATGTTGAGGTCATCGGCAGAGGCCGGGGCCGCTACCGCGATGGCCAGGCAGGCCAGGCCCGCCGCCGCGCCGAACTTCGAAAGGCCGCGAACACGCGTCATCATTCCAGTCATGGCTGGCATCTTACGGATGCCGGGAGGCCGCTTGAGCGGAACCATTCAAGCTGCCTGAACAGGACTCAGCGCCGTGCCTCAATTCGCCGAGGCTGGCTACCGAGTTCGAAGTGAGTCGTCAGAACATTCACAACCGCCGCGCGACTACGTCCTGAAGCTCAGAGGCTACTTCTGCATGTGAGGTTCTGGAGCCACTTAGCAGTAGCCGGTCTGGGACTTTTTTCCGACTATTTCTGGCCCGTAACGGAATCCATTTATCCGTAGGCCAGAGCATGAACCGGATGCGGGTCGCACGAGAAAGCCTTGCTGACAAGCTTCCAGTGGTTGCCCAATTCGTCGCGGGAGTATGACAGCAAGCGCAATACTGCTTGCGCCAAAGCAAGGCCGCGTCCCCTTTCGGCCATCTCATCGGGCATACGCACGGAGTTGAGATCGATAGCTACGGGATCACCGCTGTCGATGAACTCGACATGGACCTCGTTGGGATGAACCCACAACTCCATTCGTAAGCTGTCCACGCTTGAGTATTCGAGGATGTTGGTTGCGATCTCGGAGGCTGCGATTCCGACTTCCATCCGAACCCGTGACGGAACCTCGTCGTGGAGTGACCAGGAGGCGTCCAAAGCCGACTGAAGCTGGCAGAGGGCTCCAGGGCCGGCAGTCATGTCCACCCTGGTGCCCAGGTTCACCTGGGGGATCAGCGTTGACTGCGACGCACTGCGCCCCCGCAAGTGGGAAGTGAGCGCAGCACTCAGCACGCGAACGTGGTCTGACGATTCCGTTGGGGAGTAATAAGGCTCGTCCAGCAAATAATATTCACCGTCGGATTCAGGTTCATGGGTATTTGCGTTGTGCGCGAATGCCAACTGTGTCCGTAGCCAAAGTCCGTCTTGCAGACTCAGTTGCCGGTGGCCGGGCAACCCGGAAAGCCGAAGAACACTTTCCAGGCCGCGTCGGGAGCGCCCCTGCCAGGGGGAGGCGGCATTCACTCATCAATTGTGTGCTCCGCACGTCCCAATACTTATGGGCCGTTGGTGTCAATCTGGATTCAGGCCTTCCGCATAGATGGCGCAAGACATCGGGATAGTTCTGAACCGTGCGCAGATACAAGCACACGCTGGTTCACCGGAAGGTCATGAGGACCAGGGCGCAGTCGTCGTCGAACTCGCCGGTCGGGCTGATCGCCTTGAGTTCGTCGAGCAGGGTGTCCAGTGACCAGTCGGGTCGGGCGGCGAGGGTGGCGCAGAGGTTGATGAAGTCCTTGCAGGACATCAGGTGATTGTCTTTGGTGGCATTCATCGACTCGTAGGCGCCGTCGCTGTAGATCAGTAGCTGCGCACCGGCGGGCATTGTGTAGCTCTCGGCGGTGTAGATGCTGTCGTCGAACGACCCGATGGGGACAGAGGGCATGGACAACGGTCACCACCAACACCGGGGAGGCTGTTCGGTCCTGCGTGGGTTTCGTCGACGACGTGCTGGCCGGGATGTTGAGCCATGCCGACACCCCGAACGGGGATTTAGGGCGTGCTGTGGATGGTGCCCGCCGCCGCCCGATTGGTGACGCTGGGGGATATGGCTGGGACCGGCGTGACGGCACCGTGGCAGTCAGCCCGTTAGTTGCTGCCTCTTTTGTCGGTTCCGGTCGAAAAGTGAGCAGGTGATTCCGGTCGAAAAGTGAGCACCCTTCGATTGGAGAGTGATCACTGTGGAGGATTGGGCGGAGATTCGCCGGCTGTTTAAGTCGGAGAAGCTGTCGCAGGCTGAGATTGCGCGGAAGCTGTCGCTGTCACGCAATACCGTGGCCAAGGCGCTGCGTTCGCAGGCTCCGCCGCGGTACGAGCGGGCGCCGGTGACGACCTCGGCCTGGGCGGCGGTGGAGTCGGCGGTGCGGGCGTTGTTGGTCCAGTACCCCACGATGCCGGCGACGGTGCTCGCGGAGCGGGTCGGCTGGGCTGGCGGGCATTCCTGGTTCTCGGAGAATGTGGCCAGGATCCGGCCCGAGTACGCCCCGGCTGATCCGTGTGACCGATTGGTGCATCTGCCCGGTGAGCAGGTGCAGTGCGATCTGTGGTTTCCCGGCCAGCTGGTTCCTGATCATGGCGGGGTGCTGCGGTCGTTTCCGGTCCTGGTGATGGTGGCCGCTTATTCGCGCTTCATCGCTGCGGTGATGATTCCGTCGCGGGTGACCGGAGATCTTTTGGCCGGGATGTGGCTGCTGCTGGCTCAGCGCATGGGTGGTGTTCCCCGGAGCTTGTTGTGGGACAACGAGTCCGGGATCGGGCAACGCGGCCGGCTGGCCGAGGGGGTGGCCGGGTTCTGCGGTGTGCTGGGCACCAGGCTGATCCAGGCCCGACCCTATGACCCCGAAACCAAGGGCCTGGTGGAACGCGCCAACGGCTATCTGGGCACGTCGTTTCTTCCCGGCCGCCAGTTCAGCTCACCGGCGAACTTCAACACCCAGCTCAGTGCCTGGTTGGCCGATCGAGCCAATTGCCGCCGGCACGCCACCACCGACGCAATCCCGGATCGGGCGTTGATGGCCGATCGGACCGCGATGGCCCAACTGCCGCCGATCGCCCCGACGGTCGGGACCACGCTGACCACGCGTCTGGGCCGCGATTACTACGTCAGCGTCGGCGGCAACGCCTATTCGGTGCATCCCGAGGCCATCGGACGGATGATCACCGTGACCACGGCTCTGGAGCGCATCACGGTTCGCTGCGCTGATCGTGTGGTCGCTGACCATCAACGGCTCTGGGGCAGTTCGGGATTGGTGAGTGACCCCGTTCATGTCGCGGCTGCGGCGGTGCTGCGAGAGCAGTTCACCCACCGGCCCACCGCCGGCCGCCATCGCGAGGTCGATGTCGAGGTCGCCGATCTAAGCGCCTATGACGCGGTATTCGGGACCGGAGAGGTCGCCTGATGGCCGCTACCAAACGCACCCCAGCTCCCGGCGAGGCCGACAAACTCATCGCCCACCAATCCCGACTGTTGAAAGTCCCGCGGATTGCTGCGCACTATCACCGGCTGGCCGAACAGGGCCGCGAAGCCCACTGGTCGCTGGAGGACTACCTGGCTGCGGTGCTGACCGTGGAATCCAACGCTCGCGCCGAATCCGGAGCCCGCCAACGCATCCGCTACGCCGGCTTCCCGGCGATCAAAACAATCGGCGACTTCGACTTCACCGTCCAACCCGGACTCGACCGCGCCCAGATCGCCCGCTTGGAGGCCGGCGGATGGCTGGCCGAAGCCCGCAACATCGTGCTCCTGGGCCCACCCGGCACCGGTAAGACCCATCTGGCTACCGCGCTGGCGATCGCCGCCGCTCACGCCGGGCACCGCGTCGCCTTCGCCCCAGCCACCGGCTGGATCAGCCGCCTGGCCGAAGCGCATCGCATCAACCGCCTCGAGGTCGAACTCCGCAAGATCAGCCGCTACGGACTGATCGTCATCGACCTATGCCGACCCCGTAACTATGCCGACCCCGTTCGATCGGTGTTCTCGAATGTGTTGCAGCGGAGGCGATCGCGTTGGGTGAATCGAGGTTGTGATCGGCATAGTCAGAGGCTTTCGAGGAAGTCGAGAAGTTTGTCGCGGGGGCGGTAGCAGCCGGGTTTGGTCGAGGGCGGGGTCATCGCTTCGAGTGCTCGCTGCTTGATGGTGAGGTCGGTGTGCAGGTAGATGCCGGTGGATCGGATGTCGGCGTGGCCGAGCCATAGAGCGATGACCGCGGTGTCGATTCCGGCGTGCAGCAGCGACATTGCGCAGGTATGCCGAAGCACGTGCGGGTGGAGTTCGGCGGGTCGGATGGTGGGGCACGTTTTCGCGGCGGTGATTGCGTGTAGTCGCACGAGCCGTTCGACGGCGTCGGTGCTGAGTCGCCGGCCTGTCCGGGTGGGAAAAAGGGGTTGATCGGTCGCATCTCCCCGCTCAGTGAGCCAGATGCGGAGCACTGCTTGGGTGGTCGTGGTCAGTGGGACCGCTCGTCGCCTTCGGCCTTTTCCTGTGCACCGAACGCTGGATCCATCTCCGAAGGTGATGTCGCCGCAATTGAGATGGGTCAGTTCGGAGACCCGCAGCCCAGTCTGGGTTGCCAAAAGCAGCAGCGCACGGTCGCGGCGGCCTTCCCACCGTTCGGTGTCGGGTGCCTCGATGAGAGCGTCGGTCTCTGCCGCGGTGAGAAAGGTGATGAGCCGTTTGTCGAACTGTTTGGCCGGTATTGCCAAGACCCGCTGGATCACCGCGGCGTGCTCGGGGTGGCGAAGTGCGGCGAAGCTGAACAGGGAACGCACGGCAGTCAGTCGAAGATTGCGGGTGCGTGCACTGTTGTGTCGGGCGTGTTCGAGGTGGTTGAGGAAGGCCGTGATCAAGTCGGCGTCGAGGTCGCTCCACTCCAAGCGGGAGGGCGCCTTGCCGGTGCTGTCCTGGGCGAATCCGATTAGTAGCCGTAGCGAGTCGCGGTAGGACGCGATGGTCCGTGGACTGGCCTGCCGCTGTTTGGTGAGGCGGTCGGTAAAGAACGCTTGCAGCGTCGGCGCGATCGGGCTCATCGGATGCTGCCTTGTGTGGTGGCTTCCAGGCGTGAGGCCGCCAAGCCCAGCAGCTCTGGCGCGGCCGACAGATACCAGTAGGTCCACCGCGGATCACGATGACCCAGGTAGGTCGACAGCACTGGGAGTCGGGCCTCGACGTCTTCACCGGCGCGATACCAGCCGATTAAGGTGCGGATGGCGAAGGTATGTCGCAGGTCGTGAATCCGGGGGCGCGATGGTGCATCGGCCCCGATTCCCGCTCCGTCGCAGAGGTTTCGGAATACCGCTTGAACGGTGGGATAGACCATCCTGTTGCCTCGGATGGAGACGAAGAAGCTCGCCGTCGTCGACCGAGGGTGGATGTCGTCGCGCAGCCTGGCGTAGCGCTGCAGCGCTTCGAGCACCGAGGGATGCAGCGGCACGATCCGTGACTTGCCGAATTTCGATTCGCGGATCAACAGCCGCCCGTCGGTAGGGCAGAGATCGGTCCGGTCGAGACGGATCACTTCACCGACGCGCATCCCGGTCGCGGCGAGCAACCCGATCATGCTGTGGTGGGTTGCGCAGGCGAACCGGGTCCGTAGGCCTTGCGCGCCGCGTAACAGCGCGTCGATGTCGGTGGAGCTGAAGATGTATGGCTCATGGCGGTGTCGCCGTGAACCGATCACGCCGAACGGGGGGATCTCTGTGCGGGAGTCGAGCCCAGCCATATGCCGAGCGAAGCCACGGGCGATGCTCATTCGGCGGGACGCCATCGTCCCGGTTGGATCGACCTCCGGTGCGTTGGCCCACGCAATCGCGGCGGCCACGGTCACCGTTTGGATGCCGGCGTTATCGAGAAAAGCAACGAAGCGAGGCAGCAGCCGGTGATGCTCGGCCAGCTCGTGGCCCAGCTGGTTTCGCAGCCGCAGATAGTCGGCTGCGGCATCGGCCACGGCGCTCACTTGTCGTCTCCGGGCCATGGTGCCGCGATCGTCCTCAACGTGGCCAGGTCAACTTTGGCGTAGAGCGCGGTGGTGGCCAGATCCCGGTGGCGAAGCACCTGGCTGATGTCGGCCAGCTTGACACCGCGCTGCAGCATCTCGGTTGCCAGGGTGTGCCGAAGACGATGCGCCCCCACACGTGGCAGCCCGGCCCGATCACAGGCCCGTCGTGTTACGTCGCTGACCAAGTCTGCTCTGATCGCTCGGCGAGGCGCTTTGCATGAAATGAATACCGAGCGCAGCGCGGTTGGTGGACGGGCATCGCTGAGATAGTCCGCCAGCGCCGCGCCGACTTCATTGGGCAGGGGCATCACGTCTTCCCGAGAGCCTTTGCCGTGCAGAATGATCCGCCCGGAACGCCAGTCGATGTCGTCGAGTTGCATGCGAGCGACTTCGATCGAGCGCAACCCCAGTCGGGCCACCAGCATCAGAATCGCGAAGTCGCGAACCTGGACGGGATCGCTGCGGTCACATCGATCCAGCAGCTGCTGCACATATCCCGCAGGCAGGGCTTTGGGAATCCCTGTATCGCGCCATCCCGCTACTGGGGGAATCGCTGTGGTCAACAGTCGCGGCGTCAACTGCCGGACGAACAAGAACCGCAACAACGAACGGAGTTCGGCGACTCGCCCCTTGGCCGATCCGACGCTGACCCGCCTGCTCTCCTGCAACAGAAAGGCCACAACCTCGGCGCCGCTGACCGTCGTGCCGGCCTCCAACGGATGCAGCGTCAGGAACCGGCGGGCCAGGTTCTCGTAGCGGATGACCGTTGCCTGAGCCAGCCCCCGTTCGTCGATCAGCCAACAGCGATAACTATCGAGCAGCCGCTGCAACGGATCATCACTTCTCGGCCGTTCGACGACGACGCCCTGCTCACGCAGGTAAGCGAGCATCGGCTGGAAGCTCTTGATGCTCGAGACCTTTCGCACCCCCACAGCAATCCGATACCTACGGAAGTCACCGAGCAGCGCAGGCGACAGATCGCCCGGCTGCACATTCCGCTCCTGCATCCACCGGCCCACCGCGCCAACATCTTTCAACATATTCCGAATCGCGAGATCTGAATATCCCAGCTCCGACCATCTCGCCTGCAAGCCGGCGATAAACGGCCCCATCCGACCGGGCTTTCTCCGCGTTCCCGACATGACCTCACCTCCGTCTTGGAGCACCGTGCTCCAACCACAGAAGCGTCACCACACCGCCGGAACTATGCCGAGCCTTTCAGAGCCTGGAAACCAATCGATAGGAGGTCAACCAGCAGCTTCGCTCAGAGACCCGCAGCGCAGGCGGCATAGTTACGGGGTCGGCATAGGTCGATCTATTCCGATATCGGGATAGATCGACGAAGTCGGCTATATCCCCTTCGACACCGAAGCGGCCAATCTGTTCTTCCAGTTGGTCTCCACCCGGTACGAGAAGTCCTCGATCATCTTGACCTCCAACCTGCCGTTCTCCCGCTGGGGCCAGGTCTTCGGCGAGGCCACCATCGCTTCGGCGATGATCGACCGTATCGTGCATCACGCCGACGTCATCGCACTCAAAGGCGCCAGTTACCGGATCAAGCACACCGCAATCGAGTCCTTGCCCTCCGTGGAAGCCGAGCGTCAGGCAGACTCAACCCCGTAAACCTGCTCACTTTCCAACCGGAGCAGGCTGCTCACGATTCGACCGGAGCCGACACTCTTTGGCCCATTGGGGCGCTATCGCGCACGGGAAGAGGCCCAGGAAACCTCAGAGGGTCGTCGTCCTGCGTTGACTCCGATAACGCTGATGCCCCCGACTCGTTTGAGTGGGGGCACCAGCGCCTCCTCTCGGTTACTGATGTCCGACTGGGGTCAACGTGAAGGGTCCGTCCGATTAACGGTGTAAACGGCATCTTCGGTTAGTTGGTTTCGCTGCCCGGCATACGGTCGGCGAAGGTGATCGCGAAGGCGTTCAGTGCTGGTTTCCAGCGCATGGTCCATCGCTTCTGTCCGGTCCCGGTCGGGTCCAGCGACCGGGTGACTAAGTATAGGCATTTCAGGGCTGCCTGCTCGGTCGGGAAATGACCGCGCACGCGGATGGCGCGACGGTAGCGGGCGTTCAAGGACTCGATGGCGTTGGTCGAACAGATCACCTTCCTTATCTCGGTGTCGTAGTCCAGGAATGGGATGAATTCGCTCCAGGCGTTGCGCCACAACCGGATCGCTGCCGGGTACCGCTGGCCCCACTCGGCGTCGAAGGCATCGAGGGCCTCGGTGGCTGCGGTGGCGTTGACCGCGGTGTAGATCGGTTTGAGGGCTCGGGCGATGGCGTCGCGGTGCTGGCGCCCGGCGTAGCGGAATGTCCCTCGAATCAGATGGATGATGCAGGTCTGCACCACCGTGTCGGGGAAGACTGCACTGACCGATTGCGGCAATCCTCTGAGGCCGTCGCAGACCAAGAAGAAGACGTCGGCCACCCCGCGGTTCTTCAACTCGGTGAGCACCGCCAGCCAGTACTTGGCCGATTCGCCGTCTCCTTCGCCGGCCCACATGCCCAGCACGTCGCGGTGACCGGCCAGGTCCACCCCGATCGCGGCGTAGACCGGCCGTGGGCCGACCTGGCCGTCGCGGATCTTCACATGCAAAGCGTCGATGAACACCGCGGCGTACACGCGCTCCAACGGACGGGTGTGCCAGGCCGTCATCTCCTCCACGACCCGGTCGGTAATCCGGGAGATCGTGTCCTTCGACACCGACGCGCCGTAGATGTCGGCGAAATGCGCGCTGATCTCCCCGGTGGTCAACCCGCGGGCATACAGCGACAACACCACCTCATCGACGTCGGTCAGGCGGCGTTGACGCTTGGCGACGATCTGGGGCTCGAAGGTTCCCGCCCGATCGCGAGGGACGTTGATCTCGATCTGTCCGCACGCGTCGGTCAGCACGGTCTTCGAACGGGTGCCGTTGCGGGAGTTGCCACTTCCGTAACCCGCCGGATCGTGGCGGTCATAGCCCAGATGCTCGGACATCTCCTCATCCAGAGCGGTCTCGATGACCGTCTTGGTCATCGCTCTGAGCAACCCGCCCGGGCCCGTCAGCGCCACCCCGGCCTCACGGGCCTGGCGCACCAACTCCCGGGCGACTTCGAGCTCGTCGACCTCCCGGCTGTCCGGGACATCAATCGGCGCCGCCGCAGCGGCATCCACTTCAAAATTCTGCGATGGCTGCACAGCCACGAAAGTTTCGATCATCAGACGACCTTTCCGGCCCCGACACACCGGGGCCGATCAGGCCGTTTACACCGTTACTGCGACAGTCCCAACGTGAACGAGGAGGTCTGCGTCGGGCTGCCACCGCAGGCTTTCGGATCATCGGGGACGTTCTGGAACACGCCGCCTGAACTGTCGTAGGTCCACGTGAAAGTGGAGGGAACCCCTCTTGGGGCACAGGGGGGGAAGTAGCCCTGTGAGTGGTGGACGGACATCGTCCACTTGTCATCGTCTGTGCGATGGGCCGTGAGAGGCAGGGGCTCGAGTTGCAGCGTGACGTGCTGAATGTCGCACAACCCCGGCGCGGAGCACTCTGTCTTGATCGTCATGTACTGCCCGCCACCACCGGAGTACGCCATGTTGTACTTCCCCTCCATCGCCGGGGCGAGGGTGCTGGCGGACGCCTGGGGCATTCCGGCTACAGCCAGGGTGATGAGGGCCGCGGTGGAGGCTGCGACGGTGGTGAGGTTCTTGATGTTCGCCATGATGGTCAGTCCCTTCGTTTTCGTGGTTCCCGGTGAACCATGTCAACGTCGGGTGAATCTGAACCCCTTTTCGTCGGGTGAAAGTGGACCCCTCTCCTAGGTTTGTTTTGTGGTTGTCGCCGCGGGGACGCGGCCGAGGTCTCGGTCTTTGAGTCGGTAGCTGTCTCCTTTTAGTGAGAGGACTTCGGCGTGGTGGACGAGGCGGTCGATCATGGCGGCGGCGACGACGTCGTCGCCGAAGACCTCGCCCCAGCGAAGTGGAGCTGGCACATGTTCGTTGGGGCAGAAACTGCCTGCAAGCTGGGCTTTCCAGCACTCCGCGTGTCGGGTCGATCTTCAAGTCGAGACGGCGTTATGTTAGGCAATGCCTTAACCATTTAGTTGGGAAGAAGGTGTGCCGGTGGTGGAGAATCTGCGGCTGATTCCCGGTGGCGCTGTCGCGGTCGAGCCCGCGGTCGCCGATCCTGTTGTGTTTCAACGGGAATGCGTGGACGCGTTTGTGGCGTCGTGGCGTGCTCGTGGGTTCAGTCCGGTGACGATCGACAACGACATCGGGCTGTTGGAGCGGGCGTTGGCGGCGCTGGGGCGTCCGGCGTGGGAGGTGACCAGTGAGGACGTCGATCGCGTAGTCGGCGATTTGACGGTGGCAGGCCGCTCTGCCTCGACGCGGCGGGAGTATGTGCAGATATTCAAGGGGTTTCATCGATTCCTGCAGGTCCGCAAGGCGGCCGAGATAGAGGCCGGGTTCGGGGTGCAGCTGGTGTGCCCGGTAGATGAGTTCAATGCTTCACGCCATGTGGGTGACGACTCGCCGGCGGTTGCGCCGCCGCCGGTCCCGGAGCGGGTGGACGCGTTCTTCGGTTTCTTGAAGACCCGCATCGCCGGGGCCCGCAAGTACGGGCCGGCGGCCCGGGATTACGCGATGTTCCGGACGCTGTATCACGCTGGGCTGCGTTCGGAAGAGGCTGCGCTGCTGGAGATTTCCGATGTGCACTTCGGCCGTGGTCCGTTCGGCAAGTTGCATGTGCGTTTCGGCAAGGGGGCCCATATGTCGGGACCGCGGCCGCGGTGGGTGCCGATGCTCGACGGCCTGGACGTGTTGTTGCGGTGGTTCCTGGCCGATGTGCGTCCAAAGTTCCCGGATTCGCCGGTGCTCTTTGCCGACGAGTCGGGTGGGGCGTTGCATCGTGGGACGCTGCGCAACCGGCTGCGGTATCTCATGGAGTTGGAGGGTCGGCCGGCCGCGGAGCGGTTCAGTCCGCACGCGTTGCGCCGGGCGTGTGCTACTCACAACTACGAGCGTGGCGTGGATCTGGTTGCGATTCAACAGCTTCTAGGGCATTGGACGGTGAGTTCTACGATGCGGTATGTGCGACCATCGGCGACGTTCATCGAGGACGCTTACCGGCGGGCGGTTGCCTCGACGTTGGCGGAGTTGAGCGGAGAGGGCGGAACGGCATGAAGATACGGTGGCGGCTGCGTATGACCGCGGCGCAGCGTGAAGTGTGGACCGGCACCGAGTTGCGGCGCCTGCTCGAGGAGAAGGCGGGTATGCCGATATCGGCGGCATCGGTGTCGGCGCTGTTGACCAAGGAGCCCAGTCAGATCAAGCTGTCGACGCTGATTGCGTTATGCACCGCCCTGCAGTGCACTCCGAATGACCTTTTCGAGATCGACACCACCCCCGTCGAGGGGTCTGCGGCAACGCCGCGGCCGACCGCAACGGCGCCACAGGCGGTCAACGCCCGGGGGCGCTCGATGCCACCGATGTGACCGGCGGGGAATCGAAACGGCTGGCGGGTCATGGGGAAACGACAGCGCGACTGCGTGGAATGCGGTGCCCCGGTTGGCTTTCTCGACCGTGAGCATTGTTGCCGGTGTATGCGCCGACGGAGCGAGCAGTCGTCCAAGACGCGATGCCCGGGCTGCGGATCGGACCGCGTGCTGGTTGCCGAAACTGGGCGATGCGTGCTGTGCTCGCGGCGATGTCGCGACTGCGGCGGGAAGGTCCGGTTCCGCGGCGAGGTGGTATGTCGGCCGTGCCAAAAGCGTGTCGAACGGGCAGCGGCGAGGTCGATGTGCCCGCGCTGCGGCAAGCCCGGCTATCTGCGGGGGTCCACCGGGTGGTGCGGACCTTGTTCGCGCCCGGGCGCACCGAAGGATCCGCCCCGGGTCTGCGCGAACTGCGGTGAATTACGCCGCCACGTTGGGCGCGGCCTGTGCGGGCGATGCTGGCAGCGCCATCCCGACCGGCCTTTCGTGCGTGGTGAGACCCTGGCCGCCAGGCTTGTCGAACCTCCCGACTGGCTCGATCAATTCGTGGTTCATCTGGCTGCGTCCCAGTGCCCGGCCCGCGCATGTGCGCTGATCACCGCACTGGCGCGGCTACTGCAGGACCCGCACTCCAACCATCCGCAGCAAGTCCTTGAGCGGTCCCGCCGCCCGGGCCGCTCGATGGGATCGCTGGCACGAGCGCTGGAAGCCTTCTTCACCGAACGTGGATTGGCGATCGTCACCGACCAGTCCGACCGACTTGCCGCCGGGCGTCGACAGAACCGCATCGATGCCACACCGCCCGGGATGCGCCTTGGGGTCTCAGAGTTCGCCGGTTCCATGGTCAACGCCCGCGAACGCGCCCGCCGTGCCGGCACCCGCCCACGCACCGATCGAACCATCGAAACCGCGTTAGCGGTCGTGCGTGACCTGGCCTGCTTCCTCGATTCACAACGCGGCAAACAGGATTGGGCGCTGGTCGATGTGACCGACATAGAAGCGTTCCTGGCCGCTCAACCGAACAACCGGGCACGACGTCTGACCGTGCTAGGCCAATTCTTTCGGTTCACGCGCAGCCGCCGGATGGTTCTCGTTGACCCGACACGGGGTGTGACGACCAGACGGTATCGAGGATTTCGTGGCCGCACACTGACGATCACTGAACAGCGGACCCTGTTCGATCGATGGAGTACCGACACCGGCGCTCACCCCCACGAGGCCATGTTCGGGCTCCTCGCCATCTTGCACGGCGCCTCCAGCAGTGAGGTAAGGCTGCTGCGGACCGACGACGTCGAGACGGGCGATCGAGCAGTTCGACTGGGCAGGCGACCCCACCCCGTGCCACTGGATCCCGTGAGCTGGTCGGCTCTGCAACGTTGCCTCGCCCACCGCGACACCCTGGGCAGCGCCAACCCGCACGTGATCGTCACCCGCGGCACCAAGGCCGACCGACGACCGGCGTCGGAGGCCTACATGAGTCATCTGCTCGATCCGTGTGGCCTGCCACCGAAGATGCTGCGCACGACCAGGCTCGCCGAGCTCGTTAACACACTGGACCCCAAGCTCGTGGCGGCAGCCTTCGGGATGAGGCCCGAGGGCGCCATGATCTATCTCGCCGATCACCTCGACGATGGCCGACTTCCTGACCAGCTTGCCGAGCAATAAACACCGCGAACTTGTTCTGTTTCGGCGGAACCTCGCACACGTTCGGGCGAACAAGTGCGCTTTGCCGAAGGGTTTGTTGGAGGTCACGATCAGGCTGGCTCGTTCGTAGCGGGCGGAGATGAGTTGGAAGAACAGGTTGGCCGCTTCGGATTCGAAGGGGATGTAGCCGACCTCGTCGAGCTATTCCGATATCGGGATAGATCGACCTATGCCGACCCCGTAACTATGCCGACCCCGTTCGATCGGTGTTCTCGAATGTGTTGCAGCGGAGGCGATCGCGTTGGGTGAATCGAGGTTGTGATCGGCATAGTCAGAGGCTTTCGAGGAAGTCGAGAAGTTTGTCGCGGGGGCGGTAGCAGCCGGGTTTGGTCGAGGGCGGGGTCATCGCTTCGAGTGCTCGCTGCTTGATGGTGAGGTCGGTGTGCAGGTAGATGCCGGTGGATCGGATGTCGGCGTGGCCGAGCCATAGAGCGATGACCGCGGTGTCGATTCCGGCGTGCAGCAGCGACATTGCGCAGGTATGCCGAAGCACGTGCGGGTGGAGTTCGGCGGGTCGGATGGTGGGGCACGTTTTCGCGGCGGTGATTGCGTGTAGTCGCACGAGCCGTTCGACGGCGTCGGTGCTGAGTCGCCGGCCTGTCCGGGTGGGAAAAAGGGGTTGATCGGTCGCATCTCCCCGCTCAGTGAGCCAGATGCGGAGCACTGCTTGGGTGGTCGTGGTCAGTGGGACCGCTCGTCGCCTTCGGCCTTTTCCTGTGCACCGAACGCTGGATCCATCTCCGAAGGTGATGTCGCCGCAATTGAGATGGGTCAGTTCGGAGACCCGCAGCCCAGTCTGGGTTGCCAAAAGCAGCAGCGCACGGTCGCGGCGGCCTTCCCACCGTTCGGTGTCGGGTGCCTCGATGAGAGCGTCGGTCTCTGCCGCGGTGAGAAAGGTGATGAGCCGTTTGTCGAACTGTTTGGCCGGTATTGCCAAGACCCGCTGGATCACCGCGGCGTGCTCGGGGTGGCGAAGTGCGGCGAAGCTGAACAGGGAACGCACGGCAGTCAGTCGAAGATTGCGGGTGCGTGCACTGTTGTGTCGGGCGTGTTCGAGGTGGTTGAGGAAGGCCGTGATCAAGTCGGCGTCGAGGTCGCTCCACTCCAAGCGGGAGGGCGCCTTGCCGGTGCTGTCCTGGGCGAATCCGATTAGTAGCCGTAGCGAGTCGCGGTAGGACGCGATGGTCCGTGGACTGGCCTGCCGCTGTTTGGTGAGGCGGTCGGTAAAGAACGCTTGCAGCGTCGGCGCGATCGGGCTCATCGGATGCTGCCTTGTGTGGTGGCTTCCAGGCGTGAGGCCGCCAAGCCCAGCAGCTCTGGCGCGGCCGACAGATACCAGTAGGTCCACCGCGGATCACGATGACCCAGGTAGGTCGACAGCACTGGGAGTCGGGCCTCGACGTCTTCACCGGCGCGATACCAGCCGATTAAGGTGCGGATGGCGAAGGTATGTCGCAGGTCGTGAATCCGGGGGCGCGATGGTGCATCGGCCCCGATTCCCGCTCCGTCGCAGAGGTTTCGGAATACCGCTTGAACGGTGGGATAGACCATCCTGTTGCCTCGGATGGAGACGAAGAAGCTCGCCGTCGTCGACCGAGGGTGGATGTCGTCGCGCAGCCTGGCGTAGCGCTGCAGCGCTTCGAGCACCGAGGGATGCAGCGGCACGATCCGTGACTTGCCGAATTTCGATTCGCGGATCAACAGCCGCCCGTCGGTAGGGCAGAGATCGGTCCGGTCGAGACGGATCACTTCACCGACGCGCATCCCGGTCGCGGCGAGCAACCCGATCATGCTGTGGTGGGTTGCGCAGGCGAACCGGGTCCGTAGGCCTTGCGCGCCGCGTAACAGCGCGTCGATGTCGGTGGAGCTGAAGATGTATGGCTCATGGCGGTGTCGCCGTGAACCGATCACGCCGAACGGGGGGATCTCTGTGCGGGAGTCGAGCCCAGCCATATGCCGAGCGAAGCCACGGGCGATGCTCATTCGGCGGGACGCCATCGTCCCGGTTGGATCGACCTCCGGTGCGTTGGCCCACGCAATCGCGGCGGCCACGGTCACCGTTTGGATGCCGGCGTTATCGAGAAAAGCAACGAAGCGAGGCAGCAGCCGGTGATGCTCGGCCAGCTCGTGGCCCAGCTGGTTTCGCAGCCGCAGATAGTCGGCTGCGGCATCGGCCACGGCGCTCACTTGTCGTCTCCGGGCCATGGTGCCGCGATCGTCCTCAACGTGGCCAGGTCAACTTTGGCGTAGAGCGCGGTGGTGGCCAGATCCCGGTGGCGAAGCACCTGGCTGATGTCGGCCAGCTTGACACCGCGCTGCAGCATCTCGGTTGCCAGGGTGTGCCGAAGACGATGCGCCCCCACACGTGGCAGCCCGGCCCGATCACAGGCCCGTCGTGTTACGTCGCTGACCAAGTCTGCTCTGATCGCTCGGCGAGGCGCTTTGCATGAAATGAATACCGAGCGCAGCGCGGTTGGTGGACGGGCATCGCTGAGATAGTCCGCCAGCGCCGCGCCGACTTCATTGGGCAGGGGCATCACGTCTTCCCGAGAGCCTTTGCCGTGCAGAATGATCCGCCCGGAACGCCAGTCGATGTCGTCGAGTTGCATGCGAGCGACTTCGATCGAGCGCAACCCCAGTCGGGCCACCAGCATCAGAATCGCGAAGTCGCGAACCTGGACGGGATCGCTGCGGTCACATCGATCCAGCAGCTGCTGCACATATCCCGCAGGCAGGGCTTTGGGAATCCCTGTATCGCGCCATCCCGCTACTGGGGGAATCGCTGTGGTCAACAGTCGCGGCGTCAACTGCCGGACGAACAAGAACCGCAACAACGAACGGAGTTCGGCGACTCGCCCCTTGGCCGATCCGACGCTGACCCGCCTGCTCTCCTGCAACAGAAAGGCCACAACCTCGGCGCCGCTGACCGTCGTGCCGGCCTCCAACGGATGCAGCGTCAGGAACCGGCGGGCCAGGTTCTCGTAGCGGATGACCGTTGCCTGAGCCAGCCCCCGTTCGTCGATCAGCCAACAGCGATAACTATCGAGCAGCCGCTGCAACGGATCATCACTTCTCGGCCGTTCGACGACGACGCCCTGCTCACGCAGGTAAGCGAGCATCGGCTGGAAGCTCTTGATGCTCGAGACCTTTCGCACCCCCACAGCAATCCGATACCTACGGAAGTCACCGAGCAGCGCAGGCGACAGATCGCCCGGCTGCACATTCCGCTCCTGCATCCACCGGCCCACCGCGCCAACATCTTTCAACATATTCCGAATCGCGAGATCTGAATATCCCAGCTCCGACCATCTCGCCTGCAAGCCGGCGATAAACGGCCCCATCCGACCGGGCTTTCTCCGCGTTCCCGACATGACCTCACCTCCGTCTTGGAGCACCGTGCTCCAACCACAGAAGCGTCACCACACCGCCGGAACTATGCCGAGCCTTTCAGAGCCTGGAAACCAATCGATAGGAGGTCAACCAGCAGCTTCGCTCAGAGACCCGCAGCGCAGGCGGCATAGTTACGGGGTCGGCATAGGTCGATGATCAGCAGTGGCAGGCGGCCGAGTTTGATCAGTTCGTCTTGGAGGTGGCCGCCGTGGTGGGCGGCGGCGAGTCGGTCGACCCATTGGGCGGCGGTGGCGAAAGCGACTCGGTAGCCGGCCTGGCAGGCCCGAATGCCTAACCCGATGGAGAGGTGGGTCTTGCCGGTGCCGGGCGGGCCGAGGAAGACCACGTTCTGCTTGGCGGCGATGAAGTCCAGGGTGCCCAGATGCGCGATCTGGTCACGCTTGAGGGAGCGTTGGTAGTCGAAATCGAACTCCTCCAGAGCTTTTCGCGCGGGGAATCGTGCTGCTCGGATACGACCCTCCCCACCGTGGGATTCCCGGGCAGCGACTTCCCGTTGCAGACAGGCCGCGAGGAATTCCTCGTGGGTCCAGCTGTCGGCGCGGGCTCTTTCGGCCAGCCGCGGGATGGCATCGGCCAGGGATGGCGCCTTAAGTGCACGGGTCAGAAACGCCAGCTCCGCCTCGAGATCGCGGCTGGTGGTCGTGGGGCGTTTGGTCGTCATGACGCGATCTCCTCGTCGATGCCGAGCAGGCGGTCGTAGTCGGCCAAATCGCGGTAGGCCACCCCGGCATCATCAGCTGGAGTGGCGACGGTGTGTCGGCGTCGGCGCAGATCCGCCGCGGCGGCGACGTGGGCGGGGTCGCTGATCGTCTGATGCGCCGCCCAGCAGCGCCGATGCTCAGCGACCACGGTGGTGTCGCAATGGACCCGGACGGTGTGCAGGTCAGCGGCGATGGTGACCTTGCGGCCGATCACCGACGGGTGCACCGAATAGTCGTTGGCGTCCAGGCGGACGTAGTGATCCCGGCCCAGCCGCATCGTCGATGCCCAGCCCACCGCCGGGGCGGTCGGCGGCAACGCCACCATCGCCGCGACATCAGCGGCCCAGCGGTCCACGGGCCGGCATCCCAGACGGCGATGCATCCGCGTATTGGCCAGGGCCAGCCATCGGCGGAGTTGGTCGTTGAAGTCCTGCGAGCAGGTGAAGGTTCGTCCGGGCAGGAACGAGGTTTCCAGGTAGCCGTTGGCCCGCTCGACCAATCCCTTGGCCTCCGGATCCCCGGGGCGGCACAACACCACCTTGGTTCCCAGCACCCCGCGAAAACCGTTCATCGCCGTGGTCAATTCCGGCTTGCCTGCCCGCCACTTGCCGACCGCGGACTCGTTGTCCCACAACAAGGCTCGTGGAACGGCTCCCCAACCACTCAGCAGCTCCCAATGACCGCACAGCAGGTCCGGTGACTGCCTGCTCGGCAGCATCATCGCGGTCATTACCCGCGAATATCCGCTGACCATCACCAACACCGGCGGCCGGCCGAACTGACCATCCCCGAGCGGGACGTCCACCGGCGGGAACCACAAGTCGCACTGCACCACTTCACCGGCCATGTACTCGGTACGCCCGCACGGATCCGGCGGCAAATACAACGGTCGCAGTTCACGAATCCGGTCCTTGAGGATCGTGATTCCATAGGCCCAGCCGATCCGCTCGGCCACCACGGTGGCCGGCATCCGCGGATAGGCCCGCAGCAACTCCCGGATCTGCGGCTCGACGGCATCGACCTTCGAACCCCGCGCCGCCCGCAAATACTTCGGCGGCCCATCAGCAGCCAGCGCCCGGCGCACCGTATTGCGGCCCACGCCCATCACCCGGGCGATCGCCTTGATCGGCATTCCCTCCGACCGGTGCAACCGGCGAATCTCTGCCCAATCCTCCACTGACATCACTTCCTCATCGTCAACGGAGGGGGTCCAAATTCAGCCGACGATCAGGGGCCAGTCTTCACCCGACGCCGACAAACCACTTGATGTAGAGGACACTAGGAACGCCGGATAGGGGCTGTCGCGCTTGTGCGCACTACCGGGTCCGTCCGATTAACGGTGTAAACGGCATCTTCGGTTAGTTGGTTTCGCTGCCCGGCATACGGTCGGCGAAGGTGATCGCGAAGGCGTTCAGTGCTGGTTTCCAGCGCATGGTCCATCGCTTCTGTCCGGTCCCGGTCGGGTCCAGCGACCGGGTGACTAAGTATAGGCATTTCAGGGCTGCCTGCTCGGTCGGGAAATGACCGCGCACGCGGATGGCGCGACGGTAGCGGGCGTTCAAGGACTCGATGGCGTTGGTCGAACAGATCACCTTCCTTATCTCGGTGTCGTAGTCCAGGAATGGGATGAATTCGCTCCAGGCGTTGCGCCACAACCGGATCGCTGCCGGGTACCGCTGGCCCCACTCGGCGTCGAAGGCATCGAGGGCCTCGGTGGCTGCGGTGGCGTTGACCGCGGTGTAGATCGGTTTGAGGGCTCGGGCGATGGCGTCGCGGTGCTGGCGCCCGGCGTAGCGGAATGTCCCTCGAATCAGATGGATGATGCAGGTCTGCACCACCGTGTCGGGGAAGACTGCACTGACCGATTGCGGCAATCCTCTGAGGCCGTCGCAGACCAAGAAGAAGACGTCGGCCACCCCGCGGTTCTTCAACTCGGTGAGCACCGCCAGCCAGTACTTGGCCGATTCGCCGTCTCCTTCGCCGGCCCACATGCCCAGCACGTCGCGGTGACCGGCCAGGTCCACCCCGATCGCGGCGTAGACCGGCCGTGGGCCGACCTGGCCGTCGCGGATCTTCACATGCAAAGCGTCGATGAACACCGCGGCGTACACGCGCTCCAACGGACGGGTGTGCCAGGCCGTCATCTCCTCCACGACCCGGTCGGTAATCCGGGAGATCGTGTCCTTCGACACCGACGCGCCGTAGATGTCGGCGAAATGCGCGCTGATCTCCCCGGTGGTCAACCCGCGGGCATACAGCGACAACACCACCTCATCGACGTCGGTCAGGCGGCGTTGACGCTTGGCGACGATCTGGGGCTCGAAGGTTCCCGCCCGATCGCGAGGGACGTTGATCTCGATCTGTCCGCACGCGTCGGTCAGCACGGTCTTCGAACGGGTGCCGTTGCGGGAGTTGCCACTTCCGTAACCCGCCGGATCGTGGCGGTCATAGCCCAGATGCTCGGACATCTCCTCATCCAGAGCGGTCTCGATGACCGTCTTGGTCATCGCTCTGAGCAACCCGCCCGGGCCCGTCAGCGCCACCCCGGCCTCACGGGCCTGGCGCACCAACTCCCGGGCGACTTCGAGCTCGTCGACCTCCCGGCTGTCCGGGACATCAATCGGCGCCGCCGCAGCGGCATCCACTTCAAAATTCTGCGATGGCTGCACAGCCACGAAAGTTTCGATCATCAGACGACCTTTCCGGCCCCGACACACCGGGGCCGATCAGGCCGTTTACACCGTTACTGCGACAGTCCCGCACTACCCGCACAGAGGGCATTGAACTTGTTGTGTGCATTCTGCTCAGGAGCGTGAAAGCTGCGAAACGGCCCGCCACCGTTGAATTGGTGACGGGCCGATGCGGGACGTTCCGAAATTAGAACGGCGGGACTTCTCCGAGGATGACCTCGGCCTGATGTTTGGCCCGTTGAACTTCAAGTTCAGGCATTCTCGCCGCGACTTGTTCCGCTAATACGGTTGCCTGTTGCGCCTTCTCGTCTGTCGGTGCTGTGACCGCCAAGGCGAGCGCTTGGAGGAGCGCATCGAAATTGTTGGTTATCGGCTCGCCCATCATCGGGTCACCCAGCCTTCTATCTCGTCGGCTGCTGCCATCAACAGAGCTGCAAGACCGCGTGCTTGGGCAGCGGTCATGCCATCCGGGTGGTCTGGATAGACCATCGGCGGTTCCAGAACGGTGCCGTCGTCGATGGTGCCGTCAGTGAACTGCACGCCCGTGACTGCGACGTTCACGTTTTCCCGGCCGGGGATGTGGCGCCGCGGCCCGTAGACGATGCGATAAGTCTCGGGCTGCCAGGTGTCGGCGGCAGTGCCGGCGGGCGGCGCGATGGGGTGGATTGTGTTCATGTTGCTAGCTACCTATCTCTTTGGAGGTGCGCTAGCGCCGCAGTTGAGTGTTAGCCCATATCTGGCCCATGTGGTCCGGTTTGGCCTCTAAAAAACCTGGGCTTGTCAAGATAACTGTGTAAGCGGTTGTGGCCGTTGATGTTTGGGTTAGAGGGGTAGTCGGTCGGGGAATTGGATGGCGAAGGTGTTCAGCGCTGCGGTCCAGCGCCAGGTTCCGGTTCCTTGGTGTGATCCTCGTTTCTGGTTGATGTTGCGGATGGCCAGGTAGAGCAGTTTGAGGGCGGCGGCGTCGTTGGGGAACGAGCCGCGGGCATTGGTGACCTTGCGTAGCTGGTAGTTCAGCGACTCGATGGCGTTGGTGGTGTAGATGATCTTGCGGATCTCCACCGGGAAGGCCAGGAAGGGCACGAAATCGGCCCAGGCCCGGTCCCAGACCGCGACCGCCCCAGGAGACTTGGTACGCCACTGGGCCCGGAAATCGTCGAGGGCCAGCGCGGCGGCCTCTTCGGTGGACGCGGTGTAGATCGGGCGCATCGCGGTGGCCATGGCACGCCGATCGGTGTAAGAGGCGTAACGCATCGCCGAGCGCAGCAGGTGCACCACGCAGGTCTGCACGATCGCCTGGGGCCAGACCGCGTTGATCGACTCGGGCAGACCGGTCAGCTCGTCGCAGCACACGAACAACACGTCTCGGCAGCCCCGGTTACGTAGCTCGGTGAGTACCCCGTGCCAGAACTTCGCGCCCTCGCTCTGCTGGATCCACACGCCCAGGACCCGCTTGATTCCGTCGACATCCACCCCGATCACGATGTGGGCGGCCTTGTTGGCCACCACCCCGCCGTCGCGGATCTTCAGCCGGATCGCGTCGATGTAGAGGATCGGGTACACCGGATCGACCGGCCGGGACTGCCAGGCGGCGATCTCCTCGACCACCACGTCGGTGACCCGGGAAATCGTGGCCGCCGAGACGGTAGCGCCGTAGACCTCGGCGAGGTGCTCGGTGATGTCGCGGGTGGACATGCCGCGGGCGTACAGCGACAGGATCATGTCTTCGACCTGACCCAGCCGGCGGGCCCGTTTGGGCACGATGACCGGGGTGAACGTGCCGTTGCGGTCCCGCGGTACTTCCAGCTCGACCGCCCCGGCGGTGGTCAGCACGGTCTTGCGGCCATGGCCGTTGCGGGAATTGCCCGTGCCGTGCCCGGCCGGATCGCCATGGTCATAGCCCAGGTGATCAGCGATCTCGACATCCAGGGCCCGCTCCAGGACCGACTTGGTGATCTGGGCCAACAAACCGTCGGGGCCGTCGATCGGGGTACCGGCGGCCTCGGCATCAGCCAACAGCGCATCCACCGCCGCCGGCGACAGCAACTGCGCCAACTTCTCCGCGGCGCCGTCACGAGATGAATCGGATCGAGACAAAGCAGAGCACTCCTGTCCGGTAGTCACCAGGACCACCATTCAGGCCCAACCCCTTACACAGTCAATGAGACACGCCCCTGCAGACGCCTCCGGCGGCGCTCGGGAACGACAGCTAGTTCACCCTGGTGCTTGCCATTCACCCTGGTAGAACTCGCGACATTGACAGAGCCAGCGTCCGTTCCGATCGGCTACGCACACGCCACCGGGTAGATGAGAGTCATCCAAATGGCCGCACCAATCACAGCGGGCGCCCGAGGCCAAGAGCGACTTTCGTGCCCTTTTGCGCAGCGCGAAAACAACGACGAAACTAATGATCAGGACGATCCACCACGGTTGCCCAACCACCACCAGGATCACAGTCAGGATTACTGAGGCCGCCGCGATCCCCAGAGCCGCGATCATCGGCGCGGAACCTGAATCAGGTTTCTCATCGCATTCCCATTGCGCGCCGCTGGTCAGTTGTGTGTTGGTGTGCCCGTTGCCGATTGGCAGCCCGCGCCGAGTGCACGGGCCGAGGTTGAAACCCTGTTCTGTGCGTCAGTGTTCGTCGGATTGGCTGCGATGGCGGTGTAGGCCGACGCCAGGTTCTCCAGCAGTTGGGCGTCGGGTGTGCCTATCTGGGCTTTAATGGCTTCAAGTTGGCGAGCTGTCAGGGCCGGGTTTCCGTCCGGGTTGCCGTACATGAGTGTGTCGATTTGATCGCAGACACTCGCCAACGTCCCCGATGCGCCGCTGGGAGCGGTGGATGAACCTGCACCTACCGGGGTCAGGTTCACACGGGCGACGTTGACGAGGGTTGCGTTGGAGGAAATGACAACCATCGTTCGACCGTCAACCGAGTAGTTACGGATCAACCCGCCACCGATGTCACATGTGTAGTCGGCGCACACTTCGACGTAGCCGCCCATCGAGCCTTCTGGCGTCGCCCAGTAGTTCCCCGGCGTGATGTCGCCGGGTACCAGTAAGGAGCCCGTTTGGGCTTGGGATTGCGGGCTTAGTGCTATTGCGCCGGCGAGTGCGGTGACGACGGTGACGGTGCGGATCATCTGTTCTCCCCCGAGTGTGTCCTACGAGAAGATTTCACCATGAGGTTCTCGGCGGCGCTTGGCTTATGGTGACGGGCCGCTGGGAAGGCGTGGTGATTCTTCATTGCCCACTGCCCTACGGCTCAACAGGCAACCAGGCTGGGAAATAGCCAGGGCCGCGACCGACGTACGAGACCAGATAGTCGTCGGTGTATCTGGGCCCCCCGGAAGTCACCCCAGGTGTTCGCCGCGCCGCATATCGAACCCTTAACGACAGTCTCCGAGAGATGACCGTCCCGACGTTCGAGGCCAACCTCATTGAGACGTTCAACAGCGACAGATTCCCCCGGCGAGATAAGTCTTGGCGCGAGACTTACCGGCCCGAAGCGTTGAGTAAGCGCACCAACCCGTGTTTACCACGGACACAGTTCGCGGAACTATGTGGCGCATATGTGGTGCAAGCTCGACTCTTGGCCGGTTAAACAGGTTCTCGCCTGCAAGAACTCTGGTGCGCGATACTGGGATTGAACCAGTGACCTCTTCCGTGTCAGGGAAGCGCTCTCCCGCTGAGCTAATCGCGCCGGGAGCAAATCGGAGGTGGAGACGGGAATCGAACCCGTGTGCACGGCTTTGCAGGCCGTTGCCTCACCACTCGGCCACTCCACCGTTGGGGTCTGATGCCACTTCACCCTCGAGCGGATGACGGGATTCGAACCCGCGACCCTCACCTTGGCAAGGTGATGCGCTACCAACTGCGCTACATCCGCGAAGCCCCGGACAACCTCTCGCCCGTTGCGGAAACCGACAATAGTGCACGGAGCGTAGAGGCCACAAATTGGTAGGTCAGCCGTGCGTTCAGCGGAAATTCGCCGCGTGCTAGTCTTCGTGCTCGGCACTGCGACACCGCAGTTTCCATCTCCCGGTCCCGTGGCTCAGTGGGAGAGCGTCCGCTTCACACGCGGAAGGTCGCTGGTTCGATCCCAGCCGGGACCACCAGGTCAGAGGGCCAACCAGGCCCACAGCCATCACATCACCCCCGGACAGCCCGGTTCATGCACCCCAGTCCGCACCCACCAGCGTGATGCCCCCGTCCACGACCAGGAGTCGGCCGGTGATCCAGGCGGCCTCGGCCGAAAGCAGGAAGGCGACTGCGTTGGCGATGTCGGCCGGATCGCCCAGCCGCTTGAGCGGGTAGGTCGCGGCGACGGATTCCTCCCGGCCGGCATAAAGCGGTTCGGCGAACTGGGTCTTGACCACCGCGGGTGCTACCGCGTTCACCCGGATGGCGGGGCCGAGTTCGACGGCGAGTTGCTCGGTGAGATAGGTCAGCATCGCTTTGGTGGCACCGTAGAAGCCGATCTGCGAGGCCGGGCGCACGGCCGCCACCGACGACACGTTGACGACCGCACCGCCGTGGTCGCCCATCCACCCACGGTATGCGTGCTGGATCCAGGACAGGGCCGCGATGCAGTTGGTCTCGACGGTCTTGCGCGCATCCGCCGCGTCCAGGCCGATCAACGGCCCGTGCGCATAGTTCGAGCCCGTGTTGTTGACCAACAGATCCAGGCTGCCGAACGTGTCCAGGACGACCCGGACCGCCTCGGCCTGGTGCTCCGTGTCGTCGGCCGAACCGGCGACACCGACCGCGCATCGCGGACCACCCAGTTCCGCTACGGCCTCATCGAGGGTCTCGGGGTTGCGGGCGGTGATCACCACCCGCGCCCCATCGTCCACCAGCCGTCTGGCGATTCCGAGGCCGATGCCACGGCTGGCGCCGGTGACGACAGCGGTCTTTCCGGTGAAGCGCTTCGACATGTGATGCTCCTCAGGACGCGACGCCGTCAGCGCGGTGCTTCGCCGAGGCTGGGGATCAGTAACCGGGATGGATAGCGACCGCCGGTGTGGACGCGGGCGCGCCCGTGACCGATGGTGTCCCATCGGCGGGTCTCACCGCCCTCGAATTGGCCTCGTAATGACCAGGATTGAAGGATGAGCCGCAACGTCTCACCGGCGTGGAAAGTCGTCCCGGAGGGCATGATGGCGATCTGCGCCTCGACGATCTGTCCGGGGCTCAGCGGGCTGCCGGGACCGCGGGCCAGGACCGGCCGCCACGGTGTGGACCGGGCCGGGTCGAGGGCGCGCCGGGACGCGCGAAGCCAGCCACGGGCGACCGGCCCGTTGGCGTTGCCTCCCGATGCGCTGAAGAAGTACACCTCGTTGCCGTGACGATCCAGCTTGGTGACGCCGACGAAGACGTCGGCGTCGTCGGCGTTCTCGGCTTCGAGAAACACCGTCAATGCCATGTGGCCGACGACATCGGTTGTGCGCGTGAAGGTGTAGTCGAAGAGGGCCCGGTTCGCCGGATCGGCGGTGTCGGCGGCGGCGAAGACCGCGCTGTGCTCGTCGCTCGACGCGATCGTCGTCAGCGTGGAAGTTCCGGCGTCGAGGTACAGGTCTGTGTAGGTCGTGTTCTCGACGGGCCAGGACAGCGCTTCGATCACCTTGTGGGAGAACCGGTCCGAGTTGATTTCCAGCCGCACCCGGGGCACGCCGTCCATCGCCGCGGCGTGGTCTTTGAGGAATCGGTCAAGGAACCGCTTCTGCAGCTCGGTTTCGTTGGGTCCGTAGTAGGCGCCCCACTTCTGCCGTCGGTGGCTGTAGAGCCACTTGTGTTCACTGTGAATGCGGGTGAAGGCGTCGAAGGTGTCCCAGGTGTGCAACTCCTGATCGGAGAAACTGGCGCACACGAGCGAGGGCACGCCGATCGAGGACGTGTCGAACCGCCAGTCCTTGATGTAGGGCTCGGGCCCTTCGCTGTCGGGATTGACGTTGGGCCCCTGCCAGACGTTTTCCATCCATTCGTTGAAAGCCGTCTCGGGGATCCCGCCGTAACCTCCGCCCGGCCCGGATTCGTTGATGCCCTCCCAGGCGATGATCGCCTTCAGCGCCGGAGGCGCCGGATCCTTGGCGGCGATCCACTGCGTGGCGCACAGGGCGGAGACCCCGCTCATGCCGATACTTCCCGTGCACCAGGGCTGTTCGGCGATCCATGCCATCGTGTCGTTCCAACGCGCTTCGGGCCCGGGAGTGGCTGCTGGATTGGACTGGGACTTGCCCCAGCCGGGCAGGTCGACGATGACGACTGCGTAGCCGTTGGGCACCCAGAAGCCGGGATCGGGTGCCTCGAACGGGGTGCGGTCGCTGAAACGCAACTCGCCGACGTAGAAACCGCCCCCGCCGGGGACCGAGCCGGCCGGGGCGTCCCGGAAATTGTCGGTCTGGTCGAACCGGTCCTTGCCGTACGGGGTGGCGGTCGTGATCGCAGGGACGGCCGGGCCGGACGACGGCCGGTACACCGTTGCCGCCAGGTGGATTCCGTCGCGCATCGGGATGCGGACGTCTTCGATGAGCACGTCCTCGCCGAGCGGGTAGGTGCGCACCTCGAAGGGATGCGCATCGAGGTAGTCGGCTTCCCCTTCCGGGGGAAGGGCCGGTCGTCTCATCACCGGTTCAGCTGCCGACATCGGCCCGGCCGGTTGATCAGGTTTTCGTCGGCCAACGCCTGCCCTGCGCTCATGGGGACGAACAGTAGACCCGCCAACCTGCGAAGTGAGGGAGTTCGTCTGATCCCGCGGACTCTGAGGCGCCCGAACGCCTTACGCGTCGCCGGACTGGTCAGTCCGCCTCCAAACGCGCCCGGATGGCCGCCAGCCGCCGGCTCAGATCAGCCTCGCTGATGACCCCGCGGGCCAACAGCGAATGTGCCAGGGCGACAAGCTGATTCTCCGGGTAGGGGAGGTCGGTGTATCGGGTGGCCGACAGCTCGTCCTCTTCGTCGCGGCGCTCCTTGAAGGTCAGCGGCAGGTCGGCCTCCGGGGCGCACGACCTGTCGAGTGCGTCGCACAGACCGTCGAGGCTGGTCTTCCACGGCGGCAATGGGTTCTCCACTCCGTACTTCGCCGTCATCACCGGCCAGGTGTGGTTGCGCTCCACGATCTCGTTGAGAACGGCGAAATCCTCGGCGGCCACCTGTCCGGGAGTGGGGGCGTTCACTCCTGCACCGGACGCACGGCGCGTCGCACCAGGGAAGTGACGTTGGTGGTGACACCCGGCTGGGGCACGGCGACACCGATAAGGCTGTCGCGGGTGATGATCTCGGCGAGTTGGTCCTCGGTCCAGCCCTCGGTGCCCTCCGGGCGCATCGGCATCACCATGAAGCGATGCTTCTGGTTGGAGTCCTCCACCCGAACCTCGACGCCGTCGGGCAGTTCCAGGCCGAATTCGGAGAGCACCTGGCGTGGCCAGCGCACGATGCGCCAGCGGTAGTTCGGGGTCCGGTACCACTCCGGGGAGTTGCCCAGGATCGGGCGGGGGTAGCAGGAGCACAGCGCACACACGATGACGTTGTGCACCTCGGGGGTGTTCTCCAGGACCTTGAAGGCGGTGAAGTCGCTGGGCGTGCCGAAGCCGGTCGGGTCCAGCCAGTCCACACCGACGGCCTTGGAGGCCGCGACGGCGTCCTCGAGCACGAGCCTTTTGAACTCCGGATCGAGCCAGGCTTTGGCTACCAGGCGGGCGGCGGGGGTGGGGCCGATCTGCTCGGCGTACTCGGTGAACTGCCGGTGTTCGGCCGCGGTGAACAGGCCCTTTTCGATACACAGCTCGCGCAAAGCGATCTCCAGAACCTCGTAGTCGGTGATCTCATCGACCATCGGTTTGACGGTGCGGATGTGGTCGCCATCGATGCTGTGGTCGTGACCATGGTCATCAGACATGTTGTCTTGCAATTCCTTTCAAGATTGGGAAGGGCGGCGATGCTTACGCGCCGGGATCAGACGGCGTCCAGCCAGCGCTCGGGGATCTCGGTTTGCAGGGTGTCGTTCTTCGGGCCGGTGTAGACGTCCCACAACTCGGACTGGTTGAACCGCACGATGTACATCCACTCGGGTTTGGCGTCCTCGCGGTCCCAGGTCTCGTCCTCCGGGGCCGGGGTCTCGTAGGCGGCCTCGGCGATGACGCCCTCGGCGCCGCGGCAGTACTCCGGGGTGCGGGTGTAGAACATCGCCGGCAACTCCTTGACCCGGACCCGATCACCCTTCCTGAACTTCGCCGGGCCGGCCTGGCCGGCGAAGCAGTCCGGGTCGCCCTTGCCCATCGCCGCTTCGATGTGCTTGTTGCGCTTGACCTTTGACGGGTCGCCCTGGAACTTCGGCGCCGCCTCGGGATACTTGCCGTTCAGCGAGCCCGGATAGCGGGCCTGGACCTCGGCCAGCCGGTCGGTCAGCTCACCCCAGGAGATGTACTTCTTCTCGAGCAGCACCTTTCCCACCGACCACAACCAGCGGCTGTAATACGGTAGGCCGAGGTAGATCGCACGCCCCACGTCCACGTTGGCGATCCGGCGGCGCTCCTCGGACACCCAGATGCCCTTCCAGCCCAGCACCTCGCAGAGCACGTAGGTCATCAACTCCCACTGCTCTTCTTCCTTGTTCTCGTACAGGTGCGGGAAGTCGAGCTCGCCGCCCACGTCGTGGGTGGTCTTCATGTAGGCCAGCCAGTGATCGTGGGTGATGTCGTCCGCCAGCGGCCACTCGGGCAGCTCCGGGAAGATCGTCTTCAATCGTGAGACCAGCGCCAACCGTGCGGCGCGTTCCCCAGCAGTACTCATCGGGACCTCTCTGGATCAGGCCGGGGTGGTGGCGGTTACCGCCGCTCGCGCGCGCGGGCGCGGACCAACCGGTTCAATTCGGGCAGCGCGTCCTCCGATGCGATGGAGGGCAGGGTCGTTCGCCACACCTGCGCCAAACGCTCGAACGGGTCGTCGTCGAACGCGTCGGCCAGAAGGCGGCAGCCGACCAGTGCGGCGAACAGCGTGTAGGCCGCCTCGCGGGGATTGATGTCGGTGCGTGCGTGCCCTTCGCGCACGGCCCGCTTGATGGATGAGGCGAATACCGTCTCGGTGTCTCCGAAGCTGCCGGTGCCGGAGTGGCTGGCTTGCCGGGTGGCCTGACGAAGCTGGTAGCCGACCCGCACGACCGGGTTGTTCTCCGTCACTGCGATGAAACGGAACGTCGCGGCGATGAGCCGATGCATATGCGGCGCTTCGGATTCCCAAATCGGCGCCATTTCCGCCGCGATCCCCCGGTTGGCTTCTTCGATGATGGCCGTCGCGAGTGTGGACTTGGTGGGGAAGTAGTAGTAGCAGGTTCCCCCGGTGGTGCGGGCGCGCTCCACGACATCGGTCATGTCGGTGTCTGCATAGCCGAACTCGCCGAACAGCTGAACTGCGGCGTCGATGATTCCCTGGCGGGTCGCCTCCGCCCGTGCTTGTCGTGGCGCCATTGGCGGGATTTTAGCCGACTAGGGGTCGGTGATCCCTGGAACTGATCGGTCCCGGGGACCTGCCTTTGCAGTGCCGTTCGTTCTGCAAACCCGACCCCGCGGGAACGCGGGCGCGCCCGGGCCTGATTTCGGAGATGTTCCGATTTTTGCCTGCGGGAGTGCCCGGATCTGCCGTTATCCTTCGCCCATGACGTTCGCCATCAACAACTTCCGGCTCGACGGCAGGGTGGCCATCGTGACCGGAGCAGGTGCCGGCATCGGCCGTTCCATCACTGAATTGTTCGCCTCGGCGGGAGCCGTGGTGGTGGTCAGCGACCTCGACGGCGCCGCCGCGCAGGCCGTTGCCGACGGCATCATTGAAGCCGGGGGCGAAGCCGTGGGTGTGGCGTGTGACGTCACCTCCGAGGACGACCTCGACCGGTTTGTTGGTTCGGCGGTCGAGTTGTTCGGTGGCGTGGACGTGTTGGTCAACAACGCCGGCGGCGGTGGGCCGAAGCCCTTCGACATGCCGATGGCCGACTTCGAGTGGGCTTACCGGCTGAACGTCTTCTCGTTGTTCCGCCTCACCCAGCTGTGTGCGCCGCACATGTCGCAGCGCGGCGGCGGTGCGGTCCTCAATGTCAGCTCGATGGCGGGTGAAAACACCAACTCGGGGATGGCGTCGTACTCGTCGTCGAAGGCAGCGGTCAACCATCTGACCCGCAACATCGCCTATGACCTCGGGCCGGCGGGCATCCGGGTCAACGCGATCGCCCCGGGCGCCATCAAGACCCATGCCCTCTCGAGGGTGCTCACCCCCGACATCGAGAAGCGGATGCTGGCCAAGACTCCGCTGGGCCGTCTCGGCGAGCCCGATGACATCGCCTACGCCGCACTGTTCCTCTGTTCGCCGGCCGCCTCCTGGATCAGTGGGCAGGTCCTGACGGTCAGCGGCGGCGGCGTTCAGGAACTGGACTGAAAGACACAGATCTGCAATGACTTTCGACCCCCGGCGAGGCTGACTTCGGGCTGGACGAGAAGGCCCTGTACTCCCTCGCCCATCCGAAGAACCTCACCGGCCGTTCCGGCACCCCGCAGGGACGTCGCCAATGCGTTCCGCTGGCTGGCATTCCGCGCGGGTAGCTGGGTCAGCGGTCAGACCTTCCAGGTCGCCGACGGCGGCGCCCGGGTCGAACTTCTGCCGAACTGAACGCGTTGAGGGCGCCTGTGAGAAAGCTGGAAGCCACACCAGCGCGCCGGCGTTAATCTGCTGTAGCGCAACGCCGTCCGGGCGTTCGCCGCTATGCCGTCTGGGAAACAACCGCAGGTGACAACGTCGACCCCCCGCACAGCTGGCAGATTCCTGTGCCGGGGTTGCCAACACGCTGTGAACGACGGTGCTGTCAGCTTCCTGTGTGGCCGATTCCGATGCTCTGTGAATAGCGTTGCAGAGCAGGGTGATTGGCGCTTCCGGGATGTTGGCGCGGCTAGGTTTTCAACCATGCGAAACACTATGCGCGTCTCGATTTCAACGGCCGCGGCCGCACTCGCTGTCATGGGCGGCTTGGCGCTCGGCGCAGGCCCGATCGCGTCGGCCGCAGGTGTGAGCCCGCCCAAGCCCATGAACATCAACGCGAGTGGCGGGGACAAGACCACCGTCGACTCCGACGGCACCCAGGGTGACTTCACCAATGCGGTCCAGGGAAAGATCGACAGCGACGGTGATCAGGATGCTTTCGACCTGACCAAGTCCGAAGAGGCGGCGCCGCAGGAGAAGGCCCCGAACAAGATGTCGAAGTAGTTGCGACGGCCCAGCCCGCGCCCGAAGAACTCCCCGGTTCCGGAGCCGGTCTGCGATAATTCGACTTATCGCCTAACCAGGGGCGGGAAAGTGTGGGGTTGAGCCATGTTGTCATCTCGTCTGTCGCGGCGTGTTGCCGTGGTCGCCGGTGCCGCCGCAATCGTGGGTATGGGTTCACTGACGGCGTGCAGTAGCACCAAGGAGAAGCCCGCCGAGACCAAAGCGCCGTCGTCGGAGAGCAGCGCGCCGGCCGCGCCATCGCCGACGGAGAAGCAGTCGGTCGGTTCGTTCACTCCCTCGGTGAAGGCCCCGCCGGCTCCGACAGCGCTGCCGGGCAACGTCATCACCGGCGGCAACTAGACGGGGCCAACGGAAGCGTGAAGCCATCAACAGCTTCACGTGGAAGGGCGACCCCCCGCGCTGATGCCCGCGGGATCACCGAGGCGGGATGGCCCACCGGGTCCCTCTCGCTGTTGCTCTCCGACGCCGAAACCGGTGATAGGTCTTTTGCTCGTGGCATTCGTCGATACGCTGGCAATTCAGTGATTCGGCATCCGATGCACAGTCGATTCCGGTGAACCTGTGTTCCGCCGCGTGGGACATTGAGCTAGCCTGATTTAGTCGCGCTCAAATTTTTGGCGCGATCGGCGTCGCAAGCAGATCGGCGCATTTCCCGAAGCCCCACTTGCCAGGTTCAAACGGCAGCCTTGCAGGAAACCGAACGCATCTCCGCGTTACCCCAGTGAGGTCTCCATATGACGAATGACCAAGCATTCCCGGCGAACAACGTCGCGACGGCAACAACGGGCTGTCTGATCAAAGAGTCCTGGATCGGCCGTACCGCGGTGATCTCGGCCGCCGGAGTGATCGACATGCTGACGTCGCCGCAGCTGGAGGAAAGTATCAACACTTGTTTCGACAAGAATCCGACGGCGGTCATCGTCGACCTGAGCGACGTGGAATTCCTGGCTTCGGCGGGGATGGGCGTTCTGGTGTCGGCGCGTGATCGTGCCACCGGCACTGCGGGATTCGCGGTCGTCGCCAACGGGCCAGCCACCAGCCGGCCGCTCAGGCTGGTCGGCCTGGCCGACGTGATCGGCATGCATTCCACCCTTGAAGAGGCGCGAGCGGCGCTGGGCGAATAAAAACGGCCCCGCGTGGGTATCTCCGCTGTGCGATGAAACCAGCAGGGAGTTTTTCGTTCCCCGACACCGGCGACGACCGGTTCTGCTGCAACGGCGCCGGTGCCGATGCGGTCACCGTGGCACACCTGCGTGACGAGTTCGCCCGATGGCTGCGGCGCGGTGGTGGCATTGACGAGACCACGGTGTGCGATATCGTGCTGGCCGTCAACGAGGCCCTGGCCAATTCGGCTGAGTTCGCCTATTCCGAGAGCGGTGCCGGCACCGTGGATCTGGAGGCCGCGCGTGATCGGAGTCGCCGAACCATCACCGTCACTGTCTCTGATCAGGGCCGCTGGCGGGAAACCAATCCGCTGGAGCGGCAGCGTAGCCGCGGCCGCGGCATCCCGCTCATGCGCACGCTGGCCGACTCGGTGATCATCGACACCTCCGGGCTGGGAACCAGTGTGTGCCTGAGGTTCGACGATGCTCTGGTTCCCGAGCGGGTGAGCGTCGGGCTCGGCTGAGCGCAATATGATCGGCCCGTGGGCACCTACCTCATCGCCGGCGGCAGTCGTGGGATCGGCCTGGAACTCGTCCGGCTGCTGACGCCGTCCGCCTCGCGGATCGACGTCTGGTCGCGCTCAGCCGACCAACTACCCGGCGGCCCCAACATCGGGCACTTCCCCTGCGACGTCACCGGATCCGACCCGCTGCCCGATCCCCCCGATGCCCTTCAGGGTGCGGTGTACTGCCCGGGAACTGTCAACCTGAAGAGCTTCCGTGCTTTGTCGGAGGACGACTTCCGCCGCGACTGGGAGGTCAATCTCCTTGGCGCCGTGCGGTTTCTGAAGGCGTGCCAGCCGCGGTTGAAGGGCGCCGACGGCGAGCCGGCCAGCGTGGTGCTGTTCAGCACCGTCGCCGTCGGACAGGGCATGCCGATGCACTCCTCCGTGGCGGCGGCCAAGGGGGCGGTGGAGGGCCTGGTCCGCTCGCTGGCGGCCGAGTGGGCGCCGAAGGTTCGCGTCAACGCCATCGCGCCCGCCCTGGTGGACACGCCGCTGGTGGAACGGATGCTCGGCACACCGGAGAAACGGGAGGCGATGGCTGCCCGGTACCCGCTCAAGCGCGTCGGAACCACCACGGACGCAGCCGCTTTGGCGCAATTTCTGCTTTCGCCGGCCAGTGGCTGGATCACCGGCCAGGTGCTCGGTCTCGACGGTGGGATGTCGACGCTGAGGGTCTGACCGGTCGGGGTTCCGGGTCTCTTGCCCAACAACTGCGCCAGGCTGGCGGCGAAGTTGGCGATCGCGGCCCTGGGGCGGCGTAGGGCGCCAGGGTGAGGGAGGGCATGTCGGAGTTCACCGACGAACTGCCGATGGTCGACGCGCCCGGCCACAGCTACACCGCGCTCAGATAGCGCCGGCTGACCACATTCTGCGAAATCGCCAGCACCGGGCGGCCAAGCATGCTCCACCAGGTCGCGGGCCGTGAGAAGGCCGCCACCTCGCTGTAGACCGCGCCGTCGGCCGGGTCGTACCGGACCCCGAACATCTCCTCACCCCGCACCGCGTGACCGGGCAGGGTGCCGTAGGCGAAGGCGCGGCGGTTCGGTTCGTCGATGACGTAGACCACCCGGCACGGGGCGACGAACGGTCCCAGCCGGCCGAGCACGTCGCTGCCGACCGCGGCGACGTCGGTGGAGGCGCTCACCGTCAGTCCCGCGCCGCGCAGCATGCCGTAGCGCATCACCTTCTGCGCGGCCTCGTCGAACCGGGCCCGGCCCGACCCGATGCGGCGCGACATCCGGACGTGGGAGTAGCCGGCCGGCATGGCACCGGCCGTCGCGCCGACCTCGGGGTAGGTCAGCGACAGGTTCTCCAGATCGGCCAGCTTCATCCCTCCACGATGCCCGGGTCGGGGCGGGGCCGCACGTACCCTCATCATGATGGGAGACGACGCGCCGACGCCTGACCGCTCCCGGGTATTGCGGCAGTGGTCACATCGCCGGGAGCGGCTGCGGGAGCGGGCGGTGCTCGACTTCTGCTACCGGGTGCTGGTGGCCGTCGTCGGTCTCACGGTGTTGCTCGTCGGCGTGGCGGCGATTCCCTATCCGGGGCCCGGCTGGGCGATCGTCTTCCTCGGGTTGGCGATCCTTGCCACCGAGTTCTACTGGGCACGGCGCACGCTGACCTACACTCGCGCCCGCTACAACACGGCGATGGCCTGGTTCCGCCGCCAGCCGTCCTGGTTCCAGGGGCTCGGCGCGGTTCTCACCGCCGCGGTGGTGGTTGCCACGCTGTGGTTCCTGGGGGCGATCAACTGGGGCGCCGGCCTGGTGGGGCTCGAGCACCCGATGCTGCGCAGCCCCATCGGGCTCGGCGGCTGAGGCCCGCTCGATAGCATTAGCCCGATTGCCGCCGATCCGGCGGCCGTGCCTGCTGCCTGGAAAGAGATATTCGATGAGCGCCCCCGCACAGCCCACCCCCGTCGACCTCCTGCGGGTCCCGGCCGGGACCGCCGCGGGAGCCGCCGTCCGGGAGGCTGGTCTGCCCGGCCGCGGCGAACCCGCAGCGATCGTGGTGGTCCGCGACGACGAGGGGAAACTGCGCGACCTGAGCTGGACCCCGGGCTGCGACGTCCAGGTCACCCCGGTGGCCGCCGACACCGACGAGGGCCGCAGCGTCATCCGGCACTCCGCGGCGCACGTGCTGGCCCAGGCGGTCCAGGAACTGTTCCCCGAGGCGAAGCTCGGCATCGGGCCGCCCATCACCGACGGCTTCTACTACGACTTCGACGTCCCCGACGCATTCACTCCCGAGGATCTGGAAAAGCTCGAAAAGCGGATGCGCGCCATCGTCAAGGAAGGCCAGCTGTTCTCCCGCCGGGTCTACGAGTCCAAGGACCAAGCCCGCGCCGAGCTGGCCGGCGAGCCCTACAAGCTCGAACTGGTCGACGACAAGTCCGGTGACGCCGACATCATGGAGGTCGGCGGCGACGAGCTGACCGCCTACGACAACCTCAATCCCCGCACCCGGGAACGGGTTTGGGGCGACCTGTGCCGCGGGCCGCACATCCCGACCACCCGCTACATCCCGGCCTTCAAGCTGACCCGCAGCTCAGCGGCGTACTGGCGCGGTGATCAGCGCAACGCCAGCCTGCAGCGCATCTACGGCACGGCATGGGAGTCGCAGGAGGCCCTGGACCGTCACCTGGAACTGCTGGAGGAGGCGCAGCGCCGCGACCACCGCAAGCTCGGGGTGGAACTGGACCTGTTCAGCTTCCCCGACGAATTGGGTTCGGGCCTGCCGGTTTTCCACCCCAAGGGCGGCATCGTGCGCCGCGAGTTGGAGGAGTACTCGCGGCGCAAGCACATCGAGGCCGGCTACGAGTTCGTCAACACCCCGCACATCACCAAGGAACAGCTCTACATCACCTCCGGGCACCTGGAGTGGTACGCCGACGGCATGTTCCCGCCCATGCACATCGACGCTGAGTTCGCCGAGGACGGCACGCTGCGAAAGCCGGGGCAGGACTACTACCTCAAGCCGATGAACTGCCCCATGCACCACCTGATCTTCCGGTCGCGGGGCCGTTCCTACCGTGAACTTCCGTTGCGGCTCTTCGAGTTCGGGACGGTCTACCGCTACGAGAAGTCCGGCGTCATCCACGGTCTGACCCGGGTGCGGGGTATGACCCAGGACGATTCGCACATCTACTGCACCCGCGAGCAGATGCGCGACGAGCTGGCCTCGCTGCTGCGCTTCGTGCTGGATCTGCTCGGCGACTACGGCCTCGACGATTTCTATCTGGAGCTGTCCACCAAGGACCCGGAGAAGTACGTCGGCTCCGACGAGATGTGGGAGGAGGCTACCGAGACGTTGCGCGAGGTGGCCGAGTCCAGCGGCCTGCATCTGGTGCCCGATCCGGGGGGCGCGGCGTTCTACGGGCCGAAGATCTCCGTGCAGGTGCGTGACGCGCTGGGCCGCAGCTGGCAGATGTCCACCATCCAGCTGGACTTCAACATGCCGGAGCGGTTCGGCCTGGAGTACACCGCCGCCGACGGGACCCGGCAGCGACCGGTGTTGATCCACCGCGCACTGTTCGGCTCCATCGAGCGGTTCTTCGGCATCCTCACGGAGCACTACGCCGGCGCGTTTCCGGCGTGGCTGGCGCCGGTGCAGGTGGTCGGCATCCCGGTGGCCGACGACCACGTCGACTACCTGTCCGACGTCGCCGCCGAACTGCGGCGCGCCGGCGTGCGTGCGGAGGTCGACTCCAGCGATGACCGGATGGCCAAGAAGATCGTCAATGCGACGAATCAGAAGGTGCCGTTCATGCTTCTGGCCGGGGACAAGGACGTGGAGGCCGGTGCGGTGAGCTTCCGGTTCGGCGACCGCAGCCAGATCAACGGGGTGCCGCGCGAACAGGCCGTCGCGGCCGTCCGGGAGTGGATCGACAGCCGCCAGAACGTCACTCCCACAGCCGAATCGGTGAGGGTCAGCGGTGACTGACGCACCGGAGGCCATCACGGACCGCAGCGATGACGGCGATTCGCTCCCCGGCGAGGCGCCGGAGTCGCTCATCGACCGCAGCGATGACGGCGATTCGCTCCCCGGCGAGGCGCCGGAGTCGCTCATCGACCGCAGCGATGACGGCGATTCGCTCCCCGGCGAGGCGCCGGAGTCGCTCATCGACCGGGGTGCCGGCGACCCCGACCGGCTGCAGCGGCTGTGGACCCCGCACCGGATGAGCTACATCGTCGAGTCGCCCAAATTCGGCGGATCTTCGGGATCCACCGAGCCGTTCACCGACATCCCGACGATGTCCGACGAGGACGGTCTGGTGATCGCCCGCGGCGAACTGGTGTACGCCGTGCTCAACCTCTACCCGTACAACCCCGGCCATCTGATGGTGGTGCCCTATCGGCGGGTGTCCGAATTGGAGGACCTCACCGACGCCGAGACCGCCGAGCTGATGTCGTTCACGCAGAAGGCGATTCGGGTCATCAAGTCGGTGTCACGGCCGGACGGGTTCAACGTCGGGCTCAACCTCGGCAAATCGGCGGGCGGCTCGTTGGCCGAGCACCTGCACATGCACGTGGTGCCGCGCTGGTCGGGGGACGCCAACTTCATCACCGTCGTCGGCCAGACCAAGGTGGTCCCGCAGTTGCTGCGTGACACCCGCGGGCTACTGGCGCGGGAATGGGCGGCCCTACCGTGAGCGACTTCTACCTGATGACCCGGGCGGCCTACTCGAAACTCAGTGTGCCGCTGGCCAAGGGCGCGCTGAAGGCCGGTCTGACCCCGGACACCGTGACGATCATCGGCACGGCGGGGTCGGTGCTCGCCGCCCTCACGCTGTTCCCGGTCGGCAACCTGTTCGCCGGCTGGCTGGTGATCTGGTTCTTCGTGCTGGCCGACATGCTCGACGGGGCGATGGCCCGGGAACGTGGCGGCGGGACGCGCTTCGGTGCGGTGCTCGACGCCACCTGCGACCGGATCAGCGACGGTGCGGTGTTCTGCGGCCTGCTGTGGTGGGCGGCCTTCGGCCTTCGCAGCGCCTCGCTGGCGGTCGCGATCATGATCTGTCTGGTCACCTCACAGGTGATCTCCTACATCAAGGCCCGCGCCGAGGCCAGCGGCCTGGACGGCGGCGGCGGACTCATCGAGCGTCCCGAACGGCTGGTGATCGCGCTCGGCGGTGCGGGACTGTCCGACCTGCCGTTCCTCCCGCTGCCGTGGGTACTGCACGCGGCCATGTGGGTGCTGGCGGTTGCCAGCCTGGTCACCGTCGGCCAGCGGGTGCACGCGGTGCGCACCTCGCCCGGCGCGGTCGACCTGATCCCGCTCGCGCAGCCCGCCGCCGATGAAGGTGAGCAGTGAACATCATCCCGTCGAAGGTGCGGGAGGACCTGTCCGACATGGGTTATGCCGCCGGCTGGCGGCTGGTCCGCGCAATGCCGGAATCCCTGGCCCGCAACGTCTTCAACGCCGGCGCGCTGTACGCCGCGCGGGACGGCGGCCCGGAGCAGCTCCGCAAGAACCTGGCCCGGGTGATCGGGACGACGCCCGCCGGCGTGCCCGACTCGCTGATGCGGGCGGCCCTGGGGTCCTATGCCCGCTACTGGCGCGAAGCGTTCCGGCTGCCCTCGATGGACCTGCCGGCCGTGGCCGCCCGCCTCGACAAGGTGTTCATCGGCGCCGAGTATTTCGCCGCGGCCCGCCGGGCCGGGCGCGGCGCGGTGATGGCGTTGCCGCACAGCGGCAACTGGGACATGGCCGGGGTGTGGCTGGCGCAGAACTACGGCACCTTCACCACGGTGGCCGAACGGCTCAAGCCGGAGTCGCTCTATGACCGATTCATCGAGTTCCGGGAGAGCCTGGGGTTCGAGGTGCTGCCCTCCACCGGCGGTGACCGTCCGCCGATGGAGGTTCTCGCAGAACGGTTGCACCAGAACGTCTTCGTCTGCCTGATGGCCGATCGGGACCTGTCCCGCTCGGGTGTTCCGGTGCAGTTCTTCGGGGAGCCCACCCGGCTGCCGGCCGGCCCGGCCAGGCTGGCGATGGAAACCGGGGCCCCGCTGCATCCGGCGCACGTCCACTACGAGGGCGACGACTGCGTCGTGCAGATCGACGAAGCGATCGACACCTCGTCCGGTGACGTCGGCGTCATCACCCAGGCGTTGGCCGACCGGTTCTCGGTCAACATCGCCGCCCACCCCCAGGACTGGCACATGCTGCAGCCGCTGTGGCTGGCCGATCTCTCTGAAGCGCGCCGGGCCCGACTGACCGAAGACTCCCGCTGATGCGCATCGGCATGGTGTGCCCGTACTCCTTCGACGTTCACGGCGGAGTGCAGGCCCATGTGCTCCAGCTCGCCGAGGTGATGCGCGAGCGCGGGCACACCGTCAGCGTGCTGGCCCCCGCCTCACCGCACGTCGACCTGCCCGACTACGTCGTCTCCGGCGGCAAGGCCGTGCCCATTCCCTACAACGGCTCGGTGGCCCGGCTCCGGTTCGGTCCGGCCACCCACCGGCTGGTCAAGAAGTGGATCGCCGCGGGCGAATTCGACGTGCTGCACCTGCACGAGCCCAACGCCCCGAGCCTGTCGGTGCTGGCGTTGATGGTCGCCGAAGGCCCGATCGTCGCGACGTTTCACACCTCGACCACGAAGTCGTTGGCGCTCAGCTTCTTTCAGGGCATTCTGCGACCCTGGAACGAGAAGATCGTCGGCCGCATCGCGGTGTCCGACCTCGCCCGCCGCTGGCAGATGGAGGCGCTGGGATCCGACGCGGTGCAGATTCCCAACGGGGTGGACGTCGACTCGTTCGCCTCGGCGCCGCCCCTGCCCGGCTACCCGCGCGCCGGCAAGACGGTGCTGTTCCTCGGCCGGTTCGACGAGCCGCGCAAGGGCATGGCGGTGCTGCTCGGTGCGTTACCCACTCTGGTGCAACGCTTTCCCGATCTCGAGGTCCTTATCGTGGGCCGCGGCGACGAGGACGACCTCCGCGAGGAGGCCGGCGACCTGGCCGGGCACCTGCGGTTCCTCGGGCAGGTCGACGACGCCGAGAAGGCCTCTGCGCTGCGCAGCGCCGACGTCTACTGCGCCCCCAACACCGGCGGCGAGAGCTTCGGCATCGTCCTGGTCGAGGCGATGGCGGCCGGCACCCCGGTGGTGGCGAGCAATCTCGACGCCTTCCGGCGGGTGCTCGACGACGGCAAGGCCGGCTGCCTGGTGCCGGTGGAGGACTCCGACGCCCTGGGCGACGCCGTGATCGCCGTCCTCGGTGACGACGAACTGCGCGCCCGCTACATCGAGGCGGCCACCGCCGCGGTGCACCAGTATGACTGGTCGGTGGTGGCCGATGAGATCCTGCGCGTCTACGAGACGGTGGCCGTGGCCGGCGTCAAGGTCGTCGTCGCCGGAACCCCGGCGGGCAGGAGCGCAGCGACTCGGGGATCAGATCCGGCGGGCAGGAGCGCAGCGACTCGGGGATCAGATCCGGCGGGCAGGAGCGCAGCGACTCGGGGATCAGATCCGGCCCGGATCGGCAACTGATGGCACCGGCCCTGTACTGGTCGCTGACCGCCGTCCTGGTGGTGATCCTCATCGCCATCGCGGTCTGGGCCTTCCAGACCGCCAACCGCCTGGACCGGCTGCACGTCCGCTATGACCTGTCCTGGCAGGCCCTCGACTCCGCCCTGGCGCGGCGGGCGGTGGTGGCCAGGGCCATCGCCGCCGACGCCTACGGCGGCATCGGGCAGGGCGCCCGGCTGGTCGCTCTGGCCGACGCCGCCGAACGGGCCCCGCGGTACGCCCGGGAAGGCTGCGAGAACCAGCTGTCGACGGAGCTGAGTGTGGTGGACCCCGCGGCCGTCCCGGCGGGACTGGTCACCGAACTCGGAGAGGCCGAGTCGCGTGTTCTGCTGGCCCGCCGCTTCCACAACGATGCCGTGCGCGACACCCTGGCGCTGCGGGAGCGACGCCCGGTGCGCTGGCTGCGGCTGGGCGGGCATGCCCCGCTGCCAACGTATTTCGAGATTGCGGAGCCCGCACAGCGATGAAGTTCTCATGACGTCTCGCACCTCAGCGCGGGTCGTTCTGCTCGACGACGACGGCGCGGTGCTGCTGTTCTGCGGCTCGGACCCGGCCATCACCGACGGCACCGCGCCCCGGTGGTGGTTCACCGTTGGGGGAGAGGCGCACCCCGGAGAGCCGCTGGAGCACGCCGCCACCCGTGAACTCGCCGAGGAGACCGGTCTTTGCGTCGAGCCGGCAGACCTGGTCGGACCGGTGTGGCGACGTGAGTCGGTGATCCACTTCAACGGTGCGGTGATGGACAGCGAAGAGTTCTATTTCGTGCATCGCACCCGCCGGTTCGACCCGTCGTCGGCCGGGCGCACCGCATTGGAACGCCGCTACATCCACGGCCACCGCTGGTGCGACACCGCCGCGATCGGCGAACTCGTCGGGCTCGGACAGCGGGTCTATCCACTGCAGCTCGCCGACCTGATCGACGAGGCCAACCGGTTCGCCGACACAAGGCCCGGCACCCTGGCACCGCGACCCATTTGCTGATTGCCGACGGCGACGACGGTTCCCGCCAAACGCAAGCAGCTGGTTCTCGGCGCTGCTGTGCAGCCCGGCCCCGACCGTCACGACGCTGATCGCCGCGCGATTCGTGCCGGACAGGCCGTCGTCGGGGGTAATCGGCTGTCCGCCGATCGCCCGACCTTGGAGCCGAACAGCCGATATCAGTTGCCGCGAGCCGCACTCTAGACTGGGTTCGCACCAATCGGAGGAGCACACAATGGATACCGCAGCCTCAATCAACGGCAACCACCCGCAGACCGGCACCGCCCGGGTCAAGCGCGGGATGGCCGAGATGCTCAAGGGCGGCGTCATCATGGACGTCGTCACCCCCGAGCAGGCGCGCATCGCCGAGGCAGCCGGAGCGGTGGCGGTCATGGCCCTCGAGCGGGTGCCCGCCGATATCCGCGCCCAGGGTGGGGTGGCCCGAATGAGCGACCCCGATCTGATCGAGGGGATCATCTCCGCGGTCACCATCCCGGTGATGGCCAAGGCCCGGATCGGGCACTTCGTGGAGGCCCAGATCCTGCAGGCCCTCGGGGTGGACTACGTCGACGAGTCCGAGGTGCTCACGCCGGCGGACTACACCCACCACATCGACAAGTGGAAGTTCACCGTGCCCTTCGTCTGCGGCGCGACGAACCTGGGCGAGGCGCTGCGCCGGATCACCGAGGGCGCGGCGATGATCCGCTCCAAGGGTGAGGCGGGCACCGGCGACGTGTCGAATGCGACCACCCACATGCGGACCATCGGCGGGGAGATCCGCCGACTGACCTCGCTGTCGGAGGACGAGTTGTTCGTCGCGGCCAAGGAGTTGCAGGCGCCCTATGACCTGGTGGTCGAGGTGGCCCGGGCGGGCAAGTTGCCGGTGACGCTGTTCACCGCCGGCGGTATCGCGACCCCGGCGGACGCGGCGATGATGATGCAGCTCGGCGCCGAGGGCGTGTTCGTCGGCTCGGGCATCTTCAAGTCCGGTGACCCCGAGCAGCGGGCCGCGGCGATCGTGAAGGCCACCACCTTCTACGACGACCCCGACGCGCTGGCCAAGATCTCCCGCGGTCTGGGCGAGGCCATGGTCGGCATCAACGTCGATGACATCCCCCAGCCGCACCGCCTGGCGACACGCGGCTGGTAAGCGCCACCCATGGCCCTCTAGATGGCGATCGAGCAGATCCTCGACCTCGAACAGCTCGAGGTCAATATCTACCGCGGGGGCGTCTATAACCCCGAATCCGGTTATCTCTCAAGGACGTTCGGCGGCCACATCGCCGGCCAGGCCTTGGTGTCGGCGGTCCGGACCGTCGACCCCAGGTATCAGGTGCACTCCCTGCACGGCTACTTCCTGCGCCCCGGCGACGGCACCCAGCCGGCGGTCTACCTGGTCGACCGGCCCCGTGACGGCGGCTCCTTCTGCACCAGACGTGTCAACGCCGTGCAGAACGGCGAAGTCATCTTCTCGATGGGAGCCTCGTTCCAGATCGCCCAGGACGGGATCGAGCATCAGGACGAGATGCCCACCGTCGTGGCGCCCGACGACCTCGTCGACTTCGATTTGGGGGACAGCCCCTTCGGCAACGGCGGCATCGCCCAGTTCGCCGAATGGGACATCCGCCGGGTGCCGGCGGACCTGGTGACGAGGCTGCCCGGAAAGGCCTCCCAGCAGCAGGTGTGGTTCAAACACCGCGATCGGCTGCCCGACGACCCGCTGCTGCACATCTGCGCACTGGCCTACATGAGCGACCTCACCCTGCTGGGCTCGGCGCAGGTGAGCCATCCCGAGGAGCGCCCGCATCTCATGGTCGCCTCCCTCGACCATGCGATGTGGTTCACGGGGCCGTTCCGCGCCGATGAGTGGCTGCTCTACGACCAGTCCTCGCCGTGGGCGGGCGGCGGCCGGGCGCTGACCCAGGGCAAGATCTTCACCCGCGACGGGCGGATGGTCGCCGCCGTCATGCAGGAGGGCCTGACCCGCTACGAGCGCGGCTATACCCCGCCCGCTGACCGGTGAGCGGCCCGGGAGTCGGTGTGCTCGCCCTGCAGGGCGACACCCGGGAACACCTCGCCGCGCTGCGCGAGGCCGGCGCCGAGGTGTCCACCGTGCGCCGCCGCTCCGAACTCGACGCCATCGACGCCCTGGTGATCCCCGGCGGGGAGTCCACCGCCATGAGCCTGCTGCTGCGCGAGTTCGATCTGCTCGAGCCGCTGCGGGCCCGACTGGCCGACGGCATGCCCGCCTACGGATCGTGCGCCGGGATGATCCTGCTGGCCAGTGAGATCCTCGACGCCGGTGAGCCCGGACGGCAAGCCGAACCGTTGGGAGGCATCGATATGACGGTGCGGCGCAACGCTTTCGGCCGGCAGGTCGACTCGTTCGAGGGCGACATCGAGTTCGAGGGGCTCGACGGGCCGGCGCACGCGGTCTTCATCCGGGCGCCCTGGGTCGAACGCGTCGGGCCCGACGTGCGGGTGTTGGCCCGCGCCGACGACCACATCGTGGCGGTACGCCAGGGCGCGGTGCTGGCCACCGCGTTTCACCCCGAGATGACCGGGGACCGGCGCGTGCACAAGCTGTTCGTGGACATCGTCGCTGGCGCCGCCTGACCCGACACCGAGCCGATGATCTGACGGTGGCCGCGGCGGCATCTGCGCCGCGAGCGCGGATCCGAGGAAGCGCGGGCCGCGGCGGAGGCCGTGCGGCGTCCGGCGCTGAAGTTCGATCCGCGGTGCGCCCGTGCTTGGTGGCGCGCTCTCTAGCCGATCGGCAGCACCAGCCTCGACGACGAGAGCACGGTGTTGATGCTGCTCGTGCCCACGCTGGCGTGCCGGAAGTTCATGATCGCGGGGGTTTCCGGGTTCTGGTCGTCGCTGCTGAGGGTCAGTTCGATCCGGTGGCCGACGGCGAACCGTCGGGCATTGGGCACCAGCGGAATTCGATACTCGACGTCGTCGCCGATGGGCACGGCCGCCGCACGGCGGCAGGGCAGCACCGGGGCGCCGGTTCGGCTCGCCCGCTCGTCGACTTCTCGAAGTGAGGCCCGCAGCCAGCCCGCGGTGACCGGCGTCCTGGTGCCATCCGGCGCCACATCGGACAACGTGGCGATCCACGCCGTGTCGATCGCCGTGGCGGCAGCCACCAGCCGCAGTTCGATCTCACCGACGACGTCGAGGTCGTCCGGCAGGGGGGCACTGGTCCAGGTCAGCTGCGAGGGCGGGTCGATCGGACTGGCCTTGGGCCGGTTCAGACCGCTACCGAGCACCAGCAGGTCCCGGCTGCCCGCCGGGCCTTCCTCAACGGCCAGAGCGCCGTCGGTTCGCAGCGCCAGCTCGGTGAAACTGCAAGAAGGGGGCCAGGTCTCGGAATCATGCCACTGGCCTTCGCCGGGCAGCACGTAGCGCACCGGCGGGCCGTCCAGAATGCCGGTGTCCTGCCGTTTGAGCCAGTGGTCGAACCAGGCCAGCGCCTCGACATGGAGGCTCTCCCACGGCCAGGTCAGTCCGAACTCGTCGAGCATGCCGATGCGCACACACGGGCTGTTGGTCAGGTGCTGCCAGGCGGTGAACGTCGAGGGCAGGTGTAAAGGCACGTTCTGCCAGTCGCAGCCGAGGTAGACCGGAATGTCCACGTTGGCCAGCAGTCCGGTCAGGTCGCGCTCGTCCCACCAGGGGTCGCGCAGCGGATGGCGCACCGCCGCGTCGAGCCACAGCCGGTCCCACGGCTCGGGATCGTGCGGGGTCCGGGCCAGCGTTTTGACCACCGTCAGGGCGGCCTCGCCGTTGAGGGTGGCGAACTTGCGGTGCAGCGCGGGCGTCTTGAGCAGCTTGCGGGCCGCCTCGAACGGGGTGCTGCGCCAGAACCCGTCGCCGCGTTCGGCGGTGATTCCGGTCAGCGCCAAGAACGGGGAGACGAACGACGAGCTGAACAGGCCGTGGTGGCAGGCCGCCTCGTAGAGGTCGGCGGTGACCGCGACCGGGAAGATCGCCCGCAGATGCGGCGGGCGCTCGACGGCGGCCTCGAGTTGGGTCATCGCGAAGTAGCTGATGCCGATCATGCCGACTGTGCCGTCACACCATGGCTGGGCAGCCGCCCACTCGACGAGGTCGTACATGTCCCGGCGCTCCTGGGCGTCGAAGAAGCCGAACTCGCCCCCGGAGTCGCCGGTGCCGCGCACATTGGCGATCACGTGCGCGTAACCCCGCGGCACCCAGAAGTCGGTGGCGCCGGCTTCGATGAAACCCATCGGCGCCCCGAGGTCCTGGATCTGGCGGGGGTAGGGCGAGGCAGCGATCAGCGCCGGGAAGCGCCCGTCGTCGTCGGGACGGTGCACGTCGGCCAGCAGGGTGACGGCATCACGCATCGGCACCGCGATGTTGCGGTCGTGGCGCATCCGGTGGCGCGGCCTGCTGAGGTTGCGGTAGGTCCGTCCGGTGGTCTGTGGGCCGTTGAGCAGGCGCTGGCCGGGCTCGGTTCCGGAAACGACGGGCATATCGGCGGCTCCTGTTTCACGCTTCGTTGAGACAAGTTTCATCATAGGGTGAAACTAGTTTCAACGCAACGTGAATTTCCCGCTATGCTGCTCCCGTGGCCAAGACCGTTGCCCCGGGTCCGCGCGACGAACGCGGTGTGCTTTCGGCGCGCATTCTCGAGGCGGCTCGGGAGTCGTTCGCCGAACACGGCTCGGCGGGCACGACGATCAGGGCAGTCGCCCGGGCCGCCGGCGTCGACCCCGCGCTGGTCTACCACTACTTCGGCTCCAAAGAGGGTCTGCTCGACGCTGCCACCGCCCCGCCGTCGCGGTGGCTGGAGAAGGTGGCCGAGACCTGGTCCACGCCCCGCGACCAGCTGGCCGCCCAACTGCTGCGAACCGTGATGAGCAGCTGGGAGGACGACGAGATCGGGCCCACACTGCGGGCGGTGGTGCTCACCGCGGCGCACGAACCCACCACCCGGGAGAAGTTGCGGACCATCGTCGAGCGCAGCCTGATCGGCCAGTCCACCCTGGGCGAGGACGACGCGGAGCGGCTCACCCGCAGCGCCCTGATCTCCAGTCAGCTGATGGGATTCGCACTCGTCCGTTACGTCTGGAAGATCGAACCGCTGGCCTCGATGACCGAGGATCAGGTGCTCGCCGCGATGGCCCCGGTATTGCAGCACTACGTCGACGGTGACCTCGACCCCAGCACGTAGACTCGTCGGGTCACGGAGCTTCGGCGCAGGAAGCAAGAGGAAGAGGAAGTACCACGATGAGCGGCCATTCCAAGTGGGCTACCACCAAGCACAAGAAGGCCGTCGTCGACGCCAAGCGCGGCAAGCTGTTCGCCAAGCTGATCAAGAACATCGAGGTCGCGGCGCGCACCGGCGGCGGTGACCCGGACGGCAACCCCACGCTGTGGGACGCCATCGCCAAGGCCAAGAAGAACTCGGTGCCCAACGACAACATCGAGCGGGCCCGCAAGCGTGGGGCCGGCGAAGAGGCCGGTGGCGCGGACTGGCAGAACATCACCTACGAGGGCTACGGGCCCAACGGCGTCGCGGTGCTCATCGAGTGTCTGACCGACAATCGCAACCGGGCCGCCGGTGAAGTCCGCGTCGCGATGACCCGCAACGGCGGCAGCATGGCCGACCCGGGATCGGTGGCCTACCTGTTCTCCCGCAAGGGCGTGGTGGTCCTGGAGAAGAACGGGCTGTCCGAGGACGACGTCCTGCTCGCGGTGCTCGAGGCCGGCGCCGAGGAGGTCAACGACCTCGACGACAGCTGGGAGATCATCTGCGAGCCAACCGATCTGGTGGCCGTCCGCACCGCGCTGCAGGACGCCGGGATCGAGTACGACTCCGCCGACGCCAGCTTCCAGCCGTCGATGACCGTCGCCGTCGACCTGGAGACCGCCCGCAAGGTGCTCAAACTGGTCGACGCGCTCGAGGACAGCGACGACGTCCAGGATGTCTACACCAACATCGACATTCCCGACGACGTCGCGGCCCTGCTCGACGAAGACTGACGACGGAGTGTAAGAAGATCGGCTGATCGACCCCGCCGTCGCGGTCGTGCAGGTGATGATGCGGGTATGACGGCCGCAGAGAGCATGCACGACCACACGAAGTTGCGTTCCCGCCACGTCACCATGATCACGCTGGGCGGGATCATCGGGGCAAGCCTGTTCGTCGGATCCGGCAACGTGGTGCGTTCGGTCGGTCCGGCCGCGGTGCTGAGTTATCTGATCGGCGGCTTGCTGGTGTTCCTCGCGATGCGGATGCTCGGCGAAATGGCGGCCGCCCGACCGGTGGTCGGCTCGTTCATGGAGTACGCCCGAGAAGGCCTGGGGGACTGGGCGGCGTACATCGTCGGCTGGCTCTACTGGTACTTCTGGGTCGGCGTCATCGCATTCGAGGCGGTCGTGGGCGGTGCCATCCTCAACGGTTGGTTCCCGGGAGTGCCGACATGGCTGTTCTCGGTGTTGTTGCTGCTGGTGTTCACCGCGACCAACCTGGTCTCGCTGCGGTCGTTCGGTGAAGTCGAGTTCTGGCTCGCCAGCGTGAAAGTGCTTGCCATTGTGGTCTTTCTGGCCATCGGTACGCTCTACGCCTTCGGGCTCTGGCCGAAGTCGCAATTCTCGATCCCGAACCTGTGGGAGCATGGCGGATTCGCTCCGCACGGCATCTGGCCGGTCATCGCCGGCGTCGCGCTCGTGATCTTCTCCTATTTCGGTACGGAGATCGCCGTGATGGCGGCCGCGGAATCCGTCGACCCGGCCAAGGGCGTGCGCCAAGCCACCAGCACGGTGATTTGGCGCATCCTGCTGTTCTTCGTCGGCGGGGTGTTGATCATCGTGACGGTCGTGCCGTGGAATCAGTTGCCGAACCCCAAGGAGACCGCGCCGTTCGCCTACATCTTCCAACTGTTCGGTCTGCCCGGCGCGAAAGGGTTCATGACCGCGGTCATCCTCACCGCCGTGTGCTCAGTACTGAACTCGGGGCTGTACTCGGCGGCCCGCATGTTCGCCGCTCTCGCCGACGACGGATTCGCCCCCGGCGTCGTCGCGAAGCGCGCGCGCGGTGTCCCGTTCGTCGCGGTGCTGGCGTCCACCCTGGGCGGCTATGCCGCGGTGGCCGTCAACTACATGGCGCCGGCGACCGGAATCTTCGACTTCATCATGAACTCCGCGGGCCTGGTGGCACTGTTCGTGTACGCGTTCATCGCGCTGACGCAGATGAGACTGCGCGACAAGATGACCGCTGAGCAGAAGGCTGCGCTCAAGCTGAAGATGTGGCTACACCCGTGGCTGGCGATCTTTGTCATCGTGGCGGTCATCGGTGTGGTCGTGGTGATGCTGCTCGACGAGGCCGGCCGGGTCCAGGTGTGGACCAGCCTGATCTCGGTGGCGGTGCTCGTCGTCTGCTGGCCGTTGGCCAGGCGCTCGGTGGCCAAGCGCACCGGACATTTCGAGGACATCGTCGAGGACCTCGACTACGGCGGTCACTGAGCCGTCGGTGTGTCTGTGCACCGGAATGTCCCCGATCTCCGTTATGGTATCGAACAGTTGTTCGTAGACCGGAGGGCTGGACGTGCGGGTGATGGGTGTCGACCCCGGGTTGACCCGCTGTGGCCTGTCGGTGATCGAGAGCCGCACCGGCAGGCAGGTGATCGCTCTGGACGTCGACGTGGTGCGCACCCCGTCTGAGCATCCGCTGGCCGAGCGTCTGCTGACCATCAGCGACACCGTGGACCACTGGATGAACACTCACCTCCCCGACGTCATCGCGATCGAGCGGGTGTTCGCCAATGCCAACGCCAACACCGCGATGGGCACCGCCCAGGCCGCAGGGGTGATCGCGCTGGCCGCCGCCCGACGCGGAATCGACGTGTACTTCCACACCCCCAGCGAAGTGAAGGCCGCCGTGACCGGTAACGGCCGGGCCGACAAGGCGCAGGTGACGGCGATGGTCACCAAAATCCTTGCGCTGCAACAGAAACCGACTCCCGCCGACGCCGCCGACGCCCTGGCGTTGGCGATCTGCCACTGCTGGCGCGCGCCGATGATCGCCCGGATGGCCAAGGCCGAGGCGATGGCGGCCGAACAACGGCGTGCCTACGCGGCCCGAATGAAGGCGGCCCGGCACGGCCCGATGTCGCGGAGCGCGACATGATCGCCTCGGTGCGCGGCGAGGTCCTCGAGATCGCCCTGGATCACGCGGTGATCGAGGCCGCGGGCGTCGGCTACAAGATCATGGCCACCCCCTCGACGCTGGCCACGCTGCGCCGCGGCGCCGAGGCCCGGCTGATCACCGCGATGATCGTCCGGGAGGATTCCCAGACGCTCTACGGGTTCGCCGAGGGCGACGCCCGCGACCTGTTCCTGACCCTGCTCGGGGTGTCCGGGGTCGGGCCGAAGATCGCGCTGGCCACCCTTGCGGTGTACGACGCCGCAGCCCTGCGCCAGGCGCTGGCCGACGGCGACGTCGCGGCGCTGACCCGGGTTCCCGGGATCGGCAAACGCGGTGCGGAGCGGCTGGTCCTCGAGCTTCGCGACAAGATCGGCGCCACGCCCGGCGGCGGGGGAGCAGCCCCCGCCGGCCCCCTGGGTATCCGCGGGCCCGTAGTGGAAGCGCTTGTGGGCCTTGGCTTTGCGGCCAAGCAGGCCGAGGAGGCCTGCGACAAGGTGCTGGCGAATGACCCCGAGGCCACCACATCATCGGCCCTTCGCGCCGCGCTGTCCATGCTGGGCAAGAAATGAGCATGAACCGTGGGTAGGTTCGAAGAGGACGCGGAGGAACCCTACGAGCGGGAGATGACGCCGGCGTTGACCGTCGGTGAGGGCGATGTCGACGCCAGCCTGCGGCCGCGGTCGCTGGGCGAGTTCATCGGCCAGCCCCGCGTCCGCGAGCAACTGCAACTGGTCATCGAGGGCGCCAAGAACCGCGGTGGCACACCGGATCACATCCTGCTGTCCGGGCCGCCGGGACTCGGCAAGACGTCGCTGGCGATGATCATCGCCGCCGAACTCGGCACCTCGCTGCGAGTCACCTCCGGGCCGGCGCTGGAGCGGGCGGGGGACCTGGCCGCGATGCTGTCCAACCTCGTCGAGGGCGACGTGTTGTTCATCGACGAGATCCACCGCATCGCCCGCCCCGCCGAGGAGATGCTGTACCTGGCCATGGAGGACTTCCGCGTCGACGTCGTCGTCGGCAAAGGCCCTGGCGCGACGTCGATTCCGTTGGAAGTGGCGCCCTTCACCCTCGTCGGTGCCACCACCCGCTCCGGCGCTCTGACCGGGCCGCTGCGGGACCGGTTCGGCTTCACCGCCCACATGGATTTCTACGAGTCGGGGGAGCTGGAGCAGGTGCTGCACCGCTCGGCGGGCATCCTCGGCATCGAGCTCGGCTCGGAGGCCGGCGCGGAGATCGCAAGGCGGTCGCGGGGCACCCCGCGGATCGCCAACCGGCTGCTGCGCCGGGTGCGGGACTACGCCGAGGTGCGGGCTGACGGTGTCATCACCCGCGACGTCGCCAAGGCCGCGCTGGAGGTCTACGACGTCGACGAACTCGGCCTGGACCGCCTCGACCGGGCGGTGCTCTCGGCGCTGACCCGCAGCTTCGGCGGCGGTCCGGTCGGGGTCTCCACCCTGGCGGTCGCGGTCGGCGAGGAGGCCACCACCGTCGAGGAGGTGTGCGAGCCGTTCCTGGTGCGCGCCGGGATGATCGCCCGCACGCCGCGCGGCCGTGTCGCCACGCCGCTGGCCTGGACGCATTTGGGCATCACCCCGCCGCCGGCGGTGGGTCAACAACAACTGTTCGGGAGCCTGGAATGATCACTGCCGCACTGGCATTCGCGGTCCTGGCCGCGTTGCTGCACGTCTACATCTTCGTGCTGGAGTCGTTCCGGTGGACCGCCGCGCGCACCCGCGCCGTGTTCGGCACCACCCCGGAACAAGCCGAGACCACCAGGGAACTGGCGTTCAATCAGGGGTTCTACAACCTCTTCCTCGCGGTGGTCACCGCGGTGGGCGTCGGCATGGTCGTCACCGGCCACCGCAGTGTCGGCGCCGCTTTGATGTTTGCCGGTGTGGGGTCCATGCTGGCGGCCGCACTGGTGCTGCTGACGACCTCGCCCGACAAGGCCCGCGCCGCCATCACGCAGGGCACCCTGCCGCTCATCGCCGTGGTGCTGTTGGCCGTCGGCCTGCTGTGACCAGCCGTTAGGCCGACGCCCCGCCGCGCCGACGCGGGGCTGTTCGGCGACCGGAATCCTCCGCTGCCGCACTGAACGACATCGCCCCGCACCGGCTGGACGCCGGTGCGGGGCGATGTCGTCAGGAAGGTGTGGCTAGGAGACGGTGCGGATCAGTTTCTTGTTGACGAACTCGTCGATCCCGAACCGGCCGAGCTCGCGTCCGTACCCGGAGCGCTTGATCCCGCCGAACGGCAGCTCGACGCCCTCGGCGCCGACACCGTTGATGAAGACCATCCCGGCGTCGATCTTGTCGGCGACCCGCTTGGCCTGCTCGGGGTCGGTCGTGAACACATACGAGCCCAGGCCGAACGGGATGTCGTTGGCGATCTGCACGGCCTCGTCCTCCGAGTCGGCCTTGAACACCATCGCCACCGGGCCGAACAGCTCCTCGCGGTAGGACGGCGAGTTGGGCGAGACGCCGGTCAGCACGCCGGGCGGGAAGTGCGCGCCGTTGCGCTCGCCGCCGGAGACCAGGTTGGCGCCGTCGGCGACGGCACGGTCCACCTGCTCGGCCAGCCGCTCGGCTGCGGCGGCCGACGACAGCGGGGCCAGGCCGTCGGCGACCGCCAGAACCTTCTTGGTGAACCGCTCCACGAAGTCGTCGTAGATGTCGGCAGCCACGATGAAACGCTTGGCGGCGTTGCACGCCTGGCCGGTGTTCTCGAAGCGGCCTGCCACGGCGGATTCGATGGTGGCATCGAGGTCACTGGTGCTCAGGAGGATGAACGGGTCGGACCCGCCCAGCTCGAGCACCACCTTCTTGAGGTTGCGGCCGGCGATCTCGGCGACCGCGGCGCCCGCACGCTCCGAGCCGGTCAGCGACACGCCCTGCACGCGCGGGTCGGCGATGGCCGTGGCGATCTGATCGTTGGTCGCGTAGATGTTGACATAGGCGCCCTTCGGGAACCCGGCATCGTCGAAGATCTGCTGGATGGCGGCCGCCGACTCGGGGCACTGCGGGGCGTGCTTGAGCACGATGGTGTTGCCCAGCACCAGGTTCGGGCCGGCGAAGCGGGCCACCTGGTAGTAGGGGTAGTTCCACGGCATGATGCCGAGCAGCACCCCGACCGGGCCCCGCCGGATCACCGCGGTGCCCTCTCCGTCGAGCAGATCGATCGGCTCGTCGGCGAGGAACTTCTCGGCGTGGTCGGCGTAGTACTCGTAGATCGCGGCGCTGAAGTCCACCTCGCCCAGTGACTGGTCGACCGGCTTGCCCATCTCTCGGTTGATGATCTCCGCCAGCTGCTCGCGGCGCTCGGTGTGCAGCTGGGCGACTTTCCTGATCAGCCCCGCGCGCTCAGCCACCGTCGAATTCTTCGACCAGTCGCGGAAGGCCTTGTCGGCCGCGGCCAAGGCCTGCTCGATGTCGGCGTCGGTGGCTGTCGGGTACTCCTTCTCCACCTTGCCGGTTGCCGGATTGACTACTGCGTATGTGTTCATCGTCGGGTTCCTTGGTTTCCTTCTCGGGGGTGGCGGATCTACAGGGATGCGAGGGATTCGGCGAGAATGTCGAGACCCTCGTTGAGCAACTCGTCGCTGATCGACAGCGGCGGCAGGAAACGCAGGATGTTGCCGAACGTGCCGCAGCTCAGCACCAGGACACCCTGCCCGTGCGCCTTGGCGCACAACGCCTTGGTCAGGTCCGGATCCGGTTCTGCCGTACCGGATTTCACCAACTCCACGGCGATCATCGCGCCGCGGCCGCGGACGTCGCCGATACGGTCGTCATCGGCCTGGATGCGACCGAGCCGGTCCTTCATCAGCCGCTCGATCTCCTTGGCGCGGTCGAGCAGCCCGTCCATCTCGAGGGTCGCGATGGTGCCCAGCGCCGCCGCGCACGCCACCGGGTTGCCGCCGTAGGTACCGCCGAGGCCGCTCACATGCGGGGCGTCCATGATCTCGGCGCGGCCGGTCACCGCCGACAACGGTAGGCCGTCGGCTATGCCCTTGGCGGTGACGATCAGATCCGGGTCGATGCCCTCGTCCTCACAAGCGAACATGTGACCGGTCCGGCCGAAGCCGCTCTGCACCTCGTCGGCGATGAACACCACGTTGTTGTTGGTACACCAGCGGCGCAGCGCAAGCAGGAAACCCGGTGCGGGAACGATGAATCCGCCCTCGCCCTGGATCGGCTCGATGATGATCGCGGCCAGGTTGGCCGCGCCGATCTGCTTGTCGATCACCGTCAGCGCCCGCTCGGCCGCCAGTTCGCCGTTGGTGCCCCACTCCTTGTCGATGAGGCCGTCGCGATAGGGGTAGGACATCGGTGCCCGGTAGATCTCCGGCGCGAACGGCCCGAAGCCGCTCTTGTAGGGCATCGACTTGGCGGTCAGCGCCATGGTCAGGTTGGTACGTCCGTGATAGGCGTGGTCGAAGCACGCGACGGCCTGTTTGCGGGTGTAGGCGCGGGCGATCTTGATCGCGTTCTCCACCGCCTCGGCCCCGGAGTTGAACAGTGCGCTGCGCTTCTCATACGAGCCCGGCGTGAGCCGGTTGAGGTGCTCGCAGACCTCGATGTACTCCTCGTACGGCGTGACCATGAAACAGGTGTGGGTGAAATCGGCGACCTGCTCGCGCACGGCGTCGACGACACGCGGGGAGGAGTTGCCGATGGTGGTCACGGCGATGCCCGAACCCAGGTCGATCAGCCGGTTGCCGTCGACGTCCTCGATGATGCCGCCGTAGGCGCGGGCGCAGTAGACCGGCATCGTGACGCCGACGCCGCTGGAGACCGCCGCCACCCGGCGCTTGGTCATCTCGACGGATTTGGGCCCGGGGATCGCCGTCACCAGTTTGCGGGTTTGCTCGACGGTGCTCAGGTCAATGGTCATCGCATTTCCTCGGTCGGGGGGAGTGACCCGAGCCTAGTCGCGACTGGCCCTCCTGCAACCGATAACCCCCGAAACTCGCCCGCAAAATAGTGGATTACGTCGCCGCAGGGAAGATTTCCGACGATTTCGGTGGGTCGGGAAGCGTCGGACCGTTGAATCGGTCGACAGTCGTGAACCCCGACACCGCCCGGCGCCGCAGACGCCGCGCCGCGCGCACCGGGTGGCCGAGTGCCACCACCGCGCCCACGGCCCAGTTCTCGGGGGCGCCGAGCAGACCGCGCACGCTCTCCTCCTCGCGGATCGACATGGTGGTCAACACGCCGCCCAGACCTTCGGCGCGGGCGGCCAGCAGGATGTTCCAGACGAACGGGTAGATCGAGGCGCCGCCGGCGAAGGTGTAGCGGGGTGCGTCGCGGTCGACCGCGGCCAGCGCGGTGAGGTCGGCGAACACCACGAGCAGCACGGGAACCCGGTCCAGCGCCGCGGCGAAGCCCTGACCGGCCGCTGCGGCGACCGCCTCCGGGACGGCCGCCAGCGCGGCCTGCTCCGCGGCCGGGTCGTTGGTCGGTGCCCAGGGCCGTAGGCCAGCGGCTCCCATGGCCAGGTAATCGCGCCAGCCGGGCAGGTAGAGATCCCGTAGCGCTCCGCGCAGGTCGGGCGACTTCACCAGCACGACGTGCCAGGCCTGGGCGTTGGCGCCGCTGGGGGCGAACCGGGCGTTTTCGAGGATGCGGGACACCACCTCGTCGGGGACCGGTTGGTCGGTGAACTCCCGGACCGAACCGGTGCTGCGCAACGTCTGGATCAGATCCATGTCTCGATTGTCGCCCTGCCCGGCGAGACGCCCCGTCGTGGCCCTGCCGGCCCCGGCGAGGTGCCGGGAACAGGTCGGGGCCGGTCAATGGCAGACTGGTCACACACCGGACCCCGCGCGGGCCCGCCGCGGAAACCACTCGCACACACGAAAGAGATGCGCGCTGCCATGGAACTCGTGAGCTTCCTGCCCCTGATCGTCATCATGGGCGCCTTCATGTTCTTCGCCTCGCGACGCCAGCGGAAGGCCATGCAGGCCACGATCGACCTGCACGAGTCGCTGCGGGTGGGCGACCGGGTGCACACCACCTCCGGCCTGCAGGCCACCATCACCGGGATCACCGACGACACCGTGGACCTGGAGATCGCCCCCGGTGTGGTGACCCGATGGATGAAATTGGCCATCCGCGACCGTATCGAGCCGGAACTGCCGGAAGCCGGTGAGGCCGGTGTCGCGAGCAGGGGCGTCGAGCTAACCGACAGCGACGCGGACCGCCTGCCAAAGGACTGACCGACCCACCGACCCGTACTCTTTGCGGGGAACCGCCGCCGACCGCGCAGGCGGATCGCGGCATACACCGAGGAGAATCGACACGTGGCATCGTCACCGGCGCCGGTGCATCCCTACCGATACCTGGCGCTGTTCCTGGTCCTGCTTGTCAGCGTCTACCTGCTGATTTTCCTGACCGGGAACAAGCAGGCCAAGCCGAAGCTGGGGATCGACCTGCAGGGCGGCACCAGGGTCACGCTGACCGCGCGCACCCCGGACGGCTCCAAGCCCACCAGGGATGCGCTCAACCAGGCGCAGCAGATCATCAGCGCCCGCGTCAACGGCCTGGGCGTGTCGGGCTCCGAAGTCGTGATCGACGGCGACAACCTCGTCATCACCGTTCCGGGCACCGACGGCAACGATGCCCGCAGCCTCGGCCAGACCGCCCGGCTCTACATCCGCCCGGTGATCGGGCAGCCGATCCCCGTGCAGGCCATCAACAATCCGGCCCCGCCGCCGGGTGCTCCGGCCGGTGGTCCGCCGCCGGGACCGGGCGCACCGCCGCCGCCCCCGGGTGAAGCGCCTCCTCCGGCGCCTGCTCCGGAGTCCCCGGCCCCGCCGGCTCCGGAGTCCCCGGCGCCCCAACCGCGTCCGTATCCGCAGGAGCCGCCCAGCCCGTCCCCGGAACCTCCGGCGCCGGGCGCGCCGTCCCAGCCCCCGGCCCCCGGCCAGCCCGGCCCGTCGGCTGCCCCGGGCCAGCCAGCCCCGCCGCCCGGCCCTCCGGACCCGCGGCAGGACCTCGCCGCCCGGATCAAGTTCGAGAAGGAACTGCGCCAGAGCACCAACCAGAGCCTGTTGGTGCTGTCGGTGAAGTACATGGCCGGCCGCTGCGACCAGGAGGACGTCCTGGCCGGTAACGACGACCCGAACCTTCCACTGGTGACCTGCTCACAGGACCACAAGTTCGTCTACATCCTGGACAAGTCGATCATCGCCGGTGATCAGATCAAGACGGCGTCGTCGGGATTCGACCAGCAGAGTGGCGCCTACGTCGTCGACCTGGAGTTCAAGGACGAAGCGGCCAAGACGTGGGCGGACTTCACCGCGGCCAACGTCGGCACCCAGACCGCGTTCACCCTGGACTCCGAGGTGGTCAGCGCGCCGCAGATCCGTGAGGCCATCCCCGGCGGTCGCACCCAGATCTCCGGTGGCGACCCGCCGTTCACCGCCGACTCGGCCAAGCAGTTGGCCAACGTGCTCAAGTACGGCTCGCTGCCGCTGTCCTTCGAGTCTTCCGAAGCCGAAACCGTTTCCGCCACTTTGGGTTTGACTTCGCTGCGCGCGGGCCTGATCGCCGGCGCCATCGGCCTGGCGATGGTGTTGCTGTACTCGCTGATCTACTACCGGGTGCTCGGGCTGCTCACCGCCCTGTCGCTGGTGGCCTCCGGCGCCATGGTCTACGGAATCCTGGTACTGCTGGGCCGCTACATCAACTACACCCTCGATCTGGCCGGCATCGCGGGTCTGATCATCGGTATCGGCACGACGGCCGACTCGTTCGTGGTGTTCTTCGAACGCATCAAAGATGAGATACGCGAAGGCCGTTCGTTCCGCTCGGCGGTGCCTCGCGGCTGGGCCCGCGCCCGTAAGACGATCCTGTCGGGCAACGCGGTCAGCTTCCTGGCGGCCGCGGTGCTCTACTTCCTGGCCGTCGGCCAGGTCAAGGGCTTCGCCTTCACGCTGGGCCTGACCACCATCCTCGACGTGGTCGTGGTCTTCCTGATCACCTGGCCGCTGGTGTACCTGGCATCCAAGTCGCACACGCTGTCCAAGCCGGCATTCAACGGTCTGGGCGCAGTACAGCAGATCGCCCGGGAGCGCCGGGCAGCCGGGCGACCCACCGCGGTCTCCGGAACGGGACGGGGATAGCCGATGACCGAGAACACCAACGATCTGGATACCGCTGTGGGCACCGATGTGGAGAGCGCGGCGATCGAGGAGGCCGGTTCGGCCGAGATGCCGCACCACGGGTTCTTCACCCGGCTCTACACCGGCACCGGCGCCTTCGACATCATCGGCAAGCGCAAACTGTGGTTCGCCATCACCGCGTTGATCGTCGCCATCGCGGCCGCCAGCATCCTGTTGCGCGGCTTCACCTTCGGCATCGACTTCCAGGGCGGCACCAAGGTGTCCTTCCCGCGGGCCGGGGCCACCGGCGAGGCCAGCGTCAGCCAGGTCCAGGAGACCTTCACCCAGGCCATCGGCAAGGCACCCGAGGCGGTGGTGGTGGTCGGCAACGGCGCGGGCGCCACGGTCCAGATCCGCTCCGAGACGCTCACCAACGAACAGACCAACAAGCTGCGCGAGGCGCTGTTCGCCAAGTTCCAGCCCGAGGGCAACGACGGTAAGCCGAGCAAGCAGGCCATCAGCGACTCGGCCGTATCCGAGACCTGGGGTGGTCAGATCACCAAGAAGGCGCTGATCGCCCTCGTGGTGTTCCTGGTGCTGGTCACCATCTACATCACCATCCGCTACGAGAAGTTCATGGCGATCGCGGCGCTGTTGTCGCTCGGTCTGGACATGATCACCGTGGCAGGCATCTACTCGCTGGTGGGATTCGAGGTCACGCCGGCCACCGTCATCGGCCTGCTGACCATCCTCGGCTTCTCGCTCTACGACACCGTCATCGTGTTCGACAAGGTCGAGGAGAACACCCACGGCTTCGAGCACACGACCCGGCGAACATTCGCCGAGCAGGCCAACCTGGCCATCAACCAGACGATCATGCGCTCGATCAACACCAGCCTCATCTCGATCATGCCGATCCTGTCGCTGATGGTCGTCGCCGTCTGGCTGCTCGGTGTGGGCACGCTGAAGGACCTGGCGCTGGTGCAGCTGGTCGGCGTCATCGTCGGCACGTATTCGTCGATCTTCTTCGCCACGCCACTGCTGGTCAGCCTGCGGGAGCGCACCGAGAAGGTTCGTACCCACACCCGCCGGGTTCTCAACCGCCGCAAGGGAATCGCCGCACCGGCCGAGGCCGCTGCAGACGAGGCACTGGCGGAGGAGCCGGCTGCCGCACTGGCGGCCCCGGGCGGCGAATCGGTTGTGCGTCCGGTGCGGCCGCGACGCCCCTCCGGCAAGCACGAACGGTAGACCGCCGGTGGCTGTCAGGCGCCGCGCCGCCTTGGCCGGGGTGGTCGCGGTGTTCACTCTGGTGGCCCCGCTGGCCGGATGCGCGGACAAGGCCGCCGGCGAGCTCAACTACGCCGTCGACGGGGTGCTCAACACCTACAACGCCAACACCGTCGGCGGTGCCGCGTCGGCCGCCCCGCAGGCGTTCGCGCGCACGCTGACCGGCTTCAGTCTGCACGGCCCCGACGGACAGGCGTTGGCGGACAACGACTTCGGGTCGGTGACGGTGACCGGGCGCGAGCCACTGGTGCTCGACTACAAGATCTCCGATGCCGCTGTGTACTCCGACGGTAAGCCGGTCACCTGCGACGACATGGTGCTGGCGTGGGCGGCTCAGTCGGGACGGTTCCCGGGTTTCAACGCCGCCAGCCAGGCCGGCTATCTCGACATCGCCGGTATCGAATGCCAGCCGGGCCAGAAGACGGCCCGGGTGAACTTCCTGCCGTCCCGGGCGATCGCCGACTACAACCAGTTGTTCACCGCCACCTCGATGATGCCGTCGCACGTTCTCGCCGACCAGCTTGGGATCGACATCACCGCCACGATCCAGAGTGGCGACCCGGGCGCCGTGGGCCGCATCGCCGAGGCGTGGAACACCACCTGGAATCTCAAGGGTGACCTCGACCTGAAGCGGTTCCCGTCCTCGGGTCCGTACAAGATCGAGTCGGTGACGCCCGAGGGAGCGGTGGTGCTCATCGCCAACGATGCCTGGTGGGGCACCAAGCCGGTCACCAAGCGGATCACGGTCTGGCCGCGCGGCGTCGACGTGCAGGACCGGCTCAACAACGGCACTTTCCACGTCGTCGACGTGGCGACCGGTTCATCGGGCACCCTGACCACCCCGGACGACTACCAGCGCAGCGAGTTCCCATCCGGCGGCATCGAGCAGCTGATCTTTGCCCCGCAGGGGGTGCTGGCCACGCCTGAGGCCCGCAAGGCGGTGGCGCACTGCATTCCCCGCGACGTCATCGCCGGCAATGCCGGCGTGCCGATCGCGAACTCGCGGCTGAACACCGTCACCGACAACGCCTACAGCGTGCTGGAGACCGGGCCGCTGTCCGACCAGTACAACGTCGCCAACCCCGACGCCGCGCGAATGGCACTGCAGGGCGAGGCGATCACCATGCGGCTGGGCTACCAGAGCCCCAACCCGCGGCTGGCCGCGGCGGTCGCCGCCATCACCCAGTCCTGTGCGGCGGCGGGGATCACCGTGGTCGACGTGACGGCCGACGGGGTCGGACCGCAGACCCTGCGGGACGGTCAGATCGACGCCCTGCTGTCCAGCGTCGGGGGAGCGGCCGGCAGTGGATCGACCGGCTCCTCGGCGATGGACGACTACACGCTGCACGCTGGCAACGGCAACAACCTCTCCGGTTACAACAACCCCCAGGTCGACGGGATCATCGCCGCCCTCGCGGTGACCACCGACCCCAAGGAGGAGGCCCGGCTGTACGGCGACGCCGCCCCGATGCTGTGGGAGGACATGCCGACGTTGCCGCTGTACCGCCAGCAGCGCACCGTGATCTTCGCCAAGAAGATGTTCGGCGTCGAGGCCAGCCCCACCAAGTGGGGCGCCGGCTGGAACATGGACCGCTGGCGGCTGGAACCGCAGTGACCGACGGCTCCGGCTCCGGCCCCGACGCCGGGGTGTCCGCGGTCATCAGTGCGCTGACCCGCGTGGTTCCCGACTTCCCGCAGCCCGGGGTGCTGTTTCGGGACCTGACTCCCGTGCTGGCCGACGACCGCGGGTTCGCCGTGGTCACCGACGCGCTGGCGCAAATACTGGCCGGGGCTGACCTGATCGCCGGGATCGACGCGCGGGGTTTCCTGCTCGGCGGTGCGGTGGCCCACCGTCTGGGTGTCGGGGTGCTGGCGATCCGCAAGGGCGGCAAGCTGCCGCCTCCCGTGCACAGCCGCGCCTACACCCTCGAATACGGCACCGCCACCCTGGAGATCCCGGCCGCCGGCATCGCGCTGGAGGGACGCCGGGTCGCCATCGTCGACGACGTGCTGGCCACCGGCGGGACCGTGGCCGCCGCCCGCGATCTGCTCGCCGACGCCGGCGCGCAGGTCACCGAAGCGGCCGTGGTGATGGAACTCGCGGCTCTGCGCGGCCGTGAGCGGCTGAATCCGCTGGCGGTGCGCAGCCTGCAGGTGCTCTAGCCGCACGACGATCAAGCGGCACCGTAGGGGCCGCGCTGAGGAGTGCGGCAGTTTGCGTTGAAGGCGATATCCTCGGCCGTACGGGGACATCGGAGGTGGGCATGGCGGACGAACCGGGCGGAACCGTGATTCCTTCGGTCGCCGACGCGCCCGAAGCCCAGGTCCCCAAGCTCGCCAGCAGCGCGTCCCGCCGCGTGCGGGCCCGCCTCGCCCGGCGGATGACCGCCCAGCGCAGCGCCAACAACCCAGTGCTCGAACCGCTGATCTCCGTCCACCGCGAGATCTACCCCAAGGCCGACCTGGCGATCCTGCAGCGCGCCTACGAGGTGGCCGAGGCCAAGCACGCCGATCAGTTGCGCCGCTCCGGCGACCCGTACATCACCCATCCGCTGGCGGTGGCCAACATCCTGGCCGAGCTGGGCATGGACACCACCACGCTGGTGGCCGCGCTGCTGCACGACACCGTCGAGGACACCGGCTACACCCTGGAGGCGCTGACCGCCGAGTTCGGCGAGGAGGTCGGCCATCTCGTCGACGGCGTCACCAAACTCGACAAGGTCGTCCTGGGCAGCGCCGCCGAGGGCGAGACCATCCGCAAGATGATCATCGCCATGGCCCGCGATCCGCGGGTGCTGGTGATCAAGGTGGCCGACCGGCTGCACAACATGCGGACCATGCGGTTCCTGCCGCCGGAGAAGCAGGTGCGCAAGGCCAAGGAGACGCTGGAAGTCATTGCGCCGCTTGCCCATCGGCTCGGCATGGCGACGGTGAAGTGGGAGCTGGAGGATCTGTCGTTCGCCATCCTGCACCCGAAGCGCTACGAGGAGATCGTGCGCTTGGTGGCCGACCGGGCGCCGTCTCGCGACACCTATCTGGCCCGGGTGCGGGCCGACGTCGGCTCCGCGCTGAGCGCGATGAAGATCAACGCCGTCGTGGAGGGCCGTCCCAAGCACTACTGGTCGATCTACCAGAAGATGATCGTCAAGGGCCGCGATTTCGACGACATCCACGATCTGGTGGGCGTGCGGATCCTCTGCGACGAGATCCGCGACTGCTATGCCGCTGTGGGCGTGGTGCATTCGCTGTGGCAGCCGATGCCGGGCCGGTTCAAGGACTACATCGCCCAGCCGCGGTTCGGGGTGTACCAGTCCCTGCACACCACCGTGGTGGGGCCGGAGGGCAAGCCGCTGGAGGTGCAGATCCGCACCCGGGACATGCATCGCACCGCTGAATACGGCATCGCGGCGCACTGGCGCTACAAGGAGGCCAAGGGCCGCAACGGCATTCCGCACCCGCATGCCTCGGCCGAGATCGACGACATGGCCTGGATGCGACAGCTTCTCGACTGGCAGCGGGAGGCTGCCGACCCGGGGGAGTTCCTCGAGTCGCTGCGCTATGACCTGGCCGTCCAGGAGATCTTCGTCTTCACCCCCAAGGGTGACGTGATCACGTTGCCGGCCGGCTCGACTCCGGTGGACTTCGCCTATGCCGTGCACACCGAAGTCGGACACCGCTGTATCGGGGCGCGGGTCAACGGCCGGCTGGTGGCGCTGGAGCGCAAGCTCGAAAACGGGGAAGTGGTGGAGGTTTTCACCTCCAAGGCGCCCAACGCCGGGCCGTCGCGGGACTGGCAGGCGTTCGTGGTGTCCCCGCGGGCCAAGGCCAAGATCCGGCAGTGGTTCGCCAAGGAGCGCCGCGAGGAGGCGCTGGAGGCCGGTAAGGACGCGATCGCGCGGGAGGTCCGCCGCGGCGGTCTGCCGCTGCAGCGCATCGTCAACGGCGAGGCGATGGCGGCGCTGGCCCAGGAACTGCGCTACGCGGACGTGTCGGCCCTGTACACGGCGGTGGGCGAAGGTCACGTCTCACCGCGGCATGTGGTGCAGCGGCTCCTGGTGCAACTCGGCGGGGCCGACGACGCCGAGGACGAGCTCGCCGAGCGAGCCACGCCGACGACGATGGCGGTGCGCCAGCGGTCCACCGAGGACACCGGTGTGGCGGTGCCGGGTGCGCCGGGGGTGCTGACCAAGCTGGCCAAGTGCTGTACGCCGGTCCCCGGCGACAACATCATGGGTTTCGTCACCCGCGGTGGCGGGGTGAGCGTGCACCGCACCGACTGCACCAACGCCACCGACCTGCGCCAGCAGTCCGAGCGGATCATCGAGGTGCTCTGGGCGCCGTCGCCGACGTCGGTTTTCCTGGTGGCCATCCAGGTCGAGGCGCTCGACCGGCACCGGTTGCTCTCCGATGTGACGCGGGTGCTGGCCGACGAGAAGGTCAACATCCTCTCGGCGTCGGTGACCACCTCCGATGACCGGGTTGCCGTCAGCCGCTTCACCTTTGAGATGGGCGACCCCAAGCATCTGGGCCACGTGCTCAACGCCGTCCGCAACGTCGAGGGTGTCTATGACGTCTACCGGGTGACTTCCGCGGCCTGACGATACCGGGCGTGAGCCCGGAGGAGGAGGGCCGCAATCAGGTCCCGCGGCCTGACGATACCGGGCGTGAGCCCGGAGGAGGAGGGCCGCAATCAGGTCCCGCGGCCTGACGATACCGGGCGTGAGCCCGGAGGAGGAGGGCCGCAATCAGGTCCCGCGGCCTGACCGTCGAGTCGACGATGCCGCCGGGGAACCCGGCGGAGGAGGAGCGAGACAATCCCGGGAGTGCTTGACTTCCGAAACAGCGCGCCCGATGTAGGGCTTACTCGGGAAGAATTGTGCGGATCGCCGGGATTCCATTAAGTCCTCGGGATCGGAACACGCTGGTTATCATCTGAACTCCCAGACTCTCCGGTTGCGCGGCTGTCTGCCGCGGGAAGTTCGCTCACGGCGTACGCCGCGTCGACCTGGCAACTGCGTGGATATCGATCCGGACGAAGGAGACCTGAATGGCCCAGCATCCTCTGGACTCGTTGTCGACCGAGGAGTTCCGGCAGACCGCCGAGATCCTCCGCAACGACGGACGGGTCACCGACTTGTGGCGGTTCATGTCGGTCGAACTGAAGGAACCGGAGAAGAGCTTCGTCAAGGCCTGGCGAGCAGGCGACCCGGTGCCACGAACATCTTTCGCGGTGTTGCTCGACCGCGGCGAGAACAAGACCTACGAAGCCACCGTCGACCTCAACACGGGCAAAGTCGTTTCGTTCGAACACATCCCGGGTGTGCAGCCCAACTTCACCGTCGACGAGTTCTACGAGATCGACGAGGCGATGCGCAAGCATCCCGATGTCATCGCCGCACTTGCCGAGCGCGGGTTCACCGACATGAGCCTCATTTTGATCGACACCTGGGCGTACGCCAAGGCGCTGATGCCGGCCTCGGTGGAACTCGCCCGGGCCGTTCTGCGGCGAAAGGAGAAGTACCCGAACCGCAGGCTCGGCTGGTGCGACCTGTGGGTCCGGGCGACGCCGCAGGGCAACCCCTACGGCCACCCGGTCTCGGGCCTTCAACTGGTCGTCGACATGAACACCCATGAACTGCTCGAGATCGACAATGACCACTCCTACGGCCAGCCCGAGGTGGACTGCGAGTACGTTCCGTCGGTTCGGGGGATCGAGCCACGGACCGACGTCAAACCGCTGCACATCACCCAGCCCGACGGCCCCTCGTTCACCCTCGACGGGTCGGAACTGAAATGGCTCAACTGGACCATGCGACTGGGCTTCAACTACCGCGAGGGCCCCGTCATCTACCAGTTGACCTTCGACGACAACGGCACCAAACGCGATGTCGCCTACCGCATGTCGCTCGCCGAGATGGTGGTTCCTTATCGCGATCCGTCGTTCGACCACTACCGAAGGACAGCCTTCGACATCGGGGAGTGGGGCCTGGGCGTGATGACGACCTCGCTGGAGTTGGGCTGCGACTGCCTGGGCGAGATCGTCTATGTCGACGCCACCCTGGCCAATACCCGGGGCGAGGCCTACACCATCAAGAACGCGATTTGTCTGCATGAGGAGGACAACGCCGTTCTGTGGAAGCACGTCGACTACAAGTACGGAGCCGAGGTGCGCCGGCAGCGCCGGATGGTGATCTCCTGCCACGCGACGGTGGCGAACTACGAGTACCTGATCTACTGGCGCCTGTACCAGGACGGCAACATCGAGTGCGAGATTCGCGCCACCGGCATCATGGTGACCACGCCGTTCCCGGAGGGCTCGACTCCGCCACCCTACGGAACGGTCGTCGACAAGAACACCTACGCCCCGTTCCATCAGCATTTCCTGGTCGCCCGCCTGGACCTGGACGTCGACGGTGAGGACAACACCGTCCTCGAGATCGATTCGGTGGCGCCGCCGGTGTCTGCGGAAAACCCCTACGGCCTCGCGCTGGTGACCGAGTCGACGCCGATCACCTCCGAGGCGGAGTCCGCCCGGGACTTCGACTGGTCGACCCAGCGGAGTTGGAAAGTCATCAACCCCAACAGGGTCAACAAGCACGGCACCAACGTCGGCTACAAACTCGTTCCGGGAGCGTGCTTCCCGCCGATGATGGATGAGTTCTCACCGCAGTACCTGCGTGCCCCGGTGATCGGCCACACCCTGTGGGTGACCAAGAACAGTTCGGACGAACGCTGGCCGGCCGGCGCCTACCCCGTGCAGTCCGAGACCGACGCCGGGATGACCGAGTGGATCAAGGACGACGCGCCGCTGGTGAACACCGACGTCGTGCTCTGGTACGTGTTCGGTATCCACCACATCACCCGGATGGAGGAGTGGCCGATCATGTCGGTCGACACGGTGTCGTTCTGGCTCAAGCCGACCGGCTTCTTCGATCGCAATCCCTCGATCGACGCGCCGCCGACACCCAAAGCCGGAGGCGGGGCCTGCCACAGCGGCTGACCCGTCCGCGGGGCCGCTACTCCACGATGGTCGGAGTGTCCTTGTGCAGGGTCTCTCCGCGGAAGAATGCCGGCTGTACCGAGCGCCACACCACCATCAGGATCAGGCCGAGGATGATCAGTCCGAGTCCCAGTACGAGAACCAGGCCGACACCGAAAAGGCTTGCTCCGCTGCCGTATTCGGGTGACGCGCTGTCGTGCAGGGTCACGATCAGCACGGCGAACAGGCCTAATCCGCCCAGCAGTGGGAAGAGCAACTTGAAGATCACGCTCTTGGCGTCGGCGAACAACTCGCGGCGGAAGAACCAGATGCATGCGAACGCCGTCAGGCCGTAGTAGAAGCAGATCATGATGCCCAGCGAGTAGATGGTGTCGGTCAGCGCGTTCTCACTGAGCAGGATCATCACCGAGTAGAAGACGCCGGCGAAGACGCCGGCAGCCACCGTGGCATAGGACGGCGTCAGGTACCGCGGGTGGATGGCGCCGAAGCGGGCGGGCAGCGCCTTGTAGGTGGCCATGCCGAGCATGGTGCGCGACGCCGGCAGGAATGTGGTGATCAGGCTCGCCACGCTGGAGGCCAGAACCGCGAGGTACAGCAAGAGGTGCCAGGGATTGCCCAGAACCGGTTCGGCCAGTGCCCCGAACACGTTATGGGCGATCTTCTCGTTGCCCAATCCGTAACCCTCAGTGCCGATTCCGGCGAACATCACCGCCGCGATCGACACGATCAGATAGGTGATCAAGATCGACAGCACGGTGAGCAGCGCCGCGCGGCCGGGGGTCTTCTCGGAGCCCTTGGATTCCTCGTTCACCGTCAGGCAGGTGTCCCAGCCCCAGAACGCGAAGATGGACCCGGACAGGCCGGCGATGAACGCCGACAGCGTCAGACCGGCCGGGCTGAACCAGAGACCGGCGAGGTGTTCGACCGGCGCCGGCAGGTCCGGTGTCTCGACCATCGCCGTCCGCCAGTTGAATCCTCCGGCGGAGTTGGCCTTGATCACCGCAGTCACGGCGAAGACGAACAGCATGGCGAGTTGGAACCCGACCAGGATGAACTGGACCTTCTCGGTGGTGGTGATGCCACGGTAGGCGATGAAGGTGGCGAGGCCGAGAAAGGTGAGGCAGGTGGCCACATTGACCGCGTGGTTCTCCCACAGGCTTCCCAGGCTCGGGTTGTGGAAGATGTCGCCGAGGAATTGGTAGAAGAACTCCACCGCCACTCCGGCGAGGTTGGACAGCACGATGGCCGTCGCCAGGATGGCCGCCCAACCGCCCAGCCAGCCGACATAGGGTCCGAAGGCCTTGCTGGTCCAGGTGAAGGACGTTCCGCAGTCGGGCATGACTTTGTTCAGCTCGCGATATGCGTACGCGGCGAAGAACATTGGCAGGAAGCCGGCGATGATGACCACCGCGGTCTTGTAGCCGGCCTGGGTTACCAGGATTCCTATCGTCGCGGAGAGCGTGTAAGCCGGTGCGACGCAGGAGATGCCGAGCACGACGCTGCCGAAGACGCCCAGCGAGTTACGGGAAAGCCCCTTCTCCTGCAGGTCGGCTTCGGGCGCGTGCTCGATCTGGTGTGTGTTCTCCATTAAGCCCTCGCCGGGATCGCGTCTGATTGACCGAAGTTAGGGGTACCGTACCGCTGACACGGCGGTGCATTCCGGTGTTTGCTTTCACCTGACGGCGATTCGATCTTCAGAGAGGGTCCGGCATGACCGAGGCAGTCGAGACGGCCGAGACCGGCGTGGTGGTCGGGGCCGACGGATCCGAGCACGGCGCCGCCGCGCTGCGCTGGGCCGCCGACACCGCGGTCGCCTACGGTCTGCCGCTGACCGTCCTGCACGCCCGGCCGGACGCGGCCGCGGAGCCGACAGTGATCGCGGAGCCGACCGGGGTCCTGGGCGAGGCGGTGGCGGTGGCGCGTGAGAAGCAACCGGGGCTGGATATCCGGGCGCTGCAGATGCCCGACGCACCGGTCCAGTCGCTGCTGGCCGCGGGGGAGACCGCCGACCTCGTGGTACTCGGGTCGCGCGGCGTCGAAGGCTTCCGGGGCCTGCTGCTGGGGTCGACGACCATGCACGTCGCCCCGTACGCCAAGTGCCCGGTGGTGGTCGTGCACTCAGGTCTGGAGGGCGGCTTCCCGTACGAGGACGAGACCGGCTACCCGGGCAATCCGGGCCAGGTGGTGCTGGGCTACGACGGCTCCCCGGCGTCGAATCGCGCCGCCGCGTTCGCCTTCCGGCACGCCGCGGCGATCGGGACCGGAGTGGTGGCGGTGAGCGTCGAACCGGGCCGTGGGGAACCCGAGACCGAGGAGATCGACCCGGAGAACGCCACGCCGGGATCGGACACCAGCGCCTTCCATTCCCCGGTGATCGTCACGGCTGCCGCCTTCCCCGATGTCCCGGTGTCATTCGTCGCGGGCACCGGCCGACCCGCGGAGGTGCTGCTCGCCGAGGCCGTCGGCGCCGACCTGCTGGTGGTGGGCAGCCGGGGCTCCGGCGGGTTCTCCGGTCTGGTCATGGGGTCGGTGACCCAGAAATTGCTGGCCCACGCCAGCTGCCCGGTGGCCGTGCTGCATGCGGGCGTCCCCGCTGAGACCGCGTCCGGAATAGCCTGAGAGACAGGCGCTTTCGATGTCGCGTAAACCGGGCTAGAGGCCCACGGCCGAAGGCTCAATCCAGCAGGATCGACGTGACCGTCACCTCGTTGGTGGGCTTGCCGTCGTCGCCCCCGCCGGCCACACCGGCTTCGGCGATCTTGTCCAGCGTCGCCAGGCCGGTGGCGTCGATCGAGCCGAACACCGTGTAGTTCGGCGGCAGCTGGGAGTCTTTGTAGACCAGGAAGAACTGGCTGCCGTTGGTGTCCGGGCCGGCGTTGGCCATCGCCACCGTGCCCCGCGGGTAGAGCACCGGCTTCTGCAGCGCCGGGTCACCCTTGGGGTACTGGTTGGTCGGGTACTCGTTGGCGAACTTGTAGCCCGGGCCGCCGGTGCCCGTCCCGGTCGGATCACCGCACTGCAGCACGCCCAGGCCGGGGGCGGTGGTCTCACGGTGGCAGATGGTGCCGTCGAAGAAGCCCTTCTGGGCCAGGCTGGCGAAGCTGTTCACCGTGCACGGCGCTTCGGCGTTGTTCAGCCACAGCCCGATGTTGCCCTGGTTGGTGGCCATGCTCACGCTGATCTTGGCCGGGTCGGTGGGCACCTTCCCGGTCTTCGGCGGCTCGACCTGCTTGGCGGACTTCTCCGCCGCCGGGTACTGGCAGTTCGCGCCCAGGTCGGCCGGGGCCTTGAACGCCGGCAGCTGATCGGGGCCGCCGCGCACCAGCTCGGTGGGCCCGGACTTCGGCGCCGCGGTCGCCGGTGCCGCCTGCTCGTGCTTGGTGGGCTTGAAGACGAAGAACACGATGGCCCCGACGGCCACGGCGATGGCCGCGACCGCACCGATCACGGTCAGCAGCCGCTGCCGCTTCTCGCTCTGGGCGCGGCGCTCGAGCTGCTCCTGGAGCTGACGCTGGGCGGCTTCGCGTCGTTCGGCGTTCGTCACCGGCGGTTGTCCTCCGTTTTGTCGTCACTTCGCGCAGACGACCTCTCGTCGTCCCGATATGCGCAGACGAGTGTGCCAGCCGAACATGTGAAGACCCGGCAGGACCTCCCCGAACGGCCGGATTCCGACGGGATGGGACACTGGTCACCGTGTTGCTCACCGGTTTCCCGGCCGGCATGTTGGCCTGTAACTGCTACGTGCTGGCCCCGCGCGCGGGTGCGGACGCGATCGTGGTCGACCCCGGCCAGCGCGCGTTCGGTCCGCTGCGCAGGATTCTCGACGAGAACCGGCTGACGCCGGCCGCGGTCCTGCTCACCCACGGCCACATCGACCACATCTGGTCGGCGCAGAAGGTGGCCGACACCTTCGGCTGCCCGGTGTTCATCCACCCGGAGGACCGGTTCATGCTGACCGACCCGATCCGGGGTTTCGGACCTCGCATCGGCCAGATCGCGCTCGGGGCGCTGTTCCGGGCACCGAAGCAGGTCGTCGAACTCGACGGCGACGGGGAGATCCTCGACCTCGGCGGGATCGGCGTCACCGTGGACCACACCCCAGGCCACACCCGCGGGTCGGTGGTGTTCCGGGCCTCGGCGTACGACGACGGCATCGCCTTCACCGGGGACACCCTGTTCAAGCAGTCCGTCGGCCGCACCGACCTGCCCGGCGGCAGCGGTCGGGACCTGCTGAACTCCATCGTCAGCAAGCTGCTCGTGCTCGACGACGACACCCGCGTGCTCCCCGGCCACGGCGAGACGTCGACCATCGGCTTCGAGCGGCATTCCAACCCGTTCCTGGAGGGTCTGACGCTATGACCTCTGCCCGTAACATTGCCGGGGCGACGCCATCTCAGCCCCGGGCGGCCCGGTGAGCGACTTTCAGGCGCCCAAGGGCGTGCCGGACTACCTGCCGCCGGAGTCCGCCGAGTTCGTCGCGGTGCGCGACGGCCTGCTGGCCGCCGCGCGGCTGGCCGGTTACGGCGATATCGAACTGCCGATCTTCGAGGACACCGCCCTGTTCGCCCGCGGGGTGGGTGAGTCCACCGACGTGGTCTCCAAGGAGATGTACACCTTCGCCGACCGCGGCGACCGGTCGGTCACCCTGCGCCCGGAGGGCACCGCCGGGGTGATGCGCGCGGTCATCGAACACGGCCTGGACCGCGGGGCGCTGCCGGTGAAACTCTGCTACGCCGGGCCGTTCTTCCGCTACGAACGTCCGCAGGCCGGCCGCTACCGCCAGCTCCAGCAGGTAGGGGTAGAAGCCATCGGCGTCGACGACCCCGCCCTGGACGCCGAGGTGATCGCGATCGCCGACGCCGGATTCCGGTCCCTGGGCCTGGACGGATTCCGGCTGGAGATCACCTCCCTGGGCGACGACACCTGCCGGCCCCAGTACCGAGAGTTGTTGCAGGACTTTCTGTTCGGGCTCGACCTCGATGAGGCCACCCGCACCCGTGCCGAGCTCAACCCGCTGCGGGTGCTCGACGACAAGCGGCCGCACATCCGTGAGATGACCGCCGACGCCCCCGTGATGCTCGACCACCTGTCCGATGTCGCCAAGGCGCATTTCGACACCGTGTTGGCCCACCTGGAGCTGCTGGGTGTGCCGTACGTGGTCAACCCCCGCATGGTGCGTGGCCTCGACTACTACACCAAGACCACCTTCGAATTCGTGCACGACGGACTCGGCGCCCAGTCCGGAATCGGCGGAGGCGGCCGATACGACGGGCTGATGGCCCAGCTCGGCGGCCAGAACCTGTCCGGCATCGGCTTCGGACTCGGGGTGGACCGCACCATGCTGGCGCTGCGCGCCGAGGGCAAGGCGGTGGGCGAGCAAAGCCGCTGCGACGTGTTCGGGGTGCCGTTGGGGGAGGCGGCCAAACTGGAGTTGGCCCGGCTTGCGGCGGCCCTGAGATCGGTGGGCGTGCGTACCGACCTGGCCTACGGCGACCGCGGGGTCAAGGGCGCCATGCGTGCCGCAGACCGGTCCGGGGCGCGCATCGCCCTGGTCGCCGGTGACCGCGACATCGAGGGCGGCACGGTCGGGCTCAAGGACCTCTCCACCGGTGAGCAAGTCGACGTTCCCATCGATTCCGTTGTCGCCGAAGTTCTTTCGCAACTCGGCTGATCGTCTGGCAAACCTCACCGATTTCTTAGGACCAGCGGGGAACCCTCGGGCCGACGCGGCCCGTTGGAAGGGACATGAAGGGGCGGATCGAGGAATATCTGCACGCCCGTGGCGTGCCGTACTTCCGTGGCCATCACGACGACGAATACTTCTTCCTCGTCGAGTTCGTCGCGGGCGCACACCGTGGCCGGCTCAACGTCCATCTTCAGGTGTCGGGCACCGCGTCCGACGCGGTTCTCGTCACCATCAGCCCGGACCGGTACTACCCGGTCGAGGTCGCCGAGCAGCTCGGCGCACTCGTCAGCCGGTGGAACGCCGGGGATCCCGTCGTGCGGGCCGTCGTCCACGGCTCCTGCGATCCGCATCTGGTCGGGGTGCAGGCTTGCGGCGACACTCGGCCGGCCGATGCCGCAGCACTGAGGGTTTTCGTCGACGCCGCGGTCGCCGCGGGCATCGAACTGTTCGGTCGCATCGCGACCACGGCGGTACCGTCCAACGCCGGGTTGCGCGACGCCGGCTGAGGGCCCCTTCCTCCGTAACGCGACGTCATCGAGCACCGATAGGCCCGATATGCGACAACTGACACTTGCCGCGGCGCTGATGGCCGCCGGAATCGCGGTGGCGCAGACCGCGGGTGCCGAACCGACCGATTCGCCCGCCCCGCCGGCACCGGCCACCGCCGAGACGCCGAGCGCATCGGCCGGCCCCGCCCCGTCGGCGTCCGAGACGCCCGCCGGCAGCACCGAGCCGTCCAGCACCGCGCCGTCGAGCATCGAGCCGTCGAGCACCGATTCGTCGAGCACTGCGCCGGCCACCAGCAGCACCGCGGTTCCCGCCGGCGCCCACCAGGTCACCTACACCGTGACCACCACCAGCGACCTGACCGCCAACATCTACTACGTCACCGCCGACCCGCCGGATCAGGCTGCGGCCAACAAACCGGAGTTCATGCCGATGGCGCGCACCCAGGTCGGACCCGGGGCGCCGTGGACCGTTCAGGCGACGCTGAACGACCCCACCAAGTGGGCGTTCGTCAGCGCCAGCGGCGGTCTTCGGGTCAACCCCGAATTCCATTGCGAGATCGCCGTCGACGGCAAGGTCGTGGTGTCGCAGCAGGGTGGCAGCGGCGTCCAGTGCGCGCTTCGCCCCTGGTAACCGTACGACGATCAAGCGGCGACGTAGGCGCCGCGATGAGGAGTGCGGCAATCCGGGCGCCGTACGACGAACTGAGCGCCGGGGCCTCAGCCCAGGTTCTGGGCGCTGAAGGTGTCGCACTTGTTGGGATCACCGGTCTGGTAGCCGACGGTGAACCACTTCTGGCGCTGCGCCGACGAGCCGTGCGTCCAACTCTCCGGGTTGACCCGGCCGGTGGTTTCCTTCTGGATCCGGTCATCCCCGACCGAGGCCGCCGCCGACAGCGCGTCGGCAATGTCCTTGTCGCTCAACGGCTCCAGGTACGTCACGTCGGTGCCGGGCTGCTTGGTGATCGCCGCGTAATGCGCCCACACCCCGGCGTAGCAGTCGGCCTGCAGTTCCGAACGCACCCCGCCGCCGGTCGCGCCCTTGGCGCCCTTCTGGGCGCGGCTGAGATCACCGGTCAGGTTCTGCACGTGGTGGCCGTACTCATGGGCGACCACGTACTCCTGGGCAAGCGGGCCGCCGCTGGAGCCGAACTCGTTCTTCAGGACGTCGAAGAACCCGACGTCGAAGTAGGCCGTCTGGTCGGCCGGGCAGTAGAACGGGCCCACGTCGCTGGTGGCCGGCCCGCATCCGGTCTGCACCTCGCCCGTGAACAGCTGCGTCCGCGGCCGCCGATAGCCCTTCAGCAGCTGACTCCAGATGCCGTCCAGGGAGTTGCCGGTGGCGACCACGCGGCACTCGGCGTACTTGTTGGCGTCGGCGCCGGTCTTGCACTGGGACAAGTCGAACCCGGGTCCGGCCTGGCTGGGCGCGGAGGTCGTCTGCTGCAGCACCGGGCCGGGATCGATGCCGAGGAACAGCGCGATCAGCATGATCGCCAGACCGCCGATACCGCCGCCGATCGCGATGCCGCGTCCGCTCCCGCCGCTGCTGCGGGTGGTGCTGGTGTCGATCCGCATGCCTTCGTTGAAGGTCATGAGCGCTCCTCGGTACTCCGGCCCGACTGGCCGGGCGCCTGCGGCACCAGTTTGCCACAGCGGCACTGACCGGTGGCTCGGTCTTCGATGCGCACCTCATAGACTTGCAACTCGTTCATCAGTTGCGATTCCACTTTCAGATCCAGGGAGAACTGTGCTGCGCAGTCATGCCGCCGGCTCGTTGCGGGCCTCCGACGCCGGACAGCAGGTCACCCTTGCCGGATGGGTGTCCCGACGCCGCGACCACGGCGGGGTGATCTTCATCGACCTGCGGGACTCATCCGGAACGGCCCAGGTGGTGTTCCGCGAGGTCGGCGTCCTCGAGCAGGCGCACCGGCTGCGGGCGGAGTTCTGCGTCCTGGTCGAGGGTGTCGTCGAGATCCGGCCCGAGGGCAACGCCAACCCCGATATCGTGACCGGCGACATCGAGGTCAACGCCACGTCGCTGACAGTGCTGGGGGAGAGTGCCCCGCTGCCGTTCCAACTCGACGAGCCGGCCGGCGAGGAAGCCCGGCTCAAGCACCGATACCTCGACATGCGCCGCGATGGCGGCACCGGCGACGCGCTGCGGCTGCGCTCGAAGGTCAACGCTGCCGCGCGGTCTGTGCTGGCCGGCCATGACTTCGTCGAGATCGAGACGCCGACGCTCACCCGTTCCACCCCGGAGGGCGCCCGGGACTTCCTGGTTCCCGCCCGCCTGCAGCCCGGCAGCTTCTATGCCCTGCCGCAGAGCCCGCAGCTGTTCAAGCAGCTGCTGATGGTCGGCGGCATGGAGCGCTACTACCAGATCGCCCGCTGCTACCGCGACGAGGATTTCCGCGCCGACCGCCAGCCGGAGTTCACCCAGCTCGACATGGAGATGAGCTTCGTCGACGCCGACGACGTCATCGCGGTCGCCGAGGAGATCCTGGCTGCCCTGTGGTCGCTGATCGGCTACGACCTCCCGAGGCCCATCCCGCGGATGACCTACGCCGACGCGATGCGCCGGTTCGGTTCCGACAAGCCGGATCTTCGGTTCGGCCTGGAACTCGTCGAGTGCACCGAGTACTTCGCCGACACCCCGTTCCGGGTGTTCCAGGCGCCGTATGTCGGGGCGGTCGTGATGCCCGGCGGGGCATCGCAACCGCGCCGGACGCTGGACGGCTGGCAGGAGTGGGCCAAGCAGCGCGGCGCCAAGGGATTGGCCTACGTGCTCATCGGGGAGAACGGCGAGTTGGCCGGTCCGGTGGCCAAGAACCTCTCCGATGCCGAACGCGACGGCCTGGCCGCCCACGTCGGTGCGCAGCCGGGGGATTGCGTGTTCTTCGCCGCCGGACCGGCCAAGGCGTCGCGGGCACTGCTGGGAGCGGCGCGCGGCGAGATCGCCCGGCGCCTGGACATGATCGACGACGACGCCTGGGCCTTCGTCTGGATCGTCGACCCGCCGCTCTTCGAACCGGCGGGCGACGCCACCGCGGCCGGGGACGTCGCCGTCGGCTCCGGGGCCTGGACTGCCGTGCACCATGCGTTCACCGCTCCCAAACCCGAGTACACCGCCGCCGTCGACATCGACCCCGGAGCAGTGCTGGCCGACGCCTACGACATCGTGTGCAACGGGCACGAGATCGGTGGCGGTTCCGTCCGCATCCACCGCCGCGACATCCAGGAGAGGGTGTTCGCGGTGATGGGCATCGACCATGCCCAAGCCGCCGAGAAGTTCGGATTCCTCTTGGAGGCGTTCACCTTTGGCGCACCGCCGCACGGTGGCATCGCGTTCGGCTGGGACCGGATCACCGCCCTGCTGTTCGGCGCCGACTCGATCCGCGACGTCATCGCCTTTCCCAAGTCCGGCGGCGGCGTGGATCCGCTGACCGACGCCCCCGCTCCGATCACCGCGCAGCAGCGCAAGGAGTCGGGCATGGATCACAGGCCCGGGCGGCAATCGGCCCCCCAAATACCGGCCCCGGCCGCCAACCGGCCCGACGGCACCGACGCGGACTCAACGGCTGGTTGACCTGGTCCGGGACGCTCTGGGCGACTTCGGCTTGTCGGGGATCGTCGAACGACCGGACGTGACATGCCGATGACGCGTATCACACGGGCTTCGTATCCGAGACTTGTTAGTTCTACTATGTAGCGGTGTCGATACGGGTCGCGGAGTGGCGAAATGCCGAGCCGCGTCGTGCGGAGGGGAGTCGCCCGTGACCGTCGACAGTCCCGCGAGCGCCGGATCTGATTCCGTGCCGGACTCCCTCGAACAGCCCGCTTCGGTCCCCGAGACGGCTGCGGCGGCCGCCGATGCCAAGCTCAGCCGTCGTGAGCGCCGGCGCGAGAAGAAGAACGCCAAAGCCAAACGGCGTCCGCGCCGCACCCTGGGGTACTGGGGAATGCGCTTGCTGCGCAAGGCCTGGATGCCGTTGGTGATCCTGCTCGTGGTCGCCGTCGCGGCCTTCGCCGTGGACCGGCTGCACGGCGTGTTCGGCAAGACCGAGACCACCCGCCCGGGCAGCGGCCTGGCCAACGATGCCGCGCCGTTCAATCCCAAGGTCGTGGTCTACGAGGTTTTCGGGCCGCCGGGAGCGACCGCCACGGTGAACTATCTCGACCTCGACGCCGACCCCCAGATCGCCCGGGACGTGCCGCTGCCGTGGACGCTGGAGTTGAGCACCACCGCGCCTGCCGCCGCCGCCAACCTGGTGGCTCAGGGGTACAGCGACAGCATCGGCTGCCGGATCACCGTCGATGGTGTCGTCAAGGCTGAGCGGTGGTCCGAGGGGGTTGCCGCGCAGACCTTCTGCATCGTCAAGTCCGGATGATCACGCTCAACAAGCGCCGGCATCGCGCCGAACGCGAGCGGGTGAAACGCCCGCACCTGGCGCACTGGATCCGCTGGCTCTCGCTGCCCATCATCGTCGGCTGGCTGGCGCTGGCGGCATACACCAACACCGCCGTGCCGCAGATCGAGGTGGTGGGTCAGGAACAGTCCGTCCCGATGGCCGCCGCGGACGCGCCGTCGACGATCGCGATGAACCGGATCGGCAAGGTCTTCGACGAGTTCAACTCCAACACCTCGGTGATGATCGTGCTCGAGGGTGATCGGCCACTCGGCGACGAGGCCCACCGCTACTACGACGAGATCGTCGGCAAGCTCAAGGCCGACACCAAACACGTTGAGCACGTTCAGGATTTCTGGAGCGATCCGCTCACCGCGGGTGGCTCGCAGAGCGCTGATGGCAAGGCCGCCTACGTTCAGGTCTACCTCGCCGGGAACATGGGCGAGACGCTGGCCAACGAGTCGGTCGACGCGGCCAAGAAGGTCGTCGAGAGCGTGCCCGCGCCGGCCGGGATCAAGACTTACGTCACCGGGCCGTCGGCGCTGATCGCCGACACCCACATCGCCGGTGACCGCAGCCTGCGGACCATCACCATGCTCACCTTCGGCGTCATCACGGTGATGCTGCTGCTGGTCTACCGGTCGATCGTCACCGTGCTGCTGGCCATGGTGATGGTCTTCCTGGAACTCGCGGTGGCCCGCGGCGTGGTGGCCTTCGCCGGTCACTATCAGCTCATCCAGCTGTCCACGTTCGCGGTGAATCTACTCACCATGATGGCGATCGCGGCGGCGACCGACTACGTGATCTTCCTGTTCGGCCGATATCAGGAATCGCGGGCCAAAGGCATGGACAAGGAGTCCGCCTACTACGAGATGTACCACGGGACGGCGCACGTCATTCTCGGCTCGGGGCTGACCATCGCCGGCGCCATGCTGTGCCTGCACTTCACCCGCAGCCCGATGTTCAACTCGCTGGGCGTCCCGTTGTTCATCGGCATGCTGGTGGTCGTCGCCGCGGCGCTGACGCTTGGACCGGCCGTGGTGACGGTGGCGAGCGCCCTGCGATGCCTGGAACCCAAGCGCGCCATGCGCGTTCGGTTCTGGCGCCGCGTCGGCACGGCGGTGGTCCGCTGGCCCGGACCCATCCTGGTGGCCACGATCGCGCTGTCGCTCGTCGGCCTGCTGGCGCTGCCCGGCTACCGCACCGACTACAACGACCGGCACTACCTGCCGCCGGACATCCCGGCCGCGGAGGGATTCGCGGCGGCCGAGCGGCACTTCCCGTCGGCGCGGCTGAGTCCCGAGCTGCTGATGATCGAGGCCGATCACGACATGCGGAACTCGGCGGACTTCCTGGTGATCGACCGGGTCGCCAAGCAGATGTTCCATCAGCCGGGCATCGCACGGGTGCAGACCATCACGCGGCCGCTGGGCACGCCTGTCGAGCACAGCTCGATTCCGTTCATGCTGGGCATGCAGGGCACGCTGCAGACGCTGAACACGTCCTATCTGCAGGACCGGATGAATGACATGCTCAAGCAGGGTGACGACATGGCCGCCACCATCGGCAACATGCAGCAGATGTATGACCTGATGGGTCAACTCAATGCCGTCACCCACGACATGGTCGGCAAGATGAACCTCACTTTCGAGGACATCAAGGACCTGCGCGACCACATCGCCAATTTCGATGACTTCTTCCGGCCGATCCGCAACTACTTCTACTGGGAGCCGCACTGCTTCGACATCCCGGTCTGCTTCGCGATGCGGTCGGTGTTCGACACCATCGACGGTGTCGACGCGATGAGTGACGACATGCAGGCGCTGTTGCCCAGCCTCGCTCAGCTCGACGCCCTGACGACCCAGTTGCGCACGCTGATGCCGCCGATGATCTCCACGATGGAGTCGATGCGGACCATGCAGCTGACCATGCAGAGCACCCAGGCCGGCATGTACGACCAGATGCAGGCCATGCAGGACAACCAGACCGCGATGGGAAAGGCCTTCGACCAGGCCAAGAATGACGACACCTTCTACCTGCCGCCGGAAGTCTTCCAGAACCCGGACTTCAAGCGCGGTATGAAGATGTTCTTGTCACCGGACGGAAAAGCGGTGCGGTTCATCATCTCCCACGAGGCCGATCCGATGTCGACCGAGGGCCTCAAGGATGTTGATAACATCCGGAACGCCGCCTTCGAGGCGATCAAGGGAACCCCGCTGGAGGGCTCGAGGATCTATCTCGCCGGCACGTCGACGGCCATCAAGGACATGCAGGAGAGCGCCAACTACGACCTGATGATCGCCGGCATCGCCGCACTGTGCCTGATCTTCGTCATCATGCTCATCATCACCCGCAGCGTCGTCGCCGCGGCGGTCATCGTCGGCACGGTGGCCTTGTCGCTGGGCACCTCGTTCGGCCTGTCGGTGCTCATCTGGCAGGACATCCTGGGCCGTCCCCTGCACTGGATGGTCCTGATGATGTCGGTGATCATCCTGCTGGCCGTCGGTTCGGACTACAACCTGCTGCTCGTCGCGCGGTTCAAGGAGGAGATCCACGCCGGGCTGCGCACCGGCATCATCCGGGCGATGGCCGGCACCGGCTCGGTGGTCACCTCCGCAGGCCTGGTTTTCGCCGTGACGATGGCGGCCATGGGCTTTAGTGAGTTGAAGATCCTCGCCCAGGTGGGCACCACCATCGGGCTGGGGCTGCTGTTCGACACCCTGGTGATCCGCTCGTTCATGACGCCGTCGATCGCCGCGCTGATGGGCCGGTGGTTCTGGTGGCCGCAGGTGGTCCGGCAGCGTCCGGTTCCCGCACCGTGGCCCGCACCCCGCACCTCGGCGGACATGGACAGCACCGCCAACGTTCCCGCCGAGGCCCTCACCTAGATCCGGGGCCGAGATTGCACCAGGGCAGCCCCCGGGCCCCAATTCGGCTGCTTGGCTTCAATTTCGGCGATCGGGACACCGGCTTGCACCGCCCACAACGAAAACCGGCCACAACGAAAACCGGCCACAACGAAAACCGGCCCGGCGCAATGCCCGGGCCGGCTTTCGTCAGCCGTTGGCGGCCGTCAGGCCTTGCGGCCCTTCACCACAGCGCCGACGATCGCGGTGACCACCGCGCCGACGACCCCGCCGCCGGCGAGGTTGCCGGCAATGTGGGCGACGTCGAGCCCACCACCGCTGGCCGCACCCATCAGTTGTCCGGCCAGACCACCACCGAGAAGACCGCCCAGGGCGCCGGTCAGGCTATTGCCGCCGACTCCCAGGCTGTTCTTCGCTGCGCCGGCCGCGTTGCCGCCGAGCGCTCCGCCCAGCGCACCGAGTAACCATTCCATGTGTTCTTCTCCTTATCGGCGGTTACCCGGGGTGGGCAACCGGGGGTGTGACTTCGCCGGCGAGCCGGCCGTCACTCCTGCAGGTGATCCGGGGTCAGATCACTCTTGTCGGCACGGCTCTCCACACCGTCGACCGCATTGTTCTCGTAGGTGACCTGGATTGTGGTCTCCGCCGGCGTGGTGCTCTCGTAACGGATCACCGGGGTGACGTCGTGTTCGATGTGAGCCTCGTGGATCTTGGCCTTCGGCGCCTCGACGAGCTTCTCGATCTTGTGCTCGACGTGCTCGATGTGCTGCTCGACCTTGTGCTCGACGCGTTCCACCAGCTTCGGCGGCTCGGGCACGGGCACGGGCACGGGCGCGGGCGCGGGCACGGGCGGGGGCACCGGTCGCGGCGGCGCCGGCGGCGGCGGCGGGGGAGCCACCTTCTTGACCGGCGGGGGCGGCGGTGGGGCGACGACCTTCCTGACCGGCGGGGGCGGCGGTGGGGCGACGACCTTCTTGACCGGCGGGGGCGGCGGTGGGGCGACGACCTTCCTCACCTCAGGAGCGCGCGCGGCGACCTTCACCGGCTCGGGGGCAGGCTTGCGGAACAACCGCGGCAGCAGAGCCAGCAGGCCCAGCAGCGCCAGGATGATCGGAATCCACCACCACCACTTGCTGCTCTTCTTCTCCTTGGCCGGTGCCTCAGGCGCGGAAACGCTCGGCTTGGTCACAGATGTCGTCCCTTCTGCGGTCGGCGTGTTGGTGCCGAAACCGGGGATCTTGGCGGCAAGCGCCGCCGGGATGGTGACCAGACCCGCAGCCTTGGACCACTGGATCTGAGTGCCGTCGGGACCGACGAAGGTGCTGGTGAGCGTGTCGTCGTTGTCGGTCGTGTCGGCGGTCGGGTAGCCGAAGGGGCTCTTGACGCCGCCGGCCGCACGCCAGGCGTCGAGCACCTTGCCCTTGATGAGCCATGCACCCACGTTCGGCGTCCAGTAGATCGCCGCCGTCGTACCGTCCTTCTCGGTGAAGTCGTTGAAGCGGCCGACCCCGTCGCCGGTGTCGCCCTCGTCGGCCGTCGGGAAGCCCAACTCTCCGCTGGGGCCACCCAGCGCCTGGTACTTCTTGAAGATCTCGCCGTACATCGCCTGGGCGCCGGACTCCTTCGACCAGAAGATCGCGCCGTTCGCGTAGTCCTTCTCGACGCCCCCCTTGACGTCGACGGCCTCGCCGGTCGGCGCACCGAGCGGAGAGCTCTCGCCGCCGAACTTGGTGTAGTGATCGTTGATCTCGTTGACGGCGTCTGAGGATGGAGCGGCGCCCGCGATCGGGGCGCCGGCCAGCAAGGTGCTGGCCGCCACGAATATCCCGCCGACGGCGAGGGCGCCGCGACGGTAACGCGGCGACATGGTTGGTGTCACAACTAACTCCTTAGTGTTCTTGGGTGGTGATGGGCTGTCTGTTCTCGTGTGAAGTGCTCGCCGATCCTCCTTGATGGGATGACGCCGGGGCAGGAGGGGGTTTCAACCGCCCCGGCGTCATGCCTGTGCGTGACAGCCGTCAGGAACGGCGATGCCTCGGATCGTCCGGCCGGTACCGCGGGTCCTTGGGATCGGCGATGTAGACATCGCCGGTATCCACGAGGTAGGCCTCGCGGGCCCGGAACACCGTCGACTCGTCGCCCACGATGTCGTCGTCCGGGTGCTCGCCGGTGGCGCGCTCGACCCACTCCACCTCGCGGGTGCCGCGTTCGATGAACTTGGCTTCCACTTCAGTGGCCTTGCCCACCACACGCCGGCTGGTGTGCACCTCATCGGCGCCGTGCTCGACGACCCGCTGGACTTCCCGCTCCACGAACTTCTGAACGATCACCGGCTTTTCGACGACGACCTCGACGATGCGCTCCACCGGCTTTTCGACGATCTTCTCGACTTCGACGTAGACCGGCTTCTCGACGATCCTCTCGATCCGGGTCTCCACCGGCTTCTCGACGATCCGCTCGTTGACGTACTCGACCTCGCGCTCGATCAGCTTCTCGACCAGCACCGGGTTGGTGACCACCTTCTCGAGGACCTTCTCCACCGGACGGTCGATCACCTTCTCGATGATCTTGGGCCGCTCGACGATCTTCTCGACGACGCGGTCGACGGGCTTGTCGATGACCTTTTCGATGATGTTGGGTTTTTCGACGATCTTCTCGACGACGCGGTCGACGGGCTTGTCGATGACCTTTTCGATGATGTTGGGTTTTTCGACGATCTTCTCGACGACGCGGTCGACGGGCTTGTCGATGACCTTCTCGACGATGTTGGGCTTCTCGACCACCTTCTCGACCACCCGGTCGACAACTCGCTCCAGCACCTTTTCGACGATGTTGGGCTTCTCGACCACCTTCTCGACGACGCGGTCGACGGGCTTCTCGACGATCTTTTCGATGATGTTGGGTTTTTCGACGATCTTCTCGATGACCCGGTCGACGGGCTTCTCGACGATCTTTTCGATGATGTTGGGTTTTTCGACGATCTTCTCGATGACCCGGTCGACGGGCTTCTCGACGATCTTTTCGACGATGTTGGGCTTCTCGACCACCTTCTCGACGACCCGGTCGACAGCCCGCTCCAGCACCTTTTCGATGATGTTGGGTTTTTCGACGATCTTCTCGACGACGCGGTCGACGGGCTTCTCGACGATCTTTTCGATGATGTTGGGTTTTTCGATGATCTTCTCGATGACCCGGTCGACGGGCTTCTCGACGATCTTTTCGATGATGTTGGGTTTTTCGATGATCTTCTCGACGACGCGGTCGACGGGCTTCTCGACGACCCGCTCGACGATGTTCTCGACGGCCACCTCGACGATCTTCTCGACCACCTTGACGACCGGCTTCTCGACCGTCACCTCGACGATCCGCTCGACCGGCTTCTCCACCGTCTTGTAGACGATCTTCTCGACCGGCACCTCGATGATCTTCTCGACGATCTTCTCGACCGGCTTCTCGACCACCTTGGTGATGACCTTCTCGACCGGCTTCTCGACCACACGCTCGACGACGCGCGACACCGGAACCTCGACGACCTTGTCGACGATGTTGACCACCGGCTGCTCGATCAGCCGCTCGACCGTGACCGGCTTGGACACCACGTTGTCCTGGATGTCGACGATCAGCTTCTCGACCAGACGCTGAATCTGGGCGGGCCGCTCCTCAACCCGGTCGACGATCGACACCACCAGCTTCTCGACCAGCCGCTGAACCTCGACCGGCTTGTCGGTGATCTTGTCGACGATGTTGACCACCGGACGTTCGACGAGGCGCTGGATCTGGACCGGGCTGTCCACGATGGTGTCGGTGACCGTCACCACCGGGCGCTCGATTGCGCGGCCCACCTTCTGCGGGCGGTCCACGATCTCGTCGACCACCGTGACCACCGGACGCTCGACGAGCCGGTTCACGTTGATGGCCTTCTCGACGACGTCGTCGTCGACGGTGACGATCGGCTTCTCGACGAGCCTGTTCACGTTGATGGCCTTCTCGACCACGTTGTCGTCGACGGTGACGATCGGCTTCTCGACGAGGCGGTTGACGCGTACCGCCTTCTCCACGACCTCGTCATCGACGGTGACCACCGGCCGCTCGAGCTGGCGGGTGACCTTGACCGGACGATCGACGACGACATCCTCGACCGTCACGATCGGCCGCTCGAGCTGGCGGGTGACCTTGACCGGTTTGTCGACGACGCGGTCCTCGACGGTGACGACGGGGCGTTCGAGTTCGCGGGTGACCTTGACCGGTTTGTCGACGACGCGGTCCTCGACGGTGACGACGGGGCGTTCGAGTTCGCGGGTGACCTTGACCGGTTTGTCGACGACGCGGTCCTCGACGGTGACGACCGGGCGCTCGAGTTCGCGGGTGACCTTGACCGGTTTGTCGACGACGCGGTCCTCGACGGTGACGACCGGGCGCTCCAGCTGGCGGGAGATCTTCACGGGGCGGTCGACGACCTCGTCGACCACAGTGACGACCGGGCGCTCCAGCTGGCGGGAGATCTTCACGGGGTGGTCGACGACCTCGTCGACCACAGTGACGACCGGACGCTCGACCAGGCGCGACACCGTGGCCGGCTTGTCGACGACGTTGTCGACCGTGTCGACCACCAGACGCTCGATCACCCGCTCCAACGTGACCGGCTTGTCGACGATCCGCTCCACCGGTCGTTCCACGAGCCGCTGAACGGTGTAGGGCCTGTCAACGAAGTTCTCGACGACGTTGAGTGGTTCGTTGGGGTTCTTGTCTGCCACGGGATCTCCTTGTAGCGCGCCCCAGCCAGGCAGCGTGACGGCCCCTCTCGGGGAACGCCTGCGGCCGAACGCCTTTCATGTTGCTGAAATCCGCACGTGCGGTAACGCCGCACATAAAAAAGTCAGGAACTGTGCCAGGCAGCCAGGTCGTCTTTGTTCCGGTTAGGAGCCTCAAATTAGTCACCTGATTGTTTGCCTCGCAAGGTTTCGGCAAAAGTTCTCCACCCTGATTCCAACCGTTCGTCTTATCGTGCGGCGACATTCGGTCACAGCGACTTTTAGTCGCCTCTCCTGGCCGCGGTTTCGGGTCTGCGAACCGTGCACGTTCCTGCCCACGCTCCCAAGTAAGAGGAAAACGCAGTCGCCAGACGACGGCCGGGACCGGTGCCTTCGGGAGGGGGCCGGTTTCGCGCACGGGGTAGCCGCAGCGTGATCAGAACCGACGATGCGTGGTAAGCCTGACCTCGTGCCCGATAGCCTCTTCGACATGCCCGGCGACGAACCGCCGGGGGGCCCGTCGATGCACGTCTCCGCGCCCCTGGCCGTGCGGATGCGCCCGGCGCGCCTGGACGAAGTCGTCGGCCAAGGCCACCTGCTGGGGCCCACTGCTCCGCTGCGTCGCCTGGTGGAGGGCTCCGGCGCGGCGTCGGTGATCCTCTACGGGCCGCCCGGCACCGGGAAAACCACGCTGGCGTCGCTGATCTCGCAGGCCACCGGGCGCCGCTTCGAGGCCCTCTCCGCGCTGTCGGCCGGGGTGAAGGAGGTGCGGGCCGTGATCGACGAGGCCCGCCGGGCCGCGGCCTACGGCAACCAGACCGTGCTGTTCATCGACGAGGTGCACCGGTTCTCCAAGACCCAGCAGGACGCCCTGCTCGCCGCGGTGGAAAACCGCGTCGTGCTGCTGGTCGCGGCCACCACCGAGAACCCGTCCTTCTCCGTGGTCGCACCGCTGCTGTCCCGCTCGCTGATTCTGCAACTGCAGCCGTTGGGCCCCGACGACATCCGCGCCGTCGTGCAACGTGCGGTCGCCGATTCGCGAGGGCTCGGCGGCCAGGTCGCCATCGACGACAAGGCGCTGGACCTGCTGGTTCAGCTCGCCGCCGGTGACGCCCGGCGGGCGCTGACGGCCCTGGAGGTGGCCGCCGAGACCGCCACCGCAGCCGGCGGCACCATCACTGTAGAAACCGTCGAGCAGTCGCTGGACCGGGCCGCCGTGCGCTACGACCGCGACGGCGACCAGCACTACGACGTGGTCAGTGCCTTCATCAAGTCGGTACGGGGGTCGGACGTCGACGCCGCCATGCACTACCTGGCCCGGATGCTGGTCGCGGGGGAGGACCCCCGGTTCATCGCCCGCCGGCTGATGATTCTGGCGAGCGAGGACATCGGCATGGCCGACCCGACCGCCCTGCCCGTCGCCGTGGCGGCTGCACAGACCGTCGCCCTCATCGGCATGCCCGAGGCCCAGCTGACGCTCGCCCACGCCACCGTCCACCTGGCCACCGCGCCGAAATCCAACTCCGTCACCACCGCGCTGTCGGCCGCCATGAGCGACATCCGAGCCGGCAAGGCCGGATCGGTACCCACCGCTCTTCGCGACGGCCACTACTCCGGGGCGGCCCGGCTGGGCCACGCCCAGGGCTACCGCTACCCGCACGACGATCCGGATGGGGTTGTGCCGCAACAGTATCCGCCAGACGAGTTGGCCGGCGTCGATTATTACCGGCCCTCCCGGCACGGCGCCGAACGGGAGATCGCCGGACGCCTCGAGAAGCTGCGCACCATCATCCGCCGGCCCCGGACATAGGAGTGCCAACCCATGGCGAACGCAATTTCTCGACGCGAAGCGGTCTGGATCTTCGCCCTGGATCCCGCCGCTGGCCGCTACCGGTTCACGCAGATTCCCCAGCGCGTCGTCGAAGGTGATCTCGACACGGTGCTGTGAACCAGACGGCCCGACGACTCCGACGGCCCTGTGCCGCAGCGCACCTACGCTGGACCCATGGACACCACCATGCTGGACCTCGACACCGCCCGGCGGCGCACGGTGGACCTGACCGGCCAGGTCCGGGACTTCTGTCGGGGCCGCGGCGACGGGTTGTGCAACGTCTTCGTGCCGCACGCCACGGCCGGCATCGCCGTCATCGAAACCGGCGCGGGATCCGACGCCGACCTGGTCGACGCCCTCGAACGGCTGTTTCCGCGGGATGACCGTTACCGGCACGCCCACGGTTCGCCCGGGCACGGCGCCGACCATGTCCTGCCCGGCCTGGTGTCGCCCTCGGTCACCGTTCCGGTCGCCGACGGCGCTCCACTGCTGGGCACCTGGCAGAGCGTGGTCCTGGTGGACCTCAACCGGGACAACCCGCGGCGGCAGGTCAGGCTGAGCTTCGTCAGTGGGTAAGCCCGGTAATGTAAGGCGGTCGACGTGCCGGTAAGGCCGGCCGATCCGCACCCCCAACACAAGGACGTCCCCACCCGTGCAGACCCATGAGATCAGGAAGCGGTTCCTGGATCACTTCGTCAACGCCGGACACACCGAGGTGCCCAGTGCCTCGGTGATCCTCGACGATCCGAACCTGCTGTTCGTCAACGCGGGCATGGTCCAGTTCGTCCCGTACTTCCTCGGGCAGCGCACCCCGCCGTACGCCACCGCCACCAGCATCCAGAAATGCATCCGCACCCCGGACATCGACGAGGTGGGCATCACCACCCGGCACAACACCTTCTTCCAGATGGCCGGCAACTTCTCCTTCGGCGACTATTTCAAGCGCCGCGCCATCGAACTGGCCTGGACCCTGCTGACCAATCCGGTGGAGGAGGGCGGCTACGGGTTTGACCCCGAAAGGCTCTGGGCCACAGTCTTTTACGACGACGACGAGGCCGTCGAACTCTGGCAGGAGGTGGCCGGGCTGCCCGCTGAGCGAATCCAGCGCCGCGGCATGGCCGACAACTACTGGTCGATGGGGATTCCCGGCCCGTGCGGCCCCTGCTCGGAGATCTATTACGACCGGGGCCCGGACTACGGCATCGAGGGCGGTCCGGAGGCCAACGAGGACCGGTACATCGAAATCTGGAACCTCGTCTTCATGCAGAACGAGCGCGGCGACGGCACCAGCAAGGAGGACTTCGAGATCCTCGGGCCGCTGCCCCGCAAGAACATCGACACCGGCCTGGGTGTGGAGCGCATCGCCTGCCTGCTGCAGGGCGTGGACAACGTCTACGAGACCGACCTGCTGCGTCCCGTCATCGACAAGGTCGCCGGATACGCGGCGCGCGGATACGGGCAGGGCAATCACTCCGACGACGTCCGCTACCGGGTGATCGCCGACCACAGCCGCACGGCCGCGATCATCATCGCCGACGGCGTCACCCCGTCCAATGAGGGCCGCGGCTACGTGCTGCGCCGCCTGCTGCGCCGGATCATCCGCGCGGCCAAGCTGCTGGGCATCGAACGCCCGATCGTCAGCGAGCTGATGGCATGCGTGCGCGACGCGATGGGCCCCTCCTATCCGGAGCTCGTCACCGACTTCGACCGCATCAACCGCATCGCGGTCGCCGAGGAGACCGCCTTCAACCGCACCCTGGCGTCGGGCTCGAAGCTGTTTGAGGACGCCGCCGCCGCGACGAAGTCCTCCGGCGCGACGGTGCTGACCGGTTCGGACGCCTTTGCGCTGCACGACACCTACGGGTTCCCGATCGAGCTGACCCTCGAGATGGCCGCCGAAGCCGGCCTGACCGTGGACGAACTCGGGTTCCGCGAGCTCATGGCCGAACAGCGCCGCCGCGCCAAGGCCGACGCCGCCGCCCGCAAGCACGCCCACGCCGACCTGTCGGCGTTCCGCGAGCTCGTCGACGCCGGGCCCACCGAGTTCACCGGATTCAATGAACTGTCTTCGCAGGCAAGGATTCTCGGCATCTTCGTCGATGGCAAGCGGGTGCCCGTGGTCTCCCACCGCCCGCGTGTGCACTCCCAGGACATGACGGCCGAGCGGGTCGAGATCGTCCTCGACCGCACCCCGCTGTACGCCGAGTCCGGCGGCCAGATCGCGGACGCCGGCGAGATCAGCGGCACCGGGTCGAGCGAATCGGCCAAGGCGGCCGTCACCGATGTGCAGAAGATCGGCAAGACGCTGTGGGTGCACCGCGTCAACGTCGAGTCCGGCGAGTTCGTCGAGGGCGACACCGTGATCGCGTCGGTCGATCCGGTTTGGCGTCGCGGCGCCACCCAGGGCCACTCCGGTACCCACATGGTGCACGCCGCGCTGCGGGAGGTGTTGGGCCCCAACGCCGTTCAGGCCGGTTCGCTCAACCGGCCGGGGTACCTGCGGTTCGACTTCAACTCGCAGGGCGCCCTGAGCGAGGAACAACGCAACCGGGTCGAGGAAGTGGCCAACGAAGCGGTGCAGGCCGATTTCCCGGTGAACACGTTCACTACCGAACTGGAGAAGGCCAAGGCGATGGGCGCCATGGCGATGTTCGGTGAGCAGTACCCCGACCAGGTGCGGGTCGTGGAGATCGGCGGACCCTTCTCCCTGGAGCTCTGCGGCGGCACCCACGTTCACAACTCGGCCCAGATCGGGCCGATCACGATCCTCAGCGAGTCCTCGGTGGGCTCCGGGGTGCGTCGCGTCGAGGCCTACGTGGGCCTGGACTCGTTCCGTCACCTGGCCAAGGAACGCGCCTTGATGGCCGGTTTGGCGTCGTCGCTGAAAGTCCCCTCCGAGGAGGTCCCGACCCGGGTGGCCACGCTTGTCGAGCGGCTGAAGACCGCGGAGAAGGAACTCGACCGGATGCGCCTGGCCGGCGCGCGCGCGTCGGCGTCGAATGCCGCCGCGGCCGCCGAACAGGTCGGTAGTGTGCGCCTGGTGGCCCAGCGAATGGCTACCGGAATGACCGCCGCGGACCTGCGCTCGCTGGTCGGCGACATCCGCGCGCGCCTGGGCTCGGAGCCCGGTGTGGTGGTGCTCATCTCCGAGAGCGAGGGCAGCGTCCCGTTCGTCGTCGCTACCAATCAGGCCGCCCAGGACGCCGGCCTTCGGGCCAACGACCTGGTGTCGCCCGTCGCCGCGGCGGTGGGCGGCCGCGGGGGCGGGAAAGCCGACCTCGCGCAGGGCTCAGGTAAAGAGCCATCCGGCATCGACGCGGCGCTGGCGGGTGTGCGCGCGGAGCTGGCCCGTCGTTGAGGCTCCCGGTGTCGATACAGGACCGCATGCCCGACCGCCCGGGGACCGACGACCCGGGACGGGGCCGGCGTCTCGGCGTCGACGTGGGTACGGTCCGCATCGGCGTCGCCACCAGTGATCCCGATGGAATTCTGGCCACTCCGGTGGAGACCGTGCGCCGCGAACGCGGCACCGCCCACCTGCGCCGACTGGCGGCGCTGGTCGACGAGTTGGAGGTCGTGGAGGTCGTGGTCGGCCTGCCGCGTACCCTGAGCGACCGTGCAGGTTCCTCGGCCGACGACGCAGTCGCGGTCGCCGAGGCGCTGGCCGTCCGGATCAGCCCGGTGCCGGTCCGCCTGGCCGACGAGCGTCTGACCACCGTCAGCGCAGCGCGTTCCCTGCGGCAAGCAGGAATGCGTGCCCGCGAACAGCGGGGAATGATCGACCAGGCCGCCGCCGTGGCAATCCTGCAAGGCTGGCTCGACCAACGCCGCAACGCGGCCACGACGCGAAATGGCTGCAACGCGGCCACGACGGAAGAAGAGTGACGATGCCCGAAGACGTGCAGCCCGATCGCGCCGACGACGTGCACCCCGATTACGCCGACGAGGTGGTGCCCGGGCGGGCCGAGCCGCAAGCCGTCGGGGTGCAGCGCGTCACCGCATCCGAGCAACGGCAGGGCGACCGGCGCCGCGGCCGCCTCGCGGTCCTCGTGGGCGTGGCGCTGGCCATCGCGATCGCGGCGTGGCTGCTGGGCCCCAAGATCTTCGGCGGACCCAAGCCGCCGAGTGACTACGTCGGTGAGGGCAAGGAAGACATCGTCATCCAGGTCCACGAAGGCGACTCGGGCGCGGTGATCGCCCAGGATCTGTTGGACAAGGGCGTCATCGCCGACGTCGGGATGTTCATCTCGGCGGCGTCGGCCAACCCGAAGCTGGCCGCGATCCAGCCGGGGTACTACAAGGTGCGCACCGAGATCCCGGCCGCGACCGCCGTGGCGAAACTGGTCGATCCGGAGAACCGCGTCGGCAAGCTCGTGATCCCGGAGGGCAAGCAACTCGACGACATCACCGTGGTCGGATCGGATAAGCCCAACCCGGGCATCTTCTCGCTGATCTCCGATGCCAGCTGTCTCGACCTCAACGGCACCAGGAAGTGCATCTCCGCCACGGACCTTAAGGCCGCCGCCGAGGAGGGCTCGCTGCAGTCCCTCAACGTGCCGGATTGGGCGGTGAAGGGGGCCGGCGCGATGGGCCAGAGCCACCGGCGCCTGGAGGGCCTGATCGCGCCGGGTACCTGGAACATCGACCCGTCGTCCTCGCCCAAGGAGATCCTGGCCAAGCTGGTCGGCGATAGCGGCGAGCAGTACCTCAAGGGCGGAATCCTCGACGCCGCCAAGGGCCTGAACATCTCGCCCTACGAGGTGCTGATCGTCGGCTCCCTGGTGCAGAAGGAGGCCCAGCCGGCGGACTTCGCCAAGGTGGCCCGGGTGATTTACAACCGGCTCGCCAGCGACTACGACCGGCTGGAGTTCGACTCCACGGTGAACTACCCGCTGGACCGCCAGGAGGTGGCCACCACCGACCAGGACCGGCACACCGAGACGCCGTGGAACACCTACGCCAAGGCCGGCCTGCCGGCCACCCCGATCTGCTCGCCCGGCGCGGAGGCGCTGGCGGCGGCGGAGAAGCCCGAGCCGGGGGACTGGCTGTACTTCGTCACCATCGACTCCGACGGCACGACGTTGTTCACCAAGGATTACCAGGAGCACCTGGCGAACAGGGACAAGGCGCTGGAAAGCGGCGTGCTCGATTCCGGGCGGTAGTCGATGACGGCGCGCAGGGCCGCCGTCCTCGGGTCGCCGGTCGCGCACTCGCGGTCCCCGCAGTTGCACCTGGCTGCCTACCGAGCGCTGGGGCTGGATGACTGGACCTATGACCGCATCGAGTGCACCGAAGACCAATTGCCCTCGCTCGTAAGCGGTTTCGGCCCCGAGTGGGTCGGCGTCTCGGTCACCATGCCGGGCAAGTTCGCGGCCCTGCGATTCGCCGACGAACGCACCGAGCGCGCCGAACTCGTCGGCTCGGCCAACACCCTGGTGCGTACCGAGGGCGGTTGGCGCGCGGATAACACCGACATCGACGGCGTGGCCGGCGCGCTGGGGCATCGCCGCGGTCTGCGGCGTGCGATGGTGCTCGGTTCCGGGGGAACCGCGCCGGCTGCGGTGGTCGGCCTGTGCGAGCTAGGTGTCGCCGAAGTCGTTGTGGCAGCACGCAATCGGGAGGCCGCGGCCCGACTGGTCGACCTCGGGTCGCGTCTGGGGATGACGGCGTCATTCTGCGATCTGAGCCGCTCCGACGACCTGGACGCTGCCGCCGGCGATGTCGACGTCCTTGTCAGCACCATCCCGGCGGAGGCGGCCGCCCGCTACGCCGGTGCGCTGGCCGGGGTGCCGGTACTCCTCGACGCGATCTACAACCCGTGGCCGACCCCGCTGGCCCAGGCGGTGTCCGCCGGGGGCGGCGAGGTAATCAGTGGTCTGCAGATGCTGCTGCACCAGGCTTTCAGTCAGGTCGAACAATTCACAGGCCGTCCGGCTCCGCGCGAGCAGATGGCGGCCGCTCTGGGTTAGCGTCCGGCTGTGGGCGTCGTCGAAGGGCTGGCCGCGTTGGCGGTGGTGACGTGGGCGGCGGTGCTGTCCGCGATCGATGTGCGGGAGCGGCGGTTGCCCAACGTGCTCACGCTGTCCGGTGCGGCTGTCATCATCGCTGCGGCCGCGCTGTGGGGACGCGGCCTCTCCGCTTTGCTGGGTGCCGCGGCGCTGGGTGGCCTCTATCTGGTGATCCACCTGATCGCACCAGCCGGCATGGGTGCAGGTGATGTGAAGCTCGCGTTGGGAGTCGGCGCGCTCACCGGTGCGCTGGGCGCATCGGTGTGGAGCCTCGCGGCGTTGGGCGCTCCGATGCTGACGGCGTTCGCCGGAGGCGTGGCGGTGATCCGAGGGCGTGGCGGCACGGTGCCGCACGGACCGTCGATGTGTCTGGCGAGCCTGCTCGTCGCCGCGCTTGCGGTGCTGTAGGCATAGTGGCGCGTTTAGGATTCGGCGGGTTCGTCCGGGCTCCGCAGGTGCGGGTAGCTGGGCACCTCGCGGTAGCGGAGCCACGAGATGATGAACACACCCATGCTGGTCAGCAGGGTGATCTCGACCCATAGGAAGACGAAAACGTCGATCCAGGCGCCCACCGGCGGAGCTCCGGGCATGAAGCCTTGTAAGGGGATGAGTGCGAACAGCATGGCGCCGAACCAACTGGCCATGGTCGCCTCGATGGGCCGTCGACGGGTGGCCACCGACCACGCGACCACCGCGGCCAGCGTCGCCATCGCGACAACCAGGAACACGATCACCGCCGCGGCCGTGATGACTGCGCCGGACCGTTCGAGAACGAGTTTGACGTAGAGGGTCGGTCCCTCGCCGACCAGGCGCCATCGGTCGGTCCAGCCGTCCAGGCCGCCAGGGCCGTCGCTGGCCGCGCCGACCGCGGCCGGCACCGTTCGGCCGTCGTCGAGGATCTTCTCGATCCGCACCAGGGGAGTGGTCGACTGTGCTTCGGCCTGGTTGGCGCCGGCGTAGGAGTAGGAGTATTCGAAGCGGTCCAGTGGATAGCTCTGCGGATTGCCGTGGACCGGGATGTCGAATTCGTAGGAACCGCCCACCGGCTGCCCTTTGTCGATGTCGAGAGTCCCAGACTCCTTTTGCGTGCGGGACGTCACCCGCAGGGCGACAGCGAATTCGTCCTCTGCCTTGTCCAGGTAACTGCCCTGCGGGAACAGCGTCAGCCGCACCGTCGCGAGCTGCTTCTCCGGATCGAGCGACACCAGGTCGACGGCCACGTTCACGCCCTCGGTGACCGGGGCGCTGCGCTCCTCGACATGGGTCTTACCGCTCTTGGTGTAGCCGATCACCGTGGCGGCGAACAGCAGTGCCACGAACACGACGAACAATGCCGGCTTGAGGAAACCGGTGGGACGTGACGGTTTCATCGGGTGTGCGCCTTCCTGCCTCCGCCTGGGATCGGACGGCTGGAACGTTAGTCGCCCGCCGCGGCCCGTGGTCGCCGTTGGGGTGAGAGCCGGAAGGCGCTGGCCCCGGGAGCGGTGGTTCGCCAGATTGGGTCGTCCTTGGCCGACGTGGGAAGATTGACCCGTGTTGCGATGGACCACCGCTGGTGAATCCCACGGCCGCGCCCTCATAGCCGTCGTCGAGGGCATGGTGGCCGGTGTCGAGGTGACGTCCGCGGAGATTGCGGAGCAGTTGGCGCGCCGCCGCCTGGGCTATGGCCGCGGGGCGCGGATGAAGTTCGAGCAGGACCAGGTGTCCGTGCTGGCCGGCCTGCGCCACGGCATCACATTGGGCGGCCCGATCGCCGTCGAGATCGGCAACAGCGAGTGGCCCAAATGGGAGTCGGTGATGGCCTCGGACCCTGTCCCGGCAGCTGAGCTCGACGTCGCCCGCAACGCCCCGCTGACCCGGCCCCGGCCCGGCCACGCCGACTACGCCGGCATGCTGAAGTACGGCTTCGACGATGCCCGCCCGGTCCTGGAGCGCGCCAGCGCGCGGGAGACCGCCGCCCGCGTCGCCGCCGCCACCATCGCCCGGGCGTTCCTCAAGCAGGCCCTGGGCGTCGAGGTGTTCTCCCACGTCATCTCCATCGGGGCGTCGGAGCCCTATGACGGGCCCACGCCGACGGCCGCTGACCTGCCCCGGATCGACGAAAGTCCGGTGCGCGCGTTCGGCGCCGCCGCGCAGGAGTCGATGATCGCCGAGATCGAAGCCGCCAAGAAGGACGGCGACACCCTGGGCGGGGTGGTCGAGGTCATCGCCCACGGCCTGCCGGTCGGTCTCGGTTCGTTCACCAGCGGTGAGAACCGGCTCGACAGCCAACTGGCCGGCGCCGTCATGGGCATCCAGGCCATCAAGGGCGTCGAGATCGGCGACGGCTTCGAAACCGCGCGCCGACGCGGCAGCGGCGCGCACGACGAGATCTACCCCGCCCCCGACGGGGTGTTCCGGTCCACCAACCGGGCCGGTGGCCTCGAGGGCGGCATGACCAACGGTCAGCCGCTTCGGGTGCGCGCGGCGATGAAGCCCATCTCCACGGTGCCCCGCGCGCTGGCGACCGTCGACATGAGCACCGGCGAGGCGGCGGTGGGCATCCATCAGCGCTCGGATGTCTGTGCCGTACCGGCCGCCGGTGTGGTGGTGGAGGCCATGGTGGCACTGGTGCTCGCCCGCGCCGCGCTGGAGAAGTTCGGCGGCGACTCGCTGGCGGAGACCCGCCGCAATATCGAGGGCTACCTGCGCGAGGTCGCCGACCGCGAGGCCTTCGGGTCCGCCTCGGTGATGTCGGGGTAGTGCCATGGCGCCGAAGGCCGTGCTGATCGGGCTGCCCGGTTCCGGGAAATCCACCATCGGGCGGCGGCTCGCCAAGGCGACGGGGTGTTCGCTGATCGACACCGACACCGCGATCGAGGAGCGCACCGGACGCACCATCCCGGAAATCTTTGCCACCGAAGGGGAATCGGGCTTCCGGCAGATCGAGGAGCAGGTGGTCTGCGAAGCGCTGCGCGACCACGACGGCATCCTGTCGCTGGGAGGCGGCGCCATCACCATCCCCCGCGTGCGGGAGGCGTTGGCCGGCCACACCGTGGTCTACCTGGAGATCAGTGCCTCCGAGGGCGTCCGGCGCACCAGCGGCAGCACGGTCCGACCCCTGCTGGCCGGCCCGGACCGCGCCGAGAAGTACCGCGAACTGATCAGCGCCCGGGTGCCGCTGTACCGCCAGGCGGCCACCATCCGGATCAACACCAACCGTCGCAACCCGGGGGCGGTCGTGCGTTATATCGCTGGGCGCCTTGAGAACCCGCAGCCCCCACGACGGCGTCGCCCGCCGTGGCGGCGCCCGGGCGCGCCTGCCCCCGCCCCCCAGCAGACATCGCCGGCGGCGCCGCGGGTGGACATTCCGGAGGAGTCCGGCCCGGTTACCCCGGCGACGCTGGCCCGCCGTGCAGGATTACGCAAATGAGTCCGAATGCCGTCGATCAACCGGTGACCATCGACGTCGCCGTGGACCCGCCGTACCCGGTGATCATCGGAACCGGACTGCTGACGCGGATCGGTGACATCCTCGGCAATCGGCACAGGGTCGCCATTCTGCACCAGCCCGTGCTCGCTGGGACCGCCGAAGAGATCCGGAAGATGCTGGCGGACAAGGGTGTTGATGCCCACCGCATCGAGCTGCCCGACGCCGAGGCCGGCAAGGATCTGCCCGTGGTCGGCTTTGTGTGGGAAGTGCTCGGGCGCATCGGCGTGGGCCGCAAGGACGCCGTCGTCAGCCTCGGCGGCGGGGCGGCCACCGACGTCGCGGGGTTCATCGCCGCCACCTGGCTGCGCGGTATCGACATCGTCCACGTCCCGACCACGCTGCTGGCGATGGTGGACGCCGCCGTTGGCGGCAAGACCGGCATCAACACCGACGCCGGCAAGAATCTCGTCGGCGCCTTCCACCAGCCCGCGGCCGTCATCGTCGACATGGCGCTGCTGAAAACGTTGCCCGCCAACGAACTTGTGGCCGGGATGGCCGAGATCGTCAAGGCCGGATTCATCGCCGATCCGGTGATCCTCGACCTCGTCGAGGCCGATCCGCAGGCCGCCGTCGACCCGGCCGGAACGGTGCTGCCCGAGCTCATCCGGCGGGCCATCCAGGTCAAGGCCGACGTGGTGGCCGCCGACGAGAAGGAATCGGAGCTGCGTGAGATCCTCAACTACGGTCACACCCTGGCCCACGCCATCGAACGGCGCGAGCGCTACCGGTGGCGTCACGGCGCGGCGGTGTCGGTGGGACTGGTCTTCGCCGCCGAACTCTCGCGGCTGGCCGGGCGGCTCGACGAGGCCACCGTGCGGCGGCACCGTGACGTGCTGACGTCACTCGGGCTGCCGGTGTCCTACGACGCCGATGCGCTGCCCGAGCTGATGAAGCTCATGGCGGGGGACAAGAAAACCCGTGCCGGCACTTTGCGTTTCGTGGTTCTCGACGCCCTCGCCAAGCCGGGACGGCTGGAGGGACCCGACCCGGCCCTGCTGGCCGCGGCCTACGCCGAAGTGATGTCCACCCAGGAGGCGCAGCAATGACGACGGTCCAGGTGTTCAACGGCCCGAACCTCGGCCGGCTCGGCCGCCGTCAGCCCGAGGTGTACGGCAGCACCAGCTACCAGGACCTGGTGGCGCTCATCGAAGCCGAGGCCGCGGAGCTGGGGCTGTCGGTCGCGGTCCGCCAGACCGACAGCGAAGCCCAGTTGCTGGAATGGCTGCACGTGGCCGCCGACGACGCCGACCCGGTGATCCTCAACGCCGGCGCGCTGACGCACACCTCGATCGCGCTACGGGACGCGTGCGCCGAACTGCGGGCGCCGCTGATCGAGGTCCACATCTCCAATGTCCATGCGCGCGAAGACTTCCGGCACCACTCCTACCTGAGCGGGGTGGCCACCGGGGTGATCGTCGGGCTGGGGGTGCAGGGCTACCTGCTGGCACTGCGATATCTCGCAGCGGAGAGCTGAGCCGCTCTCACTCGCGGTCGTGCAGCCGGGCCTCGGCTTCCTGATGCTCGAGGCGAACCGCTTCACGCGCCTCCTGCCGCCAGTCCACCTCGGTGCGGGACACCGCGTACCGGGCGTTGGGATCGTCCTCGTAGACCTCGTCGAACACGTCTGAACCCGGGCCCGAGCGCTGACGATGGAAGGGCGGCCGGCGGCGGTCCACCAGCCAGCGACCCAGCGCCACCGCGAACATCGCGGGCAGGAAGATCAGCAAACAGGTGAAGGCGGGGAACACCACGAGTTCGGGTCCGAGGCTGTCGACGTAGACGGCGCTGTAGAAGAGCGAGATGACCCAGGTGACGAGACCGCTGAGCACCCCGGCCACCAGGCCCGCCAGCAGCCAGCGCATGGCGAGGTCGCGACGGCGGTCCGGGTCGGCGTTGGCCCGGGCGTCGGACATCCCGTCGAACAAGGCCCAGAGGAAGGCCGCGGCGCCGAAGATCGCGCACAGGGCGAGACTGATGGTGCCGGCATTGGTGGGGGATGCGTTGATCAGCGATCCCTGCACCAGGCGGAGTAACACCATCCCGATCGCGAGCACCAGCCCGCGCGGCAACCAGGTCGTCATGGGCCATCAGCCTAAACCCTTACTGCCTGGTTCTGTCCGGAACGTGCCGTCAGGCATCGGTTGTTCGGGGGCGGGTACCGTCAGCCACCGTGACACACGCTGCACGCCGGGATCGTCTCGTGGCGCGCCTGGCTGCGGCGGAGGTGGACGCTCTGCTGGTCAGCGACCTGGTGAACGTGCGTTACCTCTCCGGTTTCACCGGCTCCAACGCCGCCCTGCTGGTGTTCGCCGACGACACCGCGCCGGTGCTGGCCACCGATTCGCGCTACCGCACACAGGCGGCCCGGCAGGCGCCGGACCTCGAGGCCGTGATCGAGCGGGCCTGCGGCCGCCACCTGGTGCAGCGGGCCGCCGCTGCCGGCGCGCGCCGGATCGGCTTCGAAAGCCATGTGGTGACCGTCGACGGGTATGACGCGCTGGCCGGCGCATTGGACGGCCATGACGGTACGGAGTTGGTCCGCGCGTCGGGCACCGTCGAGCATCTGCGCGAGGTCAAGGACGCCGGTGAGGTGGCTCTGCTGCGGCTGGCCTGCGAGGCCGCCGACGCGGCGCTGACCGCCCTGATCGCCGGCGGCGGCCTGAGGCCCGGGCGCACCGAGCGGGCGGTGGCCCGCGAACTGGAAGCCCTCATGCTCGAGCACGGCGCCGACGCCCCCTCCTTCGAAACGATCGTCGCCGCCGGTTCGAACTCGGCGATCCCGCACCACCGGCCCACCGGCGCCGAACTGGCGGCCGGTGACTTCGTCAAGATCGACTTCGGGGCGCTGGTCGCCGGCTACCACTCGGACATGACCCGCACGTTCGTCCTCGGCAGCGCCGCCGACTGGCAGCGCGAGATCTATACGCTGGTTTCCGAAGCTCAGCACGCGGGTCTGGGGGCGCTGGAATGCGGGGCGGCGCTGGCGGAGGTCGACGCGGAAGCGCGCCGGGTGATCACCGATGCCGGCTACGGGGACCACTTCGGCCACGGCCTGGGTCACGGCGTGGGACTGCAGATCCACGAGGCGCCCGGTATCAACTCCGCGGCCTGCGGCAGGCTGCTCGAGGGTGCGGTGGTAACGGTGGAGCCCGGGGTATACCTGCCCGGACGGGGCGGGGTCCGGATCGAGGACACGCTGCTGGTCGGCGAGCGCGGAGCGGAGTCGCTCAGCCGCTTCCCGAAGGAGCTCTCGGTACTGAAGTAGGGATTCGGGGGCGCGACGGCCGCGCGGGTAAGCTCCGCAGAGCGATCCGCCCCCCACTTGCTAGGAGAACCCGACCGTGGCGACCACTGCCGACTTCAAGAACGGCCTCGTGCTGAACATCGACGGCCAGCTCTGGCAGATCATCGAGTTCCAGCACGTGAAGCCCGGCAAGGGTCCCGCTTTCGTGCGCACCAAGCTCAAGAACATCCTGTCGGGCAAGGTGGTCGACAAGACCTACAACGCCGGGGTGAAGGTGGAGACCGCCACGGTGGACCGCCGCGACGCCACCTATCTCTACCGCGACGGCGCCGACTTCGTCTTCATGGACAGCGAGGACTACGAGCAGCACCCGCTGCCGGAGGCGCTGGTGGGCAACTCGGCCGGCTTCCTGCTCGAGGGCATGCCGGTCCAGATCGCGTTCAACGAGGGGGCCCCGCTGTACCTCGAGTTGCCGGTCACGGTGGAACTCGTGGTGAGCCATACCGAACCCGGCCTCCAGGGCGACCGGTCCAGCGCGGGCACCAAGCCCGCGACGCTGGAGACCGGTGCCGAGATCCAGGTCCCGCTCTTCATCAACATCGGCGACAAGCTGAAGGTGGATTCGCGCGACGGCAGCTACCTGGGGCGCGTCAATGCCTAACGGCATGGTGGGCGAGTTAATGCCTAACGGCATGGTGGGCGCGTCAATGCCCAACGGCACGGTGGCCGAGTCAACGCTCAGCTGTGGCTGATCGCAAGCCGCAAGGCCGGCATCAGGCCCGCAAGCGCGCCGTCGACCTGCTCTTCGAAGCCGAGGCCCGCGGGCTGACGTCAGCAGAGGTGGCCGACGGCCGTACGGCGCTTGCCGCCGCGAATCCCGATGTGTCCGAACTGAATCCGTACACGGTGACGGTGGCCCGCGGAGTCAGTGAGCACGCCGCCCACATCGACGAGTTGATCGGCTCGCACCTGCAGGGCTGGACGCTGGAACGGTTGCCCGCCGTGGACCGCGCGATCCTGCGGGTGGCGGTGTGGGAGCTGCTGCACGCCCAGGACGTGCCCGAACCGGTGGCCGTCGACGAGGCCGTCGAACTGGCCAAGGAATTGTCCACCGACGAGTCACCCGGGTTCGTCAACGGAGTGCTGGGTCAGGTCATGCTGGTGACCCCGCAGATCCGGGCGGCCGCCGAAGCGGTCCGCCGGGCTCAATCGAGTCCAGCTTCCGGCATGGACGCCGGGGATCACTTCGGCAAACTGTCCGCCGTCTGGGACTCGCAGGCCGAGTCGATGGACGCCTCGATGGGACGCCACGGATCGGCGGCCCGGATCGCCCTGGAAGCCCGGCCCGGCGAACGGATCATCGACATCGGTTGTGGCCCCGGGCTTTCCGCGGTTGCGCTGGCCGGAGAGGTCGCACCCGACGGCTGGGTCGCCGCCGTCGACATCGTGCCGCAGATGGCAGCCGCCGCCGAGCGGCGCCTTTCAGTGGCCGGATTGCCGGGGACCGGGGTGACCGCCGACGCGGCGACGGCCGATCTGGTCGCCGCGGCGGGGGAGGGAATTCCGTTCGACGGCGTTCACTCCAGGTTCGGCCTGATGTTCTTCTCCGACCCGAAAGGGTCGTTCGCCAACATCTTTCGCGCGCTGCGGCCCGGCGGCCGGCTGGCCGCGTCGGTCTGGCAGCACCTGGACCGCAACCCGTGGATGATGCTGACGACGGCCACCGCGACCCAGATCCTCGGGATGGACCGTGCGCCACTGCCCGAACCGGGATCGCCGGGACCGTTCTCCCTGGCTGATCCGGTCGACATCGAACGGCTACTTACCGACGCCGGGTTCACCGCCATCGGCCTGGAGTCCATCGAGGCGCCCTTCCTGTTCCCGGGCGACGGCGCCGAGGCCACTGAGCGGATTTTGAGCGCCGGACCGCTCGGGCCGGCGTTCCTGGGCGCCGACGAGGCACGCCGTCAGGAGGTGGTCGCCGGCGTGGTCAGCGCCCTGGAGCACCACCGCGGCGAGGCCGGCTTCGAGTTGCCCGCCGCGTCATGGTGCATCACCGCGCGCCGGCCCTGACCGGCACACTCTTTGGCAATTGGGCCGTGGGCCTCCGGGTGCCGGGGTGTAATTGATGTTCTCGTAAGTCCTTTCGAGGCGGGAGTGCCGCGATGGCAATGACACGACTTCTGACGGCAGTCGGGCTGGTCTGTGTCGCCGTGTTCTACCCGGCGACGGCCGTTGCCGATGACCCGAGCACATGGCCCGTCGCGGACGGCGACTTCACGACCCCTTCCGATCCGGGCTGGATCTTCTTTCAGCCGCAGGGATTCGGCGGTCGCGGCTGCGGCATCGGGCCCGACGGCACGGTGGGCTGCGACATCGTTCCCGCGAGCTGGCCCGACGGGACCGCGGTGCAGGAAGGCCAACCCGGGCCGCCCGGCTCCTACGGCTGCGAAGGACGCCGCTGCCCGCTGCCGCCGCCCGGCGTCAACCAGACCGTCGTGACCCCGCAGGCCCCGGCCGAATACCGTCGCTCCGAGGCAAAAGCATTCACCCGTGACGTCAGCGTTCTGCCTCTCGGCTACCGGCTGGTCAACGGCAACGCGTGGTGCAGTCTGTCCGAGCAGGCAACGCTGCGGTGCGTCAGCGCGGACAACGGCTTCACGCTGAACGCCACCTACGGCCTGCTCGACTAGGGCGGATTGGCCGACTCAGAGCCCCAGGGCCGCGTAAGTCCGCCGGACGAACTTCGGCTGGGTGGATTGCAGCCGGGCCAGCGCGGTGTTGCCCGCGACCGCGGCGGCCGCCGCGGCCAGATCGGGATAGTTCTGGATCAGGTAGATCAGGATCAGATCGTTGGCCGGGTCGGCCTGCCACCAGGTTCCGTACGCTCCCGGCCAGCTGAATGTCCCCTGGCCGCCGGGACCGAACAGCTGCGACGAGCGCGCGGGGTCGGTCACCACCGATAGGTTGAGCCCGAATCCGCGGCCGACCCAGAACGGCGCACCCAGGAACGGGTGGCGCTTCTGTTCGTCGGTGAGGCGGTCCGTGCGCATCAGGCGCACCGACTCCTCGGTAAGCACCCGGATGCCGTCGACCTCGCCGCCGCCCAGCAGCATCCGGATGAATTGCAGGTAGTCCGGGGCGGTGGAGACCAGCCCGGCACCGCCCTGGCTGAACCGCGGCTCGCGCACCGGCACCGGGCCCATCATGTCGTGCTGCAGTCCGGTCCGCTCGTCGAGCCGGTACATGGTCGCCGCCCGCGCCCGCTTCTCCGGCGTCACCCAGAACCCGGTGTCGGTCATGCCCAGCGGTTCGAAGATCCGCTCGGCCAGCACGGTCTGCAGCGGCTTGCCCTCGATGCGGGACAGAGCGATCCCGAGGACCTCGGTGGAATGGCTGTAGGTCAGCCGCTCACCGGGCTGATGCATGAGCGGCAGTCTGCCGATCTCGGCCATCCAGTCGTCGGCGTCCTGGCGCAGCGACACCCGGGCATAGGCACGGCTGATCGGACCCACCACCGAGAAGGAGTAGGCCAGGCCGCTGCGGTGGGTCATCAGGTCTTCGACGGTGATGGGGCGCTGCGCGGGGACGGTGTGGTCCAGCGGGCCGACGGGGTCGACCAGCACCCGCATGTCGGTCAGTTCCGGGACCCAGCGGGTGATCGGGTCGGACAGGGCGAGCTTGCCCTCCTCGGCCAAGGCCATCGCCGCGGCGACAGTGACCGGCTTGGTCATCGAGGCGATACGGAAGAGCGTGTCGCGCTGCATCGGCAGCCCGGCGTCGACGTCGCGGTGGCCGATCTCGTTGACCTGCAGCACTTCTCCGCGGTGCCAGACGTACGTGACCGCTCCGGACAGGAGCCCTGCCTCGACCGCCTGCTCGATGGACGATCGGTTCTCGACGAGGCTCACCGCGGCGAGTCTACTGACACGCGGGTGTCCGGACGGGTGCTAGGCTCCGGGCGTCGACATCCTTTAACGATCCGTCCGGCGAGGCGGAGAAGGAGGTCCGGTTTCTTCGTGGACACCACTGACCGGGAACTCATGTCCGCCGCGGACGTCGGGCGAACCATTTCCCGGATGTCCCATCAGATCATCGAGAAGACGGCGCTGGACGGCGCGGACGCGCCCCGTGTGGTTCTTCTCGGCATCCCGACGCGCGGAGTCACCCTGGCCGGGCGGCTGGCGGAGAAGATCCACGAGTTCTCCGACGTGACGGTCGCCCGCGGCGGCCTGGACATCACGCTCTACCGCGACGACCTCGACTTCAAGCCGCCCCGGGCGCTGGAGGAGACCTCCATCCCGTCTGGCGGCATCGACGGCGCCCTGGTGATCCTGGTCGACGACGTGCTTTATACCGGCCGTTCCGTGCGCTCCGCGCTGGACGCGCTGCGCGACATCGGCAGGCCGAAAGCGGTGCAGCTGGCGGTGCTGGTCGACCGGGGCCACCGTGAGCTGCCGCTGCGGGCGGACTACGTCGGCAAGAACGTCCCCACCTCGCGCAGCGAGAACGTCAAGGTGCGCCTGATCGAGGACGACGGCGTCGAGGGGATCTGGATCGCACCTGAGGGAGGGCCCGCCAGATGAGTGTCAGACATCTGCTGTCCGCCGCGGACCTGACCCGCGACGAGGCCACCGCGATCCTCGACAACGCCGACCGCTTCAAGCAGGCGCTGCTGGGACGCGAGGTCAAGAAGCTGCCCACCCTGCGCGGCCGCACCATCATCACGATGTTCTACGAGAACTCCACCCGGACCCGGGTGTCCTTCGAGGTGGCAGGCAAATGGATGAGCGCCGACGTGATCAACGTCAGCGCCTCGGGTTCCTCGGTGGCCAAGGGCGAGTCGCTGCGCGACACCGCCCTGACCCTGCGCGCGGCCGGTGCCGACATGCTGATCATCCGCCACCCGGCATCGGGGGCCGCCCAGCAGCTGTCGGAGTGGACGTTGGAACCCGACGGCACCGGCCCGTCGGTGGTCAATGCCGGCGACGGCACCCACGAGCACCCCACCCAGGCGCTGCTGGACGCGCTGACGATCCGGCAGCGTCTCGGCGGGATCGAGGGCCGCCGGGTGGTCATCGTCGGCGACGTCCTGCACAGCCGGGTGGCGCGCTCCAACGTCGCGCTGCTCAACACCCTCGGTGCGGAGGTGGTGCTGGTCGCCCCGCCCACCCTGCTGCCGGTCGGGGTGGCCGACTGGGGCGGCGCCACGATCTCGCAGGATCTCGACGCCGAATTGCCGGCCGCCGATGCGGTGATGATGCTGCGGGTACAGGCCGAGCGGATGAACGGCGGGTTCTTCCCGTCGGAGCGGGAGTACTCGGTGCGCTACGGCCTGTCCGAACGCCGCCAGTCCATGCTGCCCGAGCACGCGGTGGTGCTGCATCCCGGGCCGATGCTGCGCGGCATGGAGATCTCATTCTCCGTTCCGGACTCGTCGCAATCGGCTGTGCTGCAACAGGTTTCCAACGGCGTGCACGTGCGGATGGCGGTGCTGTTCCACTTGCTGGTGGGTACGGATGAGGCGGTGAGAGTGTGAGTTCGGTTCCTCCCGTTCTGATCAGGGGTGTCCGTCTCTACGGCGAGGGCGACCAGGTCGACGTCCTGGCCGCCGACGGGCAGATCGCCGAGATCGGCCCGGAGCTCAAAGCTCCCACCGGTGCGGAGATCATCGAGGCGACGGGCCAGGTGCTGCTGCCCGGCCTGGTGGACCTGCACACCCATCTGCGCGAGCCTGGCCGTGAGTACGCCGAGGACATCGAAACCGGTTCGGCCGCAGCCGCTCTGGGCGGCTACACCGCGGTGTTCGCGATGGCCAACACCGACCCGGTAGCCGACAGCCCGGTGGTCACCGACCATGTGTGGCGGCGCGGTCAGCAGGTCGGCCTGGTCGACGTGCACCCGGTGGGCGCGGTCACGGTGGGCCTGGAGGGCAAGCAGCTCACCGAGATGGGCCTGATGGCCGACAGTGCCGGTCGGGTGCGGATGTTCTCCGATGACGGCAGCTGTGTGCACGACCCGCTGGTGATGCGCCGGGCCCTGGAGTACGCGGCAGGGTTGGGTGTGCTGATCGCCCAGCACGCCGAGGAGCCCCGGCTGACCAAGGGCGCCGTCGCCCACGAGGGACCCAACGCCGCCCGGCTCGGCCTGGCCGGCTGGCCGCGGGCCGCCGAGGAGTCCATCGTCGCCCGCGACGCGCTGCTGGCCCGCGACGCCGGCGCCCGGGTGCACATCTGTCACGCTTCCACCGCCGGCACCGTGGAGATCCTGAAATGGGCTCGCGGACAGGGCATCTCGATCACCGCCGAGGTCACCCCGCACCACCTGATGCTCGACGACAGCCGGCTGGAGACTTACGACGGGGTCAACCGGGTGAACCCGCCACTGCGCGAGGCCTCCGACGCCGAGGCCCTGCGCCGCGCGCTGGCCGATGGTGTCATCGACTGTGTGGCCACCGACCACGCCCCGCACGCCGAGCAGGAGAAGTGCTGCGAGTTCTCGGTGGCCCGGCCGGGAATGCTTGGCCTGCAGACCGCGCTGTCCGTGGTGGCGGCCACCATGGTGGGGCCGGGCCTGCTGGACTGGCGCGGGGTGGCCCGTGTGATGAGCGAGAACCCGGCCCGCATCGTCGGCCTCGACGACCAGGGCCGTCCGCTGGAGGTCGGGGAGCCGGCCAACCTGGTGCTCGTCGACCCTGATGCCACCTGGACCGTCAACGGCTCCGAGCTGGCCAGCCGATCGGCGAACACGCCGTATCAGGCCATGACCCTGCCGGCCACGATCACCGCGACGCTGCTTCGGGGGCGCGTCACCGCCCGGGACGGCAAGGTCCAAACCAGGTGAACGCTCAGCGAGTAGCGCAGGCGGATCGCGCATGAATACCGCCACCGCCATCGCAACTTACATCTTCGGCTTCGTCATCGTGGTCCTGATCGGCGTGGTGATCCGGCGGATGCTGCGCGGCTGGAAACGCCGCTCGGAACTGCAGGTCGAGGCGATCGGGGAGCTTCCGGAGGTGCCGGACGTTCTCGGCTCGGCAATCGTGGCCCCCACCCGGGGCATGTACGTGGGCTGCACCATCGCGCCGGATTGGCTCAATCGGGTTACGGTCGGAGACTTGGGGTATCGGACCAAGGCGGTGTTGACCCGTTACCCCAAGGGCATCCTGCTGGAACGCTCTGGGACCGGCCCGATCTGGATTCCGCAGGAGTCCATCAGCGCAATCCGGACCGAGAAGGGGCTGGCCGGCAAGGTGCTGCCGGGCGCCCGGACCGGCACCACCGCCGCCGGAATCATGGTGATCCGCTGGCGGCTTCCGTCGGGCACCGAGATCGACACCGGCTTCCGCGGCGACGACCGTCGGGACTACTCCCGATGGCTGGACGCCGAAGGGTTAGGAGAAGAGCAGTGAGCAAGCAGCAGGCGGTCCTGGTCCTCGAGGACGGACGCGTCTACGCCGGGACGCAGTTCGGGGCGGTCGGCCAGACCCTGGGCGAGGTCGTGTTCTCCACCGGGATGTCGGGGTATCAGGAGACCCTCACCGATCCCAGCTACCACCGCCAGATCGTGGTCGCGACGGCGCCGCAGATCGGCAACACCGGCTGGAACCACGAGGATGGAGAGAGCCGGGGGGACAAGATCTGGGTGGCCGGCTACGTCGTGCGCGACCCCTCCCCGCGGGCGTCGAACTGGCGCGCCACCGGGACCCTCGACGACGAGCTCGTCCGGCAGGGGATCGTCGGGATCGCCGGGGTGGACACCCGGGCGATCGTCCGCCACCTGCGCTCCCAGGGATCCATGCGGGCCGGGGTCTTCTCGGGGGAGGGACTGGCCGAGCCCGCCGAATTGCTCGACCGGGTGCGCAACCAGCCGCCGATGCTCGGTGCGGATCTCTGCGGCGAGGTCAGCACCGGCGAGCCCTACATCGTCGAGCCCGAAGGGACGCAACGGTTCACCGTCGCCGCCCTGGACCTCGGCATCAAGACCAACACCCCGCGCAACTTCGCACTGCGCGGCATCCGCACCCACGTCCTCCCGTCGACGGCCTCGTTCGACGAGATCAGCGAGCTCAAGCCGGACGGGGTGTTCCTGTCCAACGGACCGGGTGACCCGGCGACCGCCGACCGCGTGGTGGCGGTGACCCGGGAGGTGCTCGGTGCGGGGATCCCGTTGTTCGGCATCTGCTTCGGCAACCAGATCCTGGGCCGGGCGCTGGGCCGGTCGACCTACAAGATGGTGTTCGGCCACCGCGGCATCAACGTCCCGGTGATCGACCACGCCACCGGCCGGGTGGCCGTAACCGCCCAGAATCACGGCTTCGCACTGGAAGGCGAAGCGGGGGAGACGTTCGACACCGACTTCGGCACGGCGGTGGTCAGCCACACCTGCGCCAACGACGGCGTGGTCGAGGGCGTGAAACTTGTTGACGGACGGGCATTCTCGGTGCAATACCACCCCGAGGCCGCTGCCGGGCCGCACGACGCGAACTACCTGTTCGACCAATTCGTCGCACTGATGGACGGGGGGAGAGACTAGTGCCACGCCGTACCGACCTCAAACATGTCCTGGTCATCGGGTCTGGGCCGATCGTCATCGGGCAGGCGTGCGAGTTCGACTACTCCGGCACCCAGGCCTGCCGGGTGCTGCGCTCGGAGGGCCTGACCGTCAGCCTGGTCAACTCCAACCCGGCGACGATCATGACCGACCCGGAGTACGCCGATTACACCTACGTCGAGCCGATCACCCCCGACTTCGTCGAGAAGGTCATCGCCCAGCAGGCCGCCCGCGGCAACCCCATCGACGCCCTGCTGGCCACCCTGGGCGGGCAGACCGCGCTCAACACCGCGGTCGCGCTGTATGAGAACGGCGCACTGGAACGCTACGGCGTGGAGCTGATCGGCGCGGACTTCGAGGCCATCCAGCGCGGCGAGGACCGGCAGAAGTTCAAGGACATCGTCGCCAAGGTCGGCGGCGAATCAGCCCGCAGCCGTGTGTGTTTCACCATGGACGAGGTCCGGGAGACGGTCGCCGAACTCGGCCTGCCGGTGGTGGTGCGCCCGTCGTTCACGATGGGTGGCCTCGGCTCGGGGATGGCAAAGAGCGTCGACGACGTCGAGCGGATGGCCGGTGACGGCCTGGCTGCTTCCCCGTCGGCCAACGTGCTCATCGAGGAGTCCATCTACGGCTGGAAGGAATACGAGCTCGAGCTGATGCGCGACGGCAACGACAACGTCGTTGTCGTGTGTTCCATCGAGAACGTCGACCCGATGGGCGTGCACACCGGCGACTCGGTGACCGTCGCCCCGGCGATGACCCTGACCGATCGCGAGTACCAGAAGATGCGCGATCTGGGCATCGCGATCCTGCGCGAGGTCGGCGTCGACACCGGCGGCTGCAACATCCAGTTCGCCGTCGACCCGAAGGACGGCCGGCTGATCGTCATCGAGATGAACCCGCGGGTGTCGCGGTCCTCCGCGCTGGCGTCCAAGGCCACCGGCTTCCCGATCGCCAAGATCGCCGCCAAGCTGGCCATCGGCTACACCCTCGACGAGATCCTCAACGACATCACCAAACAGACCCCGGCCTGTTTCGAGCCGACGCTGGACTACGTGGTGGTGAAGGCGCCCCGGTTCGCCTTCGAGAAGTTCCCCGGCGCCGACCCGACGCTGACCACGACGATGAAGTCCGTCGGCGAGGCGATGTCGTTGGGCCGGAATTTCATCGAGGCGCTCGGCAAGGTGATGCGGTCGCTGGAGACCACCAAGGGCGGGTTCTGGACGGCCGACGACGACGACGGCTGGGTCGACGACATTCTGGCCCGGCTGCGCACCCCCACCGAGGGGCGGCTCTACGACATCGAACTGGCGCTGCGGCTGGGCGCGACGGTGGAGCAGGTCGCCGAGGCCTCCGGCGTCGACCCCTGGTTCGTCGACCAGATCAACGCCCTGGTCGCCCTGCGCGCCGAGGTCCTCGACGCTGCGGTCCTCGACGAGGAACTGCTGCGCCGCGCCAAGCACAGCGGACTGTCGGACCGCCAGATCGCCGCGCTGCGAACCGAACTCGCCGGGGAGGCCGGCGTTCGTACGCTGCGCCAGCGCCTCGGCGTCCACCCGGTGTTCAAGACCGTCGACACCTGCGCGGCGGAGTTCGAGGCCAAGACGCCCTACCACTATTCGACCTACGAGCTGGATCCGGCCGCGGAGTCGGAGGTCGCCCCGCAGACCGACAAGCCCAAGGTGCTCATCCTGGGCTCGGGTCCGAACCGCATCGGGCAGGGCATCGAATTCGACTACAGCTGCGTGCACGCCGCGACCACGCTGTCGCAGGCGGGCTTCGAGACCGTCATGGTCAACTGCAACCCCGAGACGGTCTCCACCGACTACGACACCGCCGACCGGCTGTACTTCGAGCCGCTCACCTTCGAGGACGTGCTGGAGGTCTACCGGGCCGAATCGCTGTCCGGGCAAGGCGGTCCGGGTGTGGCCGGGGTGATCGTGCAACTCGGCGGACAGACCCCGCTGGGTTTGGCGCACCGCCTGGAGAACGCCGGCGTCCCGATCGTCGGCACCCGGCCCGAGGCCATCGACCTGGCCGAGGACCGCGGCCGGTTCGGTCAGGTGCTGATCAACGCCGGCCTGCCCGCCCCGAAGTTCGGCACCGCCACCAGCTTCGAGGAGGCTCGCGAGATCGCCTCCGCCATCGGCTATCCCGTGCTCGTGCGCCCGTCCTATGTGCTCGGCGGACGCGGTATGGAGATCGTCTACGACGAGAAGACGCTGCACGGCTACATCACCCGGGCCACCCAGCTCTCGCCGGAGCATCCGGTGCTGGTGGACCGCTTCCTCGAGGACGCCATCGAGATCGACGTCGACGCCCTCTGTGACGGCACCGAGGTCTACATCGGCGGGATCATGGAACACATCGAGGAAGCCGGCATCCACTCAGGCGACTCGGCGTGCGCGCTACCGCCGGTGACGTTGGGGCGCAGCGACATCGAGGCGGTGCGCCGCGCCACCGAGGCCATCGCGCACGGCGTCGGGGTGGTCGGCCTGCTCAACGTGCAGTACGCACTCAAGGACGACGTGCTCTATGTGCTGGAAGCCAACCCGCGGGCCAGCCGCACCGTGCCGTTCGTGTCCAAGGCCACCGCCGTGCCGCTGGCCAAGGCATGCGCCCGGATCATGCTCGGCGCCAGCATCTCCCAGCTGCGGGCCGAAGGCGTGCTCGCGGCCGAGGGCGACGGATCCAGCCTGAACCCCAACGCCCCGATCGCCGTGAAGGAGGCGGTGCTGCCGTTCCGCCGGTTCCGGCGGGTCGACGGTTCCGGGGTCGACTCCCTGCTCGGCCCGGAGATGAAGTCCACCGGCGAGGTCATGGGCATCGACCAGGACTTCGGCAGCGCCTTCGCCAAGAGCCAGACCGCCGCCTACGGGTCGCTGCCCACGTCAGGGACGGTGTTCGTATCGGTGGCCAACCGCGACAAGCGGTCTCTGGTGTTCCCGGTCAAGCGCCTGGCCGACCTCGGCTTCCGGGTGCTGGCCACCGTGGGCACCGCGGAGATGCTGCGGCGCAACGGCATTCCGTGCGACGTGGTGCGCAAGCACTTCGAGGAGCCCGGCGAGGGACGCCCCGAGATGACGGCCATCGACGCCATCGACGCCGGTCAGGTCCAGATGGTGATCAACACGCCCTACGGCAACTACGGCCCGCGCATCGACGGCTACGAGATCCGCTCCGCGGCCGTCGCGATGAACATTCCCTGCATCACCACGGTGCAGGGCGCGTCCGCCGCGGTACAGGGCATCGAGTCGGCCATCCGCGGCGACATCGACGTGCGTTCGCTGCAGGAGTTGCACGCCGCCCTCGGTGCCCAGTGACCGAGAGCTTCGGGACCCGGCTCGCGGCGGCGATCGCGGTCCACGGGCCGCTGTGTCTGGGAATCGACCCGCACCCCGAACTTCTGCACGCCTGGGGCCTGGAGCGCACCGCCGGTGGGCTGGCCCGGTTCTGTGAGGTGTGCGTGCAGGCCTACGCCGGCTTCGCAGTGGTCAAGCCCCAGGTGGCCTTCTTCGAGGCCTACGGGTCGGCGGGTCTGGCCGTCCTGGAGCGCACCACCGCGGAGTTGCAGGCGTCCGGAGTCCTGGTGCTCGCCGACGCCAAACGCGGCGACATCGGCTCCACCATGGCGGCCTACGCCGAGGCGTGGGCCGGCGACGGCCCATTGGCGGCCGACGCGGTGACCGCCTCGCCCTACCTGGGCTTCGGGTCGCTGAGTCCGCTGCTCGACGTCGCCGCGACCCACGGTCGCGGCGTGTTCGTCCTGGCGGCCACCTCCAACCCGGAGGGCGCGACGGTGCAACGGGCACTGGTCGACGGCCGGACCGTGGCGCAGTCCATCGTCGACGCGGCAGCCGAGGTGAACCGCGCCTCAGCCCCCGCTCCCGGCTCGGTCGGGGTAGTGGTGGGAGCCACCCTGGGCGCCGCTGTGCCCGACGTCAGCGGGCTGGGCGGTCCGGTGCTGGTGCCCGGCGTCGGGGCCCAGGGCGGGCGGCCTGAGGACCTTGCCGGACTGGGTGGCGCCAAGCCCGGGCAGCTGCTGCCGGCGGTCTCCCGGGAGGTGCTGCGGGCCGGCCCGGAGCCGGCCGCAGTGCGCGCGGCGGCCGAGAAGATCCGTGACGCGGTCGCCTATCTGGCCTGATCGCGCTATCCGCGACACGCGCGACACGCCGTGGGCGCGGAATCCGGCCGGGATTCGACTCGGTCGGGTGTCTGGCGGCACCGGCGCCGAGGCCCGGCTCGCTGACTTCAGTGCATGAGAAACACCCAGCTAGAGCCCCCTTTCCGGTCGCGGCGGGCGGTTCGGTCGTGGCGGCCGCAACAGGCCGGTTCCGGTCCCGAAAAGCCCCTTCCGGACGTCGATTCGACGTCGTTGTGCTGCGGGTTTCCGCCCGGAAACAGGGGGGCGGGTTAGATTTCGTCGGAGGGCGTGGGTACGGTCGTCGTCGCTGGCTGATGTACCCGGCCCAGGCAAAACGAAGAAGTTGATGAGACGGAGGAACCCGTGGCCCTTCCCCAGTTGACCGACGAGCAGCGCGCTGCAGCCTTGGAGAAGGCAGCTGCCGCACGTCGTATCCGTGCGGAGCTGAAGGATCGGCTCAAGCGCGGTGGCACCAACCTCCAGCAGGTGCTGAAGGACGCCGAGACCGACGAGGTGCTCGGCAAGATGAAGGTTTCCGCTCTGCTCGAGGCCCTGCCCAAGGTCGGCAAGGTCAAGGCGCAGGAAATCATGACCGAGCTTGAGATCGCCCCCACTCGCCGCCTGCGCGGACTGGGCGACCGGCAGCGCAAGGCGCTGCTGGAAAAGTTCTCCTGAGACTCCTCAGGTCGATGAACGCCGGCGAAGGGCCGGACAGCCGGGGCGATTCGCCTCGACCGCGAGCGTCGCGGGGACGCGTGCTCGTGCTGTCCGGCCCTTCTGCCGTCGGCAAGTCGACCGTCGTGCGGCGCCTGCGCGAGGAGGTTCCGGACCTGTATTTCAGTGTCTCGGCGACCACGCGAGCACCCCGTCCCGGCGAGGTGGAAGGGCAGGACTACCACTTCGTCAGCCCTGAGCGCTTCCAGCAACTCATCGACAACGGTGAGCTGCTGGAGTGGGCCGAGATCCACGGTGGACTGCAGCGGTCGGGGACCTTGGCCGCCCCGGTGCTCGACGCCGCCGAGGCCGGCAAGCCGGTGCTCATCGAGGTGGACCTCGCCGGCGCGCGGGCTGTCAAGGACGCCATGCCCGAGGCGCTGAGCGTCTTTCTGGCGCCACCCAGCTGGGACGCGCTGCGGGAGCGGCTGGTCGGCCGGGGCACCGAAACCCCGGAGGTGATGGCGCGGCGACTGGCCACCGCGGAGGCCGAACTGGCCGCTCAGGGCGAGTTCGACGCCGTCGTCGTCAACAGCCAATTGGAATCCGCGTGCGCGGAATTGATATCGTTGCTGGTGGGAAACGCGCCCGAGTCGGCGTGAGCGCTCGGATCTGAAGCCGAACGGCCCCTCGAACCCATCTCAGGAGAAGGTCTACGTGACAACCACCGCCGATCACTACGATCCGGCCCCCGGCGCGGCCACCGCTTACGACACCCCGCTCGGGATCACCAACCCGCCCATCGACGAGCTGCTCGACCGGGTGTCCAGCAAGTACGCCCTGGTCATCTACGCCGCCAAGCGGGCGCGCCAGATCAACGACTACTACAACCAGCTCGGCGACGGGATCCTGGAGTACGTCGGCCCGCTGGTGGAGCCCGGCCTGCAGGAGAAGCCGCTCTCGATCGCGCTGCGCGAGATCCACGGCGACCTTCTCGAGCACACCGAGGGCGAGTAACCGCGCAGTCGCGGGCCTCACCATGAGTCCCAAGCGGATCATCGTCGGCGTCGCCGGTGGCATCGCCGCCTACAAAGCCTGTTCGCTGGTCCGCCAACTCAGTGAAGCCGGACACGAGGTGCAGGTGATTCCCACCGAGTCCGCCCTCCAGTTCGTCGGCGCCGCCACGTTCGAGGCGTTGTCCGGCCACTCCGTGCACACCGGGGTTTTCGAGAACGTCCCCGACGTCCCGCACGTGCGGCTCGGCCAGGAGGCCGACCTGGTGGTGGTCGCACCCGCGACGGCCGACCTGCTGGCCCGGGCCGCTGCCGGGCGCGCCGACGACCTGCTGACCGCGACCCTGCTGACGGCCCGTTGTCCGGTGCTTTTCGCCCCGGCGATGCACACCGAGATGTGGCTGCATCCGGCCACGGCCGACAACGTGGCCACCCTGCGCCGCCGGGGGGCGGTGGTGCTGGAGCCCGCGGCGGGCCGTCTGACCGGCGCCGACACCGGCCCCGGCCGGCTCCCGGAACCCGAGGAGATCGTCACCTTCGCCGAGCTGCTCCTGGCCCGCGGCGACGCGATGCCCCACGACCTGCACGGCAGCAAGTTCCTGATCACCGCCGGCGGCACCCGGGAGGCGCTTGACCCTGTCCGGTTCATCGGCAACCGCAGTTCGGGCAAGCAGGGCTACGCCGTCGCCCGGATCGCCGCCCAGCGTGGCGCCGAGGTCACGCTGATCGCCGGGAACACCGCCGGACTGGCCGACCCGGCCGGCGTGCACGTTCTGAGGGTCACCTCCGCGGCGCAGATGCACGAGGCGGTCTCCAAGCACGCCCCCGACGCCCACGTCCTGGTGATGGCGGCCGCCGTCGCCGACTTCCGGCCCGTGCACGCGGCCACCAGCAAGATCAAGAAGACCGCCGACGCCTCGGAGAGCCCCGCGGTGGACCTGGTGCGCACCGAGGACATCCTGGCCTCGGTGGTGCGGCAGCGCACCGACGGGCAGTTGCCCAACATGCGCGCGATCGTGGGCTTCGCCGCCGAAACCGGCGACGCCAACGGCGACGTGCTCTTCCACGCTCGCGCGAAACTCGTCCGCAAGGCCTGCGATCTGCTGGTCGTCAACGCCGTCGGCGACGGCCGCGCGTTCGAGGTCGATAGCAACGACGGCTGGCTGCTGGGGGCCGACGGCACCGAGGTGGCCCTCGAGCACGGTTCGAAGACTCTGATGGCAAGCCGTATTGTGGACGCGATCGCGGCGTTCCTGCGCGGCAGCCAGGAATAACGTCTAACGCCGGTCATCGCGCGCCGGCACGTGGCACATCAGGTGCCCGACACCAGGTAATCGAAGGGGATTGACACTGTGAGCGATAACGGTCGGCTGTTCACCAGCGAGTCGGTGACCGAAGGGCATCCCGACAAGATCTGCGACGCCATCAGCGACTCGGTGCTCGACTCGCTGCTGGCCGCCGACCCCAAGTCGCGTGTCGCGGTGGAGACCCTGGTGACGACCGGTCAGGTGCACGTCGTCGGTGAGGTGACCACCACGGCCAAGGAGGCCTTCGCCGACATCACCGACACGGTGCGTCAGCGCATCCTGGAGATCGGCTACGACTCCTCGGAGAAGGGCTTCGACGGCGCCTCGTGCGGCGTGAACATCGGCATCGGCCGTCAGTCGCCCGACATCGCCCAGGGCGTCGACGAGGCCTACGAGGCCCGCGTCGAGGGCGAGCGCGACCCGCTGGACCTGCAGGGCGCCGGCGACCAGGGGCTGATGTTCGGCTACGCCATCCGCGACACCCCGGAACTCATGCCGCTGCCGATCGCGCTCGCGCACCGGCTGGCCCGCAAGCTGACGGCGGTCCGCAAGACCGGCCCGCTGCCCTACCTGCGTCCGGACGGCAAGACCCAGGTCACCATCCAGTACGAGGGCACCACCCCGATCCGGCTCGACACCGTGGTGCTCTCCACCCAGCACGCGGCCAACATCGACGAGAAGGAGCAACTTCCGGCGGACATCCGCAAGCACGTCGTCGAGGTCGTCCTCAACGAGCTGGCCCACGAGAGCCTGGACACCTCCGACTTCCGGCTGCTGGTCAACCCCACCGGGAAGTTCGTCGTCGGCGGCCCGATGGGCGACGCCGGCCTGACCGGCCGCAAGATCATCGTCGACACCTACGGCGGTTGGGCACGCCACGGCGGTGGCGCCTTCTCCGGCAAGGACCCGTCGAAGGTGGACCGCTCGGCGGCCTACGCGATGCGCTGGGTGGCCAAGAACGTGGTCGCGGCCGGCCTGGCCGAACGCGTCGAGGTCCAGGTGGCCTACGCCATCGGCAAGGCGGCACCGGTCGGTCTGTTCGTCGAGACGTTCGGCACCGAGACGGTCGACCCGCACCGCATCGAGAAGGCCATCAGCGCGGTCTTCGACCTGCGCCCGGGTGCCATCGTGCGGGACCTGGACCTGCTGCGGCCGATTTATGCGCCCACGGCGGCCTACGGCCACTTCGGCCGCACCGACGTGGACCTGCCGTGGGAGCGGCTGGACAAGGTCGAAGACCTGAAGGCCTCCGTCTAGTTCTCCTGGCTTTCCTGCCCAGCAGACGCAAAAGACCCGGCAATGCGGCGTGTCGCGGGTCGTTTCCGTCTGCTCGCGGCATAAGGGGTCAGCCGCTGAACTGGTAGTCCTTCAGCGGGAAGCTGCGGCTGCGCCAGTACGCCTCGACGGTGGTGGTCGGCCGGATCGGCACGTCCCCGTTGTTGTCGAAGTAGTAACTGTTGGCGTCCTTGCACGTGGGCTGCCAGAAAATCTGCCGGTGCCGCTTGCGCATCATCTCGGCGAAGTAGCGGTCATTGGCCGTCGCGCTGACCTCCACCCGCCGCGCCCCGGTGCGCCCGGCCCTCGACAGGCACCGCACGATGTGGCGGGTCTGCGCCTCGATCAGCGCGAAATACGACGACCCGACATACCCGTACGGACCGAACACCGTGAACAGGTTGGGGAATCCCGGGATGCTGACCCCTTCGTAGGCCTGCATCCGGTTGTCCTCCCAGAACCGTGCCAGTGACCGGCCGTCGGGCCCGGTGATGGTGTAGGTCGCCGCCTCGGCGTCCATCATCACGAACCCGGTCGCCAGGATCAGGGCGTCGACGTCATGGGTGTGCCCGTCGGCTGTCGTCACCCCGGATTCGGTGACGCGGGCGATCGGCTCGGTGATCAGCTCCACGTTGTCGCGGTTGAACGTCGACAGGTAGGTGTTGTGGAATCCCGGGCGCTTGCAGCCGACCGCATACCGGGGCGTGAGTTTGCCCCGCACCTCCGGATCGCGGACCTGCTTGCGCAGGTATGCCCGTCCGGCCTCGTCCATGTTGCGGGCGAACGGGTTGAGGGTGAAGTAGTTGGCCGCCAGCGGGAAGGTGAACTCGACGAACGCCTGACTGAGCATCCGCTGGACGGTCTTGCCGCCGGGAACCCGCATCGCCAGCCGCGCCGCACGGGACATCGGCGCGTCGAGCTTGGGGAAGCACCAGATGGGTGTCCGCTGAAACACCTTGAGCTGCTTGACGATCGGCGCAAGTTCGGGGATGACCTGGACGGCTGACGCGCCCGTCCCGATCACGGCGACCCGCTTACCGCTCAGGTCGACGGTGTGGTCCCAGCGGGCGGTGTGCATAGCCGGCCCGGCGAACGTCCCCAGGCCCTCGATATCGGGGATCTTGGGCTTGGTCATCACTCCGGCGGCGTTGATGAGGAACCGCGCGGTGAGCTGATCGCCGGAGTCGAGGTCCACCCGCCAGAGGCTCTCGCGTTCGTCGAAACGGGCCGCCCGGACCGCGGTGCGGAAACGGATCCGGGACCGAAGCCCGTACTTGTCGACACAATGCTCGGCGTAGGCGCGCAGTTCGCTGCCCGGAGCGTAGACGCGTGACCAGTCCGGGCTCTGCTCGAAGGAGAACTGGTAGGAGAACGACGGGATGTCCACCGCGATACCGGGGTAGGTGTTCCAGTACCACGTCCCGCCGGGCCCGTCGGCCGCATCAACGATCAGGTAGTCGCCCAACCCGGCCTTGTCGAACAGGATTCCGGCACCGATCCCGGAGAACCCCGCGCCGACGATCAGCGTCTGGTGGTCGGGCGTCGCGCCGTCGGCAGCCGTCATGAGCCGAGCCTAGGCCCGCACACGAAAAAGCGGCTCACGTCGGGCGTGAGCCGCCTTTCCCGTCAGACTCGGGTCAGCCGATGAACTGGCTGAACGCCCACTGGTACTCGGCCGGGACCACGCTCACCCCGCACTGGTTCTGCAGGCTGCTCAGCGGCGTCAGGATCGACCGGAAATCGGCGTACTCCTGCGGGTTGGTGCTGGCGTAGCTCTGGATGGTCTGGGCGGCCTCCGCCTGCGGCTGCAGCGCGGCCGCCATCAGCATCTTGTTCGCGTCGGCGTGGCTGTTGAGGTAGGCGCGGGCCTGCTGGGTCACCGTGGCGACCTGGCTCTTCACCCCGGCGGGGCTGCAGTCCGGCGCGGCCGATGCCGTGGGCGCGGCCAGGCCCGCCAGGGCGACGCCGCCGATGATGCTGCCGAGACACGCACGCGCGATGCGCCGGTTCTGACCGGTTGTCATGAGCTTGGAATCCTCCAGATAAACGACTTTCACTACCATTGTTGCTTGTCGCCGCCGCGCCGACAAACGTTACTGCTCAGCGGCCCGGTGCAGCGCGGCCCGCAGCGCGGCGAGCCCGCGATCGGTGGCCTCGGTGGCCGCCGGGACCACCCCCGAATAGCCCAGGTAGCCGTGGACCAGGGTGGCGGCGTTGTGCAGCTCCACGTGGACACCGGCCTGCGAGAGCAGTTCGGCGTAGCGGACGCCGTCGTCGCGCAACGGGTCATGACCAGCGACGGCGATGTAGGCCGGCGCCACCCCGGACAGATCGGCGGCTCGGCCGGGAGCGAGGTCGGCCGGCGGTTCGGAAGGGTCGAGATGCCCGGCGTACCACTGGGTGAAGGCCGCGATGGCCGCGTGGTCGAGGACCGGCGCCTGAGCGTTCTCGGTGAACGACGGCAGTGAGGTGTCCCACATCGTGGACGGATACCAGAGCAGCTGGAAGGCCACCGCCGGGCCGGAGCCGGCGCCAAGCCGGTCACGGGCACGCTGAGCGACGACGGCCGCCAGGGTTCCGCCCGCCGAGTCACCGGCCACCGCCAGCCGCGAACCGTCCGCGCCGAACGTCCCCGCGTTCTCGGCGACCCAGCACGTGGCCGCCCACACGTCCTCGACGGCCGCCGGGTACGGGTGCTCGGGGGCCAGCCGGTAGTCGACGGAGACCACCACGGTCCGGCCGCCGACCGCATGCTCGCGGGCGGTCACGTCATGGGTGTCCAGATCACCGAGGGCGAACCCGCCGCCGTGGAAGAACATGGTGACCGGGTGGGCGGTGCCGGCCGGCGGATCTTCGTCGGGCCAGTAGACCCTGATCGGGATCGGCCCACCGGGGCCGTCGATGGTGTGGTTCTCCACTCGTAGCCCCTGGTGCAGGGGCCGCTGCGGCAGGTCCTTCAGCCGCCGGCGAGCCTGCTCGACACCGCCGTCGACCGTCAGCTGGAACGGCAGCGCCTCGAGCACCTTATGCAGGATGGGGTCGATGGGAGGTCTGTCGACGGATTCGGCCATGCGCCCACGGTACGCAGCGGCCCGGGCTGCGCCGGGGGGTGGTGGCGGCCGCCGAAATTTGTCGGTCTTGCCCACTAGCGTCGGGTCATCAGTCCGATTCAAGGGGGGAACCACATGACCGATGCCGACAAGACACTGATCGCCGCACTGCTCGACCGCTCGGGGTCCATGCAGTCGATCGCCGACGACACGCGCGGCGGATTCGATTCCTACATCACCGCCGAGCGCGGCCAACCGGGCACCACGGTGGTGACGTTGGCCCAGTTCGACGACCGGTACGACGTGGTCTACCAGAACACACCGATTGCGTCCGTGCCGCCGCTGGACCTGGAGCCCCGCGGCATGACCGCGCTGCTCGACGCCATCGGCCGGTTCGTCACCGAGGTCGGCGCCGGCCTGGCCGTCCTCCCGGAGGCGGAGCGGCCCGGCGAGGTGACCGTCCTGGTGATGACCGACGGCCACGAGAACGCGAGCAGTGAGTGGACTAAAGAGGCTGTGCGCGAACTCATTTCGCAGCAGGAGACGGTCTACGGATGGGACTTCGTCTTCCTCGGCGCAAACATGGACGCCGTCGATGTCGGCTCGGACCTGGGGTTCTCAGCCGGTAAGTCGCTCACCTACGACGCCGACGAGCACGGCGTGCAGGGAGCCTGGGACGCGGTCACCAACTACAGCGCCCGCAAGCGAAGCCGGGGCCCCGCGCCGGCGGCGTCGATAGTCTTCGAGGACGCCGAGCGCCGTGGAGCGCGCAAACGGCGCTGAGGACACCGGCCGGAGCAGGCCGGTGAGGACGACGTGAAGATCCGAGTGGAGTGAGCACAACCGGACGGCGCGCAGCCGAACACGAGCCCATCGCCCGGGTGCTCCCGATGCTCTCGGTTCCGCACCTGGACCGCGAGTTCGACTACCTCGTCAGCGAGGAGCAGTCCAACGACGCCCAGCCCGGGGTGCGGGTGCGGGTGCGGTTCCACGGCCGTCTCGTGGACGCCTTCGTCCTGGAACGCCGCTCCGACACCGACCACGTCGGCCAGCTCGGCTGGATCGACCGGGTGATCTCCGCCGAACCGGTGCTCACCGGCGAGGTGCGGCGGTTGGTCGACGCCGTCGCCGCCCGCTATGCCGGCACCCGCCCCGACGTATTGCGGCTGGCCATCCCGCCGCGGCACGCCGGCGCGGAGAAAGACCAGCGCAGCGCGCCGCTGTTGCCGGTTGTGGAGCCCATCGACCCCGCGGGTTGGGCCCGCTACACCGGGGGTCCGGCCTTCCTCGACGCCCTGCAGGAGGGCCGTGCCGCCCGTGCGGTGTGGCAGGCGCTGCCCGGCGACAGCTGGTGTGACCGGCTGGCCGAGGCGGCCGCCGCCGCCGTCAGCGGCGGGCAGGGCGTGCTGGCCGTCGTCCCGGACCAGCGCGACGTCGATGCGCTGTGGCAGGCATCCATCGCACGGATCGACGCCGCCGCGGTGGTCGCGCTGGCCGCCGGCCTAGGGCCCTCGGCGCGCTACCGGCGCTGGTTGTCGGTGCTGCGCGGGGAGGCACGGCTGGTCATCGGAACCCGCAGTGCGGTGTTCGCGCCGGTCGACCGGCTCGGTCTGGTGGTGGTCTGGGACGACGGGGATGACAGCCTCGCCGAACCCCGCGCTCCGTATCCGCACGCCCGTGACGTCGGCATGCTGCGGGCGCACCAGTTGCGGTGCGCCGCCGTCGTGGGGGGATACGCCCGCACCGCCGAGGCCCAGGCCCTGGTGGCCGGCGGCTGGGCCCACAACCTGGTGGCGGCACGTCCGGTCGTGCGTGCCAGCGCTCCTCGTGTCCTCGCCGTCGACGACGACGGCCATGCAGAGGAACGGGACCCTGCCGCCCGCACCGCCCGGCTGCCGTCGATGGCGCTGCGTGCGGCGCGGGCGGCTCTCGAGCGGGGGGCGCCGGTTCTGGTTCAGGTTCCGCGGCGCGGATATCTGCCCTCGGTGGCCTGTGCCCGCTGCCGCACGATCGCACGGTGCCGGCACTGCATGGGCCCGCTGTCGCTGTCCGACCGCGACGCCGAGGGGGCGGTGTGCCGCTGGTGCGGCCGGATCGACCCGGCGCTGCGCTGCCGCCGCTGCGGCGCCGAGGCCATCCGCGCCGTCGTGGTCGGCACCCGCCGTACCGCCGAGGAACTTGGCCGCGCCTTTCCGGGCACTGCGGTGATCACCTCCGCAGGCGATGCGGTGCACGCCGAGATCGGCCCGGGTCCGGCATTGGTTATCGCCACACCCGGCGCCGAACCGCGGGCGCCCGACGGATACGGCGCGGCGCTGTTGCTGGACAGCTGGTCGCTTCTCGGACGCCAGGATCTGCGGGCCGCGGAGGACACGCTGCGCAGGTGGATGGCCGCCGCCGCCCAGGTCCATGCCCGCGCCGACGGCGGTGTTGTCGCCGTGGTCGCGGACTCCTCGATTCCGACGGTGCAGGCCCTGATCCGGTGGGATCCGGTGGGCCATGCCGAGGCCGAGCTCGACGGCCGGACGGCGGTGGGCCTGCCGCCGGCCGTGCACATGGCCGCCGTTGACGGAGCCCCCGATGCGGTCGCAGCGTTGATCGCCGCGGCGGTGCTGCCCGAGGACGCCGACGTGCTGGGTCCGGTGGACCTGCCGGTGGGCGTGCGCCGGCCCCCCGGCGTCGGCGAGGACGCCATCCGCATGTTGATCCGGGTCCGGCGCGAGGAGGGTCTGGCGCTGGCCGCCGCCTTGCGCGACGCCACCGCCGTGCAGAGCGCCCGCCACGACAGCGACGCGGTACGGGTGCAGATCGATCCGCTGCATGTCGGCTGAGCGCCCGGCAGCCTATTCCGCCGCGTCGAGCACCACCCGCACCATGTCCAGCGTCGTCGACGGGTGCAGCAGCGCGAAGCGGCCGATCACCTCGCCCTCCCACACCGTGGGCGTGGCGAAGGCCACCTGCTGGGCGAGCAGCTCATCCTGCAGCCTGAGGTAGTCGTCCTTGGTCCAGCCCGGCCGCCGCCACAACACGATCGACAGCCCGGGTTCGCGCACCAGCTCCACATGCGGCGTCTCGGCCACGAGACTGGCCACCTGCTGGGTCAGATCCAGCACCTGCTGGACGGCGATCCGGTAGGCGTCGGTGCCGTGCACCGCCAGCGAGAACCATAGCGGCAGGCCACGCGCGCGCCGGGACAGATGGTGCGCCAGGTCCGTCGGGTTCCAGAACTCCGGATGATCGGATTGATGCAGCGGGTCGAGGTAGGACGCGTGCTGGGTGTGCACCGAGGCCGCCTGATCGGGATCGCGGTAGAGCACCGCCGCGCAGTCGAACGGCGCGAACCACCACTTGTGCGGGTCGGTGATGAACGAGTCGGCGTGCTCGAGGCCCTTGAAACGCCATTTCTGGTCGGACAGCAATGCCGCGCCACCGTAGGCGCCGTCGACGTGCATCCAGAGGTTCCGGTCCTGGCACACCGCGGCGATGCCCTCGAGGTCGTCGACGATGCCGGCGTTGGTCGTCCCGGAGGTGGCCACCACCGCCACCACCGGGGGTCCGTCATAGCCGTCCAGCGCTGCGGCCAGTCCCGCACCGGTGAACCGGTGATCGTCCGTCTTGACCACGAACGGCTCTACGTCGAGGATCCGGCAGGCGTTGGCCACCGACGAGTGCGCCTCGTCGGAGCAGGCGATCCGCACCTCCCGTGCTCCGAACCGCTGCCGCCCGATTTCGCGCGCCACAGCCAGCGCCGACAGGTTCGCGATCGACCCGCCCGAGACGAACGTCCCACCCGCATCTGCCGGCATCCCGGCCAGATCGGCGATCCAGCGCAGCACCTGGTTCTCGGCGACGATCGCCCCCGAGGCCTCCAGCCAGGAACAGCCCTGCAGGGAGGCGATCGAGACCACAGTGTCGAACAGCAGCGCCGCCTTGGTGGGGGCGGCCGGGATGAAGCCGAAGAACCGCGGGCTGTCCGTCGAGAGCACGTTGGAGGCGATGTGGTCGACGTAGGCGTCCAGAACCTCCCGTGGGTCGCGGCCGTACGCGTCGGGAACGAAGCCGTCCAGCGCCGCCATGATCGGCTCCGGCGGCGCGGGGTGATCCAGCGGCGTGTCGACGAATGTCAGCCGCGTGCGGACGTACTCGAACACCAGTCCCGCCAGGTGCGGATCGTGCTGGTGCATCCGGTCCGGAGGTCGGGTCTCGCGTATGACGTGGTGAGTCAGGTACGGGTCGTCGGCGGCCATCGGTTTCTCCTGCGTGAACGGTGAAATGTCACCGTAGAGTGCTCAGGAGGTTTTCGTCGCCGGTCCGGTGACGGTGGTGATGTTGGCGACGGAGGGAGCCGTGGATGCGCTCGATCGGCCGCAGGATCGCCTGGCTGATCCCACTGTTGCTCGCGGCGGTCGGACTGCTGTGGCCGCTGGTGCTGTCCGTCGTACCCGCAACCAGCACGACGATGTCCGACCCGGTGACCATCACGTCGTTCAATGCCGACTTCGCCGTCGACCGCGACGGCCTCATGCAGGCCACCGAGACCATCACCGCGGATTTCCCCAGCGGGCGCCACGGCATCTTCCGGTACTGGGACGTGGCCAACCAGAACGACTCCCACATCCGGCAGGTACCCCACGTGCAGGAGATCTCGCTCGACGGCCGACCGGTCCCGTATGAGTTCCTGTGGAAAAACGGCCGTCGCTTCCTGGTGGCCAAGATCGGCGACCCGAACAGCTATGTGAACTACGGAAGCCACGTGTACCGGATCCGCTACAGCGTGCCCGGTGTGCTCGATCCCGGAAGCACCGGGGAGAACCGCAAGTTCGCGTCGACCGTGGGCAGCCCGGCCGGCCCGTCGGTGTTCTTCTGGAACGTCATCGCACCCGGTTGGTCCAATGACATTGAGCAGACGGACATTACGGTCCGGCTGCCCGCCGCCGTGCCGGGCGCACAGTGCTCGGTCGGCATGGGTGTGGGCCGGCCCTGCGAGGGGCTCACCGCCGACGGCGACACGCTGCACATCACGACGGGCGCATTGGCGCCCGGCACCCCGGTCACCGTTCGGGCCGGTGTCGACGTTCCCACCCCCGCCCGCGCGACGCTGCCGTGGTCCTATCGCTGGGATCCGATCCTCGGCCGCTCGATACCGGTGGCGGCCTGGTTGCTCGGGCTGACCGCGGCCACCGGTCTGGGCGCGTTCCTTTTCTGGCGCACGACCGTCGAACCCGCCCCCGGTTTTCCGCTGCAATACGCCCCGCCGAAGGGGCTCGGTCCGGTGCAGTGCGAATACATCCGCACCGAGAAGGTGCCCGAGCAGGGAATCACCGCGACGCTGTTCTATCTCGCCGACCGTGGGTTGCTGTCGCTCAACCAGTCCGACCGCAAGAAATGGGTGGTCCACACCGTCGCGGAAACGGGTGCGTGGGCGGACGTGGACCCGGTCAGCGTCGCGGTCGCCTCGGCATTGGATCTCACCCATCACGGCGCGAGTTTCAACGCGAACGGCACCGTCAGCGCGGGCACCAAGCTCAACCGGGCCAAGGCGGACATGGACACCGCCGTCAAGGCGTGGGCGTTCGACGGGGGCCTGATGGTCAAGCGCAAGGTCGAACTGTGGCTGCGGGTGGCCAACGTGGTGTCACTGGCGCTGGCGATCTGCGGTTTCCTTCGGTTGTTCATCTTCCCGATCACGTTGTGGGGCTTGCCGTTTGCGGCCTTTTTCCTGCTTTCCCTGCCGGCCTGGAGTCCGGGCGTGGGTATGCGGCGCAGCCCCGCCGGGCGTCAGCTGTGGTCGGAAGCCGGCGGGTTCCACCGCATGCTCGCCACCGACTCCGCCGAGTCGCGGTTCGACTTCTCCGCCCGCAAGGACCTCTACACCGCCTATATCCCGTTCGCGGTGGCCGGCGGCGCCGCGGCGGCCTGGGCGGCCAAGTACCGCGCGGCCACCGGTCAGGTGCCACCGGAGCCGGGCTGGTACCACTCGAGCTCGAGCAGCAGCTTCAGTTCCTCGAGTTCCGGGGGTGCTAACTTCGACAGCTTCGAGTCCGCATTGTCGTCGTCCATCGGCGCCTACACCGCGGCGCAGTCCTCGTCGTCCAGCGGCGGCGGCGGCGGCTTCAGCGGCGGCGGCGGTGGCGGTGGCGGCGGTGGAGGAGGAGGTTCCTGGTGACCGTTTACCTGGTGATCGCACTGGTGCTCGCGGTGGCCGTCCTGGTCGGCTTCGTGCTCGGCTACAACAAGCTGCGCAGCGCCGACGTCCGAGCCGACGAGGCGCTCGGCGGCATCGACGTGCAGCTGACCCGGCGGGCATCCCTGATTCCCAGTCTGGTCAGCACGGTCCAGGGTTTCGCGGCCCACGAGAAGTCGGTGCTCGAACACGTCGCCGACGCCCAGGCCGCGCTGACGGCCGCCACCGCCGGAAAGTCAGTGGCACAACGCAGTTCAGCGGAGCGCCAGTTCGATTCCGCGGTCGGTCAGGTGCTGGCGCTAGGGCAGACCTATCCCCAGCTCAATTCGTCGAACAACTTCCTCAACCTTCAGCAGAACCTCGCCGACACCGAGGACAAGCTGGCCTTCGCCCGGCAGTACTACAACGACGCGGCGGCGACGGTGAACCGGCTGCGCAGCACGATCCCGTGGATGTTCGTCGCCGGTATGGCCGGCGTAGGGGAGCGCGAGTTCTACCAGGTGCCCAAGTGACCCGCGGGACGACCCGGCGCTGATGCGGATCGTGTTCGCCGGCACCCCGGAGCCGGCTCTGCCGTCGTTGCACCGGCTGATCGCCTCGCCGCGCCATGAGGTGGTGGCGGTGCTGACCCGGCCTGACGCGGCGGCCGGACGCCGCGGCAAGCCCGCGCCGTCGCCGATCGCGCGGCTGGCACTGGACGCCGGCATTCCGGTGCTGCGGCCGATCCGGCCCAACTCCCGAGAGTTCGTCGACGAACTCCGCGCGCTGACCCCGGACTGTTGCGCCGTCGTGGCCTACGGCGCGTTGCTCGGCGAGGAGTTGCTCGCCGTGCCGCGGCGCGGCTGGGTCAATCTGCACTTCTCGCTGCTGCCCGCGTGGCGCGGTGCCGCACCGGTCCAGGCTGCGATCGCCGCGGGCGACAGCGTGACGGGCGCAACGACATTCCTCATCGAGCCCGCGCTGGACTCCGGCCCGGTGTACGGGGTGCTCACCGAGACCATCCGGCCCGACGACACCGCAGGGGCGTTGCTCGACCGGCTCGCCGACGCCGGGGCAGGACTGCTGGAGACCACGCTCGACGGCATCGCCGACGGCACCCTGACCCCCGTGCCGCAGCCGCCCGACGGGGTGAGCCTGGCGCCCAAGATCACCGTCGAGCAGGCCCGCATCCGCTGGGACCTGCCCGCTCACGCCGTCGACCGCCGCATCCGCGCCGTGACGCCCGCTCCCGGCGCCTGGACCATGGTGGGTGACCTGCGGGTCAAGGTCGGACCCGTCACCGTCGACCCCGATGCGGAACCGTTGCCGCCGGGACAGTTCGCCGTCGAACGCGCCGGCGTCCGGGTGGGCACCGCCACCCAGCCGGTGCTGCTCGGCCAGGTGCAGCCGCCCGGCAAGAGGCCGATGGCCGCCCTGGACTGGACGCGCGGAGCCCGGCTGGGCGATCAGGTGCGGGCGTCGTGAACCAGCGTGGGGACCGGGCGCCACGCCGGCCCCGAGGGGACCAACCACAACGCGGCGACCGCCCGGCCGCGCCACGGCGCCGGCCGCGCCGGACCGAGCTCGACCCGGCCCGCCGCGCCGCCTTCGACGTCCTGCGCGCCGTCACCGACCGCGACGCGTACGCCAATCTCGCGCTGCCCGCGCTGCTGGCCGAACGCGGGATCACCGGCCGCGACGCCGCCTTCGCCACCGAACTCACTTACGGCACCTGCCGCACCCGCGGCCTGCTTGACGTGGTGATCGCCGCCGCCGCCGGTCGCCCGGTGGATCAGATCGACCCGGTGCTGCTCGACCTGTTGCGGCTCGGGGCCTACCAGCTGCTGCGTACCAACGTCGCCGAACACGCAGCGGTGTCCACCACGGTGGAACAGGCCGGCCTCGAATTCGACTCGGCCCGAGCAGGATTCGTCAACGCGGTGCTACGGAAGATCTCTGCCCGCGACGAATCGGCCTGGCTGGCCGAACTGGCGCCGCCGGCTGACCAGGACCCGATCGGCCATGCGGCCCTGGTGCACGCCCACCCGCGTTGGATCGCCCAGGCCTTCGCCGACTCACTGGGCGCCGAGGCCGGTGAACTCGACGCCGCACTGGCCGCCGACGACGCCCGCCCGGCGGTCCACCTGGCAGCCCGGCCCGGCGTGCTCAGCGCCGCCGCACTTGCCGAGGCCGTCGACGGCGAGGTCGGGCGCTACTCGCCGTATGCCGTCTACCTCGGCGGCGGCGACCCGGGGCGGCTCGAACCGATCCGCGACGGCAAGGCTCTGGTGCAGGACGAAGGCAGCCAACTGGTGGCCCGTGCGCTGACCCTGGCGCCGCTGATCGGCGAGGACGGCGGCCGCTGGCTGGACCTGTGCGCCGGACCGGGTGGCAAGACGGCACTGCTGGCCGCGATCGGCGCCCAGGAGGGCGCCATCGTCACCGCGGTGGAACCCAATGAACGGCGCGCCGAACTCGTCGAACAGAACACCCGGGGGCTGCCTGTCGAGGTGCTTCGGGCCGACGGCCGCGAAACCGGACTTCCCGCAAAGGGTTTCGACCGCGTGCTGGTCGACGCCCCCTGCACGGGGCTGGGAGCACTGCGCCGCCGCCCGGAGGCGCGCTGGAGGCGCAGCCCGGGGGACGTCGCCCCGCTGGCGAAGCTGCAACGCGAACTGCTGGCCGCCGCGATCCGGCTGACCCGCCCCGGCGGGGTGGTGCTGTACGCGACCTGTTCGCCGCATCTGGCCGAGACCGTCGGCGTCGTGGCCGACGCGCTCCGCCGCCAACCGGTGACCGCGCTGGACACCCGCGGGTTGTTCGCCCCGGCCGGTGACCTCGGCGCCGGGCCGCACGTCCAGTTGTGGCCGCACCGCCAGGGCACCGACGCGATGTTTGCCGCCGCGCTTCGCAAGAACTGAACGCGATCTCCTCCCGGCCGGCTGAACGGGCGGGAATGGGAGCGTGTGGTCAGGGCATAAAGTGTCAGCCATGCCGACACCGACCAGGCCGATGATCGCCCCGTCGATCCTGTCCGCCGACTTCGCGCGGCTGGCCAGCGAAGCCGCCGCCGTCGAGGGCGCCGACTGGCTGCATGTCGACGTGATGGACGCCCACTTCGTGCCCAACCTGACCCTCGGCCTGCCGGTGGTGGAGAGCCTGCTCCGGGCCACCGACATCCCGATGGACTGCCATCTGATGATCGAGAACCCGGACCGCTGGGCGCCGGGCTACGCCGAAGCCGGCGCCCACAACGTCACGTTCCACGCCGAGGCCACCGACAATCCTGTCGCGGTGGCCCGCGATATCCGCGCCGCGGGCGCCAAAGCCGGACTGTCCGTCAAACCCGGCACCCCGCTGGAGCCGTATCTGGAGATCCTGCGCGACTTCGACACCCTGCTGGTGATGTCGGTCGAACCGGGGTTCGGAGGCCAGAGCTTCATCCCCGAGGTGCTCGACAAGGTGGCCAAGGCACGCAAACTCGTCGACTCCGGGGAGCTGAAGATCCTGATCGAGATCGACGGCGGCATCAACGCCGACACCATCGAGCAGGCCGCCGAGGCCGGCGTGGACTGCTTCGTGGCCGGGTCGGCGGTCTACGGCGCCGGTGACCCCGCGGCCGCCGTCGAGGCGCTGCGACGGCAGGCCGGCAGCGCCTCGCCGCACCTGCGGCTGTGACCGCACCGGCGCAGATCGCCGGGGCCATGCGGCTGGCCGTCGAGCAATCGCAGGCCGTCAAGGGCGCCACCTACCCGAATCCGCCTGTGGGAGCGGTCATTCTGGATGCCTCCGGTGACATCGCCGGGACCGGCGCGACCGAACCGGCCGGGGGAGCGCATGCCGAGGTGCTCGCCCTGCGGGCCGCGGGTGGGCGCGCCTCGGGCGGCACCGCAGTGGTCACCCTCGAACCCTGTAACCACCACGGCCGGACCCCGCCCTGCGTCGACGCTCTGCTTGCCGCCGGCGTGGCCGCCGTGGTCTACGCCGTCGAGGACCCCAACCCGGTCGCCTCCGGCGGTGCCGAACGCCTGCGCGCCGCCGGCGTCGCGGTCACCCCGGGCGTGGGGACCGAGGACGTGTCCGCCGGCCCGTTGCGGGAGTGGCTGCACAAGCAGCGCACCGGATTCCCCCATGTCACATGGAAATTCGCCACCAGCATCGACGGACGCAGTGCCGCCGCGGACGGATCCTCGCAGTGGATCACCAGCGAGGCCGCCCGCGCCGATCTGCACCGCCGCCGGGCGGCCGCGGATGCCATCGTCGTGGGCACCGGAACGGTGTTCACTGACGACCCCAGCCTGACCGCCCGCTTGCCCAACGGGACCCTGGCCCCCCAGCAGCCGCTGCGCGTCGTCGTCGGCCAACGCGAAATCCCGCCGAATTCTCTTGTCCTCAGCCCGGATTCGCCCACCCTGCTACTGCGGACCCGCGACCCGCTCGAGGTGCTGCGGACGCTGGCCGACCGTACCGACGTGCTGTTGGAGGGCGGACCGACGCTGGCCGGGGCCTTCCTGCGGTCCGGCGCGGTGGACCGCATCCTGGCCTACGTCGCGCCGATGCTGCTGGGCGGTCCGGTGACGGCGGTCGACGACGTGGGCGTCGCCACCATCGGCAGCGCCCTGCGCTGGCGTTATGACGGCGTCGAGCGGATCGGGCCTGATCTGCTGCTCAGTCTGACGCCGCCAACCTGACTGTCGCGCTCGTCATCGCGGCTGTCGCCGCTTGATCCTCGCCCGACCGAACTAGGACTCCCGCCCCAGCGACTTGTGCTCGATGAGGTCGCGGGATCCGCCGGCCCCGAGCATCTCGCGGAAGGCCTGAACCGTGTAGCCGACGACGGTCGCGTCGGTGCCCGCCCGCGCGGTCGCGGTGCGGGGGAGTGCGAACAACGGGCCCATCTCGCCGAAGTAGTCGCCGGGCTGGGCGACCTTGACGATTTCCTCTTGGCCGCTTGCCAATTCACGCACCAGTTCGACTTCGCCCTCGGCCACGATGTAGATCGAATCACCCATGGTGCCCTGCTCGAAGAGCACCTCACCGGCTTCCAGAGTGACCGTTTCCGGCTCGTGGTTGGTCGCCGACATGTGGGGGACCAGTTCGACGACCCGGTCGGCCAGCGGCAGCATCCGGGTGTCGTGGGTGGCCACCACGACGACCCGCTCGCCGGATGCCAGTTCCCGGATCAGCCGCAGCACCTCCTCGACCTGGATGTAGTCGAGGTGGGCCGTCGGCTCGTCGGCGATGAGCAGTGGTGGGTCCAGTGCGATGGCACGGGCGACCGCCACCCGCTGCTGCTGACCGCCGCTGAGATCACCGGGACGGTGGTGCATCCGCTCGGCAAGACCGACCCGCGTCAAGAGCTCCACAGCCCGGTCGTGGGCCTTCCGGCGCGGCCACCGGGCTGCCCGCAGTGGGACCTCCACGTTCTCGATCGCGGTGAGGCTGGGCACCAGATTGAAAGCCTGGAAGACGATCCCCACGGTGTTGCGCCGGTACTCCGACAGTTCCTTGGCGTCCAGGGTGGTCAGGTCGATGTCGCCGAACTCGATGCGCCCTTTGGTCGGCTTGAGGATGCCGCCGAGGCAGGACAGCAGAGTCGTCTTGCCACATCCGCTGGGGCCCAACAGGATTGCCAGCGATCCCTGTGTGACGTCCAGGTTGAGGCCGTCGATGGGCCGCACGGTTTCCTGGCCACTGGCGTATTCGACGACCAGGTCCTTGATCCGCAGGTCGGCCACGTCAGGGTCCTCCGAAGGCGAGGGCCGGGTCGACGACGACGGCGCGTCGCAATCCGGCGAGGCTGGCGAGAACCCCGATGGTAACCGCGACCACCGGAAGCAGCACGAATGCGATCGTCGGAATGTCGACCCGCATCGGGAACAGCGGCCCGAGCAGCACCGACAGCACACCGCCCAGCAGGGCCGCCAGCACGGCGACGATGATCGCCTGCATGGCCAAACCGGCCAGGATCGAGCGGGTCGGGACGCCGACCGCCTTGAACACCGCGAAGTCGCGGGTGCGCTCCAGAGCCGACATGTAGATCATCGAGCCCACGATCATCCCGGCCACGACCCACAGCAGGCCGGCCATCAGGCTCATCGCCTGGCGGGCCCCCGTGAGCGCGCGCAGCAGGTCATCGATGGCGCCGGACCGGTTCACCAGGTGAAACCCGCTGGGCGGGCGCTGCGGGCCGCCGATCACGCCGATCGAGGAGATCAGCGACTGCCCGGAGAACAGCAGCTTCTGGGCGCCGCTGACGGTCAGGAACACGTTGGCCTGCCCGGCCAGTGCGGTCGAGTCATGCACCAGGCCGACGATCTGCAGGTTGCGACCGCCCACCTCCACGGTGGTTCCGATGGGCTTCTTCATGGTGTCCGACACCGCGGCCTCATGGGCTTCCGAGGGCGGGCGGCCCTCCTTCATCGCCGGCATGCCGGGCCCCTGCTCGGGCGCCCCGAAGACGTTGACACTACGGGCGGTGCCGCCGATGGGTGTGGTGGCGCTGCCGTACACCAGCGGCACGGCCACCGTGACGCCCGGGACCTGAAGTTTGGTGGCCGGGAACGCCGACGAGCCCAGGAACGGCCCGGTGGCCCCGGTCTTGACCAGGAAGGCGTCGACACCGAGTGAGTCGACGGTTCGGGTCGCCTCCACCCGGAAGCCGTTGGCCAGTCCGGTGAGTACCAGCGTCATCGCGAACACCAGACCGGTGCCGACGATCGCGATGACGAAACGGCGCTTGCGCCACTGCAGGTCGCGCAGCGCCGCGGTCAGCACGTCGTCCCCAGCATGGGGGCGAGGTTACCGACCCGCGGCGCTATGCGACGAATGCTTCGCCCAATTCCGCGCAGAACGGTCAGCCTTCGCGGGTGATGGGGTGCGTCTCACCCATGTTCACGGTGAGCGGACGACGGAAGAACCGGGTGATCAACAGCAGCACGCCGATGCCGATGCAGAACCAGATGATTCCGTACTTGGTGGAGTCCTCCGACAGGTGCACCCAGAGCAGGACGGTGAGCCCCACGCCGATCAACGGCAGCACGATGTTGCGGAAGATCTGCACGGCACCACGGATCTCGCGACGGCGCCAGGCGAAGTACGCGATCACCGTCAGGTTGACGAAGGTGAACGCGATCAGGGCGCCGAAGTTGATGAGCGAGGCCACGAAGTCCAGGTTGAGCGGGATGGCGCCGAGGGAGACCACGCCCACGAAGATGATCGCGTAGGCGGGGGTCTGGAAGCTGGGGTGAAGGTAGCCGAAGAACCGTCCGACCGGGCCGCGACCGTTGCGGCCCATGACGTAGAGCAGCCGCGACACCGAGGCGTGCGAGGCCAGGCTCGACGCCATGGTGGCGGCGAACGCCGCCGAGGTGAGCAGGATCTTGAACAGGTGCCCACCCACCATGAGCGCGATCTGGGGCAGCGCGCTGTTCTCCAGTGACTCCTCGTTGAAGTCGGAAACGTCCGGGAACAGCGACTGGGTGAACCAGGCCGACACCAGGAAGATCGCGCCGCCGATGAGCAGTGCCAGCACGATGGCCTTCGGCACCGTGGAGGCGTCCTTGGCCTCCTCGGTGTACATGGTGATGGCGTCGAAACCGATGAAGGAGAACGCGACGATCGTGGCCCCGGTGATGACGAGGGTGGAATGGACACCTTCGTGCCAGGCCGGCGTGGTGGAGAAGACGGTGCCGTTGCCCATCCCGCCCATCAGGGACTTGGCGGCCAGGATCAGGAACACGGCGATCAGCACGACCTCGAAGACCACCAGCAGCATGTTCACCCGCGAGGTGTTGGTCATGCTGAACAGGCACATGCCGGTGATGGCGGCGACGTAGACGATCACCCACAGCCACTGCGGCGCCTCGGGGAAGAACGAATACATGTAACTGCGGATGATCAGTGCGTTGACCAGGGGTAGCAGCAGGTAGTCCAGCAGCGCCGCCCAGCCGATCAGGAACCCGAGGTTGGGGCTGATGGTCTCCGAGGTGTAGGTGTACGCCGACCCGGCCGACGGGAACACCTGCGTCATCCGGCCGTAGCTGATGGCGGTGAACACCATGACCACCAGCGCGAGCGCATAGGCGGTCGGAACCACGCCCCCGGTCTCGTTGGAGACGATGCCGAAGGTGTCGAACACCACCGTCGGCGTCATGTAGCCCAGGCCGAGCCCGACGATCGCCCACAGGCCGAGCGTCCTGGCCAGTTGGGTGTTGTCCGTCGAGGACACCTGCGTCATCTCGGTCCCGCCATTCCTCAAGCCTCCCAAATCCTCTTCCGGTGGCTTACCACAGACGGGGTGTTCCCCGGCGCTGAATGTCGGCACCGTCACGTAAAACCGACGGTCTTTCTGAACAGCCTCGCAGAGCGCCTTCGGCAGGGGACCAGCCGTGTTAGCGTCCTCAACCATGCGGTATGTCGTCGGTTTCGGACCCCGCCAGCGCGGTGTCCACGGGGTCAATCTTGCGGCGACGCTCGCCCGGTCCTCGGGTGCGACGCTCGATCTGGTGTCGGTGTTGCCCAGTGCCGCACCGACTTTCCACATGTACTCACCAGACCACGCATTCAACGCCGAAATCGAGGATCAGGGCCGCGAGTGGCTCGAGGACGGGCTGGCCCACATTCCCGAGGACGTGCGGGCGGAAGGCCATCTGCGCCATGCGGATTCGATTACCCAGGGCTTGCTCGACGCCGCCACCGACCCCGACCGCGGCGAGGCGGGGATGATCGTCGTCGGCACCCATCACCGGGTCCGGGCCGGGAAGTTCCGGCTGGGCAGCCTGGCCGACGCCCTGCTGCACGCCTCGCCGGTGCCGGTGGCGCTCGCCCCGGCGAACTACCAGTACCACCCCGGCGTCACCCGGCTCACCTGCGCGACCGGGATGGGCCCCGGCGCCGAGGATCTGCTGCGCAACGCGATCCGCCTGGCGGCCGAGTGGAAGGTGCCGCTGCGGCTGATGTCCCTGGTGGCCGTCGGCGAAGGACCCGAGGATCAGCGCGCGGAGTGGACCGAGAAGGCCGAACGGCACGCGGCGACTCTTGTCGGCACGGCCAGCGCGGCACTTCCGGCGGAATGCCCGGTGAGTAGCGTTGTGGGCCATGGCAAGTCGCTGCAGAAGGCGGTGGCGGGCCTGGACTTCGCCGACAGCGAAGTGGTGCTGATCGGCTCCAGTCGTCTGGCGCAGCCGAAGCGGCTCTTCATCGGACATTCGGCGAGCAAGATCATGCGGGCGCTGCCGGTGCCGATGATCGTGTGGCCGCGGGACTGAGCCGCGCAGCCGGCTCGTAGGCTCGGCCGATGACCGCGCCCGTCGACATCGCCGCCGCCTACGCCTGGCCGGATGGACCGTGGACGCGGGCGATGATGCTGACCACCCTCAACGGTGCCATCGCCGGCGCCGACGGTCTCAGCGGGTCGATCTCCAGTCCCACCGATCGACTGATCTTCGCCGAGACGCGCCGCCTGGCGGACGCGATCCTCGTGGGCGCGGGCACGATTCGCGCCGAACGCTACAACCCCATGCGGGCGACGCCCGAGCATCAGCAGGCGCGGGCCGCCGCCGGGCTGCAACCGGCTCCGGTCGTCGCAATCGTCAGCCGTAGTCTGGACCTGCCCTGGCAGGACGGGCTTTTCCACGAGTCCTGGCAACAGCCGATCGTGCTGACCGACCGCCACGATCCGGCCAGCCCGGCGCTGCGTCAGGCGCGGGCCAACGCCGATGTGATCGAGGTGCCCGGCGTCGACGCGGCCGCGATGATCACTGCGCTGCGCGACCGTGGCTTGAATCGCATCGTCTGCGAGGGCGGCCCGGCGCTGCTGACCCACCTCGTCGAGGCCGATCTGATCGATGAGTACGCCATCACCGTCGCTCCCGTGCTGTCGGGCAGGGGTTACGGGATCGTCGACGGACCGTTGGCCGCCACCAAGCGGCTGCAGCTGGCGCAGGTGATCTCAGCGGAGGGGTTCATCTTCACCAGATACCTGCGGTGAAACGGTTGCTTCGTCGACCGCCTGGGCCTTGCGGCCGCCGATGAACAACGCGACGGCCGCCCCGGCCAGGCAGACGATCGTGGTGATGAAGAAGATCGAGCCGTACTGCATCGCGAACGCGGTGCGGTAGCGCTGCGCCTCGGCGGCCACCTTGGCCGCCAGGGTGTCGCCGCCGCCGGGCGGCAGCGACGCGAGGATCTGGTTGAACCGGTACAGGCCCCAGGCGCTGAGCGCGGCGACGCCGATCAGCATGCCGGTCATCCGGGCTACGACGACCAACGACGAGGCGATCCCGTGTTGCGCGGCCGGCACCACCCGCAGCGCCGCGGAGGTCAGCGGGCCGATCACCAGGCCCAGGCCGAAGCCGGCCAGTGCGAGGTCGGTGTCGAAGGTCGGTAGGGAGACCGGTCCGAGGTGGTGCCGGGCGGACAGCACGTCGATACCCCACTTCGACACCAGCCAGTAGGCGTACGCCGCGATAAGCATGCCTGCCGCGGCCACTGCCCGGTCGCCGACCCGGGTGGCCAGCCAGCCGCCCAGCAGCGCCCCGATCGGCAGCGCGATCAGGAAGTGCAGCAGCAGCAGCGCCGCCCCGTTCTGGTCCTTGCCGAGCACGCCCTGGCCGAACAGCTCGACGTTGACCAGGGTGACCATCAGGGCGGCGCCGGCGCACATCGACGTGCCCAGCGAGGCCAGGAAGGGCCCGAATCGCACGCCGTGCGGTTCGATCAGCCGGGTGCGGGCGAAGCGTTCCCACACCCCGAACGCGACCGCGGCCACCACGGCGCCGATGACCAGCGGCACCCCGTAGCTGGGCAGCACCTGCTTGCCGTCGGGGGCCGGGTTGTAGAGGCCCCACACCGCCAGGCCGAGGGCGAGGGCGAGCAGCAGGCCGCCGATGACGTCGACCCGTTCGGGTTCCGGACTCTTCTCGTGCGCCGGCAGGCTGAGGTGGATCAGCAGCATGGCGATCAGGGTCAGCGGCACGTTGATCCAGAAGACGTCGCGCCAGGTGTTCAGCAGCCACACCACGCCGATGCCGTAGAGCGGGCCGAGCACGCTGCCGAGCTCCTGGGCGGCGCCGATACCGCCGAGCACCGCGGCGCGGCTGCGGGCCGACCACAGGTCGGCGGCCAGCGCCAGCGTGACCGGCAGTAGCGCACCGCTGGCGACGCCCTGGATCAGCCGGCCGATCACCAGAGTGGTCAGGTCGTTGGACAGTGCCGTCACCACCGAGCCGATGGCGAAGGCCAGCAGGCTGGCCTGCAGCACCAGCTTGCGGCCGAACCGGTCGGACAGCCGGCCCAGCAGCGGCATGGCCGCGATGTAGCCCAGCAGATACCAGGTGATGATCGGCGTGACCTGCTGGATCTTGTTCAGCGCGATCCCGACCGACCGCATGATGTCGACCATGATCGTGACGACGACATAGGTGTCGAGCGCGCCGAGCAGCACTGCCAGGCTGCCGGCGCCGATCGCGACCCGCCGGCTGCGGCCGGGCGAGCTCACATGGCGCGCGGGAGTGGTGGGAGCCTGCGGCATCACACCGCGGGCTTGGTGACGGTCACCGGCTTGTCCCAATCGGACAGCGTCAGCTGCACGCTGTTGCCCGCGCTCTGCTCAAGCTGAGCCTGCACGAGCTGGTTGGGGGCGTCCTTCTCGATCCAGACCGTGGCCGGCATCGGGCCGGTGGCCTTGAGCCGGGGGATCAGCTTGTTGACCGCATCGGAGGTGACCTGGCCGGTGATCTTCACCGTCGGCACGCCACCGACGGTTTCGAAGGACTGCGCCTTGGCCTCGCTGATCGCGCCGAGCATGTTGGCCAGGCCGGTGTCGGGGTTCAGGATCACCGACGGGTCGTAGACCTCGGCCGCCGGACCCATGTCCAGCCAGTTGTTCGGCGTCAGCGCCGCGTAGAGCGTGCCTTCGAGCACCACCAGATCGGCGTCGATGTCCGAGCCGCCCATGACGACCTTGGCGCTGGCCTTGACGGCGGTGGCCGGGACGTTGGTCAGGTCACCGCTGAGGGTCTTCAGCGGCAGGCCCTCGACCTTGCCGGTCACGGCGATCTCCAGGTGCGCGCTCTTGAGGGCCTTGGTGGTCTGGATGGACTGCTTGATCAGTCCCGCGGCGTCGGGCAGCGGTTCGGCCGCCTTCTTCGAGGAACAACCCGAGATGACCAGGGCTGCAGCCAGCAGGGCGGTCAGGACGGCGAGAATGCGGCGGCACGTCTGCATAGCTGCATCGTAGAGGGTCCGGTAGGGCGCCCCTGTTCGGCGAGGCCGGGGTTGTGTTCGTCACACCGGCTCGGTATTACTGGGCGCATGGCCAGTGACCTCGAGTTTCGCACGGTGCCGGCGGCCAGCGGCGACGCCGCGGACATGCTGGCCGCGATGGTCGCCGAGATGCGTGATCTGTATGACGGTCTCGACCTGGAGGCCCCCGGCATGCCCAAGGCCGGTCCGGCCGAACTCGGGCCGCCGGACGGGGTGTACCTCGTCGGCTACCGCGACGGCGCCCCGGTGTGCGGCGGCGGCCTCAAACGGCTGCCCGACGGGACGTGCGAGATCAAGCGCATGTACGTGGTGCCGCAGGCCCGCCGGTCCGGGTTGGCCCGCGCCTTGCTCGCCGCCCTGGAGGACGCCGCCCGCCGCCTCGGCTACCGGATCGTGCGGCTGGACACCGGTGAGCGTCAGCCGCACGCCATCGCGCTCTACGAAGCCGCCGGCTACCGGCGGGTGGGCAACTTCAACAACAATCCGGCGGCGGCGTTCCACGGCGAGAAGCGGCTAGATTAGGCGCGTGTTCACCGGGATCGTGGAGGAGTTGGGCGAGGTCGTCGGCAAGGAGGACCTCGGTGACTCCGCGCGGTTCACGGTGCGGGGTCCGGTCGTCACCGCCGATGCGCGCCACGGCGATTCGATCGCGGTCAACGGGGTGTGCCTGACGGTCGTCGAAGTCCTGCCCGACGGCCGGTTCACCGCCGACGTGATGGCCGAGACCCTCAACCGTTCGAGTCTCTCGGTGCTCTCCGAGGGATCCGCGGTGAACCTGGAGCGTGCCGCCGCCGTCAACAGCCGGTTGGGCGGGCATATCGTGCAGGGCCACGTGGACGGCACCGGCACCGTGCAGTCCCGCACACCCTCGCCGCACTGGGAGGTCGTGCGGATCGCGCTGCCGACCGGGCTGTCCCGCTACGTGGTGGAGAAGGGCTCGATCACCGTCGACGGTGTCTCGCTGACGGTGTCCGCGGTCGACAGGGACTGGTTCGAGGTGTCGCTGATCCCGACGACGATGGCGCTCACCACGCTGGGGCGGGCCGAGGTGGGGACGCCGGTGAACCTGGAAGTGGACGTGATCGCCAAATATGTGGAACGACTGCTGGCCGTGAGGGACTGATTCGGCGGGCCGGTATCAGCCCGCGCACCCGTCGCACACCACGCTGTTGTCCACCTGCGGAGCGACCGCGGGCACGTCCTGCACCCAGGGAACCCAGTCGGTCGCCGGAGAGGCGTACGTATCGGGCTCGAACAGCCCCAAATCGTTGTCAGGGCCGTAGGTGTAATCGTCGTCGTCGGCGGCGGCTGTCGCGGCGAACACCAGGGAAAACCCCAGAGCAGTCGCGGCGAGCGCGGATCGGCACAACAAACGCGTGAGATCTGAACGGACCACGATGCTCTCCTTCGTCGCGAACCTCAAGGGGGGTGTGCGGGCGAACCGGCCATCGTCCCTCATCAGACTGTTAGTCCGAGGGCCGAGCCCCGTCAAGTGACTTTGGTCCCCATTTGGCGTCAGAGGGACGCGGCTGCCCGTCGATCGCCCGTTGGCTGTGGGTCGCACACCCACCGGGAGTCGGCGATGAAAATCCGCTCCGAGGGGTGGTTCATACTGTCTGCAGCACTATCACAACGGGCAGGCGGCAATACGTGACGAGATTGGACACCGTCGAGAGAGCGGTCGCCGACATCGCAGCGGGTAAGGCCGTCGTCGTCATCGATGACGAGGACCGCGAGAACGAGGGCGACCTCATCTTCGCGGCCGAGAAGGCCACCCCCGAGCTTGTCGCGTTCATGGTCCGCTACACCTCCGGCTACCTGTGCGTCCCGCTGGACGGCTCCATCTGCGACCGGCTCGGGCTGCTGCCGATGTACGCGGTCAACCAGGACAAGCACGGCACCGCTTACACCGTCACCGTGGACGCCAAAGCCGGTGTGGGAACGGGCATTTCGGCCTCGGATCGGGCCACCACCATGCGTCTGCTGGCCGACCCGTCCAGCGGGCAGGAGGATTTCACCAAGCCCGGGCATGTGGTTCCGTTGCGCGCCAAGGAGGGCGGTGTGCTGCGCCGGCCCGGCCACACCGAGGCCGCTGTCGACCTGGCCCGGCTCGCCGGTTTGCAGCCGGCCGGCGCGATCTGCGAGATCGTCAGCCAGAAGGACGAAGGCTCGATGGCGCAGACCGAGGAGCTGCGGGTTTTCGCCGACGAGCACCAGCTGGCGATGATCTCCATCGCCGACCTGATCAAGTACCGGCGTAAGCACGAGAAGCTCATCGAGCGGATCGCCGAGGCCCGGATCCCGACCGCGCACGGGGAGTTCCGGGCGGTGGGTTACGCGAGCGTCTACGACGACGTCGAGCACGTGGCCCTGGTCCGCGGCGACATCGCCGGACCGGAGAACGACGGGCACGACGTGCTGGTCCGGGTGCATTCCGAATGCCTGACCGGCGACGTGTTCGGCTCGCGGCGTTGTGACTGCGGCCCGCAGCTGGACGCCGCCATGGAGATGGTGGCCGCCGAGGGTCGCGGCGTGGTGCTGTATATGCGGGGCCACGAGGGCCGTGGCATCGGCCTGATGCACAAGCTGCAGGCCTATCAATTGCAGGACGCCGGCGCCGACACCGTCGACGCCAACCTGGAACTGGGGCTTCCCGCCGACGCCCGCGACTACGGCATCGGTGCGCAGATCCTGGTGGATCTCGGTGTGCGCACCATGCGACTGCTGACCAACAACCCGGCCAAGCGCGTCGGCCTGGACGGCTACGGACTGCAGGTGGTGGAACGCGTTGCGCTTCCTGTACGCGCCAACGCCGAGAACATCCGCTATCTGCGGACCAAGCGGGACCGGATGGGCCACGAGCTCGGCGGCCTGGAGGACTACGACGAGGGCGGCGTGGCGCTGCCGGGCGACCGATGAGTGCCGTGCGCGCAGCATGTCGAGCGCACCGATGAGCGGAGCCGGTATTCCGGACGTTCCCGACATGGACGCCTCCGGAATCAGTCTTGCCATCGTGGCGAGCACCTGGCACGCGACCATCTGCGACGCCCTGCTCGACGGCGCCCGGCGGGTCGCGACCGACGCCGGTGTGACCGAGCCGACAATCGTTCGGGTGCACGGCGCCATCGAAATCCCGGTCGTCGCGCAGGAACTCGCTCGCACCCACGACGCGGTGGTGGCCCTGGGCGTGGTGATCCGTGGTGAGACCCCGCACTTCGACTACGTCTGCGACGCCGTCACGGCCGGCCTGACGCGGGTATCCCTGGATGCCGCCACCCCGGTGGCCAACGGGGTGCTCACCACCGACAACGAACAGCAGGCGATCAACCGGGCGGGCCTGCCCGGGTCCGCGGAGGACAAGGGCGCCCAGGCCGCCGGCGCGGCGCTGTCCACGGCGCTGACGCTGCGGCAGCTGCGGGCATGAACGAATCTCAGAGCTGGGACGCCGAATTCCGCCCCCGGTTGATGCGGCGTGCGGCCTATGCGGTCTCCGCGGTCATCGCGGTGGCGGGCATCGTGGTCTCGTGGTTCAACAGGCGGTCATCCGGGGCGTACATGCGGGTGGCCGACCAGATCGCCTGGGGCGGCGTGGCGGTACTCATCGCCGCCGCGATTCTGGTCCTGCTCACCCGGCCCCGCGTGCGGGTCGGCTCCGCCGGTATCCAGGTGCGAAACGTGGTCGAGGACAGGCTGATTCCGTGGTCCAATGTCGTCGACGTCTCGTTCCCCAAGGGCAAGCGCTGGGCCCGGGTGGACCTCGAGGCCTACGAATACGTACCGCTGGTGGCGGTGCAGGCGGTGGACCGTGAACGTGCCGTCTCGGCGATGGACACCATGCGTCAGCTGATGGCCCGCTACCGGCCGGGTCCGGGCCGACCGCCCGACTAACCTGGACGAACGTGCCCGATCCCGCGACCTACCGCCCGGCACCCGGCTCCATTCCCGTCGAGCCGGGCGTCTACCGGTTCAGCGATTCCCACGGCCGCGTCATTTACGTCGGCAAGGCCAAGAGCCTGCGCAGCCGACTGACTTCATACTTCGCCGACATGGCGAGCCTGCACCCGCGCACCCGGCAGATGGTGACCACCGCGGCCAGGGTCGAGTGGACGGTGGTCACCACCGAGGTTGAGGCGCTGCAGCTCGAGTACAACTGGATCAAGGAGTTCGACCCGCGGTTCAACGTCCGCTATCGCGACGACAAGTCCTACCCGGTGCTGGCCGTCACTCTGAACGAGGAGTATCCGCGGCTCATGGTGTACCGCGGGCCGCGCCGCAAGGGGGTCCGTTACTTCGGCCCGTACTCGCACGCCTGGGCCATCCGCGAGACTCTGGACCTGCTGACCCGCGTGTTCCCCGCGCGCACCTGTTCGGCGGGAGTGTTCAAGCGGCACAGCCAGATTGACCGTCCCTGTCTGCTGGGCTACATCGACAAGTGCTCCGCGCCGTGCATCGGCCGGGTCAGCGCCGAGGAGCACCGCCGCATCGTCGTCGACTTCTGCGACTTCCTGTCCGGGAAGACCGACCGCTTCGCCCGAGACCTGGAACGTCAGATGAACGCGGCCGCCGAGGAACTCGACTTCGAACGTGCCGCCCGGCTGCGCGACGATCTCGGCGCGCTTCGGCGTGCGCTGGAGAAGCAGGCGGTGGTGCTTGGCGACGGCACCGATGCCGACGTGGTCGCCTTCGCCGACGACGACCTCGAGGCGGCCGTCCAGGTGTTCCATGTCCGGGGCGGCCGGGTGCGCGGCCAGCGCGGCTGGGTGGTGGAAAAGCCCGGCGACCCTGGGGACTCGGCGGAGGCCGCCCTGGTGGAGCAGTTCCTCACCCAGTTCTACGGCGACCAGGCCGAATTGGACGGCGCGGCAGACGAATCCATCAACCCCGTGCCCCGCGAAGTCTTGGTCCCGTGTCTGCCGCCGAACGCCGACGAGCTCACCACGTGGCTGTCGGGGCTCCGGGGCTCGCGCGTGGCGCTGCGTGTCCCGCAGCGCGGCGACAAGAAGGCGCTCGCCGAGACCGTACACCGCAACGCCCAGGAGGCCCTGCAGCAGCACAAGCTCAAGCGGGCAGGGGACTTCACCGCGAGATCGGCTGCGCTGCAGAACATCCAGGAGTCACTCGGGCTGGCCGACGCGCCCCTGCGTATCGAGTGCATCGACATCAGCCACGTGCAGGGCACCGACGTCGTCGGCTCACTGGTGGTGTTCGAGGACGGCCTGCCGCGCAAGTCGGACTACCGGCACTTCGCCATCCGGGAAGCCGCCGGTGAGGGCAGGTCCGACGACGTGGCGTCCATCGCCGAGGTGACCCGCCGCCGTTTTCTGCGTCATCTGCAGGACGCGCCATCCGACGCGTCCGAAGACGGCGCCGCCGGCAGGCCCCGCCGATTCGCCTACCCGCCAAACCTTTTCGTGGTGGACGGCGGCGCACCGCAGGTGAACGCGGCCCAGGCAGCTCTCGACGACCTCGGCGTGACCGATGTCGCCGTGATCGGACTGGCCAAACGCCTCGAGGAGGTCTGGGTGCCCGCCGAGCCGGACCCGGTGATCCTGCCGCGCAATTCCGAGGGGCTGTACCTGCTCCAGCGCATCCGCGATGAGGCGCACCGCTTCGCCATCTCCTACCACCGCAGCAAGCGGTCCAAGCGCATGACGGCCTCGGCCCTGGACACCGTCCGCGGGCTGGGCGACACGCGGCGCAAAGCGCTGGTCACCCACTTCGGGTCGCTGGCCCGGCTGCGGCAGGCCAGCGTCGAGGAGATCACCGCCGTCCCGGGCATCGGGGCTGCCACGGCGGCGGCGGTTCTCGAAGCCCTCGGCGTGCCAACCGATCCTTCCGGTTCCGGTGCAGCCGTCGAAGCGGTGGGCGATGATGCACAGCAAGCCTTATGACTGATATCCCGATGACTGACAACGCCGGCGCGGCCCGTGATGCCGTCGGCGATGACGGCGCCTCCGACATCGACGTCGTCCTGGTGACCGGCCTGTCGGGAGCCGGCCGCGACACCGCCGCCAAGGTGCTCGAGGACCTGGGTTGGTACGTCGCCGACAACCTGCCCCCCGAACTGATCGCCCGGATGGTCGACCTGGGCCTGGCCGCCGGATCGCGTATCACCCAGCTGGCCATCGTGATGGACGTGCGCTCCCGCGGCTTCTCCGGTGATCTGGACCTGGTGCGTAGCGATCTCGCCGCGCGGAACATCACCCCCCGGGTGCTGTTCATGGAGGCCTCCGATGAGACCCTGGTGCGCCGCTACGAGAACAACCGCCGCAGTCATCCCCTGCAGGGCAACCAGACCCTGGCCGAGGGGATCGCCGCCGAGCGCACCTTGCTGGCGCCGGTTCGCGCCACCGCCGACCTGGTGATCGACACCTCCTCGCTGTCGGTCCCGGCCTTGCGCGCCAGCATCGAAAACGCCTTCGGCGGGGAGACGGTCGCCCAAACCAGCGTCACCGTCGAATCTTTCGGCTTCAAGTACGGCCTTCCCATGGACGCCGACATGGTGATGGACGTCCGCTTCCTGCCCAACCCGCACTGGGTCGACGAGTTGCGCCCCCAGACCGGCCAGTCAGCCGCGGTCCGCGACTATGTGCTGTCCCAGCCCGGCGCGACGGAATTCCTGCAGACCTACCATCAGCTGCTGAAGTTGGTGGCCGACGGCTACATCCGGGAAGGCAAGCGGTACATGACGGTCGCGATCGGCTGCACGGGCGGCAAGCACCGCAGCGTCGCCATCGCCGAGGCGCTGGCCGGACTGCTCACCGAGGACCGTCAGCTGTCGGTGCGGGTGCTGCACCGGGATCTGGGGCGCGAATGAGTACGGCGGGCGGGAGCGAAGCGACTCGGGGGATCAACCCGGCGGGCAGGAGCGAAGCGACTCGGGGGATCGACCCGGCGGGCAGGAGCGAAGCGACCGGGGGGATGAGCATCGAGACCACGGGTGGCATCAGCCCGCGCATCGTCGCCCTCGGCGGCGGCCACGGCCTCTACGCCACTCTGTCGGCGGCCCGCCGGCTCACCCCGCACGTGACCGCGGTGGTCACCGTCGCGGACGACGGCGGCTCGTCGGGCCGGCTGCGCTCCGAGATCGACATCGTCCCGCCGGGTGATCTGCGGATGGCGTTGGCTGCGTTGGCATCCGACAGCCCACACGGCCGGTTGTGGGCCACGATCATCCAGCACCGATTCGGCGGCAGCGGCGCGCTGGCCGGCCACCCGATCGGTAACCTGCTGCTGGCAGGGCTCAACGAGGTGCTCGCCGACCCCGTCGCCGCCCTCGACGAGTTGGGCCGCATCCTCGGCGTCAAGGGCCGCGTTCTGCCGATGTGCCCCATCGGGCTGCAGATCGAGGCCGACGTCTCCGGCCTGGAGAGCGACCCGCGTATGAGCCGGGTCATCCGGGGGCAGGTCGCCGTGGCCACCACGCCCGGGAAGGTGCGCCGGGTGCGGTTGCTGCCCTGCGATCCACCGGCCACCCGCCAGGCGGTCGACGCGGTGATGGGCGCGGATCTGGTGGTCCTCGGCCCGGGCTCCTGGTTCACCAGTGTCATCCCGCACGTGCTGGTACCGGGTCTGGCCGCCGCCCTGAAAGCCACCGCCGCGCGGCGGGCCCTGGTGCTGAATCTGGCCGCCGAGCCGGGGGAGACGGCCGGCTTCTCCGCCGAGCGTCATCTGCATGTTCTGGCACAACACGCCCCGGGCTTCACGGTGCATGACATCATCGTCGACGCGTCGCATGTGCCGTCACAGCGCGAACGCGACCAACTTCGCCGGACCGCGACCCTGTTGGAGGCCTCAGTGACCTTTGCTGACGTCTCGCGGCCCGGCACGGCCCTGCACGACCCGGCGAAGCTGGCGGCAACGCTGGAGGCAGTCCGGTCGCGCGAGGCCCAGTCCCCGACGACTATCGTCCCCACGGTCGCCCCGGTCTCCGACGCGGCACCTTGGCAATATGCCCGCAGCCCGATCGAGCGGCCCACTCTGGGCCCGATCGAGCGGCCCGCTCCACGACAGACCGAGAGGTGAGCGCGGTGGCGATGACAGCTGAGGTGAAGGACGAGTTGAGCCGTCTCGTCGTCAACTCGGTGAGTGCGCGACGGGCGGAGGTGGCCGCCCTGCTGCGGTTTGCCGGCGGCCTGCACATCGTCTCCGGCCGCGTCGTCGTCGAGGCCGAGGTGGACCTCGGCAGCATCGCCCGGCGGCTGCGCAAGGACATTCACGATCTGTACGGTTACAACTCCGTCGTACACATGATGTCCGCCAGCGGAATTCGCAAGAGCACGCGGTATGTGCTCCGCGTGGCCAAAGACGGCGAAGCGCTGGCCCGCCAGACCGGCCTGCTGGACATGCGCGGCCGTCCGGTCCGCGGGCTGCCCGCCCAGGTGGTCGGCGGCAGCATCGCCGACGCCGAGGCGGCCTGGCGCGGGGCATTCCTGGCCCACGGCTCGCTCACCGAGCCCGGGCGCTCCTCGGCGCTGGAGGTCAGCTGCCCCGGGCCGGAAGCTGCGCTGGCCCTGGTCGGCGCGGCGCGGCGCCTCGGTGTGAGCGCGAAGGCCCGCGAGGTGCGCGGCACCGACCGGGTCGTGGTCCGCGACGGCGAGGCCATCGGCACGCTGCTCACCCGGATGGGCGCCCAGGACACCCGGCTGGTCTGGGAGGAACGGCGGATGCGCCGTGAGGTCCGCGCCACCGCGAACCGGCTGGCCAACTTCGACGATGCCAACCTGCGGCGCTCGGCTCGCGCCGCGGTGGCCGCCGCCGCCCGGGTGGAACGCGCGCTGGAGATCCTCGGCGACGGGGTTCCCGATCACCTCGCCGCGGCGGGCAAACTTCGGGTGGAACACCGGCAGGCCTCGCTGGAGGAACTGGGCCGGCTCGCCGAACCCCAGATGACCAAAGATGCTGTGGCCGGCCGGATTCGGCGGCTGCTGTCGATGGCCGACCGCAAGGCGAAGCAGGACGGCATCCCCGACACCGAGTCGGCGGTCACCCCCGACCTGCTCGACGACGCCTAGTCAACGACTCAGCGCAGAGATCATGATTCGCAGGGTGATCTGAGCGCAGAGTCGATGGACCGGAGGCCTGGCTGGCCGCGGACTCGGGCAGCGGCTGCGACGACATCGCCCAGCGGATCCCTCCCACCAGCACCCGCCCGGCCATCCGGATCGCGGTGGCCTCCACCGGCGGCAGGTACGGCAGGCGCAGTGGAAGGCGTGCCCATGCCGGCAGCATCGACACCGACGTCGCCGCGATCACGCCGTAGGGCGCCCGCGCAAGGAGCGGCAGCGGGGGAGTGACCAGCAGGAACCGGGCCGCATCGCGCGCCGCCGGGGTGGTGCGCAACTCCGGACGGAACTGCTCGATGCGCTCCCGCAACTCGGCCTCGGTGCGGGGCGGGTCGATCACGCCCAGGGCGGTGGCGACCCGGGCGGTGTCGGCGACGTACCCGTCGCGGCCGGCCTGATCGAGCGGCTTGTCCCCGTAAAGGCGGTGAGCCAGCAGGAAACTGTCGATCTCGGCGATGTGCACCCACTCCAGCAGGTGGGGGTCGTCAGCGCGGTAGGGCCGGCCGTCGGGGGCCACACCGTGGACCCGGCGATGGATCCCGCGGACCTTGTCGACGGCCCGTTGCGCGTCGTCCGCGGTGCCGAAGGTGGTGACCGCCAGGAACTCGCTGGTGCGCTGCAGTCTGCCCCACGGGTCGCCCCGGTAGTCGGAGTGCTCGGCCACCCCGGCCATCGCCAGCGGATGCAGCGACTGCAGCAGCAGGGCGCGCAGGCCGCCGACGAACATCGACGCATCCGCGTGCACCTCGCGGATCGGCCGGTCGGTGGCGAACCAGCGTGGCCCCGGCGTCCCGTGGATACGGTCTCGGCGCTTGGGGCCCTCCGGGCCGGCCACCAAGGCGAAGATACCCTGACCGAGGCGTTCGCGGACTTTGCTCACATCCAGATCCGCCGGCAGCGAGAACGTCATAGTGCGACGGTACGCCCAGCCCGATTAACCCCCCGGTTCTTGCCCGACCCGCTGACGCCCGCACTAGGCTGACCGGTGGCATTCGCCAAGCACGTCGAAGACGTAGTTGTTGGAAAACAGAGTTGAGGAGACGAACGTGACGATCCGGGTTGGCGTCAACGGTTTTGGCCGCATCGGGCGCAACTTCTACCGGGCGCTGGCAACCCAGCAGGCCGAAGGCAAGGCCAAGGACATCGAGATCGTGGCCGTCAACGACCTCACCGACACCGCCGCCCTGGCCCACCTGCTGAAGTTCGACTCCATCCTGGGCCGCTTCCCGGAGGAGGTCAGCGCCGACGGCGACACCATCCACATCGGCAGCCACAAGATCAAGGCGTTCGCTGTCAAGGACGGCCCGGCTGCGCTGCCGTGGGGCGACGTCGGCGTCGACGTGGTGGTCGAGTCCACCGGCATCTTCAACGACGCCCGCGCCAAGGGCCACCTCGAGTCCGGCGTCAAGAAGGTCATCATCTCCGCGCCCGCCAAGGACGAGGACATCACCATCGTCATGGGCGTCAACGACGACAAGTACGACGGCAGCCAGAAGGTCATCTCCAACGCGTCCTGCACCACCAACTGCCTTGGGCCGCTTGCCAAAGTCGTCAACGACGAGTTCGGCATCATCCGCGGCCTGATGACCACGGTGCACGCCTACACCGGCGACCAGAACCTCCAGGACGGCCCGCACCGGGATCTACGCCGGGCCCGGGCGGCCGCGGTGAACATCGTCCCCACCTCGACCGGCGCGGCCAAGGCCATCGGCCTGGTCCTGCCCGAACTCAAGGGCAAGCTCGATGGCTACGCGCTGCGGGTGCCGATCCCCACCGGTTCGGTGACCGACCTGACCGTCGAGCTGAAGAAGCCGGGCAGCGTCGAGGAGATCAACGCCGCGCTGAAGGCCGCCGCCGAGGGCAAGCTGAAGGGCATCCTCAAGTACTACGACGCGCCGATTGTCTCCAGTGACATCGTCACCGACCCGCACAGCTCGATCTTCGACTCCGGGCTGACCAAGGTCATCGACAACCAGGCCAAGGTGGTGTCCTGGTACGACAACGAGTGGGGCTACTCCAACCGGCTGGTCGACCTCGTCGGCCTGGTCGGCAAGTCGCTGTAACCCATGGCGGTCAAGACTCTCGCCGACCTTCTCGCCGAGGGCGTTGAGGGTCGCGGCGTGCTGGTGCGCTGCGACCTCAACGTCCCGCTGGACGGGAACGGCAACGTCACCGACACCGGTCGCATCGACGCCTCGCTGCCCACCCTCAAGGCGCTGCTCGACGGGGGCGCGAAGGTGGTGGTGACCGCTCACCTCGGCCGCCCCAAGGGCGGACCCGAACCCAAGTACTCACTGGCGCCGGTCGCCGCGGTGCTGGGGGAGAAGCTCGGCCGGCATGTCCAGCTGGCCGGTGACGTGGTGGGTACCGACGCGCTGGCCCGCGCCGAGGGTCTCACCGACGGCGACATCCTGCTGCTGGAGAACATCCGGTTCGACCCCCGCGAGACCAGCAAGGACGACGCCGAGCGGGCGGCGCTGGCCTCGGAGCTGGCCGAATTGGTCGGCGACGGAGGCGCTTTCGTCTCCGACGGCTTCGGGGTGGTGCACCGCAAGCAGGCGTCGGTCTACGACGTGGCCAAGCTGCTGCCGTGCTACGCCGGAACGCTGGTGGGTGCGGAGGTCAAGGTCCTCGAGCAGCTGGCGAAAGCCGGCGAACGCCCCTATGCGGTGGTGCTGGGCGGGTCCAAGGTCTCCGACAAGCTCGCCGTCATCGAGAACCTGGCCGGCAAGGCCGACAGCCTCATCATCGGCGGCGGCATGTGCTTCACCTTCCTTGCCGCACAAGGGATCTCGGTGGGCACCTCGCTGCTGCAGGAGGAGATGGTCGACACCTGCCGGCGGCTGCTCGAGGAGTACGGCGATGTGATCCATCTCCCGGTGGACGTCGTCGTCGCCGCCGAGTTCAAAGCGGACTCGCCGGCGGAAACCGTTGACGTCAAGAACATTCCGGCCGACAAGATGGGCCTGGACATCGGACCGGAGTCCGTCGCCCGATTCTCCACCCTGCTGTCCAACGCGCGCACCATCTTCTGGAACGGCCCCATGGGCGTGTTCGAGTTCCCGGCCTTCTCGGCAGGCACCAAGGGGGTGGCCCAGGCCATCATCTCCGCCACCGCCAAGGGCGCTTTCAGCGTCGTCGGCGGCGGCGACTCCGCTGCCGCGGTGCGCCAGCTCGGTCTGGCCGAGGACGGTTTCTCCCACATCTCCACCGGTGGCGGCGCGTCGCTGGAATTCCTCGAGGGCAAGACCCTGCCCGGTATCGACATCCTGAGTTAGGAACCACTGAACATGTCGCGTAAGCCGCTCATCGCCGGCAACTGGAAGATGAACCTCAACCACTTCGAGGCCATCGCCCTGGTCCAGAAGATCGCCTTCTCGCTACCGGAGAAGTACTTCGACAAGGTCGACGTCACTGTCATCCCGCCATTCACCGACCTGCGCAGCGTGCAGACCCTGGTCGACGGCGACAAGCTGCGGCTGACCTACGGTGCGCAGGATCTGTCCCAGCACGACTCCGGCGCCTACACCGGCGACATCAGCGGCGCGTTCCTGGCCAAGCTCGGCTGCACGTACGTCGTCGTCGGGCATTCCGAGCGGCGGACCTACCACCACGAGGACGACGCGCTGGTGGCCGCCAAAGCCGCCGCGGCGTTCCGGCACGGGCTGACCCCGATCATCTGCATCGGCGAGCACCTCGACGTCCGCGAGGCTGGTGCGCACGTCGCCTACAACGTGGCCCAGCTGCAGGGATCGCTGGCCGGGCTGACCGCCGACCAGATCGCCAACGCGGTGATCGCCTACGAGCCGGTCTGGGCCATCGGCACGGGCCGCGTCGCCAGCTCCGGCGACGCTCAGGAGGTGTGCGGCGCCATCCGCGCCGAGCTGGCGAACCTGACCTCCGCTGCGGCGGCCGACGGCATCCGGGTGCTCTACGGCGGCTCGATGAATGCCAAGAACGCCGCCGAGCTGGTGGCGCAGCCCGACGTCGACGGCGGCCTGGTGGGCGGTGCGTCGCTGGACGGCGAGCAGTTCGCCCAGCTGGCGGCCAGCGCGGCCGGCGGCCCGCTGCTCTGAGGCCCACCCGACCCCGACACCGGGTTTTCGCGTCGCGGCCGGTAGGCTGACTGCCATGATCTTCGGCCTGCAGATCCTGCTGGTGATCACCAGCATCCTGGTGGTTCTCCTGGTGCTGCTGCACCGCTCCAAGGGCGGTGGCTTGTCGACGCTGTTCGGCGGCGGTGTGCAGTCCAGCCTGTCGGGTTCCACCGTGGTCGAGAAGAACCTCGACCGGCTGACGCTGTTCATCACCGGCATCTGGCTGGTGTCCATCATCGGCATCGGCCTGGCGATCAAGTACAGCTAGCAGCCGTCGAAGGGTCCTGGGCCACCATGGCGACTCGGTCGGCTTCCCAGTCCCGGGCCGCCGCGACGCGTCAGGACATCATCAACGCCGCGGTCGAGTTGTTCGTCGATCGCGGCTACGGGGAAACCCGCCTCGGGGACATCGTCGAACGCGCCGGTGTCACCACGGGGGCGTTCTACTACCACTTCGACTCCAAGTCCGTCGTCGCCGAAGCGATCATGGCGCAGGGCTGGCCCAAGGCCCTGGCCGTTATGGACAACGCGTTTCGGGCTGCCGACCGCTCGGGGCTCGAGCGGGTCATCCTGATGACTTTCGCGCTCAGTTCGCTGCTCAAGCAGGACCGGTCGGTGTGGATCGCCAATCACCTCAACCAGGCATTCGGTCAGCTCAGCGAAGAGGGCCGACGTGGCTTCGAAAGCCGGGCCCGCCAGTTCGTCGCCCGGGTCAGCGGGGTGGTCGGTGCCGAGGAGATCCGGCCGGACATCAGCCCGACCGACGTGGGCAACCAGGTCTGGATCACCGTGCACGGCTGCCACCTGCTCTCCGACGCGCTGGACGACGATGTCATCGCGAGACTGGCCCGCAGCTGGCACATGCTGCTGCCGGCGATGGTGCCCGCGGACAGGCTTGCCTACATCGAGGAGTTCGTCGACCGCACCGCCGGGAACCAGCGTCCCTCGTAGACCGTGCCCAGGATCGCGATGTCGCCCAGCCGTTCGGGTTCCACCGCGTAGGGATCCTCGGCCAGCACCGTGAAGTTGGCGCTCTTCCCCGGCGAGACACTGCCCAGCTCGTCCTCCAGCCGCCACGAGTAGGCCGCCTCGATGGTGACCGCCCGCAGGGCGTCCTGCACCGAGATCCGCTGATCCGGTCCGGCGACCCGCCCGCCCGGCGTGCGGCGGTTGACCGCGAAGGATGCCAGGGCCAGCGGCGCCGCCGGGCCCATCGGCAGATCTGAGTGCAGCGACAGCGGGATGCCCCGGCGCAGTACCGAGGCCGCACGCACCATGGAGTCGGCGCGCTGCGGCCCCAGGCCGTGCCGGCTGTACTGGTCGGCGAAGCCGACCGGGTAGTAGGAATTGGCCGAGACGATGCAGCCCAGTGACGCGATGCGGTCGATCTGCTCCTCGGTGGAATTCGCGAAGTGCACGATCACCGTGCGGTGGTCGCGGCGGAGATGCTCGGCCTGGCACACCGCGATCGTGTCCAGAACCAGATCCAGTCCGGCGTCACCGTTGACGTGTATGTGCAACTGCCAGTCCGCATTCCAGTACGCCCGGGCGAACGCGCGGAAGGTGTCCGGCTGCATCATCCACTCCCCGTGGTGGCACAGGTCCGGGTGGCCGCCATCGTCGAGATACGGGCTGCGCATCTGCATCAGCTGGCTGATGATCGCCCCGTCGGCGAACAGCTTCACCTGTTTGGGCAGCAGCCGGACTTTCCCCACCGACGCCCGCGCCACCTGGGTCTCGGCGTCGGCCACCGCGTCGGCCGGGTCCATCCCCGCATCGGCCTGGCCGCGGGCGTCGACCAGAAACGTTGAACCGAAGGGTGTTTCGGCCTCACCAAGGATCTGCTCATAGAGTTCCCACGGCTCGACCGCCCACATGATGCCGGGCTCGTTGATGGCGGTGACGCCGTTGCCGTGCAGGTAAGCGACCAGCTGCCGCAGCCCGGCGGCGATCCGCTGCGGAGTCATGAACACCGGGCCGAGGCTGGGCATCAGCAGATTCGTCCCGGACTCCCACCAGTGCCCGCCCTCGACATCCACCATGTCGCTGGCCGCTCCCTGTCCGGCCATGCCCTCGGCGGTCAAACCCAGCGCCGTGATGGCCGCGCTGTTGAGAAAGAACTCGTGACAGGAGCGCTGCCACACCATGATCGGCCGGGTGGCGCTCACCGCGTCCAGCGCAGTCCGGTCCAGCGGTCCGTGCCACAGCGCGTGGTAGCCCCAGGAGAACAGCCACTCCCCGGGTGGCAGTGCCCGCTCGGCCCCGGCCAGGCGCGCCCGGTACTCCTCGGGTGAGTGGGCGGCGGGGAACGTCCGCCCCGGCAGCACCCAGTCCTCGATCGCGATCACCTCGGTGGTCAGGGTGGTCGCCCCGAGGATCGGGTGCAGGTGCTGGTCGATCAGGCCGGGAACCAGGACGGCGTCGGCGAAGGTGTCGTCGACCTCGCCGCCGAGGTCCCCGGCGGCGCCGACAGCGACGATCCGCCCGTCCCGAACCGCCACGGCCTCGGCGTCGGCGATGTCGGGATCCATGGTGATGATCCGGCGGGCGGTGAAGACGGTGGTGCCGACCATGGGCCGATCATTGCAGGTTCAGCGAGCCTCGTTCGTCGGCAAGCCTGATACTTGACCAATGACCGACACCGACACCTCGCTGGAGCCGATCGGCGACGTCTACCGCACCCGGATCGGCCGCGAGGCCACCGAGCCGATGCGCCATGACATCCGCCTGCTCGGCGCCATGCTCGGCGACACCGTCCGCGAGCAGAACGGCGAGGAGGTGTTCGACCTCGTCGAGCGGGCCCGCGTCGAATCGTTCCGGGTCCGCCGCTCCGAGATCGACCGCTCGGAGATGGCCGCCCTGTTCGACGGGATCGACGTGGGCAAGGCCATCCCGGTGATCCGGGCGTTCAGCACCTTCGCGCTGCTGGCCAATGTGGCCGAGGACATTCACCGGGAACGCCGCCGGGAGATCCACCTCGCGGCCGGCGAGCCGCCGCGGGACAGCACCCTGGCGGCCACCTACCGCAAGCTCGACACCGCCGGGCTGTCGGCCGGCGAGGTCGCCGAGAAACTGACCGGGGCGCTGGTCTCCCCGGTCATCACCGCCCATCCCACCGAGACCCGACGCCGCACCATCTTCGACACCCAGAACCGCATCACCGCGTTGATGCGGTTGCGGCTGCACGGACATTCCGAGACCGACGATGGCCGAGCCATCGATACCGAGCTGCGCCGCCAGATCCTGACGCTGTGGCAGACGGCGCTGATCCGGTTGTCCCGCTTGCAGGTTCGCGATGAGATCGAGTCCGGCCTGCGCTACTACCCGGCGTCGTTCTTCGAGGTCGTCCCGAAGGTCAACGCCTCGGTACGGGATGCGCTGCGGAGCCGCTGGCCCGGCGCCCCGCTGCTGGAGCGCCCAATCCTGCGGCCCGGCTCGTGGATCGGCGGTGACCGCGACGGTAACCCCAACGTCACCGCCGAGGTGGTTGCCCTGGCTACCGACAGCGCGGCCTACACGGCATTCGCGCACTACTTCGACGAACTGTTCCGGCTCGAGCAGGAGCTCTCGATGTCGGTACGGCTCGTGCCGGTCGACGACGACCTGATCCGTCTGGGGGAGGCCTGCGCGGACCAGGCCCGCGTCGACGAACCGTACCGCCGGGCGCTTCGGGTGGTGCGCGCGCGGCTGACCGCCACCGCCGCCGCGGCCCTGCAGCGGATGCCCGAGCACGCACTGGATCTGGACCTGCCCGCCTATCCCGGGCCGGGGGAGATGCAGGCCGACCTCGGCGTGATCGACGCCTCGCTTCGGGCGCACGGCAGCACGCTGTTGGCCGACGACCGGCTGGCCCGCCTTCGGGATGCGTTGGACGCCTTCGGTTTCCACCTTTGCGGGCTGGACATGCGGCAGAACTCCGAGGCCCACGAACAGGTCGTCGGCGAATTGCTGGCCTGGGCCGGGGTGCATCCGGACTACGCGTCGCTGCCCGAGGAACGGCGGGTGGAGGTACTGGTGGCGGAGTTGTCCACCCGCCGGCCGCTCGTGCGTGACGACGCCGAGTTGTCGCAGCTGGCCCGCAAGGAACTCGACATCGTCGCCGCGGCGGCGCGGGCCGTGCGCACCCTGGGTGCCGAGGCGGTGCCCACCTACATCATCTCCATGTGCAAATCCGTCTCGGACATGTTGGAGGCGGCCCTGCTGCTCAAAGAGGCGGGGCTGCTGGATCTTTCGGGTGAGGAGCCGTACGCCCCGGTCGGAATCGTGCCGCTCTTCGAGACCATCGAGGACCTGCAGCACGGTTCGGCGATCCTGCAGGCCGCCCTCGACGTCCCGATGTACCGGGCCATGGTGGCTGCCCGCGGCAACACCCAGGAGGTGATGCTGGGCTACTCCGACTCGAACAAGGACGGTGGGTACCTGGCCGCCAACTGGGCGCTGTACCGCGCCGAACTAGACCTCGTCGAGGCGGCCCGGCGGACCGGAATCCGGTTGCGGCTCTTCCACGGCCGCGGCGGCACCATCGGCCGCGGCGGCGGCCCGAGCTACGACGCGATCCTGGCCCAGCCGCCGGGCGCGGTCAACGGCTCCCTGCGGCTGACCGAGCAGGGCGAGGTGATCGCCGCCAAGTACGCCGAACCCCGCATCGCGCACCGCAACCTGGAGAGCCTGATCGCGGCGACGCTGGAGTCCACGCTGCTCGACGTCGAGGGCCTGGGCGACGCCGCCGAACCGGCCTACCGGGTGCTCGACGAACTCGCGGCCCTGGCCCAGCGCGCCTACGCCGAATTGGTCCATGAGACAGACGGATTCGTCCAATACTTCGAGCAGTCCACCCCGGTCAGCGAGATCGGGGCGCTCAACATCGGCAGCCGGCCGGCGATGCGCAAGGCCACCACCTCGATCTCGGATCTGCGGGCGATCCCCTGGGTGCTGGCCTGGAGCCAGTGCCGGGTGATGCTGCCCGGCTGGTACGGCACCGGCAGCGCCGTGGAGCAGTGGATCGGTTCCGGTGACGAAGGGGTCGAGGCCCGGGTGGAGATGCTCCGCGACCTTTACCTCCGCTGGCCGTTCTTCCGCACCGTGCTGTCGAACATGGCGCAGGTGCTGGCCAAGTCGGACATGGGGCTGGCCGCCCGCTACGCCGAGCTGGTTGCCGACGAGTCACTGCGCGAGCGGGTGTTCGGCAAGATCCGCGCCGAGCACGACCGCACCATCGCGATGCACAAACTCATCACCGGCCACGAGGACCTGCTGGCCGACAACCCGGCGCTGGCCCGATCGGTGTTCAACCGGTTCCCCTACCTGGAGCCGCTGAACCACCTGCAGGTGGAGTTGCTGCGGAGGTACCGCGCCGGTGAGAACGACGACAGGGTGAAACTGGGGATCCTGCTCACCATGAGCGGTCTGGCGTCCGCACTCCGCAACAGCGGGTAGCGGGTTTAATGGCCGGATGACCGACGGGAAGGCAGGGCGCTCGACGCGTCGGGTCGCGCGGATGCTCGTGCTGGCGGTGCTGGTCGTGGCGGTCGCGGCCGGCATGGGGCTGGGGGTGTACTGGGTCAACGACGCCAGTCAGGCCGAGCAGGCCAGGGTGGGCGACACGGAGGCGGCCGATCGGGTGTCGGTGACGGCGACTATTGAGAAGGTGGACCCGGCGCAGTACTCGGCGACCGTGCGGGTGTGGCTCGTTCCGCGTGGCCGGTTCACCTCCGACGGCGGGGAGACGGCGAACCGCGAGATCCGGGTGGTCTCCAGCGGCCTCAACGGCGGCGCCATGGTGCTGGAGAGCGGTCGTCGTATTGCGGCACAGCCGATTACGCTCGAACTTCACCGCGGGGAGATCACCCACTATCCGTTCGATCGGTATGCGGCGGACCTCTACTTCGCGGCGGTGGCCGACGGCAAGAACGTCCCGGTGGACGTCGTTGTGGAGAACAACGACGCCTTCTTCAACCTCACCGCGAGGGCAGATTCCGACGACGTCGAACCCGGACTGCATCTGAAACTGAGCCGCTCGCCGGGCACCTTCATGATGGTCGCGCTGATGTTCTGCGTAATGTGGGCTCTGGCACTCGCGGTGGCGGCGGCGGCGGTCATTGTCCGGAAGCGGTTGGGCCTGGTGTGGCCGGCCATGGCGTGGATGGCCGCGACGCTGTTCGCCCTCGCCGCGTTCCGCGGCACCGCGCCGGGCAACCCGCCGATCGGGTCGGTTCTGGACTACACCGCGTTCCTGTGGGCGGAGGCGATCGTCGCCTGCTCGCTGACCGTCGTCGTCATTCGCGGCGTGCTGCAGGAGCTGGGCGTCACTTCCCCCGAAACACGTTGAGCACGCCGCGCACCGCCGACTCGGTGGCCGCCACCGGGGACATCGCCGCCTCGGCGAGGTCGACCAGGCGCATCACGCGGCCCATCATCCCCTCCAACTGCCCGAGGCTGGCGTTGAGCCGGTTCAGCGTCTCGTCGAAGTAGGCCAGCGAGGCCTCCATCGTCCCGACCGCCTTGTTCAGGCCGACCAGATTGTGCTCCAGATCGTCGAGGATGTGATCCATCTGGTCGACGGTCTCGTCGGCGTTCAATGCGGCCTGGGCCAGCGTGCGGAGCCGCTCGGCGGGGCTGCGGGACCGGGACTTCTCTTCCATGGCGGTCAGTGTGTCAGCTTGCTCGCGGCGGCGGAGTCGACAAGCCACACCGTCCGCTCGGTTCCGATCGCTCCCGCGGCCGGCCAGTCGTCGGGATCGGCGCCCCCGACGGCCGCGGCCACCGCGTCGGCCTTGGCCTCGCCGGAGACCACCAGCCACACCTGCCGGGAACGCCGCACGGCCGGCAGGGTCAGCGTGATCCGGCGCGGCGGAGGTTTGGGGGAGTCCTCGACACCCACCACCATCCGGTCCGCCTCACGCACGGCGGCGGTGTGCGGGAACAGTGAGTTGATGTGACCCTCACCGCCCATCCCGAGCAGGTGGACGTCGAAAACCGGTGTGGGCGCGCCGGATTCGGCGTTGTCGGCCAGGGTCTGCTCGTAGGCCCGGGCGGCGGCCTCGATGTCGGAGCCGAACTCGGCGCCGCTCGGCGGCATCGGGTGGATGTTGACTGCCGGGATGTCGATGTGGTCCAGCAGGGCCTCGCGGGCCTGCTTCTCGTTGCGCTCGTCATCGTCGCGCGGGACGAACCGGTCGTCGCCCCAGAACAGGTGGACTCGCGCCCAGTCCAGTGGGTGGGATCCGACGCGCTTGAGCAGGGCGATGCCGGTACCGCCGCCGGTCAGGACGATGTGCGCGACGCCTCGTTCGGCGATCGCGGCGGTGATCGCCGAGGCCAGGCGGTCACCGGCGGCGGCCACCAGGGCATCGGTGTCGGGGAAGGTGTCGACGGTGACGTCGGGAGTGCCGGCCATGCTCAGTTCCCGGCGGCCGGGTAGATCACCTTGTCGATGCCGGCCAGGGCTTCGTGGTAGATCTCGTCGGCGTCCAGGCGGCGCAGATCCTCGGCCAGGCATTCGCGGGTTTCCCTGCGCGCCAACGGAAGCTGGGCGTCGGGGCGCCCGGTCCGGCTCAGGGTGGCGGTGGCCCCGTTCTGCGGCCGGCTCAGCACGATGGTCTGACTCTGCTGCTCGAGTTCGACCTTCAGCGCCCCGGTCTCCCGGCGCACCGGGCCGTCGATGCGTGCCGCCAGCCAGCCGGCCAGGATGTCCAGCGCCGGTTCGCTGGCCAGCCCGGACACCAGCGCGCCGGTGAGCGGTTCGTAGGGCGGCTGGTCGAGTGCGGACGCCAGCAGCGCCCGCCAGTAGGTGATACGGCTCCATGCGAGATCGGTGTCGCCCTTCGTGTAGCCGGTGAGCCGGCTGCGCAAGGTGGCCAGCGGATTCTCCGTCCCGGTGGCGTCGGTGATCCGGCGAATCGCCAAGCGGCCCAACGGATCCTGAGCCGGGATCTGCGGCGCCTCGCCGGGCCACCAGGTCACCACCGGGGTATCGGGCAGGAGGAACGGCAGAACCACGCTGCTGGCGTGGGCCGCCAGCGCCCCGGCGGTCTTGAGCACCACCACCTCACCGGCGCCGGCGTCGCCGCCGACCCGCAACTGGCCGTCCAGACGCGCCTTGCCGCTGTCCGGTTCGATCGGGACGACGACGATGATCCGGCACGGGTGTTCGCGGCTGGCACCGACGGACGCGTCGATGGCGTCCTCCAGAATCGCCTCGCGGTCCGGCGCCACCACCAGGGTCAGCACCCGGCCCAGGGTGATCGCGCCGCCCTCCTCACGAAGCGAGGTGATGCGCTTGTTGATGTCGTTGGTCGTGGTGTCGGGAAGGTCGACGATCATTGGCGCCGCTCCTCTTCGTCGCTCGGGTGGATTGCCCGACTCCTCCTCATCGCTCGTGCCTCGCTCTGCATCGTCGCGCGGGCGCCTCGCTCCGCATCGTCGTCGGCGCGGATCACTTCAGTGGACTCCGCTCTTCGCTGGCGCTCATCACGGTCAGGGCCTCCTCCATTCGCGGCCGGAGCGTTCCAGCATCTCGAACGCCGAGTCCGGGCCCCACGACCCGGACTCGTACGGATCGGGCTTCCCGTGACCGGCCCAGTACTCGAGCGCGGGATCGAGGATCTTCCAGGACAATTCGACTTCGGCGTTGCTGGGGAACAGCGACGGTTCGCCCAGCAGGACATCGAGGATCAGCCGCTCGTAGGCCTCGGGGGAGTCCTCGGCGAACGCAGATCCGTAGGAGAAGTCCATGTTGACGTCGCGGACCTCCATGGCGCTGCCCGGCACCTTCGAGCCGAACCGCAGGGTGATGCCCTCGTCCGGCTGCACCCGGATCACCAGGGCGTTCTGGCCCAGCTCCTCGGTCATGGTGGCGTCGAACGGAAGGTGCGGCGCGCGCTTGAACATCAGCGCGATCTCAGTGACCCTGCGGCCCAACCGTTTTCCGGTGCGCAGGTAGAACGGGACACCGGCCCAGCGCCGGGTGTCCACGTCGAGGGTGATCGCGGCGAATGTCTCGGTGGTCGAGGTGTGCGAGAAACCCTCCTCGTCGAGCAGGCCGACCACCTGCTGGCCGCCCTGCCAGCCCGCGGCGTACTGCCCGCGCGAGGTGGTGAGATCCAGCGGTTCGGCCAGCCGGGTGGCGGAGAGCACTTTGATCTTCTCGGCGCGCACCTCGTCGGGATGGAAGCTGACCGGCTCCTCCAGGGCGGTCAGCGCCAGCAGTTGCAGAAGGTGATTCTGGATGACGTCGCGGGCCGCGCCGATACCGTCGTAGTAGCCGGCCCGCCCGCCCAGGCCGATGTCTTCGGCCATGGTGATCTGCACGCTGTCGACGTAGTGGCTACTCCAGATCGGTTCGAACAACTCGTTGGCGAACCGCAGCGCCAGGATGTTCTGGACGGTCTCCTTGCCGAGGTAGTGGTCGATGCGGAACACCGACTGCTCGGGGAAGACGCTGTTGACCACCCGGTTGAGTTCGATCGCCGACTGCAGGTCGTGACCGAACGGCTTCTCGATCACCACCCGGCTCCACCGGCCGTCCTTGGGGTCGGCCAGCCCGGACTTCTTCAGCTGCTCGGTGACCACCGGGAAGGCGTTCGGCGGGATGGACAGGTAGAAGGCGTGGTTGCCGCCGGTGCCCCGTTCGACGTCGAGTTTCTCGAGCGTTTCGGCCAGCTTGGCGAAGGAGACCGAATCGTCGAAAGTGCCCTGCACGAAGCGGATTCCCTCGGCCAGCCGGTCCCAGACCTCCTGGCGGAACGGGGTGCGGGCGTGGTCCCTGACCGCGTCGTGGACGATCTGCGCGAAGTCCTCGTCGGCCCAGTCCCGGCGGGCGAAACCGACCAGTGCGAACGACGGCGGCAGCAGGCCGCGGTTGGCCAGGTCGTAGATCGCCGGCATCAGCTTCTTGCGGGACAGGTCACCGGTGACGCCGAAGATCACCACCCCGCACGGGCCGGGGATGCGCGGCATGCGTTTGTCGCGCTTGTCCCGCAGCGGGTTGTGCCATCCGGCCGGAACCGGCACGCAGATCTCGTCCGGAGACACGTCCTTGGTCATTTCTTGGCGGCGTCCAACTGGCCCTGAGTCGCCTCGAGCAGCTCGTGCCAGGACTTCTCGAACTTGTCCACGCCGTCGCGTTCGAGGAACTCGAAGACGTCGAGCAGGTCGATGCCGAGTTCCTCAAGCTTGAGGAAGACGCCCTGGGACTCGACGATCTTGTTGCTGATGGTGTCTCCGGTGATGACGCCGTGGTCGGCGACCGCGTCCATGGTCTTCTCCGGCATGGTGTTGACGGTGTGCGCCGCCACCAGTTCGGTGACGTACATGGTGTCGGAATAGTCCGGGTTCTTGACTCCGGTCGACGCCCACAGCGGCCGCTGCACCCGGCCGCCGGCCAAGGACAGCTTCTCATAGCGGGGCGACATGAAGACCTGCTCGTACTCGGCGTAGGCGAGCCGGGCGTTGGCCACGCCCGCCTTGCCGCGCATCGCCAGCGCCTCCGGTGTGCCGATGGCCTCCAGCCGCTTGTCGATCTCGGTGTCCACCCGGGAGACGAAGAACGAGGCGACGGAATGGATCTTGGAGATGTCGTGCCCGGCCTTCTTGGCCGCCTCCAGACCGGCGAGGTAGGCGTCCATCACCTCGACGTGGCGATCCACCGAGAAGATCAGGGTGACGTTGACCGAGATGCCCTCGCCGATGACGGCGGTGATGGCCGGCAGTCCGGCCTTGGTCGCCGGGATCTTGATCAGCAGGTTAGGGCGGTCGACGATCTTCCACAGCTCGATCGCCTGCAGGATCGTCTTGTCGGTGTCGTGGGCCAGTCGCGGGTCGACCTCGATCGAGACCCGGCCGTCGAGGCCGTCGGAGGCCTCCCACTGGGGCCGCAGTACGTCACAGGCCTCCCGGACATCGTCGGTGGTGACGGTGCGGATGGTGGCGTCGACATCGGCGCCGCGGGCGGCCAATTCGGCCACCTGCGCGTCATAGGCGGTGCCCTTGGACAGCGCGGCCTGGAAGATCGACGGGTTGGTGGTGACGCCCACGACCGACTTGGTGTCGATCAACTCCTGCAGATTCCCCGACCGCAGCCGGTCGCGGGACAGGTCGTCGAGCCACACGGAGACGCCGGCCGCGGACAGCGCGGCGAGGTTGGGGTTCTGGGCCATGGTTCTCCTCTGGGGTGGTACGCGAATCAGTTGTCGATTGCTCGTTCCGCTGCGGCGACGACGGCCTCGGGGGTGAAGCCGAACTCGCGGAACAGGGTCTTGTCGTCGGCGGACTCGCCGTAATGCTCGATCGAGATGATCTCCCCGGTGTCGCCGACGTACTTGTACCAACTCTGCGCCACTCCGGCCTCGACCGCGACCCGGGCGGGCACGTCGGGGGGAAGCACGCTGTCGCGGTACTCCTGCGGCTGCGCCTCGAACCACTCCACGCACGGCATCGACACCACGTAGGCCTTGGTCTCCCTGCCCGCCAGGATCTTCGCGGCCTCGACGGCCAGTTGGACCTCCGAGCCGGTGGCGATGATGATCACGTCGGCGTCAGCGGGATCCGCTCCGCCGAGCACGTAGCCGCCCCGGGCGACACCCTCGGCGCTGGTGCCCTCGAGAACCGGGACGCCCTGCCGGGTAAGGATCAGGCCGGTGGGCCCACTGGTGGCCCCGCGCTCGAGGACCGTGCGCCACGCGTAGGCCGTCTCGTTCGGGTCGGCCGGGCGCACGACCGCCAGCCGCGGGATCGCCCGCAGCGCCGCGAGATGCTCGATGGGCTGGTGGGTCGGACCGTCCTCGCCCAGGCCGATCGAATCGTGGGTCCACACATAGATGGGGTCGATGTCCATCAAGGCGGCCAGTCGCACGGCCGGTCGCATGTAGTCGGCGAACTGCAGGAACGTGCCGCCGTAGGCCCGCGTCGGCCCGTGCAGCACGATCCCGGACAGGATCGCGCCCATCGCGTGCTCGCGGATGCCGAAGTGCAGCGTGCGGCCGTACCAGGTGGCGTCCCAGTCCTCCGTCGAGATCGACGGCGGGCCAAAGGACTTCGCGCCCTTCATCGTGGTGTTGTTGCTGCCGGCGAGGTCGGCCGAACCGCCCCAGAGCTCCGGCAGCTTCGGCCCGAGGGCCGAGAGCACGTCACCGGAGGCCGCGCGGGTGGCCACCGGCTTGGATCCCGGCTCCCAGTGCGGCAGGTCGGCGTCCCAGCCGTCGGGCAGGGTGCCGGCCAGCAGCCGGTCGAGCAGCGCCTTGCGTTCCGGCTCGCGCCGGGCCCACGCATCGAAGTCGGCCTGCCACTTCTCGTGCGCTTCCCGGCCCCGGTCGACGAGCTTGCGGGTGTGGGCGATCACCTCGGGGGCGACGTCGAACTTCTTGTCCGGGTCGAAGCCGAGGACCTCCTTGGTCGCGGCCACCTCGCCGTCGCCGAGGGCCGAACCGTGCACGCCGCCGGTGTTCATCTTCGTCGGCGCGGGGTAGCCGATGATGGTCCGCAGTGCGATGAACGACGGCTTGTCGGTGACGGCCTTGGCCTTGGCGATGGCCTCTTCCAGGGCGGCGACGTTCTCGCCGCCCTCCACCCGCTGGACGTGCCAGCCGTAGGCCTCGTACCGCTTCGGGGTGTCCTCGGTGAACGCGATCTTCGTGTTGTGCTCGATCGAGATCTCGTTGTCGTCCCAGATGACGATGAGGTTGCCCAACTGCTGGGTGCCCGCCAGCGAGCACGCCTCGCTGGTGACGCCCTCCTCCATGTCGCCGTCGGAGGCGATGACATAGATGAAGTGGTCGAACGGGCTGGCCCCCGCCGGGGCGTCGGGATCGAACAGCCCGCGTTCGTAGCGCGAGGCCATCGACATGCCGACCGCCGAGGCCAGGCCCTGGCCCAGCGGTCCGGTGGTGATCTCCACGCCCTTGGTGTGCCGGAACTCCGGGTGGCCCGGGGTCTTGGAACCCCAGGTGCGCAGCGACTCGATGTCGGACAGTTCCAGGCCGAAGCCGCCCAGATAGAGCTGCAGGTACAGGGTGAGGCTGCTGTGCCCGCAGGACAGCACGAACCGGTCCCGGCCCAGCCAGTGCGTGTCGCTCGGATCATGGCGCATCACCCGTTGGAACAGCGTGTAGGCCGCCGGGGCCAGGCTCATGGCCGTCCCCGGGTGGCCGTTGCCCACCTTCTGCACAGCGTCGGCGGCCAGCACCCGCGCGGTGTCGACGGCGCGGGAATCCAGGTCGGTCCAGTCGGCCGGGTGATGCGGCTGCGTCAACGCTGAAATCTGCTCAAGGGTGGTCACGAAATGCACTCCTGGGACGTCGAATCGGCGGGCAACCCGATACTGCTGCACACCCTAGTGCCGGGAATCGGCCGTGCAGTACCAAATCGGCAGCGTCGGGGTCTACCATCCTGTGTAGTAGAAGGCTGGGCGGCTCACCGCTGCCCGTAAGGAGTTGACTGCGTGAGAATGCGCGAAACGCCCCTCGTGGGAGCCGACGGCAGCCCCGCGTCCGGCACGGCTCCGAGTCGGCTCCGCAGTTCCGCGCTGGGCTACCTCGCCTTGATGAAACCCCGCGTCATCGAGCTCCTGCTCGTCACCACAATCCCGGCCATGCTGCTGGCCGACCGCGGCCACGTCGATCTGGCCTTGATCCTGAACACCCTGTTCGGCGGCATGCTCGCCGCGGGCGGCGCCAACGCGCTGAACTGTGTCGCCGACGCCGACATCGACAAGGTCATGAAGCGCACCGAGCGTCGGCCGCTGGCCCGTTCGGTGGTGCCCCGCAGCCACGCCCTGGTGTTCGGCCTGGCGCTGTCGGTCGGCTCGTTCTTCTGGCTGTGGTGGACCACCAACATGCTCTCGGCGCATCTCGCCGCCGCCACCATCGCGTTCTACGTCCTGGTCTACACCCTGCTGCTCAAGCGGCGGACCTCGCAGAACGTGGTGTGGGGCGGGGCCGCGGGCTGCATGCCGGTGATGATCGGCTGGTCGGCGGTCACCGGCAGCATCGGCTGGCAGGCGCTGGCGATGTTCGCGATCATCTTCTTCTGGACGCCGCCGCACACCTGGGCGCTGGCCATGAAATACAAAGAGGACTACGCGGCCGCCGGCGTGCCGATGCTTCCCGTGGTCGCCACCGAACGCCAGGTCACCAAGCAGGTCGTGATCTACACCTGGCTGACCGTGGCCGCGACCCTCGCCCTGATCCCCGCCGCGGGCTGGCTCTACGCCGCGGTGGCCGTGGCGGCCGGGGCCTGGTTCCTGACCCTGGCCTACAAGCTGCACGCCGGGGTCAAGCGTGGCGAGGCGGTCAAGCCGCTGCGGCTGTTCCTGCACTCCAACAACTACCTGGCCGCGGTGTTCTGCGCGCTGGCAGTGGATTCCGTGATTCCGCTGCCGCAGCTTTTCGGCTGAGTTCTCAGAAGGTTTTCGTGACGCCGTAGTAGGCGACGATGTCCTCGGTGTGCGGCGTCGAACTGGTCAGCACCGCGTAGGAGCGCAGGGACGACGATCCGACGCAGCCGTCGACGTTGATGTGGATGTCCTTGACGATGACCCGCGACTTGGTGCCGTCGAAATCCTTTTTCATGACCTGGGCGGTGATGACGGAGCCCGGACGGATACGCACGTCGATGACCCCGGCGATCGGAAACGACACCGACGCACTGTTGACGTTGGCGCCGAGCGTGCCGCCCAGGCGGATCTGGTTCATCTCGATGCCGCAGCCGATCTGGTAGCCGACCTCAAGGGTCCCGCCGTTGACCGAACCGGTGGTGCTGCCGGTGAAGGTGCCTCCGACCAGCCAGTCACGCGAGCTCAACGCCGTCGTCAGCGGCTGGATGGGCAACTGCGTCTCGTTTTCCGCCGACACCGTGAGGGTGCGGCCGTCCTCGGTCTGTGCGATGCCCGGGGGAGCGGACGCGACGATCCCGTTGTCCGGCGGCGGCGCGGCGTCGGCGGGCGGGGGCGGGGCCGCGGGAGCGGTCGGCTGCCCGGCGCCCGGCGGGAGGGGAGTGTCGGACGGCTCGGCGGGCGCCGGTGCCGCGGCGGCCACCGCGATCAGCGCGAGGCACCCTGCCGCCATCGGGCGCGCAGCCCGTCCCCGCATCAGCACCTAGACGGCCCTGGTCACGCCGAAGTACGTCACCACGTCGGCGTTGTCGCCGGTGGACCCGGTGAACGTCGCGAACGAGCGGATGAAGGATTGCCCGGCGCAGCCGTCGATCCAGATCCGCATTCCGTTGACGGCCACCCGGGCCCAGTCACCCTCGAACTCCTTCTTCGTCACCGACACGGTGTTCACCCGTCCCGGTTCCAGGACCACACGCAGCTGTTCGGAGGCGTTCGCGCTGAGGAACACCGGGAGGATCTCGCCGTCGACGAAGGGGATGCCGGTCCCCGGCGTGATGCCCGCCTGGGAGATCGAGTGCAAATCCTGTTGGCGGATACCGCAGCCGATCTGATAGCCGGCCTCCAGCAGGCCGCCCTGCACGGACGAATGCCCCGTGCCGGTGACCTTGCCGGAGAAGACGCCGGAGACCACGTACTCGCGGGACCACGGGGTGTTCGTCAGGGAGGTCGACGGGTCCAGCGACTCCTTGGCCGCCGACACCGTGAGGACCAGGCCTTCGGGGGTGGTCAGGGTGCCGGGGCTGCCCGACGGGATGGCGCCACCGGCCACCGGGGGTGCGGTGGCGTCGGGTGCTGTGGCATCGCCGACCGGAACGATTGCTGGGTCGGCCGGGGGATCGGCGTAGCCGGCGGGGGCTGTGGCCACCGCCAGGCCGGCGCACGCCACCGCGGCCAGTCTACGCAACGCCCGGGCTTCCACGCGTCGGACCCTAGCAGCACGCCCAGATCAGGGCACCAGGACGATCGACCCCGTGGTCTTGCGTCCCTGCAGGTCCTCGTGGGCGCGCTGCACCTCGGCCAGCGGGTAGTGGCCGCCCACGGTGATGGTGATCGCGCCGGTCGCGATCGCGTCGATCAGTTCCCCGGCACGCCAGGCGAATTCATCGGTGGATCGGATGAAGTGCACGAGACTGGGCCGGGTCAAATACACCGAACCGGCGGCCATGAGCCGTTGGGGATCCAACGGCGGCACCGGCCCACTGGACGCCCCGAACAACGCCAGGGTGCCGCGCACCGCCAGACTGGCCAGGCTGGCGTCGAACGTCGACTTGCCGACGCCGTCGTAGGCGGCGGCCACCCCTCGTCCGTCGCTGAGCTCGCGCACGCGAGCGGCGAACTGCGCCGGATCTTCCGGGTAGTCGAGCACTTCCACGGCGCCGGCCTGCCGGGACAACTCGGCCTTTTCGGGAGTCGACGCGGTGGTGATGACCCGCGCGCCGAGGCTGGTGGCCCACTGGGTCAGGATCAGGCCGACACCGCCGGCGCCGGCATGCACCAGCACGAAGTCGCCGGCCTGCACCACGTAGACCGACTTGATCAGATAGTGGGCAGTCATCCCCTTCAGCAGGGCGGAGGCGATGGCGTCCGAGGGCACGGACTCCGGAACGTAGGCCACGAAATCGGCTGGGGCGCAGGAATACTCGGCGTAGGCACCAACGGCGTTGGCAGTCACCACCCGATCGCCGACATTGATGGCCGCCACCTCCTCGCCGGCGGCGGCCACCGTCCCGCAGACCTCGGTCCCGACGATGAATGGGAGTTCGCGGGGGTACTGCCCGGAGCGGAAGTAGGTGTCGATGTAGTTGACGCCGATGGCATCCGCCTTGATCAGCACCTCGTCGGGACCCGGTGTGGGCATCGGCTTCTCGACGTATTGCAGAACTTCCGGACCGCCTGTCTCGGCGACTTCGACCGCACGCATGTCACTATCATCCCCCTGGTGACCATCAGCGAACTGCCGACTCGATGAAGCTGGCCCGCCCGAACGTCTTCCACCCGCGCATCGTGCTGGCCTCCTGCCCGCAATTGGTCGACGGCGACGGCGACGACGACGGTCTGATCGAGGCCCTGCGAACCCGCGGTCTGCATGCCCGCTGGCTGTCGTGGGACGATCCGCAGACCGAGACCGCGGACTTGGTGATCCTGCGGGCCGCGTGGGACTACGCCGAGCGGCGCGAGGAGTTCCTCGCCTGGACCACCCGGGTGCGAAACCTGCTCAACGCGCCGGCGGTGGTGGCGTGGAACAGCGACAAGCACTACCTGCACGACCTTGCCGCCGCGGGGATCGCCGTGGTGCCGTCGACGTTCTTCGAGCCGGCCGAGGCGGTTTCGGCGGCCGACTTCAGCGGTGAGGTCGTCGTCAAACCGGCCGTCGGCGCAGGATCCATCGACACCCACCGGTTCGTCGAGGCCGACGCCGCGGCCGCGCATGCCGCCGCGCTGCTGGCCGCCGGCCGCAGCGTGCTGGTACAGCCCTATGACGAGCGGATCGCGGCGGGGGAGACCGCCCTGGTGTTTGTGGGTGGCGAGGAGTCGCACGCCTTCATCAAGGGCCCGATCCTGCCACCGCAGGGTGAGGAGCCGTCGCTGGACCCGTCGGGAACCTTCGCCGCGGAGTCGCTGACCCTGGCCAACCCGGACGTCGAACTGTGGGAGCAGGGGTATGACGCCCTCGACGCCGCGGCCTCGCACCTGGGCATCGACCGGACCGAATTCCTCTATGCCCGAGTCGATCTCATCGGGGACGCCGGGGACGCGGTGCTGCTGGAACTGGAGCTGATCGAACCGTCGCTGGGCTGGCGCCAACTCGACGAGAAGAACCGGGAACTACGGCAGCGCAGCTTCGCTGTGCACGTCGAGACGGCGTGCGAGCGCCTCGGGCTCGGTCCGCTGTCGCATCGACGCCCATAGCACCGCGGTGGCGGCCGTGCAGGCGGCCGCACCGGCGACGTGCATCGCGACCAGCACCGCAGGCACACCGGTGTGGTACTGGACCACGCCGATCAGCCCCTGCAGGGCCACGACTCCGACCAGCTCGGCCATCCGGCGCTTCACCCGGGCCGGAACACCGACCGCGAGCAGGCCGGCGCTCAGCCCGATCAGCAGGCAGAAGTAGGCGACCATCAGCGTGGCGTGCGCATGCACCAGCGTGACGACCTCGATCTCGAGGCGTGGGACCGGACGGGAGATGCTCTTGTCCCCGGCGTGCGGGCCGGCGCCGGTGACCAACGTGCCGGTCACCAGGGTGGCGCTCAGCACGATCGCGCTCAGAACGGTCAACTGCCGCAACGGCTTCGGGGCCACCGGGGTGACCACACCGTCGTCAGGCTCGCCGATCTTGACGTAGAGCAGCGCCGCAAGCCACACCATCGCCATGGACACCAGCAGGTGGATCGCCACCGTCCACCACAGCAGCCCGGTGCGCACCGTGATGCCGCCGATGACGGCCTGCAACACGGTGGAGGCCGGCATCAGCCAGGCGTAGACCTTGATCTCGCGGCGCCGCCGCGCGCGGGTGACCGCCAGCACCGCCAGCATGGCGGTCAGCACCACCGCGAAGGTGATGAGGCGATTGCCGAACTCGACGGCCTGGTGGATGACGGGCACCTCGGCGTGCGGCACCGGGGTGAAGCTGCCCGGGAAGCACTGTGGCCACGTGGGGCAGCCCAGCCCGGACGCGGTGACGCGCACGACCGAGCCGGTGACCGAGATCAGGGCCTGACTGAGCAGAACGGCGATCGCGACGAGGCGCTGGGTGCGCAGGCTGGGCAGCGGAAGCCGGTCGACCAACCGCATGAACACACCCACGCCGGCGATCCTATCGGTCAGGTGAACCGGAACCAGCGGACGGCGGCCGCCGCGCACACCGCGCCCCAGGCCGCCAGCACCGCGATGCCGAACCAGTCGACGGACACCGCCGTCGCCTGCGACAGCGCCTCGGTGAGCGCGCCGGACGGGGTCAGCCGGGCCACCCAGGCGACCGCCTTGGGAACGACCCCGGTCTCCAGCGTCAGCGCGCCCAGCCCGGCGAAGACGAACCAGAGCAGGTTCGCCACGGCCAGCACGATCTCGGCGCGCAGCGTTCCGCCCAGCAGCAGGCCCATGGCCACGAACGCCGCGGTGCCCAGCGCGATGATCACCGCGCCCAGCAGCAGGCCGGCCGGGCTGGGCCGCCAGCCCAGGGCCAGCCCGATACCGCCCAGCAGAATCGCCTGCAGGAACACCACCGTCACCACGGCCAAAGCCTTGCCGGCGATGATGCCCCACACCGGTAAAGCGGTGGCGCCCAAGCGTTTCAGGGCTCCGTAGCGGCGATCGAAGGCCACCGCGATGGCCTGTCCGGTGAAGGCCGTCGAAATCACCGCCAGCGCCATGATCGCGGGCACGAACACGGCCACCCGATGCTCGCGATGCTCCCCGAACGGACCCAGTGGCAGCAGCGTCAGGCCGATCAGCAGGGTGATCGGGATGAACATGGTCAGCAACAGCTGTTCGCCGTTGCGCAGCAACAGTTTCAACTCCAGCCGGTACTGGGCGGCCAGCATGCTCGCCACGGGCGCCGGGCGCGGATCGGGGGAGAAGGTGCCCGCCGGGAACAGGGTGCTCATGCCCGCAACTCCCTGCCGGTGAGGTCGAGGAAGACGTCCTCGAGGCTGCGCTGCTCGACCCGCAGATCGGTGGCCAGGATGTTCAGCCGGGCACACCAGGCCGTCACCGTCGCCAGCACCTGCGGATCGACGGTGCCCTCGACGAGGTATTCGCCGGGGCTCTGCTCGGTGGCGCGGTAACCCTCCGGCAGCGCCGCCACCAGCAGCGACAGGTCGAGCTTGCGCGGCGCGGTGAACCGCAGCTGTCCCTCGGCGCCGCTGCGCATCAGCTCCGCCGGAGTGCCGGCGGCCACGGTCGAGCCGTGGTCGATGATGACGATCCGGTCGGCCAGTTCCTCGGCCTCCTTGAGCTGGTGGGTGGTGAGCAACACCGTCACGCCGTCGCGGCGCAGCCCGTCGATGAGTTCCCAGACCACCAGCCGGGCGTGGGCGTCCATGCCGGCCGTCGGCTCGTCGAGGAACACCAGTTCCGGGCGGCCGACGATCGCGCACGCCAGCGCGAGCCGCTGCTGCTGGCCGCCGGACAGCCGCCGATAGGTGGTCTTGGCGGCGTCGGTCAGACCGAGGGTGTTCAGCAGCCACGCCGGGTCCAGCGGCTTGGCGGCATAGGCGGCGACCAGGTCGAGCATCTCCGCCGCCCGGGCCGCCGGGTAACCGCCACCGCCCTGCAGCATCACGCCGATGCGCTCACGCACGCGGGCGTTGTCGGCGATGGGATCCAGACCGAGGACTTCCACCGAGCCGGCGTCGGGGCGCACGAACCCCTCGCACATCTCGACGGTCGTCGTCTTACCGGCGCCGTTGGGACCCAGTAGCGCAAGGACCTCGGCGCGCTGGACGTCGAGGTCGAGTTCGGAGACCGCCAAGGTGGACCCGTACCGCTTCGACACCCCGCGCAACCGCACCGGGATGGGAGAGCCAGAACTCACGGGGTCTCAGCGTAGGCGGCGGGGGCGGGGCCGCCCGCCGGTGGATGGTCTCCCAGCCCGTCGGACGGGTCCTGGGCCGGGCTCGGGTCGACGTCCTGGCCGCTGTAACGCTCGTCGGTGCCGGGTACGTACCGCCAGGGCAGCCGGTTGCGCGTGAGCACGATCAGCAGCGCGACGATCAGCGCGCTGGACAGGGTGGCGTCGAGGATCTGGAACAACGCGAAACGGTCGCCGTTCGCGGTCGGCCCGAAGATCCCGACGATCAGCGTGACGGCGATGGCGGCGATGCGGAACCGCGGCCGGGTGGCCCATGCCGCCAGCGGGATGATCGCCCATAGCAGGTACCACGGCTGGACCACCGGGAACAGCAGCACGGTGGCGCCCAGCGCGACGCCCAGACCGCCGACCGGATGTAGCCGGCCGCGCAGCACCGCCAGCAGCAGCCAGCTCACCACCATCGCGATGATCAGCACGCCCATGGCGCGAGTCAGCGACAGCACGGCGGTGGTGTGGTCGCCCAGCCCGAGCAGGATGCCGACCTGCCCGGTGGCCAGGGCCAGCAGCGTCGGCGGGGACATCCAGCTGCGCACGACGTTGGCGGTGCCCAGGGTGAACAGCCAGCCGAAGCCGAGGCCGCTGGCCCACCCGACGAGGGCCATGACGGCCAGCGCCACCGACCCCATCAACACCCCGGCCGACAGGAACGCTTTAACGGTGCCGCCCCACCGGTGGGCCAGGGCCATCGCGGCGAAGCCCAGGGCCAGCAGGCCGGGAAGCTTCACCTGGGAGGACAACGTGATCAGCACCGTGCCCGCCAGCACCAGGCCCAGCGGCGCCCAGCGTGACCAGTCGGCGCGGGAGTGCGGCCAGCGCAGCGGCCGGGGTGCCAGCGGGTTCGGATTGTCGATACCCCGCAGGGCGATCTCGGTCCCGGTCAGCATCAGTCCGAGCATCAGCGCCTCGTTGTGGATGCCTGCCACCAGATGCATCAGCAGCAGCGGGTTGGCGGCGCCGAGCCACAGTGCGGTGACTTCGGCCACACCGCAGCGGCGCGCCAATCGTGGTGTGGCCCAGACGATCATGCCTACTCCGATGAGGACGACGAGCCGGTGGCAGAGCACGGCGGCGACGATGTTCTCACCGGTGAGCGCGGAGATGCCGCGGCCGATCCACAGGAACAGCGGCCCGTAGGGCGCCGGGGTCTCCCGCCACAGGCTCGGCACCGACAGCGTGAACACGTGGTCGAGGCCCAGCCCGGGTGCCGGCCCGACTTTGTAGGGGTTCAGCCCGATCCGGGCTATCTGGCTCTGGGCCAGATAGGAGTAGACGTCCTTGCTGTACATCGGCGGGGCGATCAGCAGGGGGGTGATCCACAGCATGAGGGTGCGGTCGAGCTGGGCGCGGGACATCATCCGGCGTGGAGTTTCGCCGTCGGATGACCAGATCCCCAGCGCGAAGCGGCCCAGCATCAGCCACGCCAGCGCCATCATCACCGCGCCCGTGGTGGTCATCGTCAGCGAGACGGTCTGGATGCGCGACGGGAGATTCAGCAGCCGCACACCGAAGGTGGGGTCCTGCACCACCGGGCGGGCGCCGGCGCCCAGGGCGCCGATGGCCATCAGGACGGTGCCGGTGGCACCGAACATGCGGGTGCGGCGCATCGCGCGCAGTTCGGCATCGTTGAGCGGTGAGCCGACGGTCCGCTCGTCCCCGTGCCAACCCGCGATCGACGAGCTGAGGGAAAGCTGGCGGGCGGCCACCACAGCACTCTATCCGCCGTGGCCAGCACCATCGGGCGGCCATCAGGCGCTTTAGGTAAGGGTGCCCTTGCTAGACCGGTCACCGGTAATTGCGACACACTGGTGTTGTGAAAATAGTCCCGGACCCCTCACCCGCCTCGCGGGCCGTGGCTCCGGACGGCCACACCCGTCGGGCCATCGTGCAACTCCTGCTGGAATCCGGGTCGATCACGGCTGCGGACATCGGGCGGCGGCTGGGTATCTCGGCAGCCGGTGTGCGCCGGCACCTCGATGCCCTCGTCGACAGTGGCGATTCGGAGGCCAATCCGTCGGCACCCTGGCAGCAGGCCGGTCGCGGCCGCCCGGCCAAGCGGTTCCGGCTGACGGCCGCGGGCCGGGCCAAGCTCGAGCACACCTACGACGACCTGGCGTCCGCCGCCATGCGCCAGCTCCGCGAGATCGGCGGCGACGAGGCGGTCCTGGCCTTCGCCCGACGCCGCGTGGAGGCCATCCTCGACGGGGTCGAGCCGGTCGATTCCGACGACGACGAAGCGGTCGCCGAGGCCGCCGAGCAGGTGGCCGACGCACTGACCAGGGCCGGTTACGCCACCACCGCCACCCGGGTGCGCGGCCCGATCCAGGGCATCGAGATCTGCCAGCACCACTGCCCGGTTTCCCATGTGGCAGAGGAGTTTCCGGAGCTCTGCCAGGCCGAGCAGGAAGCCATCTCCGAGGTTCTCGGCACCCACGTCCAGCGACTGGCATCCATCGTCAACGGCGACTGCGCCTGCACCACGCACGTCCCGCTGACCGTCACGTTCCCCGAAGCGACCACCCACGATGAGCAAGGAGCGTCCGCATGACGGCCATCCCCGAGGCCACGCCGGCTGAAATAACGGCACTGAGCCAGGAGGAGACCATCGCCTCGCTGGGCCGCTACGGCTACGGCTGGGCTGACACCGACGTCGCGGGCGCCAGCGCCCAGCGCGGGCTCTCCGAGGCCGTGGTGCGCGACATCTCGGCGAAGAAGAGCGAACCGGCGTGGATGCTCGACATCCGCCTGAAGGCGTTGCGCACCTTCGAGAAGAAGCCGATGCCGAACTGGGGCTCCAACCTCGAGGGCATCGACTTCGACAACATCAAGTATTTCGTGCGCTCCACCGAGAAGCAGGCGACCTCCTGGGAGGAACTGCCCGAGGACATCAAGAACACCTATGACCGCCTGGGCATCCCGGAGGCCGAGAAGCAGCGTCTGGTGGCCGGCGTCGCCGCGCAGTACGAGTCCGAGGTGGTCTACCACCAGATCCGGGAGGACCTCGAGGCGCAGGGCGTCATCTTCCTCGACACCGACACCGGCCTGAAGGAACACCCGGAGATCTTCAGGGAGAACTTCGGCACCGTGATCCCGGCCGGGGACAACAAGTTCTCCGCGCTGAACACCGCCGTCTGGTCGGGTGGCTCCTTCATCTACGTCCCGCCGGGTGTGCACGTCGACATCCCGCTGCAGGCCTACTTCCGGATCAACACCGAGAACATGGGCCAGTTCGAGCGGACGCTGATCATCGCCGACGAGGGCTCTTACGTGCATTACGTCGAAGGGTGCACGGCTCCCATCTACAAGAGCGATTCGTTGCACTCCGCGGTGGTGGAGATCATCGTCAAACCCGGTGCGCGCGTTCGTTATACGACCATCCAGAACTGGTCGAACAACGTCTACAACCTGGTCACCAAGCGGGCCCGGGCCGAGGCCGGCGCCACCATGGAGTGGATCGACGGCAACATCGGCTCCAAGGTCACCATGAAGTACCCGGCGGTGTGGATGACGGGCGAGCACGCCAAGGGCGAGGTGCTCTCCATCGCCTTCGCCGGCGAGGGCCAGCACCAGGACACCGGCGCCAAGATGCTGCACCTGGCGCCCAACACCTCGAGCAACATCGTGTCCAAGTCGGTGGCCCGCGGCGGCGGCCGCGCGTCATACCGCGGCCTGGTTCAGGTCAACAAGGGTGCGCACGGATCGCGCTCCAGCGTGAAATGCGATGCGCTGCTGGTCGACACGATCAGCCGCAGCGACACCTACCCCTATGTCGACATCCGCGAGGACGACGTGACCATGGGCCATGAGGCCACGGTGTCCAAGGTCAGCGAGGACCAGCTGTTCTACCTGATGAGCCGCGGCCTGAGCGAGGACGAGGCGATGGCGATGGTGGTCCGCGGCTTCGTCGAGCCGATCGCCAAGGAGCTGCCCATGGAGTACGCCCTGGAGCTCAATCGGCTCATCGAGCTGCAGATGGAAGGCGCGGTCGGATAGTGACGAATCTCAATGCCGCGGTGGAGGGTTCGGCCCTCGCCGCTCTCAATAAGGGCGAGCAGTTCACCAGCTTCGACGTCGACGCGTTCGAGATACCCGGCGGCCGCGACGAACTCTGGCGGTTCACCCCGCTGCGCCGGCTGCGCGGGCTGCACGACGGCTCGGCCCCGCGGACCGGCACCGCCACCATCGAGGTGACCGGGCAGCGGGGCGTGACCGTGGAGGCCGTCGCGCGGGGCGACGAGCGGCTGGGACAGGGCGGTGTCCCCGCCGACCGCGTTGCAGCGCAGGCGTTCTCGTCGTTCGAGCAGGCCACCGTGGTGACCGTCGCTCGCGGCGTGCATACCGAGGCGCCGGTCGACGTCGTCATCACCGGACCGGGCCAGGGCCGGACCGCCTACGGCCATCTGCAGGTGCGGGCCGACGAACTCGCGGAAGCGGTGGTGGTCATCGACCTGCGCGGCAGCGGAACCTACGCCGACAACGTCGAGTTCGTCCTCGGCGACGCAGCCCGGCTCACCGTGGTGTGGATCGCGGACTGGGCCGACGACATGGTGCACGTCAGCGCGCAGCACGCCCGCCTCGGCAAGGATGCGGTGCTGCGCCACGTCGCGGTCACCCTCGGCGGCGACGTGGTGAGAATGGCGGCGACCGTCCGGTTCGACGCACCCGGCGGCGACGCCGAGCTGCTCGGCCTGTACTTCGCCGACGCCGGCCAGCATCTCGAATCGCGCCTGCTGGTGGATCATTCGCAGCCCAACTGCCGCTCCAACGTCCTCTACAAGGGCGCGCTGCAAGGTGATCCGGACTCCAAGAAGCCCGATGCGCACACCGTCTGGGTGGGCGACGTCCTGATCCGCGCCGAGGCCACCGGCACCGACACCTTCGAGGTCAACCGCAACCTGGTGCTCACCGACGGGGCCCGTGCCGACTCGGTCCCCAACCTCGAGATCGAGACCGGCGAGATCGTCGGCGCCGGACATGCCAGCGCCACAGGGCGTTTCGACGACGAGCAGTTGTTCTACCTTCAGGCCCGCGGCATCCCGGAGGAGCAGGCCCGGCGGCTCGTCGTCCGCGGCTTCTTCGGGGAGATCATCTCCAAGATCGCCGTGCCCGAAGTCCGTGACCGTTTGACCGACGCCATCGAAAAAGAACTGGCCTTCACCGAATCGAGAGCTGACTCATGAGCACACTGGACATCAGGGATCTGCACGTCTCCGTCGAGAACCCCGACGGCACGTCCAAGGAGATCCTCAAGGGCGTCAACCTGACGGTGAAGTCGGGGGAGACCCATGCGGTCATGGGCCCCAACGGATCGGGGAAGTCGACGCTGTCCTACGCCATCGCCGGCCACCCGAAGTACACCGTCACGTCTGGCTCCATCACTCTCGACGGGCAGGACGTGCTCGAGATGAGCGTCGACGAGCGTGCTCGGGCCGGGCTCTTCCTGGCCATGCAGTACCCCGTCGAGGTCCCCGGGGTGTCGATGTCGAACTTCCTGCGCACCGCGGCGACCGCGGTCCGCGGCGAGGCGCCGAAGCTGCGGCTGTGGGTCAAAGAGGTCAAGGCCGCGATGGCCGATCTGGAGATCGACCCGCAGTTCGGCGAGCGCAGCGTGAACGAGGGGTTCTCGGGTGGTGAGAAGAAGCGGCACGAGATCCTGCAGCTGGGTCTGCTCAAGCCGAAGATCGCCATCCTCGACGAGACCGACTCCGGGCTGGACGTCGACGCACTGCGCGTCGTCAGCGAGGGGGTGAACCGGTTCGCCGAGGCCGAGGATGCCGGCGTGCTGCTGATCACGCACTACACCCGGATCCTGCGCTACATCCACCCGCAGTTCGTGCATGTCTTCGTCGACGGCCGCATCGTCGAGTCCGGCGGCCCCGAACTGGCCGACGAGCTCGAGGAGAACGGCTACGTGCGGTTCACCCGGGCCGCTGCGGCCACCTAGGCGGCGTCCGATGGCCGCCACGGTGAGTGCCGATCTCGATGTCGATCGGATCCGCGCCGACTTCCCGATCCTCAAGCGGGTGATGCGCAGCGGACACACGCTGGCCTACCTGGACTCCGGGGCGACGTCGCAGAAGCCGCTGCAGGTGCTCGACGCCGAGCGGGACTTCCTGCTGACCTCCAACGGCGCGGTCCACCGTGGTGCCCACCAGTTGATGGAGGAGGCCACCGACGCCTTCGAGAACGGACGCGCCGACATCGCCGCCTTCGTCGGAGCGGCCCCCGACGAGGTGGTGTTCACCAAGAACGCCACCGAGGCGCTCAACCTGGTGTCCTACGTACTGGGGGACAACCGGTTCGAGCATGCCGTCGGCCCGGGCGACGTCATCGTCACGACCGAACTCGAACATCACGCAAACCTCATCCCCTGGCAGGAGTTGGCGCGGCGCACCGGTGCGACGCTGCAGTGGTTCGGCGTCACCGACGGCGGCGAACTCGACCTGGAGCATGTACGGCTCGACGAGCGCGTGAAAGTGCTTGCCTTCACACATCATTCGAACGTCACCGGGACCGGGGCGCCCGTCGCTGAACTGGTCCGCCGGGCCAGGGAGATCGGGGCGTTCACGGTCCTCGACGCCTGCCAGTCCGTGCCGCACCAGCCCGTCGACTTCCGCGTGTTGGGCGTGGATTTCGCCGCGTTCTCCGGCCACAAGATGCTCGGTCCCACCGGGATCGGCGCACTCTACGGGCGTCCCGAACTGCTGGCCGCGCTGCCGCCGTTCCTCACCGGCGGATCGATGATCGAGACCGTCACGATGGAGTCGGCCACCTACGCCGCCCCGCCGCAGCGGTTCGAAGCCGGCACCCAGATGATCTCCCAGGTGGTCGGATTGGCCGCCGCCGCAAGGTATCTCGATGCGATCGGCATGCCGGCCGTGCAGGCCCACGAGCACCGGCTGGTGGCCGCGACGCTCGAAGGGCTCAGCGAGATCCCGCAGGTGCGTATCATCGGCCCGGTCGATCCGGCGGTGCGCCGCTCGCCGGTCGCTTTCGTGGTCGACGGCGTGCACGCCCATGACGTCGGGCAGGTGCTCGACGACGAGGGTGTCGCCGTGCGGGTCGGCCACCACTGCGCCGCACCCCTGCACCGGCGCTTCGGCGTGGCCGCCACCGTGCGGGCATCCTTCGCCCTCTACAACACTCTCGGCGAAGTGGACCGGCTCATCGCCGGGGTCCGTCGGGCGATCGACTTCTTCGGAGCGAGGTAACCCACGCCGATGCGCCTCGAGCAGATGTACCAGGACGTCATCCTGGACCACTACAAGCACCCTCATCACCGAGGACTGCGGGAGCCCTTCGGCGCCGAGGTGCACCACGTGAACCCCACCTGTGGTGACGAGGTCACCCTGCGGGTCGCGCTGTCCGACGACGGTGAGCAAATCGCCGACGTGTCGTATGACGGCCAGGGCTGCTCGATCAGCCAGGCCGCCACCTCGGTGCTGGCCGACCAGGTGATCGGCCGGAGCGTCGGCGACGCGCTGAAGACCGTCGAGTCGTTCAACGAGATGATCACCTCCCGCGGAACCATCGACGGCGACGAAGACCTGATCGGCGACGGCGTGGCCTTCGCCGGAGTGTCGAAGTACCCGGCCCGGGTCAAGTGCGCGCTGCTCGGCTGGCTGGCGTTCAAGGATGCGCTCGGGCAGGCGTCAATGGGTAGGGAGGACGAGAGATGAGCGACACCGCAAGCGAGGAGATGCTGGCCGACGTCGAGGAGGCCATGCGCGACGTGGTCGATCCGGAGCTCGGCATCAATGTCGTCGACCTCGGTCTGGTCTACGGGCTCAACCTCGAGAAGGCCGAGGCGGGCACCGTCGCGGTAGTCGACATGACGCTGACGTCCGCGGCCTGCCCGCTCACCGACGTCATCGAGGATCAGACCCTCAACGCACTGGTCGGCTCCGGGCTGGTCAACGAGGTCAAGATCAACTGGGTGTGGAACCCGCCGTGGGGCCCGGACAAGATCACCGACGACGGCCGCGAGCAGCTGCGCGCGTTGGGATTCACCGTCTAGGTCACCACCTCACGTCGCTCGCGGCGACGGCGCGGGCACTACGCCCCGGCGCCGTCTGATACGCCCAGTACAGGTTGGTGTGCGCGATCACCTGCTCCGGGGGCGGGGCACCCCAGCGCGTGGCGTCCTCGGTGGTGTGCGCGTCCGTGACGAGGGTGACGTCGTAGCCACGGGTGAAGGCGCCGTGAATCGTGCAGCGCACACACTGGTCGGTCTGGGCGCCGGTGACCACGAGGTGCCCCACCCCGAGATTCTCGAGAGCCGACTCCAGGGCCGTCGCCTCGAACGCGTCGCCGAACTCCTTGGCGACCAGCGGGTCGCCGGGCCCCGGGACCAGTTCCGGGACGATCCGCCATTCGTCGCTTCCGGCCGGAAGGTCGTCGTCTGCGTGCTGAACCCAGACCACCGGCACACTGTCCGAACGGGCCTTCTCCACCAGACCGGCGATGGTTCCGACCACGCGGTCGCGACCGTGGGCACGTGCCACGACATCGTTCTGGACGTCGATCACCAGTAGGGCGGTGTTGGGCCGATCCGGCAGAGTGGACATGGCTTCCGAGGCTAGTCGCCGTGCCGTCAGGGCCGAGGGGAACAGATCCGACCTGCGGAACGTTGCCCAAGGCATGGCTACCCGTGACCTGACCGCTCAAGAATTCAACGACACCGTCAACGGAAGCGACATCGTGCTCGTCGACTTCTGGGCGTCATGGTGTGGTCCATGCCGCGCCTTCGCCCCCACCTTCACCAAGGCTTCCGAGGCCCACCCCGACATCGTGTTCGGCAAGGTCGACACCGAGGCCGAGCAGGATCTGGCCGCCGCGGCCCAGATCCGGGCGATCCCCACGCTGATGGCGTTCAAGAAGGGCCAGCTGGTGTTCAACCAGGCCGGCGCGCTTCCCCCGAAGGCACTGGACGAACTCATCCAGCAGCTGCGCGACTTCGACGTCGACGCCCCAGTCGCCGAGCAGTCGCCCACTACCGAGGTCTGACGGCCCGGCACGCGTTAGCGTGCAACGGTGAGTGACCCCGGTTCCGGCTCCTTCGTCCTCGTCGAGCGCCCACGCGCGCACATCGCGCTGGTCACGCTGAACCGGCCGGAGCGGATGAACTCCATGGCCTTCGACGTCATGGTGCCGTTGCGGGCGGTGCTGGCCGAGCTCCACCACGACAACGACGTCCGCGTCGTCGTCCTCACCGGCGCCGGGCGGGGATTCTCCTCCGGCGCCGACCACAAGTCGGCCGGGTCGGTACCGCACGTCGCGGGATTGACCCGGCCCACGTACGCGCTGCGTTCGATGGAGATCCTCGACGACGTCATCCTCGCGATGCGCCGGATGCACCAGCCGATCATCGCGGCGGTCAACGGCGCGGCGATCGGCGGCGGCCTGTGCCTGGCCCTGGCCGCCGACATCCGGGTGGCCGCCGCCGGCGCATATTTCCGCGCCGCCGGCATCAACAACGGCCTGACCGCCAGCGAACTGGGGCTTTCCTACCTGCTGCCGCGTGCCATCGGCTCCTCGCGTGCCTTCGAGATCATGCTCACCGGGCGCGACGTCGACGCTTTGGAAGCCGAACGCATCGGCCTGGTGTCCCGCCGGGTGCCGCCTGAGGAACTGCTGCCCACCTGCTACGACATCGCCGAGCGAATCGCGGCGTTCTCCCGGCCGGGCACCGAGTTGACCAAGCGGACGTTATGGACCGGATTGGACGCCAGTACCCTGGAAGGGCATATGCAGGCCGAGGGCCTCGGGCAGCTCTACGTGCGCCTGCTTACCGCCAACTTCGAGGAGGCGGTCGCCGCGCGCGCCGAGAAGCGCGCCGCGGTCTTCACCGACGAGAAGTAGGGACCCTCAGTGATTCGCGCCGGCGACGATGCAGAGCGAAGCGATGAGGAGGAGCGGCGCCAATGATTACCGCGACGGACCTCGAGGTCCGCGCCGGCGCGCGCACCCTGCTGCTCGCCGAGGGGCCGGCGCTGCGCGTGCAACCCGGCGACCGCATCGGCCTGGTGGGCCGCAACGGCGCCGGCAAGACCACCACCATGCGGATCCTGGCCGGCGAGGGCGACCCGTACGCCGGGACCATCACCCGCACCGGCGAAGTCGGATACCTTCCCCAGGACCCCCGCGAGGGTGACCTCGACGTCCTGGCCCGCGACCGCGTGCTGTCGGCGCGCGGACTGGACACCCTGCTGGCCGATCTGGAGAAGCAGCAGGTGCTGATGGCCGAGGTGGTCGACGATGCCGAGCGCGACAGGGCCATCCGCAAGTACGGTCATCTCGAGGAACGCTTCGCCGCCCTGGGCGGATACGCCGCGGAGAGCGAAGCCGGCCGCATCTGCGCCAGCCTCGGACTGCCCGACCGGGTGCTGACACAGCCGCTGCGCACACTGTCCGGCGGTCAGCGCCGTCGCGTCGAATTGGCGCGAATTCTGTTCGCCGCCAGCGAGACCGGCGCCGGAACCGACACCACGCTGCTGCTGGACGAGCCCACCAACCACCTCGACGCCGACTCCATCACCTGGCTGCGCGACTTCCTCAAGGTCTACAGCGGGGGTCTGGTGATCATCAGCCACGATGTCGGCCTGCTCGCGGACGTGGTCAACCGGGTCTGGTTCCTCGACGCCGTGCGCGGCGAGGCCGACGTCTACAACATGGGCTGGCAGAAGTACCTGGATGCCCGGGCGACCGACGAACAGCGCCGTCGCCGCGAACGGGCCAACGCCGAGAAGAAGGCCTCGGCGTTGCGGGCCCAGGCCGCCAAACTTGGCGCGAAGGCCACCAAAGCCGTTGCGGCACAGAATATGTTGCGCCGCGCCGAACGGATGATCGCCGAACTCGACGCCGAGCGGGTCGCCGACAAAGTCGCCAAGATACGGTTTCCCACTCCGGCTCCTTGCGGGAAGACCCCGCTGATGGCCAAGGGGCTGACCAAGAACTACGGCTCGCTGGAGGTGTTCAGCGGCGTCGATCTCGCCATCGACCGGGGGTCCCGGGTGGTCGTCCTGGGCCTCAACGGCGCCGGCAAGACCACCCTGCTGCGGGTGCTGGCCGGGACCGAGACCCCCGACGCCGGCGCCATCGAACCCGGGCACGGGTGCAAGATCGGCTACTTCGCCCAGGAGCACGACACCCTGGACAACAACGCGACGGTCTGGGAGAACATCCGCCACGCCGCCCCCGACACCGGCGAGCAGGAGCTGCGGGGCCTGTTGGGCGCCTTCATGTTCAGCGGTCCGCAGCTCGACCAGCCCGCCGGCACCCTCTCCGGTGGTGAGAAGACCCGCCTGGCCCTGGCCGGGCTGGTGGCCTCGACGGCCAATGTGCTGCTGCTCGACGAGCCCACCAACAACCTCGACCCCGCCTCCCGCGAGCAGGTGCTCGACGCGCTGCGCAGCTATCAGGGCGCGGTGGTGCTGGTGACGCACGACCCGGGTGCGGCCGAGGCCCTGGAACCCCAGCGGGTGGTGCTGCTACCCGATGGCACCGAGGACCACTGGTCCGAGGACTACGCCGGTCTCATCGAGCTGGCGTGAGCCAGTGCCGGGTGAGCGGAACCCGGTAGGGGAGGGCGCTCGCCATCCGGAATTTCACCAACCGCCGGTGGCACACCACCGAACACCGCACCCACGTCGAGTACCCGACGCTGCTTCCGGACCTGGTGCTCGAGTCGAAGTACCTCGGCTAAGCCGACGAACCGGACCGAAGCATGTTGCGCAGCACGTACTGCAGGATGCCGCCGTTTCGGTAGTAGTCCGCCTCGCCCGGGGTGTCGATGCGGACCACCGCGTCGAACTCGACGACGCGATCGGAGCCGTCCGCTTCATTCTTGCCGGTGGCCTTCACGTGCACGGTCTTCGGGGTCTTGCCCGAGTTCAACTCCTCGATACCGCTGATGTCGAACACCTCGGTGCCGTCGAGCTTGAGCGACGCCGCCGATTCGCCGGCCGGGAACTGCAGCGGGATGACGCCCATCCCGATCAGGTTCGAGCGGTGGATGCGCTCGAAGGACTCGGTGATCACCGCGCGCACACCCAGCAGGCTGGTGCCCTTGGCCGCCCAGTCCCGCGAGGAGCCTGAGCCGTACTCCTTGCCGCCCAGCACCACCAGTGGGATTCCCGCCGCCGCGTAGTTCTGCGCGGCATCGTAGATGAACGCCTGCGGGCCGCCCGGCAGGGTGAAGTCGCGGGTGTAGCCGCCCGAGGGCACCTCGCCCAGTCCGGCCAGCACCTGGTTGGACAGCCGGATGTTGGCGAAGGTGCCGCGGATCATCACCTCGTGGTTGCCGCGCCGCGATCCCAGCGAGTTGTAGTCGGCCGGCTCGACGCCGTTGGCATCGAGGTACAACGCCGCGGGGGTGCCCTTCTTGATCGCCCCCGCCGGGGAGATGTGGTCGGTCGTCACCGAATCGCCCAGCAGGGCAAGGACTCTGGCGCCCGTGATGTCCTTGACGGGTGTCGGCTCGGCGGGCATCCCGTCGAAGTACGGTGGCTTGCGCACGTAGGTCGACTTGGGGTCCCAGGCGAAGGTGTTGCCCGACGGGGTCGGCAGGTTGCGCCAGTGCTCGTCGCCCTTGAAGACGTCGGCGTAGCTCTCGGCGAACATCTCCCGGTTGATCGAGGACGCGATGGTGTCCTCGATCTCCTTCTGCGACGGCCAGATGTCCTTGAGGAAGACCTCATTGCCGTCGGAATCCACACCGAGCGGGTCGTTCTCGAAGTCGAAGTCCATTGTTCCGGCGATGCCGTAGGCGATCACCAGCGGGGGCGAGGCCAGATAATTCATCTTGACGTCGGGGGAGATGCGGCCCTCGAAGTTGCGGTTGCCCGACAGCACCGCCGCGACCGACAGGTCGTTGTCGTTGATGGCTGCGGAGATCTCGTCGGGCAGCGGGCCGGTGTTGCCGATGCAGGTGGTGCAGCCGTAGCCGCCGAGGTAGTAGCCCAGCTTCTCCAGATACGGCCACAGGCCGGCCTTCTCGTAGTAGTCGGTCACGACCTGCGAGCCGGGGGCCATGTTGGTCTTGACCCACGGCTTGGTGGTCAACCCCTTCTCGACGGCCTTCTTGGCCAGCAGTGCGGCGCCCAGCATCACCGACGGGTTGGAGGTGTTGGTGCAGGACGTGATGCCGGCGACCACCACGGCGCCGTGGTCGAGGATGAACTCGCCGCGCTCGGCGGATTTCACCTCCACCGGCTTGCTCGGCCTGCCCGAGGAGCCGTGGGAGGCCGACGGACGCATGTCGACCGCGCCATTGTCGGCGAAGGACAGCGCCGCCGGGTCGCTGGCCGGGAAGGACTCTTCGTCGGCCTCGTCGAGCTTGGTGTGCGGCGTGGGCAGGTTTTCCTCGACGTAGTTGTGGATGTCCTTGCGGAAGGCGGTCTTCGCATCCGACAGCTCGATGCGGTCCTGCGGCCGCTTGGGGCCGGCGATCGACGGCACAACCGTCGACAGGTCCAGTTCCATGTATTCGGAGAACACCGGCTCGTGGTCAGCGTCGTGCCACATGCCCTGCGTCTTGGCGTAGGCCTCCACCAGGGCGATCTGCTCGTCGCTGCGCCCGGTCAGGCGCAGGTAGTCGATGGTGACTTCGTCGATCGGGAACATCGCTGCGGTGGAACCGAATTCGGGGCTCATGTTGCCCAGCGTGGCGCGGTTGGCCAGCGGCACCTCGGCCACACCCTTGCCGTAGAACTCGACGAACTTACCCACCACGCCGTGCTTGCGGAGCATGTCGGTGACGGTCAGCACGACGTCGGTGGCGGTGACGCCGGGCTTGATCTCGCCGGTCAGCTTGAAGCCGACTACGCGGGGGATCAGCATCGACACCGGCTGGCCCAGCATGGCCGCCTCCGCCTCGATGCCGCCGACGCCCCAGCCCAGCACGCCCAGGCCGTTGACCATCGTGGTGTGGCTGTCGGTGCCGACACAGGTGTCGGGGTAGGCGACACCGTTGCGCTCCATCACGACCCGTGCCAGGTACTCGATGTTGACCTGATGCACGATGCCGGTGCCGGGCGGGACGACCTTGAAGTCGTCGAAGGCGCCCTGGCCCCATCGCAGGAACTGGTAGCGCTCGCCGTTGCGCTGATATTCGAGTTCGACGTTGCGGGTGAAGGCGTTGGCGTTGCCGAAGAAGTCGAGGATCACCGAGTGGTCGATGACCATCTCAGCCGGCGACAGCGGGTTGACCTTCTCCGGGTCGCCGCCGAGGGCGGTCACCGCCTCGCGCATGGTGGCCAGGTCGACGACACAGGGAACGCCGGTGAAGTCCTGCATGATCACCCGGGCGGGCGTGAACTGGATCTCGATGCTCGGCTCAGCCGAGGGATCCCAGTTGGCGATCGCCTGGATGTGGTCCTTGGTGATGTTCGCGCCGTCCTCGGTGCGCAGCAGATTCTCCGCGAGCACCTTCAGGCTGTAGGGAAGTTTCTCCGTCCCGGGTACCGCGTTCAGCCGGTAGATTTCGTAGCTGTTGGCGCCCACCGTCAAGGTGTCGCGGGCTCCGAACGAGTTCAGAGACGAAGGTGCGCTGCTCACATCAACTCCCGGCGTTGTGATCCCGTCAACGGTTGGCGGGCCAGTCGGATATTAAAGGTTCGTCGACGAGGTTTTCCGCGAAGAGGGCGCAATCCTCGTCAACTCCAGTCTTCTCCACCCCGGCGCGTGCTGTCACCCCGGGGCAGTGTGCGCGGTACGGTCTGGATTCGTGACAATCCTGCCCGCGCCGACCTTCATCCCGGTGGAGGTGTGTACCGCCGTCGGCCTCCCGATGGACGGCCCGCTGGACAAGTGCATGGCGGCCGTCAAGGCCGCGGTCGCCAAGGACGGCGTCGCCGCCCCGAAGGCCGATGTCCCCGGACTGGAGAGGGTCATCGCCGGCGCGCACGACCGCGGTGTCGACCTGAAGGTCGTCGTCATGGAGAAGAGTCCGCTCATCGACACCCCGCTGCGGGACATCGCCACCCAGATCGGCGAGGACCATCCGGGCTCGACCGTGCTGGTGCTCAGCCCGCAGTACGCCGGGACCTACAGCAAGGACTACACCCGGGTGCTGCTGGAGGCCGGGCAGGACGTGGCCAAGACCGCACCCAATCCGGTGCAGGGCGCGCAGAATTTCGTCGACCAGTTGAACACCCCGATTTTCCCTTGGACGGCATTCACAATCGGCGTTGTTTTTGCCGTCGCCGCGGCCGCAGTTCTGACCCGACTTCTGCAACGCTGGGGCAAACGCGACGCGACCGTGGAGAAGTAGTTCTTCCTGCGCAAACGCCATTTTCTGGCATTTCTCTAAGGTCTCTATTCGGTTACACCTGCGGAAATACAAACGTGTAATTCTTTTCGCCGGTTTCCTCTGCGACAAGCGTGACGTACGGTGCAACTGTCACCATTGTTATTGATGTGGCAAATGGGGCGTATGTGACGGACGTGACTGTTCGTGGAGCACTAGGAGTCGGAGTCGAATGAGACCTTCCCGTCGCGGTTCACTCGTGCAGCCCGCCGCTCGGGCGACCCGGGTCTACGTCCCACTGACCCGGGCGACCCGGGTCTACGTCGAACTGACCCGGGCGACCCGGGTCGCCGTCCCACTGACCCGGGCGACCCGGGTCGCCGTCCCACTGACCCTGACCGTCGCCATGGGCCTCACCGTGCCGGGCCTGGCCCAGGCCGAACCGGACTACAACACCAACGTCGCCGCACTGGTGGCCGACGTGGCCGAGGCCAACCAGCGTCTCGACGACATCGCCGCGAAGGTCCAAACCGAGCAGGAGGCCGTCAACAAGGCCATCGTCGAGGTCCAGGACGCCCGCGACGCCGCGGCGGCGGCCCAGCAGCAGGTCGAGTCCAGCAAGCAGGCCGTCAGCGACGCCAACGCGGCCATCGTGACCGCGCAGAAGAAGTTCGACACCTTCGCCGCCGCCACCTACGTCAACGGTCCGTCGGCCTCGCTGGTGATGGCCCGCACGCCCGAGGACATCATCTCCACCGCGTCGGCGGGCCAGACGCTGGCGATGAGCAATGAGGCGGTGATGGACGGACTGCGGCGGGCCCGCACCGAGGCCGTCAACACCGACTCGGCGGCCCGCGAAGCCAAAGTCAAGGCCGATCAGGCGGTCGAGGACGCGCAATCCAGCCAGGATGCCGCCGTCGCGGCACTGACCAACGCCCAGCAGACCTTCCGCGAACAGCAGGCCGAGATCGACCGCTTGGCCGCCGAACGCAAGGAGGCGCAGCGCAAGCTCGAGGAAGCCCGCACCTGGTCGGCCCCGGCGGCGGTCAACAGCGCCGCGGCCGCCGCGGCGGTGCCGGCTCCGGAGTCCGCGGGCGCTCCGGAGGCGGCTCCGGAAGCCGCTGCGGTGGCGGACGCGGCGGCTGCCGCGCCGGTGGCGGGGGATCGGTGGGGCGGCAACGGCCCGACCGCCGATGTCAAGGTGCCCTACGGGCTGCCCTCGCAGTGGGACCTCACGCTGCCCGCGGTTCCCAGCGCATTCCTGTCCGGTGACCCGGTTCAGATCATCAACGCGGTGCTGGGCGTTGCGCAGAACTCCTTCCAGGTCACCCAGAACCTGGGTAAGAAGTTCCTGCAGAAGCTGGGCATCCTCAAGCCCACCGACACCGGAATCACCAACAACGGCGGCATTCCGCTGGTCTACGGCAACCAGGCCATCGAATACGTCATCAAGCGGGCGCAGTCCCAGCTCGGCGTGCCGTACTCGTGGGGCGGCGGCACCGCCGACGGTCCCAGCCGCGGTATCGACGAGGGTGCGGGCACTGTCGGCTTCGACTGCTCCGGACTTGTGCTCTACGCGTTCGCCGGCGCCGGCATCAAGCTGCCGCATTACTCGGGCTCGCAGTACAACATGGGACGCAAGATCCCGTCGTCGCAGATGCGCCGCGGGGACGTCATCTTCTACGGTCCCGACGGCACCCAGCACGTGACCATCTATCTCGGCAACAACCAGATGATCGAGGCGCCCTACACCGGCGCCAACGTCCGCATCGCCCCGGTGCGCACCGGCGGCATGACGCCCTTCGTTGTCCGTTACATCGAGTGGTGAGGCGAAAAGTCATGTCGCGCAGTGCTTCTCGGCTGATTCGCTCGCTCGCGACGGTCCTGGCCGTGCTGGCCTTCACGCTGGGCTTCGCCTCGCCTGCCCAGGCAGAGGGCGCCTGGGATCCGACGCTGCCCAAGATCCTCAGCGCCGGCGCGCCAGGTGACCCGGTGGCGGTGGCGCAGGCCTCGCTGCAGTTCACCCAGCAGGCCGCCCAGGCGGTCTCCGACCTCGGGCACAGGTTCCTGTCCGGCCTGGGCATCGGCGGCGGCCCGCAGGCGATGCCGGGCGGTCGGGTCCGCGGCCCGGAGGCCATCGAGTACGTGATCCGGCGCGGCGCCTCCCAGCAGAACGTCCCGTACTCCTGGGGCGGCGGCGCGATCAACGGCCCCAGCGAGGGTGTGGATCAGGACGCCGGCAAGGTCGGCTACGACTGCTCCGGGTTCGTCCGGTACGCCTTCGCCGGTGTCGGCGTGCTGCTGCCCAAGTACTCCGGGGACCAGTACAACGCCGGACGGCACGTCGCCCCGTCGCAGGCGAAGCGAGGGGACCTGATCTTCTACGGTCCGGACGGTAGCCAGCACGTCACCATCTATCTCGGCAACGGCCAGATGCTCGAGGCATCGTCGGCGGCGGGCCATGTCACGGTCAGCCCCGTCCGCACCGCCGGGATGACGCCCTACCTGACGCGGATCATCGAGACGTAGGCGCCCCGCTGCGGCATCGGCGACGTAACAGACGCGCCAGCGACCCACGTCGACGGATTCTGTATCGCCTGGAATAGTTGTCAGCGGGCACACCGCTGCCCGGTAGCTCAGAGGCGCGCGAACTGTCGAACACGTGCCGGCCAAGTTGTGGAGGAAATGGATGACGTCACCAGGTGGGTACGGCGCGACGAGTGCCGTCGTCACACAGTCCGGCGGCAACGGTCTGGCCGGCGAGGTGAACACCCTGGAACGCGCGATCTTCGAGGTCAAGCGGATCATCGTCGGTCAGGACCAGCTCGTCGAGCGCATCCTGGTCGGCCTGCTCGCCAAGGGACACGTCCTCCTCGAGGGTGTGCCCGGCGTCGCCAAGACGCTGGCCGTGGAGACCTTCGCCAAGGTCGTGGGGGGCTCCTTCTCGCGCATCCAGTTCACTCCCGACCTGGTGCCCACCGACATCATCGGCACCCGGATCTACCGTCAGGGCCGCGAGGAGTTCGACATCGAACTCGGCCCGGTGGTGACCAACTTCCTGCTGGCCGACGAGATCAACCGCGCTCCGGCGAAGGTCCAGTCCGCCCTGCTGGAGGTCATGGCCGAGCGCAAGATCTCCATCGGTGGCCGCGACTACCCGCTGCCCAAGCCGTTCCTGGTGATGGCCACCCAGAACCCGATCGAGAACGAGGGCGTCTACCCGCTGCCCGAAGCGCAGCGCGACCGCTTCCTGTTCAAGATCAACGTCGACTACCCCTCCCCGGAGGAGGAGCGCGAGATCATTTACCGGATGGGCGTGACGCCGCCGGAGCCCAAGCAGGTGCTCGAGACCGGCGATCTGCTGCGCCTGCAGGACGTCGCGGCCAACAACTTCGTCCACCACGCGCTGGTGGACTACGTGGTCCGGGTCGTCACCGCCACCCGCCGTCCCGAGCAGTTCGGCATGCCCGACGTCAAGGCCTGGGTCGCGTTCGGCGCCTCCCCCCGCGCGTCGCTGGGCATCATTGCCGCCGCCCGGGCGCTGGCCCTGGTCCGCGGCCGCGACTACGTCGTGCCCCAAGACGTCATCGAGGTGATCCCGGACGTGCTGCGGCACCGGCTCGTGCTCACCTATGACGCGCTGGCCGACGACGTCAAGGCTGACACGGTGATCGGCCGCATCATGCAGACGGTCGCGCTGCCCCAGGTGAATGCCATTCCGCAGCAAGGGCATTCGGTGCCGCCGGTGGGTGCCAGCACTCGGTGAGCGAGTCCACGCCTGCCGCTGAGCCCGCCCGGGACCAGACGGCACACCCGCCGTCGTTCGAGCGGGGCGAGATCGGCGACGCCAAGTTGTCGGCGGCACTGCGCACGCTGGAGCTCACGATCAAGCGCAAGCTCGACGGGGTCCTGCAGGGCAACCACCTCGGCCTGATCCCCGGTCCCGGTTCCGAGCCGGGGGAGTCGCGGATGTATCAGCCCGGCGACGACGTACGCCGGATGGACTGGTCGGTGACTGCGCGGACCACCCACCCCCACGTCCGGCAGATGGTGGCCGACCGCGAGCTGGAGACATGGCTCGTGGTCGATATGTCGGCGAGCCTGGACTTCGGGACCGTCGGCTGCGAGAAGCGCGACCTCGCCGTGGGCGCGGCGGCGGCGATCGCCTATCTCAACAGCGGGGGTGGAAACCGGATCGGCGCGGTGATCGCCAACGGCGAGAGCATCATCCGCGTGCCGGCCCGCGGTGGACGGGAACACGAACAGAGGTTGCTGCGGGCCATCGCGACGGCGCCGCGGGCACCACTGGGTGTGCGCGGGGACCTGGCCGCCGCCATCGATGCGCTGCGCCGCCCGGAGCGCCGTCGCGGGATGGCCGTTGTCATCAGCGACTTCCTCGGCCCGATCAACTGGATGCGGCCGCTGCGGGCGATCGCCGGCCGGCACGAGGTGCTCGGCATCGAAGTCCTCGACCCCCGCGACGTCGAACTCCCCGCAGTGGGCGACGTGATCCTGCAGGACACCGAGTCCGGCGTCACCCGCGAGTTCACCATCGACGAGCAGCTGCGCGACGACTTCGCCCGGGCCGCGGCCGCCCACCGCGGCGAGGTGGCGCGAACGCTGCGCCGCTGCGGCGCGCCGCTGATGACGCTGCGCACCGACCGGGACTGGATCGCCGACATCGTCCGCTTCGTCGCCTCGCGGCGCCGCGGCGCCATGGCGGGCGTGCAATGACCCTGCCGCTGCTGGGGCCGATGTCGCTGACCGACTTCGCTCACCCCTGGTTCTTCCTGTTCCTGCTCGTGATCGCCGGGCTGGTCGCGTACTACATCATCGTTCAGCTCGCCCGGCAGAAGCGCATCCTGCGCTTCGCCAACATGGAACTGCTGGAAAAGGTTGCGCCGCAACGGCCCAAGCGCTGGCGCCACCTGCCGGCGATCCTGCTGGTGTCCTCGCTGGTGCTGTTCACCATCGCGATGGCCGGCCCGCAGAACGACGTCCGGATCCCGCGCAACCGAGCCGTGGTGATGCTCGTCATCGACGTCTCGCAGTCGATGCGGGCCACCGATGTGGAGCCCAGCCGCCTGGCCGCCGCCGAGGAGGCGGCCAAGCAGTTCGCCGACCAGCTCACCCCGGGGATCAACCTCGGCCTGATCGCCTACGCCGGGACAGCGACGGTGCTGGTGTCGCCGACCACCAACCGGGAAGCCACCAAGATCGCCCTGGGCAAGCTCCAGCTGGCGGACCGCACCGCGACCGGCGAGGCGATCTTCACCGCACTGCAGGCCATCGCGACCGTGGGGGCGGTCATCGGCGGCGCGGGCGGAAAGGACGAGGACAAGCCGCCGGGCCGCATCGTGCTGATGTCCGACGGGAAGGAGACCGTCCCGTCCAACCCGGACAACCCGAAGGGCGCCTTCACCGCCGCGCGCACCGCGAAGGACCAGGGTGTGCCCATCTCGACGGTGTCCTTCGGCACGCCCTACGGCTACGTCGACATCAACGACCAGCGCCAGCCGGTGCCGGTGGACGAGGAGACGCTGAAGAAGATCTCCGAGCTCTCCGACGGCACGCACTACAGCGCGTCGAACCTCGAACAGCTCAAGGACGTCTTCACCCAGCTGCAGGATCAGATCGGCTACGAGACGGTCAAGGGCGACGCCAGCACGGGCTGGCTGCGGCTCGGATCGCTGTTGCTGGCCCTGGCCGCGGTGGCCGCCCTGCTGATCAATCGCAGGCTGCCCGGATAGCGCACCCCCACTCACCCGCGAAACCGACGAATGGCCGCGAAAGATCGAGTGAATCGCTGCAGAACGTCGATCTCGGCGGGCGGCGTGGCCGATTTCGGGCTCTCATGAGTCAGGCACTAAGTTGGCGGGCATGACCGAAACCGCTGGCCGCGCCGAGGGCGGCAAACCCCCGTTCGTCTCCCGTTCGGTCCTGGTCACCGGCGGAAACCGGGGTATCGGCCTGGCGATCGCCCGTCGGCTGGCCGCCGACGGGCACAAGGTCGCGGTCACCCACCGTGGCTCGGGTGCGCCGGAGGGCCTGTTCGGCGTCGAGTGCGACGTCACCGACAGCGCGGCCGTCGACCGCGCCTTCACCGAGGTCGAGGAGCACCAGGGGCCGGTAGAGGTGCTGGTGTCCAACGCGGGCATCACCGCGGATGCGTTCATGATCCGGATGACGGAGGAGCGGTTCGAGAAGGTCATCGATGCCAACCTCACCGGCGCGTTCCGGGTGGCCCAGCGAGCCGCGCGCAGCATGCAGAAGAAGAGGTTCGGCCGGATGATCTTCGTGGGCTCGGTCTCGGCCACGTGGGGCATCGGCAACCAGTCCAACTACGCGGCCTCGAAGGCCGGGCTGATCGGCATGGCCCGCTCCATCTCCCGCGAGATGTCGAAGGCCGGGGTCACCGCCAACGTGGTGGCACCCGGCCTGATCGACACCGACATGACCCAGGCCATGGACGAGCGCGTCCGGGAGGGCGCGCTGGAATTCATCCCCGCCAAACGGATCGGAACCGCCGAGGAGGTGGCCGGTGCGGTCAGCTTCCTGGCCTCCGAGGACGCCGGCTACATCGCCGGCGCGGTGATCCCGGTCGACGGCGGCATGGGTATGGGCCACTAAGCGCACGGCACGGACGAAAGGACTCCACATGGCAGGGATTCTCGAGGGCAAGCGCGTCCTCGTCACGGGCATCATCACCGACTCCTCGATCGCGTTCCACATCGCGCGGGTCGCGCAGGAGGCGGGTGCGGAGATCGTCTGCACCGGATTCGACCGGATGAAGCTGATCGCACGGATCATCGACCGCCTTCCGCAACCGGCCCCACTGCTGGAACTCGACGTGCAGAACCAGGAGCATCTCGGCACCCTCGCCGGCCGGGTCGCCGAGGTGATCGGCGAGGGCAACCGACTCGACGGCGTCGTGCACTCGATCGGGTACATGCCGCCCAGCGGGATGGGCATCAACCCGTTCTTCGACGCGCCGTATGAGGACGTGGCCAAGGGCATTCACATCTCGGCGTTCTCCTACGCGTCCCTCGCCAAAGCCGTTCTGCCGATCATGAACCCCGGCGGCGGCATCGTCGGCATGGATTTCGACCCCACCCGCGCCATGCCGGCCTACAACTGGATGACGGTGGCCAAGAGCGCGCTGGAGTCGGTCAACCGGTTCGTGGCGCGCGAGGCGGGCAAGGTCGGCGTCCGATCGAATCTCGTTGCGGCGGGCCCGATCCGGACCCTGGCAATGAGCGCGATCATGGGAGGCGCGCTCGGTGACCAGTTCAAGGACGAGATGCAGATGCTGGAAGAGGGCTGGGACCAGCGCGCCCCACTGGGCTGGGACATGAAAGATCCCACCGCCGTGGCCAAGACGGTGTGCGCCCTGGTCTCGGACTGGCTGCCGGCCACCACCGGAACGGTGATCTACGCCGACGGTGGCGCCAGCACCCAACTGATCTAGCGGCGATATGACTCGCGATGAGCGCTCGCGCGAAGCGCCGGTGGCGGAGGCGTTCGACGCACTGCTTCTGCTGTCCTTCGGCGGTCCCGAGGGGCCCGACCAGGTGATGCCGTTCCTGGAGAACGTCACCCGCGGCCGCGGTATCCCGCGTGAGCGGCTGGAGTCGGTGGCTGAGCACTACCTGCACTTCAACGGCGTGTCGCCGATCAACGGCATCAACCGGGCGCTGATCGAGGCCATCCGGGCCGAATTGACCACCCGCGGTGAGAATCTGCCGGTGTACTTCGGCAACCGCAACTGGCATCCCTTCGTCGAGGACACCGTTGCGCAGATGAAGGCCGACGGGATCCGGCGGGCGGCGGTGTTCAGCACCTCGGCATGGGGCGGCTACTCCGGGTGCACGCAGTACCAGGAGGACATCGCACGGGCCCGGGGTGCGGTCGGCGACGGCGCCCCGGAGCTACAGAAGCTGCGTCAGTACTTCGACCATCCGCTGCTGATCGAGATGTTCAGCGATGCAATCGCGCAGGCGACCAAGGAGTTACCCGAATCCCTGCGGGACGAGGCCCGGCTGGTGTTCACCGCGCACTCCATCCCGATGCGCGCGGTGGACCGGTGCGGGCCGGGGCTCTACCCGCGCCAGGTGCGCTACACCTCGGGTCTGATCGCCGCCGCTGCCGGCCATCAGGATTTCGACGTGGTGTGGCAGTCGCGCTCCGGGCCGCCCCAGGTGCCGTGGCTGGAACCCGATGTGGGAGAACATCTTTCAGCACTTGCCGAAGCAGGCACCCGGGCCGTCGTCGTCTGCCCCGTCGGCTTCGTCGCCGACCACATCGAGGTGATCTGGGATCTCGACTGCGAACTCGCCGAGCAGGCGGAGAAATTGGGTGTCGCGCTGGCCCGGGCCACAACGCCGAATGCCCAGCCGCGTTTCGCCCGGCTCGCGCTGGACCTCATCGACGAGGCGCGCACCGGGGGTGTGCCCGCCAGAGTTGTTGGCGCCGAACCGACTTCGATCGATGGCCGGATCAGCTCCGCTGCTCCTCCGCCGGGCTACGGCGCCAGCGTCAACGGAAAATTCTGCACCGCCGAATGTGAGGCCAGCGCCGCTGCCGCAGCGGCCGTCGGCCGACCCGGACGTTAGTGCCAGGCGGAGTGCAGGATCGCGGTCACGGCCGCCAGGCGGGCTGAGCGGACAACCGCCGCCAGTGGCCGCATCGCGGAGTCGGCGATCCTGGCCTCCGAGGCGCTCTGGGTGCCGATCGGCGCCATCCCCGAACTGACGGTGATGATCGCGTCGACGTGGGCGGCGGTGGCCAGCACCCGCACCGCGCGGTTGGGGGCGTGGTCCGGGATGCGGTGATGACTGGTCGCCTGGAGAACCTCTTCGACCAGCGCCCGGGGATCCTCGGCGCCCGGGCACAGCCGCAACCCGTCAAGTGCTTCCGCGGCCGATCGCACCGCGGCGCGCATCGCGTATTCGGCGTCGCCCAGATCGGGGTGGTCGAGCACCGGAACCGGGGGTAGCGAGTAGACCGACCATGTCAGCAGTGGCGGGGTCACGGTCTGCTCGTCAGTGGATTCTTCCCACTCGAAGGTGGGCACCAGCCCGACTGCGGCGCCGTCGCGGCCGCTCACCAGAACGGCTTCCCCGGCGTCGAGGGCGTCGCTGGAGAACTGGGTTCCCACCGTCAAGCCGCGGACGTCGCCCGGGACCGGTAGCGCCGGTGTCACCGCCGGGCGCGCCGGCCAGGACTCGCCGCCGCCGCGCCCCGCGACGGTGCGCACGGTTTGCAACAGCGACATCGCGCCGGCGGCGTCCATATCCGGCCACGGCAAACCGGTCCTTCCCGCAGCGACCGAGTCATACGCGATCACCGAATGGCATGGGGCCCAGGCGCTTAAGGCATCCAGGACATCGTCAGGTGCCGCCCGGCCGGCCAGCCAGGCGTTGGACCACACCGACAACGAGACGCTCGGGCACCACATGATGGACGTGAGTGTAGTTGCTCGCCGAGCTTCACTCGGCCGACGGCGCGTCGCGTATGGCGCGCGTATCGTGGCGCTATGCCCGCGGCATTGATCTGGTTGGTGTTCGCTCTTGGGCTGGCGGCGGCCGAAGCGCTGACGGGGGACATGTTCCTGCTCATGCTCAGCGGCGGTGCGCTGGCGGCCGCCGGTTCGAACTGGCTGCTGGGTTTACCGCTGTGGGGCGACGGTCTGGTTTTCCTGATCGTCTCGGTGCTGCTGGTGGTCGGCGTCCGTCCGGCCCTGCGGCGCAAGCTCACTGCCGGCAGAGGCCTACCCGAACCGGTCAAAGCGTTGGAGGGTAAGCACGCGCTGGTCCTGGACCGGGTGGATCAGCATCGCGGTCAGGTGAAACTGGACGGGGAGGTCTGGACCGCCCGCACCTACACCGACGAGGACGTCTACCAGCCCGGCGAGCAGGTCACCGTCATGCACATCGACGGCGCGACCGCCGTCGTATGGCGAGCGCCATAACTGATCAGCACAACAGAGGAGGACCTGAACATGGACGGTGCGATCGCAGGACTGGTCCTGCTCGCCGTACTGGTGTTGTTCGCCATCATCGTCGTCGCCAAGTCGGTGGCACTGATCCCGCAAGCCGAGGCGGCCGTGATCGAACGGCTCGGGCGCTACAGCAAGACGGTGTCGGGACAGCTGACGTTGCTGATCCCGTTCATCGACCGCATCCGGGCCAGGGTGGACCTGCGCGAGCGGGTGGTGTCGTTTCCGCCGCAACCGGTGATCACCGAGGACAATCTGACCGTCAACATCGACACGGTGGTCTACTTCCAGGTCACCAACCCGCAGGCCGCGGTCTACCAGATCAGCAACTACATCGTCGGGGTCGAACAGCTGACCACCACCACCCTGCGCAACGTGGTCGGCGGAATGACGCTGGAGCAGACCTTGACCAGCCGGGATCAGATCAACGCCCAACTACGTGGCGTGCTCGACGAGGCCACCGGCCGATGGGGCCTGCGGGTGGCGCGCGTCGAACTGCGCAGCATCGATCCGCCGCCGTCAATCCAGGACTCGATGGAGAAGCAGATGCGCGCCGACCGGGAGAAGCGGGCCATGATCCTCACCGCCGAGGGCACCCGTGAGGCGTCGATCAAACAGGCCGAGGGCCAGAAGCAGTCGCAGATCCTCGCGGCCGAAGGCGCCAAGCAGGCCGCGATCCTGGCCGCCGAAGCCGAACGGCAGTCCCGGATCCTGCGGGCCCAGGGTGAGCGCGCCGCGCAGTACCTGCAGGCGCAGGGCCAGGCCAAGGCCATCGAGAAGACCTTCGCCGCCATCAAGGCCGGCCGGCCCACTCCCGAACTGCTCGCCTACCAGTACCTGCAGACGCTGCCGCAGATGGCCAAGGGCGAGGCCAACAAGGTCTGGCTGGTGCCCAGCGACTTCGGCGCAGCGCTGCAGGGCTTCACCAAGCTGCTCGGGGCTCCCGGCTCGGACGGCGTCTTCCGCTACGAGCCTTCGCCGGTGGAGCCGAATCCCGTCGCGGCAGAGGATGATTCGGCCGAAGTCGCAGACTGGTTCACCACCAGGACCGATCCGGACATCGCGGCGGCGGTGGCCGACGCGGAGGCGGAGGCACGTTCGTCGCTTCCGGCCGTCGGCGCGTCGCACATCCCGGCAATCGGGGAGACAGACCTCCCCGCCGCCCTGGTGCTCGAACCGGGAACAGCCGAACCGGCGGCACCGGAAACGGCACCGCCCGTCAACTGACGCCGGAAACGGCGGTCAGTAACCCCAACCGAAGCCGGGGAACCCGTAGAACTCCTCGCCGCCCATGACGCCCAGGTCGTTGGGAGTGGCGTCGATCTGGACGTTCCCGGGGGAGGCACAGTCGGTGGTCTGGCCACCGATGACGGCGCTGCCGCCAACGCTCTCGCAGCCGGGAAGCAGTGGGTTGTTGGCGCTGCCTCCGCCGTTCTCGTCGGCGGCAGCGGTCGGCGCGCCCAGCAGAGCGGCGGCGACGCCGACTCCTCCGGCGGCAAGCATCAGCAACTGTCGTGTCCGTGTCATCGGGTTGTCCTAACGTCGAGTGGTGTGAGCCTACCCAGGCGGCCCCGGCCCCGCGAGTGGAGGATAGAACGTTGCTGTCCTAAGCTAACGTCAAAACAGGCGAACACCGACCTTGGGAGCGTCATGTCCTTCACTCTGATCGCGCGCCACACCGCGGCTTCGGTCCTCGGCGCCGGTGGCGTCCTTCTCGGCCTGGCCGTGCCGGCGGCCGCCGACACCCCGCCGGGTTGCACCGTGGCCGATTTCACGAACGTGGCGACCGGGGTGGATGCCGCGACAACGGCGTATCTCTTCAGCCACCCCGACGTCAACGCCTTCTTCACCGGCCTGCAGGGTCAGCCGAAGGATTCGGTCAAGTCGCAGATCCAGGCTTACCTGAACGCCAATCCCCAGGTCAAGGCCGATTTGAAGGTCGCCACCCAAGCGGGCGAGGATCTGCGGCGCCGCTGCAACGTTCCGGACACCGCCCTCATTCTCGGGTCGCTCTAGCCTGGGTTCCTGCCGGGTCCCTAGTGCCCGGGGTGCTCCCGCCGGTATCTCCTGGTCTCGTAGACCAGGCCGCCGACGCCGACGGCGGCGGTGCACAGTGACACCAGCACCAGCAGCGGGCTGACGTTGCCCGTCATCGCGTCGCCGAGGATGACCACGGCTGCCGTTCCCGGCAGCAATCCGACCATGGTTGCCAGGAAGTACGGCAGCACACCGACCGACGACGCGCCCACCGCATAGTTGAGCACCGAGAACGGCACCGCCGGGATGAGCCGCAGGGAGAGCACCGCCGGCCAGCCCCGCTCGCGCAGCCGGACGTTCAGCGAGTCCACCCGGGGATGGCTGACCAGATTGCTCAGCTGCCAACCGAGTGACCTGAGCAGCAGCAGCGCGATCAGCGCGCTGAGCGTGCTGGCCGTGACCGCGATGACGATTCCCAGTAGGGGACCGAACAGCAACCCCGCCGCCAGGGTGAAGACCGTCCTTGGGAAGGGCAGCACCGTCACCACCACGTGCGCGCCGAAGAAGGCCAGCGGAAACCACGGGCCCAGCGATGTCGCCCAGTCCCGGAGTTGGACGGCGGTGGGAAGCGGCACCAGCAGGACGACGGCCACCAGCGCGGCGGCCACCACTGCCGTCATGATGACCCGGGTGCGGCTGACCTGCCGGGCGGTGGCCACGATGGCCGACCCTGCGGTACGCAGCGTGCTCAGGCCGCGCCGCAGGATCGTCGACGTCACGAGGTGAAGGTTACGGGCACCGGGCGATCCTTTAGCCTCAAGGTGCATGACGCGGGAGGTCGGTCCCGCGGCGGGCAGGTGGCCCCAGTCTTCTGATTGGTACAGCCGCCGATGACCACAGGAGTTGCCGGTGTCCCCAGTCGCGCAGGAATCCCTGGAGCGGGCTCGCGCCCGGTGGCGCGGGGCCGTCGCCGAGGTGCTGGCCAAAGGTGGCCCGCGCGACGCGGACGCTATCGGCGACGAGCCGGAGCGGCTCCTGGATTCTTCGACCTACGAGGGCTTTCCGATCCACGCCCTCTACACCGCGCTGGACGGCCTGCCGGAGGCGGCGCTGCCCGGCGACTGGCCGTATGTGCGTGGCGCCGACCCGCACCGCGACGTCCTGTCGGGCTGGAAGGTTGCCGAATCCTTCCCCTCGCCCGGATTCTCCGGCGCTCCGGCCGACGGCAATGAGGTCGTGCTCGACGCTCTCGTCAATGGGGTTGGTGCCCTGATCCTGCGGGTCGGCGGGACGGGCATCCCCGTCGCGGACCTCGACCGCTGGCTGGAGGGCGTCTACCTGGAACTGGCGCCGGTCGTGCTCGACGCCGGAGCCGAATTCCGTTCCGCTGCAGAGGCGATGACAGCGCTGGTCGCCGGCGCCGCTGACGACAAGCGTGCGGCGGTGTCCATCGACCTCGGCGCCGACCCGCTCACCGCCGCTCTGAGCGGCCGGCCCGCAGCCGCCGTCGACGACGTGGTGGCCGTGGCCGCGGAGCTGGCCGGCACGTCCGGCGTCCGCGCGATCACCGTGGACGGCCGCGCATTTCACGACCGCGGAGCCAACGCGGGGTGGGAGCTGGCGGGCGCGATCGGGGCCGCGACCGACTACCTGCGACTGCTCACCGACGCCGGGGTCAGCGTGCCGGACGCCCTCGACCAGATCAGCTTCCGGCTGGTCGCCGACGACGACCAGTTCATGACCATTGCCAAAGTGCGTGCGGCGCGCGAACTCTGGGCCAGGGTCGGCGATGCGCTGGGCCACCCCGGCCACGGGGCCGCCCGGATTCACGCCGTCACATCACTACCGATGATGACCCAGCGCGACCCCTGGGTGAACATGCTGCGCACCACGGTCGCCGCGTTCGGTGCGGGCGTCGGGGGAGCGGACACCGTCGAGGTGATGCCCTTCGACGTCGCGATCCCGGGCGGTTTCCCCGGCATGAGTGTCGATTTCGCCCGCCGGATCGCCCGCAACACCCAGCTGCTGTTGCTCGAGGAGTCGCATCTAGGGCGGGTGCTCGATGCCGCCGGGGGGTCCTTCTACGTCGAGGACCTCACCGAAACCCTTGCCACCCAGTCCTGGTCGAACTTCCAGGACATCGAGTCTCGCGGCGGTTTCCGGGCGGCGCAGGAACACACCGCGGCCCAGATCGACGGGGTGGCGGCCCGCCGCGCCGACGACATCGCCCATCGGCGGACCGCCGTCACCGGTGTCAACGAGTATCCGAACCTGGCCGAACGGCCCCTGGCGGCGGTCTCCGGCCCCGCGACGGTTCAGCGCTACGCGGGCGCCTTCGAAGCGTTGCGCGACCGCTCCGACGCCTATCTGGCCCGGGCCGGAAAGCGGCCGCATGTGCTACTGCTTCCCCTGGGGCCGTTGGCGGAGAACAACATTCGCGCCACCTTCGCCGCCAACCTGCTGGCGTCCGGGGGGATCGAGGCGGTCAACCCCGGGTCGGTCGGCGCGGACGCCGTAGCGGCCGCCGTGCGGGATGCCAGTGCCACCGTCGTGGTGATCTGCGGTACCGACGCCCGCTACGGATCGGAGGTGGCGGAGGTCGTCGCGGCGGCCCGAGCCGCCGGCGTCGACCACGTGCTGCTCGCCGGACCGGAGAAGGCCGTTGCCGCCATCCCGGCCGAGCACCGGCCGGACGGCTACCTGACCGCGAAAATCAATGCCGTCGAAGCGCTGTCGACGCTGCTGACCCGATTGGGGGCATGACGATGACGCGTTCCGACGTCTCTGCCATCCCGAGCTTCGCCGACGTGCCCCTGCGCGGCGGGGGGCAACCGGCCCCGACCCCGGCGGCGGCTGCCGCCCGGATCGCCGAAATGGCCTCCGCGCACGGCTATTCGGCCGAACAACTCGACTGGGTGACCCCGGAGGGGATTGTCGTCAAGGCCCTCTACACCGGTGCCGACCGGGACGCCGCGGCCGCGGCCGGCTACCCGGTGGACAGCTTCCCCGGCGAGCCTCCGTTCCTCCGGGGGCCCTATCCCACGATGTACGTCAACCAGCCGTGGACCATCCGGCAGTACGCGGGCTTCTCGACCGCCGCGGACTCCAACGCCTTCTATCGGCGCAACCTGGCTGCCGGGCAGAAGGGCCTGTCGGTGGCCTTCGACCTGGCCACTCACCGCGGGTACGACTCCGACCACCCGCGGGTGCAGGGTGACGTCGGCATGGCGGGGGTGGCCATCGACTCGATCCTGGACATGCGCCAGCTCTTCGACGGCATCGACCTCGGCGGGGTCTCGGTGTCGATGACGATGAACGGGGCGGTGCTGCCCATCCTGGCGCTGTACGTGGTGGCCGCCGAGGAGCAGGGTGTGCCGCCGGAGAAGCTGGCCGGGACCATCCAGAACGACATCCTCAAAGAGTTCATGGTCCGCAACACCTACATCTATCCGCCGAAGCCTTCCATGCGGATCATCTCCGACATCTTCGCCTACACCAGCGCCAAGATGCCGAAGTTCAACTCCATCTCGATCTCTGGGTACCACATCCAAGAGGCCGGTGCCACAGCGGATTTGGAACTGGCCTACACCCTGGCCGACGGCGTCGACTACATCAGGGCCGGCCTGGACGCCGGACTGGACATCGACAAGTTCGCGCCGCGGCTGTCGTTCTTCTGGGGTATCGGGATGAACTTCTTCATGGAGGTCGCCAAGCTGCGCGCCGGCCGGCTGCTGTGGAGCGAACTGGTTGCCGGGTTCGGCGCCAAGAGTGCGAAATCCCTGTCTTTGCGCACTCATTCGCAGACGTCCGGCTGGTCGCTGACCGCTCAGGACCCGTTCAACAATGTCGCACGGACCTGTATCGAGGCGATGGCGGCCACCCAGGGCCACACCCAGTCGCTGCACACCAACGCACTCGACGAGGCCCTGGCCCTGCCCACCGACTTCTCGGCCCGCATCGCCCGCAACACCCAGTTGCTGTTGCAGCAGGAGTCCGGCACCACCCGGCCGATCGATCCGTGGGGCGGTTCGTACTACGTCGAGTGGCTGACCCACCAGCTCGCCGAGCGGGCCCGCGCGCATATCGACGAAGTGACCGCGCACGGGGGGATGGCGCAGGCGATCAGCGACGGTATCCCCAAGCTGCGCATCGAGGAGGCCGCAGCCCGCACCCAGGCGCGCATCGACTCAGGTCAGCAGCCCGTGGTCGGCGTCAACAAGTACCAGGTCGACGAGGACGCCGATATCGAGGTCCTCAAAGTCGAGAACAGCAGGGTGCGCGCCGAACAACTGGAGAAGCTGGCCCGGCTGCGCGCCGAGCGCGACGACGCCGCGGTGCAGGCGGCGCTGGGCGAATTGACCCGTGCGGCAGCGGCATCGGGCGGCGCGGGGGATGACGGCCTGGGGAACAACCTGATGGCTCTGGCCATCAACGCCGCCCGGGCGAAGGCCACCGTCGGCGAGATCTCCGATGCGCTGGAGAAGGTCTACGGCCGCCACCAGGCCGAGATCCGCACGATCTCCGGGGTTTACCGCGACGAAGTCAGCCGGGCGGGATCAGACACAGGAGGCACCATTACCGGACTCTCCGAGGCCACCCGCCTGGTGCAGAGGTTCGCCGAAGCCGACGGCCGCCGGCCCCGCATCCTGGTCGCGAAGATGGGGCAGGACGGCCACGACCGCGGCCAGAAGGTCATCGCCACCGCCTTCGCCGATATCGGCTTCGACGTCGACGTCGGCTCCCTGTTCTCCACTCCCGACGAGGTGGCCAGGCAGGCCGCCGACAACGACGTCCATGTGGTCGGGGTGTCCTCGCTGGCGGCCGGTCACCTGACCCTGGTTCCGGCGCTGCGCGAGGCCCTGGCCGAGGTCGGCAGGCCCGACATCATGATCGTGGTCGGCGGCGTCATCCCGCCGGGGGACTTCGACGAGTTGTACGCCGCCGGTGCCACGGCGATCTACCCGCCGGGCACCGTCATCGCCGACGCCGCGGTCAGTCTGTTGCACAAGCTGGCCGAGCGACTCGGATACGACCTGAGCTGATGGACCGCGGGACTCCCGACACCGAGGCGCTCGCCGGGGCGGTCCGCGCGGGCGATCGCTCGGCGCTGGCACGGGCCATCACGCTGGTCGAGTCCACCCGCGCCGATCACCGCGAGCAGGCCCAGCGGCTGCTGACCGAACTGATGCCCAGCGCCGGGGCGGCCATGCACGTCGGTATCACCGGGGTGCCCGGGGTCGGCAAGTCCACCACCATCGAGGCACTCGGCATGTACCTGATCGGGCAGGGCCACCGAGTGGCCGTGTTGGCGGTGGACCCCTCCTCGACCCGCACCGGCGGCTCGATCCTGGGTGACAAGACCCGCATGGCGCGGCTGGCCGTCCACCCCGACGCCTACATCCGGCCGTCGCCGACCTCGGGGACGCTGGGCGGAGTGGCCAAAGCCACCCGGGAGACCATCGTGCTGCTGGAGGCGGCCGGTTTCGACGTGATCCTGGTCGAGACGGTCGGGGTCGGCCAGTCCGAGGTGGCGGTGGCCGACATGGTCGACACATTCGTCTTCCTCACCCTGGCCCGGACCGGGGATCAGCTCCAGGGCATCAAGAAGGGTGTGCTGGAACTGGCCGACATCGTCGTGGTCAACAAGGCCGACGGAGAGCACGCCACCGAGGCCCGGGCGGCGGCCCGCGAGCTGTCGGCCGCCATCCGGCTGATCCATCCGCGCGAAACCCTTTGGCGCCCGCCGGTTTTGACGATGAGCGCGCTGGAGGGTTCAGGGCTGCGGGAGCTGTGGGACACCGTGCTTCGGCATCGCGACGTGCTGACCCGGGCGGGGGAGTTCGAAGCCCGCCGACGGGCGCAGCAAGTGGACTGGACATGGGCCATGGTTCGCGACACCGTGCTGGATCGGGTGATGAATCACCCCGCTGTACGCCGGATGCGGGCCGAGGTCGAGCGACAGGTTCGCGACGGCGAGTTGCCACCCGCCGTTGCCGCACAACGCATTCTGGATTACGCGGATGGCGAACCTAACGGATCGGCAACGATTTCCTGAACAGCCGGTGCGCGGCTTGTACATTTGGCATGTGACCCGGGGCAATGGCGCCAGCCGCGGTATGACTCTGCCACATGGTGTGCAGGGGGCCGCTGACCCCAATTTCGCCTGCGCGGTGCGAGGTTTCGCCGGTCTGTTTCCGCATCCCCGGTTCGGCGGCGGAGCTCTCTCGGTCTATCTCGACGGCGAGCCCGTCGTCGACGTGTGGACCGGATGGTCCGACCGTCGCGGCCGGCGTCGTTGGTCCGCCGACACCGCGCCCATGGTGTTCTCGGCCACGAAGGGCGTTGCCTCCACAGTCATCCACCGCCTCGTCGACCGTGGGCTGATCGACTACGACGCCCCGGTCGCCGAGTACTGGCCCGAGTTCGCGGCCAACGGCAAAGCCGAGGTCACCGTCTTCGATGTCATGCGGCATCGGGCCGGACTGTCCCACCTGCGGGGTGTGCGTAAGCGCGAACTGCTCGACCACCGGCATATGGAGGAGCGGATCGCCGCCGCCCCGCTCGGGCGGCACTACGGGAAGTCGGCCTACCACGCGTTGACCTACGGTTGGCTGCTGTCCGGTCTGGCCCGCGCCGTCACCGGCCGCGGGATGCGGGAGTTGATGCGGATGGAGGTGGCTGCGCCGCTCAACACCGACGGCATCCACCTGGGACGTCCGCCGGTGGGCGCGCCCACGCGGGTCGCCAAGATCATCGGTCCGCAGCTCAACATCCCCAATCCGGTCTTCAATGCCGTGGCGCCCGCGGTCGCCGCACTGGAGCTGTCGGCCGCCTTCGGCTCCATGTACTTCCCCGGCGCGAAAGGTGTTGTCCAGCGCGATATTCCGCTGCTGGACACCGAGCTCCCCTCGGCCAACGGGGTGATCACCGCCCGAGCGCTGGCGCGCATGTACGGCGCCATGGCCAACGGCGGGATGATCGATGGCGAGCGTTACCTGTCGGCGGAGCTGGTGGCCTCCCTGACCGGCCGCCGGAGCCTGCGCCCGGACCGCAACCTGATCATCCCGCTGGCGTTCCATCTCGGCTTCCACGGACTGCCCATCCCGGGTGTGCTGCCCGGATTCGGGCATGTGGGTCTGGGCGGATCGTTCGGATGGGCCATCCCCGAGGAGGGTCTGGCCTTCAGTTTCGTTCACAACCGTCTGCTGACCCCGCTCGTCGCGACCGATCAGGCCGGCTTCGTGGGCACCGGCGCCCTCGTGCGGCTCGGCGCGGCGGCGGCACGCAAGCGCGGATTCACGCCGATCGCCGAGTTCGGCGCCCCCTACGCGTTCGTCCAGGCGGGCATCGCGGCGGGCTGAGCGGTCCTCGCCACGGGCGGGTTCGGAGTCGCTCTCCGGCGATTCCAAGCCGCTGTCTGACGATTCCGTCGCTCTCGGGCGATCGCCGTCGGGTGAACGCGATAGAGTAACCGCCATCGGCATCGATCCGGCCATCACCGGGGAGCCTTCGGAAGAACAGTCCCGCGGTCTTATCCGGGGCAAAGTAGAACCGAACGGGCGGGCCCGTCACAGCCTGAGAATGAGCGACGCACGCCCGGCGTGCGTAAGCGGGGTGGTACCGCGGCGCTCGCGCACTCCGCGCGTTGTCGTCCCCGTGCTGTGATTCAGCACAGGAGGACGCCCGCGTGACCGAGCCCACCGCGACGCAGACCGGCTATCCGAGGCCGCCCGCAGGGGCACCGGACTTTCCCGGCCTCGAACGGGAGGTCCTTGACTACTGGGCCGCCGACCACACCTTCCGGGCCAGCATCGAAGAGCGGGCCGGCGCGCCGGAGTACGTCTTCTACGACGGACCGCCGTTCGCCAACGGCCTTCCGCACTACGGCCACCTGCTCACCGGTTACGTCAAGGACATCGTCCCGCGCTACCGCACCATGCGCGGCTACAAGGTGGACCGCCGCTTCGGCTGGGACACCCACGGACTGCCCGCCGAATTGGAGGTGCAACGCCAGCTCGGCATCACCGACAAGGCCCAGATCGACGAGATGGGCATCGGCGCGTTCAACGACGCCTGCCGGGACTCGGTGCTGCGCTACACCAACGAGTGGCGCGCCTACGTCACCCGTCAGGCCCGCTGGGTGGACTTCGACAACGATTACAAGACCCTGGACCTGTCGTTCATGGAGTCGGTCATCTGGGCGTTCAAGCAGCTCTGGGACAAGGGTTTGGCTTACGAAGGTGTGCGGGTCCTGCCGTACTGCTGGAACGACGAGACCCCGCTGTCGGCCCACGAGCTGCGGATGGACGACGACATCTACCAGAGTCGTCAGGACCCGGCCATCACCGTCGGATTCCGCATCACCGCACCGGAATCGGATCTGGACGGGGCCTATCTGGTGGTGTGGACCACCACGCCCTGGACGCTGCCGTCAAACCAGGCGGTGGCGGTCAACCCCGCCGTCGAGTACGTCGTCGTCGCGGTGGACGGGCGCCGGCTGGTGATGGCGCGGGCGCGGTTGAGCACCTACGCCCGCGAACTGGGGGAGGACCCGGAGGTTCTCGCGACCTACACCGGCGAGCAGTTGATCGGGCTGCGCTACCTGCCGCCGTTCCCGTTTTTCGCCGACTCCGCCAACAGCTTTCAGGTACTTCGTGGCGACTTCGTGACGACCGAGGACGGCACCGGTGTGGTGCACATGGCGCCGGCCTACGGCGAGGACGACAAGGCCACCACCGACACCGTCGGCATCGTCCCGGTCACCCCGGTCGACGCCAAGGGCCGCTTTGACGCCTCGGTGCCGGATTACCAGGGTCAACACGTGTTCGACGCCAACCCGGCGATCATCCGGGACCTCAAGAACGGGACCGGGCCGGCCGCCGTCAACGCACCCGTGCTGATCCGCCACGAGACCTACGACCACCCCTACCCGCACTGCTGGCGGTGCCGGAACCCGTTGATCTATCGGGCGGTGTCGTCGTGGTTCGTCAAGGTCACCGAGTTCCGGGACCGGATGGTCGAGCTCAACCAGCAGATCACCTGGTATCCCGAGCATGTCAAGGACGGCCAGTTCGGCAAGTGGCTGTCGAACGCGCGGGACTGGTCGATCTCACGAAACCGGTACTGGGGCACACCGATTCCGGTGTGGGTCTCCGACGACCCGGCCCACCCGCGGATTGATGTCTACGGCAGCCTCGACGAACTCGAGCGGGACTTCGGCGTCCGTCCGGACAACCTGCACCGGCCCTACATCGACGAGTTGACCCGGCCCAACCCGGACGATCCGACCGGCAAGTCGACGATGCGGCGCATCGAGGACGTCTTCGACGTGTGGTTCGACTCCGGTTCGATGCCGTTCGGCCAGGTGCACTACCCGTTCGAGAACGCGGACTGGTTCCGCGGTGTTGATTCCGTCGACCCCGACAAGCGGGTCGACGGTCACTTCCCGGGTGACTTCATCGTCGAGTACATCGGACAGACCCGCGGCTGGTTCTACACCCTGCACGTGCTGGCGACCGCGCTGTTCGACCGGCCGGCGTTCAAAACCTGTGTGGCCCATGGCATCGTGCTGGGCAACGACGGCGCGAAGATGAGCAAGTCGCTGCGCAACTACCCGGACGTCAACGAGGTGTTCGACCGCGACGGCTCCGATGCCATGCGCTGGTTCCTGATGGCCTCGCCGATCCTGCGGGGCGGCAACCTGATCGTCACCGAGCAGGGCATCCGCGAGGGTGTGCGTCAGGTGCTGTTGCCGCTGTGGAACGCCTACAGCTTCCTGGCGCTGTACGCCCCGACACCGGGGACCTGGCGGACCGACTCGGCGAACGTGCTGGACCGCTACATCCTGGCGAAGCTGGCGGTGCTGCGCGACGATCTCACCGCCGCGATGGATCTCTGCGACATCTCCGGGGCGTGCGAGCAGCTGCGGCAGTTCACCGAGGCGCTGACGAACTGGTATGTACGACGGTCGCGTTCGCGGTTCTGGGCCGAGGACCCCGACGCCATCGACACCCTGCACACCGTGCTGGAGGTCACCACCCGACTGGCCGCCCCGCTGCTGCCGATGGCGACCGAGGTGATCTGGCGGGGTCTCACCGGCGGCCGCTCGGTGCACCTGGCCGACTGGCCCCAGGCGGGTGTGTTGCCCGCCGACCCCGCACTGGTGGCCGCCATGGACCAGGTGCGCGACGTGTGTTCGGCCGCCTCCTCGCTGCGCAAGGCCAAGAAGCTGCGGGTGCGGCTGCCGCTGCCGAAGCTGACTGTCGCCGTGGACAACCCGTCGGCATTGGAGCCGTTCACCGGCCTGATCGCCGACGAACTCAATGTCAAAGCCGTCGAGCTGACCGACGACATCGCCGCGCACGGCCGCTTCGAGCTGACCGTCAACGCCCGCGTTGCCGGGCCGCGGCTGGGCAAGGCCGTGCAGGACGCCATCAAGGCCGTCAAGGCCGGTGGAGGGGTGCTCAACGACGACGGCACGCTCAGCGCCGGCGAGGTGGTGCTGCAGCCCGGCGAGTACGACTCCAAGCTCGTCGCCGCCGACCCGGCCGGCACTGCGGCACTGCCCGGCGGGGCCGGGCTGGTGGTTCTCGACGACACCGTCACCCCGGAACTGGAGGCGGAGGGCTGGGCCAAGGACCGCATCCGTGAGCTGCAGGACCTGCGCAAGTCCTCGGGCCTGGAGGTGAGCGACCGCATCACCGTCGTCATGGCGGTACCCGACGCCCACACCGAGTGGGCGCACACTCACCGGGATCTCATTGCCGGGGAGATCCTGGCGACCGGCTTCGAGTTCGGCGAACCGGTCGACGGGGTGGAGATCGGCGACGGCGTGCGGGTGGCTATCACCAAGGCCTGACCCCTGCGTCGAGTGCGCCTCTACGCAGACAAAGTGCGAGTGGAGGCCTGCCGGCTGGGGCACTCGACGGAGAATGGGCGGGTGTCCGACCGCTGGGTGCTGCATTTCGACATGGACGCGTTCTTCGCCTCCGTCGAGCAGCTGACCCGGCCGACCCTGCGGGGCCGTCCGGTGCTGGTCGGCGGGACCGGCGGCCGCGGAGTGGTGGCGGGGGCAAGCTACGAAGCCCGGGCATTCGGCGCCCGCTCGGCGATGCCTGTGCACCAGGCCCGCCGCCTGGTCGGCGCGGGCGCAGTGGTGCTGCCCCCGCGCGGTGCGGTCTACAGCGTGGCCAGCCGCCGGGTGATGGAGGCGGTGCGCGCGGTCGTCCCGGTGCTCGAGCAGCTGTCCTTCGACGAGGCGTTCGGCGAGCCGGCCGAACTCGCGGGAGCCTCGGCGGCCGACGTTGAGCGGTTCTGTGTCCTGCTGCGCGCGCAGGTGCTCGAACAGACCGGACTGGTGGCCTCCGTCGGCGCGGGCTCGGGCAAGCAGATCGCCAAGATCGCCTCGGGTCTGGCCAAACCCGATGGGGTGCGGGTGATCCGGCGCGACGAGGAGCAGCTACTGCTGGAAAGCCTCCCGGTGCGCCGGCTCTGGGGGATCGGACCCGTCGCCGAGGAGAAGCTGCACCGGCTGGGCATCGACACCGTCGGCAAACTGGCCGCCCTGACCGACGCCGAATCCGCCGACGTCCTGGGGCCGACGGTGGGCCCGGCGCTTCACAAGCTGGCGCGCGGGATCGACGAGCGCCCGGTGGCCGAGCGCGCCGAGGCCAAACAGATCAGCGCCGAGTCGACGTTTCCCGCCGACCTGACCACCGTCGAACAACTCCACGAGGCCGTCGTGCCGATCGCCGAGCACGCCCACCGCCGGTTGCTTCGCGACGGCCGGGGGGCGCGCACCGTGACGGTCAAGATGAAGAAGGCCGACATGTCCACGCTGACCCGATCGGCGACCCTGCCCTACGCCACCGCAGAGCCTGCGACACTGGCCGCGACCGCGCACCGGCTGCTGCTCGACCCCCGCGACATCGGGCCGATACGCCTTCTGGGCGTGGGCTTTTCCGGACTCAGCGACGTTCGCCAGGAGTCGCTGTTCCCGGATCTCGACCAGTACGAGATCGAGTCCTCCGAAAGCGGATCGGTCGCCGCGCCGCCCGAGCATGCAGCCACCGGCTGGCGGGTCGGCGACGACGTGCGCCATCCGCAGTTCGGGCACGGCTGGGTGCAGGGCGCCGGACACGGCGTGGTCAGTGTGCGCTTCGAAACCCGAAGCAGTGGAACGGGTTTGATGCGGACCTTCGCCATCGACACCCCCGGCCTGACCGCCGCCGACCCGATTGCCAGCCTCGACTGGCCGGACTACCTGGAACGTTCATCCCCGGCGGGCGACGATATCTCCGATGGGTAGCCCCAGCGACAGCGCCGCGATCAGCAGCACCCGCGCCTGGCTGCTGCGCAGGTGCGGCACCATCACCGCGCCCGCCGCGACAAGATCGTGCCCCGGCCCGTAGGCCGCGTACGTTCCGCCGCCGGGCACCCGCGTCGTCACCACCACGGACACGCCACGCTCGCACGCCCGCGCCGCCGCGTCGACCACCGCCTGGCCGGCGTTACCGGCGCCCATCGCCTCGACCACCACGCCACGTGCCCCCGCGGCGACGAACGCGTCGATGGCCGCTCCGTCCGCACCGGGATAGGCCGACGCGATGTCCACCCGGGGTGCCGAGGTCAACCGGCCCAGGTAGGCCCGCTCCTTGCCGGATTCCGGCGTGAAAGCGCCCCCGGACACCGACCCCACCTTCGGACCGCTGAACAACGCCGGGCCGCCGAACTTCGATATTCCCAGCGGCGCGAGCACCGCACCGGCGACGGACACCAGGACGCCCAGACCGCGCGCCTGCGGGCTCGCCGCGACTGCGCACGCGTCGCGCAGGTTGGCCGGGCCGTCGGCGTCGGGATCATCGGCGGCACGGGCCGCCCCGGTCAGCACCACGGGAACCACGCCGGCGTAGCCCAGCTCGAGCCATAGCGCCGTCTCCTCCATGCTGTCGGTGCCGTGAGTGACCACCACCCCGTCGGCCGACTCGGCGGCGTCGGTGACCGCCGCCCCGATCCGGATCCAGTCGGCCGGGGTGAGCCGGGAGGAGTCGACGTTCATCAAGTCGACGACGTCGGCGTCCAGGCCCGCGGCCAGCTCGGCGCCGCTTACCACCGGCCGCAGCACACCGTCGGCCCCGGCGCCGGTCGCGATGGTGCCGCCGGTGGTGATGACGACCAGGCGTGCCATGCCCGCCATCATGCCCGGCCGCAGCTTTGGGCGATCAGCGTTAGGGAATGATGGGGGAGTGACTGACGAGACCCCGCCCGGAGCCGACGGGACCGATTCCGGGTCGGTGTCGGCGCCGCCCCGGCGGCGACTGCGCCTGCTGCTGTCGGTGGCCGCGACGGTCCTCGTCCTCGATGTCGTCACCAAGGTGCTGGCCGTCAAGCTGCTGACCCCGGGCCAGCCGGTGTCGATCATCGGCGACACCGTGACCTGGACGCTGGTGCGCAACTCCGGCGCCGCGTTCTCGATGGCAACCGGCTACACCTGGGTGCTGACGCTGGTGGCCCTCGGGGTTGTGGTGGGCATCATCTGGATGGGCCGGCGGCTGGTGTCGCCGTGGTGGGCCGTCGGTCTCGGGATGATCCTGGGCGGGGCGATGGGCAACCTGGTGGACCGGTTCTTCCGCTCACCCGGACCGCTGCGCGGACACGTGGTGGACTTCCTGTCCATCGGATGGTGGCCGGTGTTCAACGTCGCCGATCCCGCCGTCGTCGGCGGGGCGATCCTGCTGGTCGGCCTGTCGTTGTTCGGCTATGACTTCGATGCCCCGGAGCGGCGCCGGAACGCCGGCAGCCCGGAGCGGCGCCGGGATGCCGGCGGCGCGGAGAGCCGACGCCCGGACACCGGCGCCGAGTCGGCCTGATGGCCGAGCGGTCGATGCCGGTCCCAGAGGGCCTGGCGGGGATGCGGGTGGACGCGGGGCTGGCCCGGCTGCTCGGGTTGTCGCGCACCGTGGTCGCCGCGGTCGCCGAGAGCGGCGGCGTGCAGATCGACGGCGTGCCGGCGGGTAAGTCCGACCGGCTGGAAGCCGGGGCGTGGCTGACGGTCGAACTGCCGGAAGAGCCCGCGCCCGTGGAGAACACTCCCGTCGAGATCGAGGGCATGACCATCCTCTACTCCGACGACGACATCGTCGCCGTCGACAAGCCGCCGGGGGTCGCCGCACACGCCACCGTCGGCTGGCACGGCCCGACGGTGCTCGGCGGACTTGCCGCAGCCGGCTTCCGGATCAGCACCTCGGGGATCCACGAACGGCAGGGGATCGTGCAACGGCTCGATGTCGGCACGTCCGGGGTCATGGTGGTCGCACTCAGCGAACACGCCTACGCCGTGCTGAAGCGGGCGTTCAAACAGCGCACCGTGGACAAGCGGTATCACGCTGTGGTGCAAGGACATCCGGACCCGTCCAGCGGAACGATCGACGCCCCTATCGGCCGCCACCGCGGCCACGACTGGAAGTTCGCCGTGACCGAGGGCGGCCGGCACAGCATCACCCATTACGACACGCTGGAGATGTTCCGCGCGGCCAGCCTGCTGGACATCCACCTGGAAACCGGTCGCACACACCAGATCCGGGTCCACTTCGCCGCACTGCACCACCCCTGCGCCGGTGACCTCACCTACGGCGCCGACCCTGTCCTGGCGAGGAGACTGGGCCTGGAACGGCAATGGCTGCACGCCCGGTCGCTGGCGTTCGCCCACCCCGCCGACGGCCGCCGCATCGAGATCACCAGCCCGTATCCGGCGGATCTGCAGCACGCTCTGGACGTGCTGCGCACCGATTCGTGAGCACCGGACCCCACGACGCCCGTCGGCAGCGTTCGGGCCTGCTCTACGGACTCGGCGCCTACTGCCTGTGGGGCGTGTTTCCCGCCTACTTCAGCCTGCTGGCCCCCGCGGGGGCGCCGGAGATCCTGGCGCACCGGGTGGTGTGGACCTTCGTCCTGCTGCTGGGGCTGCTGGCGGTCGTCGGCAGGCTCGGCGATCTCTCCTCGATCGACCGGCGTACCTGGGTTCTGCTGACTTTGGCTTCGGCGCTGATCTCGACGAACTGGCTGATCTACATCTGGGCGGTCAACTCCGGTCAGGTCGTCGACGCCGCGCTGGGCTACTTCATCACCCCGCTGGTCAATGTGGTGCTCGGCGTGGTGATGTTCGGCGAGCGGCTCAAACGCCTTCAGAAGGTCGCGGTGACACTGGCGGTGGCGGCTGTCGTGATTCTGACGACCGGGCTGGGTCGCCCCCCACTGATCGCGATCGGTCTGGCGCTCTCGTTCGGGTTGTACGGCGCGGTCAAGAAGATCGTGCCGACCGACCCGCGGGTGAGTGTCGCCGTGGAAACCGCGGTGGCCGCGCCGTTCGCGATTGGCTATCTGATACTGATCCAGTTCACCGGGGACGCCGACTTCGTCAACCACGGCGCCGCCCACACCGTGCTGATGGTGTTGTGCGGCCTGGTCACCGCCATCCCGCTGCTGTGTTTCGCCGCCGCCGCCCAGCGGCTGCCGTTGGTGACCCTCGGGCTGCTGCAATACCTCACCCCGTCGCTGCAATTGGTCTGGGGACTGCTGGTGGACCACGAGCCCATGGTGCCCGCCCGGTGGCTCGGTTTCGCGCTGATCTGGGTGGCCCTGGCGATCTCCAGCGGCGACGCGTTGTCTCGCTCTTATCGCGGTCGCACAGGTACCTTGCAGGCATCATGACTGACACCAAGAAACGCAACCGGCGGATGATGATCGCGTTGATGGCCGCGATCTCGTCGGTCGCGATCGTCGTTCCGCTGCTCAGTGCGCTGCTCGGGATCCTGGGCTCGAAAGGGATGCGCGACTCCGCCGACTCCGTCACCTCGACCTCGGCCACCCCGGTGATCACCATTAAACCCCTGTCGGTGCGCCCGGTCGTCAGCGCCTTCGTCACCACCCCCGACCAGTGCCCGGTGCCGCCGCCCACCCCGCCGGACCAGCCGCTGCGGATCTGCGACATCAACAAGACGGCCGTCTACGAGCTCAAGCCCGAAGCGCTGCGGGTGCAGCTGACCCGGGTCGACTCGTTCCGCAACCCGCTCGACGGCGTGGAGACCGTCCAGATGGCGATGACCGACGAGTCCGCCGAGCAGTTCAGCAAGTTCACCGCCGGGCAGGTGGGCAATCAGATCGCGTTCGTGCGGGGCTCGACGGTGGTCTGGGGCCCGAAGATCGGCGGCCCCATCGATGGCCAGGTGCTGCAGCTGTCGGGGGACCTCAAGCCCGAACAGGCCAAGGAGATCGCCCGGATGCTGCGCGACGACAGCTGACCCGGACCCGACTCGGCTCGGGGCGGGACACGGCCACCCGACACGCCGAAGGCGTCAGCCGGCGGCCCTAGACTGACGGGCCTATGGGCAGTTCCTTCGTGCACCTGCACAACCACACCGAGTACTCGATGCTCGACGGTGCCGCCAAGATCTCGCCCATGCTGGCCGAGGCTCAGCGCCTGGAGATGCCCGCCATCGGCATGACCGACCACGGCAACATGTTCGGCGCCAGCGAGTTCTACAACGCCGCCACCAAGGTGGGCATCAAGCCCATCATCGGCGTAGAGGCCTACGTGGCCCCCGGATCTCGTTTCGACACCCGTCGCATCCTGTGGGGTGACCCCAGCCAGAAGTCCGACGACGTCTCCGGCAGCGGGTCCTACACCCACCTCACCATGGTCGCCGAGAACGCCACCGGCCTTCGCAACCTGTTCAAACTGACCTCGCTGGCCTCCTTCGAGGGACAACTCGGCAAGTGGAACCGGATGGACGCCGAGATCATCGCCGAGCACGCCGAAGGCATCATCGCCACCACCGGCTGCCCCTCCGGTGAGGTGCAGACCCGGCTGCGCCTCGGCCAGGTCGACGAGGCCATCGCCTCCGCCGCGAAATGGCGGGAAATCTTCGGCACGGACAATTACTTCCTGGAGCTGATGGACCACGGCCTGTCGATCGAGCGGCGGGTGCGCGACGGTTTGCTCGACGTCGGGCGCAAACTCGGGATCCGGCCGCTGGCCACCAATGACTGCCACTACGTCACCCGCGACGCCGCGCACAACCACGAGGCCCTGTTGTGCGTGCAGACCGGCAAGACGCTGTCCGATCCCAACCGGTTCAAATTCGACGGCGACGGCTACTACCTGAAGTCCGCCGCCGAGATGCGGACCCTGTGGGACGACGAGATTCCGGAGGCCTGCGACTCCACCCTGCTGATCGCCGAGCGGGTGCAGTCCTACGCCGACGTGTGGACGCCGCGGGACCGGATGCCGATCTTCCCGGTGCCCGAGGGACACGACCAGGGCTCCTGGCTGCGGCACGAGGTGGAGGCCGGTCTGCGCCGGCGTTTCCCCGACGGCGTCCCGCCGGAGTACACCGAGCGGGCCGCCTTCGAGATCGACGTCATCTGCGGCAAGGGCTTCCCCTCCTACTTCCTCATCGTCGCCGACCTGATCAACTACGCGCGCTCCATCGACATCCGCGTCGGTCCCGGCCGCGGCTCGGCCGCCGGCTCGCTGGTGGCCTACGCGCTGGGCATCACCAACATCGACCCGATTCCGCACGGACTGCTGTTCGAGCGCTTCCTGAACCCCGAACGCCCGTCGGCCCCCGATATCGACATCGACTTCGACGACCGTCGCCGCGGTGAGATGGTCCGCTACGCCGCCGAGAAGTGGGGCAGCGACCGGGTAGCCCAGGTCATCACGTTCGGCACCATCAAAACCAAAGCGGCCCTGAAGGATTCCGCCCGCGTGCACTACGGGCAGCCGGGCTTCGCGATCGCCGACCGGATCACCAAGGCGCTGCCGCCGCCGATCATGGCCAAGGACATCCCGCTGTCGGGCATCACCGACCCCACCCACGAGCGGTACAAGGAGGCCGCCGAGGTTCGCGGCTTGATCGACACCGATCCCGACGTCCGCACCATCTACGAGACCGCCCGCGGCCTGGAGGGTCTGGTGCGCAACGCCGGCGTGCACGCCTGCGCGGTGGTCATGAGCTCCGAACCGCTCATCGAGGCGATCCCGCTGTGGCGCCGGCCGCAGGACGGCGCGGTCATCACCGGCTGGGACTACCCGTCCTGCGAGGCCATCGGCCTGCTGAAGATGGACTTCCTCGGTCTACGGAACCTGACGATCATCGGTGACTGCATCGAGAACATCAAGGCCAACCGGGGCATCGACCTGGACCTCGAGTCGCTGTCGCTGGATGACCCGAAGGCCTACGAACTGCTCGGCCGCGGCGACACCCTCGGGGTCTTCCAGCTTGACGGCGGACCCATGCGCGACCTGCTACGGCGCATGCAGCCCACCGAGTTCAACGACATCGTCGCCGTGCTGGCGCTGTATCGCCCGGGCCCGATGGGCATGAACGCCCACAACGACTACGCCGACCGCAAGAACGGCCGGCAGGCCATCAAGCCGATCCATCCGGAGCTGGAGGAGCCGCTCAAGGACATCCTCTCGGAGACCTACGGCTTGATCGTCTACCAGGAACAGATCATGTTCATCGCGCAGAAGGTCGCCTCCTACAGCATGGGCAAGGCCGACGCGCTGCGAAAAGCCATGGGCAAGAAGAAACTTGAGGTGCTCGAAGCCGAGTACAAGGGCTTCTACGAGGGCATGACCGCCAACGGCTTCTCCGAGCGCGCGGTCAAGGCGCTGTGGGACACCATCCTCCCGTTCGCCGGGTACGCGTTCAACAAGTCGCACGCCGCCGGGTACGGGTTGGTGTCCTACTGGACGGCCTACCTGAAGGCCAACTATCCGGCCGAGTACATGGCCGGTCTGCTGACCTCCGTCGGCGACGACAAGGACAAGGCCGCGGTGTACCTGGCCGACTGCCGTCGGCTGGGCATCACCGTGCTGCCACCGGACGTCAACGAATCCGTGCAGAACTTCGCCTCGGTCGGCAACGACATCCGCTTCGGGCTCGGCGCCATCCGCAATGTCGGCGCCAACGTCGTCAGTTCGCTGGTCGCCACCCGCACCGAGAAGGGCAAGTACACCGACTTCTCGGACTACCTCAACAAGATCGACATCGGCGCCTGCAACAAGAAGGTCACCGAGTCGCTGGTCAAGGCCGGCGCCTTCGACTCGCTCGGCCACCCGCGCAAGGGCCTGTTCCTGGTGCACAGCGATGCCGTCGAATCCGTCCTGGGCACCAAGAAGGCCGAGGCGATGGGTCAGTTCGACCTCTTCGGCGGCTCGGACGACGACAGCTCGGAGTCGGTGTTCACCATCAAGGTTCCCGAGGAGGAGTGGGACGACAAGCACAAGCTCGCCCTGGAACGGGAGATGCTTGGACTGTACGTTTCCGGCCATCCGCTCAACGGGATCGCGCACCTGCTGGCCGCCCAGGTCGACACCCAGATTCCGGCGATTCTCGACGGGGACGTCGCCAACGATGCCCAGGTTCGCGTCGGGGGCATCCTGGCGTCGGTCAACCGCCGGGTGAACAAGAGCGGAATGCCTTGGGCCTCTGCGCAACTGGAGGACCTCACCGGCGGCATCGAGGTGATGTTCTTCCCGCAGACCTATTCGCTGTTCGGGCCGGAGATCGCCGACGACGCCGTGGTGATCGTCGGGGCGAAGGTCCGCGTCCAGGACGACCGTGTCACGCTGATCGCCAATGATCTTGTGGTGCCGGACTTCTCGAACGCCCAGCCGGACCGTCCGCTGGCGGTCAGCCTGCCGACCCGGCAGTGCACCCTGGACAAGGTGACCGCCCTCAAGCAGGTGCTGGCCCGTCACCCGGGAACATCCCAGGTGCATCTGCGGCTGATCAGCGGAGACCGGATCACCACTCTGGAGTTGGATCAGTCACTGCGGGTCACGCCGTCGTCGGCGTTGATGGGCGACCTCAAGGCACTGCTCGGCCCAGGGTGTCTGGGCGGCTGAACACGCTCGGATCCGACGGGATCACACTGGTGGAATGGAGTCCCGTCACATCGGGGTGTGGATCAACCGGCCGGCCGACGAGGTGTACCGCTACGCCGCCGATCCCCGCCATCTTCCGCGGTGGGCCGCCGGCTTGGCGCACGGTGAGGTGACGCCGGCCGGCGACGAGTGGGTGGCGGAGTCGCCGATGGGCCCGGTCGCCATCCGATTCGCCCCGGCCAACGAGTTCGGCGTTCTCGACCACGTCGTCACTCTCGGCGGCGCCGAACCGGTGCTTAACCCGCTGCGGGTGCTGCCGGCCGGCCCGGACCGGTGCGAGGTGGTGTTCACCCTGCGCCGGCGCGGCATGTCGGATGCCGAGTACGAAGCCGACGCGGAGGCGGTCGCCGCGGACCTCGCCACCCTCAAACGGCTGCTGGAGTCTGACTGACCGGTCGGGCGCCGAACGCCTGAGGCTTGACCCATGCCGCTAAAGGGTGACTACCTCGGGGCCTGAAGCCCGATGGAGTTCTACCGTCGCGCCGCCGACCCGTGCGGAAGGTTGGCGACCACTGGGTGGGCGAAGTCAGCGATCCGGCGAACACCCCCGCAGCAGAAGCGGGAGCGCGGTTCGCGTCTAGTGACCCTGCTGCTTGACGGGGTATCTTTTTGGCGTGACCGCACCGAGTGGGCCGGACTCCTGGTCGTACGAACAGGACATCGACCGGACCTCCGGGCGATTGATCGCCACAGCTGTCGGCTTCGGCAGCCCCGAGGTCCGGGCGCTGGCCGATTGGCTCATCGCCAACGACGACATCCTCGGAGGGATCCTCGACGCGACGCTGTCCAACCCGGATCGACTTGCGGCGGTGCGCAACACCGGGCTTCTGGACGGCGCGCCGCACCCTGCGATCGACAACATCGCGGAGATGACCGCTGAGGCGATCGGCACTCCTTTCGCGTCGGTGTCGCTGGTGCTCAACGACCGGCAGATCGTCGTCGGATGCAACAGAGACGAGTCTGCGTACCCGAGGTTCCGCACCCTCGACATGTCGCTGTCAAAGTTCGTAGTGGTCAGCGGGGAACCGTTGATCGTCGATGACGCAACCCAGCATCCGTTGCTGGCCGGCCAGCCCGTGGTGCGGGCAGGCCTGATTCGAGCGTTTGCCGGCATCCCCTTGGTGGACGGCAGTGGCGCGGTCCTCGGAACCGTATCCGTCTGGGACAACGATCCCCATGACTGGTCCGCCAGTCAGATTCAGCTTCTCCACGACCTCACCGACGTGACGTGCGCCTCCATTTTCGGCAATTCCGCCTTCTTGCCCTCTGTTGACCCCGGCCCTCCCGTTCGCCGAACCTCCGGCAAACTCAGGAGCTTGGTGGGACGCTTGCGGCCAGGCTCTTAGTACGGTTCTGTCAGTGGTCACCAGCAGGTCGCTGGTTCACCAAGAGAGGTCATCGGATGCCCGTCCTCGACTCGTCGAAGGTGGTCGCGGACGGCGCTCAAGGGCCCGGGCGTCGGCGAAGGGCACGAGTGTCCGACGTCGGTGAGGCGCCGGGCGCCCGGCTTCCGGGTGGGCCGCTGCCCGAGAAACGAAGGACATTCTCCCAGCTGATCCGCTTGGACCCGCTGAGCACGATCGTCACAGTCTCCATCGACGTCCTTACGGCCGCCGCCGCAACCGCCGTGGGGGTTGGGTGGGCGGCGAAGGCGCACGACAGCATCCCGCCGGTCTGGCTGACCGCGCTGTACGTACCCCTCGTGGTCGGACTTCTCGCGACACGGCACGCGTATCGCCGCCGGCTCAACCGGAATTTCCTCGATGAGGTCGGGCCGATCGAGACGACCGTGGCGGTCGCATCGATGGTGCTGCTCAGCGCGATGCTGTTCTCACGCGTGCCCGGGGATACCTCGGGCACCGTGCTCAAAATCTGGATCAGCGCCGCAGTGCTGATGCCAGTCGGGCGGATGGTCCGCGCCGCCATCCAACGCGCACTGCGACGACAACACCACCTCCTGGCCCCGACCCTCATCGTCGGAAATGGAGACCTCGCCGACAAGATCATCCGGCGCCTGAGGTCGTCGCCGGAGTACGGACTCGATCCGGTCGGCGTCGTCGATGCCGAGCCACCGTGGACCGGTTCCGCCGGCCGCGGCCTGACAGTAGCCATTGACTACCTCGGTACGCCGGACGCCATCGACCGGATCATCACTGACACTGGCGCCGAGTGTATGGTCATCGCTTTTTCCCGCACGGACGACCAGGAGCTCGCCAGATTGGCCGGCATCGCCCACCAACACGGGCTGCGGGTATGGGTCATACCCCGGATGTTCGACGTGGTCGGTGAACGTGCCCGGATCGAACATGTGGGGGGGCTGCCACTGCAGGCCTTGCCGCACACCGATCCGCGGGGCTGGCAGTTCGCGATAAAACACGTCCTCGACAGATTCCTCGCGGCGATCGGCTTGCTGCTGATCTCCCCGATCTTCCTGGTCCTGATGGCCCTGGTCCGGCTGAGTTCGCCCGGGCCGATCCTGTTCCGTCAACCCCGCGTCGGACGCGACGGCCGCGTCTTCGACTGCTTGAAGTTCCGCACGATGCGAGAGCCGACCGACTCGATTGCCGACTTCACCCTCAAAGATGGCGCGGCGCCCGGCGGCGTCGAGGGTGTCGACCGGCGCACGACGATCGGCAAGTTCCTGCGATCGACCTCGCTGGACGAACTGCCGCAATTGATCAACGTCGTCAAAGGCGAAATGAGTCTGGTGGGCCCACGTCCCGAGCGGCCGGAATTCGTGGCGCTCTTCGAGATGCAGATTCGCCGGTACGGCGAACGGCATCGGGTCAAGGCCGGGATGACCGGTTGGGCGCAGATTCATGGACTGCGCGGCCAGTCCTCCATTGCCGACCGCGCCGAATGGGACAACTACTACATCGAGAACTGGTCGCTGGGACTCGACCTGCGAATTCTCGTGATGACGGTGCCGGCCATGTTGAGCGGCGAATAAGGGAACCCGGCGCTTAGGCTGTCACCATGCCACTGGACGGTGAATACGAACCGAGTACGTCGGACTGGGCTCGCGAGAACGCCGAGTTGTACATGTCATCCGGTGGAACTCGGGGCACCGAACTCCAGGGCAAGCCGGTCGTTCTGCTGACCACCATCGGTGCGAAGACCGGCAAGATCCGCAAGACACCGCTGATGCGCGTCGAGCACGACGGCGAGTATGCCGTCGTCGCGTCGCTGGGCGGGGCGCCGAAGCACCCCGTTTGGTACCACAACATCACCAAGCACCCCCGGGTCGAACTGCAGGACGGCACCCAGACGGGCGAGTACGAGGCCCGTGAGGTGTTCGGCGACGAGAAGGCCACCTGGTGGGAGCGGGCAGTCGAGGTGTGGCCGGACTACGCCGACTACCAGCGCAAAACCGACCGCCAGATCCCCGTCTTCGTGCTCACCCCGATTCACTGATTGGCCCTGATCGGTGGCACCATAGGGCGGTGTCCGCCGATCTGAGCCAGCGAACCGTGTCGTCGCCGCCGATCACCGCGGCCGCCATCGACGAGGCCGTCGCGCGGATCGCCGGGTTCGCCCGCCAAACCCCGCTGGAGCACAGCGACCGGCTCTCGGCCGCCACCGGTGCCGAGGTCTACCTCAAGCGTGAGGACCTGCAGAGCGTGCGGTCCTACAAACTGCGCGGCGCCTACAACCTGCTCAAGCAGCTCAGCGACGACGAACTGCGGGCCGGTGTCGTCTGCTCGTCGGCGGGTAACCACGCGCAGGGATTCGCGCTGGCCTGCCGGACGATGAAGGTGCACGGCCGGGTCTACGTCCCGGCCAAGACGCCCAAGCAGAAACGCGACCGCATCCGCTACCACGGCGGCGAGTTCATCGAGGTGATCGTCGGCGGCGCGACCTACGACCATGCCGCCGAGGCCGCACTCGCCGACGTGGCCCGCACCGGCGCCACGCTGGTGCCGCCCTACGACGACCCGCGAACCATGGCGGGACAGGGAACCATCGCCGTCGAGATCCTCGACCAGCTGGGCCGGGAACCCGACCTGGTGATCGTCGGGGTCGGCGGTGGCGGCTGCATCTCGGGGATCACGACCTATCTGGCGGAGCGGACCACCAACACCTCGGTGCTCGGCGTCGAACCGGCCGGCGCGGCCTCCATGATGGCCGCACTCGCCGAGGGACAGCCCGTCGACCTCGACCACGTCGACCAGTTCGTGGACGGTGCCGCGGTGCGGCGGGCGGGCCTGCTTCCGTTCCGGGCGCTGTCGGCGGCGGGGGACATGGTGTCGGTCACCACCGTCGACGAGGGTGCGGTGTGCACCGCGATGCTCGACCTCTACCAGAACGAGGGCATCATCGCCGAGCCCGCCGGCGCGCTGTCGGTGGCCGGGTTGCTGGAAGCCGACGTCGAACCGGGATCGACTGTGGTGTGCCTGATCTCGGGCGGCAACAACGATGTCTCGCGGTACGGCGAAGTGCTCGAGCGCTCACTGGTCCACAAGGGTCTCAAGCACTACTTCCTGGTCGACTTTCCGCAGGAGCCAGGCGCGCTCCGCCGCTTCCTCGACGAGGTGCTCGGCCCGAACGACGACATCACGCTGTTCGAATACGTCAAGCGCAACAACCGGGAGACCGGCGAGGCGCTGGTCGGTATCGAACTCGGGTCCGCGGCCGGCCTGGAGGGCCTGCGGGCCCGGATGGACGCCTCCGGCCTGCATGTCGAGGCACTCGAGCCGGGGTCGCCGGCGTACCGCTATCTCACCTGAGGTCCTCGGGCAGGTCGGGCCTGATCCCCATCCCATCATCCCGATTGATTTCAGATCGCGATGCCCACCGAGTCCATATTGTTGCGCCCATGGATTCACACGGATCGCGGATGGGCATCGCCGCTGCAAAGTCGCTTCCCCCTGAGTTCGGCGGCATCGCGCTGGCGAATCGTCCGGCACCGGGATGTATGCGAGTCCTCACCTGGCTGGGTGCGTCGGCGGTCGCCCTCGGTATGGGCGCCGTGATCGTCGGGACACCGGCGGTGGCGTCGGCCGATTCGACGGGGACCTCCGCCTCGGACCGTTCGCCGGATGCCGGGGCGTCCAAGGCCGCCCCGAGATCCGCAGGGCCCAAAGCCCGGTCGCAGTCATCGGTGTCGGCGCCCAAGCCCGCCGCCTCCAAGGTCGCGGCCCCGACCGCGTCATCGCGTGGATCCGCGGTGGCACCGGCCGACTCGAACCTCCCCGCAACGGTCACGATTCCGGTCCCGGCCGCCGCCGCAGCAGCCGCAAAGCCGCTGCCTGCGTCGGCGACGCTGGTGCCGCCGGCCCCGCACATCGCGTCGGCGTCGGCGGTCATCCCCGCGAAGTCGTCCGCCGCACCGGGCGCCGACCCGGTGAATTCGGTGTTGAGCGTGTTCTTCCGCAACGGCACGGCCGACAAACCCGATGCCGGCCTCATCATGGGCAACGGCTTCTCCTACACGGCGACCACATGTGCCGCGGGCAAGGCGTGTGACGGCGGCAAGGGCGGCCTGGCCGGAAACGGCGGAAGCGGCTTCAACGGCGGCAACGGCGGGGCGGCCGGCTGGTTCGGCAACGGTGGCAGCGGCGGCGCGGGAGTGGCGACCGTCAACAACGGATCCGGCGGCAGCGGCGGCCGGGGCGGCGCGCTGAAGGGCAACGGCGGCGCCGGCGGTGACGGCGTCCGGACCCAGGCGGATGCGGTCGGCGGCAATGGCGGCTCGGCCGGCCTGTTCGGCAACGGCGGCAAGGGCGGCAACGCCGGAGCGGCGTGGGGACTCACCGGCGCAGCCGGAGGCCGCGGCGGAGACGGCGGTGTCTTCAGCGGCAACGGCGGCGACGGCGGCACCGGCGGAGATGCGATCCAGTATCTGGGTACCGGCGGAACCGGCGGCCGGGGCGGCGACGTCGGGATCTTCTCCCTGGGAGGCGTCGGCGGCAACGGAGGCGCCGGGGGTAGAGCCCATTACGGCGGACAAGGCGCTGCCGGCGGCAACGGTGGAGCACTCTCGCTGTACTCCACCGGCGGCTCCGGTGGCGCGGGCGGTGCCTGCCCGGCGCAGGGCAGTGAGGACGATCTCGCCGGCAACGGCGGTGCGGGCGGCCGCGGTGGGCTCTGGGCGGGCAACGGCGGTTCAGGCGGAGCCGGCGGCGTCGGCAGCGGCAACGGCGGCCGCGGTGGCGACGTCGGACCGCTGTCGGTGTTCGGCCGCGGTGGGAAAGGCGGTGCGGGCGGCATCGGTCAGAGCGGCCGGCCCGGGGATAACGGAATCGCCACGGACCCCAACGGTTACCTCGGTTTGGTGGGCACCGAGGGCGGCGTCGGAGGCGACGGCGGCAACGGCAGCATGATCTTCGGCACCGGCGGCAATGGCGGCCCCGGCGGTCAGGGCGGCCAGGGCGGTGGCGGCGGAAACGGATTCGGCTTCGGCAGCTCATTTACCGTCTCCACCGGCAACGGTAGGCGCGGCGGAGACGGCGGCTACGGCGGTGAAGGCGGACCCGGCGGCGCCGAGGGCGGCCAGCCCGGCAAAGGCGCGTACGTGTTCTTCATCGCCTCCAATGGCGCCACCGGAACCAGCGGCCTCGGTGGCGACGGAGGCAAGGGAGGCAACGGCGGTGCCGGCGGTGCCACCCTCGACCTCACGGGAGTCGGCGGCGCAGGCGGGCGTGGGGGCAACGGTGGGATCGGCGGAGGCGGCGGCGTTGGTAGCGACGGCGGCGACGGGGGCAAGGGCGGCGCCGCCGGTCAGGGCGGCAAAGGATCCACCGGCGGGTTGGGCGGGTCGGGCGGCGACGGCGGCACCGGTGGCCCCGGCGGCTCGGCCGGAGCCGGTGGAACGCCCGGCGAAGGCGGCGCGGGTGGTGCGGCGGGTGGGGGCGCCGCGGGCGGTATGGGAGGCACAGGCGACGGCGGTGACGGCGGCAACGGCGGCAACGGGGGTAACGGCGGCACCGGCGGCACCGGCGGTGGCAAGGGCGGAAAGGGCGGAGCCGCCGGGGATGCCGGCTTCGGTGGCGCGAGCGAATCGGGCGACGCCGGCAACCCCGGTAAGAAGGGGAACACCGGATCGACCGGCGCCACCGGCGAGGCGGCGGTCGGCCCGGTCGCGGCGCTGACGAGTGACGCCAGAGCCGCTGCGACCACGGCGGCGCCGGGCGCATTCCTGTCTGCGGCGCCGAAGGCGACCACCCAGTCGATCTGGACCGATCTCAGCCGTCGGTTGTCCTACATCTTCTTCAACGCGGCGCCGACCGCGGACCCGTACGTCAACGGTCAGGCGGGCGAGGACAAAGAGATCACCGTTGATCTGAACGCCCAGAGCAACAATGGATTCCCGCTGACCTATCGGCTGAAGACACCGCCGAAGTACGGCAAAGTGACTATCGACCAGGCTACCGGCAAAGCTGTGTACACCCCGAACGACGCATTCATCAAGCCTGGGATCTCCGACACCTTCACCATCACCGTCGACAACGGTGCCAGTGCGGCGCTGCCGGGATTCGTCGGGTTCGTCCAGCTGACCCTGCACACCCTCGCAGTGTCGCTGGGAATCGCCAAGCCCGACACCATCGATCGCCAGGTCGCGGTGACCGTCACCGGAACCGGCCAGTACGGCGGTGACGTCGCGCAACTGGCGAAGCTGCATGCGGAGCAGAGTTACTGGAACTGCGTACTGATGGCTTCGGCGATGGCCGCCGCGCAGGTCACCAATACCCAGACCTTGCCGCAGGACACGGTCGTCGCGTGGGCCAAGGAACTCGACAGCGTTGTCGTGCCGGGCAGCAAGATGTTCCTCAGCGAACGCGTCGAGCAGGGTGCTTATCCCGTGGATGCGGTGGTGCTGATGGAGAAGCACTACCCGGTCACCGCCGTCAACACCGTGTACGCGACCTACGACGCCAACGGGAACAGGATCGCCGGGGCAACCCCGGCCGACGCTCGGCGTGCGCTCAACGATCTGAATGCCGCACTGGCGCAAGGGAAAGCCATCAGCGTGTTCATCAACAACGACGCCCTGTACTCGTCCAGCCCGAACGCGTCGAAACCGCCCTGGACACCGGAGAACGCGAATACCGACTTCACCACACCCAACCACCAGGTCCAGGTGCTGAACGTGGACATGGTCGCGGGGAAGGTCTGGGTCAATGACAGCGCGCTGACGACCGGGGGCGTGTCGTACCCCCTCAGCGGCTTCATGACGGCCTGGCAGGCGAGCGACTACGACCTCACCGTGGTGTCGGCGAGGACTCCTGTCTGAGCACAACCACCGTGTGGGGCGGCAGCGTCGTCGCGTCGGCGCCGACCTCCGGATCTCCCCACCGGGCGAGAAGATCACCGGTGACGGTGACCTCGACCGACTCGGCGCCCAGGTTGGCGGCGATCGCGACGGCCCCGCGGCGCATCACGATCCAGCGCCGGTTTTCGTCGAACTCCACTCCCAGATGCGGCAGCCAGGGGTCGGCCAGGTCCGGTTCGGTGCGGCGTAGCCGGATCAGGGTCCGGTAGAAGTCCTGCAATTCGGCGTGCTCGGGTTTGCCGGTCTCAGCCCAGTCCAGCTTCGAGCGCCGGAAGGTCGCGGGGTCCTGGGGGTCGGGGACGGAGTCGGCGTCCCAGCCGTGCTCGGCGAACTCCGCCTTGCGCCCCTCGGCGGTGGCGCGGGCCAGCTCCGGCTCGGGATGGGAGCTGAAGAACTGGAAGGGCCGGGTGGAGCCCCACTCCTCGCCCATGAAAAGCATTGCGGTGTAGGGCGATCCGAGCACCAGTGCCGCTTTGATGGCCAGCTGCCCGAAGTCCAGGTTCTGTGACGGGCGATCCCCGAGTGCCCGATTGCCGACCTGGTCGTGGGTACAGGTGTAGGCCAGCAGTCGGGTGGCCGGGATGAGGGTGGTGTCCAGTGGACGGCCGTGCCGGCGCCCGCGGAACGACGAGAAGGTGCCGGCGTGGAAGAAGCCGTTGCGCAGGGTGGTGGCCAGGGCGGCCATCGTCCCGAAATCGGCGTAGTAGCCCTGCCTTTCACCGGACACCGCGGTGTGGATGGCGTGGTGGATGTCGTCGTCCCACTGCGCGGTCAGGCCGTAGCCGCCGCGATCCCGCGGGGTGATCAGACGCGGATCGTTGAGGTCGCTTTCGGCGACCAGGGACAGCGGCCGGCCCAGGACGACCGACAGTGCGTCGGTCTCGGCGGCCAGCTCCTCGAGGAGGTGGATCGCGGTGGTGTCGACCATGGCGTGCACGGCGTCCAGCCGCAGCCCGTCGGCATGGAACTCGCGCATCCAGCGCAGCGCGCAGTCGATGATGTAGCGCCGCACCTCGTCTGCACCCGGCCCTGACAGGTTGACGCCGTCGCCCCAGGTGTTGCCGACCGGGGACAGGTAGGGCCCGAATCGGGGCAGATAGTTGCCCGACGGGCCGAAGTGGTTGAACACCGCGTCGATCAGCACTCCGAGACCGCGCGCATGGCAGGCGTCGATCAGCCTGACCAGGCCGTCGGGGCCGCCGTAGGGCTCGTGCACGGCGAACCACAGCACACCGTCATAACCCCAGCCGTGGGTTCCGTTGAAAGCGTTGACCGGCATGATCTCCACGAAGTCGACACCAAGTTCCTCCAGGTGGTCGAGCTTGCCGATGGCCGCGTCGAAGGTGCCCTCCGGGGTGAACGTCCCGGTGTGCAATTCGTAGACCACCGCGCCTTCCACGGAGCGCCCCCTCCAGCCGGCGTCGGTCCACTCCGCGCGGCGCGTGTCCCAGAGCTGGGAGCGTTCGTGCACGCCGTCGGGCTGGCGTGCCGAGCGGGGGTCGGGAAGCACGGTCGGGTCGTCGTCGAGGACGAAGCCGTAACGGGTGTCGGGCGGGCAGTCGACCTCGGCTCGCCACCAGCCGTCGTCGCCGCGGGTCATGGGATGCAGGGCGCCCTCGACGTCGAGGCGAACCCGCTCGGGGAGCGGGGCCCATACCGCGAACTCAGCCATCGGCCCGCTCCAGCAGTGCGACCGGCATCTCGGCGAACAGCTCGCCCGCGGGGACCGGTCCCTGGTGCCGCGTTCCGGTGATCCGGTCGATCCAGGTTCCGGTGGGAAGATCGAGAGTGGTTGTGCCCCAGCCGGTTTCCTCCAGCGTGAACGTCCAGCGGCTGACGGCCACCAGGACGTTGTCGCCGCGGAGGAAGGCCACCAGGTGTTCGGCTGCGTCGCCCGAGGCCGGCACCGGCCGGTAGCCGCCGCACAGGAAGGTCTCCGGACGGTCCCGCCGGGCGGCCAGGGCCGCGGTCACGACACGAAGCTTCGGATGCTCCCGCCGGCGCAGTGCGGCGCGCCGCTCGGCGTAGTCGACCGGCCGCCGGTTGTCGGGGTCGACGAGGCTGTCCTCCCACAGTTCGGTGCCCTGGTAGACGTCCGGCACGCCGGGCACGGTCAACGCGAGTAGCTTCTGGCCCAGGGCGTCGCTGTCGGTGTGCGGTTGCAGCCGGCTCACCAGTTCGGTCAGCTCTGCGGCCGGCGGTCCGTCGAGCACGCTGTCCAGCCAGGCGTGGACCGCGTTCTCGAAATTCTCGTCTGGGTCCTTCCAGGTGGTCCGCAGACCGGCTTCGCGGATCGCCTTCTCGGCGTAGGCGTGCAACCGCGCGCGCAGGTCCCCGGTGAGCTCGCCGTCACGCGGCCACACCCCGAAGATGTTCTGCCACAGGAAAAGACCGGTGAGCGGGTCGGGTGAGGGCAGGGCGCCCTCCCATCGGTGCACCAGCTCCGACCAGAGGCCCGGAACCTGGGACAGCACGCCGATACGCGTGCGGACGTCCTCGCCGCGCTTGGTGTCGTGGGTGGACAGCGTCGTCATGGTCCTCGGCCAGAGCCGCGCGCGGACCGCGGCAGCGCGGTGGAACTCGGCGGCGCTGACCCCGAACCGCTGCGGATCCCCGCCCACTTCGTTCAGCGAGACGAGCCGGGCGTCCCGGTAGAAGTAGCAGTCCTCGATGGACTTCGCGGTCATCGCACCGCACAGCTGCTGCAGCCGCGCGGCAGGTTCGGGATGGGTCAGCGCGCAGACCAGGATCTCCAGCGGCGCAGCCAGTTCCGGCTCGGAGGCGACCGTGTGGGCCAGTGCCGCGCCCAGCACCTGGGACAGCGCGGGGTAGTCGGTGCGGTACAGCCCGACGACGGCCAGCAGCGCGGCGATCGCGTCCGGCAGCCGGGGATGGCTGGCGCCGGTGTCGCGTTCGATGGTGCGGCACAGCCGGGCCAGTTCGCTGGCGAGCTTCTCGGTCGTCGTGTCGATCTTCAACTGCCGCAACGACTCCGCGGCGTCCGGACGGCTGAACCCAGCCGACTCGGCCAGTGTGGTCAGGGTTTCGGCCCCCGACGGGTTGATGAAGACCCCGCCGATCTCGCGCAGGGCGTCGTATCCGGTGGTGCCGTCCACCGGCAGCGACGGGTCCAGAGGCTCGCCGACCGCCAGGATCTTCTCGATGACGATCCAGGCCTGCGGACCGGCCAGATCGCGCAGGCGGGCCAGGTAGCCGGTCGGGTCGGTCAGGCCGTCGGGGTGGTCCACCCGCACGCCGTCGACCAGCCCGTCGGCGAACCAGCGGGCCACCTCGGCGTGGCTGGCGTCAAAAACCTCCGGATCCTCCTGGCGCAGCCCGGCCAGCGAGGTCACCGAGAAGAACCGGCGGTAGCCGCAGACACCGCTGCGCCAGCCCGTCAGCCTGTAGTGCTGGCGATGATGCACCGCCGTGGCGTCGTCGCCGCCCGTGCCGGGCGCGATCGGGAAGCTCATCGAGTGGTAGCGCAGCATGTCGCCGTCGACCGTCAGCTGCGCGACGTCGTCGTCGGAACCCAGCACCGGTAGCAGGATCCGGCCGTCGGCATCCGCGGTCCAGTCGATGTCGAAAAACCGCGCATAACGGGACTCCCGGCCGAGCCGCAGCACATCCCACCACCACGGATTGTGCTGCGGCTCGGCGATTCCGGCGTGGTTGGGCACGATGTCGACGATCAGCCCCAGGCCGCGTTCGTGAGCGGCGCCGGCCAGCCCGGCGAGCCCGTCGGGACCGCCGAGCTCCGCCGAGACGGTGGTGGGGTCGGTGACGTCGTAACCGTGCGCCGAACCGGGCGCCGCGGTCAGGATGGGCGACAGGTAGAGGTGGCTGACGCCGAGGTCGCCGAGATAGTCGACGATCTTCTCCGCGTCGGCGAAGGTGAAGGCGTCACCGGTCATCTGCAGGCGGTAGGTGGCGAGAACCGGATGGCGCGCGGAAAAAGGCATGGCTGCCTGTTCCCGCTAGGCCGTCTTTTGCAGCACCAGCACCGAGCGGCCCTGGACGGTGATGGTGGCCCCGGCGGCTACCTGCTGCTCGGTGTCGCCGCGGGGGTGGGAGGTGTCGATGACCGCTTGCCAGCCGGTGGCGTAGGGCGTTGTGGGAATGACGAAGTCCACCGGGTAGGCGTGGGCGTTGAAGCACAGCAGGAACGAGTCGTCGATGATCCGTTCGCCGCGGGCGTCCGGTTCCGGCAGTGCCAGCCCGTTGAGGCCCACCGCCACCGACTTGATGCCGGAATGCCAGTCGTCGGAGGTCATTTCGACCCCGTTGCGGGTGATCCAGTAGATGTCGCGCATGTGGTTGTCGGTCTTGGACGGCCGGCCGTCGAAGAACCGGCGCCGCCGGAACACCGGGTGCGCCCTGCGCAGGGCCGTCACCTTGCGGGTGAACTCCAGCATGTCCGCGTACTGCCCGGCCTCGGCCCAGTTGATCCAGGTGATCTCGTTGTCCTGGCAGTAGCCGTTGTTGTTGCCCAGCTGGGTGCGGCCCACTTCGTCGCCGTGGCTGATCATCGGCGTGCCCTGCGACACCATCAGGGTCACCATGATGTTGCGCATCTGCCGGTGCCGCAGCGCGATGATCTCGGGGTCGTCGGTGGGTCCCTCCACCCCGCAGTTCCACGACCGGTTGTGGTTCTCTCCGTCGCGGTTGTGCTCGCCGTTGGCGTCGTTGTGCTTGTTGTCGTAGGACACCAGGTCGGTGAGGGTGAAGCCGTCGTGGCAGGTGACGAAGTTGATGCTGGCGATCGGCCGGCGCCCGGTGAACTCGTAGAGGTCCGCCGATCCGGTCAGGCGCGCGGCGAACTCGCCGAGTGCGGCGGGCTCGCCGCGCCAGTAGTCGCGCACGGTGTCGCGGTACTTGCCGTTCCACTCGGTCCACAGGCCGGGGAAGTTGCCCACCTGGTACCCGCCCTCGCCGACATCCCAGGGCTCGGCGATGAGCTTGACCTGGCTGATCACCGGATCCTGCTGAACCAGGTCGAAGAAGGCCGAGAGTCGGTCGACGTCGAAGAACTCGCGGGCCAGGGTGGAGGCCAGGTCGAAGCGGAACCCGTCGACGTGCATCTCCAGCACCCAGTACCGCAGCGAGTCCATGATCAGTTGCAGGGTGTGCGGATGGCGGACGTTGAGGCTGTTGCCGGTGCCGGTGAAGTCTTTGTAGCGGCGCAGATCGGAGTCCAGCAGGCGGTAGTACGCGGCATTGTCGATACCGCGGAAGTTGATCGTGGGGCCGAGGTGGTCGCTTTCGGCGGTGTGGTTGTAGACGACGTCGAGGATGACCTCGATGCCTGCGTCGTGGAAGGCGCGCACCATGGACTTGAACTCGCCGACCGCGCCACCGGCGTGATGGTTCGCGGCGTAGTCGGCGTGCGGGGCGAAGTATCCGAAAGTGTTGTAGCCCCAGTAGTTTCGCAGTCCCAGGTCCACCAGCCGCTTGTCGGTCATGAACTGGTGGACCGGCATCAGCTCGATGGCGGTGACGTTCAGCGACTTGAGGTGATCGATCACCGCCGGGTGAGCCAGGCCGGCGTAGGTGCCCCGTAGTTGTTCGGGCACCGCGGGATGGGTTTGCGTCATGCCTTTGACGTGGGCTTCGTAGATGATCGTCTCGTGGTAGGGGGTTCTGGGCGCGTGGTCGGACCCCCAGCTGAAGAACGGGTTGATCACGACGCTGGTCATGGTGTGGCCCAGCGAGTCCACCCGCGGCGGCTTACCGCCGGTGGCCTTGTCCCTGGCGTGCAGGTCGTAGGAGAAGAGCGCCTGGCTGAAGTCGAAGTGGCCGTCGAACGACTTGCCGTAGGGATCGAGTAGCAGCTTGCTGGGGTCGCAGCGCTGTCCCGCGGCGGGATTCCACGGGCCGTGCACCCGGAAGCCGTAGCGCTGGCCGGGCGCGACGGTCGGAAGGTAGGCGTGCCACACGTAACCGTCCACCTCGTCGAGGTTGATGCGGGTTTCGCGGTCGTTGTCGTCGATGAGGCACAGTTCGACCTTCTCGGCGACTTCGGAGAACACCGAGAAGTTGGTTCCCGCACCGTCGTAGGTGGCGCCGAGGGGATAGGGGGCGCCGGGCCAAATGATCGGGGTGACGGGTTCGGTCGGCGGCATGGGTCGACCATAGCCAGGGTGCGCTGGAACGGAGGCGGGTCTGCGTTCATTCGTGCTGCGAGCAAAGCCACGTTCGACGGACGAGTGGGGCCGCCCTGAACGCAGGGGATCGTGTGGTCGATACCGACACCTCGGCAGGCTTGTCGCAGCTGGGGCACCCCGACAGGTCGAGGCGCTCACCACCAACCCGTCGCCGCACCGATCTGCCGGCCCAGTTCGGGCGTCATCGTTCGCATGTACGTGGCCGAGAGGTGGTGGGCGTCGTGATACACCAGCACGTTGCCCTCGATGGCCCGGCAGTAGTCCGACCGGCACACCGCGTCGCTCATGTCGAGAACCTTCAACGTCGGGAACTGACCGGTGAAGTCCAGGGTCTGGTTGCGGTCGGATAGCACCTCGGAGCGTCTGATGCCGCACGAGACCGCGTCGCCGCCCTTGGCCAGGCAGTCGGCCGGCATGAACGGTTTGCCGTTACGTGTCAGCCACGGGGTGTCACGCATCGCCAGGACGGGAATTCCGGCGTCGCCGAACGCCTTCCAGATCCCGATGTAGGTGCCGGGCATGGTGTCGCCGGGCTTGATGTTCCACGGCCGGGTGGAGGTGGTGAACACGAAGTCCGGACGGTCGGCGATCAGCCGGGCCATCACCCGTTCGTTCCACAGGTGGCACTTCGGGTAGGGCCGGTTGTCGCCCATGACCAACGGCATGGGTTCGGTGGTCAGCGGGCAGCCCATCTTCAGATAGGTGACGACCTTGAAGCCGTGCTCCTTGCCGAGGAGGTCCAGCGCGGTGATCCAGTGCTCGGCATGTGACCCGCCGGCCAGTGCGATTGTGCGCTTGGCGCTGATGTCGCCGTAGGTGCAGTTGATGACGCCGGTGTTGTCGAAGTCGCTGATGCACCCGTCGCTGGTGGACTCCGGGACGTCGTCCTGGGCCTCCATCACCGTCGGCCGGAACGGAAGCTGCGGAACCTTGGCGTGGTCGATCAGCGCCCGGGCTCCCGGATAGCTGTCCGCGGTGAGCCCGGCCAGTTCCTTACCGCTGGCCCGCTGCTCCGACACATGCTCACGCCAGGTGAAGGATGTGGCGGTCAGCGCCACTGCCAGCAGTGTGACGATCGTCCCGCCCACCGTCGCCGGGCGGCGCAGCCGTGAGCGCCAGGACAGTCCGGCGGTCCGGGCACCCGGCACGCGGGCGCGCTGGTAGCGCAGCGGTTCCTCGATGAACCGCATCGTCAGGTAGGCCAGCACCCCGGACACCAGGAGAATCACAAGTCCGTCGAGGAACCCGGCGTGCGAGCCGTCGGTGTAGGCCAGCCAGAAGATCAGCAGCGGCCAGTGCCACAGGTACAACGAGTAGGCCATCGACCCGAGTGTCACCAGCGGCGGCAGCGCCAGCAGGCGGTTGGGTGCCGGCATCCGGCCGCGGGTCGACGGCCGCGCGCCCCGGTTGGCGCCGGACAGGATGAGCAGCATCGCGGCGCCGACGGGGACCAGCGCCCACGGTCCGGGGAACTGGTTGACGCCGTCGATGAGCGCGCCGCAGGACAGGATCGCCGCCAGCCCGATCGTCGCCAGTGCGGTCCGCAGCCACATCGGCCAGGTGATGAGCGGGACCAGAGCGCCGGCCAGTACGCCCAGCAGCAGCTCCCAGGCCCGGGCGAAGCTGTTGTAGTAGGCGGTGACCTGGTCTGACTGGTGGGCGATGATCGCGTACACGAACGACGCGATGGTCAGCACCGCCAGCAGCGAAACGAACACCGTCCGCAGGCGATTGCCGCCGAGCCGGCGGCGCAACAGCGCGGCGAGCCCGAAGATCAGCAGCAGGAAGCTGATGTAGAACTGGCCCTGCACCGACATCGACCAGATGTGCTGCAGCGGCGACACCGCCTCGCTGGCCCGCAGGTAGTTCGACGCGGTCGCGGCCAGTTCCCAGTTCTGGTAGTAGCCGAGGCTGGCCAGGGTCTGGTCGGCGAAGGTCTCCCAACGGGTTTGCGGCTGGACCGCGACGGTGAGCACCGCGGCGGCGGCCAGCACCACGACCAGCGCCGGAAGCAGCCGCCGGGCCAGCCGCTTGACCGTGGGCCAGGGCGAGAGCGACGTTCCCGGCGTCAGCACGGTCCGCAGCACCGACCCGCCGAAGAAAAAGCCGGACAAGGCCAGGAACACGTCCACACCGCCGGACACCCGGCCGAACCAGACGTGGAACAGCGCGACCAGGGCGATCGCCACCCCGCGCAAACCGTCGAGGTCATGCCGGTACAGCGCGTCCCGGCTGACCGGGGCCGGCGCCGGGGCGGTGATCCCCGGGGCGGTTGTCACCGGTGGCCGGGTCAGGGTGAGGGTGGGCATGATCGCCCGCCAATCTACCAATCCGGAAAGTGTGCTCAGCTGCGGCGACGGCGGGCTCCGGGGGTGGCGGCGATAGGCTGCCTCGCGTGTCGGCGTTGACCCCGCAGCAGATCAGCGCCATCGACGCCGCGCACATCTGGCATCCCTACAGCACCCTGGGCGCTCACGGCGCGTCCGGGGCCATCCCGCCGGTGGTCGCCGTCGGCGCCAAAGGCGCCTGGCTGACCCTGGACCGCGACGGCAGCGAAATCCGGGTTCTCGACGCGATGGCCTCGTGGTGGACGGCGGTGCACGGCCACGGCCATCCCGCGCTCGACGCCGCGATCACCCGCCAGCTCGGCGTGATGAACCACGTGATGTTCGGCGGCCTGACCCACGAGCCGGCCGCACGGCTGGCGCAGCTGCTGGTCGACGTCACCCCGGACGGGCTGGACACCGTGTTCTTCTCCGACTCCGGATCGGTGAGTGTCGAGGTGGCCGTCAAGATGGCGTTGCAGTACTGGCGCAGCCTCGGCCGGTTCGGCAAGCACCGGCTGATGACCTGGCGCGGCGGCTACCACGGCGACACTTTCACCCCGATGAGCGTGTGCGACCCCGACGGCGGCATGCACGAGCTGTGGCGCGACGTCCTGGCCGAGCAGATCTTTGCCCCGCCGGTCCCGACCGGGTACGACCCCGGCTACGTCGACGCCTTCGAAGCTCAACTGACTTCGCACGCAGACGAACTCGCGGCCGTGATCGTCGAGCCGGTGGTACAGGGCGCCGGCGGGATGCGCTTCCACGACCCCCGCTATCTGGCGGATCTGCGGCGTATCTGCGACGAGAACGACGTGTTGCTGATCTTCGACGAGATCGCCACCGGCTTCGGCCGCACCGGGGAGATGTTCGCCGCCGACCACGCGGGCGTGAGTCCGGACATCATGTGCGTGGGCAAGGCGCTGACCGGCGGCTACATCACCCTGGCCGCAACCCTGTGCACCCGCCGCATCGCCGAGACCATCAGCGGCGGGGAGGCCGGCGCGCTCATGCACGGGCCGACGTTCATGGCCAACGCCCTGGCCTGCGCCGTCGCGGTGGCGTCGGTGGAACTGCTGCTCAGCGGCGACTGGCGGGCCCGCGTCGGGCAGATCGGCGCCGGCCTGAGGCACGGCCTGGACCCCGCCCGGACGTTGCCCGGGGTGGCCGACGTGCGGGTGTGCGGTGCCATCGGGGTGATCGAGACGCGTGATCCCGTCGACCTCCGCAAGGCCACCCCGATCGCCCTGGACCATGGGGTCTGGCTGCGGCCGTTCCGGAACCTGATCTACGCGATGCCACCGTTCATCTGCACCGACGGCGAGATCGCGCAGATCACCTCCGCGATGGTGGCGGTCGCGCGCGAACTAGGCTGAACTTCGATGACCCCCGAGACCGACACCTCCCCGCTGGCCTGGCTGGACACCGTCGAGCAGCAGCGGCGGCGGGCCGGGCTGCGCCGGTCGCTGACGCCGCGCGGCGCCGTGGCCGCCGAGGTGGACCTGGCCTCCAACGACTACCTGGGACTGGCCCGGCACCCGGAGGTCATCGAAGCCGGTGTTCGCGCGTTGCGCACCTGGGGTGCCGGGTCGACCGGCTCCCGGCTGGTCACCGGCAACACCGAACTGCACGAGGAATTCGAGGCGGAGCTGGCCGGATTCGTAGGTGCCGCAACGGCTTTGGCGTTCTCCTCGGGCTACACCGCCAACCTCGGCGCGGTGACCAGCCTGTCCGGCCCCGGCTCGCTGGTGGTGTCCGACGCCGCCGCGCACGCCTCCCTGGTCGATGCCTGCCGGCTGTCCCGGGCGCGGGTGGTAGTGAGCCCGCACCTCGACGTCGCCGCGGTCGATGCGGCACTGGGCGTCCGCGACGAGGAACGCGCCCTGGTGGTCACCGACTCGGTGTTCAGCACCGACGGGGCCCTGGCCCCGTTGCGGGAACTGAACGAGGTGTGCCGGACCCACGGTGCCCTGCTGCTGGTCGACGAGGCGCACGGGCTGGGAATCCGCGGCGCCGGTGGCCGCGGGTTGCTGCACGAACTCGGCCTGGCCGGCGCGCCGGACGTGGTGATGACGACGACGCTGTCCAAGGCGCTGGGCAGCCAGGGCGGCGTCGTGCTGGGCTCCGAAGCGGTCCGCGACCACCTCATCGACGCCGCGCGGCCCTTCATCTTCGACACCGGGCTGGCGCCGGCGGCGGTCGGTGCCGCGCTGGAGGCGCTGCGGGTGCTCGCCGACGAGCCCTGGCGCCCGGAGGCCGTCCACGCCCACGCCGCCTACCTCGCTGACGTGTGCGGGGTGACGCAAAGCCCGCAGTCCGCGGTTGTGTCGGTGATTCTCGGTGACCCGGAGCGGGCGGTCGCCGCCGCGGCCGCCTGCCTCGACGGCGGCGTCCGGGTGGGGTGTTTCCGGCCCCCGACCGTCCCGCCGGGCACTTCGCGGCTGCGGCTGACCGCGCGGGCGTCGCTGTCCGCCGACGATCTCGACCTGGCCGGAGAGGTCATCGCCGCGGTGCTCGGCCGCGATCGCGGGTGAGCGTCCTCGTCGTCACCGGCACCGGAACCGGCGTTGGCAAGACCGTCGTCACCGCCGCGCTGGCAAGCCACGCGCGCAGCGCCGGATTCGACGTCGCGGTGTGCAAACCCGTCCAGACCGGCTCCGGTGCGGATGGTGACGGCGACGACGACCTCGCCGAGGTCGCCAGGCTCGCGGGAGTGACCGACCTGGTGTCGGTGGCCCGCTACCCCGAACCGCTGGCACCCGTGGCCGCCGCCGAGCTGGCAGGCCGGACCCTGCCGACGGCGGGAGAGATCCTCGCTGCGGTGCGCGCGGTGGACCGGCCGGGCCGGCTGACCCTGCTGGAGGGCGCCGGCGGCCTGCTCGTGGAGCTGGCCGGGGGTGGTGTGAACCTGCGCGATCTGGCCGCTGAATTGGACGCACCCGTCCTCGTGGTCTGCGGAGCCGGCCTGGGCACCCTGAACCACACCGCGCTGACCGTGGAAGCCATTGAGCGTGTCGGTCTGTCATGCGCAGGGTTGGTGATCGGCGCCTGGCCGGGGGATCCCGGGGCGGCGGAAACCTCCAACCGCCGCGCCCTGGAGAAGCTGGCGCCGGTGCGCGCGGTACTGCCCGCCGGCTCGGGGGCGCTCGGTCCACCGGACTTCGCGGCGATGAGCCGCGGGGCGTTCGACCCCGCCTGGGTCGCCGGGCTGGTCTGAGGTGGCGCACTCCATCGAGTTGCTGCTCGACACCGACAGCGACGCCGCTGTGCGTGTGCAGTGGCAGGCGCTGGCCGACGCCGGGCTGCCCAGCCAGCTGCGGGTCAAATCGGCCACCAACCGCCCGCACGTCACCCTGGTGGCCGCACAGCGCATCCACGCGGGCGTCGACGACGTTCTGCGTGATCTCGCGTCGGAGTTCCCGCTGCCCGCCGTGATCGGTGCGCCGCTGGTCTTCGGCGGCCCGCGGCACACCCTGGCCCGCCTCGTCGTCCCCTCGACGGCGCTGCTGGACCTGCACGCCGCGGTCTTCTCGTTGGCACTGCCGCATCTGACCGGGGAGCCGTACCCGCACTGCGAACCAGGGCACTGGACCCCGCACGTCACTCTGGGACGGCGATACACCGCCGAGGAGATCGGCCCGGCGCTGGCGGTCGTCAACGGCCACGGCGGGGATCTGGCGGCCGGCCTGGTCTTCCTGCGGCGGTGGGACAGTGACGAGCGCGTCGACCATCTGCTGGTGGGCTAACCTAGCCTGCGTGACACAGGCAGCTAGCCAGACCAGCACGGACGTCCTCGATCAGGCCCGTGCACAGGTTCTCGAGCGGGGTGAAGGACTGACCCGCGAGCAGGTGCTCGACGTCCTGCGACTCCCGGATGACCGGCTCGAGGAGTTGCTGGCCCTGGCCCACGAGGTGCGGATGCGCTGGTGCGGCCCGGAGGTCGAGGTCGAGGGCATCATCAGCCTCAAGACCGGCGGCTGCCCGGAGGACTGCCATTTCTGCGCGCAGTCCGGCCTGTTCGCGTCGCCGGTGCGCAGCGCCTGGCTGGACATACCGAGCCTGGTGGAGGCCGCCAAGCAGACCGCCAAGACCGGCGCCACCGAGTTCTGCATCGTCGCCGCCGTCCGCGGGCCCGACGAGCGGTTGATGGCGCAGGTGGCCGCCGGTATCGAGGCGATCCGCAACGAGGTCGACATCCACGTCGCCTGTTCGCTGGGCATGCTCACCCAGGAGCAGGTCGACCGGCTGGCCGAGATGGGCGTGCACCGCTACAACCACAACCTCGAATCAGCCCGCTCGTTCTTCCCCAATGTCGTCACCACCCACACCTGGGAGGAACGCCGTGACACCCTGCAGATGGTCCGCGACGCCGGGATGGAGGTCTGCTGCGGCGGCATCCTCGGGATGGGGGAAACCCTGGAGCAGCGCGCCGAGTTCGCCGCCGAACTGGCCGAACTCGACCCGCACGAGGTGCCGCTGAACTTCCTCAACCCCCGTCCCGGCACCCCGTTCGGCGACCTCGAGGTGATGCCGGCCGCCGAGGCGCTCAAAGCCGTCGCCGCATTCCGGCTCGCCCTGCCGCGCACCATGCTGCGGTTCGCCGGCGGGCGGGAGATCACCCTCGGTGACCTGGGAGCAAAGCAGGGCATTCTCGGCGGCATCAACGCGGTGATAGTCGGCAACTACCTGACCACACTGGGCCGGCCCGCCGAGGCGGACCTGGAACTGCTCGAGGATCTGCAGATGCCGATCAAGGCTCTCAACGCCAGCCTGTGACGACCTACAACGTCTATACCGGTGAACTGCATGGCGAACAGGTGCCGCTGACCGCCCAACTCGGCCTGGAGCCGCCCCGGTTCTGCGCCGAGTGCGGGCGGCGGATGGTGGTGCAGGTGCGACCCGACGGCTGGTGGGCGGAGTGCTCGCGCCACGGCCGGGTGGATTCACAGGATCTGGACACCCGCCGATGACCCCACCGGTGCAACAGCGGCGCTCCCTGCGGTTCGCTGTGCTCAGTGTCTTTGCGGGACTTACGATTTGCGGCGCCGTTCTGGGAGCGGTGTGGGCCTGGATCGCCCCGCCGATCCACACGCTGACCGCTTTGACCCGCGCCGGGGAACGGGTCGACGGCTTTCTGGGCCGGGAATCGGATCTACTCTTCGTGGCCGCGGCGATGATGATCGGCCTGCTGGCCATGCTGGCCGTGGTCTCCGCGGTGCTGGTGTGGCAGTGGCGGCCGCACCGCGGCCCGGTCATCGTCACCGCGTTGTGGATCGGACAGTTGGCGGCGGGGGCCGCTGCCACTGGAGTCGGTGCGGCACTGGCACATCGGCGTTACGGCACCGCGGATCACGCGGGCGCGGTGTTGAGTCCGGACAACCGGGTGGCCTACTTCACCGAGGCCCCGCCGGTGTTCGTCGGTCATCACCCACTCCAGGTCGCGGTGACGCTGCTGCTGCCGGCCGCGTTGTCGGCGCTCGTCTACGCGTTCATGACGGTCGCCACCCCGCGCGACGACCTGGGCGCCTGGCCGGGAGAGGACCCGCTGGCCGAGGCCGCCGCGGTCTACTAGTCGAGTCGACGATGCCGGCGCACGCGCCGGACGAGGAGCGAGACGTTTGGGACTAGAGCGGCCGGAACGGAACCCGGCCGCCGAACATCACCCGGCCGACGATGCCGCCGAGGCGCCACATCCCCGGATAGGTGATCGGGTTGAACAGCGTGGGCCAGGTGGTGCGGACGATGTGGGCTTCGATCGGCCGGTCTGCGAAGCGGTCGATCAGCCAGCGCAGGGTCATCGGGGCCGACATCGGGTGCAGCAACAGGTGCTCGCTGAACATGTCGCGGTGGTAGGTCACCTGGGCGCCGCCCTCGGAGTACAGGTGCGCCAGTTCGTCGATGTCGTCGACGTTGATGATCGAGTCGTGCACGGCCTGCACGATCAGCACCGGCGGCGTGGGTGCGGTGCGGCCGAGTCGGATGGCCTCGAAGACCTCCTGCACCTCCGGCATGTCCAGCACCTGCTCCAGCGGAGGATGCACCAGATCGTCCATGTCGGCGCGGAACATCCGGACGACCGCCTGCAGGGTGGTCATCGTCTCCAGCCGCTGCAACGTGGCGCGGCCCTCGTCGGTCGCGTGCTCCTCGACCACTTTCGCCAGGCCGGGGTAGGTCTTGGCGAGCGCCGAGATCACCAGCGCCGGCAGGCCCGCGTACCGCGTGCCGTTGAGCCGCCGGAACGTGTTGCCGAGGTTGCCGACCGGCGAGCCGAGGACGGCCCCGACGATGTTCAGCTCGGGTGCGTATTCGGCGTGCATCTCGGCGGCCCAGGCGCTGGCCAGCCCGCCGCCGGAGTATCCCCACAGGCCCACCTTGCTGTCCGCTGCCAGGCCGAACTTCTCGTAGCTGAGCGTGGCGCGCAGGCCGTCGAGCACCCGGTGGCCGGGCTCGTGCGGCGTGCCCCACATGCCGTCGCGGCCCTCGTGGTCGGGAACTGAGACGACCCAGCCCTCGGCCAGCGCCGCCGCCGTCAGCAGGTACTCCCACTGGGCCAGCGAACCGAGCGCCTTGGCGCGCCGGCGCAGCGCGTAGGACGGGAAGCATCGTGACGACACCGCGTCGATGGCGCACTGGTAGGACACCACGTGGCGCGGCTGGCTGTGGCTGTGCCGGGCGGGCACCAGGACGGTGGTGACGGTGGCCTCGGGATCGCCGTTGCGGTCGGTGGTCCGGTACAGCAACTGCGTGGCCCGGACCTTCTGGGGGATGAGACCCAGGAAGCCCAGCTTGACGTCGCGCGAGCGCAGGATGGTGCCGGGCGTGGCGTGCTGGAAGCCGGCCGGGGGCTCGTAGAACGGATCCTTCGACGGCAGGACGGGCCGGCTGCCGCGCTGATACGCCTCATGCGGGGCCCGGCCGATCCACTCGGGACTGATTGCCCCGTCTGCGCTTGTCATCAGGCTCCATTTGTACCTTAAGAGGGCTCTAAGAATCCAGTCGGCGAGCCCGGTGGACTCAGCGTGGCACGCCCGGTGGACTCAGCGTGGCACGCTCGGTGGACTCAGCGTGGCACGCTCGGTGGACTCAGCGTGGCACGCTCGGTGGACTCAGCGCGGCGAACTCGTCGGTGACCCGGAGGCGGGAATCCGTGAAGCGGTACAGCGCCGCCGGGCGTCCGCCGCTGCGGCCGGGATGGACCGTCGTGCCGGTCCGTGTGATGACCCCGCGCCGGCCCAGCACCCGCTGCAGATTGGTGGCGTCGACCTGGTAGCCGAGCGCTGCGCCGTAGATGTCGCGCAGTGTCGAGAGCGTGAATTCCCTTGGCGCCAAGGCAAATCCGATGTTGGTGTAGGACAGTTTGGCGGCCAGCCGGGAATGGGCGTAGGCCACCATGGGCCCGTGGTCGAAAGCCATCGGGGGTAGCTCACGCACCGGGTGCCAGCGGGTGTCGGGCGGCAACGCGGGAGTGGCGGGGGAGGGCACCAGGCCCAGGAACGCCGAGGCGATGACCCGCGCGCCCGGGACGCGGCGCGGTTCGGAGAACACGGCCAGCTGCTCGATGTGCGCCACCTCGCGGAGGTCGACCTTCTCGGCAAGCTGGCGGCGCACCGAGGTGCTGAGGTCCTCGTCGTCGCGGACCTGCCCACCGGGCAGGGACCATTTGCCGAGTTCCGGCTCCAACGCCCGCTGCCATAACAGCACGTCGAGGTCGGGTTTGCCGGACCCCAGATCGCGCACCTGGAATACGACGGCCAGCACCTCGTGTTGGGTGCTAGTATGAGTCATGTTTTCGATTATAGATCGAAAACCTTCCGAGAGGAGATCGCGGTGATCGACACCGTGACGGAGTTGGCCGACCGCATCATCGACGGTCCCGGCGGATACACCGGCGTCGAGGGTGACGCGCAGTGGGCCGAGGAGGTCCGCCGGCTGGCGCGGCTGCGCGGCGCGACGATCCTGGCGCACAACTATCAGTTGCCGGCCATCCAGGACGTCGCCGACCACGTCGGCGACTCGCTGGCGCTGTCGCGTATCGCCGCCGGGGCGCCCGAGGACACCATCGTGTTCTGCGGTGTGCACTTCATGGCCGAGACCGCCAAGATCCTCAGTCCGGACAAGACCGTCCTGATTCCCGATCAGCGGGCCGGTTGCTCGCTGGCGGACTCCATCAGCGCCGAGGAACTGCAGGCGTGGAAGGACGAGCACCCCGGAGCCGTCGTGGTGTCCTACGTCAACACCACCGCGGCGGTCAAGGCGCTGACCGACATCTGCTGCACGTCCTCCAACGCCGTCGACGTGGTGGCCTCGATCCCGGCGGACCGGGAGGTGCTGTTCTGCCCCGACCAGTTCCTGGGCGCCCATGTCCGGCGGATGACGGGCCGCAAGAACCTGCACATCTGGGCCGGCGAGTGCCACGTCCACGCCGGCATCAACGGCGACGAACTGGCCGCGCAGGCCACCAGCCATCCCGATGCCGAGCTGTACGTCCATCCCGAATGCGGTTGCGCCACCTCGGCGCTGTACCTCGCAGGCGAGGGCGCCTTCCCCGCCGACCGGGTCAAGATCCTGTCCACCGGCGGCATGCTGGACGCCGCCAGGGCCTCGCACGCCAAGCAGGTGCTGGTCGCCACCGAGGTGGGCATGCTGCACCAGTTGCGCAGGGCGGCACCGGGAATCGATTTCCAGGCCGTCAACGACCGGGCGTCCTGCCGCTACATGAAGATGATCACCCCCGCCGCGCTGCTGCGCTGCCTGGTCGAGGGGGCCGATGAGGTCGACGTCGACCGCGACACCGCTGCCCGGGCACGGGCGAGCGTGCAACGGATGATCGAGATCGGCCAGCCGGGGGGCGGGGAATGAGCCGGGCGGCGGGCAGGAGCGAAGCGACCGGGGGTATGAAAGCCGCTGCATGCGGCGCCGGTTCCGGGGGCCTGGACTGGCAGCAGCGCGCCGACGTCGTCGTCGTCGGGACCGGCGTCGCCGGGCTGGCCGCCGCCCTGGCCGCGCACCGCAACGGCTCGCGCACCGTCGTTTTGAGCAAGGCCGACGAGACCGCCACCTTCCATGCGCAGGGTGGGATCGCGGTGGTGCTGCCGTTCACCGACGACACCGTCGAGTCGCACGTCGCCGACACCCTGGCCGCCGGCGCCGGGCTGTGCGACCCCGAGGCCGTCCGGTCGATCGTGGCCGACGGTTACCAGGCGGTGGCCGACCTGATCGCCGATGGCGCCCGCTTCGACGAGGCCGCGCCGGGCCAGTGGGCGTTGACCCGCGAGGGCGGCCACTCCCGGCGGCGCATCATGCATGCCGGCGGTGACGCCACCGGCGCGGAGGTGCAGCGGGCGCTGGACCACGCGGCCGCCACCCTGGACATCCGGCGCAACCACGTGGCTCTGCAGGTGCTGCACGACGGCGCGGCGGTCACCGGTGTGCTGGTGCGCAACGCCGACGGCCTCGGCGTGATCCACGCCCCGTCGGTGATCGTCGCCACCGGTGGGCTCGGACACCTCTACAGCGCCACCACCAACCCGGAGGGCTCCACCGGAGACGGCGTGGCCCTGGCGCTGTGGGCCGGCGTCGGCGTCACCGACATCGAGTTCATCCAGTTCCACCCGACCATGCTGTTCGACCGTCTCGGCAGTGGCCGGCGTCCGCTGATCACCGAGGCGCTGCGCGGTGAGGGCGCGGTGCTTCGCGATGCGCGCGGTGACTCGGTGACCGCCGGGGTGCACCCGATGGGCGACCTGGCGCCCCGCGATGTGGTGGCCGCCGCCATCGACGCGCGGCTGCGCGAGACCGGGCATGAGTGCGTGTTCCTGGACGCTCGCGGAATCGAGCGGTTCGAGCAGCGGTTCCCGACCGTGACCGCGGCCTGCCACGCGGCCGGGATAGACCCGACCCGTCAGCCCATCCCGGTGGTGCCCGGCGCCCACTATCTCTGCGGCGGTGTGGCCACCGACGTGTACGGGCGTACCGAACTGCCGGGTCTGCTGGCCGCCGGCGAGGTGGCCCGCACCGGCATGCACGGCGCCAACCGGCTGGCGTCCAACAGCCTGTTGGAGGGCCTGGTGGTCGGCGGTCGGGCGGGGCGCGCCGCCGCCGGGCATTCCCGTGCCGCCGGGACCACCATGGCGAAAGTCGATGTGCTGCAGCATGACTCGCTGGACCGCCGGGAGTTGCAGCAGGCGATGACCCGCTGGGCGTCGGTCGTCCGCGACGGTTCGGGGCTGCGTGAGCTCGCCGAGACTCTCCACCATGCGCCGGCGCGCCCGATCCGCAACCGCGCCGACTTCGAGGATGTCGCCCTGACGGCCACCGCCCGCGTCGTCGCGGCGGCGGCCCTGGACCGCACCGAGAGCCGTGGATGTCATCACCGCGGCGACTTCCCGGACACCGATCCGGCCCAGGCGCTGAGCCGCACGGTCTACGATCGGCCGGCCCTCGCCACCCCGATGCCATGACACTGACTCCCGACGAAACCGCCGAGGCGCTCATCGTCATCCGCCGCGCACTCGACGAGGACCTTCGCTACGGACCTGACGTCACCACGGTCGCCACGGTGCCCGCCGACGCGGTCACCGAAGCCGCCCTGGTCGCCCGGGAAAGCGGGGTGGCCGCCGGCGTGGACGTGGCCCTGATGGTGCTCGACGAAGTCCTCGGGCCCGACGGCTACCGCGTGCTCGACCGGGTCGAGGACGGCACTCACCTGAAGCCGGGGCAGACCCTGCTGAGGCTGGAGGGCAACACCCGAGGTCTCCTCACCGCCGAGCGCACGATGCTCAACCTGGTCTGTCACCTCTCCGGGATCGCCACGGCCACCGCTCAGTGGGTGGACGCCGTCGACGGCACCAAGGCTCGCATCCGTGACACCCGCAAGACACTGCCCGGTCTGCGCGCGCTGCAGAAGTACGCCGTCCGGGTCGGCGGCGGGACGAACCACCGGATGGGTCTGGGCGACGCCGCGCTGATCAAGGACAACCACGTCGCGGCGGCGGGAACGGTGGTGGCGGCCCTGCGGGCGGTGCGCGCCGCGGCTCCGGAGCTGCCGTGTGAGGTGGAGGTGGATACCCTCGAGCAGCTCGACGAGGTGCTCGGTGAGGACGTGCAGCTGGTCCTGCTCGACAACTTTCCGGTGTGGCAGACCCAGACGGCCGTGCAGCGCAGGGATTCTCGCGCGCCGCATGTGCTGCTGGAGTCCTCCGGCGGTCTGTCGCTCGACACCGCCGCCGACTACGCGGGCACCGGTGTGGACTATCTCGCCGTCGGCGCACTCACCCACTCGGTGCGGGTGCTCGACGTCGGCTTGGATATGTGAGCCCTACTGCCTCAGCGACCCGGGCGGCCAGTCCACGCCGATCTCGTCACAGATCGGCGGGATGATGATCAGCGCGCCGCGGGGGCTGCAGAACGGCGTCCCCGGCGGGGGTCCCGGCGGCGGCGGGATCGGCGTCGGGAACAGGTTGGGCCCTTCCCAGTAGTTCGCCGGCGAGTGGGTGTACACGTTCCAGTCGTAGTAGTAGGTGTGGCAGACCGACATGTCCCAGTTGAGCTGGTCCGGTGGCCGCGGTGGATCGTTGGGCAGCGGCTGTCCGGGACACCACTGGAACGGCCCATAGGTGTAAGCCTGCGCCGTGCCCGGCCCGATGGCCAAACCGGCGAGGCCCAGACTCGCCGACACCGCGACGGTGGTTGCTACACGCATCACTGGTTGCTTCATTTGTCGAGGCTATCGGAACTCTGACCACAGCGTAAGGGCAAATATCCAAAATTCTCCCGGTGCCGACAAGTTTTGCCAGCCGGGCATCGACGACGGGTCAGGCCACGTCGGCGACGAACACCCCGACACCGCGACGCGCCGCCAGTCGAGCCATCAACGGCAACGACGGGTCGCTGGTGCCGGCCGCGACGATGCGCGGGTTGACCAGGTGGACGTCGCGTCCCCCCAGCCGGATATCCGCCTCGCCGGCGGCCAGGATGTTCTTGACCCAGTTGGTCTTTCCATGCATGAGCATGATCGCAACGGTGTGCCCATTGCGGTAGGCCGACACCGCCGTCTCGAAGTTCTTGCCGGACTTGCGGCCCCGATGCTTGATCACGGTGACACCCGGCACGAATCGGGCGATCGGCACCGCAACCGGGTTGATGTATTTGATCTGGAAGTTCTCAAACCACGGCGGGAACTTCATCGGCACGCCGGGGGAGTTGTTGGGGTGGTCCTGCGCCTTCATGAGGCCATTCTGCCGGTTCAGGTCGTGGCGCCCCGACGCACCAGGGACAGCACCACCGCCGCAACCGCGAACAGTCCCGACATGGTGCGGTTGAGGGTTCGTTGTTGGCGCGGTGTGCGCAGCCAGCCCAGCAGCCGCGATGCCAGGCCGGTGTAGGCGCACATCACCAGCACGTCGACCACCACCATGGTCGCGGCGATGGTCAGGTACTGCGGCAGCAGCGGGCGGCTCAGCACCACGAACTGCGGCAGCACGGCGAGCAGAAAGACCAGGCCCTTGGGATTGGTGAGGTTCACCAGCGCGCCGCGCAGCAGCAACGCCAGCCGGCCGCCCCGGGCGTCGACATCCTGGGTTACCTGGGCGCTGAGATCCTCGCCGATGGTCCGCCATTGCCGGACCGCCAGGTAGATCAAGTAAAGAACGCCGACCCACTTGATGACGGTGAACGCGACCACCGACTTCGCCACAGCCGCGCCCAGCCCGATGGCCACCACGGCCAGTTGTGTCATCAGCCCGATCTGCAGGCCGGCGACGCTCCAGGCTCCGCGCCGCAGGCCGTGGCTGAGCCCGGTGGCCATCGAATGGATGGCGCCGGCTCCGGGGGAGACGCTGATGGCGATCGAGGCGCCCACGAACGCCAGCCAGAGGTCCCACTGCATCGGCAGATTATGGACCGATCGCCGATCGATGCATAAACGATTTTCAATCGGATGCGCTGATCGGCGACAATTAGCTCCTGATGACCACCCCAACTGTTCGGCTGTCCCGGATCGACCTGCGCGGCCGCGCGATGAGCGCCGCGCAGCTGCGTGCCGCCCTGCCCCGCGGGGGCGTGGACGTCGACGCGGTGGTGCCGACGGTTCGCCCGATTGTGGAGGACGTCGCCGAGCGCGGCGCCGTCGCCGCCCTGGAGTACGGCGCCCGGTTCGACGGAATCCGGCCCGACGCCGTGCGGGTGGCGGCCGGCGACCTGGACGCCGCGCTGGCCAAGCTCGAACCGGAGGTCCGCGCCGCCCTGGAGGTGGCCATCGAGCGGACCCGCGCCGTGCACGCCGACCAGCGCCGCACCGATCACACCACCGTCCTGGCCCCGGGCGCGACGGTCACCGAGCGGTGGGTTCCGGTCGAGCGGGTCGGCCTCTACGTGCCCGGCGGCACGGCGGTCTACCCGTCCAGCGTGGTGATGAACGTCGTCCCAGCCCAGGCGGCCGGGGTGGAGTCCCTGGTGGTGGCCAGCCCCCCGCAGGCCGACTTCGGCGGCCTTCCGCACCCGACGATCCTGGCGGCCGCCGCGCTGCTCGGTGTCGACGAGGTGTGGGCCGTCGGCGGCGCCCAGGCGGTCGCACTGCTGGCATACGGCGGTGTCGATACGGACGGAGAGGAACTCGCGCCGGTCGACATGATCACCGGACCGGGCAACATCTACGTGACCGCCGCCAAGCGGATCTGCCGTTCGCAGGTCGGCATCGACTCCGAAGCCGGCCCCACCGAGATCGCGATCCTGGCCGACCACACCGCCGACCCGGTGCATGTGGCCGCCGACCTGATCAGCCAGGCCGAACACGACGTGATGGCGGCCAGCGTCCTGGTCACCGACAGCCTGGAACTGGCCGACGCCACCGACATCGAACTGTCGGCCCAACTGCGCACCACGAAGCACCGTGAACGGGTGACCGAAGCGCTCACCGGGCCGCAGTCCGCCATCGTCCTGGTCGACGACATCGACACCGGCGTCCGGGTGGTCAACGCCTACGCCGCCGAGCACCTGGAGATCCAGACGGCCGACTCCGCCGAGGTGGCATCCCGGATCCGTTCCGCCGGAGCGGTTTTCGTCGGCCCCTGGTCGCCGGTCAGCCTGGGCGACTACTGTGCCGGATCCAACCACGTGCTGCCCACCGCCGGCTGCGCCCGGCACTCCAGTGGGCTGTCCGTGCAGACCTTCCTGCGCGGCATCCACGTCGTCGACTACACCGAGGCGGCGCTGAAGGACGTCTCGGGTCACGTGATCACCCTGGCCAACGCCGAGGACCTGCCCGCCCACGGCGAGGCGGTCCGCCGGAGGTTCGAAAGGTGACCATAGGACAACGGGTGGGTCTGACGGACCTGCCGTTGCGGGATAACCTGCGCGGCAAATCCGCCTACGGCGCACCACAACTCGACGTGCCGGTGCGGCTCAACACCAACGAGAACCCGCACCCGCCGAGCGGTGCCCTCGTCGACGACGTCGCCGAATCGGTGCGCACCGCCGCGGCGGAGTTGCATCGCTACCCGGACCGTGATGCGGTCGCCCTGCGGCGCGACCTGGCCGCGTATCTTCAGGCCGCGACCGGTGTCGAGGTGTCGGCTGAGAACGTCTGGGCCGCAAACGGATCCAACGAGATCCTGCAGCAACTGCTGCAGGCGTTCGGCGGCCCGGGCCGTAGTGCGCTCGGCTTCGTTCCGTCGTACTCGATGCACCCGATCATCTCCGACGGCACCCAGACCCGCTGGATCGAAGCGCTGCGCGCCCCGGACTTCGGTCTCGACATCGACGCCGCGCTGGCCGCGATCGGTGAACTCGGCCCCGACATCGTCTTCGTCACCAGCCCGAACAACCCAACCGGGCAAAGCATTTCACCGGGCGACCTGCGCCGCCTGCTGGACGCGATGATCCGCGGGGTGCTGATCGTCGACGAGGCCTACGGCGAGTTCTCCTCGCAGCCCAGCGCCGTGCAGCTGATCGAGGAGTACCCCGCCCGGCTGATCGTCAGCCGCACCATGAGCAAGGCGTTCGCCTTCGCCGGCGGCCGGCTCGGGTACTTCGTGGCCGCCCCTGCCGTGATCGACGCCGTCCTGCTGGTGCGGCTGCCCTACCACCTCTCCCTGCTGACGCAGGTCGCCGCCCGTGCCGCACTGCGGCACGCCGACGAGACCCTGGCCTCGGTGGCCGCTCTGGCCGCCGAACGGGACAGGGTCAGTGCGGCGTTGAGCGACATGGGATTTCACGTCGTGCCCAGTGACGCGAACTTCGTGCTGTTCGGTGAGTTCCGCGACGCCACGCGGGCCTGGCGGCACTACCTCGACGACGGCGTGCTCATCCGCGACGTCGGCATCCCCGCGCACCTGCGCGTCACCATCGGACTTCCGCACGAGAACGACGCCTTCCTGGTCGCCAGTCGGAAACTGGCCGCCGTCGAGTTGGCTCAGCCCCTAGGAGCGCCATGACGACCACCGGAACAACGACAACCCCCGAGTCGCTGCGCTCCTGCCCGCCGGCACGCACCGCCCGGGTCGAACGCGCGACCCGCGAGTCCGACATCACCGTCGAGCTCAACCTCGACGGAACCGGGCAGGTCTCCATCGACACCGGTGTCCCGTTCTTCGACCACATGCTCACCGCCCTGGGTGTGCATGGCAGCTTCGACCTGACCGTCACCGCGCGCGGGGACGTCGAGATCGAGGGCCACCACACCATCGAGGACACCGCGATCGTGCTCGGCACCGCCCTCGGACAGGCCCTCGGCGACAAGAAGGGCATCCGCCGGTTCGGCGACGCCTATATCCCCATGGACGAGACGCTGGCGCATGCCGCCGTCGACGTGTCCGGGCGGCCCTACTTCGTGCACACCGGCGAGCCCGACTACCTGGTGGACTTCACCATCGCCGGCTCGGGTGTGCCGTACCACACGGTGATCAACCGGCACGTGTTCGAGTCGCTGGCCGCCAACGCCCGTATCGCCTTGCATGTGCGGACCCTCTACGGTCGCGACCCGCACCACATCACCGAGGCGCAGTACAAGGCGGTGGCCCGGGCGCTGCGCGAGGCCGTCGAGCCCGATCCACGTGCACAAGGCGTGCCGTCCACCAAAGGCGTTCTGTGACAGAACGTTCTCGCCGAAAAAAGAGAATCTGCGTCTTGGACTACGGTTCGGGAAACCTCCGATCGGCCCAGCGCGCGCTGGAGCGGGTCGGCGCCGACGTCACGGTGACCGCCGACCGGTCCGCCGCACTGGCCGCCGACGGTCTGATGGTGCCGGGCGTCGGCGCGTTCGAAGCCTGCATGACCGGGCTGCGCGGCATCGGCGGCGACGCGATCATCGCCGAACGGGTCGCCGCGGGGCGTCCGGTGCTGGGTGTGTGCGTCGGGATGCAGATCCTGTTCGCTCACGGGGTCGAGTTCGGGGTGGACAGCCGCGGCTGCGGGCAGTGGCCGGGATCGGTCACCCGCCTGGACGCGCCGGTGATCCCGCACATGGGCTGGAACGTCGTCGACGCGGCCCCCGGCAGCCGGCTCTTCGAGGGTCTGGCCCCGGACACCAGGTTCTACTTCGTTCACTCCTACGCCGCGCAGGCGTGGGAGGGCAACCACGACGCGCTGCTGACCTGGGCCACCCACCACGTACGGTTCCTGGCGGCGGTGGAGGACGGGCCGTTGTCGGCCACGCAATTTCATCCGGAGAAGAGCGGCGACGCCGGGGCGGCGCTGCTGGCGAATTGGGTTGAGGGGCTGTGAAAGAACTGATTCTGTTGCCTGCGGTCGATGTGGTCGAGGGCAGGGCGGTGCGCCTGGTGCAGGGCAAGGCCGGCAGTGAGACCGAATACGGCTCGGCGCTGGAAGCGGCGCTGACCTGGCAGCGCGACGGCGCGGAGTGGATTCACCTGGTGGACCTCGACGCCGCCTTCGGCCGCGGCAGCAACCGCGAACTGCTCGCCGAGGTGGTGGCCGCGCTGGAGGTCAAGGTCGAGATGTCCGGGGGGATCCGCGACGACGAGTCGCTGCGGGCCGCGCTGGCCACCGGATGCGCCCGGGTGAACATCGGCACCGCCGCCCTGGAGAATCCCGAGTGGTGCGCCCGCGCGATCGGCGAATACGGCGACAAGGTCGCCGTCGGCCTCGACGTGCAGATCGTCGACGGTGAGCACCGTCTGCGGGGCCGCGGTTGGGAGACCGACGGCGGTGACCTCTGGCATGTGCTGGAACGCCTTGACAGCGAAGGCTGTTCGCGGTTCGTCGTCACCGACGTCACCAAGGACGGCACGCTCACCGGGCCCAACCTCGATCTGCTCGAGGGCGTGGCCGAGTGCACCGAGGCCCCGGTGATCGCCTCGGGTGGCGTGTCCAGCCTCGACGACCTGCGGGCCATCGCCACCCTGACCGACGCCGGCGTCGAGGGCGCCATCGTCGGAAAGGCGCTCTACGCCGGACGATTCACCCTGCCGCAGGCCCTGGAAGCGATGAAGTCGGCGGTGAACCGCTAACGTGCCCGACCCACAGGCGCTCGTCGCTGAAGCCGCCGCGATCCTGGACCGGGCCGCGGCGCCGTTCATCGCCGGGCACCGGGCCGCATCGGCGGTGCAGAAGAAGGGAAACGACTTCGCCACCGACGTGGATCTCGCGCTGGAGCGCCAACTGGTGACCCAACTCGAGTCGGCCACCGGAATAGCGGTCCACGGCGAGGAGTTCGGCGGGGCCGACCTGAATTCGGAATGGGTCTGGGTGGTCGACCCGATCGACGGAACGTTCAACTACGCCGCCGGGTCGCCGATGGCATCCATTCTGGTGGCGTTGCTACACGACGGCGAGCCCGTCGCAGGCCTCACCTGGCTGCCCTTCACCGGCCAGCGCTACACCGCGGTGGTGGGCGAGCCGCTGATGTGCGACGGCGTCGCGGCGCCGGAGCTGGACGCGGCGTCGCTTTCCGACGCCATCGTCGGCGTGGGCAGCTTCAACGTGCTGGGCCGCGGCCGTTACCCGGGCCGGTGGCGCCTGGCGGTCTTCTCCGAACTGAGCCGGGTGTGCTCCAAGATTCGCATGCACGGATCGATCGGCATCGACATGGCCTACGTCGGCGCTGGGATTCTCGGCGCCACAATCCATTTCGGCGGGCATGCCTGGGACCACGCGGCCGGCGTGGCGCTGGTGCGAGCCGCCGGGGGTGTCGTCACCGATTTGGCGGGCGGCCGGTGGACGCCGGACACCCGCGGGATACTGGCCGCCGCACCCGGTGCGCACGAGCAGCTGCTGGAGCTCCTGCACCGGGTCGGATCACCCGAGGAGTTTCGCTGATGCCGGAGAACATCACCGATGTGGCGGTGCGGGTCATCCCGTGCCTTGACGTGGACGCCGGACGGGTTGTCAAGGGCGTCAACTTCGAGAACCTCCGCGACGCCGGCGACCCGGTGGAACTGGCCGCCGCCTACGACGCGCAGGGCGCCGACGAGCTGACGTTCCTGGATGTCACCGCCTCGTCGTCCGGACGCGCCACCATGCTGGACGTCGTGCGCCGCACCGCAGAGCAGGTCTTCATCCCGCTCACCGTCGGTGGCGGGGTGCGCTCGGTCGACGACGTCGACGCCCTGTTGCGGGCCGGAGCCGACAAGGTGTCGGTCAACACCGCGGCGATCGCCCGGCCGGAGCTGCTCGGCGAGCTGTCGCGGCAGTTCGGATCCCAGTGCATCGTCCTGTCGGTCGATGCCCGCACCGTGCCGTCCGACGGCGACCCGACGCCGTCCGGTTGGGAGGTCACCACGCACGGCGGCCGGAGGGGCACCGGGATCGATGCCGTCGAATGGGCAAGGCGGGGAGCCGAACTCGGTGTGGGTGAGATCCTGCTGAACTCGATGGACGCCGACGGCACCAAGGCCGGCTTCGACCTGGCAATGCTGCGGGCGGTGCGCGAGGCCGTGACCGTTCCGGTGATCGCCAGCGGAGGCGCGGGGGCGGTGGGCGACTTCGCCCCGGCGGTGCAGGCCGGTGCCGACGCGGTGCTGGCCGCCAGCGTGTTCCACTTCGGCGAACTGACCATCGGTCAGGTCAAGGCGGCCATGGCCGCGGAGGGGATTACGGTCCGATGAGCGCAGCGAAGAGGACGACTCAGGACGGGGTCAGGTAATGCTCGATCCCGCAATCGCCAAGCGGCTCAAGCGAAATGCCGACGGACTGTTCGCCGCCGTCGCCCAGGAACGCGACACCGGTCAGGTCCTGATGGTGGCCTGGATGGACGACGAGGCCCTGGCCCGCACCCTGGCCACCCGCAAGGCCACCTACTTCTCCCGCTCCCGCGGCCGGCACTGGGTCAAGGGGGAGACGTCCGGACACACCCAGCACGTCCACTCGGTGCGCCTGGACTGCGACGGGGACACCGTGCTGCTGGAGGTGGACCAGGCCGGCGCGGCCTGCCACACCGGCGAGCACACCTGCTTCGACGCCGACGTTCTGCTCGCGCCGGAGGACTAACTGCTCAGCCCAGCTGAATGTCGATGTAGCACCACCGCCAGCTCTCCCCGGGCTCGGCTGATCGCATGACCGGATGACCGGTCCGGCGGAAGTGCTCGGTGGCGTGCTGATGCGGGCTGGAATCACAGCAGCCGACGTGGCCGCACGTCAGGCACATCCGCAGATGAGCCCAGTTATCGACACCGTCCGCCGCGCACTCTTCGCACACCCCGGGTGTGCGGGGTTGCGGTTCGTCGATCTCCTCCGCGAGATGCGGGCACGTCGGCGGCGTCGCCGCCTTGTCGTGGCGCCCACGGAATCTCTTGACCATGCTGTTCAAGGATAGGGACGGCTGCCCGATCGGGCGGGTCCGGTTCAAGCAGGAGGTGTGACACAGGTGCTGGGATCCCTGCTCGCGGTGGTGGTGCTCTCGGTGCTGTTGGCGGGGATGGCTCGCCACTTCGACGTCTCGGCGCCGCTCGCGCTTGTGGTCGCCGGGCTGGCGGCGAGTTGGATCCCCGGTCTGAGCGACATTCACCTCAACTCCGAACTCGTCCTCTTCGTGCTGTTACCGCCGCTGCTGTGGTCGGCGGGCATGGAAAGCAGTTACGTCGGTCTGCGGACCAATCTGCGGCCCATCGGCCTGCTCGCGATCGGCCTACCGCTGGCGACGACGGCCGCGGTCGGGTTCGTGGCCTACAAGACCGTGCCCGAGATGACCGTCGCCGCGGGTCTGACCCTCGGCGCGATCGTCGCGCCGCCGGATGCGGTGTCCGCGGCGGCGATCGGGCGCAGGCTCGGACTGCCGCGCCGGGTGATGACGTTGCTGGGTGGTGAGAGCCTGCTGAACGACGCGACCGCCCTGACGGCCTACAAGGTCGCCCTCGCGGCCGCCATCGGGGCGGCCTCCAGCTGGGGCAACGGCCTGGTGACGTTCATCTCGGCGGCCGGCGGGGGAGTCGTCATCGGAATCGCGTCCGGTGTGTTCATCGCGTTCGTCCGCGAGCGACTCGACGATCCGCTGGTGGAGAGCGCGGTCGGACTCGTCGCCCCGTTTCTCATCTACCTGGCCGCTGAGGAAGCGCACGGCTCCGGGGTGCTCGCGGTGGTGGTCGCCGCGCTGATCCTCGGACAGCGGTCCGTGCACGCCGGCTACGAGACGCGGCTACAGGACCTGGCGGTGTGGAAGGCCGTCCAATTGTTGTTCGAGTCCTTCGCGTTCCTGCTCATCGGCCTGCAGTTGCCGACCGTGGTGGCCGAACTGGCCGGCATCCCGGCAGCGGTGATGGTCGGCTCCTCGGTGGCAGTGCTGGTGACGATCATCGTCGTCCGGATCGTGTGGGTCTACGCCTTCGCCTTCCTGCCGAGGGTGCTGTCGGCGCGCATCAGGGAGCGGGAAACCGCTCCGACGAAGGCCCAGGTCTTCGTCGTCGCGTGGGCGGGCATGCGCGGGGTTGTCTCCCTCGCTGCCGCCTTCGCCGTCCCCTTGACCACGATGTCGGGCGCGCCGTTTCCGGGACGTCCGCACATCGTGTTCCTGACGTTCGTCGTGGTGATCGGAACGCTGCTCCTGCACGGACTCACCCTGCCGTGGCTTATCCGCCGGCTCGGTGTGCAGGGCGACGACGCGCGCACCGATGCGATCGCCGCCGCGGCCGCCCAGGAGAGGGCCACGATGGCCGCGGCTGAGCGACTCGAAGAGATCATGGCCGAGGGCGAGGTGTCCGAGGCGCATCAGCGCGAAGCGGACGTCCTGCGCAATTGGAACAACCGGCGGCGCAACTCAGCGTGGGAACGGCTCGGCCGCGGCGCCGATGAGATCGGCGAAAGCCCGACGGCGACGTTCCGGCGGATGCGCCTGGAGATGCTGGCCGCCGAACGGGCGGCCCTCGTCGCCGAGCGTGACAGCGGCAGGATCGACGACGAGGTGCTGCGGGCGATGTTGCAGGGACTGGACCTCGAGGAGGCGACCCTCAACAGGATCTAGCCAGCGCCTGTTGCCGACGAAAACTGTCGGTGGTTCGAACTAGTGTTCGATGCATGGAGTTGTTCACCCCCGACGGCGAGGCGATGATGGCCGCCCTGGATGAGCTGGACGCGGCGTGGGACAAGCTGGCCTGCCTGCCGGTGCATACGTTGGGTCCTGGGGCGACATTGGATGTGCTGAACCGGCTGGAAATCCATCGGCGCCGCCAGCCCGCGATGGAGAACGACCTGCTGATCCACCTGCAAGCCCAGTGTGAGGCCAAAAAGATGGGCGCCAAATCGTGGCGTGCGGTGCTCTCCCAACGACTCGGAATCAGCGGTGCCGACTCCAGCCGCCGTTTGAACGAGGCCGCCCAACTGGGACCGCGGCGCACCGTCACCGGTGAGCCCCTCGACCCGCAACTCCCCGGGACGGCGGCGGCGCAGGCGCGCGGTGAGATCGGCACCGAGCACGTCACGGTGATCCGCGATTTCTTCGACCACCTGCCCGCCGACGTCGACGTCGCGACCCGGGAGGCTGCCGAAGCCCAATTGTCCGGACTCGCGGGCATTCTGACCCCCGACGGGTTGCGTAAGGCCGCCCGCCAGCTGATGGGCTATCTGGACCAGGACGGCACCGTGGAGGACGAACGCGAACACGCCCGCAAACGCGGGCTGACTCTTGGGCGTCAGGAGCTCGACGGCATGAGCCGGCTGAGCGGATGGATCGATCCCGAGCTGCGGGCGGCCCTGGATGCGATCGTGGCCAAATTGGCCGCACCCGGCCACTGCAATCCCGATGACGAGCACCCGTGTGTGGAGGGCGTCCCGTCTCAGGAGCAGATCACCAACGATTCGCGCAGCGCGGCCCAACGCACCCACGACGCCGTGCACACCGTTTGCACGGCGATGCTGGCCTCCGGGGCGTTGGGCCAACACAACGGGCTACCGGTCACCGTCGTGGCCACCACCACCCTGGCTGAGCTCACGGCGGGGGCGGGCCGCGCCTATACCGGCGGGGGCAGCCAGGTGCCGATTCCCACGCTGATCCGCCAGGCTGCGACCACCCATCCCTACCTGCTGCTGCTCGGAGAGAAGCCCCGCGAGATCCGGCTGTATCACGGCCGTACCCGACGCACCGCCAGCCCCGGCCAGCGCTTAGCCCTGGCCGCTCTCGAACGGGGCTGCACCAAACCCGGCTGCGACGCCCCACCCAATCGCACCCAGGTCCACCACGCCGAACGCGACTGGCAACACGGCGGCGCCACCGACATCACCGACCTCACCCTGGCCTGCCCCCGTGACAACCGCCTCGTCGACGACACCTCGACTGGCTGGACTACCCGAAAGCGTAAGAGCGACAACCGAACCGAATGGATACCCCCACCGCACCTTGACCGAGGCCAAAGCCGCATCAACACCTACCATCACCCCGAAGAGGTGCTACGCCGCGATGACGACCCCGACAGCCACGGCTGACCGAGGATCTATCCCGCCGACGACCGCGCCCGCAGGACCTTCAGCGCCTGGTCGGCGTGGGTGTCCATGTTGACCTCGCTGGAGATCACCTCCAGCACCGTCCGGTCGCGGTCGATCACGAACGTGGTGCGCTTCACCGGCATGAACTTGCCCAGCAGGCCCCGCTTGACGCCGAAGCTCTCGGCCACCGACCCGTCGGCGTCGGAGAGCAGCGGGTAATCGAAACGTTGGGAGTCCGAGAACCGGGCCTGCTTGTCGACCGCGTCGGTGCTGATGCCCACCCGTGAGGCACCCAGGTCGGCGAACTCGCCGGCCAGGTCGCGGAAGTGGCAGGCCTCCTTGGTACACCCGGGGGTCATCGCCGCCGGGTAGAAGAACAGCACGATCGGGCCGTCGGCGAGCAGGCCGGACAGCGACCGCGGCGTGCCGGTCTGATCCGGCAGTTCGAACTCCGGTGCGCGGTCACCCCGTTTGATCTGTGTCATGGCTGCCAACCTATCCGAGCGAGGGTCCGATTGCCGGTGGCCGGGGGGGATGAACAGGTCTGGGAGGATGTAGCCCGTGCAGTCCACGACCACCCGCGCCGAGTTCCGTGCGCTGGCCGCCGAGCACCGCGTCGTGCCGGTGACCCGCAAGGTGCTCGCCGACAGCGAGACACCGCTGTCCGCGTACCGCAAGCTGGCCGACAACCGCCCGGGAACCTTCCTGCTGGAGTCCGCCGAGAACGGCCGCTCCTGGTCGCGCTGGTCGTTCATCGGCGCCGGCGCGCCTTCGGCGCTGACCGTGCGGGACGGGCAGGCCGTCTGGCTCGGCTCGACCCCGCAGGGGGCGCCCAGCGGCGGCGACCCGCTCGAGGCGCTGCACGCCACCATGGAACTGCTCTCCACCGGGCCGCTCGCGGGTATGCCACCGCTGTCCAGCGGGCTGGTCGGCTTCTTCGCCTACGACTTCGTCCGGCGCCTGGAACGGCTGCCCGAACTGGCCGTCGACGACCTCGGTCTGCCGGACATGCTGCTGCTGCTGGCCACCGACCTGGCCGCCCTCGACCACCACGAGGGCACCATCACCCTGATCGCCAACGCCGTCAACTGGGACGGCAAGGACGAACGCGTCGACGAGGCGTATGACGCCGCGGTGTCGCGGCTGGACGTGATGACCCGGGCGCTGGGGCAGCCGCTGGGCTCCACGGTGGCGACGTTCTCCCGGCCGGAGCCGCAGGCCCGCGCCCAGCGCACGATGGAGGACTACGGCGCGGTGGTGGAACGTCTGGTCAAGGAGATCGAGGCCGGCGAGGCGTTTCAGGTGGTGCCGTCCCAGCGTTTCGAGATGGACACCCAAGCCGACCCCATCGACGTCTACCGGATGCTGCGGGTGTCCAATCCCAGCCCGTACATGTACCTGATGCACATCCCGGATGACGTTGGGGGAACGGCCTTTTCGATTGTGGGCTCCAGCCCGGAGGCGCTCGTCACGGTGCAGGAGGGCTGGGCCACCACCCATCCCATCGCCGGCACCCGGTGGCGCGGCCACACCGAGGAGGAGGACCAGCTGCTGGAGAAGGAGCTGCTGTCCGACGAGAAGGAACGGGCCGAACACCTGATGCTGGTCGACCTCGGCCGCAACGACCTCGGGCGGGTCTGCGTCCCGGGCACCGTGCGGGTCGAGGACTACAGCCACATCGAGCGTTACAGCCACGTCATGCATCTGGTGTCCACGGTGACCGGGTTGCTGGCCGAACACCGCACCGCCCTGGACGCGGTGACGGCCTGCTTCCCGGCCGGAACCCTCACGGGCGCACCGAAAGTGCGGGCGATGGAACTCATCGAGGACGTGGAGATGACCCGGCGCGGGCTCTACGGCGGCGTCGTGGGCTACCTGGACTTCGCCGGCAACGCCGACTTCGCGATCGCGATCCGCACCGCGCTGATGCGGTCGGGGACCGCCTACGTCCAGGCCGGTGGTGGGGTGGTGGCCGACTCGAACGGCCCCTACGAGTACACCGAGGCCTCGAACAAGGCCAGGGCCGTGCTGAACGCGATCGCGGCGGCCGGAACGCTGAGGGCGCCGTGATCCGGGCCGCCCAGTTGCTGTTGATCATCGCGGCGCTGGCGCTGTGGGTGGCCTCGCGCCTGCCCTGGGTGACGGTCGGCTCCTTCGACGGGCTGGGCCAGCCGAAGACGACGACGCTCACCGGCGCGACGTGGTCGACGGCCCTGCTGCCGCTGGCGGTGCTGCTGCTCGCCGCGGCGCTGGCCGGGCTGGCGGTGCGCGGCTGGCTGCTGCGTGCGGTGGCGCTGCTGCTGGCGGTGGTGTCATTCGCGTTGGGCTACTTGGGAATCACCCTGATCGCAACACCGGACGTCGGCCCCCGCGGCGCGGAACTTGCCGGCGTCGCCATCACGACCCTGACGTCCAGCGAGCGCCAGATCACCGGTGCGTTGGTCACGCTCGCGGCCGCGGCGGTGGTGCTGCTGGCTGCGGTGCTGTTGATGCGGTCGTCGGTCTCGACCGCCCACCAGAGCGCCAAATACGCGCCCGCCGGGTCCACCCGGAGCGCCGGAGGCGACGATTCCGAACGAGGCATGTGGGATGCCCTCGACGAGGGTCGCGACCCAACGGACGCCCGGTCGGAGAAAGAGGGTCGGTGACGGATGCCAGCCATCAAACGGCTACCCTTTGCACCACGTCGGCGTCATCGCCAGGAACGGTCAGAGGGGATCGGAGAGCCATGAGTTCGGCAACCGTGCTCGACTCCATTCTCGAGGGAGTACGCGCGGACGTTGCCGCCCGCGAGGCGCTGGTCAGCATGGCCGAGGTGAAGGCCGCGGCCGAGGCCGCGCCGCCGCCCCGCGACGCGATGGCCGCGTTGCGCGCACCGGGGATCGCCGTGATCGCCGAAGTGAAGCGGGCCAGTCCGTCACGCGGACAGCTCGCGCCGATCGCCGACCCGGCAGAGTTGGCGCGGGCGTACCAGAAGGGCGGCGCGCGGGTGATCAGCGTGCTCACCGAGGAGCGCAGGTTCAACGGCTCGCTGGCCGACCTGGACGCGGTCCGTGCGGCGGTGACCATCCCGTTGTTGCGCAAGGACTTCATTGTGCGGCCGTATCAGATCCACGAGGCACGCGCCCACGGCGCCGACATGCTCCTGCTGATCGTGGCCGCGCTCGAACAGCCCGCCCTGGTGTCCATGCTCGACCGCACCGAGTCGCTCGGCATGACGGCGCTGGTGGAGGTGCACACCGAGGAGGAGGCCGACCGCGCGCTGCAGGCCGGCGCCAAGGTGATCGGCGTCAACGCCCGCGATCTGAAGACCCTCAACGTCGACCGCGACTGCTTCGGCCGCATCGCACCCGGCTTGCCCTCCAACGTGATCCGGGTGGCCGAGTCCGGAGTGCGCGGGCCCGCCGATCTGCTGGCCTATGCCGGGGCCGGGGCCGACGCCGTGCTGGTGGGTGAAGGCCTGGTCACCAGCGGGGACCCCCGCACCGCGGTGTCCGACCTGGTGACCGCGGGCGCGCATCCGTCCTGTCCGAAGCCGGTCCGCTGACGCCCGCAACGGTGATCTGACATGGCCGATACCTCGATCCCCACCCTGCCCCGCGCCAGCGCGGCAGTGGCCGAGCCGACCAGCCACGATCCCGACGCGCGTGGACACTTCGGCGTGTTCGGGGGCCGCTACGTCCCCGAGGCGTTGATGGCCGTCATCGAGGAGGTCACCTCCGCCTACGAGAAGGCCCGCACCGACCAGACCTTCCTCGATGAACTCGACCGGCTGCAGACCCATTACGCGGGAAGGCCGTCGCCGTTGTACGAGGCGGAGCGGTTGTCTCAGCGTGCCGGGGGGGCGCGGATCTTCCTCAAGCGCGAGGACCTCAACCACACCGGGTCGCACAAGATCAACAACGTTCTGGGACAGGCGCTTCTGGCCAAACAGATGGGAAAGACCAGAGTCATCGCCGAGACCGGAGCGGGCCAGCACGGCGTGGCCACCGCCACCGCCTGCGCGCTGCTGGGACTGGAGTGCATCGTCTACATGGGCGCGGTGGACACCGCCCGCCAGGCGCTCAACGTGGCCCGGATGCGGCTTCTCGGCGCGGAAGTCGTTGCGGTGCAGTCGGGTTCGAAGACGCTGAAGGACGCCGTCAACGAGGCGTTCCGGGACTGGGTGGCCCACGCGGACAACACGTACTACTGCTTCGGCACCGCGGCCGGGCCGCACCCGTTCCCCATGATGGTCCGCGATTTCCAGCGGGTGATCGGCATGGAGGCCCGCGCGCAGATCCTCGCCCAGGCCGGACGGCTGCCGGACGCTGTGACCGCCTGCATCGGCGGCGGCTCCAACGCAATCGGCATCTTCCACGCCTTCATCGACGACCCGGGCGTGCGACTGATCGGCTACGAGGCCGGCGGTGACGGCGTCGAGACGGGCCGGCACGCCGCGACCTTCACCGGCGGCACCCCCGGCGCATTCCAGGGCTCCTACTCCTACGTCATGCAGAACGCCGACGGCCAGACCATTGAATCCCATTCCATCTCAGCGGGTTTGGACTATCCGGGTGTGGGCCCCGAGCACGCCTTCCTCAAGGACGTCGGCCGCGCCGAGTACCGCCCGATCACCGATGCCCAGGCGATGGACGCCTTCCGGCTGCTGTGCCGGCTGGAGGGCATCATCCCTGCCATCGAGTCCGCGCACGCCATTGCCGGCGCCGTGGATCTGGCCGGCGAGCTGGGCCCCGGCGGGATCATCGTGGTGAACCTGTCCGGTCGCGGCGACAAGGACGTCGAGACGGCGGCCCGCTGGTTCGGGCTGCTGGACTCGTCCAACCCCTCTGGGCACGGTCCGGGAGCGTCATGACGGTGGCACACAGCCCGGCAGGCCGGCTCGGGTCCATTTTCGAACGCTGCCGAGCCGAGGGCCGCGCGGCGCTGATCGGCTATCTGCCCACCGGCTACCCGGACGTGGACACTTCGATCGACGCCATGGTCGCCATGAGCGGTGAGTGCGACATCATCGAGGTCGGGATTCCCTACTCCGATCCCGGGATGGACGGCCCGGTGATCGCCACCGCGACGGAGGCCGCCCTGCAGGGCGGGGTGCGCGTGCGCGACGCCCTGCGCGCGGTCGAGGCCATCAGCACCGCGGGCGGAAATGCCGTCGTCATGAGTTACTGGAATCCCGTGCTGCACTACGGCGTCGACGCCTTCGCCCGCGACCTCGCCGCCGCCGGTGGGCTGGGGATGATCACCCCGGACCTCATTCCCGACGAAGCCGACGCCTGGCTGGCCGCCGCCGAGGCCCACGATCTGGACCGGATCTTCCTGGTGGCGCCGTCGTCCACACCCGAACGGCTGGCCCGCACCGTCGCGGCCTCCCGCGGCTTCGTCTACGCCGCCTCCACCATGGGGGTGACCGGTGCGCGTGACGTGGTGTCGCGGGCCGCGCCGGAGTTGGTCGCCCGGGTCAAAGAGATCTCCGACATCCCCGTCGGCGTGGGCCTGGGTGTGCGTTCGCGTGAACAGGCTGCCGAGATCGCCCACTTCGCCGACGGCGTTATCGTCGGTTCCGCCCTGGTGTCGGCCCTCGCCGACGACGGGGTCTCCGCGGTCCGCTCGCTGACCGAGGAACTTGCCGTCGGGGTCCGAGAGAAAGTGCCCGCTACGTGACCACAACCGTGCTTGCCTCCTTCCCCAGCCCGGCGCAGGGCGTGTGGCACATCAACCTCTTCGGCCTCGACTTGCCGATCCGGGCGTACGCCCTGTGCATCATCGCGGGGATCATCGCCGCCCTGGTCATCGGCGACCGCCGTTGGGCCGCGCGCGGCGGGGAGCGCGGCGTCATCTACGACATCGCACTGTGGGCGGTGCCGTTCGGCCTCGTCGGCGGTCGGCTCTACCACCTGATGACCGACTGGAAGACGTACTTCGGCCCGGGCGGAGCCGGTATCGGGGCGGCAGCCCGGATCTGGGAGGGTGGCCTGGGGATCTGGGGCGCGGTCGCCCTGGGCGCGGTCGGTGCGTGGATCGGCTGCCGCCGCAGGGGAATTCCGCTGCCGGCCTTCGGTGACGCGGTGGCGCCGGGAATCGTGCTGGCCCAGGCGATCGGGCGGCTTGGCAACTACTTCAACCAGGAGCTCTACGGCCGGGAGACCACCGTTCCGTGGGGCATGGAGATCTTCTACCGCCGCGACTCCTCCGGTGTGGACGTGCACTCGCTCGACGGGGTGTCCACCGGTCAGGTGGCGGCCGTGGTGCACCCGACGTTCCTCTACGAGCTGCTCTGGAACCTGCTGGTCTTCGTCTTCCTGCTCTGGGCCGACCGCAAGTTCCGGCTGGGACACGGCCGGCTGTTCGCCCTGTATGTGGCGGCCTACTGCGTGGGCCGGTTCGGCATCGAGCTGATGCGCGATGACACCGCCACCCACATCGCCGGCATCCGCATCAACGTCTTCACCTCCGTCTTCGTCTTCATCGGCGCGGTGGTGTACTTCCTGCTCGCGCCAAAGGGCCGTGAGGATCCCGAGAGTCTGGTTGGTCACCAGCCGCTGGAGCCGGAGCACGAGTCCAAGGTCGAGGAGTGGGCCGAGGATCTGGTGGCCGCGGCCAAGGGCAGCGGTATCGTGGCCGCGGCGACGGTGGCCGGCGAACATGAGGCCGAGGATTCCGACGCGGTCGGCGACCTCGAAACCGACGCGGAGAAGACCGACTTCATCCTTCCTGTCGGGGATGCCGAGGCCGAGGACTACCCCGAGACCGACGAGGACGTCGAGGGCGAGTCCGAGGGTCAGCCCGTCTCCGACGAGGCGGTGGTCGTCTTCGAGGGCGCCTCCGAGACCGAGGCCGTGGTCGTCTACGAGTCGACGGAGGAACTGCCCTCCGAAGACGTGGGCGAAGAGGCCGCCGTCGACGAGGACCAGGCCGAAGTCGCCGTCGACGGAGAGGTCGAGTCCGAGAGCCCCGACGAGGCCGCCGAGCATGAGACTCCGGCCGCGGAAGCCGAGGCCGTCGACGAGCAGGCCGAGTCTGAAACCGGAACCGAACCCGCCGCCGAGGCCGTCGACGACGAGTCGGAGCCCGAACCCGAAGCGGAGCCCGAGGCTGAAGCGCAGGCCGAGTCTGTGGTCGAGGCCGCGCCCGAGGCTGAAGCGGAGGCGGAGGCGGAGGCGGACGCGGAGGCCGAGCCCGAGGCGGTGGCGGAAGCGGAGGCCGAGCCCGAGGCTGTGGCGGAAGCGGAAGCGGAAGCCGAGTCTGTGGTCGAGGCCGCGCCCGAGGCTGTGGCGGAAGCGGAAGCGGAGCCCGAGTCCGTCGCCGAGGAGCCTGAGCCCGTCGCCGAAGAGCCCGAACCGGAACCGGAACCGACACCTGCGCCCAAGGCCGAATCGGTCGCCGCGGCGGCGAAGCCCGCGCCGGTCGTCGCCGAGGAGGCCGACGGCACCGAGGAGGCGCCGGAGCCGAAACTTGGCCTGACGCTGAAGCGGCTGCTCTGGGGTGCCAGCAAGCGCTAGGGAAATCCTGGCATGCTGGACACCATGACCGAGCTGGCTGGTTCCGGACGTCAGGTCCGGCTGATCGCCGGTCTGGGATCCGGAGTGGCGGCCGCCGCGGCGCTCACCTACGTGGGCCTGGTTGACCCGCATCGGCCCGGATCGTTGTTTCCGCCCTGCATGTTCAAAGCGGTGACCGGATGGAACTGCCCGGGCTGCGGCGGTCTGCGGATGACTCACGACCTGTTGCACGGCGACCTGTCGGCGGCAGTCGTCGACAACGTCTTCCTGTTGGTGGGCCTGCCGTTGCTGGCGCTCTGGACCCTGTATCGGGTGCGCAGCGGACGGCGGCCCTTCACCCCGGCGGTCGTTGCCGTCATCGCCGGTTTGGCGCTGGTGTGGACCGTTGTCCGCAACCTTCCGGGTTTCCCGTTGGTTCCCACAATGATCAGTTCCTAGTCACCCTGCCGAACTATGCTCAGGCCCGTGACCCGGCGCGCCAAGATCGTATGCACCCTCGGCCCCGCAACCGATAACGACGTCATGGTGAAGGCCCTGGTGGAGGCCGGAATGGACGTCGCCAGAATGAACTTCAGCCACGGCGACTACGCCGATCACAAAGCGTCCTACGAACGCGTTCGCCGGGCCGCCGCCGAAACCGGCCGTGCGGTCGGCATCCTCGCCGATCTGCAGGGCCCCAAGATCCGGCTGGGCCGGTTCAAGGACGGTCCGACCGAATGGGTCAACGGCGAGACCGTCCGGATCACGGTGGCCGACTGTGAAGGCACGCACGATCGCGTCTCGACCACCTACAAGCAACTGGCTAACGATGCCCGGCCCGGCGACCGGATGCTCGTGGACGACGGCAAGGTGGCGGTCATCGTCGAGCACATCGACGGCGACGACGTGGTGTGCACCGTCACCGAGGGAGGGCCGGTCAGCAACAACAAGGGCCTGTCCATGCCGGGCATGGCGTTCTCGGTTCCGGCCTTATCGGAGAAGGACATCGCCGACCTGGAGTTCGCGCTGGCGCTGGGTGTGGATCTGGTCGCGCTCTCGTTCGTGCGCTCACCGGCCGATGCCGAGCTGGTCCACGAGATCATGGACCGCGTCGGCCGGCGGGTTCCGGTGATCGCGAAACTGGAGAAGCCCGAGGCGGTCGAGAACCTGGAAGCCATCGTGGTGGCCTTCGACGCGATCATGGTGGCCCGCGGCGACCTCGGCGTGGAACTGCCGCTCGAAGAGGTGCCGCTGGTGCAGAAGCGGGCCATCCAGATCGCCCGCGAGAACGCCAAGCCGGTGATCGTCGCCACCCAGATGCTCGAGTCGATGATCGAGAACTCCCGCCCGACCCGGGCCGAGGCCTCCGACGTCGCCAACGCCGTCCTGGACGGAACCGACGCGGTGATGCTGTCGGGGGAGACCTCGGTGGGCAAGTATCCGATCGAGGCGGTCCAGACGATGGCGCGGATCATCTGCGCGGTCGAGGAGGGCTCGAATGAGCCGCCGCCGCTCACCCACGTGCCGCGCACCAAGCGGGGAGTGATCTCCTACGCGGCCCGCGATATCGGCGAACGGCTCGACGCGAAGGCGCTGGTGGCCTTCACCTCGTCCGGGGACACCGTGCGCCGGCTGGCCCGGCTCCACAGCCACCTGCCGCTGCTGGCGTTCGTGACCGCACCGGAGATCCGCAGCCAGCTGGCGCTGACCTGGGGCGCGGAGACGTACGTCGTCGAACACAAGGACAACACCGACGACATGATCCGACAGGTGGATCACGAGATGCTGGCGATGCGCCGTTTCGAGCGCGGGGACCTGGTGATCATCGTCGCGGGCGCTCCGCCGGGCACAATAGGCTCGACCAACCTGATCCACATCCACCGGATCGGGGAGAACGACCACTAGCGAGAGGGAGCACGTGCATTCGTCGGCGACGTCCGATTTCGAGGAACTGCTGGCGATTCTGCAACTGACTCCGCTCGGGGACGACGTCTACACGGGGCGACATCCCCGCAAAAACCCGGTCCGCACCTTCGGCGGCCAGTTGATGGCACAGGCGTTCACCGCGGCCAGCCGGACCCTGGCCCACGACCTGCCGCCCAGTGCCTTGTCGGTGCATTTCATCGCCGGCGGAGATCCCACCCAGGAAATCGAGTTCCACGTCGTGCGACTGCGCGACGAGCGCCGGTTCGCCAACCGCCGGGTCGACGCGATGCAGAACGGCACGCTGCTGGCCACCGCGCTGGTGTCCTACCTGGCCGGCGGCCACGGTCTCGAACACAACTTCCCCGTCCCGAATGTCCCTGAGCCCCACGGTCTTCCGACGATCGACGACCTGCTGGTCGGGTATGAGACGGTGGTGCCGCACTTCGTCAACGCGATGCGCCCCATCGAGTGGCGCTACACCAACGACCCGGCCTGGGTGATGCGGGACAAGGGCGACAGTCTGGACCGCAACCGGGTCTGGATGACGGCCGCCGGGCAGATGCCCGACGATCCGGTGCTGCACACCGCGGCGATGGTCTATTCCTCGGACACCACGGTGCTGGATTCCATCATCACCACCCACGGTCTTTCCTGGGGTTGGGACCGAATTTTCGCAGTCACCGTCAACCACTCCGTCTGGTTCCACCGGCAGGTCGATTTCAGCGACTGGGTGCTCTACTCCACCGGGTCGCCGGTGGCCGCCGAATCCCGCGGGCTCAGCATGGGCCACTTCTTCAACCGGGCGGGCGAGGTGGTGGCCACCGTGGCCCAGGAGGGCATCGTCAAGTACTTCCCGGGGAAGTGACTCCCGACGCCCCGGAGTCGCGGCTCGCGGGACGCGACATCACGCCCCGGGAAGCGAACCCTAACGACCGGGGGCCGGCTGCCCGAAGAGGTTGGCCACGCGATCCTCGAAGTCGCTGGTGCACAGGTTGGTCTGCAACTGGTCGTTGCCGGCCTTGCTGAGGCAGTCGAAGAACTGCGGCACGTCGGCGCCCTGGAACACCCACACGATCCAGGCGATGCTGACGATGATCGCCAGGATGCCCAGGACGATGCCGGCCGTGGCGATTCCGCCGTTGTTGGCCTGTCCCCGCTTGACGCGGCCGCGCGCGACCAGTCCGAGGATCACCGCGACGATGCCGAGCAGGATGCCGAACACCACCGAGCAGGAGCCGAACAGTCCCAGGATGCCGGTGATCAGCGCGGCGACGCCGAGGCCGTTGCGCATGACCGTGGGAGCGCCGGCGTAGTAGTCCGTGTAGGGCATCGGCGGGGGAGAATAGCTGCCGTACGGTCCGGGCGGAGGCCCGGGCGGATACGAATACGGGTTGGGCGGCGCTCCCGTCGGCGGCATTCCGGCCGGCGGCGGAGTGGCCGCCGGCGGGATGAACGATTCGCCTGAGGATTCCGGACGCTCAGTCATGGTTCCCGCCTCGCCTGGTAGGGACGGCTGTCAGGGTACCCGTCCCGTCGTCGGTTACGACATGAAAGAGGCGTGGACCGCGGCGCCGCAGCGGCCGCGGTCCACGCCCTTCAGTGAAGGTTCTAGCGGCTGGCTCGGATGGCGTCGCTGATGACGCCTCGAACCTCGTTGCCCGCCTTCTTGATGCTGAACGACGCGATGATCTCCATGATTCCGACGAAGATCAGCCAGAAGCCGGCGACATAGAGCAGGGTCGCCAGCGACGAGAAGGGATAGGCCAGCAGGATGATGCCGGCGATGACCGTCACGATGCCGATGAAGATCTCCCAGCCGCGGGCCGGGGTGTCGTGATCGCTGATCGCGGCGGCCGCCGTCGCGACACCGCGGAACACGAAGCCGATGCCGATCCAGATGGCCAGCAACCAAATCGCGTCACCGATGTGCCGGATGGCGATGACGGCCAGCACCAGGGACGCCGCGCCGCTGATGAACAGCAGCGCCCGGCCGCCGCCGGAGATGTGCAGCGTGAAGGCGTGGAAGATCTGCGAGATGCCGGTCACGAGCAGGTAGGCGCCGAAGAAGATGGCCGCGACGACAAGGGTCGGTCCGGGCCACGCCAGCATCATGACGCCGAGGATCACCGACAGGATGCCGGTCAGCAGGACGTTCTTCCAGAGGTGCGGAAACAGGTTGGTGCCAGTTGTTGTTGACATGCCACAAGTTTCTCACAGGCATCAGACAACCCGCCGGATTGTCTCTTCGGCAGGTCAAAAGTGCCTTTGGACGGTAGTTTCCTTCTGGCATGCGCGGGACAGGCCGCGCGAACCCGGTAGAGAAGAGGGCAACTGTGTTCACAGGACAAGACATTGGGCACCGCTGGTGGAGGGCCGCGGCGGTGGTCACCATGGCCGGTGCCCTGACCCTGTCGGGCTGCGCCAAGAACACCGAGTCCGGATCCGGCGGCTCGGCCGGCCCGACCAAGTCCACCGTCGAGGTCAAACCACAGAAGGTCGAGGACATCGCCGCGACCGTCCCGGAGGACATCAAGAAGTCCGGCAAGCTCGTCGTGGGCGTCAACATCCCCTACACCCCCAACGAGTTCAAGGACTCCGACGGCAAGATCGTCGGCTTCGACGTCGACCTGATGAACGCCGTCGCGGCCACGCTCGGGCTGACCACCGACTACCGCGAGTCCGACTTCGCCAAGATCATCCCGTCCATCGACGGCGGCACCTACAACGTCGGCATGTCCTCGTTCACCGACACCAAGGAGCGCGAGAAGCAGGTCGATTTCGTCACCTACTTCAACGCCGGCACCCAGTGGGCGCAGAAGCCGGGTGCGGGCATCGACCCGAACAACGCCTGCGGCAAGAAGGTCGCCGTTCAGGCCACCACGGTCCAGGAAACCGACGAGCTGCCGGCCAAGAGCAAGAAGTGCGTGGACGCCGGCAAGCCGGAGATCCAGATCATCAAGTTCGACGGGCAGGACGCGGCCACCAACGCCGTCGTGCTCGGTCAGGCCGACGCGATGTCGGCGGACTCCCCGGTGACCGCCTGGGCGATCAAGCAGAGTAACGGCAAGCTGGAGGCCGCGGGTCCGCTGTTCGACTCCGCGCCCTACGGCTGGCCGGTCAAGAAGGGCTCGCCGCTGGCGCAGTCGCTGCAGAAGGCGCTCGAGCACCTCATCTCCAGCGGTGACTACAAGACCATCGCCGGCAACTGGGGCCTGGATGCCGGCCTGATCGAGAAGCCGGTCATCAACGGGGCCACCAGCTAGGCCGGGCGCATGACCACTACGCAGCCGTCGCCCGCCGCCATCGATGCCGTCCCCCTGCGGCATCCGTGGCGGTGGGTGGGCGCCGCGGTCATCATCGTGCTGGTCGGTCTGTTCCTTTACGGAGCGGCCACCAACCCGGCCTACGGGTGGTCCACCTACGCGAAGTATCTGTTCGACGAACGGATCCTCTTCGGCGTCTGGAACACCCTGCAGTTGACCGTCTACGCGATGATCCTCGGCGTCGTGCTGGGAATCGTGCTCTCGGTGATGCGGCTTTCGCCCAACCCGGTCTTCCAGGCCGTCGCCTGGGTGTTCCTGTGGATCTTCCGCGGGACACCGGTCTACGTCCAGCTGGTGTTCTGGGGCCTGCTTCCGACGATCTACCAGAATGTGCAGTTGGGAGTGCCGTTCGGGCCGTCGTTCTTCCACCTCAACCTGCAGAGCCTGTCCATCCCGTTCGTTCTCGCGGTGATCGGTCTGGGCCTCAACGAGGCGGCCTACATGGCCGAAATCATCCGTGCCGGAATCACATCCGTGCCGGAGGGGCAGACCGAGGCCTCGACCGCTCTGGGCATGTCGTGGGGAATGACCATGCGGCGCACGGTCCTTCCGCAGGCGATGCGGGTCATCATCCCGCCCACGGGCAACGAGTTGATCAGCATGCTGAAGACCACCTCGCTGGTGACCGCGGTGCCGTATTCGTACGACCTCTACAGCATCGCGTCGCGCGAGATCGCCGCGCGTACCTTCGAACCCGTTCCGATGCTGCTGGTCGCTGCGACCTGGTACCTGATCGTGACGAGCATCCTGATGGTGGGCCAGTACTACCTGGAGAGGTACTTCTCCAAGGGGATCTCGCGAAAGCTCACCGCCAAACAGCTTGATGCCCTTGCGAAAGCCCAGACGGAGGCGGGTCACGTATGACAGAGATGGTGCGAGCCGAGTCCGTCTGCAAGAGCTTCGGCGCTCTGGAGGTACTCAAGGGCGTGACGCTGTCCATCGACCGCGGGCAGGTGCTGGTGCTGGTCGGGCCGTCCGGGTCGGGCAAGTCGACGTTCCTGCGGTGCATCAACCACCTCGAGACGGTGTCCGCCGGTCGCCTGTACGTCGACGGCGATCTGATCGGATATCGGGAGAAGGCCGGCAAGCTCTATGAGATGTCGCCGCGGGACGCCGCCAAGCAGCGCCGCGACATCGGCATGGTCTTCCAGCATTTCAACCTCTTCCCGCACCGGACCACGCTGGACAACATCATCGAGGCGCCGGTGCACGTGAAGGGCGTCAACAAGTCGTCGGCGGCCGAGCGGGCCCGCGAACTGCTGAAGCAGGTGGGCTTGGCCGACAAGGCCGACGCCTATCCGGCGCAGCTGTCCGGCGGCCAGCAGCAGCGGGTGGCGATCGCCCGGGCGTTGGCGATGGACCCCAAGCTGATGCTCTTCGACGAGCCCACCTCTGCGCTGGACCCCGAGCTGGTGGGCGAGGTGCTGGCGGTGATGAAAAAGCTTGCGAGCGCCGGGATGACGATGGTTGTGGTCACCCACGAGATGGGCTTCGCCCGCGAGGTCGCCGACCAACTGGTGTTCATGGACGGCGGGGTCATCGTCGAGAGCGGGGTGCCGCGCGAGGTTCTGAGCAACCCGCAGCATGAGCGGACCAAGGCGTTCCTGTCGAAGGTGATGTAGCCGCCCCAGGCAGGTAGTGGGCTAGCGGGTGCCCGCCTCGATCGCGGCGACGATCGGGGCGGCCTGATCGGCGGAGACCGGGGCCAGCGTGAACCCGTTCGCGATGGTGTTGTCGATCCGACGCTTCAGGTCACCGGAGGTCATGTGGGCCTCCAGGGTCGTCCCGGGGCAGGACGTGACCGGGGTGACCTCCTTATGGCTGGCCAGCGTGCCGGTGGTGATGCCGAATTGCTGTGCAGCCCAGGCGAATATCAGCGCGGCGCCGTTGAGCTGGGCCTCGGAGACCTGCTCCTGGTCGAAGTCCCCCTCGCACAGCACCAGGAAGTGGCCGGTGGTGTCGTAGTCGGTGGCGGTGTCGCCGGCGATGGCGGTGTCGCGCAGCGCGAAGATGTTGCCGTTACGGTCCACGGCGTAGTGGTAGGCGATGTCGATCCAGCCCTTGTCGTCCATGTGGTAGCGCTGATGCTGCTGAAGCCGCGCGACGATTCCGCGGTTGTCCGGCAGCGCCACCGCTGAGTGGTGGATGGTCATCCGGGTGATGGTGTGCGGCTTGCCACCCGGCCGGGCGGCCCGGGCGCCCCAGGCCGCTCGCGGGAGGATCACACCCGAGGTGGCGGGCGCGGAGTTGGCCGCCGGGGCTACCAGAGGTGTTGTCATCGCGGCCAGGGCAGCTGCGCCTGCCGTGGTCAGGGCTTGCCGGCGCGAGACGGGTTTGCGGTTCACGAACTAGCCGGTCCGGCTTTCCACCGGCTCACCCGAGATGTCCCCGAACACTTCGCCGTCGGGTGCAGCTCCCGGGGCGGCCTTGCGGTCCAGCAGGAACCAGGTCCGCATCACACCCTTGCCCTTGACGTCGACCTCGCCGCGCTCCTCGAAGACGAAGTCGTTACGGAGGCGTTCGTAGACGTTCTGCGGCACCTGGATCTTGCCGAGGGGGTCGGTGGACTCCATCCGGGAGGCGACGTTCACGGCGTCGCCCCAGACGTCGTAGAAGAACCGCCGCGCCCCGACGACGCCGGCCACCACCGGACCGGTGGCGATTCCCATCCGGATGGGGACCGGGTTGCCCTGCGGGTCACGCAGGCCGGCCACGGCCCGTGAGATGTCCATCGCGAGTGCGGCGATGGCGTGGACGTGGTCGGGCCGCGGCGTCGGAACACCGCTGACCACCATGTAGCCGTCGCCGGTGGTCTTGATCTTCTCCAGGCCGTGCTTGTCGACGAGGCGATCGAAGGTCGTGTAGAGCCGGTCGAGGAAGCGGACCAGTTCGGTCGGGTCCATGTCGCTGGCGCGCTCGGTGTAGCCGGCGATGTCGGTGAACATCACCGAGGCGTCGTCGTAGCGCTCGGCGATGGTGCCGTGGGCGGGGTCCTTCAGCTTGTCGGCGACCTCGCCGGGCAGGATGTTGGCCAGCAGCGCCTCTGAACGCTTGTATTCCACCTCCATCGCGTCCTCGGCGCGCTCGATCTCGCGCATGGCGTACCAGACGGTGGCGAACATCAACAGGCAGGCGCCTGCGGTGGCGAAGACGAATCCGGCGTTCAGTGCCCAGCGCGGCTGGATGCCGGTGTCCTGCGGCACCAGGAACTGTAGGGCGATCACGAGCCCCGCGCCGACGGCGACGGTGAATCCGGCCAGCACCAGATGATCCATACCCAGCACCAGCACCGCGAGCGAAGCCGACACCAGGTAGTAGAACTGCACACCCGAGTCGGTGCCGATCTGGCTGCCCACGAAGGTGAGCGACGCGAAGGAGAGGCCGACGAACACCAGCGCGGCGATCATGTCGCCGAACCGGTGCAGCAGGGGGATGGCCAGAAACACCGCGGCAAGGGCAAGGTTGATGACACCGATATAGAGCACGCGGTCTCCGGTGAAGGTCTGGAGAACCCCAAGACTGCCGGTCAGCGCGGCGGCGATCCAGGTCGCGAAGTTGAGTACCCGTTGCGGCCGGGTGACCGATTCCGCCCAGTGCTGGTTGCGGGCCGGGGGGCGGCGCTGGAGGCGCTCGCAATCCGACCGCCGGAAGGGTCCGTCCGACAGTATCCGTGCAGCGCATTTCCGCTGGGACCACACAGAGCCAGCGTAACCCGGTTCGTGATCAACCGCCGAAATGCCGGAAACCGAGTCCCGGCGAGGCCACACTGTCGGAACCACACTGTGCTGAGGGCCGAGGAGTGCTCGTGGCGGATTCCGACATCGACCCCGACAAGAGCGTGCTGGAGAAGGTCGATCACCTGGTCGACGAGATGCTGGGCACCGACATCGCCCCAGCCGCGCCCGAGGACCCGTGGGAGCGTCGTCAGCGGATGCTCGACTCGTGGACGGCGATCATCCTGGCGGTCGCGGCAGTGGCGACCACGTGGGCGTCGTTTCAGGCCAGCCAGTGGTCCAATGCGCAGTCCGATGCCCAGTCCGCCTCGGCGATTCAGCGCAGCGACGCCAACCGAGCGGCCTCGGAGGCCTCGAGTCAGTCGGTGGTGGACTCGCAGATGTGGATCTCCTGGGTCGAGGCGGTGGCGGCGGGTCAGAAGGACCGGGCCGGTTTCCTGCGTGACCGCTTCTCACCCGCCCTGGACCGGGTCCAGAAGGAGTGGTTGGGCACCGTTCCGGTTGACGCCGAAGGCAATCCGGCGCGGGTGCCCGACGGCACTCCGCTGAACCTGGCGAGCTACGTCGTGCCCGCGCAGGTGCAGGCCGACGCATACTCCGACAAGGCCGAGGCCAGCCTGGCCGACGCCGATGAGGCCAGCAACACCAGCACCCGCTATGTGATGCTCGCCGTGCTGTTCGCCCTGGTGCTGTTCTTCGCCAGTGTCGCAACGAAATTCACCTCACCCAAGATCCAGGTGGGGCTGATCCTCATCGGGTTGGTCCTGCTGTTCACCACCTGTGTGCGGATGCTGCTGCTGCCGCAGATGCTATGAGCGAGGCCTCGGTCGGTGGAGCCAGGTTCGTCGGCCGCAATCGTCATGCGGCCGTGGGGGAGTGGACGACGCTGTCGGTGACGATGCTCATCGAGCGCGAACCACACCGCGCCCGGGAGATCGTCGACAACCGGCTGGCCGAGTTCCGGGCGTCGATGCAGACGACGCTGGAGGGCATCCGCGCACTGGTCGAAAGCGGCTGACGCGCAGAAGGATCGGTGCTGAGAAGAATCAGCGCGGGAGGAATCAGGGGCTGACCGAGACCGCGGGCACGGTGACGCTGCCGGCCGGAGCGGGCGGGGCGGTGTCGGCGTGGCTGGACTGCGCACTGGCGATGATGCCCAGCCAGACGAGTCCGGATGCGCCGGCCAACAGGGCGGCCCGGCCGATCGCGCGATAAGAACTCATGAATGGTCTCCCGGTGTTGTGCGCTGATTGTGCACTGATCACCGTTATCCGTGTGTGATTCGTTACACCCGCCGGAGGGGCCGTTCCCCGCTCGCTGCGCTCCTGCCCGCCGGTTCAGCAGGTGTACTGCTCACCCACCCCCGCCGGCGTCGGCGACTGCCGCGTGCAGCCGAAGGTTGCGATGCCGTCGTCGCTGTAGCGAACCGCGGACCGCCGCGAGTAGTTCACACATACCAGCGTGGTCGCGTCGGTGCGGCAACGGAAGTCGCCGAAGGCCACCGACCCGCCCGGCGGCAGCGGGGCGCCCTGACCGACCGCGAACCGGCCGGGGTCACCGTGGGCGGACCCGATCCGCACGGTGGACCCGTCGTAGTCGACCCAGCCGCCCTTCCAGGCGCCGTACACGTCCGGGGGCTGCGGCGGCGGGTTGACCAGGTTCACCAGACAGGCCAGATCCGCCGCGGAGCGTTTCACGTCGGTCATACAGCTGGTGCCCGACGGGGTGGTGAAGGCGGTGTCCGCACCGATCGAAGTGGAGGTTCCGCCCCGCAGTGCGACGCGGAAGTCGGCGTCGTCCACCGGCGGTCCGCCCTCCACCCAGGCGAACGCCGCGGCCGCGGGCTCCCCGGCCGCCGGAGCCGTCGTGGCCGACGAGGTGGTGGTCGGCGACGCCCAGGGCTTCGGGCTGGTGGTCGTTGTCGTCGCCGCGGCGGCGCGCGACGGGGTGATCGGTGTCAGTTCGACGGGTCCCGGCTTACTGGCCGGAACCACCGAACACCCCGCGACCAGCGTCGACGCGGCAATCACTACGGCAATCCGCATCAGGTCAGGTTAGTCGAGTCGACCGATGCTGCCGCGCAACGCGGCAGCGGAGGAGCGAGGCAGTCGATCGAGCCGCCGGTGACTGTTGGGCCCGTCAGGCGCGACGCGGGCGCCCATTCAGTACCGTCGAAACCATGCACGAGCACACCGTCCAGGTCAGCACCGCCAGCGGCGTGGTCGAGGGGTTCGCCCGCGACGGGGTGCACAGGTGGCGTTCCATCCCGTACGCCACCCCGCCGGTGGGCCCGCTGCGCTTCCGCGCGCCGAAGCCGGTGAAGCCCTGGCAGGGGGTCAAGGGGTGCCACCGCTACACCGACTGCGCCCCGCAGCACCGCGCCTACACGATGACCGGGGTCGGCCGGTATCAGCCGATGAGCGAGGACTGCCTCACCCTCAACGTCGTCACCCCCCGCTGGTCGGGGCCCGCGCCGGACGGCGAGCCGCTGCCGGTGATGTTCTTCATTCACGGCGGCGGCTACATCCTCGGCAGCTCGGCCACCCCGCTCTACGATGGCGCCGCCCTGGCCCGCCGCGGATGTGTCTACGTGTCGGTCAACTATCGCCTCGGTGGTCTGGGGTGCCTGGACCTGTCCTCGCTGTCCACCCCCGAAACCCCCATCGACGGCAACCTGTTCCTGCGCGACATCGTCGAGGCGCTGCGCTGGGTGAACCGGAACATCGCCGCCTTCGGCGGAGATCCGGAGAACGTGACCATCTTCGGGGAGAGCGCGGGGGCCCACGCGGTGGCCACCCTGCTCGCCGTTCCGGATGCCGGAGGCCTGTTCCACCGGGCCATCTCCCAGAGTCCGGCCTCCGGGATGGTCAGCTCGCAGGAGGTGGCCGCGCAGATCGCGCAGCGGTTCGTCAAGAGGATGGGAGTCGACCCCCGCAACGCCGCCGCCGAGCTGATGAGGGCCGAACCCGGCGACCTTGTCCGGGCGACCAACTACGTGATGAACCACAGCCTGGACAACATGGTGGGCGCCTCGGCCGTCGGCCCCACCTACGGTGACGACGTCCTGCCCGTCGACCCGTTCGAGGCGATGAGACAGGGTGTGGCGCACAAGGTCCCGCTGATCGTGGGCACCAACGCGGAGGAGGGCCGGCTGTTCACCCGGTTCCTCAAGCTGTTGCCGACCAGCGAGCACGCCATCGAGCGCATTCTGGCCCACACCCCGATCGAGGTCCGTGAGCAGATCCTCGCCGCCTACCCGCAGTATCCGGATCCCAAGGCCTGCATCGAGTTCGGCGGCGACATGATCTTCGGCACGGCGGCCTGGCAGATCGCCGAGGCGCATACCAAAGTCGCCCCGACCTACGTGTACCGCTACGACTTCGCCCCGCGCACCCTGCACTGGGCGGGCCTGGGCGCCACCCACGCCACCGAGTTGCTGGCCGTCTTCGGCGTCTACCGGTCGCGGGTCGGTGCGGTGCTGACGGCCGGGGTGGACCAGCGCGCAGCGGTCAAGGTCAGCCACCAGGTGCAGTCCCGGTGGCAGGAGTTCAGTCGCACCGGGGTGCCCGGCGACTGGCCGTCCTACAACCGCGAGGAACGTCCGGTGCTGGTCTTCGACCGCCACACCCACGTCGAGTACGACCCGCATCAGCACCGCCGCAAGGCCTGGGCGGGTTTCAGTCTGGCCGGCGAGGCCCGCGACTAACGTCTGTGGGATGACGCGCGCTGACACCCCGGTGGAACGGCCCGAGGACCTGACCGCCGAGTGGCTGACCGAGAACCTGGGATCCGGCCGCGTCGGGGGCTTCACCGTCGAACGGATCGGCACCGGCCAGATGAGCGAGTGCTACCGCGTGGCCCTGACCTATGCCGACGGAGACGGCCCCGCATCGGTGGTGCTCAAGGTGGCCGCCAGCGATCCGATGAGCCGCGGCACCGGTCAGGCGCTGGGTCTCTATGAGCGCGAGGTCCGTTTCTATTCCGAGGTGGCGCCGCGGTTGCCCGCGGGTGCCGGCGGCCCGATCGCGCAGTGTTATCACGCGTCCTACGACGCCGGGACGGGTGTGTTCAGCCTCCTCATCGACGATGCCGCGCCGGCTGAGGTCGGTGACGAAATCCGCGGCGCGACAATCGAAGACGCCACGCTGGCGCTGACCCGACTGGGCCGGCTGCACGCCCCGCTGATCGGCAACGCCGCCCTGTCCGACGCTCCCTGGCTGAACCGGGAGAGCCCGATGAACCAGGCGATGATGACCGGCCTGTTCAACGGTTTCGTCGACCGCTACGGCGCAGCGCTCACGCCCGAGCAGCGTTTGGTGTGCCAGAAACTCGTCGACAGTTTCGACGCCTACCTTGCCGGGGAGGGCGCCGACGACCGGGTCAAAGGCCTGGTGCACGGCGACTACCGGCTGGACAACATGCTGTTCGGCCGCCCCGGCTCCCTGCGCGACCTGACCGTGGTGGACTGGCAGACCGTTACCTGGGGACCCGCGTTCACCGACGTCGCCTACTTCCTGGGATGTGCGTTGAAGACCGAGGACCGCCGCGCCCACTACGACGAGCTGCTGGCCGCCTATCACGAAGGCCTGGGCGCCGGCCCGGCGATCACCCTCGAACAGGTCCGCGAAGGGGTGCGACGGCAGAGTTTCTTCGGAGTGATGATGGCGATCGTGTCGTCGATGCTCGTGGAACGAACCGAGCGCGGCGATCAGATGTTCCTCACCATGGTCGACCGCCACAGCAGCCATGTCCTGGACACCGGCGCGCTCGACGTCCTGCCGGCGGCCGCGCCCGCCGAAGCGCTGCAACCGGATCCGGCCGACGAGGCGGCGCATACGCCGGGAGACGAACCGCTGTGGAACGAGAGCTGGTACTGGGACTTCGCCGACCCCGCGCAGGGCGTCGGCGGATGGATCCGGCTGGGACTGGTGCCCAACCAGAACGTCGCCTGGATCAATGCGCTGATCTGCGGACCCGACATGCCGACGGTGGCGCTGCTGGACTTCCACGCGCCATTGCCGGAGAACCCCAATGACATCCGCAGCGGTGACATCGAAATCCGCCATGCCGCAACGGTTCCGCTGCAGGAATACACGGTGACGGTCAGCGGGCCGGCTCAGGCCTACGACGACCCGGCGGCCCTGCTCCGGGGCGAACCCGGCCGCCCCACCGACCTCGGCCTGGAACTGGTGTGGACCACCTCCGGAACGACCTATGCGTACCGGATCGCGACCCGCTACGAGATCCCCTGCACCGTCTCGGGAGCCGTGACGGCCGATGGCCGCACCTACGACTTCACGGCTGTCCCGGCGCAGCGCGACCACTCCCACGGGGTTCGGGACTGGTGGAGCATGGACTGGGTCTGGAGCGCCCTGCATCTCGACGACGGCACGCACCTGCACGGGGTTGACCTGCGCATCCCCGGAATGCCGCCGGTCAGCGTCGGCTACATCCAGCCGCCGGATCAGCCGGTGATCGAGACCACCGCCGTCACCGCCGACGCCACACTCGGCGACAACGGCCTGCCGCTGACCACCACGCTCACGATGGAACCGGGCCCGGTCGTCGCGACCATCGACGTCCGCGGGCACGCCCCGGTCCGGCTGGAGGCCCCGGACGGACGGGTGAGCTTCTTCCCGAGAGCCTGGGCGGCCGTCCGCACCGGCGACGGGCGCGCCGGCGTCGGCTGGCTGGAGTGGAACACCAACCAGAAAGACTGAAGCCACGCGGGGGATGTCCCGCGTGGCTTCAATCCGGTTGTGAAACCTAGGTTTTGACGACCTGGGTGCCGCCGGCCAGTTCGTCGTGCTTGCCCTGCTTGGTCGGACTGTTCTCGATCGTCACCGCGATGTAGATCCACGCGGCGAACGACAGGATGCCGCCGAGGCAGGGGATCAGATTCAGCAACAGGAAGGCGTTTCGGGTGGCGGACTGCTGCACGGTCGGCTTCGGCGCGCCGCCGGGACCGTGAACCGAAAGGCCCAGCAGCATCTTGCCGGGGGTGCGGCCCATCTGGCTCTCGAAGAGCACGAAGTAGGCGTACGTCAGCAGGCCGCCGAACACCCCGGCGACGAAGTAGCGGCTGTTGCCCTCGAACGCCAGCGAAATCAGATAGGCGACGATGCCGACGCCGAAACCGTCGATGAAGCGGGCGCCGAACCGGACCCACAGACCGCCCGGATTGCCGAAGCCGACCGGGGGAGTCCCGGGGAAGTAGCCGCCGGGGGCGCCGTACGGATTGGTCGGCGGCTGATAGCCGGCGGGCGGGGGTGGTGCATACCCGGGGGGCGGTGCACCGAAGCCCGGAGGGGGCGGCGGCGCGTACCCGGGCGGCGGTGGTGGCGGCGGATAGCCGGCGCCCTGCGGTGGCGTATACGGCTCGCCGCCGGGGGGCGGAAACCCGGAAGGTTGCCCCAGCGGGTTGGGATCCTGGTCACCCGTTGTCATGTGCGGTCTCCTCAAGGGACGTCGGTTCGCACCAATCTACCCGCGGGCCGGGACTGTGAACGGGTCTCAGCGTTTGGCGAGTCGCTTGGCCTCGGATTTCGCCTCGCTGGCCGGGGTGCTTGGGTTCTGAAGCGGCAGCGTCAAGAGGAACCCGGTGAGTAGTCGTACCCCGGGTCCGGGTCACGCGAAGTTCCTGCAGCAGGCTGTTCCAGTTCCGGTCGGGTCGTTCGGCTTCGGTCTCCGAGCGCACGGCGGTGTCCCCGGCCCTGGTCGGCTTCGGGATGGTCGGCGTCCGTTCCATCGACATGCCCGGTCGGCGCGATCGGAAACCCGCTAGCGTCGGCGGCGATGAATTACGACTGGGAGTCCCCGGCCGCCGGCGTGCACCGATGCCGGCTGCCCTTCCTCGACGTCACCGTCGGTCTTGTCGCCGGTGTCGACGACGGCGTGCTGATCGACTGCGGCACAACACTTTCCGAGGCAGCCGACATCATCGCCGACGTCCTCGAGCTCACCGGTTCGGCGGTGACCAGTGTGGTGATGACCCACCACCACTTCGACCATGTTCTGGGTGGCGGGGCATTCGGCGGCGTGCCGCGCTACGCAGCCCCGCCGGTGGCGGTGGCTCTGAGCAGCGGCCTGCCGGACCTCTGCGCCGAGGCGGTGCGCTATGGCGCCGACCCGGCCGAGGTGGAGGCGGCCGCCCGTGCCGCGCGCCCCCCGGACCGGCTGACCTGGAGCGCCGGCATCGACCTGGATGGCCGCCGCATCCGCATCGAGCATCCCGGCCGCGGGCACACCGACCACGACCTGATCGTCCTCGTCCCGCCATCGGGCCCCGGAGGGCCGACGGTCGTGTTCTGCGGCGATCTGATCGAGCAGTCCGCTGAGCCGGCGATCGGACCGGACTCCGATCTGACGGCCTGGCCGGCCACGCTGGACCGCATGCTCGAACTGGGTGGCGACGACGCGGTCTACGTTCCCGGGCACGGCGGATGCGTCGACGCTGCCTTCGTCCGAGCGCAGCGGGCCTGGCTCACGCGGCAGCTGTAGCGCTACCAGCCGGTGGTCAGCACCCGGTCGAGCTGGTCGACGAAGAAGTCGGCCGACTCGCGGGTGATGCACATCGGCGGCTTCATCTTCAGCACGTTCTGGCGGTCGCCGGTGGGTTGCACGATCACCCCGAGTTCGCGCATCCGCTCACAGATCGCGGCGGTCTCGACGACGGCCGGTTCCAGCGTGACGCGGTCGCGCACCAGTTCCACGCCCATGTACAGGCCGCTGCCGTGCACCGTGCCGATCAGCGGGTGGCGGGTCGCCAGCTCGTTGATCCGCGCGACGATGTGGTCGCCGACGGTGACGGCGTTCTCCTGCAGACGCTCGTTCTCGATGGTGTCGAGAACGGTCAGCCCGACCACGCTGGACACCGGGCTGCCGCCGGCGGATGAGAAGAAGTACCCCTGGGTCCGGTAGGCGTCGGCGATCGCCTTGGTGGTGATCACCGCACCCAGCGGCTGGCCGTTGCCCATCGCCTTGGCGACGCAGACGATGTCGGGCACCACGCCCTGCTGCTCGAAGGCCCAGAACCAGCGGCCGGTGCGGCCGTAGCCCACCTGGACCTCGTCGGCGATGGCCACCCCACCCGCGGCGCGCACCGCCTCGTACACCGCTTTGAGGTAGCCGTCGGGCAGGGCCATGCCGCCGGCGTTGCCGTAGAAGGGTTCACAGATGAACGCGGCGGGCGGATGTCCCTGGGCGGCAAGGCTTTCGATGATCGCCACCGCCTCGGGTGCATACTTGGCGGCGTCGATGCCGCGGTGTTGGCCGCGGTATGCGTTGGGGGAGGGCACGGTGTGCACCCACGACGGCCGGGTCGACAGAGCGTTGGGGTTGTCGGCGATCGAGGTGGAGATGGCGTCGGTCGCGTAGGTCCAGCCGTGGTAGGCCTCGGCCACCGCGACGATGTCGTGCCGCCCGGTGGCGGCCATGGCCAGTCGCAAGGCCAGATCGTCGGCCTCCGAACCGGAGTTCACCAGGAACACGGTGTCCAGGGGATCGGGCAGGGTCGCGGCGAGACGCTCGGAGAACGCCACCACCGCGCCGTAGTTGAACCGCGAGTTGGTGTTGAGTCGCCGCCACTGCCGGGCCACCGCGTCGGCGAGCGCCGGATGACCATGGCCCAGGACCGCGACGTTGTTGACCATGTCCAGATAACTGCGGCCATCGGTGCCGACGAGGTGCTCGCGCCAGCCGCGTTCGATCCGCGGCGGGTGGTCGTAATAATGTTCCTGCACTTCGGCATACGCCTGGGAGCGGCGCTGGCGCAGCGCGAAGCTGTCATCGGCCAGACCCGGCGCGGCGGGCAGGCCCAGTAGCGGTCCGGGATCGCTCACCTGGGCCAGCCGGCCGGCGGCATACTCCGGCCGCACAAACGGCGGCACGTCCCCGGTGCCGGGCCGGCGGACCTGAATCCACACCCGGTTCTCGGCGGTCGCCAGCGGGTCCCCGGCGTCGACGGAATGACCGCCCTCGCCGGCGGGGCGCAGGGCCCCGCGCACCACCAGCGTCGCGTGGGTTCCGGTGAGCGCCAAGCTGTCCCCGTCGACGGTGAGCACGCCGGGCCACGGTGCGGTCAGGGTCAGCGGCTCTGCGGGCCACAGATCGATTCCGGTCGCCACGGTGGCCGGGGAGAGGGCGCTCAATGTCGCCGACCGGGTCAGGCGGCCCTGCCCGAAGACCGTGGCCACCGCCATCGCCCCACCGGCCAGGGCATCGGCGGCCAACCGGTCCTCGCAGTCGGGCTCCAGCCACACCCCGCCGTCCATCAGGTCGGACTCCGCGGAGAGATCCAGTACGACGACGTCGCCGCCGTCGATCAGCCGTCCGTCGACCGGGGCGGCCGGATGCGACACCCCGAGCGAATGGCGGATCTGGGCCGTCATGACGTCGAGCGGAATTGCGTTGGCCCGCTGGAAGCTTCGCCACTCGTGATCCAGCGCCGAACTGGCGTAGTCGTTATCGGCGTCGATCGAGGACTGATGGATCCCGCTGACCACCAGCACCGCGGCGCGCAGCACCACCAGGGGCCACAAGGCTTCGACCTCGGCAGGGCCGAGTGGGCGCACGGCGTGGAAGGCCTGGACGGCCGCCAGGGTGCTCGAAGGTTCACAGCCGTCGTGGCGCAGCAGGGTGGCCACGGCCACGGCCAGTTCGGCCACCGTCCACGACCTGATCAGGTCGCCGAAGTCGATCAGGCCGTCGGGCAGCGCATGCGGACCGAAGCACACCACGTTGTCGCCGGTGATGTCGCCGTGAATCACCTGCACCGGCAGGTCGGCGGCGAGGCCGTCGATCACCCGCCAGGCGGCGGTCGCGGCGGACTGCACGGTCTCCCGCCGGTGCGGGTCGGTGACATGGCTGGCCAACCGCTTCACCGTCCGTAAGCCATGGCGAAGATCCCACTGCAGCACCCGGTCGACGCCGGGGTGGTCGAAGGCGGCCAGGGCCCGGCAGGTCCGGCCGGCCAGATCGCCGAGCGCCGCCACCTGGGCCGGCCGGACATAGCCGTCGCCGGCCAAATTCGACCCGGCGCCGGGCAGGAACCTGATGATGCGGGCGAAGTGATTTCCACCCGCATCGATCTCGACGATCGAGGATCCGTTGATGTTGGTGGCCGTGCGGATCTCCTCGGCGGCGTCGATGAAGGCCGCCGCCGCGTCCTGGGCCTCCAGTTCGGCGCGGCTGAACGCCGGGTTCGCGATCTTGAGCACACCGATCGGCTCACCGGTGGAGGTACTCAGCAGGAAGTTCGCGTCCTGCTGGCTGCCCAGTGGGCTCACCGAGGCGGACAGGCCGAAGTGGTTGGCGGCGATCTGTGCCGCCTGCTCGGCGGAGACCGCCGGTACCGGCAGCTCGGCGGCTTCGAAAAAGTCGAACGTCGTCATTTCTTCCCTCGTGAAATCAACGGTGTCACTGTACGGCCACCCATCTGGGCTTTAGGTTTGTCGGCATGCGGGCACTGATCATCGTCGACGTGCAGAACGACTTCTGCGAGGGCGGATCGCTGGCGGTCGCCGGGGGAGCCGCGGTCGCCCGCGCGATCAACGAGCTGCTGGCCCGCGATCACGGGTACGACCACATCGTCGCGACCCAGGACCACCACGTCGACCCGGGGGGCCATTTCTCCGACAGTCCGGACTTCGTCGACTCGTGGCCGCGGCACTGCGTGGCGGGCACCCCGGGCGCGGAGTTCCAGCCCCAACTGCACACCGGCGCAATCGAAGCGGTCTTCCACAAGGGCGAGTACGCCGCCGCCTACAGCGGGTTCGAGGGCGCCGCAGACGGCGTGAAGCTGGCCGAGTGGCTGACAGACCGCGGGGTCGACGAGGTCGACATCGTCGGCATCGCCACCGACTACTGCGTGCGCGCCACCGCCGAGGATGCGGTCCGGGCCGGGTTCACCACCCGGGTGCTGACGGATCTGACCGCGGGCGTGGCGCCGGAGTCCACCGCGGCGGCGCTGGCCGGAATGCGCAGTGCCGGAGTGCAACTGGTGGCAGGCTCCTGATTTCACTGGTCCTGATCTCTCACCGGGCCTGCCGCAAGGTCTCCCAGCTGTGCTCGGCTTCGAGCTGGGTGATCAGCGCCCGGGTGCGGTCCTTGAGGATCTTGGTCACGCCGATGCCGATGAGGACGGCGAGCACCAGCGCCACCCAGGAGAACCGGGACAACCACTTCTCGGCGGCAAGACCGAGGAAGTACACCACCGCCGTGGTGCCTCCGGCCCAGCAGATCGCTCCGGATGCGTTGGCGGCCAGGAAGTACGGATAGCGCATGCGCAGCGCGCCGGCCAACGGACCGGCCAGGATTCGCAGCAGCGCGATGAACCTCCCGAAGAACACCGCCCACACCCCCCAGCGGGTGAAGAGCTGCTTGGCAAGGGCGACGTGCCCGGTGCCGAAGTGGTTGGGAAAGCGCCGGCCCAGCTTCTCGAAGAGCGTCATCCCGAATTTGCGGCCGATGGTGTAGCCGATGGAGTCGCCGACGATCGCCCCGATGATGGCCGCGACACCGACCCACACCGGGCTGATGCCTACGTCCTGCGACGCCAGCACGGCGGCACTGACCAGCGCGATCTCGCCCGGCAGCGGGATGCCCAGGCTCTCGAGACCGATAATGCAGCCGACCGCCAGGTAGACCGCGAGCGGGGGAATCGACTCCAGGAACGCTTCGATGTTCACGTCGGTCAGGACACGTCTACGCGCTTGCGCCGATAGAGCGTTCCGACTGCCAGCAGCACCAGGCTGATCAACAGGATCGCGGTGGCCAGCACGTTGATCTGCGGCGGCACAGCGGCCTTGGTGGCGGCGTTGACGTACAGCGGGTAGGTCACCGTAGAGCCGCTGACGAAGTAGGTGATGATGAAGTCGTCGAGTGACAGCGCGAAGGACAGCATCGCCGCGGCCACGATGCCGGGCACGATCAGCGGCAGCGTCACCTTGAAGAAGGTGCGGGTGGGGCTGGCGCCGAGATCCAGCGACGCGTCCTCGAGGGTCCAGTCGAAGCCGCGGATGCGGGCCCGCACCGTCATCGCGATGAAGCTGATCTCGAAGGCGACGTGGGCGATGATGATGGTGAGGAACCCGGTCGCCCATCCCATGCTGAGGAACAGTGTCAGCAGCGAGGCGCCCATGACGACCTCGGGTGAGGTCAGCGGCAGGATCATGAACGTGTCCACGGCCTTGCTGCCCCGGAACCGTTGGCGGACAAGGGCGATGGCCACCAGCGTTCCCAGCACCAGGGCGATCGCGGTGGAGATCGCGGCCACTTCGACACTGAGCCGCAGGGCCCTGGCGAGTGCCGGGTACTTGAACGGGTGCATCCAGTTCTCGAGCGTGAAGCCCTGCCAGGTGTAGTTGAACTTGCCCTTGGGGTTGTTGAACGAGAAGACGATGATCACCAGGATCGGCAGGAACAGGAACAGCAGGGTGAAGCCCGCCGCCAATCGCAGGGCGAGGTCACCGAGTTTGAACGTGCCGCGGAAGTTCCGGCCGGGTTGGGTCAGGGTGGTGGTGGCGGTGACGGTCATCAGACACCGCCTGCTGAGTGCGCGAAGGGGGCCATCAGACCAGGTCCTCGGTGCCCAGTGCCCTCGTGTAGAGCAGCACTCCCGCCAGGATCAGCGCCATCAGCACGAAACTCAGGGCGGCGGCCACCGGGTAGTCCTTGACCACCAGGAACTGCTTCTGAATCACGTTGCCGATCATGGTGGTTCGCGTACTGCCCAGGTAGTCGGCATTGATGAAGTCACCGACCGCGGGAATGAACACCAGCAGACTGCCGGCCAGTACGCCCGGCATCGCCAGCGGCAGAATGATCTTCCCGAACATCCGGCGGTTGGTGCCGTAGAGATCGCGGGAGGCCTCCAGCAGCCGCGGGTCGATCTTCTCCAGCGCGACGTAGAGCGGCAGGATCATGAAGATGATCCAGTTGTAGGTCAGGCCGCCGATCACCGCCCAGCTGGTCGACAGCAACCGTCCCTCGTGCGGCAGCAGCCCGATCGAACCCAGCGCGCTGACCACCCAGCCGTCGTCGGCGAGGATCGTCTTCCAGGCGATGGTGCGGATGAGGAACGTCACGAAGAACGGCAGGATCACCAGTCCCAGAAGCAGATTCTTGAACCGGCCGGCCTTGAAGGCGATGACGTAGGCCAGCGGGAAGGCCAGCAGCAGGCACAGAATCGTCGCCGCCAGCGCGTAGCCGAACGACCGCAGGATCTGGTCGCGGTACTCGCTGAGCGCCCGGGCGTAGTTCGACCACTCCCAGGCGAAGGTGAGCTTCGGCAGGTAGATCGAACCGCCCATCGTCGACAGCGAGGTGCGGAACAACGAGACGAACGGAATGACATAGAAGATGCCCAGATAGGCCAGCGCGGGCAGGATCATCAAATACGGGGCGATCCTGCTTCGCTGCCGGTTACTGCTGGCTACACCAGCCATTTAGGTCATCTCTCCCGGTGACGTAGCCATGCGGGGTCAGCCCCCGGTGACGGCGGCGTAGGCCTTGTTGAACTCCTGGGTCTGCTCATCGGTGAGCGGCGCCCAGGACTTCAACTTGTCCAGCGTCTCCTTCGACGGGTTGATCAACGGGTTCTTGGCCAGCTCGGGATCGACCTTGTTCAGCGCATCGGTCATGTCGGACAGCACCGGCACGTACTTGGTGGCGGCGATGAGCTTGGCGTAGTTGGCCCGGTCGTAGATGTAGTTGATCCACTCCTCGGCGGCCTTCTGGTTCTGGGTGGTGTAGGGGATCACCATGGTGTCCACGAAGGTGCTGGAACCGGTCTCCGGGATGACGAACTTCAAATCCGGGTTGTCCTTCTGCAACTGCACCACGTCACCCGAATAGGCTTGGGCGACAACGATGTTGCCGGCGGCGAGGTCGTCGGCGTAGTCGTTGCCGGTGAACCGGCGGATCTGTCCCTTGTCTTTCTGCTCCTTGATGACGTCGACCGCCTTCTGAATGGTCTCCTGGGTCGGGTCCTCGGGGGAGTGGCCCTGCGACATCAGGAACATGCCGAGGCCATCGCGCATGTCGGAGAGCAGGCTGACCTTGCCCTTGAAGGCGGGATCCCACATTTCATCGATCTTGGTGATGTCGCGACCGATGGCGGCCTTGTTGTAGGCGATGCCCACCATGCCCGACATGTACGGCGCGGTGAACTTGCGGCTCGGGTCGGCCTTGGAGTCCGCCAGATCGGTGCGCAGGTTCTTCTTGTTGGTCCAGCGGGTGTCGTTGATCGGGTTCAGCCAGCCCAGGCTGATGAGCCGGGACGCCATGAACTCCGAGGGCACGACGAGGTCGGCGCCGATGTCCTGCTTACGGCTCAGCGGCTCCTTGTTCTTGGCGAACCATTCCTCGTTGTCGTTGAAGTCCTCCTTGTAGTCCACGGTCAGACCGGTGGCGGTCTGGAACGCGGCCACGAAGCCGTCGGCCATGTACAGCGGCCAGTTGGAGACCCGCAGCTTGCCCGACGCGGGGCTGCCGTCGTCCTCGGGAGCCTTGGGCGCCTCCGACGACGGGCCGGACGCCTTGTTGTCCGAGCTGCAGGCCGCCAGGAACGACGGCCCGAGGATGACGGCGGCCGCTGCGGCAGCGCCACCGCCGATGAACCGACGCCGCGAGCTCAGCTGGGCCAGCACTCGGGGATCGATGTCTGCCATGGGGGTTGCCCTTTCGTTACGGAGGAGTCTGTGCGGGAGTTCGTGCTAGGGAGAAGCGGGAGAGTCGTCGAGCATTTCTTCGAGGTCCTGCGGGGTCGGGATGTCGGCGTCCGGCAGCACCAGCGATGCCTCCGGCGACCACCCGACGTACACCCGGTCACCGGGACGCAGCATCGGCAGGTTCTGTTCGGGCCCGACGTGGGCGATCACCGGGGATCCGTCGGCCGCGGCCAGCGACAAGCGCAGCACCGGTCCCTGGAAGGTCAGGTCCGAGACGGTGACCGGCACCGCGGCCAGTTCCGCACCGGGGGCCTCCATCGAGACCCGCACCCGTTCGGGTCGGACCATCAGGGTGGCCTTGCCGCCGGGTTCGATCGTCGTCTCGCCGGGCCGCGCCCGCAGGGTCGAGCCGAGCACGTCGATCTCGACGTAGTCGCGGTTGGCCCGGCCGGTCTGCCGGCCGTGCCACAGGTTGGCCTGACCGATGAACCCGGCGACGAACACGCTGGCCGGCCGGTCGTAGATCTCGGTGGGGGTGCCGATCTGCTCGACGTTGCCGGCGTTCATGACCGCGATGCGGTCACTCATCGTCAGCGCTTCCTCCTGGTCGTGGGTCACGTAGACGAACGTGATTCCGACCTCGCGCTGAATCCGCTTGAGTTCGAATTGCATGACGTGACGCAGTTTGAGGTCCAACGCGCCGAGGGGCTCGTCGAGCAGCAGCGCGCTGGGGTAGTTGACCAGTGCGCGGGCCAGGGCCACGCGCTGCTGCTGACCGCCGGACAGCTGGGACGGCTTGCGCAGGGCGAAGTCGGTCAGGCGCACCACGTCGAGCAACTCGTCGACGCTCTTCTTGACTTGCTCCTTGCTCTTCTTCTGACTGCGCGGCCCGTAGGCGACGTTGTCCCACACGGTCATGTGCGGGAACAGGGCGTAGTGCTGGAAGACGGTGTTGACGTTGCGCTTGTGTGGCGGGGTCCGGGAGACGTCGACGCCCTCCAGGCGGATCGCGCCTTCGGTCGGCGTCTCGAATCCGGCGATCATGCGCAGGGTGGTGGTCTTGCCGCAGCCCGACGGGCCGAGCATGGAGAAGAACTCACCCGCGCCGATGGAGAAGTCGGCGTCAGCTACGGCGATGTAGTCGTCGAAACGCTTGGTGACATGGTCGATTTCGATGACCGGGGCGCCCCCGGCTCCGCCGGGACGGCTTGTCCCGGGTGTCTGTCGTGTGGCGGCGGCGCCGATATCGGTCAGGACCGTCCTCCTTGTGCGTTCATGCCGTTCATCCGAGGCCGTCCCCCGTCAGACCTTCTAAACCTTCGCCGATTTGGGCGGCATCCGCAACACATTGCGCAACGAATTCCGTATTTCGTCGGGCATCTCGTGTGCGGTTTCGCGCGCGGCGCGCCCTCGCAGAGTGGAAATCGGCACACTCGGCGGTGCGGAATCGGGCGCGCGTCGCCTCACACATGTGCGCCGCCGTCGATCCGGACCTCCGTTCCGGTGATGAAGAAGGCCTCCGGACTGCCCAGCATCGCCACCACGGCGGCCACCGCGGACGGATCGGCGAAGCGGGCGCCATCCGGCAGCGGCAGGACGGGTGCCACCCGGGCGAACAGGCGGAAATCGGCGTCGGCCGGCAGCCCCGCGCCGACGCTCTGCTTCGATTCGCCGGTCCCGTCGGTCATTCCCGAGGAGATGGACCCCGGCTGAACGGCGTTGAACCGGATGCCCTCCTTGGCGAACTCGGCGGCCAGCGCATGCGTCATGCCGACCACCCCGCCCTTCGACGCCGCGTAGGCCGACATGTACGGGTGGGCGAAGTTCGCCGCGGTCGAGCTGAAGTTGACCACCGCCGGTGCGGTGCCGCTCCGCAGGGCGGGCAGCGCCGCGCGGATCACCAGGAAGGTCCCCACCAGATTGACCCGGAGCACCTGCTCGAACTGCTCGAGGGTGGTCTCCAGGAAGTGCCCCGAGCGCAGGATGCCGGCCACGTTGACGAGGGTGTCCAGGCCGCCGAGGGTCTCCACGGCGGCTGCGACGCCGGTGCTCACGGACTCCTCGTCTGCGACGTCCATCAGCACGGTGCTCAGCCGACCGGACGCGCCGGACTTCGCCACCGTGTCGTCGAGGCCGGACCGGCTGATGTCGGCGGCCACCACCCGGCCGCCCTCCTCGAGGATGCGGAGCACGCAGGCCTGGCCGATTCCCGAGCCGCCGCCGGTGATCAGCACTCGGCGGTCGGTATACCTCTGCAGGCCGGCCATCCGGGGTTTGCTCCTGTCCATCATCGGCCTCGGCGTGGCGGGGGAGCACACGTCGGTCTGCGTTGATCGAACCATCCGGGGCGCGCCACTGCGGAGATTCAACTGACTCGTCCGGCATTGATCGCATAGATTCGGAAAAAGTTTCAAGGCAGGCTTCACCCGAAGGAAAAGTGCGCCCGGGCGGATGGCGGACAAAGCGGATCGCTGGTCTCCGGGCATTGCGTTGGACAAGGGGATCGCCACCCCCATGCAGGCGATCGGCGGGCTGTTCGCCATGTCGGCCGACGCGGTGCGTTACGTCTTTCAGCGGCCGTTCCAGTGGCGCGAGTTCCTGGAGCAGTCGTGGTTTGTCGCCCGGGTGTCGCTGGCGCCGACCCTGCTGGTGGCCATCCCGTTCACCGTGCTGGTGAGCTTCACCCTGAACATCCTCCTGCGTGAGCTCGGCGCGGCCGACCTCTCCGGCGCCGGCGCGGCGTTCGGCGCGGTCACCCAGGTCGGCCCGCTGGTGACGGTGCTCATCGTCGCCGGCGCGGGCGCCACCGCCATGTGCGCCGACCTCGGGTCCCGAACCATCCGCGAAGAGATCGACGCCCTGGAGGTGCTCGGCATCAACCCGGTTCAGCGCCTCGTCACCCCGCGCATGCTGGCCTCGGGTCTGGTCGCGCTGCTGCTCAACTCGCTGGTGGTCATCATCGGCATCCTGGGCGGCTACGTGTTCTCGGTGTTCGTCCAAGACGTCAACCCCGGCGCCTTCGCCGCGGGCATCACTCTGCTGACCGGTGTGCCGGAGGTCATCATCTCCTGCGTCAAAGCCGCCCTCTTCGGGCTCATCGCGGGACTGGTCGCCTGCTACCGGGGCCTGATGATCAGCGGGGGCGGCGCCAAGGCTGTCGGTAACGCCGTCAACGAAACCGTCGTCTACGCCTTCATGGCACTGTTCGTCGTCAACGTGGTGGTCACGGCCATCGGCATCCGGATGACGACGGGCTAGCCGATGGGGAATATGAGCGTCTTGCGGGGTGTCCACCCGAGGATGATCCGGGAGTTGTTCCGTCCCGTCGGGTTCTTCTCCCGCATCGGCGACCAGACCCTCTTCTACGGCCGGGCCATCGCCGGCATCCCGCACGCCGCCACCCACTACCGCAAGGAAGTGGTGCGGCTCATCGCCGAGATCAGCATGGGCGCGGGCACGCTGGCCATGATCGGCGGCACGGTGGCCATCGTCGGATTCCTCACCCTGGCGGCCGGTGGAACGCTTGCGGTGCAGGGATATTCGTCGCTGGGCAACATCGGGGTCGAGGCCCTCACCGGGTTCCTGGCCGCGTTCATCAACGTGCGTATCTCCGCGCCGGTGGTGGCCGGTATCGGTCTGGCGGCCACCTTCGGCGCCGGGGTGACGGCGCAACTCGGGGCGATGCGGATCAACGAGGAGATCGACGCGCTGGAGTCCATGGGCATCCCGTCGGTGGAGTACCTGGTCTCCACCCGGCTGGTCGCCGGGATGGTGGCCATCACGCCGCTGTATTCGATCGCGGTGATCCTGTCGTTCCTGGCCAGCCAGTTCGTGACGGTGGCGCTGTTCGGTCAGTCGGCCGGGCTCTACAACCACTACTTCACGACGTTCCTCAACCCGCTGGACCTGCTGTGGTCGTTCTTCCAGGCGGTGTTGATGGCCATCACGATCCTGCTGATCCACACCTACTTCGGCTATTTCGCCTCCGGCGGCCCGTCCGGGGTCGGCGTGGCCGTCGGCAATGCGGTGCGGACCTCCCTGATCGTGGTGGTGTCGGTGACCCTGCTGGTTTCGCTGGCGATCTACGGCTCCAACGGCAACTTCAACCTGTCCGGGTAACGCGCGATGGCCAAGACGACGTTGAGCGAACGCCCGTACGCCCGCCTGGTGGCGGGCGTGCTGACGGTGCTGGCGCTCATCCTGGCCGTGGTCGTGGCGGTCGGTCTGTTCCAGGGCAGCTTCACCAAGAGCATCCCGGTGACGGTGGTCGCCGACCGCGCCGGTCTGGTGATGTATCCCAACGCCAAGGTGAAGATGAACGGCGCTCCGGTGGGCAAGGTCGCATCGATCGACCATCTGCCCGGTGGCGGGGCGGCGCTGAATCTGGCGATCGACCCCGATGCGGTGTCGGCCATCCCGGCCAATGTCGGTGCGGAGATCACCTCCTCGACGGTGTTCGGGTCGAAGTTCGTCGAACTGGTGGCACCCGATCAGCCGTCGCCGCAGAACATCAAGGCGGGCACCCGCATTCAAGGCGGCGACAAGGTCACCGTCGAACTGAACACGGTGTTCGAGAAACTCGTCTCGGTGCTGTCCCACGTCGAACCGGCCAAGCTGAACCAGACCCTCGGCGCGTTGTCGAAGTCGCTCAACGGCCGCGGCGACAAGTTCGGTCAGGCACTGGTGGATCTGGACCTCGCCCTGGGCAACCTCAACCCGGCCCTGGACAGCCTCAACCACGTGCTCGAGGTGTCGCCGACGGTGTTCAACTCGGTGGCCGACGCCGCCCCGGACCTGCTCAGCACGGTGGCGAGCGCCACCCGCATCAGCGACACCGTCGTCGACCAGCAGGACAGCCTGAATGCGTTGCTGCTCAGTGCAATCGGGGTCGCCGACATCGGCACCGAGGTGCTCTCCGAGAACCGCCAGTCGCTAACGGACGTCGTGCACCTGCTGGTTCCCACCACCGACCTGACCAACCAGTACAACCCGGCGCTGACGTGCGGTCTCGGCGCCCTGCTGCCGCTGGCCAACGGGCCCGGGACGCCCATGCCGGGAGCCACCCTGCTGCAGGGCTTCTTCCTCGGCCGTGAGCGCTACCGCTACCCGGGTAACCTGCCCAAGGTCGCGGCCAAAGGCGGCCCGCAATGCACCGACCTGCCCAATGTCGGCTACGAGCAACGGCCGCCATACGTGGTCACCGATATCGGAGCCAACCAGGCGCAGTACGGCAACCAGGGCATCCTGCTCAACTCCGACGCGCTCAAGCAGGTGCTGTTCGGCCCCCTCGACGGCCCGCCCCGTAATTCCGCCCAGATCGGGATGCCCGGATGAAGCCGTTGCGGGGCACCGGAGTCAAGGTCGGCATCTTCATGGTGGTGATGCTGCTGCTGACCGGCGCGCTGTTCGCCGTGTTCTCCCAGTACCGCGGCGGCTCGCAGAACACGTACTCCGCGGTCTTCGACGACGTCTCGAGCCTGAAGGCAGGCGACTCGGTGCGCGTCGCCGGCGTGCGGGTCGGCACGGTCAACCGGGTCACCCTGGAGCCGGACAACACCGTGACCGTCGGCTTCGGCGCCGACCGCGACATCGTGCTCACCTCCGGCACCAAAGCGGCGGTGCGGTACCTGAACCTGGTGGGGGATCGCTACCTTGAGCTCATCGACGCTCCCGGCTCGACCCGTATCTCGCCGCCCGGATCTGTCATCCCGGCCGACCGCACCCAGTCCGCCCTGGATCTCGACCTGCTGCTCGGCGGCCTGAAACCCGTTGTCCAGGCCCTGAATCCGCAGGCGGTCAACGCCCTGACCAACTCGCTGATCCAGGTCCTGCAGGGCCAGGACGGCAATATCGAGTCGCTGTTCGGCAAGACCTCCGCCTTCACCAATTCGCTGGCGGACAACAGCCAGACCGTGCAGCAGCTGATCGACAACCTCAACGTGGTGCTGGCCACCATCGGCAAGGACGGCGGCAAGTTCTCCGCCACGGTGGACAAGCTGGAACAACTGGTGACCGGCCTAGCCGGCGACCGCGACCCGATCGGCAACGCGATCACCGCGCTGGACGCCGGCACCGCCTCGCTGACCGACCTGCTGACCCAGGCCCGCCAACCGCTGGCCGGCACCGTCGACCAGCTGGCCAGGCTGGCGCCGATCCTGGAGTCCGACCAGGCGACGCTCGACATCGCGCTGCAGAAGGCGCCGAAGAACTACCGCAAGATGGTCCGCCTGGGGTCCTACGGAAGCTGGATCAACCAGTACCTGTGCGGCATGTCGGTGCGGGTGACCGACCTTCAGGGCCGAACCGCGATGTTCCCGTGGATCATGCAGCACACCGGGCGGTGCGCGGAGCCGTGATGAAGGAATACCGGTCGCCATGCTGAAATACCGCGGCGCCAAACTGATTCGCTCCGGCTTCATCGGCCTGGCGCTGATTGCGCTGGTCATCACCGTCGGTCTACAGACCCAACGGCTCCTCACCATGGCGACCTCGATCCGGCACAAGGCGCTGTTCCTGGAGGCCGGCGGACTCGCCCCCGGAAACGATGTGAAGGTGTCCGGGGTGAAGGTGGGCACCGTCTCCGATGTCGCGCTCCGCGACGGAAAGGCCCTGGTGACCTTCACGGTCAACGGCAAGGTCAACCTCGGCTCCAACACAACCGCGCACATCCGCACCGGGACGTTGCTCGGGCAGCGGGTGCTCACCCTCGAGTCCGATGGTGAGGGCCGGCTGCGCAGCACCGACGTGATCCCGGTGTCGCGCACCGGATCGCCCTACTCGCTGACCGACGCGCTGGGGGAGTTCGCCGGGCACACCCGCGACACCGACACCGCGGCACTCAACCAGTCGCTGAACACCCTGTCGGCGACCATCGACCGGGTCGCCCCGCAGTTGGGCCCGACGTTCGACGGGATCAGCCGCATCTCCAAGGCGCTCAACGAGCGCAACGCGTCTCTGTCGGGTCTGCTCAAGAGCGCCGCCGACGTCACCGGGATCCTGTCGCAGCGCAGCCAGCAGGTGAACTCGCTCATCCTCAACGGCAACGAGTTGCTCGGCGTCCTCAAGGACCGGCAGTATGCGATCGTCACGCTGCTGGCCAACACCTCTGCGCTGTCCCAGCAACTCAGCGGACTGGTGGCCGACAACGAAGCCGACCTCGCCCCGGCGCTGGAGAAGCTGAACTCGGTCACCGCGATACTGGAGCGCAACAACGACAACATCGCGAAGGCGATGATCGGCCTGGCCAAGTTCCAACTGACCCAGGCCGAGGCCGTCAACAACGGCTTCTACTACAACGCGTTCGTGGCCAATCTCAGCCCCGCCCAGACGCTGCAGCCGTTCTTCGACTACGCGTTCGGCTTCCGGCGTGGCGTCGACGCCGGCCAGCCACCGGACAACGCCGGGCCGCGCGCCGAATTCCCCTTCCCCTACAACGGGATTCCCCAGCCGAATGAGACCTGGGGCCCACCACCGGGGCCGCCGTGATGTCCCGCAAACGGATCACCGCCGTCTTCGCAGCACTGCTCGCCGTCCTGGTCGCGGGCGGGGTGGCACTGGTCGTGCGCAACACGGTCGACAAACCGACCAGGATCACCGCCTACTTCCCCTCCGCCACCGCGATCTACCCCGGCGACGAGGTGCGGGTGGCCGGGGTCAAGGTCGGCAAGATCACCTCGATCGACCCCGACGGCACCAGAGCGAAACTGTCCCTGGCGGTCAAACACGGTGTGCCCATCCCGGCCGACGCCAAGGCCGTCATCGTCGCCTCCAACCTGGTGGGCGCCCGCTACGTGCAACTGACCCCGGCCTACGGGGCCGACGGTGACACCAGCAGACCGAGAATGCGCGACGGCGCGGTCATCGACACCGACCGCACTGCCGTGCCCGTCGAGTGGGACGAAATCAAGACTCAACTGTCCCGCTTGGCAACGGATCTGGGGCCCGGCAGCGGCGTTTCGGGCTCGTCGGTCGGGCGGTTCATCGACAGCGCGGCCACCGCGCTGGACGGTAACGGCGACAAACTGCGCGAGACCATCAAGCAGCTGTCCGACCTGAGCCGCGTCCTCGCCGACGGCAGCGGCAACATCGTCGACACCATCAAGAACCTCCAGACCTTCGTCACCGTGCTGCGCGACAGCAACGTCCAGATCGTGTCGTTCCAGGACCGGCTCGCCTCGGTTACCAGCGTGCTCGACGGCAGCCGCTCGGACCTCGACGCCGCGCTGACCAACCTGTCCACCGCGGTGGTGGACGTGAAGCGGTTCGTGGCCGGCAGCCGCAACCAGACCGCCGAGCAGGTCGCGAGGCTGGCCGACGTCGTCAGGAACCTCAGCGACAACCAGATGGCACTGAAGAACCTGCTGCACGTGGCGCCCAACGCCATCGGCAACAGCTACAACATCTACGACCCGGACATCCAGAGCGCCCTCGGCGGTTTCGCGCTCGCCAACTTCTCCAACCCGCTGCAGGTGGTCTGCGCGGCCATCGGGGCGATCCAGAACGCCACCGCCTCGGAGACCGGCAAGCTGTGCTCGCAGTACCTCGGCCCGGCGCTGCGGCTGATCAACTTCAACTACCTGCCCTTTCCGACCAACGTCTACCTGGGTAAGTCGCCGAGCCCCTGGAACCTGATCTACTCCGAAACCCGGCTGGCTCCGGGAGGCGACGGCACCGGACCGACGGTGGAGATCCCGCCCGAGATCTCGGCCTACACCGGACTCGACGGCGACGTTCCCCCGCCGCCCGGATGGGGCGGCCCGCTCGGCGCGCCGCACATCAGCCCCGCGCCAGGGCAACCACGCGGGGTGTACGCGCCCAACGGCCTGCCCGCCGACCCGCAGCCCGCGTTGTACCCGGGTGCCCCGATCCCGCCCGGCGTCCCGCACGGCCCGGCTCCGGGGCCGTCGGCTCCGGCGTCGTTGCCGGGGATGCTGATGCCCGCGGAGGCGCCGGCCGAGGCCGCACCGACCGCGGTGCCGCCCCCGATGCCGCCGCCGGTCCCGCTGCCTCAGGGAGTGGGGGCGCCCCCGTCATGACCAACCGGTTGCGCCGCTTGGTCCTCACGGCGGCATGTGTGGCGGTCAGCGTCAGCGGCTGCTCGTTCGGCGGGCTGAACTCGTTGCCCCTGCCCGGTGCGGTCGGACGCGGCCCGGGCGCCGCCACCTACCATGTCGAGCTGGCGAATGTGGCTACGCTGGAACCGAATTCACCGGTCCTGGTGGGTGATGTGGTGGTCGGCAGTGTCAACGCGATGAAGGTGCGCGACTGGCACGCCGACGTCGAGATCTCGGTCAAGCCCGATGTCGAGATTCCCGCCAACGCCGTGGCTACGGTCGGACAGACCAGCCTGCTGGGATCCATGCACCTGGCGCTGAACCCGCCCCTGGGGGTGGCGCCCAGCGGGCGGCTGACCCCCGGATCGACCCTGGGGCTGTCCAAGTCGTCGACCTACCCGTCGACCGAACAGACCCTCTCGGCGCTCTCGGTGGTCATCAACGGTGGGGGAGTCGGCCAGATCGGCGACATCGTCAACCAGCTCAACCGCGCGCTCAACGGCCGCGAGCCGCAGATCCGCGATCTGCTGCAACGGCTCAACGACTTCGTCGGAGTGCTGGCCACCCAGCGCGACGCCATCAACGCGACCGTCGCCTCGCTCAACCGGGTGGCCGGGACCTTCGCCGCCCAGCGCGACGTGCTGACCCGGGCGCTGGACCGCATCCCACCGGCTCTGGACGTGCTGGTTGCCGAGCGGCCCAATCTCACCGCGGCGCTGGACAAGCTCGGCACGTTCAGCGCGGTGGCCACCGAGGTTGTCAACGACACCCAGGCCGACCTGGTTCACAACCTGCGCAACCTGGAGCCCACCCTGCGCTCGCTGGCCGATGTCGGGCCGGAACTGGACAAGGCGCTGTCATACTTCACCGCCTTCCCCTACGGACAGGCCACCATCGACCGCGCCATCCGGGGCGACTACCTCAACCAGTTCATCATCTTCGACTTCACCGTGCCGCGGCTGAAGAAGACCTTGTTCCTGGGCACCCGATGGGGTCAGGAGGGCGCCAAACTCGTTCCCGCGCCGGGTGATCCGTGGTACGCCACCTACACCTACGATCCGCTCAACGCGCCGTTCAGCCCGCCGCCGACGGGTGTTGCCGGCGTGACGCCGGAGCCCGGCGAGGGCCAGCCCGCCACCCCGGTGGCCGCGCAGTCCGGCGCCGCTCCGCCCCCGCCGGCCACCGCACCCTCGCCGCCGCCGCCCGATCTGCAACTCGCCCCGATGGACGGAGGCGGTCACTGATGTTGACCCGTTTCGTGCGAATCCAGCTCATCATCTTCACCATCGCCTCGATCGTCGGCATCCTCGCCATGGTCCTGGTGTACATGCAGCTGCCGACGTTGCTGGGCATCGGCCGGATCGCGGTCACGATGGAATTGCCGAGAACCGGTGGGCTGTACCAGTTCTCGAACGTGACCTACCGCGGGGTGCAGATCGGCAGGGTGACCGACGTCCGGGCCACCCGCGGCGGGGCGGAGGCGACGCTGTCCCTGGCGTCCTCGCCCAAGATTCCCGCGGACCTCGAGGCGCGGGTGCTGAGTGTGTCGGCGGTCGGGGAGCAGTACGTCGACCTGCTGCCACGGACCGGCGGCGGACCCTACCTGCACAACGGTTCGGTGATCGCGGCGAAGAACATCACCGTGCCGCAGAAGGTCGGTCCGATGCTCGACCAGGTCAGTGCGCTGCTGGACAGCATCCCGAAGGAGAAGCTCGGTCAGCTGCTCGAAGAAACCTTCAAGGGCCTCAACGGATCCGGGGATGATCTTGCCGCGCTACTGGATTCGTCCTCGGTGGTGGCCCGCGACTTCAGCGGGGTGTCCGACCGGGCCCGCGCCCTGGTCGACGACAGCCGGCCTCTGCTGGACGCCCAGGCGGCCTCCTCCGAGGCGCTGCGCGCGTGGGCGCGCGGCCTCGCCGGCGTCAGCGGCCAGCTGGCGGCCGACGATCCGCAGCTCCGCGGCGTGCTGCAGAACGGTCCCGGCGCGCTCAACGAGGCCAATGCGCTGCTCACCCAGGTCAAGCCGACGCTGCCGGTGCTGCTGGCCAACCTCACCACGGTGAGCCGCATCGCCGTGACCTACCACGCCTCGGTGGAACAGTTGCTCGTGCTGTTGCCCCCCTACGTGGGTTCGGTTCAGGCGGTCGGCCTGCCGCGCAACAACCCCAGCGGTTTCACCCAGGGTGACTTCACGCTCACCATCGGTGACCCGCCGGCCTGCACGGTGGGCTTCCTGCCGCCGTCCTCATGGCGATCGCCGGCCGATCTCTCCGATATCGACACCCCCGACGGTCTGTACTGCAAGCTTCCGCAGGACTCGCCGATCGCCGTGCGCGGCGCCCGTAACTACCCCTGCCAGGGTCAGCCCGGCAAACGCGCCCCCACCGTCGAGATCTGCGAGAGCGACCGAAACTTCGAGCCGTTGGCGATGCGGCAGCACGCCACCGGCCCCTACCCGATCGATCCCAACCTGATCGCGCAGGGCATCCCGCCGGATGACCGGGTGACGTTGAACGACCATATCTACGGCCCGTTGGAGGGCACCCCGTTGCAGCCCGGCCCGCCACCGGCCGCGGGCACGCCTCCGCCGCCGGCGGCGCCCGCACCGATTGAAGGTGCACCGCCCGGTGCGGTCGTGGCGCCATTACCCCCGGCAACCGCTCCACCGCTGCCTCCGCCGCCGCCCGCCGACGGTCCGGTCGTGGCGCCCAGTGCGTTCACCCCCGGGGTCGACGGCCCCTCGGTCGCGATCGCCACATACGACCCGAAGACCGGCCAGTTCGCCACTCCGGACGGAACGGTGGCGCGGCAGGCCGACGTGGCGGCCGGCGGCGACAAGCGGACGTGGACCGACCTGATCCCGACGGGCTAGGTCTGATTCGACCGACTCCGCCTCGGGACTTCGTCCCGCATCGTCGTCGGTCAGCCGACCTGCACCAGCTTGAAGGGCATGGTGATGATCTTGGCGATGCTGCGTCCGCAGGCCCCACTCGGTCCGGTGGTGGCGTCCTCGCCGACCAGGGTGTTCGACGATGGGTCGGTGTAGTCCCCGTCGGGCGTCATCCGTTTGAAGCGGAACACCTGGAATCCGTCGGCGGTCGACCCGTCCGGGCATGGCATCCACTGCGGCACAACATGTTTGACGTACCACTCACCGCCGGTCTGGTAGATCGGCGCGCTCCAGCCCTGGTTGCTGCTGACCGTTCCGGTGCATTCGGTGGGGTAGCTGCACACCGACGACACGGTCCAGACGGCCCGCACAACGGCTTCGTTGTGGAATATGTCGTTGGTGCGTGCCCATTCGCCGTTGGAGGTGGCGGTGAACGTGCCGTTCAGTGCCCATTCGGCGGCGTGCGCCGGAGGCGCGACGGCCACCCCGGCGATCAACGCGGTCGCCGCGATCACCACACCACGCATGACGGACTCCTCACCTCTGGAGGAGATTATTCCCGCTGGCGCGTGGGTCATTCCGAGGTTTCGCCGTTCCGCGCCATGTCGAGTGCGGCCAGATGGCTGAACAGCATCGAGGCGCCGATCGGGTTCCCGCCGCCGGGGTAGGTGGTTCCGCTGACCGCGGCCATCGTGTTGCCCGCCGCGTACAACCCGGGGATCGGTCGCCCCGCGGTGTCGAGAACCCGTGCGCGGGTGTCGGTGCGCAGTCCGCCCTTGGTCCCCAGGTCGGACAGGCCGAAGGCCGCGGCGTGGAACGGCGGGGTCTCGATGGGCACCAGCGGGGGCTTACCGCGGGAGAACGCCCGGTCATAGGCCTCGTCGCCGCGGCCGAAGTCGGTGTCGGCGCCGTCGGCAACCATCCGGTTGAACCGTTCGACGGTGTCGGCCAACGCGGCGGCGGGGACGCCGATGCTGTCGGCCAGTCCGTCGAGGGTGTCGGCGGTGCGCCACAGCCCGGCCTCCCGGTAGCGCTCGGTCTCCACCATCGAAACGTTGGTCGCCTTGACCGGCGGCACGTCGCCGCGCCGGTCGTCGTAGACGAGCCAGTACGGCAGGGTCAGCCGCCCCGCGGACATCTCGTCGATGATCGCCCGGCCGATGCGGTCGTACGGGGCCGACTCGTTGACGAACCGCCGGCCGGCCTGGTTGACGAAGATCCCGCCGGTGAACCACAGCGCAAACGCCGCCCGCCCGTCGGGGTGGATCAGGCCGGGGGACCACCAGCCCTGGTCCATCAGGTCGGTGGCGGCCCCGATCCGCATCGCGGCGAGGTGGGCTGCGCCGGTGTTCCCCGGCGCGCCCATGCTGTCCACGGGCCTGCCCGGAACGCCGAACCCGCTGCGCATCTCGGCGTTGTGCTCGAAGCCGCCGGCGGCGAGCAGAACCCCGCGGCGTGCGCCGATGCGCACCAGCCTTCCGTTCCGGCGCGCCACGGCGCCGGTCACCCGCCCGTCGTTGACGATGAGGTCGACCAGCTCGGTTCCCGCAGACAGGGTGGCGTTCGGAAAGCGTTGCAGCCCAAGCAGGAAACGGCCGATCAAGGCCCGGCCACCGGTGAGCAGATCGGGAGCGGGGGCCCCGAGCCGGTCGTTGTCCAGCGGGCCGCGGACCTGTGCCGCCATGGGTCCCAGTCGCTCGCCGGGCAGCGGGGCGGCGACGATGTGGCGCAGGCCGTCGAGTCGGGCATGCGGCGCCTTCCCGAAGTAGTCCGGCCACGGCAGCACGGTGAACTCGAAGGCCGGGTCGGCCTCCAGGTAGTCGATCAGCTCCGCGCCGCCCCGAACGTATGCCTCCTGGAGGTCGGCCGGGGTCCGGTCGCCGACGACCGCGCGGAAGTAGGTCAACGCCGCCTCGACGGTGTCGTCGGCGCCGGACCGGCGCAGCACGGCGTTGCAGGGAAACCACATCCCGCCGCCGCCGGAGTAGGCCGTCGTCCCGCCGAACTTGTCGGTCGCCTCCAGCACCAGCACCGAGAGGCCTTCCCGGGCGGCCGTGTACGCCCCTGCCAGGGCGCCGCCGGACCCGGCGACGATCACATCGACGGTCTCCTCGATTATCGGTTTGTCCGACTCGGGTGTCTGCGGTAGCTCGGCCATCGGATCCATCGTGGACCACTGCGCGCGCCGATGGGCCTCGCTGCTGCGAATCTGCTGGTATGCGTTTCACATCTGTCACATTCGTCACAGCTGCTGCTAATCTGCTTCGGGGCCGAAACCCGGGCGCGCGGCAACGCGTATGCACAGGCGCTGGAAGGACAGCCATGGCGCAACTGTCGGAGCAGGACGCTCCGGAGGATTCGGCAACAGCGCCGCGCCGGATCCTTCCGGCCAAGGTGACGGCCAAAGTCAATCTCCTCAACCGCATGAGCATCCAGTCCAAGCTCATCCTGATGCTGGTTCTGTGCACCATTCTGGCCGCCGCGGTAGTCGGTGGCATCGCCTATCAGACCGGGCGCAATTCACTTCGGGTCGCGGCGGTCAACCGGCTCACCGAGATCATGGACTCCCAGAAGCGCACGCTCAGCGCAGAGGTGACCGACTTGCGCAGCGCGTTGATCACCTACACCTACGGCACCATGACGCAGAGCGCACTGCGTGACTTCACCGCCGCCTTCGACCAACTGTCCAACGCTCCGGTCACCCCGCAGATGGACAAGGCGATCGCCGATTACTACCAGTTCTTCGCGAAAGAGACCGAGAAGTCCAGCGGAACCCGCCTCGACATCGCTGCGCTGTTGCCGACGTCCAACGCCGAGCGCTACCTGCAGGCCAACTACACCGCGAAACTGCCCAGCAACGACCTGGCCATCGCGATGAACGACGAGAAGGACGGCAGCGCGTGGTCGGCCGCCAATGCGACGTATCAGGATTTCTTCCGGGAGATCGTCACCCGCTTCGCATTCGAGGACGCACTGATCCTCGACGGCCGAGGCAATGTGGTCTACAGCGCCTACAAGAACACCGATCTGGGCACCAACATCCTGACCGGTCCCTACAGTTCCTCGAAGCTGCGCGACGCCTATCAGGAGGCCATGTCGAGCAACAAGGCCGACCGGGTGGTGTTCACCGACTTCGAGTTCTATGAACCGGCCAACATGGCCCCCACCGCCTGGATGGTCGCGCCCATCCCGCCCACCGGTAAGGCGGAAGGCGTTCTGGCCCTGCAGTTCCCGATCACCAAGATCAACAAGGTCCTCACCTTCGACAAGAAGTGGGCCGAGGTGGGTATGGGTGAGACGGGAGAGACCATCCTCGCCGGCTCCGACTTCCTCATGCGGTCGGACTCGCGGCTGTTCCTGGAGGATCCGGATAAGTACCGACAGAAAGTCATCGACGCCGGCACCCCACCCGACATCCCGGACATCGCGATCCGCCAGGGCGGCACCACGCTGGTTCAGCCGGTGAACCCCGAGGTTCACCGCGAAGCACAGAAGGGTTATTCCGGAACGCTCATCACCAAGGACTATCTCGGCGAGGAGACCATCCAGGCCTACGAGCCGACGGGCAAGATCGCCGACCTGCATTGGTCGTTGGTCGCCAAGATCGACACGAAGGAGGCGTTCGCCCGGGAGGCCACCTTCACCCGCATCGTGGTACTGGCAACCACCGGGATCATTTTCCTCGTCTGTCTGCTCGCCGTCATCCTCGCCCAGGTGTTCCTGCGGCCCATCCGGCGGCTGGAGGCCGGCGTTCAACGGGTTGCCGCGGGGGACTACCAGGTCGACGTCCCAGTGGAAACCCGCGACGAGATCGGTGAACTGACCGGCATGTTCAACGAGATGAGCCGCAGCCTCGCCGTCAAGGAGGACCTCGTCAAGCAGCAGCGCAACGAGATCCGCCGCCTGCTGAACTCGCTCATGCCGGAGGCCATCGCCGACAAGATCCGCAACGGGGAGGAGATCACCGCGCGAGAGCACTCCAACGTCTCGGTGATCTACGCCGAGATCGGCGGCCTGGACCGCCTGCGGGCCCACCTGAATGCCGACGAGTCGCTGAACATCTCCAACGAACTGATCCGCCAGTTCAACGCCGCCGCAGACGAATACGGCATCGAACGGGTGCATCTGGTGCGCAACGGCTACCTCGGCGGCTGCGGGCTGACCATCCCGCGGCTGGACAACATCCGGCGCACCGTGGACTTCGCCCTGGAATGTGAACGGATCATCGAGCGGTTCAACGGCGAGGCGTCGCTCAATCTGACTCTGCGGGCGGGCGTCGATGCGGGCGCGGTCAGCAGCGGCCTGATCGGCTCGCCCTCACCGGTGTTCGACATGTGGGGCACCGCCGTCAATCTGGCGCATCGCCTCAAGGACGGCATGCCCGCACCGGGGATCTACGTGACCGCACGGGTCTATGACGCTCTGTCGGAGACCACGTCGTTCGCCTCGGCCGGAACCCTGTCGGTGGACGGGGCACAGGAGTCGGTCTGGCGGGTGACGGAGCCGTCGTGAGCGACATCCTGCAGACGTCGTGGTTCTGGTGGTCGGTCGGCATCGCCATCGGCCTGCCGCTGACCTTGATCGTCCTCACCGAGTGGCAGCACGGCCTTCGTCGCCGGGGCAGCAATCTGATCGGTCCGGTGACGCTGCTGCGCAACTATCTGGTCCCGCTCGGCGCACTCCTGTTGGCCATGCTCGGCGCGACCCAGATGCCCGCCCACGCCACGCCGGTGCGCATCGTGGGGACACTGGTCGCCGTCGGCGTGCTCGTCCTGCTGCTGTCCGGGATCAGGAACTCGATCTTCGCCTCGGCCCCGCAGAGCAGCTGGCGCCGCCGCGTGCCCTCCATCTTCCTCGACGTCATCCGATTTGCACTCATCGCGGTCGGTGGCGGGCTGATCTTCGCCTACATCTGGGGCGCCAACGTCGGTGGGCTGTTCACCGCGCTGGGCATCGGGTCGATCGTCATCGGCCTGACCCTGCAGAACTCCGTCGGCCAGATCATCTCGGGTCTGCTGATGCTCTTCGAACAGCCGTTCCGGATCGGTGACTGGATCGAGACCGACAAGGTCAGCGGCCGGGTCGTCGAAGTGAACTGGCGCGCTGTGCATCTGGAGACGGCCAAGGGCATCCAGATCACGCCGAACTCCGTGCTGGCCGGTCAGTCCTTCGCCAACCTCAGCAGGCCGGCCGACCAGCACGCGGTCCGCATCGTGAGCGTTTTCGCCGTCGAGGACCGGCCCGACCGGGTGTGCGACATGCTCACCCGGGTGGCCGCGCAGCTGCCGCAGTGCCATCCCGACCTGACTCCCACCGCCGTTCCGATCGGAGACCTCAAGTACCGCACCAAGATTCCGCTGCGCTCACCGGCGGATGACGGTGACGCCGAGGCGATCTTCCTGCGCTGGATCTGGTACGCCGCCCGACGCGAGGGACTGCACCTCGACGAGGCCGATGACGTGTTCACCGACCCGGACCTGCTGACCGATGCGATCCGCACCGTGGTTGCGCCGACCCTCCAGCTGACCGTCGAGCAGCAGGCCGAGATGGCGCGGCATGCCGCCATCGAGCGCTACGCTGCCGGCGAGCTCATTCTGGGAGCCGGCGTTGTCCCCGAGGCGATGTTGTTCATCATGTCGGGCGCCGTACTGCTCACGGCGGACGCCCCCGACGGTTCGCGGACCGAGGCCGGGACCCTTGAAGAGGGTGCCTACCTGGGCCAGAGCACCCTGGTCCGGCATCCGACGTCGGGTTCCTACATCGCCATCGACGAAGTCACTCTGGTGCGGGTCGAGCGCGACGCCATCGAGCGGCTGGTGCAGCGTAATCCGCTGCTGCTTCAGGAATTCGGGCGCTCGATCGAGGAACGCCGGACGACCTTCATGCGACTGATCGACGACGACATCGAGGAAACCGGCTCAGTCAGCCAGCCGTAATCCGCTGTGCCGGAACATCATCCCCACTCGTGGTTCATCGCGCGGGATTCGGTGATGTCCTCGACGGTCTCGATCTGGCGCAGACCCGGCCGGCTGGATCCGATCAGCAGCATGGCGGCCAATCCGGTCAGCCCGCCGAGGCCGAAGATCACCGTGTAGCTGCTCTCCGGGGCATGGCCGTTGGATGTCCGGCTGAGCAGCACGGCGACGACGGCCGCCGCGATGGACGCGCCGACGGTCCGGGCAATCGCGTTGATGCTCGTCGCCACACCCGTCTCGTTCGGTTCCACCTCGCTGACCACCAGGGCCGGCAGCGCTCCGTAGGCCAGGCTGATGTAGGCGTTGATCAGGATGCCGGCGCCGATCACCTGCCAGGTGGCTGAGTGCGCGGCGGCGAGCAGGACGAAACCCGCTATGCCCGTTGCAGTTCCGGCGAGCAGCACCGGCCGGGCCCCGTAGCGGTCGATGTATCGGCCACTGGCCAGCGCGGTGACGAACCCCGCCAGTGCTCCGGGCAGCAGGTACACCACGCTGGCCTCCAGCACGGTGGCGCCGAAGCCGTAGCCGGTTTCGGTCGGCGTCTGGACGAATCCGGTGAGCCCCAGAAAGCCGAAATACAGCCCCATGCCCACCGCCACCGTCGCGGTGTTGGTCAACAGCATGGAGCGCCGGGTCAGCATCGTCGTGGAGACCAGGGGCTGGGCGGCCCGCTGTTCTCCCCACCACCAAACGGCCAGTGCCGCAGCCCCCATGACACCGACGGCGACGGTCCGCGGTGAGGTCCAGCCCCAGGTCTGGCCCTGCGTGATCGCGAGCAGAAGCGGTGAGAGCCCGACGGCCAGACCGGCGGCGCCGATCCAGTCCACCGATCCCTCCGACGACCGCGGGCGGCGCGGCACCTGCACCAGCACGGCGGTGATCACCAGCACTGTGAAGGCGACGGTGAACCAGAAGACCCGGTGATAGCCGGCGTCGCCGCGCATCAGCAGGCCGGTGATCACCAGGCCCATGCCGCCGCCGAAGCCGAGCACTCCGGACAACACCGCCATGGCGCTCATGAGCCGGTCCGCGGGCAGCTCCTCGCGCAGGATCGAGACGCCGATCGGGTAGAGCGAGAACGAGGCGCCCTGCAGCACCCGGGCGACGATCAGCAGGGGCAGCGACGTGGTGGTGGCGCCCAGCACCGAGCCGGCCAGGACCACCAACAGCACCGCCAGCAGCACGTTCTTCTTGACGTTGAGGTCGGCCAGTCGGCCGATGAGGGGAGTGGTGGCCGCGGCTGCGAGCAGGTTGGCCGTGACCGCCCAGCTGACGTCGACCGGAGAGGCGTGCAACTGGCGTGCCATCACGCCGAGGACGGGCACCACACCGGTCTGCAGGACGGCCACGGTCAGCGCAACCATGCTCATGGTGGCGATAAGCGGTGCCGGGCGGACGGCCGCGCGAGCCTGCGAAGGGGTTGCCCCGATTCCCGCCACCGCGCATCCCTTTCGCTTCGAGCCCGGGTTGATTATGTCGGCTAATCATCTGTGCGAGGATTCCGGGGTGTTCAGGGCTGCGACGCACTTCTTCTCCCGTACCGGTGAGGGACATGTGTTCGACCCGACGGAGTCGGCCCTGAGCCGCTGGGGCAATGACTCGCTCAACGGCCCGGCCGTCGTGGGTCTGGCCGCCCGCGCCCTGGAAGCGGCGTACGGCATGGCGGGATTCCTGCCCACCCGGCTGACCGCCGATCTGTTCAAGGCCGCCCACCGGGTTCCGACGGAGGTGCGGACCCGGCTCGTGCGCGACGGGCGCCGGATCCGCAACGCGGAATGCGACATCCTTCAGGACGGGACCGTCGTCGCGCGGGCGACGATGGTCGCCTACCGCATGTCCGCACCGCCCCCCGGTGCGGAGTGGTCCGTGCAGGAGTCGTTCACACCGCCCGACGGGGTGAGCGGGCCCGCCTACGTCATCGGCAGCGACGGCTCCGGGTGGAGCGACGCCGGAACCGCCCACCAGAACACCGCTCGCAAGCGCGTCTACCACCGCAGCATCGACGTCGTCGACGGCGAGCGGCCCAGCCCGTTCGTGCGCACGGTCGTCGCCGCCGAGGCCACCAGCCTGGTCACCAATATGGGCACCCGGGGGATCGGTTACATCAACGGTGATCTCACCGTCGCCCTGTGCCGGCTCCCGGACGGGGATTTCATTGGGGTGCAGGCGGATTCGCACTGGTGCGCCGACGGTATCTCGGTGGGCGCGGCGACCCTGTTCGACGAGGCGGGCCCCTACGGGACGGCGATGGTCACCGCCATCGCGAACCCGGCCGCCCAGATCGACTTCGGCAAACCCGATCCCCGCCCACAGTTCGGCGCCTGAGGGACAATCAATCCATGGGCACGGCGGAATTCCTGCGCGACGACGAGGTCACGGTGGAGGCGGCCGGCGCAACCGTCGCCGGTCGACTGACAGTCCCTGGTGAACCACGGGGGTTGGTGGTCTTCGCGCACGGAAGCGGCAGCAGCCGGCACAGCCCGCGCAACCGTTACGTCGCCCAGGTTCTTCAGAACGCCGGCCTGGCCACCCTGCTGTTCGACCTGCTGACCGACGCGGAGGAGCGTAACCGGTCCAACGTGTTCGACATCGGACTGCTCGCGGCGCGATTGGTCGACGTGACGCTCTGGCTACGGTCGGCGCGCGATGCGGCCGGACTTCAGGTCGGCTACTTCGGGGCCAGCACCGGAGCCGGCGCCGCATTGCGGGCGGCGGCTGATCCCCGGGTCGACGTCTTCGCGGTGGTGTCCCGCGGCGGCCGGCCGGACCTGGCCGGCGAATCCCTCGCTCTTGTGAGCGCACCCACCCTGTTGATCGTCGGAAGCCGCGACGACGTCGTCCTGGACCTCAACCGGCAGGCGGCGGCGACGATGTCCGCAGAATGCGAGGTCGCGGTCGTCGAGGGCGCCACCCACTTATTTGAGGAAGCCGGAACACTCGCGCAAGTCGCCGTCCTGGCGCGGGAATGGTTTCTCGACCACCTGACCCCGATTCCGCTGCAGCCGTGAGCGATCGGGACGCGGTTCTGATCACCGCCGAGCAGCTTGTGCGCGCCGGGGAGCCCGCACCGGCGATCCTGGACGTTCGCTGGCGGCTCGACGAGCCCGATGGCAGCGCCGCCTACCTGGGCGGGCACATCCCCGGTGCGGTGTACGTGTCGTTGGAGGAGGAGCTCAGCGACCACAGCCGTACGGGTCTGGGGCGGCATCCGCTTCCCACCGGCGCCGCGCTGCAGGCCGCCCTCCGCCGGTGGGGGGTGCGGCGCGACCAGCCGGTGGTGGTCTACGACGACTGGAACCGGGCCGGTTCGGCGCGCGCCTGGTGGGTGCTCGGCGCCGCGGGACTGGGCGATGTCCGGATCCTCGACGGTGGCCTGGCGGCGTGGATCGCGGCCGGCGGGGAGTTGCAGACCGGGCCGGTGCAGTCGGCCGGCGGTGACGTCACCGTCGCCCACGATGATCTCTACGCCGGCGGACGCCCGGTCGTCACAGCCGACGAACTCGCAGCCGGGGCGGTCGCTACCGTGCTCGACGCACGCGCGCCCGAACGATTCCGCGGGGAGTCCGAGCCGGTGGACCGCGTCGCCGGCCACATCCCCGGTGCCCGCAATCTGCCCAGCATGTCGGTGCTCGGTCCGGACGGGAGGTTTCTGGCATCCGAACGGCTGGCCGCGCTGGCGGCGGAGGTCGGCGCAGACGAGTCGGTGGGCGTGTACTGCGGCTCGGGAGTCACCGCGTCGGTCGTCCTGGCGGCGCTGCAAATCACAGGCCTCGACGCGGCGCTGTTTCCGGGTTCCTGGTCGCAGTGGAGCAGTGCAGACCGGCCGGTCGCGACGGGTCAGGACTGACTGGTCAGTCCCGGACCCAGACCGAGATGTAGCCCAGCGGGATGCCGGTGGACGCGGCGATGCGCTCGCGGGCGGCCAGTTCCACCGCGGACCGGCTGGGTGCCTCGGCGGTGTCATCGATCTCCGGGATGTGGATGACCCATTGGGTGCCCTGCTGGCGGACGGTGATCTCGAAGCATTGACCGGCGATGGGCCGCAGCACCCGGTGCGGGCGCAGTCCGCGGGGCGCCTGTGCCGACAGGGTGCGGGTCCGGTGGGGTGTGCGCATGTTCGCTCTCTGGGAAGCCGATTCGGGCTGATCGAAGGTACCGCCGCCGCGCGGCGGCCGCCAAATCTCCGGCCCGCGCCCTGCCCAAAACGACGACAGGGAAGGGGTGTACGCGGCGCTATGCTGCCCAATGGATGGTCCGGGGCGACGGGAGGAGGTAGCTGTGACACCTGGTGGTTTCGCCGGCCACGTCGCCGCAGCCGTGGCGGCCCTCGGAGCGGGCGCGGTGGTCGGCCTGGCCGTGGCGGCGCCCGCATCGGCCGACGACTCCGGAGCCCGGGGCTCCGGCTCCCGGTCCTCGGCGGCCGATCATGCGGCCCCTCGGGCGTCCTCGGCCCACCCGCCGTCGATCACCGCCGGACGCTCGGCCGACTCCGAACGCCCGCTGCCCGCGGCCGTCGTGTCCGTGCCCCGCGTTGCGCCCCCGGCCTCAGCGGTGACGGCCGTGGCGCTCACCCCGGAGGCGCCGGCGCCGGCCGCAGCCCAACCCGCGCCCGGTCCGGCGGCCGCCGAGCCGGCTCCGCAGTCGCTGTCACTCGACCCCCGCGGCCGTCGCATCACCGTCCCGAAGGGGGTGCACTTCGTCATCCCGCAGAGCCCGGCCATCTTCGTCAAACAGGTCTCCGGCGCCGGCACCTTCACCACCGACTCGGTCTATGACCTCAAGGACGTCGACCAGTACGACTGGAACAAGTTCACCGGCATCGCCTTCTCGCCGTTGCAGCACGACCGGAACTCGGTGATGGTGGGCTGGCGCTACAACCTGGAGACGCAGGAATTCGAGATCGCACCGTTCTACAACGTCAACAAGGAACGGATCCTGCCCAACGAGCAGACCGAGGTCATCTCGGTGCCCGCCGGTGAGACCTTCACCTACAAGGTCGACTACACCGGGGTCACGATCAGCTACGGAGACAAGACCGTCGTCAAGCCGTACCCACCGGGGCTGACCCCGAACATCTGGACCGCGACGCGGGTGAGTGGCTGGTTCGGCGGCAACGAGGCGGCTCCCCGAAGGCTGACCTACTACCTGCAACTGCGGTAAAGGGACGGTTCGGTGGCGAAGCGCTTGTATCTCTGGCTGCTGGTGGCCGCGGTGGCCGCAGTGGCGGTGTTGATCGCGGTGATGCGGTCATCGCTGAAAGACCAAGAGCCGCAAGCTGTTCCGTCCGCCGCCCAGAACCTGACCGTCACCATCGACCAACAGACTTTCAACCTGCGAGACGGTGTCGCCCAGCTACCGGCCGCCCGGGGCTCGGCTGCCAAGAACACCCTGCGCGTCGTCGGCGCCCTGGTTCCCGGTGACATCAATGGCGACGGCAAACCGGATACGGCCTTGCTGCTTGCGAACGACCCCGGTGGCAGCGGGACGTTTTATTACGGCGTGGTCGCCGTCAACGACGGTGACGGTTACCGCGCCAGTAACGCGCTGCCGCTCGGTGACCGGATCAAACCGCAGGGCATCCATTTCACCGACGGCCGATTCGTCTACAGCTTCCTGGAGCGAAAGCCGGGGGAGCCGATGGCGACCGAGCCGACCGTGGCGAGGACGGTCGTCGTCCGGTTCGATCCCGAGACGAACGAGATCTCCGCCGTCAGCTGATCCGCGCGGCGAAGAACTCGGCGGTGGCCGCCGAGGCGTTGACGGCGAAACTGGTCGAACCCACCACGTCGGCCGGCAGCGCGAAGCGGCCGGCCGGCCAGGTGTGGCCGCCTCCGTTGATCGAGACCAGGGTCACCTCGGTGTTGCCGGCGCAACCCGTCGCCGTCATCTCCTGAACCTCGCCCGCCCCCGCCCCCGGCGCCGGATCGTTGACGAGCGGGCCGGGGCAGCCGTCCAGTTGCCGCCACCGCTCGGCCATGGCCGGTGCCGAGAGGATGTCGCTGGTGCCGCCCCGACCGTTCATGACGCCGCCGCCGTAGGGCACCACCGGGTCGGCGGTGCCGTGGACCGCCATCACCGAGACCGGCCGCGAGGGGGCGCAGGGCACACCGGCGCCCAGCGTTCCGGCCACCGGCGCGATCGCGGTCACCAGATCAGCCCGATCGCACACCAGGCGATTGGCCATGAACGCGCCCGCGGACATACCGGTGACGAACACGTGCCCGGGCGGGATGCCGTAATCGCGGCTCAGTCGCTCGATCAGGGCCGCGAGGAAGCCGACGTCGTCCACACCCTGCCGGTCCGGAAGCGACGCCCCCCTGCCGTCGGCCCACGTCGAGTCGATCCCGTTCGGGTAGGCGACCACGAACCCGTACCGGTCGGCCACCGAGTTGTAGTCGGTGAGGTCGGCCTGCTGCTGACCGCTCATGCCGGCGCCGTGCAGATTGATCACCAGGCCGTTCGCCGGGCCGCCCGGGGCGTGCACCACGTAGCTGCGCTGCAGACCCCCGAAAGTCAGCATGCCCGGCGGGTCGATGGGGTCGGCGGACGCCGGTGCGGCGGCGATTCCCCCGATCACCAGGGCGGCGGCCAGTGCCGACAGTCGCATGAACACGGTCCCAGTTTGCCAGTTCGTCAAATCGGGGCCGCTCAGCTGCCCCCAAAACGCCTGCCAACGGCGATACAGTCGCACCATGGCGGGGGAGTTCGATTCATGAACGGCCAGCTCATCGCGGTGATGGCCGGGCTGATCTTCTGTTACGCCCTGACAGCCCGAGCGCTTTCGGCGGCCGGTATCACGTCGCCGATGCTGAGCATCGCCGCCGGCCTGGTTTTCTTCGCCACCGGCAGCGTCGACATCGACGCGGAGTTCGTGCACGGCCTGGCCGAGATCACCCTGGTGATCATTCTGTTCCATGACGCGTCGACGGTGCGCCTGAACCAACTCCGCCGGGACCCCGGAATCGCGTTGCGGCTCTTGGTGATCGGCTTTCCACTGGCGATGTTGGTGACCTTCCTGGTTTCCCGGGCGATGTTTCCGGCGCTCGGAGCGGCCGGGGCCTGGCTGCTGGCTGCCGCGATCACGCCCACCGATGCCGGTCTCGGCGCGCCCACGGTGCTCAATCCGGTTGTGCCGCTGCGAGTCCGGCGTGGATTGAATGTCGAGAGCGGACTCAACGACGGGTTGGCGACGCCGATCGTGCTGATGGCGCTGTCGGTACTCGCCGAGCGCGAGGACGCGCCGATCCCCGGGTTGCTGGGAATCGGGGTGACCTCGGTGCTGCTCGCGTTGGGCTGCTCGATCGTGCTGGCCGGGCTGGCGGCGTGGCTCATGGACCGTTCCCGGGCACGTGACCTCAACGGCGTTCGCGGACGCCAGATCGCGACTCTGATGCTGCCGGCCCTGCTGTTCGGCGTCGCCGAACTCATCGGGGCCAACGCCTTCATCGCGGCCTTCGTCGGCGGTCTGGTCTTCGGTGCGGCCTCGGGCACCCTGGCCGAGGACCACGCCACCGCCGGCCTGCTGGAGATCTCAGCCGATCTGTTGGGCTTCTTCGTCTGGTTTCTGTTCGGCGGACTTCTGCTGCGGGTCTTCGAGGTCGGCATCAGGTGGCAGTGGGTGGTCATCGCAGTTCTGGCGCTGACCCTGCTGCGGGTCATCCCGGTGACGCTGGCCATGATCGGGACGGGATTCGACTGGCGCACAATCGCTTTCCTCGGCTGGTTCGGTCCGCGCGGCCTGGCCACCATCGTCTTCGGACTGCTGGCGCTGGAGGAACTCGGCCGGGATTCGCCGTTCATCGCCGATCTCGACGGTGTTCTCTCCATGACGGTCCTGATCAGCGTGTTCGCGCACGGATTCACCGCCGGACCGATGTCGCAGACCTACGGTCAGTGGGTCGAGCGCATGGGCGCTCCGATCAGCCTGGAGCCGTCGGTCGAACCGCGGTCATCGCGTGGCCGCACCGGTCACTGAGGACCGGAACTGTCAGGTCCGGGATCCTGCTCGATGAACGCGATCAGTGCGCGGGTCACCTCGGGTGAGTACAGCAGCGACAGATGTCCCAGCCCGTCCACGGCGACGTCGCGGCCCCCACGGGAGGCGAGCGCGCTCGTGGTGGGCGGATGCACGATGTTGTCGTGGGTCGAGTAGACGCTCAGTGTCGGGGTGATCAGTGGTCGGTCCCGACGCTCGGCATGGAACTCACCTTCGCGGAGTTCCTTGGCCACCCTGCCGAGAATCGGCCCTCGCCACTTCACTCCGGCATGGGGTGTGCCGACCGTGATGCAATGCGCGACGCGGCGCTGCCCCTGGGGTGCATGGGCATACTCCACGCAGACCAATCCGCCGAGCGAATGGGCCACCAGAGTGACCTTGCCCGAACCGGTTTCGGCGCAGACCCGTTCGACGAACCGCGCCAGCCGGGGCACGTTGCGGTCGACGGAGTCGAACCACGGATAGTTGAACCCGTAAAGCGGACCCTTGCCGGATTTGCGGAACTGCCTTGCCATCCACCAGAAGTCGGCTCGATTCTGGAAGTACCCGTGCACGAAAATGACGGGTACGCCGCTGCCGCGGCCCATCCTGCGCCCGATGAAGAAGTACAACGGGATCAGCGGCTGAGTGATCAGAACGTAGTACAGCTCATGCCACATCGCGGCGAACTGGCGTTGCCCGGGACGGCGTTCGACGTGGGCGGTCATGAGGAAGAACGATCCGAACAGATACACCAGGGCGCCGGCCAGCAGGACCGCGCCAATCGCCAAGGCACCCCATTCGGCATCCCTGAGCGTCACGGCGCAAATCGTAACGGCTTTCGCTACACCGACGTCGTACTTGGGTTGCCGTCAGGCCCACGGGTCGGCCCGTTCCCAGAGTGTGGGCAGATGAAGTGCGACCCCGTCTCGGTCGGCGAGCCTGCCGAGGGCCGCCATCGAGACGTGTGTGCGCGGTAACGCGCAAGATCGGGGCGGGCGAAGCGGCGGAGCACCAGCCGAAGCTACCAGCGCCCGGGCGGTGTTTCGCCCGATCGCCGAATTGCCTTCGGCAGAGCCGATTCCGGATCAGACCATGGTGTTGATCAGATCGCCGATCTGCGAGATGGAGATTCTGATTCTGTCGCCGGCCTTCAGATATGTCGGCGGGGTCATGCACATCCCGACCCCGGCCGGACTGCCCGTCGAGATGATGTCACCCGGATAGAGGGTCATCCCCGCCGACAGCGTCGCGATGACGTTCGCGACGCTGAAGATCATGTCGCTGGAATTGCCGTTCTGGCGGAGTTGATCGTTCACCCACAGCTTGATGGAGGTGTTCTCGAGGTCTATCGATTCCCTGTCGACGATCACCGGCCCCATCGGGCAGAAGGAATCCAGGCTTTTGGACAAGTCCCACTGGCCGTCGGCGTACTGGATGTCCCGCGCGGCGATGTCGTTGATGATCGTGTAACCGAAGACATGACTCAGGGCGTCGGCCTCATCGATGTGGCAGCCGGTCTTACCGATGACGACGGCCAGCTCGGCTTCGTAATCGACCCTTTGCGACAGGCGTGCGTGGGACTTCACCGGCGAACCGTGGCCCACCACAGACTCCGGCACCTTGGTGTAACAGATGGGTGCGCGCGGCACGTCCCCGCCGACCTCGCGCACCAGGCTCATGTAGTTCTTCACGATGCAGAAAATGTTGCGCCGCGGCCGGGGGATCGGAGCGAGGATCTCGACCGCGTCGGCGTCGAACACCGCTTCACTGAGTCCGGGCATCGGGAGACCCTCCGCACTTCTCCGGATCACCGCCAGGACTCCCTCTTCCACCTCCGGCGGGGTCAGGTCGAATGCGCGGCATCGGGCGCCGTCAAGGAGGCCCACGTACGTGCGGCCGTTGATCCTCCAGTGGGCGTATCGCATCTGTCGAAGCTCAGTCGTGCTTCTCGAGCTGATCGACTGCGCCCGGGGCCACGGAGTTCAGGTTCGCCTCCGCGAACTCGTTGTTGTTGATCAGATCGACCTGCAAACTCGTCATGGTCTGGATCGACACCCGACCGCGGGTGAGAGCGAATGTGAAGACATGACCGCCGAGGGTTCTGTTGTCGTCCACGAAGTGAAAGTGGAAGCCGGGAACATTGATCTGACTCAGATAATCCGGATACCAGATGCCGACCAGGGTGCCCTCGATGTTCTCCACGTCGCGGATCCGTTGGAGGTCGGGCATGGTCTCGGCCATCGGGCGATACGTCTTCGGTTGGCAGAGTTCACTTCTCACACGGATGGCCGCGAACAGCCCATCGATTCGGATCGCGTAGATCAGATTTTGGGAGCCGAAATAGCGCGATACGAACTCCGATGCGCCCGTCATGTCGGTGTTGATCAGGTCGAAGGTCTGATTCGGCGTGAAACGGCTCACCACCGCGAACGGCAGAACGGTGCCCTCGCCCGCGACGCTGAGGTTGGCGTCGGCATCAGCGCGATAGAAGACGCCGTCGCAGACGATCAGTTCGCCGTCCATCATCGGCAGCGCACCGAGCCCGAAGTCCCCGTGCTTCCTGATCGCCGAGATCGTCTTGTCTCCGTCGTAGACAGCGTTGACGAGGGAATTGATGGTCCCCGTCTGATAGATCTGATGGGCGCCGGAGGCGGTCATCGATCGATCAATGCAACGCAGCCCGTAACGCGGCCAACCCGAGATCGGTGGTCGTCGTTACGGCTGGGACGGCGTCGTAGAACCCGAGGAACGCATGGGTCAGCGTGGGAGCGTTGTGGTACTGGACGTCATTTCCCGCGTCGGTGAGCATCTCCGCGTACCGCAGGCCGTCGTCGCGCAGCGGATCATGTCCAGCCGTCGCGATGTATGCGGCGGGCAGGCCGGAAAGGTCGGTAGCGCGTCCGGGGGCCATTCTGGCCGGGGGGTTGGTGATGTCGACGCCACCCGCGTACCAGGAGTAGAAGCGGTTGAGGTCATCAACGGTCAGCACCGGGGCGTGAGCGTTCTCGATCATCGACGGCAACGTGAAATCCCACATCGTCGCCGGGTAGAACAGCAACTGGAACGCGATCTCAGGTCCGCCTTTGTCGCGGGCCATCTGTGCCACGACCGCGGCCAGGTTCCCGCCGGCCGAGTCGCCCGCGACCGCGAGCCGTGTTGCGTCGGCGCCGAGTTCGGTGGCGTTCTTCACGGCCCACTGGGTGGCCGCCCAGACATCCTCGACCCCGGCGGGGAATGGATGTTCGGGCGCCAGCCGGTAGTCCACCGACACGATGAGGGCAGCGGCGCCGATGGCGAGCGTGCGCGCCTGGATGTTGTGGGAGTCCAGGTTACCGAGGCAGAAGCCTCCGCCGTGGAAGTACATCGTCAGGGGAAGTGTTCCTGACGCGGCCTGGTCCGCCCTGTACGTCCGGATCGGAATCGGCCCGCCGGGTCCGTCAATCTGGCGGTTCTCGGTCTGCACCGCCTGAAGTTGTTGTGGCAGATCATGATTGTGCATCTCCGCGAGTCGCTCGCGTGCTGCACCGACTCCGTCCTCGGTGTCCAGCCCAGAGGGGCCCTTGTCAAGAAGCTTCTGCAGATCGGGATCGACCGGCGGCCGTGAGTTCGCTGTGGTCATCGCTGTAAGGTACCCGGCAAAGGCGACTTCTGGTTCGTTTCGGTGGATCTCCGTTCGGTCGCTGCGCTGTGTCGGCACCCCAAATGCGTTGCGCAGGCGGCGTATTGGCGACACTGCGACCTTCAATCAATTCGTCACTGTGACATATTGGTGGTGCAACGCTCACCGGATGGGGAAGTGCAGAGTCCTATCAATTGAGGACCCCTGGTCATCAACGGATGGGTCGGTTTGTCCGATACCTGCCGCTCCGCGACGGCGGGAGAGTCGTGGGTATGCAACCACATTCGACAAACCACGCGGAAGAGACCGACCCGCCCACCGGCATCGGCATCCACAGTGATCCCACCCAGTACGCCAACTACGCGGGCGGATCTGGAGAGATGTACTGCGAGAACGCCGTGATGCACGACGGGACCGCATTCGTATTCAATGCCGATGTCGAAACCGACGAATTGGGTCACAAATGGCCCGCCACAATCGCGCTAGCCGGGGCGGGGCTCGCGGCGGCTGTACTTCTGGCGGTTCTGACGCTGGGGATGGTGCGTTCGACCGAACCGGTGGAGGCGACACCACCGACGCCGATCATCCACTCGGTGACGACGGTTCCCGCCGATCGGGAGCCGGTCGATCGCGGCAGCGCCCGCCCGCAGAGCACAGAGACGATCATCATTTCGCCGACCTCCCAGCGGCCAGAAACGGCGACGGTCGGGCCTGAGCCGCATCGACCCGCGACGATCACCGTCACAACATCCGAGCCGCCGCCGGCGACGATGACCAACCCGTTGGAGCCCCCGCCGGCCACCATGACCAACCCGTTGGAGCCCCCGCCGGCCACCATGACCAACCCGTTGGAGCCCCCGCCCGCCACCATGACCAACCCGCTGGAGCCCCCGCCGGCCACCATGACGAACCCGTTGGAGCCGCCGGTCGGAGCACCGGGCGAGTCAGCGGAGTAGACGGCCCGGGCGAATAACTGAAGTGCCGCAAATCTGAATCGGGGCCCCTCGCGCCTGAATAGCCGAAAGAACGCGGCATCTTCGGCGAATCAGCCCCCTTCTTCGGAAGGGGGCTGATTCCCGTTGCGGGACAGCCGGTTTCACACGGACAGCCGCGTACCATACGTCCGGCGATGATGTTGTGAAACATCGAGGCGAGTGTGGGATTTAAACCCCGCAGCTTCCCACCCCCGACCCTCCGTGTGCGAAAATGGCAGGATGCGCCTATCGGCGGCCGGGGACTCGGACGCGGAACACAATCTTGCGCTGAGCGAGTTGCTGAGGATTTCGGCTCTGCCGATCCCAGTGGAAGAAATGCTCGGCCGGTGTATCGATGCGCTGCTGGCAGTCAATTGGCTTTCCCTGCTGCCGAAGGGTGGCGTGTTTCTCGTCGCCCGGGACGAGAGGGGAGGGGAGTATCTGCAACTGGCCGCCGGCCGCAACCTCGGCCCGCTGGCAACGATGTGCGCCAAGATCCGTTTCGGTCAGTGCCTCTGCGGACTGGCAGCCGCGACCCGGCAGCCCGTTCATGCCGCCTGCATCGACGAACGGCATGAACTGCGGTACGACGGCATGGAGCCGCACGGCCACTACAACATCCCCATCCTGACATCCGGGCATCTGCTCGGGGTGCTGGTCTTCTACCTGCCGCAGGGGGCTGAACAAACCGAGGAGCAGTCCGACTTCCTGCAGCGCTGCGCCGGGGTGTTGGCACTGGCGATCGAGCTGCGACGCAAGGAGCGCGAACTCGCCGACATCAACCGCGAGTTGAACTTCCAAACCGAAGCGCTGAACCAACACGCCATCGTCAGTGAATCGCCCTGGAAATGGTGGAGGCTCCTGACCTTGGAAACGAGGATGGAGTCATGCCGAAGGAACAAGCGCCGGGAAAGCCCACGACACGGCGCTACAGCGCTGAGGAGAAGGCCGCCGCAGTACGGATGGTCCGGACCCTGCGTGTGGAGTTGGGCAGCGAGCACGGAACGATCCAGCGGGTCGCCGGCCAGTTGGGCTACGGGGTGGAGTCGGTGCGCTCCTGGGTGCGTCAGGCCGACATCGACGACGGCTACACACCCGGGGTATCGACCACTGACGCCCGTCGCATCCGGGAGCTTGAGCAGGAGAACCGGGAACTCAAGCGCGCCAACGAGATCCTGAAACGAGCGGCCAGTTTCTTCGGGGCGGAGCTCGACCGCCAACACAAGAAATAGTCGCCTTCATCGACGCCCACCGCGAGGAATTCGGGGTCGAGCCCATCTGCACCGTCCTGCGATCAGCAGGGGTGTCGGTGGCCCCGAGCACCTACTACGCAGCCAAGTCCCGCGGTCCGTCGCCGCGGGCCTGCCGCGACGCGGTCCTGGGTCCAGCCTTGGTCGAGCTGTGGAGGGACAACTACTGCGTCTACGGGGCCCGCAAGCTGTGGAAAACGGCACGTCGGGCCGGTCACGACGTGGGCCGCGACCAAGTCGCCCGGCTGATGCGCGGCGCTGGCATCGAAGGGGTACGACGGGGCAAACGAGTCCGCACCACCAGACCCGACCTGAGCACCGGACGCCATCCCGATCTGGTCGGGCGCGACTTCACCGCGACCGCGCCCAACCAGTTGTGGGTGACCGACCTGACCTACGTTCCGACTTGGGCGGGCGTGGCCTATGTCTGCTTTATCACCGATGCCTTCAGCCGGATGATCGTCGGCTGGCGGGTTGCCTCCAATATGCGGACCACGATGGTCCTCGACGCGATTGAGATGGCGCGCTGGTCACGCGGAATCACGTTGCCGGGCTTGAGGTGTCATTCCGATGCCGGGTCGCAATTCACGTCCATCCGGTATGGCGAACGTTTGGCCGAGATCGGGGCGGCACCCTCCATTGGATCTGTCGGGGACAGCTTCGACAACGCACTAGCCGAGACGGTCAACGGCTACTACAAGGCCGAGCTGATCTACGGACCGGCCCGACCGGGCCCCTGGAGAGCCGTCGAAGATGTCGAGTTGGCCACCTTGAGTTGGGTGCACTGGCACAACACCGCACGCCTGCACGGCTACCTCGGCGACCTACCGCCGGCAGAGTTCGAAACCATCTTCTACGCTACGAAACGGACCGACCAGCACCTGGTCGAAATCCAATAGCCCGAGCCTCTACGCGAACCAGGGCGATTCACAGCGCCACCGACTCGCAAGGCGCCATCACTTATGTCAATGACAAGTTCTGCGACATCAGTGGCTATTCGCGGAATGAGCTGCTGGGTCAGAACCATCGCCTCATCAAGTCCGGCCATCAGCCGGATGAGTTCTTCGCGCAGATGTGGCGCACCATTTCCAGCGGAGAGGTCTGGCACGGCGAGATCTGCAACCGACGCAAGGACGGCTCTCTGTATTGGGTGAGATCGACCATCGCGCCGTTCTTGGATGAACACGGAGAGCCGTTCAAATACGTCGCGATCAGAACGGACATCACCGACCGCAAGGATGTCGAAACCGCCCTGAAGCAGGCGCAAAGCGTGGCCCACGTGGGGAGTTGGAGCTACGACAAGGCCCGGAATCGCTACGGCTGGTCGGACGAAGTCTTCCGGATTCTCGGTGTCGACCCTGCCCGGGAGGGCGCCAGCCCGGAACTCTTTCTGGCGGCTGTTCATCCCGACGACCGCGATCTGGTGCTGCAGACTTACGAGGCGTCCTTGCGGGGACCGGCGGAATTGGATGTCGAGCACCGCATCGTGCGCAAGGACGACGGCGAGGTTCGGTGGGTCCATCGGCGCGCGGTGCACACCCGTGACGCCGACGGCGAGGTGGTGCGATCGGATGGGACGGTACAGGACGTCACCGAACGTCGGTCGGCGCAGGAAGAGATGCGCCGGCTGGCGATGACCGACCACCTGACCGGCCTGTCCAACCGCAGCGAGTTCAACCGGATGTTTGAGCACCACCTCAGGCTCGCATCGCGCAACGGTAGCCGGTTGGCGCTGTTGCTGGTCGATCTGGATAAGTTCAAGCCGGTCAACGACGACTTCGGGCATCAGGTCGGCGATGGAGTGCTCCAGGAGGTCGCAGACATACTCCAGCAGAACTTCCGGCGCACCGATGTCGTCGCGCGCTGGGGCGGCGACGAATTCGCCATCCTCATGATCAATCCCGCCGACCGCGAAACCATCCGGAGAAGTGCTGATCGGCTCATCGCGGAGATCAGCCGACCCATGATGGTCCGGGGTGACGAGGTGCGCATTGGAGCGAGTGTCGGCGTCGCGGTCTATCCCGATGACGGGAGCGACGAGGACGATCTGACCTTCAAAGCCGATTCAGCGCTTTATCAGGCCAAGGGCGCTGGAAGGAACATGTGCCGATTTTGGACCGTCGATGGGACGGACTCCTAGAAACATGGGCGAACCGGAAGCAAACGGTTAGTGCATCAATACGTCACAGTGACGTATTGATGGCGTGGGACGGAATGAGCCTGACACGGGGCGCCAGGCGCCTCGGGTCGCAAGTCGACTCGACGAGCCGGGCTCGGGCTGGATCTGGATTCGGATTGTCCGCAGCCGTCAGCTAGTCGCCGATCCGGACGTCGTGAGACCCGCGAGAGGTCAGGGCATTCGCGTGGGGCACTGTCAGATGGTGGGACTCAAGTAGTCGCGGATCGGACAATCGGACGCAAAACCACGGCGGATCGGATCGGTGGCCGTCTTCCCAGTTCTCCGTTTTGCCGATAAGCCACATTATGTCAGTTGGACTACTGCATGCTGCAACAGATGAATCATCGGTCCGCCCCCGCCGGCGGGGCTCACCGACTGCGTTGTATTCCCTATTCAGTGGCTGTTTTTGATGTCGGCTTGTCCGATCTCGTCGCTCGCGACGGAGGACTGGCGCGAAGTTCCCTTTCGGCGTGCGGCGTAACGTACGACGAGATGGAGACGAACCCAGCTGAGCAGAACTTGCGCGTCGCGACGCGGCTCGGTCACTTGCACGTGCGGATCGTCGGCCCTGACGAGTTGCCGACTGCGGTGCTGTGGCCCTCGATGTTCAGCGACGGACATGCGTTCGAACGCGTCGTGCCGCTACTCAACCGGCACCGTCGACTGGTGATTGTCGACCCGCCCGGGCTCGGCAAGAGCGACCCGCTCGGTGTCATCTCAGACATCGATGGCGTGGCCGGTGCGGCGATGGACCTACTCATGGGGCTCGACCTGCCCCTCCCCGTGGACTGGGTTGGGGAAGCATTCGGCGGGCACGTCGGCTACAAGCTCGCCCGTGACCCAAAGGTGCTCCGCAGCCTCGTAGCAATCAGCGCCCCGCCGGAGACGAACCCAGAACTTCTGCGCATGACTCGCGTGCTGCTGGCCGTGGTCGGCATCGTCGGTCGGCGCCCGGTCACGTCACTTGTCGCAAGCAAGCAGGTCACCCCAACGTCACTCCGTGACCCCACAGTTGCTGGTGTGGTACGACGCGCGTTCCTCGCCAATACGCGCCGCAGCCTCGTGAATGCAACGAGGTCGTTCATCCTTGGCCGCCGGGACGTGCGATCGGAACTGCCCGATATCGCAGTGCCGACGTTGATCGCGGCCACCACCGCGCGCGGGGAGTGGACCGTCGAGGGTGCCAAGGCGGCCGCGGCGCTGATTCCCGGTGCAAGATTCGCCACGATCGACGGGGCAAGCGCGAACAGTTCGCTGGAGCAACCGCAAGCCACCGCGGGGGTGATCCTCAAGTTCTGGGAGGGCTCACCGGAATGTTGAACTCTGCCCGAGGTCTGATATCCCGGCTAGGTAACCGGTACTCAGCCGACTCGCGACGGGATTGCGTCTGGTTCATCCACGCGAATACTGACCTTGGGGCGGGCAATACGACGACTTCGAATATGCAGGGTTTCCGGTAAACCAGTGTCCACCACTTCTCCTCGCGCCGCGAACTTGTCAGCCATCGCAGACTGAATCAACCGTCGCCGCCGCATTGCCCCTCAACCCCGGATCGACGCCTGGCGCAAACCATCGGCAAAGGCTACCTGCGTGCCATCGCAGCACAGCACCGTCTCCACCGCACCCACCGATGCCGATACCATTCGGCGCGTGAGGTTCACTCCCCTGGAACTGATCGCCCTCGGTGTGGCCGCGGTGCTGATCGGCGCCGCGTTGATCTAGCAATCAGTCCCGCAAGGCGCCGAGCAGTGCCTCCGCCGTCGCCTCCGAGGACGCCGGATTCTGGCCGGTGATGAGCAGTCCGTCGTGTTCGACGTGGCTGTTCCAGTCCTCGGCGCGCCGGTAATCACCGCCGTTGCCGCGCAACATGTCCTCAACCGCGAACGGCACCACGTCGGTCAGACCGACCGCTGCCTCCTCGGTGTTGCTGAACCCCGTCACCCGCTTGCCCTTCACCAACGGGGCACCATCGGGACCGCTGACGTGGCGCAGCACCCCCGGGGCATGGCACACCGCCGCCACGGGTTTGCCTGTGCCGATGGCCTTTTCGATGAGTGCGATCGAATCCGTATCCTCGGCCAGGTCCCACAGCGGACCGTGGCCGCCGGGATAGAACACGGCGTCGAAGTCACCGATGTCCACCGACGACAGCACCACCGTGTCGGCCAGCGCCGCACATGCATCATCGTCGGACGCAAAGCGGCGGGTGGCCGGCGTCTGCGCGTCGTCGGCCTCGCTCTTCGGGTCGACAGGAGGCTGCCCACCTTTGGGAGATGCCAGCGTCACCTCCGCGCCGGCGTCTTTGAGGGCGTAGTACGGCGCCGCGAACTCCTCCAGCCAGAAGCCAGTGGCGTGCCCTGTTTCGCCGAGCCGGTCATGGGACGTCAGGACCATGAGGATCTTCATCAGGGCACTACTCCTTCAACAGTGTGTTCGGAATGTATCGAGATTCCCGATGCTGGCGCGGCTTCACACCGCGTCAGCATCGACGATGTAGAGGCCCCGGCCACGTTTCGCTCATCACTGGGCCTCGGGGAGGCTGGGCCGATAACCGGCGGCCTGCGCCTCAGCGGCGAGCAACGCACCCAACTCGCCTTCCTGTTGCGCCACAAAGACACCGACAACCTGCCTGCACAACTCCGGCACGCTCACTCCCCGCGCTTCAGCAATACGCCGGAGTCCGGCGACCATCGAAGTGGTCGCATGAAACTGCACCGCGAACTGACCACACGAACCATCCTCGGGTGCCGCACCCGGCCCCACGACAACCGGACCGTCCATGGCGAACTCGTGAGCCTCGATATCCCCCCTCACCGGAACTACCTCACCACCCGGGAAAAGGCTGTCAGGCGAACGGTCCAACGCTGCACCTCCTTAGCACTGAAATTCCTGGGCGCATGGCCGGGTTGGGCCGGAGAACCATCATGCCGTCCCAGAGCCATTCGCCACCGTCCTTGATGCCATCCCAGGTCCGCGCCGTCGTTTCGGCTTACCCCCCGCGGCTAATCAAACACGGCTAAGCCTGAGCGCAGTAACTCCAGGCTCTGCGTACTGGTCGCACTGAGGTCGCCCTCGCACTTGTCGCGTCCCCACGCTTCGACAGCGACGATCAGTGCGGCGGCAACCGTCGCCCCGGCCACTTGCGCGGCCAGATCGATGTTCGGAAGCGTCCGGTACCGGTCGCGGGCGAATTCGGTGATCACCGCGGCGAAGGACGCCTGCACCAGCCGTATGTGCGCCGCTGCGCGGTCGCCGTCGATGAGCAGGGTGCGCACCAGGGCGGCCTGGCGGACCACCTCGACATCATGCGGGAAGCTCTGCATCGCGGCTGCCACCGCATCGATCAACGCCTCCTTCTCCGGACGGCGCGACAGGGCCTCGGCGAACCATTCGAAGTGCGTTTCGTAGTCGGCGAACAGCACCGCTTCCTTCGTCGGGAAATGCCGGAAGAACGTTCGCTGCGTGACGCCGGCCTCCTCGGCGAGTTCGGCCACGGTGACATTTGCGAATCCGTCCCGGGCGAACCGGTCCATCGCCACCCGCCGTAAAGTCTCCCGGGTTTGCCGCCGGCGCAGCTCGTGGCGGTTGGTGGTCATGCTCAGCGAGTCTAGCTACCTCATGTCATAACTAACACAATTATGTCAGTACTGACATAGCATCTCGTTCATGAGCGATTACGACGCCATCATTGTCGGAGCCGGGCACAACGGTCTCACCGCGGCGGTGGTACTGCAGCGAGCCGGTCTGCGCACTCTCTGCCTGGAGGCAAACACCTACACCGGTGGCATGTCAGCCACCGTCGAGTTGATCGAGGGCTTCCGTTTCGAGATCGCCGGCTCGGTCCGCTTCCCCACCGCCCCGAAGATCAACGCCGAACTCGGCCTGGACGGCCTGCCCACCATCGAGGCCGACGTGATGTCGGTCAACCTCGGCGAGCACGGTGAGGAGGCGATGATCTTCCACCGCGACCCGATGCAGATGATGACCCACCTCAACGAGAAGCACGGGATGGACGCCGTCATGGGCATGGCTGAGTTGTACGACTGGAGCCGCGGGCCCGGCAAGGCACTCGGGCGCTTCGACGCCCTCTCCCTGCCCAAAAGCATCGACGAGATGTACGCCTGCGCCGCCGACGGGAAAGAACGCCGCGCCATCCACGAGATGCTCTTCGGCTCGGCGATGGACGTGGTGAACCGATTCCTGCCCGACCGTGAGAAGCACACGGTGATCCGCGGGATGCTGGCCTTCTTGGCGGTCAACTCGACCTACCGCGGCCCCTACACTCCCGGCAGTGCCACGTGCCTGGCCTTCGCGATGGCGATCCCGGAAGACGGCGGCTCGATGACCTCCAAGCTCAAGGGCGGTATCGGCGTGCTCGCCGAGCACCTGCGGTCGCTGTACCTCGAGGGATCCGGCGAGATCCGCTACCGCACCCGGGTGGACAGGATTCTGGTCGACAACGGCACCGTCACCGGCGTGCAGTTGCGGGACGGCTCGACGATCACCGCTCCCATCGTGGTGTCCAGCCTGGCGCCCGACACCACCCTGCTGGATCTTGTTGGCGCCGAACAACTTCCGTCCTCGCTCGTCGCCCGACTCAGCGGCCGCGACCATCGAGCGTCCTTCCTGCAGATCCACTTCGCACTGGACGGGCTGCCGCGGTACTCCGAACCGTACGACTACCTCAACGACGACGGCATGCAGCTGTCGGTGGGCATGTTCGGCAGCGCGGAGGAGCAACAGCGGCAGTGGGACGACTGCCGCTGGGGCCACGTGCCGCAGAATCCCGCGCTGTCGATCCAGATCCCCTCGGTCCACGACCCGGATCTGGCGCCACGGGGCAAGCACACCGCCAGTGTCTTCGCCTACGCCTTCCCCACCGAGGCGCCCCGCGAGGAGCACGGACGGCTGAAAAACGAGATGGCACAACGGGTCATCGACAAGATCAGCCGATACGCACCGAACTTCCGCGATATCACCCTGCGCCAGATCACCTTCGCGCCGTATCACATGAACACGATGTTCGGCGCTCCTAACGGCGACTACTGCCACGGCCTGCTGCAACCGGAACTGATGGGCCCCAACCGTCCGGGCCCCAGGGGTTTCATCGACGAGCCGATCCCGATCGAGGGCCTCTACCTCGGCGGGGCCGGTTGCCATGGCGGCCCGGGCATCACCTTCATCCCCGGCTACAACGCCGGACATCAGGTGTTAGCGGATGCGGGGCGGTGATATGACAACGTTGGTCATCCACGCGATCCTCGGCGTCATCGTCGTGGTCGCCATCATCCGCTCGAACCGCGACATCTTCTCCCGCGGTTCGGTTTCGGCTCTTGAGGCGTTGTACTACGTGATCGGCATGGCGTCGATTCCGCTGTGCTGGTACTTCAACCATCGCTACGTCGTCGAATACGGTGCGGCGCAGACGAATCCGTTCGTCGGCCCGGGAAGTTGGGCGGAGTTCATCAAACTCGGCTACGCCAACCCGGCGGCCAGCTCGGCCAGCGCCGACTACACCATCGGCAACGTGCTGCTGCTGCCGCTGTTCACCATCATCGACGGGCGCCGACGCGGAATCCACCGGCCATGGCTGTATTTCGTGGCCAGCCTGTTCACCAGCTTCGCCTTCTCCTGGGCGTTCTATCTGGCGACCGTCGAACGTCAGCGCAACGTCGCCACCGTTGATTAGGCGGGTGTGAAGGTGACTGATTCGACGATCATCTTTGCGGTGGAGGGGGTGGTGCTGTCGGGTGCGCCGGCCCATGAGCCGCCGACGGCGAGGTTGAGGATAACCGACATGGGCCGGTTGTAGACCCAGGTTTCCCCGGGGGCCAGATCGGCCGGGGTGAGCGTACCCAGTGTCTGACCGTCCACGCCGAAGGTGATCTCGTTCTCCAGATGCCGGACCCAGTAATTGTGGTAATCGGTGGACAGATCGGGCAGCGTCGAGATGATCTGCGCCTGCTGGGTGGCGGTGGTCCCGGCGATGGGTCCATGCAGAGTCGAGTACAGAGTCGTCGTGGTGCTCGGCAACTCCATCACGTCGATCTCCCCGACCTGGGGCCACTTGTTGGTCGCCTCATCGGCACCGATGAGCCAGAACGCCGGCCACAACCCCTGACCCTGGGGAACCTTGATCCGCGCGGTGACGGTCCCGTAACCCAAGCTCAGCTTGTTGGCCGTCTGCACCCGACCCGAGGTCCACGTCCCGTTCGAACCCCGGGTGGCCTGGATCACCAGATGGCCCTGCCCATCAAGGTAGGAGCCACCGCTGATGTAGTTCTGAACACCCGAATCCCAACCGGTGCCGAGCGCCGAGGTCCACATCGTGCTACTCGGAGCCGACCCCGACTTACCGGTGAATTGATCACCGATCGCCCCGACGGTCGTCGACACCGTGTCCAGGTAAAGCTGATTGGTCGGCGTCGCATTCGACGACGACACACTGATCACATGGTTCCCGGCCGCGATGGTGCCGGCGAAGGTGTAATCGGTGTAGGACGTCGAACCGACCACCACCGTGGTGATCGGTTGACCGTCCATGCTCACGGTCATATTCGGCGATCCCGCCGTGGACCTGGCCCGGATCGTCAACGCCGTCGTCGAGGCCGGCACACTCACCGTCGTCGAGGCCGTCCCACTACCGGCAAACGCCAACGCCGACCGGCTCGAGGCATTGCGATCCGATACCACCCGTACTGCACCCGACATCACCATCTTCTCCGCCTCAACCGCCGTCGACGTCGTACTCGACGCGGCAGTGGCGGTCTTGTCGGCCGCTTTGGCGAGACTCAATGCGGCGACGATCTCGCGTCGCGCGGCCGCGGCCATCACCCCCAGCGCAGCATCGGCGGGCACCGACGGCGTGCCGCCCTTGAGGGCGCTGGACAACGCGTTCAGAAGATTAGTGAGCGATGCGGCCAGAGGAACGGTGGCGATCGGAGGCGATACCAGCCGGGCTGCGGCAGCGGGCTGGACCTTGGGGGTCGCTGCCGCGGCCAATGCAGGTTGCTGCGGGATGGGAAACGCTGTGGCACTTGAGGTTTGGCTTGCCAGCGGAGCCGGTTGGGTTTCGGTGGACTCGATGCGCAGTGCCTCCGGGGAAGCGGCGGCCGCCGGAGCAATCGAGATATCGGGCTCTGCGGGGTTAACCGCCGCCGCAGGCACCTTCGGGTTGTCGTTCGCCGGTGGTCGGACACGGCCGGCTGCCGGCTTCGGCAGGGCGCGTCGACTCGCGGCCGCCGTGGGCGACAAGGGACCGGTCCTCCCCCGTGACCTGGGAACGTCGCCCTGGGAGCCGGGGTCCGTCGAGGACTCCGAGGATCGGCTTGTCACCGCCCGGCCCGACGACGGACTCGAACCATCGGTGTCGGCGAGCGCCGCGGGGGCGGCGATCCCACTGGTCAGCGCGGCTGCGATTCCCATGGTGGCGGTGAGGACGCCAAGTGCGCCCGCATGGCCACGACGCTGGTTGGGAACGCTCAGTAACTCGTCCATAGAAACCACATCCCGGAATCAATCCTTTGGTTCTAGCGATTCAGCCCAGACCTTATCGGTAGCCCCCTTGATTTCGTACGCCCCCGCGACGACATGCGTGTCGAAATTCGACAAATCGATGGAATCGATCCGTTGGTCTCCTGCCGCGCCGCAGGCTGTAGCGTGTCGGGGTGACTTCCCCCCGCCTGTCTGTGGCCCTTCTGATCTGTGCCGTGCCGTTGGTCTTGACGATGTCCGCGTGCGGCTCGCACAGCAGTACGTCATCCGCCAGCACGTCGTCAGCCACCACGACGGAGGCCTCGGCCAGCAACTGCCCCTCCGCCGCACCGGACGGCCAGGGCACGCCGCAGTGGACCCTCAAGGGCACCACCGGCGCCGTGGCCGTCACCGGTTCCACGGACACCGCCGCACCGTTGGTGAAGGTCGATACGCCGTTCAGCGTCGGCCAGACGCAGGTTCAGACACTGACCGCCGGCGACGGTCCGGTGGTCGCCCCGACGGCCAGCGTGTCGGTCTGCTACATGGGCGTCGACGGGCGCGACGGCCATGTCTTCGACAGCAGCTACGAGCGCGGCACCCCGGTCGACTTTCCGCTCACCGGTGTGGTGCCCGGCTTCCAGAAGGCGATTGCGGGCCAGAAAGTCGGCTCCACGGTCGCAGTGGCGATGACCTCCGCTGACGGCTACCCCTCGGGAGAACCCCGGGCGGGGATTCAGCCGGGCGACACCCTGGTCTTCGCGATCAAGATCCTCGCCGCCGGCTAGCGAGAGCCGGTCACCCCTTGGGGCACAACACCGATAGCGGCCCCAGCTTCTGAAGGCAGTCCTGATAGTCGCCGATGAGCGGCGGCGGCCCCGGCGGTGGCGGCGGCGGCGGAGTCTCCCCCTCGAAGATGTTCTGCGCCACGTTGCCCTGCCCGAAATACACGTACCAATAGGTGTGACAGACGGTTTCGTCCCACACCACCGGATTGGTGACGTGGTTTCCGGTCTGCACCGGAGGATCGCCCGGACACCATCGGCAGGGGCCCTCGGGACTGTCCGGCGGACACCCTGGCCAGGAGGCGGGCGCAGGCGCCGGCGGCTTTGCCGACGCCGGCCCCGGGATTGCGAAGAACGCCAGCAGGCCACCGGTCGCGATCGCCACTGCGCATTTCGGAAGTGTCATCTGTTCGACATTAGACCGGATGCCGTGTTTGCGTGCCCGTTAGCTGCGAGCCGGAGAACGGCGTGCCGTCAGACCCGGACTCGCGTTCCCGCCGAACCCTCGACGATTTTGTCGATGTCGGCCAGCGAGCCGATGACGGCCTCCTTGCCGGTCTTCGCCGCGAACTGGCACGCGGCGGCCACCTTGGGGCCCATCGAGCCGGCCGGCAGGTTCATGCTGACGACCTCGTCGACCGTGACCGACCCGAGCCGGGTCTGCTCGGGTGTGCCCCAGCCGGTGTAGACGCCGTCGACGTCGGTGGCGATCACCAGCATGTCGGCGTCGAGTTCCTCGGCCAGCAGCGAGGCCGCGAGGTCCTTGTCGATCACCGCCTCCACGCCGTGCAGCTTGCCGTCCTCGCCGTACATGGTGGGGATCCCTCCGCCACCCGCGCAGATCACGATGCAGCCCTGGTCGACGAGCATACGGATCGGCCGGATCTCGAAGATCCGCTGCGGCTTGGGGCTGGGCACCACCCGCCGGTAATGCTCACCGTCCGGGGCGATGGACCAGCCCTTCTCGGCGGCGAGCTTCTCCGCGGTCGCCTTGTCGTAGATCGGCCCGATCGGCTTGGTCGGGTTGCCGAAGGCAGGATCGTTGGGATCGACCCCGATCATCGTCAGCAGAGTGGCGAACGGCTGCTCGAACGGGAGTAGATTGCCCAGCTCCTGCTCGATGACGTAGCCGATCATCGCCTCGGTCTCGGCCCCCAGCACATCGAGCGGATACGGGTCCACCTCGGTGTAGGCGGCGTCCTGCAACGCCAGCAGCCCGACCTGCGGGCCGTTGCCGTGCGCGATGACCAGTTCGTTACCCGGCGCGATGGCGGCGATCCGCTCGGCCGCCAGCCGGATGTTGGCCCGCTGGTTCTCCGCGGTCATCGGCTGACCACGCTGGAGCAACGCGTTTCCACCCAGGGCGATCACCATTCTCATGGCTCCCCCTAGGCCAACGATGAGACGAGGACGGCCTTGATGGTGTGCATCCGGTTCTCGGCCTGCTCGAAGCAGATGTTGACCGGGCTCTCGAAGACGTCGTCGGTGACCTCGATACCGTTCTTCAGCTCCGGGTACTGGGCGGCGATCTGAGCCCCGACCTTGGTCTCGGAGTTGTGGAACGCCGGCAGGCAGTGCATGAACCGGACCCGCGGATTGCCAGCTGCGGCAATCATTTTGGCATTCACCTGGTATGGCATCAGCAGCTTGATGCGCTCGCCCCAGCTCTCGATCGGCTCGCCCATGGACACCCACACGTCGGTGTGAATGAAGTCGACGCCCTTGACGCCCTTCTTGAGGTCGTCGGTGATCGTGATGCGCGCGCCGGATTCCTTGGCGAAGCCTTCGCACATCTTGACCAGTTCCTTGTCCGGCTGCAGTTCCTTGGGCGCCAGGATGCGCACGTCCATGCCGAGCTTGGCGCCCACCAGCAGCAGCGAGTTGCCCATGTTGTTGCGGCCGTCGCCGACGAACACATACGAGATGTCCTGCAGCGCCTTGGAACAGTGCTCGGTCATGGTGAGAACGTCGGCCAGCATCTGCGTCGGGTGGTACTCGTCGGTCAGGCCGTTGAACACCGGCACACCGGCGTACTTTGCGAGTTCCTCGACGATCTCCTGGCCGGCGCCGCGGTACTCGATCGCGTCGTACATCCGGCCCAGCACCCGGGCAGTGTCCTTCATCGACTCCTTGTGCCCGATCTGCGAGGAGGTCGGGTCGATGTAGGTGACGTGGGCGCCCTCGTCGTAGGCGGCGACTTCGAACGCGCACCGGGTGCGGGTGGAAGTCTTCTCGAAGATCAGGGCGATGTTCTTGCCCTTGAGGCTGTCCCGGTGGCCGCCGGAGTACTTGGCGCGCTTGAGATCCCGCGCCAGGTCGAGCAGATAGATCAGATCCCGCTCGCTGTGGTGAACCAGGCTCAGCAGGTCGCGGTTCTGAAGATTGAACGGCATGTCGTGGTCTCCTCTGGGTTGGTGGGAATCAGTAAGCGGGGTCGCGCAGGATCGGGCAGGTCATGCAACGGCCGCCACCGCGGCCGCGGCCCAGTTCGCTCGCGTCGATGGTGATCACCTCGATGCCGGCTTTGCGCAATGCCGTGTTGGTCAGCGTGTTGCGGTCGTAGCCGATCACCACGCCGGGTTCCAGGGCGACGACGTTGTTGGCGTCGTTCCACTGCTCGCGTTGGATGCCGTAGACGTCGCCGGCCGTCTCCACGACGGTGAAGTTCACCCCGAGAGCATCGCCGACGACCTCCACCAGGCCCTTGTTCTCGACCTCGACCCTCATTCCGGCCGGCGCCTTCTCGTCGGGACGCAGGCTGATGGCCTTGGCCTTGTCGATCACCGGCGCGAACGCCGTCAGGACGTCGGTGTTGCAGAACGTGAACACGGTGTCCAGGTGCATGGCAGCGCGACTGCGAGGCAGAACGGCGATGATGAGCCGTTCGGCCGCACCGGCCTTGAACAGGTTCAACGCCACCTGTGTGATCGCCTGGCGGGACGAACGCTCCCCCATGCCGATCAGGACGTTGCCCTTGCCGATCGGCATGACGTCGCCGCCCTCGAGGCTGATCGCGCCGTAGTCGTGCGGTTCGCCATCGGGATCACCGAGCCAGACGTTGTACTCCGCGCCGGCGAAGGCCGGGTGGAACTTGTAGACGCTCGTCGTGATCAACGTCTCCTGGCGACGTGCCGGCCAGAACATCGGATTCAGCGTGACGCCGTTGAAGATCCACGAGGAGTTGTCACGCATGAACTGGGTGTTCGGCAGCGGCTTGATGACGAATCCGGTCTTGCTGCTCTCGGTGAAGGCGGTGGTGAACGGGCCGGCTATCTCCTTGGGCACCTCGTGGAACGGGATCCCGCCGATGAGGAGTTCGGCCAGTTTGTCGTCGGCCATCTCGTCGAGCCACGGCCGCACCTCCTTGGCGATGCCCACGCCGACCTGGTCGGGGGTGATCTTGCGATCCAGCAACCACTTTCGCGCTTCGGGGTTGCCCATGATGTCTTCGAGCAGTTTGTCCAGCTGGAGCACCTCGACGCCGCGATCCTCCATCTTGGCCACGAAGTCGAAGTGGTCCCGGCGGGCCTGCTGAGTCCACAGCACGTCGTCGTAGAGCAGCTCGTCGGCGGTGTCGGGCGTCAGCCGATCGTGGGCGAGCCCGGGCGGACACACCAGAACACGCCGCAGCTTGCCGATCTCCGACCAGACACCGACGCCGGACTCTTTCGCACTCATGGGTCGTCCTTCTTCTATTCCGTTGGTGGGTATGGCTTTTCAGAAAGGTGATCGTCAGCCGATCGAGAGGTCGCCGTTCCTGATCGCGATGATCGCCCACACGGCGGCGGCTGCCACGACGGCGAAGATGGCCCATTCGGCCGGGGTGAAGAGCGGCAGCTTGCGCTCCTTGCGGGCCCAGACGTAGAGGATGGACCCGACGAAGTAGAAAAGCGCGCCGGTCAGCAGGTACTCGACACCGCCGGCGTAGACCAGCCAGATCGCGTACACCAGGGCGATGCCACCGATGACCAGGTCGCGGGTGCGGCCCTCGCCGTTGCCGTAGGTCTCGCCGCGGACGGCCAACAGCACCTGGTAGGCCGCCGACCACAGGTACGGCAGCAGAATGAGCGACGTGGCCAGGAGCACCAGCGTGGTGTAGGTGCTGTCGTTGAACAAGGTCCAGATCAGCATTGCCTGGATGCACCCGTTGGTCAGCCACAGCGCTCCCGCCGGTGCGCCGTGGCTGTTCTCCTTGGCCAGGAACTCCGGCATCACATGGTCGAGCGCCGGAAGAAGCATGATCTCGGCGCACAGCATGATCCAGGCGATCAACGCTCCGAGCAGCGAGACGATCACACCGACATAGATGAAGTTCGCGCCCCAGGACCCGACCTGGTTCTTCAGCAGAGCAGCCATCGAGGGATCGGGCAGGCCGGCGATCTCAGCCTGCTTCATCAGGCCGTAGGACAGGAAGTTCACCAGCAACAGCAGGGCCAGCACGCCGAGGAAGCCGATAACAGTGGCCCGGCCGACGTCGCTGCGGCTCTTGGCCCGCTTGGAGTAGACGGCCGCGCCCTCGATGCCGATGAACACCCAGACGGTGATCAGCATCATCGCCGTGACCTGATGCAGGGTGTCACCGAGCGACACCCCGTCGATCGACACTGCCTTCCCCCAGATGTCGGCACTGAACAGCCCGGCCTTGAAGCCCACGGCGGCGATCACGATGAACGTGAAGATCGGCACCACCTTGGCGATGGTGACGAGCGTGTTGACGAAGGCGGCGGTCTGGATTCCGCGCAGGGTCAGGGCATGCAGGATCCACAGCAGGACCGAGGCGAAGAGGATCGCGATCTTGGTGGTGCCGCCCTCGAACGCCGGGATGAAGTTGCCCACCGTCGCGAACAGCAGCACGAGGTAGGCGACGTTGCCCATCCAGGCCGAAACCCAGTACCCGAACGCCGACGTGAAGCCGATGTAGTTACCGAACCCGGCCTTGGCGTAACCGTACACACCGCCGTCGACTTCGGGCTTGCGCTGAGCCAGCGTCTGAAAGACGAAGGCCAGCATCAGCATTCCGACACCGGTGATGATCCAGCCGATCAGCAACGGGCCGGGGGCGGCGCTGGCCGCCATCTGGGAAGGCAGCGCGAAGATGCCGCTGCCGATCATCGAGCCCACCACGATGGCCGTCAGGGCGGCCAGTCCCAGACCGGCCTGCGGGGCCGAGGGTTGGGCTGGCGGGGTTTTCAAGTCGATCTCCGACATCAGTTACCTCCGGTACTGCGCTCGTCGTCGAGGGCGACATTAGTGATTGGGAGCGAAGAATCAGCAAAATTCAGAAAAAACTTGGCCGCTCCTGTCAGAACCGACAGTTACGCCCCAGAAGTGCGTTTATGGTGTGAGAAATCGGCCGGTCAGACACTCGCCCAGGCCGTTTTGTCGCTGTCGCATATTCCTCAAGCAAACGAATATTCGCAACACCGGCGTGACCGAAATGGACAGATGAGGTGCCGGCGCGACGACACCAGACGCCGCACCCGGCACCGCCGACGTCGGCGCCGATGAGGAGGTCAGCGTCGGCCCTCGATGCCCGCGATCCTCCATCTCGGCGACGAAGTCGAACAGCGTGCCCCGCAATGCCCACGAGGGAAGCGTCATCGTTCGACAGGCGAGCCGCCGGGTTGGGGCAGATAATCATCGGACCCGAGCGAGGAGGAGCGTATGGCGGCCCCGTCAATCGGCCTGATCCAGCAGATGCTGCGGAGACGGCCCGTCATCGACGCGCCGGTGGCCCACGGCGCCTCCGGCGACCTGAAACGCAGTATCGGCACGTTTCAACTCACCCTGTTCGGTGTCGGCGCCACCGTCGGGACAGGCATCTTCTTCGTGCTGTCCGAGGCGGTACCAGAAGCCGGCCCCGGGGTTGTTGCCTCGTTTGTCATCGCCGGAATCGCGGCGGGACTCGCCGCACTCTGTTACGCCGAACTCGCCTCTGCCGTTCCGGTTTCCGGGTCCACCTACTCCTACGCCTACACCACACTCGGCGAGTTGCTGGCCATGGTCGTGGCGGCCTGCCTCATGCTCGAATACGGCGTATCGACCGCCGCGGTCGCGGTGGGCTGGAGTCAGTACGTCAACAAGCTGCTCGACAATTTCGTCGGCCACCATCTGCCCCAGGCACTCTCCGCTGCGCCGTGGGGTGAAGATGCGCCCGGGTTCATCAACCTCCCGGCTGTCGTGCTGGTCGGGTTGTGCACCATTCTCCTGATTCGCGGAGCCAGCGAGTCGGCGAAGGTCAACGCCATCATGGTGTTGATCAAGCTGGGCGTTCTGGTGATGTTCGCTGTCATTGCCTCCACCGCCTTCGACGCCGATCGGTTCGCCGAGTTCGCGCCCTTCGGTGTCGCCGGCATTGGCACGGCTGCCGGCACCATCTTCTTCTCCTACATCGGCCTGGATGCGGTGTCGACCGCCGGAGACGAAGTCAAGGATCCGCAGAAGACCATGCCCCGGGCGATCCTGGCCGCGCTGGTAACCGTGACGACCGTCTACGTGGTGGTCACGGTGGCCGCACTCGGCGCGCAGCCCTGGCAGGACTTCGAGGGCCAGGAGGCCGGCCTGGCCACCATCCTCGACAAGGTCACATCAGCGCACTACTGGGGCACGGTTTTGGCGGCCGGGGCGGTGATCTCGATATTCTCGGTCACGCTGGTGGTCATGTACGGCCAGACCCGAATCCTGTTCGCCATGGGCCGAGACGGTCTGCTGCCCTCTCTGTTCGCCAAGGTCCACCCACGCAGCAAAACCCCGGTGAACAACACCATCATCGTCGCGGTGGTGGTCGGCATTTTCGCCGGCTTCGTCCCGCTGGGCTATCTGGCCGACATGGTGTCCATCGGCACCCTGGTCGCGTTCATCGTCGTGTCCGTCGGCGTCGTCATGCTGCGGGTGCGTGAACCCGACCTACCCCGTGGATTCAGGGTGCCCTTCTACCCCGTGACGCCCGTCTTGTCGGTTCTGGCATGTGGGTACATCCTGTTCAGCCTGCACTGGTACACCTGGTTGGCGTTCGGCGCATGGGTCCTCGTCGTACTCACGTTCTACTTCGCCTGGGGCCGCCATAACAGCGCGTTGAACGACTATGGGGCCGCAGACCATCCGAGTTCGCCGACCCGCTGATCATCCCGGCCGAGTGCCCACCTCGAGTCCGGCGAGGTCCGATGTCCCGTCGAACAAGACGCGGGCGGATTCCCTGACAGTGCAACGCAATCGGCCACCGAGATGTTCGAAATCGGTGTCGATGTTGCGGCGCTCCGCGGGCAGCGGCACCGGCAACACATGCGGCGGGAGTTGCGTACCGTCGCCGCCGAGCTCGACTTCGTAACGGAGCGACCTGCCGCGCAGCCGCCAACGATCGGCACCGATCTGGGAGCGGACCAGAAGCGGGGGCGTCATCCGGATCACCGTAGTCCCCACCCGGACCACCAGCCCGTTGACGTCGCGGGCGATCGGCCCCAGTGAGAGCAGGCCACCGGAGAAGGCCACCGACACGTCGGCATTGCCGAAGTCATGGGCCTGCCCCCACCACCACCGCAAGGGAAACCCCTTGCCCCAGTTGCGTTCCGCGTACAGCTTGGCGTTCTCGAACGTCCAGTTGCCGCCCTCCCAACTGACCGTTCCGCTGGCCCGGCCGCCCAGGTAGTAGGGGTGCCAGTACTGGTTGAGGAAGGGAACCGAGGAGAAGATCCCGCCGCCGCCCAGCGCCTTGGGCCACAAGACCCGATCGCGGAACTCCATGTCGAGCACCAGGTCACCGAGCACGAAGTGCACCCGGTCGGCGCCGACGGAGAAGTTGCCGGCCTCATCGCCAGCGGTGACGCTGAACGGGCGTTGGCGCGCGCTGGCATTCGGCAGGGCGGCCGACCGGACCGTCAGACCCGGATGCACGCCCACCGCAGTGGTCGACCAGTCGCCATCGGGATGGCGATTGACGCTGCACAGCGCGATCAGCGCGCGTCCGCTCGACTCGTCGGAGACGCGCCAGAACCAGCCCTCCATCTCGGTGTGGTGAGACGGGAGCGGGTTGCCGAACGGGAGGTCGGCGCCGGTGCTGCGGTACAGGTAGGCGAACCGCTACCGCTGATGACCTTTCAGTGACCCGTTCAGATAGTCGGTGCGGCACGCCCGCCGGGCGAGTTTGCCGCTGGTGGTCCGAGGGATGGCGCCGGCGGGCAGGATGCGGATATCGACTGCGGTCAGACCGTGCCGCTGGGACACCGCGGCGCGTACCGCGTCGAGAGCCCCAGCCGGGTCGGAACGGGCTGTGCCGGTGGCTCTTTCGGCGATGATCACCAGGTTCTCGGCGCCATCGGCAGCGGGGGCGGTGAAGGCCGCGACGTAACCGCGGCGCACCAGCGGGGAGGCGTCGGCGACGGTGGCCTCGATGTCCTGCGGGTACACCACGCGGCCGCCGATCCTCAGCAGGTCCACGATCCGGCCGGTCACGTACAACTGCCCGTCGACGAACATCCCGAGATCACCGGTGCGCAGCCAGTCGGCGTCGGGGTCGACGCCGTCGGCCCGGCTCCCGGTCGGCAGCCGCGAGGACAGATGCGCACCGAAGACCAGCCGGGTCTCCTCCGGCCGCCGCCAGTAGCCCCGGCCGACGTTGTCGCCGTGCAACCAGATCTCCCCCACCAACCCGTCGGGCAATTCCGAACCCGTGTCGGGGTCGACAACGACGGCCCGCAGGCTGCGTGCCACCACGCCACAGGACACGTGAGCCACCGCGTTGGGCGTTGCGGGCGGAACGACCACCGCCTGACCATCGGCAAGCCGTTCAGCGTCGAAATACGTTGCCGCAGCGACGGCCTCGGGCGGGATGTTGGCGATGAACAGCGTCGCCTCGGCGATGCCGTAGGAAGGCTTCATTGCGGTGGCCGGGAGACCGTGCGGCGCGAAGGCGTCATTGAATGCGTCGATCGCCGCCATGCTCACCGGCTCCGAGCCGATGATCGCCACGACGTTGGCCAGGTCGATGCCCTCGCCCCGTTCGGGCCCACCCCGCTGGGCCGCCCACTCGTAGGCGAAGTTCGGCGCAGCGGTGACCACGCGGCCCTCCCGGGATGCGTCGGACAGCGCGCGGATCCAGCGCTGCGGGCGCCGGACGAACGCGGTGGGCGCCATCAAGGTGGAGTGCCCACCGTAGGTGGCGGGGAAGCCGATCATCGACAGGCCCATGTCGTGGTAGAGCGGTAACCAGCTGACGCCGTGGGTGTTTCGGTTCAGCAGGTCGATCGACAAGATCATCTGGGTCAGGTTCGTGCAGAACGCGCGATGGGTGATCTCGATGCCGGTGGGTGGCCGCGTCGCCCCTGAGGTGTACTGCAGGTGCGACACGTCATCCATGCCGATCTCCACCGGGATGAACTCCGCGGCCGCCCCGTCGGGGATGTCGTCGACGACGATCACCGGCGGCACTGGCCCGGGCAGTCCGCGCAGGAAGCCGGCCACGGCGTCGGCCGCACTCCGGGTCGTCAGCAGCACGGCGGGTTCGGAATCAGCCAGGGCCACCTCGAGGCGTTCGACGTGGCCGGGCAACTCCGGCGCGAAGAGCGGGACCGCGATGGTCCCGGACTTGAGAACGGCGAAGAACGCGGCCACGTAGTCCAGGCCCTGCGGGGCCAGAATCGCCACCCGGTCGCTCGCGGCGACCGTCTGCTGAATGTGCGCTGCGATGGCCCGCATCCGGACGTCGAGCTGCGCCCAGGTCACCTCCGCCACGTCACCCTCCGGTGGGGCCGACGCCCGGGAGAAGTCCAGGAAGCGGTACGCCACCATGCCGCCGACATTGGCGACGTTGCGGTCGATCAGTGAGACGAGCGTGGTGCCCGGCGGCAGCACGATCTCGCCGTCGTCGTTCACGCAGTCGTCGATGTTGAGCAGCCCCTGCGGCGCCTCGAACTGCTGCCGCGGGCCCCGCTCCATGCCGGTGAGTTTATTGGCCGTCGTTATTGTTGTGCCCCATGCCGCCGAGTTGGATCGCCCGTCTGGTGGCACTCGACGGCGCCGGGACCACGTTCCGAACCTCGAAGGCACTGGGCGCCGGGCCGCGGTTGTTCGGCGGCCTGATCGCCGCACAGGCCCTGGCCGCCGCCGCGGCCACCGTTCCGGGCGACCGGCTGCCTCAGTCGCTGCACGCCTACTTCATCAAGGGTGGCCGGGTCGGCGTCGACGTCGAATACACCGTGGAGATCACCCGCGACGGGCGCTCCTTCAACACCCGCCGGGTGACAGCCGGCCAGGACGGCGTGCCCATCTTCGAGATGCTCGCCTCGTTTCACCGGCCCGAGGCGACGCTGGACTGGCAGCGGCCCGCCGTGATGCGTGTCCCGCTGGCCGAAGCCACGACAGTCGTGGTTCCCCCGGAAAGCTGGGCGGATTACTTCGAGGCGCGGGTGGCGCCCCGCGAGACAACCCCGGAGTGGCCGCAGCAGCCGTTCTGGTTCCGTTCCCGTGAACCGATCGAGGACGACCCCGTGCTGCGGGCCTGCGCGCTGACGTTCGTCTCCGATCTGGGCATGGTGAGCACCGCCCGTCCCCCGGGTGCCGTGGAGCCGGGGCCGGGCGGGGCGGCCAGCCTGGATCATGCGCTGTGGCTGCACCGGCCCGTCGACCCCAACCAGTGGCACTGCTACGACGCCGTGGGGGTGAGCCATCGCGATGCCCGGGGTCTGGCGTTCGGGGCCATTCACGACGCCGAGGGCGCGCTGGTGGCGAGCGTGGCGCAGGAGTCGCTCTGGCGGATTTGACCCGCCTGACAAAACCGTGGTTTACGCCACCGGGGTTTGGGGAATAAGTCCGCATTCGTTCGGCATTGAAGGGACCGCGACGTGAAACCAGAAAGGCATGCACATGACCGTTGACTACGACGCACCCCGTCGCGCACCGGTTGACGCCGATGAATCACTGGAGGATCTGGCCGGCAGGCGCAACGACCCGACGACGGCGATCGCCGACATCGACGAACCCGACCTGGCGGAGTCCTACGAACTGCCCGGCGCAGACCTCTCCGATGAGGAACTGATCGTCCGGGTGGTGCCCAAGCAGCACGACGAGTTCACCTGCAGCAGTTGTTTTCTCGTCCACCACCGCAGCCGGCTGGCCCGCGTACGCAACGGCGATTCGATCTGCACCGACTGCGCCTGAACGCAGAAGCCCCGGGCCGCCGCTGCAGGCGGGCCCGGGGCTTGTGCGATCGGTCCGGGGAAGGGGTTGCCCGGACCGACCGGCGACTATCAGGCGATGATCCTGACCAGGTAGGGCGCCATATCGGTGGTCCGCACGGGCGAGACCACCACGCCCTTGTCGCCCACCTCGAGCATCTGGTTGTTGCCGAGGAACATCGTGACGCTCTGTGAGCCGTCCGGACCGTAGAAGATCAGGTCGGCCGGAAGCGCCTGCGCCGGAGTCACTTTCTGGCCGACGTTGTACATCGCCCCGGAGGACCGCGGCAGTTTGGCGTTGACGCCGGCGAAGATGTACTGGATCAGTCCCGAGGCGTCGAAGCCGACGACAGGAGCTGCCGGAGCGGCCGCAGCGGCCGGGTCGACCGGCACGGTCACCAGACCAGATTGGTCGGTGACGGGGGCAGCGACGGCATCGGCCGGAGCGGTTTCCGGTTTGCCCATGGTGGGCCCGTTGATGTCTCCGCCGCCCCACACGTAGGGCACACCGCGCTGGGCAAGCCCCCGCGCGATCACGAACTGCACGGCCTGCTCGCGCGAGACCGGGGCTGCCGAGGCCGTGAAGGTCCCCAGTGCCGTCGTCAGGATCAGCAGCACCAGGCCGACCAGTGCCGCACCCATGCGCTTCATGTCCGTTACCACCTCTCCGGGCCGCTGCGGTATCTCCGCGTCTGTCAGGCCCCTCTTGGTCGTGGTTACCGCGCTTCGCCACACAGGTCGTACAACCACGTGAGTCGCATCAGTAACTACAACCACTTTTACAACAGCAGCGCGCGCTCCTCCACCCGCTGTCAAAAGACCGCAGGGCACTTTGCCGAACCGTGATCCAACGGTGTCGTCCGCGCATCCAACCGTGGCCGAAACGTGCCCATGGGCCGCCGACGGTTCAGCGGCCGCAAACTGTGATTCGTGTAAGTGTTCGCCCCCGCCGGGCTCCTCTGTCTTGTCTCCGCGTGACGACTTGCCGATTCTCCTGTCAGGAACCGAAAACGGCTGCAGATGGCGGGGTGATCGCGGTGAGACGACGCGAGTTGGAACGAGTCGACAGGGTCGTCGCGGAACTCGAACTGCCGACCGCCGTGTTCAAGACATGCCCCTGGCAGCCAAAGGAATTGATCGAGACCGGCCTGCGGCAATGGCTGCGATGTTGCGGGTCGGCGATGAACAGCCGCCAGGTCATCGGCATGCCATCGCGAGCAGTTGACGAGGCGTGGCACGGTCTGATCCTTTGCACGGTCGCATATTCCGCATTCTGCGACAAGGCCTACGGTAGGTACCTGCACCACCATCCCGAAGGGGCTGCACCCGTCGACGTTCCACGGGCGATGGATCCGATGGCCGAGCAGCTCGGCCGGACGGTGATCGCCTGGACCATGGTCGCCCAAGCCGGCGAAGAGTGCGTTCTGTGGGACATGGATAGACGTGTCGGGGTCGAGCACCCCTGGGGCATAGACCTCTCGAGGGTATCGGCCATCGAGACTGCGGCCACGGGAATCCGGTTGGGCCGCTTGGCAACACATACACCAACAACAGGATGGAGTACTTCGTCATGAGCGCAATGGCATTCGCGTTTCCAGCGGCCCTGGCTGTCACGGTCGTTCTCGTGGTCATCGTTCGTGGCCGTGTGCGTCTCGATCGGCCTGAATATCGTTGCCGGCAGGCAATTCTCGATCTGGGGGCAGATCGGGACCGGCGAATCTGGGCGGCGGGATCGATCGGAGTCCTCGGAGCCGGGTCGGACCCCGGCGGCGGCTGTGGGGGTGGCGCGGGCTGCGCCGGCGGGGGTTGCGCCGGCGGCGGCTGTGGGGGTGGTTGCGGCGGCGGCTGTGGGGGTGGCTGAGATGGGACACGGAGCCGTGGCGGGCGAAGCCACCAGGAAGCCGATAGTGCAACGCTGGTACCGCATCCCCTTGCCGGTGCGCGTCGCCGTGTTGGCTGCGGGGTGGTTGAGCTACGGCGCTCTTGTCCTGTCGCTGCAGGCCCCCATGACGGACAGTCGAACCGTCGGACTCATGACGCGCGTGTGTCAGGTGGGCGTCGCCGTCTCGATCGTCGTCGACATCTTCCTGCCGGTGGTATTCGGCTCGGTCGACGAACTGGTCGTCTACAGCCGGGCACTTCGGGCGGGCGCGCTCCCCGACGGCATCGATCACCGACAGTGGCGACGCAGGTTGCTGCGCAGCCGACTGGCACTGATCGGGGTGCTGCTGCTCGGGTATCCGCCTGTTGTGCTGGGAATCTTCTCGGCCGGAGACAGCCGATCGCCCGTTGCTCCGGCGGTGATGTGGGGGCTTGCCCTATCGGGGCTCGGGTTGTTCGGACTGGTGATCAGGAGGCTCACGCGGATCCGGCAGTTGGTTGCAGTGCTCCATCAGGAATTCCTGCGTTCGGTCGGCGCCGATTCCAAGCAGAGCTGGGTAACCGTGGCCGGGATGGCGCCGCCCACCCGAGTGGCCGCGCTCATCGTCTCGGGTTGCGTCATCGCCTGCCCCGCCGTGTTGCTCGCCGGTTTTCTCGTCCACGGCATATCCGGCTTGCCGGACCTCAGGTGGACCGCAGCCGGGACGGCGGGCATTGTGCTGGTGGTGTCCCGCCTCCGGATCGCCGACCCGCGTCTACGGGCAACACCTGAAACACTCAAGCGCATAGTCGAATTCGACCGGGCCTACACGACCGGTGAGCTCCCGCAGCATGTCGACGTCGACGAGTGGCGGCGGTGGCTGGAAGGCCAGCGGCGCTCGGACTGCACAAACCTGGTGTGGACCGCCCTGTTCGGGACACTCGGGTATCTGTCGATTCTGGGTCACCCATCCGGATTACATTGGGCGGCCGCGTTGCTGTTCGCGCTGCCGGCCTGCTACCTGGTGCTCAGCTGGGCCGGACGTCGGGTACTGGGAACGCGATTGGCGTACCTGATCCAGCACCGAGACGTTCGTCAGCGCTATGGCTGACCCCCCGTATCTCTGAATCGCGTGAGGAAACCCACGGGACAGGGACAGGGCACTTCCGCAATTCCGTCCACCAATCCACGATCAGTCACACCAAGTCGTCAGCAAGGAGAAAGATCATGCAGATCCAGGACCTTCCAGGCCGTGCACCGACGAGATCGGTTGCGGGCAACGTCATCCGCGGATCGCTCGGCAATCTGATCGAGTGGTACGACTGGTACGCCTACGCGGCGTTCAGCATCTACTTCGCCAGCGTTTTCTTCCCGTCCGGAAACCAGACCGCCCAGCTGCTGAACACCGCTGGGGTGTTCGCGGTCGGCTTTCTGGTACGACCGCTCGGCGGGTGGATGTTCGGCAGGTACGCCGACCGGTTCGGACGACGGGCCGCACTGACTCTCTCGGTCACCCTCATGGGCGCCGGGTCGCTGGGAATCGCGGTCCTGCCCGGATACGCGCAGATCGGTGCACTGGCACCGGTGCTGCTGGTCGCCGCGCGTCTACTCCAGGGGCTTTCGCTCGGTGGTGAATACGGGACCTCGGCGACCTACCTCAGCGAGGTGGCGACGCCCCATCGGCGCGGCTTCTACTCGTCCTTTCAGTATGTGACCCTGACCAGTGGCCAGCTGCTGGCCCTCGGGGTGCAGATCGTCCTTCAGCAGTTGCTCACGGCGGACCAGATGCACGCCTGGGGCTGGCGCATCGCGTTCGCCATCGGAGCCCTGGCCGCTGTGACGGTGATGTGGCTGCGACGCACGATGGACGAGTCGGAGAATTTCGTCCTCGCCGTCGAGGACGGCTCCGAACGGGGCAGCCTGAAGGTCCTGCTCACCTACCCGCGGGAGTGTCTGACCGTGGTGGGTCTGACCCTCGGCGGCACGATCGCCTTCTACACATTCACCACCTACATGCAGAAGTTCATGATCAACACCACCGGCCTGGGTAAGGAGCAGGTCACGGTGATCAACTTCGTCGCACTGGTGATCTTCGTGGGCGTTCAGCCGTTGTTCGGCGCGTTGTCCGACCGGATCGGTCGGCGTCCGCTGCTCATCGCGTTCGGAATCGGGGCGACCCTGTTCACGGTCCCGTTGCTGTCGGCCGTGGCACATGCCGGATCGGCGCTCTCGGCATTCGTCCTGATGATGCTGGGGCTGTTCATCGTATCGGGCTACACGTCGATCAACGCAGTGGTGAAAGCGGAGTTGTTCCCCGCTCGTATCCGGGCACTGGGCGTCGGGCTGCCGTATGCGCTCACCGTCGCGATATTCGGTGGCACCACCGAGTACATCGCGCTGGGGCTGAAGAAGGCCGGCCACGAATCGTGGTTCTTCTACTACGTTGCTGCGGCCGCATTGGTCTCGCTGCTCGTGTACGTGTTCATGGGCGAGTCGTCGCGCCGTTCGCAGTTGGAGCGCGAGACCAGCGAGTTGCGTTCCGGTGATCCCGGAATCAGCAACACCGTTCCGGCACCCGCACCGAGTTCCTAGCATCAGCGTCATGCAGGTCCTGGTGGTCGAGGACGACGAGGGTGTCGGATCGGCGCTGGCCGAACTTCTCGGCCAGACCGGTGCCTCCGTCGTCCGTGCGACCCGCGGTTCGGACGCCCTGCATCGGGTGAAGGGCTGTGATCTGGTGCTGCTGGATCTCGGGCTCCCCGACATGGACGGGCTCGACGTCCTGCGCACCCTTCGGCGGGCCTCAGCGGTTCCGGTGATCATCATGACCGCCCGCGACAGCGACGGGGCGGTGGTCCTCGGCCTGCGCGCCGGCGCTGACGACTACCTGGTCAAGCCGATCCACAAGGCGGTTCTGCTGGCCCGCATCGACGCGGTCATGCGTCGACTGCACCGGACGGCACCCGGTCCGGCCCCGGCGCGGGGGCCCGTCGTTGCCGGACCGGTCAGCATCGACCGTGACCGCCGGGAGGTCAGCATCGCCGGCGTTCCACAGGCGTTGACCAGGACCGAGCTGCAGATCGTGACCACCCTGGCCGCCCGGCAAGGTGAGGCGGTCAGCCGCGAGGCACTCATGCTCGAGGTCTGGGGTACCGCCGTCGTCGGCCGCTCGCGGTCGCTGGACTTCTTCATCGGCCAAATCCGGGCCAAGCTTCCCGGACTGCCGCTTCAGACGGTCCGCGGCTTCGGATTCCGGCTGGACACCTGAGGTGGGTCTGCGAGTCCGCGCCACCCTGGTGATTCTGCTGCTGCTGGCGGTCGCGGCACTGGCGGTTCCGCTTGCGCAGAGCCTTGCGCAGCGCCGGACCGCCGCACTGGCCGCGGAACGCGAGCGCCAACTCTCGGCACTCGCCGTGGCCGCCGCCAACGTCGACCCCCCCGTCCTGCAGCAGTTGATTGACCGCTATTACGCGGTATACGGCGAGGGCGTCGTCGCGGTCGACGCCGACGGCCGGACTCTGGCAGAGCGCGGGCTCACCGCCGGCGACCCGGGGGTCGCCCATGCCGCCGGCCACGCCGAGGTCAATGCCACCCCGCCGCCGTGGGCCCGCATCTGGCCCTGGGAGCGGCGTCACGTGCTCGCTGCCACCGGAGTCCGGCGCGACGGCGAACTGGTGGGAGCCGTCGTCACGGCAGTCGACACCTCCGCGGCCGCACGGGCCATCGCCGTCGGCTGGCTGTGGGTGGCGGCCGGCTGCCTGGCGCTGCTCGCGCTGGCCGTGCTCGTCGCGCGCGGGCTGACCAGATGGGTGCTGCGCCCCGTGGACGGCCTTGAGCGGGCCGTGGCCGCGATGACCGAGGGCGTCTCCGGGCCGCCCGCCGACGTGACGGGTCCGCCGGAGCTACGTCACTTCACCACCGCCTTCAACACCATGGCCCACGTGGTGCGGTCCTCACTGGAACGCCAACGGCGGCTGGTCGCTGACGCCTCGCACCAGTTGCGCAATCCGCTTGCTGCGGTCCGCTTGCGCGCAGACACCCTCGAGGACACCGTGACTGAGGCCGGACAGCCCACGTACCGCTCGATGACAGCGGAATTGGATCGGCTGGAGAACCTGCTGGGGCAGTTGCTGCGACTGGCTCGCGCGGAGGAGGCCAGCGGCAGCCGCAGAGTCGGCTTGACGGTCCCCGACGACCCGACGGTACTCACCGACGTGATCACCGAACGTCTCCGGTTCTGGCAGCCGGTCGCCGAGGACAACCGCCAGCTCCTGCGCGACCGTTCAGTCCAGCCCGGCCCGGTCGTGCGGGTGAGTCGTCATGACATCGAGCAGTTGGTCGACGTGGCGGTGGACAACGCACTGCGTTACGCCGGACCCGACACCACGATCACCGTGGCGGCGACCCGGACCGATCGGAGCGCCGAACTGGCGATCAGCGACAACGGTCCGGGTCTGCCCGAGGCTGACCTCGACAAGGCCGCGGCCCGGTTCTGGCGGGGACGCACCGACATCGCCGGAACGGGCCTCGGGCTGGCCATCGCGGCGGAGATCACCGCGGGCCACGACGGCACGATCACCCTCGAAGTCGCCCCCGAAGGCGGCCTGCTGGTCCGGTACCGCCTGCCCGTGGCCGACGGGAACGCCCGATGACACCCCGGCTGCCCGTCGTGAGTCGGCGTGCGTTCATCGCGGCGACGGCGATCCTCGCGGCCGGGTGTCTGGGTGGCGGACCCGCTGGCCGCCTCCGATTGGCCGCGGGCGATCCGGGCGGGTTGTATCTCGCCTTCGCCGAACTGTTGGCCGGGCAGATCCGTGCACGCTTTCCCGCTGTCACCGTGGACGTCGTACCCACCGAGGGCAGTGTCGAGAACCTGGCCCTGCTTCGCGCAGGCGAGGTTGACCTGGGACTCGCCCTGGCCGATGCGGCCGAACGCGACCGGGCGACGCAGGCGACCAGAACCGAGCCGTTCGCCGTCGCACGGGTCTATGAGAATTATCTCCAGGTGATCGTGCGTGATTCCGATGCGGCACAACGCGTTTCCGATCTTGGTGGCCGACGCGTCTCCATCGGGCCGGAGGGATCCGGCACCGCGGCCACCAGTCGCACCCTCCTTGAGGCGGCCGGCCTCATCGGCCGGGTGGAGTCACTGCATTACCGGCTCAAGGACGCCCTCGATGGGCTGGCTGACCGCAGGATCGACGCCCTGGTGTGGTCGGGCGGGGTGCCGACTCCCGCGATCGCCGACCTCGACGACCGTGAGCCACTTCGGACTCTCGACGTCAGTCCGCTGGCAGGGCCGATGAGCGCGATCTCCGGGTATGCCTACGCGCTGCACCGCGTACCCACCTGCCGGTACGTCCCCTCCGGTGTCCGATCGATCGGGGTGCCCAACCTGCTCCTGTGCCGCACCGATACCGATCCGGCGCTTACCGCCGCGGTGGTCGACGTCCTCGCCACCGACGCAGCGCATCTGGTGCCGCCCGACGTCCGTGGTCTGCAGTATCTGGACACCCCGTCGATGATTCAGACCGGCCTGATCCCGCTGCATCCCGGCGCCCTCACGGCCTACCGCGCGCTGCACGGCTGAGCCCGGCCAACCGCCACGGGCGCCCGGCGCCCAGACACTGCCGCGGTTGCTGCGCAGCGAGGAGCGCCTCAAAGACCAGCGTGCGGCGGCGACCTCCCGGCACGACCCTGACCTGCCGTAACATTGCGCTCCATGACCACCACCGAGACCGCCCTGCCGCAGGGCCGGGACATCGAAGCCGCCCGCGCCGAAGCCGCCCGCGCCTACGAACTGGACCGCCAGCACGTCTTCCACTCCTGGTCCGCGCAGGGCCAGATCAAGCCGATGACCATCGTCGCGTCGGAGGGCGCCTACGTCTGGGACGGTGACGGCCTCCGGTTGCTGGACTTCTCCGGACAGCTGGTCTTCACCAACATCGGCCATCAGCACCCCAAGGTCGTCGCCGCGATCGCCGAGCAGGCGGCCAGGCTGTGCACCATCGCTCCGCAACACGCCAATGCCGCCCGTTCCGAGGCGGCCCGGCTGATCGCCGAGCGCACCCCCGGTGACCTGAATCGGGTGTTCTTCACCAACGGCGGCGCCGACGCCGTCGAGCACGCCGTCCGGATGGCGCGGCTGCACACCGGCCGGCGCAAGGTCCTCTCCCGGTACCGCTCCTACCACGGCGGAACCGACACCGCGATCAACCTCACCGGTGATCCGCGCCGCTTCGCCTCCGACTACGGCAGCGCCGGCGTCGTCCACTTCAACGGCCCCTTCCTGTACCGCTCGTCGTTCTACGCGGAGAACGAGGAACAGGAGTCCCAGCGCGCACTGGAATACCTGGAGCGCCTGATCGCACACGAGGGTGCCGCCACCATTGCAGCGATCATTCTCGAGTCGGTCCCGGGCACCGCCGGCATCATGGTCCCCCCGCCCGGTTACATGGCCGGCGTGCGCGAGATCTGCAACCGCCACGGCATCGTCATGATCGCCGACGAGGTGATGGCCGGGTTCGGGCGGACCGGAAAGTGGTTCGGCATCGACCATTTCGGTGTCGTCCCGGACCTGATGACCTTCGCCAAGGGCGTGACGTCGGGCTACGTTCCGCTCGGCGGTGTGGCGATCAACGACGCCATCTACTCGACCTTCACCGACCGCGCATACCCCGGCGGTCTCACCTACTCGGGGCACCCATTGGCCTGCGCGGCGGCGGTGGCGACCATCAACGCCATGGAGGACGAGGGCATGGTCGCCAACGCAGCCCGGATCGGCGAGCAGGTGCTCGGTCCCGGCCTGCGAGAGCTGGCAGCCCGGCATCCCTCGGTCGGCGAGGTTCGTGGCCTCGGCGTGTTCTGGGCGATCGAGCTCGTTTCCAATCCCGAGACCCGTGAGCCCCTGGCACCCTATGGCGCATCCAGCCCTGCCATGAATGACGTTCTGGCAGCTGCCAAATCGCGCGGCCTGCTGCCGTTCGCCAACTTCAACCGCATTCACGCCTGCCCGCCGTGCAACGTCACCGATGCCGAGATCGCGGAGGGCCTGGCCATTCTCGACGCGGCCCTGGACGTGGCGGACAGCCACGTCGTGAAGTAAGGCTGTCAGTACGCGCAGTCAGTACGGGGAAGCGTGCTGGGTCAGCACGAAGAACAGCAGACCCAGGCACAACAGTGCGTTGAGCGCCACCACCACCGCGCCGCCGACCAGCGCCCAGTGCACGACGCGGCGCTGTGCGCGAACCCGTTTGGTGTGGCGTTGTTCGGCCAGCAGGTTGGTGGCGACGAGGGCGAAACTCACGTCCACCCACTCGCCCTCGGTGGCCGGCGCACCGGCGGCGATCGCCCGCAACCGCGACGGTGGGATTTCCACGCCGACCGTGCTGAACCGCCGGCTGAGTCGCCGCGACTCGCCGCCGGACTGCGATGTCGGCCAGGCCGTCATAGCCCTAGAACTGTAGTTCTCATCCTGGGTGGCCACACTCGAAAACGCACGCCGCACTACCTTTAGCGATGTTCTAGACACGTATTGTACTTCGTGGTATTAACTTCGTAGTTACTACCACGAAAGGCAGCCCCGATGACCACCTTCGACATCCCCACCGCAGTGCACTTCGGCGCAGCCGACCTCCCCTTCGTCGACATCGGGGACGGTTCGAAACTGAAGGTCATCATGGTCGAGGCTGCCCGCGACCTCTGGATCATCGAGAACGTCTTCCAGTCCGGCTACGAGGTACAGCGGCACAAGCACACCGGGCCGGTCTACGCCTACACCACCTCGGGGTCCTGGCGGTACAAGGAATACCCGGACGTCAACCGGGCCGGCTCGTTCCTGTATGAACCGGCCAATTCCGTCCACACTCTGCAGATCCTCGAGGACGACACCCACGTGTGGTTCCAGATCTACGGCGCCAACCTCAACCTCGACGCCAACGGCGAGGTGGAGATCATCTCCGACGGCGCCAAGACGCTGTCGGTGTACCTCGGCCTGTGCGAGCAGGCCGGTCTGTCCAAGCCCAACGTCCTGCTGGTCTGAGGATGAGCAGCGCCCTCGCCGTCGCGGTCGACCTGGCCGACCCGGACACCTTCGCCAACGGCGCTCCGCACGAAGCCCTTGCCGCCCTGCGCCGTTCGGATCCGGTGCACTGGCAGCCGATGAACGACCAGCCTGGGTTCTGGGCGGTGCTGCGCCACGCCGACGTGGTGCACGTGGCCCGCCACCCGGAGGTGTTCTCCTCCCATGCCGGCGGTATCACCGTCGAGGACGTCACCGGCCCGACCCTGCAACGGGTGCGCAGCATGCTGCTCGCCATGGATCCCCCCCGCCACAACGCCTTCCGCGCGCCGGTCTCGGCGCACTTCCGGCCCCGGGCGATCGCCGGACTCGAGACCCGGGTGCGCAACATCTGCGGCGAGATCATCGCCGAGCTCCGGGAACGCAGCGCAGCCGGCGTCGTGGTCGACTTCGTCACCGATGTGGCCGCCCAATTGCCCAACCGCGTCATCGGGGAACTGTTCGGCCTGCCGCGGCAGGATTGGGAGTATCTGCGCAAACTCGCCGAACGCATCACCGCCAGCCAGGACCCCGACTTCTCTCCGGACAGCGCCGAACAGACCGGCGGAGTCGAAATGGCCTCCTACGCAGTAGATCTCGCAACGAGCCGCCGCCGTCGCGGCCTTGCCGACGAGGATCTCACCAGCGTGATATTGGGCGCTGACTTCGGCGGCCGGCCGATGGACGATATGGACTTCGGCGGCTTCTTCGTTCAACTCGTCACCGCCGGCTTCGACACCACCCGCGGCATGCTGTCCTCGGGTCTGCTGACCTTGCTCCGCCATCCCGACCAACTGGCCGAACTGCGCGCCCACCCAGGACTGCTACCCACAGCCGTCGAAGAGATCATCCGATACGACAACCCGCTGCACTACTTCCGCCGCACCGCTGTGGCGGACACCGAGTTGTCCGGCACCCGGATCCGGGCCGGCGACAAGGTGGCGATGTACTACACCTCGGCCAACCGGGACGAGGACGTCTTCGAGCACCCGCAGCGGTTCGACATCCATCGGCAGCGCAACCCGCACCTGTCCTTCGGGACGGGCATCCACTTCTGCCTGGGCGCTCATCTGGCCCGATTGGAAGGCCGGCTGTTCTTCGCCGAACTGCTGGGCACGTTCGGCGATATCCAACTGGACGGCACGCCGGTGCGGATCCGCTCGAACCTGAACAACTCGCTCAAGCACCTGCCGGTCCGGCTGACGCTCTGAACGGCCGGCGTCGCGCGGCTATTCAATCTTCGTCCACCGCACCGGACCGCCTTCACCGGCGGAGCTGGTGCCCGATTCCGTGCCGGAACAGCTGCCGCTGTGGGTCATTCGCCACCAGCCTGCTTCCTGGCGATTGGACACCGTTCCGTCGAGGCTGAAGGTGTAGGTGATCGGCGCGGACGTCTCGGTCTCCCAGTGGCAGGCGGGATCATTGGCGTCGTGGCCGGTCTGATGGGTGGTCGACATCCCGGTCATCACCAGCCCGGCCAGCGTCCCGGTGAAGCTCCCGGCGTAGGTGTCAGCCTGATACGGCTCAGCCCACGTCGAGGTGCACGTCACGGCGGTGTCGCTGATCCGGCAGTCGTCGACCGGGCCGTAGACATCACCGCCCATCTGGAAATGGGTCATCGGCGGAAGGCTGTCGGTGGTGTCCGCACGGGCTGAGCCACACCCTGTGACGGCGAGGGCGACGCCGGTCATCACCGCGGCCGGCCAGCGGGATCTGCTCAGGACCACGGGACGGTTACCTCGTTCGCTGGTGTGGTGTTGTCGTGCGACTCTGAACAGTTGGAGGTATGCCACTGGATGCCATCGCTGCGGATCTTCACGGTGCCGTCGCCGTTGAAGGTGTAGCTCACCTTCTCGGTTCCCTCGCTGTTCTCGATGCATTGCACGGCGGTGTAATGGCTTTGGGTGCGGGTGATCTGTGTCCCCGTCATCGTCGAACCTGACAGTGTCCCGGTGAATTCCGCCTTCCAGGAATCCATGGTTTCGGGCAGTTGATCCCGGCGCGTGATCGCACACGTCACGCTTTCACCGCTGACCGCGCAGTCATAGGCCATGGAGTCGACCAGCGTGAAGGGCCGATACGGCGGCATGTCCCGCGAGTCCGACGAGCCCGACGATCTCTGCCCACCGCCGCCGGCGCCACCCTGACCGCCGCTGCTGGCCGAGGTGGACGTCGATGTTGTGGTGCCGCCCTGAGGCGGCCGCGATCCCGGCGGGGACGGGCTGCCGCCCCGGGCGGCGCCTCCATGGATGCAGGCGTCGAAACCCTCGGTGCAGCGAGCCACGTCCTCGGCGGTGACGAATCTCCCACCGAAGGTGGTCTGCCGCATATCCGCGCTTTTGCGCAGACACTCGCGCAGGTCGCCGCCGCAGGACGGCGACGGCGCCGCGCCCGCAATGCCGATGCCGTTCACACACGAATCCGGCAGTACCGCAACGATACTCGGGAGGTAGAGCCCAACGGCCGCGACGGTGCCGAGGGCAACCTTGGTCAGGATTGTGTGCACGATGTCAACTCCTACTGAACCGGCGACCACGTCGCGGTTGCCTGCCAAACCGGGAAGCTGCTGGACGTCGGCCGCGAATCCGCGCATGTTCCACTGAACACGATGTCCTGTGCGATCCCGACGGCGAAGGCCGTCGCCAGTGCCAGCCGTGGCAGCATGCCCTCACCCCCGATCGCCACCGCAGTACCCCCGCGGCTCGATGCCGACGCTAATGACGCATCGGGTGGGCCAATAGGGACCTTCGGTCCCGATTTCGGCGATCCCCCGGATAGCGTGGAGGGATGACGGGGTGGCGATCGATGTTCGCCGCGGGGTTGGCGGTCGCGGCGGTCTCCGTCGCCCCGGCCGGCGCCGCTCCGGGCGACGACCCCGCCCCGCCGGACGATGACATCAGCGGCTTCCCCCTGGCCGACGGCGCATACACCAATTACGGCTCCAGCTACTTCTACTGGGTCTACTTCAGGACCCCCAATGGTTGGTCCTGCGGCATGGCGCCCAATGGCGGCCCCGTCGGCTGCGACGCGGTGCCATCAGATGCACCGGCCGGCACCAATCAGACGTACGCCAGCACTACGGAGCCTGCTACCTATCGCCACTCCGACACCGCGACGTTCACCCGCGACTTCCCGGTTTTGCCCGCCGGCCAACGCGTGCAGACCCTCGGTGCGGCGTGCGCGGTCGACTATCAGGGCGCAGTGCATTGCCGGACCGGCGGCGGACACGGCTTCATCCTGTCCGCCGACCGCGGCGTGCTCTGGTAGCCGTCGTCCCCGCGGACCCGGGGCGCGTCAGATCGCCGAGCCACCATCGCCGCCGTTACCGCCTTTGCCGCCCACGCCGGTGGCACCGACGCCGTTGCCGCCAGCCCCGCCGTTGCCGCCGGCGCCGCCGAGGAACCCGGGGGCACCTGTCGTGCCGGTGGAACCGTTCCCGCCGAGTCCCGTGCCACCGGTGCCGCCGGCGCCGCCCGCCCCGGTACCGGTACCGAAGTCGGAGCCCTTGCCGCCAGTCCCGCCGTTGCCGCCGTTGGCGCCGGCGCCCGGGGCGCCCGGGGCGCCGGAGTTGCCGCCGGCCCCGCCGGTGCCCCGGTCACCGCCGGAACCGCCGCTGCCGATCGCGCCGGGATTCCCACCGTTGCCGCCGTTGCCGCCGTTGGGGTAGGTGGAGCCGCCGGAACCGCCGCTGCCGCCGGAACCGGGGGTGCCGGCGTTGCCGCCGGAACCGCCGCTGCCGCCGGAGCCGTTGACCCCCTGCGCGCCGCCGTTACCACCGGCCCCGCCTGCGCCGCCGGTCCCGCCGGAGCCGCCCAAGCCGCCGGAACCGCCATCACGGGCAGACTTACTGGCAGTGGCATCCGCGCCGTTAAGGCCGTTACCGCCGTTGCCGCCGTTACCGCCGTTACCGCCCCCGCCGCCGGTCCCGCCGTGGCCGGTCGCTGCCAGGGCCGCCCCGCCCGCGCCGCCCGCGCCACCCGCGCCGCCGGCGCCGCCGGCGCCGCCGTTACCGGAGGTTGACACGCCCTGACCCCCGTCGCCGCCGGCACCTCCGGCGCCGCCGTTGGCACCCGCACCTCCTGCGCCGCCGGCGCCGCCCGCGCCACCGGCCAAGTTAGGCGCGATGTCGATCACCGACACGCCGTCGTAGCTGGTGACGTAGGCGCGGGTGCCGTCGGGGCTTACCGTCACCGCCGTCGGCTGGCCGCCGGTCGGGATCGTGGCGGTGAGGGTGTTGGTGCGGGTATCGATCACCGACAGCGAATCGTTGGCGTAGGTCGCGGTGTAGACGGACTTGCCGTCCGGGCTGACCGCCACCCCGGCCGAGTAGCCGACCGGGACGGAGTCGACGACGGTGTTCGTGATGTTGTCGATCACCGCGACCGTGCCGGTGCTGGTGGTGACGTAGGTGCGGGTGCTGTCCGGGCTGACCGCGATCCCGTAAAGGTTCCCGCCGACCGGGATGGTGGCGGTAACGGTTTTGCTGGTGGTGTCGATCACCGAGACTGAAAAGCTGTAGAAGTTGGTGACGTAGGCATGCTTGCCGTCTGGGGCGACCGCGACCCAATCGGGCCCGTTGCCGACCGGGATCGGGGAACCCACCACGGTATTGGTGGTGGTATCGATCACCGACACCGAGCTGCTTCCTCCGTTGACGACGTAGGCGTACTTGCCGTCCGGGGTGACCGCAACCCCTTCCGGGCTCAGACCGACCGGGATCGGGGCGCCGACGACGGTATTGGCGGTGGTATCGACCACCGTCACCGAGTTGCCGATGTAGTTGGTGACGTAGGCGTACTTTCCGTTCGGGGTGACCGCCACCCCGTTCGAGTAGGGCGGGACCGGGATCGGGGCGCCGACGACGGTGTTGGTGGCGGTGTCGATCACTGACAAACCGCCTTGCCCGATGTTGGTGACGTAGGCGAACCTGCCGTTCGGGTTGACCGCCAAACCTGATGAGCGGTAGCCGATCGGGATGGTGGCGATGACGGTGTTGAAAGCGGGGTTGGCTGTGCCCGCGGCGCCGCCCCCGCCGGTGCCGCCGCGGCCCCCGTCACCGATGGTGCCGCCGCGGCCGCCGGCGCCGGCGGTACCGCCGGGGGTGCCGGCGGGCGCGTTGGGGTTGAGTGCAGCGTTGTAGCCGCTGCCCCCGTTGCCGCCGTTGCCGGCCGGCCCGGTGACCGCGGCACCGGTTTTGCCGGGCGTGGCGCCGGCGCCGGCGGTCCCGCCCTCACCGGGGGTGCCGGGGTTACCGCCGTTGCCGCCGGTCGCGCCGGTGGCGAAGCCGCTGGCGCCGTTACCGCCGTTACCACCGTTACCGGGGGTGCCCGCGCCGCCACCGGCCCCGCCGTTGCCGTTAGTGCCGGCCGGGTCGCTGGCCAGACCACCGTTGCCGCCGTTGCCGCCGTTGCCGCCTTGGCCGCCGTCACCACCGGGGGTGGCCGCGGCGCTGCCGGTGCTGTCGCTGCCGTTGCCGCCGTTGCCGCCGTTGCCGCCTTGGCCGCCGTTGCCGCCGCTACCCGCGTGGCCGGTGGTAGCCGCACCACCGATGCCGCCGTTGCCGCCGTTGCCGCCGCTGGTGCCCGGTGCGTCGGTCAGACCGGGGACACCGGCCCCACCGCCACCGCCGTGGCCGCCGTTTCCGGCGATACCGGTCGTGGTGGCCCCGCCGTTGCCGCCGTCGCCGCCGCGGGCGCCGGTGAGTGCCGTGGTGAAGCCGTTGCCGCCATCGCCGCCGTCGCCACCCGCCCCGCCCGCGCCGCCGGCGCCGGTTGTGCCGGTAGTTCCGCCGGCCCCGGTTCCCGCAGCTCCGCCCTTGCCCCCCGCACCTGCAGTGCCGGGGGTTCCGCCGTTGCCGCCGTTGCCGGCGTCGATGTGGGTGGCGGTGCCGTCGGCCCCGCGCCCGCCCTGACCGGCGGCCCCGCCGTCCCCGCCGTCCCCGCCGTTGCCGCCGGCGCCGGCTTTGATGGGAGCGGTGAAGAGCAGCGCGTAGCGGCCGAGGCCGGCGTCGCCGCCGGCGCCGCCATCTCCGCCGGCCGCGCCGGTCCCGCCGGTGCTGCCGTTCTGCCCGCCGCCTAGGCCGTTGCCGTAGTCGATGACGAAGTTGGGGTCGCCGTTGGCGCCGCTGGTTCCGGCGCCGCCGGTTCCGCCTTTGCCGCCGTGCCCGCCGACCCCGCCGGCCCCACCACCGCCGAGGAGCAGGCTGCCGTGGGCTCCGTTGCCGCCTGAGCCACCCGAGCCGCCGGTCGCGCCCGCACCGCCGTCGCCACCCGCGCCGCCGGCCCCGCCGGCGCCGGTGCCGTTGTTGTCGTTCGGGAACGGGATGATCCAGGAGTTGGTGCCACCGTTACCCCCATGCCCGCCGTTACCGCCGGCGATCCCCGCCACGACACCGTCGGCGCCGTCCCCGCCGGCGCCGCCGTCACCGCCGCCGGCCCACAGGTTCAGCGGCCCGACGTTGCCGCCGTCCCCGCCGTCACCGCCGTTCCCGCCCGGGCCGACCGCGTTGCCGCCGTCGCCGCCGCTCTTACCGCCGCCGAAGAACAGAGGCGCCCGCCCGCCGGCACCGCCGTCCCCACCGCGGGTGTAACCGTCACCGCCGTTGCCGCCGGCGCCGCCGTCCCCGGCGATGGACAGCAGCCCGGCGTCCCCACCGGCACCCCCGGCGCCGCCGTGACCGCCGATCCCGGTGGCTGCGCCGCCATTACCGCCGTGCCCGGCCAGCCCGACGAAGGAGAACACCCCGGAGTCCCCGCCCGCCCCGCCGGCGCCACCGTCCCCGCCGGCTTTACTGGTCGACCCGCCCGCACCACCGGGGCCGGCCAGCCCGAAGAACACCCCGCCGCGGCCACCCGCACCACCAGCGCCGCCGTCCGCGGTCGGTCCGCCGTCGACACCTGCACCGCCTGCGCCGCCGTTGCCCCACAGACCAGCCGCCCCGCCCGCACCACCGGCGAACCCGCCACCACCGTTGCCGAACAACAACCCCGCGCGGCCGCCATCACACGCGCCACTCGTGCAGGCCCCGGCATAGGAGCTGTAGGTGTAGCCGTTACCGCCCAGGAAACCCGCATTCGGGTTCTCCGCGGTGCCGTTGCCGAACAACCGGAACTGCCCGCTCGCCTTGCTCGCCGATGTGCCCAACTCTCGGCGTGTGACGGCCAGCGCGGTCCAAGCCAACGGACCCGCAGCCGGCGCACCCCCACCCCCGCCGCCACTGAGCCAGTCCAACAGCCGCGCCGACACACCCGACACCCCACCCGAAGCCGACCGCGCCACCGAGGCCACCGGAACCGACGCCGCCGCGGCGTGCGCGACCGACGGCGGCGCCGCCACCGGCGCGACTGAGGCCACCCCGGCGACTCGGCGCACCGTCAGCGGGGCCGGGACCGCGACCGCGACCGCGACCGCCGAGCCACGCGTGAGACCGCCGTCCCGCGACGACGCCGCCGGCACGGGGACCGCGGCGCCGACACCGACCGACACCGGATTCGCCGGCGAACGACTCGAGGAAGCTGGGAGGTTCGAAGGGGCCGGGTCCACGCCGTGGCCGCGGGCCGTCGCAGCGGCAGCGGAGGGAGTCGAACCGGTCGGACCGCCGCTGGTCTCGGCCGTGGCCGCGGTGGCCGCGCCGCCGGTGTCGCGGCTGGGGCGTCGCGCCGCGGTGCCTGCTGGTGCCGACCGGCCCGCCGAGACAGAGGAGTCCGACGAGTTCGAGGCCGACGACCCCGGCGAACCCGTCCGATCAGCGCATGCCACCGGCATCCCGGCGACCGCCGAGCCCACACCCAACGCCACCGCCAGCGCACCAACCCGGCCGACACATCGAAACGAGTCCGACGAAGCCATAGCAAACAACCCTTCGACGCTGCGCGATCACCGTCTCGCGTGTGAAGCAGTTCCTACCACAACCAAGTCGCCGGTGCGCCGGGGCAAGTCAGGCGTCGCAGTCTGGGTGGGCCGACCGACAGACTCGTCCACGACCAGAACCTTGCCGGCGTCGGCCTGTGGGGTGGGGCCATCCCAGCCGGAGCGGCGCCCTCGCGTTCACAATGTGAACGCGAATGTTTGTTAGGAAGACTCGGAGTGCGCAACACTCCTAGCCCTTGGTGATGCTGTTGCCGGTGCCCATGTCCTGAATGTTCGGCGCGCCGTCGCGGTAGGTGACGGTGTTGTTCAGCCCGGCGACGATGAGTTCGGTGTCGACCTTGTCGAGGGTGATCTTGTTGTCGTCGCCGCCGACCACCACCGTGCCGCAGCGGCCCTTGACGGTGAGGATGTTCTTCGACCCGCCGATGTTGAGGCCCTTCCCGTCGCCGCAGTCCAGCGTCTCGGTGGTGCCGAAGGCGCCGTCGTTGATGGCACCGTTGATCTCGGCGACGGCGGGCTTGTTGGCCTCGTCTTGCTTCTTGGAACCGCAGCCCGGGAGCCCGACGGCAGTGATGAGCGCCATCGCGGCGGCGACGATCTTGATCCCGATCGAGTTAACCACGTTGCTCCCCCGTCGACGTTGGCCCGCGGGTCCAGCCCGGCAGGAATTCGCCGAACGTAGCAACGCTGACCGTAGGTCTGTAGAGACTTTCGGCCTTCGCGGAAAAGGGTCCGCCCTGCCGGTCCTCGACACGCGCCCGGCGGAGGCGATCGTCGGCCTCGACCAGCATGGGTTGCCGAACTAGTGGTGATCGATACGTCGGCGATCGTCGCGATGCTCAGCGGGGAACCGATTTCAGCCACACCGATGTCGGCGTCGTCGAAGCCTGCTGAAGGGATTTCTATACTTCCGGAAATGCAGAGCGACTACGTGATCGTCGGCACCGGTTCGGCCGGATCGGTGCTGGCCAACAGGCTCAGTGCCGACTCCGGCGCCAAGGTGGTGGTCCTGGAAGCCGGGCCGATGGACACCGACAAATTCGTCCACATCCCCGCCGCGTTCTCCAAACTGTTCCGCAGCCCGATGGACTGGGACTACCTGACCGAACCGCAGAAGGAGGTGGGCGGCCGCGAAATCTATTGGCCCCGAGGCAAAGTCCTCGGCGGCTCATCGTCGATGAACGCGATGATGTGGGTTCCGGGCTTTCCCGCCGACTACGACGAATGGTCAGAGCACGCGGGCGAGGAATGGGACTACACGCACCTGCGGCCGTACTTCGACCGCGCCGAGAACGGCGCGCTGGTGATCTCACCGCAGCGCAGCCCGCGCCCCTCCACCTCGGCCTGGCTCAGGGCCGCCGAGCAGGCCGGCTACCGGCGCACCCTTCCGGATCAGCCGATCGCCGACGGGTTCTGCGAGACGGCGGTGACCCAGCGCCGCGGCGCCCGGTGGAGTTGTGCCGACGCCTACCTCAAGCCGGTGCTGTACAGGCGTAACCTCCAGCTGCTGACCAACGCCACGGTGCGCAAGGTGCTCGTCGGCGGCGGCAGGGCCGTCGGCGTGGAGTTCGACGACGCCCACGGACGCAGGCAGACCGTCTGGGCCTCCCGCGAAGTCATCCTCAGCGCCGGCGCCGTCAACACCCCGCAACTGCTCATGCTGTCGGGAATCGGCGACGCCGCAGAGCTTTCCGAGTTCGGCATCGACGTCGTCCAGCATGCGCCCGAGGTCGGCAAGAACCTGCTCGACCATCTGATCGCCCCGCTGGGCTTCGCGGTCAAGGACGACAGTCTCTTCGACGCGGAGAAGCCCGCCGAACTCGCCAACTACCTGTTACGCCGCCGGGGCATGCTTACCTCCAACGTCGGGGAGGCCTACGGCTTCGTCCGCAGCCGGCCGGAACTGGAATGGCCCGACCTTGAGCTGATCTGGGCACCGGCCCCCTTCTATGACGAGGGCATCGGCGAGGCGTTCGGCCACGGAATCGCCACCGGTCCGGTGCTGCTCAAGCCGCGCAGCACCGGAACCGTGACACTGCGCTCGGCCGATCCCGCCGCCAAACCGGTGATCGACCCGCGCTATCTCTCCGACCCCGACGGCGTCGACCGCGCCGCCATGATCGAGGGCCTGCGGGTGACCGCGAAGATCGCCCGCTCCCCCGCACTGGCCGACATCGTCGGCGACGTCGTACGTCCGTTGCATGCGACCACCCTCGACGACGAGACCCTCGAACGCGCCCTCGACAGCTGTTCGCACACGCTCTACCACCCGGTTGGCACCTGCCGGATGGGTCGGGACGATCGCAGCGTGGTCGATCCGCAGCTGCGGGTCCGTGGCGTAGCCGGCCTACGGGTGGCCGACGCGTCCGTGATGCCGTCCATCATCCGCGGGCACACCCACGCCCCGGCCGTCGTCATCGGGGAGAAGGCTGCGGACCTGATCGCCTCCGGCCGCTGAGCAATTCCGCCCGCGGTGTTTCGGGGCGCCGTTTGCACCTTGAGCAGACGCAGCTCCACGCGCCGGGGCCGGGCACCGGCTCGTGCGGCTGACGTCCGGAACGACCTGCGTTTCAGTAGTGGTAGGTGTCCGACGGAGCAGTGACGTGAACAGCCTGGTCGTCGAACTCGGAGACCGAAATGCCATAGGAGCGTGCGAGATTCAGGATCTTCGTTGCGCGGGCTATACGCGGCAGATCCGATCCATTGCGGATCTCGCCCCCGTCACGCTCGTACTCGGCGAAGAACTCCTGGGCCCAGCTGATCTCCTCCTGCGACGGTGAGAGACCCTCATTAACGGTCGGGCACTGGTCGGGGGTCAGACAGATCTTTCCCGTCATCCCGAACTCGGCCGAAACGGCCGTCGCCTCACTGAGTTTCAGCGCGCTGGAACCGACGGTCGGGCCGTCGATCGCACCGGGCAGATGAGCGGCCTTGGCCGCGATGGTGAAACGGGACCGCGCGTAGGCCAACGTGGTCGGGTTCTCGCCGAATCCGGTATCACGCCGGAAGTCACCGATGCCGAACGCCAGCCGGAATGTCCCCTTGGCGGCCGCGATCTCGGTGATGCGCTCAAGACCGCGGGCCGTCTCGACCAGGGCGACGATCGGGATGTCGGGCAGGCGCTTGGCGGTCTCGGTGACGTGGTCGACGGACTCCACCATCGCCAGCATCACTCCACCCACCGGGGTGCCCGACAGCATGTCGAGGTCGTCGGACCAGAACTGGGTGCCGAACCCGTTGATGCGGACCCAGTCGCCATTGCCGTCACCCAGCCAGCGCACCACGTTGTCCCGGGCGGCGGCTTTTCCCTTGGGCGCCACTGCGTCCTCGATGTCGAGCACGACGATGTCGGCCCGCGACGCGGCGGCCGGAGCGAACTTGTCGTACTGCCCGCCGTTGACCAGCAGCCAGCTTCTGGCCAGCACGGGGTCGATGCGGAAACCCACATCCTGGCTCTCCGGATTGGCGTCCCATCCGTTGACTTGGTCGTACATGGCTCTAGCCTGGTGCCTTCCGCCGGCGCTGAGTTGCGTTCCCATAGTGGCACCCGGCAGCAGTGACGGCCAAAACACCGGAGGACCAGAGCGCCGGCGCGCTCCAGTGCACGACCTACGTGGACATCGCGTCCAGCAGTTTCGAAGCCGGCGCCCCCTGACCCGTCGTGGCTGGGCGTTGCCGTTTCGACCGGGCGGCCGGCCAGCACCGATTCACGATTACTGCATCACGAATCGAAGATATGCGATCTCTATGAGTTTGGTGCCGCCGGCCCGCCGGGTTCCTACGCTCGAAGACATCGGGCGAATACCCGCCCAGCACACCGAAAGGACTTACGACCATGGCGATTTCCCTCTTCGCGCCGGCTCTGATCGCCACCGCCTTCGCGGTCGGCGTCGCCCTTGCCCCCGCTGCCGCCGCCGACGACAACGTCGACTCGGGGAAGACCACTTCGTCCGCGGGGGTCGACCGCGGCCCACACAAGGCCGAGGTCCAGAAGCGCCCCGGCCCGAACGCCGCCACCACCGATTTCAACAGCAAGCAGATCCCTCAGGGATGGCGCAACGACGCACTGTGGGGAGGCAACCCTGCGGGCTCCAACCCCGTAGCCGGGGCGAAGGTGCGCCCCCCGGTCATCGCGCTCGACTGACGCGCGGGCAGGTTACCCGGGCGCGGCCCGGGTAACCTCTGAAGCGTGGCCGCCGCGAACGCGTCGTACGCATGGCGGCGCATCCCGTCGGAGTTCCGAAAAGCCGGCGCAGTCATCGCCATCGCCGTGACCATGGCCGCACTTTTCGCCGCGGCCTACACGTTCGCACTGGGCAGGCCGCTTCCCCACAACCTTCCCATCGGCGTCGTCGGTCCGCCGGACGCCACCGCAGCGGCACTGAAAACGCTTGAGCGCGGCGGCCACCAGACGTTTCGGGCGATATCGTTCCCGGACCGCCAGGCCGCCGTCGATGCCCTCGACAATCAGCAGATCAGCGGCGTGGTGGATGCGTCGGGCAGTCATTCGTGGTCCTGACTGTCTGGCTCGGTGCCACGTTCACGATGCTCGTGGTGGCGTCGCGGGTGCTCAGACGAACGCCCTCCGACTAATCGAGTCGACGATGCCGGCGCGCAGGGCCGGCGGCGAAGCGAGACGATCAGATCCAGCGCCGACGTTAGGCTGGGATGATGATCGAGGCCGGCCGCATCACCGAAATCTGGCGATATCCCGTGAAATCCATGGCGGGAGAAAGGCTCTCGGCCGTCGAGGTCAGAGAGCTCGGACTGCACGCCGACCGCACCTGGGCGGTGCGAGACCGCACGTCGGATGCCACCACGAGCGCCAAGAAACTCCCCGGGCTACTGATGTGCACAGCCCGATACGCCGGTACCCCGCCCAGGAACGCCGGCCCCGGCCACGCGCCGGAGGTGATCATCGGATTCCCCGACGGCAGGGAGGTCTCCAGCGCCGATCCGGCGATCCACGGCGCGCTGTCGTCCTATGTCGACCATGACGTCGAACTGCGCGCGTTGCCGCCCGTCAGCGAACGCGACCAGTACCGGACACCGATGGCCACCAAGGCGGATATGCGGACGATCTTCGGTCTGGGCCCCGACGACCCACTGCCCGACCTCTCGATGTTCCCGATTCGCAAGCTGGCCGAGATCAGCCGGTACGCCACCCCGATCGGCAGCTACGTCGACGCCTACCCCGTCCACCTGCTGACCACGCGGTCGCTGGAGTCGATGTCCGCATTGGCGCCCGGCTCGGACTTCGACGTCCGCCGGTTCCGGCCCAGCCTGCTGATCGAGACCCCCGATACCGCGGAGCTTCCCGAACTCGGCTGGTGCGGCGGGGTGCTGCACGCACCGCAGTGCGCCTTCAGCCCGATGATCCCCACCATCCGGTGCGTCATGCCGACACATCCCCAGCCCGGTCTGGATCGCGACCCCGCCATCACCAGGACGGTCGCGGCCAATGCGCACCGGTGCCTGGGGGTGTACGGCGACGTTCACACCCCCGGCCGGATCACCGAAGGCGACGTGCTGCGACTGGACCCGTCCGACCGGTCCCCCGCGTCGCCCGGCGCCGGAGCCGCGGTCAAGCGTGCGGTGATGAAGGCGGTGTCAGCTGCCCTGCCGCGTGGCAGGGGCTAATCGGCGTCAGATGAAGGCCTGTGCCGCGGTGAGCAGCGCGCGCCAGCGGGCTTCCATCGCGGCGCCGGTCGGCGGGAACTGCCGCAATCGGGCCGGATCGGGCCCGGGCGGCATCGGGGCGACCGGCAGGTGGCCGTCAACCGGGATCAGGGATCGCGCGTCGCTGACGACGTCGCCGGCCAGCAGGCGTGCCCCACCGAGCGTGGCGGCGAACCCGGTGTCCGGCAGCACCCCGGCCAGGGCCAGCCCAACGGCAATGCCGATGCTGCTTCCCAGTTCCCCCGCCACCACGCACGGCACTGCGGCGGACTCGGCAACCCGCAACGCCCGGCGAACACCGCCCAGCGCCCCGACGGACAGCACCGCGACATCGGCCGACTCGGCCAGCGGCAGGCGCAACGGCTCCGCCGCTTCCGTGATGGACTGGTCGACCGCGATCCGGACGCCGACGCGACGACGCACCACCGCCACGTCCTCGAGGGTGCGGCAGGGCTGCTCGACGAATTCCGCGCCGCCCGCGGCGCGGTCCAGCGCCGGGATGGCCGACACCGCGGTCTCGATGTCCCACTGGCCGTTGACATCACAACGGATCGCCCCGTACGGCCCGAGGGCGTCGCGTACCGCCTCGAGCCGGGCGAGGACATCGGAGAGCGGGCCGTCCACCCGGACCGCCGCCGTACGGCAGCCGGAGTCGGCGACGATCGTCGCGGCCCGCTCCGGGTCCACGGCCGGAACGCTCACCGCCACCGGGACGCGACCGCGCCGCGGATCAGGCCAGCCGACGGTGCCGACCTCGATGGCCGCGGTCAGATACCGGCCCGCGCTGCGCACGTCGCAGCCCGGCGGCGGACTGAACTCACCCCAGCCCTGTGGGCCTTCGATGAGCATGCCCTCGCAGACGGTCCGCCCACCAACCGCGTCGATCAGGGGGATGGCGAATACCGGTGCGGCGTCGAAGTCGATCCAGGTCTTCACCGTCTTGGTGACCAGTAGCCCAGCATCTCGGCGAAGGTGGCGAACGCCGGTGCGGAGTAGCCGTAGGTGGCTTCGAAGTGAATGCTGATCGGGAAGCCCAGCCCGGCGACCCCGTCGACCACGCGCTTGTAGAGGTCGACGATCATCCCCCGCTTGACGACGGGATCCGCGGCGGCCATTTCCCTGACGAACGCCTGCTCGTCGGCGACGGCGGCGTTGCCGGGGTCCTGGATCAGCCAATTGATCAGTCCCACACGGCTTTCCACCTTGGGCACGAAGCCGAACGACAGCAGGATCTCGGGCCGGGCATCGGTGTCACGGGCGAACCGCCGGAGGAACTCCACGATGGCGTCGGAGTACAGCAGCTGCGTCATGCCGTAGGTGGCACCCTGACGGCATTTGAACCCGAACCGGCCGGTTTCGCCGGCGCGGGTCGGGATCAGGATCGCGCCGCGGTTGGGCACCAGGTCGGCGTAGAGGGCCAGCGCATCGGTGGGCGCCACCCCTGATCCCTCGCCGTCGGCCATGGTCCGGGGCACGCCGACGAAGGCGACGCCCTCCATGCCCGAACCGACCAGATCGGTCAGCCGGGAGCGCAGCGTCGGCTCGTCGGAGAACGCGGTGACCTGGGTGCACAGCCCCTTGATCCCGGGCAGTTCCGGGGAGATCATCCGCCAGTAGTCCAGGACGTCGAGCTTGGGCTTCATCTCGATGGGACGGTCGGCGTCCTCGTCGATCATTCCCGGGATCATGACGTGGCCGATCTGCTCGGCGATGCCGGACTCGACCGACAGCCGCGCAACCTTCATGGCCTCCTCGACCTGTTCGGAGGGGCTGCGATCGGTGTTGGGCGGCACCATTTCGAGTGCGACCGTGTGGAGCGGCACGGTGGATCACCCTACCGAAGCTCAATACTTGACTGATTCCAGAAACGGCGGAAAGATCGGTCGCGTGCCGTCTTCGTCGGATTTCGCCGAGCAGTTGCGATCCGTCGATCTGCGGGTGACCCGCCCCCGCGTCGCGGTTCTCGAGGCGGTCCGCGAGCATCCGCACGCCGACACCGACACGATCTTCGGAGCGGTCCGGTCCGCCCTTCCCGACGTATCCCGGCAGGCGGTGTACGACGTCCTGGCCGCCCTGACCGCCGCGGGACTGGTGCGCCGCATCCAGCCGTCCGGTTCGGTCGCCCGTTACGAATCCCGGGTCGGCGACAATCACCACCACATCGTGTGCCGCTCGTGTGGAAGCATCGGCGACGTGGACTGCGCGATCGGGGAGGTCCCGTGCCTGACCCCTGCCGATGACAACGGGTTCATCCTCGACGAGGCTGAGGTCATCTACTGGGGTCGCTGCCCCGACTGCTCAGCCTCCCAGACTTCGGGATCACAACCGTGATCACGGCTTTTTCACCACAACCCCAATCTGGAAGGAATACACGTGGCTGACGAAACTCCGCCCATCGGCGAGGCTCAGACGGATTCCGCATCGGGCGGCTGCCCGATGCGCATCAAGCCTCCGGTCGAGGGCGGCAGCAACCGCGATTGGTGGCCCAACGCCGTCAATCTCAAGCTCCTGCAAAAGAACCCGGACATCATCGACCCAATGGACCCCGGCTACGACTACCGGGCGGCGGTCCAGACCCTGGACGTCGACGCCCTGACCCGTGACGTCGACGCCGTGATGACCGACTCGCAGGACTGGTGGCCCGCCGACTTCGGCCACTACGGACCCTTCTTCGTCCGGATGACCTGGCACGCCGCCGGCACCTACCGCGTTCAGGACGGCCGTGGTGGCGGCGGCCGGGGTATGCAACGTTTCGCACCGCTCAACAGCTGGCCGGACAACGCGAGCCTGGACAAGGCCCGTCGGTTGCTGTGGCCCGTCAAGAAGAAGTACGGGAAGAAGTTGTCCTGGTCGGACCTGATCATCTTCGCGGGCAACCGCGCGCTGGAGACCATGGGGTTCAAGACCGCTGGCTTCGCGTTCGGCCGTCCGGACTTCTGGGAACCCGAGGAGGACATCTACTGGGGGGCCGAGGCCGAGTGGCTGGGCTCGCAGGACCGCTACGCGGGCAGCGACCGAACCAAGCTGGAAAATCCGCTCGGCGCCACCATGATGGGACTGATCTACGTCAATCCCGAAGGGCCCGAGGGCAAGCCGGATCCGGTGGCCGCTGCCATCGACATTCGCGAGACCTTCGGCCGGATGGCGATGAACGATATCGAGACCGCTGCCCTGATCGTCGGCGGCCATACGTTCGGCAAAACACACGGCAACGGCAACCCCGACCTCATGGGACCCGAACCGGAGGCAGCTCCGCTGGAGCAACTGGGCCTCGGCTGGGCGAATCACAACAAGGGCACCGGGGTGGGCAACGACGCGTTCACCAGCGGCCTTGAGGTCATCTGGACGCACACCCCCACCAAGTGGGACAACAGCTATTTGGAGATCCTCTACGGCAACGAGTGGGAGCTGACCAAGAGCCCCGCCGGCGCGCATCAGTGGAAGCCGAAGAACGACGGCTGGGCCAACTCCGTACCGATGGCGCAGGGCGACGGCAAGACCCACCCGTCGATGCTGACCACGGACCTGTCGATGCGGTTCGACCCGATCTACGAGAAGATCACCCGACGCTGGCTGGATCATCCGGAGGAACTCGCCGAGGAATTCGCCAAGGCGTGGTTCAAGCTGCTCCACCGCGACATGGGTCCGGTGACCCGTTATCTCGGCCCGTTGGCGCCCAAGCAGACTTGGGTGTGGCAGGACGTCGTTCCGGCCGGCAAGACGCTTTCCGCCGACGAGGTCGGGAAGCTCAAGACCGCGATCGCCGAGTCCGGACTGACCGTGTCGCAACTGGTTTCAACCGCATGGAAGGCCGCATCGTCCTACCGCGGCAGCGACATGCGCGGTGGCGCGAACGGCGGCCGAATCCGGTTGCAGCCGCAGCTGGGCTGGGAGCTCAACGAGCCGGACGAACTGGCCCACGTTATCCGGACGCTGGAGGGGATTCAGGCCGCCTCCGGGGTCGGCGCATCCTTCGCGGACATCGTGGTGCTGGCCGGCAATGTCGGTGTGGAGAAGGCGGCCAAGGCAGCCGGATTCGACATCGAGGTGCCGTTCAGTTCTGGCCGCGGTGACGCCACCCAGGACCAGACCGATGTGGAGTCGTTCTCCTATCTGGAGCCGAAGGCCGACGGCTTCCGCAACTACGCCGGTAAAGGGCTGAACCTCCCCGCCGAGTATCACCTCATCGACCGGGCGAACCTGCTGGGTGTGTCCGCTCCGGAGATGACCGTGCTCGTCGGTGGCCTGCGGGTGCTGGGCGCCAACTTCGGCGGGACCAACCTGGGCGTGCTGACCGACCGGCCCGGCGCCTTGACGACGGACTTCTTCGTCAACCTGCTCGACATGGGCACCAAGTGGTCCCCGTCGCCGGCTGATGACGGAACCTACATCGGTAAGGACCGTGTCACGGGCGCGGAGAAGTACACGGCCAGTCGGGTCGATCTGCTGTTCGGTTCGAACTCGCAGCTTCGCGCGGTGACCGAGGTCTACGCCGAGGACGACGCCAAGGAGAAGTTCGTCCACGACTTCGTGGCGGCCTGGGTGAAGGTGATGGACAGCGACCGGTTCGACCTGCACCGGTAGTCCCTCTGCAACGAGAACCCCCGCGGATGCTGGGCGGGTTCACACGGTCGTCGCAACGCTCTCGATTTGAGAGGTTGCGGCGGCCGTGTCGTTTTCGGAGGACTGTGTTGGGTTAGGGGAGCAGTTAGCAAAGCTGGTTGATGCCGGTGTTGCGGTCAAGGATGCCGCGGCGGCGGTGGGGGTCTCCCGGGGTCGGTGTTATGCGATCTTGCGGGCGATGGGCCGCCCGGTAGGGACGTCGCGGTCGAGGTGGCGAGGTGTCGAGTCGGCTGCGGTCATGGCGGTGTTTGAGGCCACCGGCTCGATCAATCAGGCTGCGAAGACCAATGGCATTTCCCATAGCCGTGCCCGGCGGGTGCTCGTCGAGCAGGGTCTGGTCGAGGAGGATCGGCGGCCGGTCGGCAAGGCTGAGGCTAAGGCGCGGTTCTTCGAACTGCTCGATGCCGGTTGGTCGGCATCACGGGCCGCCCGGGAGGTGGGGGTCCATGTGCGCACGGCCCGGGACTGGCGTGACGGTGTCCGCAAGATCGGCAACACGCGGGTCCGCCCCGACGGCGTGGTGATCCGTTATGGCGCCGGTCCGGCGCAGTACAACGGCCCAATGACCATGGCCACCAGGGCTGAACCGCCGGTAATCAGCAGCCGATATTTGTCGTTGGAGGATCGGCTTGCCATCGCCGACGGGCTGGCCAATGCCCAGAGCATGACCGCGATCGCCGAACGAATCGGCAAGTCCACCTCGACGGTGTCCCGCGAGATCACCAACCGCAGCCAGGCCGGGTTGTACCTGCCCTATCAAGCACACAACGCGGCAGCCGCGGCTCGCGCTCGACCCAAGCCGTCCAAACTGGTCACCAACCTGCCGCTGCGGCAGGCCGTCGAAGACGGGCTGGCGCAGCGGTGGTCACCAGAGGAGATCTCCTATCGTCTGATCAAGGACTTCCCGGATAACGAGAGCATGCGTGTGAGCCATGAAACGATCTACCAGGGGCTGTACTTTCAGGCCCGCGGCGGACTGAAACGCGAACTGACACAAGCGCTTCGGACCGGGCGCACGGTCCGCAAACCGCGGCGACGCCCCGACCAACGCACGTCGCGGTTCGTCGACCCGATGATCATGATCAGCGAGCGGCCCGCCGAGGTCGAGGACCGCGCGGTCCCGGGCCACTGGGAAGGCGATCTCATCATGGGGGAAGCCAACAAGACCGCGATCGCGACCCTGGTCGAACGCACCACCCGCTACACGATGCTGGTGCACCTGCCCGAGGGACATCACGCCGAAGCCGTCCGCGACGGTCTGGTCGCCACGATCGCCACCTTGCCGGCCCACCTGCGTGGATCCCTGACCTGGGACCAGGGTTGCGAAATGGCCCGCCACCAGCAATTCGCGATGGCCACCGACATGCCCGTCTACTTCTGCGACCCGGCCAGCCCCTGGCAGCGCGGCACCAACGAGAACACCAACGGCCTGCTGCGCCAGTACTTCCCCAAAGGCACCGACCTGAGCGTCTTCAGCCCCGCAGACCTCGAACACGTCGCCCAGCAACTCAACGGCCGCCCACGCAAAACGCTCGACTGGGATACCCCAGCCGAGCGCTTGCGTGATCTACTACTGCCTCACTAACCACCAGCGTTGCGACGACCCCTAGAAACCGCCCTGAAGTGTTCCGCGGGGGTTCTCGTGTGTCGAAGGTCAGACGCAGCTGTTGGCGTTCACCCAGCGGCCGTTCCACCCGACGCACGCACTGGCATTAGGGGTGATCGGCGCATAGGCGTCCTGCGGGACGACGTAGGGCGCCATGACGTCACTGAGGTTGGCGCAGCCACTCACCGAGACCCGGCGGCCGACGCTGGCGCAGACGTCGGCGCTGGCGGTGCCACTGGGTGCGATGGTGACCAGGACGGCGGGGGCAGCGGCCAGCGCCAGTACAGCCGCAGCACCGGCCCCCCATCGGCGAACAGAGATAGTCATGCGGCCGAGTCTAACCGCGTCGTGCCCTGGCCCGGCGTATGCCGACGGCGCCGCCAGGCCCAACCGGCCGCAGCGCTGGCGACCAACGCGGAGAGCACCAGCAACCATGTCCAGCCGCCCAGCCGGTACACCCAGCCCGCCAGCTGTCCCTGGATGCGGCCCGCGCCGGCAATGACCGGATCCGTGGCGGCCGATCCGCCGAAAAGCCGCAGTTCGTACCAGCCGTAGTAGGCGACATACAGCCCGACCGGGACCAGGATCGCGCCGCTGAGCCGGTTGACGTAGGGCAGAACCCGTCGCATCCGGTCGATCACCACCCCGCTGGCCAGTGCCACGGCGACGGCCAGCACCCCGACCACCAGCGCGATACCGGTCGCGTAGGCGACGTAGACCAGCAGAGTGCCGATCGCCGAGCTGCTGCGCAGACTGCTGCCGGTGACGGCCAGGAACGGCCCGACCGTGCAGGACAGCGATGCCAGTGCGTAGCCGACGCCGTAACCGAACATCGACCCCAGCCGTGCCGTCGGCGCCCACCGCGCGTCCCCTCCCACCGGGAACCCCGGCACGTCCCGACCGGACAAGAGCCAAACACCAAGAGCGACAAGGGATATCCCGATCGCGACCGTTGCGTACGGCAGATAGCGCTGGACGGTGGACGCAACCGGCACGGTCAGCAACCCGAACAGCCCGAACACGGTCAGGAAACCGGCCGCCATGACGGCGGTGGCTCCGAGCGCCCGACTCAGCGCGACGATCTGGCCGCCCCCGTCGCGTTGGACGACTGTCGTCAGGTAGGCGGGGAGCATCGCGAACCCGCAGGGGTTGAAGGCCGCGACCATCCCGGCGGCGAACGCCAATCCGGTCAGGTCGGCGTTCACGAGCTAGGAAGTCAGAGCGCGGACCCGGCCGCTGAGTTCCTGCTGCGACATGGCCGAGGTCGGGTTGTTGACGAACGTCGACGACCCGTCCGGACGCAGGAACACGTAGGCCGGCTGCCACGGCACGTTGAACTTCGCCCAGATGGACCCGTCCGCATCGTTGATATTGGTGAAATTCAGGCCGTACTTCGACACGAAGCTCTGTAATGCGTCGTTGTCGGCCCGTGTGGCGATGCCGACGAAGGTCACCCCCGGGTTGGCCGCCGACACCGCGGCGACGCTGGGCGCTTCCTGGTTGCAGAACGGACACCACGGGGTCCAGAACCACAGCACCGCCGGCTTGCCCTGCAGGCTGGTGCCGTTGAAGGTACCCCCGCTCAGGGTGGTTCCGGTGAAGTTCAGGTCCGCCGCCGCGGCGGTGGCAGGTGAGGACAGTCCGAATGTCAGCGCCGCGACGGTCAGCACGATCATCAGCAGTCGGGTCAGATGCGCTTTCATGGCGTCGAGACTAGAAGGCCGCCAGGGCTGCCGCCACGGTCCGGGACCCACAGTCAGAAACCCGTCATGAGTTTGCCGGATCAACCCCCGAAACCCTTTCTCACCAGAGTTTTAAAGACTGCTCTCAGCCGCCTTAGATTTGCGGCTTAGTGTCAGGTCCACAGCCGCTCGACGCGGCAGCGAAATCCAACACCAGGGGCCGACCATGACGAGCTTCACTTCGCGCTACGGGAATCCGGCACGTGACTTCAAGGGCGCGCACGTCTGGGCGCATTGCCGGCATGGAGCCACCGTGGTGGCCGTGAGCGGCCGGGTGGATGCCGGCAACGTCGAGCCGATCACCGAGTCCGCGCTGCGCGCCGTCGCCACCGGCTCCCGGCTCGTGCTCGACCTCAGCGGTGTGGAGGCCTTCACCCCCAAGGCGATCGCGCTGCTCACCGCGCTCGACGAGCGCTGCCTCGCGGCGGGCGTGGACTGGGCCCTGGTGCCGAGTGACGCCGTCGCCCGGAGGCTGCGTTCCGAGCGCACGCCGATGCCGGTGATCGCCTCGGTGGCCGAGGCCGAGCACCGCTTCGATGACGAGATCCGCCGTCGCCGCGGGGGCCTGCTGCCCTTCCTGCGCCGCACGGCCTGAGCAACCGGCCTCCGTCCGCGGGTAACCTCGCTGCCGTGGGTGGCAGAGTGGCGGCAGTGGCGGCCGCGGCGATGACGGCAGGTTTGCTCTCGGCCGCGGGCTTGGCGTCCGCCGATCCCGACACCCCGGCTCCCCCACCGCCCGGCCTGGCCGCAGAAGCCGCCGCACCCCCCGCTAACGCCGGGCCCACGCCCGACCACGCCGCTCCGGGCGAACCCCCGCCGGCTCCCGGGCCTGCGGGTCCGGGGCCACAGCACCTGATGAGCCACGACGGCACCTTCGTCGTCGGGAAGGACGTCCTGCCCGGGGTCTACACCTCCGCCGGACCACTGCCGGGCGACAGCTGCTACTGGCGGCGTATCGCCCCCGACGGCACCACCCTGGAGAACGCACTCTCCAAGCAGCCGCAGACCGTCCAGATCGACGCCGGGGACATGGCCTTCAAGACCAAGGGCTGCCAGCCCTGGCAGCTGAGCGACACGCCCCCGCCCAACCCGAACCCGCCGTGGCTGTCGCAGCTCCAACTCCGGCACAACCTCGACATTCTCAACGGCCTGGCGGGACAGTCCGGCAACGGCCAGTTGCCGGCGTACTGATGATTCGCCCAGCGCGGCGCGCAGCCCTCGCGGGCGTCGTCGCGCTGCTCGCCGGATGCAGCTCGACGCCGGCGCTGCACACCGTCGCGGTCTTCGCCGCCGCCTCCCTGCGCTCCACCTTCACCGATCTCAGCGGCGCATTCACCGGCGCCAACACCGGGGCGAAGGTCGAGTTGACCTTCGCCGGCTCCGCCGACCTGCTGACCCAGCTCACCCAGGGCGCCCACGGCGACGTGTTCGCCTCCGCCGACACCGCGACGATGGATAAGGCCGCACGGGCCGGCCTGCTGGCCGACGCGCCCAAAGCCTTCGCCTCAAACTCCCTAACCATCGTCGTCGCCCCCGGAAACCCGAAAGGCATCAAGGGGTTTCGCGAACTGGCCGACGTCAGCCTGGTGACCTGTGCCGCCCAGGTGCCCTGCGGCGCGGCACTGCCGCGCATACAGCGGGACACCGGAGTGCGACTCAGCCCGGCGAGCGAAGAGCCCTCGGTCACCGATGTTCTCAACAAGGTGACCAGCGGGCAGGCCGACGCCGGAATCGTCTATGTCACCGACGCGCGCTCGGCCGGCGACAAGGTCGGCACCGTCGGCTTCCCCGAGGCGGCCGGCGCCGTGAACACCTACGAAATCGCCGTGCTGAAGGACTCCGCTGACGCCGGGCTGGCCGAGAAGTTCGTCGACCTGGTCACCGGTCCGGCCGGCCGGCAGGCGCTGCGGAGCGCGGGTTTCGGACCCCCCTGACGCAGCGCTACCGTTCTCGTCCGTGATCGTGCTGCTTCCCCCGTCGGAGACCAAACGTGCCGGCGGCGACGGCCCGCCGCTGAACCTGGAAGTACTGAGCTGGCCTGAGTTGCGGCCGGTGCAGGAAGAACTGGTCGACGAGTTGGTGGAGCTCGCCGCCGACCCGCCGTCCTGCCGTCAGGCACTGGGTATCTCCGCGGCCCAGGACGCCGAGATCGAACGCAACGCGGCACTGCGCCGCGCGCCGACACTGCCGGCCCTGCGCCGCTACACCGGCGTTCTCTACGACGCGCTCGACGTCGAATCCCTGCGTGGCGCCGAAGCCGTTCGGGCCAAGGCACGGCTGGCCGTCGGCTCTGCGCTGTTCGGGCTGGTGCGCGCCGAAGACCCCATTCCGGCCTACCGGCTGTCCGCGACCGCCAAACTGCCCGGACAGCCGGGCCTGGCCGTCCGCTGGCGCCCGGTGCTGGAGCCCCTGCTGGCTGAAGTGGCAGAGCGCGAACTGGTGGTGGATCTGCGCTCCGGCGCCTACGTGGGACTCGGACGGCTCAGCCAGTCCGTGAAAGTCGACGTCGTCGCCGAGCAGTCCGACGGCAAGCGCAGCGTCGTGAGCCACTTCAACAAGGCGCACAAGGGACGGCTGGCTCGGGCGCTGGCCGCCGGACGATCCGAACCCGATGACGCCGCCGGAGTGGCGAGGGTCGCCAGGCGCGCCGGGATGCGCGTCGAGCGCGACGAAACCCGTTTGACCGTCGTCGTTTCCGCCTAGCGCAACCGGCCTCGATGGGATCATTGGACTGGTGAACACGCGCTGGAAGCAGACCAACGCGCCCCGCGGAGCGGACTATGACGCACGCTGGGTTTCGCTGGCCGCGGCCGGACAGAACATTCACGGCGAGGCCGACGTGGTCGAGGCGCTGCTGGCCGAATACGGCGGCCACACGGTCCTGGACGCCGGTTGCGGCACGGGCCGGGTGGCGATCGAACTCGACCGCCGCGGGTTTCCGGTGACCGGAGTGGACGCCGACCCCGACATGCTCGCCGCCGCACGGGACAAGGCCCCCGAATTGGCCTGGCGGCACGGCGACATCGCCGACCCCGATGCACTGGCCGGCACGGCACCGGTGGACCTCGTACTGCTGGCCGGCAACGTGATGATCTTCCTGGCACCGGGGACCGAGGAACGCGTGGTGGCCAACCTGGCCACCCGGCTCAACCCGGGCGGCCTGCTGGTCTCCGGCTTCAGCCTGCAACCCGGCAGGCTGACCGTGGAACGCTACGACGAGGTCACCGCAGCAGCCGGACTGCGCCCGGTGGCCCGCTGGGCGACCTGGGACCGCGACCCGTTCGACGGCGGCGACTACGCGGTGTCGGTGCACAGGGCGGCCCGATGAACGTGTTCTTCGGCGGGGTGCCCGACCAGTACTACGCGATGACGTCGCGACTGACAGCCCGTGGCTACCAGCAGACGCCGATGCGCGTGGCGGCCGGGTGCATCCTGATCCTCGGCGTGGCTCCCGCTCTGGCCGCGCTCGACCCGGCCTCCAGCCCGTGGCGCTACGGTTCTCTGGCGTTCGGCGTCATCGCATTCGCCTGCGTCGGAATGGCCATGCCGTGGCTGGGCTACCGCTGGCCCAGTCGAGCCCAGTCGACCACGGTCGTCGTGGTCGCCGCCGTGTTCCTCACGGTTGGCTGCAATCTGGCGAGGGACCCGCTCGCCGGGTTGCTCATCGCCACGTCGTTCGTGTTCGCGCTGGGCTACGCGGCGCTGTTCCACGGTTCGCGACTCCAGCTGTTGGTCGCGCTCACGTCGGCTGCGACCGTGCTGACGCTGATGGTCCGGATCGCCATGAACAACATTGCCACCGCCCTGGCGGTCGGGGTGCCGGTGGTGATGCTCAACATCGTGGTGGGTCTGGGATGTCGCACCATCGCCGAGGTGATCGCTGCCGATGGAGTCCGCACCGATGTCGAGCCGCTGACCGGCCTGCTCAGCCGGGAGGGATTCGACGAACAGGCCGCAAGCCTGCTCGGCGCCCGCAACCGCAGCACCGACCGTTATCTCGTGGTCGCGGTGCTCGCGCTCGACGGCTTCGCCGCCCTGCACAGCCTGCGGGGCGGCCGGGGCACCGAGCGGGCGCGGGTCGCCGTGGGCCAGGCACTACGCGAGACGGTGCGCCGCAACGCGCTGCTCGGACACTTCGGCGAATCCGAGTTCATCGTGGCCGACACCTTCACCCAGCCGGATCCGACTCCGCTGGCCGAACGCCTGCGCGGCGCAGTTGCCGCCACCCCGCCGGGGCTGACCGCGAGCATCGGCGTGGTGTGCAAACCCCTCCGCCTGCAGACCGGCTCGCCACCGCACGACGTCATCGATGCGGCGATCGCACAGGCCACCACGGTGATGCACCGGGCCAGCCGTGGTGGCGGCAACCGGGCCGACTACCTCATTGAGGAGGATGGTCAGTGATCCGCCGATTCCGTTGCGTGGCAGTGCTTCCGGCCATCGTTGCGCTCGTCGCGGCGCCGACCGCGAGCGCCGCGCCGGATCCCGCCATGCCCCCCGACTTCGTCGCCGTGCGGGACGTCGATCCCACGATCCTCCAGGACATGCGCTACGCCACACCGCACAATTTCACTGGCGCCCCGGTCGACGGTTACCTCGCCCCCACCTGCATCCTCACCCGGCCGGCCGCCGAAGCACTGGCCCGGGCGCAGCAGCAGTTCGTCGAGCAGGGCTACACCCTGAAGGTCTACGACTGCTACCGGCCGCAACGCGCCGTCAACGAATTCGTCTCCTGGGCAGCCGATCTGGCCGATCAAAGGATGAAGCCGGAGTTTTATCCGCGGGTGGACAAGTCGGTGCTGTTCGACGAGGGCTACATCGCTGAGCGTTCCGGTCACAGCCGGGGCAGCACGCTGGACGTCACCCTGGTCGCCCTGCCGCCCGCGGCCACGCCGCCCTACCTGCCGGGGCAGCTTTTGATAGATTGCGCTGCGCCCCAAGCGATTCGGTTCCCCGACAACTCGATCGACATGGGCACCGGCTTCGACTGCTTCGACACCCTGGCCAACACCGCCGATCCCCGCATCACCGGGGACCAGGCCAAGAACCGGCTGCTGCTCGGCGAGGGCCTCGAGCGCCAGGGATTCGTCAACTACGACAAGGAATGGTGGCACTTCACCTTCAAACCCGCAGGCCGGGAACCTTACGCGGACACCTATTTCAACTTCCCGGTCGCGGACTAGCCGGCCCGGGCGCCGGCCTCGATCAGCGCCCGCCGCAACAGGTGCATGGCCACCGTCGTGGACCGCTCACGCACGTCGGCCCGCTCCCCCGGCACCCGCACACACCGGGTCACTCCCGGGCCGTCGGCAAGCGCCACGCAGAACCATACCGTTCCGACCGGCTTCTCCTCGGTGCCCCCACCCGGGCCGGCCACCCCGGTGATCGCGACGGCGGTGTCCGCATCAAGGCGGCGCAGCGCCCCGGCGGCCATCGCCTCGGCAACCTCGGCCGACACCGCGCCGTGCGCGGCGATCAGCGCCGGGTCGACGCCGAGCACGCCGGACTTGGCCTCGTTGGCGTAGGCCACCACCCCGCCGGCCACGTACGCCGAGGAACCGGCGCGGTCGGTGAGCCTGGCGGCGAGCATGCCGGCGGTGCACGATTCCGCGGTGGCGATTCGCCGGCCGGCCAGCAGACGCGCGACCTGCTCGTCGACCGTCGAGCCGTCCTCGGAGAAGACGGCCGCCCCGTGCCGGTCGCGCACCAGATCCATCAGCGCCCGGTACGCGTCAGCCCCGTCGGGCTCGTAGCGGGTCACCATCTCCAGTTCGCCGCGGCGCAGGCAGGTGGTGATCTCCAGGCCATCGAAGCCGGGCACCTGCGACTCGGCGGCGCGCAGGGTCTCGGCCAGGCCCGACTCGGCAACCCCGAACATCCGAACGGTGTCCTGGCGGTAAACAGTGCGCCCGGCGATGGCGTCCTGCACGGCTTGGGTGGCCACGGCGGCGGGCCACATGGCCTGCAACTCCTTGGGCGGGCCGGGCAGGACGACGACCGTCGGCCGGCCCGGAACCACCACGCCCGGCGCGGTCCCGACGGGGTCGAGCACGGTGGCGCCATCGGGCACCATGGCCTGCTTGCGGTTGGCGGCCTGGACCGCCTCGAGGTCCATGTCCGGAAACCGCGCCATCCATTTCGCCACGATCGCGGCGATCGTCGCTTCGACGGCGGTGTCCAGCACCAGCTCCCGGCCACAGAACCCGGCGACGGTGGCGACCGTCATGTCGTCGGCCGTCGGCCCGAGACCGCCGGTGGTGACGATCAGGTCCACGCCCTCGTCGCGCAGGAACGCCAACTGGGCGGAGATGTCGGCGGCGCGGTCACCGCAGATGGTGATGTGCGCCAGTTCCACCCCCAACTCGAGCAGCCGGTCGGCCACCCACGGGCCGTTGCGGTCGGCCACCCGGCCGGTCAGCACCTCGGTGCCGGTGACCAGAATCCCCGCCCGAACGCCCATCAGGTGTGCCTCACTTCGCTAGCGCCGCAACGGAGTTGCCGCTTCGAACTTGGCGGCTTTGCCGCCGGACTGCCACTCGTACCACCGCTCCCAGCGATCGAAGGCGAATCGTTGCCACCACTGGTCCACACCGGGAACCACCCGGCGGACGACTTCGACGCCTGCGATCAGCGGCGCGCGGGCCACCAGTAGCGCCATGCCCGGCACCGGGGACGGCAGGTCGTAGCGGCGGCGGTTCCACGGCAGCATGAACAAGCCGGAATACCCGGCCTGCACCCGGTAGTGGTAGGCGGCCCGCATGCGCTCGATGCGACTCTGGCCGGCCTTCGGCGCGAACGCGGGAACGAACGATTCCACCAATTCGGTTCCGGTGGTTGCGGAATCGTAGCTGCGCGCCGAGTCCGCCATGAACAGGATGCGCCAGGCATCCAGGACCGTCTCGGGAAAGTAGCCCTCGCAGCGCACGCCCACCAGGTGCCCGCAGTACCGGTTGAAATGCAACACCGCGCGCATCTCCTGCGGCGAGGTGATGAAGCCCAGGACCGTGAGACCGAGCGCCGGCGCCACACTGCCGCCGAGCAGCGTCAACATCATCGCCGACTGGCTGATCGGCAGTCCGTAGCGTTCGGCATCCCATTCCGGATGCTCCTTGACCCGGGCCCGGACACTCACATGCATGATCCGCACGTGCAGCGAGATCGCTCGGGCGGTCGAGCCCTGCCGCAGCACCGCACCGGGCTTGCTGACCTCCAGCCACCAGCGCGAGGTCTCCATGTAGCGGTGCAGGGCCCGGTCCCCCGCGTAGCCGCCGGAGAGCGAAAGCGGAAGTGCCAGCCAGCTTTCGGTGTAGGTGTCCATCGTCCCGGCATTGCCCACCGCGCCCAGCGCATAGGCCCAGCGCCGCCAGACCGCGGCACCCTGCTCCACCAGATCGGTGTCCACCCACTCGGGGAGGCGCTCGAAATCCTCGATCAGCGCGCGCAGGGACTCCGGCGCCTCGGGGACCGCGTCGATACCGTCGCGCTGGGCCCGTTCGACCAGTGCCCGGGCTTTCGGCGCGCCCAACTCGCCGTGGTAGGTCTCGGCGACGAACCGCTCGGCGATGGGATCGCCCTCGTTCAGTCCCGCCTTGAACGCCGCCGCGACTCGGTCCGTGGGGAACAGATCAACCCCGGTGACGCGGCGCACCCGGTCACGCAGCCGCGCGTGGGCGGTGCCGGTCCGGGCCTGCGGATAGCGGAACGCCGTGGGGCTGTGGGGGAACGCGACGCCGTCGGGCACGAGGTCGTTCAGCGTGCGGCCCCCGGGGTGCGCACCACGAGCGGCACCGCCGGGAACTGGGCGGCCAACTCCGAGCGGGACCGGCGCAGCGCCGCGGTGCCGTATCCCTTCTGGCGGTGCGCGGGGTGGATCCAGATCCGCACGTTCACCTCGCCGCCGTCCAGTTCGCCGAACACCATCCCGACCTTGTCCTCGCCGTCGATCGCGACGAACCAGGCCGCCTCCTCGGCGTGCAGACGCTTCCTGAGGGCGTGGAGCTCGTCGTCGAGGCTGCCTGCCGGGGCCCCGGAGCCGTCGCCGGCCGCGCCCATCTCCTCGGTGCGGGCGGCGAAGATGTCGCGGTCGTGCTCGTGGGAGAAGGGTCGCAGCCGCAGGCTGTCGTCGGCGCTGGCGGGCCGCTCCTTCACGGTGAAGCTCAGCTGGCTGTTGAGGTCATCGAGTTCGGCGGCGATCTGGCGCCGCGATTCCTTGGTGAACTGGTCCAGGCGCATACCCATCAGCGCCTCGCTGCCGATCCGCGAGGTGCCGAGCAGCTCGGTCACCGCGTCGATGGCGGATGTGCGGTCGCTGGAGTCGACGATGGCGTCGACGAGTTCATGGCGCCGCTCCAGCGCGGTGAGCAGGGCATCGGCGATGGCGCGACGGGTAACGGCACGGTCCTGGTCAGTCATGGGATCAGCGTAGACCGCGCTGGTCTCTCCGGGCCGGGGAACCTCACCCCGGAGCGAACGTGATGAACAGCACCTCCCGCAGCGCCGCCCGGCCCGGCGCGGCCCCCACTCGGCGAGACCCCGCCAGTTATCGGCACACGCCCGTGTACGTGTAGTCGCATTTTCGTCAACCGCCCGCGATGGAGGCGACCCGTCCCTCTGCCAAGATGAAGGCCGACTTCCGGCCACGCAGGCCCGACCCGAGGAGCCGACCCGACCGTGGCGAAGACCTTTCTGAAGATCTTCGCCGTCATCCTGCTGGTGTTGTGCACCGCGGACCTGCGCACGGTCGTGTCCGACCCGCCGGTGGCCGGCCAGGACGTCGAACTTGCCGACGGCTGGACGCTGAAGTCGGCGAGCGGGTTACCCGACAAGGGCGAGACGATCTCCGCGGCGGGCTACGACGACAGCGCGTGGGTTGCTGTGCGCCGGATGCCCGGCACCGTGCTGGAGATCCTCCAGGACGCCGGGGTGTACCCGAACCTGTACTACGGGATGAACCTGCTCACCAAGGTCCCCCAGGACCTGTACAAGCAGGACTGGTGGTATCGAACGACGTTCACCGCCCCGGCCGGGCAGCAGACCTATCAGCTCGACTTCCCGGGCATCAACTACCGCGCCGACATCTGGCTCAACGGCCACCGGATCGCCGACAGCCGCCAGATCGTCGGCATGTACGTCGACCACCAGCTGGATGTGACCCCGTGGATCAACCCGGGCGGTCAGAACACCCTGGCGGTCAAGGTGACTCCCGAGCGCGCCATCCAGGACGTCAACGGCGTCGAACTGGCCGACAGCTGGTGGGACTGGATCAACGCCCGATTCCTGGGCTACCGCGACCCGTCCGGCACGGCCACCGGCGGCCCGTCCTTCGTGGCAGACCGCAACGCCGGCATCTGGAAGCCGGTGCGGCTGAAGGCCTTCGGCCCGGTGGGAATCGGACCGGCGACCGTCAACACAGAGCTGCCGCTGCCCAACACCGACAGCGCGCGGCTCACCGTCTACGCCGGCGTGCACAACCACTCTGACGCTCCGGTCCGCGGCCTGTTGCGCGCCACCATCACCCGGGCGGGCAAGTCACCGATCCGGGTGTCCCAGGCGGTGACATTGCAAGCCGGGGAGGATCGCGAAATCGCCTTCAGCCCAGCTGATTTCGCCGCACTCACCGTCGATCAGCCGGATCTGTGGTGGCCCTACACCATGGGCCGCCCCGACCTGTACGACCTGAGGCTGGACTTCATCCAGCACGACACCGTCACCACCACCGTCACACAGAAGTTCGGCATCCGAACCGTCGGACAGGCCCGCGACAGCGACGAGAGCGCCGAACCGGGCGGCGGCGGCAACTTCTATCTCACCGTCAACGGCCGCAATTTCCTGGTCCGCGGCGCCACCTACACACCGGACCTGCTCTACCGCTACGACCCCGACCGGGACCGGGCGATCCTGCGCTACGCCAAGGATCTCGGGCTGAACATGCTGCGCCTGGAGTCCAAGATCGCTTCCACCCGGCTGGTCGAGATGGCCGACGAGATGGGCATCCCGCTGATGTACGGCTGGATGTGCTGCAACCAGTGGGAGCGGTGGCCGCAGTGGGACGACGAGGACAACCGGGTGGCCCGCGACAGCCTGCGCTCTCAAATCGCCGGCCTTGGCTCGCACGCCTCGGTGTTCGTCTGGGCCAACGGCAGTGACGGCCGGCCTCCGGATGCGGTGCGGTCGGCTTACCACCGCATCCTCGACGACCTGCACTGGCAGAACGCCGTCGTCGACACCGTCTCCTCACGAGCCCGCGAGGCTGACGGCACGCCGCTGTGGGACGGCATCGAGATGTCCGGCCCCTACAGCTGGCGTCCGCCGTCCTACTGGTTCGCCGGCACCTATCCCGCGGCCCGCGGTGCCAGCGCCGAACAGGGCGACAACGAGCACATCCCGCCGTATGCCAGCCTGCGCCGGTTCATCCCGCCGGATCAGCTGTGGCCGATCAACGACACCTGGTACTTCCACGCCGGCTCCGACCCGCGCAACGCCAGCCTCACCAGTATCCGGCGGATCATCGACTGGCGATACGGGATGTCCACCAGCGCGCAGGTGTTCGCCGACAAGGCTCAGCTGGCGCATTACGAGAACACCCGCGCCCAGTTCGAGGCGTTCGCCGCCGGCGGCTGGGACAGCCACAAGATGACCATCTACTGGATGCTCAACAGCCACTGGCCGTCGTTCTTCGGCAACATCTTCGACTATTACCTGCGGCCCGGCGGGGCGTACTACGGCGCCAAGAAGGGCCTGCGGCCGCTGTCGGTGGTGTTCGACTCCTACGCCACCGGCGACCACAGCCAGGCCAAGGTCACCGTCGTCAACCAGAGCCCGGAGGCCCGCAGCGGGCTGCGGGTGCGGGTGCGCACCTACGACCTGGCCGGCAAGGTTCGCGCCGACCGATCCGCCGACGACATCGACGTCGGCGCCGGCAGCGCGACCGCCGCCATGACGCTGCCGCCGGGGCCACCGGACTCCCCGGTGTTCTTCGTGCGTTGCGAACTGCTCGACGGCGACGGCGCCACCGTGGCGGACAACGTCTACTGGCAGTCGCACATCCCCGACGACCTCGGACCGCCGTTCAACGACTCGCCCTTCGAGAACGCCCAGATCAGCTACGCGGACATGACGGCGCTGAACACGATGCCCAAGCCCCGGCTGGAGGTGACAGCGCGCCGCGACGGCGACGGCGTCGACATCGCACTGCGCAACCCGAGCACCAATATCGCGTTTTTCGAGCGGGCCGAACTGCTCACCACCAAGGACGGCGACGAGATCCTGCCGATCGAGTACGACGACAACTACGTCACCGTGTTCCCCGGCGAGACGGCCCACATCCGGGGCCGGGCGCCGGGCCTCGGGGACTCGGCCGGCCCGGTGCCGGAGTGGGTCCGCGTGACCGGCTACGGCGCCGGCCCCGTGGTCGTGCCGGTGGGCTGACACGCGCGCGGACGCGCCGCGCGGCTTCACCATGGTGGCCTACGGTGAAGGGCAGCACCATCGCACACACCCTGAAGGGACCCATCTTGCTCGAGCACGCCCTCGTGGTGGCCGCTGCTCTGGCCAGTGCGGTGTTCATCGCGATCGGGATCGTGGTGCGCCAGCGCGCCACCCTGGACGTGCCTGAGGATCAGGGCGTCAGCGCCGTAATGGTCACCACGTTGCTGCGCCGGCCCCTGTGGTGGGCCGGAACCGGTGCCGCTATCACGGGATACGTGTTCCAGGCCATCGCGCTGGCGTTCGGGTCACTGCTGCTGGTGGCGCCGCTGCTGGTGTCGGCGCTGCTGTTCGCCCTGCCGCTCAGCGCCCGACTGGCCGGCCGCCGGGTCACCCGGGTGGAGTGGGCCTGGGCACTGGTTCTCACGGTGGCCCTGGGGGTGTTCGTGAGCCTGGCCCGCGCCGCGCCCGGCGACTACGAGGGTTCGGAGAAGCCGGCGGTGATGGTCGCCGCAGCCGCGCTGGCCGCCGCCGCCGCGACCCTGCCGGTGGCGATGCGGCTGGCCGGCTGGCGACGCGCCCTGCTGCTGGCGACCGCCGTCGGGGTGCTGTTCGGGGTGGTGTCGGTGCTGACGAAGATCCTGATGAACACCGTCACCGAGGGCAACGCGGCGCGGCTGGTGACCTCACCGGTCGGCTATGTGCTGGCCGTCGTGGGGGTGGTCGCGACCCTGATCCAGCAGTCGGCGTTCCACGCCGGATCGCTGCGGGCCTCGGTGCCGGCCATGCTGGTTCTCGAGCCGGTGGTCGCGGTCCTGCTCGGGCAGGTGATCCTCGGCGAGCATCTGGTGGTCACCCCGCCGACCGCCGTCGTCCTGGGCATCGCGCTGGCCGCGATGGCTGCCGCGACCATCGCCCTCGGCCGCGACGAGGGCGCCTACGAAGAGGAACTGGAGGCGGCCGCCGCGCGGCGCCGGGCGCGTCCTGACAGTCCATGATGGTGCCGTGACGCCCTATCCCGATCCGCTGGGCCAGATCGCCGCCGGGCCGTCCGGACCGGCGGTCGGGGCGTTCTTCGACTGCGACGGGACTCTGGTCGCCGGCTTCACCGCCGTCGCGCATGCCAGCGACCGGATCCGGCGCGGTCAGGCCCGCATCGGCGAGGTCCTCGGAGTGGTTGAGGCCTCGGTGCGCTACAAGCTCGGCCGCATGCAATTCGAGCGGCTGCTGACCCGCGCCGCTTTGTATCTGCGCGGCGAGTCCCTGACCGAACTCGACGAGATCGGTGAGCGGCTGTACGCCGAGCAGCTGTCGAAGAAGGTCTACCCGCTCATGCGCCAGATCGTCCAGGCGCACCGGGAGCGCGGCCACACCCTGGTGCTCAGTTCCTCAGCGCTGACCATTCACGCCGAACCGGTCGCCCGCGCTCTGGGCATCGCCAATGTGGTGTGCAACACCTTCGAACTGGACGGCGACGGCCTGCTGACCGGCCGGATCAACCGGCCGATCGTCTGGGGGCAACAGAAAGCCGCTGCGGCACAACGCTTTTGCGAATCCAGCGGTGTGCAGCTGCGGCAGAGCTACTTCTACGCCGACGGCGACGAGGACGCCGCGCTGATGAATCTCGTGGGCCATCCCCGGCCGGTCAACCCGCGGCCCGGGCTCGCGGCGCTGGCCGCGGCGCACGACTGGCCGGTGCTGCGGGTTTCGGTGCCGGGCCACCAAGCCGGCGCGGCCGATGCGCTGGCACATCTGCCGGGCCTGGGGCGCGCCGCATTGGGTTCGGCGTTCGGCGCGCTGGCGCTACGGGGACGCCGCCGTTAGTCGAATCTCAGCCGAGCCGGTCAGATCGGACGATGCGGCACGTCGCAGATCAGACCGCCGTCGACGACGTACTCCGAACCGGTGGAGAACGACGACTCGTCGCTGGCCAGGAAGACCACGAAGGTGGCGACCTCCTCGGGCTGGCCGGCCCGCCCCATCGGCGCGGTCACGATGTCGTCGGGCAGGTGCTTGGTCATCGGGGTGCGGATGAACCCGGGATGAATCGAGTTCACCCGGATCTTCTCCGGCGCCAGTTCCAGTGCCGCGGACTTGGTGAGCCCGCGCAGGCCCCACTTCGAGGCGACATAGCTGTGCGCCCACACCGCACCGCGCATGCCCTCGATGGACGAGACGTTGATGATGGAGCCGCCGCCCGCGGCGATCATGGGCTCGATGACGGCCTGGATGCCGCGCATCGCCCCGGTCAGATTGACATCGAGCACCTTCTGCCAGCGGGTGATGTCGGCGGTCTTCAACGGGGCGGCCTGCACGATGCCGGCGTTGTTCACCAGGACGTTGAGCTTGCCGAAGCTCTGCACGGCGGTGTCGACGGCGGCCTTCCAGTCCTCGGCGCTGGTCACGTCGAGGTGGACGTAGCGCGCGGCGTCGCCCAGCTCCTCTGCCAGCGCGGCGCCCTGGTCGTCGAGGATGTCGCCGATCACCACCTTGGCGCCCTCGGCGACCAGCATCCGGGCGCTCGCCGCCCCCATGCCCTTGGCCCCGGCCCCGCCGGTGATCACTGCGACCTTGTCGTCCACGCGTCCCATGGGGCGTGACGATACTAGAACCTGTTCCAGTTTCCGCTGCGGCTCTGCATACTGAGCCGATGGCCATTCGCGTCGTCCACATCGGCACCGGGAACGTTGGCCGGCTGGCCCTTGCCGAACTCATCGAGAACCCGGCGTTCGACCTGGTGGGCCTGTGCGTATCCACTCCGGAGAAGGTCGGTCGGGACGCCGGCGAACTGGCCGGGCTGACACTCACCACGGGCGTCACCGCCACCGATGGCCTCGACGACCTCATCGCGAGCACCGAACCCGAGTGCGCCGTCTACTGCGCCATGGGCGACACCCGGATGCCGCAGGCCATGGACGACGTCCGGCGCATCCTCGCCGCCGGTGTCGACGTCGTCGGCTCCGCACCCGGGGTGCTGCAGTTCCCCTGGCAGGTCATCCCCGACCAGTTCATCAAGCCCATCGAAGACGCTGCGCGCCTGGGCAATTCGAGCGTCTACGTCAACGGCGTCGACCCCGGCTTCATTACCGATCTGATCCCGCTGGCCTTCGCGAGCACCTGCCGGCGCATCGAGCAGGTCCGCTGCATGGAGATCGCCGACTATGCCACCTACGACGGCGCCACCGTGATGTTCGACGTGATGGGCTTCGGCAAGCCGCTCGACGAGGTGCCGATCCTGTTCCAGCCGGGCGTGCTGTCGATCGCGTGGGGCTCGGCCCTTCGCCAGCTGGCCGCCGGGCTGAACCTCTCCCTGGATTCCATCACCGAGAGCTACGAACGCGAGCCGGCGCCGGAGGCCTTCGACATCGCGGCCGGACACATTCCCCAGGGCGGGGTGGCGGCCGTGCGCTTCGAGATCAACGGCATGGTCGGCGGCCGGCCCGCGATCGTGGTGGAACACGTCACACGACTGCGGGGGGATCTGCGTCCGGACTGGGCGCAACCGGCTCAGCCGGGTGGCTCCTACCGCGTGGAGATCACCGGGGAGCCGTCCTACGCCGTCGACATCTGCCCGACCAGCCGGCTCGGGGACCATAACCACGCGGCCATCGCCGGTGCGGCGGCGCGGATCGTCAACGCCATTCCCGCCGTGGTGGAGGCACCCCCGGGCATTCGCACCACCCTGGACCTCCCCCTGGTCTCCAAGGTCTCCCTGTACACCGCGGGGTGAGTTTCGCCGCCCCCGCACGCGGGCAGTAAGCCGGATCTGATCCCACGAAGTGCCGATCCTCAATCGGTAAGGGCTATCCGATGCCGACGGCGATGCCTGGATAGGGTCCGCCGTTGACGAACTGCGACAAGCACACCGCCCGCCAGGCTGCGCCACCGACACTGCAGTTCAGAATCGCCGTCTGGTCCGGCGCTGAGCCCAGCACGCGGGGCGGCCGGTTGGGGATGGCGCAGTTGTCGATGTACGGATTGAACGGGGCGATGCCGTTGTAGCAGGGCGCCAGCGGCTGCTGACCAACGTCGGCGCCGGCCGCAGGTGCGGCGACGAGAACCGCCGTTGCCAGCGCTCCCACTCCGAGAATGACCGAGACGGTGTGGCGGAGAGTGATCATGGCTGACACCTCCTCGTTGAGGGCGCTCTACGTTGAGCCGAGCCCTAATTGACGATACTCCTCGAGTGAGGGCGGATGAGGATTCCGGCATCGTCGCGTTCCTCGTGCTCTGGCTTGTTCGGGGCTAGACTGGCGCTCAACTAGAACACGTTCCAGTTTTACTTGTTCCGAGGGAGCCGGCCATGCACACACCGATCTGCGACGAACTCGGCATCGAGTTCCCGATCTTCGCCTTCACCCATTGCCGCGACGTGGTGGTCGCGGTCAGCAGGGCGGGGGGCTTCGGGGTGCTCGGCGCAGTCGGATTCACCCCCGAGCAACTCGAGATCGAGTGCGCCTGGATCGACGAGCACATCGGCGACCACCCCTATGGCGTCGACATCGTGATCCCCAACAAGTACGAGGGAATGAACAGCGACATGTCCGGCGAGGAGCTCGCCGCGATGCTGAAAAAGATGGTCCCCCAGCAGCATCTGGACTTCGCCAAGAAGATCCTCGCCGACCACGGCGTCCCGACCGCGGACGCGGACTCCAACGCCCTGCAGCTGCTGGGCTGGACAGAGGCGACGGCGACCCCACAGGTGGAGGTCGCACTGCGGCATCCCAAGGTCACCCTGATCGCCAACGCACTCGGGACTCCCCCGGTCGAGATGATTCGGCACATCCACGAGTCGGGCCGCAAGGTGGCCGCGTTGTGCGGTTCGCCGGCTCAGGCGATCAAGCATGCCGAGGCCGACGTCGACATCATCATCGCCCAGGGCGGCGAGGGCGGGGGCCACTGCGGCGACGTCGGCTCGATCGTCCTGTGGCCGCAGGCCGTCAAGGCGGTGGCGCCGAGGCCGGTTCTGGCGGCCGGCGGGATCGGCAGCGGCGAGCAGATCGCCGCGGCCCTGGCCCTGGGCTGCCAGGGCACCTGGTCGGGCTCGCAATGGCTGATGGTCGAGGAGGCGCACAACACGCCGGTGCAGCAGGCCGCCTATGTCAAGGCCAGCAGCCGCGACACCGTGCGCAGCCGCTCGTTCACCGGTAAGCCGTGCCGCATGCTGCGCAATGAATGGACGCAGGCCTGGGAGACGCCGGGCAACCCCGAGCCGTTGGGAATGCCGTTGCAGTACATGGTGTCCGGGATGGCCGTCGCCGCGACCAACAAGTACCCGAACGAGACCGTGGACGTGGCATTCAATCCCGTCGGACAGGTCGTCGGTCAGTTCACCAGGGTCGAGAAGAGCGCAGCGGTGATCGAGCGCTGGGTGCAGGAGTACCTCGAGGCGACCAACCGCCTCAACGAGCTCAACGAGGCCGCCGCCGCGGTCTGACCGGGGCGCCTAGCCGACGGGGTCGAACTGGCTCCCGTTGCCCCAGGCGCCGTTGCGCAGGAAACCGGGCTGCCAGCCGCGATCACCCAGGCAGAGCATCGGCAGACCGTCCGGGGACTGCGCCGCCGCCTGCGAGCCCGGGCATGGCGAGCCCACCTCCTGCACGCCGTACAGCTTGGGCGAGATCACCCAGAAGCCGGTTCCCTCCGGCGGGCGGTCCATCCCGATGTAGGACAGGCCGACCAGGTAATGGCAGGCCAGCGCTTCGCCGCCCGGCCCGCGGCCGAAGATGAAACGGTCCCACCGATAGCACGGCGCACTCAGGTGTGCGTCGTAGACCATATTCGGCACATCGCCGGGATAACCCGTCCCATCGGCGACGGCCGAGGGCGCGGCCCCCAGCGCACCGCCGATGACGGCTGTGGCGATCACGAGTTCGCGGAACATCTCCCACCCTTGATTCACGGTCGGCAGTGCCCGGGTGGCACTGTCAGCAGCCTAACCGGTCACCGCCCCGGCCTCGCTCGCATTGATAGGCTTCGGGCCAAAGAAGTCTGTTGTGGGAGCCGGCGTGGACGAGGCACCGAACTGCGAGGCGGACCCTGCCGCGCACCCGGACACCCCCGTGACTTGCCCACCGCGCGGGTTCGCGGTGCGCCTCTCCCCTGCCGAGTCGCCCGGCGCCTGGGCCGACGTCTTCCCCCTGCCCGACGGGCGCCGCGGTGTGGTCCTGGGCTGCTGCGCCGAACCGACGCAGGCCCGACGGCTGCGGGCCCAACTCCGAAAAGACCTGCGGCACAACGCTGATCCGGCACGCTGTCTCGACGGCATGGACGAGCCGGATTTATCGGTGGTATGCGCCGTGATCGACGCGACGACCCTCGCCGACCGCGCATGCGGTTCCTCCGCCGCCGTCGTGATGCCGGACCCATGGCCGGACGACCGAGCGACGGTGTGGGGACTGGCCCCCACCGTCGCTATGCTCAAGGAACTCCCATGACCCAGGCTCGCTTCGTCGTCACAGCCGCCTACGGCGAACAGCCTCCGACCGTCGCCGTGTCCGGGGACATCGACCTGGCCAACGTCAAGGAATTCGAGTCGGCGATGACCAAGGCAGGCGATGGATCTGCGGTGCTGACGGTGGACCTCACCGAGGTGAGCTACTGCGACAGCGCCGCTGTGCGCGCGTTGTTCACCCTCGCCGCCGACACCCAGCTCACCATGATCGTCAAGTCGATCGGACACATCACGACGCTGCTCGGGATCTCCGGGCTGGATCGGGTCGCGACGGTGGTCAGAAAGGATTGAACGCCCAATTGCCCGCCCCGGTCTTTCATCCACGCCAGAACTGTCCGCAGAATGCGCTCTTCGACCGCATCCTCGAGCGGGTTGAGCGTGACCTGCCCGACGCCGCGGGACTTACCGTCACCGTTCACGCCAAGACCGACGGCATGACGGTGCTGGCGGTGCGTGGCGTCGCAATGGGCTTTCTGTCCGGCCCGGACGGCGAAGGACCCCTGGCCGACGCGGTGGAGTACCAGGTTCCCGTGCTCAGCCCGGATCTGTGGAGCGACGACCGCTGGCCCGGCCTCACCCGGGAGTGGGCGTACTCCCAGCTGGAGGACGGCACGGTTGCCGACAAGGTCTGTGGCGTGGCTGCCGTCCCGGGCGTCTGGCGGGCCGACGAGACTTGCGTGTTGTCCTGCGCACTGTCGGGAGCCGCCGACGCGTCCACCGTCACCACCTTGATCGGCTATGAACAGCTGGTGTCGGCCGCCCTGGTGACCTCGGCTGCCGAAGACGCCGGCGCGATCGCCGACATGCTGTCGGTTCTGCAGTCCCGCGGCGCCATCGAACAGGCCAAGGGCGTCATCATGGGACGGCTGCGCTGCGACGCCGACGCCGCGTGGTCGACGCTTCGGCGGGCCAGCCACGAGTCCAACGTGAAGCTGCGGTCGCTGGCCGTGGCACTGATCGAGCATGTCGGCGGCGGCCCGGCGGAACAGCCGGCGGCGGCCGCACCCATCGTTCCCGACGCCCGTGCCCGCAAAGCCGCAGCCCTGCTGTGGGCGGTCCTCAGCCACGCCCCGGACCCGGACTAGCGCGTCCGCGCCTGGGTCGGCGCCTGAGTCACATCCGTCACCGCGCCGGGCGACAAAGGAATTTGCCCGCCTTGTCGCGACAGCAGGGCTGCTCGCCCGCCTGGAGCGACAACGGGCTATGCGGTGACGGTTGAGGGACAAGACGTTGAGGGACAACGGAGTCTTGTCGTGACGGCGCCCGGCACACGCAGGCCGTTGTCGCTCCAACGCGGGCAGTTCATGCCGTTGTCGCTCCAAGGCGGGCGCAACTCTTTACCCGGCTCCGGTGGAGGCTCCTGAGACAGGTGTGACCGAAGACGCCAGCGCGGGGTGTCGGTCCGTCCCAATCGCCGCATGGGGTGGTTGGCTTGACGCGTCGAAGGGAGCCCCGATGTTCACTGGCCGCGGGTGTGAAGGGAGCCGGCCCATCAGCGATCGCGGAGTACGCACCACGGGAATGCTCGCCGCCGCAGCGACTTTGGCCGCCGGCGCGGTGATCACGCTCAACGCCGGTGCGCCGGCGCCTACGGCGGTGGCCGACCCGTCAACGCCCGCCACGACCTCCACTTCCGCCAAGCCGCAGTTCCCCAGCGACGACCAGGGTTACCTGAACTCGGCAGCGCGCTGCGACGGCGGTCAGACGCCGCTGATGTTCGGGCGGACGTCGCGTTCGCTCGTCGCCGTCTGCGTCGGGCCCGACGGCCAGCTGGAGTACCGCGGTGTGCGACTCAGCGATGAGGCCGGGTTGACGATGGCGGCCAGTCGCTCCGCCGACGGCGCGATCGTGGCGACCAATGACGACGTCACCTACTCGATCACCCCGCAGGCCCTACTGGTGTCGGAGGGCGACAACGTGCTCTACCGCGACACCTGGGTGGAGTACAAGAAGCCGCGCTTCGCCGAGGGCTCGACGAGCGCTTCGACAAGCTCTTCGGCAAGCACATCGGCGACGACCTCGGCCGCGTCGAGCACCCCGACGACCACCAGCCCGACCGTCAGCACCACCACGGTGACGCTGAAACCGACTGGCTGACCCTTCCGGCTACCATCGTCGGATGCCTGCCTCGAATTGGTCTCTCACCGCCGCCGATGGAGAACTGCGCATCCTCACCGGGGTCGCCGGACGCGCCGCCAAAATGGGCCACCGCCTGACCATCGGGATGCAGTCCTGGCAGGCAACCGTGCACTGGGCCGGAGCCGACCCCACCGGGGTGGAGCTGACCGTCGACGTCGGCTCGCTGGAAGTACTCGGAGGCGAGGGGGGTCTGACCCCGCTGGCCGGGCCGGAGAAGGGCGTCGCCCGCTCGAACGCGCTGAAATCGCTGGACGCCAAAAAGTTTCCGCAGATCCGGTTCACATCCCAGGACGTCGCCAAGACGGCGGATGGCTACCGGCTCACCGGAACGGTGGAGATCCACGGCACATCTCGTCCGCAGGCTGTCGACGTCAAGGTCGCCGACGAGGGCGATGCGCTGGCGCTGTCAGCCCGGGTGAGCGTCACTCAGAGCGACTTCGGCGTGAAGCCCTACTCATTGATGATGGGCACCCTCAAGGTGGCCGACGAGGTCACCATCGACTTCGCCGCCAGACACGCGAAATAGCCTGCCGCCGTTACCAGTTGACGACCACGGGGTCGCCGATGCCGACGGTGTTGAAGTACCACAGGGCGTTGTCCGGGCTGAGGTTGATGCAGCCGTGGCTGACGTTGGCGTATCCCTGTGAGCCCACCGACCATGGCGCCGAGTGCACATACACCCCGCCCCAGGTGATGCGCACGGCGTCGGCCACCGTCAGCTTGTAGCCCTCGGGGTCCTCCAGGGGAATGCCGATGGTGCGCGAGTCCATCACGATGGACTTGTACTTCTCCAGCACGCTGAACTGACCCACCGGAGTGGGGTGTTTGGGCTTGCCCATCGACGCCGGCATCTGCCGCTGGATCACGCCGTCGATGCTCACCGTGAAGGTGTGGTTGGAGATGCTCGCCACACCCAGGACGGTTCCGCTGGTCCCGAAGGTGCGGCGCTCTCCCCCGGCCATCATGGTGATGGTCGAGTGGGCGGGCCAGAACTTGTCCGGGACCCACTGCACGACGTTGTCGCTGCGCCACTCGAACGTGCCGGTCATCTCCGAGGGGGAGAGAACCTTGATGGACCGCTCGGCCGCGGCGCGGTCGGCCACCGGCTTGGTGAAGGTCACGATGATCGGATGCGCCACGCCGACGGTCTGGCCGTTGATGGGCTGGACACCCGCCACCACACCGGCCTCGGCCGTCGGGGCGATCGCAGCCACGCTGCTGGGCGCGGCGGCCGTCATCGCGAGGACCGCGATACCGGCAGCGGCGAGTGCCCGTCGAAATGCTCTGGCCATGCTTTCTGTGGCTCCCTGTTGTCGTCGTAGCTGCAGCAAAGTGCAGTCTAGATGCTGGCTTCACGCCGCAGTGCGTTCTTTACCACTGCGCGCGCGTCCCGAAACGTCGCATAGGGTGAATCGCGTGACAGACCACGGGCATTACCACGACCTGTTGAGGGACCTGAGCGCCCAGCACCGCGCCCTGCGCCAGGACATTCCCGACGTCTACACGGCGTTCAACGAGCTCAGCAACGCCGCGTTGACCGAGGGCGCATTGAGCACCAAGGTGAAAGAACTGATGGCCATGGCGATCGGCGTCGTTCACGGCTGCGACGGTTGCATCGCCTCGCATGCGCGCGGAGCGGCCAAGGCCGGCGCCAGCGCCAAGGAGGCCGCTGAGGCCATCGGTGTCGCGATCCTCATGCACGGCGGGCCGGCGACGATCTACGGCGCGCGGGCCTATACCGCGTTCACCGAGTTCGCCGCCGACGGGCCGGCTTAGGACCCGGGGACGATCGCGCGCCTTACTTGGCCGGCAGGGCGGCGACCATCGGGGTGTCTACCCCGGCGGGGCCGAAATCCGAGGCGCTGCCCGGCGTGCCGATCGGGGCATCGCGACCGGGCAGGATCTCGGTGAAGAAGGCGGCGTTGTCGGCCTCGAACCGCTGTTCGCTCTCCGGCAACTCGTAATCCGGGTAAATCGCGTCGACCTCGCACAGCAGCCGGCAGGCGCCGCAGTCGACGCACTCCTCCGGGTTGATGTACATGCTGCGCTCGCCCTCATAGATGCAGTCGACCGGGCACTCGGCGGCACACGACTTGTGCTTGACGTCCACACACGCGCTGGTGATCACATAAGCCATGGCAGGAATTGTATCTGTGACGAGCCGTACCAGACACGGCAAAGGTCCCGGCACGCCGGGGACCAAAGTCCCTAATTTGGGCGTGTCAGCGCCTCAGATCGCCGGTGATGTCGACGAAGCCGTTGGTGTCCTGCTGGTGATCGGTCACAACGCGGCATTCCCCGTCGATCTTCAGCACGCCGCGGTCCGGGATGTCGGGGTGGCGGTAGTACACGGCGATCACACCGTCCTTGGCCAGCGTCCAGCCTTCGGGATGGTGGCCGGGCGTGGTGCCGACCTGCCAGCCGCGTGCGGTCATCGCCTCGGCCAGATGGGCGAACATCCCCCGCGTCTTGGCCACCGTCGGCACCTCGAAGGTGAGATAAGCCTGTCCGCGGTAGGGCGGGCGCTCCTCGGCACTGCATGACTGCAGCAGATAGGTGCCGCTTGCGACGCGTAGTGCACCAGCGGTGACGAACTGCCGAGCCGGCTCAACGACCTGGCGGCGGGACTGGTCGTCGCTGATCGGCGTGGCCATGGCGATTCCCCGCAGGTCATAGATCCGGTGCACCACCACGAAGGCGGCGCCGAGGGTCAGCGAGCACAGCAGTGCCGCTGCCAGCACGAACCGGGCCGAACCCGACCTGAGCATGGTGTCCATACGTCCCGCCGATGCTACCGGCGGCCGGATGATGGTGTGCAGCAACATCGTTCCGTCGGTGGGCAGGACGCGCGCTCGTGTGACGAACCTCTCGAGGGTGGGGAACGACCGTTCCAGACCACACGAGACGGTGCGCGCACGAGCCCATGCGCCGTTTGCCGGGGGTAACCAGGGACGACGCGGCCCAAGCGTGCTCACGGTCCGCGCTGCGCGGAAGTGGCCTTTTACCCCCCTTTTCAGGCAGAGTTGACGTATGGATTCCAAGCATCCGCGCACCGCGCGCCTTTGGGCCCGCCGTTTGCCCGGCATGCTGGCGACCGCCACGGTTGTCGCCGGCTTGCTGGCTGCTCCGGCCACCGCCGCTCCGGCGCCCGCGCCTCCCGTCGCTCCGTTGGATCAGTCCGCTCTGCTGAGCCAGGTCGTCCCCGGACTCGTCGACATCAACACCACCCTCGGCTACCAGGGCGCCGCCGGCGCCGGGACGGGCATCGTGCTCGATCCCAACGGCGACGTCCTGACCAACAACCACGTCATCGAGGGCGCCACCGAGATCAATGCCATCAGCCTGGCCAACGGGCAGGGCTACGCGGTGGACGTCATCGGGTTCGATCGCGCCAACGACATCGCCGTGGTGCGGATGCGTGGCGCGGCCGGGCTGCCCACCGCCAACATCGGGACGTCCTCGAATCTTGCCGTCGGCGAACCGATCGCGGCGATCGGCAATTCCAACGGCACGGGATCGGCTCCCAGTTACGCGCCGGGCAGCATTACCCAGCTCGGTGCGTCGGTCCGCGCGTCCGACGAGTCCGGCGGCGGTTCCCGCGAACTCTATGACCTCATCCGCGTCGCGGCCGACATCCGTCCGGGCGACTCGGGCGGCCCGCTGGTGAACAGCGCCGGTCAGGTGGTCGGCGTCAACGTGGCCGCGACGCTGACCTACCGGATGGGCGGTGTCACCGGTGGCGAGGGCTTCGCGATCCCGATCGACCGCGCGATGGCCATCGCCAACCAGATCCGTTCCGGCGCACCGGCGCCGGGCGTGCACCTGGGTGATTCGGCGTTCATCGGCGTCGGGATCGCCGATGCGCCGGCGTTCGGCGGCCCGGCCGGTGCGGTGGTGCGACAGGTGCTGCCGGACGCCCCCGCCGGGCAGACCGGCTTGCGTGTCGGCGACCTGATCACCGCGGTCGACGGCGCGGCGGTGAACTCCGCCGCCGACCTGTCCAACATCGTCGACGGCCACCGGCCCGGCGACACCGTGATACTGAGTTGGATCGACCGCATGGGCAATCCGCGCAGCGCATCGGTGGTGCTCGGCAAGGGCCCGGTCGGCTGAGCGCCCTGAGGCGGGCTTTCGGTGTCTGCGGCGTCGCGGCGGCGATCGCCGCGGCGCCGATGGCCCCAGCGACGGCCGAGCCTCCGAGTGAGCCGCTCTACGCCCTGATCGACGCCGCCACCCAGCGGCTGCAGACCGCGGATCCGGTGGCCGCCAGCAAGTGGCTCAGCGGTGGACCCATCACCGACCCCGCGCGGGTTCAGCAGGTGCTTGCCACGGTGTCGGCCGAAGCCGAATCTCTCAGTCTACCAAGCGATTACGTCACTCGGGTGTTCACCGACCAGATCAACGCCACCGAGGCGATCCAGTACAGCCGGTTCTCGTGGTGGAAGCTGGATCCGGCGGCCGCTCCGACATCGGCACCCGATCTGTCGTCCTCGCGGGCGTTGATCGACGGGCTGAACCAAAGGATGGTCGGCGAGATCGCCGGCCAGTGGCCGGTGCTGCACTCGCCGGACTGCCCGGCGCGGCTCGACGCGGCGAAGGCCGCCGTCGCCGCGGACCGCGGCCTGGACCCGCTGTACGTCCAGGCCCTCGATGCGGCGACCCGGGACTACTGCAGCTAGCCGGCGAGACGCTCGATCCTCGCCAAGGCTGCCGCGCACACCGGCAGGTAGGCCACCGCCCACCACGGCACGTCGAACCGGACCCGGCAGCCGCCCGGAGTCTCGATCACCTCGTGGCCGGTGGCCGTCACCCCGGCGACCTCCCACGCCCACCGGCGTCCGGGATCGAAGTCGGTGACCCGGAATCGCAACGACACACCGATGGCCGTCCAGACCGTTCCCTCCCCACCGGCACGAAGCTCAGCACTGCCGTCGTCGAGGGCCGCGCGACGCACGGACGGTCCCCAGCGGGGCCACTGCTCGAGATCGACGAGCAGCCGCCAGACGACGGCGGGCGGCGCGGCGATATCGCGGCCCACGCTGCGGATCCCCATCGGCGGGACGTTACGCCCCCCAGCCTAGGATCTCGGGCATGGAAGGTTCCGTGACGGTCCACATGGATGCGCCGGCCGAGAAGATCTGGAATCTCGTCGCCGACATCCGCAACACCGGCCGCTTCTCCCCCGAGGTGTTCGAGGCCGAATGGCTCGACGGCGCCACCGGCCCGGCGCTCGGTGCGAAGTTCCGCGGACACGTACGCCGCAACGAGATCGGCCCGGTCTACTGGACGGTCTGCAAGGTCACCGCGTGCGAGCCCGGTCGGGAATTCGGCTTCGCGGTTCTCGGGCCCGGCGATCAGGCCGTCAACAACTGGCACTACCGGTTCACCCCGCGCGGCGACGGCACCGACGTGACCGAATCGTTCCGGCTGAACAACTCTCTTCCGGTCCGGGTGTTCTGGATGTTCGCCGGCTACCTGCGTGGCCGCCGCAACGTCCGCGACATGCGGACCACCCTGGAGCGCATCAAGAAGGTCGTCGAAGAGGAGTAGTCGAACGACGATGCGGGACGAGATCCCGAGGATGAGTCGGACGATCAGGCCCCAGCCGGAGCGAGGGGCGGCTCAGGCGTAGACGTTCGCCGGCGCCTCGATCCGGGTGGCCTGGTGAACCTCCATCGTCGGGACCGCGGTCGAATCCCCCTCTGGCACAGCGGGGATCACGACGCCCTCGACCCGCAGCCAGGTCTGCTCGGGCAAGACGGCCAGCCCGGACACCTCTGGCCCGCTCAGATGAATGCGCGCGAGTTGGGCATCGGCGGCGCAGCAGATGATCACCACTCGCCCCAGATCCACACCGCCGCCACCGGCAAGAGTGAATCCCGTGACGGTGATCAGCCGGTTGGTCAGCGTGCCCGCCGTGTCCTGGGCCGCACGAATCATGACCTCCGGCACCGACACCTCCGGTGCCCGACCGGCCGGTAGCGGCGGAAACGGCCGCTTCAGAACCTGGGTGGATACCGCGGCGACTTTCGATGCGGCGGCCTGCGGGCGCAACGCCGGCGGCACGATGAAGATCAGCACCGCGACCGGAACGACCAGTAACCAGGCCACCGATCCACGATGATCGTGGCCGTCGTCGACCGCCGAGCCATGCCGGATATCGGCCACGATTGACACCAGCGCCAGGGCGACGAGCACGACTGCCGACGCAACCAGCCACGGCAGCAGCGACGGCTTTACGTACCGGATGTAGGAACCGCCGACGGCGATCATCGCGGTGGCGATTCCGACCAGCAGCAGAAGGGCGTTCTCGGCTTCGCGGCTCATGAACCCGACCCCAGGATGAGCCCGCCGACGCCGGTTGCGATGACGGTCGCGACCACGAACGTCGCCGGCGCGAAACGGATCGCAAAGCCGCGGCCGAAGATTCCGGACTGCATGGCAAACAGCTTCACGTCAACGGCCGGACCGACCACGAGGAAAACCAGTCTCGGTAGCAGCGGCACCATGGTCAGGCTGGCGGCGACGAAGGCGTCGGCTTCCGAACACAGGGCCAGCACGACTGCCAGTGTCGCCATCACCACCGTTCCGAGGAGCAGATGGGTCGCCAGGTGTTCGATCAGCCAGCCCGGGACCACCACGTGGAGCACGGCCGCCGCGACGGCACCGACCACCAGATAGGACGCCGCTTGAATGAAATCGTGACGCGCCGCCTCGGTGAAGACGTGCCAGCGTGAACCGTTTTCGACCGAGGTGCGTGGCAGTCGCCGGGTGATCCATTCCATTCGGCCCCACCGTGACCACATCAGGCCCATCACGATCGCCGTCAGCACGGAGGCGGCTACGCGTGCGACCACCATCCGCGGCTGGCCGGGAAAAGCGACCACGGTCGACACCACCACGACGGGGTTGATGGCGGGAGCGGCCAGCATGAAGGTCAGCGCCGCCGCGCCCACAGATCCCTCGCCGAACAGTCGGCGGGCCATCGGTACGGAGCCGCACTCGCATCCCGGCAGGGCCGCGCCGCCCGCCGCCGCGACAGCGACCGCGGCCACCGGCCGGCGCGGCAGCCATCGGGAGAGCCGAGCGGGGGTCAGGAACACCGCGATCGCGGCACTCAGGAGAACTCCGAGGGCCAGGAACGGCAGCGCCTGAACGAAGACACCTGCGAAGACGGTTCCCGCAGTTGAAAGGTCGGCGCTGTCGTAAACCCACGCCCGGAGGGGCTTACCCACCAGAGCGAGCGCAACGATCACCGCGACCAGCACCGGCATCGACGCCGCCTGCCGGGCGTGACTGCTGCTGAAAACCGTTTTCATTACGGCCTGACGCTACCGCTCTCCACCCCTGCCGGCGCGGTACGGCGTGTGCATTCGACAATTCGCGTCGTCGGCATCTCGGCGTCCTGGGTAGCTATCTCGGCGTCCTGAGTATCTAAGGTGGAACCAGACCCGATCGGATGGAGGGCGATTCATGGGCATCGCAACCCGCGTCAACGGCCAGGCTCCTCCCCACGTCCCGTTGGCGGACATCAACCTGGGCACCCTGGAGTTCTGGGGCCTCGACGACGAGGTCCGCGACGGCGCGTTCGCGACCCTGCGGCGCGAGGCGCCGATCACGTTCTTCCACGAGATCGAGTTCGACGGCTTCCAGGCCGGGGCGGGCCACTGGGCGCTGATGAAGTTCGACGACGTGCACTTCGCCAGCCGTCACCCGGAGATCTTCAGCAGCTACCCCAACATCACCATCGGCGACCAGGCGCCTGAGGTGGCAGAGTACTTCGGGTCGATGATCGCCCTCGACGACCCGCGCCACGCCCGTCTTCGCAACATCGTGCGCAGTGCCTTCACCCCGAAAGTCGTTGCGCGAACGGAGGAATCGGTACGGGACCGGGCCCAGAGGCTGGTGGCCGACCTCATCGCCAACCATCCCGACGGCCGCGGCGAACTGGTGACCGAGCTCTCCGGGCCGCTGCCGCTGCAGGTGATCTGCGACATGATGGGCATCCCGGAGTCCGACCACCACAAGATCTTCCACTGGACCAACATCATCCTCGGCTTCGGCGACCCCGACCTCACAACCGACTTCGAAGAGTTCATGAAGGTGGCCATCGACATCGGCGCGTACGCGACCGCGATGGCCGAAGACCGCCGCGCCAACCCCCGCGACGACCTCACCACCGCCCTGGTTGCGGCGGAGGTCGACGGCGAGCGCCTCAGCTCCTCGGAGATCGCGTCGTTCTTCATCCTGCTGGCGGCGGCCGGCAACGAGACCACCCGCAATGCCATCAGCCACGGCGTCCTCGCGCTGACCCGGTATCCGGATCAACGCGAAACCTGGTGGAACGACTTCGGCACGTACACCCAGAGCGCCGTCGAGGAGATCGTGCGCTGGGCCTCCCCCGTGGTCTACATGCGCCGCACCGCAACCCGGGACGTCGAGGTCAGCGGCGTGCAGATCGCACAGGGCGACAAGGTGACCATGTGGTACGCGTCGGCCAACCGCGACGAGGCCCATTTCGACAATCCGTGGCTGTTCGATGTGACCCGCGCACCGAACCACCACGTCGGATTCGGTGGCGGCGGAACGCATTTCTGCCTCGGCGCCAACCTGGCCCGTCGGGAGATCGCGGTGGTCTTCGAGGAACTGCACAACCGCATCCCCGACATCGCGGTCACCGAGGAGCCGGCGATGCTGCTGTCCTCGTTCATCCACGGCATCAAGCGCCTGCCGGTCAGCTGGACGCCGCCGGCCTGATGGCGACGTTCAAGGACCGCCTGCACTGGCTGGTGATGCACGGCTTCGTGCGAGCCGGGGCGAAATATTCTGCCCGAAAGGGTGATTCGCAAGCACGATTCGTCACCGACCCGGCGGTGCGGGCCGACCCGATCCCGTTCTACGAGGAGCTGCGCGCCAAGGGCCCCCTGGTGCGCGCACGGGTGGCGTATCTGACCGTCGATCACGCGCTGGCCCACGAATTGCTGCGATCGGACGACTTCCGGGTGATCGTCGCCGGCGGGGCGCTGCCCCCGCCACTGCGCTGGATCGAGCACCGCACCCGCGCCAACCTGCTGCACCCACTGCTGCCGCCCTCCCTGCTGGCCGTCGAACCGCCCGAGCACACGCGCTACCGCAAGACGGTCTCGTCGGTGTTCACCTCACGTGCGGTGAGCGCGCTGCGCGACCAGGTCGAGGACACCGCCGCCGCGCTGCTCGACGAACTGTCGGACACCACCGAAGTCGTCGACATCGTGGAGCGGTACTGCTCCCGGCTGCCCGTGTCCATCATCGGCGAGATTCTCGGAGTTCCCGAACAGGACCGCTCCAGCGTCCTCGAGTTCGGCGAATTGGCCGCGCCCAGTTTGGATTTCGGCCTCAGCTGGAGGCAGTACCAGAGTGTGCAGACCGGTCTGGCGGGCTTCAACGATTGGCTCGGCATGCATCTGCAGCGGCTGCGCGACAACCCCGGCGACACGCTGATGAAACAGTTGATCGAAGCCTCCGAGGACGGCGTACGGCTCAACGAGACCGAACTGAGAGCGGTAGCAGGGCTGGTGCTGGCGGCCGGTTTCGAGACGACGGTGAACCTGCTGGGCAATGGAATCCGGATGCTGCTCAACGCTCCGGACCAGCTGGCCCTGCTCAAGGACGACCCGTCACTGTGGCCGGGCGCCGTCGAGGAGATTCTGCGACTGGACTCCCCCGTCCAACTGACCGGCCGGGTGGCCCTGCGCGACACCGACGTCGCCGGAACAACCGTCCGGCGCGGGGAGTTCGTGGTCATTTTCCTGGCCGCCGCCAACCGTGACCCCGCCGTGTTCCCCGATCCGCACCGATTCGACGTCCAGCGGCCCAATGCCGGTCGGCACCTGGCCTTCTCCGGCGGACGGCACTTCTGCCTCGGGGCGGCGCTGGCCCGGATGGAGGGCGAAATCGGACTGCGGCGGTTCTTCACCCGTTTCCCCGACGCCCAACTGGCCGGGGAGGGCAGCCGCCGCGATACCCGAGTCTTACGGGGGTGGGCTCGCCTGCCGGTGCGTCTGGGCGTCCCGGCGACCGTCGCGCGTTAGCGCCGGCCCTCGCGACCCTCTGACCGAGCCCGTGGCCGGGCATGCCCCGACGGCACCGGACTCCCCGTTGGCCTTCTCCGATGGCAGGGATCTGGAACCGGGGCACGAGGCCTGATATTCGTTGACAGCCACAGGGCAGCGCGGTTTGCTATCACGATGACGGACAGTGCCGAGGTGGTGCTCGGGATGTGGCGCGCCCTGTCGGACCGCGACTGGGAGGCCCTCGAACGCTTCCTCGCCGAGGACTGCATCTACGTGGACATGCCGATCGGACCGGCCGCGGCGGCCCGCGGCCCCGAGGACATCGTCAAGCGGCTCAAGGTCGGGCTGGATCCCCTGGCCGGATACGTCAACCACGACGGGGTTCTGGTCAGCAATGGCACCGACGTGATGTACGAGCACTCCGAGACCTGGAACTGGGTCACCGGGGAGACCGCGGTGCTCCAATTCGTGACTGTGCACAAGGTCCGGGACGGGAAAATTGTTCTGTGGAAGGACTATTGGGACTTCGGCGGCCTGGCCAACCATGCTCCGAAGGACTGGATGGAGCAGCTGGCGCACGCCGATATGAGCTGGATGTTTGATGCGACCGGGCTGATCTGAATACCGGCTCAAGAGGTACCGCCAACAGGCTTCACACATCCGTACACCGCTTGATGTCGCAATATGTGAAGAGCCGACAACTGAATGCCGTTGCGGCAGAACGGAAGTCAAACAATGACTACCTCTTACAATGACAGCACGAACAGTGCTGCGATCCTCCGGCCTGAAGGGGTCGGCAATCTGATCATCGAACCGCTGACCAAGGAATCGCCTGCGTTCCAGGTCAGCACCGTGGTCACGACTTCGTCGACTGAGTAACCTCGGTTACCAGGGCAGCCCACCAACCCTCACAGAAGACAAGCCTCTGAACTGCGAATACCCGCCCACCCCTCCCCCGGCAGGGCGCGGGCGGGGCAGGTTGTGTAGCGGCTCGGGTCGCGCCGGAGTCTGGGAGTTTTGGGCAGAAAGGCAAGCCGACAATCCAGCCGCGCAACACCAGGGATGTTTGCTGGATTTTCGCCATTGAGTCTGATTAGGTTGCGCTGGGTGCGCACTCGCCGCCCATGTCGGGAGGACTGGGTGATGGTGCGTCGGGGTGTTTCGCTGGGTGCGGGGTTGGCTGTTGTGGGTGCTGGTGCGTTGCTGGCCGGTGCACCGGTGGGATCCCCGGTTCCGGTGGTGTCGGCCCTGGTGCAGTTAGCCACCCACGAGATCCCGTTGTCTCCGGCCACCACGGGCGGGTTGTTCGGGTCGGCAGCGGCGACCCCGACTCCGCTCCGGTTGGCGCTGGCATCGGCGCACGCATCCAAGGCGGTAAGGCCTATTTTCGGGCCGGGGGGCTGGTTGATCGGCAACGGACTTAGCGCGCCCGCCGATTGCTCGGGGGCGGCCTGCACCGGCGGTAACGGAGGGCTGCTGTGGGGCTCGGGCGGTAACGGCGCCAACGGCGGCAGCGGCGGCAACGGGGGATTGTTCGGCGGCAATGGAGGTGACGGCGGGGCCGGGGCTTCGGATCAAGTCGGCGGTAATGGTGGCTCGGCGGGATTCTTCGGTCACGGTGGTGCCGGCGGAGCGGGCGGGACCGGCGCCGACGGTGGTAACGGTGGTCGTGGCGGGATGTTTTTCGGTGATGGCGGCAAGGGCGGCAACGGTGGCAATGGAATCGTCGGCATCACCGGCGCCACCGGCACCACCGGCGCCGACGGCGTCACCGGCGCGACCGGCGCGACGGGCGGCAACGGCGCTGACAGCACCGCGGTTGGCGGCAACGGCGGCAACGGCGGCAACGGCACCCCCGCCAGCCCCGGCGACAGGGGCGCCGATGGTGTCGTCCCAGCTAAGAGCCCCACTGCGGGCGCAACTGGGGCGCCGAGTAGCACATACAGCCTTGTCGGTACGACCTACACGGGGGACCCAGGCGGCGACGGGACTGGCGGCAACCCGCCCGGCAACGGCGGAAGCGGCTTTAGTGGCGCCGTAGGTGCGGGTTCCAACGGTCTCACCGTCATTGGCGGCTCGGGTGGCGCCGGCGGCACCGGCGTTCCAGGCACCAGCGACAACGGCGGCACCGGCGGTACGGGTGGCTACGCCGGAAGTTATGGCACCGCCAGTACGCTACGCGGTGGTTCCGGCGGTCAAGGGGGGGACGGCGCTGTCGGCGGCAACGGCGGTAACGGCGGTACGGGTGGTAATGCGATTTTCGTCGGCCTGAACATCGGTGGCACCGGTACTGGCGGTACTGGCGGTGCTGGCGGCAATGGTGGTGCCGGTGTCACCGGTGGCGCGGGGACCAACGGCGGCGTGGGCGGCGCAGGCCAGAACGGGACGAACGGTGATGTGGGCGGCAACGGGCAGGCCGGCAGCACTGGCGGTGTCGGTCAAGCCGGCGCGCCCGGCGGTACCGGGGGCGTCGGCGGGGATGGCGGCGCCGGCACCGCGGCCGGCAGAGGCGGCCAGGGCGGCGGCGTCGGGCTGTTCAACCTGTTCGGTTCCGGTGGAATCGGGGGCAACGGCGGCAACGGTGGGGACGGAGGCGCTGCCGGTGACGGCGGCACCGGGGGCCGCGGCGGCAACGGTGCCGACGGCGGTGTCGGGGGCAACGGCGGCAACGGTGCCGACGGCGGTGTCGGGGGCAACGGCGGCAACGGTGCCGACGGCGGAACCGGGGGCAACGGCGGCAACGGCACCAATGGCGGCAATGGGGGCAACGGCGGAACAGGCGGCGCTCTAAGTGGATCTGTCACCGCCGGTGCCTCCGGCACCCCGGGTAAAGGCGGTACGGGTGGCAAAGGTGGCACTGGCGGCACTGGCGGCGCACCCGGCACAGGCGGGGCTGGTGGCGGCGCGGGTGCCCCCGGATTCGGCGGTGCCGGTGGAGTAGGCGGATCGGGCGGATCGGGCGGCCAGGGCGCAAGCGGAGGTGCTGGCGGATCGGGAGGACGGGCCGGTACCCCAGGTGCCGGTGGCAGTGGTGGAGCGGCCGGCACGGGTGGACGCAGCGGGCTCTTCCGGCACCGCGCCGCCGCCGGGACGGTCGGGGCCACCGGCGCGACCGGAGCCACCGGCAAAATCGGTGCAACCGGAAGCGCCGGCACCGCAGGCAAGACCGGTGCCAACGGGACCGCCGGCACCGCAGGCAAAACCGGTGCCAACGGGACCGCCGGCACCGCAGGCAAAACCGGTGCCAACGGCACCAAGGGCAACGACGGCGCCAAGGGAAGCGACGGCGCCGACGGCGGTACTGGCAGCGTCAGCTAGCTGGTAGTAAACCAACTAGCTTGCAACCGATCTGAGCCCCGATTCAGCGGAACCAGGATCGCACCCGCTGAGTCCTGGGTCAGCGCGATATCAGACGATACTGCCGTTACTGCCGGCCGACCCGGTTTGGCCATTCGCACCCGTGGAACCGGGGGCGCCGCTACCGCCCGTCGCACCGGTCAAGCCGTTCCCGGATGATCCGGCACCGCCCTGACCACCTGCCCCGCCCGCCCCGGCGGCGCCGCCCGATCCGCCCGGTCCCGCAGCACCCCCGAGGCCACCGCTGCCCGGATACTGATAGCCGCCTGGGCCCGGCGGCTGGCCTACGGGTCCTTCATGCACATCACCGCCGTAGCCCCCGTCGCCGCCGTTCCCGCCCGTTCCCCCGACACCCCCGGCACCACCCTGGCCGCCTTGGCCACCTGCGCCGCCGAGCCCGAACAGCGACCCGCCGGCACCCCCGGCTCCGCCCGCACCGCCGCGGTAGCCGGCTCCGCCGGGCGCACCACGTCCACCGGCTCCGCCCGTTCCGCCTGTGCCGCCGAAAACCAGTTGGCGTGGCACGCCGATTCGCGCGTATCCACCCGGACCGCCGTTGCCACCATTGCCGCCGTAATAGCCGTTCCCGCCGGCGCCGCCAGTGCCCCCGTACGCAGGGAGGGCCAGGAGTTGGTCGGTCTGAGTCGCAAAGCCACCCTTTCCGCCATCGCCGCCGTTACCCCCCTGCGGAGAGGCGTTGCCCCCTCCTCCGCCTTGACCGCCTATTGCAAATACGAAGACTGCAGCATCCCCACCGCCGTAGCCGCCGTTACCTCCGCTTTCGAAGTTCGGGTACGTGCCTGTTGCGCCGTCCTGGCCGGGGCCGCCGTATTGGCAGGAGACGGTGGTGGGACCGCAGTAGGCGCCATCAGCGCCGTTTGCCGCTTGTCCGACGAAGGTGGGCGTTCGGCCTGCGGCGCCAACACCGCCCGTGCCGCCGTTGCCGCCGGTTCCGCCGTTGCCGAAGAGGGTGCCGCCGTTGCCGCCATTGCCGCCGGCTCCGCCTGCCCCGGTTGTGCTGCTTGCGCCGGCGCCGCCGGCGCCGCCGTTGCCGATGAGTCCGGCGGCCCCGCCGGCTCCTCCGGGGTTTCCGCTGCCGGCGGCGGCGGGGGCGCCGTCGCCGCCGTTGCCGTAGAGCCAGCCGCCGTTGGCGCCGGGGGCGCTGAAGCCCTGGCCGTTGATGCCGTTGCCGATTTCGAGTTGGTTGGTGCTGTCGGTGAGTTGGATGCGTTGCCCGAGTCCGGTGGCGCCGGTGGCCCCGGTCGCGCCGGTGGCACCGGTGGTGCCGGTGGCGCCGTTGCCGGCGGTGGCACCGGTGGATCCGGTTGCGCCGCTGATCACACCGGCTCGCCCGCCGGCACCCGGGGTGCCGGGGGTGCCGCCGGCCCCGCCGGGGCCACCGGTCCCGCCGGCTCCGCCGGCCCCGCCAGTTCCGCCCGGGATCGCGAAGTAGCCGGTGCCGCCGGTTCCTCCGGGCCCGCCCGCGCCACCTGGGGCGCCGCGGCCCCCCGTACCCCCGGATCCGGCCGCACCACCGGGACCGCCGTTGCCGGCGATCCCCGCGTCACCGCCCGCCCCGCCGTTACCGCCCTGCCCACCGGCAGCCCCGGCGACGCCCGCGCCGCCGGTCCCGCCGGTTCCCCCCGCCCCGGCGCCGCCGGTTCCGATACCGCCGCTGGCGGTCGGTCCGACCGCCAACCCGCCGACCCCTCCGGCCCCGCCGACGCCACCGCCCGTGCCGCCGGCACCACCGGCCCCGCCGCTTCCGCCGCGCGCGAAAGACAGATAGCTCCCCGCCAGACCCCCGGACCCGCCGGTACCGCCGGGGTTGCCCGCCGAACCTGCCCCACCGGTCCCTCCGGAACCCCCGGACGCCGGGCCGGTCCCGGTCAGTGCGGCCTGACCGGTGCCACCCACACCGCCGGCCTGCCCGCTCCCGCCGGCCGATCCGGGGCCGCCCGCAGCACCCACCGGTTCGGTCGCGCCGACACTGACCACCGCATCACCGGCGCTGCCCGGCACGGGACCGCTGAAACCGACCCCGGCTGCCGCCGAGCCCGAACCCGGGGTGGGGTTGACCCCACCCCCGCCGATCCCGCCTCGTCCACCGGCCCCGCCGGCGCCGCCGTTGCCGCCCAATGCCCCGCCGTGACCACCAGCGCCGCCGTCGCCGGCATCCCCGCCGAGCGTGCCGGGCCCACCCGGCCCGCCGTTACCGCCCCGGCCGCCGCGCCCGCCGTCACCATAGGCATTCGCGTTCCCACCAGCACCGCCCACACCGCCGTCACCACCTGGTGTCGAGGTATCACCGGGTGCCCCGTTACCGCCGTTGCCGCCGCCACCGGCGTTGCCGAACGCCCCCCCGTTGCCGCCGTTACCGCCGTTACCGCCGGAAGCACCCGCCAGCGCGTTGGGGTCGCTGGCCGGGTCATAGCCGTCCCCGCCGCGCCCGCCATTTCCGTCGGCCTGATTACCCTGCGGACCCGTCGCCCCGGTAGCACCGGTGCTGCCACCGACCCCGCCGCCGCCCGCTACCCCGCCGGCCCCACCGGCCCCGCCGGTCCCGCCGCCTCCTCCTCCGTTGCCGCCGTTACCGCCGGTCGGGAACGCCGCACTGCCCTTTCCCCCATCGCCGCCCGGCCCACCCAGACCGCCGACACCACCACTACCGCCAATTCCGCCATCCCCGTTGGGATTCCCGGCACTAGCCGCGCCACCGGCACCACCGGCACCACCGGTGCCGCCGACACCCGCTCCGGTCCCGCCGTCCTGGCCATCACCCGCCGGCGTGGTGTCCGTGGCATCAGCACCCGCGGCACCCCTACTACCTGTACCCCCGACACCACCCGGCCCGCCGGCACCACCGGTGCCACCGGCACCCAGCAGCGACCCACCACGCCCGCCAGTCCCACCGGAACCGCCGATCCCCCCGGCGCGCTGTTGGGAATCCCCCGGACCCCCGGCTCCACCAGCCCCGCCGTCACCGCCGTTGCCCACCGCACCGCCGGCACCACCGGCACCCCCGACACCACCGGTCGCCCCGATATCGACCGCGTTGAAGCCCGCGCCACCCGCACCGCCGTCACCCCCGGAGGTCGCCAACGCGCCGGTCGCCCCCGCACTTCCCCCGCTGCCCGCACCGGCCGCGCCACCAGCACCGGGCGCCCCCGGATCACCGCCCGCACCCCCGGCACCGCCATCCGGGCTCAACCCATCGCCGCGGCCACCGGCACCGCCGTCACCGCCAAGACCCGCCGCGCCGCCTGCCCCGCCAGAGCCGGCCGTACCGGCACGGTTGAACAGCAGCAGAAACCGACCAGAACCAGCCGCTCCGCCCGCGCCGCCGGCACCGCCATCGCCGCCATCCGAGCCGGACCCGCCTGAGGCACCGGCCGCGGTCGCTCCCAACCCAGTGGCCCCGGTGCCACCCGCGCCCCCGGCCCCACCGGCACCCCCGGCTCCGCCGTGGCCGAACAGCAGGCTGCCCGCACCGCCATCACCGCCGACCCCACCGGCACTTCCCGAGGCGCCACCGGCTCCAACCGCTCCGGCGCCCCCGGCGCCGCCCGCACCGCCATCACCGACTCCCGACAACGCCCCCACGCCGCCGCCTGCACCGCCATCACCGGCCAGCCCGCCGGCGGCCGCGCTGCCGCCGGCACCGCCGACGCCACCTGAACCAGCCAGCGTCCCACCCCGGCCGCCCGCACCACCGTTCTGCCCAGCCAGCCCCGCACCGCCGTCACCGCCACGCCCGAACAACCCCGCGTTGCCCCCGGCGCCGCCGGCAAAACCGTTGCCCCCGTTGCCAATCAGGCCTCCATCGCCGCCCGTGCAGCCCGTATTGGTGGTGCACGTCGCTGCCGTCCAGGAAAACCCGCTTCCGATCAGCAGGCCGCCGTTGGGATGCTCAGCGGTCCCATCCCCGAACAACCGCGGACCCGATCCCGCCGCAGCCGCCCACGCTCCCGCCGCCGACGCCACCCCCCGACCCGACTGCCCCACCACCGCCGACGACCGACGACTCACCGCCGCCACCGCCCACACCACCGGAGCCGCCCCCGGCACACCATCGCGACCGCCGGCGCCGAACCACCCTGCCAAACCAGAACTCACACCCGACACCACCGCGCCCGGCGCCGGCGCCACAGTCAACAAGCCCGCATCCGGCACCACCGGAGCCGACAGCACCGACGGACCGGAAACCGGATCCGCCGCCACCGACACCGCCGCCGCGGGACTCACGGGATCGGACTCGTCAGCCACCACCGCATCCGTCGTCGCCACCGAAACCTCCGGCAACACAACGTCGCTCACGCCAGCACGCCCGGCCGGCGCCTCCGGTACAACCGAGCGAGGACCACGCGATCCAGCAATCCCGCGCGACCCGCCATGATTTCCGCGTGTGGCCTCACCAGCGGACCGCACCGGGCCCGCCGCCTCACCCGGGCTCGCCCCACCGACGCGCACGGGCTGCCGAACCGCCGACGATCCACCATCGACCGACCCCGACGACGAACCCACCGCCCCCGAGCCACCACCGGAATCCGCAACCGCCAACGGAACCGAGGGCACCACCGACCCCACACCCAAGACCGCCGCCAGGACGCCGACGCGGCCTACCCAGAGGCCAGAACCGTAGAGCCGGGAATTCCGAGCCGACATCACAACCACCCGATCGGACGACGCGCAACTGCACAACTTCGCAACTATCTCCCACACACGGCCGACCTGCCGGGGGAATCGACATACCATTCGCGCTGATAACAGGCAACCACCCGAGAGGGCCAGACCGACGTGCAACGTATTCACTTCATCTCGGGCCTGCCGCGCTCCGGATCCACGTTGCTGGCAGCTCTCCTGCGCCAGAACCCACGCTTCGAAGCCGGAATGTCCGGCCCACTGGCAGGTTTGTTCGGTGCGCTACTGGGCCAGATGAGTGCCGGCAACGAATTCTCGGTGTTCATCGATGACACCAAACGCGAACGGATCCTGCGCGGCCTGTTCGACGACTTCTATGCCGACTACCCTGCCGAGGTCATCTTCGACACCAGCCGCGCGTGGTGCGCATGGATGCCCGCGATCGTGCGATTGTTCCCCGACGCAAAGGTCATCGCCTGCGTCCGCGATGTGTCCTGGGTGGTGGACAGCATCGAAAAGCTGGTGCAGCGCAACGTCTTCAGCCCGTCCTCGATCTTCAACTATTCCGCCGGCGGGACGGTGTACACCCGCGCCAACGCCATCGTCGCGCCCGACGGTCTGGTCGGCGGCCCCTACGACGCGCTCAAGCAGGCCTGTTACGGCGCACAGCGTGACCGCCTGATCCTGGTCCAGTACGAGTCCCTGACCGCCGACCCCGCCGCGGCCCTCCGCGCCATCCATGACTTCCTCGACGAGCCGCATTACAGCTACGACTTCGACCACATCGATTACGACGTCACCGAATTCGACGATCGGGCCGGCACCCCCGGACTGCATACCGTTCGAAGCGCGGTCTGCTACCAGCCCCGCGAGACCATTCTTCCACCAGAGCTCTTCGCGCGGTTCACCAACGACGCCTTCTGGCGGGATCCCCGACGAACACCCCACGGGCTCAACGTCATATGACCTGGAGTCCGTATAGCCGAACCGCATTCCGCCGTCCGATCAGAGCGGCGACCCGGCAGGCGTCGTCGCGACTCCATTCGCCACGATCGACGAAGTCGGCGAGCACCGTCGTCATCCCGTCGCGCCACAGTCGCGACCCGAGGTAGTGCAGTTCGGGCGCCCCGACACCGTCCGAGGAATAGAGGATCTTGCGGAAGGGTGCCAATTCCATTGTGCGGCGCAGGAATGCGGCGCCACGTGCGCCCAGATGGTTCACACTCAACCCGATGTCCAGGTAGACGTTGTTGAAGGCGCTCGCGAGATAGCCGGCTTCGCGTTCGTAGGGATAGCAGTGCAGCAGGACGATCGGCACCTCACCGGAAGTCCGCAAGAAGTCCAGCAGCAGCATGGGATTGGTGCGGTGCAGATCGCAGTCACGGTCCCCGAGTCCGACGTGGATCTGCAGCGGCTTGCCGAGGCGCACGGCCTCGTGCAGCCCGAAGCGCAGCAGGACCGGGTCTGCGACCCGTGCTTGCCCACCCTCACGCCATCGGTGCGCCGCTGCGGCTACCTCACGATCCGACGGAGCCGACAGGTCGACGTCGAAACCGCTGCGGTAGGCCAGGACCGTCTTGGTGGCCACGGCCGAAGCCCCTCTGCTGCTTAGCAATTCGCGGAACTCATCGGCGTAGTCACCGGCCGAGGCGGCGGCCTGCTCGGCGATCTGCTCGAGGCGGACAACCTCATGAACCCGCCCACCGGCGACCTCGGCGATGTCACTGAGGCCGGCCAGTCCCTCCAGGCCGGTGTCGACCAGCCAGTCGCTGACTCCCGCCGCGGTCAGGAATGCTCCGGCCAGCCCGGCCTCGGTGTGTCGCTGCCGCGCCTGCAAATAGGTGTCGGGATCACTGTGTGCGGCCAGTCCCAGCAGTGGTGCGCAGTGCGCCCGCACCGCGAACCCGAGTTGGGTGTCGAAACCGGAGTCGAACTCGGCCAGCGGTTCGGTGTTGGCCTCGTTGAGCGCGTTCTCGAAGCGACGGCGGCTCCCGGGCGTCGACCAGAATCCGTGGACGTGGTTGTCGACCAGTTCCAGCCCGGCGATGTGCTCGGCGAGCGCCGGCCTTACCGTCACAGGCTCCAGGCCATCCGGAAGGTGTCGGTGAGTTCCTCCGGCGTGCGCTTGGAGTACTTCTCGTGCTCGTAGAGCCGTACGGCGACCACCGCGTCGACCACCGGGTCGCCGAGGATGCCACGCACCAGCAGTGAATTGTCCAGTGCTGCAATGGCCGGAGCCTGCTGATCGGTGAGCCGGAAAACCCCGGCCTGAACACGTTCCGCGTCGGAGAGGGCCTGGGGGTCGACGGTGACCTCGGGCGGCAGCACGGCGTGGCGCTCCACGCCGTCGAGGGCCAGGCCGAGAATCGCCGCGCTGGCCAGATACGGATTCGCCGACGGGTCGACGACTTTCACCTCCACGTTGGCCCCGTGCGGGTTGCCGTGGGTTGCGGGCAGGAAACGCACCGCCGCCTCGCGGTTCTCGGTGCCCCAGCAGGCGTACGCCCCGGCCCAGTTGCCGGGCTGCATGCGAAGACCGGAGACGATCGAACCGCACAGCACCAGTTGCGCCTCGGCCAGCCCGCCGACGACACCGGCGATCGCGGCGGCACCCTCGGGACTCATGCCGTGGGTTCCGTGCCCACCGGAGAACAGCGGGCTGCCCTGGCGAACGAGGGAAAAGTGCTGGTGTGCACCGGAACCCACGCCGCCGGCGAACGGGACCGGCGAGAAGCTCACCCGCAGGCCGTGTCGGCGGGCGGCCCGGCCGATGAGAATCCGGGCCAGTACAAGCTGGTCGGCTGCAGCCACAGGTGATGCCGGCGCCAGGGACATCTCGTACTGATTGATCCCGTACTCCGGATGGAACTGCTCGATGTTCACCCCGGCGGCGGTCATCGCAGCCATCACGTCACGGACGAAGCCCTCGTGCTCGAGCACACCCGCAAGGCCGTACTGCGCCCACAACTGTCCGGGCAGCCGCTCGCCGAGCGGGTCGACGAGGAGGAACTCGATCTCGTGGCCGATTCGCGCCTCCAAGCCCTCCTGTTCGAGGCGGGACTCGATGCGGCCCAACGTGGAACGGGCGCATTCGGCGACCCGGTTACCGTCCTGGTCGAAGAAGGAGGCCGGCGCCCAGGACAGCCCATCCTCGATCTGGCGCATCGCGTGCAGATCGATCCGTAGCCGCTGGTCGCCGACAACGCTGATGGCGTCGGTGAAGGCGATCCCGCTGCGGTCGATCGCGAAACCGTGCCAGGTGGGGCTCGCCCCCAGTCCGGGATCGGCGAATCGCGCTGTGGCAGAGGCCGACACCACCTTGGCCAGGGTCAGCCCAGCCGAGTTGACGATGGTGCCGATGACCACCCCATCGGTGTTCTCCGTCATGATCTGCTCGGCAGGGTGATCCGGCACGCCTGGCCGATGTCGAGGGTGCGCAGCATTCGTCCCATCCCTACCCACATCGCACAGGAGAGTGCCAGGTCGGCCAGGAGCTCATCGGAGAAGTGCTCGCGGCAGCGCTGCCAGAAGCCCTCGTCGTCGCGCAGTTCGGTGTGCACGGTGGCGAAGCGGTGGGCGAACTCTGCGGCCAGCCGTTCCTGATCGGAATAGCCCGGCCACGTGCGCCATTGCGGCGCATGGGAATACAGGTCTTCGTCAACCCCGGCGGCCGGTCCGTCGGCGTCGCGGGTGTTGAGGCACACCACGCATTCGTTGTCGTTGGCGATCACCGCCCGCGCGATCTCCCGAACCCGCATCGGCAATCGGTTCCGGTCGTAGACCGCCCTGCTGTAGGCCGCCATCGCGGTCCCCAGTTCGGGCGACAGGGCGATCCATCCGGCCACGTCGTCGGCGGCGAAGTCCCCTATTCGGCTCATGGAGCGATGGTAGTCGGGGTACCCGGATATCTGGAGAGCTCGTTCATCAGGGCGCGAACGCGCTCTCGACGGAGGGGTACGCCGGAAGAACCGTCAAGAGCTTGGTCATTCCCAGGATCATCTGCACCTGGGGTCCCGGCCCCACGATCCGCAGATCCCCGCCCGCCTGCCTCGCACTCTTCAAGCCGGAGACCATCACCCCCAACACAGCGGAGTCGATGGTGTCGACGTCGGACAGGTCGACCACCACTCGCGTGTGGCCGCCCTCGATGAGTTCGGTGAACCTGGCGCGCAGTTGCGGCGCGGCGACCATGTTCAATTTGCCGCTGGGCTTGACCACGACGGCATCGTGGGCAGCCGGTTGTGCGGGAAACGCATTCATGGCGGGTTCACTGCTCCGGTGTTCGGCGCGGGGGCTTTCCGACCACCAGTCTAGGAGGCCTGGGGCGATCCGGAGCCGACGGGTGTCACCGCGTCCACACCCGGCTCGATTGCCCGGCCGGCTCCGGGTTTGCCCGCATCTCGTCGCGATCCCACTCACGCTGCACCAGCAGGCGATGCGCGATCCGTTCCAACGCAGCCTCCACCTGCACCCGGTCGGGGCGCCCCTGGAAACCGGCCGCACCGTCGAGTTTGCGGTGTATGCGGCCGACGATCGCCGCCGACACCGCGTCGACCTGCCGCATGCCGGACTGGGTGAGCCACAGTTCGTCGCCGGTCTGCAGTACGTAACCGGTGGCGGTCAGCCGTCCGAACGTCGGCTCCAGCACCTCGCACGGCACCCGGAGCCGCCCGGCGATATCGGTCAGGCGTGCCGAGCCGAACACCTGCTTGTTGCGGTAGATCTGCAGCAGCGCCCACAGCGCCCCCACATCGAGTTCGCAGCCCGGCCGTCCGGCCAGCGTGCGCAGACGCAAATCGGGTGAGTGCCGGATCATCCGGCCCACGGCACCCTCGAGGATCTCCTCGGAGTTCTCCCCCGACGGCATCGCGAACCCCTCGCCGAGATCCACCGGCGCGTTGTCCATGTCGCGCAGCGGAACCTCCTTGAGCGTCAGCGCGAGGACGAAGCCCACCAAAGCCACCGGCGCGGCGAACAGGAACACCCGTCCCAGCGCGTCGGCATAGGCGTCGATCACCGGCGCGGCCACCTCCGGCGGCAGCCGGTGCAGCACCTGTGGAGACTGCGCGGCTGCGGGCGGGGCGCCACCGGCGGCCAACGCCGGACCGACCCGATCGGCGAGGAAGTTGGCGAACAGCGAGCCGAAAATCGCTGCGCCGAAAGAACTTCCGATCATGCGGAAGAACGTGACCCCGGAGGTGGCCACGCCCAGATCCTCGTAGCCGACGGTGTTCTGCACGGTCAGGATGAGCACCTGCATGCACAGCCCGATCCCGGTGCCGAGGATGAAGAGGTCCAGCGATTGCCGCCACACCGGGGTCGCCGCGCTCATCTGCGAGAGCAGCAGGAACGCGCCGGCCATGATCGCGGTGCCGAGCACCGGGAAGATCTTGTATCGACCGGTGCGGCCGACGAGGACACCGCTGCCAATCGACGTGATCAGCAGGCCGACCACCATCGGCAACGTGCGCAGGCCTGACACCGTGGCCGACACCCCGTCGACGAACTGCATGAAGGTCGGCAGGAATGTCAGCGCGCCCAGCATCGCGAAGCCCACCACGAAACTGAGCACACAGCACACCGTGAACACCGGGCTGGCGAACAGTCTGATCGGCAGCACAGGTTCGGCGGCCCGCAATTCCACTCGGACGAACACGGCCAGAGCCAGCGCCGACGCGGCGAACAGGCCCACGATGACCGGAGAGGACCACGGGTAGGTGGTGCCGCCCCAGCTGGTGGCCAAGGTCAGCCCGGTGGCGCCCAAACCCACGAACACGATGCCGGCAAAGTCGATCACCGCACGCTCGGTCCGGCCCAGCGACGGGATCGCCACCGTGGCGACCGCGAACACCACCAGCGCCACCGGCACGTTGATCCAGAACGCCCAACGCCAGCTGAGGTGGTCGGTGAAGAAGCCGCCGAGCAGTGGGCCGATGACGGTGGTGACGCCGAACACCGCACCCAGCGCGCCCTGGTAGCGGCCGCGTTCGCGTAGCGGGATGACCTCCCCGATGACCGCCATGGAGGTCACCATGATCGCGCCGCCGCCAATGCCCTGCAGTGCCCGCGAGGCCACCAGCATCGTCATGGTCGAGGACAGCCCGCACAGCACCGAGCCGGCGAAGAAGAACACGACCGACGCCTGGAACACCGCTTTACGGCCGAAGAGGTCACCGAGTTTGCCGACGACCGCCGTGGTGATGGTCGACGCGAGCAGATAGCTGGTCACCACCCACGACTGGTGACCCGCGCCGCCGAGGTCGGCGACCACGGTGGGCAGGGCGGTCGCGACGATGGTCTGGTCGAGCGCGGCCAACAGCATGCCGAGCAGCACCGCGACGAAGATCATGTTGCGCCGCTGCGGACCGATGTCGGCGCCGCCGGACTCCACCTCGGTATCTGCCTCGGGGGCGGTCACGTCGGTCATGGCAGCCTTTCGTCGGGGGAACCGTGACTGGTTTCCCCGATCGGACTCCCGGCAATCAGGCGTCAGGACGGCGGCCGCGAAACGCACTGCGCGCAGTAGAGCTCCTCGCCCAAAGTGTCCATGAGCTGCAGCTGGGTCTCCAGGTAGTCGATGTGTTCTTCCTCGTCGGCCAGGATCCCCTCCAGCAGAGCCGCGCTGGTCGAGTCCTGATTCTCGCGGCACATGACCACACCCGGTTTGAGGCGTGCGACGACCTCGTATTCGATCGCCAGGTCGCTCTCGAACTGCTCCCGCAGAGTCTGGCCGATCCGGAGCGAGCCAAGCCGTTGGTAGTTGGGCAGACCGTCCAGCAACAGAATGCGATCGGTGATCCGCTCGGCGTGGACCATCTCCTCCATCGATTCAGCGCGGGTGTGCTTCGCGATCTCGGTGAAGCCCCAGCTGTGCTGCATCTTGGAGTGCAGGAAATATTGATTGATCGCGGTCAACTCGCTGGTCAACTGCTCATTGAGCAGCTTCAGAACGTCAGCGTCACCCTGCATCCCGTCTCCTCACCACTGGTCGAACAGGTCACATTGATAGGCAAGCCTAACTTAAATTAGCATCGCCTACCGTGTACGTATGCCTCTGCGGTGAAGTGACTTGCACCATGGTCGCGGAAGCAGTCGCCGGTGGCGCATCGACCTGCAAGCAGGTGGCGGCGGCATGTGGCGCCGGTCTGGATTGCGGACGATGTCTGCGCAACCTCAGGGCGATGATCGAGACGCAGTCGGCGCCTGCCGCGGCAGCCGCGGGCTAACTCCTCCCGCGCTCGAACTCCGCCAGCGCCTCGGCGTTGGCCGCCGCGCCCATCATCTCCGCGAAGTAGGCGTCCTCACGCGCGCGGGCGGCTGCGATTCCGGGCCGGGTCGGTTCGGCCATCGACTGCTTGACCGCGATCAGGCTCGGAATCGGTTTGGCCGCAAGGATTTCGGCGTGACGCATCGCCTCCGGAAGCAGGTGGTCAGGCTCGCACAACTTCCAGATCAGACCCATCCGCAGCGCCTCGGCGGCGTCGACCCACTCCGAGGACATCAGTAACCAGGCCGCGTTCTGCCGGCCGATCAGCCGGGGCAGAAGGTAGGACGACGCCGCCTCGGGTGCCACTCCGAGGCTGGTGAACGGACACTTCAGCCGAGCGTCGGCGGACATGAACGCCAGGTCGGCGAATCCGAGGATGGTGGCGCCGATCCCCAGCCCGAGACCGTTGACCGCGCAGATCAGCGGCTTGGGGAACCGTGCCAGCGCATCGATCAGCCCCGGGAATCCGTGCGCGCCGGGAACGAAATCCGGATCCGTGATGCGGGCCTGCATCTCGGTGAGGTCCTGGCCGGCGCTGAATGCCCGGCCGTTGCCGGTGATCATCACAACGGCGATTTCCGGGTCCTCGGCGGCGTTGTTGAGCGCCTCGGTGACGGCGTCGTAGAGCGCTTCGTTGAAGGCGTTGAGGGCCTCGGGGCGGTCCAGTGTCAACACCCGGATCCGGTTGGCGTCGGCGATGAGCAGCGTCACGTCGATCAGCCTAGGGCGAATCCCGCAGACGTTCGTCGATCAGCCGCATCCGCACGTCGAGAAGTCGCCGGACCAGGCGGTCGGGCAGCGGGCGGTCAACGGTGAATCGCAGCGTGCCCGGGCTGTGCGAGTAGCCGGAGACTTCGTCGCTGAGTTCGGCGAGGACGGTTCCGCTGTACGGATACCAGGCAATGTGGTTGCGGCGCAGAATGACTGCGGCGACGGGCACTCCGCGATAGGTGTAGCACGGCATCGCGTAGCTGATGCCCTGACCGAGTCCGGGCACATGTTCAACCACCACCCCGTGCAGCCGTTCGAGTTCCGGGCGCGCCGCCTCGTCGGGAAGTGCCGCGAGGTAGTCATCGACGGCGCCCATCACCAGGGGCTGGCGAACACGTACCGCCCGGTGGGGACGGTGTCGATGTTCTGGTTGGCGCCGAAGGCCGACGTGCTGGCGATCATCTTCCCCATCCGGTCGGCCAGGTCGGCGTCGTCGGCGGCGCCGAAGAACGCGTGCAGGCTGCCGACGGCCTCGATCGGGAACAGCTCCTCGACGATCGCCGACACCGGAGGCGCGCCCTCGCTCAGCGGCCGCACCACGTAGTTCTGGACGTAGCCGAACGTCGACTGGGTGGCGATCGCCACCGCGGTGTGGTCCCCGTGCCAGCGCTGAAGCCAGGTGGCCTCGTCCATGTCCGCCGGCCGGCGCAGTAGGGCGATGTTGGCCAAGCCCGGTGAGCGCTGACCCAGGGGCGACGCCGGGGGGCGCATCGGCACCGACTCGGTCACCAGGTAGGCGGCCAGGTGGTCGGCGTGCGGGGTGAGCAGATCCAGGGCTGCCCGCATCTGTTCGCCGTAGTGCTGGTCGGTCCACAGGCTCACCAGTGCCTGCACCGGCGGTTCGAGGGTGGTGAGCGTCATGAGCGAACCGCGCACCGGTTCGTCACGCACGTTCACGGTGACACCGGGAAGGCCGAGGCTGAGCAACTTCGAGGCCACCGGGCCGCACAGCTGCGACACCCACTCATCGCCGGCCTCCGGGTTGCGCAGAGTGACAACGACTTTCTCCACAGAGGTCTCCTTATCCCCGCAGCCAGCGCGGCGTGATGAACACGCCCTCGGCTTCCACCGTGGGCCCATCGGCGTCACCGATGGTGCCGGTGCAGTAGGTCTTCACGCCGTCGGTGCGGGTTCGAACGGCCTCGGCCCGCAACGGCCCCAGTGGGGTGGCCCGCAGGTAGCGGATCGTGATGCTGCCGGTGAATCGCGGCTTCTGGTCGGGGCTGGCGGCCTCACCGAGCAGGTGGTCGAGGATCAGCGCCGACACCCCGCCGTGCACGTGGCCGGGCGGCCCCTCATAGGCGGCGCCGAGAGTGAAGTCGGCCCACACGCGGCCGGCGTCGTCGCGGTGGGTCACCACCGGCGGAGCCAGCGCGTTGCGCACCCCGATCACCGCGTTGCCCCAACTGAGGCCCCTGCCCTCGGCGCTCACCCGAACCCCGAACGCACCGTCGATCTGCCGTTCGCGCAGCCGGGCCACCGCGGTGTCGATGTCCCGCTTGACCTGCGCGACGGTGTCGGCGTCGGCCTCGGTGCGGATGGTCGCGTCCACCAGGGCCCGCACCGACTCGGCCAGCGGCTCGTAGATCCCGCGCAGCCGGGCGACGTCCTCGGCCGACCAGTCCTCGGCGGTGAACTCCAGCACCCCTGCATCTAACCTGAGGCCATGGGTGACTGGATACGCCATGCGATCTGGTGGCAGGTCTACCCGCTGGGATTCGTCGGCGCCTTCCCGTCGGCGCAACCGCCCGGCCCCGAGCAGCACCGGCTGCGCCGGCTGATCGACTGGCTCGATCACGCCATCGGCCTCGGCGTCTCGGGGATCGCGCTAGGCCCGGTCTTCGCCTCCCGCACCCATGGCTACGACACCACCGACCACTACCGCATCGACCCCAGACTGGGGGATGACGGCGACTTCGACCGGCTGGTCGACGAGGCCCACCGGCGCGGGCTTCGGGTGCTGCTCGACGGGGTGTTCAACCACGTCGGCACCGACTTCCCCCGCTACCGCGACGCCGTCGACCGCCGGGACCCGGAGGCCGCCTCCTGGTTCCGCGGCCGGCCCGGGCGCTTCCACACCTTCGAGGGCCACGGCGATCTCATCACGCTCAACCACCGCAATCCCGCCGTCGTCGACTACACCGTCGGAGTGATGTCGCACTGGCTCAAACGGGGCGCCGACGGCTGGCGCCTCGACGCCGCCTACGCGGTGCCCGAATCGTTCTGGGCCCAGGCGCTTCCGCGGGTTCGCGCCGACCACCCCGAAGCGTGGTTCGTCGCCGAGGTCATCCACGGCGACTACAGCGCCTTCGTCGACGCCTCCGGCGTGGATTCGGTGACCCAGTACGAATTGTGGAAGGCGGTGTGGAGCAGCCTCAACGACGGCAACTTCCACGAACTGGACTGGGCCCTCCAGCGGCACAACACCTTTCAGGACACCTTCGCCCCCCTGACCTTCGTCGGCAACCACGACGTCACCCGCATCGCCAGCAAGCTGGAACGTTCTGAACACCTCGGGCACGCCCTGGTCCTGCTTTTCACGATCGGCGGGGTGCCGTCGATCTACGCCGGCGACGAACTGGGCTACCTCGGTGTCAAGGAGGAGCGTGCCGGGGGCGACGACGCGGTACGGCCCGAGTTCGACACTCCGCCCACCGAAATCACCGGCGATGCGGCAGACCTGCTCAACCTGCACCGCTATCTCATCGGCCTGCGCCGCCGCCATCCCTGGCTGCACGAGGCGCAGACCACGGCACTGCGCCTGGAGAACCGTTGCTACGTTTACGAAACCCGTTGCGGCGACGAGGCATTGGTGGTCGCCCTCAACCTGGAGGACGTCCCGGCCCCGCTGCCGGTCGCTGAATTGACCGGCGGACCGGCCGAAGTGCTGGCCGGCGCCGGAGCACCGCCGCAGGAGACGGTGAGCCACACCGAGATCGCCCCGCAGGGCTGGCTGATCCTCAGTCCCCGCTGAGCGGCGCCAGCGTTCGCTGGTCGGGCTCTCCGCCGTAGTACCGGTCCAGCACCGCCCCGAACAGTGCGCGGTCCGCATCATCCACACTGGCCCGTTCGAACAGCGTCATCGACGACCGCAGCTTCAGGGCATCGACGGATCCGAGGATCGCCGAGATCGGACGATCTTCGCCGAAATCGCGGAGCAAAGCCGTGCAGTCCCGCAGGCGTGGCCCCAGTACTGGATGGGCCAGGTAGGCCCGGGCCTCCCGAAGCGACCCGATCCCGAAGTGCTGGGCGGTGGCCGACTGACCAAGCCCCTTCAGCTGCGGAAAGATGAACCACATCCAGTGCGTGCGCTTGCGGCCCTCGGCCAGTTCGCGGCAGACCTCGCCGTACACCGAGGACTGCGCGGCGACGAAACGCTGCAGGTTATCGGGGTCGGCCACTCCTGACAGGCTACCCTCGGCTGGTCGAAGTCAATGCCATCGTGGCTGGCAGAGGGAAGGAACTCGATGTCGGCACCGCCCGGCCAGGCCCCCAAGCGGGCGTCGGCCGAATCCCGCTCCACCCTGGCCGAGCGGCTCCGACGCCGCCGGTCCAAGCGCAGCCTGCTGGAACGGGTCAGCATCCAGTCCAAGCTGATGCTGATGCTGCTCACCATGAGCGTGCTGGCGACCGGGATCGCCGGCGGCATCGGCTTCCAGTCCGGCCGCAGCTCGTTGCGGGCGGCGGTGTTCGACCGGCTCACCGGCGTCCGGGAGGCACAGGGACGGGTCCTGGAGATGGGCCTCAACGACATCACCGGCTCACTGCTGGTCTTCTCCCGCGGCGAAACCATCAGCAGCGCGATGAATGCGTTCAACGCCGGCTTCGACCAGCTCTCGGATGCGACGATCACACCCGAGCAGGACCGGGCCATCGTCGACTACTACAACGCGAAGTTCAAAGGCGCCCAGGACAGCAAGCTCGACATCAACGCCCTGCTGCCGATCTCCAACGCCGCGCGCTATCTGCAGTCCCGCTACACCGTGGCTTTCCCCGACCGCGACCAGGCCGCATCGGTGTCCGACGCCCGCGACGGCAGTATCTGGTCGGGAGCCAATGCCCGCTACAACGGGTACTTCGCCGAGATCGTCAAGCGGATGGAGTTCCGGGACGCCTTTCTGGTCAACCCCCGCGGCGACGTGGTGTACAGCGTCCACAAAGGTGTCGAACTCGGCACCAATATCCTCACCGGCCCCTACCGCGGTGAGGGCTTCCTGCCCGACGCCTTCCGGAAAGCCATGGCCTCCAACGATATCGACTACGTCGACACCACCGACTTCGCCGAGTATCTGCCCTCCGGACAACCGACGGCGTGGATGGTGGTGCCGATCGGGCCGACCGGCCGTCCCACCGGTGCGATGGTGCTGGAGTATCCCGCCACGATCGTCAGCAACCTGATGACCGGGGGCCGGCAGTGGCAGGCCGCCGGCATGGGTCAGACCGGCGAGACGTTCGTCGTCGGCAAGGACGACCTCATGCGGTCGGATTCCCGCCTGTTCCTGGAGGATCCGGACGCCTACAAGGCGGACGTCATCAAGGCCGGAACCCCGCCGGCGGTTGCCGAACGGGCCATCAAACAGGGCACCACCGTCCTGGTTCAGCCGGTGGGAACCAAGGCCACCCAAGCCGCGCAGCGCGGTGAGACCGGGACTGTCATCGCCACCGACTACCTCGGCCACCGGGCGCTGCAGGCCTACGCTCCGCTCAACCTCAAGGGACTGGACTGGGTCGTCATCGCGTCGGTGGACTCCGACGAGGCGTTCGCGCCCGAACGCAACTTCGCGCACAAACTGGTCCGGTCCACCGCGCTGATCATCTTCCTGGCCTGCCTGGCCGCCATGGTCTGGTCGAGACTGTTCGTCCGGCCGATCAAACGCCTGGAGGGCGGGGCCGAGAAAATCGCCACCGGCGACTTCGACGTGCGGCTGCCGGTGACCTCCAACGACGAATTCGGCGATCTCACAATGGCGTTCAACGAGATGAGTGGCAGTCTGAAGGTCAAGGACCAGCTACTCACCGAGCAGCGCGCCGAGAACGACCGGTTGTTGATGTCACTGATGCCCGAATCGGTGGTCGAGCGTTACCGCGACGGCGAGGAGAACATCGCCGAAGACCACCAGGACGTCACGGTCATCTACGCCGACCTGATGGGCCTGGACGAATTGTCGACGGAGTTCGACGCAGACCAGTCGCTGAAGATGATCAACAAGCTGATGCGCCAGTTCGACGCGGCAGCCGAGAGCAACGGCATCGAACGCGTCCGTAACACCCACAACGGCTATCTGGCCAGCTGCGGGCTGACGGTGCCACGCCTGGACAACATTCACCGCACCGTCGCTTTCGCGCTGGAGATGCAGCGGATCGTCAACCGCTTCAACGCCGAGATGGGCCGCAACATCGAACTGCGCGCCGGCATCGACACCGGCACCGTGACCAGCGGCCTGATCGGGCGTGCCGGCCTGGTGTACGACCTGTGGGGTGGTGCGGTGCATCTGGCGTCGCGGATCCGGCGCCGGGTCGACCAGCCCGGTATCTACGTCAGCCAGGACGTGTACGACGCCACCCGCGACACGCTGCACTACACCCCGGCGGGCACGGTCACCATCGATGACAGGGAGGAGCCCGCCTGGCGCCTCTCCGAAGACGCCTCGTAGGCAACCGCGATGAACGTCTTCACCGCTCCGTGGTTCTACTGGTCGATGATCATCGCGGCGGGCCTGCCCACCGTGCTGGTGCTGCTCACCGAACTGCAACACGCACTGGAGCGCCGCGGCAGCTTCCTGAGCCGCCCCATCGGGCTGCTGCGCACCCTCATCGTGCCGCTGGGGGCGCTGCTGCTGTTGCTGACGCAGACCAGCGACATCTCCATCGAAGCGACGCCGATGCGGATCCTCTCCACCATCTTCGGCGTCCTGATCCTGATCATGGTGCTGTCCGGGGTCAGCGCCACCGTCTTCGACAACGCGCCCAGGGGCAGCTGGCGCCGCCGGATGCCGACGATCTTCGTCGACGTCGCCCGGTTCGCCATCATCGCCGTCGGCGTGGCCATGATCTTCGCCTACGTGTGGGGCGCCAACGTCGGCGGCTTGTTCACCGCATTGGGCATCAGCTCGATCGTGCTGGGCCTGACCCTGCAGAACTCGGTGGGGCAGATCATCTCCGGGCTGCTGCTGCTCTTCGAGCAGCCGTTCCAGATCGGCGACTGGGTGGAGACCACCTCGGCGAAAGGCCGTGTGGTCGAAGTCAACTGGCGGGCCACCCACATCAACACCGGCAGCGGCCTGGAGATCATCCCCAACTCGGTGCTGGCCGGCCAGGCCTTCGCCAACCTGAGCCGCCCCGCCGGCGGGCACACCATCACCGTGCCCGCGAAGTTCTCCGGCGGCGACGCCCCCGACGAGGTGTGCGACCTGCTGACCGATGTGGCCTCCACCCTGCCGCATCTCCATCCCGAGGGCCGGCCCACCGCGATCGCCAACTCCAGCACGGACTACACCGTCACCATCCCGGTGCGCTCCCCCGCCGACGACGTCGAAGCGCGTTCGACGTTCCAGCGCTGGCTCTGGTACGCCGCCCGCCGCGCCGGTGTTCGGCTCGACGGGCTGGAGGACGACTTCAACACCGCCAAACGGCGCGCCGATGCCCTGCGCAAGATGGCCCCCATCCTGCGGGCCGGCAGCGCCGAACTCGAAACACTGCTGCCCCATGTCGTGGTCACCCGCTATGGCGACGGCGAGACGATGCAGCGCAGCGGCGAGATCCCCGCGGCGATGTCCTTTGTGGTCAAGGGCAGGGTCCGGCTGGTGGTCACCGGCTCCGACGGCGCCGTGGTCCCGGTGAACACGCTGCACGAAGGCGACTTCATCGGCCAGACCGCCCTGACCCGTGAGCCGGTGGCCGGCAGCGCATACGCGATCGGTGAGGTGACGATGATGCAGATCGACCGGAACGCCGTGGAGCAGTTGGTCTTTCGCAAGCCGGAGTTGCTTCAGGATCTCAGCCAGGCGATCGACGAGCGGCGCGAGCGTGCCCGCGCCGCTGCCGCGGAGGCCGAAGAATCCACTGCCGCAGCTGATTCCGACACGGACACCGAGATCGACGACGAAGTGTCCTCTGACCTGGACTGATTCGACGCGTGACCTGATCGTTGCGCAACTGCGACTTGGCGCACCGCGCCGCGTACCCGCAGGCCCAGTTCGCCGGTGTTTCACTACCGGAGCACAGGCAGCTGACCGCTGCACTGGGAGTAGGCAAATGGTGATGGGAGTCGTTATGAAATTCGTCGGGAAGCTGCGAGGTAAAACGTTCCGCCGCGCAGCCGCAACCGCCGCAGCCGCACTCGCCCTGCCCGGGCTGATCGGTGTCGCCGGAGGTTCGGCGACCGCCTCGGCGTTCTCGCGGCCCGGGCTGCCGGTGGAGTACCTCGATGTTCCGTCGGCGGCCATGGGCCGCAACATCCGTATCCAGTTCCAGCCCGGCGGAGAGCACGCCGTCTTCCTGATGGACGGCCTTCGCGCACAGGATGATTACAGCGGCTGGGACATCAACACCCCGGCCTTCGAGTGGACCCTGAACTCCGGTCTGTCGACGGTCATGCCGGTCGGCGGCCAGTCCAGCTTCTACACCGACTGGTACCAGCCGTCTCAGGGCAACGGTCAGAACTACACCTACAAATGGGAAACGTTCATGAACCAGGAGCTGCCCGTCTACCTCAAGGACAAGAAAGGCATCAACCCGAACGGCAATGCGGTGGTGGGCCTTTCGATGGCGGGCAGCGCGGCGATGACCTACGCGATCTACTACCCCCAGAAGTACATCTATGCCGCCTCGCTGTCGGGCTTCCTGAATCCGTCGGAGGGCTGGTGGCCGATGCTGATCGGTCTGGCGATGAATGACGCCGGCGGGTTCAACGCGCAGAGCATGTGGGGCCCGTCGTCCGACCCGGCGTGGCGGCGCAACGACCCCATGGTCAACGTCAACCAGCTCGTCGCCAACAACACCCGGGTCTGGGTCTACTGCGGCACCGGTACGCCGTCGGATCTGGACACCTCCGGCGGCGGCGGGAACCTGATGGCTGCGCAGTTCCTGGAAGGATTCACGTTGCGCACCAACAAAACCTTCATGGAGAACTACCTTGCCGCGGGCGGGAAGAACGGCGTGTTCAACTTCCCGGCCAACGGCACCCACAGCTGGGGATACTGGGGCCAGCAGCTCCAGCAGATGATCCCCGACATGCAACGGGTTCTCGGCGCTCACCCATCCGGCGCCTGAGGATTCGTCCCAGCGGGCCTGTCGCCTTCGTGCGGCAGGCCCGCTGTCATGTCCGGGTGGACCGCGGCGAGCGATGCTGTCCGGCTAACCACCCAGCGTGGCGCGCCCGTCGGGGCGGACCCGGACCACCGCTCCCGCGATGTCCTCGGCAACGGTGCGGGCGGCCTCGTCGGCGTCGGGCACCACGGCCAGCACGCGGGCGTCGTCCGGGGTGCGCACGGTCATGAAAGCCTTCTCCGGCCTGCCGTCCCGGTCGTAGGGCACCGTCCAGGACTCCACGGTGCCCGTGCCCTCCCACTCGACCAGCGCCCGGCGCGTGGGCTCCCGGTCGACCGTCTCCTGGACGTCCTCCCAGCGGAACGCGTTCGCGGGCGGGGTTGTGCTGTACACGCCGAAGCTGTGTTTGGTCAGGTACCCGCCGTTGGCGGTGATGAGGCCATGTGTGCCGGGGTTCTCCTTGAGCCGCTGGGCCATGCTGGCGATCGAGTGCATCACGTAGTTGTTCCACGGGCCGCCGGCGAACGTCAGCCCACCGGTGACGGTCAGCGGCCGGGCCGGGTCTCCGATCGGCAGACCGAGCTCACGGGCGGCCACCTGAACGGCCGACGGGAAGCAGGAGTAGAGATCGACGTAGTCGATGGCGTCGATCCCGACACCGGCGAGTTCGAGCGCCCTGCCACCGCCGATCCGGATGGCCGGTGAGCGGTCGAGCTCGTGGCGCTCGGTGATCGAGTAAGTGTCATGGGAGTCGGTTCCCGCATGCGGGAACACCCACTGGTCCCGCGGAATCTGCAGATACTCCGCCTTCTCCGCCGAGCACAGCACCACGGCCGCACCCTGGTTCACCATGTTGTTGGAGTTCATCAACTTCGGGTACGGCCAGCTGATCATCCGGTTGTCCGGCCCCGCGGTGGTGATTTCCTCCGCCGAGACCTGGTCGCGCACCCAGGCGTGCGGGTTGGCGGCGGCCACCGCGCTGAACTGCGCCCACAACTCGCCGAGGCGCGCGCGATGCGCCTCGACGCTCTCCCCGTTGGAAATGCGCAGCGCCACTTCGAAGAGCGGATAGACGTGCGAGGGCAGCAGCAGACCCACGTGATCCTCGGCGGGGCCGGCCATCGGGACTTCGTGCTCGCTACCCGGGGGCACCGGGACGGACTCGTCCTGGCGCGTCCAGTCCGGGCGGATTCCCTTGGCCTTCAGCTTCTTTCGGGTTCGCCATGTCTCGGCGCCGGCCAGTAGGATCACTCCGGCACGCCCTTGCTGAATATCCACGCACGCCTGGTTGAGCAGTGATTGCGGCGTGTTGCCGCCCACTCCGGTGTAGTAGGTCGCCGCCGACCCGGCGCCGATCCTGGCGCCCAGCAGCAGTCCGGGATCGCGATAGCGCCAGGACAGCAGGTTGACCACCCGGATGGCGTCGACGGCCTGCAACACCCGCGGATCCGCCGCCTCCCGGGCGGCCGTCGCCATCAGATCGACCGGTTCGAGGGTGGCGTCGTCGCGACGGTCGTTGACCTGACCGGCGCCCACCAGCACCGGTGTGCGGGGATCAAGGCTCATCGGCAATCCCTTCGAGTTGACGGCTGTCAAAACCTAGCACCGCCGGCGCCGCGTACCGGTACGGGCGACCCTGGCTAAATCCGACTCGGCGCCACGCAATCTTTATCCTGCGGCAACGCCCACTTGTGCCACACAAAGCAAGAATTGCGAGTCCATGCCGACGCCGGCGACGCCGTGGCATCATGGGGCGGATTGCGCCCGACCAGAGGAGAAGATTAGGTGTCCAACAAGGAGTTCAAGGGAGTCATCAAGCTCGACGTCCGGGATTCGACGCCGGACTGGGGGCCGTATGAACTGACCAGGGCTCCCGAAGGCGCTCCCAACGTCCTGGTGGTGCTTTACGACGACACCGGATTGGCGGCCTGGTCGCCCTACGGCGGCCGGATCAGCATGCCCACGCTGGACCGCCTGGCGGCCGACGGCCTGACGTACACCCAGTGGCACACCACCGCGCTGTGCTCCCCCACCCGGTCGACCTTCCTCACCGGTCGCAACCACCACGTGAACCGTTGCGCGTCGATAACCGAAGGCTCGATGGGCTTCCCGGGCGCTGCCGGTCGGCTTCCCGCCGAGTGCGCGACGATCGGCCAGGTATTGCAGGACAACGGGTATGCCACGATGTGGCTGGGGAAGAACCACAACGTGCCCGTGGAGGATCTCTCGCCTGCGGGGAGCCGGTCGGAGTGGCCGCTGTCGAAGGGGTTCGACCGGTTCTACGGGTTCCTGGGCGGAGAGACCAACCAGTGGTACCCGGACCTGATCGAGGACAATCACGCAATCGAGCCGCCGTACACCCCGGAAGAGGGCTACCACCTCTCCAAAGACCTTGCCGATCAAGCGATCAAGATGCTGCAGGATCTTCGCTCCTCGGGCCCGTCGAAGCCGTGGTTCATGTGGTTCTGCCCGGGCGCCAATCACGCCCCGCATCACGCTCCGCAGGAGTACATCGACAAGTACAAAGGCGTGTTCGACGACGGCTACGAGGCCTACCGGGAGTGGGTGCTCGCACGGATGGTCGAGCGCGGGATCGTTCCGGAGGGAACCGAACTCACTCCGCTGAACCCGATGCCGGAGGACGTCGCCAACGAGGCGGATTACGTCCGCCCCTGGGCCGAGCTCAACGACGACGAGAAGAGGCTGTTCTGCCGGATGGCCGAGGTGTTCGCCGGCTTCTCCGAGTACACCGATGTCCAGGTGGGCCGGATCATCGACTTCCTGGAGCGCACCGATCAGCTCGACAACACACTGGTGCTGTATTGCGCCGACAACGGCGCCTCCGGCGAGGGGACGCCGAACGGTTCGGTCAACGAGAACAAGTTCTTCAACGGCTTCCCGGACAGCCTCGAGGAGAACATGTCCTACTTCGACGAACTCGGCAGCCCGGAGACCTACAACCACTACCCGACCGGCTGGGCGGTGGCGTTCTCCACGCCTTTCCAGATGTTCAAGCGCTACTCGCAGTTCGCCGGCGGCACCTGCGACCCGCTGGTGATCCACTGGCCCAAGGGAATCAAGGCCAAGGGCGAGGTGCGCCACCAATACCACCACTCCACCGACATCGTCCCGACGATTCTCGACATCGTCGGCCTGGAGATGCCGAAGGTCTACCGCGGAGTCGAGCAGTACCCACTCAACGGGGTGTCGATGCGCTACAGCTTCGACTCCGCCGATGCGCCGACGACCAAGAAACGGCAGTACTTCTCGATGCTCGGAACCCGCGGCATCTGGCAGGAAGGCTGGAAGGCCGCGGCACTTCATGCGCCGATCAGCGGCAAGGGACATTTCGACCAGGACCGCTGGGAGCTGTACCACGTCGACGAAGACCGCGCCGAGGCGCGCAATCTCGCCGACCAACACCCGGAGAAGTTGCAGGAGCTCATCGAAGTCTGGTTCGAGGAGGCCGAAGCGAATTTCGTTCTGCCCCTTGATGATCGGACTGCAATCGAACAAATCGGCAACGAAAGGCCCGCCGGGGAGCCGCCACGCTCCCGCTACATCTACTACCCCGACACCTCACCGGTGCCGGAATCGACCGCGGTCAACATCCGCGGCCGGTCCTACAAGATCCTCGCCGACGTCGAGCTGACGGCCGACGCCGAAGGCGTGATCTTCGCGCACGGCTCGCGATTCGGTGGGCACACGCTTTTCATCAAGGACGGCAAGCTGCACTACGTCTACAACTTCCTGGGCATCAAGCCCGAGCAGACGTTCGTCTCCCCCGAACTGCAGCCCGGGCAACTCACCCTCGGCGTCGAGTTCATCCGGGAGGGCGCCGGTGAGCACATGGAGTCGCTGGGAACCGCGAAACTCTATGTGGGCGAACAGGTCGTGGCCGAAGGCCCCATGCGCGCCCAGATCGGGCCCTTCACGCTGTGCGGCGACGGTCTGTGCGTGGGCTACGACAGCGCCGACCCGGTGAGCCGCTCCTACCCGCCGGGGTTCCCGTTCACCGGCGGGAAGATCCTGGGTGTGGCCGTGGACATCAGCGAGGAGCAATACCTCGACCTGGAGAGGGAGGCCGCTGCGGCTTTCGCGCGGGACTGATTGTCGGCGACACCCTCGACTTGTCACCCCGCGGGGGTAGTCTCGCACACATGTTCGATATCCTCCTCGCGATCAACGAAGCGGCCCCCCAATCGGCGCTGATCGACGGCATCGCGGCCCTGGAACGGCTCAAGGCCACCGCAGCCGCCCGGCAGGCCCGCCTTGCCGCAGCACTCGATTCCGCGCGACGGCGCCAAGAGAAGGACGCCGGCATTCCTGCGGAGCGCCGGGGCCGCGGAGTGGCCACTGAGATCGCGTTGGCACGGCGCGACTCCCCCGCCCGCGGCGGACGGCACCTCGGCTTCGCAAAGGCCTTGGTCAACGAAATGCCCTACACCTTGGCCGCTTTGGAGTGCGGGGCGCTGTCGGAATGGCGGGCCACCATCCTGGTGCGTGAGTCGGCGTGCCTCGACGTCGAGGACCGCCGGCGACTCGATACGGAACTGTGCGCGGATATGAAGCAGTTGGACGGGATGGGCGATGCCGCACTGGCTGCGGCGGCGAAGGCAACCGCCTACCGGCTGGACCCGCAGGCGGTGGTGGATCGGGCCGCCCATGCCCCCGACGACCGAACCGTCACCATCCGTCCGGCGCCGGACACCATGACCTACGTGACGGCCTTGCTTCCGGTCGCCACGGGGGTCTCGGTGTACGCCGCGCTCAAACGCGAAGCCGACGTCTGTTGCGACGGCAGGTCCCGTGGCCAGGTCATGGCCGACACCCTCGTCGAGCGTGTGACCGGTCGGGCCGCCGATGAACCCGTACCGGTGGCGGTCAACCTGGTCATCTCCGACCAGGCCCTACTCGGGGCCGAACCGGCCGCGGCGGTGATCGCCGGCTACGGCTCGGTGCCCTCGGCCATCGCCCAGAGCATGATTCGCGACGCGGTCACCGACGACCGCTCACGCGCTACGCTGCGCCGGCTGTACGCTGCTCCGGCCAGCGGCGCTCTGGTGGCCATGGATTCTCGCGCGCGAATCTTCCCGAAAGCGTTGGCGGCGTTCCTCGATCTGAGGGATCAGCGTTGCCGAATGCCTTACTGCGACGCGCCCATACGGCACCGTGATCACGCCACCCCGCATCGTCGCGGCGGCCCCACGTCCGCGCTCAATGGTGCAGGCATGTGCGAAGCGTGCAATTACACCAAAGAAGCCGCGGGGTGGAAGGTCGAGACCAAGGTTGGCCACAACGGTCGACACACAGCCGAATTCACCACTCCTACCGGAGCCCGTCACCACTCGACCGCGCCGCCGGCACCCGGCACGCCGACGACACCCATGACCGGCATCGAGATCTACCTCAACGGGGAGCTGCTTCGCACCGTCGCGTGACGTGCGCGTTCGGTTATGGCCACATGGCTAGGCGGGGCCGGTCCGGTAGATCGACTTGAGTTCGAAGAACTCGTCGAGCCCTTCGGGACCCAGTTCCCGGCCGATCCCACTGGCCTTGACGCCGCCGAAGGGCGCGTTTATGTCCAGCTGGTAGTCGTTGATTCCGACCGTGCCGGTGCGGATCTCACGGGCCACTTCGGTGGCGCGGTCGGTGTCGGTCGACCAGACCGTGCCGGCCAGCCCGAACTCACTGTCGTTGGCCAGGGCGATGGCCTGCTCGTCGCCGTCGTAGGGAATCACCGCGAGCACGGGGCCGAAGATCTCCTCCTGGGCGATCCTGGCCGAGTTGTCGACGTCGGCGAACACCGTCGGCTCGACGAACCAGCCCCGGGGCTGGCCGCGCGGAACATCGCCGCCGGCAACCAGTTTCGCCCCGCTGCGCCTACCCTCGGCGATGTAGCCCAGAACCCGGTCACGCTGGCGTTCGCTCACCACGGGCCCGATATCGGTGGCCATGTCCAGCGGGTTGCCTACAGTGAGCCCGTTGACCAGTCCGGCCAGGGCTTCCACCACCTCGCCGTAACGCGACCGCGGAGCAAGGATCCGCGAACCCAGAAAACACGTCTGGCCGTTGTTGATCAACGACACCGACCTCAGGCCCTTCATGGTCGCGTCCAGGTCGGCGTCGTCGAGGATGATCGCCGCCGACTTGCCGCCGAGTTCCAGGGTGACCGGGCGGAGCAGCCGCCCGCATACCTCGCCGATGATGCGTCCGACCGCGGTAGACCCGGTGAAGCTCACCTTGTCCACCCCCGGATGCGACACCAGATGCGCACCGGCTTCGGTGCCGCCCGGAACGACGTTGAGCACACCCGCCGGGATCCCAGCCTCGGCAGCCGCGTCGGCGAAAACCAATGCGTCCAAAGCGGTTTCCGGTGAAGCCTTCAGCACAACGGTGCAACCGGCGGCGAGGGCCGGCGCCAGCTTGAACGCGGCCAGCGCCTGCGGGTAGTTCCACGGCACGATCGCGGCGACCACCCCCACCGGTTCCCGGCGCACGATCGTGTGGCCGGTCATGCTGGGCCGGGTCTCCTCGATCGGCGTCTCGGTGACGAGCTTGGCGTAGTAGCCCAGCAGCGCGGCCGGGAACAGGCCGTTGGCGCTGCGGGAGAGCCGCATCGGCATGCCGTTCTCCCGGGTGACCAACTCGTTGGTGCTCGCGGCCCGCTGGTGCAGCGCGGCAGCGAAGGCGGTCAGCAGCTTGGCGCGGTGATCCGGAGACGACGAGCGCCATTCCGGAAGCGCCGCCTGTGCGGCGGCCACTGCGGCGTCGATGTCGGCCTCGGTGGCGCTCGCCCCGTCGCCCAGGAGTTCTCCGGTCGCCGCCTCCAGGACCGGTTGGGCCTTCTCGGCGACGTGGAACTCCCCGTCGATGTAGAGCTGCGGCCGGCTGGTTGGGCTCATGATGGAACTCCTTGTCGGTCCTCGGCGGCGAACAGGACGCCGGAGTCGATCAGCGCCTGCGTCTCCTGCTCGGTCATGCCCAGCACGTCACGGCAGACGCGTCGGGTGTCGGCCCCCGGAAGCGGGGCCGGACGTTGCGGCGACGGCGGGATGTTGCGGAACGGCGCCGGGCCGGTCTCAGCGGGCAGCGGCACGTCGAACAGCGGATGAGTCATGTCGCTCAACACGTTTCGCCACCGCAGCTGCGGATGGTCGTACACGTCGTCGGGCCGGTACATCGGTCCGGCCACCACACCGGCCGCCTGCAGCCGGTCGGCCACCTCCTGCGGGGTGCGCTGCGCGACCCACTCGGCAATCGGCTCGTCGCCGATCACGCCGGCGACCGACCTGCGGTCGGCATCGGAGGTGATCGACACCACGCACCATTCGTCGTCGCCGGCACACGGCAGCACCAGGTGCTCGGTGTGGGCGTGCACGACACTCGCCGCGTGCTCGGGTCCCTCGCCTTCGGCGGCGAGCATGACGAACCCGGTGTCGAGCTGGTTGATACCGGCCTCGGCCTGCGAGACGTGGACGCGCGCGCCGATGCCGCTGCGTTTCCGGCGGATCAGTGCGGCCAGCGCGCCGATGGCGGTGATGCGGCCCACCACATGGTCGGGGAAGATCGTCGTCGCGTCGTAAAAGGGATGGCGCGCCGCCGGATTGGCCTGATCCGAGCTCCAGAGACTGGTCACCCCGGTGGCGGCCCGAACCAGCGGGCCGTAGCCCATGCGGGTGCTCCATGGCCCCGCGTCGCCGTAGGCGCTGCTCTCCGCCAGCACGATCCCGGGGTTGAGCGCGCGCAGCCTTTCGTAGCCGAAGCCCAGGGCAGGCAGTGTTCCCGGCTTGAAGTTGGCGAAGACGGCGTCAGCGGAGGCCACCAAGTTGGCGAACACCTCGGCCCCGGCGGGGCTGCGCAGGTCCAGACCGAAGCCCAGATGGTTGCGGTGGGCGCGGGCGAACGAGTCGCCGATGGCCTGATGCTCCCGCTTCTGGCGCAGCCCGTCCGGGTAGGCCGCGCTCTCGACCTTGATAACCTCCGCGCCCAGATCACCGAACAGCCTGCTCAGCTCGCCCCCGGCGACGATGATCCCGAGGTCTATCACCCGGATGCCGGTCAGCGGCAACTCCCCGACCGGCCCGACCGGCGCAGGCTCGAAACAAGCCGTCTTCCACAGCCGTTCGCTGGACCCCAACGCCGGCGCCGGGCTGCGGAATCCCGCGCGACCGCCGTCGACCGACCAGTAGCCGACCGGAACGCGGACGGTCACGCCCGGCGCCAGTTCGGCGTCGGCCAGCGCTCCCACCTCGGCAAGGTGATCGGAGTGCAGCGCCTCCGACGGAGTCAGCACGGCAGCGATCGGGACGCCGTGACGCTGCCCCTCGGCAACCAGTTCGTCTCGGGTCCGCCCGGCGAACATGGCGCCGATCAGCGCGCCGAGGTCGCCGAAGGCCTGCGCCCGGGCGGCGAGGGTGTCGAAGCGGGGATCCTGGAACTGTTCCGGCTCACCGAGCCAGGCGCGCATCCCATGCCACTGTCGGGGGGACATCACGCAGATCCGGACGAAGCCGTCGCGGCACTGGAAGATCGGGTACAGGTCCTGGTTGCGGGGCCTGCCACGCCAGCGTTCGCCGGCTTTGCGTGCGGTGGCGGCCTGGCCCTGAGTGCCGAACGGCGGATCCAACGCCGTCACCACGGCGTCGAACCGGGAGAAGTCGATGTAATCGCCTGCCCCGCAACGCAAGCGGTTGAAGTACGCCGCCAACAGGACCCACGCCGCCTGAACCGAGGCGGTCGCCGACGCTATCCCCTCAGGCGGCAGGACGGGAGTGCCGACGGCCGGCCCGGACCGCGACAGCGCGCTGCACATCGCATAGAGAACCGGGTCGGTGGCATGCCACGACGCGTACGGGCCGGTACGCCCGAAATCGGTGACGGCCATAGTGACCAGGTGGCCGAAACGGTCGGCCAGTTCCTCGCACGTCGTTCCGTACTCCGCGGTCCGACCGGGCAGCCCGCTGTCGACGACGATGTCCGCGCCGCCCGCGAGCTCGAACAGCGTCTGGCGGTCGCTGTCGGAGGCGGGGTTGAGGACGACGGAACGCTTGTTGGCGTTGTGCAGGGCGAAGGGAATGCTGACGCCGTCAATGGCGGGCAGTTGCCCACGAGCGGCGTTGCCGCCCGGGGCCTCGACCTTCAGAACGTCGGCGCCCAGATCGGCCAACAAGCGGGTGACGGCGTCGGCGTCGCCGTCGCACAGATCGAGGACCCGCAGCCCCGCCAGCAGTGGCTCGTTCTCACTCAACGCCGCGCCTTCCGTCATCCGGCGCCGAGCTTATCGGGCTGTCACGGCGTACCGCCCGCTGTCGTCGTTCCGCGTGTTTATTCCCAATTGTCGGCTGCGTTACACGTCGGGTACCGCAGGCATCACCGCAGGTAAAATGACATCAAATGTCTGAGTCCGGCACGGCGGTCGCCCACCCCCATCCCGCGGTGCAGCAATTGGCTGCGCTGCACCATTTGCGGATCTACGTCGACATCGGCGTCGTGGTGGTGGTGCTGGCCATCACCAATCTGGTCGCCCATTTCACCTCGTCGTGGGAGGGCGTGCTGATGGTTCCGGCGGCCGCCGTCGGCCTGCTGATGCTGGTCCGCGCCCGCGGACTGGGCTGGGCCGAACTCGGCCTGGGCCGCGAGCACTGGCGCTCGGGGGCGCGCTACGCCCTGGCGGCGATCGCCCTGGTGCTGACCGTCATCGCCGTCGGCGCGCTGCTGCCGTGGACGCGGCCGATGTTCCTCAACGACCGCTATGCCACCCTGTCGGGCGCGGTGGTGGCGTCCATGGTGATCATCCCGCTGCAGACGGTGATCCCCGAGGAGTTGGCCTTCCGGGGGGTGCTGCATGGCGCACTGGACCGGGCCTGGGGATTCCGCGGCGTGGCCGCGGCGGGTTCGATGCTGTTCGGACTGTGGCACATCGCCAGCTCCCTGGGACTGACGGCGGGCAATGTGGGTTTCACCCGTGTTCTGGGTGGCGGCGTCGCCGGCATGCTGGCCGGGATCGCGGGCGCGGTGCTGGCCACCGCCGCCGCCGGCTTCGTCTTCACCTGGCTGCGCCGGCGGAGCGGCAGCCTGATCGCGCCCATCGCCTTGCACTGGTCGCTCAACGGCATGGGCGCACTGGCCGCAGCGCTGGTGTGGCACCTCTCCAGCTAGACCAGCAACACAGCGGCCCCCGCGATCCGGCCGTCGGCCAGGTCGGTGAGCGCCTGGTCCGCCTGTCCCAGTGGGTATTCCGGCGTGGTCACCTCGATGCGGTGCCGCCCCGCGAATTCGAGGAATTGCCGGGCGTCCCCGCGGGTGTTGGAGGTCACCGAACGGATCTGACGTTCCTGGAACAGGTGACGCTGATAGTTCAGCGGGGGGATGTCGCTGAGGTGGATGCCGGCGATGGACAGCGTCCCACCGCGGTCCAGTGCCTCCATCGCCGGCAGCACCAGATCACCCACCGGGGCGAACAGGATGGCGGAGTCGAGCTTCACCGGAGGCGGGTCGGCGGCGCCCTGCGCCGAGGTCGCCCCGAGCGACAGCGCCAATTCGCGCGCGTCGGCCCCGCGGGTCATCACGTGCACCTCGGCCCCTGAGGCGAGGGCCACCTGGGCGGTGATGTGTGCGCTGCCGCCGAAGCCGTACAGTCCCAGCCTGCCGCCGGGGGGAAGTGCGGCGCACAGCAGTGACCGGTAGCCGATGATGCCCGCACACAGCAGCGGCGCCAGCTCACTGTCCGAATATCCGGCTGGCAGCCGATGCGCGAAATCAGCCGGGACGGTGGCGAATTCGGCGTAGCCGCCGTCAGCGTCCCAGCCGGTGTACGCCGAATGCGGGCAGAGATTCTCATCGCCGCGCCGGCAGTAGACGCACTCCCCACAGGTGTGGCGAAGCCAGGCGATCCCCACCCGATCCCCGACTGCGAACCCCTCGGCGCCGGGACCGAGCGCCACCACCTCGCCGACCACCTCGTGGCCCGGTATCACCCCCGCGCGATGGACCCCCAGGTCCCCCTCGGCGACGTGCAGATCGGTCCGGCACACCCCGCAGGCACGCACCGCCACCAACAGCTCTCCGGCGTGCGGTTCGGGTACCGGAGCCGCCAGGTCCAACTCCAGCGGCCCGGTGTGCATCGGACCGGGCCGGCGCACCCGCCAGGCGCGCATCGTCGTCATGGGCTCAATGGTGCCCGTTGCGACGTATCGCTGAAAGTCTGCACGAAACCACGGCGGCGACCGCCGCCCGGAGGTCGGGCGGACGGTCGCCGTCTATCGCCTTTCTAAACCCTGGTACCGGGTTTGGCGAACTTGCGGTAGACCAGCAAGAGAATCACGGCTCCCACCAACGCCCCGAGGAATGAGTGCTTGATAGGTGGAGTGATATCAAACTGGTGCGGCGCAAAGATGAGGCTCCCGAGCGTGCCGCCTACCCAACCACCTGCAATACCGAGTAGAGCCGTGGAGACCCATCCAAGATGGGCGGTGCCAGGAACGATTAGTTTCGCGATCCAACCCACAATCAGGCCCAGGATCACCATCCAAATGATGTTCATGATCATGACGCACTCCGTCCTTGGTGGTACCGGCCCGGCTCGGACGCCGAGCGGATCACTCTGGTATAGCGCGCAGAGGTCACGATCCGCCTGCAGAAGCGGCCACGATATAGACCGTTGGCTCGATATCGGAAACGAAAGTGGGGCTAACGGCCAAAAGACCACTTGATTCTGACCAGCAGGCCCACTCTGGACGGATTTCGCGGGTCTACGTTCCCGGAGTCATCCCCGGGACTGGCGTGGTCACCGGGACCGGCACACCGACCGCGGCCGCGCCGGGCGCTGAGCCGGACGGGGCCGGCGGAACAGCAGGCGCGTTCGGGTCCGCAGCCACCGGCGGCGGGGCCGGCGGGCTGTAGGGCCGGATCGACTGGGCCAGCGCCTTGGCCGCGTTGACGTCGATGGGGTCTTTCGAAGTTCCCAGCCACACGACGAACCACCGGCCCGGGGGCAGGTTGCCGCGGGTGGCGCCGTTGCCGACGACACCGGCCCAGATCTGCCCGTTGGGCTTGGCAGCGTCGGTGAACTTCACGTCGTAGGAAGCGGCGTAGCCAGGCATGTCCCCCGCCTGCAGCGGCGCGGTGGCCTGGTTGATGCGGGTGCCCGGGAACGGCATGAAGAACTCGCCCATATCCGAGGCCAGCCGCACCGCGGCCTTCGTGTTGTCCTGCTCGGCGCCGGCGAACAGCTTCATGTCCAGCCGGCCGAGCAGGATGCTCGTGTCGTTGGCCGTCGTGGCCTGCTGGCCGGGCAGCGGAGCCGCACCGGTCGGCTTGAGCAACAGTGCCTGTCCGTAGCTCAGCCGCGAGGCGTCGGCCACCTCCCAGCCCGCCGGCAGGACATAGCTGAATCCGCCTGCACCGTTCTCGATACGGCCCGCCTCCGGGGCGGGCGCGGCCGGGGCGCCGGGCGCGGCGTTCGGGTCAGCCGGAGTCGGCGCCAGCGCCGGGGCGTTGGGATCAGCCGGTGCCGGGGCGGGAGCCGGGGCGTTGGGATCAGCCGGAACGGGAGCCGGGGCGTTGGGATCAGCCGGAACAGGGGCCGGGGCCGGGGCGGGCGCCGGTGCCGGTGCCGGGGCGTTCGGGTCAGCCGGTGGCGCCGGCGCAGCAGGAGCGGCCGGCGCGTTGGGATCGGCCGGGGCCGGCGGAGGCGCCGGGGCAGCCGGGGCGGGGGCCGCATTGGGATCGGCGGGCGCGGGAGGTGGTGCGGGCGCGGCCGGAGCGGCCGGCGCCACAGTGGTCGGCGAAGGCGACGGCACCGGGTCGGCGCTCGCCGTGGTCGGCGGGAGGGCGATCGCGCCAGCAAGGGCGGTCGCGGCCAGCGCGGTCCACAGGCCAGGGCGTCGTGAAGTCGAGTCCGACTGCGTCATGGCGAAAAACCTACCGTGTTACACGCGTGACGCAAGTTCCGTGGTCCGCTGTGTCGGCCTGCGAATCCTCAGCCACCTCCGGCGCCGGACCTGGTCGCGGTGTGCAAACCGACTTCCTGGGTCTTGACTGCGAACCACACGCAGTCACCGACCGACAGTCGCATTTCAGCAACCGCCTCGGGAGTGATGTCGGCGGCCAGAGCCGGCAACGTCGCGTTCAGTTCGGTGGCACGCACCCGCACCACCCCGCCGGCCCCGTCGAGGGCCGTGATCCGCACCCGCGCGGTGTTGCGGGGGCTGCCGTGCGGCTCGTCCCGGAAAACCGCCACGGCCGCCGGGGCGAACACCGCCACCGCGTCGTCTCCCGGCGCCAGTGTGGCGGCCGGCATGCCGTGCCACACCCGGCCGGCGCTGCGCAGCACCGACGGACCGTCGATCACGCCGCGTACCAGGTTCACCCCGGCAATCCGCGCTCCGAACCGGCTGCGGGGAGTGCCCAGAACATCGGCCACCGCGCCGCTGTCGACGATCCGGCCCTCCTCGAGCACCATGACGCGGTCCGCCAGGCCCACGACGTCGAGCAGGTCGTGGGTGATGAGCACAACGGCTTGGCGGCCCCCGCTGAGCACGGTGCGCAATTCGGCGCGGATCGCCGCCGCCGCTCCCACGTCCAGACCGGCGAGCGGTTCGTCCAGCAGCAACACATCCGGCCCGGCCGCCAGCGCCCGGGCCAGCGCGACGCGCTGTGCCTGACCGCCGGACAGCTCGCCGGATCTGCGTCCGGCCAACTCCGCGGCACCGAGGCGCTCCAGCCAGTCCAGGGCGCGGCGGCGGGCCGCCGTTCTGCCCGCGGCGCGCAGGCTTCCGCCGCGGCCGGCGGCAAAAAGGACATTGCCCAACGCGCTCAGGTGCGGGAACAGCAGCGGATCCTGTTGCAGCAGACCGACCCGGCGCTCATGCACCGGGATGAACACGGCCCGGTCGGTGTCGGTCAGTGTCCGGTCGCCCACCCGGACCGTCGCGCGGTCGGCGTGCAACAACCCGGCGATGACGGCCGCCGTCGTCGACTTGCCGGCCCCGTTGGGCCCCAGCACCGCCAGCACCTCTCCCCCCGGCACACCGAATGCCACGTCGAGTGCGCGCCGGGTGACGGCCGCCGACACCTCGAGATCAGCCACCGGCGCTCGCCGACGGATTCCACCCCGACAGACGCCGGGAGCCCAGGCCGATGACGACGACGGCCGCAACGATGATGAGCAGAACCGACAGCGCGATCGCCGCATCCGGGTCCGCCTCGCGTTGCAGGTAGATCTCCAGGGGCAGCGTGCGGGTGACGCCCTCGCGGGAACCGGCGAAGGTCAGCGTCGCGCCGAACTCCCCCAGCGCCCGGGCGAACGCCAGCACCGCGCCGGACAACAGTCCGGGCGTCAGCAGCGGCAGCGTCACCCGCCAGAATACGGCGGCGGGGCGGGCGCCCAAGGTGGCGGCGACCACGTCGTAGGCGCTGCCGGCGGTGCGGGCCGCCCCCTCCAGGGCGATCACCAGGAACGGCAGCGACACGAACGTCTGCGCCAGGACGACGGCCGTCGTGGTGAAGGCAACCCGGACGCCCGCCGCCTCCAAGAAGTGACCGAGCAGGCCGAGCCGGCCGAACACGTAGAGCAGCGCCAGACCGCCTACCACCGGCGGCAACACCAGCGGCAACAGGATCAGCGGGCGCAGCAGCCGCACGGCCCGGCCGTGGTGGCGGGCCAGCACCAACGCCAGCGGAACCCCGAGCAGCAGGCAGAGCAGGGTGCTGGTCAGCGCGGTGCGCAGGCTGAGTAGCAGCGCCGCCTGCGAGGACGGACTGGTGATCAGCGCGCCGAACCGGGCCCAGTCGACCTTGGCCGCCACCGCGAACAGCGGGACGCCGAGGAACAGCGCAGCCGCGCAGGCGGGCAGGTAGACCCACTTCGGCAGGGCTGCGGCGGACACCCCGGCGGGCCTCATGGGGTCTCACCCTAGGGTGATCGTCATGGACGTGCTGATCACCGGTGCCGACACCGATCTGGGCCGCTCTGTTGCCGAGGGTTTCAGCGCCGCCGGACACCGGCTGGTGCTGACCGGCATGGACGCCGATGCGCTCGATTCCGTGGCCCGCGGCGCCGGCGCCGACGCCGTCGTCGTCGACCCCACCGACCCGGGTAGCCTCGCCGAAGCCCAACTCCGCATCCCGCACGACCTGGATGCCGTCGTCGTCGTCCCGCCGCCGGCCTGGGCCGGCGGGGATCCCCGTGCCTTCACCCTCGCCGACACCGCGGCGGCCTGGCGGTCGGCCGTCGATCGGACGGTCGTGTCGACCGTGCTGACCGTGCATGCCATCGGCGATCACCTGTGTTCGGGCGGCTCGATCGTGGCGGTTGTTCCGGTGGGATCAGGAAGCGAGTCGGGAGCCGAGGCCGCCGCCAAAGCCGCCTTGACCACCTGGACGGCCTCGCAGGCCGACCACTTCGGCGCCCGCGGGATCACGATCAACGCCGTTGCCTGCGGCCGGCCCGCGCAACCGGGCTACCAGGGCCTGACCGGGGAACCGCCGTCGGCCGCAACCGAAATCGCCCGCATGGCAGTCTTTTTGGCGACGCCGGCCGCGCGGCACATTACCGGCCAGACGTTGCACGTCGGCCGCGGAGCCGCCGTCACCTACGGCTGAGCGCTACTGTCGGGTTCGTGACGATCCGGCTGGCTCTGCAGATCCCCAACTTCTCCTACGGCACCGGTGTCTCGGAGCTGTTCCCGACGGTGCTGGCCCAGGCCAGGGAGGCCGAGGCGGCCGGCTTCGACGCCGTCTTCGTAATGGACCACTTCTACCAACTGCCCATGCTGGGCACCCCGGACCAGCCGATGCTCGAGGCCTATACGGCCCTGGGCGCATTGGCCACCGCCACTGAGAAGGTGCAGCTGGGAACGCTGGTCACCGGCAACACCTACCGCAACCCCACACTGCTGGCCAAGATCATCACCACCCTCGACGTCGTCAGCCAGGGCCGCGCGGTCCTGGGTATCGGGACGGGGTGGTTCGAACTCGAGCACGACCAGCTCGGATTTGAGTTCGGCACGTTCACCGACCGCTTCGCCAAGCTGGAAGAAGCGCTGCAGATCCTCATGCCGATGATCGCCGGCGAGCGGGTGACCTTCACCGGTGCGCACTACCGCACCGAGGGCGCATTCGCCGTTCCCCGCATGCGGGACCACATCCCGCTGATGATCGGCGGCCGCGGGGAGAAAAAGACCTTCGGCCTGGCGGCACGGTACTTCGACCATCTGAACGTCATCGCGTCGTTCGCCGAACTCCCCGGCAAGGTGGAGGCGCTCAGGCTGCGCTGCGCCGAAGTCGACCGGGACCCCTCGACGCTGGAGACCAGTGTGTTGCTGACGGCGGTGCCGGATCCGGGTTTCACCGTTCCCGAGGCCATGCAGGGACGCATGCTGGCCGGCAGCCCCGACCAGATCGCCGAGACGGTGAAGACGCAGGTGGTCGACGCCGGGATCGACGGCGTGGTGATCAACATGCCGTCGTATCGGCCCGGGTCGATCGCCGCGGTCGGTGCGGCCCTGCGGCCCGTCGTCGGACGGTGACCTTTGCGAGCCCGACACCGACCGTGCGACTAAGGTAGACCGCACTGTCCTGCGCAGACACACAGGAGCGAAGATGACCCATCCCGGCGCAACCCCGTCGGACAAGCACATGGTCGTGATCATCGGCTCGGGTTTCGGTGGTCTGAACGCCGCCAAGAAGCTCAAGCGAGCCAACGTCGACGTCAAGATGATCGCCAAGACCACCCACCACCTGTTCCAACCGCTGCTGTACCAGGTCGCCACCGGCATCATCTCCGAGGGCGAGATCGCGCCGCTGACCCGGGTGATCCTTCGCAACAACAAGAACTGCCAGGTCCTGCTGGGCGAGGTCACCAACATCGATCTGGACAACCAGACCGTCGACTCGGTGTTGCTGGGCCACACCTACCGCACGCCGTACGACTCGCTGATCGTCGCGGCGGGGGCCGGCCAGTCCTACTTCGGCAACGACCATTTCGCCGAGTGGGCGCCGGGCATGAAGACCATCGACGACGCCCTCGAGTTGCGCGGCCGGATCCTGGGCGCGTTCGAGCAAGCCGAGCGCTCCAGTGACCCTGAGCGACGCGCGAAGCTGCTCACCTTCGTGGTGGTCGGCGCCGGACCGACCGGCGTCGAAATGGCCGGGCAGATCGCGGAACTCGCCGATCACACTCTCAAGGGCGCCTTCCGCCACATCGACTCGACCAAGGCGCGGGTCATTCTGCTCGATGCCGCACCCGCCGTGCTCCCGCCGATGGGCGAGAAGCTGGGCAAGAAGGCCGCGGCGCGCCTGGAGAAGCTCGGCGTGGAGATCCAGCTGGGCGCGATGGTCACCAACGTGGACCGCAACGGCATCAACGTGAAGTACCAGGACGGCCGTGAAGAGCGCATCGAATGCCAGACCAAGGTGTGGTCGGCCGGGGTGTCGGCCAGCCCGCTCGGCAAGCTCATCGCCGACCAGACCGGCGCCGAGGTCGACCGGGCCGGACGGTTGAAGGTCCTGCCCGACCTGACCGTGCCGGGTCATCCGAACGTCTTCGTCGTCGGCGACATGGCACTCGTCGACGGCGTACCCGGGCAGGCTCAGGGGGCGATCCAGGGCGCCCGGTATGCCGCCAAGCTGATCAAGGCCGAACTCAACGGCGCGAATCCGGCCGCGCGGGAGCCGTTCAAGTACTTCGACAAGGGCTCGATGGCCACCGTGTCGAAGTACTCGGCGGTGGTCAAGGTCGGCCCGCTCGAGTTCGGCGGGTTCATCGGCTGGCTGGCCTGGCTGTTCCTGCACCTGATCTACCTGGTCGGGTTCAAGGCCCGGCTGACCACCGCCCTGTCGTGGATGGGAACCCTCGTCGGCAGCCACCGCGGTCAGCTGACCATCACCGAGCAGCAGGCCTATGCGCGCACCCGGATCGAACAACTCGAGGAGATCGTCGAAGGCGTCATCGAGGAGGACCCGCAGATCGCCGCACGCTGATCATCCGCTGGCGGCGGCGGGTCCGGAGTGCACAAGCGCTGCGCTCAAATAGCATGCTGGAGAACAGAACCAAGGCAAGGGGACAACATGGCAGCGGCACGTCGTTCGGTTCGTCAGGCGGCGGCGGTGCTCGGCGCCGGCGCGCTGCTCTTCGCCTCGTCCGGGGCGGCGCAGGCCGACGACCTGCCCCCGGGCTGCACCACCGCCGACATGACCGGCGTCATGTCCGGGATCTCGGCGGCCATGTCGACCTACCTGTTCACCCACCCGGACGTCAACGCGTTCTTCAGCGGCCTGCAGGGCCAGTCCAAGGCGGCGGTCCGGGATCAGACCGAGGCCTACCTGAACGCCAACCCGGACGTGCGCGCCGACATCGAAGCCATCCGGCAGCCCTCCCGGGATTTCCGCGACCGCTGCAACCTTCCGCAGCGCGCGCTGATTCTCGCCGACAGCCTCTGACCGTCGTCGCGTCGAAACACGCCGCGGCGCAAGCGTTCCGACGGCCATGGTGAGACCCAGGGAAGTCGTCTACCGGCTGCTCCAGCGGCTGCCGACGCGCATGCTCTCGCTGCGCACCATCGTGATCTTCGCCGCACTGTCGGTGGTGGTTCTGGTGCTCACCCTGGGCACCTGGGTGTGGGTCGGCGTGACCAACGACCAGTACAGCCAGCTGGACCGGAGGCTGGATTCGGTCAGCAGCCTCGGGGACCTGTCCACACTCTTATCCAGCCCGCCGGCACCCGGAAGCCCCAGCCCCGATGGCAACCTGGTGCGCACGGTCCGGGTGGGGGCCATGACCATGTCAGTTCCGGCCGGCATCACACTGCCGGCACTGGCCGACGGTTACGCCAACACCACGATCAGCGGCGTCGAGTACCGGGTGCGGACCTTCTCGGTCGCCGGCGCATCCATCGCGCTGGGCGCGCCGCTGGCCGAAACCCAGCGCCGCATCGCCGAGCTGCACTGGCGCGTCGTGCTGATCTGCGGCGGGGTGATCATCGGCACCGTCGTCGTCGGCTGGTTCTTCTCGCTCATCATGATCGACCCGTTCCGGCTGCTGGCCCAGCAGGCCCGCGCCATCAACGCCCAGTCCAAACCCGAGGAGGTCCAGGTCCGCGGCGTCAGCGAAGCGGTCGAGATCGGCGAGGCGGTGGAGGGGATGCTGGCCCGCATCGGTGACGAGCAGGCCAAGACCAGGGCGGCGTTGGAGTCCGCCCGGGACTTCGCCGCCGTGGCCTCCCACGAATTGCGAACACCGCTGACGGCAATGCGCACCAACCTCGAGGTGCTCTCCACCCTCGACCTGGCCGACGACCAGCGCAAGGAGGTCATCGGCGACACTATGCGCACCCAGACCCGCATCGAGGCCACCCTCACCGCACTGGAGCGGCTGGCGCAGGGCGAATTGACCACCGCCGCCGACTTCGTCCCGTTCGACATCACCGAACTGCTCGACCGGGCCGCCCACGACGCCGAGCGGACCTACCCCGATTTGCAGGTGTCGCTGGTGCCCTCCCCGGCCGTCCTGATGGTGGGGATGCCCGTGGGTCTGCGGCTGGTCATCGACAACGCCATCGCCAACGCCGTCCGGCACGGCGGAGCCACCCAGGTCCGCCTCGCGGTCAGCACCTCGGCCGGCGAGGTTCAGGTCACCGTCGACGACAACGGCCGTGGGGTGCCCGAGGCCGAGCGCGCCCGGGTGTTCGAACGGTTCTCCCGTGGGTCGACGGCCTCCCACTCCGGCTCCGGACTGGGTCTGGCACTCGTCGCGCAACAGGCCGAATTGCACAGCGGCACAGCATCATTGGACACCAGCCCGCTCGGCGGTGCACGGCTGCGTCTCCGGCTGGCCGGGCACCCGGCTTAGCGCACGGCTAAAGGTTCTGCAGCCGCACCTGACCGCGCGCGACCAGCCGGTCCCGGTCGTCGCGGATGGTCACCAGCCACAGCTGCTGACGCTTTCCGCGGTGCACGGGCTCGGACACCGCGTACACCGTCCCCTCGGTGATCGCCCGCAGGAAGTCGGTGTTGTTGTTCACGCCGACGATGTTGCCGCCGCCATTGGCCGAGAGCCACGTGTACGCCGACACGCTGGCCAGCGATTCGACCACCGAACACCACACCCCGCCGTGCACGATGCCCATCGGCTGCAACAGCGTCGGCTTGACCGTCAACTCCGCCCGCACCCCGTCGGGGGTGACGGCGGAATACCTCAGCCCAATCTCGGCGTCGAACGGCGCGGTGAGTTCCTGCGGCGGGGTTGGCTCCGGTTCCACGCTCCTAAGTCTCTACGCCCCCGGCGAATCGTCGCGCACGGGGGGAACTTTCTGACGCCGACCGGAGTTGACCAGCCAGATTCGGGTACGACGGTTCGTAGTAAACGGGGGTATTCTCACACGATGGAGGTGGGGACATGGCCAAGCTGACGGGTCTGGGCGACCTTGAACGCGCCGTGATGGACCACCTCTGGGGCGCTGACGATCCGCAGACCGTCCGTCAGGTGCACGAGGCGCTGTGCACGCGCCGTGAGTTGGCCTACACCACCGTGATGACCGTCCTGCAGCGGCTGGCCCGCAAGAACCTCGTCGAACAGATCCGCGACGACCGCGCCCACCGCTATGCCCCCACCCACGGGCGCGACGAACTCGTCGCCGGCCTGATGGTCGACGCCCTGGATCAAGCCGCCGACTCCGGCGATCGGCGCGCCGCGCTGGTGCATTTCGTGGAACGGGTGGGAGCCGATGAGGCCGACGCCCTCCGTCGCGCGCTGGCCGACCTGGAAGCCAAGCACCGGCCGGTCTGACGCGGGTATCAACCTCGCCCTGGTCGCTGTCGCCGACGGGACCATGCATGCAGTGCGGTCCCGGTCACGGACCCGGCCTGCCGTCCCCGTCGAATCTCTAGCTCGCTGACCACCCGGGCGGGTTCGCCGACGCTTCACCCGGGCGAGTACGAGCCGCGAGGAAGTCGGGTAAGGGCTCACTCTAGAACGCCCGCGGACGCCGCAGCATACTTCCAATCAGTGGATTCAGACTAGATCTAAATCTAGGTAAGCCAATTCATTCAAGATCTAGATCTATTGATTCAGTGCATTGTATGGTCGCTCCACGAGGCAGAGCCCGTTAGAACCGCCCCAAGGTCGGGAGGACAGAAATGTCACCTGAAGGTTCCAACCAAGAGCCCGCGGAGGCTGCGGCGGAGTCGAGCCCGGCTGGTCAGCCAAAACCCGCTCGAACCGGTCATGCGGTGAATGTCGGCCGGGTCGGCGTGTTGGCGGTGCTGCTGGGAATCGGCACGGCGGTGGGCGTCATCACCGCGGCCACCGCCTCCGCCGACAACTCCGCCGGCAACTCCTCGACCGCCTCGGCAACGCGGTCATCGGCCTCTGATTCGACCAGTGGTGCGCGCACGTCGCGGCGTCTGTCGTCGGTGGGCTCGAGGTCGGCCATCCCGTCCGCCACGGCACGGTCAACCAAGTCGACCGCACCAGCGGCAAGCGCTCCCTCCCTCACGGTCACACCGGTGACGCCTTCGAGCACGCAAGCCACCACGCCCACCGGTCCGACGCAAACGCCGATCGCACTTCCGGTGTTGGCGCTGGCGTCGACGAAGCCCGACTCAACGCAGCGCAGCTCGCTGACGGTGCCGACCACGCCCGACTCCGCGGTTTCTGCCGTCGCCCCAGCAGCCGGCCCCGCTCCGGCTGCCGCCACGGCCGCACCGGCTGCGTCTTTGTTCAAGCTCTTCACGAACAAGCAGCAGGCCGCGACGACCCAGCCGCTGGCGACGGCGGCCAAGCCGCTTGCGACGGCGACCACGACGAGCAGTGGGGATGTGGTCCTCGAGGGCGAGTCGTTGACCCTCAATCCCACCGGTTCCGGCAGCAGGTATTCCGATTCGACGGCGTCGGGGGGAAGCGCGTTGTTGATGTCCTCGAAGGGGACCGCATCGGCGACGGTCTCGCTTCCGACGTCCTCGCAGCTGGTCATCCGCGCCAAGGGTGATCAGTACAACGGTGCGCCGTCGATGACGGTGTCCCTGGACGGCAAGGCCGTCGCGACGGTCAACGTGTCGGCGACGTCATGGACCGACTACACCGTCCCGGTCACCACCACGGCGGGCACCCACACGGTCAGCATCGCCTTCACCAACGACGCCTACGCAGGCCGGGGCAAGGACCGCAACCTGCGTATCGACAAAATCACCGCGATCGCAACCCCCGTGCCCCCGAGTGTGTCGATCACCGATGTCGCTGTCGCCGAAGGCAACAGCGGCACCACCAGCGCGAATTTCGCCGTCAGCCTGTCCAAGAGCTCGACCACACCGGTCACCGTCGGCTACGCCACCGCCGACGGCACCGCCACCGCCGGAACCGACTACACCCCCACCTCGGGCACCCTGACCTTCGCCCCCGGCGTCACCACCCAAACCATCGCCGTCAACATCCTCGGCGACACCACCGTCGAACCCAACGAAACCTTCACCCTCACCCTCTCCAACCCCACCGGAGCCACCCTCGCACGCACCACCGCCACCGCCACCATCACCAACGACGACACCGCACCCAATGTGGTGGCACCCGTTGCCGGCGATAACACTGCATCGCTGCAGGCGGCCTTCGACGCACTCCAACCAGGACAAACACTGAACCTGGCCCCCGGGACCTACCAGCACAGCGGCGTATTGACGATCAGCACCCCCAACGTGACCATCAACGCAAACGGTGCAACCCTGCAGGCCACCAACGACACCACCTCGGCAGTCAAGATCACCGGCAACGGAGTCTCGCTGAGCAACCTGAACCTCACCGCACCCCTCACCGGCTCCCGCTACAGCAACCTCGACCAAAACAGCCTCGACATCATGGCCGACAACGTCACCGTCAACAACGTCACCGTCACCGGCTCAGCCGCAGCAGGCGTATTCGTCTACGGGGCAAGCGGATTCACCCTCACCAACATCACCGTGCAAAACACCCGCGCCGACGGCATCCACATGACCAACGGCGCCAACAACGGCCACCTCGACAACATCACCACCAAATGGACCGGAGACGACGGCATCGCCGTGGTCTCCTACAGTGCCGACACCGGACCCTGCCACGACATCGTCATCAACTCCCCAACCGTGAACGGAACCACCTGGGGCCGCGGCATCTCAGTAGTCGGCGGCAACAACATCACCTACACCAACATCAACGTCTCCGCGACCTACGCCGCAGGCATCTACATCGCCTCCGAGGGAGCCCCCTGGTACACAACCTCGGTCAACAACGTCCAAATCAACGGCGGCACCGTCACCGCAGCCAACACCAGCACCGACGTAGTCCACGGAGCCGTACTCATCTACGCCGGAAACCCAGCCACCACCATCAACAACGTCACCATCTCCGGGCTGACCATCGCCGACACCCCCACCACCGCCTACCGCAACACCGGAATCATCGTCGACGCCGGCAAAGTCAGCAACATCACCCTCACCAACATCACCCTCAAAAACACCACCCTGGCTCCACTACTCACCAGCAACGTCCCCGCCGGCAGCTACACAACCTCAGGCTGGACCCGAAACGGCACACCAATCACCCTGACATAACACAAACACCCCACCACCCCCACACCCCTACCACCATCCCGGGACTTTCACCGCGGTGCACACCACCACCCAGGCCTAGCGACTGGAAGGTGACACACCGCAAACCACTAGCGAGCACCGCACCCACTGGGGGAGACTTTCAGGCGTGTCCGCGCTTGCCTTTACCGTCCTCGCCCTGATGCTGGTAGGGCCGGTTCCGGCACTGCTGGCCCGGGCCTCCTGGACCATGCGGGCTCCGCGGGCCTCGGTGCTGCTGTGGCAGTCGATCGCGTTGGCCGCCGTGCTGTCGGCGTTCAGCGCCGGTCTCGCACTGGCCATGCGGCTGTTCTCCCCCGGCCGCGACGGCCGTCCGACGGAAGGGATCAGTGCGCAGATCGCGACGTTGGGCTGGCCGATGTGGCTCTGCGCCGCGCTGATGTTGGGGCTGACGCTGCTGATCGGCATTCGGCTGGTGGTCGCCGTGGTCCAGGTGGCCATCAGCACCCGTCGGCGCCGGGCGCACCACCGCATGATGGTGGATCTGCTCGGCGATCGCCGTCGCGAGCTCGCCGGGGTGCGGGTGTTGAATGTGGCCGAGCCGCTGGCCTATTGCCTGCCGGGGGTGCGCAGCCGCGTGGTGCTCAGCAAGGGCACTCTTGCCGCACTGACGGATCCGGAGCTGGCGGCCATCCTGGGCCACGAACGGGCGCACCTGCGTGCACGCCACGATCTGGTGCTGGAGGCCTTCACCGCGGTGCACACCGCCTTCCCCCGGTTCGTGCGCAGTGGCAGCGCGTTGAACGCGGTCCGTCTGCTGGTCGAACTCCTCGCCGACGATGTCGCGGTCCGAACGGCGGGAGCGCGTCCACTGGCCCGCGCCCTGGTGACCTGCGCGTGTCACCCGACGCCGACCGGCGCGCTCGCCGCTGGAGGCCCGAGCACCGTGATCCGGGTGCGCCGCCTGGGCGGTCCACCCAACAGCCGGCTGCTGTCTGCGGTCGGCTATCTCACCGCCGGCGCCGTGTTGGTGATTCCCACGGTGGCAATCGCCGTTCCGTGGTTGACCGAACTCGCGCGGCTGTGGTCCGGCTTCTGATTCACCGACTCCCCACGCCCACAACGAAAGAAGGCGATCGATGAGCTCCACGCAGAAGCCGACCGCACAGATCGGCGTCACCGGCCTGGCGGTCATGGGCTCGAACATCGCCCGCAACTTCGCCCGCCACGGCTACACCGTGGCACTGCACAACCGGTCGATCGCCAAGACCGACGCCCTGCTCGCCGAACACGGTTCGGAGGGCAACTTCGTCCGGTCGGAGAGCATCGAGGAGTTCCTGGCCGCCCTGGAGCGACCCCGCCGGGTGCTGATCATGGTGAAGGCCGGTGAGGCCACCGACGCGGTGATCGACGAACTGGCCGACGCCATGGAGCCCGGCGACATCATCATCGACGGGGGCAACGCCCTCTACACCGACACCATCCGCCGCGAGAAGGCGATGCGCGACCGCGGTCTGCACTTCGTCGGCGCCGGGATCTCCGGCGGCGAGGAGGGGGCGCTCAACGGGCCGTCGATCATGCCGGGCGGCCCGGCCGAGTCCTACAAGTCGCTCGGCCCGCTGCTGGAGGACATCTCCGCGCACGTCGACGGCGTCCCGTGCTGTGCCCACATCGGGCCGGACGGCGCCGGGCACTTCGTCAAGATGGTGCACAACGGCATCGAGTACTCCGACATGCAGCTCATCGGCGAGGCCTACCAGCTCCTGCGCGACGCACTGGGCCTGACCGCCGGGCAGATCGCCGGCGTCTTCACCGAGTGGAACGCCGGTGACCTCGACAGCTTCCTGGTGGAGATCACCGCCGAGGTGCTGCGCCAGGTCGACGCCAAGACCGGCAAGCCGCTCGTCGACGTCATCGTCGACGAGGCCGAGCAGAAGGGCACCGGCCGCTGGACGGTCAAGTCAGCCCTTGACCTCGGTGTGCCCGTCACCGGCATCGCCGAGGCGGTGTTCGCCCGCGCGTTGTCGGGATCGGTGCCCCAGCGCCGCGCAGCCGCCGGGCTTGCATCCGGCAAATTGGGCCAAAGACCCTCCGACGCAGAGCAATTCATCGAGGATGTTCGCCAGGCGCTATACGCCTCCAAGATCATCGCCTACGCGCAGGGCTTCAACCAGATCCAGGCCGGCTCCGATGAATACGACTGGGGCATCACCCCCGGCGTGCTGGCCACCATCTGGCGTGGCGGCTGCATCATCCGGGCCAAGTTCCTCAACCGCATCAAGGACGCCTTCGACGCCAACCCCGACCTGCCCACGCTGATCGCCGACCCGTACTTCCGCAGCGCGGTGGAGGCCAGCGTCGACGGCTGGCGGCGGGTCGTGGTGACCGCCACCGAACTCGGCATCCCCATCCCCGGATTCTCCTCGGCGCTGTCCTACTACGACGGCCTGCGCACCGAGCGACTGCCCGCAGCCCTGATCCAGGGCCAGCGCGACTTCTTCGGCGCCCACACCTACGGCCGCATCGACGCCGACCCGGCCGCCCGGTTCCACACGCTCTGGAGTGGTGACCACACCGAGGTCGAGATCTAGTCGGCCGAACCACGAGTTCACCGAATCGACTCGGATCACTCTTCTACCGGAAACATCCAGGTGACATTCTCGCCCCGTCGCCGGGTCTGCGAAGGAGTGAATCGTGACCGATGTCGTCGAGGCCGCCTCGGGTGTTCCGCATGAGTCCAGTCGCACCGCGATGTCGGCGGGCGCACTGCGCCGCGCGATCAGCGACCACCTCGTCTACTCCATCGCCCGACCGTCGGCGGCGCTGACCCACGAGCACTACTACCGGGCGCTGGCCCTGGCCGTCCGCGACCGGATGCAGCGGCGCTGGATGGCGACCACGCAGAACTGGCTCGCGCAGCCGAACAAGGTGACCTGTTATCTCTCGGCGGAGTTCCTCATGGGACCGCAGTTGGGCAACAACTTGCTCAACCTCGGCATCGAGCAGCAGGCCCGACAGGCGCTGGCCGAGCTGGGCCAGGATCTCGACGTGGTGCTGGCCTGCGAAGAAGAACCGGGGCTGGGCAACGGGGGCCTTGGCCGCCTCGCCGCCTGCTACCTCGATTCGCTGGCGACCCTGCAGCGGCCGTCGATTGGGTACGGCATCCGCTACGAGTACGGGATCTTCGACCAGGAGATTCAGAACGGCTGGCAGGTGGAGAAAACCGACGACTGGCTGGTCAGCGGAAACCCTTGGGAGATCGACAAACCCGATGCCAGCTACGTGGTGAACTGGGGTGGCCGCACCGAGCAGGACGAGGATCTGGCCGGGCACCATCGGGTGCGGTGGATCCCCGATCAGATGATCAAGGGTGTCTCCTACGACACGCCGATTCAGGGGTACGGCGTCGACAACTGCAACACCCTGACGCTGTGGAGCGCCCGCCCGGTTGAGTCCTTCGCCCTGGAGGCGTTCAACACCGGCGATTTCTACAAGGCCGTCGAGGACGAGGTGGTGGCCGAGAAGGTTTCCAAAGTCCTCTACCCCAACGACGAACCCGAGGTGGGCAAGCGGCTACGCCTGCAGCAGCAGTACTTCTTCGTCAGTTGCTCGCTGCAGGACATCCTGCACATCCACCTGCACCGGGTCGGGCAGCCGCTCTCAGCCCTGCCCGACAAGTGGGCGATCCAGCTCAATGACACCCACCCGTCGATCGCCGTCGCCGAATTGATGCGCCTGTTGATGGACGAACACCGCCTGGGCTGGAATGAGGCCTGGGCCATCACGGTGTCGACGTTCGGCTACACCAACCACACTCTGCTGCCCGAGGCCCTGGAGACCTGGCCGCTGAAAATCTTCGCCGAATCGCTGCCACGACACGCGGAGATCATTTTCGAGATCAACGGCCGTTTCCTCGAGGAGGTGCGGGCGCGTTTCCCCGGCGACGAGGACCGGGTGGCCCGGATGTCGCTCATCGGCGAGGGCGACGGAAAGTCGGTGCGGATGGCACACCTGGCCACGGTCGGAAGCCACGCGATCAACGGCGTCGCCGGACTGCATTCCGAATTGCTGAAAGCCAGTGTGCTGAAAGACTTTTACGAGATGTGGCCCGAGCGGTTCACCAACGTGACCAACGGCGTGACACCGCGGCGGTTCGTCGCGCTGTCCAACCCGGGCCTGCGGGAGCTGTTGGACGACACCATCGGCGGCGGCTGGCTGACCGACCTCAGTGAACTACGCCGACTGGAGTCCTACGCCGACGATCCGGCGTTTCGGCAGCGCTGGCGGGAAGTCAAGCGGGCGAACAAGCGCCGACTCGCCGAGTACGTCCACTCGACCACGGGGATCGAACTCGACCACACCTGGATGTTCGACATCCAGGTCAAGCGAATCCACGAGTACAAGCGCCAGCACCTGAACGTGCTGCACATCATCACGCTCTACAACCGGATCAAGAAGAATCCCGGCATGACGATCGCGCCGCGCGCGTTCCTCTTCGGCGGCAAGGCGGCGCCGGGGTACTTTCTCGCCAAACGGATCATCCGGTTGATCACCGCTGTCGGCGCGACGGTGAACAACGACCCGGACGTCAATCGGTTCATGAAAGTGGTCTTCCTACCGAACTTCAACGTCCAGAACGCGCACCTGATCTACCCCGCCGCGAACCTGTCCGAACAGATCTCCACCGCCGGTAAGGAAGCGTCGGGCACCGGCAACATGAAATTCATGATCAACGGCGCGTTGACCATCGGCACGCTCGACGGGGCCAACGTCGAGATCCGCGAGGAGGCCGGACCGGAGAACTTCTTCCTCTTCGGCATGTCCGTCGACGAGGTCGAGGCGCTCTGGGAGCAGGGCTACCGGCCGGCATCCCGCATCGAGGAGGATCCCGAGCTGGCCGAAGTGCTGGAGTTGATCGCGGACGGAACGTTCACCCACGGCGACACCGAGGTGTTGCGGCCGGTGCTGGACAACCTCGTGCACCACGACCCGTTTCTGGTGCTGGCCGACTACAGGTCCTACGTGGACTGCCAGACCCGCGTCAGTGCGGCGTGGCGCGATCCGGACACCTGGTCGCACATGTCGATCCTGAACACCGCCCGCAGCGGCAAGTTCTCCTCGGATCGAGCTATCGCCCAGTACTGCGACGGGATCTGGCACGTGCCGCCAATGCCGACGCCGCTGGAGTGACGCGGGCCTAGGCTGATCGGGTGCGTTTCCTTGACGGTCACCACCCCGCCCACGACCTGACCTACAACGACGTCTTCGTCGTGCCCAACCGGTCCGACGTCACCTCGCGGTTCGACGTGGACCTGTCCACCGCCGACGGCACCGGCACCACCATCCCGGTGGTGGTGGCCAACATGACGGCGGTCGCCGGGAGGCGGATGGCCGAAACCGTGGCCCGCCGCGGTGGCATCGTCGTCCTGCCCCAGGACCTGCCGATCGAGGCGGTCACCGAGACGCTGAACTTCGTCAAGAGCCGGGACCTGGTGGCCGACACCCCCGTCACCCTCACGCCCGAGGACTCGGTATCCGACGCGGTCGCCCTGATCCACAAACGCGCCCACGGCGCGGCGGTGGTCGTCGACGACGGCGGACGGCCGGTCGGGCTGGTGACCGAGGCCGCCACCGCGGGCGTGGACCGGTTCGCCCGGGTGCGTGATGTCGCGACCACCGACTTCGTCACCGCCCCGATGCACACCGATCCGCAGCGGGTGTTCGAGATGCTCGAGCACGCGCCGATCGGCGTGGCCGTGCTGACGGCGCCGGACGGCTCCCTCGGCGGGGTGCTGACGCGCACCGGTGCCGTCCGCGCCGGCATCTACTCCCCCGCCGTCGACCCCGAGGGGCGGCTGCGGATCGCCGCGGCCGTCGGGATCAACGGCGACGTGCCCGCCAAGGCCCGCGCACTGGTCGAGGCCGGAGTCGACGCCCTGGTCATCGACACCGCCCACGGCCATCAGATCAAGATGCTCGACACCATCAAGGCGGTCGCGGGCCTGGATCTGGGCGTCCCACTGGCGGCGGGCAACGTGGTCTCCGCCGAGGGCACCCGCGACCTGGTGGCGGCCGGGGCGTCGATCGTCAAGGTCGGCGTCGGCCCCGGCGCAATGTGCACCACCCGGATGATGACCGGCGTGGGACGACCACAGTTCTCCGCTGTCCTCGAATGTGCGGCGGCGGCAAGGGAATTAGGTGCATGCGTGTGGGCCGACGGCGGTGTGCGCCATCCCCGCGACGTCGCACTCGCGCTCACCGCAGGCGCCTCCAACGTGATGATCGGGTCATGGTTCGCCGGAACCTACGAGTCCCCCGGCGATCTGCTGTTCGACCGGGACGGCCAACCGTACAAGGAGAGCTACGGCATGGCGTCCAAGCGCGCGGTGGCCGCCCGCACCGCCGGCGACAGCGCCTTCGACCGAGCCCGCAAGGCGCTGTTCGAGGAGGGCATCTCCACCTCGCGGATGGCGCTGGACCCGACCCGCGGGGGCGTCGAGGATTTGCTGGACCACATCACCTCGGGGGTGCGCAGCACCTGCACCTACGTGGGCGCGAGCAACCTGGCCGAGCTGCACGACCGCGCGGTGCTGGGCGTGCAGTCCGCCGCCGGATTCGCCGAGGGCCACCCGCTGCCGACGGGGTGGTGATCAGCCGGCATTTTCCGGTCTCCAGCTGCCAACGGCTAGCATGAACCCTGAAATGAGCGTGCTCACCGTCGTCCTGAGCCTGCTCGGCTTTGCGCTCCTGACGCTGGGCACCGCCGTGTTCGTCGCGGCGGAGTTCTCGCTCACCGCCCTGGAGCGCAGCACCGTCGACGCCAACGCCCGCACCGGCGGCCCGCGGGACCTCATGGTCCAGCGCGCGCACCGCACGCTGTCCTTCCAGCTCTCCGGCGCCCAGGTCGGCATTTCGATCACCACGCTGGTCACCGGCTATCTCGCCGAACCGGTGATCGCCCGCCTGCTGGCGCCGCCGCTGTCGGCCATCGGGGTACCCGACCGCTGGCTGGGCGGCACCGCGCTGATCGCGGCGTTGTTCATCGCCACCTCGGTGTCCATGGTCTTCGGCGAACTGGTCGCCCAGTATCTGGCGATCGCGGTGCCGCTGCAGACCGCCCGGGTGGTCTCCGGACCGCAGGTGCTCTTCTCGGCCGTCTTCACGCCGCTGATAAGGCTGACCAACGGCGTCGCCAACTGGGTGCTCAAGCAACTGGGCATCGAAGCCGTCGACGAGCTGAGTTCGGCCCGCTCTCCGCAGGAACTGGTGTCGCTGGTGCGCACCTCGGCGCGGCAGGGTTCACTGGACCCGGCCACCGCCGACCTGGTGGACCGCTCGCTGCAGTTCGGCGGGCGCAGCGCCGAAGAGTTCATGACCCCCCGGTCGAAGGTCAAGTCGCTGGAGGCCGACGACACCGTGGCCGACCTGCTCGAGATGGTGCGCACGACGGGTTTTTCCCGCTTCCCCGTCACCCGCGGCGACCTCGACGAGACCATCGGCGTCGTACACCTCAAGCAGGTGTTCGAGATCCCGCACGAGCGGCGGGTCGGCACCCGGCTCGGCGCGATCGCGAAGAAGGTGCCGGTGGTGCCGTCCACCCTCGACGGGGACGCGCTGATGGAACAGATCAGGGGCAGCGGACTGCACACCGCCCTGGTGGCCGACGAATACGGCGGCATCGCCGGCATGGTCACCGTCGAGGACCTCATCGAGGAGATCGTCGGCGACATCCGCGACGAGCACGACGCCGCCAACCCGGAGATCGTGAGAATCACCGGCGGACATCGGGTTTCAGGTTTGCTGCGGGTCGACGAGATCGCCGACATGACCGGCTTCCGGGCGCCTGAGGGCGACTACGAGACCATCGGCGGCCTGGTCATGCACGCTCTGGGCCGCATCCCCGCCGAAGGCGACACGGTGGAGCTGCGCGCCTTCGACCCCGACGCCCCGCTCAACGACCCGCCGCGCTGGCGGGCCCGGGTGGCCCGGATGGACGGCCGCCGCGTCGACCTGCTGGACCTGGTGAAGGTCAAGGCGCCCGAGCCGGAGGAGCCGGCCTGATGGGCGACCTGTTCGCGGTGCTGCTCACCGTGCTGCTGATCGCGGCCAACGCGTTCTTCGTCGGCGCCGAGTTCGCCCTGATCTCCGCCCGCCGCGACCGCCTGGAGACGCTGGCCGAACAGGGCAAACGCAGTGCCGTCACGGTCATCCGCGCCGGCGAGGACCTCGCGGTCATGCTGGCCGGCGCCCAGCTGGGCATCACGGTGGGTTCGATCGTGCTGGGCCGGGTCGGCGAACCCGCCGTCGCGCACCTGCTGTCCCCCGTCTTCGACCTGCTGGGGGTGCCCGATGCGCTGCTGCACACGGTGTCGTTCCTGGTGGCCATCACCATCGTGGTGATCCTGCACGTCCTGCTCGGCGAGATGGTGCCGAAGAACATCGCCCTGGCCGGCCCGGAGAAGGCCGCCATGCTGCTGGTGCCGCCATACCTGTTGTGGGTCAGGGCCACTCGTCCGATCATCGCCGTCTACGACTGGTGCGCGCGCACCGTCGTCCGGGCGATCGGCGTGGAGCCGAAGACCGAACTGGAGAACACCGTCTCGATGGTCGAGCTGGCCGAGATGATCAGCGAGTCCCGCTCGGAGGGTCTGCTGGATCGCGAGGAGCACACCCGGCTGTCCCGGGCCCTGCAGATCCGCAACCGGGTGGCCGGTGACGTCGCGGTCCCGCTGGACCGGATCCGCACGGTGACGGCGGTCGCGCCCGGCGCCGGGCCCAGCGTGGACGACATCGAGCAGGCCCTCGCCGCCACCGGTTACTCCCGCTTCCCCGTGGTCGACGCACCGGGCCGGTTCCTGGGGTTCGTGCACATCAAGGACATGCTCGACCTCGTCGACCACCCCGGTGCGGTGGTGAGCGCATCGGCCGTGCGCTACCTGCCGCGGCTGCCGGCGACCATGCCGCTGCCCGAGGCGCTGTCACAGCTGCGCAGCAACAACAGCCACCTTGCGCTGCTGACCGGTGAGGACGGGGACGTGTGCGGGATGGTGGCCCTGGAGGATCTCGTCGAGGATCTGGTGGGAACGGTGCGCGACGGCACCCACCGTGGCTGACGACGTGGTTGACCGGCTGCCCGAATCCGGGTGGCTCCCGGGTGCCGCCACCCCTTACGGGTGAGCGGGTATGACTCCCGGGTACTGGTTACCGCCGTTGACGTACTGCGACAGGCATATCGTCCGGAGCCCCTGACTGCCCACACCACAGTTGAGCAGCGCAGTCTGGTCCGGCGCGGAGCCCATCACGCGGGGCGGGCGTTGCGTCAGAGCGCAGTTGTTGACGTAGGGATTCAACGGGGTGATGCCGTTGTAGCAAGGCGCCTCCGGCATCTGGTCGGCACTCACCTGGGCCACCGGGCCCGCGACCAGACACCCTGCGAACACGGTGGTCCCTCCCAGCAGGAGTTTGCAGAGGTGGGTCAACATCGAACACCTCCAGTCCGCTGGCTACCCTCGGGCGCATTTACAAATTTACGCTCCGGAAGTGGAAGACAGGTGTCGATTCGATTTCCGTCCCCATCTCCGTGTTGCTGCTGCTTGGTCCTCCGGGACGCCGATGACCCCACCGCGGCGCGCCGTCGGGCCGGCGACGGCTCACGGATAGGATCTTGAGGACTTTCCTTCGAGGAGGAACAATGACGGACCGGGTGGTCGTGGGCGATCTGCGGGTCGCACAGCCGTTGTACGACTTCATCACCGACGAGGCCCTGCCGGGCACCGGCATCGACCCCGACACCTTCTGGTCGGGCGTGGACAAGGTGATCGCCGACCTCACACCGCAGAACGAAGAGCTGCTGGCCCGGCGCGACGACCTGCAGGCCCAGATCGACCGGTGGCACCGCCAGCGCGTCGTCGGCGGCTTCGACATGGCCGATTACAAGCAGTTCCTCACCGAGATCGGCTACCTGCAGCCCGAGCCCCCGGACTTCACCATCACCACCTCCGGGGTGGACCCGGAGATCACCTCCACCGCCGGCCCCCAGCTGGTGGTGCCCATCCTCAACGCCCGCTTCGCCCTCAACGCCGCCAACGCCCGGTGGGGCTCGCTGTATGACGCCCTTTACGGCACCGACGTTATCGGCGAGGAAGGCGGTGCGGCGAAGGTCGCCGAGGATGGTGGGGCATACAACAAGGTCCGCGGCGACAAGGTGATCGCGTATGCGCGGCAGTTCCTCGACGACGCGGTTCCGCTGAGCTCGGGCAGCTACCGCGACGCCACCCGGTTTATCGTGACCGACGGCAGCCTGGAGATCGTGCTGGCCGGCGACGACGTGACCGGCCTGGCCGACCCGGCACTGTTCGCCGGCTACACCGGCGACCCGGCCGACCCGGCGTCGGTCCTGCTGGTGCACAACGGGCTGCACATCGAGATCCTGTTCGACCGGGAGTCCCCGATCGGCTCGACCGATGCAGCCGGCATCAAGGATGTGGTGCTGGAGTCCGCAATCACCACGATTATGGACTTCGAGGACTCCGTCGCGGCCGTCGACGCCGACGACAAGGTCCTCGGGTACCGAAACTGGTTGGGGCTCAACAAGGGTGATCTCGCCGAGGAGGTCGCCAAGGGCGGCAAGACCTTCACCCGGGTGCTCAGCGAGGACCGCACCTACACCGCTCCTGCATCCACGGTCGCCGACGGATCGGCTCCGGAAGGCCCGCAGACCATAACGCTTCCCGGCCGCAGCCTGCTGTTCGTCCGCAACGTCGGGCACCTGATGACCAACGACGCCATCGTCTTCGGGGAAGGACCGTCCCAGGGCAAAGAGGTCTTCGAGGGCCTGCAGGACGCGCTGTTCACCAGCCTGATCGCCCTGCACGGGCTGGGCGGCCAGAACAGCCGCACCGGGTCGATCTACATCGTGAAGCCGAAGATGCACGGCCCCGAGGAGGTGGCGTTCACCTGCGAGCTGTTCAGCCGCGTCGAGGACGTGCTCGGCCTGCCGCAGGGCACCATCAAGGTCGGCATCATGGATGAGGAGCGCCGCACCACGTTGAACCTCAAGGCGTGCGTGAAGGCGGCCGCCGACCGCGTGGTGTTCATCAACACCGGCTTCCTGGACCGCACCGGCGATGAGATCCACACCTCGATGGAAGCCGGGCCGATGATCCGCAAGGGCCAGATGAAGACCCAGCCGTGGATCCTGGCCTACGAGGACCAGAACGTCGACGTCGGATTGGCCACCGGGTTCTCCGGGCGCGCCCAGATCGGCAAGGGCATGTGGGCGATGACCGACCTGATGGCCGACATGGTGGCCCAGAAGATCGCCCAGCCACGCGCCGGTGCCACCACCGCCTGGGTCCCCTCGCCCACCGCCGCCACCCTGCACGCCATGCACTACCACTACGTCGACGTCGACGCGGTGCAGAAGGAGCTGGCGGGCAAGCGCCGCACCACCGCCGAGCAGTTGCTCACCATTCCGCTTGCCCAGCGCGACCTGGCGTGGACTCCGGAGGAGATCCACGAGGAGGTGGACAACAACTGCCAGTCGATCCTGGGCTATGTCGTCCGCTGGATCGACGCGGGTGTGGGCTGCTCGAAGGTGCCCGACATCCACGACGTCGCCCTGATGGAGGATCGCGCCACGCTCCGGATCTCCAGCCAACTGCTGGCCAACTGGCTGCACCACGGGGTGATCACCCAAGACGACGTCAAGACCAGTCTGCGGCGGATGGCCGCGGTGGTCGACGAGCAGAACGCCGGCGACCCCACCTATCGGCCGATGGCTCCGGACCCGGACGCCAGCATCGCCTTCCAGGCCGCCCAGGACCTGATCCTGGCCGGGGCTTCGCAGCCCAGCGGCTACACCGAACCGATCCTGCACCGCCGCCGCCGCGAGCTGAAAGCCAGTCTCGGCCTGTAGGTCCGGCCGAAACCTGACCGCGGGCGAGGCGCAGCCGAGCCGCGAATACGACAAAGGGGACCACGACGCCGATGGGCAGGCACAGCTTTCCAGACAGCGGGGAACCTGCGGAAGACGGGGCTGAGCCGGACTCCGGCCCGCCGTCCGGACGAATCGCGCGACACTCCACCGGTCGCATCCCGAAGGCCCAGAGCGGCTGGCAGGGCCGGCGCCGCCGGGAGGACGGCGGGCGGCGTGGCGTCAGCATCGGCGTGATCGCCGCACTGGTCACCGTGGTGGTGCTTGTCGGTGCGATCATCCTGTGGCGCTTCTTCGGCAACGCGCTGTCCCGCCGGTCCTCCGACGCCGCCGACCAGTGTCTGGGCGGCACGGCCACCGTGGCCGTGGTCGCCGACCCGTCGATCGCCGATTCCGTCGGCTCCTTCGCTCAGGCCTACAACGCCGACGCCAAACCGGTCGGCGACAAGTGCGTGGAAGTCGTTGTCAAACCGGGTGATTCGCAGGCCGTGCTCACCGGCCTCACTACCACCTGGCCGGCTGATCTCGGCGCCCAGCCGGCACTGTGGTTGCCGGCCAGCTCGATCCAGTCCGCGCGGCTGCAGGCCGCCGTGGGCGAGCAGGTGGTCGACGACGCCCGCTCGCTGGTCACTTCGCCGGTGGTGCTGGCGGTGCGCCCGCAACTCAAGACCGCACTGGCACAGGACGGCTGGGCCGCGCTGCCCGGTCTGCAGAACGACCCCGGTTCCCTGGACGCCCGTAACCTGCCGGGCTGGGGCTCGCTGCGGCTGGCGCTGCCGGCGGTCGGGGCCGCCGACGCCTCCTACCTGGCCGCCGAGGCCGTCGCCACCACCTCGGCCCCGCCCAACAGCCCGCCCACCGCCGGACTTGCCGCGGTCGGGGCGCTGCTGTCCGGTCAGCCCAAGCTTCCCGGCAACACCGCGCAGCAGGCCTGGGATGCGCTGATGAGCCCCGGGGATCCCGCGGCCGCACCGGCCCACGCGGTCGCCATCACCGAGCAGCAGCTGTTCTCCCGCACCACGGGGATGCAGGACGCCGCGAAGTCTGTCGCCGAATGGGTGCCCGGGGGCGGATCGGCCGTCGCCGACTACCCCACCGTCCTGCTGTCCGGACCGTGGCTGAACGAGGAACAGGTCGCTGCGGCAAGCGAGTTCGCCAGGTTCATGCGCAAGCCGGAACAGTTGGGCGAACTGGCCAAGGCCGGATTCCGGGTCCCCGACACCAGCCCGCCGTCCAGTGACGTGGTGAGCTTCGCCCCGATGGCGCCCCCGCTGCCCACCGGCGACGACGCGACCCGCACGGCACTGGCCGCCTCGGTGGCGCCGGCCACCGAGGCCACCACCACCGTGATGCTCAACCAGAACCTGAGCGGCGTCACCGCACCCCTCAAGGACCGGATCGCGGCCCTGCCGCCGAGCGCCGCCGTGGGGTTGTGGACCTTCAACGGCACCGACTCCACCACGGCGGTCCCCACCGGAGCGGTGTCGGAGGACCTGGGTGGCCAGCCCCGCTCGGCCGCTCTCGCCGCCGCGCTGGACGGCCTCGCGCCAGACGGCGGCGGCGGGGTGTCGTTCACGACGCTGCGCCTGGTGTACGGCGCCGCGCTGGCGAAATTCCGCCCCGGCCAACCCAATTCGGTGCTGGTGATCACAACGGGATCCCACACCGACCGCACCCTGGACGGCGAGGGCCTCCAGGATTATGTGAAGGGCGCCGTGGACCCCAACCGGCCGGTGGCCATCAACGTCATCGATGTGGGCGACGATCCGGACCGGCCGTCGTGGGAGGCCGTCGTCCGGCTCTCCGGCGGGACCTACCAAGCCGTGCCGCCGGACTCGCCGGCGTTGACGGCCGCGATCGCCCGGGCTCTGCCCTAGACGTCGGCCGCGTCGAGGTGCAGCAGCGCCAGCGCGAAGCTGGTGAACTCCTCGGGCACTTCGATCTGCGGGTAGTGGCCGATGCCGGGGAGTTGTACCACCTCTGCCGCGGGCCTCAGTTCCCGCAGGCCGGCCAGCACCGAGGTGGTGGCCACCGGATCACCGGTGGCCCACAGGAACGCCAGCGGCTTTGTCCAGTCGCGGACCGCGCCGTGCCAGCGGTCCGCGAACTCGACGCGCTCGTTCAGATAGGCGCACAGCAGGTGCAGGATGCGCCGGCCGCCGTCACGGGCCAGCAGTGACCACTGCGCGTCGGCTTCCCCGGCCGAGAGCGGATGGGCCCCGCTGAACAACTTGCCGAAGCCACGCAGAAAGCCGCGCTTGTTGGTCAGCCGGGACATCAGCGGCCCCAGTGGGCTGCGCAGGATCTTCTGGCTCGGCCGCAGGCTTGCCCGCTCGATGATCACGCTGCCGTTGGTCAGCACGGCACCCCGCAGGTCGAAGGACAGCCGGCCCTCCAGGTCGCGGGCGAGTAGTTCGGTGGCCACCGAGGTACCCATGTCGTGGGCGATCAGCACCACCGGTCCGGCGACGGATGCCGCCAATACCTGTTCGACGATATCGGCCTGTTCGAAAAGGCTGTAGCGGTGCGGCCTGGGCTTTTCGGACAGACCGAAGCCGAGGAAGTCCAGGGTCAGCCAGGGCCGGTCACTGAGCCGCCGGGTGACGTCGCGGAAATCGTAGGAGCTGGAGGGAAATCCGTGCAGCAGCAGTACGGTCGGGCCGCTCTCGCCGGCACCGCCCGACGACCGCACGAACACCCGGCCGGCCCGGGTGGACACCATGCGGCCGCCGTCGCGCCACCGGAGCACGGAGTCGGGCAGGGCGGAATCCGTCAACTGTGCGCGAACGCTTCCACCGGCGGGCAGGAGCACACCAGGTTGCGGTCACCATAGGCGCCGTCGATCCGGCGCACCGGCGGCCACACCTTGGCCCGGAAACCCTTGCCCAGCGGGTAGGCGGCCTGCTCACGGCTGTACGGGTGATCCCACTGCTCCACCAGCAGGCACTCCGCCGTATGCGGGGCGTTGCGCAGCGGATTGTCCTCGGCGGGCCACTCCCCCGAGCCGACCTTGTCGATCTCGGCGCGGATAGCGATCATCGCCTCGCAGAAGGCGTCCACCTCGGCCAGGCTCTCGCTCTCCGTGGGCTCGACCATCAGGGTGCCGGCCACCGGGAAGCTCATGGTGGGCGCGTGGAACCCGTAGTCCGCCAACCGCTTCGCCACGTCGTCGACGGTGACGCCGGTGGCCTTGGTGATCGGCCGCAGATCCAGGATGCACTCGTGGGCCACCATCCCGTTCTCACCGGTGTAGAGCACCGGGTAGTACTCGTCGAGGCGGCGGGCGATGTAGTTGGCCGACGCGATGGCCACCAGCGACGCCCTGCGCAGCCCGGCCGAACCCATCATGCGGATATAGGCCCAGGTGATCGGCAGGATCGACGCCGAACCGTACGGCGCTGCGGACACCACGTGGCCGTGCGGCAGCTCCGGGGCCAGCGGGTGACCCGGCAGGTGGGCGGCCAGGTGCGCACGCACCGCGACCGGCCCCACACCGGGTCCGCCACCGCCGTGCGGAATGCAGAACGTCTTGTGCAGGTTCAGGTGGCTGACGTCGCCGCCGAACTTTCCGGGGCGGGCCAGGCCGACCAGAGCGTTGAGGTTGGCGCCGTCGACGTAGACCTGGCCGCCGGCATCGTGGACGGCCGCGCAGATCTCGGCGATGTCGTGCTCGTACACGCCGTGCGTGGACGGATAGGTGATCATCAGTGCGGCAAGGGAGTCCGCGTGTTCGGCCACTTTGGCCCGCAGATCGTCGAGGTCCACATCGCCGTTCTCCCGGCAGCCCACCACCACCACGCGCATGCCCACCATGGCGGCCGAGGCGGCGTTGGTGCCGTGCGCGCTCGACGGGATCAGGCACACATCGCGGTGGGCCTCACCGCGCTCGGTGTGATAGGCGTGGATAGCCAGCAGGCCGGCGTACTCGCCCTGGGATCCGGCATTGGGCTGCAACGAGATTGCGTCGTAGCCGGTGATGCCGGTCAGCCATTCGGTCAGGTCGGCGATCATCCGACGCAGGCCCGCCGCATCGTCGGCCGGGGCGAACGGATGCTGGCGGCCGAACTCCGGCCAGGTGATGGACTCCATCTCGGCGGCCGCATTGAGTTTCATCGTGCACGACCCCAGCGGGATCATGGTGCGGTCCAGTGCCAGGTCCTTGTCGGCCAGCGAGCGCAGGTAGCGCATCATCGCCGTCTCGGTCCGGTAGGAGTTGAACGCCGGGTGGGTCAGGAATCCCGATGCGCGCCTTTCCAGTTCGGGGCCGGCGTAGTCGCCCGCCAGTCCCGCCCCGAATGCCTCGAGGACGAGCGCCACATGCTCGTCGGTGGTGGCCTCGTCGCAGGACACCGACACATGGTCGTCGTCGACGCGCCAGATGTTGATACCGCGCGTGCGGGCGGCGTGCTGAACCTGCGTCGCCCGGCCGGGCACGTGCGCGAGCACGGTGTCGAAGAACGTGTCGTGCACCACCTCGGCCCCGTTGGCCGTCAACCCGGCGGCCAGTGCGCGGGCGTGGCCGTGCACCCGGGTCGCGATGGCGGTCAGGCCCTCGGCGCCGTGGTAGGCGGCGTACATGGCGGCCATCACCGCGAGCAGCACCTGTGCGGTGCAGATGTTGGACGTCGCCTTGTCCCGGCGGATGTGTTGTTCGCGGGTCTGCAGCGACAGGCGGTACGCCGGGGCGCCATCGCTGTCCCCGGAGACCCCGACCAGACGTCCCGGCAGCTGACGGGCGTGGTTGGTGTGGACGGCGAGGTATCCGGCGTGCGGGCCGCCGAATCCCATCGGGACGCCGAAGCGCTGCGCGGTGCCGAACGCCACGTCGGCGCCGATCTCGCCGGGCGGGGCGATCAGGGTGCAGGCCAGCAGGTCCGCGCCCAACGCCAGCAGGGCCCCGCGCTCGTGGGCCTGCTCGGCCAGCTTGGACCAGTCGGTGACCCGGCCACTGGCGCCCGGCACCTGGGCGATCACCCCGAAGAACTCGCCGTCGGGCAGGCCGAGGTGCAGGTCGGCGGTGACGATCTCAATGCCCAGCGGTTCGGCACGGGTGGCCAGCACGGCCGCGGTCTGCGGGAAGAGATCGGAGTCGACGGCCAGCCGGTGCGACGAGCCACGGGTGGCCCGGTGCATGAGGGTCATGGCCTCGGCGGCGGCGGTCGCCTCGTCGAGCATGGAGGCGTTGGCGATGTCGAGGCCGGTGAGGTCGGCGATCATGGTCTGGAAGTTCAGCAGCGCCTCCAACCGGCCCTGGCTGATCTCGGGCTGGTACGGGGTGTAGGCGGTGTACCAGGCGGGGTTCTCCAGGATGTTGCGCAGCAGCACCGGCGGGGTGAGCGTGTCGTAGTAACCCTGGCCGATCATCGAAACCGCAATGATGTTGGCGTCGGCCAACTCTCGCAATTCGGCCAGCGCCTGATGCTCGCCGGCCGGCGCGGGCAGTGCCTGCAGCCCGGGGGCGACGCCGGAGTCCTCGAGTGTGTCGAGGATGCCGGCCGGCAGCGCCTTGGCCGCCAACTCATCGAGGGACTCGACGCCGATGACGCCGAGCATGGTCTCCAAGTCGGCGGAGTCCGGGCCGATGTGACGGGCGGCGAAGGGGGAATCCTGCACGAGAGGCACTCCTGACTAGAGACGGACGCGACCGGTGGCGGTCCTCTCCCTCTGTCGTCGGTGCCTGAGAGATTCAGCGTGCGGGTGCGCTCGCCTTTCCCCATGGGCGGGTGACCCGAAGGCCACCGCTTTCCAGAGGCATCGCTCCCGCTCACGGTCCTGGGGCCTGAGAGGTTGACGGAGAGGTGTTGCTCCTTCGGCGTCCGGGGCTGGGTGCCCCGGAACTCTCCCGCGTGCGGTCGATGCGCGGTCGAGTCTAGTCCCGCGGCGGCGGAATGTCGCACCGGCGACACCGCGGCCCGCGCCCCGCCGACGAACACCTATGGGCGCTGTTGCCGAAACCGTCAATTGGTCAACGGCCACGGGGCTACCCTCATGCCCACCAAATGACAGCCCGGACCGGGAGTACAAGATGAGTGCAGCCTTCTTCGTCGGCCGCGTGGGCGGGATGGCCGTGGCCCTGGGCATCGGGGTGGCGGTCGTCCACGGAACAGCCGTAGCCGCCGCGGACTCGTCCGCCCGCGATTCCGGCTCGGCGGGACGGTCCAGCACCGCCCAGGACTCACGGCACTCGGCCAGGGCCGCCACAGCCTCTTCGGCACCTGCGCGTCCGAGCGGCGCAGCGTCGGTGCGAGCGGCCGCGGTGCCGGTCACACACCCCGCGGCGGCACCGCCGAACCTCAAGATCCCCTCGGCCGCAACGACATCCGCTCCGGCCCCCACCGCCGCGGCACCCACGCCCGGAGCTCCCGACCCGCAGGCCACCACGTCGACGTCCTACGGCGACCTGGGCAAGTGGATGATCAACAAGAACGGCCAGGTCGCCGACTGGGTGAACCTTCCGTACTGCACCGGCGGCACCTGCAAGACGCTGCAGGAGCCCATCAACACCATTTTCACCGTCAAGGCGAGCAGCAAGAACATGGCCGAGGCACAGCTCAACTTCGCGTTGCGCAGGGCGGGCTTCCCGCCGTCGTGCTGCAGCAGCGTCGGCTACAGCGCGATCGTCGATCAGGTGACCTCCAAGCAGATGCCGCGCGGCGGGCCCCTGGGGGTCGGCGTGCTGGGGCGCGGGGTGATCCAGAATGGACTCCTCGGGGCGCTGGCCGGGATCGGGCCGGCCTACCGCGACGCCTCGTTCCTGCTCGCCAACAGCCACCTGCGCACCTTCGGGGGCGAGTCCGACGGCAACGGCAACTACATCTTCACCGCGTCGGTGAGCAAGGAGTATCTGACCAAGGATCCGGCGACCGGGAAGACCACCCACGGCTACGACTCGTTCGACCAGGCACGCACCAAGCTGCTCAACGCCATGGTGGCCAAGGGCGCGACGAATATGGGAATGGTCGCGATGGACAACAAGATCCCGGCCGACGACCCCAACTACTCAACCGGTGACCACGACGGAATGGCGCAGGTGATCGCTTTGAGCGGGATGGCCGCCCTGGCATGGCGGGCGCAGAATCCGAGCTGAGCTAGCCGATCTTGCGGTCGCGGTTCTTGCGCCGCGACGCGAGCTCGTCCTCGGGCGCGGCGATGGACTCGCCGCCGTCGGCCCGCTCTCCGGGGAAATCGGCGATGGCGCCGGTCAGTTCACGCATGGCTCCGCTGACCGCGATGCCGAACACACCCTGGCCGCCCTGCAGCAGGTCCACCACCTCTTCGGCGGAGGTGCACTCGTAGACGGTGGTGCCGTCGGAGAACAGGGTGATGTTGGCCAGGTCCTGCACGCCGCGCTGACGCAGGTGGTCGACGGCCACCCGGATGTTGTGCAGCGAGATGCCGGTGTCCAGAAGGCGTTTGACGATCTTGAGGACCAGGATGTCCTTGAACGAGTACAGCCGCTGGCTGCCGGAACCGGCCGCGCCGCGGATCGAGGGCACAACCAGTGAGGTGCGGGCCCAGTAGTCGAGCTGACGGTAGGTGATTCCGGCGATCTGGCAGGCGCTGGGGCCGCGGTACCCGACCAGTTCGTCGGGCACGGAGTCGTCGGGGAAGAGCCCGGCTTGCACGGGCGCGCTCACCGCGGCGATGACGGGAGCATCGTCCTCGTAATGGGCGCTCGGGGCGGCGAAGTCCAGCTGCTCCTGACGTGGCTCATCGCCCACGATGTGTCCTCTCGCCGATCCGTCGCCCCGCCGACCGCGTCGTGCTCTCAAGTGGTTCGAGCATACGCCCTGTCGACCTGGGTCAGGGGTCCTGCCGCAACGTTGCGTCGTATCGGAAGTATGGGGCCGCCGACCACGCTCGCGGAGAACCGATTGGCGTGTCGGACCGGCGATGACCGAGATGAGACGGATCCGTGATCTCGCCCCGCGGGGAGAAACCCCGACTCAGCCGGCTTTGAAGTCGTCCGGGGAGACGCTGTCGAGGAATTCCTTGAACTTCTCGACCTCGTCCTCGCGGACCGCCCCGGAGGATTCCTCGTCACTCTCGTCGGGGATCAGCAGGCCGGCCGCATCCAGGACGGCCTCCTCGACGTGGATCGGCACCCCCATCCGCAGCGCGATGGCCACCGAGTCCGACGGCCGGGCGGAGACCCGCACGTCGTGGTCGAAGATCAGGTCGGCGTAGAAAGTGCCTTCCTGGAGGTCGACGATACGGACTTCCTTCAGCGAATGACCAAGGGCGCCGATGACATCCCGGAACAGGTCGTGGGTCAGCGGCCGGGCCGGCTCGACACCCTGCTGCTCGAGGATGATCGCGTTGGCCTCGGTCTGGCCGATCCAGATCGGCAGATAGCGATCGCCGGTCGACTCGCGCAGCAGCAGGACCGGCTGGTTGGCGGGCTGCTCGACACGAATTCCCACCACTCGAACCTCAGCCATACCGACCTCCGCCATCCGTGAAGCAGTCAGTGGAAAGTCTAGTCCTGATCGTCCGACAGGCCAGCCCTCTGGCCCTCAGCGGTCCAGAACGTCGCGCACCGCGGACTTGATCAACGAGGTGTGCAGCGTGATGGCCAGAGCTGCCACCTCCCGGGCCAGATCGTCGGCCCGGTCCCGGGCGCCGGTCCGCCCCGCCTTGCCGACCGGCCCGGCGATCTGGGCGATCAGATCGGACTGGCGGTCGGCGGCGGAGCGGAACGCCCGCAGATGCCGCGGCTCGACGCCGTACTCACCGAGCGCCGCCGCGCACTGGGCGATCACGACGGAATGTTCGTCGAAGAACCCGCCCGGACCGCTCGAGATGATTCCGGCCCGGCACAGGGCGGTGATGAGGTCGTCGGCCACGCCGGAACGCTGCCGCAGGTCCTCGCGGGTGAGGCGCACCGGCGTCGGAGCGCCCACGCCGGCTTCGCGGGCGGGCTCATGTTCCGGACCGACCGGCACCAGCCGCGGCGCCGGGTAGGCCGCGCTCTGCACCGGCAGCTCACCGTCGGGTTGGGCGTCGAGCTGGGCCTTGATGACCTTCAGTGGCAGGTACTGGTCACGCTGGGCGGTCAGGATGAATCGCAGACGCGCACAGTCGAAAGCGGTGAACCTGCGGTAGCCCGACGGGCTGCGCTCCGGGGTGACCAGACCTTCCGCCTCGAGGAAGCGGATCTTGGAGATGGTCACATCCGGGAAGTCCGGCCGAAGCAGGTCGAGTACCGCTCCGATCGACATCCCAGTCGGTGCAGCAGGACTACCCGGTGCGGTCACGAGCTGCCGGAACCACCAGGCTTGGGACCGGTGAGGAAGACCAGACGGAACTTTCCGATCTGCACCTCGTCGCCGTTGGCCAGCGTCGCGGAGTCCACCGGCTCCCGGTTGACGTAGGTGCCGTTCAGGCTGCCGACGTCGACCACCTGGAATTCGCCGCTGTCCGAGCGGAACTCCGCGTGCCGGCGGCTGACGGTGACGTCGTCGAGGAAGATGTCGGAGTCGGGATGGCGGCCGGCCGACGTCGTCGGCTGGTCCAGCAGGAACCGCGACCCGGCGTTGGGCCCGCGTTTGACCACCAGCAACGCCGAACCAACCGGCAGCCCCTCGACCCCGGACACCGACGTGTCACCGGAGGGACTTGCCGGGGCGTCGAGGTCGTTGAGGAAGTCCGCGCGGAAGACCGAAGTCGTCTCCACTGTGACCTCGTCGGAGGTCTCGTCCTTCTCCGTCACCCGCTGCTCCTCACTGGCTGCCGTTCATTCTTCGCCGTCACGCACTGCCGGCATTCATACCCGCCCGTGCCCGAGTCCCACGGCCTTGTCTTGACCGTACCGGTACCACGCCTTCGGTGTCCCCGCCACGGCAGGATCCGCCGTTCGGCAGGCACCCTAACAATCGTCCGTCAATCCACCGTGCCCCGGTAGCCGTCTGCGTCGAGCAGCGCGGCCAACCCCTGCTCGAGCGCCCCGGCGTCGCCGCGGATCTCCAGAAGCCAGCCCTGTCCGTACGGGTCGGAGTTGATCAGCTGGGGGCTGCCCTCCAGCTCACCGTTGATCGCGGCCACCGTCCCCGAGACCGGGGCGTACAGGTCGGAGACCGATTTGGTGGACTCCACCTCGCCGAACGAATCGCCCGCGGTCACCGCTGCGCCGACGTCGGGCAACTGCACGTAGACCACGTCACCCAGCGACGACTGCGCGAAGTCGGTGATGCCGACCCGGACGGTGTCGTCGGCGGTGCGGAGGACCCACTCGTGCTCAGCGGTGTAGCGCAGGTCGGCGGGGATGTCGCTCACGGTGCTCCTCGTTGCTTTCGATGACGGACGGGCGTCACTTGACGGGCTGAGCGTATTGGCGGGGTTTCGGTTGCCGCAAGGCGGTCACGTCGACCCGGTCGGATTGGTCCACCTTCATCGAGGCCCCCACCCGCCCGACGCTGTCCAGCGCGCCGCCGGGAATCGTCATCGCGGCCGCCAGCGTAGGCGGATCGCCAATGGCGACAAGGGAATACGGCGGCCTGAGGGTCACCGAGTCGACGATCAGGTCCCCCGGGGCTCCGATCACCCAGGTGTCCACACCCACGCGGACGGCCTGGTCGCCGGCGCCGATCTGCATCGTCTCCGCACCGGCGGCCCGCAGTTCGTTGATGACGTCGAGCATGGTTTCCGGCGCCACTCCGGGCCCCGGATCGTCGATGGTGATCTTCACTCCGGGGCCGGTGGCGGCCACCGCGCCGATCAGGATCGACAGCGCGGCCAGCCGGGCCTGGGCGTTGGCGATGGCGGCCTGGTCGCTGGTCCCGGTCGACTGCATCGCGGCGAGCGTCCGCCGCAGGTCGGCGACCTCGGAATTGAGAGCGGCCTCCCGCTTCTGCAGCGAGTCCAGCAGCACCAGCAGGTCGGCCGGCCGGGCGTTCTGCAGAGTGTCCCCCGAGCGTGTCGTGCGCACCTGGGTGGCGATGGCGATCCCGAGCAGCAGGCACAGCAGGGCCGCGAGGACGCCGAACACCCGGGACCGCGACGGTCGCCGCTCACGCGGGCCGGCCACCTCAGGCACCGAGCAACCGCCGTCGCAAGGCGGCGGCATTGCCGAAGATGCGGATGCCCAGCACCACGATGATCGCCGTGGACAACTGGGCGCCAACCCCGAGCTGGTCGCCGACGTACACGAGCAGCGCCGCCACCAGGACGTTGAAGACGAACGAGATGACGAAGACCTTCGCGTCGAAGATGTCCTCGAGATAGGCCCGCAGACCGCCGAACACCGCGTCGAGGGCGGCGACGACGGCGATCGGCAGGTAGGGCTGCACCCAGTCGGGCACGTTGACCCGGAAGACGAGACCCAGCACGATGCCGGCGATCAGGGCCGCGATACCGATCATCGGCTGCCTACCCCTCAGCCTGCCGCGCGAACGTCAGCGTCCGGCCCGCCGCGGCCGGCAGGGTGACGTCCTGTTCGGCGCTGACCTTGACCCGCACCCCGTACGCGGTCTCCAGCAGGCGTAGGCGCTCAAGCCCGCTGGTGGTCTGCAAAGCGTCGGGCATCCGGTCGGGCGACCCGACGGCCAGGACGGTGTAGGGGCTGACGACGGGCTGGTTGTCCACCAGGATCGCCGATCCGGCCTGGCGCACCGTGACGTCGGGGCCGATGCGCACCCCTCCCACCGCGACGGCTTCGGCGCCGCTGGCCCATAGCGAGTTCACCAGCAACTGCAGATCCCGATCGAGGATGACCTGCGTACTGCCGGGGGTGCGCTGGGCCGAGGCGTCGGTGAGACCCGGGCCGGCGCCGGGGTCGGTGATCACGACCGATACGCCGGGGCCGTGGACGGCGGTGGTGGCCCCGCTGAGACTGTCGGTGTCGAGATCGGCCAGCAAGCCCCTCCCGGTGGCGTCGGCGGCCAGTTCACGGCGCTGAATCTGCTCGACCTCGCCGGCCATGGCGGTCCGGTCGGCCGACAGCCGGGCGACCCGCGCCTGGCCGGTGTGCACGCTCTGGGCGAGCACCTGCCGGGCGGCACTCACCCCGGGAGCGGCGGCCCGAGCTTGGGCAAGGGCTACTCCGACCACCCCGGCGATGAGAACCGCGACGAGGAGCTGCCAGACCCGGCCGGCCGGGGCGCGGGAGCCGGCGGCCGCCGCCGCGTAGCCGGGGTCGAGATGGTCGGTCAACAGCGACAGCAACAGCGACGGCATCGGCTGCCGTGCGGCCGGCGCCTCAGACGGGGGTGTCACGGCGTTCCCGAGGCAGCTCGCGCACCACCAGTCGAACCTGGATCAGGTACAGCACCGAAGACCAGAGATACATGTAGGCGCCCCAGATCACGAAGGCCCAGCCGACGGCCGCGACCGCGCGATTCCACCCGAAGTCGCACTCCCCCAACAGAATCAGCGGAAAGCCGGACATCAGCGCGAAGGTCGCGCCCTTGCCGATGTACGTCACCGGCAGTGCGGTGACCCCGCGGCTGCGCACCACCGGCAGCGCTGCGGCGAGCAGCGCGTCGCGCCCGAACAGGACCGCTACGAGCCACCAGGGCACGACGCCGGCGAAAGCCAGTCCGAGTGGAACGGCGACCATGTAGATGCGGTCCACCAGGGGATCCAGCAACTCCCCCAGCCGCGACGACTGGTTTGCCACCAGCCGGGCGATCTTGCCGTCGGCCCAGTCGGAGGTTCCGCTGAACATCAGGATGGCGGTGGACCACCCGTAGGCCTGCCGCGCCAACAGCAGGTAGAGGAACACCGGGACCAGGACGAGCCGGATGGCGCTGAGGATGTTCGGGATCGTCAGAATCCGGCCGGGCATGAGGTGAACCTATCGTCTGAGTTAGCGGAACACGCCCGGCAAACTCAGCGCCGACAGCGTGTCGTCGCGCATCGGGTTGTCGTGAACCATGTAGGTCCACGTCGAGGTCGGACGCGCGAGCTTGGACAGGTCCAGGCCCGGCTCGTCTTCCACCACGTTGGCGGTCTCGAAGGTCTGCTGGGAGGCCTCGATGGCGTCGGCGGCCAGGTGGCCGAACGCATCGACGGCCAGGCGGTGGAACTCGTCGAGCGGGTTCTGCCGGCCCAGCGCCCGCAGATGGATGCTCTCCCGGATGTCGGAGAGGTAGGCCAGATGGTCCGCCCACCCGCGATCGAGGTGGTAGAGCATGATGTTGCGGCAGATCCGCTCCAGGTTCTCTTCCGCGGCCTCGGCGTCGGGATAGGTCGCGGCGAGCTCGTCGTAGCGTTCGGGCGCCAGTTCACGCAGTTCCTCCCGGGCGGCCGGTGTGCTCAACAGGGTGTTGCGCCGGTCGACGATGATCGACCGCTGCTGGGCGATCAGCTGGTTGTAGCGCCAGGTGTTGGCGTGGATGTCGAGCAGACGTCCCTCTGCCACCCGCTGGGCGTGGTCGAGCAGGGCGTTGGCTTTGGGGCTGGTGATCTGCCCGTATTCGTCGCACTCGGTCGGCAGTTTGGGGTTCTCCAGGTTGGCGACGACGACGTCGTCCTCCCAGCTGGAGAAGAACACCGATGAGCCGGGGTCGCCCTGGCGCCCGGAGCGGCCGCGCAGCTGGTTGTCCAGCCGCTCGGTGTTGTGCCGGCCGGTGCCGATGACATGCAGGCCGCCAAGGTCGGCGACCTCGGCCTGGGCACTGTCGCTGATCTCGGATCCGCCGAGCCGGATGTCGGTGCCGCGGCCGGCCATCTGGGTGGACACCGTGACCGCGCCGAGTTTGCCCGCCTCGGCGATCACGCGGGCCTCCTCCTCGTCGTTCTTGGCGTTCAGCACGACGGCCGGAACACCGCGGCGCAACAGACGAGAGTGCAGGTCCTCGGACTCCGCGACGTCCTGGGTGCCGACCAGGATGGGCTGCCCGGTGGCGTGGATCTCGATGATGTGGTCGATGATCGCGTCGTTCTTGGCCGCCGCGGTGATGTAGATGCGGTCCGGCTCGTCGGTGCGGACGTTCGGGGTGTTCGGCGGGATGGGTGAGACGCCGAGCTTGTAGAACTGGCGCAGCTGCTCGCCGGCGGCCAGCGCGGTGCCCGTCATGCCGCAGACGGTGGGATAGCGGTTGATCAGCGCCTGCACCGTGATGGTGTCGAGCACCTCACCGGTCTCGGTGGTTTCGATGCCCTCCTTGACCTCGACGGCTGCCTGCAGCCCGTCCGGCCAGCGCTGCAGGGCGGCGATCCGCCCGCGGGAGGCGTTGATCAGCTGGATGGCGCCGTCGCGGACGATGTAGTGCACGTCGCGCTGCAGCAGCACGTGGGCGTGCAGGGCGACGTTGACCTCGGTGAGGGTGGTGCCGACGTGTTCCTCGGCGTACAGGTCGATCCCGCCGAGCGCCTTCTCGATCTTCTGCGCCCCGGCCTCGGTCAGATGGACGTTGCGGCTGTCGGCGTCGGTGGCGTAGTCCTCGCCGGGGGTGAGCTCGCCGACCAGCTGCACGATCTCCAGCTTGGGGGTCTCGCGGTGGGTGGTGCCGGCCAGCACCAGCGGGACCAGGGCCTCGTCGACCAGCACCGAGTCCGCCTCGTCGATGAGCGCGACGTCGGGGTTGGGCGAGACGAGGTCGGCGACGTCGGTGACCAGCTGGTCGCGCAGCACGTCGAAGCCGATCTCGTTGACCGACGCGTAGGTCACGTTGCACTGGTAGGCGGCCCGGCGTTCCTCGCGGGTGGAGTCGGCGGTGATCCAGCCGACGGTCAGGCCCATCGCCTCGATCACCGGGCCCATCCATTCGGCGTCGCGGCGGGCCAGGTAGTCGTTGATGGTGACCACGTGCACCGAGCGGCCCGCCAGGGCGTAGCCGGCGGCGGCGATGGCCCCCGACAGCGTCTTGCCCTCGCCGGTGGCCATCTCGATGACGTCACCGGCCATCATCCGCAGCGCGCCGAGAAGCTGAACATCGAAGGGGCACAAGCCAATTGAGCGCTCGGCAGCCTCCCGGGCGATGGCCAGGAACTGCGGGATGTCCGGGGAGTCGGCGAGATCGTCGAGCTTCAGCAGTTGCGCGGCCTTGGCGAGCTGCTCGTCGTCCAGGCCGGCGGCCTTCTCGTCGAACTGCCGGGATGCGTCGACCTCGACCATCGACTGGGCCTTGACCTTGTCGGTGGTCGCACCGAGCATGCGCCAGAACCCGCGGCTGATCCGGCCGCCCTGGCCGGGAATGCTGGATTTAGGAGTCTTGGAGGAGCTTCTCGCCACGGACTCAACCGTACCGCCCGGCGGCTTGCGGGCGGCTCAGGCCAGGTTCGACCGCCGCGGGTAGGCGACGGCAGGGTCGGTCAGCGTGTTGACGACGCTGGGCACCCCGCTCTCGAAGGCCCGCCGCAGCGCCGGCCGCAACTCGTCGGGTGCGCTGACCAGTTCGCCGTGTCCGCCGAGGGCCCGGACCACCTCGTCGTAGCGGGTTCCCGGGCGCAGGTCTGCGACCACCGAATAGCCGTAGAGCATCTCCATCGGGTGTTTTTCCAGCGCCCAGATGCCGTTGTTGCCGATGACAGAGACCACGTGGACGCCGTGCCGCACCAGGGTGTCCCACTCCATGCCGGAGAACCCGAAAGCGCCGTCGCCCTGCAGCAGCACCACCTGCCGGTCGGGGCGGGCCAGTTTGGCGGCCAGCGCGTAGCCCGGGCCCGATCCCAGGCAGCCGAACGGCCCGCTGTCCAGCCATGCCCCCGGCACGTAGCTGTCGATGACACGGCCGGCGTAGGACCCGAAGTCGCCGGCGTCGATCACGACGATCGCGTCGCGGTCGAGCAGCGGAAGCAGTTCGGCGTAGACCCGCATCGGGTGCAGCGGGGTCCGGTCGTCGGCAAGCTCGGCGGCCTCGGCCGCGCGGGCCTCGGTCTCCACGGTGCGCAGCGCCCCGATCCAGTCCTCGTGCGCGGTGGGGGTGGCCGCCGAGAGCCCGGCCAGCGTGGCCGCCAGGTCGCCGTAGAGGCCGGCGGCCACCGCCCGGGGGTGCTCGCGGCCGGGTTCGCAGCGATCGGCGACGATCAGTTCGGTCTGCGGCCCGAACACCGCGCCGAAGCCGAGGCGGAAGTCCATCGGGACGCCCACCACGAGGGCGACGTCGGCCCCCGACAGCGCCGCCGACCGGGCCCGCGAGAACGCCAGGTCGCGATCGGCGCCGACGATTCCGCGCGCCATTCCGTTGGCCAGCACCGGGATTCGTAGTTTCTCGGCGAGGCGCAGCAGTTCGTTTTCGGCGTGGCCCCACCACACGTTGGTCCCGGCCATGATCACCGGGCGTTGAGCCGAGGACAGCAGGGCCACGGCCCGGTCGAGCTGGTCGCCGTCGGCGCGCGGCTGCGGCGGGAGTTCGGTCAGCGCGCCGGGCTCGCCCCGGTCGGTCGACTCGCCGAACACGTGGTCGATCGGGAAGTCGACGAACGCCACGCCCGACGGCGCGCCGAGCGTCGCACGCAGGGCGTCGTCGACCCGGTCACCCACCGCCGCGGCGGACTCCGCGGTCGCCGCGTAACGGGTCAGCGGCGCGACGAAGGGCACGTGGTCGATCTCCTGCAGCGATCCCATTCCCCAGCGCAACGCCGGGGCGCGGCCGCCGAGCACCAGCATCGGCGACTGGTTCTGCTGCGCGGCGGCCATCGCACTCATCCCGTTGGTCACGCCGGGTCCGGCCGTCAGCGCCACCACGCCGGGCACGCGGGTGACCTTCGACCAGCCCTCGGCCGCGAAGGCCGCCGTCTGCTCGTGGCGGGTGTCGACGAGCCGGATGTTCTCGCTGCGGCACCCGTCGTAGATCGAGAACAGATGCCCGCCGGACAGGGTGAACATGGTGTCGATCCCGCTGGCGCGTAACCGCCGCGCGATCAGTCTGCCGGCGTGGACCGTCTCTCGCGGGGTGTCCTCGGTAGCCATCGCCTGAGAGTAACCGCGGGGTTGGGTCCGGTTGGGTGCCCTGCGGTCTGCGCTGCGGTAACTTCCGATGGCGTCGTCGTGAAGCGAGGAGAGCCCGTTGGACAGTTTCACTCCGTCTCTGGACTGGGCGCACGAGCTTGGTCCTTCGCTGATCTGGATCGCCAAAGCCTGGGTGATCACCGCCGTGATCACGATGGTCGTCCTGGTGCTGCTCGCGAAGTTCACCGTGTGGGGACGGCAGTACTGGCGCATTACCGGGGACTACTTCAAGGGCCGCGAGTCCGCCGGGGTGTGGGCGTGGCTGGCTTTCCTGCTGCTCATGACGATGGTCTCGGTGCGGCTGAATGTGCTGCTCAGCTATCAGGGCAACGACCTCATGGAGGCGCTGCAGATGGCCTTCACCGCCACCGGCCAGGGCGACCAGGCCGGCCGCAAGGTCGCGATATCCGGCTTCTACACCTCGCTGATCATCTTCGGCATCCTGGCGACCATCTATGTCGGCCGGATCATGCTCGACATCTACCTGACGCAGCGCTTCATCATCCGGTGGCGCACCTGGCTCACGAGGAAGGTCGCCGGCGACTGGCTGGCCGACCGGGCCTACTACCGGGCCCGGTTCACCGACACCAACACCGACAACCCCGACCAGCGCATCCAGCTCGACGTCGACGTCTTCACCACCGGCATGAGTGGTCTGCCCAACCAGCCACAGGTCAGCGCAGGCAACACTCTCCTCTTCGGAGCCATCAATTCGGTATCCACGGTGGTGTCGTTCGTGCCGATCCTCTGGAGCCTGTCGGGGCCGCTGACGTTCTTCGGCGTCACGCTCAACCACGCGCTGTTCTGGGTGGCTTTCGTCTACGTGTTCTTCGCGACGGTCATCGCGTTCTGGATCGGCCGTCCGCTGATCCGGCTGAGCTTCCGCAACGAGGCCACCAACGCCGCGTTCCGCTACGCACTGATCCGCCTGCGTGACGCCGCGGAGGCGATCGGGTTCTACCGCGGCGAGAATGCGGAACGCAACTTGCTGACGAGGCGTTACCTCGCGATCATCGACAACTACCGGGCGTACGTCCGGCGCACCATCGGCTTGACCGGCTGGAATCTCTCACTGAGCCAATTGCTCAGTCCCCTTCCGCTTCTCGTGCAGGCGCAGCGCTTGTTCCGCGGCGAGATCACCTTCGGCGACGTGAGCCAGTCGTCGAGCGCCTTCGGCAGCATCTCGGACTCGCTGTCGTTCTTCCGCAACGCCTATGACCAGTTCGCCGCCTACCGGGCGGCCATCATCCGTCTGCACGGCATGTGTGAGACCAACGAGCACGCCGCCAACATGCCCAGTATCGAGACGGTGCCCAGCGCGGACGGATCGCTCGAACTGACCCGCGTGGAAGTGCGCACCCCGGCCGGATCCCAACTGGTCGACCCGCTGAGCCTGCGACTCGATCCCGGGGACACGCTGGCGGTCACCGGCCGGTCCGGTTCGGGAAAGACCACCCTTCTGCGCAGCCTCGCACAGATGTGGCCGTACACATCGGGAACGATTCGCCGGCCGATGGACGACCACCAGACGATGTTTCTCTCGCAGATGCCCTACGTCCCGTTGGGTGACCTGCGCACGGTGGTGTCCTATCCGGCCGAATGCTTCGACATTCCCGACGACGTCCTGGAGCAGACCCTGACGCGAGTGTCCCTGCCCCATCTGACGTCGCGGCTCAACGAGGAAGCCGACTGGGCCAAGGTGCTCTCGCCGGGCGAGCAGCAGCGGGTGGCGTTCGCCCGCATCCTGCTCACCCGTCCCAAGGTGGTGTTCCTCGACGAGGCCACCTCTGCCCTGGACGAGGGCCTGGAATATGCGGTCTACGACCTGCTTCGCACCGAGTTGCCCGACACCATCGTGGTTAGCGTCAGCCACCGTCCGAGCGTGGACAAATACCACGAGCAGCACCTGGAACTGCTCGGCGGCGGCGAGTGGCGGCTGGGCCGGGTCGAGGATTCGCAGGGCAAGACGCCCGCGCCGGTCGGATAACGCCAACCGGACGCCGCGTTGCTGCCATGCTGGGCGGCGTCGGTGTCGGAGGTGAATGAGCGTGGAGTTGTACAAGCCCTCGCTGGACTGGGCGAACGAAATTCCGCAATCTCTGCTGTGGACGGCCAAGGCCTGGTTGATCACCGCGGTCCTCACGCTGCTCGTCCTGGTGGCGCTGGCCCGAATGACCACCTGGGGGCGGCAGTTCTGGCGGGTGACGGGCGCCTACTTCAGGGGCCGCCGCAGTGTCGCGGTGTGGGCCTGGCTGGGTGTGCTGTTGTTCCTGACCCTGATCACGGTGCGGCTCAACGTTCTGCTCAGCTATCAGCTCAACGACTTGAACACGTCGCTGCAGGTGGCTTTCCAGGGCGTCGGTGCCCGTGACGATGCGATGCGCGCCTCGGGAATACACGGGTTCTGGGCCGCGATCATCACCTTCGGCATCATCGCCACGATCTATGTCAGCCGTCAGTTGGTGGACATCTACCTCACCCAACGCTTCATCATCCGGTGGCGGGTGTGGTTGACCGACCGCCTCACCGGGGACTGGCTGCGCGATGAGTCCTTCTACCGGGGCCGGTTCCTCGAGCACCCCGTCGACAACCCCGACCAGCGCATCCAGCTCGACATCGACGCCTTCACCGCCAGCACCGGGACCGGCGAGAACACCCCCACGGTGGGAACCGCGACGACGCTGCTGTTCGGCGCCATCAACGCCATGGTCTCGGTGGTGGCGTTCACGCCGATCCTGTGGAACCTGTCCGGACCGCTGACGGTCTTCAGCCTAACCGTCGGCCACGCGCTGTTCTGGATCGCGCTGATCTACGTGTTCGCCACCACCGTCATCGCGTTCTGGATCGGCCGGCCGCTGATCCGGTTCAGCTTCCGCAACGAGCTCACCAACGCCGCCTTCCGGTACGCCCTGGTGCGCATGCGCGACGCGGCGGAGTCGATCAGCTTCTACCGCGGCGGCGAGGCCGAAAAGTCCATTCTCCGAACACGATTCACAGCTATCATCGCCAACTACCGCGGGTTCGTGGCGCGCACCCTATTCCTGCTCGGTTGGAACCAGACGATCAACCAAGTGATCAATCCGCTGCCATTGGCGGTCCAGGCGCAGCGACTGTTCAAAGGGCAGATCAGCTTCGGCGATGTCATGCAGTCGGCCTCGGCGTTCTACAGCGTCCATGACTCGCTGTCCTTCTTCCGCTCGGTATACGACTCCTTCGCCGCCTACCGCGCCACCATCATCCGTCTGGACGGACTGGTCGACGCCAACGAGAAGGCCCGCGCACTTCCCCGCCTGGACGCCGGCCAAAGCCGTGACGGCTCAATCGATTTGCGCGATGTCGAGGTTCACGATCCGCACGGCAAGCTGCTCATCGACGGACTGGATCTGCGATTGGAGCCCGGCGACTCGCTGGTGATCACCGGTCCGTCCGGGTGCGGCCGCACCACCCTGTTGCGCAGCATCGCACGGCTGTGGCCCTACGCGACCGGGACGATGCTGCGACCCGACGGCGACGGCGACGCGATGTTCCTGTCCCAGGTTCCCTACCTGCCGCTCGGAGACCTCAGAGCCGTGCTGTCCTACCCGAACCGGGAGTGCACCATCGATGACGCCGAACTCGTCGCCGCACTCGACGACGTGGCCCTCGGGCATCTGGCGGGCCGGCTGACCGACTATCAGGATTGGTCGAAGGTGCTCTCCCCCGGCGAGCAGCAACGCGTCGCCTTCGCCCGGGTTCTGCTGCAGAAGCCGAGGGTGATCTTCCTCGACGAGTCGACGTCGGCGATCGACGAAGGTCAGGAGTACGCCATCTACCGACAGCTGCGAACCCGCCTGCCCGACAGCATCATCGTGTCGGTCACCCACCGCGGGACCGTCGAACAGCACCACGAACATCACCTGCGGCTGTTCAACGACGGCCGATGGGAGTTGGAGCGGCGGGACGAGCCGGTGGGGGTCTAGCGCGTCGACGATGCGGGACGAAGTCCCGAGGAGGAGTCGGGCAATCGGGTTTAGCCCGTCGACGATGCGGGACGAAGTCCTGAGGAGGAGTCGGGCAATCGGGTCTAGCCGGAGTAGTAGTCCGTCTCGGCGATCACCGGCTCGATTGTCGGGGTATCACCGTGGCCTGCCCTGCGCCGCGACGAGAATTGCGCGCCGCGAGCTGGGACGGCCGGCGCGAAGCGCGCCATACCCGTCGGCCGGTCCATGTCGTCATAGATGGCTTCCATACCGCCACCCATGAGATAGGTCTCGTGCCAAAAGCCTGTTCCACCAGAATCTTTCAGGAAGTCGCGCCACCAGATCCGGTGAGGATCGGAACGTGTCCAGCGCTCCAGACTGTCAAGGTCCCGCCAGTACTGGCGCATTCCGAGGTGGATCGGGAAAAGGGACCAGATCATGTCCTCATGAAGGAGCAGTCCGTCCGGCTTCTCCTTCCACGACTTGGTGATCTGCGGCCCCAATCCCATCAGGTAGCGGATCCCGCGAAGCTGTCGCACGCGCATACCGAGGTACACCACGACTAGGTCCGGGTATTGGCTCAGGTCGACGGTCTGGCGATCCACTCTTGTCATCCGACTCTCCTTTCTCACCTGAGCTCGCTATCGGCGTCAGGCCAGTCCAGGTCGCTCTCGAAGCCCAGCACGGCCGCCTTCTGCCGGTAGCGGTGGCGGTAAGCCCGATAGCTCGAGCCGTCGCCGCGGGCATGGCCGATGAGGGCGTGCATCCGGTCCAGGGTCATGTGTTTGGCGACACGGCCATCAAGAGCGGCGACCCCGGCGAACCGATCCGCAGCGGCGTATGCGGTGGCAGTGTCGTCCTCTGCCCCCCGCTGGAGAAGGGTTTCAACCAATCTGAGCGCGCTGAAGGACAGCCACACCCAGGCGTGGGTGTCGTATACACACTCGACCGCGACGGTGAGACGCTGCACGGCCTCGTCCAGTCGGCCGTCCAGCGCCTCGGCACGTGCGATCTCCGCTTCGAGCAGGTGCAGGGTTGACCGGGAATAACGGTCGGCCAGCACCTCATCGCGAACCTGTGTCAGCAAGTCGAGGCCGCGCTGATGGTTCTCGCCGGGTGTGTGCAGGAGGACCAAACCGTGCGTGCTGCGAGCCAGGTTCAAAGTCGTGTCATCACCGGAACGCTCGGCTTGCGCCAGAGTCTCGGCCGTCCGGTCAGCGATGCTGGCGTCCACCGCCAGGGCTCCCCCAACGATTGATCCGCAATACACGTACTGCTCAATCGCGGCGCGCGCGAGGGGTTCGTCGGTGCAGATGTTCAGTGCCGCTCGGAAATCATCGCGCCAGCCTTTCAATCCCATCAACAGGCTCGCATTTCCGCGGACCGCGAAAGTTAATGCCAGCGGCGACGGGATGATCAGGGTCCCCTTCCGAGTGTCGCCGTCCGCCGCGGCGACAGCCAGGCCAGCCATTGCCACGACTTTCTCTAACTCGCCCGCGTCCATCCACGCGACCATCGCCAGCGGCGCAACGGCCACGGTCAAGGTCGGGTCGCCGATCGTCTCAAGTAGTCCGGCGAGTTCACTCGCGAGCCGGCAGGCTTCCCGGCGTTCGGCCCTGGCAAAGTGCGTCGTCGCCTGGCCCGCCATGCCGATTGCCAACGAGGGCAGATCCCCGAGCTCCTCGCACAGCAGGCGGAGCTCCTCGAAGCCGGTCTCGGCGCCACTTCCGCCCGCCCGCCACGCGCTCCCGCAAAGCAAGGTGCGGGGCGCGATGCCCAATCTCCTTCCGTCAGGATGACCGCTTCGATAGAGACGATCCGCAATCCCGCGAGCGCGATTCCAACTCGTGTGCGCCGCGGTGATGCTCCGGTTGGTTGCCCAGGCTCCGGCCCGCATATGCCAGTCATAGGCGACCGCCCAATCACCAGCGGCCTCGAGGTGTTCAGCGATCAGCGCGGCGTCCTCGTCAGGGCGGCCGCGGTCCTCGATGCTCCGGGCGAGCCGCCGATGCAGCGCGTTGCGGGAGGCGACGAGTTGGGATTCGTAAGCCACGGTGCGGATCAGTGGATGGTGGAATGCATACACCGGACCCGGCGTGAACTGAACCTGGTCGATCAATTGCGCGTCCAGCAGTTCCTCGACGTCCACCTCGACGCCGAGACCTTCGATCAGATCCGGCTCGAAACGCGATCCAATGACCGAGGCCGCACTGAGCGTCTTCTTGGCCGCCGGCGAGAGCCGATCGATACGCGCGGCGATCGTCGCCTGCAGCGTCGCCGGTACGCGGATCTCCCTGCTGTTCATGGCTGTTCGGTAATCGCCCCGCTCGCCTTCAAGCACACCGCGCTGGCTGAGTTCGCGCACGATCTCCTCGGCGAAGAACGGGTTACCCGCGGCGCGTTCTCCGATGATTCCGGCCAGTTCACCCACCGACGGATCCGCACCCAAGAGCCGGACCAACAGCACGTCGGTATCGGAATCGCTCAGTGGCGCTAGCGCAATGGTCTGCGCCCCGGCTACGGTGGCCAGCGCCCCGCGATACTCCGGCCGGTAGGTGATCACGAACAGGGTGGGTGTGTGCGGCACCACGGGCAGGAAATCCATCAGCATCGATTCACTGGCCGCGTCGATCCAGTGGGCGTCCTCGACGACGAAGACAACAGGGTGCCCCCGGGCCAGGGAGGCCGTGTTGAGTAGGGCACTCACCCGGCGCCGCCGGGCGTCCGGCGCGATCTGCGGAAGCGGTGCGGACGGGTCGGCCACACCGATCACATCGTCGAGCAACAGCAGATCCTCGGCCGAAGCGCCGGTTACCTGTTCGCGGACCTTCGCGCGTGCGGCGGGCGCGTCGAGGTCGGCGACCGCGAAGGCGGCCCGCAGGAACTGCGCGGCGAGGTGAAACGGCACCTTGCTGGTGTGGGACTCGCAGTAGCCCACGACGACTTCGGCCCCGCATCCCGCTGCCATGGCGGCGATCTCGCGCGTCAACCGGCTCTTGCCGATTCCGGGGGGCCCGACAACTCCCAAGACGGAGCCGCGTCCCTCGACCGCGCCGTCCAGCAGTCCCCGCACCGCGGCCATCTCCCATTGACGGCCCACCAATGGGGTGTCCACGCGTTCAACGCCGGCGGCGTGTTCCGAGATCGCCAAGAGTCGGCGCGCCGTGACAGGGGCTGCCGCGCCCTTGATGGCGACCGCCTGCGGCTCCCCCAGCTCAGCGACCGACTCCACCAGCCGGGCCGTCGATTCACTCAGCATCACCCCGTCCGGAGGAGCCACCGATTCCATCCGCTGTGCCATCCCGACCTGCTGGCCGATCGCGGTGTAAGCCCCTGCGCCCGAACCGATCTCACCGGCGACGACCTCCCCGGAGTTGAGCCCGATCCTGATCCTGACATCGATGCCGTCGCGGTCGGCGACCTCGTCGGTGAGATCACTGACCGCGGCCAGGATCTCCAACGCCGCCCGGCACGCCTGCTGAGCATGGTTTTCCAGTGCGACGGGGGCGCCGAACAGTGCCATCAAGCCGTCGCCGGTGAATTTGTCGACGGTTCCGCCGAATCGGCAGACCACTTCGCTGGCGCAGTCGAACAACGCGGCCATGATCTCCCGCAGCCGCTCGGGTCCCAGGGAGGCGGCCATATCCATCGAGCGGACGACGTCCGCGAAAAGCACCGTCACATGTTTGAACTCGGCTGGTGTCTCAGTGGTGGCCACCAGCGGCGAACCGCAGGCATCGCAAAAGCGCGCATCCCCCCGCGCAGGCGCGGTGCCGCAGGAACCGCACAAAGGCATCGTTGCGGTCACGCTGCCTCCCCGGATTCGCGGGCGCACAACACTGCCCAGCATAGGACCGGACCCGACGATTCGACGGTTAAGTGGCGCGAGCCGCCGCGTGCGCCCCCGCGCGCCGCCCGAAAAACGACCCCGAACCCAGTTGTGTCCCACTGGAATAGCCCTTGCCATCCTGGGCCAGGGTCGAGGAGCACGCCCCCGCCGCATAAAGCCCGGGGATCGCCGAACCGTCGGCCCGCAGCACGCGGCCGTCGACGTCGGTGGCCAGACCTCCCACGGTGAAGCCGGAATACATGGCCTTGCCCAGTGACAGGTCGAAGGCCGCCCACGGTCCCTTGTCTTGCGGCGCAAGGAATTCCGGCTGTTTGTGGAAGTCGGGATCCTCGCCGAGCGCGGCGAATTCGTTGTACCGGTTCAGCGTCTTCACGAGGTTGCCGGACGGGATCCCGAGCGCGGACTCCATCTCCTCGACCGTCTCGTAGCCGTCGATGAACTTGATCAACGGGAAGTCGGGTCGCTTGAGGTGGCTCTCGTCGACGATCAGGTACGCGGCGCTGTCCGGCTGGTCCATGACGAAACCCGACGTGCGCGAATGGTAGGAGTCCTCGGCGACGAAACGCTGTCCCAGCTTGTTGACGATGATCCCGGTGAGCAGGACGGCCGGCGGATAGACCGGGGCGGTGATGAACGCCTGGTCCATGTGCTTGGTGGCCCCGCCCGCCGAGACGCCCAGCCGGATGCCGAGGCCGTCGTCGTAGGTGTTGCCCAGCACGAACGGTTTCTCGGCGAGCTTCGGAGTGTAGGCGGCGATCATGTCCTTGTTCATCACGAAGCCGCCGGCGGCGATCACCACGGCGGGCGCGCGTACGGTTCCTGTGTCGCCGAAGTGTTTCCACGCGACCCCCGCGACAGCGCCGTCCTGAACGACGAGACGCGTCGCTCCGGTCTCGTAGCGGATCTGCACGCCGAGTTCGGCGGCCCGCTTGAGCAGCAGGTCGATCACCATGGCCGCGCCCTGGGTGTCACCGGGCACCGGCACCTTGTGGCCGCGCGGGGCGGGAACCGCGAGTTCCTGGTAGGGCCATACCTTCTCGTTGCCGGTGTACATCAGCCCTTCGGTGCTGGGCTGGATGACCGCCTTCTCGGGGTAGTAGCTGCGCTCGAAGTGGATGCCGAGCTCCTCGAGCCAGTTGAAGTGTTCGACGCTGCCCTCGCAGTAGGCCCTGATCTTGTCGAACTCCGGGTCACGCGACATGGCGACGAGGTAGGAGTACATCTCCTCGACACTGTCGGGGTGTCCGGTCGCCTGCTGCACGGCGGTGCCGCCGCCGAGGTAGAAGTGACCACCCGCCAGTGCCGTGGTTCCCCCGGCGACCGCGGCGCGCTCCAGCACCAGGACACGGGCCCCGGCGGCCGCTGCCGTTACGGCCGCACATCCGCCCGCGATGCCGAAGCCGATCACCACGACATCGGCCTCCTCGGACCACTCGGTGACGTCCGAGGCGTCGATCGTGGCGGGAATGTCCAGGCCGCTGCTCATCGCAGTCGAGGATATCGCCGCGAGCGGCGACTGGCTAGAACGTGTTCTAGTTTGCCGCGGCGGCGTTGACCACCGCACCGGCGATGCCGCCGTCCTCACGGAGCTGCTGGCCGGTGGCCTGCCAGGACACGGCCGCGGGCAACTGGCCCCAGGTGCTGTTGAACAGGCCGATCATCACCGCGGTTCCGGCCGGGGTGATCGTGTAAACCGGTCCGCCGGAGTCACCCTTCTGGCTCACCACTCCGTTGGCCATGGTGAACCAGCCGTTGTTGACCCGTTCAACGGTCCCGCAACTCTCGCCGCTGACCACCCCGAAGTGGCAAATGGGCTGGCCCGGCGCCAGCGGCGCGGCGGGATCGACGACCAGTTGCCGGCCGCCGGGCAAGGCGGTGTTGACGGTGACGTCCTTGGCCAGGCTGATGGTCTCGTAGTCGGCGATCACCTCGTCGGTGCGCACGACCGTTCCGTCGGGGGTGTTGTCCCGCGCGGTCGCCACTACCCCGATGACGCGTCCGTCGCGGTCGGTGACCGTCCCTGTTCCGCGGCAGTGGCCGGCGGAGTAGCCCAGGCGGGCGGCGGGGTCGACGAAACCCAGGGTGCAGACGGTGGTCCCCTGACGGATCTCCATCCCGGGGAAGACCTCGACGGTTCCGTCGGCCTCGGCGTCCGGGGCCAGAGAGACGAGAATGGGGCCGGCTACGGCGGCGATGACGAGGGATCGCAGGAAACGGGCCACCATACACCCCGATCGGTCGGCGGCCCGTCAACGACGCGACCGCAACAGCAAGATGCCTTTGTATCGGCTTTGAGAGCCGATCGTTACCAAATTGCTATCGCGGACCGCGTCGTCGCGGCTTCTAGCTGTGAATCTCCCTGGTCAGGGGATCTCGATGACCTGGCCGACCTCGATGTGATCGGGGTTGGCGATGTTGTTGTGCTGGGCCAGCTCCGGGTAGCGGTTGCCGTCGCCCAGGTACTGCTTGGCGATGTTGAACAGCGTGTCCCCGGCGACCACGGTGTGGGTCTTCTTCTCGTCGGCCACCGGCGCGACCTCGACGGGCGCCTCTTCCTGCACCGGCGGGGGCGGCGGGGCGTCGTTCGTCTCGGTGCGCGACGACCAGGCGGCGCCGTCCGCGGCGTAGAGCACCACGTTGCGGTCGTCCTGGATGACCAGCTTGACGTCCTTCTTGCCCTTGGTGTCGGCGTGCCAGATCGGCTTCTCACCGGCGTAGATGACGAAGTTGCCATCCTCCTGCACCGCGGCGCGGTCGGCGCCCTGGTTGTTGGTGCCGGTGGCCCAGACGGCCTCACCGCGCGCGGCCAGGACGAGGTTGCCGTCCTCCTGCAGCGTCAGGGTGTAGGCGCCGTTGGGCGAGGTGATCGAGGCTCCCCGGCCCAGTTGCTGTCCTGCGTTGAGTGTGTCTCCCACGACTGTTCTTTCCTCCTGTGATTCCGCCCACGGCGCGGGCGGGCGTCCGCGAGCCTACTCGCAACATCAGGAGTCGAACCCGAGTCCCATCCGGTCGAGGGTCCGCAGCAGCAGATTGCGCCGTCCACCGTGGTGATCGGCGCGGTCCAGCGACCACCGGGTGGCCTGGATACCCGCGCTGGCCAGGGGCTCGGGTGGGAACGGCAGCGGTTTGCGTCGCACCATCTCCAGTTCGGTCCGCTCGGTGGGCTGTCCGTCAAGGAGGTCCAGGCAGACGTCGGCGGCAAACCGCGCGGCGCCGACGCCCAGACCGGTGAACCCGTTGACGTAGGCGATCCGGCCGCGGCCGGCCAGGCCCCAGTGCGCGCAGAACCGCGTGTTGGTGTCGATCGGGCCCGACCACCGATGGCTGAACCGGACGTCGGACAGCTGCGGGAAGGTGATGAAAAAGTGCCGGGCGATCTTGCGGAACGACGACGGGCGATCCTCCCGGTTCGGATCCACCTTGCGACCGTAGTAGTACGCGGCGTCGTAGCCGCCCCAGAGGATGCGGTTGTCGGCGGAAAGCCGGTAGTAGTGAAACTGGTTGGCGGTGTCGGAGATGCCCTGACGGCCCTGCCAGCTGATGCTGTCGAGCTGCTCGGGCGTCAGCGGCTGGGTGCCCAACACGTAGTCGTACACGGGAACGGTGTGCAGCCGGTTACGACGCAGCAGGCTCGGAAAGACGTTGGTGGCCAGCACAACCCGTTGAGCGGTGACGGCGCCGCCTGGCGTCTGCGCCGATACCCGCGAGCCCTCTCGCGTGACCTTCAGCGCAGGCGTGTGCTCGTAGATCGTGACGCCCTTCTCCGCGCAGACCCGGGCCAGCTCGAACACCAGCCGGGCGGGGTTGACGATCGCGCAGGAGTCCGCGGAGAACAGGCCCGCCTGGTAGGTGGGCGAATTGACCTGTGCGCGAACCTGTTCGGCGTCGAGGAATGCGCCCTCGCCATCGTCGGCGGCGTCGCGCAGCCAGGGAATCTGGTGCGGTTCGGTCGCCACCGCGAGCATGCCGCTGCGCTGCCAGTCGACCTTCATCCCGTACTTCTCGATGTCGTCCTGCATACCGTCGAGGTTGGCCATGCCGAGCTTCTCGAGATGGTCGAATTCGTCGGGCCAGCGGGTCTTCCCGTTGTGGGCGCCGTGCGTCAGGCTGGCGTCGACGAATCCGCCGTTGCGCCCCGAGGCCGCCCATCCGACGCGCTCACCCTCGACCAGGGCGATGGTCGCGCCGGGGTTGCGTTCCGCCGCGTGCAGCGCGGTCCACAGGCCGGTGTAACCGCCGCCGACCACGAGCAGGTCGCAGGACAGCGGGCCGGTCAGCCGCGGGAACTCCGGCCGCTCCCCCGAGATCTGCGGGTCCAGCCACATGGAGCCGAACGCTGCCGGAGCCAGCGCCTCGGTGATCAGACGGTCGTCAATGTGCCGATCAAAAACAATGCTCACAGCTAATAATGGTGCCACGCCGTCAGCGGGCGAAGCGCGTGAGCACCGGTCCGACGATGGCCAGGATGAAGACGTAGGGGGTGGCCACCGGACTCAGGGCGGCCACCCCCGTTCCCGCCAGGCCGATGATGACGAGCGAGAACTCGCCGCGGGCGATCAGTGCCATGCCGGCGCGCCGCTGACCGGGTTTGGCCGCACCCTCCCGGCGGGCCGCATAGGCGCCGGTGATGACCTTGGTGACGGCGGTCAGCGCCGCCAGCCCGAGCGCGAAGGGCAGCATGGGCAGGAGGTCGGCGGGGGCGACGTTCAGACCGATGGACACGAAGAACACCGCGGCGAACAGATCCCGCAGCGGGGTGAGCACGGAACGCGCGCGGTCGGCGACGTCACCGGTGAGCGTCAGCCCCACCAGGAACGCCCCGACAGCGGCCGAGGCGTGCACGTGCTCGGCGATGGCCGCCACGATCAGCGTCAGTCCGAGGATCCGCAGCAGCAGTTGTTCGTCTTCGGGGTGGCCAAGCACCCGGCCGACGTGAGGGCCCCATCGGAAGGACACCAGGAACGCCAGTGCCAGTGCGCCGAGGGCCACCACCGTCCATCCCACGGCCTCGAGCACGGTGCCGCCGGAGGCCAGCACGGTCAGCACCGGCAGGTAGGCCGCCATTGCGAAGTCCTCGAGGACCAGGACCGACAGCACGGCGGGAGTTTCCCGGTTGCCCAGCCGGTTCAGGTCCCCGAGCAGCCGGGCGATCACGCCGGACGAGGAGATGTAGGTGATGCCCGCGAGGGCGACGATGCCGACCGCCTCCAGCCCCAGCAGCCAGCCGGCCAGCGCCCCGGGAACCGCGTTGAGGACGAGATCGACTCCGGCCGAGGGAAGGTGACGTCGCAGCGACTCGGAGAACTCCCCCACGGAGAACTCCAGTCCGAGGGTGAGCAGCAGCAGCACCACCCCGATCGACGCGCCGGTCTCGACGAACTCCGCCGCCGCGTCGACCGGCGCGAGGCCGCCGTTGCCCAGGAACAGACCCGTCAGCAGGTACAGCGGGATGGGCGAGAGCCCGTAGCGCCGCGCGGCCGAACCCAGCACGGTGAGTACGACCAGGATGGCCCCGAGCTCGAGGAGCAGGGGCGCCGAAACAGCCACTGCTCAGCCCTGGTCGACGAGCTGCCGTACCGCACCGATGCCGTCGTCGGTCCCGATCACGACCAGGACATCACCCGCCCGCAGGATCTCCCCGGGTCCCGGAGATGCCAGCACGTGCTCCCCCCGGACGATGGCGACGATCGAGGCTCCGGTGCGGGTGCGCGCCCGGGTGTCGCCCAGCGGCCGGCCGTCGTAGCGGGAGCCGGCGGTCACCATGATCTGGCCGGCACTGAGTCCCGGCACTTCCTTGGTGAGGTCGGCGTAACCCTCGACCAGCCTTGGCGCCCCCAGGATCTGGGCAAGCGCGTCGGCTTCGTGTTCGTTCAGCCGGAACACCCGCTGGGCGCTGTCCGGGTCGTCGGGCTGCGCGCAGAGAAAGACCTCGAAGTCCCCGCCCCGGCGAGCGATCACGGCGATCCGCTGGCCGTCGCGGTTCTCGAATTCGTAACGCAGCCCGACACCGGGCAGCCTGGTCTCGCTGACGTCCATGATCTCAGCTTGCCGTGCCTGCCGTAGCGACCGCGACGGCCGGTTGCCAGCCGGGCGGACCGAAGATGTAGCCGAGCTTGTTCCGCCAGCCCTTGGCGGAGCGGACATCCCGGGCGATCGCCACGTACTCGTGGGTTTCCAGCGACCAGATGTTGAAGGTGTTGACCGGCTTGGTCAGTCCGTAGTGCGGACGGAAGGTCTCGGGCTGGAACGTGCCGAACATCCGGTCCCAGATGATGAGGATCCCGCCGTAGTTCTTGTCCAGGTATTCCGGATCCATCCCGTGGTGCACACGGTGGTGCGAGGGGGTGTTGAAGACGAATTCGAACGGCCGGGGCAGGGTGCCGATCCGCTCGGTGTGGATCCAGAACTGGTAGACCAGGCTGATCGAGAAGCTGGTGAACACCATCCACGGCGGAACACCCAAGAGCGGCAACGGCATCCACAGGATCAACTCGCCACTGTTGTTCCACTTCTGCCGCAGCGCGGTGGCGAAGTTGAAATAGCGGCTGGAGTGATGCGCCTGATGGGTGGCCCAGATCAGCCGGACGCGGTGGGCGATGCGGTGGTAGGCGTAGAACAGCACGTCGACGCCGACGATCGCGATCACCCAGGTGTACCACTCCCGCGGTGACAGGTGCCAGGGGGCCACGTAGGCGTACAGCGCGGCGTAGCCGAGCAAACCGAGGAACTTCCACACGCCCATCGTCGCCACGGACACCAGGCCCATCGAGATGGATGCCCGGGCATCCGGGCTCAGGTAGGCGCCCCGCGCCGGACGGGTGGGATCGGGGTCCTCCGACCGCGCGTCGACCGCCTCGAGCCTGCGCGCCGCGGTCCACTCGATCGTCAGCAGCAGCAGGAAGAACGGCACGGCGAACAGCACGGGGTCGCGCATGGGCGCCGGAAGCACCGACAACATCGCGCCGAGTCGATCCACCTGCCCACCTCCCGGCTGATGAGTTTAGTCCGGGCCCTCCGTCGCTATCGTCGTCAACCATGCGGAAATGGGCGCTGCTGATGGGAGCGATCGCTGCCGAGGTCACCGGCACGCTGTCCCTGCGGGCGTTCCAGGACCATCGCATCTGGCTGATCGTGGTGGTGGTGGGCTATGTCGCGTCGTTCTTCCTGCTGACGCGGGTGCTGCGGGCCGGCGTCCCGATCGGTGTCGCCTATGGCATCTGGGGCGCGATGGGCACCGCGGTGACCGCCGTGCTGGCCGCGCTGATCTTCGGAGACCCGTTCACCACGCCGATCGTGGCCGGCATCGGGCTGATTATCGTCGGGGTCCTGATGGTCGAGTTCGGTTCGCATCCGGCGGTCGAACCGTGATGTGGCTGACGCTCGTGGGCGGCATCGTTCTCGAGGTGCTCTCGACGCTGGGCATGCGGGCCTCCGACGGCTTCCGCAACCGCAAGTGGATCGCCCCGGTGGTCATCGGGTACGTCGCCTCGTTCGCGTTGATCTCGTGGACGCTGTCGTTGGGCATGCCGGTGGGGATCGCCTACGGCGTGTGGTCGGCGGCCGGGGTCGCCGTGGTCGCCCTGTGCGGCAAGGTTCTCTTCGCCGAACCCCTCACGCCGACGATGGTGGGCGGAATCGCGCTCATCATCGCCGGGGTGCTCATCATCGAGTTGTCCGGCGCGACGGGCTGACCGGGTCGGACAGATCCGCGGCGCCGATCCGGGTGACCAAGCAAGATGGGGATCATGGCTGAACCGTGGCTGACGTCCTTGGCCGACCGCTTGGGAGTGGCGTGCGCCTATCACGACTGGGCGGGGAACTTCGTGACCGTCGAGCCGTCGACGGTGATCGCCGTCCTGGCCGCGCTCGGCTTGCGCGCCGACACCGAAACTGACTGCGCCGCATCGCATTCGGAGCTTGATCGGCGGCACTGGAGGCGCGCCCTACCGCCGACGATCATCGCACGCTCGGGCACTGAGACATCGTTCTGGGTGCACGTCACCCACGGGGATCCCGCACAGCTCTGGGTGCGTCTGGAGGACGGCACCGTCCGCGGCGGGATCCGGCAGGCCGACAACTTCACTCCACCGTTCGACCTCGACGGCACGCTCATCGGCGAGGCGACGTTCGTGCTGCCCGCCGATCTCCCGCTCGGCTACCACCGGGTGCACCTGCGGTCCGGCGACCGCGAGTTCGACACCGCGCTGATCGTCACGCCGGCCTGGCTGGGCATGCCCGCCCGCATGGGCGCGCGCCGAGCCTGGGGGCTGGCCACCCAGCTTTACAGCGTGCGGTCCGCGGGCTCGTGGGGATTCGGCGACCTCGCCGACCTCACCGACCTCGCGGTATGGGCCGGCGCCCGCCACGGCGCCGATTACGTCCTGATCAACCCCCTGCACGCCGCCTCGCCGACCACACCGATGGAGCCCTCCCCCTACCTGCCGACCTCGCGCCGTTTCGTCAATCCGCTCTACCTGCGGGTCGAGGCCATCCCCGAGTACGCCGCGCTCGCCAAGCGCGACCGGGTGACCAACCGGCGCAAGGCTGTACAGGCCAAGGCGCTGAAGTCCGACGTCATCGACCGCGACGGAGTCTGGTCGGCCAAGCGCAAGGCGCTGCACCTGGTGTTCCGGGTTCCCCGGTCGGCGGGCCGGGAGCTGGCCTTCGAGGCGTTCAAGGAACGCGAGGGCACCGCGCTGGACGATTTCGCGACCTGGTGCGCACTGGCGGAGAAGCACGGCGGCGACTGGCGCCGGTGGCCCAAGGGCCTGCGGCACCCGGCGAACTCCCAGGTGGCCGAGTTCGCCCAGCGCCATCGCGAGGACGTCGAGTTTTACCGCTGGATGCAGTGGCAACTCGACGACCAACTGGCGAACGCCCAGTCACAGGCGCTGCGGGCCGGCATGACACTGGGCGTCATGCACGACCTTGCGGTGGGCGTGCACCCCTGTGGCGCCGACGCCTGGTCGCTGCAGGAGGTGCTGGCCCTGGGCGTCACCGCCGGGGCGCCGCCGGATGAGTTCAACCAACTCGGGCAGGACTGGTCGCAGCCGCCCTGGCGGCCGGACCGATTGGAAGAGCTTGGCTACCAACCATTTCGGGCACTGATCGCGGCCATCCTGCGGCACGCCGGCGGTGTCCGGATCGACCATGTGATCGGGCTGTTCCGGTTGTGGTGGATTCCCGAGGGCGCACCGCCCACCCAGGGCACCTATGTGCGCTACAACCACGACGCGATGATCGGCATCGTCGCGCTGGAGGCCTACCGCGCCGGTGCGGTGGTGGTCGGCGAGGATCTGGGAACCGTCGAACCGTGGGTGCGGGACTATCTGCGTGAGCGGGGCGTGCTGGGCACCTCGATCCTGTGGTTCGAGGTGGACTCCTACAACCAGGGTCCGCTGGCCGCGGAACACTGGCGCGACCTGTGTCTGTCTTCGGTGACCACCCACGACCTGCCGCCGACACCCGGGTACCTGGAGGGCGCGCACGTGCGGCTGCGTCACGAACTGGGGCTGCTCACCCGGTCAGCCGAGGAGGAGCTGGCCGACGACCAGGCGTGGCAGGACGCCTGGCTGGCCGAGTTGCGCCGGGTCGGTCTGCTCGGCGGCGATGCCGACGAAGAGGACGTGACGCTGGGGCTCTACCGGTACCTGGGCCGCACCCGCTCGCGGCTGCTGGCGCTGCCCCTCACCGATGCGGTCGGCGAACACCGGACCCAGAACCAGCCGGGCACCACCGACGAGTATCCGAACTGGCGGGTGCCGCTCGCCGGTCCGGACGGCAGGCAGATGCTGTTGGAGAAGGTCTTCACCGACCGCCGAACCGCGGCACTAGCCGATGCGCTGCGGGCGGCGACCGATCCGGGAGCGGGCTGAGCTGTGCCGGCTCTCAGCGCGGGCCTGTTGCTGCATCGGCGCGCCGAGGAGGCGACGGAGGTTCTCATCGGCCATCCCGGCGGTCCGTTCTGGGCCCGCAAGGACGACGGAGCGTGGTCGATTCCCAAGGGTGAATACAGCCCGGGCGAGGACCCTTGGGCGGCCGCATGCCGCGAGTTCGCCGAGGAACTGGGCTGCCCCGCGCCCGACGGGCCGCGCCGGGACCTCGGTACGGTCAAGCAGCCCAGCGGCAAGATGCTAACGGTGTTCGCGGTCGCCGCGGACCTCGATATCAGCGGCTTCCGCAGCAACACCTTCAGCATGGAATGGCCGAAAGGCTCTGGGCGCCTTCAGGAATTCCCCGAACTCGACCGGGTGGCCTGGCTGGCGCTGCCCCAGGCGCGCACCAAGCTGCTCAAGGGACACCAGGTGTTCCTAGAGCGGCTTGGCGACCTGCCGGCCGGGTGAGTGCGTGTCCGCCGATCGGCCGACAAGCGTCGGGCGGGCGGCATGGCGCGGCAACTAGCCGCGCTGACCGTCCGCGCCGCGCGATCCGGCCTGTCCGGCCGAACCCCGGGAGCCGGGTGTGCCGCTGCTGCCGGTGGCACCCGGTGTGAGACCGGATCCGCCCAGCCCGCCGGCACCCGCCTGGCCCCCCGTTCCGCCTTGGCCGCCCGCTCCGCCGGCACCACCAGCCCCGGATCCGCCGGGCTGGCCGTAGAGGCTGCCGCCGCTGCCACCATTACCGCCGCCACCACCAATGCCACCAGCCCCGCCGGTGCCGCCGGTACCGCCGTTTCCGCCGGTGCCGCCCGATCCCCCCGTCGGCGGTCATGGTTGGGCAACGCGAGTCAGCTCACCCCGTGCTGCGCCGCCTCGGCCAGAGCCTCCCGCGTGGCGCGCCGACGTATCTCGATGGCCTCGCCGATCTGGCGGGCGAGCCGATGGTCCTTCTGCACAATGGCATTCATCGCGTCGCGGGACACCGACACCATGGTGGTGTCGGTCAGCGCCACCACACCGGTGATCATCCGCTGGCGGGTCAGCGAGGTGCCGCCGATGTAATCACCCACCCCGAGTTCGCCCAGCGATATCCTCCCGCCACCGGGCGTTGTGGCGAACATCCCGACGCGGCCCTCGGTGATGAAGCTCATGACCTCGGGGATGCTGTTGAAGGGCTGAATGATCTCGCCCTCGGCATATGGCAGCATCCGCGCGGCCGCGAGCATCGACGCGGCCGCATCCGAACCCAGACCAAGTCCGGTCGCGATGGCACCGACGTGCTCGGCAAGGTAAGCGCTCTTCCCGGCCACAGCAGGTTCGACGTTGTCCAGATGCAGGCCGGCGCGCTGCGCGGCATACCACACGCGTTGCTGCAGAAGCGAAACCGTGCCGTCGGCCTCGGCGGGCGAGGCCACCGGAACCATCACCCGGAAGCTGACCATCCCGGGATGGACGGCATGGGCGCCCAACGGCGTCACCGAGGCTTTGGCGTCGGCGAGTTTCGCGGGCGCAGCGTCGGCCACCGTTAGCAGCGTCGATTTGACCAGCCCCGGGCGGTCGCCGGCGGCGAAACTGAACGTCGCCTTCGCCTTGAAGTACGGCGCGGTGGTCCGGCTGAGGTTGATGAACGAGTCTCCCGCGAGTGCCGCGTTCGGAATGATCTGGATGCCGTTTTCGGTATCGATGTGCACCGCGCGCCAGTTCACCTCGGCCACAAGGCCTTTGCCGAACTTGGTGTCGAGGTAGTCGCCGATCTTGAACGGCTGCTCGAAAAGCAGCAGCAGGCCGGAGATGACCGGGCCGACCGCGTTCTGGACCGCAAGGCCGATGACGATCGACGTGACGCCGACCGCAGTGATGAGTCCGCCGATGTTGGCGCCCCATACCCACGACAGCAGCAGGCCGATGCCGATGATGATCAGGATCAGCCGGCCCAGGTCGATGAAGATGCCGGGCAGGCGGCTGCGCCAGCTGCCGGCACTCGCCGCACCGAACATTGCGGCGTCCGCCCCGGACAACAGGACCAGCATGACGAAGAAACCGACCACGGTGGCGGCGATCTTCGCCCAGGTCGCGTGCTCGGCGGCGGTCTCGCCGCCCTGGTTCAACTGGTCGAGCAGCAGGTAGACCGCCGTGGCGGGCAGCAACCAGTTCCTCAGCAGCCCAACCGGTTTCGCATACGCGCTGCCCCGGCGTACCAGGACACCCTGGATCTCGTTGAGGATCAGCAGGGCCAGCGGCAGGCCAACCACGACGGCCAGCGCCGGCCAGAACCACGGCTGGGCGGTCAGGCCGTTCATACCGTCTGCCGGGTTCCGACGTCGAGACGCCATACGGTCTCGGTACCGGCCGCGCCGGTGATGGTTCCGGCCTCGCTGAACGGATAGATTCCCGCCACCGAGTCGCGGACGCGATCGCTGACGAAGACGCCGGGCGACCGGGTGGCTTCCCGCACGCGGTGGGCCAGATCGACGGCCTCGCCCCACAGTGCGTACACGGTGGACCGCTCCCCGACCAGTCCGCTGGTCACCGGTCCGCTGTCGATGCCGATGCGCATGGACAGCTGCGCGTCGTGCTGGTCGTTGAATCGCTCCAGGATGTCGACGAGTTCTTTGGCGAAGACGATGGTTCGGCTGGCGTGGTCGACCCGCGGCACCACCAGGCCACACGTGGCCAGCAGGCCGTTGTCCTGCATGCTGCGCACCCGCTCCACACCGTGCCGTTCGGCGGCGCCGTCGAACGCCTCGACCAGCGAGTTCAGCATCGTCACCGAGTGGTCGGTCTTCATGGTCCGGGAGAAGTCGTCGAAGCCGAGCAGTTGCGCGTAGATGACCGAGACATCGCGGTGCTCGGTGCTGATGTTCTCCTCGCCCTCCCGGTATCGACGCGCAACCGGTTCGGGCATCAGGGTTTTCAGCAGTTCGTCGTTCTCCTCACGCTGTGCGTCGATCAGTTCTTGCTTGGTCTGCAGGCTGGCGCTGAGGTCGTTGAATGAGGACGCGAGTTCCCCGATCTCGTCGCGTGAGGTCACCGGAACGCGGATGCCGAGTTCCCCTCCCTTGACCCGTTCGACCGCCGCCGCCAACTGCTTCACCGGCCTGGTCAGGATTCGGGCGAAGAGGAGTGCCAAGAGACACACCACCAAAACAATTGCCCCGGTAGACAGGGCGATATTGCGCGCGAACCTGGAAACGGGGGCCAGCGCCTCGTTCTCGTGGATCCTGGCGATGATGGCGTAGCGCAGGCCCGGCAAGTTCAGCGGGCCGTAGGCGGACAGCACTTTGACGTTCCGCCCCAGGTAGTTGTCGCCGGTGCGCACCCCGGTATTCCCGCTGAGCGCCTCACTGACCGATGTGCTGTCGCCCATCGACTGCAGCAATACGGTGTCTTCGGAAGCGAGTTCCTGCTTGACGATGTCCTCCGGAGTGCCGTGTTCCGCCGCTTCGCGGGCAAAGCGCCCCGGGTCCTCGAGCAGGAGCCGGGACACCGAGCGCATCAGTGAGTCCGGTCCGACCAGATACGTCTCACCGGTCTTTCCCAGCCCGTCCCGTTCCCAGCCGCGGTCGCCGGTCATCACGTTGTCCAGGGCCTCCGACGAGAGCTGCATCGCCAGAACGCCGTAGATGCCGCCGCCGTCACCGATCGGGGTCAGGATCCACGGCGTCGGCAGTCCGTAGGCCGGGGCGTAATCCTCGAAGTCGGTCAGGACGACCTGGTCCACCGATGTCGCCTGCATCGTCTTGCGGAAGCCCTCGGCCAGCTTGGTGGTCTTGAACGGGCCACTGTTGATGTTGGCACCCAGATCGGTCTGCTTCAGTGTCGAGTACACGACATTGCCGTCGGTGTCGATCAGCATGGCGTCATCGAAGGGGAACCGGCTGGCGAAGTCGCTGAAGAACGGCTGGTAGCGCTCGTTGGACTTGGTCCACGCACTCGGGTCACCGGCGTTCATGATCTTCGCCGACGCGCCGAAGTCACCCTTGGCCGGCACCGTGTAGAGGCTCTGCAGATAGGTCTGGGCGTTGGACGTCGGACGGTACAACGCCCCGTCGACCTTCTGACCGCTGTGCTTCTCCAGCTCCGGGTCGAAGACCTCTGTGTAGTACTTGTCCACCGCCTCCTTGGCGCCGGGCGGCAACGGGGTCTTCTGCAACTCGGCGAACGCCGCGGTGAAGTCCTTCATCGCCGTGATCGCCGCGTTGGAATGGGTGAGCACGGTCGCAGCATTGCTCAGGCCGGTGTAGAAGGCGGTGACTTCGCGGGCACGCGATTCCCGCAGTTGGGTGAGTCTTTGGTACTCGGCATTGCGCAACGAGTTTGTGCCGGAGATGTATCCGATCAGCCCCGCGACCAACACCGAGAGAACGCTGACGGTCAGCAGCATGATCAGTAGCTTGGACTGGAAGCCAAGAGTCCGCAGGCCGCGCAATTCCGGAAGTCGGGCCACGGGCAATCCCCCATCTGGAGTGGAGCGCAGGTTGCTGAACGGGGCGGATCGTAGCGCAAATGAGAGCACCCTTTGGGCACTACGATCGACTGCGATGACAGCCTCCGCGCAGGCCGCCGACACGCCGCTGTGGCTGTTCGCCGACCAGCTCGGCCCGCACTTCCACTCCGGTGAACACGGCAGACGTCCGGTGCTGCTGATCGAAGCGGACACCGCTCTGCGCCGTCGGCGCACGCACCGGCAGAAGCTGCACCTGCTGCTCTCTGGAGTGCGCCACACCGCCGCCGAACTGGGTGAGCGGGCAACGGTGATCCGGGCCGCCACCTACACCGAGGCGCTGCGCCGCTACGGCACGCCGGTGCTCGTGCACGAGCCCACCTCGCACGCGGCCGAGGAGCTCGTGAACCGCCTTCGGGGTGAGGGCCTGGTGGTTGATGTCTTACCGACTCCCGGATTTGTCCTGTCCCGCAACGAGTTCGGGCAGTGGGCCGGAGACCGCAAGCGGTTCCGGATGGAGGACTTCTACCGCGAGCAGCGGCGCCGGTTCGACGTGCTGATGGACGGCACCGAGCCGGTCGGCGGCCGGTGGAACCTCGACACCGAGAACCGCGAGCCACCGCCGAAGGGACGCACCACCCTCGATGTGCCGCCGCCGTACCGGCCTGAGGAGGACGACATCGATGCGCAGGTCCGCCACGACCTCGACGCGATGAACCTCCCCACGGTCGGAGTCGACGGGCCGCGGCTCTTCGCCGTGACCCCCGACGAAGCCGACGCCGCGCTGCGGCAGTTCGTGGCCGAGCGGTTGCCTATGTTCGGCCGCTACGAGGACGCCATGCTCAGTGGCGACTGGGCCATGGCGCACTCGCTGCTGTCGGTGCCCCTGAACCTCGGGGTGCTGCACCCACTTGACGCCGTGCGGGCCGCGGAGACGGCCTACCGCGACGGCGATGCCCCGTTGGCCGCAACCGAGGGCTTCATCCGCCAGATCCTGGGCTGGCGGGAGTACATGTGGCAGCTCTACTGGCGCTTCGGCCCGGCCTACCTCGACGGCAACAGCCTCGACGCCCACAACCCGCTGCCCGACTGGTGGGCCGACCTGGATGCCGAGGCCGTCGACGCCGAATGCCTGCGCCAGGCCCTGGCCGGCGTCCGCGACCGCGGCTGGGCGCACCACATCCAGCGGCTGATGGTGCTCGGCAGCCACGCCCTGCAGCGCGGGTACCACCCGCGGGCGCTGTCGGACTGGTTCGCGTCCTCTTTCGTCGACGGATTCGCCTGGGTCATGCCGACCAACGTCATCGGCATGAGCCAGCACGCCGACGGCGGGAAGGTGGCCACCAAGCCCTACACCTCCGGTGGCGCGTACATCAGCAAGATGAGCGACCACTGCCGGCACTGCCCGTTCGATCCGAAGAAACGGCTCGGTCCGGACGCCTGTCCGTTCACCGCCGGATACTGGGCGTTCGTCCACCGCCACGCCGACCTGCTGGCAGCCAACATGCGCACTGCCCGTGCCGTTTCGTCGATGAACCGGCTGGCCGACCTCGACGCCGTACTCGCCCAGGAGCATGCCCGTCAGGACTTCTGAAACATTCCCCCGACCTGGATCGATACACGTGCGATGGGGCCGTCAGGCCGGCGCTGCGCTATGTTCGAGGCGAAGACAGGAAGGTCCGGGGCGTGAGAAAACTGATCCTGACACTGGGCTGCGCGGCAGCCGCCGGCGCGGCAAGTGTGGCTCTGGGTATCGGCTCCGGCCACGCCGACACGGGCAACTCGACGTTGAACGTGGTGGGTGAGCCCTACGCCAAAGCGGTGGCCATCCTGCGCGCCCAGGGCGTGAAGGCGACCTTCGGCGGCTCGGTCGGCAGCGACGTGCCGCAGGCCCAATGCATCGTCAAGAACGAGAAGGTCGTCACCAACCACATCCAGCTGTCGCTGGACTGCACGGCCGAAGCCCAGCCGCAGGCCCCGGCCAACTCCGGCACGACGGCCGTCGGCGCCTCCGGAACCGCCGCTTCCGGCGCCCCGGCAAGCCAGACCGCACGCCCGACCCCCGGCGCACCCGGTGTCGTCTCGGTGGTGCCGGTTCCGGTGGGCTGACCGACTCGCGCCGTTTCCCCGGCTAAGCTCGGGGCAACGTTCGCGGGAGGTGTCATGCTCAAGCCACGCCGGTTCGCCAGGGAGATCGATCCCGGGCCGATCCAGATCCACGCCCGCAAGGTCGAGTTCGACCCGTCCGAGGCCCCGCTGCACTGGATCCCCGGGCATCCGGTGGCCTCGCACATGGTGAGTCTGCTCAATGTGGTGCTACCGCCGGCGGAACGGTGGTTCGTGGCGACCTACAACGAGGCCCTTCCCCTGGTGAAGGATGAGCGCCTCGCCGAGGACATGCGCGGGTTCATCGGCCAGGAGGCCGTGCACGCCGACACCCACGAACTGATGCTGCACAAGTTCATGGAGGACCGCGGCGTCGACCCCGAACCGATCCTGCGGCAGGTCGACTACATCATCGGCAAGGTGCTGGCACCCAGCACGTCGCCGGACCCCAAGCGCAGGTACAACCAGCTCTGCGAACGCCTCTGGCTGATCGCCGCGATCGAGCACTACACCGCTGTGCTCGGCGATTTCGCGCTGAACTCCACCTGGGACGACTTCGGCGCCGACCCGACGATGGTCGACCTGTTCCGCTGGCACGGCAGCGAAGAGGTCGAGCACCGCTGCGTCGCCCACGACGTCGCGACATATTTCCACGACAGCTATTCCGCCCGGATCCGCGCCATGGCGATGGCCGCGACGCTGCTGTACGCATTCTTCGAGCGCGCCACCTACTACCTGTGCCGCACAGATCCGGAGGCCCGGATGAGCTGGTGGAAGATGGAGCTTCTGCGGATGCGGGACTCCAAGCTGGGGCTGCTGCCGGAGTTCCGCAAGGTTTTCGGTTCGACGACACTGGCGTACTTCCGCCGGGACTATTCGCCGCTGGACGTCGGATCCACCGCCCAGGCGGTGGCGTATCTGGCCAATTCCCCCGCCGCGCGCGCGGCGCGAATCTAACCGGTGCTGCGACGGCTGCGCTCGGCGCCGACCCCGCTGCTGGCCCTCGCCGATGCGACGGTTGCCGGCCTGTGGGCCGTCACGGGCCTGCGGCGCCCGAAAAGCCCTGCGGCACATGACTACACGCTGCGTCTCGTCGTCTCCGGCCGGCAGGTGGTCGCCCACGACGAGAACGTCATCGCGTTGACCCTGACCGGCGCCGACGAGGCCGCACTGCCGGCCTGGCATCCCGGGGCGCATCTGGACATTCATCTGCCCAGCGGCCGGGTGCGGCAATACTCCCTCTGCGGTGATCCGCAGCAGACCGGCGAGTACCGCATCGCGGTCCGCCGGATCCCGGACGGGGGCGGTGGGTCCATCGAGGTTCACGACGCGCTGCCGGTCGGTTCCATCGTGACGACCAGCGGACCGCGAAATGCGTTCCCGCTCAGCGTGCCCGGTTATGGATCGCCCACGCAGCGGCTACGGTTCATCGCCGGCGGCATCGGGATCACCCCGATCCTCCCGATGCTGGGCATGGCCCAACGCCTGGGCGTGGATTGGTCCATGGTGTACGTCGGCCGCAGCGCTCAGAGCATCCCCTTTCTCGATGAGGTTCGGACTTTCGGCGACCGTATCGAGATCCGGACCGACGACGTCCACGGCATCCCGTCGGCCGACGATCTGCTCGGCGAATGTCGCGATGGCACAACGGTGTACGCATGCGGCCCGGCCGACATGATCTCGCTGGTGAGGGAGCGACTGTCGGGCCGGGACAACGTCGAGCTGCACTTCGAACGCTTCGCCGCCCCTCCGGTGGTCGACGGCGAGGCATTCACGGTCACGCTGGCGTCCACCGGTGCGGAGCTCCGGGTCGCTGCCGAAGAGACCCTGCTTGCCGCACTGCGCCGCACCGGTGTCGCCGCGCCGTACTCGTGTCAGCAGGGTTTCTGCGGCACCTGCCGCACGAAGGTCCTCAACGGTGTTGTGCAACATAGGGACACGCTGCTGACCAGCCCGGAACGTGAGAGCGGGATGATGCTCACCTGCGTATCCCGCGCACCCGCCGGTGAACGGCTGACGCTGGACCTTTAGACGTCCCAGGCTTCGGCGACCTGCGTCGCGACGTCGATGACCTTCGCCTGTTGCGATGCGGGACTGTCGATCTCCTCGGCCACGTAGGCGGCGACGAACTTGCGGATCTCGCCGTCAACGCCCCCGATGATCCGGACGATCTCCCCGCGAAGGGATTTCGACGTGACGTGCACGGCGATGTCCGAGGGCCGCGGCTTGGCGACGTCGATGACGATCATCAGCGGCTCCGCGGCGCGGGCCGTCGCCCGCAGTGCGATGTCGCCGTCGACCATGAACCGCTGCTTGTCGAGGCGCAGATCCACGATCAACTCGATCAAGAGCGGAATGCGCACCGCGAAGGTGATCATGTCACCGAGATTGCGCCGCACATTGGGCTGCTGAATCTTCACCCGCGCAGTGACCTTGGCCAGCCCGGCGGGGCCCTGTGACATCGGCCCCATGGTGATGTCACCGCCGGCGATCTCCGCGAATGCCGCTGCCACACGCTCCTCAGTCACGGCAACCTCGAAGAACAGGCGCCCGAATTCCTCGTAGGACACATAGTTGTGCGTGTGCATAGAGGCTTACTGTCTCATGCCCATGGTTGCCGCCGGAGCGCAGAACGGTAACAAATCACGCGGATGTCAACGGCCCCCAAGGGGCCGCAGGCGTTTCACTCCCCGCCCGATCGCATACGCACCCTACGAGGGGGTCGCAGAAGTTCGGACATTCCCGATTGCCGGCACAGACGAGAGGGCCGACGGCTCGGCATTGTGGGCGTCGGCAGCGGCATCGCATCGGCGAAGCCGGGTCGGCCTTTCGGCGCACGATTCAGATTTCCAGCATGAGGGTGACCGGGCCGTCGTTGACCAGGGCGACATCCATGTGCGCCCCGAACACACCGGTCTGAACCTCGGCTCCCAGACGGCGGAGCGCCTCGACGAGGGCGGACACCAGTGGTTCCGCCACCGATCCAGGTGCCGCGGCATTCCATGACGGACGGCGCCCCTTGAGGGTGTTGGCGTAGAGCGTGAACTGACTGATGACCAGGATGGGCGCCTGCGCATCGGCAGCGGAACGCTCATCATCCAAGACTCTCAACTGCCAGACCTTTTCGGCCATCCGCTCGGCGACCGCGGCATCGTCGGTGTGCGTGACGCCGACCAGCGCCACCAAACCCTGCCCCACCGGATCAATGGCGCCGACCACCCGGCCGTCCACGCTCACCGACGCAGAGGTGACGCGCTGCACAAGAACCCGCATCGTGTCAGCCGGCGCCGTCGATCGCGACACCGCCCGCCGGATCAAGGTGGAACTTCAGATGTTCGCGCATTGATCCATCCTGCCCGACCGCCGCCGGGGTGTAGCTCAAATCACACAGAAGCGAACATTGAGCTATGGGACACATCAAACGGCACCCCTTTCGCGCGATGACTCGCATGCAAGCGGTGTACCGGACGTAACGTTACTGCATCGCGCAAACCCGAAACTCAGCGCAAATGAACCTGTTTGACGTTTCGATATCGTCTCGAATCGATTATTGCGTTGCAGGACAATGCTTTCCTCCCAGCTCAGGTGGGGTCTTGCTGCGAAAAGTGAGTCACGCCACTGACTTTGAGCAAATGCCTCATCTGTTGTTAGCGTGATTTACATGTTTGGTCTCGCAGCGTTGCTGTCACTGATTTCGCAGGTTTCAGGTACGCCCTACATTCCCGGCGGTGATTCTCCCGCGGGCACGGATTGCTCCGGGCTGGCGTCATGGGTTGCCAACGTGGCCTCCGGCAGGCCGGCGTACGGCAGCCGGTTCAACACCGGCAACATGGAGTCGGCTCTGCTGGCCCGTGGATTTCACTACGGATCGGCCCCCAATTCCGTCGTGATCGGGTGGAACTCCGGACACGCGGCCGTCACCCTGCCCGACGGCACGCCGGTCTCCAGCGGTGAGAGCAACCACGGCGTGCGGGTCGGCGGCGGCGGGGCATACCAGCCTCAGTTCAGCCATCACATGTATCTGCCGGTTCAGGCCCAGGAGATGAACGTGGCTCCCCCGGCCGAGGCCGCTCCCCCCGCCGAGGCCGGTGTGGTGGAACTCGCCGCAGGCGCGCCGCCCGCGCCCGAGGGGCCCGCCCCGGCCCCCGAGGCTCCCGCCCCGGCCGATGTCCCTGTCCCGGCCGAGGCGAACCTTCCGGGTCCTGCACTCGCCCCGGGCGACGCGCCCGTGACCGACGCGCCCCCTCCGGCCGAGGCCCCAGCGCCGCCGGCCGCTGAGATCCCGCCCGCGGACCTGACAACCCCGCCCCCCGCGTAAACCCCTCCAACCCCAGAGCGCAGGTCACCCCCGTGGTGGCCTGCGCTCTGTTCGTCATGGCACCGGCGTCGGCGTCGGAAAGGGTCGCGAACCGACCTGGCACGACGGCGCACCCGGCCGGGATAATCAGATGCCGCAGGAGTTAGATGAAACCCGATACCGCGCAGTGCGCTCACCTAGTTCGGCAAGGAGCAGCCATGTCCATCATCGAAGCGGATGCACCCACCCAGTTCGAGCAGGAGGTGGACGACACTCAGCGTTATTTCGACAGTCCCAGGTTCGAAGGCATCACCCGCCTCTACACCGCCCGCCAGGTCGTCGAGCAGCGCGGCACGATCCCGGTGGACTACACCGTGGCCCGGGAGGCCTCCCGCGCCTTCTATGAGCGCCTCCGCGAGTTGTTCGCGCAGAAGAAGTCCATCACCACTTTCGGCCCGTACTCGCCGGGCCAGGCCGTGACGATGAAGCGGTGCGGCATCGAAGGCATCTACCTCGGCGGCTGGGCCACCTCCGCCAAGGGTTCCACCGACGAGGATCCCGGGCCCGACCTTGCCAGCTACCCGCTGAGCCAGGTGCCCGACGAGGCCGCCGGGCTGGTGCGGGCGCTGCTGACCGCCGACCGTAACCAGCAGTTCCTGCGCCTGCAGATGACCCCCGAACAGCGGAGGGCAACGCCCGCAGTCGACTACCGGCCGTTCATCATCGCCGACGCCGATACCGGTCACGGCGGAGATCCCCACGTGCGCAACCTGATTCGTCGCTTCGTGGAGGCCGGCGTGTCCGGCTACCACATCGAGGACCAGCGGCCCGGCACCAAGAAGTGCGGTCACCAGGGCGGCAAGGTGCTGGTGCCCTCCGACGAGCAGGTCAAGCGGCTCAACACCGCACGCTTCCAGCTCGACATCATGAAGGTTCCGGGCATCATCGTGGCCCGCACCGACGCCGAGGCGGCCAACCTGATCGACGGGCGCGCCGACGAACGCGACCAGCCGTTCCTGCTCGGCGTGACCAATTTGGCCGTCCCGCCGTACAAGTCGTGCTTCCTGGCAATGCTGCGCCGCTTCCACACCCAGGGCGTCACCGAACTCAACGGTCATCTGCTGTACGCGTTGCCGGAGGCCGAGTACGCCACCGCGGACGCCTGGCTCACGGCGCGCGGCATCACGGCGCTGATCGACGAGGCCGCCGCGGTCTGGACCAAGGACCGGGCGGGCTCACTGGACGTTCTCTTCGACCGGGTGGAGTCGCAGTTCGTCGACGCCTGGCAGGAGGATGCGGGCCTGGAGACCTACGGCAACGCCGTCGCCGAGCTATTGCGATTCAAGGACAGCGAGGGCGAGGCCCTGGCGATGAAGCCGGCCGAGTGGCTCGAATTCGCCAGGACCGCGCCGCTGTACGTCGCCCGGAGAAAGGCCGCCGAGCTCGGCATCGACGCGCCGTGGGACTGCGAGTTGGCACGCACCCCGGAGGGTTACTACCAGGTGCGCGGTGGAATCCCGTACGCGATCGCGAAATCCCTGGCCGCAGCGCCTTTCGCGGACCTGCTCTGGATGGAGACCAAGACCGCCGACCTGGCCGACGCCCGCGAGTTCGCCGAGGCGATCCATGCCGTCTACCCGGACAAGATGTTGGCCTATAACCTGTCGCCCTCGTTCAACTGGGACACCACCGGCATGAGCGACGACGAGATGCGCGCCTTCCCCGAGGAGATCGGGAAGATGGGCTTCGTCTTCAACTTCATGACCTACGGCGGCCATCAGATCGACGGTGTGGCGGCTGAGGAGTTCGCCACCGCGCTGCGTCAGGACGGCATGCTGGCGCTGGCGCGGTTGCAGCGCAAGATGCGGCTGGTCGAATCCCCTTACCGCACACCGCAAACACTCGTCGGCGGACCCCGCAGCGATGCCGCGCTCGCGGCCTCCTCGGGCCGCACGGCGACCACCAAGGCGATGGGCAAGGGCTCGACCCAGACCCAGCACCTGGTGCAGACCGAGGTGCCCAAGAAGCTACTCGAGGACTGGCTGGCACTGTGGAGCGAGCACTACCAGCTCGGCGAGCGGCTCCGCGCCCAGCTGCGGCCGCGGCGGGCCGGTTCGGATGTGTTGGAACTGGCCATCTTCGGCGACAAGGACGGCGAGAAGCTGGCCGATGTGGTGTTCGACCCGATCAAGGACCGGCATGGCCGCAGCATCCTGACGGTGCGCGATCAGAACACCTACTCGGCCAAGATGCGGCAGAAGCGGCTGATGACACTGATCCACCTGTGGCTGGTGCACCGGTTCAAAGCCGACGCCGTGTACTACGTGACGCCGACCGAGGACAACATGTATCAGACCGAGAAGATGAAGGCGCAAGGCCTCTTCAGTGGCGTCAACAAGGACGTCGGCGAGATCATCGTCGCCGATGTGAACCCCGCCCGGATCGCCGAACTGCTTGCGCCCGACCGGGCCGCGCTGCAGAAGCTGATCCGCAAGGAGGACTAACTCCCCCCGGCGAGCAGACGTAAAAGACCCCGACACGCCGGGCGGTTTCTAGGGGTCGTCGCAACGCTGGTGGTTAGTGAGGCAGTAGTAGATCACGCAAGCGCTCGGCTGGGGTATCCCAGTCGAGCGTTTTGCGTGGGCGGCCGTTGAGTTGCTGGGCGACGTGTTCGAGGTCTGCGGGGCTGAAGACGCTCAGGTCGGTGCCTTTGGGGAAGTACTGGCGCAGCAGGCCGTTGGTGTTCTCGTTGGTGCCGCGCTGCCAGGGGCTGGCCGGGTCGCAGAAGTAGACGGGCATGTCGGTGGCCATCGCGAATTGCTGGTGGCGGGCCATTTCGCAGCCCTGGTCCCAGGTCAGGGATCCACGCAGGTGGGCCGGCAAGGTGGCGATCGTGGCGACCAGACCGTCGCGGACGGCTTCGGCGTGATGTCCCTCGGGCAGGTGCACCAGCATCGTGTAGCGGGTGGTGCGTTCGACCAGGGTCGCGATCGCGGTCTTGTTGGCTTCCCCCATGATGAGATCGCCTTCCCAGTGGCCCGGGACCGCGCGGTCCTCGACCTCGGCGGGCCGCTCGCTGATCATGATCATCGGGTCGACGAACCGCGACGTGCGTTGGTCGGGGCGTCGCCGCGGTTTGCGGACCGTGCGCCCGGTCCGAAGCGCTTGTGTCAGTTCGCGTTTCAGTCCGCCGCGGGCCTGAAAGTACAGCCCCTGGTAGATCGTTTCATGGCTCACACGCATGCTCTCGTTATCCGGGAAGTCCTTGATCAGACGATAGGAGATCTCCTCTGGTGACCACCGCTGCGCCAGCCCGTCTTCGACGGCCTGCCGCAGCGGCAGGTTGGTGACCAGTTTGGACGGCTTGGGTCGAGCGCGAGCCGCGGCTGCCGCGTTGTGTGCTTGATAGGGCAGGTACAACCCGGCCTGGCTGCGGTTGGTGATCTCGCGGGACACCGTCGAGGTGGACTTGCCGATTCGTTCGGCGATCGCGGTCATGCTCTGGGCATTGGCCAGCCCGTCGGCGATGGCAAGCCGATCCTCCAACGACAAATATCGGCTGCTGATTACCGGCGGTTCAGCCCTGGTGGCCATGGTCATTGGGCCGTTGTACTGCGCCGGACCGGCGCCATAACGGATCACCACGCCGTCGGGGCGGACCCGCGTGTTGCCGATCTTGCGGACACCGTCACGCCAGTCCCGGGCCGTGCGCACATGGACCCCCACCTCCCGGGCGGCCCGTGATGCCGACCAACCGGCATCGAGCAGTTCGAAGAACCGCGCCTTAGCCTCAGCCTTGCCGACCGGCCGCCGATCCTCCTCGACCAGACCCTGCTCGACGAGCACCCGCCGGGCACGGCTATGGGAAATGCCATTGGTCTTCGCAGCCTGATTGATCGAGCCGGTGGCCTCAAACACCGCCATGACCGCAGCCGACTCGACACCTCGCCACCTCGACCGCGACGTCCCTACCGGGCGGCCCATCGCCCTCAAGATCGCATAACACCGACCCCGGGAGACCCCCACCGCCGCCGCGGCATCCTTGACCGCAACACCGGCATCAACCAGCTTTGCTAACTGCTCCCCTAACCCAACACAGTCCTCCGAAAACGACACGGCCGCCGCAACCTCTCAAATCGAGAGCGTTGCGACGACCGTGTGAACCCGCCCCGCGCGTGCGGGGTCTTTTACGTCTGTTGGCGGACTACCGAACCACCACGTCGCTGGGCTCGCGGGGCGCGCCGAGTGCGTCGCGGTGTGACGGCGGTCGTCGGCCGCCGGAGTCGGTGATCCCGTACCGCTCGGCGATCTCGGCGCCGATGACCGTGTGCCCGGACAGGTTCGGCAACCCGGGGTCGCGGTAGAGCGCATCGATGAGCCGACCGGTGAACTCGGGGGTCTCGGCGTGTTCGGCGAAGGCCGCCAAGGCATCCGGGCGTCCGTCGAAGGCGCGGCGCAGCCGGTCGGTCAGCAGAACGCCCATCCAGATCGACACCGTGCAGACGGGCGTTCCGGCGAAGTCCACGGCCATGTCGGCGGCCATCTTGTCCACGCCGGCCTTTTGGGCACCATAGGCGGGGCCGTGCATGTAGCAGACCGACCCCGGCGACGACGTGAAAGCGATCAGTCCGCGCTGCGCGCGCAGCAGTAGCGGCGCGGCATACCAGGACGCCACATATGCCGAGCGCAGCCCCACATCGATCACGTCGCCGAGGGCCAGGGGCTTCTCCCAGAACGGTGCCCGATCGGTCAGCACATCGCTGATGACCGCGGCGTTGTTGACAAGGAGATCCAGTTGAGTGTCTTCGCTTCCCACGCGCTCGAAGAGGGCCGCCACCGAGGTGTCGTCGGCATGATCAACGCGGACGGCGACTCCCTCTCCACCGGCAGCCGTCACCGCGGCGGCGTCGTCCGGCCCGACGGTCCGCCCGGTCAGATACACGCGCCAGCCCGCTGCGCCCAGCGCCAGGGCGATTCCACGGCCGGCCCCCCGGCTGGCACCGGTGACCACGGCCACCGGCCGATGTGACGTCATGCCCGCAGGCTAACAGCGCCACAGCGCTAACAGCTCGACAAGACGGCGGCCATCGCCTTCTTCTCCTTGGCCGACAACCACAGTCCGTAGGCTGTCTTCACCTCGACCTGCCGGGCGACGAAGTCGCAACGGAACGCGGCGTTCGGCGGCAGCCAACCGGCGGCGTCGCGAAAAGCCTTGTCGAAGTTGGCCTGTGGGCTGACGGCGAGCAGATTGCGCGGGTCGTTGGCGAAGTCCAGCCGGCGCTGCGGGTCCCAGGCCCGGGCGCCCTTGTACCAGGCGTCGGCCAGGGAGACGACGTGGTCGATCTCAATGCTGTTGGACGTCTGGGGGCCACGCACGAAGTCGATCGTCGTGCCGGTGTAGGGGTCGACGAGTGTGCCGCTCTGGGCGAAGCACGTGAACGGCCGCACCACAAGGTTTTTCAGGTCGCGGCGCAGAATGTCGTCGCGGGTGTTGCACCCATTGTGGCCGAATTCGACGTTCACGTCGTCGCTCCACGGCTGACCGAACTGGAAACGCTGGAAGTCCGAGGTGCGGTCCCAGCCCCGCACCGGCAGCGCCTCGAGTTGCTGACGCGCGATGCCGAACCGCCCGCCGGATTCAGCCGGCACCGGCGCGGCACTGCTGGACGGCGCCGCGCTTGAGGTGGGATCGCCCGCCCGCCAGGTCGGCGATGCACCAGAGATCCGCTGTGAGGCGGTGCGCTCCTGCCAGAGCAGCACTCCGGCGACGGCTCCCACAACCAGGACGGCGAGAACGGCGCCGAGCAGCCGGCGGCGCCGCTTGACCGATGCGCCGGCCTTGCCCTGAGCCATCCCATGGTTCTAGCACCCATGAGGACCGAAGGGCGGCAAGCCTTACATCTCGTGACGGCGGAACAGCTGCGCCGGACGGCCGCGACCCTCCCCCCGCACCGGACCGCCGGACACCCGAACCAGCTTCTCCTGCATCCGCCGCCGGAAGGTGTCGAGCTTGTCCGGACCGATCTCCTGCCCGTCGACGGCCTCGTGCACCCTGCGCAGCTGGCGCAGGGTGAAAGTCTCACCCAGAAGGTGATCGGGGTCGGGGCGCTCGCGGTAGCGCGAGCGCAGATCGGTGAGCGCCCTGTTGATGATCTCCTCGTGGTCGAACGCCAATCGGCCGGGCGCCTCGGCCGGAACGAGTCGGGTGTTGACCGCATCACGGTCGGTGAGCCGCTTCAGCGGAACGACGGCGATGTGGCCGACGGAGAGCACCCAGCCACGGTCATCCCGACCGGGGCGGTCGAAGACGTGCAACTGGCGCGGTTCGACACCACCGACGTTGGCCTTGTCCCGCAACGAGCGGCGGACCGCCGCCGCCAGTGTCTCCCCCGGGTGCAGAAAGGTCCCGGGCAGCGCCCACCCGACCCCGGTGGCGCGGCGCACCTGGAGGACGAGCAGTTCGCCGTCGGGCGCGCAGGTGAGAACCGCGGTGTCCACAGCGACCGAAGGACGGGGATAGTCGCTGAGCGCCTTGCTATGGGAATCCCGGTGTTCCGCTTTCATGCCCGACCCCGATCGAATTAGCGCACTTGCGAGATATCCTACGGGCTATCGCTATTGCGAGAACACGAAGGGCGGCCCACCGAAACGAGCCGCCCTTCGTGGTCGCCCGTCAGGGCACGAACGGAACCGGATCCACCGTCGTGTGCTGCGGCAGCGCCAGGCCGACGTCGGAGATGTTGACGAAGCCGTAGCCGAAGAACTTCTCGTAGTTGACCGCTGAGCTGGTGATCTGCAGGGTCAGCGAGTCTCCCGTCGCGGTGTAGGCGATGTCCTCCATGTCGATGGTGACCGTGTGGGTCTTGCCGTCGAGCGTCACCGGGACCGGAGTCACGATGTTGCTCAGCACCAGACCGCTCTTGTTGTCGACCAACTGGGCGTACACCGCCGACGCGGTGCCCAGCCCGGAATAGGTGAAGCTCAGGGTCGGCGCGCCGACCACCTGATTGCCCGCCGGCGGGGTGATCGTGGTCTCCAGCGAGTTGCGCGCCGGCCCGGCGTTGACGATCGAGAACGGCAGGTCCTTGATCGGGTAAGGCCCGGAGCCGCCAAGGATCGGCCAGATGCCGAGGAATCCGCCGTTGCCGGTCGGCGCGATGTAGGTGCCCTTGTCGTTGAACGCCGGATCCCACGGCAGCAGGCTCGAGTTGTAGTAGAGGCCCCGCTGGTCGAACCACTGGAAGGTCTGGATCTTGTCGGAAGCCGGGGTTCCTGACTTGGCGACGTACTGGTCCATCCACATGAGGTTCTGGATGATCCCGTACTGGTCCTGCTCGAACGGCTTCTCGATGTCGCAGTCACCGTGGCCGCCGCAGAACCAGAACAGCTTGACCGGCGGCTTGGCCGGGCTGGTCTGGATGGTCTCGCCGTTCACGACGGACTGGTTCAGCGGGAACAACGTGTCGTGGATGCCCTGGAAGAGCATCGTCGGCGCCTGTTCCTTGGTGAGCAGGACCGTCGGCCCGACGCTGGCCAGCACCGCCTCCGAACTCGGGCTGAGGAAGCCGAACAGTGCGCCGGTGAAGATGCCCTGGTAGATCGCCGGGTTGATGCGTGCGCCGGTAAAGGCAAGGGCCGCGGCCAGAATGGTGCCCCAGCCGGTCTTGAACACCTTGTCCGGATAGAGCGAACTGATCAACGAGTTCCACCCGATCTCCGGGGTGATCCCGTCGATGCGGGGGTCGACGGTGGTCAGCTGGATGCCGCCGCCGTAGGAACCACCCGTCATGCCGATCCAGGGGTCCCCGGCGGTGGCCTTCACCTGGTTGGCTGCCGGGTTGGTGGCACTGGTCAGCCAGGAGATGATCGCGGAGACGTCGCGTCCCTCGTAGAACGGATTGTCGATCTGCAGCTGGCCGCCTGAGGCGAACTCGCCGCGTGGATCCCACGTGATGACGTTGTAACCGCCGCCGCCGTTGTACTCGAGCCCACCGAGTGCGGCGGCCTTGAAGTAGTCATCGCGCAGCGGCGCGATGCCCGGCGTCAGGCTGCCGAACTGGTTGGACGGGAACAACTGTCCGAAGCGGGTGGTCGGGTCGGTGTTGGCGGCGCAGGCCAGACCCGATGCGGCCAGCACCGTGGGGGCATTGCTCACGTCACCCTTGGCGACGTTGGTCGCCGGGAAGTAGTTGACGCTGATGAGCGTGCCGTCGAACGACGGCATCTTGTAGGTGAACGCCGTGGGGCGCTGCGCCGCAAGGGTATTGGGGTTGACGTCGAAGTCGACGATCTTGGCCTGCCCGATGATCGGCGACAGCAGGTCCCCGATGATCGGGATGCGGTGCAGTGCGGCGACCAACTGTGTGACGGCCAGCTTGCCGGGCCCCGTGGCGGCACCCCGGTCGATCAGCTTGATGAGGAACTGGTCGACCTTGGACAGCTCCATCGCCATGATCTTGAACTGTTCGGTCTTCGTCGAATCGGTCAGCGTGGTGCTGTACGGCAGGTAGGAGAAGCCCCCGTCCTGACCGTAGAAGTTGGTCAGCGGCAGCAGCGGTCCGCCACCGATCTTCCCGCCGGCATCGGGCCGGCGGTACACGACGTATGTCATCGGCAGGCCCTGAGACGATGTGGCGTTCACCGCCCCGGTCAGCACGCCGGGCAGCACGACCGGTCCGAGCGGGGTGGTCAGACTGCCGCCCCAGACCACGGTGGGGTTGGCCGTGATGTGGTTGTCGAAGATCGAGGATGCGGTGACCTCAGCGGCAGGCTGACCACCGGTGGCCGCGGCCAGCGGCTGGCGACGGGCGAAGGCCATCAGCGCCCACGACAGCGGCGAGTCGGTCGGCAGCAGGCCACCCAACGCCGCCAGCGGTCCGCCACCGGCGGACTCGACGCCGGTGACAACACCGGACACCGCAGCGGCGGGAGCCGCCACCGCCGGCGCATCGGCCGGGGCGGTGACCACGGCAGCGGGTGCCGCGATGGCTTCCGCCGCAACCGACTTCGCCTTGGCCGGAGCTACCGCAGCAGGAGCGGCCGCAGCGGGTGTCGGGACGCTTGCCGCGGGGACGGGCAGGGAGTGGGTCACCGACTCCGAAGCCGGCCCGGACGCGGCACCGGAATTCGCCGGCGCGACCTCCGGCACATCGACGGCCTGGCTGATCTCGGAGTCCGCTTTCACCGACGGGGCGGTGACCACCGGAGTGGCCCCGCCGCTCTTGTTGCGGTTCGTGGCGGCGCCGGCCGTGCCGGCTGTCTGCGACGAGGTGCCACGGGCTCCGCCGTGGGCGCCACGGGACGGCTGCGCCGCGTTACTGCCGCCATCGTTGGACGCGCCGGAAGCGTTGTCCGCGAACGCAACTGCCACCCCGTTGAAGGAAGCGACACCGATGCCCAGAGCGACGGCCAGGCCACCTACGCGGCCCACAAAGGTTCCAGCACGCATTGCTCTTGTCTCCGATCGTCGTGACGAATCGCATCAGTATCGGCTCAGCGGTCCGCGCGCGAAGCGAAATTCAGCAGATCGAGCGGTGAAACGGCAATCACGCCCATAGACCGCAATCCGCTGATTGACGATCCCGACCGTGGCTTCGTCGAGATGCCCTGCGGCCTGGCAGCTTTGGAGAAACCCGCACACCGTCGGGCGCGGCGTTGCTACTTTCCGGTGGTTCATTTCTTCCGCGCGCAAGGAGGCCCCCCGAAATGAAACGAACACCGTTGCTGGGCGAGTGCTCCGCGGAATTCTTCGGCACCATGCTGCTGATCCTCTTCGGTTGCGGGGTGGTGGCTCAGGTGGTGACCGGCGGCGATCAACTGGGCACGAACCCGGGATCGACCGGTGACTACAACTCCATCGCATGGGGCTGGGGTCTGGGCGTGGCGATGGCCGTCTACGTCGCCGGGCGACTGTCCGGCGCACACCTGAATCCCGCTGTCACCGTTGCCCTGTCGGCGTTCAAGGGCTTCCCGACCCACAAGATCGTGCCCTACATCGGCGCCCAGGTGGCCGGTGCGTTCGTCGGCGCCCTGATCGTGCGGCTGAACTACGCGGACCTCATCTACAAGGTCGACCCCCAGCACACCAAAGCCACCCAGGGGATCTTCTCCACCTCACCGGATGCCGGTGTGTCGATCTGGACGGCCTTCTCCGACCAGGTCGTCGGAACCGCGATCCTGGTGGCGGTCATCTTCGCCCTCACCAGCGCGGTCAACAACCCGCCGCTTTCGAACATGGGTCCGCTGGTGATCGGCTTCCTGGTGGTGGCGATCGGCCTGGGCTGGGGCGCCAACGCCGGCTACGCCATCAACCCGGCCCGTGACTTCGGCCCGCGGCTGGCGTCGTTCCTCACCGGCTATCACGATGCGTGGTACTCGGCCAACGGTCCGCAGCTGTACTTCTGGCTCCCGATCGTCGCGCCCATCGTCGGCGGCCTGATCGGTGGCGCGCTGTTCGTGTTCTGCATCGAGAGATTCCTGCCCGAAGCCATCGCCAATCCGGCCGAGATCGGTGTCGTCGAGCCCACGCCTCTGGGTAATCGCGAGAAGTCAACGCCGGCAACCTGATCGGGTCGATGCCATGACGACGCCGCCCGCCGGCCATCATGGGAACCGCCACCGGGCGGCGTGGCGGTGGCGAGCCTGCTGGCCACCCTCGCGCTGGGCGGCACGGCCGATAACCGGCTGAATACCGCCCCGAAGCCCTAAGGTCACCGGAGTGAACCGTCTCGACCGATTCTTCGAGGTCACCCGTCGTGGGTCGACCGTCGCCGCCGAGATGCGCGGCGGGCTCGTCAGCTTCATCGCGATGGCCTACATCGTCGTGCTGAATCCGATCATCCTGTCCGGCCCCAAGGACGTCGTCGGTAACACCCTGCAGTTCACCCAGGTCTCCGCGGTGACCGCCCTGGCTGCCGGAATCATGACGATCCTGTTCGGCCTCATCACCCGACTGCCGTTCGCGTTCGCCGCGGGCCTGGGCATCAACTCGTTCCTCGCCACATCGGTCGTCGGCGAGGTCACCTGGCCCGAGGCCATGGGCCTGGTGGTGATCAGCGGTCTGGTCATCGTCGTCCTCGCGGCCACCGGACTGCGCCGCCTGGTTTTCGACGCGGTGCCGATGCAGTTGAAACTCGCGATCACCGCCGGCATCGGCTTGTTCATCCTGGTGATCGGACTCGTCGACGCGGGGTTCGTGTCCTCGACCGGCCAGCCGTCGCCTCCGGTGGGTCTGGGCACCGGTGGCAACGGGTCCATCACCACCATCCCGACGATCGTCTTCGTCGTGACGTTGCTGCTGACCGGTGTCCTGGTCGCCCGGCGCGTTCGCGGCGGCATCCTGATCGGCCTGGCCGCCGGGACGGTGATCGCCATCGCCGTCGAGGCGATCTGGCACCTGGGCTCGGCGGTGGACCATCCGGGCGGGTGGGGATTGTCGGTGCCCAAGCTCTCCGGGTCCCCGTTCGCGTGGCCGGACCTCTCGCTGGTGGGCGCCTTCAGTTTTCACAGCTTCAGCCGCATCGGGGCGCTCGCCGCGACGGTCCTGGTGTTCACCCTGGTGTTCGCCAACTTCTTCGACGCCCTGGGAACCATGACCGGACTGTCCCGGGCGGCCGGGGTGGCCGACGCCAACGGCACCTTCCCCCGCCTGGGACCCGCGCTCATCGTGGAAGGTGCCGGCGCGGTGGTCGGCGGGGCCACCTCATCGTCGTCGAACACCGTCTTCATCGAGTCCAGCGCCGGGATCGAGGACGGGGCGCGCACCGGCCTGGCGAACCTGGTCACCGGCGCGCTGTTTCTGGTCGCGATGTTCGTCGCTCCCCTGGCGTCGATCGTGCCTTCGGAGGTGGCGGCTGCCGCGCTGGTCATCGTGGGCTCGATGATGGTGTCCCACCTGCGTCACATCGACATCTCGGACTTCTCGATCGCACTGCCGGTGGTCCTCACCATCGCCGTCATGCCACTGTCCTATTCGATTGCCAACGGCATCGGGGTGGGATTCATCACCTGGGTCGTGGTGCGCTCCGCCGTCGGGAAGGGGCGGGAGATCAGTCCCCTACTGTGGGTGGTCGCCGCCGGGTTCCTGCTGTATTTCGCCCGCGACGGCATCCAGTCGCTCGTCGGTGTCTAGCCCGGGTCGCACGGTGTCCCCGCTCAACAGTGCGGCAGAATGCGGCCCATGAGCGACGTGACCATCAAATCCCTGACCGACGGCCCCCTCGAAGTCACCGGCGAGGTCGAGATCCTCGCCGCCGACGGCTCGCTGGTGAAGGAGACCGCCAAGAGCTTCCTGTGCCGGTGCGGCCACTCGGAGAACAAGCCGTTCTGCGACGGGGCCCACAAGCGTGAAGGCTTCACCGCACCCTGACACCACGTCGCGGCGGGGTCACGGGTACCGGTGACCTCCGGCAGCGCGGACTACGATGAGCGAAACCGACAGACAGGACACATCATGAGCACTGCTCCTCTGCGCCGCCGGATCGTGATCGCCGCCGGGGGTGCCGCGCTGGTCGCCATGAGCGCCCTGACCGCGTGCAGCCCGACCAAGGAGAAGGAAGCCCCGTCCTCCACGACCACGGCGCCGTCGTCCAGCACGGCGTCCTCGTCGGCTGCGCCCTCGCCCACGGAGAAGGCCGCAGGTCCCGGTGGCGAGTCGTTCACCCCGACGGTCAACCCGGTACCACCCGGAGCGATCTGCAAGCAGATCGTCAACGGCGTCTGCCAGCGCTGATCCCCTCAGCGGCATGCGTTTTCGAGCTAGTGGGGCCCCTCGGCGTGTCGGCGTGGCGTCGGCTCTCATCGTGCTCGCCGCAGCGGGCACCGGGCCGGCCCACGCCGATCCGGCGCCGGGTTGGAACGGCTGGTTCAGGATCACCTTCCACACCGATCAGAAGGCCGGAACCAGCATCGCCGCCCACCAGGCCGAGGAGCCCTACAGCGTCTGGTACAAGTTCGCGACGGACTGCTCGTCGGGCACATGTCAGGCGTCCGTGGTCACCGGACCGAATCCGAAGGACAACGTCACGCAGTCGACGAAGTTCGACTGGAACGGGACGCAGTGGTCACACACCGGCGGCTGGCGATGGGACTGCCTGCTGCCCGACGGCACCATCACCTATGACCCGGCGAGTTCGGTGACCACCTATTCGCCCCAGCCCGACGGGTCGCTGACCGGGACTTTCGCCACCAACATCGGCAGCGGCGCGTGTCAGGGCACGGTCTACATCCCGGTGACGGCGGTGCCCGGCGACCCGGCGGCGAGGTAGCCCGTCAGATCGGCATCCGGTAGCCGTAGAACTCCTGGTCCTCGTTGTAGCCGCCCTGGCCCGCGCCCAGATGCGCGAATGACTCCACGAACTCGATCGCCTCGATCCACTTCACCTGCTTGAAGCCGAGTTCGACCTCGTCGCGTAGTCGCAGCGGAGCGCCGTGTGACTCGTTGAGCGGCTCGCCGTTCATCTCATAGGCGAGGATCGTCTGCTCGTGGGACATGCTGGCGATGGGATGGCAGTCGTAGTACCGCCCCCCCACCGGCCCCTCGGCGAACGAATAGAACACCACCCACCGGGCGTTGTCCGCCGGCCGCACCAGCTCGCAGATGTGCCGCATCGGCACGCCGCCCCATTTGGCGATTCCCGACCAGCCCTGGATGCAGAAGTGCTGGGTGATCTGTTCCCGCTTCGGCATGGCGAGCAGCCGAGCGTAGGTGAGCTCGACGGGATTCGCCACCAGGCCGTCGACCCGCAGAGTGTAGTCCGCCCAGCCGCCGGCCTTGAGCCGTGCGTACGTCTCGGACTGCGGGCGTTCTCCGTTGGCCCAGAAGTACGGCGAGATGTCCGAATCCCGGTAGACGGCAGTCGGATTGGTCTTCTCGACCGCGGCCTTGAGCCCGCCGACCAGGAATCGGCCGACTCGCTGGATCGCTCTGGGGTGCCTGATCGTCAGCGGCGAGGCGGCCAGCCAGAAGGCGACGACGACGGCCATCCACGCCACGTACAAGGCCACCCCGGCCCACGAGTTGGTGTCTGTGCCCAGTGTCATGTGGTTGACGTTTCCGACGAATCCGGTGAGGAAGATCATCGCCGTGTGGACGGCGATGAACGTCAGCATCCACACCAGCACGCCGAAGTGCAGGGTGCGTGCCACCTGCCGGTTGAACAGTCCTGCGCCGGTGCCGAACCTGCCCGCGATCGCCGGCGCCTGCAACAGCCCGGTGATCAGTGCCACCGGAGCGGCGATGAACACGGTGATGAAGTAGGCCAGCAACTGCAGCGCGTTGTAGGTGCTGAAGCCGGCGTTTTCCGGCAGCTGCAGCGACAGGTACTGCAGGGCGGTCGACACCGCGTTGGGGAAGACGTCGAATGAGTTGGGAACCAGGCGTTTCCACTCGCCGGTGCTGAACAGCAGCAAATAGAAGACCACACCGTTGACCACCCACAGCAGGTCGAAGGAGAAGTGCCACCACCGCGCCAAACCGACCGAATGGCGAAAACCGGGTATTCCCAGGTGTTTCGGCAGTGCGACCGAATCCTCCTTGGCGGTCCAGACGTTGTCCGCATCGCCGCTGTCGCGGCGCTCCGGCGGCACCGGGCCGCGTAGCCGGAGCCATTCGGTATCGGGCCTGCTTCCCGAATTGAGATACAACCGCGGATGGTCGGCGAGAATCTGCAGACCCGCCCGGATGACGAACATCATGAACAGCAGGTTCAGGAAGTGCTGCCAACGCAACCACCAGGGAAAGCCGGTGTTCACGGCGGCCACGTAGTCCGTCGAAGTACCCGGGTACGTGGCGATGAAATCCCGAAACCAGCTGTGGTGGGCCATCTCGCGTACCACCGCGATCGACAGTAGGAGGGCGACGGCGCCCAACGGGATCAGCCACAGGCTGGAGAACCAGCGCCGTCCGATTCGGACCGACGGGAGTTGGGCGCGCGTCTGCTCGATGCCGCCGGCCCAGTCGTCGACTTCGATGGGGCCGTTGCGATGACCCTGGTTGTAGTACGGCAGCAGCTTGTTCTCGAGTGGGTCTGGCGCACCGGGCTCCATTGCCAACCACCTTCCTCGACGAGTGATGCTAGCCGCGTCGGACCGGATCTCCCCTCGGTACATGCCAACTGTTTCGGGCTCTTGCCCCGCGCCGCGGTGCTAGGTTGTCGCGGTCAGATGTCCGCGCAGGTCGTCGCGCAGGAGGCGGGTCAGGATGAGTCAGGCCGGCGAGCACGTGGACTGGGAGACGTTGCGCGAGGCCGCGGTCGCCGCGACCGCCAACTCCTACTCCCCCTACTCGAATTTCCCTGTGGGCGTTGCCGGATTCGTCGATGACGGTCGAGTCGTCTCCGGGGCCAATGTCGAGAACGCATCCTACGGCATCACGCTGTGCGCCGAATGCTCCATGGTCTCGTCGTTGTACGCGACCGGTGGCGGCCGGCTGACGGCGGTCTACTGCGTGGACGGCAACGGCGACCCGCTGATGCCGTGCGGACGGTGCCGCCAGCTCCTCTACGAGCATGGCGGGCCCGACCTGGCGGTGATGACCCCCGAAGGTGTTCAGACCATGGCCCAGATCCTGCCCCAGGCGTTCGGACCGTGGGATCTCGTGGAAAGGAAACCCAACCATGTCCGGTGAGGCAGCCGCGGTGACGGGGGTTGGGCAGCAGAAGGCCAGCAGGGCGGCGTGGGCCATCCTGGCCGCCATGGGCTTCGGCGCGCTGATCGCCCAGATGTTCAGCACCGTGATCGGACCGGCCCTTCCGACCATCAAAGAGGATCTGGCACTGGGCCTTTCAGCCCAGACGTGGACCATCACCGCTTACAGCCTCGCCTTCGGCGCGGCCCTGGTGGCAGGCGGGAGGATGGGCGATCTGGTCGGTGAGGTCAAGATGATCGTGGCGGGCTTCGCGGTCTTCGCCGCCGGTCTGTTGATGTCGGCGATCGCGACCGCTGGGCCCTTGATGATCAGCGGCCGTGCCATCCAGGGCATCGGCATCGGCATCTCCGCGCCGGCGACGCTGTCGATCGTGGTGAACTCCTTCCCGATCGCCCAGCGTGGTTTCGCCGTGGGGGTATGGGGATTCGCGCACGGCTTCGGCCTCCTGCTGGGCCCACTGTTCGCCGCCTGGATGATGGACATCGCCAGCTGGCGCTGGGTGTTCTGGCTGGCGCTGCCGCTCACCGGCCTGGTCATCATGGTCACCCTGGCGGCCACCCGCGGCTACAAGAGTGTCATCGCCACCGGCAAGTACGACTGGATCGGCCTGATCCTCGGGGCCACCGGCATCACGCTGCTCACCTTCGGCCTGCAGAACTCCTCGGTGAGCTGGACCGCCACCGCGACGTGGGGTTCGATCGTCGGCGGGATCGCCCTGCTCGGCATCTTCGGTGTCGTCGAGACGCGGATCGCCCATCCCCTGGTCGATTTCGGCCTGTGGAAGGAACGTTTGTTCTCCGGCGGGTTCTTTGCCGAAAGCGCGGTGGGGTTCGTCTACATCCCCTTCCTGGTCTTCATCGGGTCGCTGTACTTCATCAATGTGCTGGGTTACAGCCCCGGCAAGGCGGCCAACGTCATCCTGATCACGACCGGCATCTGCATGGTGTTCGAGCCGCCGGCGGGCAAGTGGGTGGACAAGGTGGGGCCGGGCTTGCCGATCACCGTCGCACTGCTCATGCAGGCCGTCGCGCTGGCCTGGATGGGCCTGCTCTTCGGCCCCAGCACCACCCTGGGCCAGATGGTGATTCCGTTGGCGCTCATGGGAATCGGCGTGGGCATTTCGCTGCCGGCCTGCAACACCGCCGGGATGTCGGCGGTCGACGCCGAACGCGCCGGAATGGGCTCGGGTCTGATGCAGATGACGTTCAACATCCCCGCCGCCCTCGGCGTCGGGTTGGTGACCTCGATCATCGGCACCCTGACCGCCTCCAACGTCGGGCCCGGGATCAGCGCCGAACTGCGCGAACTGGCGGCCCAGTACGCCGACGCGGTTCAGGACGGCGACATGGGACGGGCTGAGGAGCTGCAGTCCGGGCTACCGCAGGATTCGATCGATGCGGTCAAGAACGCCGTCGTGGGTGCCACCTCGAGCGCCATCACCACCTCGATGCTGGTGCTGGCGGCGGTCGCCCTGGCCGGTGCGATCTTCGCCTGGGTTGTCATCGGCCGCCGGCGCACTCCTGATCACATCCAGATGACGCACGCCGCCGAGGTCTAGCGAGCCGACGATGACGGAGGAGCGAGCAGTCAGGTCCAGCGAGCCGACGATGACGCCGCGGAACGCGGCGGAGGAGGAGCGAGCAGTCAGGTCCAGCGAGCCGACGATGAGCGAGCAGTCAGGTCCAGCGAGCCGACGATGACGCCGCGGAACGCGGCGGAGGAGGAGCGAGCAGTCAGGTCCAGCGAGCCGACGATGACGCCGCGGAACGCGGCGGAGGAGGAGCGAGCAGTCAGGTCTAGCGAGCCGACAGCCCGAGCGCCTCGGCGAGGCTGGAGCGCAGCGCCTCGAGTTCGGACTGGGCAGTGCCGCGCGCCTCGGCGATCTCGCCGGTGACCGGAACCACCACCTGCAGATAGCACTTCAGCTTCGGCTCGGTGCCGCTGGGCCGGACGATCACCCGGGCGTCGGGCAGGCTGAATCGCAGGCCGTCGGTCGGTGGTAGGCCGTCGGCGCCCTTCTCCAGATCGTCCATCCGCAGCACCGTGCGCCCACCGAGGGCGGCCGGCGGATCGGCACGCAGTCGGGCCATCGCCCCGGTGATCAGTGAGAGGTCCGAAACCCGCACGGACAGTTGACTCGTCGCATAGAGCCCGAACTTGCGGGCGAGGTCGTCGAGCACGTCCTGCGGTCCGCGGCCCTCGGCCTTGAGTGCGGCCACCATCTCCAGCATCAGCAGCGACGCGGTGATGCCGTCCTTGTCCTTCACCGCGGTGGGGTCCACGCAGTAGCCCAGGGCCTCCTCGTAACCGAAGCGCAGATCGGGCACCTTGGAGATCCACTTGAATCCGGTCAGCGTGGTGGCGTAGCCCAGGCCCGCGTCGGTGGCGATGCGCTCCAGCAGTGTTCCCGACACGATCGACTGGGCGTAGACCCCGGTGGCCGGGACGCCGTCGCGGCGGCCGCGTTCGGCGATCCACCAGCCCAGCAATGCGCCCACCTCGTCACCGGTGAGCATGCGGTAGTCACCACCGAAGGGAATCCCGGCCGCGCAGCGGTCGGCGTCGGGATCGTTGGCGATGATCACCTCGGCCGATTGGGCCCGGGCATCGGCCAGCGAAAGGTCCATGGCGCCGGGCTCTTCGGGGTTCGGGAAGCTCACCGTCGGAAACCGCCCGTCCGGTGCGAACTGCGCGGCGACCGCCGTCGGCGTTCCGAAACCGGCCTTCTCGACGGCCCGCATGAACACCTCGCCCCCGACACCGTGCATGGCGGTGTAGACCGCCGAGACATCACGGGGACCCGCCCCTAGCAGTGAAACCGCCCGTGCCACGTAGGCATCCAGCAGCGCATCGTCGAGGGTTCGATAATCGTCGGACTGCGGAATACCCGCGAGCGCTCCGACCGCCGCGATGCAGGCCGAGATCTCCGCATCCGCGGGCGGGACGATCTGGCTGCCGTCGCCGAGGTAAACCTTGTAGCCGTTGTCGTCGGGCGGGTTGTGCGAGGCGGTGACCATCACTCCTGCGGCACAGTCGAGTTCGCGGATCGCGAAGGCCAGCACCGGGGTCGGCAGCGGCTTGGGCAGCACCAGCGCGGTGATTCCGGCCCCGGCCATGATGCGCGCGGTGTCGCGGGCGAAGACGTCGGAGTTGCGGCGGGCGTCGTAACCGATCACGACCCGAAGCCGTTCCCCCGTCGTCCCGGCAGCTGCGATCAGATAGGCCGCCAGCCCCGCCGCCGCCCGGGCCACCACGACGCGGTTCATCCGGTTGCTGCCGGGGCCCAGCCGGCCCCGCAGGCCCGCGGTGCCGAACTGCAGTGTGCCGTCGAAGGCGTCGGCGAGTTCGTCGGACGCCTCGGCGTCGCCGGCTTCCGCCCCGGCGATCAGCGCCGACAGCTCTCCGGCGGTGGCGGGGTCGGGATCCTGCGCGAGCCAGGCACGGGCCGTCTGCAGCAGGGTGTCACCGACGACGACGCCGTCGGCCATATCAGTATCCGCCCTCTTCGCCCGTGCCGCCGGTGACGATCGCCACCGAGGACGACGCCCCGATCCGGTCGGCGCCGGCTTTGATCATGGCCCGGGCGTCCTCGCGGGTCCGCACCGCGCCGGAAGCCTTGACGCCCAAGGCTTGTCCTACCATGGCCCGCATCAGACCGATGTCGTGCGCATTGGCGCCGCCGCCCCCGAAACCGGTGGACGTCTTGACATAGGCCGCCCCGGTCCGCGCCGCGAGCAGGCAGGCGATGGCCTTCTGGTCGTCGTCGAGCATGCTGGTCTCTAGGATCACCTTCACCGGCGCCGGCCGGGCAGCGGCCACCACGCCGAGAATGTCGTCATAGACCGCCGCCAGATCACCGGAGCGAAGCCCGCCGATGTCGAGGACCATGTCGACCTCGTCGGCGCCCTCGGCCACCGTGATGCGGGCCTCCTCCGCCTTGGCCAGCCGCGTCATCGCGCCGAGCGGGAAGCCGACCACGGTGCAGACCATGACGCCGGTTCCGGCCAGCCGCTCGGCGGCGGTGGGAACCCAGCGGGTGTTGACGCACACCGAGGCGAACTTGTGGTCGACGGCCTCCTGGCACAGCGTCTCGATCGCCGACAGGGTCGCGTCCGCTTTGAGCAGGGTGTGGTCGATCCGTCCGGCCAGGGTCTCGGAGGTGCGCAGGGCCTTGGCCGGCTCCACACCGTCGGGAATCGGTCCGAGTGCCGCGGTCACCGCCTCGTTGGCCCGGTTGAAGATCTTGGAGTAGTCGGCGACGTAGGTGCTCATACGGTCATCTCCTCTATCTCGGTCGTGGTTCAGGCGCCGAGCAGGCTGGCGGCCAGATAGTTGAAGAGCGCGGCGCCTGAGTCCTCGCTGAACTTGTGGAGCTGCTCCGGGCTGGCGGCGACCTGGTCGCCCTCGAGCCGGTTGAGCAGGGTGCAGCAGATCATCGCGAATCGCGAGAAGCCCCAGTGATTGAGATAGCCGGCGATCATGGCGCCCTCCATCTCGATGTTGGCGACGCCGTTCTCGTGCAGCCAGCGCAGCCAGCCCATCTTGGTCTCCGGCGTCTCCAGGCAGATCGCCCCGTCGAGCCGGAACTGCTCGAGAAAGAACTCGTTGCCCGCGACCGTCTTGCCGGAGACGATCTCGAAATCGGTGTGCTCGTTGGCGGCGATGATCGCGTCATAGGTGGCCACCGGGAAGTGCCCGTCGAACCAGTACTCGCCGACGCCGCCGTTGATCAGCCGGTACGGCCGCAGGTCGGCCATCAGGCCCTCGGAGCTGACGACGACCGTGCCGCCGGGCAGCCCGACTCCGCCGCTGGTGCCGACCCGGCACCAGAACACCTCGTCGAGCGCCTGCAGGTCCCCGCGCTTGAGGAAGAACACCATCCGCATGAGTTCCTGCAGCGCGATCGAAGCGCTGGGCATCCCCATCCCGTGCGAGGCGAACAGCACGCCGGCGGTGTAGCGGGTGACGAAGCGGTCGTCCTTGGGGAAGGCAATGATCTCCGACCCGCCGTTGAGCTCACTCCACCGCAGGGCGAACTCCCTGATCCGGCCGCCCGACCCAGCCATGACGACGGCCTTCACCCCGGCCAGCCTCTTGAGGATGGAGTCCGACGATGCCACGCCGAAGTGGTAGTAGACGTCCTCGTGACTGCCGTCGAGCACACCATCGAGGAAAGCGTGGTTGATGTTCTCGGTCTTCACGTCCACACCTCTTCGTTGCGCGCCGAACCCGGGCGCGTTCCGACGCCCGACGCGACGGAATCTACGCGGGATCGGCTGGCCACGACGCGATTTAGACGTCTGGCCTGCACCGTCGGTGCGGCGTCGATCGTCGCGCCCACGGGTGCCGGAAGTTGACGGTCCGTTTGCCGCGCCGATAGATTCACAGCCAGCCGACCTCGGCGATCGTAGAAAACGGGGGTGCCGTATGGGCACAGCACGATTCGCTGCAACTGTTGCTGCGGCGGCATTCCTCGCCGGGGCTTCGGTGGCGCTCCCGCAGGCGACCGCGATCGCCACGGCCGACGATTCCGCAACCGGGTCCGCCGAAACCTCGAACTCCACCGATGCCGGCGCCGGCCACCCCGCCCGGGCCGCCAAGCCGGGCCCGCGCGGCAGTGTGGGCGGCACCTCCGGGTCGACGCCCCGGGCGGCCGCCGCCCGCACCGAGCCCAGCCGTCCGGCCCCGGCCGCTGCCATCGTCGCGCCGACCCGGAAGTCCGCCGTCACCGAACCGGCCGCTCCGGACATCTCTGCGGCCGGCGACATCCCCACCCCGGCGGCGGCCTCCGAGGCCGCCGCCAACACGAAGCTCACCGTCAACGCCCCGGCGGCCACCGTGCCGGACACGGCACCGGCGGCCACCGTGCCGGACACGGCACCGACGGCCACCGTTCCCGACGCCGCGCCCCTGGTGACTGCGGTGAGTGTCCCGACGCCGGCGGCCAGCGCCGGCCCGTCACCGGCCCGTCCCGGCGCGGTCGCGTCCGTGACGGCCTCGGCGACGGCGAACGCCACGTCGGCGGCCGCCCTGATCGACAAGTTGTTGGCGCCCATCAGCAAGCTGTTCGGCGAAGGCACGGCGCTGCTGATCCGCCGAAGCCTCTTCAACCAGGCGCCCACCGTCGCCCCGGTCCAGCTCACCGGCCAGGGCGAGGGCCCCATCACCGGGACCATCGGCGCGGTCGACCCCGAAGGCGACCCGCTGTCCTACACGATCACCAGCACCCCGCTGCACGGCAGTGCGGTGGTCAACCCCGACGGTAGCTACACCTACACACCCGGCGGCGGCTTCAGCGGTGCCGACAATTTCGTGGTGGCCGTGACGGATGGCGGCGGCGGTCGCCACATCAACCTGCTGGACCTGTCGCGTCCGGCGAGCACATCGGCCAACGTCGCGGTGACCCAGGGCGTGATCGCAGCGATGCTGCGGTTCCAGTTCCTCTACGGCTCGGGTTCCCAGTACTGGTCCAGCGCCGCCCGCAGCGCGCTGGAGTCCGCGGCCAACAGGCTGGCGTCGAGCATCGTCGTCACCTCGCCGGTGACCGTCACCTTCGACGTCACCGGTGAGAAGTCGCCGTTCTCGTCGACCCTGGCGTCGGCCGGCAGTGATTTCGTTCCCGGCGACGCCGGTTTCCTGCAGACCGTGGTGCAGAACAAGATCCTGACCGGACAGGACGCCAACGGGTCAGCCGCCGACGGCACCATCGACTGGAACTTCGGCCCGTCGTGGGCGTTCGGCAGCACCGTGTCGGGCAACCAGTACGACTTCGAGTCGATCGCCATGCACGAGATGCTGCACACGTTGGGGTTCATGTCCAACGTCGACAAGGCCGGGTCGAACACCGGCAAGGTGTGGACGGTGTTCGACAGCTTCGTGACGGACAGCGCCGGCGCGCACCCGATCAACAGCACGACCTATGTCTGGGACACGGCCTTCAACAAGAACCTGACCGGCGGCAACGGCGGCATGTACTTCAGCGGCCCGCAGGCGGTGGCCGCCAACGGCGGACCGGTGGCGCTCTACACGCCCAACCCGTGGGAGCCGGGCAGTTCGATGTCGCACACCAAGGCGAACTACCTGATGAGGGCCGTCGTCAGCACCGGACCCGGCATCCGCGACGTCAGCCCGGTTGAACTGGCGATCCTCTCCGATATCGGCTACACCACGACCGGATCGGGAACGCTGCTGTTCGTCGGGTTCATCGGCCTGCGCCTGCGGCGGCGTCGGGACTGAGCAAAGGCCGGGCCACACCGTTCCGCGTAGGATCGGCGCCATGCACCCCGGCACCCCGCCCCGGCGCGACCGGAACTGGCGCGGGTGGATCATCGCCGCGCTGGCGGCACTGGTCCTGATCCTGCTGCTCATGCTGTGGGGAATGCGCCCCAGCCGTCACGGGCAGCCCGGAGAGCCGGCCGACGGCTATTCCGGCGGGGCGACCACGACCCTGGTCGTCCCCGGGACGGGTGTGAATTAGCGACGTGCCCGCTACTTGGCGGCCGAAATCTGGGGCTTGGCGTCTTCAGAGGTGATCAGCCTCGCGTCCTGGTAGCCGTCGTCATCGGCGGTGCCCTGAACGGAATTCGTGAAGTCGCCCTGGGTGCCGTCGGAGTCCACCGCGGTGCCGTCGCCACCGGTTGCGGTGACGGTGCCATTCGCCGAGGCGATGGCGCTGGTGCCGATGCTGGCTCCACCCATGCAAGCCAACGCGATCGCGGCCGGGGCAACGAGGGTCCGATTGATCTTCAGCATATTCCCAGAGTAGGGGAAGCCGATAGGCCGAAGCCCCAATGAGCCTGCGCTGCAGCGCAATTCCCAGAACACCCGAACCGGACGCACAGCGAGTTGACAGGAAACCGGCGGCGGTGCGGACGCCTTACGGTTCGGCAATTACGATCAACCCCATGACGGATCCCGAGACCCTCGCCGACGAGGATCTCGCCATGTCCGGATATCCGGCCGACGACCTCGTCGACGCGGGTTATGCCTGGGACGACTACATCGACGGCAGCTACCTCGACGACGACTGGGCCGCCATTCCGGCGCAGCCCGCCCCGGCGCCCTCCCCGCCGTGGTTCCGCAATCCCCGGCTCCTTTTCGGGCTGATCACCGTTGCGGCAGCCGCCCTGGTGGTGGCATCAGTGCTCTTGATCACCGGCAGCCAGTCCGGCGAGATCCCCACCACGCCCCAGCTGAGCACCAGGGCGACACCCAGCAGCGCCGCGGAACCCAGCCCGCGGCCGTCCTCGCAGCAGACCGCCACAGCGACGTCCCCCACTGCCGAGTCGTCCTCCTCCGACGCCGTGGAGACCGCGGAGCCGCCCGCCCCGCCGCAGCAGGTGGTGCCGTCGGCCGCGCCGCCGCACCCGCCGGCCGCCGAGCAGCCCAGCACGCCCGCGGGCCCGAACCTCAACGTGACCCGGACGCCGATGAGTTTCACCCCCGGCAAGCACTGAGCGGCTCAGTCGTCGTCGGCGGCCGACGCGGTTTCGTCGAGGACCCGATGGACCAGCCGCATCTTCTCCAGCACGGCACCCGGCAGCACGAAGGGGTACAGATCCGGCTTGCCCATTGAGCGGTTCACCATGTTCAGCGACCAGGCCAGCGGCAGCCACATCGCGATGATCGTGTCGAAGGCACTGGGCCCCAGCACCTTCCGCTGATAGGTTCCCGTCGCCGGAGCCAAGCCGTACGCGGCGGCGGTATCGAGCGTGCTCCGGATGTGCAGGTAGTGGGCGAACGTCTCGGCCCAGTCCTCGGCGGCATGCATGGTGGCATAACCGGACACGAACCGCTCCTCCCAGCCGGCCGGCGGCCCCTGCTGGTAGTGCCGGTCGAGGGCCTCCTGGTAATCGGCGTCGGGATCGCCGAACAACCGCCCGAAAGCATCCTCGTATTCCGGCCGGCCCTCCACCAGCCGGAAGAAGTAATAGTGGCCGACCTCATGGCGGAAATGCCCCAGCAGCGTCCGGTACGGCTCGTCCATGGTGACGCGCATCTGCTCGCGGTGCACGTCGTCGCCCTCGGCGAGGTCGACGGTGATGATGCCGTCGTCGTGTCCGGTGACCACCGGGTGGCCGGTGCTGGACAGCAGGTCGAATGCGAGTCCGTAGTCGGGATCCCGGTCGCGCCCGACAACCGGCAGCCCCAACTCGTGCAACTCGGCGATCAGCCGCCGCTTGGCCCGCTCCGCCTCGGCGAAGGCGGCCAGCGCGGCGACGTCGTCATCGGCGGGCCTGGTCCGGGTGAGTTCACACGAGGTGCACAGCAGCCGGACGGGCCGGACCTCGACCAGCCAGTTGCATTCGGCCACATGAAGATTCGCGCAGAGCTGATAGGCGTCCGCGTCGACCGCGCCGCTGCGGCCGCCACCCCCGTCCGAGTCGATGACCAAGAAGGCCATCGCGTCCGACGAGAATCCGACGGCGCTTCCGCAGGACAGGCACACCGAGTTCTCGAACGCCAGATGCTGCCCGCAGTTGGGGCAGAGGAAGTCACGCATCGAGAGGCGCCACGTCCACCGACACGTCGATGACGCTGTATTCGGAATCGGTGAAGATGATTCCGCGCAACGGCGGCACGTCGGCGTAGTCGCGTCCCCAGCCGACCCTGATGTAGCGCTCATCGACGAATTGGTCGTTGGTGGGGTCCAGACCCAGCCAGGTCTCCCCCGTCCACACCGCCGCCCAGGCGTGCGTCGCATCCACTCCGAACATCCGTTCCTTCCCGGGCGGCGGATCGGTCGCGAGGTATCCCGACACATAACTGGCCGCCAGCCCATTGGCCCGCAGGCAGGCGATGGCCAGGCGGGCGAAGTCCTGGCATACCCCCTCCCGCGCCGTCAAAACCTGGGCCACCTGGGTGGAGACCGTGGTGGACCCGGACTGGTACGCGAAGTCGGAGAAGATCCGTCCGTTCAGATCCCGCAGCACCTCGACCAGCGGGCGACCGGGGGTGAAACTGGGGGCGGCGTAGTCGATGACCTCGTCGGTGATCTCCGGCGGGCGCAGATCCAGGGCGAACTCCGTCGCCAGCACACCGGAGAGCCCCTCAGGGCGGGCCCGTTCCCAGGGCTGGGCCGCAGCGGAGTCCTGCCACCCGGGTGGGGGCGGGTCGACCTCGACGACTGAGGCGCCGACCACCGACAGGACCCGGTGCCGTTCGGTCACGTGGAAGTAGGAGCTGATGTTGCCGTAGGCGTCGCGGCTGACGGAGCGGTCCGCGGGCAGCGGATCGATCCCGAGGTCGAAGGTCACGCAGCGCTGGCGGGCGCTGCTACGGGGCGTCAGATGGCCGCGGCCGTAGGAACTCGTCACGTCGTCGGAGTACCGATACTCGGTGCGGTGGCTGATCTGGTAGCGACGGGTCACGGTACGTCCCGGCGCTGGTCGGGACCCCACAGCGGCTGCATGTCGCCCGGAAGCGACAACTGGGTCACGGTGATGACGTCGGAGAGCTCCCGCAGCCCGGCGAACATCCCGCCCAGCAGGGCGTCCAGTTCGGCGCGGCGGCCGGTGCCGTCGGTGTGCTCGAACTCCTCGGGGTCCAGCCGTCGCAACCGCTTGCTGATCTCCTCCACGAGACGTTCCGGGCGCGACGAGCCGGATGAACCGGGCAGGGATCGCAGGTTGTCGCGGAGCCGGTCCAGTTGGTAGGCAAGCGATCTGGGGTTGCCGCTGTCGAAGAGCAGCAGCTCGGCGACGGCGGCGATGCTGGCCTGACCGAGGTTGCGCCGCCGGTAGATCACTGAGGACTCGCAGGCCACCAGCACCGAGTCGGTGATGGCCTGTTCGGCGGCGGGACTGCGCCTGCGGGTGAGCGTCGACTGCAGCAGCGCGGTCAGCGCCAGGCCGCGCTCGATCCGTTTGCCGGTGTCCATCAGGGTCCAGCCGGCGTCCTGCACCATCGACTCGGCCGCCATCCCGGACAGGGCGAGCATTCCGCCCAGGGTGCGCTGCTGGGCGTCGGCCAGGCCGGTGTCGTCGACGGCGCGGTCCGCCGCGGGCGAGTCCGCCTGGCGGGCCAGGGTCCGCTCCACCGCCCCGAGCACCATCCAGGTGTCGTTGGACATCTGGTCGCGCACGGCGCGCGCCGCCAGTCCCAGGCCCTCCACCGACTGCGCCAGCGACCCGGTGCACAGGCGGTCGGCGGTCAGCGCCCAGAAGGTCTGCGGCGCAGCGGCCACCGCGTCGTCGGGAGCTCCCGGGCCCGGCGTACCGCTGCCCGCAACGTGTTCGAGCGCGGCGAGCATCACCGGCAGGCACTCGCCGGCGTCGGCGTCCCGCCGGTTGCGGAACTCGTGGTAACGCTCCCGGGTGACTGCGAGCAGCCGGGCGACGTCCTCGGCCCGCTCGGCGTATCGGCCGATCCAGAACAGGTCGGACAGCACGCGCGGCGAGCTGATGAATTGGGTGCCGCTGGGCAGCTTGACAGACGGCACCGTGACGGCGTGCTCGGCCGCGGCGCGGCTGGGCGGCCGGATCCAGATATCCTTGGCCGCAGCCGTTTTCAGCCGGAAGGCGCCGGGTCCGGCGGCCAGGACATATCCCAGGCCGCCCACCATCGGCGCGTAGCCGCTGCGCTGGGCGACGGTGAACAGCCTCATTCCGACGGCCGCGGCCGACAGTCCGCCGGGATAGTGGCCGGTGGGCGCGGTGGAGAACTGCGGCAATTCCTGGGCGGCCCACTGCCAGGGCGCGGAGCCGATCTGGGCGGCGAGGTCGTCGCGCTGGCCGGCCGACAGCGTCGGGCCCACGAATGTCCGGGTGTCGACGGTCGACTTGATCAGCAGCGACGGCAAGCGGGCCAGGATGTGGGCGCGTTCCTTGTCCAGGCCAGCCCAGTAGCAGGTGGGGCTGGCCAGGAGCGGCTCCTCGCCGATCAGCAGCTGCGAAAGCTCCGGCAGGAACCGTTGCAGCCCAGGGCTTTCCAGTATCCCGCTGCCCAAGCTGTTCAGCACGCTGACCGAGCCGCGCCGTTGCGCCTCCACCAGACCGGCCACGCCCAGCCGCGAGTCCGGGCGCAGGTCCAGTGGGTCGGTGTATTCGGCGTCGACCCGGCGGAGCACCACGTCGACCCGCTTCAGCGTTCCCAGGGATCGCATCCAGAGCTTGCCGTCGCGGACCACCAGGTCGGCGCTCTCCACCAACGGAAAGCCGAGAACCGTTGCCAGGTAAGCCTGATCGAACGCCGTCTCGGAGTGAATGCCGGGACTGAGCACCACCACCACCGGATCCTCGGCGTCCTCGGGGGCTGCATCGATCAGTCCCAGGCGCAGCGACTGCGCGAAGGGCGATGCCGGCCGGGGCCTAACCCGTTCGTAGACATCGGGAATCGCGTGGGCCACCACCCGCCGGTCGGCCAGTGCGTACCCCGCCCCGGACGGCGCCTGGGTCCAGTCGGCGTTCACGCGGAACCGCCCGTCGGCGGCGCGGCTCACGTCGCAGCCGAGCATGAACAGCTGATGGCGGCCGGGATTGCGGATGCCGCACGCCGCGCGGAGATAACCCGGATGCCCGAAAAGTAGTTGTGGGGGCAGAACTCCGCTGGTCAGTGACCGACGCTCGCCGTACAGGTCGTCCAGGACGGCGTCGAGCAGGCGGGACCGCTGCACCATGCCGGTTTCCAGGGTCTGCCAGTCCTCGGCCGAGACCACCAGTGGGATGCCGTCGAGGTGCCACGGGCCGGGCATCGCCATCCCGTGGCTGTCGGTGACCGCCTCGCCGTGCCGATCGATCTCGATGTAGGTGATGCCGTCGTTGTCGACCAACCCGCGCAGCACGTCGCGGAGGCGGTCCATGCCCTCCCGTCCCCGGTCCCCCACCAGGTCGGCGAGTTCGCGCCAGGCCGGGCGCACCTCGCCGGCGGCGTTGACGAACTCGTCGAAGCCGGTGGCGCCGAACGCCCCGTCGGCCGGGACGCTGCCGCGGACGTCGAACAGGGTCTCCTGGGCGCGGGCCGCCCGGTAGCCCTCCAGGAGACCGTCGGGGTCGTGGCTGCCGAGGTCGGCACCGGTGACCGTCAACGACACCTCCCCACCTCCTGCCTCAGCTCTGCAGCACGGTCCGGACCCGGCGCAGATCGAGAATGCCAGGTGCGCCGACGTCGGTGGACAACCGTGCCACTTTCTCACGAACATCGGCGAGCTCGAGGCGTCCCGGTGTGAACCCGTGCGCCTCGAACCGGCTGCCGCGGCGGGACTCGGCCTCCACGGCGTTGACCGGCGGGATGTCGTAGGCGCGACCGCCGGGGTGGGCGACGTGGTACGTGCATCCGCCACGGGAGGTTCCGGTGGCCAGGTCGACCAGTTCGAAGCGCAGCGGGGTGTCGACGGTGATGCTGGGGTGCAGCGCGCTGGGCGGCTGCCAGGCCCGGTAGCGGACGCCGCCCACCATGACGTCGGGGTTGTCGGTGGCGAGCATGGGGATGGGCTGGCCGTTGCAGGTGATGACGTGGCGCTGCCGGTCGGCTCCGATGGTTCGCACCTGGATCCGTTCGATCGAGGAGTCGACATAGCGCGCCGTTCCGGTGGCGACCGACTCCTCCCCGAGGGTGTACCAGGGCTCGATCGCTCCGCGGAGTTCGATCTCCACCCGATCGAACACCGCGGTGCCGATCCGGGGAAAGCGAAACTCGGTGAAGGGGTCCAGCCAGCTGGTGTCGAAGGGTATCCCGTGTGCGCGAAGATCAGCCGCCACATCGGCGATGTCGTGAATCAGGAAGTAGGGCAACAGGAACCGGCCGTGCAGGTTCTCGCCGTGGCGGATGAGCGGAGCTCGCAGGGGCTCGTCCCAGAACCGCGACACCAGCGCCCGCACCAGCAGGGCCTGCACCATGGCCATCTGGTAATGCGGTGGCATCTCGAAACCCCGCAGTTCCAGCAGACCCAGTCTGCCCCGCGGGCCGTCGGGGCTGTACAGCTTGTCGATGCAGAACTCGGCGCGGTGGGTGTTTCCGGTGATGTCGGTGAGCAGGTGCCGCAGGGCACGGTCGGCAATCCACGGGCTGGGGTTCCCGGCCGCACTGAGGCGGGCGATCTCGGCGAAGGCGATCTCCAGTTCGTAGAGGGCCTCCGAGCGTCCTTCGTCGACCCTCGGGGCCTGGGACGTGGTGCCGACGAATCGGCCGGCGAACAGGTAGGACAGCGACGGGTGCCGCTGCCAGTAGGTGATCAGCGACACCAGCAGATCCGGCCGGCGCAACAGCGGGGAGTCGGCGGGCGTGGTGCCGCCCAGGGTGATGTGGTTGCCGCCGCCGGTTCCGCCGTGGGTGCCGTCGAGATCGAAGGATTCGGTGGACAGCCGGGCCAGGCGGGCGTTGTCGTAGAGGGTCTGCAACTGCGCGCACTGTTCAGCGAAACTGGCCGACGGGGCCAGGTTGACCTCGATGACGCCCGGATCAGGGGTGACGGAGGCGAATTGCAATCGTGGGTCCGCCGGCGGACCGTAACCCTCGACGACCACCGGGCAGCCGATCGCGGCCGCCGCCGCCTCCACCCGTGCGACCAGGTCGATGAAGTGTTCCAGCGCGTCCGTCGGCGGAAGGAACACGTACAACAGCCCGTCGCGCACCTCGGCGACCAGCGCAGTCGTGGGGTTCCTGTCGGCGTCCTCCACGGCCGCGGCCTCGGCTGCCGTTTCCGTCAGGTCCTCGTCGGCCGCCAGCGGGTCGGCCTCGAACGTGCGCCGCGGCGGGTGCCAGCTGATCGCGTCCAGCGGTAGCCGAAGACCCGCCGGCGACTGCCCTTCCAGCAGCACGATGCGCCCCCGGCGCAGCCGCCAGTCCGCGCTGGCCCAGCCGGCGTCGTCCTCGCGCCGGTGCAGCGGCAAGACCCAGGCGGCCGGCTCGTTCGTGGACCGGTCCAACCGCGCGAGCAGCGCGCCGCGCTCGTCGGGGGCGTCGTCGGCCAGGTCGTCGGCCCGCTCGATGGGCGGACCGTCCGGTGTGCGGACCAGCGCCAGCAGGCGTGCCAACGGATCCTCGTAGGCCGGGCGGACCTGGCTCGCGGGCAGCCCCAGACCAGCGGCCAGCGCCGAGGCCAGGCCTCTGGCGGCATCGTCGGGTACGGCTGCGGTGTCCGCACTCCACGGGTCGGCCAGCAGTGCGGCGTCCTTCCACAACGGCTGGCCGTCGCGACGCCAGTAGAGCCCAATCTGCCAACGCGGCAACGGTTCTCCCGGATACCACTTCCCCTGGCTGCGCTGCACCAGGCCCTGCGGCGCCCAGGCCGACTTCAACAGCGCCGTCAGCGCGGAGGCGCGCTCGCGTTTGTGCGGACCGTCGGCGTCCGTCGTCCATTCCGGGTCGACCTGGTTGTCGATCGAGACGAAGGTCGGCTCCCCGCCCATCGTCAACCGGACGTCGGCGGCCTCCAGCCGCTCGTCGACCTGCCGTCCCAGCGCCGTGATGGCGTCCCAGGCGGCATCGGTGTAGGGCAGGGTGACCCGGGGGTCCTCGTGGACCCGGGTGACGGTGTTGGAGAACTCGAAGATCGTCTCGGTGATTCCGGTCGAACCGGTGATCGGCGCTGCCGAGGCCGGATGCGGGGTGGCGGCCAGCGGGATGTGCCCCTCCCCGGCGAACAGTCCGGAGGTGGGATCCATGCCGATCCAGCCGGCGCCCGGGATGTACACCTCGGTCCAGGCGTGCAGATCGGTGAAGTCGGCGTCCGGGCCGGACGGCCCGTCCAGGGCGGCGACATCTGAGGCGAGTTGGACCAGGTAACCGGACACGAAGCGGGCGGCGAGGCCGAACTCGCGAAGGATCGACACCAGAAGCCAGGCCGAGTCGCGGCAGGAGCCGACGCCCGATCGCAGGGTGTGTTCGGGAGTCTGCACGCCGGGTTCCATCCGGACGCTGTAGCTCACGTCGGCGTTGACCGCGCGGTTGATCTCGACGAGGAAGTCGATGGTCCGCATGCCGGGCGTCGCCGGGTGATCGCGCACCCACGTGGTGAGCAGTTCGGCCGGTCCGGAACCGGGTCCGGCGTCGTCAACCGGGCGCAGGTAAACCTCGAGGTCCTCACGTAGATCGTCGGGATAGCGGAACGGAACCGTCTCGGCGAATTCCTCGATGAAGAAGTCGAACGGGTTGATGACCTTGAGGTCCGCGATGAGCCCGACGCTGATGGTCAGCGACCGGGTGGGATTCGGAAAGACCAGGCGGGCAAGGAAATTGCCGAAAGCATCCTGCTGCCAGTTGATGAAGTGGTCGGCCGGCTCGACATCCATCGTGTAGGCCTCGATGGGTGTGCGGGTATGCGGGGCCGGCCGAAGCCTGACCACATGGGGATGCACCTCGACCAGCCGGTCGAATGTGTAACTCGTCCGATGCTCCAGCGCCACTTTGATTGCCACAGCGCCTCATCCCACCACAAGAAACAGCTGACGGCGCGGCGAACGCGGTGCGGCTCCCACGCCAGGCGCGCATCGTCCGCCGGTCCGCGAAGCGCGCATACTCATCCGGTGGAACCTCTTGCGCGCTACATCGCCGAGGAGATCGCGACAGACCACCTCGACGGTCTGCTGTCGCGGCGGGAGGCCCTGCGCCGGCTGGCACTGCTGGGATTGGGCAGCGGAGCGGCCGGCGCACTGATCGCGGCGTGCGGCGACCGCCGGTCCGCCCAGGCGCCGACGCCCGCTCCGGCGCCCACCTCGGCCACCGGCTCCGCCACCCCCGGACGGCCGCCGGGGATGGAGACCGCCCGGCCCACCGAGCCGATCAGCTGGACCGGGCCGCACGGGGCGCTGCAGGGCAGCTGGGCCGCGCCCGACGGCACCCCGCGCGGCGCCGTGGTGGTGATCCACGAGAACAAGGGCCTCAACGACTGGGTCCGCTCGGTGGCCGGGCGGCTCGCCGGGATCGGGTATTCGGCGCTGGCGGTCGACCTCTTGTCCGCCGAGGGCGGTACGGGCACATTCAGCGACCCGGCGGCGGCGACCGCGGCCCTGTCCGGGATCGACCCGCTGCGCTTCGTCGCCGACCTTCGCTCGGCTCTCGATGAGCTGGCGAGGCGTGCTCCCGGGCGCAAGCTCGGTGTTGTCGGCTTCTGCTTCGGCGGGGGCCTGGTGTGGCGTCTGCTGGCGGCGGGTGAGCCGCGACTGGCCGCCGCCGTGCCGTTCTACGGTCCGCTTCCGGACTCCCCGGACTTCGCCGGGTCACCTGATGCGGCGGTGCTGGGCTTCTACGGTGCGCTCGATCAGCGGGTGACGTCCACCGAGCCCGCCGCGAAAGCGGCCCTGGACCGCGCCGGCTTGGTCAACGAACTCGTGGTCGAACCGGATGCCGACCACGCCTTCTTCAACGACACCGGTCCCCGGTACAACGCCGCGGCCGCGGCCGACGCCTGGAACCGGCTGCAGGACTGGTTCTCCCGCCACCTTTCCTGATCCGACGATTTATGGAAAAACCACCATCACCGTCTGAGCGACCACCGCGATCCCCAACGGCGCACGCCGGTATTTGGAATGCTTGACGGCATGCCCAGCCTTCCCCGCCGGATCGCTTCGGAACTGAACGCCAAGCTTCGCAGCCCCGAGACCGCCGCCTTCGTCGCGGGTGTGGAGAACAGCCTCACCCAGCGCCGGCGCGAGCAGAAGCTGAAAACCGGGGCCTTTCGCGGGCTGAACGTCGTCGTCTACCGAGGGTTCGTCGCCGACGACGTCGCCAAGGTGCGGGTCCGGGTGATGGAGGCGCCGGAACTGCCCGGCGACAGCCGCATCCCGTACTGGGAGGTCGCCCAGACCAATCTCCGCCGGCACGCCGCGCTGCGCATCGTGGGTGCCGAAGTCGAGCTCCGGATCGGAGACCACCGCGCCACCGAGGTCACCGACAGCCACGGGTACGCCAACTTCTCCCTGCCGGTTCCGGGCCTGCGGGTCGGCTGGCACGACGCGCATGCCAGCATCGCCCCGATCGAGGACGGCGAAACCGCCTCCGGCACAGGCAGAGTCGTCAAGCCATCGCTCAAGGCACCGTTCCTGGTGATCTCCGACATCGACGACACGATCCTGCTGACCGGCCTGACCGAAGGTGTCGCCATGGTGGCCCGCACGGTGCTGCGGGAGGCCAGCCAGCGAGCCGCGATCCCCGGGATGGCGTCGCTGTACCGCGGCCTGGCCCGCGGGATCCCCAACCGAGCGGGCAACCGCAAACCGGAGCCGACGTTCTTCTACGTCTCCACCGGCAGCTGGTCGTTCTATCCGACGCTGCAGGAGTTCATGCAGTTGCGCGGATTCCCCCAGGGTCCGATGTTTCTCACCGACTGGGGACCCACCGAGCGGTATCTGCGGCGCAGCGGCGCCGAGCACAAACGCATGTCGATCCGCCGGCTGATCGAGGCCTATCCCGGAATTCCCTTCGTCCTGGTCGGCGACAGCGGCCAGCGCGATCCGCTGACCTATGGGGAGATGGCCCGCGAGTTTCCCGGACGGGTGAAGCTCATCCTCATCCGGCAGGTCGGCGACGACGATGAGGAGCGCAACGCCGAGGTTCGGTCCCACGCGGAAACGCTTCGGGCCGAAGGCATTCCGATGCACCTGGTGACCGATGCGGGCCAGGCCGCGGCCCTGGCCCACGAGTTGGGTCTGTGCGACGACGAGACCCTCGTCGAGGTACGGACCGAACCCGGTTCGAACCAGTAGCCGCGCGTCAGGCGATCGCGTAGTCCGTCAGCGGGTAGCGGTCCTGCTCCTTGACCGCGCTGCGGATCGAGGTCGGCCGGAACAGCGGCGCCTCACCGGAATCGCTGAACCAGTAGGAGTTCGACGCCGCGCAGTTCCCGAGCATGAAGACCGAGTCCGCGAGCAGATCGGTCATCCGGTGCAGGAACCGCGCGTTGGCCTCTTCGGTCACCTCGAAGGTGCTGCCCCCGCGCCGCTGCAGCTCGCCGAAGAGGCGCTTCATGTGGCGCATCTGGCATTCGACGGTGTCGAACCACGACATCCCGACCCAGGCGTAGGGACTCGAGAGGGACAGGAAGTTCGGGAACCCGGGGACGGTCAGCCCCTCATAGGCCTGGAATTTGTTCTCCCGCCACCACTTTCCGAGATTGCGGCCGTCGCGTCCGATCACCTCGAACGCCGGCAGGTTGGTGTTCCACACGTCGAAACCCGTGGCGAACACCAGTGTGTCGACGACCCGCTTACCGCCGTCCTTCGACACCACGCCGTCGGCCTCGATGCGGTCGATGCCCGCCGTCTCCAGGTGCACGTTGGGCTTGTTGAACGTCCGGTAGTAGGAGTTCGACAGGGTCGGCCGCTTGCAGCCGTAGTCGTAGTTCGGGGTGAGGGCGCGGCGCAGCTTCCTGTCCCGCAGCGACACGAACCGGTGCAGTCCGGCGACCACGCCGGCGAACTTGTTGATCGGTTTGAAGTAGCGGTACTTCCACATCGCGATCAGCACCAGCAGATCGGTGAAGTTGTCGGTGGTCCGCCGGATGACCTGCTGGGTGGCCGGACGCTTCGCGAAGGTGCTCTGGACTGCCGGGGCGAAACCGAAATCCATCTTGGGCAACACCCAGATCGCGGTGCGCTGGTAGACGGTCAGGTCGGAGACGACTTTGGCCAGCTCCGGGATGAGTTGCACACCAGTCGAACCCGTTCCGACGACCGCGACCCGCTTCCCGGCGATCGGGTAGGTGTCGTCCCACTGTGCCGCATGCATGACACGACCCTCGAACTCGTCGATGCCAGGGATGTCGGGCATCTTCGGCTGCGAGAGGTAGCCGGTCGCGGCGATCAGGAACCGCGCCGTGAGCGTCTCGCCACCGGCCAGGGAGACCACCCAGACGTTTGCGTCGTCGTCCCAGCGGGCGCCATCGATGGTGGTGTCGAACCGCATGTAGCGGCGCAGGTTGTACTTGTCGGCGACGTGGTCGGCGTAGCGCTTGAGTTCGACGCCCGGCGCGTACAGCCTCGACCAGTACGGGTTCGGTTCGAACCAGTAGGAGTAGGTCGTCGACGGGACGTCGACCGTCAGCCCCGGGTAGTGGTTGACGTGCCAGGTTCCGCCGAGATCGTCCTCGCGGTCGATGATGGCGAGCCGGTCGTAGCCCAGCTGGTTGAGCTGGATCGCCGCGCCCATCCCCCCGAAGCCGGCGCCGACGATGATCGCGTCGAGCTGTTCCACAGGCGGATCGCTATTCGGCGGACGCGGCCGAGCGGGCGCGCGCCGTCCCCGGGCTGCCGCCCTGGTCGGAGCCGGCAGTCGACGCGCGAGAGCCGAGGTGGCCGGCCCGGGTGGGCTTGCTGACGGGTGCGGACGGGGCGGCGTCGGCCGCGCCGGTCGCCTCGTCGGCCTTCTTGGTGTCGGCGGTCGTATCAGCGCCGGCGGTCGACTTCGTCGAGTCCGCGGCCGGGCTGTCGGTGACCGCGGTCACGGCAGCCTTGCGGTCGGCCGACAGCGACGTGGCCGAACCGGGCTCAGCCGAGTCGGTGGTCGTCACCTTGTCCGCGCTGCCGTTGCTCGTGGTCTCCACGGCCGGGGCGGCCGACTCGGTGGAGGCGGCGGGCGTCTCGGCGGACACCAGCGTCGTGGTTGCAGCGCCGGAGCCCGGAGTAATCGGGGGCCCGCCCGGGTCGAGCGGGTTGCACGTCGGGCACATCAACGGCACCAGCGGCTTGAACAGGGGCGTCAGGATGGTGTACGGCCAGCCCTTGAGCAGAAAGCTGCGCGGCACGATCGGGTTGAACGCCAGCCACAGCGCCTTACCCAACCGGTCCAGGGTCGCGGCGACCTCCGGCCCGGAGATCGGCTTCGGCTGGTTGGTCACCGGGTCGGCCAGCAGGTAGTTCGCCAGCGCGATCGCCGGGTCGAAGAGGTTTAGCTTCACGTAGGCGTTCGACCAGGCGGTCTCGGTGCCCACCGAGCCGGGGATGGGCTCGCCGATGTAGGCCTCGGCATCGCTGACAGGGTTGATGACCTGCCCGAACTGGTAGCCCGCGGCGAGTTTCCAGATCGGCGCGAGGAACATCTTGCCCGCAAGCGAGTTGAAGTCGGGGCAGGTCGGCCCGGTGGTTCCGGTGCAGCCCGAGTCCATCACCAGGTTGGACTTGGCCCACCAGGCCAGGTGCTCGCCGACGGCGTGCGACACCGGCTTCAGGGGAATCATCAGATCGACCAGCGCGGTGATCTTCGGCGGGTCCGCGGGGTCGAAGCCCAAGACGTTGGTGGGGCTGTACACCCACCAGTTGCCGGTGACCTCCAGCGCGTAGGAGAACTCGTTGAGAGCGTCCACGACCGCCCGCGGAATGTCGGCGACGGCGTTGACGATGTTGGCCGCGATGTTGGCCGCATTGCCGGACTGGTCCAGAACCTGCGGGACGTAGGTCTGCGGGGCGTTGATGTCGCAGCCCTCGGTGTTGTAGCCCGAGCATGGCAGCCCGTTGCCGACGGCGGCGGCCAGGGTGATCGCCGCTTGCACGACGCGGGTTTCCGCCTGCTGCAACGACGGGGTGATCTGCGCCGCGGTCACGAAGCCGGCACCCATTAGGGCTACGCCCGTGGTCAGGTAGGAGCGGACAGCAGAAGGCATGACGCACCCTCTCGGGGTTAATAAAAACACTCAGGAAAAATTCAGTTTTTATCATAATGAGACATTCCGATTCCAGCAAACCCGAATTGGTGCCAGAGGGGCGAATGCGCTGGCCACGACGCTCCCGAATTACAGGCCGTTGGCCGTCAGCCACCCGTCGATGTGCGCGGCGACCGCCTCCCAGCCGGGTTCGAGCATCACGTTGTGGCCCATTCCTGAGAAGAACACCGGTTCGGTCCGGTACGCCCGCGCGGTGGCCCGGACCTCCTCGGGCGTGACGGCGCCGTCCTCGGCCGCGCCGAGCACCAGCAGCGGGGCCCGAACGCGCTCGGGCCGGGGAAGCTGCATCAGCCCGTCTATGCCGGAGCGGGAGCTCTCCTCCTGAAGCCGCGCGGCGTAGCGACGAACCAGGACTTCGGGGGTGTTCGGGGAGAAGAACCGTTCCCGCGCCAACTCCGGGGTGCTGACATAGGGAAGCGACTCACCGCTGACGCTCAGCTTCGCGAAGTGCCACGGGTGCCGGCGCAGCCAGCGCAGCCCCGACCGCAGCAGGCCCTGCGGTGGCGCCGAGCACATCAACACCGCCGCGGGGGCGTCGCGGGACTCGAGGTACTTCTGCACGATCAGACCGCCCATGGAGTGCCCGATCACCACCGGTGGCACCGGCAGGCCGCCGGCGACGCTGTTGAGGTCGTCGAGGTAATCGGCGTAGCGCAAGTGCCGCAGGGGTTTCGAGGCGGGGCTGTCGCCGTGACCGCGGAAGCTCAGCGCCACCGCGCGGTATCCGCGGTCGGCGAAGTAGCCGAGGAAATGCTCGTCCCAGCACCACGCGGCGTGCCAGGCGCCGTGAACGAACAGCAGCGGAACTGGGTGGTCGGCGCCGGCGGCGCCCTTGTCGATGACCTCGAGCATCGCGACCAGCGTAGACCCGTGTCGGGCATATTCCCGTCGTCCGGCTCCTCCTCGTCGCTACGCTCCGCATCGTCGCCCGACATAAGATCGGCCGCACCATGAGCCTGCCCCCGCCCAGCGACACCAACTCCGTTGTCATCACCGGCGCATCGTCGGGAATCGGCGCCGAGATCGCCCGCGGTATGAGCCGTCGGGGTTACCGCACCGTGCTGGTGGCCCGCCGCGCCGACCGGCTGCGTGACCTCGCCGACGAGCTGGCCCGCGAGCACGCGGTGACCGCAGAGGTGCTGGCCCTGGATCTGGCCGACGCCGAGGCGCGGGCCGGGTTGGTCGCGAGAATCGGCGAGGACTCCCCCGCCGGCCTGGTCAACTGCGCGGGATTCGGCACCAACGGGCTGTTCCAGTCGCTGGACCCGGCGCGGGAGAGCGAACAGGTGACCGTCAACGCGCTGGCCCTGACGGAACTCACCCGCGCGGCGCTACCGGGAATGATCGCCCGGGGATCCGGAGCGGTCCTCAACGTCGGTTCGGTGGCCGGCTTCCAGCCGGTCCCCGACAGCGCCGTCTACTCCGCGACCAAGGCGTTCGTGCAGATCTTCTCCGAGGCGGTGCACGAGGGCCTGCACGGGACGGGGGTGTCGTGCACGGTGCTGTGCCCGGGCCCGGTGCCGACCGATTGGTGGGAGGTCGCCGGGGCTCCGCAGTCCGGCCTGGGAGCCGTGGCGATGTCGGCCCGCGCGGTGGCCGACGCCGGAATCGCAGCGATGCTCGACGGGAAGCGGCTTGTGACGCCGGGATTGGGCCCCAAGCTGATGAGCGTGGGCGGCCGCTTCACGCCCAGGGGCGTGCTGTTGCCGATGCTTCGGCGTGCGGCGTCGAAGCGCGGTTAGTTCTGTAGCCAGGCCCGGTTGCCGTAGCGGTCCAGGTGAACCACCTCGCCGACCGGCCGGCGGGTGGTCGGCCCGTAGCGGCCCCGCGGCCACCCGAGCGGCACGATGCAACAGGGCGTGACCGAGGTCGGCAGGCCGAGGATGTGGCGGGCCGACGCCAGACTCCACAGCGGCAGGGTGATCAGCGAGGCGCCCAGCCCCATGCTGCGGGCGGCGAGCAGCAGATTCTGAACGCTCGGGTAGATGGATCCGAAGAACCCGGACACCGCGGCATGCGGCATCGGCAGGTAGGGCACCCGGCCCTCCTTGACCGTGAGCTTCAGGCACGCCACCACGAGGACCGGGATCTCCTCGAAGTGATCGACCTGCCACTGCACGGCGCGCGCGGTCTTGGCCATCGAGTCGTCGCTCTCCGCGACCTTGCGAATCACGCTGCGGTAGTAGATGTTCCATATCTGCCGGTAACGCCGCCCCAGTTTGCGTTTGATGGCGGGGTCCTTGACGACGACGAACTCCCAGTTCTGACCGTTGGCACCCGTCGGCGCACGCAGCGACAACTCGATGCACCGCAGCACCAGCGCGTCGTCGACCGGATCGGGACGCACCCGCCGGATCGCCCGCTGGGTCATCATCGCCTCGACCATGGTCTCGTCGAGCCGGGCGAGCGCCTCCCCGGTGGACGGCACCGGACCGGAGCCGTCGGCGAGGTTGGGTGTGTCAGGCATTCCCCGAGATCCCCTGCTCCGGATTTCCATTCTCCGCGATCCAGCGTGTCGTGAAACGTTGCACCCCGGGGATCTCCTCGACGATCTGGGAACTGATGTACTTCTCGATCCGGCCGCCGATCAGCGGGATACGGACGTGAATCGTGCCGGTGAACCGCAGCAGGGATCCGTCACCGGCCGGGGCCAGCCCCGCGGCGCCGGTACCAGAGATCGGCGCCCCCGTGGTGTGCATGGCGACGTCGGCCTGCAACTCCGGTCCGGCGACGCGCCAGGTCTCCTGCCGGAAGACCCTCAGGTCACTGGGGATCGCCTTGGCGATGAAGCCGGGAAGCGAATCGTTGCGCATGTTCTGGACCGTCCTCACCATGACGGTGCCGTCGGCGTCGACCTCCAGGACGTCCAGGGTGATGCTTCCGGCACCGTATTCGGTCAGGCGGTCGTGCCAGTACTTCTCACTGCCGAACGCCGCGTGCACCTGCGCCACACTGGCCGGTGTCGGCGTCGACACCTCAAAGGGACGCGGCACCGGCGGCCACTCCCCCGCCGGCCCCGGGCCCGCGCTTTGCCAGCAGCCGGTCGGCGAGCTGGCCGGCGAAGCGCCGGGTCTCCTCGAGTTGATCCTCGCTGATGTTGGTGGCCGGGATCCGCACGCCCAGATAGCGGTCCCGGTACTGCCCCGACCCGAGATAGCTTGTGAGCGAGAGCATCGAGCGCACCTGGTCGCCCGGGTAGCCGAAATGGATGCCACCCTCGTAGCGGCCGCCCGCCTTCTCGGCGAGCTTGCGCACCGCGTTGAGGTTTTCCTTCCAATAGCGGCGGCACACCACGAACACCGCAAAAGGCTTGTCCTGCAACAGCGGGCGCGCCTCGCCGGATTTCAGGAACGACCGCAGCGGCATGCTGACGTCGCGCCACCAGGTGGGCGAGCCGATGCAGATCAGGTCGTAGTCGCCGCGACGGACCTCATCGGGTATCCGGATCTCGCCGGTGGCCTTGAGTGTCTGGGCCGGCAGCATGCCGAGGAAGTCACGCCACATGTGCTCCATCGGGAAGCGCGAGAACCGTTGGGCGTAACGGGGGTCGGTGAACTCGATCGGTGCGGCGTGCACTTCGCAACCACGCTCCCGGAAGACCTCCCCGGCGGCCTCCAGCACCTTCCGCGCCTGCCCTGTGTAGCTGTAGTACACCAGCAGAACCCGGCGGGGCCCGTCCTGCTCGTTGCCACCGTTGTCCACCGGGGCACCTCCCCTCACCGGCCACTATGCACGGATTTCGCGCCTGCCAGCAACTACGCATACTCTCACACGCGTGAGCGACAGAGTTGCCGTGAACCTCACCGGCCCGGCCAAGACGATGCTGTCGACGCTGTATCTGAAGGCCCTCGACGCCGACTTCCCGCGGCCCGTTCTCGCCGACCGGTATGCCAAGGAAGCCGTTGCCCGGATCGACTACGACTGGGAATCCCTCGACATCGGCGGCGCCTGGGCGCCGCTGTGCACCGTGCGCACCGCGCAGTACGACATCTGGACGCGACGGTTCCTGGCACTGCACCCGCACTGCACGGTGGTGCACCTCGGCTGCGGGCTGGACGCCCGGGTGTTCCGGATCGAACCCGGCGCGGGAGTCGAGTGGTACGACGTCGACTTCCCCGAGGTCATCGCGCTGCGCGAGCAGGTGTACCCGACCCGGCCGAACTACCACCTCACCGCGAGCTCGGCGACCGACCCGTCCTGGCTCGACCGGATCCCGGCGGATCGCCCGGTGTTGTTCCTGGCCGAGGGCATCAGCATGTATCTCACCGAAGACGAGGGGATCGCGCTGCTGCGCCGGGTGGTGGACCGCTTTCCGTCCGGCGAGATCCAGATCGACTTCTTCAACTGGTTGGCGATCAAGTCGCAGAAGACCCAGACCCTGGTCCGCCGGTCGGGGTCGACGCTGTACTGGGCCGTCAACTCACCGGAGGACGTGCTGCGCCGCGTACCGGGACTGCGCCTGCGCGAGTGGTCGACGTTCTTCGGCGCCAGCACGTTCGCGCGGGTCACCGCCCGGTTCCGCGCCGCGAAGCGGGCGGCGCGCCTGGCGCCGGCGGTTCGCAAGGCGGCGCAATACCACGTCTACGAGTTCGGCAGCCCGTACGACGATCAAGCGGCGACGCAGCCGCCGCGATGAGGAGTGCGGCAATCAGGATCTAGCCGTACGACGATCAAGCGGCGACGCAGCCGCCGCGATGAGGAGTGCGGCAATCGAGATCGAGTCCAACTAGCTCAGGCGCGCCAACCAGCTCACGCCTGACGCGCGGCGACTTCGTGCAGCAGGGATTCGATTGCGGCGATGCGCTTTTCGGGTTCGGGGCCGTGTGAGTGGTACTCGATCTCGAGATGACCGGCGAAGATCTTGCTGGTGTAGATCTCGATGCCGGCGCCGACGGCGAAGTAGAGCTCCCCGTGGCTGCCGGCCAGCGTCAGGTCGGGCGGGGTCGGCATCGGCGGGACGATGCCGTTGTCGGTGAGCATCACCACGTCGGGCAGGCCGGGCGGGTTACCGACATACTGCGGGCTGAAGTGCAGGAAGGACTGCTGGATCACACCGTCGGCGATGTCCTTCTTGAACGTGTCGTTGATGTCGCGGGCCAGGTCCACGATGTCGGTGTCGGCGTTGATCTCGGCGAGATAGGTGGCGATGCCGACCGGGTTGGTGCACTCGGTGGCCGAGACCGGTGGTGAGAGCAGGTAGCGCAGGTCCACCGGGTAGACGTAGGGCACCGGGATCTTCGGGGTGCCCCGCACCCGCCACTCGGCGGTGAGGATCACTGCGGACAGCAGAGCGTTCAAGCCGAGCTTGTTGGCCCGGCAGAACCGCACGATCCGTTCGCTCTCCTCGGTTCCCAGCGTGCAGGACACCATCGGAACACGTTTGGGCACAACCGGATTGGACTCCGCCGCCGATCTGCGCGAGGGCGGCAGGTCGTAGACGAACATGGCGCCCAGCATGCGTTCGAGCCCTGAGCGGTCCTTGCGCTCGACGTGGCGGTCGGCGAGCACCTTCTCCATCGGGTCGGGGGCGGCGTGGACGGTCACCGGCTTGGGGGTTCCGCCGGTCACCAGGTCGGTGTAGGTGGCGAACAACTCCTCGATCAGGGCGAACTGATGGTGGCCGTCGGCCAGGCTGTGGTGGATGTAGAACGTCGGCTGGGCCTGACCGTCGCGGACGATCACCCTCAGGTGCACCAGCGAGGCGGTCTGGTCGAAAAGCGGCTCGGGCGCCTCGGCGTCCCCCTCGAGTTCGAGCACCTCGATGCCCGGGTGCATCAGGTCGTCCAGGACGATCTCCCAGCGCCCGTCGGGATCCTTCTCCAGATGGCCGGCCAGCACCGGGTGGGCCTGCAGCAACATGTCGAACGCGTCGGACAGGGCGTCGATGTCGACGGGTCCTTCGACGTGGGCGGCCAGACCGACGAAGTTCTGCGTCTCGGCGAACATCTCCTCGCTGCGCGCGAGCTTGCGGATCGCCGACGAAGGAAACACGGACCGTTACGTTACAGCCCCGGGCGATCAGTCACGCCTGCTGGCCTTTCGGTACCCGATCGCCAGCGGTACGGCGATGACGGCGGCGATTCCCGCCGACCACAGCAGCGTGCCCAGGACCGGTTTGAACACGGGGCCACCCATCGCCAGGCCGCGCATCGACTCTACGACGTAGCTGCACGGCTGATGTTCGGCGAAGGGTTGCAACCACTTCGGGAACTGGTCGAGCGGCACGAAGCCGGTGCTGAAGAAGAACATGATGGCGGCGATGACCTCGGTGGCCTGCGGCACCAGGGTGTTCTGGGCGTACAGGGCGATGGTCATGACCACCGCGGAAAAGGCGACGCCGAACACCGCGGGCATGAACACCCAGGCCACCGCACGGGGAACGCCCTGGGTGAAGCGGAATCCCAGCAGCAGACCGACGCACAGCACGAAGCTGGTGATCACCACGATCCGGACGCCCTCGGCGATCAGGCGCGACAGCAGCCCGGATGCGCGGTGCGACGGAACCACCCAGAACCGGGACAGCAGACCGTCGTCACGCTCCCGCATGACACCCACCGCGACGATGATGGCGCCGGAGGTGGCGCCGATGAGCGACACCAGCGGGACGCTGCCGTAGAGCGCGCTGTGCCCGGTGACGCGTTTGACGCCGTCGCCCAGCACGACGTTGAGCGCCACCAGGAAGAACGCCGGGAACAACAGCGACTGCGCCACGGTGGCGGCGTCGCTGCTCCACCGCCGCAGGATGCGGGCGGTGAGCAGGGTGGTCTCTCGGATCAGGTTCATGGCCGCCTCGCCACCACGGCGTGCAGCCAGGTGAAGATCACGACCGTCGCGGCCACCCAGGCCAGGGCCGGACCGACGACCGACCAGGTCACCGGCGGAGCCGCCGGCGTGGTGTCGCCGGCGAAGGCGCGCAGCGCGTTGAGATACTGCGAGAGCGGTTGGTCGCGGACGAACGGCTGAATCCAGTGCGGGAACCGTTCGGTGGGTTGCAGGCCGACCGAGGCCAAGCCCAGGGTTACCTGGGGCACCAGCAGCAGTGGTGCGGTCGCCTCCGGATTCTTGGTGGCCGCGCCGATCAGGTCGCCCATCAGCGCCAGGCCCGCACCGATCACCAGCGCGAGCAGAACGAATCCGGCTGTGTGCCAGGCATTGCCGTGGAACCGGAAGCCGATGATGTGGCCGCAGATCAGCGAGACGACCAGCGCGATGACGCAGCGGTACATGCTGGCCGTCATGCGGGCGGCCAGCGGGGTCAGCCGGGCCATCGGCATGGCGCGGAAACGCCGGTTGATGCCGGCCAGGGCGTCCATGGCCGACCGGAAGGCGGCCGACACCGCGGCGAAGAAGATGGCCTGCAGCACGATCAGCGGGGTGAGGTACTGCGCGTAGCTGCTCATCGGCTGCACCGCGCCGAGGATGTTCTTCAACGGCAGGTAGAAGCCGACGGTGAAGACGATCGAGCCGACAATCTGGGTGGCCAGCTCCCCGTTGGTAAGCGTCGGGATGATCATCCGGGTGGTCAGCGTCCACCACTGCTGGATCGTCGACGGCATCGGCCGTGCCGACACCGGGATGGCGCCGGCCGTCATGTCAGCGCACCGGCGTCGACGGTCTCGGCGACGGTGTCCTGCCCGGTGAGGGTCAGGAACACCTCGTCGAGCGACGGCCGCCGCAGGGCGATGTCCTGCAACTCGATGTCGGCGGCGCTGATCAGGTTGAGCGCCGCGATGAGGGTGTTGGCGCCGTCGGGGGCCGGCATCGACACCCGGTCGGAGGCGTCGCTGAGCGCGGCGCGGTTCTCCGCGGGCAGCAGCGAGCCCAGCGCGGCCGCGACGGCGGGGACGTCGTCGATGTCGCGCGGGACGATTTCGCAGTAGGTGCCGCCGGTGCGCTCCTTGAGGGAGTCCGCGGTGCCCTCGGCGATGATCGTGCCCTTGTCGATGACGATGATCCGGTCCGACAGCGAGTCGGCCTCCTCGAGGTACTGCGTCGTCAGCAGGGTGGCGATCCCGTCGGCCTTGAAGTCCGACACCAGTTCCCAGATGGCCAGGCGGCTGCGGGGATCCAGGCCGGTGGTCGGCTCGTCGAGGAACACCACCTCGGGGCGCACCACCAGACCACAGGCGATATCGATGCGACGGCGCATGCCACCGGAGTAGTGCTTCACGCTGCGGTCGGCCGCGTGGGCGAGGTCGAAGCGGTCGAGCAGTTCGGCGGCCCGGGACTTGGCCTCCTTCTTCCGCAGGCCCTGCAGCCGGCCGAACATCACCAGGTTCTGCCGGCCGGTGAGCATGTCGTCGAGGGCCACCTGCTGGCCGGTGAGCATGATCGAGCGCCGCACCCCGCCGGGGTCGCTGCGCACGTTGTGTCCGGCGACGACCGCGATGCCGGAGTCCGGGGTCGCCAGGGTCGACAGGATGTCGACGGTGGTCGTCTTGCCGGCACCGTTGGGTCCGAGCAGCCCGAGCACCTCACCGCGGCCGACCTCGAAGCTGATGCCGCGCAGCGCGTGGACGGACCCGAAGGACTTCTTCAGGTCCTCGACGACGACGGCTTTGTCAAAGCTGGGCATGTGGTGTCCCTGTTCCTGTTGTCTATGAATCGAGCGACGACAGGTCCACGAGTGCCAATTCGTCGTCGGCGGAATCGATGTCGGTCTCCAGAGTCGCTTCGCCGGCCAGTTCGAGCAGCGCCGCGGCGAAGTGCCGCGACAGCGACTCGACGTCGGGCCGGCCGAGGCGGCGGGTGTCGTACCACCAGTCGATGTGCAGGGTGCCGCCGTGCCGGTACACGCGCAGTTCGATGGCATGGCCCAGGCCCGGCACCGCCTCCCGCACCGGCAGGGCCAGGTCGGTGTCGAACCGGACCGGTTCGTCAGCCGACTGCCCGGCGGGCAGGTCGGGGATGGTGCCCAGATGCGAGAAGAAGATGTCGGCGGGCCGGGCGGCACCGAGCAGCCGGGCGGTCGGCGCGTAGACGTAGCGCAGCAGGCCATAACCGATTCCGTGGTGCGGCACGGCTTTCAGGGTGGCGGCGATCTCGTCGAGCAGTTCCCGCGCGCCGGCCTGCCGCGGCGTCGCGGCCGGGATCACCACCGGGTAGATGGTGGTGAACCAGCCGACGGTGCGGCCCACGTCGACGTCGGGCCGCAGCACCGAGCGTCCCTGTCCGCCGAGTTCGACGGCCAGCGAGCCGTCGCCGACGGTGGCCCCGACCGCACGGCCGAGGGCGGCCAGCAGCAGGTCGTCCAGGGGCACGCGCAGCCGGCGCCGGGCGTCGTCGACATCACCGGTCTGCTCGGGTGTCAATTCCGACGAGAGCCGCGAAAGGTCATGGGCGTCAGGCGGTTCCGGCGCCGGGGCGGCCACGCTGAGGGTAGGCCGGCGGACGACGCCGAGCCAGTGGTCCCGGCTTTCCAGGACTGCCGGGTGCATCGCCAGACCGACGCACCGGTGCAGCCATTCGCGCCAGGTGGTGGTCACCGGATCGAGGACGATCGGATCCCCGGCGAGCCGCTGGGCGAACGCGGTGAAGACGTCGGTCAACAGGATGTCGCGCGAGACATGGTCACCGGCGATGCCATGCAGGCTCAGCACCAGATACGAGCGTTCCCGCCCACTCACGTAGGTGGCGTTCAGCGGCTTGCCGAGCAGGTGCTGTTCGCGCATCTGGTCGGCCAGGACGGTCATCACCGCCTCGCGCTCCTGCTCACCACCCGGCGCGATGCCCGCCGGCAGCGCGTGGGTGGCCAGCGCGGTGAACTCCTCGGCCTCACCCAGGCGCTGATCCCAGGTTCCGGCGTTGTCGACGAGCCGAAGCCGCAGTGCGTCATGGTGATTGGCCACGGCGGTCAGCACGGCGCGGATGTCGTCGACGCCGACGTCGGGACGCAGCTGCAGCACCAGCGGCACCCGCCAGCTGCCGGCGTCGCGCAGGCCGTGTTCCAGGAAGAAGGCGACGTTCGGCGGCACCGGCGGGTGCGCGGCGTCGTCCCGGGTCCGGCGCGCCAGGCTGCCCTCGGCGTAGCGGGCGGTCACCGCCCGGGCCAGCGAGGCCGGGGTCTGATTCTCGTAGAGGTCCTGCGGAGTGAGGTCCAGGCCCTCCTTGGCGGCGGCCATCGCGACGCTGATCGCGACCAGCGAGTCCCCGCCCACTTCGAAGAAGTTGGCGTTGCGGTCGATCTCGGTGATGCCCAGGCATTGCGCCCAGATCCGCTGCAGGGTGGCCTCCATCTGGGAGGCGCTGCTGACCGCGGGGGCCGACGAGCCGTTGTGATCGGGCGCACCCGCGGCGACACCGGTGGCGCCGGCGCCAAAGCCGCTGTTCGGGTTGTGTTCGATCCAGAAACGCTGGCGCTTGAAGGGGTAGCCGGGCAGCGAGATCAGCGTCGGCTTGGCGCCGATCCGCGGGGTCCAGTCCACCTCGACGCCGGCGGCCCACAACTGGCCGAGTGCGAGCAGGAAGGTGTCCTGGTCGCTGCGGTTCTGCGCCTGGTGGCGCATCAGCCGCACCGCGCGGTGCCCGGCCGACCAAGCCGGGTGGCGCATCGCCGAGGCGGTGAGCGTGCCGCCCGGACCCACCTCCACGAAAACCCTTGCCGGATCGGTGAGTAGCGCGCCGAGTTCGTCGGAGAACCGCACGGTCTCCCGGATCTGGCGGGCCCAGATCGACGGGTCGGTGGCCTCCCCCGGTGTCATCCAGGTGCCGGTGACGTTGGACAGCAGCGGGATCTTCGGCGCGCGCAGATCCAGCCGGGACAGGAACGCGGTGAACTCGGGGATCACCGGGCTCATCAGGCGCGAGTGGAACGCGTGGGCGGTGCGCACGCGCCGGGCCACGATGCCGCTCTCGGCCAGCCGGGCCTGGAAGTTCCGGATCGCCTCCTCCGAGCCCGCGACGACGCAGCTGCCCGGGTCGTTGACCGCGGCGAGGTCGACGTCGGGGGTCAGGTGCTCGGCGATGGCCTGCGGACCGAGTGCGACCGCCACCATCACCCCGCGCGCCGAGGCGTGCATCAGCCGGGCCCGCATGGACACCGCCTTGACCGCGGTCGGCAGGTCGAAGACGCCGGCCAGCGTCCCGGCGACCCACTCACCGATGCTGTGGCCGGCCAGTGCGGCGGGCCGCACCCCGTAGGACTCGGCCAGCTTGGCCAGCGCGTACTCCACGGCGAACAGCGCCGGCTGGGCCCGGTCGGTGCGCTCGAGGTTGCGGCCGGTGCCGTCGAAGACCTCGGCCCGCAGGTCGAAGCCCATCTCGGCGCCGAAGGCGGCCGCACAGGCGTCGAAGTGCTCGCGGAACACCGGCTCGGTCTCGTGCAGGCCGCGGGCCATGCCGATGTGCTGGGCGCCCTGGCCGGGGAAGACGAACACCACCCGGTCTCCCGGGTCGGTTCCCGACGGGAGCTTGGGCGCCTCGCCGACGAACACGTTGTCGTGCTCGTCGGAGCCCAGCACCGACACGGCGTGCTCCTGGTCGTTGACCACCGCAGCCATCCGGACCGGCTCCTGGCGCCGCCGGGTCAGCGTGTAGGCGGCGTCGGGCATGCTGATCTCGTCGGCGTCGGACAGTTCTGCCGCCAGGGCGCTGCGCGCCCCGTCGAGCGCCTCGCCGGTGCGGGCCGACAGCAAAAGCACCTGCGGGCCGGGTTTGGCCTCGGAGGTGACGAACGTGGGCGCCTCCTCCAGGACGATGTGGGCATTGGTGCCGCCGACGCCGAAGGCGCTCACCCCGGCGCGCAGAGCGCCCTTCCACTGCCACGGGCCGTCCTCGCCGCGGATCTCGAACGGTCCGCGGTCGAGGTGCAGTTCGGGGTTGGGGCTGGTGTAGTGCAGCGTCGCCGGGATCGCCCGGTGCTTGAGGCACAGGATCGTCTTGATCAGGCCGGCCATCCCGGCCGCGGTCTCCAGGTGGCCGATGTTGGACTTGACCGACCCGAGGTAACACGGACCCGGCCGGTCCTCCTCGGAGATCGCAAAGGCCTGTCGCAGACCCTCGATCTCGATGGGGTCGCCGAGTGGGGTGCCGGTGCCGTGCGTCTCGACGTAGCTGATGGTGGCGGCGTCGACCTCGGCCACGGCGTGCGCCTCGGCGATCACCTCGGCCTGGCCGGCCGACGTCGGGGCCGCGTAGTTCATCTTGGTCGCGCCGTCGTTGTTCAGCGCCGAGCCGCGGATGACGGCGTGGATGCGATCACCGTCGTCGAGCGCGTCCTGCAACGGCTTGAGGACGACGACACCGACGCCGCTGCCGAAAATCGTTCCGTCCGAACGGATGTCGAAGGGCCGGCACCGCCCGGTGGGCGAAACCATCGAACCGGCTTCGTACCAGTACCCGACGTGGTGGGGAACGCGGATGGAGGCGCCGCCGGCCAGCGCCATCTCGCATTCGCCGTTGAGGATGCTCTGGCAGGCGAGGTGGACGGCGACCAGCGACGACGAGCACGCGGTCTGGACCGACAGCGCGGGGCCGCGCAGGTTGAGCTGGTGGGCCACCCGGGTGGCCAGATGATCCTTGTCGGTGCTCAGCGACATGTTGACCATCTCGAAGCTCGCACCCTGGCCGATCACCATGCTCGGGTCGTAGTGCGACATCACGTTGTAGAGCAGATAGCCGCTGGTGGAGGTGGTGCCGAACACCCCGACGGTCTTCTCGCTGTCCGCCGGGTCGTATCCGGCGTCCTCCAGGGCGTGCCAGGAGGCCTGCAGGAACAGCCGGTGCTGGGGATCCAGCATGCGCGCGGCCTGCGGGGTGAAACCGAAGAATTCGGCGTCGAACTCCTCGATGCCGGGCAGCAGTGCGGCCCGCCGCACGTAGGCGCGGTTGTTCAGGGCCTTCTCCCCCACGCCGGCGTCGATCAGGTCGTCCTCGGTGAGGTCGACGATGGACTCCACGCCGCCGCGCAGGTTGCGCCAGAACTCCGTCAGCGACGCCGCACCGGGGAACCGGCCGGCCATGCCGACGACCGCAATCGCGTTGGGCGGCGGCGGGGTTGACGAGTAGCCAGTGTTGGGGCTCACGGTCGTTGTCTAACCTTTCGGCGCGCTGCAGCCTGTTGGCGGGCGGCGGCGCGTTGTTGTGCACGGTCCCGAACGGCGTTGGGGCGTTCGGCGTTGGTGGCCTCGGCCATACCGAGTTGGCGGATCAGGTCCACCGCAAGGTCGGCCAGGGTGGCGCCTTGCAGGATAAGGGCCACCGGCGGCTCCACACCGAAGTCGGCCCGGACGGTGTTTCGCATCCGGACCGCCATCAGCGAGTCCATGCCCAGCTCGGTCAGCGGCTGGTCGGTCTCGATGGCGCCGTCGGCGGAGAAGCCCATCACCGCCGAGATTCGCTTGCGCAGGCGGGCCGTGACCACCCGTTCGGCCTCCTCGGCGTCCAGTTCCCGCAGGCCGTCCGGGCCGGCCCAGTCGTCGTCGGCGTCCTCGATGTCGACCTCGCCGGCCAGGTTGGCGAAGTAGCCGAGCTCGCGGATCTCCGGGAAGGCGTCCACGGCGCGATCCAGCCGCAGCCGGGCCACCCCGATCTTGGTGAGGTTGCCGGCGAGCACGGCTTCCAGCGCCTCGAGACCCTCGGCTGGGTCCATCGGGTCCAGCACGCTGAAGGTGATGGCGCGGGCCAGACCCACGTCGGCCCACTGTCCCCAGTTGACCGCGGTGGCGGGCAGCCCGGCCGCCCGGCGCCACTCGACCAGGGCATCCAGCCAGGCGTTGGCCGACGCGTAGGACAGCTGACCGGGCGAACCGAGCAGCGACGCCATCGACGAGAACCCGGCGAACCAGTCGAGGTCCCGGTCGGCGCCTTTTTCGTCCAGGGCCTGGTGCAGCCGCAGGGCGCCGAGGGCCTTGGGTGTCCAGATCGCCTCCAGGCTCTCCTCGGTGAGCCCGGCCACCAGCTGGTCGTCGAGGACGGCGGCGGAGTGGATGACCCCGCGCAGCGCGCGGCCGCCCTCCTCGGCGGCGGCGACGAGCCGCGCGGCAACCCCCGGTTCGGCGATGTCACCGAGTTCGACGACCACCTCCGCGCGGCCGCCGAGGCCGCTCAGCAACTCCGCGGTGGCCTCCGACGGCGCACTGCGCCCGTTGAGGACCACCCGCCCGGCGCCGGACTCCACCAGCCAGGCCGCCACCTTCAGGCCGATACCGCCCAGACCGCCCGTGACGATGTAGGAGCCGTCGGCGCGCACCACGGCATCGGTGGCGCGCTCGGGTTCAGCCGCCCGGTTGAGGCGTTCGACGAACCGCCGCCCGCCCCGCCAGGCCACCACGTCGTCGGAGCTCGGTGCGCCCAGTTCGGCCAGCAGCGCCGCGGCGGCGGTGTCGCGGGGGTCCAGGTCGAGCAGGGTGGTGCGCAGCGCCGGATGCTCGTAGGCCAGCACCCGCACCACGCCGCGCAGGCTGCCGATCGCCGGGTTGCCGGTCTCCCGGGTGTCCTCGCCGGTGTCCACCGCGAGGCCGCCGCGGGTCACCAGCCACAGCCGGGGGGACTTGCCGTGCCAGCCGCCGGTGATGGTGCGCGCCGCGGCGGCCAGTGACCAGATCAGTTCCCGGGCATGGGCAAGGCCGGCCTCCAGGTCCCCGCCGCCGCGCCCGGCGGCCATGAACAGCACACCGGCCGGGGGCATGGCGGGATCGCCGGCGAAGTCGGCGAACGCGTTCTGCACCTCGGACTCGTCGTTGAGGTCGGCGGTGATCACCCGGCGCTTCGGGGACAGGAACCCGACGGCGAATTCGGCTGCGGCCGAATCGGGTCCGTCGGTCAGCACCAGCCAGCTGCCTTCGGGTTCACCGGCCGCGGGGGCCGGCGTCTCCTCCCAGCAGGCCCGGAACAGCTTGCGCGACAACGGGAGCGGCACCGTGCGGCGCTGCACCCTGCGTAGGTAGACGCCGGTGACCGCGGCGATCGGGGCGCCGGCCTCGTCCATGATCGTGACTTGGCCGACGGCGTCGCCACCGCCCTCGGCGATGCTGACGAGCTCGGCGCGGCACTTGGCCCGGCGGCCGACGTCGCCGAACACCCGGATGGATTCCATCGCGACCGGCAGGTAGGTGACTTCGCTTGACTCCGAGAGGATCTCGGCCGGCATGGCCGCGGCCAGGGTCTGCAGCCCGGCGTCGAGCATGACCGGGTGCAGCACGGCCCCGCGGTACGCGGTGGCCTCGTCGGGCAGCACGATCTCGGTCTCCGCCGCCCCGTAACTCTTTCCCGAGTCGCTCCGCTCCTGCCCGCCGGATCCATTCCCCGAGTCGCTGCGCTCCCGCCCGCCGGTGGGCGTGCGGACGATCCGGGTCAGCGCGGCGAACGCCTGTCCGTGGTAAGCGCCGGTGCGACGTAGCGCGGTGTAGAAGTCGTTGGGCGATACGGTGACCGGCGCCTCGCCGGCGCCCGCGGCGGCCGGGATGACAGGCACGGCGGCGTCCGCGCTCGCCGGCGCGATCCGGGCCACCGCGTGGCGCTTCCAGTGCCCGGACGCCGAGCGGGAGTGCACCTCCACCCGTGCGGCGCCGCCGCCCTCGTTGAACAGTTGGGTGGTCAGCCGGGTCTGGGAGTCCAGCGGCAATATCTGCTCGACCTCGAGGCGGGTCACCTCCAGTCCGGTGGCCGGCAGCCCGAGGGCCTCGCAGCCGGCGGCCAGCGCGATCTCGGCGAAGCCGGCGCCGGGCATGACCGGCTGGCCGTGGACCTTGTGGTCGGCCAGCCACGGGTTGATGTCGGTGCCGACGTCGGACTGCCAGACGTGGGCCCCGCCGGCGGGCAGCTCGACGTGCAGCCCGAGCAGCGGGTGCGCTCCGGTGAACTCGCGGCCGGTCTTGGGCACCTGCGTCCAGTAGTGGGTGTGCAGCCACGGCGTCGGCGGCAGGTCCACCAGCAGCTCGCGGCGGTGGTCCTCGGCGGTGTCCACCGGCGGGCGCACCAGCGCCAGATGGGTGTGGAAGGTCAGCGTCTCGGGCTGCTCGCGATAGATCGTTCCGGACACCCGGACGTTGCGCTGGCCCACCGACTCGCTGATCGCGTGGGTCAGCAGCGGGTGCGGGCTGATCTCGATGAACGTGCTGTGGTCGGCGGCGGCCTCCTGGACGGCACGGCTGAAACGGACCGGGTTGCGCAGGTTGGCCACCCAGTACTCGGCACCGAACATCGTTGTGCCACCGGGGCATTCGGCCGTGTTGATCACCGGAATCCGCGGACCGACCGGCGACAGATACCCCAGAGCGGTGCGCAACTCGGGCAGGATCGGGTCGATGGTGGCGTGGTGGGATGCCACGTCGACCTCGACTCGGCGGGCCAGCAGACCCTGGGCACCGACCTTGGCGATCAGTTCGTCGACCTGCGCGGGCGGCCCGGCGATCACCGACTGCGTCGGCGAGGCGTAGACCGCGACCGACACCTCGGGATATTCGGCGATGAGCCGCTCGGCGGAGCTGGCGTCGAGTTCCAGCAGCGCCATCGCCCCCTGCCCGGACAGCCGCGACATCAACCGGGAGCGGGTGGCGATCACGTCCAGGCCCTCGGCCGAGGTGAGCGCCCCGGCCACCACGGCGGCGGTCACCTCGCCCATCGAGTGCCCGATGACGGCGTCGGGCTCCACGCCGTAGGACCGCCACAGCGCGGTCAGCGCGAGCTGGATTCCCACCAGCACGGGCTGGATCCGGGCGATACCGCTCAGCGGCTCCCCCACCTCCAGGACGTGGCGCAGCGAAAAGCCGACCTTGTCGAGGAATACGGGTTCCAGTTCGTCGATCGCGGCGGCGAAGGCCGGCTCGTCGGCCAGCAACTGGCGCCCCATGCCGGCCCATTGGGCGCCCTGCCCGGAGTACACGAACACGGTGCCGGGGCCGGGTGAGGCTTCGTGGGAGGCCACCACGCCGGGACCGGGCTGACCGGCGGCCAGCGCGCGCAGACCGGCGACGGCCTCGCGGTGATCACGCGCGGAGACGGTGGCGACGGCGCCGAACCGGCTGCGATAGTTCAGTGCGGCGGCCACCGCGGGGAGCGGAACCGTCGCTCCGGCGCCCTGCATCCAGTCGGCGAGCATCCCGGCGGTGGCGGCGACCCGGGTCGGCGTCTTGCCGGACACCACCAATGTCGTGACCACCTTGGCGCCCGACGGCGATGCCTGCGGTGCCGGGCCCTGCTCGAGGACCACGTGGGCGTTGGTGCCGCCCATGCCGAATGACGACACCGCGGCGCGGCGTGGACCGTCGGTCGCCGGCCACGGCACGGATTTGGTCGGGATGAAGAAACGGGTGCCGGCCGCGTCGATCGCCGGATTCCATTCGGTGAAGTTCAGGTTGGGTGGGATACGCGAATGCCGCAGTGCCAGAACAGCTTTGATCAGACCCGTGATGCCCGCGGCGGCCTCGAGGTGGCCGAAGTTGGTCTTCACCGCACCCAGCGCGCAGGGGGTGTCGCCCTTGCCGTAGGCCGCGGCGAGCGCGTCGAACTCGATGGGATCACCCAGGGCGGTGCCGGTCCCGTGGGTTTCGACGAAGTTCACCGAGGCCGCGGTGACGTCGGCCGAGCGCAGCGCGCGGGCGATCACCTCCCGCTGGGCGGGAGCGTTGGGGGCCGTCAGACCGTTGGAGCGGCCGTCCTGGTTCAGCGCCGAACCGCGCACCACCGCCAGCACGCGGTCGCCGTCGCGGACGGCGTCGGTGAGGCGCTTGAGCACGACCATGCCGGCACCCTCGCCGCGGACGAACCCGTCGGCGTGGGCGTCGAAGGCGCTGCACTTTCCGCGCGGCGACAACATCCCCCATTTACCCAGCGCCAGTTGGGTTTCCGGGCGCAGCGTGAGGTTGACGCCGCCGGCCAGGGCCAGGTCGCTCTCCCGGGTCCGCAGGCTCTGACAGGCCAGGTGCACCGACACCAGCGACGAGGAGCAGGCGGTGTCCACGGCCACCGCAGGACCGCGCAGGCCGAGCAGGTAGGCGATGCGCCCGACGGTCACGCTGTGGGCGTTACCGGTCGCGGAGTAGGCGTCGATGGTGTTGATGTTCTGCGCCGCGAGGCTTTGGTACTCGTTGTAGTAGACGCCCAGCATCACCGCGGCGCGGGTCTCGCTGAGCTTGTCCGGTGCCAGCCCGGCGTTTTCCAGGGCCTCCCAGGCCACTTCGAGCGCCACCCGCTGCTGGGGGTCCATCGCCACGGCCTCGCGCGGGGTGATGCCGAAGAACTCCGAGTCGAAGCCGGCGACGTCGTTGATGAAGGCCCCCCACTTGGTGGGCATTCGGCCCGGGGCCATCGGATCGGGGTCGTAGTACTCCTCGGCGTCCCAGCGGTCGGCCGGAACGACTTTCACCGCGTCGGTACCGGCTTCCAGGAACTCCCAGTACTTCTCCGGGCCGTTGATCCCGCCGGGCAGCCGGCAGCCGATGCCGATCACGGCGATGGGTTCGGCGCCGGAGATCCGGGAGGCCTTCTCGAACTGCTCGGACAGCGCGCCGCGCTGCTCGGCCGTCATGGCCGAGATCCGGTCGAAAGTCGTCTTCATCGGTCGCCTTCCACGCTGTCGAAGAGGGCGTCCAGCACGCTGAACGAGTCCTCGGGTGTCTCCTCGGGCTGCGTCGTCTCGGGTTCGGGCTCGGGGGTGAGCAGTCCGGCCACATGCTCGGCGAACGAGGTCAGCGTCGGATGATTCCACAGCATCGTGGCCGACAGCTCCCGCTGCACCAGCGCCTTGGCGTCGCGCAGCAGCGTCATCGCCATCATCGAGTCCAGGCCGAGTTCGGGGAACGGCCGGTCGAAGTCGACCGCCGCCTCCGGCATCCCCAGTTCGCGGGCGAGGATCACCCGCAGCCGGGTCCGCAGTTCCTCGGCGATCTCGGCACCGGTCATCTGCGACCAGTCCGGCGCGTCGGCCGGCGCCGCACCCGGTCCGGCGTCGGCCGCGGTGGGCACCGAGTCGACCTGTGCGTAATGCAGACCGCGGATCTCGACGCACGACGTCCCGTCGGCCGGCCGCGCGCTGATGTCGACCACCAGATCCGTGGTGCCGCCCCGACGGCGGACCTCGACCACCGCATCGCTCACCGCGGCCGTCGCCGCTCGGACGCCGTCGAGTGCGGCGGGCAGCATCAGCGACTCCGAGTCGTCCAGCAGACGGGCCAGGTGCACCGCGGCGTCGACGAGGGCGGCCGCCGAGGCATCCGGCATGTGGACGTCGGCAGTCAGTCCGCCCGCGACCGCCTGGCAGCCGGTCACCGTCCACTCGAACGGCCGGCCCTCCACCCCGGACTTGCGCTGCAGTTCGCTGATCGCCGCGGCGTCCCAGGAGAGCTCCGGGGTGGCGTCGATCGGCGCCGCTTCCTCGGGAAGCGTCGCGACGATGCGGGCGCTGCAGTGCCGGGTCCAGCGGTCGGCCGGCGTCTCCGGCCCGGAGCTGGACGAAACGATGACGGACCCGCCGGCCCCGTCGCTTTCCACGACCACGTGGATGACCCGGGGGGCCTCGGCGACGATCGGGTACTCGAACCGGATGTCACCCAGGCCCGGCGCGTCCACCTGGGCCGCCGCCAGGATGAGGGTTTGCAGCAGAACGGAGAACGGCACCACTTCCACGCCGCGGACGAGGTGCCCGCCGGGGTACGGCTTGGCGTCGGGCAGCAGCGCCGCCCGCCAGGTGCGCCGGCCGGCCGCCACGCCCTCCATCGGTTCACCGAGCAGCGTGCCGAACGCGGGCGGGGGCACCTGTCCGATGTCGGCGGCGTCGCCGCCGGCCAGCAGCGGCCGGATGACCGGCAGCGGCGCCCGCATCTGATAGGCGTCGGCGAGGCGCTGCCAGTCCGCGCCCACCACGAAGGGCTGAACACCGGCGTCCGGGCTGAGCACCGCCGGCATCATCGTGATGGCGACCTCGTTGGGCATCGGGTGCAGCCCCGCCGATTTCGTCGACGGCTGCTCGTCGGCCCAGCTCTTCCACAGACCCCATTCGATGACGGTCGCCGCCAGGCCGAGGGTGCGCCGGGCGTAGGCCAGACCGTCGGTGAACGTGTTGGCGGCGGTGTAGTGGCCGACTCCCCGCGACCCGAGAAGACCGGTGATGGAGGAGAACAACACGAAGCGGCGCACCGGGTTTCGCAAGGTGAGCCGGTGCAGCACCACGGCAGCGTCCAGCTTGGACCGGAACATGGTGTTGACGTCGGCGTCGCTCAGTTCGGTGATCAGCGACTCGCTGCCGGACAGTGCCGCCAGGTAGACGCCCTCCAGCGGCGGCAGATCCGCGCCGAAGCGCGCGAACAGCGCGGTCATCGCGGCCTCGTCGGCGGCGTCGGCCGCGACCTCCACCAGGGTGGTGCCCAGTTCCTTGAGTTCGGTGGCCAGGTCGCCGAGTTTGCCTGCGCCGCTTCGGGATACCGCGACCACGGTGGAGGCGCCCATCTCGGCAAGCTGGCGAATGAGGAAGGGGCCGACGTTGCCGGTGGCGCCGATCACCAAGTGGCTGGTATCACTCTCGAACCGGGTCAGGCTCACCGCCGGGGCGGCGCCGGGCTGCAGACGCGGCACGTGGCGCTCGCCGCGGCGGTAGACGGCCTGGTCGTCGTCACCGGCCTGGGTTTCGGCCGCCAGGATCCGCGCGACCAACTCGGCCGGCACGGACTCGTCGACGTCGACGATGCCGCCCCAGATCTCGGGATTCTCCAACCGGATGGTGCGGCCCATCCCCCACAGCACCGCGTGGGCGGGATCGGAGCGGTCCCCCTCGTCGATGGGCTGGCCGTTGCGGGTCAGGATGAAAAGCGTTGGCGGCTCTGCCATTCCGGCCAGCGCGCCGACCAGCCGCCGGACGGCGTTGAACAGACGGTAAGCGGGCGCCGCCTCGATCCGGGAGACCGGCGCGGGCGCGTAGACCACGTGGTCGGCGCCGGCCAGCGCCGCGTGCAGCACCTCGGACTCGGCTGGGTCCAGTTCGCCGACGTCGAGCGCCCGGGAGCCCGTCCCGAGTTGCGCCGCCAATTCGGCCGCCGTGTCGTCCTCGCCCAGCACCAGCCAGCTGCCCTCGGCGGTGGCGGCGGGCAGGTCGCGGACCGGCCAGGTCAGCCGGTGGAACCAGTCGTTCGAGCCGCGCGAGGATGCCGCGGCCGGCGCCGGCTGTTCAGGGGCCGCGGACACCTGCAGCCAGTGCCGGGTGTGGTGCCACGGGGTGGCCGGCAGCGTCGGACGCGGTTCGGCCGGATGCGGCACCTCCGGCGGGCGCACCGTATGGGTGGCGTTGAGGTTGGCGTGGAAGGTGAACGTGTCGTTGGTGTCCCGTTGCAGCGTTCCCAGGGTGTGATGGTGGACGCCCTCCAGGCTCTGGTCGATCGCGTAGCTGAGCAGCGGGTGCGGGCTGACCTCGATGAAGAAGGTGTGGTGGGCGCCGGCCGCCGCGACCGCCTGGGTGAATCGGACCGGGTTGCGCAGGTTGTCCACCCAGTGCGCGGCGTCGAACAGCTCGGTCCCGGAGTCCGTCCCCGAGTCGCTACGCTGCTGCCCACCGGTGCGCCCACCGGTGGTGACGAACACCGGGATGGCCGGCGGCTGCGGGTCCAGGTCGGCCAGTTCGGTGCGCAGGTCGGGCAGGACGGGGTCGATGATGGCGTGGTGGGAGGCGACGTCGACCTCGACCCGGCGGGCCAGGCGGTCCTGCGCGGACACCACCGCGATGACGGCGTCCACCTGCTCGGGCGGCCCGGCGACGACCACCTGGTGCGGTGAAGCCTCCACCGCCACAGTGACATTCGGGTAATCGGTGAGGAGTTCCTCGGCCGCTGCCGCGGATAGTTCCAGCAGCGCCATCGCACCCTGACCGGACAACCGCGACATCAGCCTCGAGCGGGTGGCGATGACCTTGATGCCGTCCGAGGGGCTGAGCGCACCGGCCACCACGGCGGCGGTCACCTCGCCCATGGAGTGGCCGATGACCGCGTCGGGCGACACCCCGTGGGCCCGCCACAGCGCGGTCAGCGCCAGCTGAACGCCCACCAGCACCGGCTGGATCCGCTCGATGCCGACGACCGCCTCGCCGGCCTCGAGGACCTGGCGCAGCGAGAAGCCGGCGTGCTTGACGAACGCCGGGTCGAGTTCGTCCACGGCGGCGGCGAAGGCGGGCTCGTCGGTCAGCAGCCGCCGGCCCATGCCGGCCCACTGCGATCCCTGCCCGGAGTACAGGAACACCGTGCCGGCGCCGCACGGACCGGCGTGCGCCGCGGTCACGCCCGGAGCCGGGTAGCCGCCGGCCAGGGCGCGCAGCCCCTCGACTGCCTGACGGCGGTCGCACGCGGTGACGGTGGCGAACTGCGGATGCCGGGCCCGGTGGTGGTTCAGGGTGTGCGCGACGTCCGCCAGGCCGATGCCGACGCTGTCCGGTCCGTCCAGCCAGTCGGCCAGCCGGCCGGCCGTCGCGGCGATTCGCTCGGGGCTGCGGCCGCTCAGCACCAGGGTGCTGACCGGGGGCTCGGGCGCGGGCGACACCAGCTCGGTGAGCGGGGCCTGTTCGACGATGACGTGGGCGTTGGTGCCGCTGACGCCGAACGAGGACACGGCCGCCCGGCGCGGACGGCTGACATCGGGCCACTCCGAAGGCTCGGCGGCGATGACAAACTTCGACGCGCCCGGGCCGGCGTGCGGGGTGAGCTTGGTGAAGTGCAACTGCTTGGGGATGTGCCCGCGCGCCACGCTCAGGACGGTCTTGATGAAGCCGGTGACGCCCGCCGCCGACTCCAGATGGCCGAGGTTGGTCTTCACCGATCCGAGCACCAGCGGCGCCGACCCGTCCCTGTTGCCGTAGACCTCGGCCAGCGCGTCGAGTTCGATGGGGTCGCCCAGTCCGGTGCCGGTGCCGTGCGCCTCGACGTAGTCGATGTCCGAGGGCGCCAGGCGTGCGGCGTGCAGCGCCTGGCGCATCAGCGCCTGCTGGGCCGGCCCGTTGGGGACGGTCTGGCCGCTGCTGGCGCCGTCCTGGTTGACCGCCGACCCGCGCACCACGGCCAGCACGGTGTCGCCGTCGCGTTGCGCGTCCTCGAGGCGCTTGAGCACCACGATGCCGCAGCCCTCGCTGCGCACGTAGCCGTTGGCGTCGGCGTCGAAGGACTTGCACGAGCCGTCCGGGGACAGCATCCCGAACCGCGAGCAGGCGATGCTGTTCTCCGGACTCAGAATCAGGTTCACCCCGGCGGCCAGCGCGGTGTCGGATTCCCTGCGGCGCAGGCTCTCGCACGCCAGGTGGATGGACACCAGCGACGACGAGCACGCGGTGTCCAGCACCACCGCCGGGCCCCGCGCACCGAGGAAGTAGGACAGCCGGCCGGCGGCGAAGTTGGGGGCGTTGCCGAACGGAATGTAGGCGTCGATCTGCTCGCGGCGCAGCTTGCCGGCCACCGAGTGGTAGTAGTCGTTGGTGGTCAGGCCGATGAAGACGCCGGTCTGGGTGCCGCGGATGGACTGCGGGTTGATGCCCGCGTTCTCCAGTGCCTCCCAGGCGACTTCGAGCAGCAGCCGCTGCTGCGGGTCGATGCCGGCGGCTTCCCGCGGGGAGATGCTGAAGAACTCCGCGTCGAACTCGTCGGGCTGCCAGGCCGTCAGGAATCCGCCCACCGTGTTGCAGATGGTGCCGGGCACGGTGTAGTCCTCGGAGTAATAGGCGTCGGCGTCCCAACGGTCGGCCGGCACCCGGACCACACCGCTGGCGCCCTCGTCGAGCAGGGTCCAGAACTCCTCGGCGTTGTTGACCCCGCCCGGCAACCGGCAACCGATGCCGACCACGGCGATCGGCTCGGTGGAAGCCTTCTCGGCGATCGCCAGGCGCGCGGTCAGATCATCGATCTTGCGCAGCGCCTCGGTGATGATCGCGCGACGGTCGGGCGACGGGGCTGTCATGGGTGGGTTAACTCAGTCTTTCCGATAGTTGCTTTAGCAGTTCGTCTTCGGCGAGGTCGCCGTAGTCGTCGTCGAAGTCCACGCCGACGGAGGGGTCGATAACTCCTGCCAGTTCCGGCAGCCGCGCCGCGAGGTACTCGACCAGGTCGTGGACGGTGGGATAGTCGAAGATCACCGAGGCGGGGAGTTCCTCACCCAGGGAGTCGCTGAGCGAACGCCGCAGCGCAACGCTCATCAGTGAGTTCATGCCGGCCTGGAAGAAGCCGGCGGAGCGGTCCAGCAGGTTCGGGGAGGCCAGGCCCATCGCCTCGGCCACCAGGGTGCAGACATGGTCGGTCAGCATCCGCCGCTGGTCGCCCGGGTCGCAGGCGGCCAGCTCCGCGCGGAAACCCGTTGCCGTGGAGAGGAACTCGCCGGATGTGCCGGTGACGAGCTCATCGATGATGTGCAGCGAGGCCCGGGTGCGGTACGCCCCGCCCAGCCGGTTCCAGTCGGCGGCGACGACGGCGCAGCAGACCGGCGAGTCCGTCCCGGTGAGCACCGACAGCGCACGGATCGCGGTGTCGTCGGGCATGGGCAGCAGGCCCGAGTCGAGGGTGACCTGCCGTTCGGAGTCGGACTGGTTGTCCGCCAAGGACTTCCACCAACCCCACTCGACGGCGGTGGCGGGCAGGCCGGCTGCCCGGCGCGCATAGGCGAAGGCGTCCAGGAACGTGGTGGTCGCCGCGTAGTGGCCGAGCCACCGCGAGCCCAGCAGCCCGGAGATCGACGTGAACAGCACGAACTGCCGCACGGGGTGGCGCAGCGACAGCCGGTGCAGCAGCGAGGCCGCGTCCAGTTTGGGAGCGAACATGACATCGACGTCGGCGTCTGTCATGTCGCGCAGGGTGGTCGGACCACCGCCGAAGGCAGCCAGGTAGACACCGGCCAGCGGCGGAAGATCGGCGCCGAACCGGTCGAAGAGCGCGCCGAGTGCGGCTTCGTCGGAGGCGTCGGCCGCGACGGTCACCAGCCGAATCCCCCGCTGGGACAGGGTTTCCGCCAGGCCGTCGAGCCGGGTGCCGGGGTTGCGCGAGACGGCGACGATGGTGGTGGCGCCCTGTCCGGCGAGGTAGCCGATCAGGTGCGGGCCGATGTTGCCGGTGGCGCCGACGACGAGGTGGCTTGCGGCCGGGTCCAGGCGGACCTGCTGTCCGGTCGACGTGGCGTTCGTGTGCCGCAGGCGCGCGATGCGCCGCACACCGGCGCGGTAGACGACCTGGTCCTCCGACCCTCCGCCGTGCGCCTCGGCCAGGACCCAGGAGGCGGCCAGTTCGGCGGGAACCGACTCGTCCAGATCGATGACGCGGCCCCAGATCTCGGGATGTTCCAGGGCCAGGGTGCGGCCCAGGCCCCAAAGGACCGCATGGGCGGGATTCGCGCGGTCCCCCGCGTCGAGGGGCGCGGCGTTGCGGGTGAGCAGGGTCAGCGCCGGGGGCAGTGGGCGATCGGCCGTCGCGACCGCCAGTGCGCGGGCCGCAGCGAAGATCCTCCTGCCCGCGGCGGGATCCCAGCTGACGACCGGTTCAGGCGCGTAGAGGACGTGGGTGACCCCGGCCAGTTCGGCGATCACCGCATCGGGATCGCCGGTGAGCTCTGCGGGGTCTACGACCGTCACCGCGTCACCGCCGAGCAGGCGACCGATCTCCGCGCCGATCACGGCGTCGGCGATCACCAGCCAGTTGCTGCCGCCGGAGTCGACCGCCCCGTCGACGACCGGGCTTGCGGGCCAATGGAGTTCGCAGACCCACTCCGCCGGCACCACCGATGTCGCCGGACTACCGCTGTAGGAGATGCGCTCGCCGGACAGGCGCCGCACCGGTTCGGGCACCCAGTGCCTGGTGTGCTGCCACGGTGTGTGCGGCAGCGTGATGTGCGGCCCGGGCGGGTGCGGCGTTACCGGCGGGTGGGTGGTGTGGGTGGCGTTGAGGCCGGTGTGGAAGCTCACGGTGTCGTCGCCGTCGCGCACGAGGGTCGCAAGCGCGTGGTGGTGAAGGTCGCCGAGCGTCTCGCCGATGCTGCGGGTCAGGATCGGGTTGGGGCTGACCTCGATGAAGGTGCCGTGGTCGGCCGCCGCCGCGACGATCGCCTGGTGGAAACGCACGGGGCGCCGGACGTTGGACACCCAGTAGTCGGCATCGAGGGCCGGGGTTGCGCCGTCGTCGACCGTGGAGAACATCCGGATTCCGGGCAGCCGCGGGACGAGATCGGCCAGCTCGGCCTGCAGGGGCTCGAGCACCGGGTCCATCAGCGCGGTGTGGGAGGCCACCTCCATGTTGACCCGCCGGGCGAACCGGTTGGCCGCGACGGCGGCGGTGAGCAGCGCCTCGATGGCGGCGACCGACCCGGCCACCACCGTCTGCCGGGGTGAGAGGTAGCCGGCGATCTCCACCCCGGGATAGCCGGCGATGAGCGTCTCGGTCGAGGTGGCGTCGGCATCGAGCAACGCGACCGCCCCCGGCCCGGCCAGCTGCGACATCAGCCGCGAGCGCGCCGCGATCACCGCGAATCCCTGCGCCGGTGTCAGCGCTCCGGCCACCACCGCGGCGGTGACCTCGCCCATCGAGTGCCCGATCACCGCGTCCGGGTGCACGCCGTAGGAGCGCCACAGCGCCGTGAGCGCCAACTGCAGGCCCATGATGACCGGCTGGGCCCGGGCGTCGCCGTGGACCTCTTCGGAGTCGGCGATCACCTGGCGAAGCGAGTACCCGACGTGCTCGACGAACGCCGGTTCGAGTTCGTCGACGGCGGCGGCGAACGCCGGTTCGTCGGCGAGCAACCGCACGCCCATGCCGGCCCACTGCGAGCCCTGCCCGGAGTAGACGAACACCGTGCCCGGCCGGCACCGCCCCTTGTGCGCAGGCACCACACCGGGGGCCGACCGGCCATCGGCCAGCGCCGCCAGGCCCTCGGCCGCGGCGGCGGCGTCGCGGGCACACACCGTGGCGAACACGGGGTGGCGGCTGCGATGGTGGTTGAGGGTGTGGGCCACGTCGTCCAAGGCGACGCCGGCGCCGGCACCGGCCATCCACCCGGCCAGCACCGCGGCCCACGAGGACACCCGCTCCGGGGTATTGCCCGATACCACCAGCGTGGTCACCACCGGCGACCCGGAGTCCGAATCATTCTGCGGCGCAGCCGGTTCCATGGCCGGAGCCGACTCAAGCACGACATGGGAGTTGGTGCCGCCGAATCCGAACGACGAGACGCCGGCGACCCGCCGGTGCGGGTCCTTGCCCGCCGGCCACGGCGTTGCCTGGGCGGCGACCTTGAGGCGCAGCTTCTCGAACGGGATGTGGGGATTGGGGTCGGTGTAGTCCCGGTTGGGCGGGATGACCCCGCGGCTGACCGCCAGCACGGCTTTGGCCAGCCCGGCGATCCCGGCAGCGGCCTCCAGGTGCCCGAGGTTGGACTTCACCGAGCCGATCAGCAGCGGCTCGGCGGCCGGCCGGCCCTTGCCCAGCACGGTCCCCAGCGCGCGGGCCTCGATCGGATCGCCCAGCAGCGTGCCGGTCCCGTGCGCCTCGACGTAGCCGACGTCACGGACGTCCACCCCGGCGTCGGCGTAGGCCGCTCGCAGCACCGCCATCTGCGCGGCGGGGTTGGGAGCCATCAGGCCGTTGGACCGGCCGTCCTGGTTGACCGCCGAGCCGCGGATGACGGCCAGCACCCGGTCACCGTCGCGCATCGCGTCGCTCAGACGCTTGAGCACCACCACCCCGGCACCCTCGCTGCGCACGAAGCCGTCCGCCGAGGCGTCGAAGGCATGACAGCCGCCCGAGCGCGAAAGCACCTCGGCCACATCGAAACTCCGGGTCGGAGCCGGGGTCAGCACCACGTTGACTCCCGCGGCAAGAGCGACGTCGGACTCCCCCGACCGCAGACTCTGGCAGGCCATGTGCACCGCGACCAGCGACGAGGAGCACGCGGTGTCCACCGTCACCGACGGGCCGCGGAAGTCGAAGAAGTACGACAGCCGGTTGGCGATGATGCTCAGTGCCCCGCCGGTGCCCGACCACGCGTCGACGCCCGCCAGGTCGGCCGTCGCGATCTGCCAGTACTCCGGCGAACAGGCCCCGGCGAACACCCCGGTGCGGGTCTCGGCCAGCGCATCGGCCGGGATGCCGGCGTCGTCGAGGGCCTCTTGGGTCACTTCGAGGAGCAGCCGCTGCTGGGGGTCCATCTTGTCGGCCTCGCCGGCCGGGATCTCGAAGTACTCCGCGTCGAAGTCGGCGACGTCCTCCAGGTAGCCGCCCCAGCGGGTGGTCTCGGCGATCACGGCGGCATCGGCCGGTGAGCCGTCGGCGAAGCGAGACCAGCGCTGAATGGGGACCTCGCGGATCCCCGACCGCCCGGCTTCCAGGAAGTCCCACAGCTCGTCCAGGCTTGACACCCCACCGGGGAACCGGCAGCCCACCCCGACGATCGCGATCGGGTCGTGGCGGTCGAGCCGCGGGCCGGCGTCGGTGAAGACCGGTTCCACCTCGCCGCCGGTCAGGAAACGGGCGAGCATGCTGACCGTCGGGTACTGCCAGAACTCGACCGGCGACACCGGCCGGTCGAGCAGTTCGGAGAGCCGGCCGGTGAGAACGACGGCGTCGCGGGAGCCGACGCCGAGGTCGTGCATGGAAGCACCCCGGTCGATCTGCTCCCGGCTGCAGTCCAGCGCGCCGACCAGGTAGTCGACCAGCCACTGCCGCAGGGCCTCCTCGGTCCAGTCAGAGGTCATGGACTGACGTCCAACCGGCGGAATTCACCGGAGCGGTACCGCTCCCTGGACGCCGACCGCCGCACCTTCCCGCTCGTCGTGACCGGAATCGAGCTCCCGCCGACCAACACCAGGTCGGCGACCCGCACTCCGTGCGCTTTCGAAATAGCCGCTGTCACTTGCGGTTTGAGGTCACGCAGCGCATCAGCGTCCTTGGTCTTGGTCTCGGCGACCACCACGAGTTGCTCGTCGGCGCCGTCGGCGACACAGATCGCCGCCACCCGGCCGCCGGTGATCTTGGCGACGGTGGCCTCGATGTCGTCGGGATAGTGGTTGCGCCCGTCGACGATCAGCAGGTCCTTCATCCGGCCGATGATGTACAGCTCGCCGTCGAACATCACCGCGTAGTCCCCGGATCGCAGCCACGGCCCGGCCGGCTCGCCCTCGGCCAGCTGTCCGTTGAACACCTCTTCGGTCAGCTCCGGGTTGCGCCAGTAGCCGGCGGCCACCTGCGGGCCGTGCACCCACACTTCGCCGACCTCGCCCGCCGGCTTCTCCACATGGGTGTCCGGGTCGACGATGCGGAAGTCGCAGGCCCGCGGCGGGCCGTGGCTCACCAGTTCCGAGCCGCCCGACTCGGTTAGCTCGGCGTGCCCGCCCGTCAGCCTGTAGGTGTCGAAGCGAACCACGTTCGGTGGGCGCCCGCCGGGTGAGGAGGCCACGTAGACCGTCGCCTCGGCCATGCCCCAGGTGGTCCGCAGGGCGTAGTCCGGCAGGCCCCACTGCGCGAAGTGCTTGATGAACCGTCGCACGGTCGACCCGCGCACCCGCTCGGCGCCGTTGATCATCACCGCCGTGCGGCTCAGGTCCAGGCCGGCCAGGTCCTCGTCGGAGGTCCGCGCCATGACCACCTCGTAGGCGAAGTTCGGGCCGGCGGTGTAGGCGTTGGGGTTGGCGGCGATGTGCTGCAGCCAGCGGACCGGCCTCTGCAGGAACGAGACCGGGCTCATCAGCACGGCCGCGCAGCCGCTGTAGAGCGGGATGAAGATGCCGACCACCATGCCCATGTCGTGGTAGAACGGCGCCCACGACACCACGGTCATCTCCCGCGGCGGGAAGTCGAAGGCCTCCAGATAGTCCGGCAACGCCTGGTCGAGGTTCGCGGTGACGTTGTCGTGGGTGATGGACACCCCGGCCGGCCGACGGGTGGACCCGGAGGTGTACTGCAGGTAGGCGATCTTCGGAACATCCTGCAGCACAGGGGGTTTCGCAGGTGAGAAGAAGTCCAGCGCATCGACCTCGATCACCTTCGGGGGCCGCTGGGCCGACTGCGCATGGGTGTAGTTGCGGACTTCGTCGACGACGGCGGAGGTGGTCAGGACGACCACCGGTGTGCTGTCGCTCATCGCGCCGGCCACCCGCTCGTCGTGCTGACCGGGTTGGGGCACCGAGAGCGGGACGGCGATGAATCCGGCGCGGATCGCCCCGAGGAAGCCGACGATGTAGTCCAGGCCCTGCGGCGCGAGCACCACGGCCCGCTCCCCCGGCGCGCCGAGCTTGGCGAGCTGTTCGGCGACCACCTCGACGCGATCGCGCAGTTCCGACCAGGTGATGCTCTCGGCGACGCCGGCCGGGTCGGACTCGTAGTCCCAGAACGTGTAGGCGGTGTCGTCGGGCTGCTCCTGCGCCCGGCGCTCGATCAGCTCGGGAATCGTCGTGTGGCTCACCGTGGATCCTTCCTCTAGGACGTCGACTCGACGGTGTCGAACAGGGAGTCCAGCACGCTTCCCGCCGGATCCTCGTCGTCCTCGTCCTCGATCGCCGAGCCGGGCAGCAGCCGGATGGCGAGGTAGTCGGCGAAGCTGGCGATGGTGGGGTGGTTGAACAGCATCGTCGCCGACAGTTCCAGGCCGACGAACTGTTCGAGTTGCCGCCGGATCGAGATCGCCATCACCGAGTTCAGGCCCATCTCGGCGAACGGCAGGTCGACCTCGACCTGGTCTTCGGGGATGCGCAGCTCGCCGGCCAGGATGGCCCGCAGTCCCTTGTGCAGTTCGGCGCGCAGTTCCCCGGGCTCCATCAGCGACCACGCCATCGTCGGCGCGGCCACCTGGTGCCCGTCGGCTGGGGCACCGGCTTCCATCGGCGCCATCACCACCTGGGCGGCGTCGTACCGGCTGGCGTACTCCCACGCGGCCGAGGCCTCCGCCGGCCGCACCGGGCGCGATCCCGCCCGCTCCAGTTCGTCGACGACGATCTGCACGTCCTTGCCCAGGCCGAGGCCCTCCCAGACCACCCAGTCCAGGCTGACGGTGTTGTCGCCCTGCTGGTGACGGGCCCGGGCCAGCGCGTCGAGATAGGCGTTGCCGGCCGCGTAGGCGGCCTGCCCGGGCACGCCGAACACCGATCCCGCCGATGCGATGAAGTACATGAAGTCCAGGGCGCCGGGCGGGAACGCCTCGTGGAGAACCTGCGCGCCGGCGATCTTGGGCCACACGGTCTGGCGGACCCGGTCGGGCTCGAGGTCGGTGAGCAGCTGGCCCTCGGTGATGCCGGCGGCGTGGACGACGCCCAGGATCGGCGCGGCGCCGTCGTCCTCACGGCGGGCCAGCAGGGCCCGCATCGCCTCGGCCGAACCGGAGTCGATGGCCACGGTCTCCACCGACACCCCGCGGCGTTCCAGCCCGCGGATCGCCGCGATGCGGCGGCGGGCCGCCGGGTCGGCGGCCGCCTCGCCCGCCGAGGGCAGGCCGGTCCGGCCGAGCAGAATCAGCCGCCGGGCACCGCGCTGGGCCAGCCAGCCGGCCATCAGCAGGCCCAGGTCGCCCAGACCGCCGGTGATCAGGTAGGCCCCGTCGGGCCGGCAGCGCAGCGCGGGCCGCACCGGCGCGCCGGGGAAGGGCGCCAACCCGGACTTCAGCAGGGCGCCGTCGCGCAGCAGCATCACCGACTTCGTCGGGGTGTGCAGGATCTCCGACAGGCGCGTCGCGGCCTCCGCGGTGTCATCGGCCGGGCCGATGTCGACCAGCCCGCCCCACACCTGGGGCTGCTCGGCGCCGATCACGCCGGCCAGCGCCCACAGGCAGCTCTGCCGCTGCGACTCCTCGGAGAGTGCCTCGTGGACGCCGCGGGTGAGGATCCACAGCGTCGCCGGGTTGCGGGGGTCGCGGTCGACAAGGCGCGAAACAATATCTCCCACTTCGCAGACCAGCCGTGCCGACACCTCGACATCGCTCTCGGCGGTGTCCGGGTCGGGCACATAGATGAGGTAGCGGGCGTCGGCGGGGTCGGCGGCGGCATGCCCGAGGTCGCCGAGCCGCTCACGCAGTACCTGCGCGGCCTGCGGGTCGCCGAGTACCGCCACCGTGCCCACGGCTCCGGCGCCGGTGCCGGGTTCCCACGGCTGCCACTCGATGAGGTGGGCCACCGCACTGGGATCGGCGGACGGGGTGAAGCCGTACACGGTCTGGTACCGGACCCCGCGCAGCTCGGCGATGCCGTGCCGGTCGGGGCTTTCCAGCACGATGTCGACGACGAGGTCGTCATCCGCCCCGGCGCGGCGGCGCACCTCGATCACCCCGCGCGGCTCGGCAGGTGCCTGCCCGGAGACGACGACGCTGTCCGCGGACACCGGAAGCATCAGTTCATCCGACGGGCCCACCAGGCGGGCCAGGTCCAGCGCCGCGTCGAGCAACGCGATGGCATGCGGCCCGGTGCCGGTGCCGGTCCCCGGGTCGGGGATGACGATCTCCGCGCGCAGCCGTCCCGCAGTCTCCTCGTGCGAGTCGACCGACCATTCGAACGCGCGTCCCTCCACGCCCCAGGACGCAAGGAGTTCGTCGATGGCGGCCAGGTCGTGCGTCGCAGCCTCGGCGGTGTCGCCGGCGGTGTCCTCGGCGGGTGTCCGGGCGGGTCGGGCGGTCATCCGGGCGGTGACGTTGCCGATCCAGTGCCGGTCGGCGTCGTCGACGGCCGGGGCCGACGAGATCGTCACCGTCTCGCCGTCGGTGAACACCTGGACCGCGCGCGGCTGGTCCAAGGTCAGCGGGCTGTCGAACCGGACGTCCTCGACCCCGGCGGCGCCGCACTCGGCGGCTGCGGCCGCCAATGTCCCGATCAGGACCGACGGCGGGACGACGTCCACCCCGGCGATACGGCGGAAGCCCGGATACGGCCTGCCCTGCGTCACCAGACGCGCCTGCCAGAGGTGCCCGGTCATCGGGCCGGCCACCGGCGTGTGCGTGCCCAGGACCGTCCCGGGTGCCGGCGCCGCCGCGCCGCTGCTGCGCGGCGGAGCCGTCGGGATCCAGTGGTGGGTGTGCTGCCACGGCGTGGTGGGCAGCGTGATGTGCGGCTCGGCGCCGTGCGGGGTGACCGGTGGCCGGGTGGTGTGGGTGGCGTTGAGGTGGGTGTGGAAGCTCAGCGTGTCGTCGTCGTCGCGGGTCAGTGTGGCGACGGTGTGGTGGTGAACGTCGGTGAGGGTGTCGTCGATGGCGTAGGTCAGCACCGGGTTCGGGCTGATCTCGATGAAGGTGTCGTGCTCGGCGCCGGCCGCGGCGACCGCCTGGGCGAACCGGACCGGGTTGCGCAGGTTGTCGACCCAGTGGGAGGCGTCGAAGAGGGCGGTTCCATCCCGCCCGCCGGTGGTGACGAACACCGGGATGGCCGGCGGCTGCGGGCTCAGGTCGGCGAGTTCGGTGCGCAGCTCGGGCAGCACCGGGTCGATGATCGAGTGGTGCGAGGCGACGTCGACGTCGACGCGGCGCGCCAGCCGGTCCTTGGCCGCCACCACCTCGACCACCGCGTCGACCTGCTCGGGCGGCCCGGCGATCACGATCTGCCGCGGGGAGGCCTCCACGGCGACGCTGACGTCCGGGTAGTCGGCCAGGAATTCCTCGGCGTCGTCGGCGCTGACCTCGAGGAGCGCCATCGCGCCCTGCCCGGAGAGCCGGGACATCAGCCTCGACCGGGTCGAGATGACCTTCAGGCCCTCGGCGGGGCTCAGCGCCCCCGCGACGACGGCGGCGGTGACCTCGCCCATCGAGTGCCCGATCACCGCGTCGGGATGGACGCCGTAGGAGCGCCACAGCGCCGTCAGCGCCAGCTGCAGGCCGACCAGCACCGGCTGGATGCGCTCGATGCCCACGACCTTCTCGCCTGACGCCAGGACCTCGCGCAGCGAGAACCCGGCGTGCTCGACGAACGCGGGCTCCAGCTGGTCGACGGCCGCGGCGAACGCCGGCTCTTCGGCGAGCAGCCGCCGTCCCATGCCGGGCCACTGCGAACCCTGACCGGAGTAGACGAAGACGGTGCCCGCCCGGCAGGAGCCGGTGTGCGCAGAGACCAGCCCGGGCGCCGACTGCCCGGCCGCCAGCGCCGACAAACCGGTGATCGCCTGGTCCCGGTCCCGGGCGCACAGCGAGGCGAACAGGCGGTGGCCGCCACGATGGTGGTTGAGGGTGTGGGCCAGCTGATCCAGGCGCACCTCGGGGCCGGCCTGCGACAGCCAGTCCGCGAGCATTCCCGCGGTCGCGGCGATGCGGGCGGGAGTCTTGCCGGAGATCACCAGCGTGGTGACCGCCGAAGGCTCGGCCGGCAGCGGCGCCGGCTGTTCGGGCGCCTGCTCGAGGACGACGTGGGCGTTGGTGCCGCCGAAGCCGAACGAGGAGACCCCGGCCCGCCGCGGCCTGCCGTTGTCGATCCAATCAGTCTGTTCGGCAACAACTTTCAGTCGCAGGCTGTCGAAGTCGATGTGCGGATTCGGGATCTGGTAGCCCACCGTCGCCGGGATCTGGCCGTGGTTGAGCGCCAGGACCGCCTTGGCCAGACCCGCCACCCCGGCGGCGGCCTCCATGTGGCCGAAGTTGGATTTCACCGAGCCGATCAGCAGCGGGTCCTCGACCGGTCGGCCGCGGCCCAGCACGGTCCCCAGCGCGCGGGCCTCGATCGGATCGCCCAGCAGGGTTCCGGTGCCGTGCGCCTCGATGTAGTCGACCTCGCGCATGTCGACCCCGGCGTCGGCGTACGCGGCCCGCAGCACGCCCATCTGCGACGCCGGGTTCGGCGCCATCAAACCGTTGGACCGGCCGTCCTGGTTGACCGCCGAGCCGCGGATGACGGCCAGCACCCGATCACCGTCGCGCAGGGCGTCGGACAGGCGCTTCAGCACCACCACCCCGGCGCCCTCGCTGCGCACGAAGCCGTCCGCCGAGGCGTCGAAGGAATGGCAGCCGCCGGAGCGCGACATCGCTTCGGCCACATCGAAACTGCGCGTCGGGGCGGGGGTGAGCACGACATTGACCCCCGCCGCCAATGCCGTGTCCGACTCCCCCGAGCGCAGGCTTTGACAGGCCAGGTGCACCGCCACCAAGGACGACGAACACGCGGTGTCCACCGTCACCGACGGACCACGGAAGTCGTAGAAATAGGACACCCGGTTGGCGATGATGCTCAGCGCGCCGCCGGTGCCCGACCATGCGTCCACCGAACTGAGGTCGGACGCCGACAGGGCCCCGTACTCGCCGTTGCACGCGCCGGCGAAAACCCCGGTCTGGGTGTGGCGCAGGGCCTGTGGCGAGATGCCGGCGTTCTCGAGGGCCTCGTGGGTCACCTCGAGCAGCAGCCGCTGCTGGGGGTCCATCTTGTCGGCCTCGCCGGCCGGGATCTCGAAGAACTCCGCGTCGAAGGCGGCCACGTCGTCGAGGAATCCGCCCCAGCGGCTGGTTCCGGCCAGCGCCGCCGAATCCTCCGCCGAGCCGCCCTCGAACCGGTCCCATCGCCCGGCCGGCACGGTGCCGATGCCGCAGTTGGCCTCGACCAGGAAGTCCCACAACGCTTCCGGGCCTTCGACCCCACCGGGGAATCGGCAACCCACACCGATCACCGCGATCCGCTCACGCTCGCCGGAGGCACCCGGAACGTCGATCATGGTGGGCAACGGCACCGGCTCCACTTCGCCGCCGGAAAGGTATGTCGCCAGCGCGTTGACCGTCGGGTACTGCCAGAGGTCCACCGGCGACAGCATGCGGTCCAGCAACTCGGAAAGCTCGCCGATCATCACCACCGCGTCGGCCGACCCGACCGCGAGATTGCTCAGCGGTGCGTCGCAGTCGATCTCGTCCGGATCAAGACCGATCGTGTTGACGAGATAGTCGACCAGCCAGGCTCTGAGGCCGTCCTCGTCCAGCTCCGGGTTCACGTAGCGTCCATCCGGCTGAACTTCTCCAGCCGGTACTGCTCCGCACATGAGGACCGGCGGACCTTGCCGCTGGTGGTGATCGGCAACGAACCCTGGCCCACCAGCACCAGATCCCCCATCCGCACGCCGTGGACGCTCCGGACCGCGGCGGCAACGCGGCGCTTCAAGTCGCGCAGCTTCTCGGTCGCATCTTCGGGCGTACCGCCGGGCGGCTTGATCTCGGCGACGGCGACCAGCTTCTCGGTGGTGTCGTCCTGCACAGCGATGGCCGCCACCCGTCCGGCGGTGATCTCGCTGATGGTGAACTCGATGTCGTCGGGATAGTGGTTGCGTCCGTCGACGATCAGCAGGTCCTTGATGCGGCCGATGATGAACAGCTCGCCCTCGAAGATGACGCCGAGGTCGCCGGTCCGCAGCCACGGGCCCTTAGGCGTTCCCTCCGTCGGCTCCGCCAGCTGACCGGCGAAGGTGCGTGCCGTCAACTCGGGATTGCGCCAGTAGCCCGCCGCGACCTGATCGCCGTGCACCCAGATCTCGCCGACCTCACCGGCCGGGCGTTCGCGCAGGGTCTCGGGATCAACCACCCGGACGTCGCAGGACCGCGGCGTACCACAGCCCACCAGTTCCGAGCCGCCGGCGGCACAGAGTTCGGCATGGCCGGCATTGAGCTTCTCGGAGTCGAAACGCACCTCGGTCGGGGGACGGCCGCCCGGGGAGGTGACCACGTACACGGTCGCCTCGGCCAGCCCGTAGGACGAGCGCACTGTCGCCTCCGGCAGCCCCAACGGGCCGAATCGCTCATTGAAGCGGTGCAGGGTGCTCGGGTGCACGCGCTCGGCACCGCTGATGAGTCCCAGGCAGCCGCTGAGGGTCAGTCCGGCCATGTCGGCGTCCGAGGTGCGCCGGGTGGCGAGTTCGTAGCCGAAGTTGGGCGATGCGCTGAAGGTGCCCGGGTTGATCGCCAGTTGCTGGATCCAGCGGGACGGCTTGGCGAGGAAGCCCAGCGGGCTCATCAGCACGCCGGGACGGCTGACGACCAGTGGTCCCAGTACGCCGAGCACCAGGCCCATGTCGTGGTAGAAGGGCAGCCAGGAGACGATGGTGAAATCCTCGGGCGCCTCGCCCCCGACGTGCTCGGCGAAGTCCCCGATGATCTGGTGCAGGTTGCTGATGATGTTGTGGTGGGTGAGCGCCACACCGGCGGGCTGCCGGGTGGAGCCGGACGTGTACTGCAGGTAGGCCGTGGCGGATGCCGGAGCCGGATCCGTGGGCGCGGAGGCCGGGCCGAGCGCGTCGACCTCCACCACCTCGGGCGCCGAGCCGCCGGGCTGAGCGCTGGCGTAGGGAACGACGGCGCCGACGACGGCCGATGTGGTCAGGATGACGCTGGGGGCGGAGTCGCGAAGGGCACCGACGACGCGCTCGTCGAGACCGCCGGGAGCCGGAACGGGCAACGGAACGGCGATGAACCCGGCATGCATGGCGCCGAGGAAGGCAACGATGTAGTCGAGGCATTGCGGCGCGAGGATGGCGGCGCGGTCGCCCGGCGAGCCACACAGGGTCAGCCGCTCCGCGACGGCCTGAACCCGGTCGTAGAGTTCCGACCACGTGAGCGTGTCGGCGAATCCCGCCGGGTCCACGTCGTAGTCCAGAAACGTGTAGGCGAGCTCGTTCGCCTGCTGTTCAGCTCTGTTTTTCAGCAGTTCAGGAATAGACAACTGAATCTCCGGCATCGCTAAATCTTCCAAGCCCCAACACGTGCGCGTCTCTCAGCAGGAAAGGTTAACACCTCAAAAGCCCCCTTCGAGCCCGCACTCTCAGGCAAAAGTATACCTGCTCTCAGGAAAAATTAACCCCAGTGCCGGTGATTTCATAGTCGATGTCGGGCATTCGGCTGTTTGGGCCCGGCAGCGAACCGTCAGGTGAGGGGGTCTCCGCCTCAGGTGCGGGCGGTTTTGGCGACCGCGCTCTCGATGTCGGCGGCCAGTTCGTTCAGGTGGTCGTTGATGTAGAAGTGATGGCCGGTGAATTCGCGCAGGGTGAACTCCCCCGTCGTGCGCCGCGACCACGGTTCCACCCGCTCGAGAGTGCCGATCTCGTCCTCGTCACCGATGTATGCGGTGATCGGGCAGGACACCGAAGCGTCCGGCGGGCATTCGTAGGCCATGATCGCCTTGAACCCCCGCAGTGTGGGCAGGATCCGGGCGGCGAACTCCTCGTTCTCCAGGAACTCAGGGTTCACGCCGGTCATCGTGGCCACCGCAGCCAGCAGGCCACGGTCGTTCTCCGGGATGTACTCCGCCCCCACGGCGCCCGGCGCCGGCGACGCCGACACGAACAACGCCGAGATGGGGTTTCCCGCCGCCTCGTACCGGCGGGCCACCTCGAACGCCACCAGGGCGCCCATGCTGTGGCCGAAGAACGCCACCGTGCCGTCGGTCGGGGCGGGCAGCAGCTTCATCACCCGGTCCGCGAGGTCGGGGATGCTGCGGAACGACGTCAGATCGTGGGTGCCGCCTTTGCCGGGGTACTGCACGGCGACCCGTTTGAGATCGGTGGTGAAGGCCTTGGCGAACGGCACGTAGTAGGTCGGCGACCCGCCGGCATGCGGGAAGATGAACAGCGTTGTTGGCCCGGTCACCGGGACAGATTACTCCGGGAGATTCGGCCTAATCGGTGGCGAAGTCGGCCTCGGCGTCCCGATTGAGGTCGACGTAGGCCTTGTCGCTGACGTCGAAGGCGACACTCCGGATGGTCCCACCGGTGAATTCGCCGGGGTTCTTGTACTGCTGCGAAACGTTGTCACCGCTGTCGTAACCGACGCACAGGCCATCACCGGCGAGGGTGAACTTGCCGATCTGGGCACGCATCGGCCCGGAGGTCACCGGCTTGCCGTCGACGAACAGCGTGGTCGTTCCGAGGGACTCCCCGTGCTCACCGGCCTTGTCGCGCTTGAACTCCATGCCGAGGGTGTGCTTGCCCGGCGACAGCGGCGGCGAGACGAAGTCCTGTTCGGGCTTGATGCCCAGGAAGTTGTAGACGTAATGGAGCTGTCCGTCCTTGATGAACAGGGTGTGGCCGCCGAAGCGGGAGCCGTGGGCGAAGATCACCCCGTCGGCGTCGTTGTTCAGCTCGACATTGGACGCGATCTTGTAGGAGCGGCCGCGGATGCTGACCGCCACGCCCTCGGGCACCGGCGCGGTGTCCGGGTAATAGATGTAGCGGTCGCGCGGCGGCTCGGCTTGGGGCCGGGGGCTGGTGAGAACCTCGGTGGCGGACCGGTCGTCGAGGGGCAGCACGAAATTGTTCTTGGCCTCCTCGTCCCAGGCCTTGATGAGTTCCTTGAGCTTGTCGGGCTGCTGGTCGGCGAGATTGGTGGACTCCGAGCGGTCCTCGTCGACGTGGTAGAGCTCCCACTTGTCGTCGGGGAAATGGCCCTTGTCGCTGATCGGGGCGTGCAGCGCGGCCGCCTTCCAGCCGTCCTCCCAGATGCCGCGGGTACCCAGCATCGCGTAGTACTGCCGCTTGCGCGTGGTTGGCGCCTTCGGGTCGTCGAAGCTGTAGCGCATCGACACCCCGTTGAGCGGGTACTGCTTGACCCCGCCGTAGACCTCGGGCATCTGAAGCCCGGCGACATCGAGCACGGTGGCCGCGACGTCAGTGGCATGGTGATATTGCTGCCGCACCTCACCGCGGGCCTTGATGCCCTTCGGCCAGGAGATCACCATCGGATCGCAGGTGCCGCCGGCGAACTGGCTGTAGCGCTTGAACATCTGGAACGGCGTGGAGAACCCCACCGCCCAGCCGGTCGGATAGTGGTTGTAGGTGTCCGGGCTGCCCAGGGTGTTCAGATACTTCATGTTCTCCGACAACTCATCGGGATAGCCGTTGAAGAACTTGTTCTCGTTCACCGAGCCGTTGGGCGAACCCTCCCCGGAGGCGCCGTTGTCGGCGCAATAGAAGACGATGGTGTTCTCCAACTGGCCGGTCTGCTCCAGATAGTCGATGATCCGGCCCACCTGGGAGTCGGTGCATTCGGAGAACCCGGCGTAAACCTCCGCCATCTTCGAGAACAGCTTCTTCTCATCGGCATTCAGCGAATTCCACGGCCGCACCGCATCATTGGCCACCGCGACGTCCTCGGGCAGCGGATTGATCGGCGTCATCTTGGTGCCCTCCGGGAAGATTCCCTTCTGAATCATCCGGGGCAGCACCCAGTCCCGGTAGGCCTCGTAACCGTCGTCGAACTTGCCCTTGTACTTGTCGATGTACTCCTGCGGAGCATGGTGGGGGGCGTGGTTGGCGCCCGGGCAGAACCACATGAACCACGGCTTGGACGGGTTGGACGATTTCTGATCCCGCAGCATCCGGATCGCGTTGTCGGCCAGGTCTTTCGAGAGGTGGTAGCCCTCGCCGGGACCGTAAGGCTGCTCAATGAACCGGTTGTCCTCCACCAGATCGGGGAACCACTGGTTGGTCTCACCCCCGAGGAACCCGTAGAACCGGTCGAAGCCCATCTGAAGCGGCCATGCCGACTTGCTGCCGCCGCTGGAGACGTCCTCCTCGGGCACGTTGTGGTTCTTGCCGAGCCAGAAGGTGCTGTAGCCGTTGTCCTGGAGGACCTGAGGTACCGGGGTGCACTGCGCCGGCAGTCGGGCTGCCGAACCCGGGAAGCCGGTCGAGGCCTCGGTGATGGCGGAGAACCGGTTGACATGGTGATTGCGTCCGGTCAGAAAACACGATCTGGTCGGCGAACACAGCGCGGTGGTGTGCCACTGCGAGTACATGATTCCGTTGTCGGCGAGCTTCTGCATGGTGGGCATCTCGATCCGGCCGCCGTAGGGCGACCACGCCGCCAGCCCGGTGTCGTCGTAGAGGACAACCAGGACGTTGGGCGCCCCGTCGGGGGCCTTCTTCAGCTCGAAGGGCTTCCAGTCCTCGGTGGAGTCACGGACGTCCAGTTCGATCTTGCCGTCGAATCCGTCGTTGATCCCGGTGCCGTATCCGGGCGGCCCGTCGCCGCCGCTCGCGCTCGACCCGGCGCCGCTGTCCTTCTTGTCGCACCCGGCCGCCAGGCCCCCGGCCGCGGCCACCCCCATGCCGGCGGCCAGACCGCCGAGCACCTTGCGCCTGGAGAACCGTCCGCCCGGAGACTGCTCCTCCGGCGTTGCGGCGTCATTGGTCCCGGAATCGGTCATCGAGGCAACTTTCTGTTCATTCGCCACACGGAGCAGGCAGGGAGAATCTACATAAGTCCGACCAGGCTGTCCCCGAGATGTCCAGAACCCACCGCTGTCCCGATGACGGTTGCCCGATTCGCTGACGGACAACCAACGCCATTACTAGCGTGAGGAAATCCCGTAATTCGCCATCCGAGACGAGGCAACCATGGCTACGGCATTCACCGACCGTCAGCGTGAAACCCTCGCGGCCATCGTCGACACCTTCGTGCCGTCGGTCACCCGCGACGACGACGCGGACGGATTCTTCGCCACCAAGGGCAGCGACGCTGGCGCCAACTTCGCCGTCGAGCTCTACCTGGCCGAGAAGCTCCCGCCCGAGCAGCTGGCCGGTCTGCAGCAACTCCTCGACGCCGACGCGCTCGCCGGTTTCGCCGACCAGCCCCAGCCGGTCCGGGAGGCCATCATCCGCGCGTTGAGCCACGCCTCACCGGAGGCCCAGGGCGCGGTGGCCGCGCTCAAGCAGCTGTCGCTCATGTTCTCCTACGGGCTGCCCGACGCCACGGGCCGCAACCCGTTCTGGGTGGGAATGGGGTATCCCGGTCCCCTGCAGGCGGCGCCGCACACCCCGAAGACGCTGACGACGGTCGCCCCGACGGACGGCGAGGTCTTCGAGACCGATGTGGTGGTGGTCGGATCCGGCTGCGGCGGCGGGCTCATCGCCGGCAAGCTCGCCCAGGCCGGCAAGAGGGTGATCGTCGTGGAGTTGGGCGGCTATCACAACGAGTCGGACTTCGTACACGTCGAACTGGCCGCATACCAGAAGCTCTTCCTGAGGGGCGGCTTCTTCAACTCCGGTGACGGGATGCTGGCCATCGCGGCGGGGTCTACCGTCGGCGGCGGCAGCACGGTCAACTGGTCCAACTCCATCCCTACTCCCCAGCTGGTGCGCGAATCCTGGGCGGCCGCCGGGCTCACCGACGTCGCCGGACCGGACTTCGACGACCACACCGGCGCGGTCATGGACCGCATGAGCTGCAACCTCGACGTGTCCACCCAGAACGAGGTGCACCACCGAATCACCGAGGCCGCAACGAAACTCGGCTACTCCTACCGGACAACGCACCTCAACATTCATCCGGACCGCTACGACCCCGCACTGGCGGGCTACTCCGGCATGGGCGATTTGACCGGCGCCAAGCAGGGCACCATGCTGACCTACCTGCAGGACGCCTCCGACGCCGGTTCGGTCATCATGCCCAACACCCGGGTGGAGCGGATTCTCACCGAGGGCGGTGCGGCTGCCGGCGTCGAGGGGACCTACACCGACCCCGCGACCGGACAGACCGCCCGGGTCGTGATCAAGGCGCCGACGGTGGTCGCGGCGGCTGGCAGCCTGGAGACTCCCGCGCTGCTGCTGCGGTCCGGCATCGGCGGACCGGCGGTCGGCAAGGGCCTGCACACGCATCCGGCCACCCTGGTCGCCGGGATCTACGACAGCCCGCAGGAGCAGTGGTACGGCCCGGCGATGGCCGGAGCGATGGACGAGTTCGCCGAATTCAACGAGGGGTACGGCTACCTGATCGAGGGTGTCCAGCATCTGCCGGCGCTCTTCGCCAGCGTGGTGCCGTGGACCTCTGGCGAGGAGCACAAGGAAGTGTGCCGAAAGTACCGGTACCGCAGCGACTTTCTGGTTCTGCTCAAGGACCGCGGATCCGGCAGCGTGACCATCGACGACAACGGCGAGGCGGTGCATTGGTATCCGTTCGACGACGAACTGGACCGGCACAATTTCCGGCACGCCCTCATCACCTGTATCCGCATGCAGGAGGCGGCTGGTGCGCAGGAGATCTTCGTCGCCGGCCAGCCGATGCCGCCGTGGCGGCGGGGTGAGGATCTGGAGGCGTTCATCGAGAAGGTGAACCAGATTCCGATCGGACCCGGGGGCACCCCGGTGTTCTGTGCGCACCAGATGTCCAGTGCCCGTCTCGGCAGTGATCCGCAGACCTCGGTGGCCAACGCCGACGGTGAGTTGCATGACGCTCCCGGCGTGTGGATCGGCGATGCCAGCGGTATGCCCACCTGCTCGGGCGCCAACCCGATGATCACGGTGATGGCACTGGCACACCGCACCGCGGCGAAGATGCTCGCGAAGGCTGGGGCGGTCGCGGAATCGACTGTGGTCTAGGCCTATTCCCGCTACAGCGGAATCGACTGTCGTATAGCGCTTTTCGCGCTAGTCGCCCGGCGCCGCCACAAAATCGATCAACTCCTCCACGCGGCCGATCAGTTCGGGCTCCAGGTCGGTCCAGTCCCGGACCGTGCCGCGGATGCGCTGCCATGCGGTGGCGGTGTCGGCCTGGGTGCGGTGCGGCCAGCCCAGCGCAGCGCAGATCCCGTGTTTCCATTCGCCGGTGCGCGGGACACTCGGCCACGCCGCCAGTCCGAGGCGCGCCGGTTTGACCGCCTGCCAGATGTCGACGTAAGGGTGACCGACCACCAGGGTGTGCTCCCCGCCGGGGCCGCGTCGAACCGCCTCGGCGATCCGGGACTCCTTGGAGCCGGCCACCAGGTGGTCGACCAGCACGCCGAGGCGCCGCCCTGGCCCGGGCCGGAACTCGGCCACGATCCCGGCCAGATCGTCAACTCCCCCAAGGTATTCCACGACGACACCCTCGACCCGCAGGTCGTCTCCCCAGACCTGCTCGACGAGTTCGGCGTCGTGGCGGCCCTCGACGTAGATGCGTCCGGCCAAGGCCACCCGAGCTTTCGCCCCGTCGACTTTGACCGAACCCGAGGCGGTGCGCTGCGGTGTCGCGGGGGTCGTCCGGCGCGGCGGAGTCAGGATCACCGGACGGCCGTCCACCCAGAAGCCCGGACCGAGCGGGAACACCCGGGTGCGGCGGTTGCGGTCCTCGACCTCGACCCGGCCGCCCTCGATGCGCAGAATCGCGCCCACGAAGCCCGACTGCGCGTCCTCGACCACCATCCCGATCTCGGCAGGGCATTCCACCGAAAGGGGTTTGCGGGACTGGTGCGGGTTGCGCGCGAGCACGTCGGCGCCATAGCGATCGGCCACCTGCGCGAGCGTAGGGATTCGTGCGGACCAGACACAGCAGCCCAAGCCGCGACTCACCATTCCGAGTCGCAACGGAAACCTCGTCGTGAGCAGATGGCTGGCCAACAGAGTGTTCGTCAGTCATGATGCCGCCCATGAAGTTGACCCTCCTGGTCCCTGTTGTTGCGGCGCTGCTGGCGACGGCGGGTTGCGCCCCGGCCGAGGACAAGCCCTCCGCGACCGGTGCACCCGCCAGTTGTGAGAAGGCCTCGCTGACGACGCTCAAGCCCGGTGTGCTGACCTTCGGCACCGACCAGCCCGCCTACCCGCCGTGGTTCGTCGGCGACGTGCCGGCCAACGGCAAGGGATTCGAGTCGGCAGTCGCCTACGCCATCGCGGGGAAGCTGGGCTACACCCCCGAGGAGGTCGCCTGGGTCCGCGTTCCGTTCAACGCCGCGATCGCACCGGGTCCCAAGACCTTCGACGCCAATCTGAACGAGTTCTCGATCACCGAGGAGCGCAAGAAGGCCGTCGACTTCTCCTCGCCGTACTACGACGTCACCCAGGCCGTCGTCACGGTCAAGTCGTCGCCGGCCGCCAAAGTCACTACCCTCGACGGGCTTCGCGGCCTCAAACTCGGCGCCCAGGTCGGCACCACCAGCTACAACGCCGCCAAGGGCCTGGGCACCAGCGCGCCGGTGTCGGTCTACAACAACAACGATGACGCCAAGGCGGCGCTGACGAGCGGCCAGATCGACGCACTGGTGCTCGATCTGCCCACGGCCTTCCAGGTCCAGGCCGAGCTCCCCGACGGCCAGATCGTCGGCCAGTTGCCGGCCGGCGGCGACAAACCCGAGCAGTTCGGCATCGTCCTGGACAAGGGCAGCGCCCTGACGTCGTGCGTGTCCGGTGCGGTCGACGCCCTGCGGTCGGACGGAACTTTGGCCGGTCTGCAGCAGCAGTGGCTCACCGAAGCCGGTAGCGCACCGGTCCTGAAGTGACCGCACTGGCTGCCGAGCGGCTGGCCTACCGCCAGTCGCGGGCCCGGCGGTCGACGGCCATCGCGCTGCTGTCCACGGTGGTCTTCGCCGCCGTCCTGCTCATCGCGACCACCTCCTCGCCAGGCTGGCCACGGGTGCGGGACTCCTTCCTGAACTGGCGGGTCGGCTGGGAGAGCCTGCCGGCCATCCTGGACGGGCTGTGGCTGAACCTGCGGGTGCTGGTGGTCTGCCAGATCCTCATCCTGATCATCGGGCTGGGTCTTGCCGCCGTGCGGACACTTCGTGGCCCGGTGTGGTTTCCGTTGCGGGCATTGGCAACCGGCTACGTCGACCTGTTCCGCGGGCTGCCGCTGATCATCTGTCTGTACCTCGTCGGGTTCGGGTTGCCGGGTCTGCGGCTGGCCGGCATCCCGAACAACCCGGTGCTGCTGGGCGGTTTGGCTCTGGTGCTGGTGTATTCGGCATACGTCGCCGAGGTGTTCCGCGCCGGAATCCAGTCGGTGCACCCCTCCCAGCTGTCGGCGGCGAGCTCGCTGGGGCTGAACTACCGGCAGACCATGCGTCTGGTGGTGCTGCCGCAGGCCGCCCGACGGGTGACCCCGGCGCTGCTCAACGATTTCGTTGCGCTGCAGAAGGATTGCGGCCTCATCTCGGTGCTGGGTGCGGTGGACGCGGTACGGGCCGCCCAGATCCAGGTGGCCACCAGTTACAACTTCACCCCGTACGTGGTGGCCGGTCTGTTGTTCGTGGCGCTGGCCGTGCCGTCGGCCCGGCTGGCGGACTGGGCCACCCGGCGCGCCGCCACCCGGCAGGGCGCGCTGTGAGCGACCCGGTTCTGTCGGTCCGCGGCCTGGTCAAGCGCTACGGCGAGCGCACCGTTCTCGACGGGGTCGATCTCGACGTCGCCGAGCACGAGGTGGTGGTGCTCATCGGCGCCTCCGGATCCGGGAAGTCCACGTTGCTGAAGTGCGTCGACCTGATCGAGGACGTCGACGACGGCCAGATCTTCCTGGACGGCCGCGACATCAGCGATCCGCGGGTGAATGCCGAGGAGGCCCGCCGCCGCATGGGCATGGTGTTCCAGTCGTTCAACCTGTTCCCGCACATGACCGTGCTCGACAACGTGACGCTGGCACCGCGGGTGGTGTTCCGGCGCAGCCGCGGCGAGGCCGACGCCCGGGGCCGCGAACTGCTGAGCCGGGTCGGGCTGGCCGACAAGGCGGATGCCTATCCCGACAAGCTGTCCGGTGGCCAGCAGCAGCGGGTGGCCATCGCCCGGGCGCTGGCCTATGACCCGAGACTGCTGCTGCTCGACGAGATCACCAGCGCGCTCGACCCGGAACTCGTCGGCGAAGTGCTCGACCTGGTGCGCGAACTCGCCGAGTCGGGACGCACCATCGTGATGGCCACCCACGAGATGGGCTTCGCCCGTCAGGTCGCGCACACCGTCTGCTTCCTCGACGGTGGCCGCATCATCGAATCCGGTTCTGCGGAGCAGGTTCTCACCGATCCGCAGCAGGACCGCACCCGGCAGTTCCTGAGCCGGGTCAGCGGCGCGGGACGCTGAACCACGGCCTCCCGACGTGCCCGGGTAACGGGTCGGTACCGGTTCGTCACATAACAGCAACGCCTCAGCGCGGGACCAGTGAAATGCCCATCTCGTCGCCGCCCACCTGCGCCGAAACGTCCAGAAGCCGGCGGTCGCGGCTCCCGCTGAGCCTGAACCCGCCACCGCGCCGATAGTCCTGGTCGGCTCCCGGGTCCGGATGGCCTGACAGTCCGGCGCGAGAGACACTGCCTGGCGGCTTCCTGAGGGCCACAATCGCGATTCGGCACGCCGAAACAGACCCCTATTGCTGCATAAGGGGTCGGCTACCTGCATACTCGTCGGGTGAAAATGACCCGCCTTCGCGTTATGGCCGCGGTTGCCGCCCTGACGTCCTGCTTCTTCTCTGCCCCTACTGCAGTCGCCGAGGGCGCGCACATCACCGATGTGCAGCACGTGAACGATCGCTGGGACAAGGTGTCGGTCTTTTCGCCGGCGATGAACAAGGTGATCGTCAACGACGTCTACAAGGCGGCGGGCGGCGGAGCACCCACCTTCTATCTGCTGCCCGGCATCGACGGCGGTGACAACCTGGACCCGGGAGCGAGCTTCGCGCCCGGCACCAAGAGCTGGTTCGGTATGACCGACATTCCGGGCTTCTTCGGCAACAAGTACGTCAACGTCGTCTCGCCGCTCGGCGGGCAGTTCAGCTGGTGGACCGACTGGGTCAACGACTCGTCCAAGCAGTACCAGACGTACATGACCCGCGAGCTTCCCCCGCTGATCAACTCCGCCTACAACACCAACGGCGTCAACGCCGTCGGCGGCCTGTCCAGCACCGGCGGGACCGCGGTCGACTACGCCGTCCAGGCGCCCGGCGTCTTCCGGGCCGTCGGCTCCTACAGCGGCTTCCTGACCCCGTCGGAACCGCAGGCCGCACAGCAGGTCGCGTTGACCCTGGGTTCGGGTGGCGCCAGCGCCGAGAACATGTGGGGGCCGCTGGGTGGGCCCACCTGGGTTGCCCACGATCCGTCGAAGAACCTCGACAAGCTTCGCGGCGTCGCGATCTACGCCGGCGCGGCGGGTGGCTCTGTCGGTGACGTCGACCGCCTCCCGCCGGGATTCGGAGGCAACTTCACCGGCGGGTTCATCGAGGGCATCGTGGCGGAGAGCACCAAGAAGTTCGCCGACGCCGCGGCGGCGGCCGGCGTGCCGGTGACCTACGTCCTGCGCCCGCAGGGCTCCCACACCTGGGGTCTGTTCGAGTCCGAGATGCAGGAGTCGTGGAACACCACGATCGGCCCGGCCCTCGGCAGCTAGTCCTGCGGCGATCAAGCGGCGTTTGAGCCGCCCTGAGGATCCGGACCATCGGAATTGGCAGCCGGCTGGGTATCGCTCCGCAGAAGTAGCCGTTGGCCGGTGGCGGGGTGCCGTTGACGGGGTAGTCCCCCGCCACACAGGCCTTGTAGGCCGACGGGTGATGCGTCGGACGTTGCGCCAGTGCCACTCGAGGTTCAGCGCCGGCGCGGTCGCCGACGCTCCGCCGGTGTCGAAGAGCTTCTCCGCCGCCGCCAGCGCCAGCCGTTCGTAGATCAGCTGTGCTTAGGCGACGACGACGGCGACCCGGGCCAGTTCGTCGGCGTTGTTGCCGACGCGTGAATCGCCCAGACGATCGATCGCACTACCTGACACAGCGGGTCCTGTCCGCCGTTCGGGGGACAGAGCCGTCCCCCGGCAATGAGTGCGGCCGGTGGACACGGTCATCAACCGGACACCGCAATAGTCGAAGCATGCCGAATCGATCGGCTGCACGAGACTTCAGGAGACCATGATGAACAACTCAACAGTCGCTCGACGAATCACGACCGCCGTATCCGGACCCTTGCTGGCCGCCGGAATCTTCCTGGGCAGCATGGTGATCGGCGAGACCGCCGGCGCGAGCGCCGATCCCGCCGCAAGTCCCTGCACCAGCATGCCGATGGCCGGCGGCGCGGACGCCAGCATGGCGGTGAATTGCGTTCCCCAGTCAGAGTTGACGTACCCGACGGGCCGCTTGGACCGCGATCCGCTTGCGTAGGGTGATGTGCGGCGGCCCGGACGGGCCGGGAACCGAGGGCAGCGGCACGTGGTCGACGAGGATACTTTCGACGGACTCACAGTCGAACTGCGGGACGACGGCGTGGGCGTCATCCTGTTCAACCGGCCGGAGAAGTTCAACGCACTGACCGCGCAGACCCTCGGCATCCTCGCTCGGGCGTTCCGGGATCTCGGTGACCGGGAGGACTGCGGTGCGATCGTGATCTCCGGCGTCGGGCCGGCGTTCTGCGCGGGCATGGACCTGACCGGGGCCAATCTCACCACTGAGGGCCGGGATCCGGTCCAGTTGGTCTACGCGGCGATGCACGACGCGGTGAGCTGCGTGCTGGCGATGCGGGATATCCGGCAGCCCGTGATCGCCGCGGTGAGAGGACCCGCAGTCGGCGGCGGCTTCGCGGTCGCCACCGCTGCCGACATCCGGATCTGTTCTCCCGACGTGGCTTTCATGGCGCCGTTCGTCAAACTCGGTGTGTCCATCGGGGATCTGGGCCTGTCCTGGATGCTGCCGCGGCTGATCGGAGCGGGCGCCGCGGCTGAGGTGTTCTATACCGGCAGAACCCTGGGCGCCGAAGACGGCCTGCAGCTCCGGCTGGTCCAGCACGTCGTTGAAGACCCTTTGAAGACCGCACTTGAGATGGCCGCGAAGATCGCCTCGCGGCCCCGTCTTGCAGTGCAGATGTCCAAGGAACTGATCAACGCCAGCATCGGCGCCGGCGGCCTGCGCGACCACCTGGAACTCGAAATGCGTTCCCAGGTGATCAGCCTGCTGACCGAAGACCACCGGGCGGCGCTGAAGGCGTTCGCCGCCCGCCGCGGCGGCGCGTGAGACCGGCGGCTACAGCCCCAGCGTCTTGGCGATGATGTCGCGCTGAATCTCGCTGCTGCCGCCGGCGATGGTTCCGACGACCGCCGACCGGAACTGCGCCTCCATGCCGCCCTCGGTGGCGTAGCCCATGCCGCCCATCATCTGAATACCCTCCAGCGCAGCGTGTTTGGCCAACTCCGTGGCTTTCAGCTTCACCATGGAGGCTTCCTGGGGAATCAGCCTGCCGGGGTTCTCATCGACACGTTGGGCGACGTCGTGCACCAGTAGGCGGGTGCATTCGATTTCGGTGGCAAGCTCGGCGAGCCGGTGGGACAGTGCCTGGAAGCTGCCGACCGGGCGGCCGAACTGTCGGCGGTTCTTGACGTAGTTCAGGGTGTCGTCGAAGGAGCGACGGGCCTGGCCCAGCGCCAGCGCCCCGACGATGACCCGTTCGGTGTTCAGACCGGCGATCAACTGCAGCCAGCCCTGCCCCTCGGTCCCGATCAGCCGCTCCTTCCCGACCTCGGCGTCGGTGAAGAAGACGTCGTTGACCTCCGCGTCCATCGTCGGGATGGGCCGGATCTCCACGCCGGGAGCCGAGGTGGGAACCGACAGCATCGAGATGCCCTGGTGCTTGTCCCCGGTGTCGGCCGTGCGGCATACCAGCAGGAGTTGGTCGGAGTGGTGGACGTTGGAGATCCACATCTTCTGGCCGTTGAGGCGGTAGCCGCCGTCGACCGGCTCGGCCTTGCACCGCAGCGAGGCGACGTCGGATCCCGAGCCGGGCTCGGACATGGCGATCGCCGTGGCGCCCCCGGCGACGACGCCGGCCAGGATCTCCTTCTTGAGCTCCTCGGAGGCGAAGTTGAGGTAGATATGCGAGACGATCAGCGTGACGGCGAAGCTTCCCACCGGGATCTGGTTGTAGGCCAACTCCTCGACCAGGAGGCATGCGTCGAACAGACCGCCGCCGGCGCCGCCGTACTCCTCCGGGATGGACAGTCCGAGGAACCCGAGCTCGGCGAGCTTCCGGGCGATCTCGTCGTTGTGGTGCGTCGTGCCGCCGTTAGTGAGCGCCAGCCGCTTTTCCCGGGTACCGCACTCCCGGGCGGCGAATTCGCGGATGGTTGTGACCATGCTGTCCTGTTCAGCGGTCAGCTGCTGGCTCATGGCGCTCCTGTTCTGTTCCGGCGATCCGGCATGCCCATGGTGCATCAGGTCGTGCCGAGTCAGTCGTCTGGGTCCCCGCGCCAGCGGAAACTGTTGACATAGGGATCCATGTCCAGCCCGAGTTGGAGGTTCACCGCGCTGGGCGGTCCGGGGCCGAAGTCGGGCGAGAACTGGTGAAAGGGCCCGATCGCGGCGGCGATCAACGCATAGTCGTCCTTGACCGCGGCCACGGTCACCAGGCGCAACCGGACGTAGTCGCCGGTCGCGCTGACGGGATAGTCGTCGTCGACCTCCCCGTATCCGGGCTGGTAGCCCACCATCGCATTGGGTATCGAATACGCCCGTGCCGCATTCGGTTTGGCGCCGGTCACGAAATCATGCACCACCTGTTCGGCGTCGCGACCCCGGGCCGGCTCACCGAACAACCGGAGCACGCCGCCGTCGCCCCGGTCGAGAGTCGCCAGCACGCCGCTCGGATCGGTGGTCACGTCGTAGGCCGAACCCTGTTCCGGATACGCCACCGAGTAGGACCCGTCAGGTGCGGTGTAGCGCGGATTGATCTTGATCGCCGTGCCGGTGGGCGGCCTGCCGCACTCCGGCGGGCAGGCATACAGCGCAACGGGTTTGAACAGAATCACCGAGACGGCGGTCGCGCCGAGGGCGGCTGCGGCGCACCCGGCGGTCACCTGCCCCACGAGTAGCCACCGGGACCGCTGTGTTGCGGCCGACGGCGAGGGGTACGTACTGGCGCCCCGGCCGCAGGAGGAACAGAAGGGCATCGCGCGCTCGTGGTGCCCGCACTCCGGGCAATCGACCGTTGTCTTCGGTTCCACGTCGCCGTGGGATTCGTGCAAGAGACCGAGATGCACTGCCACCCGCAGACCGAACAGCGCGATCACCGTGACCGCGACATGCACGAGCAGCTCATTGGCCGGCCCCAGGTGCGCGGCGTCGGCCAGTGCGGTTCCGCTGGCGACCCCGGCGATCACCAGGACTCCGGCGGCGACCAGCGGTCGCCTGCGGCGAACAACCGGGTCGCGGCTCCTGGTGAACCACAGCCCCACACCGGCAATCCCGCCGATCGCCGCCGATGTCATCGGGATCACCACGCCACGGATTCCCGCTTCGACGATCAACCCCTCCAGCGGGCGGTGCCGGGCAACCAGCCCGGTGGACAGTTGCGGCGCCAGGCGCACCACGGTGGCGGCTACGCCGAAACTCGTTGCGCCGAGAACGCCGGTGATGAATCCGTCCATGACCCTCGCGGGCCGGGTGCGGAAGAGCCGCATGATCATCGCGGGCAGGACCATCACGATGACGGCGCCGACCGGCACTGCCAGTGAGGCGTTGTCCGGTCCGCCGGCCACGCCGGCTCCGAAACCCACGCCGTAGCTGCGGGCAACCCGCGCTCCGGTCAGCAATGCCCAGGCGATGCCGAGCGCGGCGCCGAGGGTCACCGGAAGGATCCAGGTCCGCCGCGGCCGATTCCGCAAGGCGCCGCTTGCACCGAAATACGTGGCGAGCAACACCGGAAAGCCAAGCACCCCAACCCCGATCGCAGCCGCCTGCCATCGCAACAGAGTGAGCGTCGCCAGAGTCGCGACCAGGACTGCGGCCGCGAGCCCGAATGCGCGCCGTGACGCCGAGCTCAGCTGAGGGAAGAGGGTGCTCACCGGTGAGGGACGCAGCACGTGTTGATTCGGGGCCGGGCAGTAGTGGCGGATCCGGAGCCAGTCGGGGCCGTCGGCACGGCGGTGCGATTGCGGGGCACCACACATCCCGCAGAATCGGCCGCCCGCCACCTCGCGGCCGCACACCCGGCAGCGCATCGGATCGGAGGTCATCGCAGACTCCGTTGCAACGCAAGCACATCACGGGCGAGGTTGTCGACATCCGGTGAGCCCAGACCGGTCACGACGTCATAACCGGGCCCGGCGGATCCGATCGCGTTCGCCCCGACGGTGATGTCATGAAATGCCGGCACTTCGGCGCCTTCAGCGATGCGGTAGAGCAGAGGATTGAGGTCGCCCAGCCGCCGGCCGCCCTGGGCGAGCAGGAACTGGTTCATCACCGCCGCCATCCCGGCCCACAGGGGAGCCGCCTGGGAGGTGCCTCCCCCGACAGCCTGCCGACCGTCCAGGACGATGCCCAGTCCGGTGTGGGTGTCCGCCACAGCGGACACATCAGGGGTGAGCCGCTGCGGCCCTTGTGAAATCGCCAACGCCGAGACCTGCCAGGGCGGCCTGGCAAAGACGTGTGAGGCCCCCCCACCGCTTCCCAGGGTGAGGACCGGACTGAACCAGGCCCTCTCGCCGAGCCATCTCCCCGAGGCGTCGGTCGAGAGATGCGTCCCACCCACGTCGGTGATCTCCGGCAGCGACGCCACCGAATCGAGGCCGACATCATCCGGGCCGGGCGGTGCGGTCCACTCCTGGCCGTTGCGGCAGTCCAAACCGGCGAGGTCGCCACTGGCGTCGAAGACCGTGGTTCCCCGGGCGTGGGCGGTGGCCAGCGCTGAACGGACCGGAGCGAGGTCGACGGCGTTGACGAGGTTGTCGCAGCCCCAGCCGATCGACAGCGACCAGATTGCCCCCGGCGCCTCACGCGTCACCCGGTTCATCAGGTCGGCGACCCTGACGTAGGTGCCGCCCTTCCCCTCCGCGGTCGATCGGGCGTTGACAACCACCGTCCGCGCGCCCGGGGCCAGCGCGTGGACGATCTCGAGATCCATCGTCGTCTCACCGCTCGCCTTCTCGGGCAGCGGACCGCCGATCACGTCGGGAGTGAAGCGGGGCAGGCCGAACTGATCGGCGAACGTGTCGAGGTCGGACTGCCGGTAGCCGCCGAAGGAGAACACCGCGACGGACTCGCCCTGTCCTGCGAATCCCCTGCCCCGCAACGGCGAAACGTTATAGGTGTTGGCCACCGCGACGGGGGTGAGGCTGCGATCCGGAACATCCAGGGGCGGCAGCAGTGGACGCGCTTCGTGGTGCGGACTGTAGCCGAGGATGCGCCCCACCCCGCTGAGCCGACCGCGAAGTTCCGCCGGAATGACCGGCGCGGCCGGCGCGGCGTAGAAAGCCGCATCCGGTCGCCGGTAGTCGTGAATGGCCACACCGAATGCGGGCCCGAGTGCCTGTGCGGCCCCGTGGACGACGGCCCACCCCTCACCCGGATCGCGACGAACCATCAGCCCGTTGACCTTCGCCCAGTGCCTCAACGCCGTGGCGGCCTTCTCGTCGGCGAATTGCACTGTCACTTGGGCGTTCTCGGATGTGGATGGGCCCTCGTCGACGGCGGCGGCGAGCAGACGTCCGTAAGCGCCGCCGATCACCCCGTCCGATTCAGGGACACCGGGATTGCCGCAAGCGGGCGGAACAGCGCCGACCGAAGCCAGTATGACGACGGCCAACCACCGCCGGGAAGTCCGGCTCAGACCAACGGATTCAGCGCCTGCCGGCACCCGGCCCACCGGGCTCACCGCCCGGACCCGGCGGCGGACCCGGCGGATGAGGCACCGAAACGGTGTTGTTGTTGTTGGCGCCCAGCGTCGGCGTCGTTCCATGCTCCGTGGGGGCGAACGAGTTCGGCCCCTCCTGGGTCATCGATTTCTCAGTCGGCGGAGAGGGCGTTGTCGTCGGGGTTTCGGACGACTTCGAACTGCACGACGAGAGCAGACCCATGGCTGCGATGGCACACGTGGCCATGGCCGCCGCCACCGACCTGATGAATCCCGATTGCCTGGTCATGTGCGCCCCCGATCTGTTGCGGCCCTTGGGAAAGACTAGTGCGGGCAGGCGCCGCCTACGGCGGAATCAGACAATCGGTCGGCTTGCGCCGGCTTCATTTCCGGGGCCGGCCGGCACAAGAAGAAGGGCGGTGGACCGATCCGGTCCACCGCCCGCCGCCGAGAAAGCTAACTCACGCGTCCCAGCTGGTCAGGTCGCGCGGCGTGATGCCGTTGGCCTCGCAGTAGGAGTTGTAGCGCTCGAGTGAGGTCTTGTGGTTCTCCTGCCACAGGATGGTCTTGTGGTCCGCGTCGAGGAACAGAAGCTCGCCCACCAGGATGAAGAAGATCTCCGATTCCTCGACGCTCTCCGGGGTGTGCGAGGACCCGGCCGTCTCGTAGACGGTGTCCCCGGCGCGGGAGATCCAGTTGTTCTCCTGGTAGCGCCAGGCGCCGCTGACGGTGTGGGCGATCACCATGCCGGTGTGGTAATGCTTCGGAAGGACAAGTCCCTCAGCGAATTTCATCGACACGACGATCTCGGCGCGCACCGGGTCGATCTTCCAATACTTGAGGTGGACCTGGTCGCTGAGCGGGGTGAACGGAATCCACGGGGTGTCCGCGCCGGCCATGTAGTTGACGTCGAGTTCCTGCAGGATCTGCATGACTGCTCCTTGTTTGGGTGTTTGCTGCCGCGGTTGCGGTATGCAGACGAAGTTAGGCGAGCCGGGCCCGGATGCGCTCGGACCGACGTGACAACGTTGAGCCCTGCGTTTGTGAACGCGTCACAGTCGGGTCAGCCCGGGCAGCGTGGGCAGCAGCGCCAGCGCGAGGGAGAGCTCCAGGATGTCGGTGTCGATGCTGCGCCCGAGGATCGTCTCGGCCTGATTGACCCGATAGCTCACAGTGTTGGGATGCACGAAGAGCCGGCCCGCGGTCCGCGCCCGGCTGCGGTTCTCCTGCAGATAGACCGCCAGCGTGCCGGCCACCCGGAGGGTGTCCTCGTCGTCGGCGGCCAGCGGCCCCAGCACCCGGGTCACGAATTCCGCTGCGTGCTCGGTATCGGCGCTGGCCAGCGCCGCCACCGCCACGTCGCGGTAACGGGTCACCGGCTCGCCCTGCGGCCCGATCAGCGACGCCACCCGGCGGGCATGCGCGGCCTGCAGATGGGTGCGGCGAAAGCCGGTGAGTCCGATGCCGGAATTGCCGAAGGCCAGCCGAACGCCGGCCTGCCCACACTTCAGCCGGTCGGCGCCGAACGGCTCACGACGGCTCACCCACCCCGCCACCGCCAGCGAACCGGCCGGATGCACCATGTGGGTGTCCGCGCCGACGGCGGCCGCGATGTCGGCGACGACCTTCCCCAGCAGCGCCTGGGCGTCGCCACCCGAAGGAATCTCGTCGACCCACGCGAGTACCCCGATGTGCTGGCGGTTGATGTCGTAACGCAGCCTGGTCGATGCGCGCTGGGTATCCGGTTCACGTTCGGCGAGGATGTCGTCGATGGCCGTCGCGCGGGCCGCGGCGGCACCGCGAAGCCACGCCTCGCGCTCGGACTCGTACAGCTGCTCGGCCCGCACCAGCGCCCCGTCGACGTAGCCGAAGATCCAACCCGTCGCGAGTTCGATGGCTTTGGCCAGGTCCGCCGGGTCCGGCTCGGCGGCGACGATGCGGCCGTACATCGACTGCCAGACCTGCTCCTGGGCCAGGCGGTAGTTCCGCATCAGATCGGCCAGCGACACGTGCTGCTGCACCATCGCGCGGGCGACGGCGATGGTCGACGGCGGCAGGTCGATGTGTCGCGGGTCGCCACCGGCTTCGATGATCTGCGCGAGCTGGCGCAGACCTGCCTCGACGCTCACCAGGTGCTCGGCCAGCATCTGTTCGTCGGGAACCAGCTGGGGTAGCTCGGTGCGCATCCGGGCGACGACCTGCCGGGTCAACCCGGCGGCGTCCTCGCGCATCTCCGCGGCGACCGGCGCCAGCACCTCCCGCCACACCCGCTCGGCGTTGGCGTCCGCGCCGGGTGGCCACACAAGCGTCATGGCCGGAATCTAGTCCGATTGTCTCCTCGTCACAACGGCGATGCCCAACCTTGGCGCTGAGGCACGAGACCGGCGGTGCTGCCGTTCCATAGTTTGCTCGTATGCAACTCATCTCCCCCATCGATTCGACCTTCCTGCTCGCCGAATCCCGCGAGCACCCTCTCCACGTGGCCGGGCTGCAGCTGTTCAGCCCGCCGGCAGGCGCCGGACCGGAATTCGTTCGGGAGACCTTCGAGGCCCTGCGTGCCCAGCACGAACTCACCCCTACCTTCCGCAAGCGGCCGGCAGCCGCGATGGGCGAAATCACCAATGTGGCATGGACTTTCGACGACGACGTCGATCTGGATCATCACGTCCGTCGTTCCGCACTGCCCGCGCCCGGACGCGTGCGTGAACTGCTCGAGCTCACCTCCCGTCTGCACGGCAGCCTGCTGGACCGCCACCGCCCGCTGTGGGAGATGCACCTCATCGAGGGACTCAACGACGGACGCTTCGCCATCTACACCAAGATGCACCACGCCGTCGTCGACGGGGTCTCCGCGCTCAACCTGTTGCAGGGGTCCCTTAGCACTGATCCCGGGGAACGCGAGGTCGTCGCCCCGTGGGCTCTGCGTCCGCGAGCAACGTCGAATCCCCGAGACGACCGGGGCAGGCTGCAGAAGTTCACCGGCACAATGCAATCCGCAGCCCGGTACGCCGCCTCGACCGTGAAACTCGGCCGGGCGGCGCTACTGGAACAACAGATGACCATGCCGTTTCGCGCCCCGCGCACGATGCTCAACGTGCCGATCGGCGGTGCCCGCCGTTGCGCGGCCCAGTCCTGGTCGCTGGACCGGATCAAAGCCCTCAAGACGGCCGCCGGCGTGACGGTCAACGACGTTGTGCTGGCCATGTGCGCAGGCGCCCTGCAGCGCTATCTGACCGAGAACGACGCCCTGCCCGACGCGCCGCTGATCGCCATGGTCCCGGTGAACCTGCGGACCTCCGGTGACGCCGACGGCGGTAACGTCGCCTCCGCGGTGCTGTGCAACCTGGCCACCGACCTCGACGACCCGGCCGAGCGGCTCGCCGTCATCCAAGCCTCGATGCGGGACAACAAGACGGTGCTCTCCCAACTGCCGCGCGCCCACGCCATCGCGATGGGACTCTCGACCACGCTGGGCCCGGCGGTGCTCGGCACGCTGCCAGGGCTGAGCTCCGCCACCCCGCCGTCGTTCAACCTGTGCATCTCCAACGTGCCCGGGGTGCAGCACCCGCTGTACCGCAACGGCGCCCGACTCGACGGCAACTACCCCATGTCCATGGTGATCGACGGGCAGGCGCTCAACATCACTCTGGCCACCAGTGCCAACAGTCTCGACTTCGGGTTGGTCGGCTGCCGGCGCGCGGTGCCGCACCTGCAGCGGCTATTGGGACATCTCGACAATTCGCTGAAGGATCTCGAGATCGCGGTCGGAACGTAATCACACCGGCGTCGACCAGCGGACCGGGCGACGCGATGATGCGGGCGATGTCACGTCGTCCTTCAGCTGCGGCAGCCGTCTTTCGATCTGGGCCAGGTCGGTCACTGGACGTCTCCCTCCAGTCGGTCGGCGATATCCTTAAGCGCCGCAAGCTGTTCGCCGTGGTGCGCGGCCGACGCCGCGGCCACCGAACAGGTCACCACAGTCGCGCCGGCACCGCGCAGTTGCCGCAGGCGTGTCGCGACTCCGGTCGGATCACCCGTCGGGTCCACGGGACGTCCGGTCGACAGAACCACCTCGAAGCCGGCCGGCCGCTCGACCCGAGAAAGCATCTCGGACAGCTCGGAGACGCCCAGCCCGAACGGCATCCAGCCGTCGGCCAGGCGCACCGCGCGCCGCAGCGAGCGCAACGTCCGCCCGCCGACCCAGATCGGGACATGCGTTTGCACCGCGCACGGTTCCACCACGATGCCGTCATACCGGTAGAAGGGGCCGTCGTAGGTGGGCCGGACGGTCGACAGCGAGGCCCGCAGTGCGGCCAGCGCATCGTCGGCCCGCGCGCCGCGGCACTGGAAATCCGCTCCGAGAAGGGCGAATTCCTCCTCGAGCGAGCCAACACCGACCCCGAGCACCAATCGTCCCCCACTGAGGCGGTCGAGTGTCCCGAACCGCTTGGCGATCTCCAGCGGGTGGTGGTAGCCCAGGACGACGACGGACGTGGCGAGCCTGATGCGGCGGGTGTGCGCCGCCAGGAAGCCCAACGTGGACAGCGGGTCCCAGTAGGTCACTCCCCGCCCTTCGGCAGCGCTCTCCGGGACTGCGATGTGCTCTGCGCACGTCAGATGGTCATACCCCAGATCGTCGGCGGCACGGGCGATTCCGGCGAGCTCGGCGACATCGGCTTCGCGCTCCCAGGCCGATGCCACACCGGGAATCTGCATGACCACGGGCGTGGACAAACCGAGGCGCATGCCTGTCACCCTTACAGCCCGTCGGGCCGGCCGGAGCGCCAATCACCGAAACGCACCGCCAACCGGTCCCGCTCGCCGACGGAGGGGGCGATCACATCCATTCCCCCGTCATAGGGATGGAACAGCCACTGCAGCTCCGGATCGGCGATGATGACGCCGGACGTCCGATCCTCGGCGACGTAGCGCAGCAGGTCATCGAGATCTCCCGGAGTGAACCCCTGCCGGCTCACGTGAAGACGGTAGGCCTCCGCAGGGTCCTCGGCGTTCACCGCGCGCATCCACGGCACCGCACCGTGATGCAGACCGACGAAGACGGGCTCGCTGCCCGCGGCCAGATCACCGGGTCCGTACTCCACAGTGACGAGATAGATTGCCCCGCTTCCTGATTCACCGAGAACGGCAGCCAGGACGGCGTTGTAGCGTCCCAGAACCTCGCGGCACTCGTCGGCATCGGTGGCATACCGCTTGCCACCGGGAAGGCTGTGAAAGCGAACCCACCGATCGGAGATGTTGCGTCGCAACAGATGTCCGATCGGTGGGCAGTCCGGCCAGGTCCGTCGCCAACGGCCGGTCAACTCCCCCGGATCAACGCTCATCCTTGGCAGGATGCCCGGTCGCCTCGACGTCGCGCAACACCAGCACGCTGACCAGGCTGAGCACCGAGAAGGCCACCATCAGGGCCGTGACGCCACTGCTGTCGTGCTCCATCAGCAGCGGTGAGATGACCGGCGGCAGCGCACCGCCGACGATCGCCCCCAGGTTGTTGGACATCGCCGCGCCGGTGTAGCGGGTCCGCACCGCAAAGGCGCCCGGGATCAACCCGGTCAGCGAAGGCATCACCAACCCGACGAGCGTGTAGGACACCAGAACGGCGACTGTGAAGTGCACGCGGTAGCCGGTCTGGATCAACGGGAGGATCGCCAGCGACCACGGCACCGCAAGCAGGTAGGCGACGGCGGCGATCCGCCGGCCACCGAAGCGGTCGACCAGCAGTCCTGCCACGACGATTCCGGCCATCAGGCACACCCCACCCGCCGCGTTGATCGCGAAGAGGTCGTGTTTGGAGACGTGCAGGTGCGACTCGGCGTAACCCGTCAGGAACGTGCTGGCCTGATAGAGCATTGTGATCGCGCCGACCACCGCCCCGGCCGCCAGCAGTAACTGCTTGCCCTGACCGCGCAGCAGCTCCGCGATCGGCAGGGCCGCCGACGCCGGCTCGGCGGCCTGGGTGTACTGCGCCGTCTCCTCGACGTGGCGGCGGATGTAGAAGCCCACCGCAATCAGGACGGCACTGAGCAGGAACGGCATCCGCCAGCCCCAGCTGAGGAAGGCGGAGTTCGGCCCAGCGCTGGCGCTCTGCGACACCAGGAACACCAGGTTGGCCAGCACCACCGCCGTGCCGATGCCCAGCTGCATCACCATGCAGCAGCGACCACGCAGACGCCGGGGCGCGTTTTCGACGCAGAGCAGGGCCGCACCTGCCCATTCGCCGCCTACCGCGAACCCCTGCACAAGGCGCAGGGCCACCAGGAGCAGCGGTGCCGCGATACCGATGGTGGCGGTCGAGGGCAGCAAGCCGACGGCGACCGTCGAGAATCCCATCAGCAGCAGCGTCGCCATCAACGTCCGCTTGCGGCCCAGCCGGTCACCGAAGTGGCCGAACACCAAGGCGCCGAAAGGGCGGGCGACGAAGGCGGTGGCGAAACTCCCCAAGGAAGCCACCGCCGCCATGGTCGGGCTCAGGTTGGGGAAGAACACCGTCGGGAACACCAGCGCAGCGGCCGTGGCGTAGATGAAGAAGTCGTAGAACTCCACCGCCGAGCCGATGTAGCTGGCCGCCACGGATCGGCGCAGTGACGGGCGCATGGCCTCCGGCCGCGAGGGGCGGGAGGCCGCTGCCGGCGGTGCCGGCCGGGATGCCACCGCGCCGGGGGCTTCGACCTCTGGGCGGGCAAGCAGTGTCGTCATGTGGCCATCGTCTCCCGCACCGCGAACGGGGGACCTTCCCGTGATCGGGCGATTCCCAGGTGGAAGCCGCTGTCATCCGATTGGGGGACGTGCCTGGTGGGATACAGTTCGCAACGAGATGAGCGTCAGCGCCGGCGATGCCGTGACAACTCGCCCATGCCCCTGTTGTCATGCGGCTGTGCCGGCGGCGCGGTTCTGCGGCAACTGCGGCGCATTGCGTGACGGCACGTCCGCCGGCCGCGGTCGGATCGGCCTGCGGCCGAAGGTCTTCGCCGCCGCACCCGGTGAGCCGGTCGCCCTGCCTTTGGTGACCAGTTCAGTCTTCCCGCACCTCACCCGGTCCTCGCGGTTGCCGTTTCGGCACGCGCTGGTCCTGTTGCTCGCCGCGCTGGCCGGATTCTGCGCGTTACGGCTTCTGCTGCCCGGGGTCATCGTTACGTCCCTCGGCATGCTGCTGTTGTTCGTCCTCTATCTCTGGCGGTCAGGGCTCTTCCGGGAAAACGCGTTCGCCATCCTGACCGCGGGATTCATCGGGACCGCCGTCAGCGTCGCCTGGTGGCTGTGGACCGGAGATGCCGTCGCCAGCGCCTACGGCGTTCCCCTGGCCACCGCGGCGCAGATGGAGAACGCGCTCAGCATCGGACTGATCATCACGATGGCCGGCGGCCTGCTGATGTTGCTCCCGGCGTTGGTCCTTCGCCCGTTTCGGAGGGCCGACTCGGAGACCCTGGACGGTTTTGTCGTCGGCGCGTTCGGTGCGCTGTGCTACTCGGCGGCCGGCACCATCACCTGGCTGGCACCCCAGTTCACCGCCGGACTGCTCGACAACTACCGGCCGTGGCGGCTGTTCGAGGAGGCGTTCCTCTACGGCCTGGTCGATCCGCTGACGTCGGTGGCTGTCGGCGGTCTGGTCGGAATGACGCTGTGGTTCCGGCCGCGCCGGGCGGAGTTCAACACCCGCCGGGTGCGCGGCATCCTTGCGATGTGCACCCTGGTGGCCGTCGCGACTTATTTCGGCGTTTTCATCCTCGACGCAGCGCAAACCCCTCGGGCGGTGGAGATCTCGGTCTTTGTGCTGCTGGTCGCGATAGCGATGGTGGCCGTGCGTGTCGCGATGCAGACGGCCCTGCTGAACGAGGCCCCCGATCGCCCCTCCGACCGTACGGTGCTGTGCACCCAATGCGACAGGCCGACAACCGATTTCCCGTTCTGCACACAGTGCGGAGCGGCGGCGCGCGCTTCGTCCCGATCGGTGCGACGGCGACGGCCCGTTCCGCCGGCCGCGGTTGGCGCGGTGGCACTCGCCGTCGTGTTGGTGCTGGCCGCGGCGGTCCACATGTCCGGTTCCGCCAGAGCCGCCACCCTCGGCGGTGCGTACGGCCGGATGCTGGCAGCGGCCACCGACCTCGGCCCCGCGCGCGACGACCGGGTGCGTGTCACCGCGGCCCTACGCGGAGCCGGGCGGCCGGTCCGGCTGGACGCCTGGGCACGGGCACACAACCTCACGGTGCACTGGCGCGAGGGCGACACGTGGGCACAGATCGAAGGCGGCGCAACGGAGGTCGCCAAGGCGTTCCGGATCGCCGTGCACAACTACCGGACCCGCACCGGACCGGAACCCGGACGGCTGTTCTATGCCTCGCCCGAGCAGCCGGGAATCCCCGGCGGCGTGCGCGGGGAGGTGGCCGGCCTGGGCCGGGTTCTCGGCTATCTGCCGTACCGGGAGACCCGGCCGCCCAGCCCGCCCAAGGATGTTCCCAACGGAGGGCTGTTGCCGGAGGAATTGCTGCGGGCCTACAACATCACACCGCTGAGGAACGCCGGGTTCAACGGCAAGGGCATCACCGTCGTCGTGTTCGCCTTCGACGGTTTCGATCAACGCGATATGGACAGCTTCGCCGATTGGTTCAACCTTCCTCCGTTCACGCCCGAGGTGGTGGGCGGTATGCCCGGCCAACGGAGCGGCGAGGCGACCATGGACCTACAGGTCATCCACGCCATCGCCCCGGACGCCAAACTGGTTCTGGCCAACGCACGCCCAAGTGTCGAGGGCGACGGCGGGTTTCAGAAACTCGCGGCCCTGTGGGAGTCGATCGACCGTCAATATCCCGGAGCCATCTGGAGTTTCTCGATCGGATGGGGCTGCGACCGGTTGTTCACTCCGGCCGACCTGGCGCCGCTGCGCCCGGCGCTGGCCGCCGCCCTGCGTCACGGGACCACGGCGTTCGACGCCTCCGGGGATCTGGCGGGTCTGGAATGCAAAGGGGGGAAAACCTGGTCGGATCCTCCGAGTCCGGACGACGTCGGAGTGGACGCGGTGGCATCGATGCCGGAGATGACGTCGGTGGGCGGCACCCGGATATCGACGGACTCCGAAGGCAACTGGCTGGCCGAGCAGTCCTGGTATGACGTACCGCTGACGCAGGGCACGGCCGGCGGAGCGTCGTCGCTGTATGAAAGGCCGCCATGGCAGACTGTCGACGCCGCCGCCGGGCCCCAGGACCGCCGGCTTGTTCCTGATGTCGCCGCCGTGGGTGATCCGTTCACCGGCGTGAAAATCGTTTTCCGCCAACAGGTCCTGACCGGCGGCGGAACGTCACAGTCCGCACCCATCTGGGCCGGGATCGCGGCGCTCATCAACGACAAGTTCGAGTCGACCAGCGCGGCGCCGCTCGGCGACCTGAACCCGCTCCTGTACGAGGTCGCCAAGGGCTCGACCGTCGCGCCAAGCTTCCGTGATGTGCGACTCGGCGGCAATGCGGTCATCCCCGGCGGACGGCCCGGATACGACATGGTGACCGGACTCGGCAGCCCCAACGTCGACAACCTGACCAAGAACATCCTGCTCGCCCGGGCGCGCAGTTGACGACGGCGGACGAGGCGATCGACGGCCGACGGCAACGCCGCGGCGCGCGCTACTTCGTTGTGATGGGTCTCTGGATCATCGGTCTGGTCACCGCGATGCTGGTTCTCACGCTCATCGACAAACGCATCGCCGACGTGCCGGTGTACGTCTGCCCCCCGGACTGCGGCGGGCCGCCCACCGCACTGCCGGTGTCGACCAACCCTCGCTACGTCTCCCCTGACGGCGCCTTCGAAGTCTCCTATCCCGCCCCCGGGGCGGCGTACACCGTCAGCACCGACGACACCGGGGTGACGGCGAGGTGGACTGCCGGCGCGGGCGGGACACTGCGGCTCTTCGGCGAGCCGTCGGCAGGACGCTCTGCCCGGAAGGTCGTCGAGGACGTCATGGCGCGCGACTTCCCCGATGCCGTGGTGGACTACGAATTGCCCAATGCCACAGTGGGTTACCAGACGGGCTACGGCGTGGTCGCCGACTTCCTGGCGGAGAAGCGCGCAGATCCGGTGCGCGTCATCATGATCGCCGCGGTCAAGAACGGCCTCGCGCTGGTGGCCGTCGCCGACGGGCCGTTCATGCAGTTCGGTCCCGGCAGCGGCCCCGGGATGCCCTCCCCCGCCAACCTGCAGATCGCCCAGGACATGGGCAAGTACGTCGACAGCTTCAGCTGGCGCGGCGACCCGCCGCGTTAGGCCCGGCCGGGAATGGAGTGAGGGCTCACTCTAGTGAGCCACCGGCGGAGATCAGCACGCTGAGTCTCATGAGAAACACGATGCCGCAGCGCGGCGAACACGCAATCGTTCTCGGCGCCAGCATGAGCGGCATGCTCGCCGCTCGAGTGCTGGCGGACTTCTACGCCAAGGTCACGGTCGTGGAGCGCGACATCCTGCCCGACGGTGCGGCCGGCCGGCGCGGAGTTCCCCAGGGCCGCCAGGGCCATGCGCTGCTCGGGCGTGGCGGCCAGCTCATTGACGAGCTGTTCCCCGGTCTGCTCGCCGAGTGGGCGGCCGGTGGCGGCCAGTCCCTCAGTTATCGGGACCTGCCCCGCATCCATATGTCGGTCGGCGGTCACCTCCTGGTGAAGGCGAAAGCCACGCACACCCGGGAGCCCCTGATCCACTTGTCGAGCAGGCCCTTCCTGGAGTCCAAGGTCCGCCAGCGGCTGCGGGCGGTTCCGAATGTCACATTCCTCGAGGGCCGAGACATCGTCGACTTCTCCACCGCCCCCAGCCGGACGCGGGTCAGCGGAGTCACGATCGCCGAACGAGCGGCCGGAGGCGAAATCTGTTGGCTTCCCGGCGATCTGGTTGTCGACGCCACCGGCCGGGGATCGCGGACGCCAGCCTTTCTCAAGAGCATCGGATACCAACCGCCCGCCGAACAACACGTCGTCACCCGGACCGCCTATTCGAGCCAGATGCTGCGTATGCCGGCCGGCGATCTGGAGCCCCTCATCATGATCGGGCCGGTTCTGGACCGACCCACCGGTCTGTTCCTGTCCCGCTACGAGGATGACCAGTGGATCTTCACCGCCATCGGGATGCTCGGCGAGGAACCGCCCGCGGACCTCACCGGGATGATCCGCTACGTGCGGGATTTCGCTCCGGCGCATGTCATTTCCGCTCTCGAGGCCGCGCACCCACTCGGAGAAGTGGCCCGACACCGGATGCCGTCGAGCCAGTGGCGCCGCTACGACCGGCTGAGCCGGTTCCCGGATGGCCTGCTGGTCTGCGGGGATGCGATTTGCAGCTTCAACCCGATCTACGGCCAGGGGATGACGATCGGCGCTCTCGACGCACTGGCGATCCGGGACTGCCTGCGGGCCGGCGCCCGGCATCTGCCGGAGAGGTACTTCCGCACCGCCGCCAAGTCGATCGGTCTGGCGTGGAGCATGGCCGCGGGCAGCGACCTCGTCTTCCCCGATGTCGTCGGACCGCGCCCGCTGTCGACGCGGGTGACCAACCGTTACATCGAACGAGTTCTCACCGCCTGCGAATCCGACGTGGTCGTCGCCGAACAGTTCTTCCGGGTCAACCACTTCCTGGACCACCCGCTGCGGCTGATCGCCCCAGCGGTGGCGGTCCGCGTCGCGCGGACGAACCTGCGGGGTCGTCGTCGGCCCGTCACCGGCGAGCCGATCCACAGCTCCCGCCCGGTCGCTCTGCACCGAGGTTGACCAGACGGCGTCAACGCGGTTGGCGCACACTGGGGTAATGCTGAGTCTGCGGATTCTCGCCCCCTCGGCGATGACCGACGATGTGGTCGGTGTGCTCGAGAGTGAGCCCTGCGTGAGCGGCCTTGCGGTGATGCCGGGCGCGGTCATCAGTCGCCTTCACGACGGTCTGCGCATTGATCGGTCGCGCGGTGGGATGGATCTCGCTGGTCGATGTCTCCGGACCGCGCCCGTCCACCCAGTTCATCTACAGCCCGGACAAATGGTCGTTCATCGTCGCGCTGATCGCCGGCACCGCCGGGGTCCTCTCGCTCACCTCGGCCAAGTCGGGCGGTCTGGCCGGAGTGTTCATCTCGGTGACCACCGTTCCGGCTGCCGGCAACATCGCGCTCGGGATCGCGTTCGGCGCGCGCGACGAGATCTGGACCAGTGCCCTGCAGTTGTTGGTGAACATCGCCGGCATGGCGTTGGCCGGGTGGGCGGCGCTCGCCGTTCAGCAGTTCATCTGGTCACGGGTGTCGATGCGCCGAGCCAAAGCCATGAAGCGGACCCGGCGCATGTTGTGACGGCTCAGCAGACGACCGTGACGTAGACCGTGGTGCCGGGCTTGACCGCACCGCTGCCGCGCATGCCGTCCACCGAACCGATGCGGCACAACGACAGGCTCTGGTCCGTTCGCCCGCCGCCCCAGTTGATCTCGACGTTGTAGCCCTCCGACTCCAGCGCCAGGATCCCGTCGGCGGCGTTCATACCCTCGTTGAACGCACGCGGCGGCATGTTGATGGCGCCCTTCTCCGTGGGCTGGATCGACACCGAGGACGACGACGGCGACGGCGACGGCGGCGGCTCGCTGGACTTGCCGCAACCCGCGGACAGCAGGCCGACACCGAGAAGACCACCCATGAGGACCGCGGCGCCGGCCCGCCCACGATAGGAACAGGCCCTGCGGAAAGGCTTCACGGCTGTCCTCCACGTTGTTGATCGGCGCACCCGGGCCGGCTGGCCAGCGGGGCGATCGTAACTCCTCACAGCGAACTCCCCCGGCTACTGAGGAAATCCGGCGAGCGGCAAACAGCACTGCGGACAGGCAGATCGGGTAGGAAGGGTGCCTATGGCTACCGATTTGATCCTGCACGCTTCCAGCATCATCACGATGGACGATGCCCTCCCCCGGGCGCGCGCGGTCGCCATCGACACCACCACCGGCCGGATCACCGCGATCGGATCACTGTCGGAGGTCAAGGCGGCCGCTCCGGGCGTCGCCGTCACCGACCTGGGCAGCACGGTGCTGATGCCGGGCTTCGTCGAACCGCACAGCCATCCGTTGCTGTCCGGAATGGCCACGCAGAAGCCGGCCTATTGGGTGTCCCCGAACGTCGGCGTTCCGACCTGGGATGACGTGAAGGCCACCTTCGCCAAGGCGGACAAGGAGAATCCGCCGGACCAGGTGCTGGTGTTCAACGGGGTGGACCGGCTGCTGCAGCAGGCGCCGCTGCCGACGCGGTCGGTGCTCGATCCGATCTTCCCGACCCGCCCGGTGGTGGTGGTCGACAACTCCGGCCACGGCGTCTACTTCAACAGCGCCACCGTCGCACTGCTGGGCTGGCCGGGAGGCAAGCCGCCGGCCGATCCGGTGGGCGGCAGCTTCGGCCGCCAGGCCGACGGCACCAGTGACGGCACCGCCTTCGAATCCGGTGCGCTGATGCAGATCGTGGGCGCGGTGTTGCCCAAGGCGATTCCCCACCCCCTGCAGTCGGGGGCATTGTTCTACCAGCTGATGGCGAAGAACGGGATCACGGCCACCTCCGAGCACACCTACAACACCGGGCAGTACCAGGCCTACGCCGCGTTGGCTTCGGTGCCGGATTGCCCACTGCGCCTTCACGTTTACCACATGTCCATCGAGCCGGACGCCGCCGACGACGTGGACTTCCCGAATCCCTCGCTGGTTCGCAAGAACGGTATCAAGCTCTGGGCCGACGGATCACCGTGGATCGGCAACGTCGCCATCTCCTTCGAGTACCTCGACAACCCGACGACGAGGACCGCTGAGATGGAGCTGGGTCCCCGCGGCGAAACCCAGATGAACTACACCCGGGCCCAACTCGACGCCGTCCTCGACGAACTGGTCCCCACCGGATTCCAGATGGCGTTCCACTGCAACGGCGACGTGGGATTCGACGTGGTGCTCGACGCCTACGCGCGAGCGCTGGCGAAGTTCAATCTGCTTGGCTCCGATCACCGTTGGCGTGTCGAGCACCTCGGGGCGGCGCGACGCGACCAGTTCGACCGTGCGGCCGCGCTCGGCGTCACGTGCTCACTGAGCCCGTTCCAGTACATCTACTGGGGCGACCTGCTCGACGGGGTGATGTTCGATCCGGCCTACGGCGCCCAGTGGCAGCGGGTCCGAGATGCGTTCGAGGCCGGGGTGACGCCGAGCTACCACAACGATGGATCGGTGTGCCCACCGAACCAGTTGTTCAACGTGATGCACACGGTCATGCGCAGCACCACTAGCGGGAAGGTGCACGGGGCCGATCAGTCCGTGACGCTGGATCAGGCGTTGCGGGCCATCACGATCAACGGCGCCTACCAACTCAAACGTGATCATGAGATCGGCTCACTGGCCGTCGGCAAGTACGCCGACATGGTCGAATTGTCGGCCGATATCCACACCGTGCCGGTCGAGCGGATCGTCGACGACGTCGCGGTGCTCGGAACCTGGCTGAGCGGCAAGAGGATCGACCTCGACAAGTTCGTCAGCGAAGTCACGGCGATCGACCCGAGCGAGCACCACGATCTGACCACGCAGGTGGCCGACCGCAAGTGCTGCTGAGAATCAGTTGATCGACTCCGCGGCTCCCCGGGGCAGCTGAATTCCCCCGATCACGATGCGTGCGGTGTTGACCGCCTCGAGGGCACGGTTGACCACCTCCGGATCGGGGCAGTTTTCGGCCAGCCACTCCAGGAGGCCCGCCGTTTGACGAAGCCTCATCTCGGTCAGCGACTGTGCGAACTCGGGTGTCATGGCTTTCCCCCATCCCTCCGCAGAACAAATTAACCGGCCGTTTCCATATTGGGCAAGCCAAAACACGATTTGCCTTTCCGAACAAAATTACGAAATTGCCCGTTGCTGCGGAATTGCGGAATTCCGGAATTAAATTATGGAGATTCACCGGTGCCGGCGACCGGTCGACGCAGCCCGGACCCTCAATTCAGGTCGGTCGGGACCCGCCCGCGAGGAGTCGAAACAGTGGCTGGACGCGACGCTGAATGAAGTTGATAGGGCACGCTCGTGACCATGACGTCGGGCTCGAATAGCAGCCGCGTTTTGAGCCGAAGCGAACTCTGGTTGTGCAACAGGTTCTCCCACCAGCGACCCACGACCGTCTGCGGGATGTACACACACACCACATCACGCGGCCCCTGGGGCAGCCGCTTGAGGTATTGCAGGACCGGTCGGGTGATCTCGCGGTACGGGGATTCGACGACGGACAGCGGCACTTCGCTGGCGTGGCCCTGCCACTCTGCGGTCAGGGCACGGGTGTCGGCGTCGACGATGTTGACGGTCAGGGCGCTCAGAGTGTCGGGCCGGCTCGCCCGCGCGAACGCGATAGCGCGTTGGGTCGCCTTGTTCCAGCCCGACACCAGCACGACACCGTGAACTCTGCTCGGCAGGATCTCGGCTTCGTCATCAACCCGCAGTTCGGCCCGGACCGCCGCGTAATGCCGGTGGATGGTCTGCATGATCGCGCAGAGGACGGGAATCGCGATCACCACGAGGTACGCGCCGTGACTGAACTTGGTGATCATGACAACGACAAGCACCAGACCGGTCAACACGGCACCGAATGCGTTGACAGCCTTCGCGACCCGGATACGACGGCGCTCGAAGCTGTCTGCGGCACAACGCAACTCGGCGTTCCAATGCTTCACCATGCCCGCCTGACACAGCGTGAAAGAGGTGAAGACACCCATGATGTAGAGCTGAATCAGCCGGGTCACCGAACCGTCGAAGGCATAGATGAGCGCACCGGCCACCAGCGCGAGCAACAGGATGCCGTTGGAGAAGGCCAGCCGGTCACCGCGGTTCTGAAGCTGCCTGGGCAGATAGCGATCCTCGGCCAGGATCGAAGCCAGCAGGGGAAAGCCGTTGTAGGCGGTGTTGGCGGCCAGGATCAGGATGAGCGCAGTGGCCGCCTGGATGAAGAAGAACATCACGCTGTTGTTGCCGAACACCGCGGCGGCGATCTGGGCGATCACGGTGCGCTGTGGGTCCGTCCGGCAGTCTCCGGCGAAGCCGATCAGATCACAGGTGTTCTCGACGACCCTCGTGCCGGAGATCAGGGCCAGGGCGGTCACCCCGGTGAACATGGTGATTGCGACCGCCCCCATCGCCGTCATGGTGCGAGCTGCATTGAGCGCCTTGGGTTTCCGGAATGCCGGAACTCCGTTGGAGATTGCCTCGACACCGGTCAGCGCGGTGCACCCGGAGGCGAATGCGCGCAGCACCAGCAGCGCCAGTGCCAGCCCGGTCAGGCCGACCTGTTCCGCCCGGATCCCGTAGCCGGCGCTCTCGGCGACCGGGGGGTGCCCGACCGCCGCCCTCGACAACCCCAAGACCACCATCAGGTAGACGCCGACGACGAAGGCGTAGGTGGGAATGGCGAACGCTCGACCGGATTCCCGCACGCCACGCAGGTTCATCCCCGTGAGCAGCGCGATGAACCCGATGTTCAGCAGCACTCGATGCGGGTTGAGAACGGGCAGAGCCGAGATGATGTTGTCCACCCCGGCGGCGATCGAGACCGCGACTGTCATCACGTAGTCGACCAACAGGGCGGCGGCCACGAGCAGACCCGCCCCGGCGCCGAGGTTCTTGGAGACCACCTCGTAGGACCCGCCGCCGCTGGGATAGGCCCGAACCACTTGCCGGTAGGACAGGACGACAACGGCGAGCAGCACCACCACCGCGGCCGCCACCCACGGAGTCAGATGCAGGTAGGCCAGTCCGCCGAGGGTCAGGATGAGAAGGATCTCCTGAGTGGCGTAGGCGACGGATGACAACGGGTCGCTGGCGAACACGGGAAGGGCGATGCGCTTGGACAGCAACGTGTGCCCGAGGCTGTCGCTTCGGAAGGGGCGCCCAACCACCAGGCGTTTCAGCTGCGAAGATGCAGAAGGCACAAGTTCCGAGCGTAATTTCGGGACAATCGATTGTCGGTATCCGCAGCCGTAGAGATTCCGTTAAGAAACCCGGACCGGAGGAACCCATGGGACGCAAACCCAGCGACGACTACTCCCCCGGCGAGCCCGGCATGTGGGGCGAACCCTACGAGATGATCGACGAGATCGAGGGCGACGAGGACGACGAGGATGATTGATCGCCGCGCCGTGCTACTCGGGGCCGGGGCGCTGGCCGGGCTGGCCGGGGCGTCGGTCGCCGGAACGACACCGGTTCGTGCGGAACCCGCACAGGGCGTGGATCTGTCCCTGTTGCGGCGCACGTTCCAGTTGGCAAGTGAGGCCCGCGCGATGGGCGGGGCGCCGTATGGCGCGCTGATCGCCGATGCCGCCGGCCACGTGGTGGACGAACAACGCAACACCTCCGGGCTGGCAGGCGGCGATCCGACCCGGCACGCCGAGCTTGTCGCATCGGCCAATGCGTGGAAGGTGCTGGACTACGCCGGAATGAACGCCGCAACACTGTATGCCAGCACCGAACCGTGCTCCATGTGCGCGGGCGCCGCCTACTGGACCGGCATCGGCCGGGTGGTGTACGGGATGTCGAACCAGCGGCTGTTCGAGTTCACCGGCGACAACCCGCAGCATGCGTCATTCGCACTGCCCTGCCGCGACATCCTGACGCAGGGCACGCGACCCATCACGGTCGTGGGGCCGCTCCTCGAGAACGAAGCGGCTCAGGCCCATGAGGGCTACTGGCACTGACCGGTCGGCTACCGGTCCTTTCCGCGTTGACAGTTCGGGTTGGCCGGTTTGCTCGGCCACGTGCAGACGTCGATGTAGGTGTCCGTCTTGTAGCCGCCGCCGTCGAACACCCCGTACGCCTCGCCGTTGGTTCCGGTGTAGGTGGCCCCGCCGCCGCCCTCGCCACCGCCCGATGACACGATCGTGGAGACCTCCCAGCCCTTGCCCTCCAGGGCCGCCTTGAAAGCGTTCATCACCTCGCTCGGCGCTCCGGCGACTTGGAAGTACTGGTGAATTCCATTGTCCGCGATGGAATCCGGGCCCTTGCTGGTCGTGGTGTTCGCCGGGGTTGGCACCAGGGACTTGAGGTCGACGGCGGTGGCCGGCTTCTGCGCCGCGGAACTTGAATTCGTCGAGGCACTGGGCGCTTCAGCCGTCTTGGCACACCCGGAAACCATCACGCCGACCGATAGAGCAGCCGCGGCCAGAACAGTCGAACGTCGGTAGCACACCATGAGAATCCAATCCCTCGAGTTGGTCGGTGCTGAGGTTACCGCCAACCAGCCCGGGAGGGACCCCTCAACGCTCAAATCGATATCCCATCCCTGTTTCGGTGAGCAGATGCCGCGGGTGTGACGGATCGTCCTCGAGCTTTCGGCGGAGCTGTGCCAAATAGACCCGCAGGTAATGACTTTCCTTCGCATAGGTGGGGCCCCACACCTCCTTGAGAAGCTCCTCGCGCCCGATCAGCTTGCCGGGATTGCGGGCGAGCATCTCGAGGATGCCCCATTCGGTCGGAGTCAGGTGCACGTCGGCACCCCTGCGGGTGACCTTCTTCGCCGCGAGATCGACTGTGAAGGAATCGGTCTCGACGACCGGCTCATCGGTGTCAGCCGCCGCGGCGGCGCGGCGCACGGCAGCCCGCAGCCGGGCCAGGAACTCGTCCATGCCGAACGGCTTGGTCACGTAGTCGTCGGCGCCCGCATCGAGGGCCTGCACCTTGTCCCCAGAGTCGGTCCGGGCCGAAAGCACGATGACCGGCACGTTGAGCCAGCCGCGCACACCGGAGAGGACGTCGATCCCGTCCATATCGGGCAGCCCGAGGTCGAGGATTATGACATCGGGCCGATGCTCGGCGGCGGCGCGCAACGCAGTGGCCCCGGTGGCAGCGGTACTCACCTCGTAGCCGCGGGCGCTGAGGTTGATCCGCAGCGCACGCAGCAGTTGCGGCTCGTCGTCGATCACCAGGACGCGGGGCTTCGTCATTGGTCAGCCTCCGCGGATGTTGTTGCCAGGTCGACGATTACGGTCAGCCCACCGCCGGGGGTGTCGGTCGCCGAGATTGATCCGCCCATCGCCTCGACGAATCCGCGGGCCACCGACAGCCCGAGACCGACCCCGGACTTGTTGATGCGGTCCCCCAGTCGCTGAAACGGCTCGAAGAGTTGCTCCTCGGCATTGCGGGGAACACCGGGACCCTGGTCGATCACATTGATCAGCGTTCGTCCGGCGACCGACCCGGCATTGACCCGGATGACGCCGTCGCCCGCGTAACGCAGCGCATTGTCGATCAGGTTGGCCAGCACGCGTTCCAAGAGTCCGGGGTCGGCCAACGCGACGGCGTCACCCACCTGGACTTCGATCCGGTCCAGTCCGTGCGGACCGAATCCCGTTGCACCCCTGCTGATGCTGAGCAGCGCGCGCTGAACGACCTCGTCGAGGTAGACCTGCTTGAGTTCCGGCTGCACGGCGCCGGCAGCCAGGCGCGAGGAGTCCAGTAGGTTGTCCACCAGGGCGGTGAGCTGGTCAACGGACTCCTCTATGGTGGCCAGCAGTTCAGCGGTGTCGTCCGGGGAGAAGCCGATGTCGTCGCTGCGCAGGCTGGACACCGCCGCTTTGGCGCCGGCCAACGGTGTGCGCAGGTCGTGGCTGACCGCGGTCAGCAGCGAGCGGCGCAATTCGTCGGCTTTCTTGATCGCTTCGGCCCTGCCGGCTTCGGCGACGAGTTCATGCTGCCGGACCAGCCCGGCTGCCTGCTTGGCGACGACGGCCAGCACCTTGAGATCGCCAGCGGGCAGGGCGCGCCCGTCCATCAGCAGCCAGAATTCGTCGTCACCGGCGTCGATCGAGGTGTCGGCTGATTCCATTGCGACACTGGGCTCTTCGCCGACACTGGCGATCACCTCGCCGTCGTCGCCCCTCATCCGGTACAGGCTGACCGCACGTTGCGAGTACGTCTCCCTGATCCGTTCGAGCAGCCCGTTGAGATCCGCTCCGCGCAGCACCGAGCCGGAGAACAGCGTCAGCAACTCCGCCTCTTTCGAGGCGTGGCGGGCTTCGCGTTCGCGGTTGGCCGCCCGGTCCACCAGGGCCGCCACGGCGACCGCCATCACCAGCAGGACCACTTCGGTGATCGCCGAGTCGGGTTCGGCGATGGTGAAGGTGTAGCGCGGCTCGGTGAGGAAGTAGTTGAGCAGCAGACCGGAGAGCACCGCCGAGAGTGCAGCCGGGGCAACGCCACCCAGCAGTGCGACCAGCAGCACACCGACGAAGAAGATGGCTGTCTCGCCGGGGATCTTGAGGTATTTGTCCAGCAGCAGCGCGGTGATCGCGCAGATGAGCAGGGGAACCGCGACCGCGGCCACCCAGGAGATCGCCCGCCGATCGCGGGGAGTCGCCGAGCGCACCGAGAGTCCGCGGTTGGTCTCCTCGTGGGTGACCATGTGGACGTCGATCTTGCCGCTGTCCTGGACGATCGCGGCGCCGACTCCCTCATCGAGGATGCGCGACCACCGCGAGCGTCTCGATGTCCCGATGACCAGCTGGGTGGCGTTGTTCTGGCGGGCGAAGTCGAGAAGGGTTGCGGGAACGTCGTCACCGACGACCGTGTGCACCGTCGCGCCGAAGCTGTTCGCCAGTTCGCGCACCTTGCCCATCTGTGGCGCAGACACTCCGGAGAGGCCGTCGCCGCGGACAACGTGAACCACCATCAGCTCGGCGCTGGATTTCGATGCGATTCGCGAGGCCCGCCGGACGAGGGTCTCGGACTCCGGCCCGCCGGTCACTGCGACGACCACCCGTTCCCGGGCCTCCCAGGTGTCGGTGATCTTGTTGTCGGCCCGGTACTTGACCAGGGCCGCATCCACCTGGTCGGCGAGCCAAAGTAGCGCGAGTTCCCGCAGCGCGGTGAGGTTTCCGCGCCTGAAGTAGTTGGACAACGCCGCATCGACCCGAGCCGGCGCGTAGACGTTCCCGTGGGAGAGCCTGCGCCGCAACGCCTCCGGGGTGATGTCGACCAGCTCCACCTGAGAGGCGCCGCGGACCACATCGTCGGGTACGGTCTCCTGCTGTTCGATGCCGGTGATCTGGGCGACCACGTCGTTGAGACTCTCGAGGTGCTGCACGTTGACGGTGGAGATGACCGAGATCCCGGCGTCGAGGAGTTCCTCGACGTCCATCCAGCGTTTCGGGTTCTTGCAGCCCGGGGTGTTGGTGTGGGCCAACTCGTCGACGAGGACGACCTGCGGCCGGCGCGCCAGCACCGCCTCGGTGTCCAGTTCGGGAAATCGGCTGCCGCGGTAGTCGATATAGCGCGGCGGGATTATCTCGATGCCGTCGAGCAACTCGGCGGTCTTCTGGCGCCCATGGGTTTCCACGACCGCCGCGACCAGATCCGTGCCGCGTTCGAGCCGGCGGTGCGCTTCGCCGAGCATCGCGAACGTCTTGCCCACACCGGGTGCCGCCCCGAGGTAGATGCGAAGCTCCCCCCGCCGGATTGCACTCGGGGTTACGGCCGACCGCTCCTCGTTCTCCGAGAGGGGTTCCGGCGGCGGCTCGCCGCCGGACTTCACGCGCGGCGGGTGAACGGTGTCCACGCCCCTATCATCCACCCGTGCTGCTGCCCACTGTCATCTGCTGACCGGAAACTGCCGGTCCAGAGCGATGTTGAGTTCGACGACGTTGACCTGCGGCTCGCCGAGGAAGCCGAATTCACGGCCGTCGGTGTGGGCCGCGACGAGCTGGCGAATCGCCTCGATCCGTGCATGGCGGACCTTGGCGATGCGCGGCGCCTGCAGTTCGGCGTAGGCCGGCGAGATGTGCGGGTCCAGACCGCTGCCGCTGGCCGTCACCGCGTCGGCGGGCACGGCCGGCGAGGTGGGGCCGGCTCCGGGGATCGCGACGATCTGGCCGATCGAGTAGTCCTCCCCGGCGGCCGCACACTGCACCCGTACACCTTCGTAAGAGTCGAGGAACGGCCTCCGGGTGGTCGTGCACGGCTCGTTGACACTGATAACCATGCTGGGGTCGACGACATTGCCCCGCGCGTCACGGGGGCCGATCACCGCGAGCACGGCGCCCACACCGTTGCCGGTGCAGAACGGCCGGGAGCCGTCCACCCCTTCGGTGTCCCCCACAGCCTTGCTTCGTGCGCACACTGTGGTGAGCAGTCCGGGCTTGTCGGGAGCGTCGACAATGCTTTCCGGCCCGAGGTTGGACGCACCGGAGCTCAGGGGGTCATAGCCGTCACCCGCAGCCGAGGGCCTGCTCTGGAAATACTGCGGGAGGGCGTTGCCGTTCGAGTCGGTGAAGCTCTGCCCGATCATGCTGCTGGCCAGAGGCTTTCCGTCGATCGCGATGATCGATCCGTCGGCCTTGTTCTTGAGCCCGGGCAGTTGCGCCACAGCCCAGACCAGCAGCGGGTAGCCGAGGCCGACGACGACGGTGAACACCAGCAGGGTCCGCAGCGCGGCCCAGTGCTGACGGATGAGGCTGGAGAACTTCATGTCACATCCCCGGAAGGAACTGGATGACGAGATCGATGGCCTTGATCCCGATGAACGGCGCGATGATCCCGCCGAGGCCGTAGAGATAGAGGTTGCGGCTCAATAGCTTTGACGCGCTGCTCGGGGTGTAGCGCACTCCTCGCAGCGACAGCGGGATGAGCGCGATGATGACGATCGCGTTGAAGATCACCGCGGAGAGGATGGCCGACTGCGGGCTGTGCAGCCGCATGATGTTCAGCAATTCCAGGCCCGGAAAGATCGCCACGAACAACGCCGGGATGATCGCGAAGTACTTCGCGATGTCGTTGGCGATGGAGAAGGTGGTGAGCGCGCCGCGAGTGATGAGCAGTTGCTTGCCGATCTCGACGATCTCGATCAGTTTGGTCGGATCGGAGTCGAGGTCGACCATGTTGCCGGCCTCTTTGGCCGCGGTGGTGCCGGTGTTCATGGCGACACCGACGTCGGCCTGCGCAAGTGCCGGCGCATCGTTGGTGCCGTCGCCGGTCATCGCGACCAGCTTGCCGCCCTGCTGTTCGCTCTTGATCAGCGCGAGTTTGTCCTCCGGAGTCGCTTCCGCGAGGAAGTCGTCGACGCCCGCCTCGTCAGCGATCGCCTTGGCGGTCAGCGGGTTGTCGCCGGTGATCATGACGGTGCGGATGCCCATCCGGCGCATCTCGTCGAAGCGCTCCCGCATGCCGTGTTTGACGACGTCCTTCAGGTGGATGACGCCGAGGACCTCGGCTTTGCCGCCCGTCACCTGACCGACCACCAGGGGAGTGCCTCCCCCGGCAGCCACCCCGTCGACCACGGCGCCGAGGTCGGCCGGTACGGTTCCGCCCTGCTCGGTGACCCATTGCGCGACCGAACTCGCCGCACCCTTGCGCAGGAGGTGTCCGTCCTCGAGGTTCACCCCGGACATCCGGGTGGTGGCCGAGAACTCCACCCATTCGGCATTGGTGAGCTCCCCCGGTGTCCGGGCGCGCAGCCCGAAGTTGTCCTTGGCGAAGACGACGATCGACCGGCCCTCGGGGGTTTCGTCGGCCAGGCTGGAGAGCTGCGCGGCGTCGGCGAGCTGGGCCTCGCTCACTCCAGGGAGGGGGATGAACGCCGAGGCCTGACGGTTGCCCAACGTGATGGTTCCGGTCTTGTCCAGCAGCAGGGTGTTGACGTCGCCGGCGGCCTCCACGGCTCGGCCCGACATCGCCAGCACGTTGCGCTGCACCAGGCGGTCCATACCGGCGATGCCGATGGCGGAGAGCAGCGCACCGATCGTGGTGGGGATCAGGCATACCAGCAGGGCCACCATGACGATCCCGGCGACGCCGTAACCGTTGAGCGCGGGTGTGTCCGGCACACCGGGATTACTCGCCTTGGAGTAGATGGCCAGCGGCTGCAGGGTCGCGACCGCGACGATGAAGATGATCGTCAGCGCGGCCAGCAGGATGTTCAGGGCGATCTCGTTGGGCGTCTTCTGCCGGTTTGCACCCTCGACCAGTGCGATCATCCGATCGATGAAACTCTCGCCCGGCTTCTGGGTGATCATCACCACGATCCGGTCGGAGAGCACCGTCGTTCCGCCGGTCACCGCCGAACGGTCACCGCCGGACTCGCGGATCACCGGCGCCGACTCGCCGGTGATGGCCGATTCATCCACGGAGGCAATGCCTTCCAACACATCGCCGTCACCGGGAATCACTTGTCCGGCTTCCACCACCACGAAGTCACCCTGCGCGAGCAGGGGCGCGGCGACCTGCTCCTCGACCCCCGACCGGCCCGGGGCCCAACCGACGAGACGTCGGGCCATCGTGTCTGCCTTGGTCTTTCGCAGCGTGGCCGCCTGAGCCTTGCCTCGGCCTTCGGCGACCGCCTCGGCGAGGTTGGCGAATACCACTGTGAGCCAGAGCCAGAAGACGATCAACCAGGCGAACCAGCTTGGGCGCAGTGCGGCCAGGACGGTGCTCCACACCGCACCCACTTCGACCACGAACATGACGGGGTTTCGCCACAACGTGCGCGGATCCAGTTTTCGCAAGGCGTCGGGCAATGACTTCCACATCATCGCCGGATCGAGCATGCCCTGCCGCGGGCCGGAGTCAGGTGTGTGTGGCGCGGACGCCGCGGGTGCCGTTGTGGTCGTCACGGTCAGTGGATTCCTTCCGCGAGCGGACCGAGCGCGAGCGCCGGCAGGAATGTCAGCGCCACCAGAATGAGCGTCACACCGGCGACGAGTCCGACGAACTGCGGCCGATGGGTGGGCAGCGTGCCGATCGATTCCGGCGTATGGCCCTGCTGGGCAAGCGAACCCGAGAGGGCCAGCACGATGACGATGGGCACGAACCTGCCGAGCAGCATCGCCAGGCCTAGAGCGGTGTTGTACCAGGTGGTGTTGACGCTCAGGCCCGCGAACGCCGAGCCGTTGTTGTTGGCCGCGGAGGTGAAGGCGTAGAGCACTTCCGACAGTCCGTGGGCGCCGCCGTTGAGCATCCCGGCCCGGGCTTCGGGCAGCGCCATGGCGAGAGCGGTTCCGGTCAGCACGATGACCGGTGTGGTGAGGAAATAGGCTGCGGCGAGCTTGATTTCACGTGGGGTGATCTTCTTGCCGAGGTATTCGGGGGTGCGGCCGACCATCAGGCCGGCGATGAACACCGTGATCACCGCCAGGATGAGCATCCCGTAGAGACCCGAACCCACACCGCCCGGCGCGACCTCACCGATCTGCATATTGAACAACGTCATCAATCCGCCCAAATTCGTGTAGGAGTCGTGGAACGAGTCGACCGCGCCTGTCGAGGTGAGTGTGGTGGCATCAGCGAAGACCGCTGAATCGAAGACGCCGAACCGCTGCTCCACGCCCTCCATGGCGGCGCCCACAGCGGTGGGAACGGTGCCGTGGTGCTGCATCTGGAACTGCAGGATCAGTGCGACGCTGACGATCGCCAGCACCGCCATCACCGCTGCGATCGCGTAGCCCTGCTTCTTGCTGCCCACCATGCGCCCGAATGTGCGAGGGAGGGAGAAACTGATCGCCAGCAGCAGAAAGATCTCCAGCCAGTTGGTCCAGGCGGTCGGGTTCTCGAACGGGTGCGAAGAGTTCGCGTTGAAGAATCCCCCGCCGTTGGTGCCGAGTTCCTTGATGGCCTCCTGACTGGCCACCGGACCGCCGGGGATCACCTGGCTGCCACCGGACAAGGTGTTGACCACCTGGTCGTGGAGATGAAAGTTCTGGATGGCTCCCCCGGCGATCAGCGCCACAGCGGCGACGACGGCGATCGGCAGCAGGATGCGCAGCGTCCCGCGGACGAGGTCGACCCAGAAATTGCCTATCTCGCTGGTGAACTGACGGGCGAACCCCCGCACCAGTGCGACGGCCACAGCCATCCCCACGGCGGCAGAGGCGAAGTTCTGCACGGCAAGTCCGGCCATCTGGACGAGGTGGCCCTGGGTCGACTCACCGGAATAGGCCTGCCAGTTCGTGTTGGTCACGAAGCTGACGGCCGTGTTCCAGGCCAGCGCGGGCGTCATCGGTGTCGCCGGCTCATGGAGGTGCAGGGGGAGCCTGCCCTGGATCAGCTGGAAGATGAACAGGAAAACGACGCTAACCGCCGAAAAGGCGAGCACGCTTCGGGTGTAGGCACCCGCAGATTGTTCGGCCTTGGGGTCGGCGCCGATAAGCCGGTAGACCACCCGTTCCGCAGCGTTGTCCCGGTCTGAGGTGTACACGCGGAACATGTAATCGCCCAGCGGCACGTGCACAAGCACCAGGGCGGCAACCAGAAGGGCGAGAAACATGATTCCCGCGGTTGTCGTATTCACCTAGAACTTCTCCGGGAACAGCAGGGCGGCGACGATGAAGAGCACGAGCGCGAACGACAATCCGAGCCCGACGGCATTCTCAAAACTCATAGCCGCTCGAAGAACCTCTGCAGGATGCCCAGAAGGCTGAACATCGCCGCCGTGAGAGCCAGGAACACGATGACCGCGGTCATTTCGACTCCAATCCCTTATCTGATATCGACACTAGGGGGGGTCGTCGGCCGATACCGAGGCCTTAACGGTTTCCTTACAGCCGGATTGGGGGCCTTTACGGAATCCACGCGCCGCAGTGTCGGCGCTCACCCCTACTCGTTACGCACCAGTGCCGCCAGGCCGTCGCGGTCGGTGACATCCAGCTTGGCGAAGATCCGGTAGAGATGGCCCTCCACCGTCCGGCGCGACAGCACCAACCGTTCGGCGATCTCCCGGTTGTTCAGGCCGTGGGCCACCATGGTGGCGATCTCCCGTTCCCGGGCGCTCAGCGGCAACGGGCCTGAGGCCGCCACCTGGGCGGGCGTGCGCAAACCGCCGCACTCGACAGCCAGCCGATGAGCGGTGGCGGCGGCTTCCAGGGAGTCGCGTCGGCGGCCCGCTTTCTCGAACAGTGCGGCTGATTGCGCGGCCGCATCGGCCGCCGAGAGCAGGGCGCCGATGCGCTCGAATTCCGTTGCTGCGCAATAGACCTGTGTGCCGTCGCGATTCAGCAGGCCGGTGGCGTGGGCGGCGTCGGCGGCGGCGAGTGGTCCGCCCACCGCCCGGGCGACCTCGACCAGGCGCGGGAGGGCCGACCTGTCCCCGAAGCGGGCCGCGGCATGCAGGGCCATGAGTTCGACGGCGCGCTGGCCGCCTTCGGCGGCGAGGTCGGCAGCGTGGATCGCCGCTGCGATCGCCACGCTGCATTGCCCCTCGGCGGCCGCCAGCCACGCCTCGGCGATGCGCACCGAGGGGGCGAAGGACTGTCCTCCGCTACCCACCCGGTCGCCCAGCTCGGCCACCAGGGGTGCCGCGGCCTCGTCCATGCCCAGTCCGCAGTAGCACTGAGCCAGCAGCAATCGGGCCGGCAGGATCCACGCCGCCGAGGTCTCGCCGCTGAGCGCCGCAAGGTTCTCCTCGAGGCGCTCCATAGCCGCCCGGAGCCGTCCCCGGCCGACCTCGACGGTGGCCGCCAACACCTGCGCCATGGCACGGGCGCGGAACTGGCTGGGCGAGGTGATGCGAACGATGTCACCCGATCTCGACTGCGCGGTGTCGAAGTCCCCGGCGAGGGTCAGCGCGCGAACTTCGCCGAGGGTCAACATGAATCGCATCAGGGCGTCGATATGCGGGTAGGTTTCGCGTCCCCGTTCGGCGAGCCGGGCGGCGTCTGCGGTGCGTCCGTTGAGCGCCGCGGACATCCCGCCGCCGAACACCGCCCAGCCCACGGCGATCGGCGGCGCGGACGGCTCGCTCAGGACGTGAGCAGCGAGTTCGCCGGCCTGCTGCAGGTTGCCGTCGAGAACCAGCAGTGCCGAGCGAAGGCCGTCGAGCATCAGCCGGATTCCCGGATGGCACACCCGTTGGCCCAGCATGTCCAGGATCTGTTCGGCCGACTCGGCGTCCCCGACCGACCAGCGCAGGTTGGCGATCCGGGCGATCGCCCACCAGGCGAACTCGAATTCGTTCAGCGATTCGGGATCGAACGCAGCCAGGATCGTCTCGGCCTCAAGGGTCTTCCCTTGCATCATCAACGACCGCGCGAGCAGTTCGCTGGCCGCGAAGCAGCCGCCGTCGGCGTGGGCGATCCGCGCGAGCCGCTCAGCCGTATCGATGTTCATCAGCGCGATGGCGTCGGCGGCCGCGTGCAGGAGGACGCGGCTGTCGACGCTCACACCGGCTTCCACGGCGAGTTCGGCCCGTCGGATTCGCTCCGCCGCACCGGTCGGCGGATGGTCCTGCAGGATCGCGAGCAACTCCGCCTTCAGCCGCCTCCCCGCAAGCTGGCCGGTGCGCTGGCGAATAACCTCGCCGATCAGCGTGTGGGTGAAATCGACTCGTGCCGAGCCGTTCTCCTCGGCGACCGTGATCAGGCCGGCCTGCTCGAGATGCTCAAGGGTGGGACTGTCCACCAACTCCGACATCACGGCCAGTGTCAGCGGCTGGCCGACGGCGAGGATCTGCAGCGCGCGCGCCTCCTCGTCGGACAGACGGTCCAGCCGGTCGCTGAGCAGCGTCGCCAGCTTGGTCGTGACCGACACCTGGCCGCGGAGCTGCCAAACACCGTTGACCTGGCGCAACGCTCCCGCATCGAGAGCACCCTCGAGCAGGTGTCGGACATAGAGCGGGTTTCCGGCGGACGCCTGCCAAATCAGGTCGGCGCTGAGCTCCTCGAGCCGACCGTTCAGTGCCGTCTCCACCAGCGCGACGACCTGGGACCTGTCCAGCGGTTTGACGTCGAGCCGCTTGAGATAGCCGTCCTTCCACAGCGCGGTGACCGTCTCGGGTACCGGCTCCCCGCTGCGGGCGGTGGCGACGATACGGACCGTGCCCTCGATGGCGAGCTGGTGCAGCAGGGTCGCCGACAGATGGTCTGCCAGATGGATGTCGTCGACGCCGATCACGGAATACCTGTGCTGCTTGATCGCGTCTAATGCGTTGGCTAACAGGGCGATTGGATCTGTGGGAATCGAAGTGCCGAGCAGGTGGGCGAATACACCAAGGGGAACGTCGCGGCCCGAATCCGCAGCCGCCACCCAGTGGGCGCCGCTCCCGAGAGCGTCGGTCACCGAGCGGGCCAGGCTGGTCTTGCCGACACCCGGGTCGCCCAGCAGCAGGACACCGCACGATCCGGGTCTCCCGACGAGGGCGGCGTGAACGGCTTCGAATTCGCTACGGCGCTCCAGTGTCGGCCATGCTTGCCGCCCCACAGCCGGAGCCTACGCCCACCACGCCGGATGCGCGCCCCCTCCGCGCAACAGGGTGACAGCGGGTCGCGAACCACCGGGGCCGCCTCACCGCCGGTGGTCCGGACATAGAGTTGAACGATGTCCTCTGCGGTTCGTTCCGCGCTCTCAACGCTCTTCGGACTCCTCGCTTTCGTCCTGTTGCTCTTTGTCCCGGCCGGGACACTGCATTACTGGCAGGCGTGGGTCTTTCTCGGCGTCTTCGTCATCGTGACGCTGATTCCCAGCATCCGGCTGAACCGGATCGACCCGGCGGCGATCGAGCGCCGCAGGCGGGCCGGACCGAGTGCTGAGACCCGCACGGTCCAGAAAATCGTGATGACCGCGATCACGACCATTTTCGCCGCCGTGCTGGTTGTCGCGGGGCTCGACCGCCGGTTCGGGTGGTCATACGTGCCTGCCGGCGTGTCGCTGCTGGGCGACGTCATGGTGGCCGCCGGCCTGGGAACGACCATGCTGGTGATCTTCCAGAACCGGTACGCGGCCGCCACGATCACCGTCGAGAAGAATCAGCCCCTCACCGACACCGGCCTGTACCGGATCGTGCGTCACCCGATGTACTCGGCCAGCGTGGTGATGATGCTCGGCATGCCCCTCGCCCTGGGTTCCTACTGGGCACTGCTGCCGGTGCTCATCGGTATGGCCCTGCTGGTCGTCCGGATTCTCGACGAGGAGAAGCTGTTGCGCGAGGAACTGACCGGGTACCGCGAGTACACGCACAACGTGCCGTACCGATTGGTTCCGTACGTCTGGTGATCAGGAGAAGTCCAGGCCTGCCGAATCGTTTGCGGCGACGGTGGCCCCTTCACGATCCAGCCTGAAGCGGAAGCTCAACGCCGTCGCGACCGCAACGTAGGCACTGATCTCCCCGTTGCAGCCCTGCTCGATCCGGCTGACGAGTTGCCGCGACACCCCCGCGCGCTCGCCGACGTCGGTCTGCGTCAGAAACGCCTCGACGCGCGCATCCCGCAGTTGGGCTCCGATGCTCTCCAGGCTCTCCTGGATCGATTTCCCGTCAACCATGATTGTCACGGTACCGTAACATCCAGAATGGAACAATATCCTGACATCGTCGGACCGGACGCCCTGAGCCCCTGGGGAAGGTAGCGTCGTGCCGATGAAGTACGGAATCTTCGGCGGCGCCGTCAACGATGGAACCCTCGATGACGTGGTGGCCGAAGCCGCCGCGGCCGAACGTGACGGCTTCGCCGCCTACTGGGCGCCCAACATCTTCGGCCTGGACGCGCTGACCGCACTGGCGGTGGTCGCCACGAAGGTCCCCCGCATCGAACTGGGCACCTCCGTGGTGCCGACCTATCCACGGCATCCCCACGCGATCGCCCAGCAGGCCCACACGGTGGCCGCCGCATCCGGCGGACGGTTCACGCTGGGGATCGGGCTGAGTCACAAGATCGTGATCGAGAACATGTTCGGGTTGAGCTTCGACAGGCCGGTCCGGCATCTGCGGGAGTATCTCAGTGTTCTGATGCCGTTGTCGCGCAACGAAACCGCCAACTTCGACGGCGAGATGTACCGGGTGCACGCCGCTGTCAACGTCAAGGGTTCTGACGGGTTCGGCGTGGTGGTGGCAGCGCTCGGTGAGCAGATGTTGCGCGTCACCGCCGCACTCGCCGACGGCACGCTGACCTGGTGCACCGGTCCGGTGACGCTGGCGTCACACACCATCCCCACCATCACCCGCGCGGCCGAGGAATTCGGCCGGCCGTCGCCCCGGGTGATCGCGGCCCTGCCGGTCTGTGTCACCGCCGACCGGGAGGCCGCCGCGGGCAGGGCTGCGGAGATCTTCGCCGCCTACGGCTCCCTGCCGAGCTACCGGGCGATGCTCGATCGCGAGGGCGTCGCGGGCCCCGCCGACATCGCCATCATCGGTTCTGCGCGCGAGGTGCAGGAGCGGATTCAGGCCCTGGCGGAGATCGGTGTCACCGAATTCGCCGCCGTGGAGTTCGGCGCGACGGCCGACGAGGTCGCGGACACCCGCGACGCACTCAAAGGCCTTTTGCGGTAGGCACTTCCGTTCGCACCGGCCGGGACCGGTCGTCATTGCACGACTCCTCCTCGGGACCGCGTCCCGCATCGTCGTCACGCTAGGTGTTGTTCGGCAGCCCGAAGCGCACGAGCGTGCCCGGTTGGTAGATCAGCTGATAGAGGCCGCCGTCGGTTCCCGGCCCCCGGAGCAGTTCGACGGTCGTGCCCCCGTCCGGGTCGAAGTCCTGCGGGTTACCACACGATGTGTACGCCGCGTCGCAGGTCAACCTCTTGATCCAGCCCTGAACCTCGTCGGCGATGAAGACGGTCGAGTTGTCGATGGCCAGCACCGAACTGAAGGCCGCGCCGGTGCCGTGGGCATAGGTGTAGATGGGGTTGATCTGCCCCGCGCAATCGCTCGTACAGACACCTTCGGAGCCCGGCCAGCCGTAATTCCCGCCGGCGATGACCCGGTCGAGTTCCTCGAAGGCCGCGTTGCCCACGTCGGCGACCAGCAGCTGGCCCGTCGGGGTGAAGGTCAACCGGAACGGGTTGCGCAGTCCGTAGGCGTAGATCTGCGGCAGCGCGCCCGCCGGAAGCGACGGATTGTCCGACGGCGTACTGCCGTCGGGATTGATCCGCAGGATCTTGCCGTAGATGTTGGTCAGGTCCTGCGCGTTCGCTCCGGTCGTGTTGTCGCCCTTGCCCCAATAGAGCTTGCCGTCGGGGCCGAAGGCCAACCCCCCGCCGTGGTGATAGGCCGCCACCGTGTCCGTCGTCTCCATGAGCACTGTCTCCGACGCGGGGGCGGCGGTGTTGCCGATCACCGTGAACCTCGACAACCGGTCCTTGACGGCGGAGGTGGTGTAGGCCACGTAGATGTGGCCGTTTGTGGCGAACTGCGGATCGACAGCCAGACCGCTTACCCCCCGCTCGCCCACCGTGTTGACCGACAAGGTGATCAACGGCTGCGGTAGGACGCCGCCGTTGGCCGCGACCACCTTGATCGCCCCGCCCTTTTCGGCGACGAGGATCCGGCCGTCGGGCAGAAATCGGAAGTCCACCGGGCCGTCCAGGCCATCGGCGACGACGGCGCGCTGGTCCCCGATGAGGACGGTCTCAGTCCTCTTGTGCCCACTGGAACCGATCAGGCCGAACGACAACAGGTTGAGAAGTCCGGCAAAGCCGTGGATGTGGAACCCGCTGCCGGCGTCGCTGACGGTGACGTCGAACATGTCCTGTCCGGTGAAGTTCGCGCCCGGGGCGTAGTCGAACGTGCCGTTCTCATTGACCGTTACGGTCCCGAACGAGGGATTGGCCGCGGTGAACGCCAGCTTCGTCGAATCACTATCAGCGGGATGCAGGTTGCCGACGATGTGACCGTTCAAGACGGTGTTCTCGGCGGGGTCGTAGGACAAGGTCGGCGTCTGATTGTTGAAGAACGAGTTCGGGGTGACCGCCGCCGCAACGGCCGCGGCAACGTCGGGTGACGTGGAAGCGCTGGGGGCGTGCGCCGGCGAGGGTGCGAACGGCCGGGCCTCGGCCGCCGGGGCATCCGCCGGCAGGGACTGGCGCCGGTGCGTCCGGCTCGGAGCCACCGCAGCCGCCGGCCCGGCCTGAACGGTTGATTCAGATGTCGCCGCCGTTCTGAACTTCGCCCTCGCCTTCGAACCCGACGCCGGCCGCGGGCCGGGGTCCGCGTCCTGCGATGACGCCGACGTGCTGTCCGAGCGCCTGTCCCCCGAACCGGTCTCCGCTCCCGCCATAGCGGTGCCGCCAAGCACGGCGGTTCCGACCCCGAGTGCGAAGGCCAAACCGCCCACCCATCGGGCATGACTCATCGAGTGTCCGGCACCGGAGGATGGAGCAATCGGCCGCAGCGGATGGTCGCTGAAGGTTTCCATAGTCAAAGGTAGTGCTGAACACCTGCCGAACACAATGCTCCGATTTTGAACCGCAACGCGGTTTCGGGTTTCCCCGCGGCGGCTCACGGCTGCCGTTGTGCGGCAAGGAATTCCTCGACAACGGGCAGTGTGCTCTTGGTCCTGCCGAGAATGACGAGCAGGTCTCCTGGGCGCGCCAGCGACAACGCGCAGCGCCTCGATTCCGCCGGTTCGGTGACGCAGTGGATCACCGACGCGTCCACGCCTTGGTCGATCAGGAATTGACGGGTCGTCGACAGGAAGGTCTCCATCGGCTCGGGTCCGTCATAGTCGCGACTGAGAACGAATTCGTCGAATGACTGGGCCAGGAGCGGGGCGACCGCTTCGAAGTGGGCCGGGTGGTGGTTACCGAGATTCAGGGTGCACAGGATCCGTCGTCCGGTCACCGGCAGTTGCGGGACGATCCGGCAGATCTCCCGCACGCCGTCAGGATTGTGGGCGAAGTCGACGAGGAGTTCAAACGGCAGCCCGTCAATGAAGTTGTAGCGCCCCGGAGCCTGCTCGACTGTGTTGCTGAACCCCCGAAGCGCCACAGCGATTGTCTCGCAGTCGATCCCATGGGCCCAGGCCATTGCGGCGGCGAACATGGCGTTGGTCTGGTTGAACCGCAGCAGCCCGCCCCGTGTCGCGGGGATGTCGTGGGTGCACATCAGCGGCGTCTCACTGTCGCCGGCGCACAGCATGATCCACGGCGCTCCACCGACATCGGTCAGCACAACCGCTTCACCTCCGCGGCCGCGGTGTTCGCCGACCGCCGGGTTGGCGGAGTTCCGGGAGACGAGGATGTGCCGCTCAGTGCCCGCGCGGGTGCGCACCGCCATACACAGCGGGTCGTCGGCGTTGACTACGGCAGCTGTGGTTGCGCGCTCGAGGATTTCGGCTTTGAGTTCGGCCATCTGCTCGATGGTGTCGATGCCGTCCACGCCGATGTGGTCGTCTTGAACGTTGAGCAGGGCGGCGACGTCGTAGCGGTCGCAGGGATGGCCGAAGACGACGAGACCCTTGCGGGGCATTTCCAGGACCGCGGCCTCGACGCCCGGGTCGGTGAGCAGAATGCGGGCGCCGGGCTGCCCGGAGAGGTTCTCTGCGGTGACGAGGTTCTCGCCGACGCGCGCCCCGGTGGTGGCGCTCAGCCCGGCGCACTTCCCGGCGGCGAGCCAGATGCGGTGCAGCATCGTCGAGGTGGTGGTCTTGCCGTTGGTGCCCGTGATCGCGGCGGTCGGGATGCGGGTCGGATGCCCGGCGAGGAGGAGATCGAGAACCTCGCCGTTGAGGTCCCGGCCCGGGTCGGCCCGCCAGTGCGTCTCGAACGAGGGCTGGGCGTCGACCGCTCGGATCGCCCCGCCGACATCACGCCAGGTGCGGCTGATGTCGGCGGTGATGAACTCGATGCCGGCGATGTCCAGGCCGAGGAGGCGGGCCGCGCGGTTCGCGAGGCTTCGATTGTCGGGGTGGACGTCGCTGGTGACGTCAATGGCGTTGTCGCCGTTGCATTTCGCGGCCGCGACGAACCGGTCACCGACGACCAGCAGCCGATGGTCGTCGCCGGGGATGTCGCCTTCGACGGTGTCACCGGCCTCACCGAACGACACGGGCAGACCGGCATCGGCGAGAGTTCGACTGGTCTTGAGGCTGTCACGCGCGGTCTCGACGGCGAGTGAACTGGTGCGCCCGGTGCATGAACCGTCAAACCGGATGGCGCGGGCACCCCATCCCAACTGCACGTAAGTCCGCCGCACATCGAAGGGGATGCTCCGGTCCACCGCGGCCCCGATGAATCGCAGGGAGATGGGATCCAGCCCATCCTGCTGAATGCTCCCCAGACCGTTGCGCAGCCAATGGCGCAGCTGCGTGAGCACGGCCTGATCAGGCCGCACCTGACAGCACTGGGTGATCAGGCGCACCGAAAGCTCCAGTGCGGATCCCAGCAGCGCATCACGAAACCAGGGGATCGCCAGCCGTAGCCCGTCCTGCCGGGCCTCCAACACCCGTCCTCGCCACACCGGGTCGCGGGCCCACCGCTGCTGGGCCACCGTGATCGCGATGACCCAGCCTCCCAGCAAATCGGCTATCTGGTCGCGGGAAGCGTCGTTACTCTTCGCCGGCAGCAGGAATGCCTGAGGCCAGTCCTTCTCAGAGACCCCGAACAAGGGCTCGTTCGGCCACAGGCTCAGCGCCTCAACGCGGATACGGGAGTCGGCCGCGGCTATGTCAACGCCCGCGACGTCGCCGGCCAGCCCCAACTCGACGAACGCCGTGCGCTCGTCCAAACCGCCCGAACAGCCGTTCAACACCCAGCGGGAGACCACCTGCATCCCGATGCCGACCACCCCGTGTCTTTATCACGACAGGCGCGTCGAACAAGCGGATGGGACGAAATCCGCGAGTCGGGCTGTCTATGTGGAGCAGTGCGGAAGGGTGTAGAGGTCGCCGACGCCTGGGGTCACCGAGCACCCCACGGCCACGACCCTCAGGGGACGCGGATAACTCCACGACGAGGCGTAATCGTGTGTGCCGTCGCTGTACTCGGCGATCGGCTTGGCCTCAAGATCGCTGTTGACCGAAATCGCCACGGTGTTCCAGCCGTGGATCAACGTTGTGCCGTTGACCGCGACCACGGTGTTGTCGTGGTCGTCGGTGTAGGGGGCGGTCGACCGTTCCCACACGTAGCCCGCTGTGCCGTTCACCGCGATGACGCGGTTGTTCGATCGATTCTGTCCGGTGGTGATCGCTGACGCGGTCTTGGTGACACCGACCGCGATCGCGGTGCTTCCCCCGGCGAGGTCTGTCGCCTCGGCCACGGCGGGTTTGAACACGCTGACCGCCAAGGCCTTGTTACCCGCCGTGGCATGGGCGGTGGCGCCGGCGGCGGAGGTGTCGCCGATGTGGATCGGGTTGCCGGTGCCGTTGTCATAGGCGACGCCGGGGGCCGCCTGTGCGACTCCGGCGCCAGCCAAACCAGCGGCGAGAAAGCCTGCGGCTACTGCTATGCGGATCATGAAGTAAGCATGCTCGGGTCGTGCTCGAACTATCTAGAGTGGGACCTCACTCGATTTGCCGATGGTGACTGCTCAGCCGAGGCCCTGCAATCCCGTCGCGGCGGCGACGGCGGCGCCGGCGAAGTCATCCTCGCGAAGCTTCGGTTCGACGTTGTTGCGTCGCAGGTCGTCGACGGCCTGCTGGGAACCGTTCGCGGCGGCCGGTGAGGCCAGGAAGGCGTACTTCCGCTGCTTGGTCGCGACGGCGAGAATGGCGTCCCGTTCCCCCATCCTGGTCATGGAACGGGTCGTGCGGGCCCAGTCCACCGGCGGGACGTTGAAGGCGTCGACGTAGACCACCCACAACCGGACGTCGCGCGCGGCCTGCAAACTCTTGAGGGCTGACTTCACCTCGGCGATCTGCTCGGTGCTCAGTGCTCCGGCGGAATCCGTGACGGCAAGGTCCAGTTTCATCGGCGCCGTCGCGGCTGTCTCCCGTGGGGCTTGCGACGGCGCGGGCGCCGGGGATTGTGCTGCCTCCGATGGCGCGGCCGTCGGCGATGCGGGCTGTTCCGTCTCCTGGCTCGTGGCCGCGGTGTCATCTTTGTGCAGCAGGGCATTCACCCCGTAGCCGATGCCGCCCAGAAGCGAGAGGCCGACGAGGATGACGGCGATCCGCTTGGGCCATACGTACTTGATCGGCGGACGCGTTCCCATGGGCTGGCCGTCGATGGTGCCGAGGGAAGTGGGCTCGGGGTAGGGCCCGGGATAGGGCGGCATGCTCATCCTGGTGCGCTCCGATCGTCGTGGGATTGGCTTGGATTGAGCCTAGCGACGATGGGTCGGCAACGAACCGCGCCGACCTCTGGAATGAAACTGTCGGTGTGGAGTGGCAAGCTTCTGATCGAGTTACAGGAGGGACCTTGACATGGCCTTCAAGACACCTGAAGAGATCCGGCGTGAGCGAGACAAGCGCGAGCGTGAGCGGACGTTGAACCGAATCGCTGATGCGGCCTTCGACGCAGCGGCCGGCGCGTACGGCTGCTGCGTCGACTGTGACGGGGACTGCGACTGCAGCTGAGCCGGCTCCGGTTCCTACTCGCGACCGACGATGGAGGCTGAGATGACGAACATGACGAGCAAGCCGACGTAGAACCAGATGAGTGGCGTCATTGGCTCAGATTAAGCAACAACTTCCTACCGGCGGGGCCGGATGTCGGCCAAGCGGATCTGGTCATCCCCGGCGCAGGGCCGCGGTTGATCGCGATGCGCTCCGCTGCGCCCCGCCCTGGTAGGTCAGCAGCGCGAGCGCGGCTGACCGCATCGTCTACTCAACGCCGGGCCAGCACGATCAGCCAGGTTGGTGGCGTGGGCGCACGGCAGGGTTGGGTGATGGTTGTATCCGCTCGGCGGCTCAGCCGCTGGCCAGGCTGGTGAATGTCGGTGGGGTCACTGGGAAGGGTGGCGTACCGTCGGCTCCAAAACCTCACATCACCAGACGGGAGTGCCGACATGACCGAGATCACCGGCGGGGAGTTACTGGCCCGCGCGCTGGCCGCGGAGGGAATCGAAGTGATCTTCGGACTCCCCTGTCCGGAGGTCGACCCCCTGCTAGCGCAACTGCAATCGCACGGCATCCGGCTGGTGCCCATCCGCCACGAGGCCGCCGGGGTGCACATGGCCGAGGGCCTGTACAAGACCACCGGCAAGGTAGCCGCCGTGCTGGGCAACCCGGGCCCCGGCTCGGCCAACCTCATCCCCGGCGTCGTCACCGCATTGCACGAAGGCGTCCCAGTGCTGGCCATCACCTCCCAGCACCGGCTCGGCATCGTCTACCCGTCGCCGCCGTCGACCTTCCAAGGACAGGATCAGCTCGACCTGTTCCGGCCGGCGGTCAAGTGGGGCGGACCGATCTTCGAGTGGGCCCGCATCCCCGAAGTGGTGCGGATGGCGTTCCGCGAGATGCACAACGGCCGGCCCGGTCCGGTTCACCTCGACGTGCCCGCTCCGGTGCTCTACGAAACCGGCGACCCGGACACCGCGCCGGTGTGGCCCGCCGGCTCCTATCGGGTGGGCCAGATACCGCCCTGCGAACACCAACTCGACGAGGCCGCCGCGCTTCTCGCCGGGGCCGCCCGGCCGGTGATCGTCGCCGGACAGGGCGTCGACCGGGCCGGCGCCCGGGATGCGGTCCTGGAGATCGCCGAACTGCTCAGCTGCCCGGCGATCAGCTCGATGGCCGGGCGCGCCAGTGTTCCCGCCGACCACCCCAACTATGTTTTCGGCTTCGGGCCCGCCGGCGATCTTGCCCGCAGCGAGGCCGACGTACTGCTGGTGGCCGGCTCCCGGATGGGCAATCTGGACGTCCCCTACGACACCTACTGGGGAAGCCCGGAGGGCAAGAAGATCATCCAGATCGACGTCGACCCCTCCAATTTCGGCGTCACCCGCCCACTGCATCTGGGGATCGTGGCCGACGCCCGACTGGCTCTCGACGGCATCGCCGAACGGCTGCGCTCCAAGACACTGGGCGCGCGTGACGGCGCGGACCTGGCCCGCTACCGCCAGCTCGACGAGCAGGTCCGCACGGAGATGGCCGCCCCCATCCTGCAGTGGCAGGGGCCCGGTATCCACCCGGCGCACGCCCTTGCCGTTATCGGCGCGGTCTTCGGGCCCGACGCGGTGTACACCGCCGACGGCGGCAACACCTCCCTGTGGGCCTACAACATGCTGCCGCCCACCCGGCCGCGCTCCTATCACTCCATCCTGGAACTGGGCATGCTCGGCACCGGGATCCCCCAGGCGATCGGGGCCAAGCTGGGGGCGCCGGAGCGCGACGTGGTCTGTGTCACTGGGGACGGCGCAGCCGGCTTCAACGTGATGGAACTGCAAACCGCCGTGCGCGAAGGTGTCGACGTCACGGTCATCGTCTGCGCCGAAGGGTCGTGGACGATGGAGGAGCTCAACGAATTGCAGCTCTACGGAACGACGTTCGGCACAGGCCAGGGTGAGATCCGCTGGGACCTCGTAGCCCAGGGCCTGGGCTGCCACAGCGCCTACGTCGACCGCATGGAGGATCTTGAACCCGCCCTGCGCGAGGCCCGGGACCATCCGGGCCCGAGCCTGGTGTGCCTGCACACCGACCACGCGGCCAACCTCGCCATCCCCGGGGAAATGCTTGCGCGGTTCTTCGAGGTGTATTCCGGTCCAGCGAAGCCGGCAGCGGTCTAGGAGGACAGATGGCAACCGGCCAGGTCGCGGTGATCACCGGCGCCGGTTCGGGCATCGGCGCGGCGACCGCGCGCCTGCTCGCCCGGCACGACGCCACGGGTCCACCTCGCCGATATCAACGGCGAGGCGGCGGCAGCGGTGGCAGTCGAAATCGGCAGTCGCGCAACGGCTCACACCGTCGACGTCACCCGGCCTGAGGACCTCGAAGCGCTCGCCGAGAAAGTCTTCACCGCCGACGGGCGTGTCGACATCCTGCACAACACCGCCGGCATCGGCCACGGGGGTGACATCGAGGAGACCACCATCGAGGACTGGCAGCGGGTGATCGGGATCAACCTGTCAACAGCGGTGTCATGCGCGGCCAACTCGGCCGAGATCAGCAGAAGATCGAGGCGTTCTACAAAAAACGCGGCGCGTCGGCGACTTTCACCTGGCCACCAGCGGGGACACCAACTTGGCCGTTGACACCGAGGTGACCAGAGCGGCGGCAGAAGCGGCAACTGCGGTGAGATTCTTGATGCGTCGCATGGTGTTTCACTCCTTGTGTCGGCGACTCCGGTGGAACCGCGTTGTTGATGTCACCGACACTAGGAACGGCGAATGGGGGCTTGTGCGCACTACCCGCACGGAGGGCGTTGAACTTGTTGTGCACATTCTGCTCGGCCCAGTCAGCACATCGGATGCACCGTCAACGGCAAGGAGGATGCGCTCGGTGTTCGTTAAGCCCAGCCGCCGCCGGCAGTGGAGTAATCCTCTGTAGCGCCCTGGGGGACTTCGAACGCCTGGATAAGGAAAACCTTGTAGTCCTCGGCGTCGGCCAGGCGCTCGAAATAGGTGCGGGTCTGACCGGTCTGAATCGGGCCTCTCAGGACGTAGTCGGCATGCCAGGCGGATCCCTGCGAAAAGAAAGTCGCTGTCATCGCGGAATTTTCGGTCTTACCACCCGCTGCCTTGAAAGGGTCCATTAAGACAGCCGCGTATGGGGCACTCAAGAAGCTGTTGCTGGCGATGATGATTTCTTTCATCTCGCCCGTGCGCCATGTCCCCGAGCTGTCTTGGTATGCGCTGTAGACCCGTAGCCGGACATCCGGACCAGTGGAGTTGTACCCCTTGAAGGTTGCGCTTGGTCCGTCTACGGGGATGAAAACCGGTGCGGCCCCGGGGTCGGTGTTTCCGCCTTTGGAGACCTGTACGACGGCCAGCGCCTGGTCGGTTTTGTTGGCGAAGATGACCCCCGTTTCCTTAAACCAGGAACCCACCGTCGAGGTGATCGTGCGACGGATCTGATCCAGGGCGCCCTGCAGGAAGGTGGTGGCCGGGTTGGTGGGCAGGCCAGCCAACCAGTTCGCGGCGCTGGCCAGTACCCGATCCAGCGCGCTCACCACGCTCAGCAGCGGCCGACCCGTCGCAGCGGTGGCCGCCGGCACGGCCTGGGCGGGGGCTGCCGCCGCGGCCCGGGACGGCACGGTGGGGGCGAACGCAGCGCTCGGCGAGGACGACACCGCCGCGCCGCCCGCCGCCGCAGCCGCGGTTGGCCGGGAGATGCTTGCGGCGGGGACCGGAGCGGCCGCAGCCACCGCGCGCCCCGCCGCGCCTCCCAACGACGCAGTGGGGATCGGCTCGAAGATGCTCGCGGCGCGGGCCGGACCGGCCGCAGCCACCGCGCGCCCCGCCGCGCCGCGCGGGGCGGCGGCCGGGGTCACCGTAGCGGCGGGGGCGGCCACAGCGCGGCCCGCCGGAACCAACGGAGTCGATACCGGATCACCGATGACCGCCCGCAGCGGCGGGCTCAGGGCCGGAGTGCTGGAAGCCGGCGGACTGGAATAGGTAGCAGCGGTCCGAGCCGCCGCCCGCTGCGGCGTGCTGCCCCGACGGCCGACTGACCCCGCATCCTGACCGGGGTTGCCCGACGGACCCGCCGTCGGCCCCCCAACCTGGCCGGCGCTATCACCGGCGTCAGCGGCGGCGACCACAGCATGCGGACCGAGCAACGCCAAGCCCGCCGCCACCACCACAACACCGACCCGAAAACCGCCATACCCCGCCATGATCTGCCCCTATCCGGCGCCTCCACCGTCGACGTCAATCATTCTTCGTAATTTAGATGTTTCGTCCGAAACCAATCGAGAATCCAAATATTTGATCCCCCGGGCCCCTACCGGCGTTGCAACGAAAGAAACTTGGGGACCTTGCCTCCCGATGGACCCAATAGCACCCGCTGCGCGGCTCATCGAACCGAAGTCGGGAAAGTGAACGCCCAGATCGACCCACCTGAACTGGCACCGATGTCCTGAGACATGACGCCTGGTTTCCGGCGCGGCGACTAAGCTATCGAAAACATGTTCGATACAGTGATCCTGGCCGCCCCCTGGCCCGAAGCGGCGTGTCGAACGCGCCCCGGCCGACGTCACCGTTATGACGATGTTTCCTGGAACTACACGGACAAGTCCGACATCACCCACACCGAGAAGAGAAGGACGCCCAGCGTGAGTTACACCGCCGCTGACATCACCGAACTGGACGATGTCCAGCACACCCGCCTGCGGCCCGCGGTCAACCTCGGCCAGGACGTCCGCAACACCGCGATCCGAGAGCTCGTCGACAACGCCGTCGAGGAGGTCGCCGACCCTGCCCACGGCGGCTCGACGGTGACGATCGTGCTGCACGCCGACGGCTCGGTCACCGTCGCCGATGACGGCCGCGGCCTGCCCGTCGACACCGACCCCAAGACCGGCAAGAACGGGATCGTCAAAACCCTTGGCACCGCCCGCGCCGGCGGCAAGTTCTCCGAACACTCAGACGCCAAAGCCACCGGGGCCGGGCTCAACGGCATCGGGGCGGCAGCTGCGGTGTTCATCAGCGCCCGAACCGATGTGACGGTCTGCCGCGACGGCAAGACCTACGCCCAGTGCTTCAGCAACGGCTACCCCGGCGTCTTCGAGGGCAAGGACTTCGACCCCCAAGCGCCCTTCACCCGCAACGACACCCAGAAGCTGCGCGGTGTCGCCAACCGCAAGCCCGACGTCCACGGCACCTCGGTGCGGATCCTGCTCGACCCCGACGTGGCCCCCGACTCCACCCTCGACATCGCCGAGGTGCTGCTGCGCGCCCACGCCGCCGCGCGGATGTGTGCCGGGGTGCACCTGGTGGTCGTCGACGAGGGCTGGCCGGCCGGCGAGGTGCCCGAGGCGCTGACTCAGCGGTTTGACGGACCGTGGGGCACCGACTCCCTGCTGGGACTGATGTGCACGGCAGCCGGCAATCCGCAGCCGGAGGTGCAACTGCTCGTCGATGGCGCCGGTTCCTACACCACCGGCCGCGGCCCGACACCCTTCCGCTGGTCGCTGGCCGCCGGCCCGGCCGAACCCGCGACCGTCGCGGCGTTCTGCAACACGGTGCGCACCCCCGGCGGCGGGTCGCACCTGACGGCGGCGCTCAAGGGCTTGGCTGAGGCGCTGGCCGAAAAGGCTTCACGGCTAAGGGATCTCGGCCTGGCCAAGGGCGAGGACGGTCCCGAGCCACAGGACTTCGCCGCGGTGACGGCACTGGCCGTCGACACCCGCGCCCCCGACGTCGCGTGGGACTCCCAGGCCAAGACCACCGTGTCCTCGCGCTCCCTCAACGTGGCGATGGCCCCGGAGGTGGCCCGCGCGGTCACCGTGTGGGCCGCCCTTCCCGTCAACGCCGCCACGATCTCCACCTGGGCGAAGCTGGCCCTGGAGTCGGCACGGGCCCGCCGCAGCGCCGAGGGCGCCAAGGAACGCGCCCGTGCCGCTTCCAAAGCCAAGGGTCTGGGCACGAACCTGTCACTGCCGCCGAAGCTGTTGCCCAGCAAGGAAAGCGGCCGCGGAAGCGGGGCGGAGCTGTTCATCTGCGAGGGCGACTCTGCGCTGGGCACTGTCAAGGCCGCCCGCGACGCCACCTTCCAGGCCGCGTTCCCGTTGAAAGGCAAGCCCCCCAACACCTTCGGCTGGACGGTCAGCAAGGCGCGCACCAAGGAGGAGTTCGACGCCATCGAGCGCATCCTCGGCTGCGGAGTGCGTGACCACTGCGATCCGGAGAAGTGCCGCTATGACCGGATCCTGTTCGCCTCCGACGCCGACCCCGACGGCGGCAACATCAACTCCAGCCTGATCTCGATGTTCCTGGACTTCTACCGGCCGCTGGTCGAGGCGGGCATGGTTTTCGTGACCCTGCCCCCGCTGTTCGTCGTCTACGACGCCGAGACCCGCATCTACTGCCAGGACGAGGCCGAACGCGACACCGCCGTCGCGCATTTGCGGGCTACCTCGAAACGCAAGGTGGAGGTGCAGCGCAACAAGGGCCTCGGCGAGATGAACGCCGACGACTTCTGGGCCACCGTGCTGGATCCGTCCCAGCGCACCGTCTACCGCATCAGCCCCGACGACACTGCGCAGGCGCTGCACCAAACCCTCTTCGGCGGTCCGCCGGAGGGCCGGCGCGACTGGATGGCCGCGGCCGCCGCCCGTATCGACACCGCCGAGCTCGACCTCAGCTAAGGAGCTACCGAGATGACCGTCATCGAGCAGAACCCGGACCTGATCCACGACCTGACCGCCGACGACTACTGGGACCGCTACCAGTTGCAGTTCGCTCTGTATTCGGTGTCGGACAGAGCCATCCCGAGTGCCTATGACGGGCTCAAGCCCGGCCAGCGCCGCCTGCTCTACCAGATGCACGACTCAAAGTTGTTGCCCGGCAACAAGCCTCAGAAATCCTCCAAGGTTTGCTCGGCGGTGACCGGCAACCTGCACCCGCACGGCGGGACGTCGATGTACGGAGCGGCGGCACTGCTGGCCGCCGACTTCCAGCGGGTGAAGATCATCGACGGGCAGGGCGCGTTCCCGCGCATCCAAGGCGACATCCCCGCCGCCGACCGGTACACCGAGATGCGGCTGTCGCCGGCCGGGGCGGCGTTGACCGCCGAACTCGACGACCACGCCGTACAGATGGTGGAGACCTTCGACGGCGAATGGGTCGAGCCGGTCGTGCTGCCCGCCCAGTTCCCGGTTCTGTTGTGCAACGGCGCCATCGGCATCGCGGAGGGCTGGGCGACCAAGGTCCCCGCCCACAACCCGCGTCAGGTTATGGCCGCCTGCCGGGCACTGCTGAACAGCCCGAAACTCTCCGACGACAAGCTGATGGAACTGCTGCCCGGGCCGGACTGGGGCAGCGGCGGTTCGGTGGTCGGGTCGGCGGGGCTGCGCGACTACATCACCACCGGCCGCGGGTCGTTCACCGTGCGCGGCACGGTGACTGTGGAGGGACGCACCGTGGTGATCACCGAGTTGCCGCCGGGTGTTGCCAGTTCGACTGTGCAGGAACGGATCCGGTCCTTGATCGACGGCGGCGACCTGCCCGGCGTGGCCGACATGGCCGACCTCACCGACCGCCGCAACGGCCTGCGGATCGTGGTCACCGCCAAGCGCGGCCACGACCCCGAACAGCTCCGCACCTCGCTTCTGGCACTGACCCCGTTGGAGGGCACCTTCGCCGCCAGCCTGGTGGCCCTCGACGCCGACCGGATCCCCCGCTGGTGGTCGGTGCGCGAATTGATCACGGCGTTCCTGTCGCTGCGCGACTCGGTGGTGGTCCACCGCAGCGAGCACCGGCTGGAGAAGGTCACCGCCCGCCGACACCTGGTGGCCGGACTGCTCAAGGTCCACATCGACATCGATGCCGCCGTCGCCGTCATCCGCGGCTCGGACACCGTCGACGAGGCCCGCGCCGGGCTGTGCGCACGCTTCGACATCGACGAGACCCAGGCCGACTACGTGCTGGCCCTCCAACTGCGCCGGCTCACCCGCCTGGACGTCATCGAGCTGAACAAGGAAGCCGAGAAGCTCGACGCCGAATTCGAACAGCTCACCGAGCTGGTGGCCTCCCCCGAAGCCCGGCGCAAGGTGATCGACGCCGAGCTCAAGCAGACCGCGAAGCTGTTCGACGCCCCGGTGTTCGACCGTCGCACGGTGCTGGATTTCGACGCCACCCCGGTGGCCGGTGGGGGCGGCGACGACGGCCCGCGGGAGCGCAAGCCGAACCCGAACTGGCGCCTCGACGACCGCGGGGTGCTCTCCGACAGCCACGGCGAGTTGCTCTCCAATGGGATCGGCTGGGCCGCCTGGACCGACGGCCGGATCAAGTTCTTCGCCGGCGCGGGCCTGCCGGCGAAGATCCGCGACATGCCCGTCGCCCCCGACATCGCCGGGTTACTCGGTTCCGGCGTCCTGCCGGACGGTGCGCACCTGGCGCTGGTGACCCGAGCCGGCAAGGTACTGCGCATCGACCCGTCGGTGGTCAACCCGCAGGGCGCGGCCGGCAACGGGGTGGCCGGCATCCGGCTCGCCGACGGCGACGACGCGGTGATCGCCGCGCTCCCGATCACCGGTGCCGACGACGAGGCGCTGCTCTCGGTGTCGGAGAAGGGCTGGAAGGTCACCGCCTGCAGCGACATCCCGGTGAAGGGCCGCGGGGGCGGCGGGGTCGGCTTCCACCCCTACGTCGCCGGTGAGACCATGCTGCTGTCGGTGACCGTCTCCCCCTCCGGATTCGTCAACGGGCGCAAACGCATTCGCGCGGAGAAGCGCGCCAAGTCCACGGTGAAGGGTGCGCCGTCAGGGGTGCTTCCCGCGGAGTAGTTCAGCCGCCGACGAACCCTTTCCAATTCGACATGTAGTCGAGAAACGCTGGTCCGAGTCCCTCGGCAATGAGGACTTCCCTCGCAACGGGAAGCTCGCGCATCGCAGCCGTGGGATCTGCCTGGACCAGTCGCGGGAAGTCATGGTTGGTGATCGCCGCTCGACCGATCGCCACGATGTCGGCGCCGAGACCAAGTGCGCGCCGCACATCCGATCCCGAGTAGAGGTGACCGGCGACGGCGAGCCGAACCGACCCACGGTCGAGGGCGGTGAACAGCTCGAGCAGCGGCCGGGGCGCGAACTGCTCGTCGGCTGCCTCCTTGAACACATCCCAGAGCGAGAGGTCGATGAGATCGACCTCCTCTGTTGAGATCAGCCGCTCGAACGCATCGATGACGTCGGCCGTGGCGAGGCCGAATCGCTCGGGCGAGAGCCGCACTCCCAGGATGAAGTCCGGACGGCAACGCCGACGGATGCCCGTGATGATCTCGTCGAAGATCCGGAACCGCGCCTCGCGACTCCCGCCGAAGTGGTCGGTTCGATCATTGAACTCGGCGTTGAGGAACTCACACAGCAGGTAGTCGTGCGCGCCATGAAGTTCGACGCCGTCGAATCCCGCCTCGTCGCATCTGACTGCCGCCGAGACGAACGACTCGATGACTCCGTGCACTTCTTCGATCGTCATCCGTCGCGCGCCCGTCTTGGCGTCATCGGCGGGAGCGACGGGCGGCGCGCCGATGAGCTCAGCCGGTGAACGGCGTCCCGCATGGTGTAGCTGGACCATCGCCACACTCCCCTGTGCGCGGATCCCTGCCGCCAGACGGGTAAGGCCTGGCAGATGCTCGTCGCTGAAGCAACCCAGTTGCCCCGGGAAACCCTGACCGCGCGGGTCGACATGGCTCGCACACGTCACCGTCATGCCGAACCCACCCTGAGCGCGCATCGTCAACCAACGCTCCTCGTCATCGGAGAGCGTCCCGTCGGGATTGCTCTGCTGATTGGTGAGGGGGGACAACATGAATCGGTTCTTCATGGCCGGCCCGTGCATGAAAGTGACGGCTTCGAACGGTGTTGACATGCGCGACTCCTCGACGGTTATCGACCAACCGAAAGCGTACGGACGACTGGACCCCACCCCGCAGGCACCGCACCGGCGACTGGCTTTCGGGTAGTGACTTCGGCCCCTATCCCGCGTGCCCGGCGCCGTGATTGCATCGAGAAGCGGGGTCGGCCGGGTTAGAAGACCCGCCGTGCACAGATGCGGGGGCGGATTGCGTTGGAGAGCTTCGACTTCCGGGGATCGCCGATCAGGTATGAGCACACCGGGCGGGGTGAGCCGGTGATCATGCTCCACAACGGTGGCTCGTCGCATGCAATCTGGACGGAAGTAACGAACAGACTTGCGGGCAAGTACGAGATCTTCGCCCTTGACCTGCTGGGGTTCGGCGACTCGGCCAAGCCCGGGGCGGGGTACACCTTGGGCAACTACGTGGCGATGCTGGAGGAATTCGTCAGCTCACGGGGACTGGAGAAAGTAGCGCTGGTGGGCAACTGCATGGGCTGCGCCATTTCCCTGGCGTTCACCGAACGCCATCCGGACAAGGTCAAGGCCCTGGTGCTCTGCAACCCGCTCACCGAGGCGACGTTCCTGGGTGGTTGGCTCGGACCGTTGCTGTGGTTGCGGGAGCGGATGCCCGGCATCAATCGGCAGGTGTACCGGGTGCTGGGGCACCTGAAGCTCACCAACGGCATCGGCTCAGCCGCCAGCCTGTTCCAGCTGGGGCCTCGCGGCCGCGCCCTCAACGTCCACCGCCGCCCAGAAGTCTTCGGGCCATACGCGGGCACCGGCCAGCTGGAGTCGCTGCTCGGGGTGCTCGACGATCTGGAGAATTACTCGGTCATCGACAATCTCGCGCCGCAGCCGGGGTTCCCGCCCATCTGCACCATCTGGGGCCTGAAGAACAGGATCGTCTCGCCCAAGGCGGGACGTCGCCTGAACTCGACCCTGCACCCCGCTCGGCAGGAATGGCTACCCGATTCCGGCCACCTGCTGATGCTGGAGCAGCCCGATGAGGTCGCCACGATCATCGATGGGTTCCTGGGGTCTGCCGCGGTGACGCAGACCTGAGATGGACCCGTTCCCCGACGACATCTTCAACCTCGCCGACATCGTGTTGCGGGTCGCGCGTGAGGACCCGGAGCGCATCGCGGTCATCGACCTGGACGGCTGGGAGGGCCACGGCACGCGCCGCTACAAACGCCACACCTACGCAGAGCTGTCGGCCGACGTCGAGTCGGTCGCCGTGGGCCTGCGCGACATGGGCATCGCCGAGCTGACCCGCATCGTCTGCATGTCGCCTCCCAGTTATGAGACCTGCGTCATGGGCGTGGCCCTCACACGGGTGGGTGCGTTCTCCATCTGGATCGACCCCTCGGTCGGCTATCGCAACGTCGCGGAGCGGCTCAGCCGCGTGCAGCCGGAGGCGTTCCTGGGCAACGCGCTCGCGCACCTCGGGCGGATCACCTTCGGGTGGGGTCCTCGCGACCTCCGGAAGCTCATTCTCACAGAAAGTCCACTGTTGCCGGGCGGCCGAATCATCACCGGGTTTCCACCCTTCCCGGGCGCGCACTCGATCAGGTCGCTGCGAAAACACGCACCCGCCGAGCCGACGCCGCCGAGCGTCGGGCCTGACGATCCGTGCGCGGTTCTCTACACCACCGGCAGCACCGGGCCGGCGAAACCGTCGCTGTATCTGCACCGCAACTTCTGTCAACTGTTCCGCAACGCCCACCACAGCTGGGGCTGGGATAACGGCGACGAGGTCCCGGTGGACATGGCCGTCTTCCCCGCATTCCTGTTCATCCCCATCAGTGCCGGCGGCACAATGGTGGTGCCGCCCATCGACTTTGCCCGCCAGGGCCCGGCACAGGTGAACCCGGCCGCCCTGATCCAGGTCATCAACGACTGCAACGTCGGGTCGTTTTTCGCCGCGCCGATCCTGATCGAGAACCTGGCCCGGGAAGCGCTCGCGCGCAACCTGACGATGCCGTCCCTGAAGCGCGTCATCGGGGCAGGGGCGCCGATCACGGGACCGGTCGAACGAATGCTCAGCGCGGTGATGGCGCCCGACGGAGAGTTGGCGGCGAATTACGGTGCCACCGAGGCCATGCCGTCGACCGAGTTGAGCAGTCGCGAGCACCTTGACGGCTTGTGGGACCTGACCGAACGGGGTGCCGGCGTCTGTGTCGGCTACGCCCTTCCGGGCGTCGAGCTGAAGATCATCGACATCGTCGACGGTGCCCTCGATTCCCTCGAGGAGACGTCGGAGCTACCCACGGGGCACATCGGCGAAATCCTGGTACGGGGCAAGCACGTAAGCCCCCAGTACTACCTCGACCCCGAAGCGACGCGCAAGAACAAAGTGCCTGACCCACAAGGGGATTGGCACCGTTTCGGGGATGTCGGTTACCTCGACGCGCAGGGCAGGCTCTGGGTCTGTGGTCGGGTGTCGCAGCGGGTGAAGGCAGCGGGCGGGGACGTCTTCCCGCTGCAAGTCGAGCCGCTCTTCGACTCTCACCCCAAAGTGAGGCGAAGTGGACTGGTGGGAGTCCCCGGACCGACGGGCGAGCTACCCGTCCTGTGTGTCGAGGTCGAGCCCGACGTAGGCAAGGACGAGCTCGCCGGTTTACACCGGGAGCTTCTTGCGCGGGCGGCAGATTCGAACGTGGCGAACACGATTCATGCCATTCTCTTCAAGCGCAGACTGCCGGTGGATCCGCGCCACAACTCCAAGATCGAGCGCCCGCGCCTTGCCAAGTGGGCGGTCCGGCAGTTGTCGGGACTCCGCTCCCACGGTCGGCGCCCCGCCCTGCCACCGAAACCTGAATCCACACCGCATCTTTGATCCGGCTCGCCTGCGGCCGCCGAGTAGTCAATTCCAATCGTTGGCACTTTTCGGGGATGCGTAGGTACACGTCGTTCAGCCTGGATGCGCACTTCAAAGCGTTTATCGAGGACGCGGTCGCCTCAGGACGATATCGGTCGGCGAGCGATGTCGTACGCGCCGCACTGCGGCTGCTCGAAGAACGCGAAACGCGTCTGAATGCTCTTCGCGAGGCACTGGTAGCTGGTGAAAATATCTGAGGCGGGGTACCTGCTGTACAGCTGAACCGTTGGCGCAGAACAGAAGTGGCCTGACCTACAACCCTCGAGTGGCGGCCCTGGTCTCGCGGAAATGCCCCCGTAGTTGCATCAGGATCGCCACGGTTGCCGTCCACCCTGTCTGATGCATCGCCCCGCAGCCATGCCCGTCGTCACCATCGAAGTACTCGTAGAACGGGACCAAGTCCCGCCAATGCGCATCGTTTTGGAAATAGTCGTGATCGCCGAGCACCACCCTGCGGCCATCGTCACCGCGAACGAAGATGCTGATCAGCCGCAATGCGATGTCCTCTGCCACCTCCGCCAGCGTCACCTCGATGCGGCTGCCTGCGGGATATTCGATGGTGAACGTGTCCCCGAAGAAGGCATCGTAGGTGAGCAGCGACTGGATGAGGAGCAGGTTGATTGGGAACCAGATAGGGCCCCGCCAATTGGAGTTACCACCGAACATCTTGTTCTTCGACTCAGCCGGCCAGTAGGGCAACGTATGCGCCTCATCACCTACCCAGAATGTGTAGGGCTGGTCCCGGTAGGCCGCAGAAAGCGACCTGATCCCGTAGTCGGACAGCAGCTCATCCGGATCCACCATGCGTTGCAGGATGCGCCGCAGCCGGTCTGGTTTGACCGCGGTGAACAACAATGCCGAGCCATCACCATGGTCTGGGATGAGAGCGACGGACCCTTTGAACTCTGGGTGGTGCTTGAGCACCTTCTCGCGCAGCAGCATCAACTCCGGGGCCATCTGATAGTCAGGATCCTCGGGGGTGTTGTCCACCGCCGGCACAGCTACCGTTGCTAGAAGCGGGATCAGTGCCTGCATCGACACCACCCCGAGTTGGTTATGGCTACCGTCGGGGTGGACGATCGCATCGCAGTAGAAGCCCACATCGTCGTTCCACAGGCTCACCCCGTCCCGGCCCGATTCCAGCGCACTGGACATGATCGCGAAGTCCAGCAGCAGTTTCTCGATGTCGTTGAGGTAGCCGGGGTCGTAGCGACGCAGTTCCAAGGCGATCTCACCCATCTGGATCACCATCTGGGCCACCCAAGCGGTGCCGTCGGACTGCACGAGTTGCCCCCCGGTGGGCAGTGGATGATCACGATTGAACACTCCGATGTTGTCCATGCCGAGAAAGCCACCGGCGTAGAGGTTCTTACCCAGCGGATCCTTTGTGTTCAGCCAACTGGTCAGGCACGTGAGCAGACCGCGGTAGGCCGTCGCCAAGAAGCTGACGTCGGGTTCGCCGCTACTAGCGGCATCGAGGAGGTACACCTCCCACGCAGCCCATGCCAACGTCGGTGGATTGGTGTTGGAGAAGTCCCACTCGTACGCCGGCACCTCACCGTGAGGATGCTGGTAGAGGCTGGACAGCATGTAGATGATCTGCTTTTTCGCGAACGCCGGATCCACCATCGCCAAGGTCACCGCGTGAAAGGCCAGGTCCCACGCGGCATACCATGGGTACTCCCACGCATCGGGCATGAGCAGCACATCCTCGTTGACGATATGCAGCCAGTCGGCGTTACGCCCCTGCCAGCGTTCCGGCGGTGGCGGCGGCATCGTCTCGTCACCCTTCATCCACCTGGTCACGTGGTAGTTGTAGAACTGTTTGCTCCACAGCAGACCGGCGATTGCTTGGCGTTGGACGCGTTTTTCGTCCTCGCTCAACGACCGGCGCTGCCAGGAGGCGTAGTACTCGTCCGCCTCGCGCCGGCGATCGTTGAGGATCTGCTCCGTTTCGCCGAATGCATCGGGTAGCTCGTTCGGCGAAAAGCGCACCGTCATGGTCCAGGAACCCCCCGCGGGGATTACGGTGCTGGCCACCGCAGCTGCCTTACTACCGCCTTCCTGGTTAACTGCCTCTGGGCGCCCGTCGACGATGGCGTTGTTGACGCCGTCCTTGACAAAGGCCGAGGCATTCTCGGTGCCGAAGACAACTTCGTTGTTGGTGTTGTTCTCGCAAAACATCCATTGGGTCGGGGCGCCCTCTGCTGTGGTGTAACACCAATAGCGCCCCAACTTGGGATGGTCGAACGTGGCACCGTGCGCGGTGCGTTCGATTCGCGGCGGCTCGTCAGCGAACTGCCACGACCACAGATTGCGGAACCACCATTGGGCTGCCGCTGTGAGCGGAGCGTCCCGGGGGCCTCGATTGACCGCAGTCATTCGGCACACCATGTCGTTGGGGGAGGCCTTTGCGTACTGCACCGTGATGTCGAAGTAGCGGTTTTCCCGCCACATCGATTCCAGCGCGTCGAACAGTTCGTATTCGGGTTCCTCTGTGGTGCGTGACTGGTTGGCCGCCACGAGGTCGTCGTAGGGGAAGCGATCTTGGGGGTACTTGTAGACCACCGATGCGTAGGAATGGGTAGGGGTGTTGTCGGTATAAAACCAGTAGTCCTTTACGTCCTCACCATGATTGCCCTGTTCGTTGGTCAGGCCGAAAGGACGCTCCTTGAGGTGGTCGTCAAAACCGTTCCAGAAACCCCACCCGAAGCACAGGTACTGCGCCCGGTCGCACCACCCGGCGAGGCCATCTTCATTCCAGCGGTAGGCGCGGGACCGGGCATGGGCGTACGGGAAGTAGTTCCAGGCGTCACCGTTCGCCGAATAGTCCTCCCGCACGGTGCCCCACGCCCGCTCGGACAGGTAGGTTCCCCAGTCCTGCCACGGTTCGGTCCCGGCAGTGCACGCATCCAACCGACCCTGTTCGGCAGTCTCCCCCCGTGAAGTCGATCCCAGCAGCGGGATGCGGCGGTTGGACTGCGCTTCGGCCATCACACTGTGTCCTTCCCACGTGAGGTTACCTTCGGTCATTTGGATCCAACTCGAAGTACAACTCCCCGAATCCATCCAGCTAATTCTCGGTAAAGGACCTCCCGGAACCGCGTCCCGGAACCGTAAAGCAGCAACCGGACCTCGAATGTCAAGGGTCAAGCATGAACCGGAGCCGCACAGCAGGTGCCGAAACCCCTTTGGGTTACCGCGTTGGGGCCCCAGGAAATCGGGCTAGCCCGGTTGCGCCTGCTCACGCGCGCTATACGCGTTATTCGGCACCCCCGGATCGGGCATGAACGTGCAGGTCGTTCGGGAACGCGTAGGACGAGTGGTCCCAAACTGGTCCCAGACCCATACCCGACTTTCCTTCAGTCACCCAGAAGCACCCGAAGTCCCGCGTAGCCTCGGCGGGCGTATGTCCCGGTGGCTACCCAAGACTTGTGGTCGAGGTTCTGTGAATCGCCCTGGTTCGCGTAGAGGCTCGGGCTATTGGATTTCGACCAGGTGCTGGTCGGTCCGTTTCGTAGCGTAGAAGATGGTTTCGAACTCTGCCGGCGGTAGGTCGCCGAGGTAGCCGTGCAGGCGTGCGGTGTTGTGCCAGTGCACCCAACTCAAGGTGGCCAACTCGACATCTTCGACGGCTCTCCAGGGGCCCGGTCGGGCCGGTCCGTAGATCAGCTCGGCCTTGTAGTAGCCGTTGACCGTCTCGGCTAGTGCGTTGTCGAAGCTGTCCCCGACAGATCCAATGGAGGGTGCCGCCCCGATCTCGGCCAAACGTTCGCCATACCGGATGGACGTGAATTGCGACCCGGCATCGGAATGACACCTCAAGCCCGGCAACGTGATTCCGCGTGACCAGCGCGCCATCTCAATCGCGTCGAGGACCATCGTGGTCCGCATATTGGAGGCAACCCGCCAGCCGACGATCATCCGGCTGAAGGCATCGGTGATAAAGCAGACATAGGCCACGCCCGCCCAAGTCGGAACGTAGGTCAGGTCGGTCACCCACAACTGGTTGGGCGCGGTCGCGGTGAAGTCGCGCCCGACCAGATCGGGATGGCGTCCGGTGCTCAGGTCGGGTCTGGTGGTGCGGACTCGTTTGCCCCGTCGTACCCCTTCGATGCCAGCGCCGCGCATCAGCCGGGCGACTTGGTCGCGGCCCACGTCGTGACCGGCCCGACGTGCCGTTTTCCACAGCTTGCGGGCCCCGTAGACGCAGTAGTTGTCCCTCCACAGCTCGACCAAGGCTGGACCCAGGACCGCGTCGCGGCAGGCCCGCGGCGACGGACCGCGGGACTTGGCTGCGTAGTAGGTGCTCGGGGCCACCGACACCCCTGCTGATCGCAGGACGGTGCAGATGGGCTCGACCCCGAATTCCTCGCGGTGGGCGTCGATGAAGGCGACTATTTCTTGTGTTGGCGGTCGAGCTCCGCCCCGAAGAAACTGGCCGCTCGTTTCAGGATCTCGTTGGCGCGCTTGAGTTCCCGGTTCTCCTGCTCAAGCTCCCGGATGCGACGGGCGTCAGTGGTCGATACCCCGGGTGTGTAGCCGTCGTCGATGTCGGCCTGACGCACCCAGGAGCGCACCGACTCCACCCCGTAGCCCAACTGGCCGGCGACCCGCTGGATCGTTCCGTGCTCGCTGCCCAACTCCACACGCAGGGTCCGGACCATCCGTACTGCGGCGGCCTTCTCCTCAGCGCTGTAGCGCCGTGTCGTGGGCTTTCCCGGCGCTTGTTCCTTCGGCATGACTCCATCCTCGTTTCCAAGGTCAGGAGCCTCCACCATTTCCAGGGCGATTCACTGCAGTACCGTCCACAGCGCCAGGATCCGCCGGCGGTCGCTGCCGATCATCCGGGCACGGTCACCAACGGGGTCGGTAATCGCGCAAGCCAGCACCGCCGCGTCGTCGAGGTGTCGATCCCGGTCACGGGAATCCTCCACGTATGCCGCGCCTTTGAGCACCAATGCCCCGAGGACGTCGGGGATGCTGAGCATTACGACGACCTCGCCTGCCGTCACTTCACAGTTCACCGTCTTGCGCAGCGCTGAGGTGCCGCCGGGTACTGCGAACACTTTTCGGCGTAGCGCCTTTGGATGTTGTTTCGGCGGTAGGCGGTCGGCAACCATGACGTCGACGGTCTCGGCATCGCGCGATCCGCGAGCAAATCGATGTACCGGGTCCGCTGCCAACCGGTTCACACAACACATAGCCGATTCGTTCCAAATCATGCCGGACACCGGCGAATGTTGCTGCCCCGGAATCGATATGCAGAATCATGTCGACATCCCGAGTGGGACGGGTCAGCCGCAATCCCGCAAAGGCGGCGTGCAACTGCACCATCAGACCGCCGACCAGTGTCCACTGGGTGTGCGGAATGGCTTGCACAATCTCAACGACTTGCGGCCATGGCGGTGGCCATCCACCTGCTGGCGCGGTCAATCGCCACAGTGGCCTACCGTCGGGTGACGATGTCATCGGATCAATTGTCGAGATTCCCGCCGACGCGGCTGGGTTCTGTCGGACCGGAAGGCGTCGAGCAAGTCGTCCAAGACGCGCATCCCCGCTGCAGACTCCCGGGTATCCAGCGACTCGGCCAGGTCGACGGCAACCGCCGCGGTCAGCACGTGGTCGACGGCGTATCCAGCATCGTCAGGCACCACCCGCACGGTCACATCACCGTCGCTATCGTCGACGAGTCCCAGCGTTGTCATGAGGCCGGCAAAGTCACGAGCGCGGACGTAGCCGTCGGCTCCGCTCTCAACTGCGGCGAGGTCGAACAATTCGGACATCCCCGGATCGCGCAACGCGCTGACTCCGGTGTGCAGCAGCCCTTGAGTCTTTCCCCAGCCGCGCATCCGATGGACCATCGCACGGCGACGCGTCATCCAGCCCAACTCAGAAGCGTTACAGGCACGCAGCCGGTGACGCAGTCGCGACATCGCCGAGGCGTCGAGCCAATCGGCGTGCACATCGGAGAGCAATGCAAGCGCAGCCCAAGCCGTCGCCGGCGACCACGGCCGGCCGTTGCGGCGGCCGTGTTTGGCAAGTCTGTGCACCGAAGCACCATCGAGCAGCAGCACCCCGCCTACTGTCCGGGTCACGGTCAGTTCCCCCGATTGGGCGAGCCGAGCAATCTGCCGCACCGAGACGCCCAAAATGGGACTGTCGCAGTAACGGTGTAAACGGCCTGATCGGCCCCGGTGTGTCGGGGCCGGAAAGGTCGTCTGATGATCGAAACTTTCGTGGCTGTGCAGCCATCGCAGAATTTTGAAGTGGATGCCGCTGCGGCGGCGCCGATTGATGTCCCGGACAGCCGGGAGGTCGACGAGCTCGAAGTCGCCCGGGAGTTGGTGCGCCAGGCCCGTGAGGCCGGGGTGGCGCTGACGGGCCCGGGCGGGTTGCTCAGAGCGATGACCAAGACGGTCATCGAGACCGCTCTGGATGAGGAGATGTCCGAGCATCTGGGCTATGACCGCCACGATCCGGCGGGTTACGGAAGTGGCAACTCCCGCAACGGCACCCGTTCGAAGACCGTGCTGACCGACGCGTGCGGACAGATCGAGATCAACGTCCCTCGCGATCGGGCGGGAACCTTCGAGCCCCAGATCGTCGCCAAGCGTCAACGCCGCCTGACCGACGTCGATGAGGTGGTGTTGTCGCTGTATGCCCGCGGGTTGACCACCGGGGAGATCAGCGCGCATTTCGCCGACATCTACGGCGCGTCGGTGTCGAAGGACACGATCTCCCGGATTACCGACCGGGTCGTGGAGGAGATGACGGCCTGGCACACCCGTCCGTTGGAGCGCGTGTACGCCGCGGTGTTCATCGACGCTTTGCATGTGAAGATCCGCGACGGCCAGGTCGGCCCACGGCCGGTCTACGCCGCGATCGGGGTGGACCTGGCCGGTCACCGCGACGTGCTGGGCATGTGGGCCGGCGAAGGAGACGGCGAATCGGCCAAGTACTGGCTGGCGGTGCTCACCGAGTTGAAGAACCGCGGGGTGGCCGACGTCTTCTTCTTGGTCTGCGACGGCCTCAGAGGATTGCCGCAATCGGTCAGTGCAGTCTTCCCCGACACGGTGGTGCAGACCTGCATCATCCATCTGATTCGAGGGACATTCCGCTACGCCGGGCGCCAGCACCGCGACGCCATCGCCCGAGCCCTCAAACCGATCTACACCGCGGTCAACGCCACCGCAGCCACCGAGGCCCTCGATGCCTTCGACGCCGAGTGGGGCCAGCGGTACCCGGCAGCGATCCGGTTGTGGCGCAACGCCTGGAGCGAATTCATCCCATTCCTGGACTACGACACCGAGATAAGGAAGGTGATCTGTTCGACCAACGCCATCGAGTCCTTGAACGCCCGCTACCGTCGCGCCATCCGCGTGCGCGGTCATTTCCCGACCGAGCAGGCAGCCCTGAAATGCCTATACTTAGTCACCCGGTCGCTGGACCCGACCGGGACCGGACAGAAGCGATGGACCATGCGCTGGAAACCAGCACTGAACGCCTTCGCGATCACCTTCGCCGACCGTATGCCGGGCAGCGAAACCAACTAACCGAAGATGCCGTTTACACCGTTAATCGGACGGACCCTCCGCTACAAGGCGGTTTCTAGGGGTCGTCGCAACGCTGGTGGTTAGTGAGGCAGTAGTAGATCACGCAAGCGCTCGGCTGGGGTATCCCAGTCGAGCGTTTTGCGTGGGCGGCCGTTGAGTTGCTGGGCGACGTGTTCGAGGTCTGCGGGGCTGAAGACGCTCAGGTCGGTGCCTTTGGGGAAGTACTGGCGCAGCAGGCCGTTGGTGTTCTCGTTGGTGCCGCGCTGCCAGGGGCTGGCCGGGTCGCAGAAGTAGACGGGCATGTCGGTGGCCATCGCGAATTGCTGGTGGCGGGCCATTTCGCAACCCTGGTCCCAGGTCAGGGATCCACGCAGGTGGGCCGGCAAGGTGGCGATCGTGGCGACCAGACCGTCGCGGACGGCTTCGGCGTGATGTCCCTCGGGCAGGTGCACCAGCATCGTGTAGCGGGTGGTGCGTTCGACCAGGGTCGCGATCGCGGTCTTGTTGGCTTCCCCCATGATGAGATCGCCTTCCCAGTGGCCCGGGACCGCGCGGTCCTCGACCTCGGCGGGCCGCTCGCTGATCATGATCATCGGGTCGACGAACCGCGACGTGCGTTGGTCGGGGCGTCGCCGCGGTTTGCGGACCGTGCGCCCGGTCCGAAGCGCTTGTGTCAGTTCGCGTTTCAGTCCGCCGCGGGCCTGAAAGTACAGCCCCTGGTAGATCGTTTCATGGCTCACACGCATGCTCTCGTTATCCGGGAAGTCCTTGATCAGACGATAGGAGATCTCCTCTGGTGACCACCGCTGCGCCAGCCCGTCTTCGACGGCCTGCCGCAGCGGCAGGTTGGTGACCAGTTTGGACGGCTTGGGTCGAGCGCGAGCCGCGGCTGCCGCGTTGTGTGCTTGATAGGGCAGGTACAACCCGGCCTGGCTGCGGTTGGTGATCTCGCGGGACACCGTCGAGGTGGACTTGCCGATTCGTTCGGCGATCGCGGTCATGCTCTGGGCATTGGCCAGCCCGTCGGCGATGGCAAGCCGATCCTCCAACGACAAATATCGGCTGCTGATTACCGGCGGTTCAGCCCTGGTGGCCATGGTCATTGGGCCGTTGTACTGCGCCGGACCGGTGCCATAACGGATCACCACGCCGTCGGGGCGGACCCGCGTGTTGCCGATCTTGCGGACACCGTCACGCCAGTCCCGGGCCGTGCGCACATGGACCCCCACCTCCCGGGCGGCCCGTGATGCCGACCAACCGGCATCGAGCAGTTCGAAGAACCGCGCCTTAGCCTCAGCCTTGCCGACCGGCCGCCGATCCTCCTCGACCAGACCCTGCTCGACGAGCACCCGCCGGGCACGGCTATGGGAAATGCCATTGGTCTTCGCAGCCTGATTGATCGAGCCGGTGGCCTCAAACACCGCCATGACCGCAGCCGACTCGACACCTCGCCACCTCGACCGCGACGTCCCTACCGGGCGGCCCATCGCCCGCAAGATCGCATAACACCGACCCCGGGAGACCCCCACCGCCGCCGCGGCATCCTTGACCGCAACACCGGCATCAACCAGCTTTGCTAACTGCTCCCCTAACCCAACACAGTCCTCCGAAAACGACACGGCCGCCGCAACCTCTCAAATCGAGAGCGTTGCGACGACCGTGTGAACCCGCCCAACAGCCGCCTGCACCACATCGGCCTCTCAAAACATCTCCGCGGCACCAAAGTCCTCGTCCTGGTCAACGACCTCGACATCCGGGTCCTCGACCGACACACCGGAACACTCATCCGCAAACTCACACTCGACCCCACCCGCGACTACCAAAAACGCGGCGTAAAACCCGGAAACAGCCCCACCAACAGACCCCAGAGATAAATGATGTCCCGAGACACCTGTCAACGGTGTCCCGGGACATCACAATGGTCGGGCTGACAGGATTTGAACCTGCGACCACTTGACCCCCAGTCAAGTGCGCTACCAAGCTGCGCCACAGCCCGCTGCCGGCCACCGAGACGGCCAGCAGGTCGAAAGCCTACCGCAGACCCCCGCCGCACCGAATTCGGGCGCGCCCGGCCGTCACACGTGCAGCAGTCGGTAAAGCCCGATGAGCCCGACCACCACGATCACGGCGCGCAGTGCGGCCGGCGAGAGGCGCCGTCCGTAGTGCGCACCGAGCCACCCACCCACGAGCGACCCCGCGGCGATCAGGCCGGCTGCGGGCCAGCTGATGCGGTCGAAGGCCACCAGCGTGTAGGCGATCGCGGCGACGATGTTGACCAATAGCGACAGCAGGTTCTTGGCCGCGTTCATCCGCTGCACGTCTTCGGGCAGCAGTGCACCCATCACCCCGATCAGCAGGATGCCTTGGGCCGCAGTGAAGTAGCCGCCGTAGATGCCGACGGCGAAGGTGCCCAAGACCAGCGCCGCCATTCGCGCCACCGAGACGTGTTCGACTGAGCGGCCGGCAGCCTCGGCGCGCCGCCGGGCATAGGCCTGTATGCGCGGCCCGGCGATGACTAGGAGCAGTGCCAGCACCAGCAACACCGGGACAATCTGGGTGAACACCTTCTCGGGCAGATGCAGCAGGAGAAACGATCCGATCACCGCGCCGGTCACCGATGCCGGGATCTGCCAGCGCAACCGGCGCCACTGCCCGGAGAGCTCGGCCCGGTACCCCCAGGTCCCCGACACCCCGCCGGCGACCAACCCGATCGCGTTGGACATCGTCGCGGTGACCGGAGGAAAACCCAATGTCACCAAAGTCGGGAAGGTGATGAGGGTTCCCGAACCCACCAGTGAGTTGATCGCCCCGGCCCCCATGCCGGCGAGGACGATCACCAACATATGGGCGACGGACACTTGAGGAACTGTAGCCACCTGTTCACCTCAACGGTTACGCGCGTTTGTCAAGACCCGAAATCGCCTCTGTGGATTGAATTTTCGGGGTTGGGGACAGCCTGCGGGGATCACAAGCTTGTCAGAGCGCAGACATATGATTCGAACATGTTTTCGACTGCAGTGGCAGGGGCGCTCTCCGCACTCGATGCCGCAGTCGATGCCATCGGCGCCCTGGACTGGGATTCCCTGCCCACCTGCGAACGCCTCCGGGCACTGGAGCATCTCGAGACCGCCCGCCGGAAGCAGACGGCCTGCTCGTATGACCTCACACAATCACTGAACAACGCCGACGACGAGAAACTGGGCCGAACTCTCCCCAAGGTCATCGCCGACGTCCTGCGTATCACACCGGCCGAATCCCGTCGCCGTTTGAGGGACGCCGCCCAACTCACCTCACGCACGAGTCTCACCGGCCAGCCACTTCCGCCCATACTCTCGGCGACTGCCAAGGCCTGGTCAGCCGGTGTCCTCGACCTCGAGCATCTTCGCGCGGTTCAGCGGTTCACCCGAGAACTGCCGACCGGCCTCTCTGCCGCCCAACGGGAGGACGCCGAGGCCTTCCTGGCGGAGAAGGCCACCGAGTTGCGGCCCGATCAGTTGGAGAAGGTCGCCGACAAGCTGGCAGTCACCCTGAACCCCGACGGCACCTTCAGCGACGCCGAGCGAGCACTCCGGCGCGGCTTCGCCTGGTCCGGACGGCAGCGGCCGGACGGTATGAGCATCGGACGCGTTGTCGCCACGCCGCAGCTGCGCGCCGAGATCGACGCCTGGCTTGCCAAGTTCGCTGCACCCGGAATGTGCAATCCTGACGACCAAACACCCACTGTGACGGGCGAACCCACGCAGGAGGCCATCGACCGCGACGCCCGGAGCAGCGCCCAACGCCAGCATGACGCACTGAGCGCGCTCGTCCGAGGACAGCTCGGCGATCCGAAACTTGGTAAGCACAATGGACTGCCGGTGACGATCATCGCGACAGCCACCCTCGAGCAACTGCAGTCCCGCGCCGGTCACGCCGTCACAGCCGGTGGAACCCTCATCCCCATCCGAGACCTGATCCGGATGGCCGGCCACGCCTACCACTACCTGACGATCTTCCGCGGCACGGACGGACGACCGCTTTATCTGGAGCGAACCAAGCGCATCGCGAGTGCCGACCAGCGAATCGTCCTGCACGCCTTGGAACGTGGCTGCAGCGCACCCGGATGCGACGTTCCGGGGTACCTCTGCGAGGTCCACCATGTCGATGAGTGGTCCAGCGGCGGCCTGACGAATGTCGACCGCCTGACGTTCGCGTGCAGGCCGCACCACAGACTGATCAAACCGGGCGGGTGGCGAACCCGCAAACTCAGCGACGGCAGGACTGAATGGCTACCGCCACCCCAACTACCCCTGCCGAGCGGCACCAACACCTTCCATCACCCGGAACGACTGCTTCCCGGCGATCAGACGTGAGCGCCGAACGCTCAGCGCCCCTTCAGTTTCCGCTTCTCCCGCACCCGGACGTTGATCCGGATCGGAGTGCCCTCGAAACCGAACGACTCACGCAGCCGGCGCTCCAGGAAACGCCGGTACCCGGCCTCAAGGAAGCCGGAGGTGAACAACACGAAGGTCGGCGGGCGCGCAGTTGCCTGCGTTGCGAACAGGATCCGCGGTTGCTTGCCGCCGCGCACCGGCGGCGGGGTCGCCGCGACGACCTCTTTGAGCCAGGTGTTGAGCTGTCCGGTGGAGATGCGGGCGTCCCAGGAATCCAGCGCGGTCTCCATGGCGGGCACCAGCTTCTGCACGGCCCGTCCGGTCATCGCCGAGATGTTCACCCGCGGCGCCCACTGCAATTGGTGCAGTTGCAGATCGATCTCGCGGTCCAGCAGATAGCGGCGGTCCTCATCGACCAGATCCCATTTGTTGAACGCCAGCACCAGCGCCCGGCCGGCGTCGATCACCATCGACAGCACCCTCTGGTCCTGCTCGGTCAGCGGCTGCGAGGCGTCGACGAGGACGACGCACACCTCGGCAGCATCGATGGCGCTGTGCGTGCGCACCGAGGCGTAGAACTCGTGGCCACTGGCCTGTCCCACCTTGCGGCGAAGCCCGGCCGTGTCGACGAAACGCCATATGCGGCCGTCGAGTTCGATCAGCGAGTCGACCGGATCGACTGTCGTCCCGGCGACGTCGTGCACCACCGAACGCTCCGCGCCGGCCAGCCGGTTCAGCAGCGAACTCTTGCCGACGTTGGGCTTGCCGATGAGGGCCACCCGGCGTGGGCCGCCGGTCGTGGGGCCGGCCTCCGACACCTCGGGCAGCGATTGGAGAACGTCGTCGAGCAGATCGGCCACCCCGCGGCCGTGAATGGCGCTGATCGGGTGCGGCTCGCCCATCCCCAGCGACCACAGCGCCGCGGCGTCGGCCTCACCCTTCTCGTTGTCCACCTTGTTGGCCGCCAGGAACACCGGCTTGCCGGAGCGGCGCAGAATGCGTGCCGCCGCCTCGTCAGCCGCGGTTGCGCCGACGACGGCGTCGACGACGAGGATCACCGCGTCCGCGGTCTGCATCGCCACCGACGCCTGGTCGGCGACCTTCTGCTGCAAGCCCTTTGCGTCCGGTTCCCACCCACCGGTGTCCTGCACGACGAAGCGCCGGCCGCTCCACAACGCGTCGTAGGACACCCGATCGCGGGTCACCCCCGGCAAATCCTGCACGACGGCCTCGCGGCGGCCCAGGATCCGGTTGACCAGAGTGGATTTCCCGACGTTGGGCCGGCCGACCACCGCCACCACCGGTGGCGGACCGCTTGCCTGACCGGACTCGTCGGGAAAATCCTCACCGAGGATCTCCCAGTCGCTTTCGTCCGACCAGGTGCCGTCTTCGGTCATCGCACCGCTCCCGTCCGTTGTTCGACGAGATTCCGCAGGTGGGCGATCACCTCGGCCTGGGTCATGTCACTGGTGTCGACGATCAGCGCGTCGTCGGCCGGACGCAGCGGTGAGATGGCACGCGTGGAGTCCAGGTGGTCGCGGCGGATGACGTCGGCCAGCACCGTCTCATACTCGTCGGGCAGACCCGCCGCCATGTTCTGGGCGTTGCGGCGCTGTGCCCGGGTCTCGGCCGAGGCCGTCAGGTAAATCTTCACATCTGCGCCGGGCAGCACGACGGTCCCGACGTCACGTCCCTCGACCACCACACTGCCGGAGCCCTCGGCCAATTCGCGCTGGAGGCGGACCAACCGCGCACGAACCTCAGGCACGGCGGCGACCGCGGATACCGAGCGGGTCACGTCGTCGCCGCGGATGAGCGTCGAAACATCCTCTCCGCCAAGGTAAGTCTGTTCGACATCCGGATCGAAGCCCACCGAGACGGGAACGTCGGCGGCCGCGGCGATGGCAGCCGGGTCCTCGAGGTCGACGCCGGCGCGCAGCATCGCCAGCGTAGCGATCCGGTACATAGCACCGGTGTCGACATAGCGAGCCCCCAGCGAACTCGCCAAACCCCTTGACACACTTGACTTTCCGGTCCCCGCTGGCCCGTCGATGGCGATGACGACACTCACAAACCCACCGCCTTGTACAGTTCCCCGACCTCTTTGCGGGTCAGGGCCCGAATGCTGCCGGGCCGCTGGTCACCGAGAGCCACTGTGCCGATATCGGTGCGTACCAGGTTCAGCACCGGGAACCCCACATGGGCGAGAAGCCGCCGGACGATGTGCTTGCGACCCTCGTGCAGGGTCACCCGCACCAGGGTCTTGCCGGGAACGGTGTCCACGACGGCGAAGTCGTCCAGTGCGACCGGTCCGTCGTCCAGTTCCACCCCGGCGCGCAAAGTCCTGCCCAGCCCGCGCGGAACCGATCCGGCGACGGTGGCCAGGTACGTCTTGGGCACTTCGAAGGAGGGGTGCATCAGCCGATGCGCGAGCTCGCCGTCGTTGGTGAGCAGCAGCAGGCCTTCGGTGTCGGCGTCCAGCCGTCCGACGTGGAAGAGCTTCTTGTTGCCACGCACACGGTGCTCCACCAGGTCCCCGACGCACGGCCGTCCTCGGTCATCCGACATGGTGGAGTGCATTCCCCGGGGCTTGTTGATCGCCAGGTACACCATGGAGTCGTCGAGGACGATCCTGGTGCCGTCGACCCGGATGTCGGCGGTCTCGGGGTTCACCCGGGTGCCCAACTCGGTGACGAGCCGGCCGTCGACCTCGACCCGGCCGTCGGTGATCATCCGTTCGGCAACGCGGCGTGAGGCAATTCCGGCCTGCGACAGCACTTTCTGCAACCGGACGCCGTCGTCATCGGGCATGTCAGCCATCACCTTCGGTGTCGACGTCGAAGTTGACCGGCTTGTCGGGCGCGGCATGTCCGGCGAGCTTTGCGAACCGCGGCTCGCTGTCCAGGGTTTCGCTGAGGTCGTCGATGACGTCGACGTCCGGCAGCAGCGGTGCGATATCGGGCAGTTCGGCCAGCGACGACAACCCGAGGCGCTCCAGGAACAGTTCGGTGGTGGAGAACGTGGTGGCGCCGGAATCGGGGTCGGTCCCGGCCTCAGTGATCAGTCCTCTGGCGACCAGAGTGCGAATCACCGCGTCGACGTTCACCCCGCGCACCGCGCTCACCCGGGCGCGCGTCACCGGCTGCCGGTAGGCGACGACCGCAAGGGTTTCCAGTGCGGCACGGGTCAACTTGGATCGCGCGCCGTCGAGCAGGAGTCGCTCGACATAGGGCGCATAGCGGGAGCGGGTGTACATCCGCCACCCTCCGCCGGTCTCGCGCAGGTCGATCCCGCTCTGCCGGGCCGCGTAGTCGTCGGCCATCTTCCGCAGCGTCTCGGCCACGTAGTGCGCGGGCTGTTCGGTCGCCGAACCCAGTGCCTCGGCACTCACCGGCATATCGACGATCAGCAGCAGCGCCTCGAGGATGCGGACCAGTTCGTCCTCGTCGAGTATCTCGTCGAGGACGTACTCGGACTCCGCGGTGGCGTCCTCCGCCTCGACGGCGAGGTCGGCGTCCTCGGCCACGGACTCCCCGGTGTCTTCCTCGGTCATCATTCTTCCCACTCGGCTCTCATCAAGTCCTCGTTCGCCAACCGGTTGCCGGTCCACGAAACCTGCAGCATCCCAAGCGGTTCCGACTGCTCGAATGCTACCGCCCGCGAGCGGTACAGCTCGAGCAAAGCCAGGAACCGGCCGACGATCTGGATCGGCTCGTCGCAGTCGGCCACCAGGTCCGAGAACGACGCCCACTGCCCCACTCCCCGGCGCTCGAGAAGGTCCAGCAGCCGCTCGGCCTGCTCGGGCACGGAGACCCGGGCGGCATGTAGATGGTCGGTTCCGACCGTGGGAACCGGACGGGGGGTGAATGCCGCCGCGGCGATCTCGGCGAAGCTCTGCGCGTCGACGCCGATCATTACCTCCGGCAGCAGATCGGAGTACCGCTCCTCCAGTGCCACCGACCGCGGGTAGCTGCGCAGCGCCGCTGCCTCCAGTTCGGCGAACATCTCCGCCACGTGTTTGAAGGCCCGGTACTGCAGCAACCGGGCGAAAAGCAGATCGCGGACTTCGAGCAGTGCCAGGTCTTCGGTGTCGTCGACCTCGCCGGCCGGCAGCAGGCGCGCCGCTTTGAGGTCCAGCAGGGTGGCGGCGATCACCAGGAAGGCGGTGGTCTCGTCGAGTTCGAGGGCTGGCCCGATCTCCCGGGTGTAGGCGATGAACTCGTCGGTCACTTCGTGCAGCGCGACCTCGGTCACGTCCAGGCGCCGGGCGAAGATCAGCTGCAGCAAGAGGTCGAACGGACCCTCGAAGTTGTTCAGCCGAACCCGGAAGCCCTTTTCCGGTCCCGCCTCCAGGCCCGGGTCGGGCATTGCCTGTGTGATCACTTGCCGAAGCGGTCGATGACCTCGCGGGCCAGAGCCCGATAAGCCTGTGCGCCAGTGGATTTCGGCGCCCACGAGGTGATGGGCTCACCGGCGACGCTGGTCTCGGGGAACCGCACGGTGCGGGTGATGACGGTGTCGAACACCAGGTCGCCGAAACGCTCCAGCACCCGGGCCATCACCTCGCGCGCGTTGACGGTGCGGGTGTCGAAACGGGTGACCAGGATGCCGCTGATGGCCAGCCTCGGGTTCAGACGGTCACGCACCTTGTCGACGGTGTCGGTCAGCAGCGCCAGGCCGCGCAGCGAGAAGAACTCGCATTCGGTCGGGATGACCACACCGTCCGAGCAGGCCAGCGCGTTGACGGTGAGCAGGCCCAGCGACGGCTGGCAGTCGATGAGCACGTAGTCGTAGCGGTCGAGGACCGGCCGCAGGGCCCGCCCGAGGCACTGCTCACGACCCACTTCGTTGACCAGCTGGATCTCGGCCGCCGACAGGTCGATGTTGCTGGGCACCAGGTCCAGACCGTCCACGCGGGTGTGGATGAGCACGTCGTCGATCGACACCCGGGGTTCCACCAGGAGGTTGTGCACGGTGTGGGCGAGTTCGTAGTGCGGGACGCCCAGACCGGCCGACAGCGCACCCTGCGGGTCGAGATCCACCAGCAGCACCTTGCGGCCGTATTCGGCCAGCGACGCCCCGAGGTTGATGGTGGACGTGGTCTTGCCCACCCCGCCCTTCTGGTTGCACATCGAGATCACCACAGCCGGGCCGTGGGTGGTCAGCGGCTGTGGTTCCGGGACATGCCTGGGAGGGCGGCCGGTCAGACCGACCGGCGCGTTCTCTGCTTCGTCGGTCACGCCGCCGCCCTCACAGAACGTGGCGGCGTGGTGAACATCGGGAGGAGTCTATCCATGCGATCTGGTTGCTGGTGGGCCATGGTCGACGAAGACCCTCTGCTCTTCGCGCAAGCGCTCATCGCTGGCGTCGGGTCAGGCCCTCGGGTGGGCGCCGGCCCACACCTCGCGCAGGGCGTTGACGGTCACCAGCGTGTAGATCTGGGTGGTCGTCACCGAGGCGTGGCCCAGGAGTTCCTGCACCACGCGCACGTCGGCGCCACCTTCGAGCAGATGGGTGGCGAACGAGTGCCGCAGTGTGTGCGGCGAGACGGCGGCGCTGATGCCGGCACGTTCGGCCGCGTCCTGCAGCACCTGCCAGGCGCTCTGCCGCGAGAGCCGTCCGCCACGGGCGTTGAGGAAGATGGCCGGCCCTCCGCGGCCGCGACGGGCCAGTTCGGGACGGCCCCGCACCAGGTAGGCGTCGAGCGCGGCGATGGCCGGCCGGCCCACCGGCACCAGCCGCTGCTTGCCGCCCTTGCCGCGCAGCAGCACCGAGCGCGCCTCGGTGTCGATGTCGTCGACGTCCAGGCCGACGGCCTCGGAGATGCGGGCGCCGGTCGAGTAGAGCAGTTCCAGCAGCGCCCGATTGCGGAGGGTCAACGACCCGTCCGTCGGAGCGTCGCCGCCGGCGCCCTCCAGCAGGGCCAGCACCTCGTCCAGCGTGAGGCTCTTGGGCAGCCGCCGGCTGGGGGTCGGCGGCTTGACGGCGCGGGCCACGTCGACGTCGGTCACACCTTCGGCCGCGGCGAACTTGTGCAAGCCCCGTACCGCGATCAGGGCGCGTGCCGCCGAAACCGCCGAGAGCGGCACCGCCCCGGCGTCGGCATCACCGCGGCGCAGCGCCACCAGGAAGTCGCTGACGTCGGCCTCGGTGACGTCGCGCATGTCGACGATGCCCCGTGACGCCAGGTGCTCGGTGTAGCGGCGCAGGTCGCGCCGGTAGGAGAGCAGGGTGTTGGCGGCGACGCCCCGTTCGATGGCCAGGTGATCCAGATATCCCTGCACCTGGGTTTCCAGCGCGTTCGGGAGGGCAGGGGCGGAGCGACCCGGGAATCCTGTCGCGAACGTTGTCATGGGCGCCCCTTCCGCGCAGCGAAGGCCGACGGCCGGTCCGGCCACGGCGCATCCAGCGGCCGGGTCGGCTTTCCGTCGACGACCACCGCGTGCGCGGCCAGCACCCCGGCCGCGGCTGTGGCGTTGATGATCTCGCCGGCCAGCACCTGCTCGACGGCCCGGCGCAGCGGCACCCAGTGCACGGTCAGGTCGGCCTCCTCGTGGTCGGCCTCCGGCCGCCCGACGTGGTCCAGGCCGCGCGCGAGGTACACCCGCACCGCCTCGTCGCAGAACCCGGGAGAGGAGGCGACGTCGATCAGCACGCTCCAGTGCCGGGCGAACAGGCCGGTCTCCTCGCGCAGTTCCCGGGCGGCCGCGGCGGCCGGATCCTCGCCCGGTTCGTCGAGAAGCCCGGCCGGCAGCTCCCACAGCCGGTGCCCCACGGCGTGGCGGTACTGGTAGATCATCGCCAGCTGCTCGTCGTCGTCGAGGGCGGCGACGGCCACCGCGCCGTAGTGTTCGACGACCTCGCGCATCGCCGTGACGCCGCCGGGCATCAGGACGTCGTCGGTCCGCAACGCGATGATGTTTCCGCGGAAGACGGTGTGGCTGGCGGTGGTCTCGAAGTCGTGATCAGCCACGGGCGTGGTCCGGCAGCGGCTGCACCGCCCCGTCGTCGTCGAGTTCCCGACCGTTGGCGTGCTGCTCGGGGATCTCGACCGGCAGCCGTTCGGCGGCCTTGTAGTCGATGGCCGCGCCGATGAACGAGACGAACAACGGGTGCGGCCGGGTGGGCCGGCTCTTGAGTTCGGGGTGGGCCTGGGTGCCGACCAGGAACGGGTGCACGTCGGCGGGATACTCGACGAACTCCACCAGATGTCCGTCCGGCGAGGTGCCGGAGAACTTCAGCCCGCTCTCGGCGATGCGGTCGCGGTAGGCGTTGTTCACCTCGTAGCGGTGCCGGTGGCGTTCGGAGACGGTGGTGGACTGATATGCCTCGGCGACAAGGGATCCCGGCTGCAGCACGGCCGGGTAGGCGCCCAGACGCATGGTGCCGCCGAGGTCGGCCTGGCCCGCGACGGCGTCGCGCTGGTCTGCCATGGTGGAGATCACCGGATCCGGTGTGGCGGGATCGAATTCGGCCGAGTTGGCGTCGTTCAGGCCGACGGAACGGGCCGCCTCGATGACGATGCACTGCAGTCCCAGGCACAGCCCGAGCAGCGGAAGACCGCGGTGGCGCGCGTAGCGGATGGCGCCGATCTTGCCGTCGATGCCGCGGATGCCGAAGCCGCCGGGGATGAGGACCCCGTGGACGTCGTCGAGCATCGCGGCCGCACCGGCGTCGGTTTCGCAGTCATCGGAGGCGACCCAGCGCATCTCGACCTTGGCGCGGTGCGCGAAGCCGCCGGCCCGCAGCGCCTCGGCGACCGACAGGTAGGCGTCGGAGAGGTCGATGTACTTGCCCACCAACGCGATTCGCACGGTCTCCTGCGGATCGTGGACACGGCGCAGCAGGTCGTCCCAGGTGGTCCAGTCGACGTCGCGGAACGGCAGGTTGAGCCGGCGCACCACGTAGGCGTCGAGTTCCTCCCGGTGCAGCACCTTGGGGATGTCGTAGATCGACGGGGCGTCGGGGGTGGAGATCACGCCGTCGATGTCGACGTCGCACATCAGCGCGATCTTCTCCTTGAGCGGCTCCGGGACCGCGCGGTCGCAGCGCAGGATCAGCGCGTCGGGGGTGATGCCGATGCTGCGCAGCGCGGCCACCGAGTGCTGGGTCGGTTTGGTCTTCAGCTCTCCCGACGGCGCGAGGTAGGGCACCAGCGACACGTGCAGGAAGAAGCAGTTCTCCCGACCCACTTCGTGGCGGACCTGGCGGGCGGCCTCGAGGAAGGGCTGGGACTCGATGTCGCCGACGGTTCCGCCGATTTCGGTGATGACCACGTCGGGCCGCTTGCCGGAGGCACCGGGTTCGGCCATCTCCAGGATGCGGCGCTTGATCTCGTCGGTGATGTGCGGGATCACCTGGACGGTGTCGCCGAGGTACTCGCCGCGGCGCTCCTTGGCGATCACGGTCGAATACACCTGTCCGGTGGTCACATTCGCCGACCCGGAGAGGTCACGGTCCAGGAACCGCTCGTAGTGGCCGACGTCGAGGTCGGTCTCGGCGCCGTCCTCGGTGACGAACACCTCGCCGTGCTGGAACGGGTTCATGGTTCCGGGGTCGACGTTGAGGTAGGGGTCCAGCTTCTGCATGGTGACCTGCAGGCCACGGGAGATCAGCAGCTGGCCAAGGCTGCTGGCGGTCAGGCCCTTACCGAGTGAAGAGACGACGCCACCGGTGACGAAGAGATGCTTGGTGGCGGCTTGGGGGTGCTTGCGCAATGCGGGCAACAGCAACCTCCGTGACGACGGCGCAGGACTTTGTATCGCCAGGTCCGACAACGTTCGCCGGCTCGTCGCTGCGCTCTGAGTACCGCGTTACGGAACTGGTTTGGGGCCTGCCGACCCACGGAAACTCACCCTAACACCGCTATCGGACAGCCGCGGCTGACACACCGGACGACGACGATGCGGGACGCAGTCCCGAGGAGGAGTCGGCCAATCGGCACCCGGACGACGACGATGCGGGACGCAGTCCCGAGGATGAGTCGGCCAATCGGGCACCGGAGCCTTGCGTTCAGTGAGGAACCCTGCAGGCCTCTATTCGCACTGTGTCGGCAAGGTTCCTCACTCAACGGAGTGTCACTGCGGGATGGTGACCGTCGCTCCCTCGCCCCGGCCGTACTTCCCGGGCGGCCCGCCGGCGATCATGCTCTGCAGGGCCAGCACGGTGGTGATCCGGCCGGATTCGGCCCCGATGTCGTCGACGGTGGTCAACACGCCCCCCACGGCGGCATCGGAGCGGGCGACCGCCACCGCCGACACCCCGCTCGCGGTTCCGTCCCGGCCGGCCAGCACGACGCCCGACCCGTGCGGGGCGAGGCCGGCGGCGAACCGCGCGACGCTGACACCCTGGTTGCCGGCGTCCTCGGGCAGCGGGTCGCCGGTGATGACGACGACGGTATTGGCCGCCCCGATGCGGTTGTCATAGGTGAGGAAGCCGGTGTCGCGCAGCGCGGCGAGCACGGTGTCGCGGGCGGTGTCGTCGGCCGGCGTGATCTTGGGGTCGCGATTGATCAGCAGGGCGATGCCGAGCAGGTCGCCGGCCTGTGCGCTGGGATCCAGGAGCGACGTGTTCAGCTTCGCGCCGGCCGGGACGACCGGCGAGTTGACAACGGACCGCAGTTTCTCCGACGCGTTGCCCTCGACGAACTCGGTGGTGAGCCCGATCGCGCCGGCCAGCTTCCCACCGGCCTGCCCGACCAGACGGGTCACTGCCTCGACGTCGCCGTCATCGGCGTCGGGGGTACGCACCAGCACCACCGACTTCCCAGCGAGTGCGTCGCGGACGATACGCCCCGACATCTGCGCATCGAATCGGTCTGCGGCGGAGAGCCTTTCGTTCAAGCCACGGTTCTCGCCCTCGAGCGCGGTCATCCGCTGCTCGAGATTGCCCTTGTCTCCGCGCAGCCCGGAGACCAACGGCCCCGACAGCACACGCGCACCGAGCACCACGCCCAGGGCCAGCGCGAGAAAGACTGCGGCCAGCCAGATGACGCGGTGGCGACCCGATCGCACGCTAGGTCATCCAGCCCTGTACCCACACCGTGAGCCGGTGCCAGTAGTTGGTCAGCCATTCGAGCACCACGGCGTCGGTGCGGGAGACCCACAGTGCGGCGATGACCGCCAGGAGCACCGCCAGCACCAGCAGCGCCACCGCGCCACCGGAGATGTGGCTGCGGTACAGCGTCGCAACGGCTTTGGCGTCGACGAGCTTCTCCCCCACCTTCAGGCGGGTGAGGAACGTCGAGGGGTTGCTCTGGGCCCGGGAACGGTCGAAGAATTCCTCGATGCTCGCCGAGTGCCCGGCGCTGACGATCAGCGAGGCACCGTGATGGTCGACCAGCAGCAGCGCCAGGTCGGTGGCCGAGCCCGCCGCCGGGAACGTCATCGCCCCGATGCCGAGATCCTGGATTCGCTCGAGACCGGAGGCGTGGCCGTCGGCGTCGGCGGGCAGCACCACCTGGGCGCCGCACTTGAGCACCTCGGCACTCATCTGGTCGGGGTTGCCGACGATGAGCGCGGGACGGTAGCCGTCGTTGCGCAGGATGTCCGCACCGCCGCCCACGCCGACCAGGACCGGCTGGTACTCCTTGATGAACGGCTTGAGCGCCTTGAGGTCCTCGGCGGCGCCGGGCCCGTCGGAGACCACCACCACGTGACGGCGGTAGACGTCGACGTCGATGTCCGGGATGCCGATGCCGTCGATCAGCAGCGGGCTCTCGCTGCGGATGAATTCAATCGTGTTGCCCGCGAACGCCTCCAGATGAGCCACCAGTCCGGTCTTGGCGTCATGCATGAGGTCGGCGATTTCCTCGTCGGTGCGTTCCACGCCGTGGATCAGGCGGCGGTCACCGGTGTACACGCCGCCGTCATGCAGCCGCACCTTCGAGCCGTCCTTGACCTTCTTGAAGATGTCGGCGCCGGCGTTGTCGATCAGGACGATGTTGTTGGCCACCAGGACCTCGGGGCCGAGGTTGGGGTAGCGACCGGAGATCGACGGCGAGGCGTTGACGACTCCGACGACCCCGGCCTCGACGAGCGCGTCGGCCGTGGCACGGTCGAGGTCGAGGATGTCCAACACGGCAATGTCTCCGGGGCCGACGCGCCTCAGCAGGCGGTCGATGTCACGGTCCACCCGGGCGTTCCCCGTGACGCCCGGTCGCGCGTTGGCATTACGTGAGAGAAGCGCAGACATCTTCATGCTGAGCGATTCTGTCGGCGGGTGTCCTCTTGCCGGGTTAGGCGCGCCGTAACATCAACCACATAAGTCACAACCAGTCACATTGGTAACAGGTTGTGCACGGGGCGGTCACGGCTCGTCCCGCTCGGCCTGCGCGGCGTCGAGCAGTTCGCGGGCGTGCGCCCGGGCGGTGTCGGACTCCCCCAACCCGGCCAGCATCCGGGCCAGTTCGGCGACCCGCTGCTCGGTGTCGAGTCGGCGCACCTCACTGGCCGCGCCGCTGCTGTGCACGACCAGGTGGGTGTCCGCATAGGCGGCCACCTGCGGCAGGTGGGTGACCACGATGACCTGGTGACTGCGCGCCAGCCGGGCCAGCCGCCGGCCGATCTGCACGGCGGCGCGCCCGCCGACGCCTGCGTCGACTTCGTCGAACACCATGGTGGTGCCCTCCGCGGAGGCGGCCAGCACGACCTCGAGGGCCAGCATCACCCGGGACAGCTCACCACCGGAGGCGCTCTTGGTCAGGGGCAGGACATGGGTGCCGCCCGGGGAAGCCCGGTGCGCGGCGAAGCCGAACTCGACCAGATCGACGCCATCGGAGCCGGCGTGGGCCAGCCCCCCGGACAGCAGCCGCACCGGGGCGGTGTCGTCCTCGCGTGCGGGCACGGCGGACACGCTGACGGTGAAGTCGGCGTCGGCCATCGCCAGGCCGGAGAGCTCGGCGGTGACGGCCTCGGCCAGACCAGTCGCCGCAGCGGACCGCATACGGGAGAGCTCCGCCGCGGCCTCGGCGACCTGTCCGGCGAGGTCGTCGACGCGGCGGGAAAGTCCGGTGAGCGCCTCCTCCGAGACGTCGAGCTGCGCCAACCGCTTCCTGGCTTCAGCCGCCCACCGCAGCACTCCGTCGACGTCGGCCGCGTACTTGCGGGTGAGGGCGCGCAGTTCGGCCTGCCGTGCGAACTTGACCTCCAGCGCGCTGGCGTCGGCGGGCAGGTCCGCCAGGAACCGTCCGAGCTCCCCGCTGACGTCCGCCACCACGTTGAGCGCATCGATGAGCTGCCCCGCCAGCGCGGTCAATGCGGTGTCGCCGGTGGATTCCAGGAGCGTGGCGGCCCTGCTGAGATCGTTTGCGGCAGAACGGTTATCAACGTCGCTAGCATCGGCGTCCACACCGGAGAGGGCGGCCCGCGCACCGGCCGCCGCCTCGCGAACCGCGTCGAGTTCGGAGAGCCGGCGGATGTCGGCAACCAGCGCCTCGTCCTCGCCGGGTGCCGGATCGGCGGTGTCGATCTCGGCGAGCGCGAACTTCAGCCGGTCGGCCTCCTGGGCCATCTCCCGGGCGCTGTTGATGCGGTCGGTGAGATCCCTTCGCGCGACGAGCCATTCGTCGCGCAGCTTGCGGTAGCGCTCGAGTGCCGGCGCCGCACCGGCGAACCGGTCCAGCGCCGCACGCTGTTCGTCGGACCGCATCAGTCGCAGCTGGTCGTTCTGCCCGTGCAGGGTGAGCAGACCCGTGGTGAAGGTGGTGAGGGTTTTCGCCGGCACACTGCGGCCGCCGAGGTAGGCCCGCGACGGCCCGTCCCGGTTGACCGATCGCAGCGCGATGATGCTGCCGTCGTCGTCGCGGTCGGCACCCGAGGATTCCAGGATCTCGTCGACCGCGGCGGCGGTGTGCGGGTCGAGTTCAGCCGTGGTGAAGCGGCCTTCGACCACGGCCCGAGCCGCACCGGAGCGCACCCGGGTCGCGTCGGCGCGGGCCCCGCCGAGCAGATGCAGACCGGTGACCACCATCGTCTTGCCGGTCCCGGTCTCCCCGGTCAGCACGGTCAGGCCCCGGTCGAATTCGGCGGTGGCCGAACTGATCGCGCCGAGCGACTCGATCCGGATCTCGGCGAGCATCTACCGCTCGCGCCAACTCGTCACGGGCAGCCGGAATTTGCGGACCAGCCGGTCGGTGAACGGCGCGCTGTCCAGCCGGACCCACTTCAGCGGCGTCTGGCACTTGGTGACCTGCAGGCGTCCGCCCGCGGGCACGATCGCCTCACGGTGGCCGTCGCACAGCACCACGGCATCGGCGTTGTCGGCGCCGACGTCGACGGTGATGACCGCGTTGGGATTGGTGACCATCGGGCGGGCGAACAGCGCGTGGGCGTTATTGGGCACCACGATGATCGCCTCGAGGTCCGGCCACACCACCGGGCCGCCCGCGGAGAAGGCGTAGGCCGTCGAACCGGTCGGGCTGGACACCAGCACGCCGTCGCAGCCGAACGCCGACACCGGGCGGCCGTCGATAGCCACGACCACACCGAGCACACCCTGGTGGGTGCCCTTCTCGAGACTGGCTTCGTTGAGCGCCCACCCGCGGTAGAGCACCTCGTCGCCCGAGCTGACGACAACATCGAGGGCCATCCGTTGCTCGACGGGGTAGTCGCGGGCGACGACGTGCGCAAGGATGGTGTCGATCGCCTCGGCCTCGGCCTCGGCCAGGAATCCGATGCGGCCGAGATTGACTCCGAGAACGGGGATTTCGGCTTTGCGGGCCAGTTCGGCGGCACGCAGGAAGGTGCCGTCGCCACCGAGGACCAGGACCAGTTCGCAGCCGTCGGCGGACCGTTGCTCGTCCTCCACGACGTCGATCTCGGCCCCGGTGGCTCGCAGATCGGCCGGATCCAGGTGCAGGCCGCCCCGGTCGACGGCTTCCCGTGACAGCACCCGAAGGCGAATACCGTTCTGCCCCAGCGTCTTTGCGACCCGGTGGGCGGTCTCGTCGGCTTCACCCCGGCCGGGGTGCACGACCATCAGAATGGTGCGGGTCTCGGTGCCGGTCATTGCGGCCCCTCAGCGACGGCTCGCCGCACCGCGGTGTCCAGTTCCGCTCCAACCAGGCCGCGATCGGTGTCCGCCCGTAACCACAGGAAGTACTCGACGTTGCCCGACGGCCCGGGCAGCGGGCTGGCGACCGCCCCCACGGTGTACCAGCCCAGTTCGGCGGCCCGGGCGGAGACGGTCAGGACGGCCTCGGCGCGGAGGCCCGGGTCGGTGACGACACCGCCGGCGCCCACCTGGCTTCGGCCGACCTCGAATTGGGGTTTCACCATCGGAACGATATCGGCGTGCGGGGCCGCGCATGCGGCGAGTGCGGGCAGCACCGTGGACAAGGAGATGAACGACAGGTCGGCGACGATGATGTCGACGATTCCGCCGATCGCCTCGGGCGTGAGGTCGCGGACGTTGGTCCTTTCGATCACGCGCACCCGCGGGTCGGAGCGCAGCGACCAGGCCAGCTGGCCGTAGCCGACGTCGACGGCGACCACCTCGGCCGCCCCGCGGTCCAGGAGAACTTCGGTGAACCCGCCGGTGGACGCGCCGGCGTCCAGCGCACGACGGCCGTCGACGTCGATGCCGAAAGCATCCAGCGCGCCGATGAGTTTGTGCGCGCCGCGGGAAACCCAGGTGCGTTCTCCGACGTCCTCGACAGCCAGCCGGGCCGTGACCGGTACGGCCGTCGCCGGTTTGGCGGCGGGCATGCCGTCGATGGTGACCCGACCGGCGCCGATGAGCTCAGCGGCCTGCTGGCGTGAGCGGGCCAGTCCCCGGCGGACCAGCTCGGCGTCGACCCGGGCTCGGCGCGTCATGCGCGAGTCAGCCCTTCTCGACCGATTCCAACGCGTCGACCAGGATCTCGTGCGCCTCCTCGAGCCGACGTCCCACGGCGTCGATATCGGCCACGTCGACGTCCTCGGGAACCTCGGCATCGAAGCCGGCAAGGTCGGCCAGGACGGCGTCCACCCGGGCCCGGATCTGCTGCGGATCGCTGTTCATCTCAGCGCTCACGCTAGCTGATCGGCGTCGGTGAGCAGCGACCAGCGGTCCAGCGCCGATCGGGCCGCGTCGTCGGCGGCACGGATTGCACCGGGCTGGCCGGCGTCCCAGACGGCGCGGGCGACGGCCCGGACGACCGCGAGGTCGTCGGCGCCTGAGTCATGCCCGGTGGCGCTGACGGTGACGGTCCCGTCGACGACGTCGGTCTTCCATGCGGGATGGGCGGCGATCGCCAGAGCGTCGGCGTCGGTGAACAGTGACCGCAGATCCGCGCCGAGGTAGGTGGGGCGCTCCTGCGGGATCGCCTGGACCGCGTCGCGGGCGTTGTTGACGCCGGTGAGCACCATCAGGCTGGGCAGGCCGGCGGCGTTGGCGCCGGCGATGTCGGTGTCGAGGCGGTCGCCCACGACCAGGGGACGGCGGAACTCGCCGCGGGCCAGGGCATCCTGCATGAGCGCGGGTGCCGGCTTGCCCGCCGCGAGGGGCTCCGATCCGGTCGCGGTCCGCAGCGCCGCGACCAGGGACCCGTTCCCGGGCAGCAAGCCGCGTTCGGTGGGCAACGTCGCATCGAGGTTCGACGTCACCCACAAGGCGCCGGCCCGGATCGCCAGCGCCGCCTCGGCGAGATCGGCCCAGCAGATCGTGGTCGACAACCCCTGTATGACGGCGACCGGTTCCTCGGCGAAGGTGCGGACCGGAGTCAGCCCGACGGCACTCACCTCGGCGGCCAACGCGTCGGTTCCGACGACGAGGACTTTCGCGCCGGCGGGGATTCTTCTCGCCAGCATCCGGGCGGCGCTCTGGGCGCTGGTCACCACATCGTCGGCGGAGGCGGTGAAGCCGAGTTCGACCAGGTGTGCGGCGACCTCGTCGGCCGAGCGGGTGGCGTTGTTGGTGACGAACAGCGACCGGCACGGCACGTTCTCGAGGGCCTCGACGGCGCCCTCGGTCGGAGCATGCCCGCGGAAGACGGTGCCGTCCAGATCGAGCAGAAGGCAATCAAAGTGCCGCGCAAGGGTTTTGACGCCAACCGCCGGATGGTACGCCGAAGCCATGTCAGGCGAGCTCGCCGATGCGGTCCTCGGCGTCGGTGACGCCGTCGACATCGGCCGCCGCGGCGTTGACGAACCACTGCAGCGCTTCCTCGGTGCGCCCGAGGGCGAGCAGCGTTTCGGCATAGGCATAGAAGAGCCGCGCCGCGGTGGTTCCGGTGCGGGATGGATCCGGCGCGGGTGAGGAGAGCACCGCCATCGCCTGCTCCAGGTGACCGAGGTCGGCGCGGGCACCGGCGGCGACGATCCGCATCTCGTCGGCGTCGTCCCCGGTGAGCTGCGCGGCTTCCGGACTGCGGGCCAGTTCGATGGCGCGCTCGGGACGGCCGACGCCGCGCTCGCAGTCGGCGATGAGCGGGAGCAACTGTGACTTCGACCCCATCCGGCGCGCGGCCCGGAACTCGGCGAGCGCCTGCGCCCAGTCGCCGCAGTGGTAGGCGGCGACGCCGACGGCCTCCCGGATGGCCGCTATGCGCCCGGACCGCTGCCGGGCCGCCTGCGCGTGGGCGAGCGCGGCCTCGGGATCCTCGTCGAGGAGCTCACCGGCGGCGACCAGGTGCCGGGCCACGGTGTCGGCGGTGGACTTGTCCAGGGTCAGCAGTTCCGCGCGGATATCAGGGGCGAGTTGCTTGGCCTCGATGTTGGCCGGGATGGGCGGGCCAATGGGCTGCGGCGCGGAGTCCGCGTCCGCGGTGTGCTGCGGCTGGGCGCGACGGGCCCGGTCCGGGCCGGAGCGCCGGGGGGCGGACGTACCTTTGCGGGCCGGCCGGCCGCGGCCGGGTTCCGCCGGACGGCGCACCGGGCGCCCCTCGCCATCGCTATTTCTTTTGTCGACCATCGCAGGTAAGGATACGGGCACCGTCGATGCGTCCACAATGCGCATTGTTCTGTCGGAATTAAAGTGAATTCATTCAGCCGAAATGGGGAACGCCCCCCGATTTCTCGGGGGGCGTTCCTAATTTGTGTTCGGCGGTGTCCTACTTTTCCACCCTGTTGGGTAGTATCATCGGCGCTGGCTGGCTTAGCTTCCGGGTTCGGGATGGGTCCGGGCGTTTCCCTGCCGCTATGGCCGCCGTAACTTTATGTAAATTTTTGTGTTTCCCGCCGGCCCCCTTTTTTTCGTGGGGGGTGTTTTGGTGGTGGGGTGGGTGTTTGTTGGTGTTTGTGGTTGTGGTTGCGGGTTTGTGTTGTTTGTAAGTTTTCGGCCGGTTAGTGCCAGTTCCCTGCGCGCATTGCTGCGTTTCTAGGTCTGGTCTATCGATCCCGTGGTCTGCGGGGGGCCTTATCCCACTTGATGGGTGAGAAGCCTGGTCTTGGAGAAGGTTTCCCGCTTAGATGCTTTCAGCGGTTATCCTGTCCGAACGTGGCTATCCAGCGGTGCCCCTGGTGGGACAACTGGTGGACCAGAGGTTCGTCCGTCCCGGTCCTCTCGTACTAGGGACAGGTTTCCTCAAGCTTCTGACGCGCGCGGCGGATAGAGACCGAACTGTCTCACGACGTTCTAAACCCAGCTCGCGTGCCGCTTTAATGGGCGAACAGCCCAACCCTTGGGACCTGCTCCAGCCCCAGGATGCGACGAGCCGACATCGAGGTGCCAAACCATCCCGTCGATATGGACTCTTGGGGAAGATCAGCCTGTTATCCCCGGGGTACCTTTTATCCGTTGAGCGACACCCCTTCCACTCGGGGGTGCCGGATCACTAGTCCCGACTTTCGTCCCTGCTTGACGTGTCAGTCTCGCAGTCAAGCTCCCTTGTGCACTTGCACTCAACACCTGATTGCCGTCCAGGTTGAGGGAACCTTTGGGCGCCTCCGTTACTTTTTGGGAGGCAACCGCCCCAGTTAAACTACCCACCAGGCACTGTCCCTGAACCGGATATACGGTTCGAGGTTAGAGGTCCAATACGATCAGAGTGGTATTTCAACAACGACTCCGCAATTACTGGCGTAATTGTTTCACAGTCTCCCACCTATCCTACACAAACCGTATCGAACATCAATACCAAGCTATAGTGAAGGTCCCGGGGTCTTTTCGTCCTGCCGCGCGTAACGAGCATCTTTACTCGTAGTGCAATTTCGCCGAGTCTATGGTTGAGACAGTTGAGAAGTCGTTACGCCATTCGTGCAGGTCGGAACTTACCCGACAAGGAATTTCGCTACCTTAGGATGGTTATAGTTACCACCGCCGTTTACTGGGGCTTAAATTCTCCGCTTCACCCCGAGGGGTTAACGGGTCCTCTTAACCTTCCAGCACCGGGCAGGCGTCAGTCCGTATACATCGTCTTGCGACTTCGCACGGACCTGTGTTTTTAGTAAACAGTCGCTTCTCACTGGTTTGTGCCACCCCCCACCGCTGCCCACCGCGAGGGTGTTGACAGTAGGGGGTCCCCCTTCTCCCGAAGTTACGGGGGTATTTTGCCGAGTTCCTTAACCATAGTTCACTCGTACGCCTCGGTATTCTCTACCTGACCACCTGTGTTGGTTTGGGGTACGGGCCGTGTGTGTGCTCGCTAGAGGCTTTTCTCGGCAGCTGAGGATCACCGAATTCGCCTCACTCGGCTATGCATCACCTCTCACGCATGATGACATCCGGATTTGCCTAGATGTCGCGCTACAGGTTTGCCCCAGTATTACCACTGACTGGTACGGCTACCTTCCTGCGTCACCCCATCGCTTGACTACTACCACCGAAGGTCCCGCGCAGCCGGCGGCCCTCGCACCCCGAAGGGATTGATCAGCCACCTTTTGGGCGGTTAGTACCGATGATTCGTCATTGGGCGCTCACACACGGGTACGGGAATATCAACCCGTTGTCCATCGACTACGCCTGTCGGCCTCGCCTTAGGTCCCGACTCACCCTGGGCGGACTGGCCTGCCCCAGGAACCCTTGGTCTTTCGGCGGGCAAGGTTCTCACTTGCCTTATCGCTACTCATGCCTGCATTCTCACTCCCACACCCTCCACCACTAGATCACTCTGTGGCTTCACCGGATGCAGGACGCTCCCCTACCCAACGTATCTAGTGCGTTGCCGCGGCTTCGGCGGTGTGCTTGAGCCCCGCTACATTATCGGCGCACAATCACTTGACCAGTGAGCTATTACGCACTCTTTCAAGGGTGGCTGCTTCTAAGCCAACCTCCTGGTTGTCTTTGCGACTGCACATCCTTTTCCACTTAGCACACGCTTAGGGGCCTTAGCCGGCGATCTGGGCTGTTTCCCTCTCGACGCACGGAGCTTATCCCCCGCCGTCTCACTGCCACACTCTTGGACTTACCGGCATTCGGAGTTTGGCTGACGTCAGTAACCCTGTGGGGCCCATCGGCCATCCAGTAGCTCTACCTCCAGCAAGAAACATGTGACGCTGCACCTAAATGCATTTCGGGGAGAACCAGCTATCACGGAGTTTGATTGGCCTTTCACCCCTACCCACAACTCATCCCCTCAGTCTTCAACCTAAGTGGGTTCGGGCCTCCACGCGGTCTTACCCGCGCTTCACCCTGGCCATGGGTAGATCACTCCGCTTCGGGTCCAGAACACACCACTACACCACCCCCCACGGGATGGATACGCCCTATTCAGACTCGCTTTCGCTACGGCTACCCCACCCGGGTTAACCTCGCGACATGTCCCTGACTCGCAGGCTCATTCTTCAAAAGGCACGCCATCACCCCACCACAAGGGAGGGCTCTGACGGATTGTAGGCACACGGTTTCAGGTACTCTTTCACTCCCCTCCCGGGGTACTTTTCACCATTCCCTCACGGTACTAATCCGCTATCGGTCACTGGGAAGTATTCAGGCTTACCGGGTGGTCCCGGCAGATTCACAGCAGATTTCACGGGCCCGCTGCTACTCGGGAACTCATCACAACAGAGATCATGTTTTCGCCTACGGGGCTCTCACCCACTACGGCAGACCATCCCAGGCCACTTCGACTAACACGATCTTTTCTCACTGTCGCCCAGACCGGCAGATCCAAAGACGATGAGCCCCACAACACCGCACACACAACCCCTGCCGGGTATCACATGCACACGGTTTAGCCATCCTCCGCTTTCGCTCGCCACTACTCACGGAATCACTTACTTGTTTTCTCTTCCTACGGGTACTGAGATGTTTCACTTCCCCGCGTTCCCCCCCAACGCCTATACATTCAGCGTTGGGTGACACGACATCACTCGTGCCGGGTTTCCCCATTCGGACATCCTCGGATCCACGCTCGGTTGACAGCTCCCCGAGGCATATCGCAGCCTCCCACGTCCTTCATCGGCTCCCAGTGCCAAGGCATCCACCATGCGCCCTTAAACACTTACAACACAAAAAACCAAAAATAGAGAATCACAAAAAATTACACCACAACAAACCACACACCACCCGAACCACCACCACCCCCGAAAGAGCGACGACAACCCGAGCAATCATGCGGTCTGATGCTCGCAACCACTATCCACAAATCAAACACCACACCCCACCACCAAGATGGAGCGACAACACGAACCCCCACACACCCACCCCCCAAAAAAAGGGGGGTGACCATCCAGGGGCCGGCACCCACCCCACAAGGCGGGCCCGCGGGCCTGTTGTCTCAGGACCCAACAGTGTGTCTGGTGACACCAGGTCTACCCACCCCAAAAGGAGCAGGCCCCGCCCTGGTCAACGTCTTGTTCATCGCGCACCAGAACCCGATCCACTACAGACCAGGCCCATCCAACGAATCCGTTCGAAAACCGGGAACCCCGCGCTCTGCGGGCCGGCCCGAACATCGTGGTGCTCCTTAGAAAGGAGGTGATCCAGCCGCACCTTCCGGTACGGCTACCTTGTTACGACTTCGTCCCAATCGCCGATCCCACCTTCGACGGCTCCCTCCACAA
>JAXLRX010000002.1:0-781531 GCA_046330855.1 Mycobacterium sp.
GCACTCCCCAGCCGATCAATCCAATGCCGAACGGGCTGTCAACGTCCGAGAGGTACGCGAGTTCCCGCTGCAGCAGCGCGGTTGACCCCGCGCTACCGATCCCGATCATGCCCAAGCCACCGGAGCGGGTGACCGCTGCCGCCAGCGCCCCACCGGCGACGCCACCCATCGGAGCGTTGAGGATCGGGGCGGACAGGCCCATCGCCGCCGCCCACGGCGTGGAAAGTCTGTTCATATCGCTCATCAGCGTCGCACAGGCTCATTCCGCTTACCTGCAGGACGCTGACGTCGATGCCGGCGCGGCGAAGGACTTTCACTCCCCGAACGACACCCACGCGTCCCGGGACACCGGCAGACCGCCAGCCCAAGACGCGCACCAGTTGGAAGAGAGCCGAGAGGAAACCAACCCCGAACCGCCAGACGGAACACCACACGTGCCAGCGAAAAGCCCCGCACGAACCATAACAGGACCCATCAGCCCACCACCAGCGGTCCTACCCCACCCCCAGGGCGGGGCCCCAAACCCCTGTGGCTAGGCCGACGGCCACCCCACGCCTCGGCACGCCCGGATCGTGGCCACCACCTGAGAGCCCTCGGCGGTCAGCTGCATCCGGTGGCCACGCTCGGCGCGGGTGAACAGGGTGACGTTCAGATCCTTCTCCAGCCGGTTTATCTGGGTGAACAGCGTGCTCGAGTGGACCCCGAGTTCGGTGGCCGCGATCGACAGGTTCGGGAAATCGGCTGCCGCCGCGAATCTTTCGAGGCGTTCCCGCCCCCCGATTCCCCGCAGCGCAGGCCTGATCAGCGCCGGTGCCGCGGCAGCGGCGTGCTCGGCGGCCAGGGTGGCGCTGTGACTGGCACCGCCCCGAGCCCGCAGTGGTATCGCGTGGAATCTGGCCCAGTTCGCCAGGGTGGTGGTGCTCATCGCGGCTTCGGCGGCGATGTCGGGCAGGGCCCGGCGGTTGTTGACGTACTGGTCGTAAAGCCAGTCGCGGTCGATGGTGGTGCGTGGTCGGCCGCCGGGGTTGCGGATCGGCAGGCCGTAGTCGCGGGCCAGGCTGGCGATCGTCGATCGGCTGACCCCGATGACCGCGGCGATGTCGTGCAGCGAGAGGCGGTCGCGTTCGTAGAGTTCAGCGAGGCGTTCGCGGGACAGCGCTGCTTTGGCCTTGACGTAGGCACGGTTGCAGGGAGTCGGTAGCGGGGTGCCTGGTTCCGGGTCGGGTCGGGGTGCGGGATGGCTGCCAAGGAGGTGTCGCAGGGTGTCGAGGGTGGTGTTCAACCGGGCGGCCGCGGCGCCGAGTTTGAGATTGTTCATCCCGATGAGTCGGTGGAGTTCGGGCATCGCGACGGCGGCAGGGTCGGGACCGGGAAGCTTGAGTTCCTCGAGGAACCTCGAGGTGGGCTGCCATGTCGCGGGTTCGCCCTTGATTCCCCGCTCGGCGAGGAACTCCTCGGCGTGGTCCTGGAGTGCGTGGGCGAGAGCGGGGGTGAGGTAGCGGGGGAAGTCGGCGGTCTTGGTCCGGAAGGCGCTGTCGTCCAGGGCTCCTGGTGCTGTCGCGGCGGGCAGTCCGCTGAGGCGTTCGAACAGAAAGCATCGGGCGATCCTTGCCCGGGCTGCTCCTGGTCCGGGGGTGGCGGTGTCGCGGCAGATCTGTGCCCACACCGCATCGGGTAGCAGCGTGGTGTAGTCGGTGCGGCGCCGCCGCTGGTAGTCGATCGGGATGTCGTTGTCAGCGAGGTAGGCCGCCATGCCGATCAGGGCGGCACGGATGTTGTGCCACTGGTCGTGCTTTTCCAGAAGTCGCAGAACCCGGGAGATGTCTTGGCCCTCGAGCGGACTGCCGATGAGGCGGGTCGCCTCGTCAAGGGTGAATCGGCTGTTGACGAGCAGAAGCACAGCTGACAGGGCGGGGCGTAGCTGCCATTGGTGGCAGTGCGGGATTGCCAGGCGAAGCGACCACGCCGGCCACAGCATGGTCGGTAGTCGGGCGGGCGGGAAGGGTGGCGCGGCCGAGGCTGTGGGGTAGCCCGGTAGCACCGAGCCGATCCGGTAGCGCAGTTGGTCGCTGGGCTTGAGCAAGGGTCCCAGCGCGGCGAGTTGGATCCCGCTCAGCACCGCGGTTGTGTTCTTTCCCCACCCGATGTTGGTGGCGCTGACCTGTAGTCCTCGCTGCCGCGAGGTGCTCACCAGCCACCGCAGCGCGTCGCCCCCGGCGGCAACGGAGTCGACGTCCAGCGCGTGCAGCGCGGCGAGCACCCCGACGGCGGCGGTGGCCGCCTGGGCCGGCGCGGCCAGCCCGGGTTTGGTCGGCGTCGGGGCGATGTCGGCTCGGGGATCGGAGTTGCTGCGGGCCCGATGGTAGGCGGCGAGGAGGTCGGCGGGCACGATCCTTGCGAGGTCCTGTGCTGTTCCGTAGGACAAAGCCCTGCCGGCGACGGCGCGGATATCGGCCAGGACGTTGATTCGCGGTTGGGGCAGGTGCCGGTACACACCCATGGCGGCGGTCGGGTGGTCGAGGATGGTGTTGACGGTGCGCTGGGCCCGGATGGCCGGGTGGTCAGGGCCCAGCACAGCGGCATCGGCGGCGGTCAGGTCGGCATCGCAGCGAGCCGGGGTTCGGCCGGTGGCGTGGGGGGCCGGACGAGCGCAGCATCCGATGTTGGGGATGAGATCCCCGACATGGGTGCGGCGGCGCGGGACAGCGCCGCAGCGCGGACAGGTGTCGACCAGCAGCCTGTGATGGGTGGTGCAGGCGAAGCTCCAGCCCAGCCGCCACGACAACTGCCAACGCCCGCCGGTGTCTGTCAGGCAGGCCGGGCAGTAGCGCGATCCGTGGGCGTTTCCCCACGGGAAGGCCAGCCTGGGTGTCTGGGAGTCGATGTTGACCGCCCTGCCCGCGTAATGAGCCAGGGTCATCGTGGTCAGCACGTCGGGGCTTACGTCGGTAGCGGCGGTGATGGTGGACGCCTGCTCGGGGGCGAGTGCGACGATCCAGCCGTTGGTGGCCGTCCCGTGGTAGGGATTGAGACCCACCGCAGCCAGCAGGTCGCCGAATGCGGTGGCGGTGCGGTGAGCCAGCGCCTCCAGCCAGGAATCCAGCCCTTCCCCCGCGATGGGTGCCAGCCGAATCGGCAGGCTCCGTACCGCGCTCATCCGGCTCTGCCAAGCCGGGTGGTCAACCTGCCTGACTCGAAGGCGGTCTGCAGTTCCTGGCGGCCCTTCTCCGACGCGGCGTCGTTCTTGACCAGGTCCAGCAGGTCGCGGGTGAGGTTCTCGGCCCCGCTGCGCACGGCCCGCTGACAGCCCCGGTTGATCAGCGTCATCAGCGACCCGATGTGTCCGGTACTGCGGGCGAAGAGATAGTCAGACAGGTCATCGACGAGCATGCCGGGCCGCTTGTCGGCCAGCACGATCCGCTGTTCCAAGGCCAGCAGGAGTTGGCGCCACTCGCGCCGGCCGGCCTCGGTGTTGATCACGAACGGGTTCAGGTCGAGTTTGGTGGTGCGGCGTCCGGTCTGGGCGATCACCGCGTCCTCGTAGGAGTGCCCCTCGGAGAACAGGCCCCGGGCGGCAAGCCCGACGCCCACGAAGATCAAGGTGACGGGGAACTCGTTGGCGATGTATTTGAAATGGTTGCTGATCTCCACCCCGACGATGTTGCGCCACCGCAGGAAATGCAGATCATCGACGATCAGCAGCCGCGTTTCGCAAGCCAGGACACAGTCCAGGGCGCGGTGGGCGAAGTGGGCGGCGTTGCCGCGGGACACCCCGGGGTGGGCGAAGAAGGCCAGCATGGCCCGGTTGAACTCCACCATGCCGGTGTTGCCGGTCAACCCCACCCGGCACACCGGCCAGCGCTCGTGACCCTCGCTGGTGATGGTGCCCCGCTCCTTAATTTCGCGGCGGTGATACTTCTTGGCGAAGTCCAACACCGCGGTCGTCTTCCCAAGCCCGGGGAAGGCGTCGATGGCGATCGCCCCTTTGGCTTTGTCGCCGTCCTGGGCGTTGCTGTCGACGATGTCGTAGATGTTTTCCTGCAGTTCGGCCAACTGCGGGGTCTTGATCGGCCCAAGATTGGCGTGCCATTCGCGGCGTTGCCTGTTGTAGTCCTCGAACGCCTCTTCGCTCAGCGATTCCAACTCGGCCCGGGTCAGGGGCTCGGGTTGGATGCGGGCGGGGGTCTCGACGAAACGCTGCCAACCTTCCTTGCGCGCCAGGGTGAGATTGTCCACCCTGTTCTCCGACAGTGCCTGCTGCGCCGGGGTTTTGGTCGCCATCAGGCGTCCTCGAGAGCATCGGAGTAGAAGTCGTCCAGGACCTCCTCAAGGTCATCGGCGTCGTCGTCATCACCGGTCTCGGGATCCGGCTCCCCGGCGGCGTCATCGGCACTCACTGCAGGAGGTGGGCCCGCGGTCGCCAGGACCTTGGCCACCGAGGGCAACGTGGCGACCTGATCCTGCGGCCCGCCGCTCTCGATCAGCAACGCCTCCCGCGATAACCGCAGCGCCATCCGACGTTCAGCCGGCGTTGTTCCCAACCCCAGATTCCATCGCTCCAACAAGTCGGCGATCGCCAGGCGGTCATCCGGGTAGGTGTAGTTGGCCGCGGCGAGTTTGCGGGCGAACGCCAAAGCGTCCTCGCTGAGCGGCATCTGCATCGCCGGTGCGTGCTCCCACATCAGGGTGTGCCACTGGCCGGACTGCGGATCGCGGAAATAAACGCGGGCGACATCGTCGGGGTCGTGGTGAATCGGCCAGCGGCCCTTCGCCTTACCCTTATACGGGCTTGTCAGGTTCCGGTAGGGGTCAAGGGCCGCACCGTTATAGCGGCGGCCACCGAAGTCCACGCCGTAATGCTGGACCTTACGGAACTCGGTCTTGAGGAATTCATAGGCCAGATCGGGATCCCGCGGAACCTCGATATAGCCCGCCCGAGCCACACCATGTTCGAACATCTGCGCCGGCGACATCCGTAGTCCCGGCACATGAGGGTCGATAAGGCTCTCGTGTGGCCGGTGGTGATACACCATGGCCACCCACTCCCGGATGATCGCCTCCAACTCATCAAGGTAGAAGAAGGCCTCCGACTCCGGATCCAGCCCACGGGAATGAACATCGGGACCCTTGTATCCCGGTAAGGCCTGCAGCAAGTCCTCCCGGATCGTGCGGAAGAACCGCTCCACCGGTCCCTTGTCACGACCGGTCCGCAGCCGCGCGGGCTGGATCGAAATCCCCATCCGCTGGCACACACTGGTCAGGTGCTCAGACACATAGATCTTGCCGTGGTCGATCACGATCGTCTCAGGCGCGATCGCCGGCCCCGCCACCCCGAACGGGGGCCCTTCGATCGCATCGACATCAATCAGCACCGAGCGCGGGATACCGTGCTCGGGCCAGACAGCGTACTCGGGCCACTGCTTCCCGGCCGGCCGTGGCCGGTAGGCCTGGTAAAGAACCGCCGCTGCATCCACCGACTTCGTCGAGACAGGCGTCAGCCGAATCCCGACGACACAGCGGGTGTACCAGTCCATCCCGACTGTCAACTCGGCTTGCACCCAGCGCAGTGTGAACGGGTCGAGGGCGAAGACATCAAGTCGGGTGGTGTCCATCAGCAGGTATTCCCCTGGGCGGGTCGGACGCAGTTTTCCGTAGGCACCGTCTGGACGGTCGGCGATATCGCGATTCCGCTTCGTACTCAAGCGAAAGGTCGGATAGCGATTCTCAAGCTCGCCCAGGACGCGGAACGCCGTCGCCCGTGAAGGCAATGCCACGACTCCCTCACCAAACCGGGCAACGACCCTGGCGTTTGTTCGGTCGATGACCATGGTCTGCGAGGGCCGCGACTGGTCAGTGTGCTCGACCATCACCTCTACCGCGGCTTCGGTCCACCGCGGATCAACCTTCGCGCCCAGGCCAGTAGCGGCTCCAGGGTCTCGGGTCGGCGCCAACCCCGCTTCACCCTGATCGCGGAAGTTCGACACCCAACTCCCGATGGTGCGTACTGTCACGCCAAGCTCAGCAGCCTTGGATTGGTACCGCTGCATGAGTGGTCGGTGCGGATCGAATTCGGGGCGCGGCTCACCGTCGGCGGAAAGGTCGGCATGACCGGAGCGGTATCCGGTGAGCACCTCTCGGACATGCGCCGCGCGGAAGCGCACAGACTCCAACTCGACCTCGGACAGCTTGGCAAGAACCACACCCGCCGGATCAGCGGGACCCTCGGAGTCGCCAACTTCGTCAATCAGGCGGGCACGACCACTATCCAGGAGTTCCCGCAACGCAATTCGCTCCGCGCGTTGGCCGCTCGATCCAAGACGAATCGTGAGTTCGATCCCTGACTGGCTTGGTTCAAGTGCGACGACACAGGCCGCCTCACCGTCCAGGATCAGCCGCGTCCCAACCCCGATTCGGACAGATGCCTTTCTCATTCCATCAACCCCCTCGCTGAAGTGTCGATCTAGGACTCAGTCGTGCTCGAAGGTCGGTCACAAACTCCTGCGACCACAACAGGTGGAATAGCGCCGACCGCACCTGGGGCGTGGACCACGCGGAAGGCGCCTCGATGACCTCGCCGATCGTTAATCCTCCTGTCACAGTTGAATGAAGCTCGGTCAGCAGAGCTGGATCGAATAGGTTTCGCCTTCGGTATCCGGCAAGGAAGCGGACATTGTGGAGTTCCACAGCGCAGGGCTCGCTCCACACCTCGTACATCCAGCCACGGCGTTCGATCGCCGATCGTGTCCACTCGAAGGTCGATACCACTTCGGGCACGGACAACCTCCGGGCGGGCTTCACATCTACTACCTTCGGGCCGCTAGTCGTCATCAAGAAATAGTCGGGAATGTGTTTCCGCTCAACGTTATTCACGACACAAGATAGGAGAAAAGGCTGGGCACAGATTCGCTGTACCGAACGATCGAAATCCGCGTAGAGCAGCCTGGCCAGTTCCAACCGCGATTCATAGATGACGTGCCGACTCTCAGTAGCCGACCAGTACGTACCCGAGTAGTGCTTCTGCCCCGAATACCACCGAAACTCGCGCCACGGAAAAGCCCCTGCGAGGACATCCGGATCGGTGTCGGTCAGCGCGACTGAAGAAACTTCGGCATTCGGTGCGGTTCGGTACCGCACCGTCTCGGTTACAGCGGTCTTGGCCGCCGAAACCATGGTCGTCCGCTACCGCTCGGCCGTACCCAAAACCAAAGTCATGCAACACAGACTGGCACTCAAAAGGCCGATCCGGTGAACTCCGATCGGCGTGTCTCATCGCAATTTCAAATTGGAAAGGCGTTGGAAGCTACCCGTGAGATTTTGAACCTACGCGTGAGAACCTACAGCCGCTGCTACTGGCGCGCCATATTCGTAAACCGCGACAAATGCAGCTGATGCGCCACGGTCACGGTGCGCGTGGGACCGTTACGGTGTTTGGCCACAATGAGATCCGCCTCGCCGCCACGCGGATCATCGCGCTCAAACGCGTCGGGCCGGTGCAGCAAGATCACCATGTCGGCGTCCTGCTCGATGGCACCAGACTCACGAAGGTCGGCCAGCATCGGCTTCTTATCGGTGCGTTGCTCCGGGCCGCGGTTCAGCTGGCTCATCGCGACTACCGGAACCTCGAGCTCTTTCGCCAAAAGCTTGAGCTGCCTGGAGAATTCGGACACTTCCTGCTGGCGGGACTCGACTTTCTTGCCCGACGTCATCAGCTGCAGGTAGTCGATGACCACTAGGCGCAGGTCGGACTTCTGCTTCAAACGCCTTGCCTTGGCGCGGATCTCCATCATGGTCAGGTTCGGCGAATCGTCGATGTAGAGCGGCGCCTCGCTGATCTCACTCATCCGGCGGGCAAGGCGCGTCCAGTCGTCGTCGCTCATCCGGCCCGAGCGCATGTCGGCGAGCTTGATCTTCGCCTCCGCTGACAGCAGGCGCATAACGATCTCGCTCTTGCTCATTTCCAGAGAGAACACCACGCTGGAAAGGCGGTTCTTGATGGAGCATGAGCGCAAAAAATCCAATCCCAGAGTCGATTTCCCCATACCCGGTCGGGCCGCGATCACGATCATCTGCCCGGCATGCAACCCGTTGGTCAGCTCGTCGAGTTCCGTGAACCCCGTCGGCACGCCGCGCGCGATACCACCGTTGGACGCGATGGCGTCGATCTCGTCCATCGTCGGCTGCAGCAGCTCCTCGAGCGGAACGAAGTCCTCGGCGGTGCGGCGCTCGGTGACGTCGTAGATCTCGGCCTGGGCGCGGTCGACGATCTCGTTGACGTCGGCCCCCTCGGCCCCGGCGTAGCCGTACTGCACCACGCGGGTTCCGGCTTCCACCAGGCGGCGCAGCAGCGCCTTCTCCGCCACGATGCCCGCGTAGTAGCCGGCGTTGGCCGCGGTGGGCACCGTGGAGATCAGGGTGTGCAGATAGGGCGCTCCGCCGATGCGGCGCAGCAGTCCCCGGCGGTCGAGTTCGGCGGCGACGGTGACGGCGTCCGCCGGCTCACCGCGGCCGTAGAGGTCCAGGATCGCGTCGTAGACGTTCTGATGGGCGGGGCGGTAGAAGTCGCCAGGGCGAAGGCGCTCCAGCACGTCGGCGATGGCGTCCTTGCTCAGCAGCATGCCGCCCAGCACGGACTGTTCGGCGGCCAGGTCCTGGGGCGGCTGGCGCCCGAAATCCTCGGCGGGCGGCGGGGTGTCCGCCGCGTGCTGTCCGAGATCGTTTACGACCGCCATCGGGCTGCCCTGACCTCCTTCTAAAGCCGTCAAATTCAGGCGAACAGACATTCGACCGCCGTCGTCACGGTAGGTCGGCGTACCGACAAAATTCGGGAGCGCACCTCGCCGACGGTCGACCGAGGGAAACGCTAGATGTTGCTGGAGCCCGGCGGAACCGGGGCTGTTGGCCAACCTGTTAACCGCTTGTGGATACCTGCGCACGACTGTGTTGGCGGGTTGTGGAGAACTTGTGGATCACTATGGATTTATCGCGTATCACTCCACGTAAACGCAGGGTAATGGCACTGCTGGGCTGTGGATGCAAAGTGCATCGGCGTGTCGGTGGAAGTTGCCGATCCGGGCGTGTTGCTTTGCGGTTGGGTATGCCCCCGGTTAACAGCCGGTGTCGTTAGCTGTGATAGAGGGCCTGCGGCACGTTCGCCGGAACGGAAAAACCCCCGGTGCGGCAACGGCCGCCACCAGGGGTTTTTCGACGATTCGGCTGATTTACGCCTGGGGTGAAATGTCCAGGGTGACGTCGACGTCGACCTCGGGGTGCAGATGCACCGCGACGGTGTGGGAACCGGTCTCCTTGATGTGCGCTTTGGGCAGGTGCACCGATCGCTTGTCGACGCTCGGGCCGCCGGCCTTCTTGATCGCCGTGACGACATCGTTGGCGGTGACCGAGCCGAACAGCTTGCCCGAGTCGTGGGTCTTCACGGCCAGGGCGACCGGTCCGAGCCCGACGATGGCGGCCTTGATCTCCTCCGCGTGCTCGCGGCCGCGGACGGTCTTGGCGTCGCGGGCGCGGCGGATGTCGTCGGCCTGCTTCTGCGCACCACGGGTGGCCACGATGGCCAGGCCGCGCGGCAGCAGGAAGTTGCGCCCGTAGCCGTCTTTGACCTCGACGGTGTCGCCGGCCACACCCAGGTGGTCGACCTCAGCGGTGAGGATGAGTTTCATTGGTGTCTCCGTTTCTAGCGCGTGGCCGAGGTGAACGGCAGCAAGGCGACCTCGCGGGCGTTCTTGACGGCGATGGCGATATCGCGCTGGTGCTGAACACAGTTTCCGGTCACCCGGCGCGCGCGGATCTTGCCGCGCTCACTGATGTAGGTGCGCAGCAGAGCGGTGTCCTTGTAGTCGATCGCCTGCCCCTTCTTGGAGCAGAAGACGCACTTGCGGGTCTTGATCGGCTTGTCCGGAGCAGGACGCCGCTTCGGTGAGGATTTGGCCATGTCTTTCAATCTCTTTCGTACTCAGTGTCGCGCCATAGGCGCGTGGGTTGGATCATGTCGCGCGCTGGGCGCGTGGGCTTGATCAGAAGGGGGGTTCGTCGTCGCTGCCGCCGAAGGAGCCCGACGCGGGCGCACTGCCCCACGGATCCTCGGCCGCCTGAGCTGCCGCCGGCCGTGAGCCACCGCCCCCGCCGCCACCGAAACCGCCGCCGCCACCACCGCCGCGCGAGGCCTTGTTGACCTTCGCGGTGGCGTAGCGCAGGGACGGGCCGATCTCGTCGACCTCGACCTCCATAACGGTGCGCTTCTCGCCCTCTTTGGTTTCGAAGGAGCGCTGCTTGAGCCGCCCGGTGACGATCACCCGGGACCCGCGGGTCAGGCTCTCGGCCACGTTCTCGGCGGCCTCGCGCCAGATGTTGCAGCGCAGGAACAGCGCCTCGCCGTCCTTCCACTCACCGCTCTGGCGGTCGTAGATGCGCGGGGTGGACGCCACCGTGAAGTTGGCGACAGCCGCGCCGGACGGGGTGAACCGCAGTTCGGGATCGGCCGTCAGGTTTCCGACGACGGTGATGGTCGTGTCACCGGCCACAAGTTCCTCCTGGAGTTGGCGGGGGGTCCACGCGAGAGTACGTAGGACCTACGACGCCGCGTGCACGTTGTCCACCGTGCTGGTGACTCAGTGCTTGTCCGTGCGCATCACTTTGGTGCGCAGGACCGACTCGTTGAGGTTGAGCTGGCGGTCCAGCTCGGACACCGTGGCCGGCTCGGCCTTGACATCGACGACGGCGTAGATGCCCTCAGCATGCTTGGCGATCTCGTAGGCCAGCCGGCGCCGGCCCCAGATATCCACCTTGTCGACCGTTCCACCGTCACCGCGGATCACGTTCAGGAACGTGTCCAGCGACGGGGCAACGGTGCGCTCGTCGAGAGTGGGGTCAAGGATGACCATGATTTCGTATGGACGCATGGGAACCTCATCACCTCCTATGGTCGTCGCGGCCACGGCGGATTCCGTGGCAGGAGGGTCGCCTGCGTCGGCAACCCGGTAAGGCTACCGTGCCGGGGCCTGATCAGCGAAATCAGCTTCGCTGGGTGCCGTACTCCGCCGCGAGCAGACGGGTGGCCTCCGAGGCCTTGGCCAGCGAACCGGAGTCGAAGGGCGGCTGCGGGTCGTATTCGATCATCAGCTGGCTGGCCTCGGCGGCCTGGCGGTCGACGAGTAGTTCCACCAGCCGCAGCGCCATGTCGATGCCGCTGGACACCCCGGCGGCGGTGATGATGCGCTCCGGCAAATGCTCGACCACCCGTTCCGGCGTGTAGACGGCGCCGAGGGAGCCGAGGAGGTCCTGGCACGACCAGTGTGTGGTGGCGGTGAGACCGTCGAGCAGCCCGGCGGCGGCCAGGATCAGGCTGCCGGTGCACACCGACGTGGTGAACAGCGTGGTGCGGTGGACCTGGCGCACCCAGTCGAGCATCTCCTGGTCGTGGATGAGTGTGCGCGTTCCGACACCGCCGGGCACCAGCAGCACCTCGGGATCGGTCACCTCGTCGAAGGTGGCGTCGCACATCAGCCCGAGCATGCCGTTGTCCGTGCGGACCTCGCCGCGCTCCTTGCCGACGAACACCACATCGATGCTCGGAATCCGTTGGAGCACCTCGTAAGGGCCGATGGCGTCCAGGGCGGTGTTACGCGGGAACAGGGCGATGGCGACGCGCATCGGAAGCCTCTCTTCGTTGTTCGGCCGGCCGCAGCCGCGCGGGCCACCACTTCGGGAACGCGTCCGGGGCCCGCTCAAAGACACCACCGGCCGGGTCATCGATCCGGCCTCCCCAGCGCACCAAATCTTCTGCGGGACGGTAGATCTGGCGGATCACCAGTACCACAAGCCCGATCACCGCCATGTCACGCAGCAACACCGTGGCAGTGAACCACTGCTCGGGCAGCCCCTTGTTCTGCTCGCCGTAGAGGTACATCATCCGCGGGATCCACACCAGCGCGTCCACGGTCATCCACGCCAGCAGCACCCGCCGGTGCGGCAGAGCGAGAACCGCCAGCGGCACCAGCCACAGCGAGAACTGCGGACTCCACACCTTGTTCACCAACAGGAACGTCGCGACCACCAGGAAGGCGAGTTGCGCCACCCGCGGCCGCTGCGGCGCCGTGACGGCGATGTAACCGATTGCCGCACAGCACAACAGGAACACCACGGCGACGAAGGTGTTGAGCACGATGGGCGGTTGCCAGAAGCCGAGATTGGGGTCCAGCCCCTGCCAGCCGGTGAACGACTTGACGACGTTGAACAGCGAATCCATGTCCTGGGTGCGACGGGAGTTCAGCCGGAAGAACTCCGACCAGCCGCGCGGATACAGCATGGCCACCGGCAGATTGATGGCCGCCCAGGTGATCACGGCGACGGCCGACGTGCTCACGGCGTCCCGGAACCGTCCGGTCCGGATGCCCAGAACCAGCAGCGGCAGCAGCAGCACCGCCGGATACAGCTTGGCGGCCACGCCCAGCCCGATGAGAATGCCGGCCAGCCCGGGTCGCCGGCGCGCCCAGGCGAGCAGGCCGCCGGTGGCCAAAGCCGTTGCCAGAGCATCGAAATTGGTGAAGATCTGGAAGATCAGAATGGGTGAGGCGGCCACCAGTGCGGCGTCCCAGATCCGCCGCCCGGCCAGCATCGCGGCGGCCCAAACCGTGGACAGCCAGGCGAGCGCCAGGCCGAAGGCGGCGATGTTGAAGAACATCACCACCTCGGCCACGCCGTTGAGCATGGGCAGCTTGCTGGCCTTGGCGACGGCGGTATAGGTCTTGGCCAGCGACATCGCCACGTACTGGTAGACGCCGGTCAGCACCGGGTACTCCATGTGACGCACGGCGGTGCTGCCGTCGTACTGCTGGCGCGGCTTGCCCGCCGCGTCGAGTTCCAGCCAACTGGACTTGTACGGAAACTTGCCCTGGTTCAACAACTCTGCGCCGTAGAGCGGCACGGTGTCGGAGTAGCAGAGTTCGTAGTAGGCACGCTGGTTGTCCCAGTTGGCCACGCGATGGTCGGGCGACCCGCTGCCGACGGTCTGCAGGCACGGCGACTTCGTGGACCATCCCATGGCCAGGAACACCAGGGCGATCATGAACATCACCCGGACCGGGGTGAGGACCCGGGTGCGGCCGATCAGCGCGTGCCGGCCCACCGGACCGCCGACGGTGGTGGACAGCGCCGCACCCAATTCGTCGGTGCGGCTGGGCAGGTCGCGATCGTCGGCGCTGCGAAGGTCGTCGGCGAGGGGTTGCGGCGACACCGTGTCGCGCGCCCACTCCTCCGTCTCCCCCACGACGCGGCCCCGTGTCACGGAGGCGGCGGCGCTCCCGGCACCGGGCCCGGCGGGGGCGGCGCGACGGGTTCGGCCGGCGCGGGCGCCGGTGCGGGAGCCGGCAGCGGGAACGGGGCGGGCGCGGGCGCCGGCGGCAGCTGCTGGTCGGGCGCCGGCGGCGGTGCGGGCAGGGCCGGCACCGGGAGCGGGATGGTCACGCCGGGCAGCACCTCGACGCCGGTCTGCGGCGTGGGCGACTGCGTCGTCGGCTGATAGGTCGGCGGGGGTGTGTACATCGGCGGCGGCGCCTGCGGCACACCCGCGTAGCCGCCGATCTCGCCGGGGGTTGGGAAGGACTCGAAGTCGGTGCCCTGCAGGGCGCCGTCCATGGTGGCCTTCCAGATGTCGGCCGGCAGGCCCGCACCGTAGACCGGCCCTCCCCAGCTGTTCACCAGCGGCACATCGCCTTTCACGGTGCCGACCCACACCGCGGTGGACAGCTGCGGGGTGTAGCCCACCATCCAGGCGTCGCGGTTCTGTCCGGTGTCGCCGAGCTGATGGGTGCCCGTCTTGGCGGCGGACGGCCGCCCGCCGGCCAGGGTGTGCCCGTTGGACCAGCCCGGGATCGGCTGCATCGCCGAGGTCACGTTGTCGGCGACATCGGCTTCGATGCGGCGGTCACCGGAACTCTCCTCGGAGCTGGCGTCGAAGAGCACCTCGCCGTCGGCGTTGACCACCTTCTCCACGAAGTGTGGGGCGTGGTAGACGCCGGAGTCGGCCAGCGTCGCATAGGCCGAGGCCATGTCGATCACCCGGGTCTCGTACTTGCCCAGCACCACGCCGGGTCCCGGCGGACCGCCCTTGCCGTCCTCGGACAGCGTGACCTCCACACCCGGAAAACTCTTGGCGACGCCGGCTCGGTGCGCGGCGTCGGCCACGTCCTCCGGGCCGTTCCTGAGCTTCAGCATCAGCCGGTAGTAGACGGTGTTGAGCGACCGCTTCAGCGCCTCGGCGATGCTGCAGGTGCCACAGCTCTCGCCCTCGGAGTTGTTGATCGTCAGCTTGTCGTCCACTTTGTAGGGCGAGCTGTCGACCTGATAGCCCAGACCCATGCCCTGCTCGAGCGCGGCCACCAACGCGAACACCTTGAACGACGACCCGGTGGGTAAACCGGCTTGGGCGAAGTCGAATCCGGCCGCGTCCGTGCCCCCGAAGTAGGCCTTGACCCCACCGGTCCTCGGGTCGATGGAGACCACCGCGGCCCGCATCTCCGGCATCTGGCCGTCGAGGTAGGTGGAGACGGCGTTCTCGGCGGCCTTCTGCGCCTGCGGGTTGATGGTCGTGGTGATCTGCAGGCCCTGGGTGTTGAGGGTCTGCTGGTCGATGTTGAACAGTTCGAGCAGTTCCTTGATGACCTGCCGCTCGATGAGCCCGTTGGGCCCGGTGGTCAGGTTCTCGCTCTTGGCCTGGTCCGGCGGCACGGTCTGCGGGAACACTTGCTGATCGCGCTCCTGCTTGGACAGCGCGCCGATGGTCACCATGCCGTCGAGCACCCAGTTCCAGCGTGCGGTGGCGCCGTCGAGGTCGATCGCCGGGTCCAGGGTCGACGGGCGCTGGATGAGCGCGGCCAGCAGCGCGCCCTCCGAGATGGTCAGCTGGTCGACGGGCTTGTCGAAGTAGGCCTTGGACGCCGCGGAGATTCCGTAGGCGCTGCGGCCGAAGTAGATGATGTTCAGATATGCCTGCAGCACTTCGTCCTTGGACCACTGCTGGCTCATCTTGGTGGAGATCACCAGCTCCTTGGCCTTGCGGATCAGGCCGCCGATGCCGGAACGCTGGTCTCCCACGAGGGCGTTCTTGACATACTGCTGGGTGATCGTCGAACCACCCTGAATGTCGTTGCCGAACAGGTTGTTGCTGAGCGCCCGGCCGAACCCGGTGATGGAGAACCCGGGGTTGCTGTAGAAGTCGCGATCCTCGGCCGCCATGACGGCATTGCGCACGTGTACCGGCACCTGGTTGATGTCGATGTCGACGCGGTTGCCTTCCGGCGGAACGATCTTCGCCAACTCCGAGCCGTCGCTGGCCAGAATCGTCGAGACCTGGTTGGTCCGGATGTCACCCGGCTTGGGCACGTCCACGATCAGATAGGCCAGCGCGAAGGTCAGGATCGGCAGCAGGAAGAAGGCGGCGACCCCGGCGGCCACCCAGCGCTTCCAGCCCCAGTCGCCGAACACCCGGTGCAGCACGGAGGGCTCCTCGGGATCGTCACCGTCACCGCCGTCGCCACCGGAGGCCGGCGGCGGCGGAGGCGCGGGAGGCGGGGTCGACGGCCTCGCCGCAGGGGCCGGCTTGCCGCTCAGGGCGGCCTTGACCACGTCGAGCTCGGCGGTCGCCGGATCGTCGGTCACCGGCGCCATGATCGTGGTCACCCGGTCGTCGGGCGGGGTCGCGCGGCGCACGGTGACTGCGGCCTCCGTGGCGGGAGCCAGAACTGTGGCCTCCGTGGCGGGAGCCACAACAACGGCCTCCGTGGCGGGCCCCACAACGACGGCCTCCGTGGCGGGCCCCACAACGACGGCCTCCGTGGCGGGAGCCAGAACTATGGCCTCCGTGTTGGGCGCCAGAACGACGGCCTCCGTGGCGGGCGCCACAACAGCGGGCTCGCGGTCCTCGGCACGGTGGCGGGGGCCCGTCGGCACGCCGCCAGCCGTCGTCGGCGTGGCGGTGGTTGACCGGTCCTGACCCTCGTCGCTATTCACTGGCCGTGCGCGCGCCCGAGCGGCGCGCAGTCCGGGTGCCCGGCGTGCCCTTGGCAGGGCGCGGCGTACCGAGCACATACGACTTGACCAGATGATTCCAACTGCAGGTGCGACATACCTCAACCACGTGGACGGCGAACTCGCTGAACCGGGTGGCCAGCAGGACCAGCTCCTCAGCCGTGCGCGCCGAGCCGGAAACGGCGCCCAGATGGTCGCCGAACACCCAGGAGACCAGGGTCAGCTGCTCTTTGCGGCAGATCGGACACATGACCGAGCTCTGTTTGCCGTGGAACTTCGCGGCGCGCAACAGGTAGGGATTGGCGTCACAGACCTCGTTCACCCCGGTCCGGCCGGAGTACACCTCAGCCAGCAGAGAACGCCGCCGGAGCGCGTAGTCCACCACCTGTCGCTGCAATCGCACGGTGACCAGAGTACGTCGGGAGGCTGGCCGCCGATACGCGACCGACCGCAGAACTCCCTACGATCATCGTCGTGGCAACCAGCCAGACGGCGCGCACACGCGCCAAGGACAGCGACCGCAACGACACCTGCCAGATTCTGGACACCGCCCTTTCCGAAGGGCAGCTGTCGATGTCCGAGCACGGCGACCGGGTGAAGGCTGCCACCAACGCCACCACGCTGGGCGACCTGCGCTCGCTGGTCAGCGATCTGCAGACGAACAACGCCCCGGTGCAGCTGCCAACACTCAAGCCACCGAAGGCTCTGGCGGGCTCGCCTGTTTCGTGGGGTCTGCGGCTGGCCACCGTCGCCGTCCTGGTGGCGCTCGGCATCGGGATCGGCTGGGGCCTCTACGGCAACACCAGCTCACCGTTCAATTTCACGTCCGACCCGGGGGCGAAACCCGACGGCGTGGCGCCGGTGGTGCTCACCCCGCCGCGGCAGTTGCAGTCCCTCGGCGGGCTGACCGGGCTGCTCGAGCAGACCCGCAAGAAGTTCGGGGACACAAATGGCTACCGGATGGTGATCTACCCCGAGTACGCGATCCTGGACCGTCCCGACCCCGGCGATGAACGTCGCACGCTCAGCTACACCTACCGGGGCGGCTGGGACGATCCCTCGACGGGACCGAAGAGCAACGATGCCGTGGCCGTCGACCTGGGCAAGTTCGACGTCCGGGCGGTGGTCGGGTTGCTCCGCGGGGCGCCGGAGACGCTGAACATCAAGCCGGGTGACGTGAGCAGCACCTACCTGATCATCGAACCTGGCAAGGATCCGACGACTCCCGGCGCGGTGGCCATCACGATTTACGTTTCCAGCGACTTCGGCAGTGGGTACATCGAGACCAACCCCGACGGCTCGGTCAAGCGCATCAGCTACCCGTCCTAGCCCGGTTTCACTGTGCGGCCAGGGCGGCACACGCCGCCCCGTCAGCGCCGCCATCGCACACTCAAACCGCCCAACAGCACAACAAGCAGCGGGTTTGGCGCAAAATATATCGCTTCGATACTATTGCGCTACGTGTCGCGGCGCCGTAGCGGCGGATGTAACAGAGGAGGTGCGGAGATGCTGGAGCTGGCTGTCCTGGGTCTTCTCCTCGAGTCTCCGATGCACGGTTACGAACTGCGCAAGCGCCTGACCGGCTTGCTGGGCGCGTTCCGGGCCTTCTCCTACGGTTCGCTGTATCCGGCGTTGCGCCGTATGCAGGCCGACGGCCTGATCGCCGAGGACGCCGCCCCCGAGGGCACCACGGTGCTGCGCCGGGCGCGGCGTGTCTACCAACTCACCGACGAGGGCCGGCAGCGGTTCGCCGAACTGGTCGCCGACACCGGCCCGCAGAACCACACCGACGACGGCTTCGGCGTACATCTGGCGTTCTTCAACCGGACCCCGGCCGAAGCCCGCATGCGGATCCTGGAAGGCCGCCGCCGTCAGGTCGAAGAACGTCGCGAGGGCCTGCGTCAGGCCGTCGCGCGGGCCAGCAGCTCGCTGGACCGCTACACCCGACAACTGCATCAGCTGGGTTTGGAGTCCAGTGAGCGGGAAGTCAAGTGGCTCAACGAGTTGATCGCAGCGGAGCGGGTCGCTCAGACCCGGGCCGAGCAGGGTCACGTCCAAACCTGAAGCAGCACAACCACGGAATTAAGAAGTAGAAGTACAAGAAAGGTAAACGCCCATGACTGAGCACAACGCGTCGAATGAGGTGCGCGTCGCCATAGTCGGCGTCGGCAACTGCGCGTCCTCGCTGGTTCAGGGCGTTCAGTACTACCAGGACGCCGACCCGAACGCGAACGTCCCCGGCCTGATGCACGTCACCTTCGGCCAGTACCACGTCCGCGACGTGAAGTTCGTCGCCGCCTTCGACGTGGACGCCAAGAAGGTCGGCTTCGACCTCTCCGAGGCGATCTTCGCCTCCGAGAACAACACCATCAAGATCGCCGACGTGCCGCCGACGAATGTTCTGGTGCAGCGCGGCCCGACTCTCGACGGCATCGGCAAGTACTACGCCGACACCATCGAACTCTCCGACGAGAAGCCGGTCGACGTCGTGAAGGTCCTCAAGGACAACAAGGTCGACGTCATGGTGTCCTACCTTCCGGTGGGCTCCGAGGAGGCCGACAAGTTCTACGCGCAGTGCGCCATCGACGCCGGTGTGGCGTTCGTCAACGCGCTTCCGGTGTTCATCGCCTCTGATCCGGTGTGGGCCAAGAAGTTCGCCGACGCCGGCGTGCCGATCGTCGGCGACGACATCAAGAGCCAGGTCGGCGCCACCATCACCCACCGCGTGATGGCCAAGCTTTTCGAGGACCGCGGCGTCACCCTGGATCGCACCTACCAGCTCAACGTCGGCGGCAACATGGACTTCAAGAACATGCTCGAGCGTGAGCGGCTGGAGTCCAAGAAGGTCTCCAAGACCCAGGCCGTCACCTCCAACCTGACCGGCTCGCTGGCCGGCAAGGTCGAGGACAAAAACGTCCACATCGGCCCGTCGGACCATGTCGCGTGGCTCGACGACCGCAAGTGGGCCTATGTGCGCCTGGAGGGCCGCGCGTTCGGCGACGTGCCGCTGAACCTGGAGTACAAGCTCGAGGTGTGGGACTCGCCGAACTCGGCCGGCATCATCATCGACGCGGTGCGCGCGGCCAAGATCGCCAAGGACCGCGGCATCGGCGGCCCGATCATCCCGGCCTCGGCCTACCTGATGAAGAGCCCGCCGGAGCAGCTGCCCGACGACGTTGCGCGCCAACAGCTTGAGGAGTTCATCGCCGGGAAGTAATCCGGATTGAGGGGTTAACTCCCCATCGACTCTGCGCCCAGATCGCCTTCCCCGCCGGAATCGCGATCTGGGCGCAGACTCGTTTAGATGGTGGACGTGGACGAGTTCGCCTACCTGCCCGAGAACGCCGAGCAGGCCGGGGTTTCCGGACCGCTGCCGCCGGTGGAGCGCATCGAGCACGGCCCGGTCAGCGCCCTGCGCTGGGGCGCCGGTGCCGTCAAAGTGGTGTTCCTGCACGGCGGCGGACAGAACGCCCACACCTGGGACACCGTCATCCTCGGGCTGGGCCTGTCCGCGTTGGCGATCGACCTGCCCGGTCACGGTCGCTCGCAGTGGCGGGAGGACGGCGACTACGGCCCGGTGCTGAACGCCGAAGCCGTCGAACCCGTGATCCGGGAACTCGCCCCCGATGCCGATCTGGTGGTGGGCATGTCACTGGGCGGCCTGACCGCCATGCGGCTGGCGGTGTGCGCGCCGGAACTCGTGCGCAAACTCGTGATGGTCGACGTCACCCCGTCGGCGCCGGCACGGGTTGAGCAGATGAGCAAGGCCCAGATGGGCGCAGTGGCCCTGGTGCAGGGCGAGCGGACGTTCCCCAGCTTCGAGGCAATGGTCGACGCGGCCGTCGCCGCCTCACCCCAGCGGTCGCGAGAGTCGTTGCGGCGCGGGGTGTTCCACAACTCCAAACAACTCGGCGACGGGACCTGGACCTGGCGCTACGACAGTTTCCGCAAGGCGCCCTCCGATGAGCGGAGCGAACCGGGCAATCAGGTTGGAGGCTTCACCGGCCTGTGGGACGACGTGCCCGCCCTGCGCACGCCGACCACCCTGGTGCGCGGCGCCAAGTCGTTCTTTGTCAACGATGACGACGCCGCCGAGTTCGCCTGCAACGCACCCGGGTTCCAGCGGGTCTTCGTCGTCCCCGACTCGGGGCATTCCGTGCAGGGTGACCAGCCGCGGGCCCTGGTGGAGATTCTGCGGTCGGTACTGGCCGGCTGAGCCTGATGCGAATCAGTCACGAGGCGCGCCGCCGCTGACCTGGCTGACAGCGGCCTCGATCTCGGCGACCCGTGCCCGCGGGAGTCCCCAAGGCTGCTCGACACCCACATGTTCGTCAAGATCCCACAGGACACACTGCTCGCCGGGCTGGGCGACCAGCGACCACGCGATTACCGTCCGGCGGAGTTGTTCGCCGACCGAATCGGTGACTCCCGCAACTCCGGGGGGTGCCCCGCCCTCGGGGTGGTGGTGCAGAAACTCGCCGTACGCCTTGCTGCAGAAGGCCGAATACCGCGCGGTGCAGAGGATCAGGCCGTGCCACGCCTCATCGACCGCACGCGACGGCATCCCGATTACCTGGCCGTCCCGTAGCGCAGCCGCGCAACAGCGCAGCCACTGCCGCAAGCCGGTTTCGATGAGCGCCCGGGGCTGCCAGGGACATGTCTTGAACACGGCGGGGGGAAGGCCGAGGTTCGCCACCGCGGAGGTCGCTCGGTCGAATCCAATCTCACCCCGAAGCCGCACACGCCGACTTTATGTGGTCCGAGCCGCGCCCGACAGCCCGGTGGGGCAAACTGCCCCTGTCGCAACGAACTGGCGTAGAGTTTGCTCACCGAAGGCGGGGGGCTACCGTGATCGACATCTTTGTGGGCTCCATGATCGTGCTGCTGGTCGTTGTACCGATGACCTTGCTGATGCGCCGGGCCGTGACCCGCGCCGAAAATGCCAGAAGGCGACGCCGCGAGGCCTGGGCAGCCGGGGGACCAGGGGGCGCGGCAGCGGGGTACGCCGGCTGGAACGGCATCACCACCACCGGCGGAAGTTGCGGCGGGGGCGGTGGCTGCGGGGGCGGCGGCGGCTGCGGCGGGGGCTGCGGCTGCGGGGGCGGCGGCGGCTGCGGCGGCGGCGGCGGGGGTTAACCTGCTCGCTGCTGGAATACCGTTGACGCTATGACCTTCCCCCTGCGCATCGGCGTCCAGCTTCAACCCCAGCACTCCAGCCACTACGGCTACATCCGCGACGCGGTGCGCCGCTGTGAGGACATCGGCGTCGACGTCGCCTTCAACTGGGACCACTTCTACCCGCTCTACGGCGACCCCGACGGCGCGCACTTCGAGTGCTGGACCATGTTGGGCGCGTGGGCCGAACAGACGTCGCGCATCGAGATCGGCGCACTGGTCAGCTGCAACTCCTACCGCAACCCCGAGTTGCTGGCCGATATGGCCCGCACCGTCGACCACATCTCCGAGGGCCGGCTGATCCTCGGTATCGGGTCGGGGTGGATGCGGAAGGACTACGACGAGTACGGCTACGAATTCGGCACGGCCGGAAGCAGACTCGACGATCTCGCCGCAGCGCTTCCCCGGATCGAGGCGCGGCTCGCCAAGCTCAACCCGGCGCCCACTCGCCGCATCCCGATCCTCATCGGTGGCGGGGGCGAGAAGAAGACTCTCCGGCTGGTGGCCAAGCACGCCGACATCTGGCACGGCTTCACGAACGCCGAGACCTACCCGGGCAAGGCCGCCGTCCTCGACGGGCACTGCGAGGCGGTGGGCCGCGACGCGTCGACGGTCGAGCGCTCCTCCGGCGTCGAGGGCCGCGACACCGACACCCTCATCGCCAACGCCGCAGCGCTGGTCGACCTCGGGGTGACGCTGCTGACCGTCGGCTGCGACGGCCCCGAATACGACCTGGGTCCGGCCGAGGCGCTGATCCGGTGGCGCGACAGTCGCGCGCGGAGGTAGGCCGTACGCGACGAAGGAGCCGCGCTGAGGAGTGCGGCAAATTGGTTAGGCCGTACGACGATCAAGCGGCGACGAAGGGAGCCGCGCTGAGGAGTGCGGCAATCTGGTTAAGCCTCCCGATGAGCGCAACCCTGGGCGGATCGCGCATCCGCGGCTAGATTGCGCACGATGACCATCCGCCGGGCCTGCGCACTGCTCGTGGTCCTGTTCACCCTCGGGCTGGTGAGCGCCCCGCTGTCCGGCGCCGACCAGTGCAGTCCGCCCGGTGAGCAATCAGCCAGCGCTCTGCCGACCAACCTTGCGGCGGCGGCCGCCGGTCCGGCCGATGACAAATACACCACCCCCACCGCTGAGCCGCTGAGCGCGGTGGATCGCGATGCCCTGCGGCTCATCACACCCGGCACGCTGACCGTCGGCACCCTGTCGGACGCCCCGCCGAGCATCTGCATCAACAGCCAGGGGCAGTTCACCGGCTTCGACAACGAACTGCTGCGGGCGATCGCCGACAAGCTCGGACTGCAGATCAAGTTCGTCGGCACCGACTTCTCTGGGCTGCTCGCCCAGGTGGCGAGCCGTCGTTTCGACGTCGGGTCGTCATCGATCACCACGACCGACGCCCGGCGCCGGACCGTCGGCTTCACCAACGGCTACGACTTCGGCTACTTCTCACTGGTGGTGCCGACGGGCTCGTCGATCACCGGGTTCGACCAACTCGCCAAGGGCCAGCGGATCGGCGTCGTGCAGGGCACCGTGCAGGAGGCCTACGTCGTCGACACCCTGGGCCTGGAACCGGTGAAGTTCCCCGACTACAACACCGTTTACGCCAGCCTCAAGACCAAACAGATCGACGCCTGGGTGGCGCCGTCGCAGCAGGCACAGGGGACGGTGAAGGCCGGTGATCCGGCGACGATCGTCGAGAACACCTTCAGCCTGGACAACTTCGTCGCCTACGCGGTGGCCAAGGAGAACACGCCGCTGATCGACGCGCTCAACGCCGGCCTGGACGCCACGATCGCCGACGGCACCTGGTCGCGGCTGTACTCGGACTGGGTGCCGCGGGCCCTGCCGCCCGGCTGGAAGCCCGGTTCGAAAGCCGCTCCGCTGCCGAAACTTCCGGACTTCAACGCGATCGCGGCGGGTAAGGAGAAGCCGACCGCAGCCGCGGCGGCGGTGGCCGACAAGTCGGTGCTGACGCAGCTGCGGGAGTCGTTCCTGGACTGGGGCCTCTACAAGAAGGCCATCCCGGATCTGCTCAAGACCGGCCTGCCGAACACCCTCATCCTGACGATCAGCGCCAGCGTCATCGGCCTGGTGCTCGGGCTCGGGCTGGCGGTGGCAGGAATCTCCCGCTCAGCGTGGCTGCGCTTCCCGGCCCGGGTCTACACCGACATCTTCCGCGGGCTGCCCGAGGTGGTGATCATCCTGCTGATCGGCTTGGGCGTCGGCCCGATCGTCGGGCGGCTCACCGGGAACAATCCCTACCCGCTGGGCATCGCCGCCCTGGGCCTGATGGCCGCGGCCTACATCGGCGAAATCCTGCGGTCGGGGATTCAGAGCGTGGAGGCCGGGCAGCTGGAAGCCTCCCGCGCACTGGGGTTCAGCTATTCGTCGTCCATGCGTCTGGTGGTGATCCCCCAGGGTGTGCGCCGGGTGCTGCCGGCCCTGATGAACCAGTTCATCTCGCTGCTGAAGGCCTCGTCGCTGGTGTACTTCCTCGGGCTGGTGGCCAGTCAGCGGGAACTGTTTCAGGTGGGCCGCGACCTCAACGCCCAGACCGGCAACCTGTCGCCGCTGGTGGCCGCCGGGCTCTTCTACCTGCTGCTTACCGTGCCGCTGACGCACCTGGTGAACTACATCGACAACCGGCTGCGCCGCGGGAAGAGACCGGCCGACGACGAACCCCTCGACCCCGTCACGGCGACCCAGGAGATGGTGTGATGGCCCGGCCGGAACCAGTGTCCCTGGCCGCCAAGGACATTCACCTGTCGTTCGGCACCAACTCGGTGCTCAACGGCGTCGACCTCGACGTACCGGCCGGCACCACTGCGGCGATCATCGGCCCGTCCGGGTCGGGCAAATCCACGCTGCTGCGCAGCCTCAACCGACTCTACGAGCCCGACCGCGGTGACATCCTGCTCGACGGCCGCTCGGTCCTGAAAGACAACCCCGACGAGTTGCGTCAGCGCATCGGCATGGTGTTCCAGCACTTCAATCTCTTCCCGCACAAGAGCGTGCTGGACAACGTCACGCTGGGGCCGCGCAAACTCAAGGGCCTGAGCGCCGACGCCGCACGGGATCTCGCCCTCACCCAGCTTGAGCGAGTCGGCTTGCGGCACAAGGCCGATGCGCGCCCCGGCACCCTGTCCGGCGGTCAGCAGCAGCGGGTGGCGATCGCCCGGGCGCTGGCGATGGAGCCGCAGGTGATGTTCTTCGACGAGGCCACCTCGGCGCTGGATCCCGAACTGGTCAAGGGCATCCTCGCGTTGATCGCCGACCTGGGCGCCGACGGCATGACCATGGTCGCGGTCACCCACGAGATGGGCTTCGCGCGGTCGACGGCGGACTCGGTGGTGTTCATGGACCATGGCGTCGTGGTGGAGTCCGGACCGCCCGAGCAGATCTTCACCGCAGCGAAGACCGCCCGGCTGCAGCGGTTCCTCTCCCAGGTGCTCTGACCGCGTTCTGCCCGCACCGCAAAGCGGTTAGACTGCCGAACCATGTCGGAGGGCGTGTCGGAGGTCACCGCCCTGGCCGCTGACCTGCAACGGGTGCTGGCCAGGCTGATCACCGTGATGCGACGCGGGGACACCGCGGCCGGTTCCCGGCCGGACCTCACCATGGCGCAGGTGTCGATCCTGCTGACGCTGATCGACAGCGGGCCGATCCGGATGACCGAACTGGCGGCCCGGGAGCGGGTCCGCACACCCACGACGACCGTCGCGATCCGCCGACTCGAGAAGCTCAGCCTGGTGAAGAGGTCCCGCGATCCGTCGGACATGCGGGCGGTCCTGGTGGAGGTCACCCCGGAGGGTCTGGTCCAGTACCAGGAAGCCCTCGATGCCCGCCGCACTCATCTGTCCGAACTGCTGGGCCGCCTGAGCGACGAGGAACGGGCCGACCTGGTGCGGGCGCTCAAGCCGCTGGAGCGGCTGACCGCCAACGAGGATTAGCGGCCAGCCGACTCAACCCAGCCAGTCAAGCACCGCCGCCGCCGTCCACGACTGCTGCATGCTGCCGAGCGGTTCACCGCTGAACGGCTCATAGTACTCGGCGAAGGCGCCGTCGCTGGCCTGGCGCAGACCCTCCCGCCGCAGCATCAGTGATCGCTCCGACCAGCCCCGGCGGGCGAAGGCCCAGGAGAACAACCACGTCAGAACCGGCCACACCGGGCCGCGCCAATACTCGCGGGGACGAAAGTCCTTGGACACCGGCGATGTTGACGGGATCAGAGCGAACCGCAGATCGGGGTGGCCGCAGAACCGCGGGCCCTCCAGCAGTTTGAGCAGGGCACGCTCCTGATCGTGCGGCAGTCCGCCGCAGAGCAGCGGAGCGAACTGGGCCACCGTCTCGGTCTTGATCCAGGACTGCGCGCGCAGGTCGTAATCCTTTGCCGCGCCAGTTCTTTCGTCGGTCGTCGCCGCGACTCCCGTCCGGAACCGGTCGGCCCACTCGTAGAGGTCGCGGACGTCGGCGTTGGGCCGCTTGTACTCCTCGCCGATGTTGGCCAGCACCTCGCACGCGACGGAGAAGATCGCCGAGACGAAGACGTCCTCCACCGCGAAACTCATCACACCCGGCAACCGGGCGTCGTCGTAACGGACGGACTTCATTTCCTCGAGCAGCCACAGGTAGCGGTCGTACTCGCCATCGGAGGGGCGCTGGCTCGGGTCGGTGATGATGTTCGTGTCGGCACGTTCGTAGGGTGGCACCGCGCCGGCAATCACGTTGGCGTAGGCGGCATCCCAGCGGGGCGAATTATCCATGCCCGACTCCCAGCCGTGGTACAGCGTGACGCGGCCGTGCTGATCGGGGTCTCGCGCCTCTGCGAGCCAGCGATGCCAGCGGACCATGGCGTTCCAGCGCCGGTCCAGGAACGCCTCGGCGACGGCACGCGTGGACCGGCCGCTCATCCGCGCCCGGTCCAGGATGCGTTGTACCGCAATGGCGTGGACGGGCGGCTGGGTGATGCCGGAGGTCTGTCGGTCCGCCGGCGCGGCGGCCGCGAGTTCGGAGCAGGCCCACCGCTCCGGCCCGGGGAAGTAGCCGTCGACCCCGGGCGCGAAGACGATGTGCGGGATCATGCCGTTGGTCCACTGGGCGGACAGCAGCGTGTCCAGTTCCACGACGGCCCGCTCGACGCTGAGCGCGGCCAGGCCGACCGCCACGAAGGCGGCGTCCCAACTCCACATGTGCGGGTAGAGCTTGGGCGCGGCCGACGTCATGACGCCGAGGTCATTGCCGCGCAGCAGATACGCCGCGCGGGCGGCGAGCTGGGTCGGCGTGAAGGCGTCGAATGCCACGGGTTCATTCTGCGGTGCGGGGCACGCCTGCCGCAGGCCGTAGGGTTCGGTTATGCCAACCGCGTTGATCACCGGGGCCAGCGGCGGCATCGGCGCCGCGATCGCCGATGCGCTGGCGCCGACCCACACGGTTCTGCTGGCCGGGCGCCCGTCGGCGCGGCTCGACGCGGTCGCCGAGCGACTCGGGGCGACGACCTGGCCGCTGGACCTCACCGACCTCGACGGGGTCGAAGCCGCCGCCGAGGTGCTGACCGAACTCGACGTGCTGGTGCACAACGCCGGGGTCGCCTACCCGGGGCGGGTGGCGGAGTCCACCCCCGAGCAGTGGCGCGCCACCTTCGAGGTCAACGTGATCGGTCCGGTGGCGCTGACCCTGGCGCTGCTGCCGGCGCTGCGGGCAGCCCGAGGGCAGGTTGTTTTCGTCAATTCCGGCTCGGGATTGAATGTTTCGCCGGGCCTGGCGTCGTACTCGGCGAGCAAGTTCGCGCTGCGGGCTTTCGCCGACTCGCTACGCGCCGACGAGCCCCTGCTGCGGGTCACCAGCATCCATCCCGGCAGGGTCGACACCGAGATGCAGCGCGATCTGGTTGCCTACGAGGGCGGCGAGTACGACCCGGCGAAGTTCCTGACGCCACAGACCGTGGCCGCGGCCGTGTTGCAGGCCGTGACCAGCCCGCCGGACGCGCACACCCACCAGGTGGTGATTCGCCCCCGTCAACCCGCGTAACCCGCGCCGAGATCGACGAAATGCAGACTTCTTCTCGGACTATCCCTGCGAAACGTGAGTTTCGCCGAGAGCGGGCGGGCGTCAGACGACGATGTTGACCAGCCGGCCGGGGACCACGATCACCTTCTTGGGCGTGGCTCCGGCCAGGAAGCCCTGAACCTTCCCGTCGGCCAGCGCCGCCTGTTCGAGTTGTTCCTTGCCGGCTTCGGCGTCGACGGTGATGTGCCCGCGGACCTTGCCGTTGACCTGAACCGGGTACTCGACCGTGTCGGCGGATAGATAGCGTTCGTCGGCCTCGGGGAAGGGCCCGTGCGCCAGCGAGGCGTCGTGCCCGAGCCGGCGCCACAGCTCCTCGGCGAGGTGCGGGGCCAGTGGAGCGGTCATCAGCACCAGCGGCTCCAGCGCGGCCCGTGCGGTGACCCCCGCCTTGGTCAGGTGGTTGGTGTACTCGATGAGTTTGGCCGCGGCGGTGTTGTTGCGCAGCCCGGTGTAGTCGTCACGGACCCCGGCAATCGTGTGGTGCAGCACCCGGAGGGTCTTGTCGTCCAGATCGTCCTCGGAAGCCCTTGTCCCCCCGTTGGATTCGTCGACCACCAATCGCCAGACCCGCTGCAGGAACCGGTGCGCTCCGACAACGTCCTTGGTGGCCCACGGCCGGGAGGCCTCCAACGGACCCATCGACATCTCGTACACCCGCAGGGTGTCGGCGCCGTAGGAGTCGCAGATCTCGTCGGGCGAGATGGAGTTCTTCAGGCTCTTGCCGATCTTGCCGAACTCCTGGTAGACCTCGATCTCGCCGTCCGGCCCGGGCAGGTAGAACTTGCCGTCGCGTTCGACGACGTCGGCGGCCGGCACGTAGGCCCCGCGGGAGTCGGTGTAGGCGAACGCCTGGATGTAGCCCTGGTTCACCAAGCGGCGGTAGGGCTCTCGCGAGGTCACGTAGCCCAGGTCGTAGAGCACCTTGTGCCAGAACCGCGAGTACAGCAGGTGCAGCACGGCGTGCTCCACGCCGCCGACGTAGAGGTCCACGCCGCCGGGATCGTCGGGTCCGTGTTCGTCCGGGCGGGGGCCCATCCAGTACGCCTCGTTGCGCTTGTCGCAGAACTCTTCACTGTTGTGCGGGTCGGCGTACCGCAATTCGTACCAGGAGCTGCCGGCCCACTGCGGCATCACGTTGGTGTCGCGGGTGTAGGTCTTCAGACCGTCACCGAGGTCGAGTTCGACGTGAACCCAGTCGCCGGCCTTGTTCAGCGGTGGGGACGGCTCACTGTCGGGATCGTCGGGGTCGAAGAGCACCGGGGAGTAGTCGGCGATGTCGGGAAGCACGACGGGGAGCATCTGATCGGGCAGCGGGTGCGCGCGGCCGTCGGCGTCATAGACGATGGGAAACGGCTCGCCCCAGTACCTTTGGCGGGCGAACAGCCAGTCCCGCAGTTTGTATTCGACGCGGCCGCAGCCACGGCCGTCGGCTTCCAGCCGTGCGATGATCGTCGCCTTGGCCTCCTCGACGCGCAGGCCGTCGAGGTAATCGGAGTTCACCAACGTGCCGTCGCCCGCGTAGGCCTCCTGCGAAACGTCGCCGCCGGCAATGACTTCGACGATCGGGAGCCCGAACTCGGCGGCGAACTCCCAGTCACGCTGGTCATGGCCCGGGACCGCCATGATGGCCCCGGTGCCGTATCCGAGGAGGACGTAATCGGCGATGAAAACCGGAACCCGTTGGCCACTAGCCGGATTGGTGGCGTAGCTGCCCAGGAAGACGCCGGTCTTGGTCTTGTTCTCCTGACGTTCCAGGTCGGACTTCGCCGCGATGGCGCGGCGGTAGGCGGCGACGGCCTCCGCGGGGCTCGCCGCGCCGCCGGTCCACCTGTCGTCCGCACCATCCGGCCACCGGTCCGCGACGATCCGGTCGACCAGTTCGTGCTCGGGCGCCAACACCAGATAGGTCGCCCCGAAGAGGGTGTCGGGGCGCGTGGTGAAGACCTCGACGTCGTGTTCGCCGATGCCGAAAAGCGCCGACGCGCCCGTGGAACGGCCGATCCAGTTGCGCTGCATGGCCTTGACCTTGTCCGGCCAGTCCAGCACGTCGAGGTCCTCGAGTAGCCGGTCTGAGTAAGCCGTGATCCGCATCATCCACTGCCGCAGGCGTTTCCGGAACACCGGGAAGTTGCCCCGCTCGCTGCGGCCGTCGGAGGTCACCTCCTCGTTGGCCAGCACGGTGCCCAGGCCGGGGCACCAGTTGACCAGGGAATCCGCCCGGTAGACCAGTCGGTGTCCGTCGACGACGTCGGCGCGTTCGCCTGCCGACAGCTCTGACCACCGTCTGCCGTTGTCGAGAGTCCTTTGGCCACTGTCGAATTCGGCGATCAGTTCGTCGATACGCCTGGCCTTGTTCAGAGCCGGGTCGAACCAGGCATTGTAGATCTGCAGGAAGATCCACTGCGTCCAGGTGTAGAAGTCGACGTCGGTGGTGGAGAAGCTGCGCCGCTGATCGTGGCCGAGGCCTAGACGGCCGAGCTGGCGGCGGAAGTTGGCGATATTGGCGTCGGTTCGGGTGCGTGGGTGTGTTCCGGTCTGGACCGCGTACTGCTCGGCGGGCAGGCCGAACGAGTCGAAACCCAAGGCGTGCAGGACATTGCGCCCGGTCATCCGGAAGTAGCGGGCGTAGACGTCGGTGGCGATGTACCCGAGGGGGTGGCCGACGTGCAGGCCCTCACCCGAGGGGTAGGGGAACATGTCCTGGACGAACATCTTGTCGTCCGGGACGGCGCGGCCGTCGGTGGGCGCCAGCGAGCCGACGGGGTTGGGCACGTTGAAGGTGCCCCACTGCTGCCAGTTGTTCTGCCATTCACGTTCGATCCGGCCTGCCAACTCCGCGGTGTAGCGGTGCCGCGGCACATCGGCGTCGGGGCCGTCCGTGGCGGCAGTCGGCGAGTCGGTCACGCCGAACAGGGTATCGGGCGGCCTGCCGCGGAATGCGGCCGAGGACCCCGCAGGCAACGGCTCGGTATCGGTTGCGTCGCAGGCCGGTCAGGGGTTGGTTCCAGGTCGGTTCCGACGGCGTCATCAAGGCGCACGTGCTGGTTAAGTCAGGTTCGGAAGTGGGTCGTGACCGCACCCGGGCGACCCGACCGAGCGAACGAGGAACACACGACGATGAACAGAAAAGCCCGTAACTGGCGGGTGGTTATTGGTGGTCTTGCGGCCGGATCGGCGGCCGTCATCGGATTCGCCGGCGCCAACGCGTCGGCCGAGCCGGTTCCCCCCGCTCCCCCGGAACCGGCGCCGGTGACCGTGACCCAGACCGTGACCGTGACGCCCGAGGCGGCCGCCCCGCCGCCGGCCACCCCCGCTCCGGAGTCTCCCGCTCCCGCCGCCCCCGCCCCGTCGACCGAGGCGGCGCCGGCCAGTGGCGTACCGCAGACCTCGGTCGCACCGACCGCCGCGGCCGCCGCACCCACCACGCCGCCGGTGCAGCCGGCGACGTCGGGCACCATCGCCGAGTACTTCAAGGACAAGGGCGTCGCGATGGAGCCGCAGAAGGCGGCCGGCTTCACCGCGCTCAACGTGGTCCTGCCGGTTCCGCCGGGCTGGCGCGTGGTTCCCGACCCGAACGTTCCAGACGCCTTCGGCGTGATCGCCGACCGCACGGGCGGCGACGGGCTCTACACCTCCAACGCCCAGGTTCAGGTGTACAAGCTGGTCGGTGAGTTCGACGCCAAGGAGGCCATCAGCCACGGCTACATCGACAGCCAGAAGTTGCGGGCCTGGCAGTCGACGTCGGCGTCGATGGCGGATTACGGCGGGTTCCCGTCGTCGGTCATCACCGGCACCTACCGCGACAACGACATGACGCTCAACACCACTCGGCGCTACATCATCGCCACCGGCGGCGCTGACCACTACCTGGTGTCGCTGGCGGTGACGACCGCCGCCAACCAGGTGGTCGCGGCGGCGACGGCCACCGACGCCATCCTCAACGGTTTCCGGGTGACCGACCCGACGGCCGCGCCGACCACAACGCCGGCACCCGCTCCGCCGGCGCCGGCGGCTGCCTCGCCGCTGGGCGCACCCCTCGCCCCGCCGGCCGCCGCACCGGTCACACCGCTGGCAGCCCCGGCTCCGGCCGCGGTCCCGCCCGCGCCGGCCGCAGTTCCGCCCGTACCCGCTGCAGCACCGGCACCCGCACCCGCTGCAGCACCGGCACCGGCCCCCGCGCCGGCACCCGCGCCCGCGCCCGCGCCTCCGGTGGTGCCCACGCAATAGCCCGAGGCCGGACTCGTATCCTCAGCCCATGGTTGTCGGTGCGGTGGTGTGTCTGGGCCTGGCGGTGCTGATCGGCGGCTCCGGGCTGTGGACGCTGGCCCGCAGAGCCGGCGTCGATCTCACCAGCCAGGTGGTGCGCGCGGTGGCGCCCACCCAGATCGCGGCCGCGGTGATGCTGGCGGCCGGGGCGATCGTCGCCCTGGCCGCACCGGGCGCGATCGGCACCATCGGGCTGGTCGGCGGCGTCATCGGCGCGGTCGGGACGATCGCCGCCGGTTCCTGGCAGGGCGCCCGCTACGCCGCCCGCCGGGAGGCGGCCTCGGGCGGCGGCTGCGGTTCCAGTGACGGGTGCGGCGGCTGCGCGAAGGTCTGCGGGACCAGCGGGACTTAGCGCGACGACGATGCGGGACAAAGTCCCGAGGAGGAGTCGGGCGATCGGACCATCAGCGCGACGACGATGCGGGACAAAGTCCCGACGAGGAGTCGGGCGATCGGACCATAAGCGCGAGGACGATGCGGGACAAAGTCCCGACGAGGAGTTGGGCGGTCGGATCAGTTCCGGCTGAGGTCGATCGGGTGGGTCGCCAGCATGGCCATCGGCATCGGCTGGCGCCGCAGCACCCGTGACCACAAGTCCACGCGGGGCTGCACCAATACGTCAGACGGCAAGGCGGACAACACAATCCAGTCGTCCCGCTCGATCTCGCCCTCGAGTTGCCCGATGGTCCACCCCGAATAGCCGGCGAAGATCCGCACCCCCTCCACGGAGGCGGCGATCAGTTCCGGATCCGCGTCCAGGTCGACCATGACGATCCGGCCGGACACATGGCGTAGCCCCGCCAGGCCCTCCGGGTCCACCCCGACCCGCAGGATGCCGAGACACAGCGCCGCATCGCGTTTGACCGGACCACCGATGAACATCGTCTTGGGTTTGGCTGCCAGATCCGCCCACTGCGGAAGCACGTTGTAGATCGCCGTCTCACTGGGCCGGTTCAGAACGACGCCGAGCGTCCCGCCGTCGTTGTGCTCGACGACGTAGATCACGCTTCGCCGGAACGTCGGCTCGAGCAGATCGATGTTGGCCAGCAGAAGCGTGCCCGCCCGCACCCTGTTCGCTGCGGGCGCCACGAAGTCCTCAGGATCTTCCGGCTGCGCCACCACACCATCATGGCACGGCTCAGGGCCGCGATCAGGCTTTGTACTGTGGGCCAGTGGTCGATGCCCGCACCTCCGGCTCGCTGTGGCGGTCGGTGCGCGGACTCCCGGATTTCTGGCGTCTGCTGGAGTTGCGGGCGGCCAGTCAGTTCGGGGACGGACTGTTCCAGGCCGGCTTGGCCGGCGGCCTGCTGTTCAACCCGGAGCGTGCCGCCAGTCCCTGGGAGATTGCTCAAGCGTTCGCGGTCCTGCTGCTGCCGTACTCGCTGCTCGGGCCGTTCGCCGGCGCGCTGCTGGACCGCTGGGATCGCCGCAACGTGCTGATCGTGGCGAACGCCGCCCGGCTGGCGTCGATCCTCGCGGTGGGTATCCTGCTCGCCTTCGGCGCCCGCGACCTGTTCGTGCTGTGCGGCGCGCTGGTCGTGAACGGCTTCAGCCGGTTCGTCACTTCCGGCTTCTCCGCCGCGCTACCGCACGTCGTTCCGCGCGACGAGGTCGTGACGATGAACTCGGTGGCCACCGCGACGGGGGCCACCGCAACCTTCCTCGGCGCGAACTTCATGCTCTTAGCGCGCTGGCTCGTCGGCGAGGGCGACACCGGCGCCGCAACGGTCATCCTGCTGGTTGCCATTCCGGTGGCGATCGCGTTCCGGCTGTCCTTCCGATTCCGGCCGCATGTGCTGGGCCCTGACCACACGGCGGTGCACGGTTCGGTGTTCTATGCGGTGGCCACCGGCTGGGGTTACGGCATCCGGACCGTCGCGGCGACCCCACCGGTAGCCGCCACGTTGTCGGGCCTGGCCGCCCACCGGATGGTGTTCGGCATCAACACCCTGCTGGTGCTGGTGATCGTCCGGCACACGGGTGCAACGGGTTTCGGCGGGTTGGGCACCGTAGCGGTGTTCGTGGCGACCACCGGCATCGGCTCGTTCCTGGCCAATGTGTTGACCCCGGCCGCGGTGCGGCGGTGGGGCCGTTACGCGACGGCGAACGTGGCGCTGATCTTCGCGGCGTTCGTGCAAGTGGCGGGGGCGACAATGGATCTGCGCGTGATGGTGCTGTGCGGATTCTTTCTCGGACTGGCCGGACAGACGGTGAAACTTTGCGCCGACACCGCGATGCAGATCGACGTCGACGACGCCCTGCGCGGCCACGTTTTCGCGGTGCAGGACGCGCTGTTCTGGATGGCGTTCATCGCGGCCGTCACCGCGGCCGCCGCGGTGATTCCTGCCGACGGCCATTCCGCGGCACTGGCGCTCGCCGGTTCGGTGATCTATCTGCTGGGTCTCGGCCTGCATGCCCGGCTGGGCCGCCACCGGGTCGCTCTAGGCTGATGTGCCATGAGCGTTGCCGCCCCGATCATCGATGATCTGCAGAACGAGAGCGACGCCCTGGATGCTCTGGTCGACCCCCTGACCGTCGAGCAGTGGGCGCTTGCAACGCCGGCGCCGGGGTGGACGATCGCCCATCAGATCGGACACCTGCTGTGGACCGACAAGGTGGCGCTGATCTCCATCACCGACGAGCCCGCGTTCGTCGATCTCGTCGCCGGTGCTCAGGACCGCGTGCTCACCTTCGTCGACGACTCCGCCGACGAGATGGCCGCCCTGCCGCCGGCCGAACTGCTGGCCGACTGGCGCCGCACTCGCGGCGCGCTGCATGCCGCGCTGCGGGGGGTGCCCGACGGGCGCAAGCTGCTGTGGTTCGGCCCGCCGATGAGCGGCGCCTCGATGGCGACCGCCCGCTTGATGGAGACCTGGGCGCACGGCCTGGATGTGGCCGACGCCTTGGGGATCGAGGTGGATCCGTCGCCGCGGCTGAAGTCGATCGCCCACCTCGGGGTGCGGACACGGGACTTCGCGTTCAGCGTGCACGGGCTGGCCCCGCCGGCTGAGCCGTTCCGGGTGGAACTGGCGGCGCCGGGCGGCGGGGTGTGGGCCTGGGGACCGGAGGACGCCGCCCAGCGGGTCAGCGGCTCGGCGCTGGATTTTTGCTACCTGGTGACCCAGCGGCGGCCGCGGGCCGATTTGGACGTGGTGGCCCAGGGCGCCGACGCCGAGAAGTGGCTGACTATTGCTCAAGCCTTCGCGGGGCCGCCCGGCGTGGGGCGCTGAGCGCGCGCCGCGCGCGAGAAGCAGCCGCGCCGCATCAGCCTGGGTCAAGGGCGCTGAGCGCGCCGCGTCCTTCGCCCAGATTGCATCCACGCAGGCACCTGGCGGCGTGTCGCCTGCCTGAGGTCAATCTCGGCGTGGGGATGGCGGCGACCACGTCACCGCGGCCCCGCTCCGTCCGCCGACCCATCCCCGTCGGCGTCGACGAGCGTGAGATCCCACCGGCCGTCAGCGTCGGTGTCGACGTATCCCGTGGTTCCGTCCTCGGCGACCGCCCGGTCAGCCAGGCCGTCGCGGTCGATGTCCAGGAACCGGTCGGGTCGGCCGTCGCCGTCGACGTCGCCGGGTCCGCTGTGCTCGGCGCCGTCGAGGCCGAACCAACGCAGCGGCCCCTCCGGCTCACCGGAGACCATCCAGGTTCCGGTGCCGTCGTCGGCGTAGCCGGCCTCGGGCGTCCCGTCGTCGTCGAGGTCAAGGGTGGCGTGATCGGCCAGACCGTCACCGTCGTCGTCGGCGAATAGGTCATCGAGCAGTCCGTCGCCGTCGATGTCGACGGCGTCCGGTCCGGACCAGAACATGGCGGCGCCGTCCCCGGCGTCCAGGCAGTAATCCATGCCGGCTTAGACGCCCGGGCCGCTCCGCCCGTTCCACGGAATCAATCCGTCTCGCGTTCGCTCCACGGAATCAATCCGTCTCGCGTTCGCTCCACGGAATCAATCTGTCTCGCGTTCGCTCCACGGAATCAATCTGTCTCGCGTTCGCTCCACCACGCCACCAGTTCTGCGGTCGCCTCTTCACGCGACAGCGGCCCGCGATCCAACCGCAGTTCCTTGAGGTAGTTCCAGGCCTCACCGACCTGCGGGCCGGCCGGGATGCCGAGGATCTCCATGATCGCGTTGCCGTCGAGGTCCGGTCGCACGCGCGCCAGGTCCTCCTTGGCGGCCAGCTCGGCGATCCGCTCCTCGAGGCTGTCGTAGTTGGCCTGCAGCTTGGCCGCGCGGCGCTTGTTGCGGGTCGTGCAGTCGGCGCGCACCAGCTTGTGCAGCCGGGGCAACAGCGGCCCGGCGTCGGCCACGTAGCGGCGCACCGCGGAGTCGGTCCACCGTCCCTCGCCGTAGCCGTGGAAACGCAGGTGCAAGTAGACCAGCTGCGAGACGTCGTCGACCATCTGCTTGGAGTACTTCAGCGTCCGCATCCGCTTGCGGACCATCTTGGCGCCGACGACCTCGTGGTGGTGGAAGCTCACCCCGCCGTCGGCTTCGTGACGCCGGGTGGCCGGCTTGCCGATGTCGTGCAACAGCGCCGCCCAGCGCAGCACCAGGTCCGGGCCCCTGGGCTGATCCCCCGAGTCGCTGCGCTCCTGCCCCCTGGGAACCGCCTCCTCGAGTTCGATCGCCTGCCGCAGCACGGTCAGCGAATGCTGGTAGACGTCCTTGTGCTGGTGGTGCTCGTCGATGGCCATCCGCATACCGCCGACCTCCGGCACCACCACGTCGCCCATGCCGGTCTGCACCATCAGCTCGATCCCCGCCACCGGGTCGGCGCCCAGCAGCATCTTGTCCAGCTCGACCGCCACCCGCTCCACGGTGATCCGGGACAGCTGCGGCGCCATCGCGACGATGGCCTCCCGCACCCGGTCGGCCACGGCGAACTCCAACTGCGAGACGAACCGCGCGGCGCGCAGCATCCGCAGCGGATCGTCACCGAAGGACACCGCCGGCTCGGCCGGAGTGTCCAGGATCCGGCTGCGCACGGCGCCCAGACCGCCGAGCGGGTCGAGGAACTCCCCCGGTCCCTCCGGGGTGATGCGCACCGCCATGGCGTTGACCGTGAAGTCGCGACGCACCAGGTCGTCCTCGAGCCGATCGCCGAAGCGCACTTCGGGATTTCGGGACACCTGGTCATAGCTGTCCGCCCGGAAGGTCGTGATCTCCAGCCGGTGCCCCGCCTTCCCGACCCCGACGGTGCCGTACTCGATCCCGGTGTCCCACATCGCGTCCGCCCACGGCCGCACGATGTGCTGGATCTCTTCGGGGCGCGCGTTGGTGGTGAAGTCGAGGTCCGTGGTGAGGCGGCCCAGCACCGCGTCGCGCACACTGCCGCCCACGAGGAACAGATCGCGTCGCGCCAGGGCGAACCGGGCGCCGATCTCCCGCAGCACGTGACCCTGCTGATTGAGGGCGACGGCGGCGCGCGTCAGCAGCTCGGCGTCGGTGGCATCGGACACGTCCGGTGAGCCTAATGCTCGCCGCCACCGGCGAGTGCGCGCCGGGCGGACACAACCACGGCGGCTACCATCACATGGGTGTCGGAGGGCGAAGGGGCCAAACCACGCCGGCGTCGTGGCAGGCGCCGGGGCGGCCGCGCGGCAGGCCCACCTCCGCAAGCCGGCGAACGCGAATCCACCCCGGCCGGCCCCGAGCAAACCCGGGCACAACAACCCCGTCAGCGCCGACGGGCCGCACCTGGGCTTCGAACCGTCCACGAGACGTCGGCCGGCGGACTGGTGATCGACGGCATCGATAGGCCCCGCGAGGAACAGGTCGCCGCCGTGATCGGTCGGATGGACCGGCGCGGACGCATGCTCTGGTCGCTGCCCAAAGGCCACATCGAACAGGGCGAGACGGCCGAACAGACCGCCATCCGGGAAGTCGCCGAGGAGACCGGCATTCACGGACATGTGCTGGCCGCGCTCGGCAGTATCGACTACTGGTTCGTCACCGACGGCCGCCGCGTGCACAAGACGGTCCACCACTACCTGATGCGGTTCTCCGGCGGTCAGCTGTGCGACGAGGACGTCGAGGTCACCGAGGTGGCCTGGGTGCCGGTGTCCGAACTGCCCGACAAACTGGCGTACGCCGACGAGCGGCGCCTGGCGCGGGTGGCCCATGAACTCATCGAACTGCTGCAGTCCGACGGGCCGGCGGCGCTTCCCCCGCTGCCGCCGTCGTCCCCGCGCCGGCGGCCGCAGACCCATTCGCACGCCCGCCGCAAGCCCTCCCCCGGCGACGGGGTGAACGGCTGTGGTCCGGGAGCGTGACGGTGCCGCTGAGGCTGCCCGGGATCGCGGCGATCCTGGCTGTGCTTGCCCTGCTCTGCGCTCCTCTGCCCGCCGTCGCCGCGCCCGACCAGCCCGCACTCACCGTCCGGCTCGACAGCGTCACCCCGGACGTCGTCACCACCTCCAGCGACCCCACCGTCACGGTCACCGCCACGGTGACCAACGTCGGCGCCCGGACGGTGCGCGATGTGGCCGCCCGCCTGGAACACGGTCCGGCGGTGACGTCTTCGGGCGGACTGCGGACGAGCCTGTACGTCGGTGGACAGTTCGCCCCCGTCGGCGACTTCCTCAGCGTCGCAGGACAACTCGACCGCGGTCAGACCGCCAGCTTCACCTTCACCGTACCCATCCGGGCCGTCGGCCAACCGTCGCTGGGCATCGACACCCCCGGTGTCTACCCGATGCTGACGACCGTCGACGGCACCCCCGAAGGCAGTGAACCGACCCGCCTGGACGAGGCCCGTTTCCTGCTCCCGGTCACCGGCGTTCCCGCCGACCCGGACAACTCCACCGGAAACCCCCTGGCCGACGTGGTGGCCCCGGACACCGCGAAGCCGGTCGTCGTCACCATGCTGTGGCCGCTGGCCGACAAGCCGCGCCTGGCACCGGGAGTGCCGGGCGGAACCACCCCGGTGCGATTGATGAACGACGACCTCGCCGTCTCCCTGGCCCAAGGGGGGCGCCTCGACAGCCTGCTCGGCGCCGCCGAGTTCGCCACCAGTCCGGGTGCCATCGACCCGGCCGCCGGCCTGGACCGCGCCCTGTGCCTCGCGGTGGACCCCGACCTGCTGGTCACCGTCAATGCCATGACGGCCGGCTACGTGGTCTCCGACGCCCCCAACGGCCTGGGCACCGCATCCCACCCCGGCACCGGGCAGGCGGCGGCGACGGCGTGGCTGGACCGGCTGCGCGGCCTGGCCCGTCGGATGTGCGTGACGGCCACGCCTTACGCGCAGACCGACCTGGCGGCACTGCAACGGGTGGGTGATGCCCGCCTCGGTGCCGCGGCCACCACGACGGCCGCCGACATCGTCGACCGGATCCTCGGCATCGGCTCCGTCCGCGGCGTGACCGTCCTCGGCGACGGGCCGCTGACCGCACCCGCGGTGGACCTGCTCGACACCCAGGACCCCACCGTCGCGGTGGCCAGCGAGCCCGACGACGCCGACCTCAGCGCGCGACGGGTGTCGGACAAGGTGGTGCTGGCGCCGTTCGACCCGGCCATCGGGGCGGCACTGGCCGGGGTGGGCACCGACCCTGCCGTCCCGGCCTATCTCGACGAGAACGACGCCGCACCGGTCAGCCACGACTCCGCCGTGGCCCGGAGGCAGGACGCGGTGGGCGCGATCCTGTGGCGGGCACTGCAGCCCGGCGCCGAACCCCGCACCGAGATCCTGCTGCCGCCGCTGAAGTGGAGCCCGGCGCCCGACGACGCCCGGGCCATGCTGGCCGCCCTGGCCAACGCCATGCGCGCGGGATTGGCCAAACCGCGCCCGCTGTCGGCGGTGATCGCCGAGTCCGTCAAGACCCCGGCCGACGACTCCGGCTTCCAGCTCCCCACCGAGTCGCCGCACCGGTACGACGACGACGTCATCGACACCATCCGGGGCGCGGTGGGCCGGCAGTGGGCGCTCACCGCCGCACTGACCACCGACCCGCGCACCGACCTGACCGGCACCGGCTACACCGCCCCGCTGCGCGAGGACATGCTGCGCGCGCTGAGCCAGACCGAACCCGCGGCGAGCCGCAATGAGATTGCGCGCCAACGGCTCGCGGTGGTCCGGGCCACCATCGAGGACCTGTTCAAGTCGGTCACCATCGTCAGTCCCGGGGATTCCTACACCCTGGCCACCGAGCGCAGTGCCCTGCCGCTGGCCCTCCGCAACGACCTGTCCGTCCCCATCCGGGTCCGCCTGGATTTCGACACCCCGCCGGGCATGACGGTGACCGACATCGGCGAACAGGAGGTGCCGCCGGGATACCTTCCGCTGCGGGTGCCGGTCGAGGTCCACGTCACGCAGCGGGCCGCCGTGGACGTCACCCTGCGCACCCCCGACGGCGTTCAACTCGGCGAGCCGGTCCGGTTGTCGGTGCACTCCAACGCCTACGGCAAGCTACTGTTCGCCATCACGCTGGCCGGCGGCGCCTTGCTGGCCCTGCTGGTCGGCCGGCGGCTCTACCACCGGTTCCGCGGCCAGCCCGACCGGGCCGACCTCGACCGGCCCCGCCACCGCCCGCGGGAGGGCCGATGACGTCGCAGCCGAAGACGCGGCCCGCGCGTGAGGAACTCTCCGACGCCGCCGTCGTCTCCCGCTCCTGGGGCATGGCGTTGGCGACGCTGGTCAGCCGGATCACCGGTTTCGTGCGCATCGTGCTACTGGCCGCGATCCTCGGCGCGGCGCTCTCCAGCGCCTTCTCGGTGGCCAATCAGCTGCCCAACCTGATCGCCGCCCTGGTGCTGGAGGCCACCTTCACCGCGATCTTCGTGCCGGTGCTGGCGCGGGCCGAACGCGACGACGCCGACGGCGGCGAGGCGTTCGTGCGGCGGCTGGTGACGCTGGCGACCACCGTGCTGCTGGTGGCCACGACGCTGTCAGTGGCCGCCGCCCCCCTGCTGGTCCGGCTGATGCTCGGCGGGGATCCCAAGGTCAACGAACCGCTCACCACCGCGTTCGCGTATCTGCTTGTGCCGCAGGTGATCTTCTACGGCCTGTCGTCGGTGTTCATGGCGATTCTCAACAATCGCAACGTGTTCGGGCCGCCCGCGTGGGCGCCGGTGGTCAACAACGTCGTCGCGATCGCCACCCTGGGCCTGTACCTGATCGTGCCGGGCCAGCTTTCGGTGGACCCCGTTCGGATGGGCAACGCCAAACTGCTGGTGCTCGGTATCGGAACCACCCTGGGCGTGGTGGCGCAGACCGCGGTGCTGCTGGTGGCCATCCGCCGCGAACGCGTCAGCCTCAAGCCGCTGTGGGGAATCGACGACCGGCTCAAGCGATTCGGCACGATGGCCGCCGCGATGGTGCTCTATGTCCTCATCAGCCAGGTCGGCCTGGTGGTCGGCACCCAGATCGCCAGTACCGCAGCCGCATCCGGGCCGGCGATCTACACCTACACCTGGCTGGTGCTGCAGCTGCCGTTCGGGATGATCGGCGTGACGATCCTGACCGTGGTGATGCCCCGGCTGAGCCGCAACGCCGCCGCCGACGACACCCCGGCCGTGCTCGCCGATCTGTCGCTGGCCACGAGGCTGACCATGGTGACCCTCATCCCGGCGGTGGCGCTCATGACCGTCGCCGGGCCGGCCATCGGCAGCGCCCTGTTCGCCTACGGCAAGTTCGGCGAAGTCGACGCCAACTACCTCGGTCTGGCGATCGCGCTGTCGTCGTTCACCCTCATCCCCTACGCGCTGGTGCTGTTGCAGTTGCGGGTCTTCTACGCGCGTGACGACCCGTGGACGCCGATCCTGATGATCGTGGTCATCACGGCCGTCAAGATCGCCGCGTCGGTCCTGGCGCCGCACCTGACCGACGATCCGGAACTGGTCGCCGGATACCTCGGGACCGCCAACGGCGTCGGCTTCGTCGCCGGGGCGGTGCTCGGCCATTTCCTGCTGCGCCGCTCGCTGCGCCCACCCGGCGGACGGCTGTGGGATCCCCCGGTCGTGCGCACCGTCGTGGCGACGATGACCGCCGCCGTGCTGGCCGCGTTGCTGGCCGGCGCGGTGGACCGGTTCCTCGGCCTCGACCAGCGGCTGACCGTCCGCGGCGGCGGAGCGGGGTCGATGGTGCGGCTGCTGATCCTCGCCGCGGTGATGCTGCCGGTGCTGGCGGCGGCGATGCTGGCGGCCCGGGTGCCCGACGCGGTGGCGGCCTGGGGCGCGGTGCGGCGGAGGCTTCCCGGTGGGCCACCGGTATCTGCCTCGCCACCCGACTCACTTCTGCCCCATGAGCATCCACAAGTCACGTACCCTGAATCCGGCCGAACGGCGAATGTCGCCGCCATCTCGACAGGGAAAGGACCGGATCTGAGCGATCAACCCCCGGCCGACCTGCCCGCCGGACCGCCCAACGATGCGACGCGGCAGATCCCGCGCCAAGCCGCCGACGACTTCCAGCCCGACGTGCCCGCCGAGCCCGCCGCCGAAGCACCGCGCTACGCCGGACGACCGGAACACCGTGGCGCGCTTCCGCTCAGCCCGGGCGCCACCGTCGCCAACGGCCGCTACCGCCTGCTGGTCTTCCACGGCGGTCCCGACGGCCTGCAGTTCTGGCAGGCCCTGGATACCTCTTTGGACCGCCAGGTGGCACTCACCTTCGTCGACCCCGACCGCCGGATGTCCAACGAGCAGGTCGACCAGATCCTCACCCGCACACAACTATTGAGTCGGATCGAACGGCCCGGTCTGGCCCGTGTCCTCGACGTGACCGGCATCAACGACGGCAGCGGACTGGTGGTCGCGGAGTGGATCCGGGGTGGCTCGCTCAAGGAAGTGGCCGCCACATCACCCTCGGCCCTCGGCGGCGCCCGCGCGATCCAGGCGCTGGCCGCCGCGGCCGACGAGGCACATCGCGCCGGCGTGGCGCTGTCGATCGATCACCCCAGTCGCATCCGGGTCAGCATCGACGGAGACGTTGCGCTGGCCTTCCCTGCCACGCTGGCTGACGCCACGCCCACCGAAGACGTCCGCGGAATCGGTGCGGCCCTCTACGCCTTGCTGGTGGACCGCTGGCCGCTACCGGAGACCGGCGTACCCAGTGGTCTGCGCGCCGCCGACACCGGTCCGGCCGGGGAGCCCATCGAACCGCGGGCCATGAACGGCGCGATCCCGTTCCAGATCAGCACCGCCGCAGTGCGTGCGGTCGAACCGGGCGGCGGCATCAGCACCGCGCCGACCCTGCTCCACCTGCTCAAACAGGCGACCGCCGCGGCCGACCGCACCGAACAGTCGTCGGCCCTGACGCAGGCCGCGCCCGTCCCGGCCACCGGGCCGGCGACGAGGAGGAGCGGCGCAGAGGTCCCGCCGCCACCCACCCGCGCGCGCCACGCACAGCCCCCGCAACAACGACCGGCGAAGGAGACCGACCCCGCGGCGACGGCCCAGCGCCGGCGCAAGATCCTGATCGGCGCCGGTGTCGGCGCCGCCATCCTGGCCATCGCGCTGATCGTCCTGGCGTCCCTGCTGAGCCGGATCTTCGGCGACGTCGGCGGCGGGCTGAAGGGCGATCAACTCGGCCTGAACACCACCACCGCCACCTCGTCAAGCGATGGCGCGACCGGACCATTGGTGAAACCCGTTGGTGCGACGGTGTTTTCGCCGGGGGGCGGGGCCGACGCGCCCAACCTCGCCGGCCTGGCCATCGACGGTGACCCGAACACCGTCTGGCCCACCGACACCTACACCGACCCGGTGCCCTTCCCAGGCTTCAAGAACGGCGTCGGCCTCCTGCTCCAACTCCCCCAGCCCACGGTGGTGGGCAGCGTGACCGTCGCACTGAACAGCACCGGAACGCAGGTACAGATCCGGTCGGCGAGCTCGTCCAGCCCGAGCGCCCTCGAGGACACCACGCTGCTGACGGGTCCGACCCTGCTCAAGCCGGGCACCAACACCATCAAGGTGCCCTCGGCGCAACCCACCTCCTACCTGCTGGTGTGGATCTCGACCCTGGGCCAGACGGGCGGCAAGAGCCGCACCGACATCTCCGAGATCACCGTCCGCGGCGCTTCGTCCTGATCCCGGACGGGTGAAGTGACCGCGACGTCGGCGGTGGCTAGCGTCCGCAGACATGTCCAGTGCCGGTTCCGCTGCAGCCCGAGACGACGCCGCCCTGCTCCTCGCGCACGCCGACGGCGACCCGCACGCATTCGCGGAGTTGTTTCGCCGGTACGCCGCCCGGCTGTACCGGGTGGCCCGGCGGTACAGCCAGACCGACGAGGACGCCCACGACGCCGTCCAGGAGGCCATGCTGTCCGCGCACCGCGGCGCGGCGACGTTCCGCCACGACGCCGCGGTGAGCAGCTGGCTGTATCGGATCGTGGTGAATGCCTGCCAGGATCGCCTGCGCCGCAATGCGATTCGCCCGACAGCCGCCCTCACGGACGCGGATTGCACGCCTGTCGCCGACCGCACGGCCGCACTGGAGACGGCCCTGCTGGTACGCCAGGCGCTGTTGCAGCTCCCGGTCGAACAACGCCGCGCCGTGGTGGCAGTGGACATGCAGGGCTTCTCAGTGGCCGATGCGGCGGCCCTGCTGCAGGTCGCCGAGGGGACGGTCAAGAGCCGCTGCGCCCGGGCCCGGGCGCGGCTCGCCGTACTGCTGGACACCCTCTCCCCCGCCGCCTGACGTCACACTGATCAGATGGCGTCGCACCCGGCACGGCACACGGTCACCGGAGGATCCACCGACTCGGCCGCCCACGCCGCCCGGCCGCCGATCCCGCGCCGCCGCCTCCTCGCGCTCCTCGCCGGTGCAGCGGGCCTGCTCGGAGCCCTCGGCCTGGGGATCTGGGCGTTCCTCGGGTCGTCGGGTCCCTCGACGAGCACACCGACGAGCGCGCAACTCATCACCGTCACCCCGGCGCACCGGCGTTAGCGGCACCCTCGGGAACACCCCCGCCTACCCTGTTGTTTGAAGAAACGTGCCGCGTCACCGCGCGCACGAGAAGAGAGGCTGGCATGAGCGAGGAAACCCTGCACGACGTCATCGTCATCGGATCCGGCCCGGCCGGGTACACCGCGGCCATCTATACCGGGCGCGCCGAGCTCAAACCGCTCGTCTTCGAGGGAACGAACTTCGGCGGGGCGCTGATGACCACCACCGAGGTCGAGAACTTCCCCGGCTTCCGCTCCGGGATCATGGGCCCGGAACTCATGGACGAGATGCGCGAGCAGGCCCTGCGTTTCGGGGCCGACCTGCAGATGGACGACGTCGAGTCGGTGTCGCTGGAGGGTCCGGTCAAGCGCGTGGTGACCGCCGGCGGTGAGACGCATCTCGCCCGCGCGGTGATCCTGGCGATGGGTGCGGCAGCCCGCTACCTCGGCGTACCCGGCGAGCAGGAACTGCTGGGCCGCGGGGTCAGCGCCTGCGCCACCTGCGACGGCTTCTTCTTCAAGGACCAGGACATCGCGGTGGTCGGCGGCGGTGACTCGGCCATGGAGGAGGCGACGTTCCTGACCCGCTTCGCCCGCAGCGTCACCCTCATCCACCGCCGCGAGGAGTTCCGCGCGTCGAAGATCATGCTCGAACGCGCCCGCGCCAACGACAAGATCACCTTCCTGCTCAACACCACCCCGATCGCGGTGGAGGGCGACACCACGGTCACCGGCCTGCGCGTTCGCAACACGATCACCGGCGAAGAGTCCACCCTGCCCGTCACCGGCGTGTTCGTCGCGATCGGCCACGATCCGCGCTCCGAACTCGTGCGCGATGCCGTCGAGGTGGACCCGGACGGTTATGTGCTGGTCCGTGGTCGCAGCACCGAGACCTCACTGCCCGGTGTCTTCGCCGCCGGAGACCTTGTGGACCGCACCTACCGCCAGGCCATCACCGCCGCGGGCAGCGGCTGTGCGGCCGCGATCGACGCCGAACGCTGGCTCGCAGAGGCACACGATTCGGACAGCAGCGAGATGATTGGAGCCCAGCAGTGAGCACCGTGACCGTTTCCGACGACAGCTTCGCCGAGAAAGTCCTGGCCAGCCAGACTCCTGTGCTCGTCGACTTCTGGGCCGCCTGGTGCGGGCCATGCCGGATGGTCGCCCCGGTGCTCGACGAGATCGCCAAGGAGAAGGCCGGCGCGTTGACCGTCGCGAAGGTCGACGTGGACGCCAATCCCTCGACCGCCCGGGATTTCCAGGTGGTGTCGATCCCGACGTTGATCCTGTTCAAGGACGGCCAGCCGGTGAAGCGGATCGTTGGCGCCAAGGGTAAGGCGGCGTTGCTGAAAGAGCTCGCCGACGTTCTGTAGCCGCCCTGCCGAGGCGGTCACGGAGACGAAGTCCCGACGCGCGAAGTTCCCGACCCGTTTCCTGGAAACCCCTTACTTCTGCGACAATGCCAGGCATGTCCAGTCCCGGTCCCGGCCCCGGCGAAGCCGCCTCCTGGCAGGCCGGCCCGTCGTCGGACACGCTGCGGCGTGGCGATCGGGGTCGGCCCGTCCTAGAGATTCGCGCCGCGCTGGCCGCGCTTGGACTGCTGGAGAATCCGGACGACGCCTTCACCACCGGCAAGCAGGTGGCGCTCGACCTGTTCGACGACGAGCTCGACCACGCGGTGCGGGCCTTCCAGCAGCGGCGCGGCTTGATCGTCGACGGGATCGTCGGCGGCGCTACCTACCGCGCGCTGAAGGAGGCGTCCTACCGGCTGGGCGCCCGCACGCTGGCCCACCAGTTCGGAGCCCCGATGTACGGCGACGACGTGGCCACCCTCCAGTCCCGGCTCCAGGACCTCGGCTTCTACACCGCGCTGGTGGACGGATATTTCGGCCTGCAGACCCACAACGCCCTGATGTCCTACCAGCGGGAGTACGGGCTGGCGCCGGACGGCATCTGCGGGCCGGAGACGTTGCGGTCGCTGTATTTTCTCGGGTCCCGCGTCACCGGGGGCTCGCTGCACGCCATCCGGGAAGAGGAGCACGTTCGGGTCTCCGGTCCGCGGCTCTCCGGTAAGCGGATCATCATCGATCCGGGTCGTGGCGGCGCCGATCACGGCCTCATCGTCAACGGGCCGCAGGGTCCGGTCAGCGAAGCGGACATCCTGTGGGACCTGGCCAGCCGACTCGAGGGCCGGATGACGGCGATCGGGATGGAGACCTTCCTGTCCCGGCCGGTGAATCACAGCCCCGCCGACGCCGAGCGGGCGGCGACCGCCAACACCGTCGGGGCGGACCTGATGATCAGTCTGCGTTTCGAGCGTCAGCCAACTCCGTCGGGTAACGGCGTCGCCTGCTTCTACTTCGGCAGCCCGCACGGATCGGTGTCGACGATCGGCCGCAACCTTGCGGATTTCATTCAGCGAGAAGTGGTGGCGCGCACCGGTTTACGGGATTGCCGCACACACGGACGCACCTGGGATCTGCTGCGACTGACCCGGATGCCCACGGTCCAGGTCGACGTCGGCTACATCACCAGCCCGCATGACCAGGCCCGCTTGGTGACCCGCGAATGCCGCGACGCCATCGCCGAAGGCATCCTCGCGGCGGTGAAGCGGTTGTACCTGCTGGGCAAGAACGACCGTCCCACAGGGACTTTCACGTTCGCTGAGCTGTTGGCGCACGAGCAGTCCGTGGAACACGGGCGCCCCGCGGTTTAAGTCGGAGCCGCCTCGGCCAAACCTGCGCCGATCGAAACCCCCTGCAGCTGGGACGATTCCAGCAACCGCTCCAACGCGGCCTCGACCTCCGCCTTCCACCCGAGACCCTTGTCCAGCTCGAGGCGCAGACGCGGGAAGTACGGGTGCGGCGCGACGACGGTGAATCCCATATCGAGCAGAAAGTTCGCGTCGATCATGCACAGCTCGAAGGAACAGTCCCCGAGCGCTGCGATGGACGGCGCCAGTTCCGGGTCGACCGCGCCGGCGTCGAGAAGCCCGGACGCCGCGGGGGTACGCCCGAATGCCTCCAGCGCCCGGACGCCGCGCCGGACCAGTTCGCCCACGACATTCCCGATCAGTAGCCGCTGCAGTTCCTCGGGCTGGCCGGGCTCGACTCCCATCGACGTGAGCAGAACCGCGTCGGCGCTGACCGGACCGGTCGGAAAACGTTGCGCTCGGGGCACCGCACGCGGCGGTGCATAGAGCGCGTAGCCCAGGCAAGTCTCGTCGCCGTCGTCCGCACCCTCGGCGATCTCAGCCGCTGCCATCTGACCACACGATCCCCACTCCAGCATGACCATGGACAGCCAGGCTTCCTTTTCGAACTCCGGGTCACCCAACTGATCGCCGGCCGGAAGCGTCTCCGGGTCCACTTCCCAGAACACGCACCGGCGGGCGTGTTTGGGCAGCTGCTCGAACGCCTCGAGCCGCAGCGGCCTGATCGATGCGGACACTAATCTCCCGGGGTTTCGCGCTGAGTGCGGGTGCACGACCCCTTCAGGATAGGAGAGCCGGCCGCAGGAGGCCCGCTAATGGACGACGGCGCCGCGGCGAATGGCCGGCGCCGTGGAATCCCTTGTGGCACTGGCGAATTCAAGTCCGTGAGTTCCGCGTGGCGCCACGCCCGAGCATTTCTGTCACAGTGACGTAACGACCCGTTGTCTCTAGCTTCGCTATTTCGTGATGGAACGGTCCATCAGACCCACGATTCGCTCGAGATCGTCCACCGAGCCGAACTCCACGACGATCTTCCCCTTGCGCTTGCCCAGACTGACCGTCACGCGAGTGTCGTAGGTCGTCGACAACCGCTCGGCGACGTCCTTGAGGCCCGGCATCTGGATGGGCTTGCGCCGCTGGGGACCCGGCTTCTTGGTGTCACCCCGATTGGCCAGTGTGACGGCCTCCTCCGTCGCGCGGACCGACAGGCCCTCCGCCACGATCCGCGCCGCGAGCTCTTCCTGCGCCTCGGACCCGCCCTCCAGCGCCAGCAGTGCGCGGGCGTGGCCGGCCGACAGCACACCGGCGGCGACGCGGCGCTGGACCGGGATGGGCAGACGCAGCAGGCGGATCATGTTGGTGATCACCGGACGGGATCGGCCGATTCGGCCGGCCAGTTCCTCATGTGTGACGCCGAACTCATCGAGCAGCTGCTGGTAGGCGGCCGCCTCTTCCAAGGGGTTCAACTGCGCCCGGTGGATGTTCTCCAGCAAGGCGTCGCGCAGCAGATCGTTGTCGGTCGTCTCGCGGACGATGGCCGGGATGGCGCTCAGGCCGGCCTCCTGGGAGGCCCTCCAGCGCCGCTCCCCCATCACCAGCTGGTAGCGCTTACCGGTGGCACCGCCGTCGGCGACCTCCCGCACGACGATCGGCTGCATCAACCCGAACTCGCGGATGGAGTGCACGAGCTCCGCGAGTGCGTCCTCGTCGAAGACCTGGCGGGGCTGCCGCGGATTGGGCTCGATGTCCGACGGGCTGATCTCCCGGTAGACGGCGCCGATGCTGTCGACGGTCGCGGTCACCGACGGCCCGCCGATCACCACATCGGCAGCGGCCTCGCCCAATCGCGGTCCCCCGTCCGCGGGGCCGGTCGGGATGAGCGATGCCAGGCCGCGGCCGAGGCCGCCCTTGCGCCGTGCCGTCTGCGACATGAATGTTTCCTCCACTACTCGGGGATCGGACGGTGCGCCAGTTCACGACCGGCGTCCAGATAACTCATCGCCCCCCGCGAGCCGGGGTCGTAATCGATGATCGTCATGCTGTAGCCGGGCGCCTCCGACACCTTAACGCTGCGCGGGATGACGGTGTTGAGCACCTTCTCCCCGAAGTACCGCCGCACCTCCGAGGCGACCTGGTCGGCGAGCTTCGTCCGGCCGTCGTACATGGTCAGCAGGACGGTGGAGACATTGAGCCGGGGGTTCAGGTGGGCCTTGACCATGTCGATGTTCTTCATCAACTGGGACACCCCCTCCAGTGCGTAGTACTCGCACTGGATCGGGATGAGGACCTCGGACGCCGCGACGAGCGCGTTGATGGTGAGCAGGCCCAGCGACGGCGGACAATCGATAAACACGTAGTCGAAGTCCATCTTCTCGAGCTCGGCCAGCGCGTTGCGCAACCGGTTCTCGCGGGCCACCATGCTGACGAGTTCGATCTCAGCCCCGGCCAAGTCGATCGTGGCCGGAACGCAGAACAGCCGCTCGCTGTGCGGGCTCTGCTGGACCGCCGCCTCCACCGGGATCTCGCCGAGGAGGACCTCGTAGGACGACGCCGTCCCCGAGTGTCGGTCGGAGATGCCGAGCGCGGTGCTGGCGTTGCCCTGCGGGTCGAGATCGATCACCAGCGTCTTGAGTCCCTGTACGGCCAGCGCGGCCGCGAGGTTCACCGCCGTGGTCGTCTTTCCGACGCCACCCTTCTGGTTGGCCACCGTGAAGACCCGGCGCCGGGCCGGTCGTGGAAGCTGGCCCGCGGCGGTGTGGATTACCTTCATGGCCCGCTCCGCCGCCGCACCGATCGGCGTGTCGATCTCCGGCACCCACGACGTTTCACGTGAAACATCGCCGGGGTGCGCCGCTCCCTCGTAAGGCGGTGTGGTCATCGTCCTCTCCTCTCGATTGATCGGGGCGGGCGCCGGTGGCCGGTGGCCGGGCGTTCCGTGCGACCCGCGGAGACGACGGTGGTGGGTGGGTCGAGATACTCCCGTCCACATCTCACCACCTCGACGTCCACCGCGCCTAACCGAGCCATCGACGCGCGGTGCTCGGCGACCTCGCTGTCGGCCCGCTCCCCCTTCAGCGCAAGCATCCGGCCGCCCGGTCGGACGAGCGGCAGGCACCACCGGGTCAGCTTCAACAGATCGGCCACCGCACGAGACGTGACGACGTCCGCCCCGCCGCACGCCGCCTGCGCCGCCGGCTCTTCGGCTCGAGCTCGGACCACCGCGGTGTCCAACCCCAACGCTGTGATCGCCTCGGTGAGGAACTCGCTTCGCCTCAGCATCGGTTCCACCAGTGTCACCGCGAGGTCCGGCCGGGCGATGGCGAGTGGGATGCCGGGCAGTCCGGCGCCGCTTCCGACATCGACCACGGTGGCATCCGCCTCGATCAACTCCGTCAGCGCCGCGCTGTTGAGGATGTGCCGCTCCCACAACCGGTCGACCTCCCGGGGACCGATTAGGCCGCGGTCGACGCCGGGTCCGGCCAGCAGGTCCGCGTACCGCCGGGCGAGCGCCAGACGTTCCCCGAAGACGCGCTCGGCGGCGGGCGGCGGTTCCGGCGCGGCGGCGTGTTTCACGTGAAACATCCTTCCGGCGTCCGAACTACAGCCGTGTAACTCAGTCCTTCAGAACCACGACGCGCCGCGACGGCTCCACGCCTTCGGACTCACTGTGCACGCCGTCAACGGCGGCGACCGCATCGTGAACGATCTTGCGCTCGAACGGCGTCATCGGCGCGAGCTCCTCGCGCTGGCCGCTCTCGCTGACTCGCCGGGCGACCTTGTCTCCCAGGGCCGTCAGCTCGTCGCGGCGGCGGCGGCGCCAGCTGGCGATGTCGAGCATGAGCCGGCTGCGATCGCCCGTCTTCTGGTGCACGGCAAGGCGGGTGAGCTCCTGCAGAGCGTCGAGAACCTCGCCCCGGCGGCCGACCAGCTTGCTTAGGTCCTCACCGCCGTCGATGCTGACGACCGCACGGTCCCCCTCCACGTCGAGGTCGATATCACCGTCAAAGTCCAGCAGGTCCAGCAGTTCCTCGAGATAGTCGCCGGCGATCTCACCCTCCGCGACCAAACGGTCTTCCTGGTCCCCCTTGCCAGCGGGTTCCTGCACGAGTTCCTGGGCCTCGGTCTCGGTCTCGGTCATGGTGTCTCCTTCGTTCACTGGCTAGCGTTTCCGTTTCTTGGGCCGCGCATTCGGCCGGGCACCGGGTCGGGGCTTCGAACCCGCGCCGCCGGCCGCCGGGGGGCCGGAATCGGCATCCGGCCCGTCGTCCTCCAGCGCGGCGTCGTCGCCGTCGGACATCAACTGCGCAGCCTCGGCGGCGCCCTTGCGTCCCTTGACCGGCTTGGCTCCCGGCAGCGGAGCGTTGGCGGCGCGGCGCGCCAGCGTCTCCTGCTTCTTGGCCTCTTCTTCCTTCTCGATCCGGCCGAAGACCAGGTGTTGCTGACCGAAGGTCCAGATGTTGTTGGACACCCAGTAGATGATGATCGCGATGGGCAGGAAGGGTCCGCCGACGATCACACCGAGCGGGAAGACATACAGCGCCAGCTTGTTCATCAAGGCGGTCTGCGGGTTGGCGGCCGCCTCGGGCGTCTGGCGCGCGATCGACGCCCGACTGTTGAAGTAGGTGGCGATGCCGGCGAGCAGCATCAGCGGAATCGACACCGCGGCGACCGCCGGCCGGCTGAAGACCGTGAAGGCGTCCAGGCCGTGCTGCTGGGTCATCGACGCACCGATCGGCGCACCGAAGAGGTGGGCATCCAGGAAGTGACCGACGTCGGCGGCGCTGAAGAAGTAGTTCGGGAGCTCGCGATTCTGCTCCACCGACAGACCCAGTCGGCTGAAGCCCGTCTGGGTCCGGTTGAACGACATCAGCACGTGGTAGAGACCGATGAACACCGGCACCTGGGCAAGCATCGGCAGGCAACCCAGGATCGGGTTGAAGTCGTGTTCGCGCTGCAGCTTCTGGATCTCCAGCGCCATCCGCTGGCGGTCCTTGCTGTACTTCTTCTGCAGGGCCTTGATCTGGGGCTGCAGCTCCTGCATCTTGCGCGTGGTGCGAATCTGCTTGACGAACGGGCGGTACAGCACGGCGCGCAGGGTGAAGACCAGGAACATCACCGACAGTGCCCAGGCAAAGAAGTTGCTCGGGCCCAGCAGCGCGCCGAACAGCTTGTACCAGAGCCACATGATCCCCGAGACCGGGTAGTACACGTAGTCGAGGCTGAACCAGTTAAACATCGGCGCTCCTGAGCTGCGGTGTTGATTCCCGGGTCGCTTCGCTCCTGCCCGGCGCTATTAATCCCCGGGTCGCTTCGCTCCTGCCCGGCGTCATTAATCCCCGGGTCGCTTCGCTCCTGCCCGCCGGAGGCGAGCCGTCACCGGCGCCGGACCGTTCGGGTATCGGATCCCATCCCCCGCGGTGCCACGGACCGCACTTGACCAACCGGACCACCGCCAGCCAGCCGCCGTGCAGCAGTCCGAACTCGGTCAGGGCCTCCACCGCGTACTGGCTACAGGTCGGCATGAACCGGCACGTGGGCAGGCGCAGCGGGGAGATCATATGGCGATAGGCCTGGATCACGGCGATGACGCCGCGGGCGAGCAATCCCGCCGATGGCGCGGAGGTCACCGGCTTCACCGGCGCTCCAACAGGTCGTGGGCGCGCCGCACTCCGGCATGCAACTGAGCGCCCAAGCGGGACGACTTGGCGTCACGGCTGCCAGGAAGTGCCCGCACGACAATCCACTCGGCCGGGTCGAGTTCCCCGATCACCTCACGGGCCACATGCCGCAGGCGACGGGCCACTCGGTGCCGATCCACAGCGCCGCCCACCGACTTCGTCACGATGAAACCCACGCGCGGAGCGGCACCGGCGGGGATTCCGCTTCTGCAGGCATGCACGACAAGATCCGGCTGCGGGGCTCGCACTCCGCATTTCACGGTGTGGCTGAAGTCCGCAGACCGTGTCATCCGGTATCGAGCCGGGAGCACTGGTCGGCGACCGGTGAATCAGGCAGTCAGCGAACGGCGGCCCTTGCGGCGGCGGCCGGTGACGATGGCGCGGCCGGCGCGGGTCCGCATCCGCAGCCGGAAACCATGGACCCTGGCCCGACGCCGGTTGTTCGGCTGGAAGGTGCGCTTGCCCTTGGCCACGACTGTCTCTCCTCGTCACTTCTGGCAGCCACGATCCCGAAGGACCTTGCACGCCCGTTCACCGGGGCCGCCGTTGCTAAAGCTCTCTCGAACCGGCGCGGTCCCGAAAGCCCGGTCGCTGCCGTGCCGCCGACGTTTGGGCGACTGTTCGAGGGTACTGAGGTCGCTTGCGCAGGTCAAACCGCACCGGAGCGGGCAACCCGCACCACTGTCCCCACGGGCCTCCCCACCTGTTGGCACCCGGCGGGAAACCTGTTAGCTTCACCGCAGAGCACGGAGCGATAACACACTGTTTGCCGATCCGCCGCTCCGCTGAAACTAGTGCCGATACGCTGCGACTCTTTGGATGACTTGGCTGTACACACCTGTGGATAACCATGTGGACAGCCTCCGATTGTTTTCCTTGCCGTAGCCCGAGTTGAACCAGGGGGATCTGTCGTTGACTGATGCTCCCGGTACCGACTTCGCCTCCGTGTGGGGTGCCGTCGTCGCCGAACTCAACGGTGACGCCAATTCGCCGGACGGTCACTACGGCAGCCAGCTGACACCGCAGCAGCGCGCCTGGCTCAAATTGGCCCGGCCCCTGACGATCGCCGAGGGATTCGCCTTACTCTCGGTTCCCAGCCCCTTCGTCCAGAACGAGATCGAACGTCATCTGCGCCAACCGATCGTCGACGCCCTCAGCCGACGTCTGGGCCAACGTATCGAACTCGGTGTGCGCATCGAACCCAGCGCCGACCACCACCACGACGACTCGCCCGATCACGACGTACCGTTCACCGACTTCGACCTCGACGAAATCGACGAAGACCGCGAGGCCCTCGCCAGCGCCCACGAAAGCTGGCCCAACTACTTCGCCGAACGGCCTCGTGCCAGCCAGACCGAAGAACCCTCCGGCACCAGCCTCAACCGGCGCTACACCTTTGACACCTTCATCATCGGTGCGTCCAACCGATTCGCGCACGCCGCGGCGCTCGCCATCGCCGAAGCGCCCGCCCGCGCCTACAACCCGCTGTTCATCTGGGGTGAGTCCGGACTGGGCAAGACCCATCTGCTGCACGCCGCCGGCAACTACGCCCAGCGACTGTTCCCCGGCATGCGCGTGAAGTACGTGTCCACCGAGGAATTCACCAACGATTTCATCAACTCGCTGCGCGATGACCGCAAGGTGGCCTTCAAACGCAGCTACCGCGACATCGACGTCCTACTCGTCGACGACATCCAGTTCATCGAGGGCAAGGAGGGTATCCAGGAAGAGTTCTTCCATACCTTCAACACCCTGCACAACGCCAACAAACAGATTGTCATCTCCTCCGACCGGCCACCCAAACAGCTGGCGACGCTCGAGGATCGGCTGCGCACCCGATTCGAATGGGGACTCATCACCGACGTTCAGCCGCCGGAGTTGGAGACCCGCATCGCGATCCTGCGCAAGAAGGCCCAGATGGAACGCCTGGACGTTCCCGACGACGTCCTGGAGCTGATCGCCAGCAGCATCGAACGCAACATCCGCGAACTCGAAGGCGCCTTGATCCGGGTCACGGCCTTCGCGTCGCTCAACAAGACGCCGATCGACACCGCACTCGCCGAGATCGTGCTCCGTGACCTCATCGCCGACGCCGGCACCGCACAGATCAGTTCGGCGATGATCATGGCGGCCACCGCCGAATACTTCGACACCACCGTCGAGGAGCTCCGCGGGCCGGGCAAGACCCGCGCGCTGGCCCAGTCCCGGCAGATCGCCATGTATCTGTGCCGCGAACTCACCGATCTATCGCTACCGAAGATCGGCCAGGCCTTCGGCCGCGACCACACCACCGTCATGTACGCCCAGAAGAAGATCCTCAACGAAATGGCGTACCGGCGCGAGGTCTTCGACCACGTGAAGGAACTCACCACCAGGATCCGGCAGCGCTCCAAGCGCTGAGACACACCCGGCGCGGGCCCTTGCCCGGCATTTCAGCTCAAAAAACTTTGGATGCCTTGCGTCTCACCAGTCACAACTCCGACGTGTGAACAGCGTGTGGACAACTTCGGGATCCGGACCGACCTCTACGGGGATCCCCATGAACAACCTCCGCCCGTCCACATCCCCCCGCGCACCGGGCCGGCCCCATCCACACCCCATCCACATCGGCCAGGGCAGCCCAACCAGCGCGGACACCACGTCATCCACAACATGCACAGTGCCTATTACTGTTACCGGAATATCTTCGACATTCTTCTCTTAGAAGAAGGCCCCTGGGGAAAGTCCCCTCACACGCCGCTTCGAAGCCCCTCGAGTGCCGCCCGTCAGGCCTGAGGATTACCTTTCAACATGGCGGCCGACGCTCTACGGTGAGTGTGATCTCGCCCCCGTATCCGGCTGCCATCGGCCGGCGTGATGAAGGGACACTATGGACGTGGCGACCACGACGGTTGGCTCCGACTTGAAGTTTCGCCTGGTCCGTGAGGACTTCGCGGACGCCGTGGCCTGGGTCGCCCGCAGTCTGCCCACCAGGCCGCCGTCGAATCCGGTCTTGGCCGGTGTGCTGATCACCGGATCCGACGACGGGTTGACCATCGCCGGATTCGACTTCGACGTCTCGGCCGAAGTCCAGGTTCCTGCCGAAATCGCTTGCCCAGGAACAGTTTTGGTATCCGGACGGCTGTTGTCAGACATCACCCGTGCGCTGCCGGCCAAACCGGTGGAAGTCAGCGTCGAAGGCTCGCGGATGCTGTTGACCTGCGGTAGTGCCAAGTTCTCGCTGCCGGCCATGCCGGTGGAGGATTACCCGTCGTTGCCCGCTCTGCCGGAAGAGACCGGCCTGGTGGCGGCCGATCTGTTCGCCGAAGCGGTCGGTCAGGTGGCCGTCGCCGCGGGCCGGGATGACACGCTGCCCATGCTGACCGGCATCCGCGTGGAGATTTCCGGAGACAAGGTCGTCCTGGCCGCCACGGACCGGTTCCGCCTGGCGGTGCGTGAACTGACCTGGTCGACGTCCGCTCCGGACATCGACGCCGCAGTGCTGGTTCCGGCCAAGACACTGGCCGAGGCGGCCAAATCGGTCAGCCCGGGAAGCGACGTGCACCTCGCGCTCGGCACCGGGGCCGCCGTCGGCGAGGAGCGGCTGCTGGGTATGCGCAGCGGCGGGCGCCGCAGCACCACCCGCCTGCTGGACACCGAATTCCCGAAGTACCGCCAGCTGCTCCCCACCGAGCACACCGCCGTGGCCACCATCGCCGTCGCCGACCTCACCGAGGCGATCAAGCGCGTGGCCCTGGTCGCTGACCGCGGTGCCCAGGTGCGGATGGAGTTCGGCGACGGTGTGGTACGTCTGTCGGCGGGAGCCGACGGCGTGGGTATGGCCGAGGAGGAGCTTTCGGTCGAATTCGCCGGCGAGCCGCTCACGATCGCGTTCAACCCGACCTATCTCACCGACGGGTTGGGTTCCCTGCATTCCGACCGGGTGACCTTCGGGTTCACCACTCCCAGTAAGCCGGCGGTTCTCAGACCCGCCGGTGAAGATGACGGCGCGTCGGGCTTGGGACCCTTCCCGGCAGGCGACACCGAATACGTCTACCTGTTAATGCCGGTCCGACTTCCCGGCTGATCCCGACTCGAGAGGGAGCCACGTCATGCAACTCGGTCTGGTTGGCCTGGGGAAGATGGGCTTCAACATGCGCTCGCGCCTGCGCGAGGCCGGCCACGAGGTGATCGGGTACGACCCTCGCCCCGAGGTCTCCGACGTCCCCAGCCTTGCGGCCCTGGCCGAGGCGCTCGAGGCGCCCCGGGCCGTGTGGGTGATGGTGCCGTCCGGCCCGATCACCGACGAGACCATCCAATCGCTGAGCGAAGTCCTGGGCGCCGGCGACATCGTCGTCGACGGCGGCAACTCGCGATACACCGAAGACAAACCCCATGCCGAGCTCCTCGCCAAGCGCGGCATCGGCTTCGTCGACGCCGGCGTTTCCGGCGGCATCTGGGGTCTGACCGAGGGGTACGGGCTGATGGTCGGCGGCAGTGATGCCGACATCGCGCGGCTGATGCCGATCTTCGATGCGTTGCGCCCGGCGGGCGAGGTCGCCGACGGGTTCGTCCACGCCGGTCCGGTGGGGGCCGGTCACTACGCGAAGATGGTGCACAACGGGATCGAGTACGGGCTGATGCACGCCTACGCCGAAGGTTACGAACTGCTGCGGGCCGAACCGTTGATCACCGACACGCAGGCGGTCATCCAGGCCTGGACCAACGGAACCGTCGTGCGGTCATGGCTGCAGGAACTGCTGGCCAAGGCACTCAAAGAGGATCCAGATCTGGCCGATATCTCCGACTACACCGAGGATTCGGGTGAGGGCCGATGGACGGTCGAGGAGGCCATCAACCACCGGGTGCCGACACCGGTCATCGCCGCCTCTTTGTTCGCCCGTTTCGCTTCCCGGCAGGAGCAGTCACCAACGATGAAGGCCGTGTCGGCGCTGCGCAACCAGTTCGGCGGCCATGCCGTCAAACGGGTCCCACTGTCCGGTTAGCTCATGTATGTCCGGCACCTGGCGCTGCACGACTTCCGGTCGTGGTCGGCTGTCGATCTCGAACTGACCCCCGGCCGGACGGTCTTCGTCGGCCGCAACGGCTTCGGCAAGACGAATCTCATTGAGGCACTGTGGTATTGCGCCACCCTCGGCTCACACCGGGTCGCCACCGACGCGCCCTTGATCAAGGCCGGGGCGGAACGCGCGGTGGTCTCGACGATCGTCGTGAGCGACGGTCGGGAACTGGCCGTCGACCTGGAGATCGCCGCCGGCCGGGCCAACAAGGCCCGGCTGAACCGATCGCCGGTCCGCAGCACCCGCGAGATCCTGGGTGCGGTGCGCGCGGTGCTCTTCTCCCCCGAAGACCTCGCGCTCGTCCGCGGCGACCCCGGCGAACGGCGCCGCTATCTCGACGAGCTGGCGACGGTCCGCCGGCCGACCATCGCCGGCGTGCGCGCCGACTACGACAAGGTGCTCCGCCAGCGCACCGCACTGCTGAAGTCGGCGGCCGGTCACCGGATGCGGCGCGACGCCGGTGTTCTGGAAACCCTTGACGTCTGGGATGGTCACCTCGCCGCACACGGCGCGCGGTTGATGGCCGCCCGCCAGGAGTTGGTCGACCAGTTGGAACCCGAGGTGGAGAAGGCGTATCAACTCCTGGCGCCGGGGTCCCGGCCGGCCCGCATCTCCCACCGGACCAGCATCGCGGCCACCGGCGCGGAGGCCGGAGATGCGGACTTCCTGGAGGCGGCGTTGCTGGCGGCGCTGGCGCGGCGGCGCGACGCCGAGCTGGACCGCGGTGTGTGTCTGGTGGGTCCGCACCGCGATGACCTGGAGTTATGGTTGGGCGAGCAGCCGGCGAAGGGTTTCGCCAGCCACGGCGAGTCCTGGTCGATAGCACTGTCGTTGCGGCTGGCCGCCTACGAGCTGCTCCGCGGCGAGGGCAGCGAACCGATTCTCCTGCTCGACGACGTATTCGCCGAACTGGACACCTCGCGCCGGCAGGCGCTGGCCGGCGTGGCGGCCGGGGCCGAGCAGGTTCTGGTTACCGCAGCGGTCGCCGAGGACATCCCGCAGGACTGGGACGCCACCCGAATCGGTGTCACGATGCGCGAGGACGACGCGGGCCGCCGGTCCGAGGTGGTGTCGCCGTGATGGATTCGGAGGACCCGCAGCCCGATCGGGACGAGAACCTGTCGCCCCCGGAGCACCTCGCCGGATTGGCCGGTATGGATCTCGTCCGCCGGGCGCTCGAGGAGGCCCGGGCCGCCGCGCGCGGGCAGGGCAAGCACATCGGTCAGGGCCGGCGGTCCCCGTCGCCCCGCCGCTCATCCCAGCCGAACAGTCGTCGCCGCTGGTCAGGACCCGGACCCGACGGGCGCGACCCGCAACCGCTGGGCGGTGCCGCCCGGGACCTGGCGAGCACCCGCGGTTGGTCACCCAAGGTGGCGGAAGGCACCGTGTTCGCTGAATGGCGCAAGGTCGTCGGTGAGCAGATCGCCGAGCACGCCCAGCCGACCGCCCTGCGCGACGGTGTGCTGAGCGTCTCGGCGGAGTCCACGGCCTGGGCTACCCAGTTGCGGATGGTGCAGACACAGGTGCTGGCGAAGATCGCCGAGGCGGTCGGCGACGGGGTGGTGACCGCGCTGAGGATCACCGGCCCCAGCGCGCCGTCGTGGCGGAAAGGTCCGCGCCACATTCCCGGCCGTGGTCCTCGCGACACCTACGGATAGTCGCACTATCACAGTGGCCTCAGCGCCATCAAGCGATCGTGGATCGACGCGTCAGGCGTCCGCTGGCATGCCAAGCCGAAATTGTCCGTGCACGGCGCAAATAGCTGTGTGGAAACGCTGCCGCAGAATCGGTCCTGTCCCACCTTCCCGGTAGACTCACGAGAGATGTCCCGCGCGGCCTGCTTGGCCGCTCGCCTGCTGATCCCGAGGAGACCGGTTCGATCGTGGCTGCCCCGAAGAAAACCCAACAAGACGCCTACGGTGCAGACTCGATCAAGGTCCTGGAAGGTCTCGAGGCGGTCCGCAAACGTCCCGGCATGTACATCGGCTCCACCGGCGAGCGCGGCCTGCACCATCTGATCTGGGAAGTCGTCGACAACGCGGTCGACGAGGCCATGGCCGGGTTCGCCACCCAGGTCGACGTCCGACTGCTGGAGGACGGCGGTGTCGAGGTCCGCGACAACGGTCGCGGCATCCCGGTCGAGATGCACGCAACCGGTGTGCCCACCGTCGACGTCGTCATGACGGTCCTGCACGCCGGCGGCAAATTCGAGGAGGGCGCCTACCAGGTGTCGGGCGGTCTGCACGGGGTTGGCGTCTCGGTGGTCAACGCGCTGTCCACCCGGGTCGAGGCCGACATTTACCGCGACGGCTACGAGTGGTTCCAAACCTATGACCGCTCCGTGCCGGGCAGCATCAAGCAGGGTGAGAAGACCACGAAGACCGGCACGACGATCCGCTTCTGGGCCGACCCGAACATCTTCGAGACCACTCGCTACGAGTTCGAGACCGTCGCCACTCGCCTTCGGGAGATGGCGTTCCTCAACAAGGGCCTGACCATCACGCTCACCGACGACCGGCTCACCGAGTCGGAGGTGATCGACGAGGTCGTCAGCGACACCGCCGAGGCACCGAAGTCAGCCGAGGAGAAGGCCGCCGAGCAGGCCGCCGCCAAGAAGGCGACTCATCGGACCTTCCACTACCCCGGCGGCCTGGTCGACTTCGTCAAGCACATCAACCGGACCAAGCAGCCGATCCACAACAGTGTGGTCGACTTCTCCGGTGGCACGCGGGGCGAGGGCCACGAGCTCGAGGTCGCGATGCAGTGGAACGCGGGCTATTCGGAGTCGGTGCACACCTTCGCCAACACCATCAACACACACGAGGGCGGCACCCACGAAGAGGGCTTCCGTGCGGCGCTGACCAGCGTGGTGAACAAGTACGCCAAAGACAAGAAGCTGCTCAAGGACAAAGACCCGAACCTCACCGGCGACGACATCCGCGAGGGCCTCGCGGCGGTGATCTCGGTGAAGGTCGCGCAGCCGCAGTTCGAGGGTCAGACCAAGACCAAGCTGGGCAACACCGAGGTGAAGTCGTTCGTGCAGAAGGTGTGCAACGAGCAACTGACCCACTGGTTCGAGTCCAACCCGGCCGACGCGAGAATCATTGTCAACAAGGCGGTTTCCTCCGCTCAGGCCCGGCTGGCCGCACGCAAGGCTCGGGAGTTGGTCCGCCGCAAGAGTGCCACCGACATCGGCGGCCTGCCCGGCAAGCTTGCCGACTGCCGGTCCACCGACCCGAAGGCGTCGGAACTCTATGTGGTGGAGGGTGATTCGGCCGGCGGCTCGGCCAAGAGCGGCCGCGATTCGATGTTCCAGGCGATCCTGCCGCTGCGCGGCAAGATCATCAACGTCGAGAAGGCACGAATCGACCGGGTGCTGAAGAACACCGAAGTCCAGGCCATCATCACCGCCCTGGGCACCGGCATCCACGACGAGTTCGATATCTCGAAGTTGCGCTACCACAAGATCGTTCTGATGGCCGACGCCGACATCGACGGCCAGCACATCTCGACGCTGCTGCTGACGCTGTTGTTCCGGTTCATGAAGCCGCTGATCGAGAACGGGCACGTCTTCCTCGCGCAGCCGCCGCTGTACAAGCTCAAATGGCAGCGCAGCGAACCGGAATTCGCCTATTCCGACCGCGAGCGCGACGCCCTGCTCGAGCACGGCATGGCCACCGGCAAGAAGATCAACAAGGACGACGGCATCCAGCGTTACAAGGGCCTCGGCGAGATGGACGCCAAGGAGCTCTGGGAGACGACGATGGACCCGGCTGTCCGGGTGTTGCGCCAGATCACCCTCGACGATGCCGCCGCGGCCGACGAGCTGTTCTCGATCCTGATGGGCGACGACGTCGAAGCCCGTCGCAGTTTCATCACCCGTAACGCCAAAGACGTTCGCTTCCTTGACGTTTAGCGCTCACAGCCGAATAGGGACTCATAGATGACTGACACCACGCTGCCGCCCGACGGGACTGCCGGCGACCGGATCGAACCGGTCGACATCCAGCAGGAGATGCAGAACAGCTACATCGACTACGCGATGAGCGTGATCGTCGGCCGTGCGCTGCCCGAGGTCCGCGACGGCCTCAAGCCGGTGCACCGCCGCGTGCTCTACGCGATGTACGACTCCGGGTTCCGGCCCGACCGCTCGCACGCGAAGTCGGCTCGCTCCGTTGCCGAGACGATGGGCAACTACCACCCGCACGGCGACGCCTCGATCTACGACACCCTGGTGCGCATGGCGCAGCCGTGGTCGCTGCGCTACCCCCTGGTCGACGGGCAGGGCAACTTCGGGTCGCCGGGTAACGATCCCCCGGCGGCCATGAGGTACACCGAGGCCCGCCTCACCCCGCTGGCGATGGACATGCTCCGCGAAATCGACGAGGAGACAGTCGATTTCATCCCGAACTACGACGGCCGGGTCCAGGAGCCCACGGTTCTGCCGAGCCGGTTCCCCAACCTGCTCGCCAACGGGTCCGGCGGCATTGCGGTGGGCATGGCCACCAACATCCCGCCGCACAACCTGCGCGAGCTGGCCGAGGCCGTCTACTGGTGCCTGGAGAACTACGCGGCCGACGAAGAGGCCACGCTGGCCGCGTGCATGGAGCGCGTCAAGGGGCCAGACTTCCCGACCTCCGGGCTGATTGTCGGCACCGGCGGCATCACCGACGCCTACACCACCGGCCGCGGCTCGGTCCGGATGCGGGGCGTGGTGGAGATCGAGGAGGACTCCCGCGGGCGCACCTCGATCGTCATCACCGAGCTCCCCTACCAGGTGAACCACGACAACTTCATCACCTCGATCGCCGAGCAGGTCCGCGAGGGCAAGCTGGCCGGCATCTCCAACATCGAGGACCAGTCCAGTGACCGGGTGGGCCTGCGGATCGTCGTGGAGATCAAGCGCGACGCCGTGGCCAAGGTGGTGCTGAACAACCTCTACAAGCACACCCAGCTGCAGACCAGCTTCGGTGCGAACATGCTGTCGATCGTCGACGGGGTGCCGCGAACCCTGCGCCTGGACCAGATGATCCGGCTCTACGTCGAGCACCAACTCGATGTGATCGTGCGGCGCACCCGCTACCGCCTGCGCAAGGCCAACGAACGGGCCCACATCCTGCGCGGCCTGGTCAAGGCCCTCGACGCCCTCGACGAGGTGATCGCCCTGATCCGGGCGTCGCAGACCGTCGACATCGCCCGCCAGGGACTCATCGAGCTGCTCGACATCGACGAGATCCAGGCCCAGGCCATCCTCGACATGCAGCTACGCCGGCTCGCCGCACTGGAACGCCAGCGCATCATCGACGACCTGGCCAAGATCGAGGCCGAGATCGCCGACCTCGAGGACATCCTGGCCAAGCCGGAGCGGCAGCGCGCGATCGTGCGCGACGAACTGGCCGAGATCGTCGAGAAGCACGGCGACGACCGTCGCACCCGCATCGTGGCCGCCGAGGGCGACGTCTCCGACGAAGACCTGATCGCCCGCGAGGACGTCGTCGTCACCATCACCGAGACCGGCTACGCCAAGCGCACCAAGACCGACCTCTACCGCAGCCAGAAGCGCGGCGGCAAGGGTGTGCAGGGAGCGGGGCTGAAGCAGGACGACATCGTGCGCCACTTCTTCGTGTGCTCCACGCACGACTGGATCCTGTTCTTCACCACCCAGGGCCGGGTCTACCGGGCCAAGGCCTATGAGCTGCCCGAGGCGCTGCGCACAGCCCGCGGCCAGCACGTGGCCAACCTGCTGGCCTTCCAGCCCGAGGAGCGCATCGCCCAGGTCATCCAGATCAAGAGCTACGAGGACGCGCCATACCTGGTGCTGGCCACCCGAAACGGCTTGGTCAAGAAGTCCAAGCTGACCGACTTCGACTCCAACCGCTCCGGCGGCATCGTGGCGGTCAACCTGCGGGACGGCGACGAACTCGTAGGCGCGGTGTTGTGTTCGTCCGACGACGACCTGCTGTTGGTGTCGGCCAAGGGCCAGTCGATCCGGTTCTCGGCCACCGACGAGGCGCTGCGGCCGATGGGCCGGGCCACCTCCGGTGTGCAGGGTATGCGGTTCAACGCCGACGACGAGCTGCTCAGTCTCAACGTGGTTCGCGAAGGGACGTATCTACTGGTCGCGACGTCCGGCGGCTACGCCAAGCGCACGGCGATCGAGGAGTACACCGCCCAGGGCCGCGGCGGTAAAGGCATCCTGACCATTCAGTACGACGGCAAGCGTGGCAGTCTGGTGGGCGCTCTGGTGGTCGACGACGACAGTGAGTTGTACGCGATCACCTCGGGCGGCGGAGTGATCCGCACCGCGGCACGACAGGTCCGCAAGGCCGGACGCCAGACCAAGGGCGTTCGCTTGATGAACCTGGGCGAGGGCGACACACTGATAGCCATTGCCCGCAACGCCGAGGAGCAGGACGACTCCGAAGACGGGGACGCGTAGCCGGCCGCCACCCGGCGAGCCGCAGTGTAAGGAGACGTGGTGAGTTCACCGAAGGAACCCGGCCTGGGCGAGCGCCCGGTGACCGGCGGAGACAGTTCGGCCGACGCGCCGTCGTGGCAGAACTCCGCACGGGCCCGCGTCGACGGTGCTGCCAGCCGACCCGCTGGTGAGGTTCCGGCGCGGTCCGCTGCGCCGGTCTCCTCGGCGGGAGCGGATCCGCGCCGGTACGTCACCGGTCTGGCGGCGCCGGATCTCTCGGCCCTCGCCCCGGCCGAGCGCACCGACGTCGCCGGCATCGAGCCGTACCGGAGCGAGTTGCCCGATCTCTCCGGTCCGGTGCCCAAGCCGCCCCAGCCTGCGGTCCCGCCCCACAAGTTGGCGCCGGAGGGGACATCGCGGGCCTCCTCCGCGCCGACGGCGCGGATCGACGTCGGAGGCCGGCCGCGCGGACCGGTGCGGGCCACCATGCAGGTCCGCCGCATCGACCCGTGGAGCGTCCTGAAGGTCTCGTTATTGCTCAACGTGGCGCTGTTCTTCGTCTGGATGATCGCGGTCGCGTTCCTCTATCTGGTGCTCGGCGCGATGGGCGTGTGGAGCAAGCTCAACAGCAACGTCGGTGACCTGCTGACCAGCGGCAGCGGCGGTGGCGGCGGTGACCTGGTGTCGGCGGCGTCGATCTTCGGCGGTGCGGCCCTCGTCGGATTGGTCAACATCGTGCTGCTGACCGCGATGGCCACCATCGGCGCCTACATCTACAACCTGGGCACCGACATCGTCGGCGGCGTCGAGGTCACCCTGGCCGATCTCGACTAGTGGTTTGGGGAGGCTGCCGCGGGTGCGGTAATGTCGTCGCGCGTCACAACGGGCCTATAGCTCAGGCGGTTAGAGCGCTTCGCTGATAACGAAGAGGTCGGAGGTTCGAGTCCTCCTAGGCCCACGATGTCCTGGTTGGCACGAGGTCGGTCCCGCACTCTCGTCGCCGCTGCGGCACTGGCGGCAGGCGCGGCACTGGTGTTCGCCACCCGCCGCCGCGGCGAGGTGTGGCACACGCTCGGCGACCAGAACTGACCCGGGGCCTTAGCTCAGTTGGTAGAGCGCTGCCTTTGCAAGGCAGATGTCAGGAGTTCGAATCTCCTAGGCTCCACAGCACATTTCGCGTCGGCGGTGACCCCTGCGGGCGGCTGCGGTGATCGCGGGTGGCACACTGTGGCCGTGAGCACAAGCCCGATTCAGACCGCGACCGCGACCCTGCACACCAACCGCGGTGACATCAAGATCGCCCTCTTCGGCAACCACGCGCCCAAGACCGTCGCCAACTTTGTCGGCCTGGCCCAGGGCACGAAGGATTACTCGACGCAGAACGCCTCCGGCGGAACGTCCGGGCCCTTCTACGACGGCGCGATCTTCCACCGCGTCATCGACGGCTTCATGATCCAGGGCGGCGATCCCACCGGCACCGGCCGCGGCGGACCGGGCTACAAGTTCGCCGACGAGTTCCACCCGGAACTGCAGTTCGACAAGCCCTACCTGCTGGCGATGGCCAACGCCGGCCCGGGCACCAACGGCTCGCAGTTCTTCATCACCGTCGGCAAGACCCCCCACCTGAATCGCCGGCACACCATCTTCGGGGAGGTCGTCGACCCCGAGTCGCAGAAGGTGGTCGACGCCATCGCCACCACTGCGGTCGACCGCAACGACCGGCCCAACGACGACGTCGTGATCGAGTCGATCACCATCTCCTGACGAGCCGAGTCCGGAAATCTAGCCGCCGGTGCGCGGCGCCGCGTAACCGGCGCCGGTGAGCGCGTCGAGCACGTCCAGGGGATCCCCGCCGAGGTCCCAGCGGCTGAGCACCAGTAGCTGGCCGGCGTGCGTGTCGATCTCGAGCAGCCGGACGGTGCGTCCCCAGCGGCGGAACTGGGTGATGCGGATCGACTCGATGTCGGCCCGGCGCAGGGTCTGCGTGCGCAGCCAACCCCGGTAGACCAGTCCGGCCGACGTGACCGCAAGGCGGGGACGGCCCCGCCAGGACCCGGCGGCGAAGATCAGCAACCCGACCGCGGCCATCCCGGTGAGGAAGCGACCGGCCGGATCGGTGGCCACCGTCGCGCACCCGATCGCCATCAGGATGCCCGCGAGCGCGACCGCGGTGATCGCGGGGACCGATGGACCCCATTGTTGTGAACGGGGATTATCCGTGTTATCCACAGGGGCTATCCACAGTGGGGATAAATCACACGCGTGTGATTGTCCTTATCGCCACCGCATCGTGAGCAGCAGCCCGGCGATCATGAAGCCGAAAGCGATGGCGTAGTTCCACGGCCCGAGGTCGGACATCCACATCAGCGGGTCAGGGGTGTCGTAGCCGGACGCGGCCAGCTGGAACACCAGCAGCCAGACCAGGCCGATCAGCATCAGACCGATGAAGAGAACCACGAACCACATGCTCGACGGGCCGGCCTTGATCTTCACCGGAGTGCGGCTCACCGGGTTGACGGTGAAGTCGTTCTTCTTGCGGACCTTTGACTTGGGCATGGCATACCTTCACTGACGGCGTCGGTGGGACGATGGTGCCGGATTACCCATGAGACTAACCCAGCGACGCCTCGACCAGGAAAGTCCGGACCCGGAGCGCGATCCGGCCCGGCGCCGATCGCCGTGGCGCTTCGGTGTTCCCGCAGTATGCCTGGCCGCCGGGCTGTTGCTGGCCGCCACCCACGGTGTTTCCAGGGGTAGGGACATCCGCGGCAGTGACTCCCCCCGGCTGGTCGACCTGGTGCACGACGCGCAGGCCTCGGTCGACCGCCTCGACGGCGAACGCGAGGCGCTGGCCGCCCGGATCGACAGCAATCACGGCGCGCGGGCCGGCACCGCGTTGGCGGCGATGCAGCGGCGGATCGCCGCGATGGCTCCCGAGGCCGGCACCGAATCGGTCCACGGACCGGGCCTGACCGTGACGCTCACCGACGCCTCCCGCGACGCGCAGGGTCGCTTTCCCCGGGACGCCTCCCCCGACGACCTGGTGGTGCACCAGCAGGACATCGACGCCGTACTAAACGCTCTGTGGAGCGCGGGCGCGGAGGCGGTCGCCATGCAGGACCAGCGCATCATCGCCACCTCGGCACCCCGCTGTGTTGGCAACACGCTGCTGCTCAACGGCCGGACCTACAGCCCGCCGTACACGATCACCGCGCTCGGCGACGCCGCGGCGATGCAGGCCGCGTTGGCCACCGCCCCGCTGGTGCGGTTGTACAAGCAGTACGTGATCCGCTTCGGCCTCGGCTACAGCGAGCAGCCCGGCCCCGACATCGAGGTGCCCGGCTACACCGGGCCGCTGAGCGTGCGCTACGCACAGCCGGCCGGTCCGCTGGGCTACTGAGCGCGCCGGTGCGGGCGGTAGCCTGTCGGCGTGCGTGTGTTGGTCGTCGACAATTACGACAGCTTCGTCTTCAACCTGGTTCAGTACCTGGGCCAGCTCGGAGTCGACGCCGAGGTCTGGCGCAACGATGACGACCGGCTGGCGGGTGACGCCGAGATCGCCGCGGCGGCCGGGGATTTCGACGGCGTTCTGCTGAGCCCGGGCCCCGGCACACCGGAGCGGGCCGGGGCTTCGATCGGGGTGGTCCGGGCCTGCGCCGCCGCCCGAACCCCGCTGCTCGGCGTGTGCCTCGGACACCAGGCCATCGGGGTCGCGTTCGGGGCGACGGTGGATCGGGCGCCGGAGCTGCTGCACGGCAAGACCAGCACCGTCTTCCACACTAATGTCGGTGTCCTGCAGGGCCTTCCGGATCCATTCACCGCGACTCGCTACCACTCGCTGACCATCCTGCCGCAGACCGTACCGCCCGAATTGGAGGTCACCGCGCGCACGCGCGGCGGGGTGATCATGGCCGTACGCCACATCGACCTACCCATTCACGGGGTGCAGTTCCATCCTGAGTCGATCCTCACCGAGGGTGGTCACCGGATGCTCGCCAACTGGCTGGGCTACTGCGGCGAGGCTCCACAGGAGTCGCTGGTCCGCCGGCTGGAACAGGAAGTCGCCGACACCGTCCGGCACGCCACGGCGGGCTCGTCCCGCTGATGGTCGTGCTCCTGATCGCGGCTGATGCTGCTTGATCGTCGCCCGACTGGACCTGATGGTCGTGCTCCTGATCGCGGCTGACGCCGCTTGATCGTCGCCCCGACTGCTAGTTCGCGAAGCTCAGCGTCACCGATCCGTTGAAGTTCACCCCGGCGCCGGGTGCCGGGTTCTGGGTCACCACGGCGTTGGTCCGCTGACCGCTGTTCGGCACGTCCGGGCCCTTGACCAGCACGCCGGTCCAGCCGAGCGCCCGCAGGTTCGGCTCGGCATCGACCCAGAACTGGCCGATGAGGTTGGGCATCACGAACTGGTTGGCCTTGGAGACCTTGAGCGTGATCGGGGTGTCCAACGGCGAGTCCGTGCCTGCCGGCGGATCGATCCCCAGCACCTGCCCCGCCGGGGCACTGCTGTCGACCGGCGCGGTCAGGATGGTCTGGAACCCGAGGGTGTTGAGGTTTTTGGTGGCCACGTCGGAGGTCTGGCCCACCACGTCGGGCAGGCTGCGGGTGACGGGGCCGGTGCCGATGAACAGGGTGATCTCGTTGGTGATCGGTAGGGTCTGATTCGCCGGCGGATTGGTGTTGAGCACCTTGTCCTTCTGAGCCACCGTCGACGCCGCCTCGGACTGCTTGAACTTGCCGAAACCGGCGGCGGTCAGTTTCTTGACCGCGTCGGCGTAGCTCAGTCCCGTCACGTCGGGAACCTCGCGCTGTTCGGGCCCGGTGGAGACATTGATCAGGATCTCGTCTCCGGCATTGGCCGAGGCGTTGCCCGCCGGTTCGGTGCTGATCACGTGATCCGGCGGCACCGTGCTGTCGGGCTTCTGCTGCGTGCGGATCTTGAAGCCCTTGTTCTGCAGGGCGGCGATCGCGTCCGCGGACACCTGACCGCGGACGTCGGGCACCTGCACCGCACGCGGCTTGCCGCCGCCGAGGTTGATCGCCACCGCGACCACCACGGTCAGGATCGACAGCACGGCCAGGGCGATCAGCCAGCGTCCTATCGAACGCCGCGGTGGGCCGTCATAGTCGTAAGCGACCGGTGCTGCGGCATCGGCGCGCGAGCCCGAGCGCCCCGAGGCCATCATCAGCGTCCGCTCGGCCGGGGTCAACACCTTGGGCGCCTCCGGCTTCTCCCCGCTGTGCACCCGAACCAGATCCGCGCGCATCTCCGCAGCGCTCTGGTAGCGGTTGTCGGGGTTCTTGGCCAGCGCCTTGAGCACCACCGCGTCGAGTTCCGGAGAGATCCCCGGATGTTTGTGCGACGGCGGAACGGGGTCTTCGCGGACGTGCTGATAGGCCACCGACACCGGAGTGTCGCCGACGAAAGGTGGTTGGCCGGTCAGGATTTCGTAGAGGACACAGCCCAGCGAGTACACATCCGAGCGGGCGTCGACCCGCTCGCCGCGGGCCTGCTCGGGCGAAAGGTACTGCGCGGTGCCGATGACGGCCGCGGTCTGGGTGACCGGGTTGCCGGTGTCGGCGATAGCCCGGGCGATGCCGAAGTCCATCACCTTCACCGCGCCGGTCTTGGAGATCATGATGTTGGCCGGCTTGACGTCGCGGTGGATGATGCCGTGCTGGTGGCTGAAGTTCAGCGCCTGGCAGGCGTCGGCGATGACCTCCAGAGCCCGCCGCGGCGGCATCGGCCCGTCGTTGTGGACGATGTCGCGCAGCGTCACGCCGTCGACGTACTCCATGACGATGTAGGGCAGCGGCCCGCTGGGAGTGACCGCCTCGCCGGTGTCGTAGACCGCGACGATCGCGGGATGGTTCAGTGCGGCGGCGTTCTGCGCCTCGCGGCGGAACCGCAGATAGAAGCTCGGGTCACGCGCAAGATCGGCACGCAGCACCTTCACGGCGACGTCACGGTGCAGCCGCAGATCGCGTGCCAGGTGCACCTCGGACATGCCGCCGAAACCGAGGATCTCCCCCAGCTCGTAGCGGTCCGAAAGGTGGTGCGGCGTGGTCATCGCGGGCCCTCACCGTCAGAGGTCAGCTGAAGGCCGTCCGGTGGCGACGCCACGGGGAGGCCGGCGGGAACGACGGTCACGCCGGAAGTGTCCCCCGTCCACCCCGACGGCGTCGCCGGTGCGGCGGGCTGGGGCGCGACGGTGTCGGTGACGGTCTGCTCAACCGGGGTGTTCGAGCGCCGCTCCCGGTCGGCCAGCACGATCAGGATCGCGCTGATGATGGCCAGCGCTCCCAAAACACCGGCGGCCCACAGCAGCGCCCGCTGACCCGAGCTGAAGGTACGTCGGGCCGGCGGCGGCGGCCGGTGGGCGGTACTCGGACGGGGCCGCGCCGTGGTGGCGGGCCGGACCTCGGCGACCGGTCGTCGGGGACTGGTGCTGGGAATGGCGGCCGGCGTGGCCTTGATCGTGGGCGCGGAGTTCGGGCGGGGCGGGCGGCGGCCGGAACGCACCGCGGCCACCGCGTCGGCGAACTGGCCGCCGGTGCGATACCGCATCCCCGGATTCTTGACCAGGGTGATCTCGATCAGCTCGCGCACGTTCGGCGGCAGGTCGGCGGGCAGCGGCGCCGGGGTCTCCTTGATGTGCTTCATCGCGACGGTCAGCGCGCCGTCGCCGGTGAAGGGCCGCTTGCCCGAAACCGCTTCGTAGCCGACGACTCCCAGCGAGTACACGTCGCTGGCCGCCGTGGCGTCCTCACCGAGCGCCTGCTCCGGCGCGATGTACTGCGCCGTGCCCATCACCATGCCGGTCTGGGTGACCGGGGCGGCATCGACGGCCTTGGCGATGCCGAAGTCGGTGAGCTTCACCTGGCCGGTCGGCGTGATGAGGATGTTGCCGGGTTTGACGTCGCGATGCACCAGCCCGGCGGCGTGGGCCACCTGCAGCGCCCGGCCGGTCTGCTCGAGCATGTCCAGGGCATGCCGCAGCGAGAGCCGTCCGGTGCGCTTGATAACCGAGTTCAGGGGTTCGCCGTTGATGAGTTCCATCACCAGGTAGGCGGTGCGGCCCTCGCCGTCCATGTCGGTCTCGCCATAGTCGTGGACCGCAGCGATGCCCGGATGGTTGAGCATGGCCACCGTGCGCGCCTCGGCGCGGAAGCGCTCGAGGAATTCCGGGTCGGAGGAGAACTCCTGCTTGAGCACCTTGACGGCGACCCGGCGGCCCAGCCGGCTGTCGACGGCCTCCCACACCTGGCCCATACCGCCGGTGGCGATCAGCCGCTGCAGACGGTAGCGACCGGACAGGGTCACCCCCACGCGCGGACTCATGGCGCCCCCTGCAATGCCGCCGCGATCGTCGCGCGGCCGATCGGGGCAGCCAGCGCGCCGCCGGTCGCCGAGAGCCGGTCGCCGCCGTTCTCGACCAGCACCGCGACCGCGATCCGGGGATTCTGAGCGGGCGCAAATGCGATGTACCAGGCGTGCGGCGGGGTGTTGCGAGGGTCGGTCCCGTGTTCGGCGGTCCCGGTCTTGGATGCGATCTGCACGCCCGGAATCGCCCCGTTCTGCTGGGTGAACTTCTCGGCGCCGATCATCAAATCTGTTAGCTTAGCCGCGACTTCGGCGGGAACCGCGCGCCGCTGCTCACTCGGTGCGGTGTTGCTGATGTCGGAAAGATCCGGTGCCTCGAGCCGCTGCACCAGGTATGGCTGCATCACCACCCCGCCGTTGGCGATTGCCGCGGCGACCATGGCGTTCTGCAGCGGCGTGACCGCGACGTCCTTCTGCCCCATGCTCGACATGCCGACCGCGGCACTGTCGGCCATCGGCCCGACGGTGGACTCGGCGACCTGCAACGGGATCGGGTCGGGTTCGTTGTCGAAGCCGAACGCGTCGGCGGTGTCGCGGATGGCGTTGCCGCCGAGGCGGATACCGAGTTCGACGAACGCGGTATTGCAGGACCGCTCGAACGCCTCGCGCAGCGGGGCCTTGGGCCCGCCGCCGCAGGGCGTGCCGCCATAATTCTCCAGCGTCGCTGTGCTGTTGGGCAACACGATCTGCGGGGCGGCGGTCAGTGGCTCGTTCTCGGTGATGCCGGCCTGTAGCGCTGCGGCGGTGGTGATGACCTTGAACGTCGACCCGGGGGGGTACCGCTCGGAGATCGCCCGATTGGTCAGCGGCGAAGCGGGATCGTCGCGCAGCTGCTCCCACACCTGGCCCTGCTCCTCGGTGTCGTGGGTGGACAGCAGGTTGGGGTCGTACGACGGCGCGGAGACCATCGCCAGGATCTTCCCGGTCGAGGGCTCCAGTGCCACCACCGAACCCTTGCAGCCCCCGTTGCAGCCCTGCTGCATGGCCGCCCACGCGGCCTGCTGCACCCGGGGGACGATCGTCGTCTCGACATTGCCGCCGCGCGGATCGCGGCCGGTGAAGAAGTCGGCCAGCCGCTTTCCGAACAGCCGCTCATCGGAGCCGTTGAGGATCGGGTCCTCCGCGCGCTCCAGTCCGGTGCTGGAGAAGCGCAGCGAGTAGAAGCCGGTGACCGGGGCGTAGATCATCGGGTCTGGATACACCCGCAGGTAGCGGTAGCGCCCGGTCGTCGCCACCGAGTAGGCCAGCAACTGTCCGCTGGCGGCGATCTGCCCGCGCTGGCGGGCGTACTCGTCGAGGAGCACCCTCTGGTTGCGGGGGTCGGCGCGCAGCGCGTCGGCGCGGAACACCTGGGTGATGGTCGCGTTGATCAGCAACAGGACCACCAGCCCCATCACCATCATCGAGATCCGTCGCAGCGAAGTGTTCATGACCGGGTGAACACCTCGGTGCGGGCTGTCGCGATCGGTGTGTTCTGGCCGGTGCGGATCGGCCGGCGGGCGGCGTGTGAGATCCGCACCAGAATCGCCAGCAGGATGTAGTTGGCCACCAGCGATGAGCCGCCGTAGGACATCCACGGCGTGGTGAGTCCGGTCAGCGGGATCAACCCCGTCACCCCGCCGACGACGATGAACAACTGGATCGCCAGCGTCGACGCCAGCCCCGCGGCGAGCAGCTTGCCGAAGCTGTCGCGCACCGCTATTGCGGTCCGCAGGCCCCGGACGATGACGATCGTGTAGAGCAGCAGCACCCCGGCCAGTCCCACCAGACCCAGCTCCTCCCCCACCACCGCGGTGATGAAGTCGGTCGAGGCGGCGGGCACCGTCCCCGGCTGGCCGTTACCCAGCCCGGTGCCGAACACCCCGCCGGTGGCGAAGCTGAACTTGGACTGCACCATCTGGTAACCGGCGCCCTCGGGATCCGCGAAGGGATCCATCCAGGTTTGCACGCGTCCGCGCACATGTCCGAAAAGGTGATATGCCACAACGCTTCCCGCGGCGAACAGGCTCAGACCGATGACGACCCAGCTGAACCGCTCGGTGGCGATGTACACCATGACCAGGAAGGACGCGTACAGCAGCAGCGAGGTGCCGAGATCCTTCTCGAAGACCATGACGCCCACCGAGATGATCCACGCAGCCAGAAGTGGCGCGAGGTCGCGGGGACGCGGCAGATCCATGCCCAGGAAGTGCTTTCCGGCGCTGTTGAACAGGCTGCGCTTAGCCACCAGCACGCCGGCGAAAAAGACCAGCAGCAGAATCTTCGAGAACTCCGCCGGCTGAATACTGAAGCCCGGCAGCCGAATCCAGATCTTGGCGCCGTTGGTCTCCGAGAGCTTGGTGGGCAGCAGCGCCGGGATGGCCAGCAGGATCAAACCGGCGGCCCCGCAGATGTAGTCATAGCGGGCCAGCAGCCGGTGATCCGTCAGGAAGACGACCACGAGTGCGAAACCGGCGACGCCCACCAGTGTCCACAGCATCTGCTGCCCTGCGCTCGGGTTGTCGGCGCTGTTGCCCGGCACCAGATCGAGGCGGTGGATCAGCACCAGGCCCAGGCCGTTCAGAAGCGCGACCACCGGCAGCAGCAGCGGGTCGGCATACGGTGCGAAGCGGCGAATCGCCAAGTGCGCCAGCAGAAACAGCACCAGAAACGCAGCGGTGTAGGTCAGCAGGTCCCAGCTGAGGCCCTGCTCCTGGTTGCCCTCGACGATCAGCAGCGCGGTGCCGGTGATCAGGGTGGCGAAACACAGCAGCCCGAGTTCGGCGTTGCGCCGGGTCGGTAGCGGAGGGGTGATTCGCACCGGTGACTGGGGGACGGTGGTCACGGCGCTGTTGGCGCCGTGCTTGCCGCGCTTCACGCCGCGGTCCGGCAGTCGGTGCCCGGCTTCTGCGGTACGGGCGGCGGCGATGGTGGTGGCGCGGATGCCGGCGACGCGGAGGTCGTCGGCGGTGCGGAGGGCAGCTGCGTGGTGGTCGGCGGCGCGGAAGTTGGTGCGGCGGAGGTCGTCGGCGGTGCGGACGGAACGCCGGATCCCGCGCGTGGGGCCGCGGTCGGCGTCGGCCGCGTCTCGGCCGGCGGGGTGCACAGGGGCAGCAGCGAGTTGTGCGCCAGTTCCCGCATTTGCCCGATCGCGTTGTCCAGGCTCCCGGCCGGCAGTCCGGCCGACACCTGGGTCCGCTCCGAGGGGCGCAGATCCTGCACCCGCATCAGGCTGCAACCGAGTTGGGAATGTGCCTGGCCGTAGCTGATCTGCGACAGCTCTCCGCGATCGTTGATGCACCCGAGCAGGTAGGGCTCTTGCAACGGCACGCCCAGGATCGAACCCTGGATGCCGCGCATGATGGCCACGGTCCCGTCGGCGGCACTGACGTAGTAGTAGTTGCGGATCATCCCGTAGCCGACGCCGATCCCGGCCAGGGCAAGCAGGGCCACCACCGCGGCAGCGATGAACAGGCGTCTGCGTGACCGCGGTCGCGCGGGCGGATCAGGTTGGGGAACAACAGGTTTGGCCACCGGTGTCCTGGGCGCGATGACCGAAGCCCGGCCTGCGGCGGTATTGGGCGGCGCGATCCGGTTGTCGTCGTCGCCGGAGACCGCCCCGGCGATGATGGGCTGGGTCTGGCCGCCGTAGTCGTGGTCGACGACGTCGGCGACCACCACCGTGACGTTGTCAGGACCGCCGCCGCGCAGCGCCAGTTCGATGAGCCGGTCGGCGCTGTCGCCCACGTCCGGAATCTTCAATGCATCGAGGATCGTCTCGTGACTGACCGGGTCGGACAGCCCGTCCGAGCAGAGCAGATAGCGGTCGCCTTCACGGGCCTCCCGCATGATCAGCGTCGGCTCGACCTCCTGGCCGGTCAGTGCCCGCATGATCAACGACCGCTGAGGATGGCTGTGCGCCTCCTCGGCGGTGATGCGTCCCTCGTCGACGAGGGTCTGCACGAAGGTGTCGTCCTTGGTGATCTGCGCGAGTTCCCCGTCGCGCAGCAGGTAACCGCGGGAGTCCCCGATGTGCACCAGCCCCAGCCGGTCACCGGCGAACAGGATCGCGGTGAGCGTCGTCCCCATCCCGTCCAGCTCGGGGTTGAGCTCAACCTGCTCGGCGATTGCCGAGTTTCCTTCGTGGACAGCGTGTTCGAGCTTTCCGAGGATGTCGCCGCCGGGCTCGTCGTCATCGAGGTGGGCCAGCGCCGCGATCACGAGCTGCGAAGCCACCTCCCCGGCTGCGTGTCCGCCCATGCCGTCGGCCAGCGCCAGCAGCCGGGCTCCGGCGTAGACGGAGTCCTCGTTGTTGGCGCGGACCAGGCCGCGGTCGCTGCGCGCGGCGTATCGCAGGGCAAGGGTCACGGGCGCAGCTCGATTACCGTCTTGCCGACATGCACGGGCGTGCCGACCGGAACGCGCACCGCCGTGGTGACCTTGGAGCGGTCCAGGTAGGTGCCGTTGGTCGAGCCCAGGTCCTCGACGAACCAGTCGCCGCCGCGTGGCGAGAGTCGGGCGTGCCGGGTGGAGGCGTAGTCGTCGGTGAGCACCAGCGTCGAGTCATCCGCGCGGCCGATGAGCACCGGCTGGGTGCCGAGATTGATCCGGGTGCCGGCCAGTGCGCCCTCGGTGACCACCAGGTATCGCGCCCCGGCGGTCCGATTCTGCCGGGCCGGCGACCGGGTGCCGCGAAGCGGCAGGCCGCGCCGAACCATCACCGCGCCGGTGGGGGCGTAGATGTCGGTGCGCAGGATGCGCAGCACGGCCCAGATGAACAGCCAGAGCAGCAACAGGAAGCCGGCACGCGTCAGCTGCAGCACCAGACCCTGCATGCGGCGTCCCTCCGTCCTCCTGTCGCGGTTGCACCTCGCCTGACGCCGGCAACCCGGCGGACGTCGGCAACGTCACAGGATACTGGGACCCCGGAGCGCCCGGGGGTGAAGCCACCAGGCCCCGCCCTGTGCCGGTCGGCTCAGTGAACGCGGACGACGATCTCGGAGTGACCCAGCCGGATCACATCCCCGTCGGCGAGTTGCCACTCCTGAACCGGCGCGTTGTTCACGGTGGTGCCGTTGGTGGAGTTCAGGTCCTGCAACATGGCCGTGCGGCCGTCCCAGCGGATCTCCAGGTGGCGGCGGGACACCCCGGTATCGGGCAGCCGGAACTGTGCGTCCTGGCCGCGGCCGATGACGTTCGCGCCTTCACGTAACTGGTAGGTGCGGCCGCTGCCGTCATCAAGCTGCAGGGTCACCGCGCCGCCTACCGCGGAGCCGTAGCCTGCCGGCTCCGGCTGGCCGTAGTCATACTCGGGCGCGGTCGGAGCGGGCGGATAGCCGGCCTGGTCGTAACGGCCGTAGTCCGGCTGACCGTATTCGGGACGACCGTAGCCGGGGCCGTAGCCGGGCTGTTGGTAGCCGGGAGCGGGGTATGCCGGTCGCTGCTGTTCGTAACTGCCGTAACTCGGGCCCTCGTGGCGGCCCGGGGCCTGGCGTCCGTAGTCGTAGTCACCGGCCGGGGGCGCGGCCGGGGGGGCGTAGCCGCCACCGGGCGGGGGCCCGTACTGCGGGGCGCCATAGCCCTGCGGGCCGGGCCGGCCCTGGTCGTAGCCGGGGGCGCCGTAGCCGGGCGCGGCCGGCGGACGCTGCTGCTCGTAGCCGGGGTAGTAACCCTGATCGGGGTAGCCGCCCTGCTCCGGGTAGCCCTGCCGGGGCGGCGGGTAGCCGCCCTGCTCGTAGCCGGGGGTGTAGCCCTGTTCAGGGGTGTACGGGGCCCGCGGAGCATCGGGTGCGCCGGCACGCGGATCCTCCTGGGGGCGGCTGTACTGGTCGTCGTAGTACTCGTCGCCCGGTCGTCCCTGTCCGCGGTAGTTCGGGTTGTCGGTCATCGCTGGCACTCCTGGTTCTGCGGTGTACGCCTGGTTCGATTCTGCTGGTGCTGGACGGGGAGCAGGCGGGCGGGGGTCGGCGTCGGGATTCACAACGGCTCGGGCGCGGTACTGGCCCGTGTGCAGACTCTCGGCCTGCTCGAACCGGACTACCACCTCACCGTAGGTCTGCCAGCCCTGCTCGTGAATGTATGCGGTCAAATGTTTGGCAAATGTGTCTGCAGTGAGATCTCGGTCCCCGCTGACCTTCTCGAAGTCGGAGGCGCCCAGGGTGATGACGTAGTCATTGGGGGCCAGGAAACGATCGCCCGGTAGCGGGCGCGCCCCGTCCGAGGCCTCCCTTTGCAGCAGCGACTCGACTTCGGCGGGGACGATGGAGCCGCCGAAGACCCGGGCGAACGCGTCGCCGACGCTGTCCTCCAGCATGCGCTCGATCCGCGCAGCCAGGCCCTTCTGGTAACCCACCGGACCGCCTACCTCGATTCCCCACCCGCGGGTGGTTTCCTCCATGGTATCGGCCGAGGTCACCCGACGGCCCCCGGCACCGCTGGAGGAGTTCCATCGGTGCAGTTCAAGCGGGCCGCGCGTATTCCGGGGCCCCGGAGGCAATTGGGGCCGGTCCTCCCCACCGTGATAGGCTCCCGGCGTCATTCGGGCGAGTGGCGGAATGGCAGACGCGCTGGCTTCAGGTGCCAGTGTCCTTCGGGACGTGGGGGTTCAAGTCCCCCTTCGCCCACACCGAGCGGTTCGGAGAACTGCGAGCGCTGAGGTCACGGACTCGAAAGAGGTCGTGACCTTTGTGTTTGCGGCGATGTTCAGCAGAACCCCTCCGTGGTGAAGCGGTGAGATCAAGCGATGCCCTTGCGCGGCCGCCGGCGACGGGCTGACCCGCAGGGATACCCGATCCTGGGTTGCCTTCGCCAGTGGTGAAGGTCTGCGAACCAATGACACGGTGTGACTCCCCGTCTAGTCCCAAGATCGCTCTGCATGTTCATTGGCTGGAGCAGAGTGCGGTCGAACTGCTGCAGTAATCTAAGAGTCGGATTCAAAGAGATCACGCCGGGTGGTTTCCGGGTCGACGGGATGTGCGATGTACGCGAAAGTCCGGTCATGGTGACGGCTCTCGGAGCCGCCGCTCTGACCGTCGCCGGTTGTCAGGGCGCTCCGTCGCATCAGGCGACCCAGACGGTGACGGGCACCAGTGGCTCGGCCGTCAATGACTAAGCCCATCACCTACGCCACCAGAGTGGCGCCGTCAGGCGCCACCGTTGTGCTGGCGACGGGCCGGCTCAATCTGACGGTGGCGGGAAGTCTGCGTGGCCAGTTGTCGGAGCTGATCTCCGCCGGCCACGTCAAGCTGCTGGTGGACCTGTCTCACGCCGATGCCGTCGACTCCTCCGGGATCGGGGCTCTGATCGCATCGCTGAAGGCGGCCAGGGCCGCCGGCGGGGACCTGCGGATCACGGACCCGAACGAGCAGGTCAAGTCCGTGCTTCGGCTCACCAACCTCAGCCGGGTTCTGCTGGTGCACCCCGACGCCGACGCCCCGTTCGACTGACAGCCGCCGCCGGCCGCGCCAACGCCACGTAGACGGTTGCCGAAACCGCCAGTCCCACAACGAAGGCGATGTTCACCTCGCCGAGTGCCGCCGCCGCCGGACCGAAGAAGAACGGCAATACGACGGAGCCGCCGGAACCGCGTGTCCGCGCGTAGCGTCACCCGGGTGATCGAGATCCTCGGCGGCTTCCCCGACGACGTCGCCGCCTATGCCTGCCACGACCGTCTCACCAAGGCCGACTACGCGGCGGCCGTCGCCGACATCGAGGACAAGCTCGCGCGCCACGACAAGCTCAGCATGTACTGCGAGGTCGCCCCCGACTACACGGGCTCGGGGCTCGATGCCGCCTGGGAGGACTGGAAGTCCAGCTTCAGCACGTGGTTCCACTGGGAACGCGGCGCGATCGTCACCGACGTCGAGTGGATGGTCTGGGCCACGCGATTCTTCGGACTGCTGTTCCCCGGCGAGTGGCGCGTGTACCCGCCGGCGCGCGCGGCGCAGGCCCGGCGATGGGTCATCGGCGGTGACCGGGACGCCGGGATAGCCGAGCCTTAGCGCCGAGGCGGTTGACCGCTGGGTCAAAATGTGTCCATGGCCCTCCCCCGTCGCGTCCTCGAGGAAGAAGAACTCAAGCCTTTCCAGGTGGAGCTGCTCAAGCTGCAGCGCTACCTGGAACAGGAGAACCGCCGGATGATCGTGCTCTTCGAGGGCCGGGACGCCGCCGGAAAGGGTGGCACCATCCGCCGGGTCACCCGGTACATGAACGAGAAGCACTATCGGGTGGTCGCGCTGGGCAGGCCCACCGAGGAGCAGCGCAGCCAGTGGTACTTCCAGCGTTACGTCGCCCAGTTCCCCACCGGCGGCGAGATGGTGCTGTTCGACCGCTCCTGGTACAACCGCGCGATGGTGGAGCCGGTGTTCGGCTTCTGCACCGACGAGGAATACCGCAACTTCCTCAAGGGTGTCGTCGGCTTCGAGAAGGATCTGGTGCGCCAGGGCACCATCCTGGTGAAGCTCTACTTCAGCGTGACCAAAGAAGAACAGGCCCGTCGGTTCGACCGCCGCCGCGACGATCCGCTGCGCCAGTGGAAACTCAGTGAGATCGACGTCCAGGCCCAGGAGCACTGGGACGACTTCACCGAGGCCAAGTACCGCATGCTGCGCCGCACCAGCACCCCGGATGCGCCGTGGATCATCATCCGCTCGGAGAACAAGCACAAGGCCCGGCTCAACGCCATCAAGGTGATCCTGGCCGCGGTGCCCTACCAGGATCGCGCGGGCGACGTCGACTTCGTGCCGGACCCCGACATCGTCGTCCCCGGCGCGCACGAGCTGGCGTTGATGGAGGCCGAGCGGATCCGCAGCGGGAAGTTCACCGGCTGAGTCGAGTCGACGATGCCGCCGCGTTTGCGGCGGAGGAGGAGCGAGACAGTTCGGCGTGAGTCGAGTCGACGATGCCGCCGCGTTTGCGGCGGAGGAGGAGCGAGACAGTTCGGCGTGAGGCGAGTCGACGATGCCGCCGAGGGACGAGGCGGTTGAGCAGCGAGACGATCGGGCCCAGCCGTCACTCGTCGAAGATCGCCACCGCGCGGGTCCATCCCGCTGAGGCCGCGTGGACCTTCACCGGAAAACACGACACCTCGAAGCCGTCGATCGGCAACGACTCGAGGTTGTGCAATTTCTCGATGTGGCAGTAGCCGATCGTGCGACCGGCGCGGTGACCCTCCCAGATGATCGACGCGTCGTGGGTGCGCGCGTAGCGCTCGGCGGTGTAGGAGAACGGGGCGTCCCAGCTCCACGCGTCGGTCCCGGTGAGGCGCACACCGCGCTCCAGTAGGTACAAGGTCGCCTCGCGCCCCATACCGCACCCTTTGCCGACGTAGTCGGGTTGTCCGTAATGCGCTCCGGCGCTGGTGTTTACGAGCACGATCTCCAGTGGCCGCAGCTCGTGGCCGATTCGATCCAGTTCTCGTTTCACGTCGGCGGCCGTCGCCACGTAGCCGTCATCGAAGTGCCGGAAATCCAGCTTCACCGCCGGCTGCAGGCACCACTCCAGGGGCACTTCATCAATGGTGATCGCGCGCCTACCACCGTCCATCGTGGAGGCGTAGTGGTAGGGCGCGTCGAGGTGCGTGCCGTTGTGGGTGGTGATCCGCACCCGCTCGATGGCCCAGCCCTCGCCGTCGGGGAGGTCGTCCACCGTGGAGCCGGGGAAGAACGACACCACCTCCGCGGCGGTCTGCCGGTGGTCGTAGTAGTCGATCTCCGGCAGATGCCCCGGCGGGTCGGAGGCGATCCCGGCCTGCAGCGGCACCGAGAGGTCGACGAAGCGCCGGGTCATGGGCGTAGATCGTACGGCGCAATCGGCCGTCGCCGTGCCGTCCGGCGATGGTGTAATCGCGGGCATGACGGCCCACGTTCCCATTCCCGCCTCCCCCGCGGAGGTCACGGCGGCCTGGTTGTCGGCAGTTCTCGGCGACGCAGACCGTCCCGTGGTGGTGGACACCGTCGACATCACCCCTATCGGCACCGGCCAGACCGGAGCCACCTACCGCCTCACGGTGCGCTACGTGGACAACCCCGGCGGCCTACCGGACACCTTCGTCGTCAAACTGCCCGCCCAGGAGGACGCGGTGCGCGAGCGGGTCGCGCTGAGCTACCGCTCCGAGCATGCCTTCTACACCGCGGTTGCCGATACCGTCGCCGTACCGCTCCCCCGCTGCTACCACTGCGCGCTGGCCGGCGACGGTGGCGAGTTCGCTCTTCTGCTCTCCGATATGGCACCCGCCGAACAGGCCGACCAGATCCGCGGATGCACGACCGACGAGGCCAGGCTCGCCGCGGCAGCGCTGGCCGGTCTGCACGGTCCCCGCTGGTGCGATCCCGCGTGGCTGTCCTTCACCGGCACCGTCATGCCGAAGCCGGACGAGCCGACGGCCCGCGGCCTCGGCGACATCACTCGGCTGGCGGCCCGGACGACCGTCGACAAACTGGGTCCGCAGATGGACCCCGCCGACCGAGCCACCGTGCTGGAGTCCGCGGAGGCGATCGCCGACTGGCTTGTCGGCTCTCCGGAACGGTTCAGCCTGCTGCATGGTGACTACCGGGCCGACAACCTCTTGTTCGACCCCGATCGCACGCGGGTGACCGTTGTGGACTGGCAGACGCTGGCGGTCGGTCTGCCCGCCCGCGACCTCTCCTACTTTCTGGCGACCAGCCTCTCCCCCGACGATCGGGTCGCCCATGAACAGGAACTGGTCGGCGTTTACCAGCGAGCCCTGGCCGGCCATGGGGTGCAGGACTACGACGCCGAAACAGCTTGGCAGGACTACCGTTTCGGAATGCTGCAGGTGCCGTTGATCACCACGCTGGGGTTCGCCTTCTCGGCGGCGACGGAGCGGGGCGACCAGATGGTGCTCGCGATGCTCGCCCGGGGCGGGCGCGCGATCCGGGAGCTCGGGACGCTGGAGATGGTGCGCCGCGGGGGCGGCTGAGCCCGCAGATCCGACTCGTCTCGTCGCTGCGCGAATTAATCCGCCCGGGCGTTGGAGGACGGCCCGTTGGGGTCGGTGGAAATGTCGGGTGAGAACTCGTCCGGGGACAGTCGTTGGCCGGGTTCGCCCTCGGGGGAAGGCTCCGCCGAAGCGAGGTTCCGGTCATCGCGCCAGTCACGAAGCAGGAGGGCGATCCCTGCGACCGCCAAGCCGATTACCAGTACGGCCAGCGGCGTGCTTCCGGTCATCAGGGCGACGACGAGCGCGACCAATCCCGTGATGGTGAGGATTGCGACAGCCCGCACATGGACAGTCTGCTCCCGTGCGAGCGGCTAGGCCCACATGCTCAGATTGCCCGCGTGTTCATCGCAGACCGGCGGGACGCGGTTCCCGGTCGGTCAGGCGGCCGCCGCCGGCCGGCCCAGGGTGAGGTGCACGACGGCCGGTTCGGGGGCGGTCGGCGCCTCGGCCCGGGAGAGAAGTTCGGCGCTTTCCGGCAGCTGCCGAGGGTTGAGCAGTCCGTCGGCGATCTGCCGCAGGACGGTACGGGCGTTCGCGAGCTGGTGCCGTTTGCGGTACTGACCGCCGGGAAGTTTCACCCCGGCCCACACCCCGTACTCCTCCCCCGCCTCCACCGCCTGGCGGGCGCATTGCCGCTGCTGGGCCAGCGGGCAGCGGCGCAGGCAGATGGTGCGCGCCCGAGTGGCCGACTGCTCGTAGGCGCGGGCTTTGGCGGCGCCGTCGCTGGCGTCGTCATCGGCATAGCCGAACCACAGGTCCGGGTCTGACGAGCACGGGCGGATGTCCATGGCTACCTCCTAGGATCAGATTCGATGACGGAAGCGTATACACAACGACAGGGTCTCGCAACCAAAACATACACAGAAACGTATACGGATTGCAGCTGTGTACGATTCGCCCATGCTGGGAGCCCGTCAGTGAGCCGCGAGGCGGCGGGTGCTGCCATCCGGGCGCTACGGGAATCCCGGGACTGGTCACTGGCGGACCTGGCCGCGGCCACCGGGGTCAGCATCATGGGCCTGAGCTACTTGGAACGCGGCGCCCGAAAGCCACATAAAGGCACAGTTCAAAAGGTTGAGAACGGACTCGGTCTGCCCCCGGGAACCTACGCGCGCCTGCTGGTCGCCGACGACCCCGATGCCGAGTTGTCAGAGCTTCTCGAGGATGCGCCGGAACGTCCCCGGGCGGATGGCGACCGCGGAGCGGTGGTCGTCAGCCGCCATACCGACGCCGACGTTCTGGAGGCGCACGCCGATGCACACCTCGAATCGCTCAATTCGTTGATAGCCCGTTTGCCAGCGAAGACATCAAACGAATACGAGACGTATATTCAATCCGTGATCGCGCAGTGCGTGAAGGCCGAGATGCTGGCAGCCAATTCGTGGCGGGTCGCGGTGAACGCAGGATCCGATTCCGCCGACCGGTTGATGGCCCAACTCAAGACGCTGGAGGACATCCGGTCGAGCTTGCTGGCCAGGATGCCCGGCGGCATCGGGGCTCGGTTCGATCGCGCCTGCCGACGCAGCGGCTTGCCGGACTCGGTGATCGCCGCCCTGCTCGGCGTCACCACCGAGGAGATGTGGAGCATCCGCAACCGGGGACTCGTACCGCCCGGGGCGCTGCCGCGGGTGCGGCGCTTCGTCGAGGCGGAGTCGTGACGGACGATCTCGCCGTCCTGCGCCGCGCCCACGCTTTGTTCGCCGGACTTACCGCTCCGCCCACGCTCAACGTCCCGTCCGACGCCGCGGCACCCCCGCTCAACGTTGCCGGCGCAGTGGGCGAGGCCTACCGGTCGGCGGATACCGCCCAGGGCACGCGGTTGCGCGACACCCGCGACGTCGATGCCCGGCTGATCCGGATCCTCGGCGAGGCCCGGGGCGACCACGCCGACGCCCACCGCAGCACCGGAGCGGTGCTGTCCGCCGCGCGCGCCGACGCGGCGACCTTGCCCGACAACCCGATCGCCGCGCGGGAAGTACTCCGCCGCAGGGCGATTCGGCTGCGAACCGCCCATGCTCACGTCCGCACCGCCCGGGTTCGTGCCCACCACCGCCGCTCGGCGCTGCGCGGCTTGCACTATCGATCCGGGGGTGCCGCCGGGCCGGACGCCCGCGCGGTGAGCGCCGTCCGCGCCGCGCTGAGCAGGCTGGGCCGGCCCTACGTGTGGGGGGCCACGGGGCCGGACCGCTTCGACTGCTCGGGCTTGGTGCAGTGGGCCTACGCACAGGCGGGTGTGCGCCTGCACCGGACCACCTACGAGCAGATCCACGACGGTCTGCCGGTGCCGCGATCCCGGGTCCGGCCCGGCGACCTGGTGTTCCCTCATACCGGGCATGTCCAGATGGCCATCGGCAACGGCATGGTCGTCGAGGCACCGCAACCGGGCGCGACGGTGCAGATCAGCCGGATGGGCAGCGCCGTGGCCATCCGCCGCCCGGCCTAGAGAGGTGAGTTGTCGCCCCGTGGGGCGGTGGGTACGGTCGTGCCCATGTCGCAGCACGGCGATTCCCCGCACTCCCTCGAGGCTGTCCGCCGTGCACTGGCCGTACGGGATGCCGAACTCGCCGCGGCCGATCGCGACCTCGCCGAGGTGCTCACCGATGCCCACGCCCTGGCGGTCGAGTCGATCGGCCGCATCGACGCCATCAACGCCGAACTCGACGCCACCGACATCCGGCCGCCCGGGGACAGCCCGGCGGCCGCACACGAACTGAGCCGGCACCTGATCGCCAAGAACCGCGACATCGCCGCCGTCGTCCGCGACGCGCGGGCCGCGGTGCACGCCAAAGCCGTTGTCATTCAACAACTTACGGACAGATACCGGTAACAAGAATCGGATACGTGGACGTCCACAGGGGTGAATTGTTCGGTGGTCCATCCCTGCCTACAGTCACCGGCATGAGAGGTTCCCGGTGGCGTCGTACCACGATCTACTCGACGCGATAGCCCGCGTCCGTTCGATCACCGGCGATCCCGACGCCTGGAAGACGGGGTTGACCGGAGACGACGTCGCGGCGGCACTCAACCCGGCCAGCCCGTCGGCGGCGCTCGGTGCCGTCATCACCAAGCTGGCCGCGGCCCACCCGGACGTCTTTCTCAGCGGCCCGCCGACCGGCCCGTCCGGTCCCCCGCCCCGAGTCGGCGAAGGCGCCGCCGCCGAGGCGATCCGAGACGCCGAGGGCGCACTCTCGCATCAGGACACCGACGCCGCACATGTCGACCTCCAGGTGGTCACCGCGGTCCTCAACGCGCACGCCGCGCACGCCGACGGCCTCACCGAACTCACGGCGCTGCAACGCGACATCGAGGACACGGTGAGGACCCGCACCGACCTCGACACCCCGGCCGGCGCCCGCGAGTTCCAGCGCTATCTGATCGGCAGGCTGCGCGACATCCGCAACGTGGTGGAGCACTCGAGCCTGGACGCCACCTCCAAGGCATCCCTGGCGGCTGCGCTGAGCGCGCTCTATGCCGCCTCCACCCCGAGCCCCCAGGACCGTGGCCCTGCCGCACCGCCTGCCGGGCAATCCGGAACCGTGGCCTCGGAGTCCGAACCGCGCAGACCGCCGACTCCCCAAACAGTCAGCGCACCAGTGGATTCCGCGTCCCCGCCACAACCGGTGTGCCCCGATCCGGACGTCCTGACGCCGATGGATCCCGTCGACCCGATGCCTTCCTGGATGTCATGGTCCGATCCGCCGCCATCCGCGCCCCCGGTACCCGCAGCGCCGTCCCCGGCACCGGTCGCGGCCCCGGCGCCTGCCATGCCGCTACCGGCGATGGCCGCCCCGTCCTGGGGTGGCGGGCCGCCCGGCGGAGCTCCGTTCGGCGCGGCCCTGCCCGGGATCTCGGGGATGGGGAGCGGACAGTCCCGACCGCTGCTTGCGGACCCGCCGACCGTGGACCTTCCCCGCCCCGCCGACAGCAGCCCCGCCGACGTCGTTTCCGACCCGAAGCCGGAGCCGGACGTAGCGGACGAATCAGCGGGCGACGAGACCGCCGGTGCGCCGCCCCCCGCCGATGATCCGGCCGTCGTGGACCTTCCTGACGGAGATACCGTCACCGCGCCCAGCCCGGAACTGGCCGCGGCGATCACCGCAGCGGTCGGCGGCACACCGATTCCCGACGCCTTCCGCCAGCAGGGCATCAGCATCCCCGCACCCGGCTCGGCGGTCCTCGCGCCGCTCGATCCCGCTCGCCTGTCTCCCGGCGACATCGGGATGCTCACCGACCGGCACGCGGTGGCCCTCGGGAACGGCAAAGCCCTTCTGGACGAGCAGATCCAGCCCCTGGGCAGCGTGATGGGCCCCGGCTTCCTAGGCTGGCAACATCCGCCGGAGCCCCACAGCACCGCCGCGCCGGAGGTTCCGGCGCCGAACCGGGCCGCCGCGACGGCCCCGTCCTGACAGGAGCGATGAATGGCAGAGCGACTGAACGTGGTTCCCGACGAGCTGCGGCAGGCAGCCGACGAGCACCGCCACACCGCCGACTACCTGGCTTCCGTGCCGGCCGGAAACGCCGGGATCATGGCGTCGCTGGAGTCGCTGGGACCGATCTTCGCCGAGTTCCGGGAGGCCGGCCGTGAGCTGCTCGACCACCGTCGCATCTGCTACCAGGAGCAGGCCGCCGCGCACGCGGATCTGGCCGACCGGCTAGTGGAAGCGGCGACCCGGTGGGAGCAGCACGACGCCGACGGGGCCCGCCGGCTGCGTGACGTCGCCGAGGGCGGCCGATGAGTCAGCCGGGGGAGCCGGACCCCGAGTTGGATGCCGTGCACCCCAGCGGGCACCTGATGTTCCGGTCGGCGCGCGGCGGGTACCTGCACAGCGTCGTGCTGTCCGAAGCGGTGGGCGACTGCGACGCCGCCACCCTGGCCGACGCCGTGCTGCGGACCGCTGACGTGTCACACCTCAAGGCGGTGATGCAGATCCGTGAGGAGATCACCGATGCCGGGTTCAGTCCGTCGCCGGAGATGGCGACACCGGCCGATCTGCACCGCGCCGAGGCGCGTTTGCGCGACCATCGGCTGTCCTGACCACCCTGGGCCGGCCGGGTGATTACGGGGTCGGGCCGCCCTCGACCGGCGGACGGATATCGCTCGGCGGCGCAATGGGATTCGAGCCGAACAAGTCGCGCGCGCGCCGCAGCAGCGCGCGCACCTCGTCGAGTTGTTGCTGCAGCAGCGACTCAGCCATGCGGCCACGCTAGCCGCCGGGGGAGGCGCCCACAATTCACCCGCGGGGAACCACCGCATTGATCCGGTCCAGCAGGGCGGTGTACCGCCCGGCCTCCGGGTGCCGTCCCGGCTTGCCGCTGCTGACGATGCCGACCGACAGGCGCCGCTCTGGGTCGGCCCAGATTGCGATGTTGGTCAGACCGGTGTGGCCGAAGGCGCCGGCGCCGTCCCGGCCGAACGGTCCGAAACGCTTCGAGCCCAGCATGTACCCGGTGCCCCAGCGCATCGGCGCCAGGCCCGTGGCGACGTCGGGTCGCAGCCGCCGGCACTCGCGCGTCGCCGCGCGCAGCGTTTCCGGGCGCATCACCCGCACACCGCCGAGTTCGCCACCGCGGCAAAGGATCTCGGCGAACCGGGACAATTCATCGGCCGTCGACACCGTGCTCGACGACGGCACCACGCTGGTGAGGAAGCGCTCGCTGTTGGAGAACGGGATGATCTGCTGCATGGACCCGCCGACGGCGGCCTTCATGGCCGCCGCGATCGGGGCGGGAAGTGGCTTGCCGGTCACGTAGCTGGGCGCCACCGATCCGACGTCGGCCGGGGCCACCCCATAGTTGGTCCACCGAAACCCGAGCGGCCCGAGGATCTCGGTGGCAAGGATGTCGCGGATATCCCGACCCGTTGCGGCGGAGACGATTTCGCGGATCAGCGGTCCCCAGGTCAGCCCGTGGTAGATGTGCATCAGCCCCGGTGGGTGGATCGGCTTGAGGTGACCCAGTTGCTCGCGGGCGTAGTCGCTGTCGTTCATCCGCTTGAGGTCGGCCCGCGGTCCATTGGGGAAGGGCACGCCGGCACTGTGGGTCATCACGTGCCGGACGGTGGTGCGTTCCTTGCCGTGGCCGGTGTAGGTCGGCAGGTAGTCGCAGACGCGCGCGTCCAGCGAGATCTGGCCGCGTTCGACCAGCATGTGCACCACCGTCGTGGTGATGGCCTTGGCCGCCGAATACACGCAGAACGGCGTCGTCGTGGTGACCGGCACCCGGTCGGCGTCGGCGCGGTCTTGCGGACCGTTGCCGCGGGCATGCCCGATGGCGCGGTTGAGCACCACCGCGCCGTCGTAACGCAGGCACACCTGGATGGCCGGGTGCATGCCGCCGAGGTACCAGTGCCGAACCGCACCCCAGATCGCTTCGACGGCGGCGGGGGAGAGGACACCGGGGTCCTCAGCGCCGGCGTCGGTGACGGAGTCGAGGTTCGACGGGATCCGGATGCGGCCCTCGCGCGCAGGGTTCACGGCTGCCGGTGCAGCGTCGCGGACAGGTGGTGCATCAGCGGTTGGCCGACCGCGGCCATCAAAACGGTGTAGTGCAGTTCGTCACCGCGAACCGTGATGGAACGGCGCATCGCCATGACGTCCTTGGCCGACGCGGTGAGCCCTATCGTCGTCGAATGGACGTCGATCACGATCTCGCCGCCCTGCTCGCTCAGTGAGCCCTCGTCGATCTCGGTGATCCCGGTCGGGTGGGCGAGCACGAATTCGACGCGCTGCGCCGACGGCACGCGCAGGTAGCCCGTCTCGGCATGCAGCGGCTGACCATCGTCGGATCGCGTGCGCTGGGCGTAGGTCAGGAAGGGCTTTCCGATGTGGCCGAAGGTGACCTCTTCGGTGTAGCCGAACGGCGCGATGGTCGGGTAGTCGCCGTGCCCCGCGCCCGACCAGGTGCCGAGCAGCGGAGCCAGGGCGGCGACCCCGGGATGCAGTTCGGACAACGGGTCACACCGGCCCGACGAGTTCGACCCAGTTGCCGTCCGGGTCGGCGACGAAGCACCAGCCCATACCGGGCACGGCGGGGAAGGCGGTGGGCTCCTCCACGACACGGTGACCCGCGTCGGCCGCCTGTCGTGCGGAGTCCCGGACGTCGGCCACCACCAGGGTGAAGTAGCGGATACCGGCCTGGGCGCGACCGCCGCCGGCCACCGCGGGCGCGGCCGGTGGCTCGTCGTAGGTGACGAGCTTGAGCACCACGTTGGAACCCACGGTGTAGCGCTTCATCGAACCGCCGGGGAAGTCCAGGTCGGCCTGATGGGCCAACCCGAGGAAGCCCGCGTAGAAGGCGACCATCGCGTCGAGGTTCGTGGTCACCAGACCGACTTCGATGCTCGGGGCGAGTAGTTGCACGGCCATGCCGGGTTCCTCAGTCCTTCACGCCGACGGTGATGAGGTCCCAGACGGCGCGGGTCCACAGCGGGCGGTCGACGCGCCGCTGGCTGGTGATGCGGAAGCCCGCGTCGGTGAACAGCCTGCGCATGGCGGCGGGGGAGGGGCTGTGGGCAACGGCGGAGGATTCCGGGGACAGCCGCTGCAGAAGCTTGGCCGGCGGCGGGCTGATGGTGGCCACGGCCGCCATGCCGCCCGGGGCCAGCACGCGGTGGAACTCCCGCATCGCGGCCGGCTGGTCGAAGAAGTGGAACGCCGACGTGGTGACCACGGCGTCCAGGGACTCGTCGTCGAACGGCAGCCACTCGGCGGGCCCCTTGAGCCAGCTCACCCTGGCGGACCGGGCCTTGGCCTGTTCCAGCATGCCGTCGGACATGTCCACCCCGAACACCTGATCGGGATGCAGCTCCGCGGCGATGCGGGATGCCAGGATGCCGGTGCCGCAGGCGATGTCGGCGATGCGCTGGGCGCCGTGGGCCCGCAACTCCGAGAGCACCTCGTCCTGGGCCGGCCGGTAGACCCACCGTTGCAGGAAGGGCAGATCGTAGAGCGGAGCCGCCACGCTCCAGAACCGCGTCACGGCCGCGTTGAATTGCCGACCCGGTGTGGCCATGGCAGCCCTCTTCTCCCCAGCGGACGTTCTCTCCACGCGAGTATGCCCCAGCCGACGACCGCCGTGAGCGGTGCGCCCTACCCGACGGCTCGGTATGGTTTGGCAGGGCACACACCCCCGGGGGAGGTCGCTGTGTATTCGACAACCGGTTCCCGGTCGATGGCCGGTGCTGCCGCGATCTGCGCCGCCGCTGTCCTGATCACCGGCCCGGCTCATCCGCCGGCGAGCGCCCGACCCGACCGGCCCGCAACGCTGCCGGTGGCACTGGCCGGCATCGACAGTCCGCTCGCCGAATTGCTGCTGTCGATCAAGGTGGTCAACAACGACCTGTTCAACGGGACGGACATCTTCGGCGACTATGCGTGGCAGCCGTTTCAGGGCGTGGTGCCGCAGTTCATCTACACGGCGCTGCCCATCGTCAGCCAACTCGGATACAACGGCGCGCGATACCTCGGCGAATCGGCCGACGCGCTGATCGGTGCCGGCTACATCCTCAGCGAGGCGGGGTGGAACCTGCCGGGCGCGATCATCACGGCCACGCGGCAGGTGTTGGCGGGCCAGTTCGCCGACGCGGTCACCACCCTCACGAACGCGACCGTGGTGCCGATCCGGACCGCCGGCACCATCGCGCTCGACGCCGGACGGGCCGTCCTCGGCGGCGTGGCCACCAACATTGCCAACACGTTGCGCGTCGTGCCCGGCATCCTGAGCGGACTCCTCGAGACGGCCTCCGGGTCGGCGGCGGCGGTGGTCGCTGCCGCGGGCACGATCGTGAAGATCGCCGTGGCGGCCCTGTCCCACGGGGACTTCAACGCTGCGTGGAACGCAGTGGTGGACGGGCTGTTGGGCCCGCTCGGATCCGACGGGCTGTTGACCTCGAGCGTGGCGGGTACCTCGGTGGCGGTGACGATCGGCCCGGGCCTGGGGCCGCAGGGCTATCCGGTTGGCTACCGGGTCCCCAGCTTTCGGATGTGGACCGAGAAGTCGCAGCTGACGATCGCCGACGCAATCGGCGCCCACTACCCGACCGCCGCAGTAATGCCCGTCACGCGCTCCGCTTCAGCGATATCCGCGACTCTGGCCGACCGCGAGGGGGCTGAATCCGGCGTGGCCTCAACTCGACCGACGGGTGTGGGCGCGCGCGAGGGCGGCCACCGCCGAGACGATGTTGGGCGCGGTCGGCAGGATTCCGTCCGCGTCGCAGACTCTCAGAAGCCGCGCAACCTCCAAGCCGGGAACCAGGACCCAGTCCACGCCCGCCCGGGCGCACCGGGAATGCACCCGGAGCAGCACTGAATAGCCGGCGGTGCCGAAGAACTCGAGTCGGGAGAGATCCAGAACGAGCTGCCGGTGGCCGGGTAGATGGCGCTCGATGCTCTCCGAGAGGCTGGACGCGCTCGCCGCGTCGATCTCGCCGAAGCCGGTCACCAGCACCGTGGTCGCGCTCAGTTCCCGGGCGCGCACCAGATCGACCCCGGTGTTCGTGCCCGCAGCACGGGGAATGGCGAGGGAACTCGCAGTGTGCGCGGTGAGCATGAGGGGCCTCCATCAGTCGTGATCTGCAGGACTGTCAGGGGCGCCGCGGCGGGGTTCATCCTGAAAGGCCTCGGCGGAGGAGCTCAGCCCCTCGGCGCCTGACGTCATGAGAGTGGCTGTGAGCTCAACCTGATGAGGAATCTACTACGGATTTCGTCGTAGAGCTAGTGCGCCGCACACACCAGGAAACTAACTGCTCAGGCGTAACTTCTTCGACATTCCGCACCATCTGCAACTTCCCTTGGCGATAGGGAAGTCGTCAATGACGATGGAATTCGTAGTTCAAGAGCAGCATGACCGCGAATTCCGAACCGGCGGTCGCTTTCGCGCTGCCGGAATCACGGAGAGACTGCCGCGCAGTATGGTCGTGGCCAGAACCATGACGATGCCTTATCCAGCCCAGACCCCCGCGGGCCCGCCCACCTGTTACCGGCACCCGGACCGTTCCACCGCCGTGAGTTGCACGCGGTGTGGCCGGCCGGTGTGCCCCGAATGCATGCGCAGCGCGGCCGTCGGACACCAATGCGTCGACTGCGTCCAGGCGGCGGCCTATTCGGTGCCGCCCGCGCGCACCGCCGCCGGCGGGATCCTGCGTCCCGGCATGCCCGCGGTGACTTACGCGCTGATCGCGGCCAACGTGGCGGTGTTCGTTCTTCAGATGGCGTCGCGCACGCTGCAGTACAAGCTCAGCCTCTTCCCGGTGGCGGTGGCCGGCGGTCAGTACTACCGGCTGATCACCTCGGCGTTCATGCACTACGGGATCGTGCACATCCTGTTCAACATGTGGGCGCTCTATGTTTTGGGACCACCGCTGGAACAGCACCTCGGCCGGCTGCGGTTCGCCACGCTGTACCTGCTCAGTGCGCTCGGCGGGTCGGTCGTCGTGTATCTGTTCTCCCCGCTGAACGCCGCGACCGCGGGTGCCTCCGGGGCGATCTTCGGCTTGTTCGGCGCGACGCTGGTCGCGGCCAGGCGACTCAACCTCGATGTGCGCTGGCTGGTCGGCCTGATCGTCATCAACCTCGTCCTCACTTTTTCGTTCCCCGGCATCAGCTGGCAGGGCCACATCGGTGGACTGGTTACCGGCGCCCTGGTGGCGGCGGTCTACGTCTACGCCCCGCGCGCCCAGCGCAATCTGGTCCAGGCGTCCTTCAGCGTCGGCCTCCTGGCGGTGTTCTTGGTGCTGATCTCCTGGCGCACCAGCGAGATCATCGATCTCGCGGCTCGGGTGGGCGCCGGCCGCTGACCTGAGGCGTCGAGCCCGGGCTCTAGAGGCGCACGAGCCGGAAGGGGTAGGTCAGCGTTCCGCCCGGTGCGTTGTCACAGCCCTCGGCGAACGTCGACTGCAGCGTGCCGGTCAACGTCACCGCATCCCAGGTGTAGACGTCATGGGTCGGGATCACCGGGCCGTAGTACACGTCGTCGCATCGAAGTCCGTCGGGCACGTCGACAACCAGTCTGTAGACGCCATTCGCCTGGTGCGCCGTGGCGTACCACTGGAACGCCTTGGCGATCGGCATCGGGTTCGCCGAGACCTGGGCGCACTCGCCGAGGCCGTTGGGGGGCGCGCAGGAGACGAACGTGAAGATCCAGGTGTGGAAGTCGTAGCGGCCGTCGATGTAGGCGTTGTAGTGGCCGATCTGCAGGCCGGCGTGCGCGGTCGGCGCCACGGTGAGTGCCGCGGGGAGCAGCACGGCACCGAGGAGGGCCGCCTTCACACCGCGCATCGCCACCTCCCAAGCTTCGGTAAAAGGAAAATCTATGCGCTGCGGCGTCCGGCTGGCCAGAGATCTTGCAGGTTCGTTTTCCGCGACAGCATCCGGCGCCGGGGATACGATCGTCGACCTGTGCTCCCCGAATCCGCAGTGACGTCATCTCCGCACGCGCCACCGCTGCGCGCGGGACTCGTCGTGGGCGCCCTCGGTGTGGTGTTCGGGGACATCGGGACAAGCCCGATCTACACCCTGCAGACGCTGTTCAACCCCAGGGATCCGCACCCGGTCCCGATCAGCATTCCGAACGTCTACGGCGTGGTCTCGCTGGTCTTCTGGTCGGTGATGATCATCGTCAGTCTCACCTACGTCAGTCTGGTCATGCATGCCGACAACGACGGCGAGGGCGGGGTGATGGCCCTGATCACGCTGGTCCGCCGGATCGGCGGCCGGTCCCACCCGAAGGTCATCGCGGCGTTGTCGACACTCGGAATCCTCGGTGCCGCATTGTTTTTCGGTGACAGCATGATCACCCCCGCAATCTCGGTGCTCTCCGCGGTCGAAGGACTCAAGGTCGTCGACCCGCATCTGGCCGAACTGGTGGTGCCGATCACCGCGGTGATCATCACCGGCCTTTTCCTGGTGCAGCGCCACGGCACGGGGGCGGTGGGCCGGTTCTTCGGTCCGGTGATGATCGTGTGGTTCGTCATCATCGGGATCTGCGGTGTCCGCGGCATCGTCCAGCACCCGCAGATCCTGCGGGCACTGTCGCCGGCCTACGCCCTGGAATTCATGGCCGGGCATTTCCACATCGCGTTCTTCGCACTCGCCGCCGTCGTGCTGTCGGTCACCGGCGCCGAGGCACTCTACGCCGACATGGGACATTTCGGCCGGGCGGCGATCACCTGGGCCTGGCTGGGACTCGTGCTGCCGTCGTTGGTGCTCAACTACTTCGGCCAGGGAGCATTGCTGCTGGGCGATCAGAGCGTGGTCGACGCCCCGTTCTTCCTGCTGGTCCCGGAGTGGGGGCAGATGCCGATGGTGGTGCTGTCCACCGCGGCGACGGTGATCGCCTCGCAGGCGGTGATCACCGGCGCCTACTCGGTGGCGTCCCAGGCCGCCCAGATCGGCTATCTGCCGCGGCTTCGGATCGCGCACACCTCGGAGTCCTCGATCGGGCAGATCTATGTGCCGTGGATCAACGGCATGCTGTGGGTGGGGGTGCTGATCCTGGTGTTCGCCTTCCGGAGTTCGGCGGCGCTGGGCTACGCCTACGGCATGGCGGTCACCGGAACCATCACCATCACCACGTTGTTGTTCCTCTACGTGGCCCGCACCAAATGGCGTTGGCCGATCTGGGTGGTGGTGCTCGGCGGCGGCGCGCTGCTCACCGTCGACTTGATGTTCCTGGCCGCCAACCTGACCAAACTTCTGCACGGCGCGTGGCTTCCGTTGCTCATCGGCATCGCCGCCTTCACCGTCATGACCACCTGGCAGCGTGGACGTGAAGTGGTGACCGAGGTTCGCGACGAGATGGAAGGCTCGCTGCGGAAGTTCGTCCGCGACATCAAGGATCGCCGCACCGTGCTTCCGCGAGTCCCGGGCACGGCGATCTTCCTCAACCGCGGCGGAACCACCACCCCGCTGTCGATGAAGGCCAACGTCGACCACAACCACGTGCTGCACGAGCACGTCATCATCGTGTCGATGGACACCGTGCCGGTGCCGCGGGTTCCAGGGGCCGCTCGCATCAGCGTCGTCGACCATCTCGGCTACCGCGATGACGGAATCTTCTTCGTCGAAGCGAGTTACGGCTACATGGAGCGTCCCGACGTGCCCGCGGCCCTGCGGTTCGTGGACCCGATCGACACAGAGGGCCGGATCGATCTGGAGAACGCCTCCTACTTCCTCTCGAAGGCCGATCTGGTGGCCGGGCCGCAACGAACCATGGCGCCGTGGCGTAAGCGGCTGTTCATCGCGGTGTCCCACATGACCGGCGATGCGGCCGGCTACTTCGGGCTTCCACTGGATCGCACGGTCATCATCGGCGCGCGCGTCGAGGTCTGAGATGTCTGAACGCACCAGCTGTGCCATCGTGGGCGGCGGCCCCGCCGGAATGGTTCTCGGACTGCTGCTCGCCCGGGCGGGAGTCGAGGTCACGCTGCTGGAGAAGCACGCCGACTTCCTGCGTGACTTCCGCGGTGACACGGTGCATCCCAGCACCCTGCGGCTCCTCGACGACCTCGGACTCTGGGACCGCTTCGCCGAACTTCCGCAGAGCAGGATCGACCACCTCGGCTTCGGCGTGGGCGGAAAGGAGTTGACCCTGGTCGACTTCCGCCGGTTGCGGGGACAGCCGCACCCCTATATCGCGATGGTTCCGCAGTGGGACCTGCTCAACCTTCTGGCGGAGGCTGCCGAGGCCGAGCCCACCTTCACCCTGCTGCTCGAACACGAGGTGACCGGCGTGCTCCGCGACGGTGCGCGCACGACCGGTGTGCGGTTCACGTCGCCGAACGGGCCGGGGGAGTTGATGGCCGACCTCACCGTGGCATGCGACGGTCGGGGATCCACGGTGCGTGCCGCATCCGGCCTCCCGGTCCGGGAGTGGCCGGTTCCGTTCGACGTGTGGTGGTTTCGCCTGCCCCGCGATGCCTCGGCTGAGTACTCGCTGATTCCTCGCACCGCACCGGGACGGGTGCTGATCATGATTCCGCGCGAGGGCTACTTCCAGATCGGTTACCTCATTCCCAAGGGAAGCGACGCAGAGTTGCGCGCACGTGGACTCGAGGCGTTCCGCACCGAAGTCGCCGCGCTGGCCCCGGAGGCCGACACCTCGGTGTTGGCATCCTGGGACGACGTGAAACTGCTAGACGTCAAGCTCAACCGGCTCAAGCGCTGGCACAGCGACGGACTGCTGTGCATCGGCGATGCCGCCCACGCGATGTCGCCGATGGGCGGGGTCGGTATCAACCTCGCCGTCCAGGACGCTGTCGGCGCGGCCACACTGCTGGCCGAGCCGTTGCGCCGCCGGACCCTGACCGGCGCCGACCTGGCTGCGGTGCGTCGCCGCCGTCTGCCTCCCACCGTGATGACCCAGGCGATCCAACGGGCGATGCACCGGGGACTGGTCACACCGGTCTTCCGCGGCGCCAGGCCCGAGCCGCCGCAGGCCTTCGTCACGTTGCTGAACACGCTGCCGTGGCTGTCGGCGATCCCCGCACGCGTCATCGGCGTCGGAATCCGCCCCGAGCGGGCGCCCGCCTTCGCGCGGCGCTGAGGAATGGACCAACTGCGTTTGGGATTGCGGCCCATGCTCTGCTGGGCGCCGGCACCGCGACGGACGCTTGGGATGTATGAGACGCATCCGCGGCGCGGGGTCACCCTGTCGTGAATTCCGTTGCCAGACGCCTCTTGTCGACCTTCTCCGTGCCGACGGTGGGAAGCGGCTCGTCGCGGATCGACCACCGGGTCGGCACCGCGAAGTACGCCACCTCCGCACGCATGTGGGCCTCCAGTTCCGCCTCGGTCGGTGCCCGGCCGCCGGCCCGGTACACGACCGCCGCGGCGAGCTCCTCGCCGAGATCGGGATGCGGCAGGCCGATCGCGGCGGCCTCGACCACATCGGGGTGGCGCATCAGCGCCGCCTCGACATGCGGGCAGGCGATGTTCTCCCCGCCCCGGATCACCATGTCCTTGCTGCGGCCGTCGATGAACAGGTAGCCCTCGTCGTTGAGGTGACCGACGTCCCCGGTGCGCAACCAGCCGTCCGAATCGATTGTGCCGTCGTCGATTCCGGCGTACCCCAGCATCACGGTGGGGGAGCGGACGACGATCTCGCCCTTGCCGTCGGCGTCGGCGCCGTCGATTCTCAGTTCGACGGTGGGTAGCGCCCGGCCGACGGTCTTCGGGAAGCGTTGCAGGTCGGCACCGGTTGCGACGGTGAAGAATCCGCCGCCCTCGGTCATCCCCCACATGTTGACCATGCCGCGGCCCTGGAGTTGCGGAATCCGGCGGGCCAGCCGCTCCAGCAGGACCGGCGGCACCGGCGCACCGCCCAGCGGGAAGGAGCGCAGGGAGCTCAGATCGTAGGAGTCGAAGGCAGGATGCTCGAGCAGCCGGGCCGCCATCGTCGGAACGGCCCCCCAGCGCTGCACACGCTCGGCCGCGATGAGTGCGAGCACCTGTTCGGGATCGAAACGCCCGGTGCTGAAGACGATCCGGCCACCGGTGATGGTCTGGGTGATCAGCGTCGCGAACGCCCCGATGTGGAACAGCGGCGTTGAGATGAGGTTCACCGGTTGAGGGCCCTCAGCCGGGATCAGCTGCGGGAGTTGCCGTGAGCGGGCCAGGACGTTCTGCTGGTTGGCCACCACCGACCGGAAGGGCAGCTCCACCGCCTTGGGCATGCCGGTGCTGCCGGAGGTGAACAGGATCACGGCCGGGTCCTCTTCGCCGGCCGGCCCCGGGACGTCGGGCTCACCGGACTCTTCGGCGCCGAAGCAGCCGGTGATATCGCTGAGGTGCAGCACCGGGAGATCGGTGGCGGCGATCAGATGGGGGGCATCGGTGAGGACGGCGCGGGGTGCCACCGTCGCCAGGCAGTGCGCGGCCTCAGGGGCACTCCACCACCGGTTTCCCAGGACGGGGACGGCGCCGAGGGACCAGATGGCCCACAGCGTCAGCACCCATTCCGGGCTGTTGTAGCCCAGGAGCAGAACGCGGTCGCCGTGCCGGATGCCCAAGGGGCCCAGGGCATCACGCGCTGAGCGAACGGCCGTGAAGAACTCCGCGAAGGAGATGCGACGCTCGCCCTGGACCAGGAAGGTGCGGTGCGCCCAGCGCCCGACGCCGTCGAGCAGTTCGGCGAAGGTGCGTGGCCGCTGCCGGTAGACCAGCCCGGAATGGCCCGCGTAGCGGCCCGTGATCACCTCATCACCCCACGGCGAGCCCACGGGGCCCGATACTAGTGCGCGGGAACCGACTCACCCCGGAGGTGCGAACCATGACCGGTACTGCAGAACACGCGGCTGTGTCCGAAGGTCGGCGGGACCGGACGCACTGGCTCTACGTGGCGGTCATCGTCGCCGTCGTCGCCGGGGTGATCGTGGGCCTGGCGGCTCCCGGCGTCGGAAAGTCGGTCGGCGTCCTCGGGACGATGTTCGTCAGCCTGATCAAGATGATGATCGCACCGGTGATCTTCTGCACGATCGTGCTGGGCATCGGATCGATCCGGAAGGCCACGACGGTCGGCAAGGTGGGCGGTCTGGCCTTCGGCTATTTCATGGTGATGTCGACCATCGCCCTGGCCATCGGGCTGGTCGTCGGTAACCTCCTGCATCCGGGCAGCAGTTTGAAGATCACGCCGGCCACCGCCGCCAAGGGCGCGGAACTGGCCGACAAGGCACACGAATCCGGTGGTCTCGTCGACTTCATCCAGCACATCATCCCGACGACACTCTTCTCGGCGTTGACCGAAGGCAATGTGCTGCAGGTGCTTTTCGTCGCGGTGCTGACCGGAATCGCGATCCAGGGACTGGGCCCGAAGGGTGAGCCGATCCTGCGCGCGGTGGAGCATCTGCAGCGGCTGGTGTTCAAGATCCTGATCATGGTCCTGTGGCTTGCGCCGATCGGCGCGTTCGGAGCGATGGCCAATGTGGTGGGGCAGACCGGTTGGAGCGCGGTGACAAACCTGCTCACTCTGATGCTGGGCTTCTATCTGACCTGTGTGGTGTTCGTCTTCGGCGTACTCGGTGTCCTGCTGCGGGTGGTGTCCGGGGTGTCGATCTTCAAGCTGGTGCGCTATCTGGCCCGGGAGTACCTGCTGATCTTCGCAACGTCGTCCTCGGAGGCCGCGCTGCCCCGGTTGATCGCCAAGATGGAGCACCTCGGTGTGCAACAGACGACGGTGGGTGTTGTTGTGCCGACGGGCTATTCGTTCAATCTCGACGGTACCGCGATCTACTTGACGATGGCGTCGCTGTTCATCGCCGACGCCATGGGCAACCCGCTGTCGGTCTCCGAACAGATCGGCCTGCTGTTGTTCATGATCGTCGCGTCCAAGGGGGCCGCCGGCGTCACCGGGGCCGGGCTGGCCACGCTGGCCGCCGGTCTTCAGGCGCATCGCCCCGAGTTGCTCGACGGCGTCGGCCTGATTGTCGGCATCGACCGCTTCATGTCCGAGGCGCGGGCGGTCACGAACTTCTCCGGCAATGCGGTGGCCACCCTGCTGGTGGGAACGTGGACCAAGACCGTCGATACCGACCGGGTTGCCGCCGTGCTCGGCGGGGAGGATCCATTCGACGAGAACACCATGCTCGACACGGATCACGCCGCGGTGCGAAGCGACATCCCCGGCTGACGGTTACACGACGCTGAGCGTCGGGGCCACCGCCTCGATCCGCGCCGGCACGTGCTTGTGCCACGGCGTCCCGGCGTAGGAATCGCACCAGTCCGCGGAGGTGAGGGCGTTGGGCGCCACCCCCGGTGTCCGCTCGATGCCGTCGGCGCCGGTGAAGTCCAGGCCGAATCCGTTGGGCAGCGCGGCATGACCCGCCTGCATGGCCTCGCAGACCTCCACGAGGGCCTCGGCACTTCCCGCGGCCGTGGTGATGCGGGCGCGGCCGCCGTCGGTCAGGCCCAGCGCGGCGGCGTCGTGGGGGCTGACCCGCAGCGCGCCGTCCGCGTCGCGTTTGCGCCAGGACGGGTCCCGGAAGATGTCATTGGCCGTGTATGCGCGGCGCTCCCCGGCCGACAGCACCATCGGGAACTCAGCCGTCGTCCAGCCCGGCCGGAGCTCCTGAAGGTTCCGGATGTCGTCGAGCAGTTCCGGCATGGACAGGGCGATCTTGCGGTCGGGGTGACTGATCAGTGTCCAGTCGTCGGCGTACTCGTGTTCGGTGAACGTCACCCCGGACCGGCCGTTGAGGATGGCGTCGAACAGCGCGTTGCCGTCGGCGTGTCCCGCGCGGCGCACTGCGTCGGGATAGGTGAGGAACGCCTTCTGGGCCAGGCCCCACAGTGCGGCGGCGCTTGCCAGGCCGTCGGGCAGTGTGGGTCCCAGGGTCTCGTAGAGCACGTAAGGCAGCGCCTTGGCCAGCATCGGGTTGGCGGCCAGGGCCCCGAAGAACGCGGCGGTGTAAGCCTCCCGGCCCTGTGCGGCGGCGTCGTGCAGCGGCCGCAGGTCCTCGTCGCCGACGGCACCCAGGGCCCGCACCAGACGGGCCCAGATCTCCGCTTCGGGCAGCGTCCCGGGCAGTGGGTCGAACAGCGGGTGGCGCAGCTGAAAGGTGTTGTGCGGGAACTCCAGATTGAAGAAGGTCGCCTCGGGCTTCTCGAACTGGCTGGCGCCGGGTAGCACGTAGTGGGCCAGGCGGCCCGTCTCGGTCATGGCGACGTCGATCACGACCAGGAGCTCCAGCGATTCGAAGGCCGCGCGGCAGGCCGCCGAGTCGGCGATCGAATGCGCCGGGTTGGAGCTTTCAACGATCATCCCGCGGAACCGGTCGGGGTGGTCGGTGAGGATCTCCTGGGGCACGGCGTTGGAGGGCACCAACCCGCCGACGATCGGAGCCCCGGTCACCGGCGTCTTGCCCACGCCGGTGCTGTGGTTGAACAGCGGCCCGAAACTCGAATGCAGATGCTGGCCGCCCCTTTTGGCGAAGCTGCCGGTGAGGATCCACAGCATCTTGTTGAGGTAGGAGCACAGCGTACTGTTGGGCCCCTGCTGGACGCCGAGGTCCTCGAACACCGCGAGGCTCCCGGCGGCGGCGATGCGGCGGGCGGCCGCGCGCAGCAGGCTTTCCTCAACCCCGCTGATCGCGGCGAAGTCGGCGACCGGGATGTCGGCCAGCACGGCGCGAACGTCCTCGACGCCGTGGACGTGCTCGGCGAGAAAGCTTTCGTCACAGAGGTTTTCCTGCACCAGCACGGCGGCCAGTGCCGCCAGGCACCAGGCGTCGGCGCCGGGTTTGACGCGCAGGTGGAAGTCGGCGAGCTTGGCGGTGTCGGTGAGCACCGGGTCGATCACGATCATCGAGCGCGCCGGGTCTTTGGCGATGTCGTTGAGAACCACCCGGGCCCGGGGGAAGCTCTGCGACATCCAGGGGTTCTTGCCGACGAACACCGACACCTCGGCGTGTTCGAACTCTCCGCGGGTGTGGCCGCCGTAGAGGTGCGCGTCCACCCATGCCTCGCCGGTCTTCTCCTGCGCCAGCGCGTTGGAGCGGTAGCGCGATCCGAGGAGTTTGAGGAACGCACCGCTGTAGGCACCCCCGAGGTGGTTGCCCTGCCCGCCGCCTCCGTAGTAGAAGATCTTGTCCCCGCCGTGGGCGTCGGCGATGCGGCGGAAGCCGTCGGCGACCTCCGAAATGGCGGTATCCCAGTCGATTTCCTCGTAGCTGCCGTCGGGACGACGCCGCATCGGAGAGGTCAGCCGGGTCGGGTTGTTCTGGTAGAGGTCCAGGCGCAATGCCTTGTTGCAGGTGTAACCCTGCGAGGCGGGGTGGTCCTTGTCGCCGCGGATCTTGGTGAGGTGACCGCCGCCATCGGGATTGCGGTCCACCTGGACGACGAGGCCGCAGTTGCACTCGCAGAGGATGCAGGCGGTGGGGGTCCATTCGGTCGTCATGTCAACACTCCTGAGTGTGTTTCGGCCTTGAGCATCTTTCGAAGTTGGCGGGCGACCGCATCCAGTGGAGCGGTGTCGCGGCTGGCGCGGGCGAGCACGAGAGCACCTTCCAGCGCCGAGACGACCAGTGCAGCGAGGTCGGCGGCGGTGCGGCGCGGAATGCCGTCATCGACGAGTCGCCCGGCGATCAAGGCGCGCCAGCGGTCGAAGGCCTCTGCCGCGTGGGCGATGACATCCGCTCCGACGTGGGGGTCGCCGGCTTCGACGGCCACGGCCATGACGGGGCAGCCGGCGCGGTAATCGGTGCCCAGCAGCCCGTCGCGGTAGAACCGCACCGCCGCGTCGAGCATCTGCACGGCGTTGGGGGAGTCGGTGATGGCAGCCGCGACATAATCGGCGGCGTAGTCGACTGCCTCGCAGAGCAATTCGCTGCGCCCGCCGGGAAAGTAGTGATACGCCGAACCCCGTGGTGCGCCGCTGTGGGCCAGGACGTCACCGATGGCGGTCGGACGGGCACCACGCTCGCGGATCAACATCGCAGCGGAGGCGATCATGCGGTCCCGATGCGATCCCATTTATGTATGTAACCATACATAACCACAGGGCACCAGAGCGGCCGTCGAGTAGATGCGTCGGGGACAGAGGCGGTTCCGCATGGGGTCATTGGGTTTGCGCAGGAATCCACTCAGGTTCATACCCTTTGCCGATTTTGCTCGGGGGTGCGACCATTGGACTTCAGCCAAGCGCGTCACCGATCCGGCGGGGGGCGACCGTTGTCCCGATACACCAGCAACGGATCGCACCTGCCCAGTCAGCCGTTGACGCGCCTGTCTTCACCCCTCGAGGAAATGACTGACCACGTGTCGGTGGTGGTGGTGGGTTCCGGGTACGGCGGTGCGATCGCAGCGTCGCGGTTGGCCCGCGCCGGGCAGCCGGTGTGGCTGCTCGAGCGGGGCCGAGAGCTGCATCCGGGTGAGTTCCCCGACACCCTGCACGAGGCCCTCGGCAATGGCCAGTTGCACCTCAGCAAGACTGTGTTGGGCAGCAGGACAGGGCTTTTCGACATGCGCGCCCGGGGCGACATGAATGTCTTGGTGGGGTGTGGACTCGGCGGTACGTCGCTGATAAACGCCAATGTCTCGCTGCCGCCCGAGCGCGAGGTATTCGCGAGGGATTGCTGGCCGAGTGCGTTGCGGATGGCGAGCCCTTCACAGGACAGCATGGAGGTGGAGCTGCGCAACGGCTATGAGCGGGCCCGCGCAATGCTGCGGCCACGGCCGTTGCCGAGTGACATTGCCGAGATGATCCCCAAACTCGGTGCGCTGAAGGCCTCGGCCGAGGCGCTGCCCGGCGCGCGGTTCACCCGGCCCCCGATCAACGTCTCGTTCGTGGACGGCCCCAATGCCGCAGGTATCGGGCAGACTGCCTGCAACATGTGTGGGGACTGCATCTCGGGATGCAATGTCGGCGCGAAGAACACCGTGCTGATGAACTACCTGCCCGACGCCGTCGCCCACGGCGCGAAGATCTTCACGAAAGTGGCCGTGCACAGCCTCAGCCTCGACGATCACGGCCGGTGGGTGCTGTCGTGCGACCTGCTGGAAACCGGACAGGAGTCCTTTGGCGCGCCGCGCACGACTATCACCGCCGACCTGGTCGTACTGGCGGCCGGGACCCTCGGGTCCACCGAGATCCTGCTGCGTAGCAAAGGTATCGGCGTTTCCGACGTGCTGGGCTCAAAGTTCAGCAGTAACGGCGACGTGCTTGCGTTTTCCTACAACGGCGACGAGCCGGTCGCCGGGATGGGCTGGGGCGTGCATCAGCACGAGCACCTCGAACCCGTGGGCCCGTGCATCACCGGCTTGGTCGACATGCGTAGCGGGGCAGACCTCGACGAACACATGGTGATCGAAGAAGGGACCATCCCGGGCGCCCTGGCACCCTGGCTGCTGTCGGTGTTCGAGATTGCCGATGCACTGGGCGGCCAGGACACCGACCCGGGGCTCCTCGACGAGGTCAGCGAGCTGGGCCGGGCGATGCAGAGCCTGGTGAACGGGCCTCACGCGGGCGCGCTTCGCAACACCCTGACCTATCTGGTGATGGCGCATGATGGCGCCGACGGCCAACTGGTTCTCGATGACGACGCCGTGAGCGTGAGCTGGAGCGGGGTGGGCGAGAAACCCATCTTCAAGCAGATCAACGACAATCTCAGCGCCGCTGCGGGGCCTCTCGACGGTGAATTCATATCCAACCCGTTGTGGTGGAAGGGGATGGGCACTCGTCTGGTCACCGTCCACCCGCTGGGCGGATGCCCAATGGCCGACGACGCGTCGGAAGGGGTCGTCAACGCCAAGGGCCAGGTGTTCTGCGGCAGTGCGGGCTCCGAAGTCCACCGGAATCTGTACGTCGCCGATGGCTCGGTCATCCCGACGTCACTGGGTGTCAATCCGCTGCTGACCATTTCCGCTCTGGCCGAGCGCACCGTGAAGCTGCTTGCCGATGAGCGCGGCTGGGTGATCGACTACACCAGCGCGACGCCGAAGCTGCCCGCACGGCCCGACCGGGTCGTCGGTATTCAGTTCACCGAGCGAATGAGCGGCTCGGTGGCGACCGGAGCGGCCATTCCCGATGACTACCGGGCCGCAGCCGACCTCGGCGAGGCGTCCGGCAGCGCGATCTCGTTCGTGTTCACGATCATCGCCGAGGATCTGCGCGCGTTTCTCGCCAATCCGGCGCATACCGCGAGGATGATCGGAACGGTTACGATACCGGCCCTTTCGGCGCAACCGATGATGGCGTCCAACGGCGTGTTCAACCTTCTGGTCTGTGACCCGGACAGCGTTGACGCCCTCAACATGAGCTACCGGGCGAACCTGACCGCAGCCGACGGGCAGCGGTATTTCCTCAAGGGGCACAAGAACATCCGCGACGAGCCTGGTTTCGATACATGGTCGGACACCACCACGTTGTTCGTCGGCATCCACGCCGGAGCCGATGACTCCGGACCGATCGTCGCCCGCGGTGTGCTCAAGATTTCACCGCAGGACTTCACGACTCAGTTGCGCACCATCCGGGCGACCGGAACCCACGACGCCACCGAAGTGGTCAAAGCCAAAGCAGAGTTCACCAAATTCTTCGCCGCCGGACTCGCCCGGGTCTACGGTGGGCCCGCCGTCCCGTCGCAACTCCTCGATCCAAGCGCCCCCGCGCGCAAGACCCGCCCCCTGCGTGCGCCCGCCCCCGAGTTGTTCCCGTTCACGACCACCGATGGGGTGGACCTGCTGCTGACCCGGTACCGCGGCGGTTCCAAGGGACCAGTGATGGTGACCCACGGGCTGGCGTGTCGAGCCGGATCTTCACGATCGACACCATCGGCACCAACCTCGTCGAGTACCTGTGCGGTTACGGGTACGACGTGTGGTTGCTCGACTACCGGGCCAGCATCGCCCTCGACGCCGCTCGCCGGCAGTACACCGCCGATCAGGTCGCGGCGTACGACTACCCGGCGGCGGTTGAGGAGATCCTTCGCGTAACCAACGCGCGCGATGTACAGGTGGTTGCGCACTGCTTCGGTTCGACCACGTTGGTGTGCGCGTTGCTGAGTGGTCTGGAGAACGTCCGCGCAGCAGTGTGTTCGCAGATCGCAACCCACATCGTTGCGCCGACGCTCAACAAGGTGAAGGCACGCCTCTATATCCCCAGTGTCCTCGAACGCCTTGGCATCGACACCCTGACCGCGCGGGCCTATCGCAATGAGCGCTGGCGGGAGAAACTCTTCGATCGGGCGCTCGATTTCTGGCCGATGGGTGAGGAACACTGCCACAGCGCGGTCTGTCACCGGATCTCGTTCTTGTACGCGCCCCTCTACGAGCACGACCAACTCAACGCGCTGACTCACGACGCAGGACTGGCCGAAATGTTCGGCGTCGCCAGCACATCGATGTTCCAGCATCTGTCGACCATGATCCGCGCGGGCACGGTGGTCGGTGCCGACGGGTCGGACCGATACATGCCGAACGCCGCAAGTCTGTCGTTGCCCATGACGTTCATTCATGGCGCCGAGAACGCCTGCTTCCTGCCGGCCAGCACGGAGCGCACCGTCGAGGTGCTCTCGCAGTACAACGACCCGAAATGGTATCGACGCGAAATCATTCCGAACTACGGCCATATCGACTGCATCTTCGGCAAAAACGCAGCCAGGGACGTGTTCCCGAAGATCCTTCGGGGACTGGCGCCCACCGCGGTGCCATGACCACGGTGGCGAAGCACTGGGACGCCATCGTGGTCGGTTCGGGCTTCGGCGGCTCGATCGCGGCCTACCGCCTCGCTAAGGCCGGCCGCCGAGTGCTCGTGCTCGAACGCGGACGCCGCTACGCCACGAACGACTTCCCGCGCGACGCCACCGACATTGACGCGCTGTTCTGGCGCCGAAAGGGCCGCCGATATACGGCGGGCCTCTATGACCTGCGGTTCTTCTCCGATATCGGTTGCGTGGTCGCCGCTGGAGTGGGGGGCGGCTCGTTGGTGTACGCCAACATCCACATTCGTCCGGACCCGGCGGTGTTCGACGATCCGCGTTGGCCGACCGGGACCGACCGGACCGCCCTGGATCCCTACTACGACCGGGTCGCCGAGATGTTCGAGGTGGCCCCGGTCCCAGCCGCGGCCAGCCTTCCGAAGCGGAACGTCTTCCGCGAGGCCGCCACACGGCTCGGCCGAGAAGTGTTCGATCCCGACCAGGCGGTTCGGTGGCCCGAGGTTCACATGTCGATGAGCGAGCCGGTGAACCTGTGCCGGTTCTTGGCCGAATGTGAACTCGGCTGTCGGGAGGGTGCAAAACGCACCGCCGACAAGACCTATCTGGCGGCCGCTGTGGAATCCGGGGCAGAGGTGCGGCCCAAACGTCTTGTCGTCGAGGTGCGTCCGGTGACGGCGGGGTTCGCGGTCGTGCACCGCGACGTCGACACCGGGAGGTACGAGGTGTCAGTGGCCCGCCGGGTGGTTCTGGCGGCGGGCACCCTCGGCACTAACGAGCTGCTGCTGCGAAGTCGCGAGGGGTTCTTTCCCCGGCTCAGTCCCACTCTCGGAGAAGGATTCTCAGCCAATGGCGACTTCTTGGGTTCGATTCACAAGGCGGGGGTGGACCTGGCGCCGAACCGCGGGCCGGACGTCACGTCCGTGATGCGCTTCTTCGACGAGGCGCCCGAATTCACCTTGGCCGCACCCACCTTCAACGAGGCCGTGATGACGGCGCTCGCCAACCTTGGGCAACCGTCTGCTCTCGTGCTGCGTCCATTCGCGCCGTTGCTGTGGCGGCTGCTCCCGCTGGCGGTGCCGTTGATGTTTTCCCACCACCTGTTCGCCAAGCCGGTGAAATATCTGGCCCCGGGCAAGCTGGAGTGGCGGCGCTCGACGAATCTGTTCGGCATCGGCCGCGACAACGCCGGTGGCCGCATCCACCTCACGCGCCGGGGCATCGACGTGTCCTGGGACTACCGGTCCGCCAACGCCGCACTCATCAACCGACAGATCGCCGCGATGGCCGAACTAGCCGAGTTCTACAACGGCGAGTTCGCACCGCTCGTTTTCTGGAACGCCTTCCGCCGCACCATCACGGTTCATCCGCTCGGGGGCTGCGCGATGTCCACCGACCGCAAGCAGGGGGTGGTGTCGCCGACCGGAGAAGTGCACGGCTATCCCGGGTTGTTCGTGGCCGACGGATCCGTGGTGCCCACGTCGATCGGATTCCACCCCGCGATGACCATCTCCGCGTTGGCCGAACGGACTGCTGATGCCGTCGTCGCCAGCTTTTGACTCCCGCTCGGCACCGACGTCGCGGCGATGCCCGGTGAGGCGAATTTCTCCCACGCCGGCGAGCGGGGCTTATCCTGACCCGAACTGGTACTTCGGAATGCGGGATTGGCGGGTCCAGTGGTGACGGGGGCTGGCACGTGTCACTCATGCGGCACCGCACTGCGCGAGACAGCGCGTTTCTGTGACGGCTGCGGGTCGCCCGTGGCGGCGATTCGCGAGGCCGCTGAATTCAAGCAGGTGACGGTGCTGTTCGCCGATCTGGTGCACTCGATGCATCTCGCGGAGGCCCTCGGTGCCGAGCGGCTTCGGGAGGTGCTGACCGAATTGGTGGACCGCGCCGCGAAGGTGGTGGACCGCTATGGCGGCACGGTCGACAAGTTCACCGGCGACGGTGTGATGGCCCTCTTCGGTGCCCCGGTCGCACTCGAGGACCACGCGCTCCGGGCGTGTCTGGCCGCGCTGGACATTCAAAGCGCGTCGGAGTCGCTTGCCGAACAGGTGCGCGCGCGTGACGGGGTCGATCTGAGACTGCGGATCGGACTGAACTCCGGTGAGGTCATCGCGGGTGAGTTCGGTACTCGACTGCTGAGCTACACAGCGGTGGGTCGGCATGTCGGGATGGCGCAGCGGATGGAGTCGGTCGCCCCGCCGGGGGGCGTGATGATCAGTGAGTCAACGGCCCGACTGGTCGCGCATGCGACGGGGCTGACACCACCCCGGCTGGTTCAGATCAAGGGCGGCGACGCCCCGGTGCCCGCCTATCAGCTGCTGTCCATCGAACCCGATCACAACAAGATCGGGCGCCCCGAATCGAAGTTCGTGGGACGGCGGTGGGAGACCGCTGCGGTGGAGGCCTTACTCGAGCGTTCCGTCGGCGGTCAGGGCAGCATTGCCGGCATCGTGGGACCACCGGGCATCGGGAAAAGCCGGATGGTGCGCGAGGCTGCCGCGACCGCGGCGAATCTCGGTATGGATGTGTACTGGGCCTTCTGCGAATCCCACGCCGGTGACGTCCCGTTTCATCTGGTGACTAGGCTCCTGAGATCGGCGTTCGGGTTGAGCGAGCTCGACGACCAGGCCGCGAGGTTGCGGGTCCGGGCCGAAGTGGTTGACGCCGATGAGCAGGACCTGCTGCTGCTCGACGATCTGCTGGGCATCGCCGAACCCGGCATCACGCTTCCGAAAATCGACCCAGACGCACGACGGCGGCGGCTGACCGCGCTGATCAACTCCGCGTCCCTCGACCGGGCGAAGCCCGCTCTGTACATCATCGAGGATCTCCACTGGATCGACGAGATCAGCGAATCGATGCTCGCCGATTTCACCAGGGTGGTGCCGCAGACCTCGTCGATGGTCGTGGTCACCTACCGGCCGGAGTATCGGGGGCGGCTGGCTGGGCTGGCGGGCGCGCAGACCATCGCCCTTGCGCCGCTGGAGGATTCCGAGATCTCCACGATGATCGCGCACACGCTCGGTTCGGATCCCTCAGTGGCCGAGTTGCTGAGCACGATCGTGGTGCGCGCGGCCGGTAATCCCTTCTTCGCCCAGGAAATTCTCCGGGACCTCGTCGAACGCGTTGTCTTGCAGGGCAAGCCCGGCGCCTATACGTCGAGTGCGGCAGCTGCCGAGGTGCGGATACCCGCGACCCTGCAGACGACGATCGCCGCGCGCATCGACCGTCTACCGGCGGCCGCCAAACGCACTCTCAATGCGGCCTCGGTGATCGGTATGCGGTTCGACGGCGAGTTGTTGGAGAGCCTCGGTATCCAGCCGCACCTCGAGGAACCCATCGCCGCCGAGCTCATCGACCTGGTCACGCTGACTCCCCGCGAGGGCTACGCGTTTCACCATCCCCTGATTCGCGCTGTCGCATATGAGACCCAGCTGCGGTCCGATCGCGCCGAGTTGCACCGTCGGCTGGCGGCGGCCATTGAGCGCCGCGAGCCGGAGTCGGCCGACGCCAACGCCGCCATGATCGCCGAGCACCTCGAGGCCGCGGGGGACCTCGATGCCGCTTATGGCTGGCACATGCGAGCCGGAGCGTGGTCGGTCAACCGCGCCATCGCGGCGGCGCGGCTCAGTTGGCAGAACGCGGCAGACGTGGCCGACAAACTCCCGGCCGCCGACCCGAGCCGGATGGCGATGCGCATCGCGCCGCGCACACTCTTGTGTGGAAGCGCCTGGCGTGTCCATGCCAGCATCTTCGGCACCCGCTTCGACGAGTTGCGCCAGCTCTGCGAACAGGCCGGCGACAAGGCGTCGATGGCGATCGGAATGGCCGGGCTGGTGATGGAGCACGCCAACCACGCCCGACTGCGGGAAGCCTCGGCGCTGGCGTCGGAGTACATGGACCTGATCGACTCGATCGGGAATCCCATCCTCACGATCGGACTGTCATTCGCCGCGATACAGACCAAGGTGGAAACCGACGAGCTGGCCGACGTCCTGCGGTGGACCCAGACCGTGATCGAGCTTGCCGATGGCGATCCCACCAAGGGCAACCTGGTCATCGGGTCGCCATTGGCGGTGGCGATGGCGGCGCGGGCCTTCGGGCGATGGGGTTTGGGACTTGCGGGCTGGAAGGAGGACTTCGCCGAGGCGGTTGCGATCGCCCGCGGAGTCGACCCGTTGTCACATTCCATAGTGATCGGCTACAAGTACACGCCGGCGATCCCGGCCGGTGTGCTCGTCGCCGACGACGATGTGGTGAGTGACATCAGTGAAGCGTTGCGGATCGTGGAGCGCACGGGTGACGACTTCGGTCTGGCCTTGGTGCAATTCGCGCTCGGACTGGCCTTGTTGCACCGCGGTGAGGCCGAGCGCGCGCGTGGGCTCGACATTCTCAAGCAGGTCCGGGAGCTGAGCGCCAAGGGTCGCTACACCCGGACGGAGCTGCCCGTCGGCGATATCTTCATCGCCCGGGAGCAGGCCCGCGACGGCGATCTCGACGAGGCGATCACGACCATGAGGACAGCGCTGGACGATCTGTTCGAAGCCGGCGAGGCGGGGTGGTGCAATCCGGGCACCCGGATTCTGGTGGAGACGTTGCTCGAAAGGGGAACCGAGGACGACGTGCGGGAGGCCGAGGCGGCGATCGACCGGTTGGAGGCAGGCCCGCTCTACGCCGGCCTGGCGATGCGGCAAGTGACGGCGCTTCGACTGCGGGCGCTGGTGGCGCGCGCGCATGGCGACGAGGAGGCATTCCGCCATTCGCTGGATCGCTACCGCGCGATGGCCACCTCGTATGGTTACGAAGGGCACATGGCGATGGCTGCGGCGATGGAGTAGCGGCCGATAACCGTCAAGGTCTAGTTGCTCGCAATGGGTTGCGCGGCAACCGCTTGAGCCCAGCGGTAGTCGGCCTTGCCCGCGGGGGAGCGCACGATGTGATCGGTGCGCACGAAGGCCTTCGGCACCTTGTAGTCGGCGATATGTGCCCGGCAGGCCGCTTCGAGTTCCTCGTCGGTGGCCGTCTTGCCCTGGGCGAACTGCACGACCGCGACGACCTCGCTGCCCCAGCGCTCCGAGGGCCGGCCGGTCACCACCACGTCGTAGATGGCCGGATGGCTGGCGACCGCCCGCTCCACTTCCTCGGCGAAGATCTTCTCCCCGCCGGAATTGATGGTGACCGAGTCCCGGCCGAGCAGTTCGATGCTGCCGTCGTCGAGCAGGCGGGCCTTGTCGCCGGGGATCGACCAGCGGACCCCGTCGATGGTGGGGAAGGTGCGCGCGGTCTTCTCGGCGTCGCCGAGGTAGCCCAGCGGAACGAACTCGCGGCGGGCCAGCCAGCCCACCCCGTCGCCCGGTCGAAGTGCGTGGGTGAAGTCGGTGGAGACCACGGTGGTGTCGGCCAGGGGGGTGAAGGTGGCGGTCTTGACGTCGGCGCCCTTGGTGGCGACGGTCGTCATCTGCGCGCCGGACTCCGAAGCGCCGACGGCGTCCATGATCAGCAGGTTCGGCAGCGCGGCCAGGAGGCGTCCGCGGATCGTCGGCGATAGCGTGGCGCCGCCGTTGGTCAGGGCCATCAAGCCGGAGAGGTCGTAGTCGCCCTTCTCGATCTCGTCGACGAGGGGACGGGCCATCGCGTCGCCGACCACCGGGATGCCCAGGACCCGCTCCCGTTCGGCCAGCCGCAGGACGGCCGCGGCGTCGAGGCGCTTGACGTCGTCCGGCAGGGCGATCCAGCCGCCGGTGCTGATGGTGTTGAACACGCCCCACTGGGCGGCGCCGTGCATCAGCGGCGGGATCAGCAGCATCGAACGGAAGCCGCCCTGAGCCCGGGCCTGCGCGGCCAGATCGTCGTAGGAGTTCAACGGTTCGCCGCCGGCCATGAACGGCCGGCCGCCCATGGCCGACATGAAGATGTCGTGCTGGCGCCACAGCACACCCTTGGGCATGCCGGTCGTGCCACCGGTGTAGAGGATGTAAAGGTCGTCACCGCTGGGCGTGGGCATGCCGCCCGCGGGTTCGGGGGTGGTGGTGATGGATTCGAAGTCCACCGCATCGGGCAGGAGTTCGTTGCCCGAGTCGTCGGCGACCTGGATGAGGACCTCCAGTTCGGGGAGCCGGCCGCGGATGGACTGCACGTGCGGGGCGAACTCGGCCGCGTAGACCAGCACGCGGGCCTTGGCGTCGGCGAGCAGGTACAGCAGTTCCTCTTCGACGTAGCGGTAGTTGACGTTGAACGGCGCCACCCGCGCGCGGTAGCCGGCGACCATGGCCTCCAGGTACTCGTTGCCGTTGCGCAGATACAGACCCATGTGGTCCTGCCCGGACTGGTGGCCCTCGAGCTGGTCGCGCTCGGTGTGGCAGCCCAGGCCCTTGCTGACGAGGTAGTGCGCGATCCCGTCGATGCGGGCGTCCATCTCGGCGTAGGTCAGCCGCTTGTCCCGCCACACCATGACCTTGTGGTCCGGGAGCGTCGTCGCGACGGTGCGGAAGACGGTGGAGAGATCGAAGCAGGTTGCCGACATGGCCACACTCTATGCGGCATGAACGCCGACCCGGCGGCGGTCCCGATGGTCGGTCCCGCCGCCAGGCCGGCGTTCGGCGAACTCAGTTGCGGCGCACGAACAGCGCGAGCACCGCGCCGATGGCGGCGGCCACCGCGCCGACCTCCATGGCCAGGTGCAGGCCCGCCATGAACGCCTCGTGGCTGCCTCGGGTGATCGCGTCGGCCAGCGGCGCGGGCGAACCGGGGATGGACGGGGCCAGCCCCTTGGACACCAGTTCGCCTGCGGGCGAGAGCTTTTCGGCGATCGGGGCAGGAACGGCGTTCGCGGTCAGGCTGTCCACCAAGGTGGCGCCCACCTTGCTGCTGAGCACCGAGCCCAAGATCGTGGTGCCCAGCACCGCGCCCAGTTGCACCGACGTGCTCTGCAGCCCGCCGGCCACCCCGGCGTCGTCGACGGGGGCGTTGCCCACGATGGCCTCCGAACTGGCGGTCAGCACCAGCCCGATCCCCGCGCCCAGCAGAGCGAAGGCCGGCCAGATGGCGTCGTAGCCGGAGTCGGCCGTCAACCCGCCGAGCAGCACCAGGCCGCCGGCCACCCCGGCCAGGCCGCTCACCATCGCCGGGCGCGGGCCGAACTTCTCGGTCAGCACGCCCGACAGCGGCGCGGCGACCACCATCGCCGCCGACAGCGGCAGGGTGCGCACGCCGGTCGCCAGCGGGCTGAAACCCTGCAGGTTCTGCAGGAAGAGCGTCATGAAGAACAGCGCGCCGAACAGGGCGAAGAAGTTGACCGTCACCACCACCGAGCCGATCGTCAGCGACCGGTTGGCGAACAGCCGCAGCGGCAGCAGCGGCTCCGGATGGTTGCGCTCGATGATGACGAACGCGCCGAGCACCAGCGCGCCGCCGAGCAGAAATGCCAGGGTCGCCGCATCCAGCCAGCCCCACTCAGGCGCCTTGATCAGGCCGAAGACCAGCAGCGACAGGCCACCGGAGAGGCTGAGGGTGCCCGCGATGTCGAGGTGACGGGCGTCGTCGCTGCGGCTCTCGACGATCGCGGCCAGACCCAGCAGGACGGCGACGACCCCGATCGGGACGTTGATGTAGAACACCGACTCCCAGCTGAACCGCTCGATGAGCAGTCCGCCGAGGATCGGGCCGGCAGCCACCGACACACCCGAGGCCGCACCCCAGATGCCGATGGCGGTGTTCAGCTTGTGCGGCGGGAACGCCTCGCGGACGATCGCCAGCGTGCTGGGCATCAGCAGGGCGCCGAAAACGCCCTGGAGCGCCCGCAGGGCGATGACACCGCTGACGGTTCCGATCAGGCCGATGCCCACCGATGTCACGGCGAAGCCGATCGCGCCGATGAGGAACATCCGGCGTCGGCCGAACATGTCGCCGAGTTTGCCGCCGAAGATCAGCAGGGAGGCCAGGGCCAGCAGGTAGGAGTCGGTGATCCACTGCAGGTCCGACAGCGAGGCGTTGAGATCGGCCGCGATCCGCGGGTTTGCGATCGCGACCACCGAGGCGTCCAGGCCGACCATGACGACACCGAATGAGACCGCGGCCAGGATCCACCAGGGATTCCCCCGCAGGGCCGACCAGCGGCGGGCCGGGGCGGCATGCCGCGGCCCGCCGGCGGGCCGTTCGGGCCGCTCAAGTGTGGTGATTGACATTGCGTCACGTCCTTTCAGTAAGTGGAGGTTTGCCACCACTTCCTCCGAGGACAGTACCCGCAAACGGTGGCAACCCTCCACTTCGGCGGGTACCGTGAGGGCGTGATTCCGGACGCACCGCCCGCACCGGAGCGATCCAGGCCACTCCGCGCCGACGCCGAACGTAACCGGGAGCGCATCGTCGCCGCGGCGGCCGAGTTGTTTGCCGAGCGTGGTCTGTCGGTTCCGTTGGAGGAGGTCGCGCGGGTGGCCGGGGTGGGGGTTGCCACCCTGTACCGGCGCTTCCCGACCCGGACCGACCTGGCGATCGAGGTGTTCGAGCGGAACATGGCGGCGTATACCGACGCCGTCGACACCGCGCTGGCCAACCCGTCGGCCGCCGACGGCTTCCGCCGGCTGATCTTCGACCTGTGCGCGCTGCAGGCGGCGGACCCGGGCCGGCGCGCCCTGCTCACCACCGCCTTCCCGGCAAGTTCCCTGATCGAGCAGCGGGCCGCCGAGGCTGTCGAGAAGGTGGGGCAGCTCGTCGACCGGGCGCACGCCGAGGGCGCTCTTCGCCCCGACGTCGGCGTAGGCGATGTGGTCGTCATGCTCCTGGCCGACGCCGGGGTGCTCGAGGCGACGCACACCCACGCCCCCGACGCATGGCGGCGCTTCGCCGCCCTGATGGTCGACGCGTTCTGCACCGGACCGCGCACCGAGCTGCCGGCGCCGACCCCGCCGGAAGACCTCCGCCGCTCGATCGCCATGCTGACGTGAGCGTGCACCGAACCGAAGGGAGCAACCAGTGAGCAAAGCCCGCATCGACTTCCCGTCCCGCATCGGCGTCTGGTGGGCCAGTGACACCTGGCCGATGCCGGCTGCCCAGGAGGTGGCCCGCGACATCGAGGCGATGGGCTACGGGTCGCTGTTCATGAATGAGATCGGGTTCAAGGACGCCCTCATCGAGTCGGCGGCCTACCTGGAGGCCACCGAGCGACTGGTGATCGGTACCGGAATCGCCAACATCCATGCCCGCATCCCGGAGTCCGCCGAGGCCGCCGGCCGTACCCTGACCACGCTGTACCCCGGCCGGTTCGTGCTCGGCCTCGGCGTCAGCCACGGCCCGCTGGTGAAGCGGTTCGGTGTCGACTATGACAAGCCGCTGGCCACCATGCGCAACTACCTGGAGCGGATGGCCGCGCTGCCGGAGATCATCGAGCCCGGCTCGGGACGGCCGACCAGGGTGCTGGCGGCCTTGGGCCCCAAGATGATTGAGCTGTCCGGATCTGAGGCCGACGGCGCGCACCCCTATCTGACGACGCCCGAGCACACCAGGATCGCCCGCGAGATCCTCGGGCCGGACAAATGGGTGATTCCCGAGCAGGGCGTTGTGGTCGGGCACGACGACGAGGAGCAGATGCGCCGCGCGCATCTCTACCTGCAGATCTATTCGGGCCTGCCGAACTACCGCAACTCCTGGAAGCGGCTCGGATTCGACGACTCCGACTTCGTGCCGGGCGGCTCACAGAAGCTGGCCCGCGGCGTGGTCGGGATGGGCTCGGTCGAGCAGGCCGCCGCGACGGTCACCGCACACCTGGACGCCGGTGCCGACCATGTGCTGGTGCAGGTGCTCGGCGACGGCAACCCGGCGTGGGATCCGCGCCCGGCGCTGCGCGAACTGGCCGGGGTGCTCAATCTCGGCTAGCCGTACGGTTCCTACCGCTTGAACCAGGCCCGCAGGGTGGCCGGCTCGCGGGTGTAGGACTCGTACATCTCGTCGTGGAACAGCGTCGCGCCGTTGAGTTTGTCGTCGGTCTCCCACATGGCGCGGATACGCACGGTGCCCCGCAGGAACACGTCGTGGCGCTCAAGGCTCACCCGGCGCTGCCAGCCCTGCTCCTCGGCGAGCGCAGCGACGGATTTCCGCTCGTCAGTCACGGTGGTCATGGTTTCTCCTCGGTAGAGCGGTTCGGTTTGAGGGTACTAGCGCGGCATGGACCGGTTTGTCGACGGGCATGCGTCGCCGGTGATCTCGACTCAGGCTTGCCGGGCTCGCCGCACGAGTTCGACGGTCGCCGAGCGCAATTCGTCCACAGACCCCAGCCGCCGCCCGAATCCCACCCGGGTGTAGGCGTTGCCGCGCGGCGTGTCGACCTTTAAGTCCAAGCCGTAACGGTCGACACCCGTGCAGATGGCCGATTCCGTGTCGGGGTAGCCGCCGAGCACCCGCGCCATCTCGCGCAGCGCGGGGGAGTGGTCGGCGTTGAGGTGCTCGACGGCGCCCGCGGTGTGCGCCGCCAGGGGATCGGCCGTGGCTGCCGCGTAGTCCTCGGCCCGTGCCGAGTCCATCCGGCCGTACCCGCCGACCCAGCGGACCCGCTGCACACGCAGGACCCACACCGTGAAGTCGCTGTAGTCGATGTAGTACTTCGCCGCCGGCACCGCCTCCACGTGCACGGCCCGGGCCGCCTCCAGTTCCTCCCCGACCGGGGTCTCCACCACACCGGCCAGCGTGATCCGTGGGCTGGCCAGCGGGTCGGCCTCACCATGCGGGGCCACCACCGCCAGGCTGGCGCGGGGATCCGCCGCGAGGTTGCGGCCGTGCTCGGCCAGGTGGGACACGCACAGTACCGGGGCGCCGTCGAGCAGCCCGTAGGTGACGAAAGACGCCCACGGGTCACCGGTGGCCGTCAGGCTGGCGAGCGTGCCGGTGTTGGTAGAGGCGGCGATGGTCCGGGCCTCCTCGGCCGCCGACGGTCGGGCGGCGTCGACGATCTCGGCGAGCGGGGGCGGCATGGTCGGGGCATCGCCCGGGTCACCGTGGTCGCGGGGCATCCCTTGAGGTTATCGGCCGGAGTAGACCCACCAGCGGGGAGAGACGTTTGCCTACTTCAGTAGGAGGGTGCCCATCAGGATCCCCACGGCCAGCGCGACGATCGTGACCGGAATGCCAAACCTCACGAAGGTCTTCGTCGAGTAGCCACCCGGTCCCATCACCATCAGGTTGGTCTGGTGCGCGATCGGGTTGAGGAATGTCAGTGAGATGCAGGTGCCGATGAGGATCAGCAGGATCGCAGGGTTGAGGCCGGCGTCCTGCGCCACCTCGACGGCCACCGGTGTGAGGATCGCGGCCGCGGCGGCATTGGTGACGACGTTGGTGATCACGGTGGTGACTACCGCGAAGACCAATGCGATCAGCACGGCCTGCCCACCGGACAGCGTGATGATCCATCGCGAAATGGTTTCGCCGAGGCCGCTTTTCACCACGATGGTGCCCAGCCCGATCGACCCGGCGATGATGGCCAGGAGGTTCCAGTTCAGCGCCCGGGCGGCGGAGCGCGGGGTGAGCACCCGGGTCAGCACCATCAGGGTGGCACCGGCCGTGGCGATCAGCTCCACCGGCGCGACGCCGAACGAGCTGCACAGGATGACACCCAGCAGAATCGCCATCGCCGCGGTGGTCTTGCCCGTCTGCGGCGCCTTGCCGGCGACCTTCTGCCAGAGCCCGACCAGGGGATGATCGGTCAGAACCGCGGCCGACTGCGCGGTGACGAGGCACATCTCGCCCGGCCGGGCCGTGGACTTCCGCAGGGACTTGGCGGTCTGGGCCGCCACCACCATGATCTCCTCGTCCTCCTCCAGGTCCTGCAGCGCTGTCGGCTCGTCGTTGGAGAACGACACCAGGTAGAGATCCTGGCGCGCCAGGCCGAAGCGGGGGCTGCCCCAGAGCATCCGGACGCCGTCCTCGGTGGCGCGGTAGACCAGGACGTCGCCGGCCTCCAGTTGAGCGTCGGTCGCCACCTTCTCGCCGGGACGGCGGATCTTCTCCAGCTGGAACTCCGGCGTGCGATCGATCCCGAGGTCACCGGCGGTGCGGCCGATGCTGGTGGCGACGTCCGACAGCGGGATCTCGGCCCGCCAGATGAGTTCGTTCGCCACCGCTTTCGGCTGTTCGCGCACCAGCAGCGGTGCGGTGAGCAAGAGCACCGCCCAGCCCGCCAGGGCCACCGGCACCGCGACCGGGACGAAGGAGAACATCGAGAGGTTCACCCCGAGTGGCTTGGCGATACCGGCGATGAGCAGGTTGGAACTGGTGCCGATCAGCGTCGCCGAACCCGCCAGCGTGGTGGCATGCGCGACCGGCAGCAACACGCCGCGGGCCGGGATGCCGGACTGCTGTTCGAGTTCCTTCGTCGCTGGGATCAGCATGGCCATGATCGGCGTGGTGTTGATCAGTCCGGACAGCACCCCCACCGGAGGGATCAGCCGGACCAGGGTCTCCCGGACCGAATCCACCCCGGACAGCAGCCGGTACATCACCCGCGAGACCACCCCGGTGTAGAACACGCCCTTGGCGATCACCAGCATCGCGGCAATGGTGATCACGCCGCCGTTGCTCAACCCGGCGAACAGCTCCGACGGCTTGGCGATGCCGAGAAAACCAGCCACCACCAGCGCGCAGACCAGGCACAGCACCGCCGGCGCCCGGCCGCTGACGATGACGGCCAGCGTGATGACGACGATGATCGCGGCGACGACCTGCATGGCGGACATTATTGGGGGTCAACCCGGCGTTCACCGGCGATTCACCGGGAGTCCGTTTCGGCTCACCGCGTGCCCGGGCATTTGACGGCGCCGGTACCTTGACGTGCATGAGTCAGGACACGAACTTCGCCGAGCAGGAACGAGCCCGCCTGGAGGCGGAACTGGCCGACCTGCGAAAGCGCCGCGATCAGCTGCGCGCTGACATGGCCGCCGACGCCGACACCGTCGGCGACCGCGGGGACGCGGCCGACGCCCTGCAGCGCGCCGAGGACCTCGGCGGCGTGGAGGAGCAGATCAGCCGACTGTCCTACCTGCTGGCCGGCGGCGACGCCACCATCGAGGGCCAACTGCCCAACGGCACCCAGGTCACGCTGCGGTGGCCGGACGGCGAAGAGGTCACCATGCGGGTGGTCAACTACATCGAGGAGACCCCCGCCGGTGCCGAGGACACCACGCTGACCGCCGACAGCCCACTGGGCCTGGCGCTCTACGGGCGCGAGGCCGGCGAGACGGTCACCTATCGGACGCCGCGCGGCGAACTTCAGGTCGATCTGCTGGCTATCGAGCTCCCCTGATGCGGGCGGTCAGGGTCACCACACTGGGCGGCCCGCAGGCCGTCGAGATTCTCGACATCGAAGATCCCGCCGAGCCGTCCGATGCCGTCGTGATCGATGTGCACGCCGCCGGTGTGGCCTTCCCGGACGCGCTGCTGACCCGCGGCCTCTACCAGTACCGCCCCGAACCGCCGTTCACCCTCGGCGCCGAGCTGGCCGGGGTGGTTCGCTCCGCACCCGAGGGCGCGCACGTGCGTGCCGGTGACCGGGTGGTCGGCCTGACCATGATCGGCGGAGCGATGGCCGAGACCGCCGTCCTCGACGCCGAGCGGGTCTTCCCGCTGCCCGACAACGTCAGCTTCGAAGCCGGCGCCGGGCTGCTGTTCAACGACCTCACCGTGTACTTCGCGCTGACTGTGCGCGGGCGGCTCGCCGCGGGCGAGAGTGTGCTGGTGCACGGCGCCGCGGGTGGTATCGGCACCTCCACCTTGCGGCTGGCGCCGGCCCTGGGCGCGTCCCGGGTCATCGCGGTGGTCAGCACTGAGGAGAAGGCCGAGATCGCCCGGACGGCCGGCGCCACCGACGTGGTCCTGGCCGACGGATTCAAGGATGCCGTCGCCGAACTCACCGGCGGCAAGGGCGTCGACATCGTGATGGACCCCGTCGGCGGTGACCGCTTCACCGACTCCCTGCGATCGCTGGCCCCGGCCGGGCGGCTGCTGGTGGTCGGCTTCACCGGTGGGGAGATCCCGACCGTGAAGGTGAACCGCCTGCTGCTCAACAATATTGACGTCGTCGGCGTCGGCTGGGGGGCCTGGACGCTGCGGCATCCCGGATCGCTGCAGGAGCAGTGGGAGGGTCTGGCGGAACTGCTGACGTCGGGACGGCTGGCGCCGCCGCCGCCGGATGTCTTCCCGCTTGCCGAGGCCGCCGCCGCCGTCGCATCGTTGGAGAACCGGACCGCTCGCGGCAAGGTGGTGCTACGGGTCCGCTGACGCGGTTCGAGTTGACCAGGGCGGGGTAGTGAAACTTCGATGAACGTGACCAGCGACCCGGCGAAGGGCTCACACATCGAGTCCGGACCCGCGGGCCGTACCGTCGAGCATCCCAACGCCGACGACTTCGCGCACGCCAGGACCCTGCCCGCGGACCCCACCTGGTTCAAGCGCGCGGTCTTCTACGAGGTGCTGGTCCGGGCTTTCTACGACTCCAACGCCGACGGCATCGGCGATATGCGCGGCCTGATCGACCGGCTCGACTATCTGCAGTGGCTGGGGGTGGACTGCCTCTGGCTGCCGCCGTTCTACGACTCGCCGCTGCGTGACGGCGGCTATGACATCCGTGACTTCTATCGGATGCTCCCGGAGTTCGGCACGGTGGACGACTTCGTCGCCCTGCTCGACGAGGCGCACCGCCGCGGCATCCGGATCATCACCGACCTGGTGATGAACCACACCTCCGACACCCACCCCTGGTTCGTGGAGTCGCGGCGTAACCCCGACGGACCCTACGGGGACTTCTACGTATGGAGCGACACCAGCGACCGATACCGCGACGCCCGCATCATCTTCGTCGACACCGAGGAGTCCAACTGGACATTCGACCCAGTACGCAAGCAGTTTTATTGGCACCGGTTCTTCTCCCACCAGCCCGACCTCAACTACGACAACCCGGCGGTGCAGGACGCCATGATCGACGTGCTGCGGTTCTGGCTCGACCTCGGCATCGACGGCTTCCGGCTCGACGCGGTGCCGTATCTCTTCGAGCGCGAGGGCACCAACTGCGAGAACCTGCCCGAGACGCACGCCTTCCTCAAGAGGTGCCGCAAGGTGGTCGACGACGAATACCCCGGCCGGGTCCTGCTGGCTGAGGCCAACCAGTGGCCCGCCGACGTGGTCGAGTACTTCGGTGACCCCGCCACTGGGGGCGACGAGTGTCACATGGCGTTCCACTTCCCTTTAATGCCAAGGATTTTCATGGCGGTCCGCCGTGAGTCGCGGTTCCCGATCTCGGAGATCCTGGCGCACACCCCGGCGATCCCCGAGCTGGCACAGTGGGGCATCTTCCTGCGTAACCACGACGAGCTCACGCTCGAGATGGTCACCGACGAAGAGCGTGACTACATGTACGCCGAGTACGCCAAGGACCCGCGGATGAGGGCCAACGTCGGCATCCGCCGCCGGCTGGCCCCGCTGTTGGAGAACGACCGCAACCAGATCGAACTGTTCACCGCAATGCTGCTGTCGCTGCCGGGATCTCCCGTCATCTACTACGGCGACGAGATCGGCATGGGCGACATCATCTGGCTCGGCGACCGTGATGGGGTGCGCACCCCAATGCAGTGGACGCCGGACCGCAACGCCGGGTTCTCCAGCGCCAACCCCGGACGGCTCTACCTTCCGCCCAACCTCGACCCCGTGTACGGCTTCCCGTCGGTGAATGTCGAAGCGCAACGGGACTCGTCGAACTCCCTGCTGAACTGGACGCGAACCATGCTTGCCGTCCGCCGCCGGCATGAGGCGTTCGCCACCGGGACCTTCCGCGAGCTGGGCGGCTCGAACCCGTCGGTGCTGGCGTATCTGCGCGAGGGCGGTGGCGAGGTGATGTTGTGCGTCAACAACCTCTCCCGGTTCCCCCAGCCCATCGAACTTCAACTGCAGCACTGGACGTCGTGGACCCCGGTCGAACTAACCGGCCATGTCCCGTTTCCCAGGATCGGACAGCTGCCCTATCTGCTCACCCTGCCGGGTCACGGGTTCTACTGGTTCAAGCTGCACCGCGAGGAGAACCCATGAGTGAATCCACGAGTGCCCTGGACGCCTTGCCGTGGACCGAGTGGCTTGCCGACCAGCGGTGGTACGCCGGGCGCGGCCGCAGCGTGGCGGCGGCCGAGCCGCAGCGTGTCGCCAGCCTCCGCGAGGGCACCGATCTGGCGCTCGTCGACGTCCGCTACACCGACGGCTCCGCTGAGCGCTATCAAGTTGTGGTGCAGTGGGATTCGGCCCCACTGTCGGAGTACGGAAAGCTCGCCACCATCGGATCGGTCGACGAGCACACCGCGTACGACGCTCTCTACGAGGTGGATTCGGCACGACTGCTGCTCTCGCTGATCGACTCGTCCGCGGAGATCGCCGACGTTCGCTTCAGCCGGGAGCCCGGCGCCGTACTGCCCGTCGATGCCATGGCGCGCGTGACCGAGGGTGAGCAGAGCAACACCAGCGTGGTGTTCGAGGAGAGCGCGATCCTCAAGCTGTTCCGCCGGGTCAGCTGCGGCATCAATCCCGACATCGAATTGAACAGAGTCCTTGCGCGTGCCGAAAACCCACACGTGGCAAGGCTTCTCGGCTCCTTCCAGATGAGTGAGCGTGACGAGCCGTGTCCGCTGGGCATGGTCACCGCCTATGCGGCGAATTCCGCGGTGGGCTGGGACATGGCGACGGCGAGCACACGGGACCTCTACGCCGAGGGTGACCTCTACGCCTATGAGGTGGGCGGGGACTTCGCCGCCGAGTCCTTCCGCCTCGGCGAGGCGGTGGCCTCGGTCCACGCCGATCTGGCCCGCGCGCTGGGCATGTCGAGCGCCGCGCTGCCGATCGAGACCATGCTGGAACGGCTGGCCGCGGTGGCGGCCGGCGTCCCGGAGATCGCCGAGTATCGGCCCGCGATCGAGGAGCGCTACACCAAGTTGGCCGGCGAGATGGTGACGGTGCAACGGGTGCATGGCGACCTGCACCTGGGTCAGGTGCTGCGCACCCCGGAGGCCTGGCTGCTGATCGACTTCGAAGGGGAGCCGGGTCAGCCGCTTTCGCAACGGCGGCAGCCGGATTCGACGTTGCGCGACGTGGCCGGCATGTTGCGGTCCTTCGCCTACGCTGCCTACCACCCCCTCGACGACCACGCCGATCGTCAACTGGAGGCCCGGGCCCGGGAGTGGGTGGAGCGCAACGGGGCGGCGTTCTGCGACGGCTATGCCGCCGCATCCGGTACCGACCCTCGGCAGCATGCCGACGTGCTTGCGGCCTACGAACTCGACAAGGCGGTGTACGAGGCGGGTTATGAGGCACGCCACCGACCGGGGTGGCTGCACATTCCGATGCGTTCGATTGCCCGACTCGTCGGGTGACCCGCCGCCTTTCGGCCACTGGTCTCTTTCCGCCTCCGGGATTAGCCTGAGGACAAACTTGGGATCGGGGGGCGGCTCCGGATGACGGCAACCAGATGTGCTCTGCTCGCCACGGCGGTCATCGCGGCGACCGTCGCATTGCCTTCACCTGCAACCGCCGATGACCCGCAGCCGTGCGCATCCGGGCAACTGGTGGTCCACGCGCTGCCGATGTTGGCAGGCGCAGGACACCGCGGTGTGCCGTTGCTGTTCACCCTGACGCCCGGGGTCGGCGCCTGCACGCTGACGGGCTATCCCGGTGTCGATTCGGGCGCCGGGGGCCCGCTCATTCACGCCGACCGCTCGCCGCGCGGCTACCTCGGCGGTTTGCCCGGCGGTGAGGACGTCCCGCCCACCGTCACCCTGTCGCCGGATCAGTCGGCCCGGGCACTCGTCGAGGGATTGGCGGTGGATTCCGAGGGCAACCCGTGCCCGACGTACACCGATCTACTCGTCACCGCGCCCGACACCACCGACACGGTGACGGTGCCCGTTGCCATCGACGCCTGCCGACTGCAGGTTCATCCGGTGACGACCGCGTGACCGGGCAAGACCGGAAGAAGTTCGTGATGCGGAATTCGATGGCATTCGCCGGGGCCGTGGCGACGATCGGGTTGGTGGCGGCGGGATGTGCATCCGCTGCCAAAGCGCCGGTAGCACAACAGACTTCGAGTGTGACCGCGAAGTCGAGCGACCCCGCGACGCCCACACCGGCAACGCCGGCTTCGGCGACCCCGGCGGCCGCGACCGGGGCCGAGGCGGCGCTCTCCGCCGTCCCATGGTCGAAGGTGGGGCCCGGATGGATCCTGGCCGAATGGAGCCCGGTCACCCCGCACCGGCCCGGGGAAACGCAGGCGCCGGACGCTCCGACGGACGAGAACTCCCCCACCACGGTCTATTTGGTCGATCCCGCGGGAAACCGCTTCTCCATCACGACCTTCACGCCGGGTAGCAATCTCGGTTTGGTCGACTGGTCCGGAGATGGTTCGCACGCCCTGTTCGCGCCCAAATTCGTCGCGCCCACATCCGCGGTGTCCGTCGACCTGCACACCGGCGAGAAAATGACTGTCTCCGTGACGGGTTACGCGAGATACAGCCGGCCCAGTGGGAAGGCGCTGCTGGTGTCGACTCTCGCCTACGGCGACAAGCCCGGAGCCCTGAAAAGGGTTGACCTCAAGGGTGATCCGCAGTTCACCTACCCCACCGACGACCTGGGTGGCGCCGGCCAGTTCAGCGGCCGGTGGGCCGAGTCGCCTGATGGCACACAACTGATGCTGGGAGCCGACAAGGGCCTCGTCGTGATGGGCAATGACGGCACGGTGATCCGCACCCTCCCGGCACCGATGGTCAACGCGATGTGCGGCCCGGTCAAATGGTGGACCCCGGGGTCGGTGCTCGTGCACTGCACCGCCCCCAACAGCTCAGCCAACCAACTGTGGGAGGTGCCGCTGGAGGGTTCCACACCCACGATGATCACCGCGGAGAACTCCGGGCAGGGCGACGATCCCGGATTCGGCGGCGACCTCGGCGACGTGGACGCCTGGAAGCTGCCGGGCGGCACCTTTCTGCAGTCGTCGGGAGCGTGCGGCACCGCATTCCTGTCCAAGCTGACCCCCGACGGACACACGACCCGGGTGAAGATCCCCGGGATGTCCGACGATGTCATCGTCGCCGGGACGGCTGATGACCGCTTGCTGGTCCGCGGCCAGGTCGGCTGCGGCCCGACCAACTCGCTGGTGAGCTACGACCCCACGGCCAACACTGCGACCGTTCTGCTCGGCCCGCCGGTCAACGGCGGCGGAGTCAGTCAGGCGATGTTGTATCCCAGCAAGGAGCAGTGACGTAGGACCCGTGCGCCTTGGTGCGAGCCGGCGCGCCGCGCTACGAGATTGCAGTAGCTCACTACTGAACAAGAACCGCCGATCAGGACACAGGATTTCCATCGTTGGGGAACCACAGCGCGAAATCAGGTCAGGGGTCGGATCATGAACGCCAGTCGGTTTGTCGGCGGTCTCGCCGGGGTGCTGGGGGTTGGTGCAGCGTTGTCATTCGGCCAGGCAGTCGCGTGGGCCGATGACACGCCGCAGCCGGGAGGACCCGAGCGGTCCACGACGAGGAGCTCATCGCACGCGGATCCGCCGCGTTTGCACCGCTCTGTGACGGGAAGCTCACCGCGTAACGGCCCAGGCCCAACGGCTCTGCGGTTGCCCTCCCGCAGCCCTATCGAACCGAACGCGCCGGTTGCATCGACCGTTGCGTCGGTGCCCGTCGCGCAGCAGAGCCCGGGCCCGGCTCGCGCCCCCGCGGTTCCGGTCTGGCCGGCGGCGTCGATCGGAGGCCGATGGTCGATTCCAACGGTTCCGGCGCCCGCAGCCCCGGCGTCGCAGATTGCCGAATCCCTCTGGTTGGCAACGAGCAACGCCAAAGCCGGAAGCAACAGCGTCCGCCTCGTCGGCCGCAGCTTCAGCCTTGACGGTTGGGAAATCGGTCAGGCGCTGACCCCCGACGGAACCCGCGCGGTGATCGTCACTGATGCGACCAACTCCGGTACGGAGAATGGCTTCCGCACCGAGACAGCGGTGGTCGACCTCATCGCGGGACGACAGGTGGGAACAACGTTGTCCCTTGGCGCCATTCCCGTGGGGCCGCCGGTGTTGACCGCCGACGGAAGTCGCGCGGTGATCACCGGGCGCCCCCTGTACGACGGCGCCGCCGTCATGGTTGTCGATACCGCCACCGGAGGCCAAGTAGGCACCACGTTCACCCTCAAGGGACAGACCGCCGCGCCGACGGTGTTGAACGCCGACACCACCCGGGCGTTCGTGATCACGCACTCCGACGACTCGGTCACCGGGGGCACCCGGGTCGCGGTGATCGACACCGCGACCGGTAGTCAGGTCGGCGGCACCATCACACTTCCCGGCGACTACGGGCTCGTGTCGGGCGCCGACGAACATCACGCCGTGTTCAGCACTCTCGACGGCGATTGGACCACCGGATTCACGACTCGGGTCAGTGTGATCGACAGCGCCACCGGGGGACAGATCGGGAGTTCCGTCGCCATTGACGGTCGCCCGAACGGCGCCGCGCTCACGGTCGGTGCATCCGCCGGACAACAGTCGCCCGCGGGCGGCAACCACGTCCTGATCACCACCAACGACTTCGGGCCGGCAGACGAACCCATCACCAGGCTGGCCGTGATCGATACCGAGACCGGAGCCCAGATCGGCGCAGTGACGCTGAACGGTTCGGCGGAATGGACTCCCCTGGTCGTGAGCGCGGACGGGAGTCGCGCAATCCTGACGGCGATCAAGCCGGGCGGGAGGCAATCCGAAGTCGCGGTGGTCGACACCGCCACCGGCCAACAGATCGGCACCACGCTGACCTTCAGCGATGATGCCCACACAGTGACCGTCGGCCCATCCGGTGGCACGGCCCTGATCACGATGGGGGATGAGCTGGCGTTCGTCGACACCGCCACCGGCGTCGGCTCCACCATCAGCCTCCCGGGCGCGGGATTGCAGAAACCGTTGGTCAGCGCCGACGGCAACCAGGCTCTGATCACCCCTGGGAATGGGGGCGCGGTGATCGTGAACATGACCACCGGTGCCCACGCGGCCCTTCCCTTCGCGCTTGAGGGGCGGACCGATGACTTCGATGTCCTGGGGACCGGCGGAACCCGGGGTGTCATCGTCACCGCGGGCTCTGGAGCGACGGGGGTCGGGGGTACTTTGCGGGTGACGGTCGTCGACACCTCAACGGGAGCTCGGATCGGGAGCCCCGCCGCCCTGGCGGGCGCGTCAGGGGCGGTGTTCGCGCGGAGCGCCGACGGCAGATACGCACTCGTCGTCGCCGCGGACTCCAAACAGCTCAGCCTTCGGTCGGTCCTGTACACCACCCGGGTGGCGCTGATCGACACCGTCACCGGTAACCAGGTGGGGAACACGGTGACCTTGCCCGGGAGGCCGTCGATGGTGCTGCAGGGCGCCGGTGATCGCGCGCTGTTGACCAGGAACAACGGGATGAACACCCAGCTGACATCGTTCGACAGCGCCACGGGGAGAAAGGGCAGCAGCATCTCCGTCGCGGGCGAGTGGGGAGGCTTCCCACTGGTCGCCGCCGGCGGCACCCGGGTTCTGATTCCGACGTATCGCCGGGGCCCGGTGGGCACCACAACGATCCAGGTGGCGGCCCTGAGCTGATTGGCTACGCTCGCGGTGTGAGGACCGGAAGGCGTGCGATCGCGGCCCTGGCGGCCGCGACTCTGGCCGTCTCCGGCTGCAGTCCGGCCGGGGCCGCACCCCAGGTCCCGGGCTACTCCCACGTGGTCGTCGTCGTCGAGGAGAACCACGCCGCCTCCTCGGTCCTCGGCAACAAGGCGGCGCCGTTCATCAACTCGTTGGCCGCTGGCGGGGCGCTGATGACGCAGTCCTACGCGGTCGCCCATCCCAGTCAGCCCAACTACCTGGCGCTGTTCGCCGGCGACACCTTCGGCGTGAACTCCGACAAGTGCCCGCTGAACCTCGGTGATGCGCCCAACCTCGCCTCGGGTCTGCTGGCGGCCGGCCACAGCTTCGGCGGGTTCTCCGAAGGCCTGCCGGCCGAGGGGTCACCGGTCTGCACCGCCGGCGGGTACGCCCGCAAGCACGCTCCGTGGGTCAACTTCACCAATGTCCCGGCGAGCGCGTCAAAACCCATGGGCGCCTTCACCGGAGACGGGTCGCTGCCCACTGTCTCCTTCGTGGTCCCCGACCTCGAGGACGACATGCACGACGGCACCATCGCCGGTGCGGACACCTGGCTGGCCTCCCGGATCGGCGGTTACGCGCAGTGGGCCAAGGCGAACAACAGCCTGCTGATCGTCACCTGGGACGAGGACGACGATCGCGCGGACAACCACATCGCCACGATCTTCTACGGCGCCGCAGTCCGTCCGGGCACCTATGACGCTGCGATCAACCATTACTCGGTGCTCTCGACCATCCAGGAGATCTACGGCCTGCCCAAGACCGGTCAGGCGGCGTCCACATCGCCGATCGCGGGGATCTGGGAGTCCTGACCGCGGGGCGCGTGGGGTCTCAGCGGCGCTCGGGTCCCAACAGTCGCTTCACCACCGAGCGGTTGGGATCGTTCTCCCGCTCAACGAGAAGGAACCCCATCCCTTCTTCTATGGCTTTCTTGGTCTGTTCCCTCACCTTTCGAACGACCGCGTCGTCGTGGTGTTGCCCGTGCAGGCTCTTTGTCGATATCGGCTTTCCGAACCAGTAGTACTGGCGTTCCGGGCGGGGAATGGGCGTGAGTCCGATGCCGCGCGTGATCGGCATGATGTCCTTGCTGCCCAGGACCTTCTCCACAAACAATCGGGTGGGCGCCATCAACGGGTTGTCCCCGTCGAGCACGATGTCCACCGCCTCCTCCGCTCCGACCGCGGCGAACGGCACGATCGTGTAGCCGTGTTCAATTGCCAAGCGGGCGAAGCCCATTCGCTCCTTCCAGATGAGCTTGTAGCTTTCGCCCTTCCGTTTGGCCACCTCACGACCACCGCCGGGGTACACCAGGATCACCTCACCGCGGCGCATCAGTTCCGAGGTGATCGCCCGTGTCCCGTCGACCACCCCGCAGGCGGTCAGGACTTCGCGCCACACCGGAATCTTGAAGTGGGCGTGATCACCGAGCGAGCGAACAATGATTCCGTGTTCCCACAGCTCCGCGCACATCAACGGCGAGTCGAGCATGCCCATGACCGTGTGGTTACCCACCAGCAATGCACGCCGCTTCGGCACGTGTTCGATGCCATACACCTTGGGGTTGATCAGCTTGCGGATCGGTTCCATCAGGCGAAGTGCGCGCCCGACTTCCTCGGCTGAGGGCGGTTCGGGCACTCTCACGCTGGTGTGGGCTTCCATCACGAACGACAGTATGCGTGCGCGCCGGATCCCGGACCGGTGAATTGTGCCCGACGGGGTCAGTCGGGTGTGATCTCGCTGATCGCCGTGATGACCGCGGCGGGGTCGTCCAGCGAGACGAATGTCCGGGAGCCGGGGACTTCGGTCAGCGAGACGTTCGGGAACAGCGCGGCCAGTCGCCGGCCCAGTTCGGGTGTGAAGCAGCGATCACGCTGCCCCCACACCACCGATACCGGCTTGCTGAAGCGGTGCAGACGAGGCGCGGTCGCCATCAGGTCGGTGTGTCCGATATTGCGCGCCAGTTCGGCGAAATCGCCGGCGATCCGGGAGTCGGTCATCGCCGGCCGGATCCACGACGCCGTGAGCTCCGGATCGGGTTTGTTCATCAACAGGCCGTACGCCAACGGTGAGTGCCGAAGTGCCTTCAGGCGCATCAGGTTTCCGAGGGCTCGGGTCGACGCCGCCGAACGCATCAGTGCGAAGACCGCGTTGAACGGAAACGGCGGAAAGGTGTCGAAGGCGTCGCAGTTGGTGAGCACCAGTCTGCCGACGCGCTCCGGATGGGCGTCCACGAGAAACTGGCAGACACCGCCGCCGGTGTCGCTGCCGACCAGGGTCACGTCATCCAGACCGCGGGCGAGGATGAAATCGTGGATCAATTCGGCGACTCCCTGCGGGGAGAGCACCGTGCGGTCGACGACCGGTGTCGTGTGCGAACCGAGCGGCCAGGTCGGCTGAATGCAGCGGAAACCCTGTTCCGCGAGACTGGTTGCGACACCGGACCACAGCCGGGCGTCGACGAGAGCGCCGTGGACGAAGAGCACCGGCGGCAGGGCCGTGTCCGGCGGACCCAATTCGATGTAGTCGACGGCCGCCTGCGGCAACGTGAGACGCGCCATACCAGCAACGGGCCAGCCGACCGTTCTGACTGCCGACAGCTGATGTCGGAGCCCCGGTCTACGGTGGTGCCACGATGGCCTTCCATATTCACCGCGCGGAGCGAACCGACATCCTCGCGGACGGGCTGGGGGAACTGCTGGCCACGCCACCCGCCGACCCGTTCGCCGAGGATCTCGTCGTGGTACCCGCCCGCGGGGTGGAGCGCTGGCTGTCCCAGCGCCTCTCCCATGTGCTGGGCCGCGGCGAGGGCTCCGACGGGGTGTGCGCCGGGGTGGCGTTCCGGTCGCCCGGATCGCTGATCGCCGAGATCGCCGGCATCCGCGAGGATGACCCGTGGTCGCCGGACGCGATCACCTGGCCGCTGTTGGAGGTCATCGACGCGAGCCTGGACCAGCCGTGGTGCCACACCCTGGCCGACCACCTCGGCCACTTCAGCGCCAGCCCAGAGCGGGAACTGCGGCAGGGCCGCCGCTATGCCGTCGGCCGCCGCCTCGCCGGGCTCTTCGCCTCCTATGCCCGTCAGCGCCCGGAGTTGCTGGCCTCCTGGCTCCACGGCGACACGGCCGGCCTCGACAGGGACCTGGCCTGGCAGCCGCAGCTGTGGCTCCGGCTGGTTGACTCGATGGGCATCGATCCACCCCACATCCGCCACGCGAAAACCGTTGTGCAACTGCGGGCTTCGGGTGCCGGCCAGCTGCCACGGCGGATCTCGCTGTTCGGCTACACCCGGCTGTCACTGACCGACATCGAACTGCTCGACGCATTGTCCGTCCACCACGACCTGCACCTGTGGCTGCCGCACCCCAGCGACGAGCTCTGGTCGGCGCTCGACGGCGCCCGCGGGGTGGTGCTCCGCACCGACGATCACAGCCATCGCAGCGTGCGGCACCCCCTGCTGGCCACTCTCGGACGGGATCTGCGTGAGCTGCAGCGCAGCCTGCCGGCCGCCGGGACACCGGACGCCTCCGACGAGTTCCTCCGGGGGGAGGACCGGCCGGACACCCTGCTGGGCTGGCTGCAGTCCGACATCGCCGCCAATGCTGTTCGCCCGCAGGGCCGTTCGCCGTCATCCGGTGACCGCTCGGTCCAGGTGCACAGCTGTCACGGGGTGGCCCGCCAGGTCGAGGTGCTCCGGGAGGTGCTGCTCGGCCTGCTCGCCGACGACGACACGCTCGAGCCCCGCGACATTCTGGTGATGTGTCCGGACATCGAGACCTATGCGCCGCTGATCGTCGCCGGCTTCGGTCTGGGTGAGGTTGTTCCCGGGGCCCATCCGGCGCACAAGCTCCGCGTTCGGCTGGCGGACCGCTCGCTGATCCAGACCAACCCCCTGCTCGGGGTGACGGCTCAGCTGCTCAGCCTCGCCGGCGGACGGGCCACCGCCACCGAGGTGCTCAACCTGGCCCATGCCGACCCGGTGCGTGCGCGGTTCGGCTTCACCGACGACGACCTGGAGGACATCGCCGACTGGGTGCGCGAGGCCAACATCCGCTGGGGGTTCGACCAGGCGCACCGCCGCCCCTACGGCGTCGACTTCATCCACAACACCTGGAGATTCGGCCTCGACCGCATCCTGGCCGGAGTGGCGCTGTCGGACGACTCGTCCAACTGGCTGGAGAACACGCTGCCGCTCGACGACGTGGGCAGCAACAGTGTCGATCTCGCCGGCCGGCTGGCCGAGTTCTGCGGACGGCTGCAGAGCGTGGTCGAAGGTCTCAGCGGCAACCGGTCGCTGCGGGAGTGGCTCACCGCGCTGACCGACGGCATCCGGCTGCTCACCCGGGTCGACGACGAGGACGCCTGGCAGACCAGCCAGCTGGAGCGCGAGTTCAACGACATCCTGGCCCGGGCCGGGGAACGGGACGGTACCGCGCTGCGGCTGCCCGACATCCAGGAGATGCTGCACCGACAGCTGGCCGGGCGGCCCACCCGCGCGAACTTCCGCACCGGGACGCTGACCGTGTGCACCATGGTGCCGATGCGATCGGTGCCGCACCGGGTGGTGTGCCTGGTCGGCTTGGACGACAACGTCTTTCCCCGCATCGGCGTGGTCGACGGTGACGATGTCCTGGCCCGCGAGCCGAGGACCGGCGAGCGTGACGTCCGCTCCGAGGATCGTCAACTCCTGCTCGACGCCATCGGCGCGGCCACCGAGACGCTGGTGATCACCTACACGGGCGCCAACGAGTACACCGGCCAGGAGCGGCCGCCCGCGGTGCCGCTGGCCGAGCTCCTCGACGCTCTGGACGCCACCACCCCGGCGCCGGTGCGAGGCCGGGTCGTGGTCCGGCATCCGTTGCAGCCCTTCGACGCCCGCAACGTGACGCCGGGCGAGCTGATCCCGGGTCAGCCGTTCAGCTTCGACCCGACGGTGCTCGATGCGGCACAGTCGGCGGCCGGCGGGCGGCGCGAGGACCGCCCCCCGTTCGTCAACGGCGTGCTGCCGCTGGCCGACCCGTCCGCCGACGTCGCGCTGGCCGATCTCGTCGCCTTCTTCAAGGATCCGGTGAAGGGCTTCTTCCGCGCGCTGGAGTACACCTTCCCCGCCGACGTCGACGGGCTCGAGGACGCGATCCCGGTGGAGATCGACGCGCTGCAGGAGTGGACCGTCGGGGAACGCATCCTCTCCGACATCCTGGGCGGGATGCACCCCGATCGGGCGTTGCGGGCGGAGTGGTGCCGCGGCACGCTGCCGCCGGGGCAGCTCGGCTGGCGCAAGGCCAAGGAGATCCTGGAACAGTCGCGGCTACTGGCGGCCGAGGCCTTGCCGCTGCGGACCGGCCCGGCGCGCGCGGTCGATGTCGACATCGACCTGGGCCGCGGCCGTCGCCTGGCCGGCACGGTGTCCCCGATCTTCGGTAACCGCCTGGTGTCCGCGACCTACTCGAAACTCGACGGCCGCCATCTTCTCCCGGGGTGGATCGCCCTGCTCGCCCTGTATGCCCGTGCGCCGCAGGAGGATTGGACAGCGGTGTGCATCGGACGCGCGAAGCGCAGCAAACAGCCCCGATCCCGCGGCCTCGGCCGCCCCGACGTCCCGGCCACGGAGCTGTTGCGCGATCTGGTGGCGATGTACGACCTCGGGCGGCAGGAGCCGATCCCGTTGCCGCTCAAAACCTCCTACGCCTACGCTGAGGCGCGGTTCGGCGGCGGTGATGCCCGGTACGCGGCCGGGGGCCGCTGGCGGTCCAACAACTTCCCGGGCGACGACGCCCATCCGCCGCATGAGCGGGTCTGGGGCCCGGGCGCTCCGCTCACCGCGCTGATGGAGCCCCTCCGTCAGGACGAGGAGACCGCCGGTGAGGACAACCGGCTGGGCGCCTACGCCGCGCGGCTCTGGCTTCCGATGCTGCGGGCCGAGCAGGGAGCCCGCTGATGGCTGCCACTCCCGCACGTTTCACCCTGCTCGGGCAACTGCCCGAACCGAAGACCACCACCGTGCTGGAAGCCAGCGCCGGCACCGGTAAGACGTTCGCCCTGGCCGGACTGGTGACCCGCTACATCGCCGAAGGTGCCGCGCGGCTGGACGAGATGCTGCTGATCACGTTCAGCCGGGCTGCCACCCAGGAGTTGCGGGACCGGGTGCGCCGCCAGATCGCTGATGCCGCAGCGGCTTTCACCAACCCCGACCTGGCCGCCCAGAACGAGGTGATCGCCCACCTGCTGACCGGAACGGCCGAGGAGCTCGAGGTCCGTCGCACCCGGCTGACCGACGCGCTGGCCGGTTTCGACTCCGCCACCATCGCGACCATCCACCAGTTCTGCCACGTCGTCCTGACGTCGCTGGGGGTGGCCGGCGACTCCGACGCATCGGTCGAACTGGTCGAGAGCCTCGACGAGCTCGTCACCGAGGTGGTCGACGACCTCTACCTGTCGACGTTCGGCCGCGAGCGCGACCAGCCGGGGCTGAGCTACGAGCAGGCCCTGCGCCTGGCGCGGGAAGTGGTGAGCAACCCCTCGACCGAGCTGCGCCCCCGCCATCCCGAACCGGGGACCCGCGCGGCGCTGTGTGTCGACTTCGCCAAAGCCGTTGCGGCCGAGATGGAGATCCGCAAGCGCCGCCGCGGAATCCTCGGCTACGACGACCTGCTCAGCCGGCTGGCATCGGCGCTGGCCGCCCCCGATGCCCCGGCCCGGCTGCGGATGAGCCGGCGCTGGCCCATTGTCATGGTCGACGAGTTCCAGGACACCGACCCGGTGCAGTGGCGGGTCATCGACTGCGCCTTCAACGGCGAGTCGACGCTGGTGCTCATCGGCGACCCCAAACAGGCGATCTACGCGTTCCGCGGAGGCGACATCGTCACCTACCTCAAGGCTGCCGACAGCGCGGGAGAGAAGCAGACCCTGGGCAGGAACTGGCGCACCGACGCCGCACTGGTCACCCGGTTGCAGACGGTGCTGGGCGGAGCGGAACTGGGTGACCCGCGCATCGTGGTCCACGACGTCGAACCGCAACACCACGGCAGCCGGCTCGCCGGGGCGCCGCACGGCGACCCGTTCCGGCTGCGGGTGGTGTCGCGAGAGACCTTCGGGCGCAGCGGGAACCAGCCGATCCTGATCGGTGACCTGCGAGACCACATCCCCCGCGACCTCGCTGCCGACATCCGCGCACTGCTGACCGTCGGCGCCACCTTCGACGGCGAACCGCTGCAGGCCCGCGATATCGCGGTCATCACCGAGAAACACATCGACGGCCGCGCCTGCTACGACGCGCTGATCGAGGCCGGAATCCCGGCGGTCTACACCGGCGACTCCGACATCTTCGACTCCGAGGCGTGCTCCGACTGGCTGGCCCTGATGGAGGCCTTCGACCAGCCGCACCGCCCCGGTGTGGTGCGCGCCGCCGCGACGACGATGTTCTTCGGCAAGACCGCCGAAGACCTTGCGCTCGGTGGGGATTCGCTGACCGACTCGCTCTCCGAAACCATCCGCGAGTGGGCCGACCATGCCCGCGAGGTCGGCGTCGCCGCGGTCTTCGAGGCGGCCAAGCTCAGACGTATGAGCGAACGGGTGCTGGCCTGGCGCGGCGGCGAGCGGTACATGACCGACATGGCCCACATGACGCAGCTGCTGCAGGAGGTCGCCCACCGCGAGCACTTCACCCTCCCGGCACTGCGGGACTGGTTGCGCCACCGCCGCGAGGAGCGCGGCGGAGCGGTCGAACGCTACCGCCGCCTGGACAGCGATGCCGAGGCCGTGCAGATCATGACGGTGTGGGGCAGCAAAGGTCTGCAGTTCCCGATCGTCTACCTGCCGTTCGCGTTCAACCGCAACGTGCAGGATCGCGAACTGATCCTGTTCCACGACAACGAGACTCGTTGCCTGCACGTCGGCGGCCCGGACACCCCCGACTTCGGCGAGGTCGAGATGCTGGGGCGCGTCGAGAGCGCCGGCGACGAAACCCGGCTGATGTACGTCGCGCTGACGCGGGCCCAGTCCCAGGTGGTCGCCTGGTGGGCCCCGTCGCGCGATGAGCACAACGGCGGTCTGTCCCGGCTGCTTCGTGACCGGCGGCCGGGGGAGAGTGCCATCCCGAATCGCTGCGTGCCCAAGCTCGTCACCGACCAAGCAGCGATGCAACGGTTCCGAGAGTGGGAGGCGGCCGGCGGCCCGGTGGTCGAGGCCTCGCTGATCGCCGACGCGCCGGAGCTTCCTGCGAGGCGCTCGCCGACACGCCTGTCCGCCAGGCACTTTCACCGGGCAATCGACACAACGTGGCGGCGTACATCGTATTCGGGTCTGGTCCGCTCCGCGCAGGAGAGGGCCGGTGTGGCCAGCGAGCCGGAGGTGGCCGAACTCGACGACGAGGTCGCCGACATCGCGCTGGTGACGCCTGCGCACGACGCGGATGCCGTCCCGTCGCCGATGGCCGAACTGCCCACCGGGGCGAAATTCGGCAGCCTCGTCCACGCCGTGCTCGAGACGGCCGACCCGTTGGCGGCCGACCTCGAAGCCGAGCTGCGGGCGCAGATCGACAAGCACTCGGTCTGGTGGCCGGTCGACGTTCCGGCCGCCGACCTGGCCGCTGCGCTGGTCCCAATGCACGACACCCCGCTGGGATCGCTGGCCGACAACCTGACGCTGCGCCAGATCGGACTGGCCGACCGGCTGTGCGAACTGGACTTCGAATTCCCCTTGGCGGGAGGCGATCTCGGTGGCGCCGTCGCCGATGTTCAGCTCGCCGAGGTCGGACGGCTGTTCGCCGCACACGTCCACGCCGACGACCTGCTGGCCGGATACGCCGCCCGGCTCACCGACGAGTCGCTGGGCCGGCAATCACTGCGCGGCTACCTCAGCGGTTCGGTCGACGCGGTGCTGCGCATCCCGTCCGGGGCGGGGCATCGTTACGTCGTAGTCGACTACAAGACCAACTGGCTCGGGGAGAACGATCGGCCGCTGACCTCCGCCGACTACACGCCGGCCCGGATGGCAGAGGCGATGCTGCACTCGGACTACCCGTTGCAGGCGCTGCTGTACTGCGTTGTGCTGCATCGGTTCCTGCGGTGGCGCCAGCCCGGGTACCAGGCGGACGAACACCTCGGCGGTGTGCTCTACCTGTTCCTGCGCGGGATGTGCGGACCCGAGACACCGGTGGTCGGTGGCCATCCCGCCGGGGTGTTCGGCTGGCAGCCGCCGGCCGCGCTTGTGACCGCGGTCTCCGACCTGCTCGACGGCCGACGGGCGGCAGCATGACGCCGAGGCCGCCGACGTCGAACGCCCTGGCGGCGAACACACCGACGCCGAACACCCGGTCCGACGATGCCGATTGGCGCCACGCCGTCGGCGCCGAGGGTCTGCTGGCGGAGTTCAACGCGGCGGGGGTCATCGAGGCGGCCGACGTCCTGGTCGCCCAGCGGCTGACGGCGCTGGCCAAGGACTCCGACTCGCGGGTCGCCCTGGCGGTGGCACTCGTCGTGCGGGCCGTGCGCGGCGGATCGGTGTGCGTCGACCTCGCGGCCCTGCAGCAGCAGATCCGTGCCGAGGAGCTGCCGTGGCCCGCGCCCCAGGAGTGGACCGCTGCGGTCTCGGCCAGCGTCCTGGCTGGTGACCCGCCGGTGCTGCACGTGGAGAACGGTCTGGTCTACCTCGACCGCTATTGGATCGAGGAGTGCCGGGTCGCCAGGGACGTCCTCGCCCTGGCCGCCGGCCGGCGCTCGGACCCGACGCCGGACGTCGCCCGCCTGTTCCCCGACAGCTACGCCGAGCAGCGGGCGGCCGCCGAGGTGGCGCTGTCCCGGGCATTGACCGTGCTGACCGGCGGGCCCGGCACCGGCAAGACCACCACCGTCGCGCGTCTGCTGGCTCTGCTCGCCGAACAGGCCGACATGGGCGGCAAGACGCGGCTGCGGATCGCGCTGGCCGCGCCCACCGGCAAGGCCGCCGCACGACTGCTCGAAGCCGTGCAGTCCGAGGTCGACAAACTCGACGCCGCCGACCGCAACCGCCTGCCACCCTTGACCGCCACCACGTTGCACCGGCTGCTCGGCAGCCGTCCGGATACCTCGTCGCGGTTCCGGCACAACCGGGACAACCGGTTGCCGCATGACGTGATCGTCGTCGACGAGACGTCCATGGTGTCGCTGTCGATGATGGCCCGCCTCCTCGAAGCGGTCCGCCCCGAGTCTCGCCTGCTGCTGGTCGGCGACCCGGACCAGCTGGCCTCGGTCGAAGCCGGCGCCGTACTGGCCGATCTCGTCGAGGGGCTGGCGACGGCCGGGGACAGCCCGGTCGCCAGTCTGGTCACCTCGCACCGCTTCGGCGCCTCGATCGGTGCCCTCGCTGCGGCCATCCGCGACGGCGACGCCGCGACCGCTCTCGACGTCCTCGCAGCCGGCGGCGACCACATCGAGTGGGTGGTCACCGACGACCCCGCCGACACCCTCCGGAAAGTCCTCGTGCCCCATGCCCTCCGGCTGCGGGAAGCCGCCGTGCTGGGCAACGCCGTCGGCGCGTGCGAGATCCTCGAGCAGCACCGGATGCTGTGTGCGCACCGCAACGGCCGCTACGGGGTGACGTACTGGAACCGTCAGATCGAGCGCTGGCTGTCCGAGCAGACCGACATGCCGCTGTGGTCGGCGTGGTACGTCGGGCGCCCGGTGCTGGTCACCGCCAACGACTACGGACTGAGCCTCTACAACGGTGACACCGGGGTGGCCGTGCTGCGCGACGGTGGTCTGCGGGCGGCCATGAACAGCTCCGCCGGCCCGGTCGAACTGGCGCCGGGACGGCTGTCGGACGTCGAGACCATGCACGCCATGACCATTCACAAGAGCCAGGGCAGCCAGGCCGGAGAGGTCACCGTGCTGATGCCGCCGGTGGACTCCCGGCTGCTGACCCGTGAGCTTCTCTACACCGCCGTCACCCGGGCACGGGACAAGGTGCGGCTGATCGGAACCGCCGACCAGGTTCGCGCCGCCATCGAACGTCGGGCGGTGCGGGCCAGCGGGCTGACCCGCCGCCTGCAGTCATAGCCGATGCAGGGTGACGCCCACCGCGCCGCCGTCCACCTCGGCGGTCATATAGGTGCAGAAGGGCTGGCGCCGCCGGTCGGTCGGCGACCCGGGATTGATCAACCGCAGCCCGTTGGCCGCCTCGGTGTCCCACGGAATGTGACTGTGGCCGAACACCAAAACATCGGTGTCCGGGTAGCGCGCGGCCATCCGGGCCTCGCGGCCGGCGGAAACGCCTGTCTCGTGCACGACGGTGAACCGCACCCCGGCCAGCGTCACGTCGGCCCGCTCGGGCAACCGCTCCCGCAACGCGGGACCGTCGTTGTTGCCCCAGCAGCCGACCAGGCGCGCCGACCGCGCGGACAGCGCGTCGAGCAGATCGGTGCTCACCCAGTCTCCGGCGTGAATCACCACGTCCGCGGACTCCACCGCCGTCCAGACCTCGTCGGGCAGATCGCGGCCGCGGTGCGGGAGGTGGGTGTCGGAGATCAGCACGAGGCGCACCGGCCCCATCAAACCAGGACTCAGCCGAACCAGGATTCAGCCGGCCAAGCGATCTAGGCGCCGCCCCGGCGGCCTATGACGCCGCCCGCGGGCGATCTAGGGTGGAAGTGAGATGAACATGTCCGACAACGACGTCGAGAAACGCTGGCGGGATCCGGAAACGTTCCGGAGCGCCGCCACCTACGTGGGTGTCGTCATCCTGCTCGCCGCCGCCGCGTTCACCGTGACCGCGGTGTGGCGCTCCCTGATCGCCGGCATCCTCGTGCCGGGCATCCTGTTCGCCGGGGGCATCGGCGCCTTCGTCCGCACCTACCAGGTGTGGAAGGCCGAAGGTGTCTGGCCGATCTGGCAGGGCGCCGGGTGGATTCTGCTGCTGCTGTTCCTGGTGTGCCTCGGCGTGCCGTTCGCGGTGGCCGGGTGACGACGCCGCTGCACTGGCTTGACACCGAGTACGTCGGCGCGGACTTCACCGAGCAGGACTTTTCCGAGTTAACCACCCAGCGGGTGGTCTTCACCGACTGTGACTTCAGCGGCGCAGACCTGGCTTACTCGGTGCACGCGGGCACCGCCTTCCGTAACTGCTGCTTTCGGCGGACCACGTTGTGGCACAGCAACTTCCGCTATTGCTCTTTCCTGGGGTCGACTTTCGACGAATGCCGGATGCGCCCGCTTCTCTGCGAGGAGGTCGATTTCAGCCTCGCGGTGCTGGCCGGCGCGGACCTGCGGGGTGTCGACCTCTCGGGCTGCCGGTTCCGCGAGGCGTCGCTGGTGCGTACAGACCTACGCCGGGCCGTCCTGCGCGGGGCCGATCTCACCGGCACCCGCACCGAAGGCCTGCGTCTGGAGGAGGCTGACCTGCGTGGTGCACGAATCGACTCGACGGGGTGGACGACGGCCGCCTGCCGGGGCGCTCGCATCGACGTGGACCAGGCGCTGGCATTCGCGCTCGCGCACGGGCTCGATGTCGGCTGAGAGCACCGGTTCATACTCGTCGGGTGACTGAAGACGTGCGGCCGCTGTCCGGGATCAGGGTCGTCGAGATCTCCAGCTTCGTCGCCGTGCCGCTCGCCGGGATGACGTTGGCGCAGCTGGGCGCCGAGGTCGTCCGCATCGATCCGGTCGGCGGAGCCGCCGACTACCACCGCTGGCCGCTGACCGCTGACGGCGAGAGCATCTACTGGGCCGGGCTGAACAAGGGCAAGCGGTCGATGGAGGTCGACATGCGTTCTACGGACGGCCGGGAACTGGTGCAGCGGCTCATCGCGGCGGCCGGGGTGCTGATCACCAATGTGGCGGGGCGGCAGTGGCATTCGTACGAAACCCTCAGGGCGTTGCGTTCCGATCTGATCCACCTCGAGGTGGTCGGCCGCGCCGACGGGACGACGGGAGTCGACTACACCGTCAACGCCGCCACCGGGTTCCCATTGGTCACCGGTCCGGCCGACCACACCGGACCGGTCAACCACGTGATGCCGTCCTGGGATGTCAGTTGCGGTCTCTACGCCGCACTGGCGATCCTGGCCGCCCTGCGCCGCCGCGACGCCACCGGCCAGGGCAGCCGCATCCGCCTTCCGTTGGACGACGTCGCGCTGGCAACCGCCGCCAACCTCGGCTTCCTCACCGAGCCGATGGTCAACGGGGTCCAACGCCCGCGGCTGGGCAACGCGATCTACGGCCAGTACGGCCGGGACTTCACCAGCAGCGACGGCCAGTCGTTCATGGTCGTCGCGCTCACCGCGCGGCACTTCCGGGACCTGGCCGAGTTGACCGGCACCGCCCAAGCCGTCGCCGCGCTGGCCGATTCGCTGGGCGTCGACTTCGCCGACGAAGGCAGCCGCTACGCGCACCGCGAGCTGCTCAACGACCTGTTCGCCGAATGGTTCGGATCCCACACCGCCGAGGAGGTCAGCGCCGCGCTGTCGGCCAGCTCGGTGCTGTGGGACCGCTATCAGAGCTTCGCCGAGGTGGCCCGGAGCCCGCGGGTGACGGCCAACCCTTTGTTTGCGCCCCTGCATCAGGACCGGATCGGGACGTACCCGGCACCCGGACTACCGATGTCGGTGGACGGTGCGCACACCCACTGCGACCCGGCGCCGGCCCTCGGCGCCGACAACGCCGCGCTACCGGCCGAATGGCTGGGACATGACTAGCGGTGTGCTCACCGGCCTGCTGACGCTGGCGCCGGTGGGTGACGACACCTTCCGCGGAGCGGGCAACGGGCCGGTGGGAAAACGCGCCTACGGCGGGCACCTGGCCGCCCAGGCGATGCTCGCCGCGTGTCACACGGTCGACGCCGAGCGGGTTCCCACGGCCCTGCACGTCCAGTTCCTGCGCGGCGGGGACGCCGGGGAACCGGTGGACTATCAGGTCACGCGCGTTCATGACGGACGGACCACGTCCTCCCGCCGGGTTCTGGGCCGGCAGGGCGATCGGCTCATGGTCAGCGCCACCGCGCTGTTCGCCGTTCCGGCAACCGGTCCGCGGCACTCCGATCACGCGCCCGCCGCGGATCCGTTGCAGTTGCCGAAGACCGGGCCGATCGGCCCGGCGCCGGCGTTGCCGCTCGACGAGATCGACATCCGGATCCACGACGACGGCAGCGGGACGGAGTTCGTCCGCCGGCTCTGGTGGCGTGTCACCGCGCCGCTGCCCGACGATCCGCGCCTGCACGCCGCGATTGCGGTGTACGTCACCGACATCTACGGCGTGGACCCGGTGCTGGCGGTGCACGGTCACTCGATGACCGACCGCAGTCATCACGCCGCCACCACCGACTCGTCAATCTGGTTCCACGCCAACATCTCTGCTGACCGCTGGAACGTGCTCGAGTCGTATTCGCCGGCCGCAGACCGCGGGCGCGGGGTGATGGTCGCCGGGCTGTACGGGCCGGAAGGCAACAGGGTGGCAACGCTGGTACACGAGGGTCAGGCCGTCAGGCGCGTGGCCGCCGGCCGCGTCTAGGCCGCGCTGCGCCAGCGCTGCCGGTAGGCCGCGATCTCGTGCGGCTCGTCCATGGCCGCGTTGATCATCGCCTTCTCCCGGCGGACGACGGCCCGCATGGTGAGTGCGATGAGCACGATGAGGGCCGTACCGGCGAAGATGATGAAAAGGGGTGTGGCGGAGAGATTTTGCAACATGGTGGGGTCCTGATGGCTGAGGTGCGGTGGATCGTTAGCCGTCGCCAGAAACCGGCTGTGTCCACCATGGTGGGACCTGGTGCCGCAGATGGAAAGGTCAACGGCATGACGGGTCTGTGACGTGTCCCCCGCCTAGAGCTCGGCCACCTCGTGTTCGAGCAATTCCGCCAGCCGGGCCTGTGCCGCCTCCTTTCGGGTCGGTAGGTGCGCGGACGGGAACAAGGTGTCGACCGGTTCGTACTCGCGCAGCGTGCGCCGCGCCACCGTCAGCTTGTGCACCTCCGTCGGCCCATCGGCGATCGCCAGGGACTGTGATGCCACGAGCATCTTGACGAACGGCATCTCGTCGGACACCCCGAGCGAGCCGTGCAACTGCATGGCCCGCATCACCACGTCGTGGAGCACTTTCGGCATGGCCACCTTCACCGCGGCGATGTCGCGGCGCACCTTCTGGTAGTCGTGGTACTTGTCGATCTTCCAGGCGGTGCGCAGCACGAGCAGCCGGAACTGCTCGATCTCGATCCAGCTGTCGGCGATCTTCTCCTGGGTGAGCTGGAAGTCGCCCAGCGGGCCGAGCCGCGTCTGCCGCGACACCGCCCGCTCGCACATCATGTCGAATGCCTTGCGCGCCAAAGCGATCGTGCGCATCGCGTGGTGCACCCGGCCGCCGCCGAGCCGGGTCTGGGCGATCGCGAACGCCTGCCCCTCACCGCCCAGCACGTGGTCGGCGGGCACCCGGACGTCGTTGTACCGGACGTAGCCGTGCGAGGCGTGCGCCGAGGACTCCCCACCGACCCCGACATTGCGGATGATCTCGATGCCCGGCGTCTCGGCCGGAACGATGAACAGCGACATCTTCTGGTGGGTGCGGGCTTCGGGATTGGTGACCGCCATGACGATGTAGAACGACGCGTAGCGGGCGTTGGAGGAGAACCACTTCTCGCCGTTGATCACCCAGTCGTCGCCGTCGCGCACCGCGGTCGTGGTGAACAGTCCTGGATCCGACCCGCCCTGCGGTTCGGTCATCGAGTAGCACGAGGAGATCTCCCCGCTCAGCAACGGTTGCAGATAACGCGCCTTCTGTTCCTCGGTGCCGAACATCGCGATGATCTCGGCGTTGCCGGAGTCAGGAGCCTGGGAACCGAAAACCGAAGGCGCCCAACGGGAACGGCCGACGATCTCGTTCAGCAACGCCAGCTTGACCTGCCCGAACCCCTGGCCGCCCAACTCCGGGCTCAGGTGCGCCGCCCACAGACCCTGGTCCTTCACCTTTTGCTGCAGTGGGCGCAGCACCCGCATCAACGCGGGGTTCTTCTTGTCGTACGGGTCCAGCGGTGCGAGGTCCAGTGGCTCGAGTTCGTCGCGCATGAACCCCTCGACCCAGTCCAGCTTCGCCTGGTACTCGGGGTCGGTCTCGAAGTCCCACATGATCGATTCAGACCTCCGGTCTCAGGGCACCACCACGGCACGTCCGGTGACCACTCCATCATGCAGGTCGCGGTAGGCACGGGCGGCGTCGTCGAGGGAGTAGACGGTGCGCTCGCTCGACACCTGGCCGCCGGCGGCCAGGGACAGCAGTTCGGACAGCTCCGGACGGCTGCCCCAGTAGGTGGTGGCGATGCTGACCTCGTAGGGCTGGGAGAAGAAGCCCAAGGGGATCTCCCCGCCGCCGATGCCGACGATGGTGACGTCGGCCATGGTGCGCGCCACCGCGCGGGCCAGGCTCATCGTCGGTGTCGCGCCGACGAAGTCGATAATGACGTCCGCGCCCCGGCCGCCGGTGAGTTCGCGGACGGCCTCGGCGGCGGTGTCGTTCGACAGCACCGCGTGATGGGCGCCGACCTTGCGGGCCAACTCGAGTGCTTCGGGCTTGACGTCGACCGCGATCACCTGTGCTGCGGTGGTGGCCCGGGCGATCTGCACCCCGACGTGGCCCAAGCCGCCGACGCCGATCAGCACGCACGTCGCATCCGGGGTCAGCTTGGGCCAGGACCGCCGGATGGCGTGGTACGGCGTCAGCCCGGCATCGGTCAACGGCGCCGCCACCGCCGGGTCAAGGCCGTCCGGCAGGGGGACCAGATGCCGCTGATGAGGCACCAGCAGATAGTCGGCCATCCCGCCGTCCAGGCCCAGGCCGCCGCCGCCGACGAGAGATGGCCGCTCGCAATAGTTCTCGATGCCCACCGCGCAGCGCTGGCACAGACCGCAGCCCCACGCGCCGTACACCGCCACTGGGTCGCCCTCGCCGAGTCCCTCGACGCCCGGGCCCAGGCTGTGCACCCAGCCGGCCGTCTCATGGCCCAGCGTCATGGGTAGCTGCCACACCCCCGACGCGTCGAGTTCGTAGAGGATGTGGAGATCGGAGTGGCACGCCCCGGCGCCGCCGACCTTGATGACCACCTCGCCCGGTCCGGCAACCGGTTCGGGGATTTCCATCAGTTCCGGTTCGCGGCCGAAGCCGACCATTCGCAGTGCCCGCATCCTGTCGATTAGATCGGGTTATCGCTGCGGGCAACGCCGAATGAGGCATGCTGTGAGCCGTGTTGCTGCTCAGCCGCCTGATCGGTCAGCAGGTGTCAACACCTGACGGTCGGGCGGTGGGGCGGCTGGCCGACCTGACCGTGCGGCTCGGCGGCGACGGAAACTCGCATCTGGTTCACCGGCTGGTGGTGCGGCTGCCCGACGGGCGCCGTGGACTGCTGCCGTGGGACGCCGTCGAGCATTTCCACGTCGGCCGGGTGGTCACCGCCGCCGCCCCCACCGCAGCCGCGGATCGTCAGCTGCGACTGGAACACGATGAGATCCTCCTCAAGCGCGACGTCCTGGACACCCAGATCGTCGACGTCGCCGGCCAGCGGCTCGCCAGGGTGGCCGACGTGGCTCTCGCCCACATGCCATCCGGGGCGCTGGAAGCGGTCGGCGTGGAGGTCGGGTTCGCCGGTGTGCTGCGGCGGCTGCGGCTCGGCGGCCGGACCGTCGGCGAGGACATGGTGGCCTGGTCAGACCTGCATCTGACCTCCGAGCGTGGTCACCAGGTCCAACTCGCGACACCGCGGGCGGCGGTGCACCGGCTCGACGCGCGCGGTCTGGCCGCACTGGTCAGCCGCGTGGACGTCGACACCGCCAACGAAATCCTGGCTTCGCGCGATCCCCGGGTGGCCGCCGCGGCGGTCCGGGTGATGCACCCGGGGGTCGCGCAGCGGCTTCGTCGGCGGTCGCAGTTACACGGTCGCCCCTTCCTGCGTTCCCGGGTGTGGGCGCGCAGCCACCTGAACTGGCCACGCCGGTGACGCTCCTCACCACGCGGTCCCGCGCCCGGCTCACCGCACTGCTCGCCGTGCTGGGCCCCGGGCTGCTCGCCGGACTCTCCGACGACGACCCGGCCGGCATCACCACCTACTCGGTGCTGGGCGCCGACCACGGCTACCAGCTGCTGTGGGTTCTGCTGCTCTCCACGATCGCGTTGGTGATCTTCCACGGCCTTGCCGCCCGGATGGGGGTGGTCACCGGGCAGGGCCTCATCGGTTTGGTGCGGCAGCGCTACGGCGTCGGGATCGGCGGCGCCGTGCTGGCGGCACTCGTGGTCGCCAATATCGGAACGACGTGTGCCGAATTCGCCGGTATCGCCGCGGGTTTCGAGCTTTTCGGCATCAGCCGATACCTGAGCGTCCCGGTAGCGGCGGTGACCGTCTCGCTGCTCGTGCTCCGCGGAAGTTTCCACCGGGTGGAACGGCTCCTGTTGCTGTTGTCCACGGTGTTCCTGGCCTATATCGCGTCGGGGTTCATGGCGCATCCGGACTGGGGCGCGGCGCTGCGCGGCACCGTGGTGCCCACCATGCCGCTGACCGCCGACGCGGTCGCGATCGTCACCGCCACGCTGGGGACGACGCTCGCGCCCTGGGGGCTGTCGTTCATGCAGTCCTACGCAGTGGACAAGAAATTGCGCGTGGAAGATCTGAAACTCGAGCGCATCGACGTCATCACCGGCGCGGTGCTCACCGGCGTGATCGGGTTCTTCGTCGTGGTGGCTTGCGCGGCCACCCTGCACCGCGACGGCCGCAGTATCACCGACGCGGCCGATGCCGCCGTAGCCCTGCAACCGCTGGCCGGGTCGGCGGCGTCCCGGCTCTTCGCCGTCGGACTCATCGGCGCGTCGATCCTGGCCGCCTCGATCCTGCCGCTGTCGACCGCGTACTCGGTGTGTGAGTACGCCGGGTTCGAGGCCGCCATCGACGACCCCTACCGCGAGGCCCGCACCTTCTACATGACCTACGGGATCATCACGCTGATCGGCACCGCCCTCGTGCTGGCGCCGAACGCGCCACTGGTGGCCATCCTGGTCGGCACCCAGGTGCTCAACGCGGTCCTGCTGATCCCGCTGCTGCTGGCGATGGTGGGGATCGGCCGTGACCGGGACCTGATGGGACAGTTCGTGATCGGAAGGGCGGGCATGGTGGTCTACGGAGTGACGACGGCCGTCGTGGTGGTGTGCGTCCTCACCCTCGGCGTCACAAGCCTGCTGGGTTGACCCGGCGGCATCGTCACAACCGCGGGGTCTGTTGGCGGTGTTCCTCCTCCGCCGCTGCGCGGCGGCATCGTCACAACCGCGGGGTCTGTTGGCGGTGTTCCTCCTCCGCCGCTGCGCGGCGGCATCGTCACAACCGCTAGCCTTCTCACGATGCACGTCGATCTGCGCCCCGCGCGCAAAACCGATGTACCGGCCATGGCCCAGGTGTTGGGCCGGGCCTTCCGCGAGGACCCGGTGATGTGCTGGCTGCAGCCGGATCCCGGTAAGCGCAAGGCCGCGCTGCCCGGCTTCTTCGGCGCCATCGCCCGCCATCACTTCCTGGCCGGCGGCGGGGCCGAGGTGGCACTGTCCGATTCCGGCATCGGCGCCGCGGCGTTGTGGGATCCGCCCGGGCACTGGGCGCAACACCCGAGGGAACAGATCGCCATGCTGCCCGCGGTGGTCAGGGCCTTTCGCGGTCGGCTCGGCGTGGCCCACGCGCTCAGCGAGGAGATGAAGGCGGCGCATCCCGAGGAACCGCACTGGTATCTGGCGGTGATCGGCAGTGACGGCGCGGTGCGCGGCGGCGGTTACGGGAACGCGCTGATGCGATCGCGGCTGGACCGCTGCGACGCCGAGGGCGCCCCGGCCTACCTGGAGTCCAGCAACCCCGAGAACATCCCCTATTACTCGCGGTTCGGCTTCGAGGTGACCGGTGAGATCGTGATGCCGGGCGGCGGGCCCTCGCTGTGGCCCATGTGGCGGCAGCCACGATAGGGGTGGAGTGGCGGCAGCCACGATAGGGGACAGGTCCGCGGAACCCGCAAGGACGGCGACTCACCCTTCGAGGTCGTCGACTGATCCGCGCGACGTGTCGGCCAGCGTCACCCGGAACTGCATGACTCGGTACGGCCAACCCCGCGCCGTATTCCACTGCGAGACAACCAGTCCCACCCCACCAGGAAAATCAAGCCGGCTACCGGGCAGCACATAGCCGCCATAGAGTTGGGCGACCTGGCACCCGTCGTGGTCCTCGTCGTCCCAGCCGCAGCCCAGCACAGGCCGCTGCACGCGCACGCCACTGAGGTCGCCGGCCGGTGAGGCGATGGTGCGGTAGCCGAGCGCATACGAGGACGACAGGAACCCGCCGAGAATCCATGTGCCGCAATCGAGTCGGCGCAGCGACAGCTCACCCCAGGTCTCCCCTGGCGGTGTGATCAAGGTCGCCTCCTCGCCCCAGACCCCGTCGGCCCAGGCCAGGTAGCCGGACTGATCGCCGATGTGTTCGGGACGCACCCGGCGGAGGATCAAGCCCTTGTTGCGCTGAAAGCCGGTCGAAACCACATACACCCAGCCGTCGTCGGGGTCGTAGTCCCATGTCCAGCACTGGGCGTGGCCGCTGTACAGCCCCGCCGGGAACCTCGCCTGCTTGCCCATGTTGATCCACGACAGTCCGTTGTCGTCGGACTGCCAGATCTCGGTCCACACCACGTTGCCGAAGCCCTGGTTGACGATCGCGTGCAGGTAAAGGGTGTCGCCGACCCGCAGCAGGTCGGACGGGATGACGGTACTGATGTTGCGGCGCAACAACCCTGGCGTATTGCGGTGCCGGTAGTGCCAGAGTTGCCGGGCGTACCGGGCATCGGCGCCACCGGCGCGGGAGTAGACGATCGGGTGGGTGGCGTCACCGGTCCCGATCAGGATCACCGGTGAGCGCCAGTCCCCGGAACCGACCCGATTGCCGGAGAACGTGTCGCCGAACACCGACACCAGATGGCCGTCGGCGGCCCGCACCGACGCGCCGAGGTCGGTGCACATCGCGCCGAACCGGTCGGTCAGCCCCGGGCCGGTCAGGTCCCGGACCTTGCCGGTGAATTCGGCCGAACTCCTTGACACAAGCGCCATCTGCTCACCGAACTGCGACGTCAGCGGGGTCCACCGACCGGGTCCATGCCCAGTAGTCCACGAGCCGCCACGGACTCAGCGAATGCACGACGCCGCGGGCGTCCTTGTAGAAGCTGTGGCTGATACTGGGCTGTGACCACACCATCGTCTTCATCTCCGCCTGGGTGCGGGCGTACCAGTCTTCATAGCGCTCGGAGCGCGGCTCGATCGCCGTCCCGCCGGATGCCAGCAGCAGGTCGATACACCCCATGATGTAGCGGATCTGGCACTCCGAGTGGAAGATCAGGCTGCCGCCGCTGGCCAGGTTGGTGCCGGGACCGTACATGCAGAAGAAGTTGGGAAAGCCCGGGATCGTGATGCCCAGGTACGCGGCCGGCCGCTCGCCCCACATCCGGTGCAGATCGACGCCGCCGGCCCCGGTGACGTCCAGTGACCCCAGAAAGTCGTTGACCCGGAATCCGGTCGCATAGACCAATACGTCTGCGGGATGGCGGTTTCCGTCGGTGTCGACGACGGCGTCCGCCTCGATGTGGTCGATCCCCGAGCGCACCAACTCGACGTTCTCCCGTCGCAGCGTTTTCAGCCAGCTGCCGTTGTCCTGCAGCGTGCGCTTCCCGGTGGCGGGATAGTCCGGAATCACCTTGGCGGCCAACGCCTCATCTCCGTCGAGCTGGCTGGTGATCCACTGGGTGAACATCATCCGCGCGAGGTCGTTGGCCTGGCTCACCGCTCTCTGCTGGTCCGGCCAGTCCGGGTCCACTTTGGCCGCCGCCAATCCGGTGTCACACCCCGGCCAGAACACCAGGAATCGGTACCAGCGCCCGTAGAACGGCAGATGCCTGAGCGCCCAACGCATTCCGGGTTGGACGGCGGCGTGGTAGTCGGGGTTGGGGAACATCCACTGCGCGGTGCGCTGGAAGATGGTGAGCCGTGCGACGGTCTCGGCGATGGCCGGGGCGACCTGGAAGCCGGTCGCGCCGGCGCCGATCATCACCACGTCCTTTCCGGTGAGGTCGACATCATGGTCCCAGCGGGCGGTGTGGAAGGCGGGCCCGGCGAAGCTGTCCGCCCCGGCGATCTCGGGTGTGTACGGCTGGTTGAGCTGCCCGACGGCGCAGATGACCGCGCGCGCCCGCAGCGTCTCATCACCCCCTTCCACGGTCTGGACCCTCACCGCCCAGGTGGCGGTGGCGTCGTCCCAGGCGGCGGCGCGGACGGTGGTGTTGAAGCAGATCCGGTCGAGCAGGGCGTGGCGCTGTGCGACGTCGGCGAAATAGGACTGCAGTTCGGGCTGGCGCGCGAAGAACTCGGTCCAGTGGTCCGACGGCTCGAAGCTGTAGCAGTAGAAGTGGTTCCCGACGTCCACCCGGGCGCCGGGGTAGCTGTTCTCCCACCAGGTGCCGCCGACGCCCGGATTCTTCTCGACGACGGTGAAGGGGATACCGGCCTGCTTGAGCCGGATCGCCGCCAGCAGACCGGACTGGCCGGCGCCGATCACCAGCACCGGAAACTCGGCGCGGGAGGCGGGGTCGGAAACCAGTTCGTCGCCGCGGGCGTCGCGGCCGTCGAGGCCCATCTCCTCGAGCATCATCGGCACGTACTCGTCTGCCACCTCTCCGGCGACGATCCAGTTCATCATCCGGTGCAGGAGCGCCGGTTCGACCGGCGCCGGTTCGGGGCAGCCGCGGTCGCGGTAGTTCCGGATCACGTCGAGTGCCAGGGCACGGGCGGCGGCCTTGTCGTCCTCGGACATGAAGCCCTGCACCTCGTTGAGGAAGATCCCGGCTGGCCGCAGCGGTCCCTCGAGGATGGACCGCCGCACCGCCTCGTCGTCGGTCATGTGCACGCACGACAGCAGCAGCGCCGGCACTGACACGTCGGCCAGTGCGGCGACGATCTCCTCGTCGGAGTCGGTGAACGGCTCACCGGCATGCGGGTTGCGCATCGGTCCAGGCTATTGGGCTAGCGGCACGCGGTTCGCGCGAACAGACACAAACTCGCCCCGACACGCGGTGTCGCGGTCAGCCGCCGCTTTCACTGCGCCAGTCGTCGGCCCCGACGACGATCATCCGCAGCTGCTTGGTCGCGATGCGGTTGATCTCCTGGACCGCCGCCGCATCGCCGGCGTCCTCGAGCGACTCGGCGATGATGATCATCGAATTCACGAACAGACTGGCCAGGATGTTGAGATCCTCGGTGCTCCAGTCCCGCAGGTCGGGAAAGCGGGCCAGGTCCGTGGCCAATTCCGAAGTGATCAAACGGATCTCGGTGCGGATGGCGTAGCGCAGTACGGTCACCCCGCTCGAGCGTTCCCGGCTGATGAAGCGCCAGTGCTCCCGCTGCTGGGTGACGCTGGCGGTGAGGATCTCGACCGTCGAGTCGATCACCCGGGTGGGATCGAGCCGACCGGTGCGCGCCGCCCGGAGGGTCTCGCGCAGCGAACGGAACGATTCGTCGATCAGGACCAGCCCGAGGGCCTCCATGGATTCGAAGTGCCGGTAGAACGCCGCCGGGACGATCCCCGCCTCACGGGTGACCTCGCGCAGGCTCAGCCCGCTGAAGCTGGTCTCGGCGAGGAGTTTCAGGGCTGCGGCGATGATGGCCCGGCGGGTGGCCTCTTTGCGTTCCTCGCGCGACGGGGTGTCGCGGGATCGTGACCGCCCGGACCTCTCCCGGCGCGAACTGGGTGTACGACCATTCACTGTTGTGAACTCTAACACAACCGCGTGTTTTCCCTTGACGGATTCGGGCGACGCTAACAACGGTGTACACATGTTCACTGAAACTATCGAACGCACGCGGCGCGGAACCGGCTTCCGGCGCCGTCTGCTCGGACTGCTCGCCGGCCCGCACGGCGTGGACCGCTACACCGAGCTCGTCGACCCCATGTGGACCAGCGAGGATCGCGCCACCGTGGTGCGGGTGAGCCGGTCCAAACCGCGCAGCGTCACGCTGTGGCTGCGGCCCAACCACCCCCGCGCCGGGTTCCGGGCCGGCCAGTTCCACACTGTCACCGTCGAGATCGACGGTCGCCGCCACAGCCGCTGCTACTCGCCGGCAAACGCCGAGGGCGTCGACCTGATCGAGCTCACCGTCGCCCGGCATGAGAGCGGCGTGGTGTCGGAGTTCCTGCACCGGGCGGCCCGCCCCGGCATGACCGTCGGGCTGTCGGCTCCCGCCGGCGACTTCGTCCTGCCGCGTCCGCGCCCGCGGCGCCTGCTTCTGATCGCCGGCGGCAGTGGCATCACCCCGGTGATGTCGATGATCCGCACGCTGAGCGAGGAGTGGTACGACGGCGAGATCGCCGTCCTGCACTACGTCCGCACGATCGACGACGCCTGCTATCGCGAGCACCTGGCCACCCTGCCCGACGTCCGGGTGCTGCACTGCAGCACCCGCGACCGGAGCGGCGATCTGCACGGCCACGTCGACGGGGCCCACCTGTTCGCGGCGATGCCGGAGCCGGACGCGGTGTACGTCTGTGGCCCGCCCGCGCTGGTTGAGGCCGTCCGCGCGGTGCACCCGGCGGCTGTCGCCGAAAGCTTCACGCCCGCAACGCCTGTGATTCCGGAGTCGCCAGGCTGCGGCCGGATCACGTTCTCCGGCAGCGGGATTGACATCGCCGACGACGGCCGCCCACTGCTCGACCAGGCCGAGAAGGCCGGCCTGACCCCGCAGAGCGGATGCCGGATGGGTATCTGCCACACCTGCACCCGCCGCAAGGTGAGCGGAATGGTCCGCAACCTCACCACCGGTGCCATCTCCACCGCCGACGACGACGCCGTGCAGATCTGTGTCTCGGTGCCCGTCGGCGACGTCGACATCGATCTCTGACCAACCACTCTCACCACAGGGAAGACCAATGACACACACCCCCACGCTCACCCCGGCCCAACTCGAGGCCTTCGGCCGTGAACTCGACGCCATCAAGGAGAGGGTCGTCGCCGACCTCGGTCAGGCCGACGTCGACTACATCCGCCGGGTGATCAAGGCGCAGCGCGGCATGGAGATCGCCGGCCGCGCCCTGCTGATGCTCCCGCTGACCTGGCTGCCCGGAACCGCCTTGCTGTCGGTCTCAAAGATCCTCGACAACATGGAGATCGGCCACAACGTCATGCACGGCCAGTACGAGTGGACGGGCGACCCGGCGCTGTCCGGCCAGGCTTTCGAGTGGGATACCGCCTGCCCGGCCAACCAGTGGCGGCACTCGCACAACTTCACCCATCACACCTTCACCAACATCGTCGGCATGGACCGCGACATCGGCTACGGAATCCTGCGGATGAGCGACGACCAGCCCTGGCGCCCTTACTATCTCGGCAACCCGGTCTACGCCTTCCTGCTCATGGTGCTCTTCCAGTACGGCGTCGCCCTGCACGAACTGGAGACCGAACGCATCCGCGCCGGTGAGATCACCCTCGCCGACAAGCGCGACATCCTGCGGGAGATCTGGACCAAGACCCGCCGGCAGACCCTCAAGGACTACGTGGCCTTCCCGCTGCTGGCCGGTCCATTCGCCCCCTTCGTGTTCGCGGGCAACATGACGGCCAACCTGGTCCGCAACGTGTGGGCGTACTCGATCATCTTCTGCGGGCACTTCCCCGAAGGGACACAGGAGTTCTCGGTCGAGCAGACCCGCAGCGAGACGCGGGGGCAGTGGTACTACCGGCAGATCCTCGGCTCGGCGAACCTCACCGGCGGCAGGCTGTTTCACATCCTGTCCGGCAACCTCTCCCATCAGATCGAGCACCATCTGTTCCCCGACATCCCGGCCCGGCGTTACGCCGAGATCGCCCCGCAGGTGCGTGAGATCTGCGAACGCTACGGGCTGCCCTACAACGCCGGGCCGCTGCCGAGGCAGTTCGCGACGGTGGTGCGCAAGATCGTCCGCCTGGCGTTGCCGTCACGAACCGTCAAGCCGGCCAGTGTGCCGCAGCCGGTGGCCGCCTAGGACGGCGAAGAGGGCTGCACCAGGATCCGGATCGGGTCGCCCTCGGCCCGCTCGAGCATCTCGATCCCCTCGGCGATGTCCTCGAGCGGGATGACCCGGCTGATCGAGCGGGACAGGTCCAGGCGTCCGAGCGATACCAGCCTGGCGAGCGTCTCGATATCGGCGTTCTGATAGCCCAGATGGCCCAGAACCTGCTTCTTGGTCAGGCCGAACATCGAGGTCGGTCCGATGGTGGGGGAGTCCGCGCTCATCCCGACGCCCACCAGGCGGCCGCCCACCGTCAGACAGTCCAGCGCCTGCTCGAACGTCACCTTCAAGCCCACCGCGTCGAAGGCGACGTCGAGCTTGCGGCCGCCGGTCACCTCCGCGATCCGGTCCCTGATCTCCGGATCACGCGAGTCGAATGCGTAGTCGGCGCCGAGTTCCAGCGCCCGCTCCCGTACCGCCGGGTTGATGTCGACGGCGATGATCGGCGCCGCGCCCACCAGCCGGGCCAGCTGCACGATGTGGGTGCCGACCCCGCCGACGCCCCACACGCCCACCGACTCACCGATCCCGACCTTTCCGGTGTGGACCACCGCTCCGTAAGGGGTGGAGACGGCGTCGGCGAGGATCGCGGCCTGCTCCAGTGGCACGTTGTCGGGCACGCGGGTCAGCCCGGCGGCCAGCGCCACGGTGTACTCCGCCCATGCGCCGTCGTAGGCGAAGGCCATGATCTGCATCTGCAGGCAATTGGTGACATCGCCGCGGCGGCAGTTCGCGCAGTCGCCGCACGGCCGGCCCGCCGCCACCACCACCCGGTCGCCCACCGACCATCCGGTCACGTCGGGCCCGAGCTTGGCGATGGTCCCCGAAGCCTCGTGTCCCTGGGTCACCACCGGGCGCTGGGCCGGGAAGGTTCCGTTGATCAGGCTGACGTCGGAGTGGCAGATGCCGCAGAACGCCACCTTGACCACAACCTCGCCGGGCCCGGGCTCGGGGATCGGGACATTCTCGACGGCAATGGTTTTAGTGTCCGCGTAGAACCGTTCGGCGCGCATCGTGTCAGCCATCAGAGCCCCTCTCGTCTGCCCTCAACGTACGCGCCGGGTCGATAGAGTGGCCGCCATGGCCTGGGTACGGCAGCGGGACTCGGTCACCTGCGGACCCAGCGTCGCGGTGATGGCCGGGGCGCTGCTCGACGCGGACTACGGCGCGCGGTTGTTCGGCGCGAATCCCGACGGGGCCCAGCAGTGGTTCTCCGCCGAACAGGGCCGCGTCCACCGGACCGTCAACATGGTCTGGCCCCGTGCGCTGGGCACCACTCCGGCCGGAATGGCACGGGCCATCACCGTGCACAGCCGGGCACGCGGTGTGCGGTACCGGTGGCGGCGTGCGCGCCGCGGAGACGATGTGGCCGACGTGCGCGCAGCACTCGCCCAGGGGTGGCCGGTGGCGATGCTGATCGGCGCCGCCATCCCGCGGCACTGGGTGCTGTTCACCGAGATCGCCGGCTCGGCGCTGCGGTGCTACGAACCGTCGTCGGGCGTGCTGCGCACGGTGAGCGCCGGGGACATCCGTCGGGCGAACCTCGACGCCCTCGGCTTTCCCCGCGCGTTCGCCTTCGTCCTGCCCGACCTGCCGGCCTGACAGCCCAGTCAGCTGCCGCCGCCCAGCAGCGCGATCGACGCGGCGACCGCGGGTTCGAGCATTCCGCCCACCGGCGACCCGTCCTCGACGGTCTGTGCGGTCAGCTCCCGCAGACCGCCGACCAGGATGACGGCAGCCGTCGGTGACAGCGGCGCCAGCCCGGCCCGCCGGAACCCGGGGCCGGTGCTGAGTGCCACGATCATCGCGGCGAGCCGACTGAAGCCCTTGCGCAGCATGGGCCGTGCCGCCTCGCCTAGGGCGGGAAGCTCACGGATCCAGCTCAAGGTGACGGCCGGGTTCGCCTCGATGGTCCCGACATAGGCGGCTACGGCCTGGTGGACCTGCTCGCGCCAGTCGGCGTCCGGGTCGACCGCTGCCTGCACCGCCTCGACCAGCTCCTCGTTGTTGGCGGTGAGCAACTCGACGAAGCACTCCTCCTTGGTCGAGAAGTGGTCGTAGAAGGTTCGTTTGGAGGTGCGCGCGCAGCGGACGATGTCTGCCACCGTGGTCTCCCGGTAGCCGCGTTCCTCGATGCACGCGGCGAGCCCATCGAGAAGGCGCCGCCGGAACTCCGCCGCGGGATCGGCCTGCGGAGCCTTCACGCCAGTCGGTGCGCTCACCTCAGCCCCTTCTACAGCACTTGTCACGTCCTGGTACTGAACGGTACCGTAACAACGGACGTGAGTGGTACACCTCAGTACCAAGTAGGGAGTCTGATGACCCAGGCCGCTGACCTGCAGATCGCCGGAACCTCGGCCCTGCCGCCCGCCCCGCAACCGCCCCGCGCGGTGGTGGGCCTGGCATTCACCACCGCCCGGCGGCGCACCGTCGCCTGGCTGACCCGCACCTACGGGCCGGCCGTGACCCTGCGGATCCCGCTCTTCGGTGAGACCGTCATGGTCTCCGACCCGGTGTTGGCCAAGCAGGTGTTCACCACCAGTCCCGACGTGTTGCACAACATCCAGCCGAACCTGAGCAGGCTGCTCGGCGCCGGCTCGGTGTTCGGACTGGAGGGCGCCGCCCACCGGCGCCGTCGCAAGCTGCTGACCCCGCCGTTCCACGGCAAGAGCATCACCGCCTACGAGCGCATCGTCGAAGAGGAGACCATGCGCGAGATGGCCTCCTGGCCGGAGGGCACCGAGTTCGCCACGCTCGAACCGATGATGCGGATCACGCTCAACGTGATCCTGCGGGCGGTGTTCGGCGCCGACGGCGCGGAGTTGCAGCGCCTGCGCGAACTGCTCCCGAAGTGGGTCACCCTCGGCTCGAGGCTCGCGCTGGTCCCCACCCCCTCGCTCGCGCCGGGCCGCTGGGGGCCGTGGAAGCGGCTGGCCGACTACCGCCGGACCTATGAGTCCCTGATGGACAACCTCATCACCCGCGCCCGTCAGGACCCGCAGTTCGAGCATCGCACCGACGTGCTGTCGATCTTCCTGCGCAGCACCTACGACGACGGCACCACCATGACGCGCGGCGAGATCGGCGACGAACTCCTTGCCCTGTTGGCCGCCGGGCACGAGACCACCGCGTCGACGCTGGCATGGGCCTTCGAGCGGATCTCGCGTCATCCGAAGGTGCTGGAACAACTGGTGTCCGAGGTGTCCGGAGAGGACAACAGCTATCGGCAGGCAACCATTTTCGAAGTCCAGCGCAATCGGACGGTCATCGACTTCGCCGGCCGCAACGTCGCCGCGCCGATGTACGAACTCGGGGAATGGCGACTGCCGCAAGGCTATTCGATCCTGATCAGCCTGTTGCAGCTGCACTCCGATCCCAACGTCTACCCCGACCCGGAGCGCTTCGATCCGCAGCGCTTCATCGACGAGAAGCCCAGCACCTTCTCCTGGGTGCCCTTCGGTGGGGGAACGCGCCGCTGCGTCGGGGCGGCCTTCGCCAACATGGAGATGGACGTCGTCCTGCGTACGGTGTTGCGGCACTTCACCATTCGCACCACCTCGGCGCCAGGTGAGAAGTGGCACCACCGCGGCGTCGCGTTCACCCCGAAGAAGGGCGGACGCATCGCGCTCTACCGCCGGACTACGCCCCTCGGCTGAGCATCACGCCGATCTCGATCGGAAGGGCCAATCCTCCGATCAGAACGGGTTGGTGTATTCCACCTCGGGGTGGGTGGCCAGGGAGATCGACGGCAACAGCGGGATGTTGCCGAACGGCGTGACGAACTGGAACGAGTTGAGGTTCGTGCCCTTCTGCGGGATCACCGAATCGGCGATCCCGAAGCCGCCGCTGAAATCGATGAAGTTCATCACCGTGCCGACCGGCGGAACGTTCAGCGGCGTGGTGCCCACATCGCCCGACGTCACCTTGGTGACCAGGATCGACTTGCTGTGGACCCCCGTCGAGGAATCCCACTGGTTCTCCACGTCGGCGTCGATGGTCCCGATCTTGCGGCCGAGGAAGTCGTAGACGTCGAACTGCTGGTAACCCTGAATCTGGACGTCCCGGGGCGGCAGGCCGTTGATCCCGCTGGGGATCACGTCGGAGCTGGCGACGAACTTCTGGCCACCCGGGGCGACCATCGACCGCATCGCCGGCTCACGCGAGGCGTTGAAGGTGGTCTGCGGGAACAGCCAGTTCGGCAGGCCCAGTGAGGTCAGGTCGGTCACCCCCTGCGGCGTGCCGAACTTCAGGGTGATCACGTCGCCGGAAGCCTGCGGCATCGAGGAGTAGAGCAGCCACGTCTTGTCGCTGAAGAAATAGGCGACGTTGTACACGGTGCCGACCGGCGGCGTCTGGCCGGGGTTCGTGCCGACGTCGATGCCGTCGTTGCCGGTGACCAGGATCGCCTGGGTGGAGATGCCGAGGGTGTCCGACGTGGTTGTGAACAACCCGTCGAAGGTACCGACCTTCTTGCCGGTCGAGTCGTAGACCCCGAACTTCTGATCGCCCTGCAGGCTGTTGAACAGCGGCAGCAGTCCGATTGCGCCGGTGAGCTTTTCGGCGTTCGGATCGGCGGGTGCGATGTTGAACCCGCCGGTTATGTCCATCGGGCGGTTGTCGAAGGTGTGGTCGACGATGCCCTTCGAGGCGTCAAAGGTCAGCGGCAGCGGGATGGATATGAAGGGCGTCTTCAACGTCACCGAGACCTTGTCCCCGGCCGGGGTGGGCATCGACGAGTACGACACTCCGACCAAACCGAGGGTGAAGTCGGAGATCACCGAGCCCACCGGCGGAGTCTGGCCGGCGCCGGTCCCCACGTTGGTGCCGTCATTGGAGGTGACCAGCATCTCGACGTAATTGGCGCCGAGGGAGGTCGGGTCACCGGTGGTCACCAGGGCGCTGAAGCCGCCGACCTCGGCACCGGTGTTCGGGTCGACGAGCTTGAAATCCTGCCGGCCCTGTTGCATGTTCGGCTGGCCCGGCCAGTACGCCCAGCGGCCGGTGAAGGCGTCGATGATCTCGATGGAGTCCGCCACCACGTTGTAGCCGTTGAGCACCAGCGTCGGCGTCGCCGGGGTGCTGACCGCCGACGCTGTGGTGGCGGCGGCGAGGGGCTGACGGCGGGATGCGGCGAGCACCAGCCAGTTGAGCGGGGAGTTCGCCTGCGGAACGAACGGCGAGTGGCCCGAGAAGGTGCTGACCAGTTGTGAGACAACGGAATTGATCACCGTTGTGATGTGGTTGGCCACGTTGGTCAGGGCGGCCGGGAGCGTGATGGTCGGCGCGACGGCCTTGGAGGTGACCGACAGCTTGGGCGCGACGGCCGGCTGGGCGGTCTCGAGGAGCGACGTCACGGTCTGCGTCGCCGCGGGGGCCGGGGTCGGGACGGCGGGCTCCGTCGCCGCGGCGGGTGAAGCCGCCGGGGTGTCGACGACCGGATCGGCGGCGGCCGGTTTCACCGCGGGGGAGTTGTCGTTGGCCTTCACCGCGGCGGCCGGGGCGGGGCCGACGTCGGGCTTCTGCTGCGGAGCCGACTGCGCGGAGTCGCCGGCGCGGCTGGAGGTCAGGTCCCGCTCGATGGCCGCCGGCACATCGGGGGTGCTGGTCTCCGGCGCCGACTGACCGGCGGTTGACGACTGTGCCGTGTGGGGGGTGCGGGCGGAGCGTGCCGTATGACCGCGGGTGGGTCCGGCGGTCGGGGTGTCGGCCTGGGCGCCTGCCGGCGCTTCCGGCGCGGACGACCCGGGGGTGTCCGACGGCGTTGTGTCGGCCCAGGCGATCCCCGGGCCGCTGAAGAGAGCAGCGCCCACCCCGAGAGCAGCGGCAAGGGCACCGATGCGGCCGACATATGTTGATGCGCTCATGGTTTCGTCTCTCTTCTTGGGTCCGACGCTGGTTCTCTAGCCGGGTTGTTCGGTCAGTTCGAAGGTGTCGTAGACGAACCCGAGGTCATGGCGGATGCGCTCAGGGTCGAGGTTGAACTTCTCGGGCGAATGCTGGTGGCGGCTCTTGTAGTTGCGCTGCTTCTCGCCCTGCTCCCGGACCTCCTCGACGAAGGCCGCGGTCGGCTCGATCTCGATGAAATCGAGGATGCGCTTCATCGTCGGCTCGAGGTTCTGCAGCAGATCGGTATAGCGGACCACGCACAGGTTCTTCTCGGGGATACGCCCGGAGGTGTAGGCCTCGTGGAAGGAGCGCAGCATTTCGCAGGAAGCCTGGTAGAGGTTCTCCACCCAACGCTTCTGGTCCGCCTCGGTGGTCCGGTTCCAGACGTCGTACCCGTTCTCCAGCACACCGGACGCCAGCGACATCCCGGACGGGATGACCTCGACCGGATCGCGAATGATGTAGACGAGTTTCGCGTCGGGGTAGCGCTTGAGGACTTGGTCAAGGCGGAAGGTGAGCATGCTGGTCTTGGCCAGGATGCGCTTGGCGTGCTTGTAGGCGAGGTTACGGCGCCAGCATTCCTCGTGATAGGTGAAGAAGCGGTCCCAGTCAGCGTCGGTCACCCCCTCGACGCCCATCTCGCGCCGGCACAGGGCACTGCCCCAGGTGTCTTGCCAGGCAAGGAAATACGCCCAGGCGAACGGACCGTCCATGGTCCGGAAGAACCACAGGACGTCGTCGGTCTCGATACCGCGCAGGTTGGTGTCGTGAATGTCGGAGGGGTGGTAACGCGCCGGTGAGAACCGGTCGAACCGCGGGACGATCGGGCCCAGGACCTTGCGGGCCGTGATGGCCGGGAACAGCATCTCCCACAGTTCGAATGCGGCGAGGTCGTCGCCGGATCCGAGTAGCAGGCGGTGCAGGAACGTGGTTCCACTACGCGGGTTGCCGACGATGAAGACCGGGCGATCGACGGGTGTCTTGCGGTAACCGGGGAAGAAGATCCGGTCCAGCCACATGGTGGCCGACGAAACCGCAAGGCGCAGTTGCAGTACCGCGAACGTGCCGATCGGCCGAAACCGGAATCCGAACGTCTTGTTGATGGTCCGATACAGCTCGATGTAGTGACGCACTCTCAGCACACCCACTCCGCGGCCGCGGCCACCATCGTGAAACCGGCGGCGGCACTGCCGATGAGGATCTTGTCGCCGTTGCCGACGGCCCCTTCGCGGAGGCGGTGATCCAAGGCGAGCGCCCACGCGGTGCTGGCGGTGTTGCCGTACAACGAGTGGGTGAAGACCCCGGCGCTCGGCTTGGCGTCGAGGTCGGAGAAGATCCGTTCCAGCACAGCCTGACTCGGCTGATGGAAGGCGTAGTGGTCGATCTCCTGCGGTGTCCAGCCCACCCCGTCGAGCAACTCCCGAACCTGGGGCACCACATGGACCGAGAGCGCGAAGAGTTCCTTCGAGTGTGAGACGAACACCCCGTCGACGGGCGCCCGGCACAGGTCCCAGTGCTCGGGAAGCGACTTGTGCGTGAACGCCTCGACCCGCGCTCCGCCGGTCGGCAGAACATCGCGGGTGACCAGCAGGGCGGCGGCGGCGTTGCCGATGGTGAGCCCGGCGACGCCGAGCGTCACCTCCTCCACGGTCTGCAGGTCGTAGGTGATGCGGTCGCGGGTGATCTCGGCGGCGCAGATCAGCGCGGTCTTGATCTCGGGGTGCAGGGCGAAATATCCGGCGACTACGTGCATCGCCTCGATGAGCCCGGCGCAGGCGCATGTCACGTCGAAGGCGATGGCCGGGGTGGCGCCCAGGCGGCCCGCGACCTCCGCGGCCGTGGCCGGCTCGAACGCGTCGCGGGCGATCCCGCCGTAGACCACCAGATCGATGTCGGAGGCGTCGACGCCGTTCTCGGTGAGGCAGGCGGCGGCGGCGCGGGAGGCCCACTCACCAGGGGACGAGTTCTCGTCACCCTCGAAGTAGCGGACCTGGGTGCTGCATCGGTCGAACACCCAGCGGACGCCGGCTTCGACCATCGCCCACTCGTCGGCCGTGCCACGGAAGCATTCACGCAGACGCGAAAGGGATTCTTCGTTGTCGACGGCGACTTCCGGCAGGATTGTCGCCGGCCGCGAGAAGTACAGCTGGGGGAGCATCAGCACCCCCGGCCGGGGTCATTGATCGAGGTAGTCACCATTGACACCCGCAACCCTCCGCCGCTCAAGTGGTGAGTATTTGCAAGAACTCGCTGAACTATACCTGAGAATAGACTGAATCTGGACTACAAAGTTTGCACATCTAAGTGAGGACGATTCCCCGATCGCCGTGCTCTTTGCTAGGACTCGGGCACGCGGCTCAGATTGATCGCGACGAAGTCGGTCTGCCACAGCCCTTCGAACAGGTCGAGCCCGATTTCTTCCACTTCGGACTGGTCACCGGCGACGACGCCGCTCGCGGCGACCTTTTTCGCGATGTCGCGGATGGAGCGCTCGGCATCGATTTCGCGAACGAACGCCAGATGTGCGGGGCTCAGCCGCAGCCGCCACCCGGGCCGGAAGATCTCATCGCCGGCAAGGTCGCTGCGCAGACGGAAAAGCGGCACGTAGTCCAGGGCACGGTCGTCGTCGAAGTCGATTCGGTAACTGTCGGGATCGCGATCGGCCCGGGTCGCCATGAAGAAGTGGCATGCGTTCTGGGTGTTGATGCGCTCCATCACCGACCACATCTTCTCCCGGGGCAGTTGGTCGACGGCTGCGTAGAACTCGATGTCGGGATTCACCAGGGTGGGCGGGTGGTAGGACGTGTTGAGCAGCCAGTCCTGGAAGACCAGTCCGGCACCGGCGACCAGTTCCAGGCAATCCTCGACGCTGTAGGCGCGGTCCCGGCCGTGTAGGAAGGTGTCCACCAGGCCCGCGTCGAACTCCAGGTCCGGAGCGATCGCAAGGTAGCTGCGCAGCGGGTGCGTCTGGGGCAGGACGGCGATGGCCTGTTTCACCATGTGCAGCGATTCCTCGTCCTGGGTGAGCCCCATTTCGCGGAAGACGCCCTGCATCGACTCCACCCCGGTGCGCCCGTAGAGGGCGTAGAGCATGATCCCGACGACGCCTGCGGGGCGCAGGACGTCGGCGAGAGCCTTCATCCCGACCTCCGGCTCGGCCAGGTGGTGCAGGACCCCCGTCGAGACCACCAGGTCGAAGTCACGACCGAGAGTGCCCACCTCCTCGATCGGAAGGTGGTGCAGTTCAAGGTTCTTCAGCGAGTACTTGTCCTTGAGGTACTGCTCGTGGTCGATGGCGGACTGGCTGACGTCGATGGCCACCACCTGTGCTGCGCGGTTGTTGTAGGCAAACACCGCCGCCTGATTGGTTCCGCACCCGGCGATCAGGATGTCGATATCGGCCTGGTAGGGCCGGTCGGGCCAGAAGATCCGGTGGCTATGGCTGGGATCGAAACGCTGCCAGCTGTGGCGCAGCCAGCCCTCGAGATTCTGGATCGGCTCGGGATAGGTCCAGCGGTCGTACTGGCGCGCGACGACGTCTTCTCGGGGGTCGGTCATGGGAGCGCCCTAAGAATCTCCAGCTCGGCGTCAGCGGGACTGCAGCAGTGGGTTGGTCCGCAGGATGGGGAACGGGAACAGGTACTCCGTCTCGGTGTCCTCCAGGCTGTCGTAAAGGCCGAGGGTGTGGACGCCGGCCTCCTCGACCCGGAGCGGCAGGTACTGGGTGAACACCCGGAACTTGACCGGCGTGGGCGGGTTGTCGGGCCACTGCCAACTGAATTCGAGGCTGCCGACGCGCTGGCCGGACGGCGAGGTGGCGACGATGACCTTCGTCGGGTTGTAGTCGGTGCCGCCGAGGGCCGTCATGGCGATCACCATGGGCACGGTGATCGTCGCCGGGAAGCCGTTGACGTAGCAGCTGGTCATGGGGAAGCCCTTGGCGGTGATTCCGCCGGCATCCTCTTCGACGGCGCTCAAGGCCGGCGCAAATACGACCACGCGCATGGTCCACTCCTCGGGTTCGTTGACGCGTCCGGCTCACCATAGTGGCAGGGACGGTTGTCACCGACGACAGAGTGGCACCGAGGGAGTGGCGGCGCCGGTTAGACCTCGGCGCGCTTCGGCAGCCGCCAGCCGGGCCGGGGGAAGTGGCAGGTGTATCCGTTGGGGATGCGCTGCAGGTAGTCCTGGTGCTCCGGTTCGGCCTCCCAGAAGTCCGATGCCGGGACCACCTCGGTGACAACCGTGCCGGGCCACAGCCCGGAGGCGTCGACGTCGGCGATGGTGTCCAGCGCCACCTGCTTCTGCTCGTCGTCGAGATAGAAGATCGCCGAGCGGTAGCTGGTGCCGATGTCGTTGCCCTGGCGGTTCTTGGTGGTCGGGTCGTGGATCTGGAAGAAGAACTCCAGCAAGGCCCGGTAGTCGGTCTTGGCCGGGTCGTAGACGATCTCGACGGCCTCGGCATGACCGGGATGGTTGCGGTAGGTGGCGTTCGCGTTCTGGCCGCCGGTGTAGCCCACCCGGGTGGAGATCACCCCGGGCTGGCGCCGGATCAGGTCCTGCATGCCCCAGAAGCAGCCGCCGGCGAGTATCGCGGTCTTGTAGTCGCTCGCCGCAGTTTTCTCAGACACAGTGTCCTCCTTGTCGAACAGCCTGACGTAGTCCCCGTACCCCTGTGCCTCGAGGTCGTCGCGGTGGACGAAGCGCAGTGCCGCGGAGTTGATGCAATAGCGCAGCCCGCCGCGGTCGCGGGGGCCGTCTTTGAACACATGCCCCAGGTGGCTGTCGGCCTTGGCCGAGCGGACCTCCTTGCGGGGGAACAGCATGGAGAAGTCCCGCTTGGTCGTCACGTCTCCCAGCGGCATGGTGAAGCTCGGCCAGCCGGTGCCGCTGTCGAACTTGTCGACCGAGGCGAACAGCGGCTCACCGGACACCACGTCGACGTAGATGCCGGGCTCGTGGTGGTCCCAGTACTCCCCGGTGAAGGCAGGCTCGGTGCCGTTGCGCTGCGTCACTCGGTACTGCTCAGGTGTCAGGTGGTCCTTGTTCATGCCATTCCAGTGTGCTCTTCGAGGGGGTTTCACGCAGGCCCGGGCGTCAGCGGTCACAGACCCGTCATCCGTCGTGCGCACTTTCGATGAAGGTTCAGGGCGGCGGGCAGTCGGCCGCCACTGCCTCGACAAGCCCTGCCGGTCGTGTTCTAGTCGAGCCGTGACGGCCCCCCGATTCTCCCGCGCCGAACTCGCCGACGCCTTCGCGGTGTTCGAGAAGGAGGTCGACGACGCCGCCCGGACCCACAACTGGGATGCCTGGGTGGCGCACTACACCGAGGACGTCGATTACATCGAGCACGCGATGGGCACCATGAAGGGCCGCGCGCAGGTGCGGGACTGGATCTACCGCACCATGACGACGTTCCCCGGCAGCCACATGACGGCGTTCCCCTCGCTGTGGCACGTCATCGACGAGGACACCGGCCGGGTGATCTGCGAACTGGACAACCCCATGCGGGACCCGGGTGACGGCACCATCATCAGCGCCACCAACATCTCGATCATCACCTACGCCGGCGACGGCCTGTGGTCGCGCCAGGAGGACATCTACAACCCACTGCGTTTCCTCAAGGCCGGGATGAAGTGGTGCCTCAAGGCGCAGGAGTTGGGCACCCTCGACGACGAGGCGGCCGCCTGGATGCGGCAGAACGGCGCCGGCGCGTGAGCCCGAAGCTCGTGATCGGGGCCAACGGCTACCTCGGCTCACACATCGTCCGCCAGCTGGTCGCCGACGGCGAAGATGTCCGAATCATGTTGCGCCCCAACGCCAAGACCATAGGCATCGACGATCTGGCGGTGACGCGCTTCGTCGGTGACATCTTCGACAACGACGTCCTGCGTGAGGCGATGACGGGTTGCGACGACGTGTACTACTGCGTGGTCGACACCCGCGGCTGGCTGACGGATCCGGCGCCGCTGTACCGCACCAACGTCGAGGGCACCCGCAACGTGCTGGCCGTCGCCACGGACGTCCACCGCGAGCATCCGTTCCGCAAGTTCGTCTACACCAGCAGCTACGCCACCGTCGGCCGACGGCGCGGGCACCGCGCCACCGAATCCGACGAAATCACCCACGAGACAAGGCTTCCCGACTACGTGCGCACCCGGTTGATCGCCGAGCGCATGGTGCTGAAGTGTGCGCGCGACAGCGACCTTCCCGCCGTCGCGATGTGCGTGGCCACCACCTACGGAGCGGGGGACTGGGGCCGAACACCGCACGGCGCCATCATCGCCGGAGCGGCATTCGGCAAGCTGCCCTTTGTCCTCGACAAGATCGAACTCGAAGCCGTCGGCGTCGACGACGCGGCGCGGGCGATGATCCTGGCCGCCGAGCACGGCCGCGTCGGGGAGCGCTACCTGATCTCGGAGAAGACGATCACCAACGCCGAGGTGGTCCGCATCGCCGCCGAGGCGGCCGGCGTTCCCGCGCCCACCAAGACCCTTCCGCTGCCGGTTGCCTACGCGCTGGCCGCCCTCGGCACCGCCAAGGCGCGCCTCCGAGGCAGCGACGAGCGCCTGACCCTCAACGCCCTGCGGCTGATGCGCGCCGAGGCGCCCGTCGACTGCGCCAAGGCCCGACGAGAGTTGGGCTGGCAGCCCCGGCCGGTGGAGGAGTCCATCCGCGAGGCGGCGCTGTGGTGGGTTCGCCAGCGGCAGGCGAAGCGTCCAGCTTGAGTTTGCTCAGCAAACGCCACTGACTCGACAGAACGCCCGAGGCGTGCTTAGGGTGGGGCATCCCGCTTATCGGATGAGCGGCGGTCGGGAGGGAAAGCGACATGGTTCTCAACGTCGATCCAGCAACAGTCGGGGCGTCGGCGGCAACCGAAGAGGGCATCAGCGCAGCCATTGCCGCGAGCAGCTCGGCTGCCGCGGCGGCTTTGACGACGGTCATGCCCATGGGAGCCGACCTGGATTCGGCGGCTTTTGCGGCCGCGCTGAACGCAGCGGGAGCGTCCTACGTCGGCGCGGCCGGCGAGCACTTCGCCAATCGCAGCGAGTTCGCGGGCGCGCAGACCCTGGCGGCCGCCACCTATACGGCGACCGAGGCCATTCGCGACACGGCGTTGTCGCTGTAGCCGGCGAGCACCAGTCCAAAGAGTCCGCGAACCATGCCGGATCCCTCGTGGCCGTCGTCGCCGCCCGAAGCCAACTACCTGAGATTGGTCGGGCCGGGTGCGATGGGCACGGCAACCACGCTGGCCAGCGCTGCCGCTTGGGAAGCCCTGATGGCAAGCCATGAAGTGGCCTTCTCGGCGTCGACGTTGAACACGGCGGCGACGGCGCTGAACTTCGAGGGCCTCGGCGGCATCAGTTCGACGACCGCGGCCACCGGGCTCAATGCCGCCCTCCAACTGCTCGCCGGCTGGGTTCAGGAGAAGCCGCCGATTCTGACCAGCGCCGTCTCCGCTTATGAAACGGCCCTTTCGTCGATGATCCCGGCTGAGGTGTCCCTGGCCAACCGTGCCGCCCAAGCCTCGGACGTCGCAATAAACCCGCTGGTCCTGGGCGCGCTGACACCCGCGATTGTCGCTCTGGACGCTGAGTACTTCGGCGAGCACTGGCCGCACAACGCCGGCGCGGGTGCCGCGTACGGGGCGGCCCTCAACGCCCTGGTGCCGGCGCTGGCTGTACCGCCGCCGTTGGCGCCGCCCGGCGCCTCACCGGCTGCGCCGGCGTCGGCGGCAGCCGCAGTGGCCGAGACAACCGGCCAAGCGGCGGCCGGCGAGGCAATGAAGGAGTCGGGCCAGGCCGCGAAGCTTGCCTCCGACTCATCCGTCGGCCCGACCGAGGGCATCAGCCAGGCCGCCCAGGCGGTGTCGACGCTCGTGCAGCCACTGCAATCCGCCATGCAGCCGCTGACGGGGATGTTCCAAGCCCCCATGCAGGCTCTGCAAAGCCTGGGCAGCCTGCCGCAGTCCCTTGGCCAGTTCGGCGATTCGCCACTGGCCGGCGATGCCGCCGTCCCGGCGGCCATGCTCGCGGCCTCAGTCGGCCCGGGCGCTGCCGAGGCCGTCGGCGCCGGGGGCGCAAGCGGGGGGCCCGCCGGCCTTGCCAGCGGCGAATTAGCGGCTCCGGGCGGCGGGATCGGTGGCGGTCCCGGTGCGGCCCTGACCAGCTACACGCGGCCGACCAGCAGTTTCGCGCCGGAGAACAATGGCCGGCCGGTGGGACTGAAGCCAGGCCTGTTGAGTGCCACTGAGCTGCGGGGCCCCACCACGACGGCGGGCGGCGGTGCCGTCCCCGTCTCGCCGGCAAGAACCGGAATGCTGCGCGACAGCAAAGGAGACAACGACCAGGGGGACGTCTTGCGGGCCCGCGTGCTCGCCGCTGACGGCACCGGCCCGCAACACAGGAGCAGCTAGGGCGGCTTCGGAGAACAGGTAATCACAACCGATTTGCCACAGGGTGAAGTGACAGCTTTGCGGCAGCACCCAATACTCGTCACATTCCCCGAGTCCGGGGTTGACCATCAATCGTCAAGCAAGAAGGAGACCAACATGACCCTCGTCGTCACACCCGACGTGCTCCGTAGCACCCAGCAAGCCATCGAGTCGGCCCTGGAACACGCCACCTCGATGGCCAACGGCTACCTCAGCACTCATGAGGGGCTCGGATCGGCGGTGTGGGGTGGTCAGGCTCAGGCCGCGTCGGTGAACACCGCCGCCCAGATCACCCAGGACCTCCAGCAGACCATCACCGGGGGTGCACGGCTGGCTCACGGCCTCGGCCAGGCGGCATCGCTGATGGAGCAGCACGAAGCCGACGCCGCCCACAGCCTCACCAGTTTCGCGACCAACGCCTGAGCCCACGACTACGAAAGGTCTCTTCCATGACGAACATCACCTACAACCACGGAGCCGTGGCGGACTTCGCTTCCGATGTCGGCACCCGGGCCGCGCAGCTGATGGAGATTCACGACGACATCCAGCAGCGCACCAGCGCGATCGCCGACTTCTTCGAAGGCAATGCCGCCACCGGATTCCACGAAGCCCAGATGCAGATGCTGCATGGTCTTCAGGGCCTCATCCAGACTGTGAGCCAGCACGGGCAGACCATTGGCAGCGTCAATGAGGGCGCTCACGCCACCGACCTCAGCATGAGCAACTTGTTCTGAGCCTGATATCCGGCAGGAGGTGGGGCGCACACGTCGCGTGCGCCCCACCGTCTGCGCCGGGAGAAACCATGCTGACAACAACTCTCGACGGCCTGTGGGTGTTACAGGTGCTGTCCGGGCTCGAGGTTCTCGCACCGGAACTGGGCCTGCGACCGCACCTGCCCAGCGTCGAATCGACCGAACTGGCACTGGCACACCCTGCGGCGCATGATCTTCGCGAAGCCGGCGTGATCGACGCGGCCGGGACCGTGGAGTCGGCGGTTCTCGAGTGGCTGACGGTGCTGTCGCGCCGCGACGTGGCATTGCTGATGTGCGTGCAGACACCGGTTGGCGGCAAGGAATCGGAGCGTGTTCTGCTGGCGCGCTACGCGCAATGGTGGGTCAGCCTTGAGCGCCACCGGTCCAAGGTGCGTCTCAGCGGCGCCGGCACCGCCTCCACCGAGCAGTCGGCGGGCAGCCTGATCAACGCTCACATTGAGCTGCTATGCGGTCAGATGCCCTCTGCTGCAATGAAACCTGTCACCGTCGAGATACCTGAACTCCTTGCTGAGGTGCGAGAGAAGGAAGATCTCGGTGCGTTTCTCGTCGACCGCCGGTTCGACGCCGATCAGATCGCGCTGCTGACGCTTGCCGCTGATCCGGAGCGATCAGCGCAGGCTTCGGTGGTCGCGATACAGTCCGGCGTTCCAGACGGCCCGGCGCGTCGACACATCGGCCCCGGGGCAGTGACGATCATCGACACACCACGCGGAAGGCTGGTGTCCGAGCACGTTGCCCGCGGGGGACGGTCATGGATGATCGTCGGCCCCGGTTCGCCGGGATACCTCGCCTCCGCCGTCCTGGCCATGATGCGCAATCTTCCCGCGCACGAGGACTGGTTCTCTTACAGAAAGGTTGTCTAGGTGACTAACTCGTGGAACGAGCCGGCACGCTCGAGGGAGCCGGTACTCACAGCGGCGCGACAGGTATCCGGTGAGCGCCATCGCACCATGGGTGAATCAGTCTCGGGCACGCTTCGCATTTCGGACATGGTGGCGCCGAGAAAGATTCCGCCGGGTGGGGGATGGCGTAAGGCGGTCTACCACGTCACGTTCAAGACCATGAACCCGGGGGAGTCTCCGGCTGAACGTCATTACCGCGAGTTGCGCGAACGCATCCGTCGGCACATCCGCAAGCAGTACGTCATTGCCTTCGTATCCGGAAAGGGCGGTGTCGGTAAGACGACGATGACGGCTTCCATCGGAGGTGTCTTTCGTGAATGCCGACCGGAGAACGTCGTCGCCGTCGACGCCGCTCCGGGATTCGGCACGCTGGCGGGCCGAATCGACGAGGCGCCGCCCGGCGACTACGCCGCGGTGCTCAACGACACCGATGTGCAGGGATACGCTGACATTCGGGAACACCTGGGGCAGAACACCATCGGGCTGGACGTCTTGGCCGGAAACCGTGCGTCCGATCAACCTCGACCGCTCGTTCCGGCGATGTTCAACGGCGTGCTCGCGCGGCTGCGCCGAACCCATAACGTCATTCTTGTCGATACTTCCGATGATCTCGAGCATCCCGTCATGAAGGCCGTCCTCGATTCCTGCGACACACTTGTCTTCGTATCCGGGCTCACCGCGGACACCTCCCTGCCGGTGACGCGGTCGATCGACCTGTTGCGGTCGATGGGCTACCACGAACTCGTTTCGCGCAGCATGGTGATCATCAACGACAGCCGCAACGGATACGACAAAGACGCCCTCGCCTATCTCACCGAGCGGTACAGCCAGTCGGGAGCGACCGTCGAGTACATGCCCTATGACCCGCATCTCGCGTCCGGCGGCATCATCGACACGGCACATGAGTTGCAGAAAAGGAGCCGCCTGCGCCTTTTCGAGATCACTGCCGCGCTGGCTGACAAGTACGTACCGGACGCAGACAGGCCACGTTGATGGCGACGGTTTCGTTCCCGGCCCGCTGCGCGGTCGCTGTCGTCTGCGGCGATCATCTTGTCTCGCAAGTCTATCCGGCAGGGGTACCGGTTGAGGTCTTCATCGACAATGTGATCGAACTGCTCGACGAAGACCTGAAGCGGCGTGGAGCGGCGCCTCTTGATACCGGAGTGGCCTACGAACTGCAACGTGCCAACGGAACTCGGCTCGACGCCACCAAGACCCTTGACGAGCTCGGCGTCGAGGATGGTTCCACCCTGGTGCTGGCCGCTGCTGACCGGGGGGAATCCTTTGTGCCGCAGTATGAGTCGCTGTCAACGGGACTGGCCAGAGCGGGCAAGACGCTCTTCGCGCCGGTGACGCCCGAGACCGCAGTGATGACGTCGCTGGCAATCCTCGGGCTGACCATCCTGGCCGTCATTGCGCTCACTGTCGATACCCGGCTCCACACCGACTCCTGGGCCACCGGCCTGCCGTCACTGGTCGTGGGCGCGGCGCTGTCCTTCGGCGCCTTCTCGGTCTGGAAGTGGTGGCCGTCCCACTGGCAACTCTCCAGTGGTCTGGCGTGGCTGGCTGCCCCAGCAATCGCGGTCGGGTTGGCCGCTGCGGCCCCCGGCACAGTGGGTGGCGCCCATCTGTTCATCGCGGCGCTGGCGCTCGCCGTGCTCACATGCGGCATCGTGACGGTCACCCGGCGCAACCTGACCCTGGCGGTCACCGTGGTGACACTCTGCGGCATCGGCGGTCTGGTCGCCGCGGTCCGGATGTGGCAGCCGGTCCCCGCGCAGCGGCTCGGAATGTGCACCTTGATCGGACTTTTGTTCCTCTTGGGTATCGCGCCGACGATCGCGTTGTGGGTAGCACGTGTTCGGCCACCGCACTTTGGTTCCGTCACCGGTCGCGACGTGTTCCACCGCGGTGAGGGTATGCCGGTGGATGCCGTTGCCCCGGTCGACGACGACGTCGATCATGAGCCGAATTCCGATGCCACACCGCGCGGTGCGGTGATCGCCGATGCGGCGAGCCGCGCCAATGGTGTGCTGACAGGTATCTGCATGGCCGCGGCGTCGACTCTGGCGGTTGCCGTGTGGTTCACCGTGATGCCCGGTCGGCCGAAAGCGACGGCAGCTGCGCTGCTGGCGCTGCTACTCGTGGTCATCTTCATCAGCCGGGCACGTGCCTTCGCAGATCGCCGCCAGGCAGTGGTGTTGGTGTGCGGAGCCGCTGCCGCGTTGTGCGCCGGCGTGGCCCGTTATGTCCTGCACGCTCCGCACGGCTCTATCGCACCATTGATCTGGGGCAGCGTTGTGCTCGTCGGCTTCGGCGCTGCGGGGCTGGCGGCGGCCCTTTTGGTACCCGTCACGCGGTTCACGCCGCTGGTGCGAATGGTCGCTGAGTGGCTTGAATTGGCAGCCGTCGTGTTCGCGTTGCCCATGGCCGCATGGGTGGGTGGACTCTTCGACTGGGTACGCATGCGATGAGATTCCTGACCCGAGGCAACCGACTCGTCGCGGCGACGGTTGTTGTCCTGCTGATCGGTATGTTGTCGAACGCGCCGATAGCGCTGGCGATCGAACCACCCTCGGTGGACCCTGCACTGGTCCCGCCGGATGGGACGCCCGGACCGGAACAGGCGATGCGGCAGAGCAATGTCTGCGCCCGCGCCATCGCCGTCGCTACTCCCGACGTCGGCAAGCCGGCCCCCGGATTTGCGATGCTCAACATCGCCAAGGCATGGCAGTACTCCACGGGGAATGGTGTACCTGTTGCCGTGATCGACACCGGCGTGAACCCGAGCCCGCGCCTACCTGTCGTCTCGGGCGGCGACTACATCATGGGAGGCGATGGCCTTACCGATTGCGATGCCCACGGGACCATTGTGGCCTCGCTGATCTCAGCCGTTCCCAAGGGCGCTCCGATGCCCGCCCCGATGCCGCCGGCTCCAGCGTTTCCACCGCCGGCCGGAGCCCCGCCGGCCACCGGCGCGCCGCTCCCGCCGGGCAGTTCCCCGCCCGTACCGGCACCCGAAGAGCAAGCTGGAGCTTCGTCGTCTGATCCGCTGGGTCCTGATCAGCCGTCGGGCGAGCCGGCGGACGGGCCGGCGAGCGGTCCCGGGGATCTCCAAGCGAGCGGGCCCGATAACCCCGTGGTGCCGCCTGCCTCGCCCGACACCCCGGACGGTGTCGCGGGTGTCGCACCGCACGCCACGTTGATCTCCATCCGGCAGTCGTCCCGCGCCTACGAGCCGGAGTCGCCGGAACCCGGGGACGTCGAGATGCGACGTAAGGCGGGCACGGTCACGACCCTGGCTCGGGCCATCGTGCACGCGGCCAACCTGGGCGCGAAGGTGATCAACGTGAGCGTCACCGCCTGTGTCTCTGCTGCCGACCCTCTCGACCAGCGGGCCATCGGTTCGGCGGTCTGGTACGCCGCGACGGTCAAAGATGCGGTGATCGTCGCCGCGGCGGGCAACGAAGGAGAGGACGGTTGCATCCAGAACCCTCCCCCGAACCCGCTCGACATCAAGGACAGTCGGGACTGGACGCATGTGAAGACGGTCTCCTCACCGTCCTGGTTCACCGACTATGTCCTGGCGGTCGGCGCCGTGGATGACAGCGGCGCACCGATGTCCAAGAGCCTTGCCGGTCCGTGGGTCGGGACTGCGGCTCCCGGGGTCGGGATCATGGGCTTGTCGCCGCAGACCGGCGGACCGGTCAACGCCTATCCACCGATCCGCCCGGGCGAGCGGGACATTCCCTTCTGGGGGACGAGTTTCTCAGCGGCCTACGTCAGCGGGGTCGCGGCACTGGTACGGGCAAAGTTTCCCCAACTGACAGCCCATCAAGTCATCAACCGGATCTTGCAGACATCTCACAATCCGCCCCGTGGGGTCGACAACGAGGTCGGCTACGGCGTTGTCGATCCAGTGGCTGCGCTGACATTCGACGTGCCGGCCGGGGAACGACAGGCTCCCGATGCTCAGACCCGGATTGTCACACCGCCGACCGCACCGCCGCCGCCCGACCACCGAGCCCGCACCCTCGCAATGGCTTTCGCTGGGACCGTCACAGCGGTGCTGCTGCTGACCGCTGCGATCCGTCGCGCAAGGAGGGCCCGATGACCAGTCCGATCCGGCTCGCTGTCATCACCGGAGTCATGGTGCTGGCGACCTTTGGCTGGGGTGTGGGCGGGCATGCCGGCGCCGCATGCGGTCTCGTTGTGGGCGTGGCCCTGCTGGTGGTCCCTTGGCGCGGTCAGCCGCTCTGGTCCTGGGCCACGCTGTATGTCCGCCGCAATCGGCAGGTGGTCCTCACCGACCCGCTCAGCGCGGCCAACGATCGGTCCGGCGGAGGTGTTCGCTACCAGGACGACGTGGCGGTTGTCGCGATCCAGGTATTCGGAAGACCGCATCAGTCAACGTATTTCACCGGCTCCGCGGCGACAGAGACCAGCAACGTCCTTGATATCGGCTCGTTGATTCCCGTGATGCGCCAAAGCCTCGGCCTGATCATCGAATCGATCAGCGTGGTCAGCGCCGGTGCTCGCCGCCGCGCCACCGGCGACTACCCGCGGGTGTACGACACCATGATCGGAACACCTCCCTACGCCGGTCAGCGTGAGACCTGGCTTGTCATTCGGATTCGCGCGCTGGACAACGGTGACGCCCTCCGGTGGCGAACCACTGCGGGAGCAGCCGCGCTTGCCGCAGCACAACGGATCGCAATGATGCTGCGCTGCAATGGCGTACGAGCGCGGACAGCGACAGCCACCGATATCGTGGAGCTGGAAAGGCGGCTCGGCCGCGGCGCCCTCGAAGTGCACAATCGGCGGTGGAAAGGTGCACGGAGCGACCTCGGCTGGCAAACCACGTACGCGTACCGGCCCTCAGACATCACCACCGAAAATCTCGCGCAGGCATGGTCACTTCGGGCCGACGGGATAGTTCAGAACGTGACGCTGTTCCCCGACGGCAGCGCGTCCGCACTGTTGACCGTTTGTACTCCGCAACCGGCCACCGCGCCGCCCGCCGTCATGTTGCAACCACTGCCCGGTCAACAGGTGCAGGCAGTCCAAGCCGGCCTCTGTTGTCCACGGGCCGAAGTGCGTGGTGTGCGCAGCGCGACGCTCAGGGACCGGTTGCTCATTCCGATCGGGCCGACCGGTGTGCTGTTGGGCAAGACGCACGACGGAAACCGCCTGCTGATGCCGCTCGGTGACCCCTGTGAGCAGAGCCGGGTTCACATCGCCGCAGACGACGAGATCACCAAGCGGATCGTGATTCGCGCGGCAGCCGCGGGCGAACGGGTCACGGTCCACACCACGGATTTGAAGCGGTGGGAGAGCATTCGGATGCCGAACGTCGCGGTGCTGGAGCATCCGCGGCCCGCATCGGGCACCACGCTCAGCGTCGTGGACGGAACCGTCCCGCCCGCTCCGCGGCCCTCTACGGTGATCTCCGTCGCCGGGCGGGGGAGCGCTGGGCGCACCCCGGGCGATGTCGTCATCACTCAGACGGGCCCGGCGGCCATCGAAGTTGATGCGGCAGGTGAACGGTACGACGTGCAAGTCGAGTTCTTCCGGGCGGAGAACCGCTACGTCTCCCGGGAGTCGCTGGTGTTCGAGGCCGAGTTGGAAACGGTCGACTGAGACATGGTCAGCAGCACCGAGACCATCAGCGCCCGTCGTCGCTTCGATCAGGCGATGGCCGCGCTCGACGGGGACCCGGGCACGGCTCGGCGGCTCTTCCGGGAGGCCACCGAAACTGATCCCGCGATGGCAGATGCGTGGCTCGGCCGCATCGCAGCGGGCGAGGACGATCTCGCAACTCTCGAACAACTCCACGCGTTCGGAGCCCGGCTGCACCGCGAATCGAATCGGCTGGGAGTCGCGCTCGCCGCGCCGATCAAAGCCGGCCCCTACCTGTCGATCACAGTCACCGAAGCGTCTCACGCGGGTGTCGCCCTCGCCAGCGCCCTGGTCGACGGTAAGCAGTTCGAAAAGGCAGAGGCCGTGCTGGACGATCCGGCTCTTCTTGACAGCTGGGAAATCCACCAATGGCGGCAGTACGTCCGCTGCTACCTGATGTTCGCGACGCAGCGCTGGCCCGACGTGATCGCCGAAGCGGCGCGAGTCCTCCCGCCCAAGGCGCTCATCATGTCGGCGGTCACCGCCGGGACGAACGCCCTCGCCGCGCACGCCGCGGCCCATCTGGGACAAGCCAGGGTGGCACTTGACTGGGCCGAGCGGATCGACGTGCGTGCGGACGCCGGGCTCCCGCAGGTTGTTCGTCGCAGTGTCGCCGAGGCGGTGGTCGCGGTCATCGACCCCAATGAGTTCCCACTGATTGCAGCCGATCTCGCCTATATCCGGGGGATGGCGCATCGGCAGCTGGGTGAAGAACAACAAGCGCAGATCTGGCTGTCCAAGGCGACTATCAACGGTGTCTTGATCGAGCCGGCGAAGCGGGCACTTTTCGATGCCGGTCTGCAACTGGTGATCACCGACGAGAACGCGATCAACAGCCGCACCAACCGCTGGGACGCCACCACCGAGCGCTCGCAGGACCTCCGGGCCGAGGAGGAGAACGGGGAACGTCGAGCAGAGTTGCTCGCCGAGGGTCGCGCGCTGCTGGACAACCAAGTCGGTCTTGCCGAAGTCAAGCGGGCCGTCGCCGAGATCGAAGACCAGATCGAGGTGCGAGCGCTACGGCTGGCCCACGGTCTGCCGGTGACCAACCAGACAAACCATATGTTGCTCGTGGGGCCGCCCGGCACGGGCAAGACCACCACGGCGGAGGCGCTGGGCAAGATCTACGCCGGTCTGGGGATCGTCCGGAATCCGGAGATCGTCGAAGTCAAGCGCGCGGACTTCTGCGGCGAGCACATCGGTGCCTCGGGACCAAAAACCCTTGATCTCATTGACCGTTCACTCGGTCGGATTCTCTTCTTCGATGAGTTCTACTCGCTGGTCGAACGACATCACGACGGGCGACCGGACATGATCGGCATGGAAGCCGTCAACCAGCTTCTGGTGGCGCTCGAGGTGCACCGTTTCGACTTCTGTTTCATCGGAGCGGGTTACGAACGCGAGGTCGACGAGTTCCTCGCGGTCAACCCCGGCCTGGCTGGCCGCTTCAATCGCAAGCTGCGGTTCGAGTCGTACAGTCCCGACGAAATCGTCGAGATCGCGGTCCGATACGGCCGCCCGCGCGCCACCGTTCTGGACCCGGACGCCCGGGATGCCCTCAACGCCGCCTGCCGAACGTTGCGGTCCCACCTTTCCGGTGACGGTACCCATGGCATCGACCTGATGCAGAACGGCAGGTTCGCCCGGAATGTCGTCGAACGTGCTGAACGGCTGCGTGATTCACGCGTTGCAGCGCAGAACCGGATGGACCAGGGCTCCGTCACAATCGCGGACCTGGAAACCATTCGCGCCCACGACATCCTCGCCGCAGCCTCGGATGCCTGCGCTGAGAAGCATGTGCCGCTCGGGCTATGACGTCCCCGACACCACGCGGCTGAACCGCTCCAACTGAGTCGGCGGACCGTCCTCCGGCGGGGGCGGCAGCACCAGCGAAACGCCGTCGATCACGCGGATCACGTTGTGGGTCTGGCGGTCGAAGTTCAGGGTGCCGTGCTGGAAGTTCTGCACGATCCACTCCGGTTCGGCGATCTCGCCACTGGTCGGCAGCCCGAGCGCCCCGCGCTCGAAGCCCAGCTGGCCCCAGGCCGCGTAGATCGCTCCGGTGAGCGGCTGGGCGCCGGTCTTGGGCGACCAGTACATGGCGCCGTGCTCGAAGGTCGCGTAGCGGGCGGCGCCGTCGGCGGCGGCCTCCGGTGAGGTGGGCCGGCCCAGCGGACCGGTGTCGCCGCCGTCGGCCTCCCAGCGCGCCAGGATGGCCCCGCCCTCCAGGGATTCCGTCACATCCGGCGGGCCGTTGAAAGCAGCGGCGATCTTGCGGATTTCACCCAGTGCGGCGTAGCCGAGGTTGCCCGGGCATTCGGTGTTGCCGACGTCGCGGTGGGCGAAGATCTCAGGCAACTCGACGACCCGGCCGCCGGGCACCACGGTGTACTGACCGCCGGCGGACTTCAGGTGCACGCTGCCCAGGGGGTTGACGTGGTCCAGGCCGAGCCGCCAGCCCAGCAGTCGGCCGACGGTCTTGATCATGATGTCCGGGGGAGGCTCGTCCTCGAAGTTGCCGATCATCGACACGCCCCACACGTCGCTGTTGAAGCCGCCGGTGTGAGAACCCATGACGTCCTTGGTGATTCCGCCGGCCCGGCCCTCGAAGACCTGCCCGTACTTGTCCACCAGGGCGTTGTAGGCGATGTCGCACCAGCCCAGCGTCACGGTGTGGTAGGCGTAGATGGACCGTAGGATCGCGGCAGAATCCTCTGGCGCGTAGTCGTTTCCGGTGGCGGTGTGGTGCACCACACCCGCACGGACTCCCGATCCGTAGTACGGTCCGCCGCAACGAGATCCGCTGCCCGCACCCCATTCGGCACGGCTGATGATGTGCGGAGGCTGCCCCGGGCCCAGGGTGGCGTTGGGGGGTGTCCACTGACTGTCCACCGGCGCCTTGGGCGGGGTGATCAGCACCGCGGAGAGGTTCTGGGACAACGACTTTTCGGCGTTGGCCGGGACGTAGCCGAGGTCAGCGCCCGCGTCCAGACCGGTGGCCGGGGGCGCGGTGGTCACCGGCGCGTTGTGCGGCCGCGTGACGGCGATCTGCACGGCGGTGGTGGGCCCGACGTACACCGGGTCGGTCCCGATGGGGGCCGTGCCGGACTCGTCGGTGATGTCCGCGGACCCCACGACGTGGTACCAGGTGCCCCAGGAACCGTCGTCCTTCTTGGCGCGGACGCGGGCGCTGGTGCCGGTCAGGTCGGTCCCCGTCAGGGCCACCATGGAAAACGGTGTCTCCTGGCTGACCTCACGGACCGTCTCCCCGCCGCCCACTCCGGTGAGCGACTGGGAGACCAGGAGGGTCTCGTCGGCGACGGGGACGTTGTGCCGGGCGGGCATCCCGTTGACCGCCCACGGCACCACCACGACACTCGCCATGATGGCGGTGAAGAGGATCGTCGGCGCAGGACGACGGGACGACATAGCGCGATGTTACGTATGCGCCAGTTGGTACTGGCGTTTCGACACGGGCTAGTGGGAATTCTGTGACTGGGCAGATCGCAACGGCACCGCAGGGGCCTCTCCGGACTGCCTCGGCTGGGGCCGAGCCGGACTCACCCTGCGGTGCCGTTTCGATGCAGGTCTGTCCCGGGGCCTAGCCGCCCGCGGCAACCGTTCCGACGGCCTCGGCCACCGGAGCGGCGGCCACGCCCGCGGCGTCGGCGACCGGAGCCGCGGCGGCAGCGCCGGCCGCGTTGGTCATGGCCTGCTGGATGCCCGGCACGACGATGCCCTTGAGCAGGTCGATCGCCTGGCCGACGCCCAGCTGGTTGGCCGCGCTGGTCAGGTCGCCGATGATGCCGCCCGAGTTCGACGCCGCCGGGGCGCTCGGGAGGGTCAGCGACGGGTCGCCCAGGATCGGGTAGGTGCCCGGGGGCGGGGTCAGCGGCGTGGTGATCGGCTGCTCGCCGAGACCGCCGGGCGTGGTCAGGCCGGGGCCGACCTGCGGGGTGGTCAGACCGGGGTTGGTCAGCGCCGGATCGGTCAGCGACGGCGTGGTCAGCGGCGCGGCCGCGGCCGGGTCGAGGCTAGGGGTGGTCAGGCTCGGGGTCAGCCCGGGCGAGGTCAGGCTCGGCGTGGTGAGACCCGGAGCCGTCGCGCTGGGCGTGGTCAGACCCGGCGTGGTCAAGCCGGGGGTGGTCAGACCCGGAGCCGTGGCGCTCGGGGTCGTCAGGCCGGGCGTGCCCAGGCTGGGCGTGGTCAGGCCCGGGCTCAGGCTGGGCGTGGTCAGGCCGGGTGCGGTCAGCGGCCCGGTCTGCACCGGCTGCGCGCCGGCCGGGCTCAGGCCCGTCGGCAGCGGCGGCAGGTTGATGCCGAACTGCGAGAGCCCCGCCTGCAGCGCGGACATGATCTCGTTGGGCAGGTCGGTCACGACCGCCGCGCGAGTGAACTCCACGTGCTCGGGGGCCTTCTGGCCGGAGGTCAGCTCCATGACACCGATGACAGCGAACGGGCTGGCGACGGCTAGGGCGGCGACCGCACTGAAAGCGGTCGAGATCTTGCGTCGACGTTGGTTCGGCACGGAAGTCTCCTCAATTAGCGACTACAGGTCCCGTGGTCGGAACCTCTTCGCCAGCCGGTCATTCCGCATGGTTCGGCTGACGAAATCGATGTTACGAGTGAGGTAGCTGAGACTGGAGTGACGATGCGGAATCGTGAGCCAATCGCGACCGGCCGTGAGCCAATCGCGACCGGGCCGCAGTGCGACGACTGAGGGCAGCCACCGCCGCGGTGCGCGAAGTTATCTTCACGCCAGGAGCCGTTCGTGAACATAACGTCACATGCGGCCGCGGTGAACCCGGGCACCGCAGCTCCATTTTCTGCGGATCGGCCCGGTTAGCTGCGCGGTCGCAGACCGGCGTTCCGATAACCTAGGGGCCGATGAGCTCTTCAGAGGGATCCCAGGCCTATGACCTGTTCGTCGTCGGCTCCGGTTTCTTCGGCTTGACGATCGCCGAACGGGCGGCCACCCAGCTCGGCAAGCGCGTCCTGGTGCTCGAACGCCGGTCCCACATCGGCGGCAACGCCTACTCCGAGCCCGAGCCGCAGACCGGCATCGAAATCCACCGCTACGGCGCGCACCTCTTCCACACCTCCAACACCCGCGTCTGGGACTACGTGCGGCAGTTCACCGAGTTCACCGGCTATCAGCACCGGGTGTTCGCCATGCACGACGGCCAGGCCTACCAGTTCCCGATGGGCCTGGGCCTGGTCTGCCAGTTCTTCGGGCGGTACTACAGCCCCGATGAGGCCCGCGCGCTGATCGCCGAGCAGGCTGCCGAGATCGACACCGCCGACGCGCAGAACCTCGAGGAGAAGGCAATCTCCTTGATCGGCCGCCCGCTCTACGAGGCGTTCGTGCGCGACTACACCGCCAAGCAGTGGCAGACCGACCCCAAGGAACTGCCCGCGTCGGTGATCACCCGGCTTCCGGTGCGCTACACCTTCGACAACCGCTACTTCAACGACACCTACGAGGGCCTGCCGGCCGACGGCTACACCGCCTGGCTTGCGAACATGGCGGCCGACGACCGCATCGAGGTCCAACTGGACACCGACTGGTTCGACGTCCGCGCCGGACTGCGGGCAGCCAGCCCGGGGGCGCCGGTGGTCTACACCGGGCCACTGGACCGCTACTTCGACTACGTCGACGGCCGGTTGGGCTGGCGCACCCTGGATTTCGATGTCGAGGTGCTGCCCACCGGCGACTTCCAGGGCACCCCGGTGATGAACTACAACGACGCCGACGTGCCCTATACCCGGATCCACGAGTTCCGGCACTTCCATCCGGAGCGGGACTACCCGACGGATAAGACGGTCATCATGCGCGAGTACTCGCGCTTCGCCGAAGACGACGACGAGCCGTACTACCCGATCAACGCCGACTCCGACCGCGCGCTGCTGGCCGGCTACCGGGCCCGGGCCAAGGCCGAAACCGCTTCCGCCGGTGTGCTTTTCGGCGGCCGGCTCGGCACCTACCAATACCTGGACATGCACATGGCGATCGCCAGCGCCCTGAGCATGTACGACAACATCCTGGCGCCGCACCTGCGTGACGGTGCGCCGCTGACGGTCGACGAAAGCGGCGCCGCATGAGCGAGATTCCCTCCGGTCCGGTCCCCGCCGGCGAAACCCGCGCGGTCAGCCTGCTGCAGCGGATCATCCTGCCGCGGCCCGGCGAGCCGCTGGACGTCCGCAAGCTCTACATCGAGGAGTCCGAGACCAACGCCCGTCGCGCCCACGCGGCCACCCGGACCACGCTGCAGATCGGCGCGGAGTCCGAGGTCTCCTTCGCCACCTACTTCAACGCCTTCCCGGCCAGCTACTGGCGGCGCTGGTCGACGCTGGACTCGGTGGTGCTGCGGGTGGAGCTCACCGGGTCGGCCCGCGTCGACGTCTACCGCTCCAAGGCCACCGGCGCGCGGATCAGCGTGGGGGGCACCGAGATCATCAGCAGCGGCGACCTACCGACCTCCGCGGAGTTCGAGATCGAACTGGCGCCCTTCGAGGACGGCGGCTGGATCTGGTTCGACATCACCACCGACACCAAGTCCACCGTGCACGGCGCCGCCTGGTACGCGCCGGTGCCCGCGCCCGGCCGGGCCAACATCACCGTAGGCATCCCGACCTTCAACCGTCCGGCCGACTGCGTTAACGCCCTGCGGGCCCTGACATCTGATCCCTTGGTGGACAACGTCATCGGCGCCGTGATCGTCGCCGACCAGGGCAAGGACAAGGCCAGGGACCATCCGGGATTCGAGGCGGCCGCCGCCGCACTCGGTGGCCGGCTGTCGGTGTACAACCAGCCCAACCTCGGTGGTTCCGGGGGCTACAGCCGGGTGATGCTCGAGGCCCTGCGCAACACCGACTGCGAACAGATCCTGTTCATGGACGACGACATCCGCATCGAGCCGGATTCGATCCTGCGCGCCCTGGCGCTGAGCCGGTTCGCCAAGACGCCGACCCTGATCGGCGGCCAGATGCTCAACCTCCAGGAGCCCTCGCACCTGCACGTGATGGGCGAGGTGGTCGATCGTGCCAACTTCATGTGGACCAACGCCCCGCACACCGAGTACGACCATGACTTCGCCAAGTACCCGCTCGACGGCGAGGACATCGACGGCCGCAGCCGGCTGCTGCACCGGCGCATCGACGTCGACTACAACGGCTGGTGGATGTGCATGATCCCGCGCCGCGTCGCCGAGGAGCTGGGCCAGCCGCTGCCGTTGTTCATCAAGTGGGACGACGCCGACTACGGGCTGCGGGCCGGGGAGCACGGCTACCCGACCGTCACCATGCCCGGCACCGCCATCTGGCACATGGCCTGGAGCGACAAGGACGACGCCATCGACTGGCAGGCCTATTTCCACCTGCGCAACCGGCTCGTGGTCTCGGCACTGCACTGGGACGCCCCGGTCAAGGGGCTGATCAAGAGCTCGCTGAAGGCCACGTTCAAACACCTTCTGTGCCTTGAATATTCGACCGTCGCCATTCAGAACAAGGCCATCGACGACTTCCTGGCCGGCCCGGAACACATCTTCTCCATCCTCGAGTCGGCGCTGCCGGAGGTCCGTGCCCTGCGCCAGCGGTATCCCGACGCGGTGGTGCTGCCCGGAGCCACTGCGCTGCCCGCGCCCAGCGGGCGCACCAAGGTGCACCGGCCGCCGGTGGCGCTGCCGGCGATCGGCGCACGGCTGGCGCGGGGGGTGCTGCACCAGTTGCGGGAGGCCGACCCGGCACACCACCAGCGCCCGCAACTCAACGTCGCGACCCAGGACGCCCGCTGGTTCCTGCTGTGCAACGTCGACGGCGTGACCGTCACCACCGCCGACGGACGTGGCGTGGTGTTCCGCCAGCGTGACCGGGCCAAGATGATGGAGCTGCTGAAAACCTCACTGCGCCAACACCTCCGGCTGTACCGAAAGTACAACCACATGCGCAGGGTCTACCGCAAGGCGCTGCCGGAGCTGTCCAGCCCGCAGAAGTGGGAGACGGTGCTGCTCGACGAATCGTCGGCCCGTGTCTGAGGCCATGAGCTTCGCCGACGCCGACGCACCGGCCGGGCCGCCGACCGGGGAGGTGGCGGTGCTGGTCGACGTCCAGTCCCGGCTGGCCAACCCGCAAACCATCGCAGTCGCCCGGGGTATGTCGCACTTCGGTGAACACGCCGCCGGCTGGGTGGCGCTCTCCGCGGCCGGCGCGCTGCTGGATCGCGGGCACCGCCGGGACTGGGTGCTCGTCGGTGTCGGCGCGGTCGCCGCGCATGCGGCCGCCATCGCCATCAAACTCGTCGTGCGCCGCCGCCGGCCGCACCACCCCGACGTCGCCGTCAACGTCGGCACTCCCAGCGCGCTGAGCTTCCCGTCGGCACACGCCACGTCGAGCACCGCCGCGGCTATGCTGCTGTGCCGGGCCACCCGGTCGCCGTTGCCGCTGGCCGCGGTTCCACTGATGGCCCTGTCCCGGCTGGTGCTCGGTGTGCACTACCCCACCGACGTTCTCGCCGGGATGGCCGTCGGCGCCACCGTCGCGCGGGTGACCGGCCGGCTCGGCCGCCGGAGGGAGAAGTGATCGATGAGTGAGGCCGCGGTCGCCGGACCGCCCAGCAACCTGTTCAGCGGCATCGTCAAGGCCGTCCGGCCCCGGCAATGGGTCAAGAACCTTCTGGTGTTCGCCGCGCCGCTGGCCGCCCTCGGCGGCGGGGACACCTACGACTACCGCGTGGTGCTGGCCAAGGTGTCGATCGCCTTCGTGGTGTTCTGCATGGCCGCCTCGTCGATCTATCTCGTCAATGACGCCCGCGACGTCGAGGCCGACCGCGCGCACCCGACCAAGCAGCACCGGCCGATCGCCGCCGGGGTACTGCCGGTCGGCATGGCCTACGGAATCGCCGTCGTGCTGGCGGCGGCCTCGCTGGCGATCGCATGGTGGGTCACACCGCACCTGGCCCTGGTGATGGCGGTCTATCTGGTCATCCAGCTGGCCTACTGCTTCGGGCTGAAACATCAAGCGGTGCTGGATATCTCGATCCTGTCGTCGGGCTTCCTGATCCGGGCGATCGCCGGCGGCGTGGCCGGTGGCATTCCGTTGTCGCAGTGGTTCCTGCTGGTGATGGCGTTCGGCTCGCTGTTCATGGCGGCCGGAAAGCGCTACGCCGAACTGCATCTCGCCGAGCGCACCGGCGCCAAGATCCGCAAGTCGCTGGAGAACTACACCAGCACCTATCTGACGTTCGTCTGGACGCTGTCGGCCACGGCCGTCGTCGTCTGCTACGGCCTGTGGGCTTTCGAGCGGGACGGCAAGACCGGGTCCTGGTTCGTCATCTCGATGATCCCGTTCACCGTCGCGATCCTGCGCTACGCCGTCGACGTCGACGGCGGCATGGCCGGTGAGCCTGAGGAGATCGCCCTGCGCGACCGGGTGCTGCAGCTGCTGGCCCTGGCCTGGATCGGAACCGTCATTGCCGCCGCCGTCGTCGCTTAGCGCGCCGCACGCTCCGCTGGCCTCGGGCCGGATCGGCCGAGCCGGGTCGGATGCGCGGGCCTGGCCGTCGTTTCCTTACACCGCGCTGACCCGCGTCAGCCTGTGGGTCACGGTCACGGTGGTCTCGGCGCTGTGGACGTGGGGGATCTGGCAGCGGCGCTGGATCGCCGACGACGGCCTCATCGTCCTGCGGACCGTCCGGAACCTGTTGGCCGGCAACGGCCCGGTGTTCAACGCCGGCGAGCGGGTGGAGTCCAACACCTCCACCGCCTGGACCTATCTGGTGTATCTGGGCAGCCTGGTCGGCGGTCCGGTGCGGCTGGAGTACGTGGCGCTGGCGCTGGCGCTCGCGCTCAGCGTGGCCGGGGTGGTGATGGTAATGCTCGGCGCCGCCCGGCTGTGGGCGCCGAGTCTGCGCGGACGCCGGGCGGTGATGCTGCCCGCGGGCGCACTGGTCTACGTCGCCGTTCCGCCCGCCCGCGACTTCGCCACCTCCGGACTGGAGAACGGTCTGGTGACCGCCTGGCTGGGCGGGCTCTGGTGGGCGATGGTCTGCTGGGCGCAGAAGCCGGGACGGACCGGTCCGGCCTTCACCGCCGCTCTTGCCTTCCTCGCCGGGCTGAGTGTGCTGGTGCGCCCGGAACTCGCGTTGATCGGCGGCCTGGCGCTGGTGATGATGCTGATCGCCGAACGCGGCTGGGCCCGTCGCGCGCTGATCGTCGTCGCGGGCGGACTGCTGCCGGTGGGCTACCAGATCTTCCGGATGGGCTACTACGGCCTGCTGGTGCCGCAGACGGCCATCGCCAAGGACGCCTCGGGCAGCAAATGGGACCAGGGCATGGTCTATCTGCGCAACTTCACCGGCCCCTACGCGTTGTGGGTCCCGGCGCTGCTGCTGATCGCGATCGCCGTGCTGCTCGGCGCACAGCGCGCCGGCGACGGTTCGCCGCGCGCGGGTCTGGCCGCGCGGATCCAAAGCCCCTCCGCGGTCGTGGTTTTCATGGTCCTCAGCGGAGTGCTGCAGGGCCTGTACTGGATCCGCCAGGGCGGCGACTTCATGCACGGACGGGTGCTGCTCACCCCGCTGTTCTGCCTGCTGGCCCCGGTCGCCGTCATCCCGCTGACCGCACCGGACGGCGGCTGGCCGACCCGCGGCAAGGGGTACGTCGCCCTCGCCGCACTCTGGCTCGCGCTGGCCGGCTGGGCGCTGTGGGCCGCCAACTCGCCCGGCATGGGCCGCGACGCCACCCGGGTCACCTACACCGGGATCGTCGACGAACGCCGGTTCTACTCCCAGGCCACCGGCCATGCCCACCCGCTGACCGCCGCGGACTATCTCGACTACCCGCGGATGCGGGCGGTCCTCGTGGCCATCGAGAACACCCCCGACGGCGCGCTGCTGCTGCCGTCGGGCAACTATGACGTCTGGGACGTGGTTCCGCAGAAGCCCCCGATCGAGCCACCGCCCCCGGGGGTGACGCCGGAGCAGTGGCGCCGCCGGCACGCGACCCACACCGTGTTCTTCACCAACCTCGGCATGGTCGGGATGAACACCGGCCTGGCCACCCGCGTCATCGACCAGATCGGTCTGGCCAACCCGTTGGCGGCGCACACCGCGCGCCTGGAGGACGGCCGCATCGGCCACGACAAGAACCTCTTCCCGGACTGGGCCGTCGCCGAGGGGCCGTGGCTCAAGGAGCGGCCGTGGATCCCGGAGTACCTCGACGAGGGCTGGATCACCGAAGCCGGTGCGGCCCTCGAATGCCCCAAGACGGTCGAGATGCTGGAGATGATCCGCGACCCGATGACCCGGCCCCGGTTCATCGGCAATCTCAACCGCGCGTGGGAGTTCACCAAGTACCGGATCGACCGCGTCCCCAAGTACGAACTGCTGCGCTGCGGCCTGCCGGAGCCGCCCCTGAAGGCCGACAAAACGCCTTATAACGGCCTCCCCGCGACGGGTCCTTAGCCGATCTCGGTTGTTTGCCACGACACATCTCCGCGGTAACGCCGAGACCGCTCGGGGCGGATAGACGATTCAGTCGCGGGGCCCGGAATGTGGTTGACTACCCCAGCGCCGCGGCCGCTGGGGGACCGCACGTGGTGCGGCAATCAACACACAAGGACGGGTACTTCCATGAGTTTCGGTGACAAGCTGCGCGGCACCTGGCTTCGCCGGTTCGCGGTGACGGCGGGCGTTGCTGCCATGCTGCCGGGCCTGGTCGGCGTGACCGGCGGCTCCGCGACGGCGGGAGCCTTCTCGCGCCCGGGCCTTCCGGTCGAGTACCTCGACGTCCCGTCGGCCGGAATGGGCCGCAACATCCGGATCCAGTTCCAGAGCGGCGGCGCCAACTCTCCCGCGGTCTACCTGCTCGACGGCCTGCGCGCCCAGGACGACTTCAGCGGCTGGGACATCAACACCCCGGCATTCGAGTGGTACCTGGACTCGGGCCTGTCGCTGATCATGCCGGTCGGCGGCCAGTCCAGCTTCTACAGCGACTGGTATAAGCCGGCCTGCGGCAAGGCCGGCTGCCAGACCTACAAGTGGGAGACCTTCCTGACCAGCGAGCTGCCCACCTGGCTGGCCGCCAACCGCCAGGTGAAGCCGACCGGCAGCGCCGCGGTGGGTCTGTCGATGGCCGGTTCGGCCGCGCTGACGCTGGCCATCTGGCATCCGCAGCAGTTCCCCTACGCGGCCTCGCTCTCGGGGTTCCTGAACCTGTCCGAGGGCTGGTGGCCCAAGCTCGTCGGCCTGGCCATGGGCGACGCCGGCGGGTTCAATCCGCAGGACATGTGGGGCAAGGCCGGCAACGACACCTGGAAGCGCAACGACCCGATGGTCAACATCGGCCGGCTCGTGGCCAACAACACCCGCGTCTGGGTGTACTGCGGTGACGGCAATCCGTCCGACCTCGACGCCGGCTCCAGCGCGGGCAACCTGTTCAACGCCAAGTTCCTCGAAGGGTTCACGCTGCGGACCAACAAGACGTTCCGTGACAACTACCTGGCGGCCGGCGGCCGCAACGGCGTGTTCAATTTCCCGGCCAACGGCACCCACAGTTGGGGCTACTGGGGTCAGCAACTCCAGCAGATGAAGCCCGACATCCAGCGGGTGCTCGGCGCGACCCCGCAGCCGTCCCCGGCGCCGGGGGGTGCCGCACCCGCGGCGGCGGAGACCTCCGCACCGCAGAACTGACGCGCTCCGGCTCGCGGCATATCGGTGCCAATCCCGAAGCCGCCCGATCAGCGGTGTGATTCACTACGAGAGTCGTCCTGCGGCCGTGAACAGGCCTGCAGGCGGCAGCCGGATGGGTCCTGGGGTGGCCCTCGAGACGACGTGAGGTGCGTATGAGCGGTCTGAGCAAGCTGTTCCGCGTTGTCGGTGCTGTCGCCGTGGCGCTGGGCATGTGGGGCGCCGCGGGCACCGCCGCCCCGACCGCTTCGGCCGCCGGCGTCGAGATGCTGATGGTCCCCTCCGCCGCGATGGGCCGCGACATCCCGGTGGCCTTCCAGGGCGGTGGCCGGCACACGGTGGTGCTGCTCGACGCCTTCAACGCCGGCCCCGACGTCAGCAACTGGGTCACCGCCGGCAACGCGATGAACACCCTGTCCGGCAGCGGTCTGTCGGTGGCCGCCCCGGCGGGCGGCGCGTACAGCCTCTACACCAACTGGGAGCGCAACGGCTCCAAGCAGTGGGAGACCTTCCTGGCCGACGAACTGCCGAACTGGCTGGCCGCCAACAAGGGTGTGGCCCCGAACGGCAACGCGATCGTCGGCGCCTCGCAGGGCGGCACCGGGGCGCTGACGATGGCCACCTTCCACCCGGACCGCTACGGCTACGCCGGTTCGCTGTCGGGCTTCCTCAACCCGTCGGACACCCAGACCAACGGCGTGATCTCAAACGCCATCAACATCGGCGACAACATCGACGCGATGTGGGGCGCACCGCAGCTGGGCCGCTGGAAGTGGCACGACCCCAACGTCCACGCCAACCTGCTGGTGCAGAGCAACGCGCGGCTGTGGATCTACAGCCCGCTGACCACCGTCTGCGGCGACCCGGCCGCAATGGGCGGCGGCGACTGCAGCGTCGCCCAGGGCAGCAACCGCATCTTCTACGCCCACTACCGCTCGCTGGGCGGCCGCAACGGCCACTTCGACATCACCGGCGGCGGCGGGAACGACTGGGGCACCTGGGCCGGCCAACTGGGCGCCATGGCCGGGGACATCGCTGCCGCATTGGGGTAGTCGCCGGATCCATCCCGGATCCGGGTGGTTAATCGCCGGATCCACCCCGGATCCAGGTGGTTAATCGCAGGATCCACCCCGGATCCGGGTCCTTGGCCGGTGCTCAGGTAAGCACCCCGGTTGAGCCGGTACTCTGGGGGACGTGCATCACGCGTGCAGCGCATCCGCCAGCAAACCCGTGGGAAGACGTGTCCCCGGGTTGCCCGGCCACCGGGTACTGCTTGTCGGATTCATCGCGCCCGCCACGTGGCTGCTGGCCGGCTGTGGCTCCGGTGGTGATCTGATCAGCACCGTCGCCCTGCCGTCCCAGCAGACCACCGGCTACGTCGAGGGCGTCGACCTCCCGGTTTCACCGGACAGCGGCCGTCAGTCCGGTACGCCGGAACTGACCCCCGCGCAACGCGACTACCTGACGGCGTTGGGCGATGCCGGCATCCATCCCTCCAACGAACTGCGGGTACTCAGCATCGGCGCCTACGTCTGCCAGGCGCGCGCGGCGGGTCAGAGCGACCAGACGGTGTGGGACTCAGTGGCGCCGATGGTGCGCAGCGATGTCGTCGAGGCCTCGGCCGGCTCACCGAAGACCCCGGCGGTGGCCAACGTCGACGCCATCGTCGGCAACGTCATCCGAATCGCCACCCAAAAGCTCTGCTGAGCAATGACGCTGAACACCAACGGGCCCAAGGGGTCCAAGGGTTCGCGGGGCTCCCGCAACTCCAAGTCGAAGACGCAGGCGGCGAGCCGGCGCCGTCGCCACCGCATCCTGGCGCTGGTCGCGGCCGGGACCGTCGCACTGGTGGTGGGCCTGGTCGTGGCGATCATCGTGCTCCTGGTCCGCCGTCCCGGACCGTCTCCCACGGCGATCCCGCCGACCGCCGTACCGCCCACGGTCACCACCCCGGGCCAGAAGCCGCGGCCGGCCTTCCAGGACGCCAGTTGCCCCGACGTGGACATGGTCGTCATTCCCGGCACCTGGGAGTCCTCGCCCACCGATGACCCGCTGAACCCTGGCCAGTTCCCGATCGCGTTGTTGCTCAACGTGAGTCGCCCGATCCAGCAGCAGTTCGGCCCCGACCGGGTGCAGGTCTACACCGTTCCCTACACCGCGCAGTTCCACAATCCGCTCTCGGCCGACAATCAGATGTCCTACAACGACTCCCGCAAGGAGGGCACCGCGGCGGCCGTGCGGGCCATGACCGACATGAACAACCGCTGCCCGCTGACCAGCTACGTGCTCGTCGGCTTCTCCCAGGGCGCGGTGATCGCCGGCGACCTGGCCAGCGACATCGGCAACGGCCGCGGACCTGTCGACGAGGACCTGGTGCTCGGCGTCACGCTGATCGCCGACGGCCGCCGTCAGGACGGGGTGGGGCAGGACGTCGGACCCAACCCGCCCGGGCAGGGTGCGGAGATCACCCTCAAGGAGGTCCCGACGCTCTCGGCTCTGGGCCTGACGATGAGCGGCGAGCGGCCCGGCGGCTTCGGCGCCCTGAACAACCGCACCAACCAGATCTGCGCGCCGGGTGACCTGATCTGCTCCGCGCCGGAGTCGGCGTTCAACATCACGAATCTGCCGCGCACCCTCGAGGTGCTCACCGCCGGCGCCGGTCAGCCCATTCACGCCATGTACGCCACCCCGCAGTTCTGGAACGCCGACGGGCAAACCGCCACGTCGTGGACGTTGAACTGGGCCCGCAACCTCATCGAGAACGCGCCGCACCCGGCGCACGGCTGAGCGACCCGTCCGGATCGGAAGCCCGGCGATCCGGATTTGGCCGCAGCCCCCGGGACGCCTAAGATTAAGAAAAAAATAAGGGCTGACGACAGCCGGTTCGGCGGGGAATCGACGATCCGGTCGGCCTGACCGCGGCCGCCCGTTTCATCGGTACCATCTGTGGGGCGCTCGGCCCATGCTTTGGCGGTTGGTTGTGCGCGCCATCAGGCTGCCGCAACCCGACCGAGGGGGCCGACACGAACGCGTTTTCGACAGGAGAGTGGTATGCCGTTCCATAACCCGTTCATCAAGGACGGACGGATCACCTTCCCCGAGGGCGCCAGCGTCGTCAAGCACGTCGAACGCTGGGCCAAGGTCCGCGGCGACAAGCTCGCCTACCGGTTCCTCGACTTCTCCACCGAACGTGACGGTGTCGCCCGCGAACTGGTCTGGGCCGACTTCAGCGCCCGCAACCGCGCGGTCGGCGCCCGACTGCAGCAGGTGACCGAGCCCGGTGACCGGGTGGCCATCCTGTGCCCGCAGAACCTGGAGTACCTCGTCGCGTTCTTCGGGACGCTGTACTCCGGCCGCATCGCGGTGCCGCTGTTCGACCCCTCCGAGCCCGGCCACGTCGGCCGGCTGCACGCGGTCCTCGACGACTGCAAGCCGTCGGCCATCCTGACCACCACCGACGCTGCCGAGGGTGTGCGCAAGTTCTTCCGCACCCGCCCGGCCAAGGAACGCCCCCGCGTGATCGCCGTCGACGCGGTGCCCAGCGAGGTCGGCGTGACCTGGGAGCACTACGACGACATCGACGAGAACACCATCGCCTACCTGCAGTACACCTCCGGATCCACCCGGGTCCCGTCCGGGGTGCAGATCACCCATGTCAACCTGGCCACCAACGTCGTGCAGGTGATCGAGGCGCTGGAGGGCGAGGAGGGCGACCGCGGTGTCACCTGGCTGCCCTTCTTCCACGACATGGGTCTGATCACCGCGCTGCTGTCGCCGATGATCGGCCACTACTGCACCTTCATGACACCGGCCGCCTTCGTCCGCCGGCCGGGTCGCTGGATGCGGGAACTCGCCCGCAAGGAAGGCGACACCGGCGGCACCATCTCGGTGGCCCCGAACTTCGCCTTCGACCATGCCGCGGCCCGCGGGGTGCCCAAGGAGGGCGAGCCGCCGATGGACCTGTCCAACGTCAAGGCCATCCTCAACGGCAGCGAGCCCATCTCAGTGGCCACGGTGAACCGGTTCAACGCCGCGTTCGGTCCGCTCGGGTTCCAGCCCAAGGCCATCAAGCCGTCCTACGGCCTGGCCGAGGCGACCCTGTTCGTGTCGACCACCCCGTCGGCCGACGAGCCGATGATCCTCTCGGTCGACCGGGACGACCTGAACGCCGGCAAGTTCGTGGTGGTGCCCGACGACTCCCCGAAGGCGGTGGCGCAGGCCGGTGCCGGCAAGGTCGGCGTTGGCGAATGGGCGGTGATCGTCGACCCCGAGTCCGCCAGCGAGCTGCTCGACGGCCAGATCGGCGAGATCTGGATCAGCGGCCAGAACATGGGAACCGGCTACTGGGGCAAGCCCGAGGAGACCGTGGCGACCTTCCAGAACACCCTCAAGTCCCGCACCACCCCGTCGCACGCCGAGGGTGCCGCCGACGACGCGACCTGGGTGCGCACCGGCGACCTCGGCGCCTACCACGACGGTGAGCTGTTCATCACCGGCCGCACCAAAGACCTGGTCATCATCGACGGCCGCAACCACTATCCGCAGGACCTCGAGTACTCCGCGCAGGAGTCCACCAAGGCGGTCCGCACCGGCTTCGTCGCCGCCTTCTCGGTGCCGGCCAACCAGCTTCCCGACGAGGTGTTCGCCGACGCCCACTCCGGGCTCACGCGCAGGCCCGACGACACCTCCGAACAACTGGTGATCGTCGCCGAGCGCGCGCCCGGCTCGCACAAGATGGAACTGGGTCCCGTGGTCGACGCCATCCGCGCCGCCATCGCGGTGCGACACGGTGTGACCGTGCGTGACGTGCTGCTCACCCCGGCCGGTGCGATCCCGCGCACCTCCAGCGGCAAGATCGGCCGGCGGGCCTGCCGCGCGGCCTACCTGGACGGCAGCCTGCGGTCCGGCAAGGTGGCCAACGCCTTCCCGGACGAGTCGGAATAGGCCGGACGAGTCGAAATAGGAACGCATGTCTGAATCGGATACGCCGGACCCCGTCCCCGCCGAGGGCGAAATCCTCCTCGCGCCCGAGCAGGAGCTGTCCGCACCGCGGACTGACATGTCGGTGCCGGAGATGCGGGAGTGGCTGCGCAACTGGGTCGCCAACGCGACCGGCCAGGCGCCCGGCTCCATCGACGAGTCCGTCCCGATGGTCGAACTCGGCCTGTCCTCGCGCGACGCCGTGGCGATGGCCAGCGACGTCGAGGACCTCACCGGGGTCACGCTCACGGCGACCGTCGCCTTCCGCCATCCCACCATCGAGTCGCTGGCGACGGTGATCATCGAGGGCGAGCCGGAGACGGCCGACGACTCCATCGACGGGGAGGACTGGACGCGCCGGCGCGACGTTCCGGAGATCGCGATCGTCGGCATTGCCACCCGCTTCCCCGGCGACATGAACACCCCCGCTGAGATGTGGCACGCGCTGCTCGAGGGCCGCGACGCCATCACCGACCTGCCCGAGGGCCGCTGGGCGGAGTTCATGGAGGAGCCGCGGCTGGCCGAGCGCATCCGCAAGGCCCGCACCCGCGGCGGATATCTGAAGGACATCAAGGGTTTTGACGCCGAGTTCTTCGCGCTGTCGAAGATGGAGGCCGACAACATCGATCCGCAGCAGCGGATGGCCCTGGAGCTCACCTGGGAGGCGCTGGAGAACGCCCGCATCCCCGCGTCCAGCCTGCGCGGGGAGAGCGTCGGCGTCTTCGTCGGCAGTTCCACCAACGACTACAGCTACCTGGCGATGATGGACCCGCGCACGGCGCACCCGTACGCCATCACCGGCACCGCCAGTTCGATCATCGCCAACCGGGTGTCCTACTTCTACGATTTCCGCGGACCGTCGGTGGCCGTCGACACGGCCTGCTCGTCATCGTTGGTCGCAGTGCACCAGGGGGTACAGGCGCTGCAGTCCGGCGAGGCCGACGTGGTGGTGGCCGGCGGCGTGAATGCCCTTGTCACACCGGCGGTCACACTCGGCTTCGACGAGGTCGGCGGGGTGCTCGCGCCGGACGGCCGGATCAAGTCGTTCTCCTCCGACGCCGACGGGTACGCCCGTTCCGAGGGCGGCGGCATGCTCGTGCTCAAGCGTCTCGACGACGCCCGTCGCGACGGCGACGAGATCTTCGCGGTGATCGCCGGCAGCGCGGTCAACCACGACGGCCGGTCAAACGGCATGCTCGCCCCGAACCCCGACGCCCAGGCCGAGGTGCTGCGCAAGGCCTATCGCGACGCCGGGATCAACCCGCGCACGGTGGACTACATCGAGGCGCACGGCACGGGCACCATCCTCGGTGACCCGATCGAGGCGGACGCGCTGGGCCGGGTGGTGGGCCGCGGTCGCGCCGCGGACAAGCCGGCACTGCTGGGTGCGGTCAAGTCCAACCTCGGTCACCTGGAGTCGGCCGCGGGTGCGGCCAGCCTGGCCAAGGTCGCACTGTCCTTGCACAACAACAAGATTCCGCCGTCGATCAACTACGCCGGTCCCAATCCCTACATCGATTTCGACGGCGTGCACCTCAAGGTCGCCGACACCGTCACCGAGTGGCCCCGGTACAGCGGGCATGCGATCGCCGGTGTCTCGGGGTTCGGGTTTGGCGGGGCCAACGCCCACCTTGTGCTCCGCGAGGTGCTGCCGGAGGACCTCCTCGAGCCCGAGCCCGAACCTGAGCCGGACTCCGGCGAATCCCCGTTGACCGAAGCCGACGCGGTGTACGTCGGCGGTGTGCGGATGGACGAGTACGGCGAGTTCATCGATGATGAGCCGAACCTGTCCGAGGGCGGCGACTTCTTCGGCAACGCCCCGGTCGTCGCCGAGGAGGAGCCGGAACTGCCCGGCCTCACCGACGAGGCGCTGCATCTGCTGGAGGTGGCCCGCGAGGAGCTCGCCGCGGCCGAGCCGCACGTTCCCGTTGTCCCGCTGGCGGTTTCGGGCTTCCTGACCTCCCGCAAGCGGGCCACCGCTGCCGAGTTGGCCGACTGGATCGACAGTCCCGAAGGTCGCGCGACCTCGCTGGAGGCCATCGGCCGGTCGCTGTCGCGCCGCAACCACGGCCGCTCCCGCGCGGTGGTGATGGCGCATGACCACGACGAGGCGATCAAGGGCCTGCGCGCGGTCGCCGAGGGCAAGCAGAGTCCGCTGGTGTACAGCGCCGACGGACCGGTGTCCAACGGGCCGGTCTGGGTGCTCGCCGGTTTCGGCGCCCAGCACCGCAAGATGGGCAAGAGCCTCTATCTGCGCGACGACGTGTTCGCCGAGTGGATCAACAAGGTGGACAGCCTCATTCAGGACGAGCGGGGCTACTCGATCGTCGAGCTGATCCTCGACGACTCCGTCGACTACACCGACGAGACGTGCCAGTACCCGATCGAGGTCGTTCAGCTGGTGATCTTCGCAATCCAGATCGCCCTCGGCGAGTTGCTCAAGCACCACGGCGCCAAGCCCGCCGCCGTCGTAGGACAGTCTCTCGGTGAGGCGGCTGCCGCCTACTTCGCCGGGGGCCTTTCGCTGGCCGATGCCACCCGAACCATCTGTGCGCGTTCGCATCTCATGGGCGAGGGCGAAGCGATGCTGTTCGGCGAGTACATCCGGTTGATGGCTTTGGTGGAGTACTCCGCTGACGAGATCAAGACCGTGTTCTCCGACTTCCCCGACCTCGAGGTGTGCGTCTACGCCGCGCCGACGCAGACCGTCATCGGCGGTCCGCCCGCCCAGGTCGACGCGATCATCGAGCGCGCCGAGAGCGAGGGCAAGTTCGCCCGCAAGTTCCAGACCAAGGGCGCCAGCCACACCCAGCAGATGGATCCTCTGCTGGGCGAACTCGCCGCCGAATTGCAGGGCATCGACCCGCGGCCGCTGAAGATCGGCTACTTCTCCACCGTGCACGAGGGCGGCTACATCCGCCCCGGCGAGGTGATCCACGACGTGGACTACTGGAAGAAGGGCCTGCGGCACAGCGTCTACTTCACCCACGGCATCCGCAACGCGGTGGACAACGGCCACACCACCTTCATTGAACTCGCGCCGAACCCGGTGGCGCTCATGCAGGTTGGGCTCACCACCGCCTCGGCCGGCCTGCACGACGGGCAGCTGATCGCCACCCTGGCCCGCAAGGCCGACGAAGTGGACTCCATGGTGGCAGCCATGGCCCAGCTGTACGTCTACGGCCACGACCTGGACTTCCGCACCCTCTTCTCGCCGGCGTCCGGTCCGGGGTCCTCTCGCGCCTCCGGCGCGGTGGACTACGCGGACATCCCGCCGACCCGGTTCAAACGCAAGGAGCACTGGCTCAACGCGCACTTCTCCGCCGACGGTTCGGCGCTGATCCCGGGCACCCACGTCGCGATGCCGGACGGTCGGCACGTCTGGGAGTACGCCGGCGGGGATGCGACCGATCTGGCCGCGCTGGTGAAAGCCGCTGCGGTGCAGGTGCTTCCGGATGCCACGCTGACCGCCTCCGAGCAGCGGGCGGTGCCCGGTGCGGGCGCCCGGCTGGTGACCACGCTGACCCGCCACCCCGGCGGGGCGTCGGTGCAGGTGCACGCCCGCATCGACGAGTCGTTCACGCTGGTGTACGACGCCATCGTCACCCGCTCCGGTTCGATCTCGGCGCTTCCGGCGGCCGTTGCCACCGGAGTGGCGGTTGCGGAAACCGTTGTGGCACAAGCCGAACCGGAACCCGAGCAGGACGCCGCTATCCTGCACGACAACCTGGCGGCGGGCGCGGGTGTCGCCGCCCAGCTGGGCAAGTGGACGCCGGGTGGCCCGGAGACCGTCCACGATCGCCTCGGCCTGATCGTCGGCAGCGCCATGGGTTACGAGCCCGAGGACCTGCCGTGGGAGGTGCCGCTGATCGAGCTCGGCCTGGACTCGTTGATGGCAGTGCGGATCAAGAACCGCGTCGAGTACGACTTCGACCTGCCGCCGATCCAGCTGACCGCGGTGCGCGACGCCAACCTGTACGCCGTCGAGCAGCTGATCACCTACGCGATCGAGAACCGCGAGCAGGTCCAGGAACTTGCCGAGCACCAGAAGGGCATGACGGCCGAGGAGATCGCCGCCGAGCAGGCCAAGCTGGCCGCGGGTGAGGTTCCCGAGGCCCTGGCGGCCAAGCTCGCGGAGAAGCATCCCGAGGCGCACGCGGCGGTGCCGGAGGCCGCCGGCCCGGCGGCTCCGGCGGACATTCCGCCGCCCCCGACCAACCCCCTGGGGCCGGACGTCCCGCCCCCGCCCACAAATCCGGCGGGCCCCGACGCGCCGCAGAATTCCGCGGCCGGCGCCGCCGCCAAAGTCCTGACCCAGCAGGCGGTCGTCGACGCCCTCGGCACCGACGTCCCGCCGCGTGAGGCCGCCGAACGGGTCACCTTCGCCACCTGGGCCATCGTCACCGGCAAGTCGCCCGGCGGCATCTTCAACGAGCTGCCCAAGGTCGACGACGACACCGCCGCCAAGATCGCCGCGCGGCTCACCGAACGCTGCGAAGGCACCATCACGGTCGACGACGTCCGCGCCGCGTCGACCATCGAGGAACTCGCCACCACCGTGCGCGAGCACCTCGAGGCCGGCGAACTCGACGGCTTCGTCCGGACGCTGCGGGCCAAGAAGGAAGGGTCCGACCGGATCCCGGTCTTCGTGTTCCACCCGGCCGGCGGCTCCACCGTGGTCTACGAGCCGCTGCTCAAGCGCCTGCCCGAGGACACCCCGATGTACGGCTTCGAGCGCGTCGAGGGCTCCATCGAGGAACGCGCCGCCGAGTACGTGCCGAAGCTGATGGAGATGAACGGCAAGGGCCCGTTCATCCTGGCCGGTTGGTCGCTGGGCGGCGTGCTGGCCTATGCCTGCGCCATCGGGCTCAGGAAGGCCGGTGCGGACGTGGAGTTCGTCGGTCTCATCGACACCGTCCGGGCCGGCGAGGAGATCCCGCAGACCAAAGAGGAGATCCGCGCGCGCTGGGACCGCTACGCGCTGTTCGCCCAGCGGACCTTCAACGTCGAGATCCCGGCGATCCCCTACGAGGAGCTCGAGGTCCTCGACGACGACGGCCAGGTCCGGTTCGTCCTCGACGCGGTCAAGCAGAGCGGAGTCAATATCCCGGGTGGCGTGATCGAGCACCAGCGCACCTCGTACCTCGACAACCGCGCCATCGACACCGCCAAGATCGAGCCCTACGACGGGCACGTGACGCTGTACATGGCCGACCGGTACCACGACGACGCGATCATGTTCGAGCCGCGCTACGGAACCCGCAAGCCGGACGGCGGCTGGGGCGAGTTCGTCAGCGACCTGGAGGTGGTGCCGATCGGGGGCGAGCACATCCAGGCCATCGACGAGCCGTACATTGCCAAGGTGGGCGCGCATATGAGCGAAGCCATCAACCGCATCCAGGGTCAGCAGGAGAGCCAGTGACCAACCGCACCACCGCCGCATTGCTGGCCGAGCTGCGCGAAAAGCTGGAGCTGGCAAAGGAACCCGGCGGTGAGGCCGCCGCCGCCAAGCGCGACAAGCGCGGCATCCCCAGTGCCCGCGCCCGCATCCACGAACTGCTCGACCCGGGCAGCTTCCTGGAGATCGGCGCCCTGGCCCGGACCCCCGGCGACCCCAACGCGCTCTACGGCGACGGCGTGGTGTGCGGCCACGGCACCATCAACGGCCGCCCGGTCGGTGTCTTCTCCCACGACCAGACGGTGTTCGGCGGCTCGGTCGGCGAGATGTTCGGCCGCAAGGTCGCCCGGCTCATGGAGTGGGTCGCCATGGTCGGCTGCCCGATCATCGGCATCAACGACTCCGGCGGCGCCCGCATCCAGGACGCGGTCACCTCGCTGGCCTGGTACGCCGAACTCGGCCGCCGCCACGAACTGCTCTCCGGCATCGTGCCGCAGATCTCGATCATTCTCGGCAAGTGCGCCGGCGGTGCGGTGTACTCGCCCATCCAGACCGACCTCGTGGTGGCCGTGCGCGACCAGGGCTACATGTTCGTCACCGGACCCGACGTCATCAAGGACGTCACCGGCGAGGAGGTCAGTCTCGACGAACTCGGCGGCGCGGACCACCAGGCCCGCTACGGCAACATCCACCAGGTCGTCGACTCGGAGAACGCCGCATTCCAGTACGTCCGCGACTTCCTGGAGTTCCTGCCGCCCAACACCTTTGACGACGCCCCGGTAATCAACCCGGGCCTCGAACCGCAGATCACGCCGCACGATCTCGAACTCGACAGCCTCGTTCCCGACGCCGACAACACCGCCTACGACATGCACGAGATCCTGATCCGGATCTTCGACGACGGCGACTTCCTCGACGTCGCCGCCCAGGCCGGGCAGGCCATCATCACCGGCTTCGCCCGCGTCGACGGCCGGCCGGTCGGGGTGGTGGCAAACCAGCCGATGCACATGTCGGGCGCCATCGACAACGAGGCCTCCGACAAGGCGGCCCGGTTCGTCCGGTTCTGCGACTCCTTCAACGTGCCGCTGGTTTTCGTGGTCGACACCCCCGGCTTCCTGCCCGGTGTGGAGCAGGAGAAGAACGGCATCATCAAACGCGGCGGCCGGTTCCTCTACGCCGTCGTGGAGGCCGACGTCCCGAAGGTGACTCTGACCATCCGCAAGTCCTACGGCGGGGCCTACGCGGTGATGGGCTCCAAGCAGCTCACCGCCGACCTCAACTTCGCCTGGCCCACCGCGCGCATCGCCGTCATCGGCGCCGAGGGCGCGGCGCAGCTTCTGGTCAAGCGGTTCCCCGATCCGTCCGCGCCCGAGGTCCAGAAGATCCGCGCCGACTTCATCGAGGGTTACAACCGCAACATGGCGATTCCCTACATCGCCGCCGAACGCGGATTCATCGACGCCGTGATCGAGCCGCACCGGACCCGCCTGTTGCTGCGGCAGTCCATGCGGTTGTTGCGCGACAAGCAGATTCAGCGGGTCCAGCGCAAGCACGGACTCATCCCCATCTAACGCATCAAGTCAAGGAGACGCACGTGACCGGTATGAATGACGCGGCACAGCAGGCGGGTGCCGCAGTAGGCGAGGCGGTCGGCGTCTTCATGCTGCACCCGGAGACGTTCGCCGGCAGCATCGCCAAGGGCTACACGAATCCCTTCGCCGGCTACGTGGCCGGTCGGGGCGGAGTCCTGGGCGAGGCGACCGGCACCACCGTCGCCTCCGTCTTCGCGATCTTCGAGCCGAACTTCATCAAGGCCATGTGGGACGAGGGAGTCGCGGTCCGCGGCGCGGCCGGAGCGGCCGCCGTCTACTGGGACCAGATCGCGGACTTCGGCCGCAACTACCTTGCAGGCGCCCAGGGGACGGAACGGATCGCCGAGTTGGGCGAGAAGATCATCGCGGCCACGCCGACGGTGGGCCTGCCCATGTTCGCCGGGTGGCGGGAGATGCCGCTGGCCGATGATTCCCCGGCACGGGCGTTGCAGGTGATGCACGTCATGCGCGAACTGCGCGGTGACGTCCACTTCAACGTGCTGGCCAACTCCGGTATCACGCCGGTCGAGGCGCACATGCTGCACGGCGACGAGAACTACACCCGGATGTTCGGCTGGCCGGAGCCCTTCGCCGACGGCGCGGACAAGAAGGAGCGGTATGCCACGGTCGAGGAGGCCACCAACAACCGGATGGCCGAGATCTTCGCCGCGGCACTCACCGTCGATGAGGCGGAGGAACTCGCCAGGCTGTCCGCGGACGCGCTGGCGTCGCTGAAAGCCGCCGTCCCGGCCTAGGGATTTCGATGCCGCTGTCAGACGGCGAGGTGTTCGCCGGCTACACCATCCGGCGCGTCCTGGGCACCGGGGGTATGGGTGAGGTGTATCTCGCCGAGCATCCGCGGCTGCCGCGTCAGGATGCGCTGAAGGTGCTCGGAACCGCCGTCAGCCACGATGACGAGTACCGCCAGCGGTTCAATCAGGAAGCCGACATGGTGGCCACCCTTCGCCATCCCAACATCGTCACCATCTTCGACCGGGGCGACTTCGACGGCCGGCTGTGGATCTCGATGGAATACGTCGACGGCACCGACGCCTGGCGATTACTGACCGAGCGCTATCCCGGCGGCATTCCGGCGGCACAGGTGGTGGCGATCGTGCGCGCGATCGCCGACGCGCTCGACTACGCCCACAGCCGTAACCTGCTGCACCGCGATATCAAGCCGGCCAACATCCTCATCGGAGCCTCAGAGCCGAGCCGAATCATGTTGGCTGACTTCGGTGTTGCGCGCTGGCTCGGCCAGACCAGCAACCTGACCGGCACTGACATGACAGTGGGGACGGTCACCTACGCCGCGCCCGAACAACTCAAGGGCGAAGAGATCGACGGTCACGCAGACCAATATGCATTGGCTGCGACCGCATTCCATCTGCTCACGGGCGAGGCCCCCTTCGAGAACACCAGCCCGACCGCGGTGGTCAGTGCCCACTTGAGCACGCCGGCACCCGAGATCGGCTCGGGCCATCCCGATCTGGCTCAGTTCGGGCCGGTCTTCGCCAGAGCACTGGCCAAGAAGCCCGAAGACCGGTTCGACCGCTGCCACGATTTCGCGCAGGCGATGCAGGACGCGCTGGTGTCTTCCAGCGGGTCCGCGCGGCACCGGAAGGCGGCGCCGGAGCGGGGCCGCGGCAGGCTGGTCACCGTCGGACTGGGCGGGCTACTGCTCGTCGGGGCCGCCGTGGCGGCGGCCGTTCTGGCCTCCGGACACCGCAGTACCGCGACGCGCACGATCTCCACCACGCCGCCGCCGCCCGCAGTCGCCGCCCGGATGGATCTGCCGGTGGTGCTGATCGGCGCGGACTGTGCGGTGCTGGGCGCGGCGGCGGTCACCGAGACCGGTGGGCCGGCGTACTGCGCCCGCACCGACTCGCAGTCCGGCGACACGGTGTGGTCGATGCAGCCGGAGAAGCTGCGCACCGCGTCCCCCAACGCGCCCTGACGCCGGGCGTCGGGCGCCGTAACCCGGCTATTCCGGCCCGTCATCTGGTGAAAAGGCCGTCAATTCGGATCATTCGGGGGCCGCGAGGTCGATACCATCCATTCACCTCGGCCGGCCGGGCCCGAGGCGATTCGCGGAGGGTTGGGACCACCTATGTCGAACACTGCAGCCGACATCGTCGAGAAGCTCGGGGGTGCGGCCAACGTCGAGAGCCTCTCGCACTGTGCTACCCGTCTGCGCTTTCAGCTCCGCGACGCATCCCGCGTCAATCAGTCCGCTCTCGAGTCGGTGTCCGGGGTCATGGGAGCGGTGCCTCAGGCCGGCAACCGCTACCAGGTGGTGATCGGCGGCGGCGTGCAGACCGTCTACAACCAGATCAAGGCGCTGCCCGGAATGGGTGGCGGCGCGCCTGCCGATGCCGACGCGATCAAGGCCGCCGCGCGCGCCAAGGGTCCGCGCGGCAAGTTCGCCTGGCTCGACTCGTTCTTCGAGTTCCTGTCCGACTCCTTCCGCCCGATCCTCGGTGCCCTGCTGGGCGCCTCGCTGTTCATCACCTTCATGGCGCTGATGAGCACGCTGAAGGTGATCCCCAACTGGGCCGACCCGCGCACCGAGCTGTCGCCGTCCTGGCAGTTCATCAACCTGTGCTGGCAGAGCGTCTTCGTCTTCCTGCCGCTGATGGTGGCCTACAACGCATCGAAGAAAGTCGGTGCCGACCCCTGGATCGGTTTCGCGATCATGGCCGTGGTGATGCTGCCCGGCTTCGCCGGACTCAAGGACGCCGCGACGCCGACGAACGTGTTCGGCTCCACCGTCGACGTGGTCCAGATCTTCGGGTTACCGCTCACGATCCACAACTACAGCTCGCAGGTGTTCCCGCCGCTGCTGATGGCCGCGGTTCTTGGGCCGCTGTACAAATTCCTCAAGCGGGTCATCCCCGATAACGTCCAATTGATCTTCGTGCCGTTCCTGGCGATGTTGATCATGATCCCGCTGACCGCCTTCCTGATCGGACCGATCGGCGTCTATGTCGGCGCCGCGCTGGGCAGCTTCCTCAAGGCGATCAACGACTTCTCCCCGTTCATCTTCGCGATCCTCATTCCGCTGGCGTACCCCTTCATGGTTCCGTTGGGTCTGCACTGGCCGATCAACGCGATCATGCTGGTCAACATCCAGACCCTGGGCTACGACTTCATCCAGGGCCCGATGGGCGCGTGGAACTTCGCCTGCTTCGGCGCCACCGCCGGCGTGCTGTTCCTCGCCTGGCGCGAGCGCGACAAAGCCATGCGGCAGACCGCGATCGGCGCCCTGGCGGCCGGCCTGCTCGGCGGCATCTCCGAACCGTCGCTGTACGGCATCCATCTGCGATTCAAGCGGATATATCCACGAATGTTGGTGGGCTGCTTGGTCGGTGGCCTGATCATCGGCCTGGGCGGCGGCGTCACCACCAAGGCGTTCGTGTTCACCTCGCTGCTCACCATCCCGGCTTTCAGCAGCATGGGCCTCTATGCCATCGCTGTGCTCGCCGCGTTCTTCACCGCGATGATCCTGGTGATCGTGTCCGGCTACCGCACCCCGGAGCAGGCCGCCGCGGCGGCCGCAGCCGGCGTCCCGGTGGCCGACCTGGTAAGCCCGATGGGCGAGGCCAGCTCAGACACCCTCATTGCGGCGGCGGCCACCAAGGCTGTTGGCGACGCCGGTCTGGAGGCCTACGTCGTGTCCCCACTCGACGGCCGGGTGGTGGCACTGAGCGACGTTCCGGATCCGGTGTTCGGCAAGGGCATCATGGGCCCGGGTGTGGCGATCGAACCGTCCGGCGACACCGCATATGCACCCGGATCGGGTGTCGTGGTGGCGGCTCAGCCCACCGGACATGCCTTCGGCCTGGCGCTGGACAACGGGGTGGAAGTCCTCATCCACATCGGCATCGACACCGTGAAACTCAAGGGCGAGGGCTTCCAGGTCCACGCGGCCAAGGGAGACCGCGTCACCGCCGGCACTCCGTTGGTGACCTTCGACCGCTCGGTGATCGAAGCGGCCGGCTATCCCCTGGTCACGCCGGTCATCATCCTCAACGCCAAGAAGTTCGGTGGCGTCGAGGTGGCCGCGGAGGGCGAAGTGGCCTCGGGGGCCACGCTTCTCGCGTTGGCGCCGGCGGCGCAGCCGGCCGAGGCGGGTTTGTAGATGTAACGCCGAGGGGAAGAGAGCTCGACGATGACGAAGGCTGACCGGTTGGGTCGGTTGACGGTCGGCGTAATGGCGGCAGCGGTGGCCTGCGGTCTGGTTGGCACCGCCGTCGCTCCGCCGGCGAATGCGCTCGACGCCTGCCTGTCCTCGGCTCTCGGCACGGCCAAGGTGGGCTCGGCCAACTGCTCTGCCAAGGGGCTCACTGTCGCCGTCGCGATCGGGGCCGGGGCGATGGCGAACGCCGCCGGGTGGTTCTCGGGAGCGTTGGCCATCGGTTCCAACGCCACGGCATTCGGAATGCCGGGGTATTCCAGTCCCAACGGATTCTTCAATCAGGCGCTGGCGTTCGGCGAGCACGCGTTCGCATCGACCGACAGCGATGCCGGCGCCGGCTCGGGCAACCTGGCCATGGCGATGGGCAAGTCAAGTCTGGCTGCTGCCGGCGATGGAATATTCAATGTGGCAACCGCTTTGGGCGCAAGCCACGCAGAGGCAACGGCTGGCATGGGTAACCTCGCGGCCGCACTTTTCGGCGCCTACGCCGAGGCGTCGAATGGAAACGTGAACAAGGCCATCGCCGGCGGGGAGGACGCAATTACCCACGCTTACCAAGGGAACCTGAATACCGCGACGGCGTTCGGCACCGGCCATACCGGCGCAGAAGCGTCCTACGGCAACGGCAACAGGGCGATCGCGCACAACGCGGAACTCGGATCAATGGCAACGCACGGTGACTTCAACATCGCCGTCAGCTCCAATTCCGGCGTGGCAACGTCAGGCTACGGCGGCTTCAACGTTGCGGTTGCGAGCAGAGGAAGCTCCGCGAGCGCAAACCGAGGCAATCTGAATCGGGCCACCGCGTACAACACCGACGCCGTGTCGATCGCGGGTGGTGGCGACTTCAATGTCGCAGGCGCGTCGGGGCCGAAAACCAATTCCACCGCGACCAACGGCGATCGGAATCGCTCAAACGCTTTCGGCTACAACAACAATGCGGTCGCCGCGGGTGGTGACACCCCGCAGTCGAAGAGCAATGGAAACGTCGCGACGATCTTCGGCAATGACAGCCTGGCCACCAGCGGACTGGGGAACAACAACCGAACCTTCGTGATGGGAGACGGCAGCAACGCAAGCGCCGGCACAGGTTCGGCCGCGCCGGCGCCGGGGAGTGGGAACCGGAACACCGCGACGGTGCTCGGCAACGGCAGTACGGCGTTGGCCGGTCCCGGGGACGGCCACCACGTGCGTGTCGTCGGCAACAACAAGTCCAAGAGGATGCCCTGACCTGATTCGGCCGCAAAGTACTGAGGGATCGGAACTCGAGATCTAGAGTCGTGGTGTCCGCCCGGTGTGGCGCGCGAAAGGGGTTTCGCTGTGGTGAGAACGTGGATTCGCGGTGGCGCACTCGTCGGTGTCACCCTCACCGCGGCCCTCACCGCGGCCGTCGCGCAGGCAGACCCGCTCGATGACTTCCAGACACCGAGTGGCAACATCTACTGCCAGATGTCGACCGATGCCAACGGCGTTCCAATGGTGGCGTGCGAAGGCGGCGGTTCCCAGGCGGGGCCCGCGCCGGATTGCGCGGAACACATGCAATGGGGGGACCGCTTCTTCCTGACCCAGGGTCAGGCCCCGGAGTCGCACTGCCACACCGACACCATCCGCTCCAACCAGGCGCCGGCGCCGGTCCTGGCGTATGGCCAGACGAAGTCCATCGGCACCATCACCTGTGACAGCGAGACGACCGGCCTCACGTGCACCGACAGCAGCACCGGTCGCTTCTTCTCCATGTCACGGGAAGCGAACGTCCTGGGCTGACGCGGAGATGCGTGCGTTGGTTGCCGCGGTGGCGGCTGTGCTTGTCCTGGGTGGTTGCCATGTCGCGGGTACCGCGAAGCCGGACCGGGCGACCTCGGCTTGTCTGAACCTGGGTGGGACGGTGGGCTCGGGCGACAGTTGTGAAATCCACTCCGCCACAGCGACGTACACGATCTCCATGCGATTCCCGACCGACTACCCGGACCAGGACGCGATAGCCGACTTCCTGACGCAGCGACGCAAGGATTTCATCGACTGGGTCGATGCGGCAGGGCAGGTTCGCACGATGCCCGCCGCACTCGACGTGATCGGTAAGGCCTATCGGTCGGGCAATGACGGCGGCGGCACCCGTAGCCTGGTCCTCAGTCTTGGCGAGGACACCGGCGTGCACCCGGTCACGACGTACAAGGCGTTCAACTACAGCCTTGCCGCGCATGTTCCCATCACCTTCGACACGTTGTTCAAACCTGGCTCAAACCCGGTCGCGGTGCTGAAACCCTTTGTCGCACAGCAGGCACTCGCACGCGATCGTAAGGCGGGGAAGGCAGTGGATGATTTGACCGCCGACTCCTACCAGCAGTTCGCCATCACCGACGACGCCATCATCTTCTTCTTCAACCAGGACGGACTGCTGCCCCATGAGGTGGGGCCCTTCGAGGTCACGGTGCCCCGCAGCGCGCTCGCGTCGATCCTGGCGTGAATCGCCCTGGCCTACGGCAACATCCGTTCGGGGTGGTGGTAGTTGTTGGTGGCGGCGGGTAGCGGGATTTGTGGTGGTGGGTGCCATTGGGTGGTGCCGTCCTTGCGTTTCCGGGTGGTCCAGCCGCCGGGTTTGAGCAGTCGGTGGTGTTGGCCGCAGGCGAAGGTGAGGTCGTCGATGTCGGTGCGGCCGCCCTCGGCCCATTCCTGGACGTGGTGGACTTCGCAGAGGTAGCCGGGCATGTCGCAGCCGGGTGCGGTGCAGCCGCGGTCCTTGGCGTGCAGGACGATGCGTTGGTCGGCGGTGGCGATGCGGCGGGTCCGCCCGAGATATAGCGGGCGGTCTGTGTGCTTGTCGAAGACGCAGAGGTAGTGGTGGGCGTGGGAGGCCATGCGGATGAGGTCTCGCATCGGGATCAGGGTGCCGCCGGCGGTGACGGCGTGACCGGCCGCGGTGCAGAGTTGGTCGACGGTGGTGGTGGCGATGATCGTGACCGGCAGCCCGTTGTGGGTGCCGAGTTTCGGATCACCGAGTTGGCTGCGCAGCAAGGCCAGGAGGGCGTCGTGCTGGCGTTGGGCGTGCTGGCGACGGTCGGCGTCGACGGTGGCCTGGGTGGGTTCGCCTGTCACCGTTGGTGTTTGGTCCTCGGGATTGCACATGCCGGGTGCGGCGAACTTCGCCAGCAGCGCATCGAGGGTGGCCCGCAACTCCGGGGTCGCGATCAACCGCCCGGCGCTCATGCCGTCGGGGCGTTGGCGGCCGCACCATTGGAACCCGCGTTGGGCGGCGCGGTAGTCGTCGGAGAACTTCCCGTCCGGGTTGAGTGTGATGGCGAGCCGGTCGGCGACTTTGGCGAGCTGGTCGGGTCGTAACTCGGTGGCCTTTTCGGCCAGGAAGGCTTCGGCCTTTTGGGCGGTGTCGGGGTGGATGTCGGCGGGTAGGTCCCGAACGAATCCTTGAATGGTGCGCAGGTGCTCGATGTCGAGCAAGCCGGCGTTCCATGCCTTGGCGGTGGCCGGGAGATCCGGCGGCAGTACGTCACCGGTGAGAGTGGTGCGCGGCTGGAGTTGGCCGGCGTCGCGCAGGCGATGGCGGGCCTCGCGGGGGCTGATGCGGATGACGTCGGCGATGACCTTCGCGCATGCCCCGCCCAGGGCGGCGTCGCCGCTACGGTCCACCGATCCCACCAGATCCAGCGAGACCGCCGCCGACCGGCGCCGCATGGTTTCCAGCCGGTCCAGTGCCTCCAGTCGTTCCCGCACCGGTAACGCGTCCCAGTCGAGCGCGCCGAGCGCCTCGACGGCGGCCTCCACCGCCGTGAACGCCCTACCCACCGGAGTCGAAAACATGTTCGAATCCTATGGCGGCCCACCGACCGGAGGCAGGCGCAAACCCGGCGCCTGTGGACCAGTCAACGACTGGGGATAACTCGGCGCGGCTACCCCGCCGGCAGGCAGGCGTAATCCAACCTGCTGATCGCATTCCCGTACTGGATCCCCAGATCCGCATATTCGCGAGCGGCGGCCGGGTCGTCAGGCTTTGCGCGGTAGCGCGGCACCAGGTCGGCCAACCGCCCCGCGAGATCTGCCGCGGTCTGCGCCTTGCCTGACAACTCGGGGTCGGAAATCTGCCCGGCGTAGTCCTTCACCGTCGACGCCCACTCCCGGTACTGCTCCGGTGCCACGGCGCCGGCCTTGTCGGGTGCCGTGGAGGACTTCATCTGCTCGGCGAACTGGGAGTTGTAGGCCAGCATCGCGTGCACGGTGTCGCAGCCCGAGGCGGTGCGGTGCGACGACCGGAAAAACCAGACGCCCGCGGCGAGCAACACGACGACGACGCCGCCCACCAACAACGCCCGGCGTCTGGTCATCTCAGGCCTTGATCCGGATCTTCCCCGGCTTCCAGAAGCCGCTTCGGGTGGCGGTGCCCAAGTCCAGCGTGGCCGGCGTCGCGTCGACGATGGTGTCGAACTTGCGCAGCGATCCCCAGTCCCGGCCCCAGTCGTGCGACAGGTAGGTGGCCATCACGTGTGCCCGCAGCAGAAGATCGGTGATGCCCAGCAGTCCGCCGTTGCGGCCGTCCTGCCAGGTGTCGGTGTCCTGTTTCTTGGCCAGATAGTCCGGGGTGATGCGGAACTTCGGCACCTGTGTCACACCGTTGGAGTGCAACATGGGCTGCTGGCACGGGAACGCCAGCCCCACCGCCCAGTCCATCAGCACCGGAGCGGTCGAACCGATGTACTCCTGGACCGTGCGCAACTCCGGAACCCGCGGCGGCGTGACGGCGACCCAGTCCCCGAGCGACAGCGACTTGTCCTGAGCCACAATGCGAACCGCGGTCGCATCGGTCGGAATGGCCGACCGCGGGAAGCGCAGATTGCGCCAGGACGGCGCCGGCCCCAGATCGAACGGCTCCACCCGCCCCGCGGCGACCGGCGTGCCATCGGGTCCGGGTCGGCCGTACTCGAGCTCGACGGTCTGGCCGTCGGTGTGGTTGTTGAGGATGCTGTTCCCGGCGATGGTGCCCGCGGCGGTCACGACCACCAACGGGTGTCCCGCATCGTTCGCCGGCAACTGGTACCAGGCCGAGGTCAGCAGGCTCTCCTGCTGACCGGTGTCGGCGTAGCTGCCGGCCATCGGCACCCGCGCGGGATCCAGTTGATACGGCAGGGGCACGGTGGAACCGTTGACGCCGGGCTTGGCGAGCTTGAACGGGCCCTCCCAGTCGTAGTCGATGCCCGGAGTCGGGTTGTTCACCCGGATCGCTTCGGCCACAATCTTTTCCGGCACACCGTTCGGCGTGAATCCGACCGGCTTGGCGCCGCCCAGCGGCCCGAGCGGTCCGTACGCGCCGGGCAGCGGCGTGAGGAACCCGGCGTTGGCGTCTGGCTCGACAAGGACGTCGTCGGCGAGGCCGCAGCCGCCGGCCAGAGCCTTCACATTCGACCAGCCGTTGGAGAACGTCGGGTACTGGCGGACCATCCCTGCGGTCATGGAGCCGATGAACACCAGCACCATGAACCCGGCGGTGACCGGGATCGGCGCGGCGGTCAGCGCTCGTGTCAGCCGGCCCTCGCCGTGGCGGCGGGCGGTGACGTGCAGCCACGCCGTATAGAGCGCCGACAACACGAACAGCGCCAAAAAGATTGCGCTGATGCTGATTCCGGCGATCTTCGGCATCGAGCTGTTGAACGGTATTCCGTAGCTCGAGACGTACCACCAGCCGTTGGTGGTGGCGAAGGTCAGGGCGAGCACGAACAGCACCGCGGTGACGACCGCCATCCGGTTGCGCGACCACCTCAGGACCGACGGGGACACCAGAACCGTGGCCAGTGCGGCCACCGCGGCGCCGACGGCGGCGAACAGGCCGAAGTGGTGCACCCACTTGGTGGGGGTGAACATCAGGCAGAAGATCGTCGCGTAGATCACGCCCATCAACCGCCAGGCCGGACCCCGGGCGACACCCGGAACGCGCTTGCGGCGCAACATGATGAACGTCGACAGGAACAGCGACAGCGCGGTGATCAGGAAGCCGAAACGCCGCGACAGCGAGCCGTCCACGGTCGGCAGGATCAGATAGAAGTAGCGCAGGTTCTCGGTGTACCAGGGTTGGCTTGGCCCGATCGCGGTGCGGATGCGGGTCGCCTCCAGCACGGTTGCCAGGGTCTGATCGGCGAACACCACGGTGAGGATCACCGTGCCGGCGGCCAGCAGCGGCGCGATCAGCGGCCAGATCCCCACAACGGCCTTGCGGCGCATGAGGATTCGCAGGATGGGCCGTCCGCCGGCCAGCAGCGCCGCGACGGCGATCAGCCCGGTCGGCTGGATGCCCAGGGTGAACGACGCCGTGATGATGGCCAGCGCCGCCGGTGTGAGCCGTCCGGAGCTGATGGCCCGTTCGATGAGGACGTAGGTGATGAGCGCGCCGGTGGTGATCTGGCCCTCGGGGCGCAGGCCGTTGTCGAACGGCATCCACGCCGCCAGCAGCACCAGACCGGCCGTCCACAGTGCCGCGCGACTGCCCGCCACCGCGGGACCCAGGCGCGGCAACACCTCCCGGGACAGCAACAGCCAGCAGACCAGCGCACACACCAGGTCCGGGAGGCGGATCCACAGGCTCGCGGTGCTGACGTGGGTCATCAGCGCCAGCACGTTGTAGTACCAGCCGAAGGGATCCTCGGGCACGCCGAACCACCGGAAGTAGTTCGACATGTAGCCGGCACGGTCGGCCACCCGCGCCATCCCCAGGATGTAACCGTCGTCGGAGGAGTTGGCGCCCATCACGTACCAGATGAGGAACGCGCCCACCACGGTCACGTCGACCGCGGTGAACGTCCGCCACCGCTGCGGGATCAGCCGGTGCATGCGACGGCCGTCGAGTCGGTCCAGACGCCACAAGGCGGCCAGCGCGACGATCGTCGCGGCGATGGCCAGCAGCATGGCGGCCAGCTTCAGCGCCGTCGGCCGTGAGGTGAACCGGGTGTCGATGGTTGCCGAGACCTTCAGGCCGGCCGGCGCCGGTCCGGTCAGATCGGTGAACACCCCGACGACGCCGGGCCGCAGGTTGGGATCGGAGAACCCGCTGCGCCAGTAGTCGTATCCCTTCTGCGGCGAGTCCTGGTCCTCGGGATCGGCGGCCTTGTCGGGCGGCACGCCGATGAAGCTGGCGAACGTGCCCTGATCGGTGGACGTGATCTCGATGCGCTGGCAGCCCGGCGCCTGCACCTGGGCGCGCGGCACGCTGGCCACCACGACGTTGCGGTCGGTGATGTCGACGCGCTGCGCGCTCACCGTCACGAACAGCGAATTCAGCGAGGCGTCTTTGGCCTTCTGCGGTGCCATCCCGAGCACCAGGCCGCCCTTGGGCGGCATGGACCGGATGACGTCGCAGGGCACCGTCGCGGTCATCGACACCGGCGTCAGTGAAATCAGCGGTGCGGTCACATTTTTCAGCTGACCGTCCTGCGGCCAGTTGAGCGTCGCGGTGGTCTGCACCACCGGCAGCAGCGGGGTGAGGATCGACAGCACGAAACCGAGCAGTCCGGCGACGATGGCCACCCAGCGGGTGATCCGCACCTCGTCGGCGGACGCGCGGGCCGAGGCGGCGAGAGTCTGTGTCATGCGCACCTCATCTCAGGGCAGCGCCCGGATCGGTCCGTTGCGGCTCCAGCCGGACACCCGCGCGGAGCCCTGGTCGACAACGGCATTGGGTGCCTGGGCCTCGGGGACGACGCGGACGTACCGCTCGATGGCGCCCCAGTCGCGGTACCAGTCGTGGTTCAGGTAGGTGGGCACCGTCGAGGTGCTCAGCAGCGCCTGGATGAACAGGAAGGGCCCGCCCGCCCGCGCCGACTGCCATAGGTTGGACGACACCACCACCTGCTTGAGGTTGGGCAGGATCCGGTACTGCGGGACCTCGGCGATGCCGAGATGCTCGGAAAACGGCCGCTGGCAAGGGAACTGGGCGGCGCTGGCGATGTCCATGAGCACCGGGGTCTGGGTGCCGAGGAACTGCTGCGCGGTCTGCAGGACCGGCACCCGAGGCGGGGTGAAGCCGAACCACTGCTCGTTGGACAGGTTGGGGTCGTCGGCGACGATGCGCACGACGTTGGCCTCCGCGGGTGCGTCCTTCAGCGGGAAACGCAGGTTGCGCCAGGCCAATTGCTCCTGGGTGTCGATGGGGTACACCTTGTCCAGCGCCCTGAAGCCGCCGTCCGGCTCGCGCACGCCCCACTGCAGCTTCAGCGACTGCCCGTAGTGGAATTCGCCCTCGTCGTCGTAGTACCAGATGGCCCCGGCGGCGGCGATCGCCACGATCGGACGGTCCGGTGAACGGGGCGGCAACTCGTACCAGGCGGAGGTGGCCTTGGCCGCCAGCGTGTTCTCCTTGTAGCTGCCCATCACCGGGGTGGTCTTGGGGTCAAGCCCGAAGGGCAGGAACACCTTTGACCCGTTCACCCCGACCGGGCCGTAACCGCCGCCGGTGCCGCCGTTGAACCCGATGCCGAAGTTCGCCTTGTTCGGCGAGCCGTCGTTGTTGACCGTGCCGGGGTTGGCGATGAACGGCGCCACCGGGTCCAGGTTGTCGCTGACTCCGTTGGGGGTGAAGCCGACCGGGTTCTCCCCGCCCAGCGGCCCGTACTTGCCCCACGTCTGGCCCGGGGCGGGTTTGAGCATGCCGGCGTTCGGGTCGGGCTCGACGAGCACCTCGTCGGCCATGGCGCAGCTGTCCTTCGAGAGCCCGGACGACAGCGCCCCGAGGTTCGCCTTGCCGTTGGTGTAGGCGGGGTAGCGCTGGGCGAAGCCCTTGGCCATCGACCCGACCGACAGCAGCACCATGATCAGCGCGACGGCGAGCAGCGGGGTGGACGCCAGCAACCGGTTGCGCCGGGTGTTGGCGACCTCGGTGTGGCCGGCGTAGTCGATGCGGAAGTGCAGCCAGCCGGCGATCAGCGCGGTGATGATGGCAAGCACCAGGAACATCGACGTTACCGGGCGGTGTACCAGCACCGGCGCCCGGTCATACCACGGCACGCCGTAGTTGCCCACGTAGAACCAGCCGTTCCATCCCGATGTCGACAGCGCGACGACGAACAACAGTGCCGTGACATAGAGGGCGAGGTTGCGCCGGCTGTGCAGGCCGACGGTGGCGAAGGCGAAGGCAGTCACCGCGCTCAGCGCGGCGGCCAGCCCCGCGAACGCGCCGAACTGCACGGCCCACTTCGTGGGGGTGAACGTCAGCAGGAGCAGGCCCAGGGCGGTGCTGCCGATCAACCGCCATACCGGACCGCGGGCCACACCGGCCAGCTGGCCCTTGCGCAGCAGCACGACCAGCATGGCGAACATGCACAGCAGCATCACCAGAACCGCGAACCGCCGGGTGAGCGACGCCTCGGGCTGTTCCTCCACGGTCAGGAAGTAGTAGCGCAGGAAGTCCTGGTACCACGAAATCGTCGGGCCCACCGTGTATTTGATGCGCACCGACTCGGCGACCGTCGCCAGTGTCTGGTCCCGGAACACCAAGACGAAGAACACCGACAACGCGGCGGCCAGCGCGGCCAGCGGCGCCAGCACACCGTTGCGGGACCGGCGGCTACCGATGATCCGGGCGATCACACGCGCACCCACCAGAAGTGGTGCCAGCGCCATCAGACCCTGAGGCGCCAGCGTCACGCAGAACACCGCCACGAGGATCGCTACCGCGGTCGGTGCAAGCCGGTGGGTTGCCACGGTGCGTTCCACCAGTGCCCAGACCAGCAGCACGCCGAAGGCGATCAACGGCTCGGGGCGCAGTCCGTTGTTGAACGGCAGCCAGGCGGCCAGGAACATGGCGCCGCCGGTGACCACCGCGATGCTGTTGTGGTCCAGGCCTCCCCGCGCCGAACCGAGCCGGGGAAGGATGAAGTGGGACAGGATCAACCAGCTGCCGATGGCCGCGGCCAGTGCCGGCAGCCGCATCCAGATTCCGGCGGTGCTCACCGAGGCGAGGTGTGCGAGAACCGACTGGTACCAGTCGAACGGCGCTTCGGCGGCGCCGAAGTAGCGGTAGTAGTTGGCGCTGTACCCGGCCTCGCTGGAGACGCGGGCGATGGTCAGGTTGTAGCCGTCGTCCGACGAGATCGCACCGATGAGGTGCCAGAGCACCAGAACGCCGATGACGGTGAGGTCGACGGGCCAGTGCCGCAGCAGGCGGCGACGCACGCCGGGCGCGCGTGCGACCCGGCCCTCCAAAATCGCCAGCGCGGTGATCGACGCGACGACGCACAGCACGCCGGTCACCATCACCGCGCGCTTCAGCGGGGTGGGGCTGGTGATGAACCGGGTGTCGACGGTGATGCGTGCCGATAGGCCGGGGCCCCACGTCGCCGGACCGGGCGTGGGCAGCTTCAGGTCGGTGAAGACGCCGGTCACCTGCGGCTTCTTGTCGGGCGGCAGGGTACCCGCCGCGCCGGGGATGCCGACGAACTCCGCCCCGGCGCCGCCGGGGTTCGCCCAGACGTTGATCGTGCTGCAGGTGCCGGAAGCGACGGCCGCGCGCGGGGCGACGGCGGCCACGGTGTCCCGGAAGGCCACCACGACCGTGTCGGTGTTGGCGCGGACGAACAGGCCATTGCGGGACGCGTCGATCCCGTTGGCCGGGTTGGTGGAGAACGCCACGCCACCGGCCGGCGGCAGGGTGGCGATGGCGGCGCACGGGATGGACGCCTCGAGTGCCTGGGGAGCACCGGAGACCAGCGGCGCGGTGATGTTGCCGACGGTTCCGCCCGGCCCCGGCGTCTGCGGCCAGTTGATGGTCGCGGTGGTCTGGGTGACCGGCAGCAGCGGGGTGAGCGCGCACAGGATGATTCCGGCCAGGCCGGCGAGGACGGCGACGAGGCGTGCGATCCCGCGGGAATCGCTGCTGTCTCTCGGCACGATGGTCGATGGTAGGCGACGCGTTGGCCGCGTTAGGCCCGCCAGGCCGGTAAGGCTTTACGTGGGACGACGTCAAGTGGGCCGAAGTGGTGCCGGACTCCACCATCCGCTGCGGGTGGCGGTACCGAGTTCGAGGCGGGCCGGTGTGGCGTCCGGGTAGTAGAGCGTCAGCCGCTGCAGCGAACCCCAGTCCCGGAACCAGTCGTCCTTGAGATAGGTCGGCACCGTGGTGGCGCGGAAGAGCAGCTCGCTGATTCCCAGCGGGCCGCCGCCGATGTTGTCCATCACCGGGGAGTTGGAGTCCGCGCCGAACCGGTCCGGCAGGATGCGCCACCGCGGCACCTCGGTGACACCGTTGGCGTGCCCGAACGGCCGCTGGCACGGGAAGGCCAGGCCGACCAGCCAGTCGAGCAGCACCGGGTCCCGGGAGCCCACCACCTCCTGCAGCGTCCGAAGCTTCGGGATGCGGGGCGGCGTGACGGCGATCCAGTGCTGGGGGGAGAGGTCGTCGTCGACGGCGACGACCCGGATCAGGGTGGCGTCTTGCGGGATGGCCTTGAGCGGCGCCCGCAGGTTCCGCCAGGCAGGCACCGCCCCGATGTCGGCAAACCCCAGCGACCCGCCCGACTTGCCGGCGGCCGCCTGCTGATCGGTGGCCCACTGCACGGTGACCTCGTCCTGGTCGAAACGGCCGGCCGCCGAGATCACCACCAACGGGGCGGAGTCGTCGCCGAGGGTGTCCCGGGCGGGCAGTCGGTACCAGGCCGACTTCAGCCGGGCCGGCTGCTGTGCACCGGCGCGCCAGCTGCCCAGCACCGGTGTGGTGGCCGGGTCCAGGCCGTAGGGCAGCGGGGCGCGTGCGCCGTTCACCCCGGGTGCCACCGCCGCACCGCCGTCGGTGCCGGCCTCGGGCGCGGCGCCGCTGGTGCCCGAGTCGGCCGCCCCGATTCCGATGAAGTTGCCGCTGGCCGGCGGTTCGATCAGTGTCGAGATGTCGGTGGGAATGCCGTTGGGGGAGAACCCTTCCGAGCTCACCGACCCGAGCGCGTCGGCCACCGGAACATTGACCGGTTTCAGCATGCCGGCGTTGGGGTCGGACTCCACCAGGACGTCGGTGGCCAGGCCGCAGGTCTTTCCGGTGAGCGCCTGCAGGTTCGACCTGCCGACCGACCAGGCGGGGTACTGGCCGATCATGCCGAGCGTCAGCGACGCAACCTCGAACACCACCAGCAGCCACGCCACGACGGCCAGCGGCGACACGGCCATGCGGGACCACCACCGCCGGCCCGCCGGGGTCTCCTCGTGTCCGGAGAAATGAACCCACGCGGCGAACAACAGTGCGGCCACCGACAGGCCGAGCAGGACGGTCATGAAGCCCAGCCGGAACGCCGGCATCTGATTCGACCATGGCACACCGAAATTGGAGACGTACCACCAGCCGTTGACGCTCGCGAACGACAGCGCGGTGACGAACAGCACCGCCGCGACGAACACCCAGCGATTGCGCCGCGAGCGCATCACCGCGGGCGCCACCGCAACCGCGGCCAGTGCGCCCAGCGACCCGGCCAGCCCGGCGAACACGCCGAAGTGATGGGTCCACTTGGTGGGTGTGAACATGATGGCGACGAACGAGATCACGGTGATGCCGACGATCCGGCGGCTCGGGCCGGGCGCGGTGCCGGGGATGTGGCCGCGCCGCAGCATCATCGCGATCGAAACGGCAAGGGCCAGAATCAAAGCCAGCACCGCGAAGCGGCGGGCGATCGAGCCGTCCGGGGTGGCCATCATCAGGCGTTCGTAGCGGGTGTGCTCGTCGAACCAGCTCAGGCTCGGGCCCACCGCGCGCTTGAGCGCGTTGGCCTGCGCGACGCTCGCGAAGGTCTGGTCTCGGAACATCACGATGATCGTCACCGTCGCGGCCGCCAGGATCGGCGCCAGCAGCGGCATCAGGCCGAACCGCCGGGAGCGCCGGTGCAGGATCGTGCGCAGCGGCCCGACCGCCACCAGCAGCGCACCGATCGACGCGATGCCGGTGGGTCCGGAGAACAGTGTCAGCGCACCGACGATGCAGGCCACCGCGACCGGCAGCAGGCGGCTGGTCGCCACGCCGCGCTCCACCGAGCACCAGGTCAGCAGGATGCCCAGCGCGATGATCGGTTCGGGGCGCAGGCCGTTGTTCAGCGGCAGCCACACCGCGAGGAACATGCCTGCGGCGGTCCAGGCCGCCGCCCGGCTGGCCTTGACCGGACGGCCCAGCCGCGGGATGACCTCGCGACTGATCAGCCACCAGCAGGCCAGCGCCATCAGCAGGGTGGGCAGGCGCATCCAGACGCTGGCCGTGGTGACGTGCGCCCACATCGCCAGCAGGTCGTAGTACCAGCCGAAGGGCGACTCGGGGGTGCCGAACCAGCGGTAGTAGTTGGCCATGTAGCCGGAGCTCTCCGACACCCGCGCCATGGTGAGGATGTAGCCGTCGTCGGAAGTGTTGGCGCCGACGAAGTGCCACCACACCAGGACGGCGACGACCAGTCCGTCCAGCGTGCTGACCGACCACCACCGGGCCGGAAGCAGGCGACGGTGCCGGGTGCCGTCGGAGGTGTCGAGGATGTGCAGGGCGATCAGCGCGACCAGCGTGCTCAGCAGGCCGAGCACCATCGCGGCCATCTTCAGCGGCGTGGGGGCGAGGCTGTAGCGGGTGTCGACGGTGGCCGAGAAGCTCAGGCCCGGCGGTGCGGGGCCCGACAGGTCGGTGAAGACGCCGACGATCTGGGGGCGGAAGTCGTAGCCGCCGCGCTCGCCCTTGAGCGGTGCGCCGGGGTCATCGGTGTCCTTGCCCTTCTTGAGGCCGACGAACTCGCCGGTCACCTTGTCGGCGTGGGCGGTGAAGGTCAGCTTCTGGCAGGCGGGACTGAGGACCTGGCCCAGCGGGGCCACGACGACGGGGGTGTTACGGACCACGACGACGAGGTCGTTGTTGATGCGCTGGATGAGCAGGCCACGGTCGACGGCTTTGGGCGCCTCCTTGGGCACCGTGGACAGCAGTACCGTCCTACCGGTGTTGGGGACGCCGGTGTCGGCGGTGAGCCCGGCCGCGGCCTGGCACGGCACGTTGATGCTCATCTCGGTGGGCACGTAGCCGATCAGCGGGGCGGTGACGCTGGCCAGCGTCCCGTTCTGCGGCCAGCTCAGCTGTGCGGTGGTCTGCTTGACGGGCAGGAACGGCGTCAGGACGGCCAGGGCGGCGCCGAGGATTCCCGCGATGAGCGCGACCAGCCGGGCGGTTCGGTACCTCGCCTCGGCTTGGGTCACGGGGGTAGATCGTAATTGCCGCGGTGTCGCACCATCGACTCTGCGCCCAGATCGCGGTATCGGCCGAAACGATGATCCTTGCGCAGACTCGATGCGCTACGACCTGCGCACGGCGAGGACGAACGGACCGATGTCCGTCACGGTGAAGTGCCGATCGCTGAACAGGCCCGCATCGAGGTCGACGGTGTAGCGGCGGACGTTGGGCTGGTTGGGGTAGACGTCCTCGGCTAGCCGCAGGGTGTAGGTGTTGGTCGACCCGGCGGCACCGCCCCGGCGCATCAGGAAGACCGTCGGCGCCGGCCACGGCAGGGTGTCGAGCGCGTGGGCGAACTCGTCGGGGTTCTTCAACGCTCCCCACGACTCGATGGCCGCCGCCCGCTTGTCGAACTGGGCCAGCGGGTTGGCGTAGTGGGATGTCAGCCCCTGGAACCCGAAGTACGGATACAGCGCCAGGAAGCCGTAGTCGGCGGTCATCACCACGGTCTCGTCGCGGGGCTTGCCGGTGGCCTCCCGGATGGCGGCATCGACCTGCGGGTAGTACTTCTCCGAGCCGGGAGGACGGCGGTCGGCGCGCTGACCGTCGCCGTCGGTGTCGGTGTAGGCGACGGTGATGTCGGGCCGCAGCACGTGCGGGATGTCCTGGCTGAATCCGATGGCGCCGATGAGGCCGACGGCCGCCGCGACGGGAATGATGCGCGGGTTCCACCGGGCGGCGGCGGCCCGGGCGATGTCGGCGAAACCGAAAACCCCTGCCGCGCTGAGCAAGACCGTCAGCGTGGGCTGCAGGCGGAAGGACAACAGCGTGCTGCCGGCCAGCGTGCTCAGCATGGACAGCAGCGACCAGGCGTACAGCGACAGCACACCGATGGCCAGTGCGGCTGCGCGCGTTGAGGAGCGCGATCTGATTCCCGGGTCGCTGCGCTGCTGCCCTCCGAATCCCCGCCACACCAGCCAGACCGTGCCGAGCACGCACAGCGCACCCAGCAGTGAGAACTGCAGCATCGGGAAGGTCAGCACCGCGCCGTCGCCAGGGAGGTAGTGCTGTGCGGCGCCGGTGTCCGACAGCGGGCCGCGTGCGGCGCGCAGCAGGAAGGGCAGCCAGGTGATCGCCGCCAACGCCGCCGCCACGACCGCGGTAACCAGCACGCGTACAAGCGGATTGATGCTGCGCCGTAGGACCGCCGCAACCAGCGCCATGATCGCCACCGTGAAGGCGGTGTAGCCGAACAGCAGCGTGTAGAAGGTGGCGGTGAAACCGAGGAACACCCCGACGCCGACGATCGCCGCCCAGCCACCCGCTCTGTCGCCGCCGCGCAGCCCCGACCACGCCAGCACCAGCACCGGCGGGATCAGCACGGTGATGATCGCGCTGTAGGGCTCCGGTGAGCTGTAGGCCAGCGTCACCGCTGCAGTGGCCGCCGTGACGGCCAGCGCGTACTCGAACCGGATCATCTGCGACCACAGCACGAAAGCCACCGCCACCGCGATCGCGATCGAGGTGATCGCCCACGGCTTGAACATCTCCCACGCCGGTGTGCCGGTCAGCGCGGCCGCCCGGCCGCCGAGCCAGAACCACCCCGGCGGATAGAACGGCGGCATCCCGGCGTACGTCATATCCCGCAGCGCGGGGCTGTCGGTGAGCCGGGTCAGATATTCGGTGCGGAACTGCTGATCGACCGAGATGCCGAACAGGTAGAGCTTCGTGGCCCCCAGCGGCATCCCGAGCGTGACGACGGCGAAGGAACTCAGGAGCCCCACGGCGCCGAGGCGGGCGATCCACTGAGCGGGCCCGCCGGGGTTGCGCCGCCCACGCCGCCACAGCCACCCGACGGCCACCAGTCCGAGCAGGCAGCCGACCTGACCGACGGTGGTCAAGGCGTGCAACTGATTCGACGACGGGAACGCCGGCCACTCGACCGTGGAGATCGCGGTGAGGGCCACCACCGACACCGCGAGGGCGACCAGGACGGCCGCGATCATCCGACCGGCGGTAGCCAGTGCAACCCGCATGAGTTAGATGGGCAGCTTGCGAAAGATGGGGCGGGGGATGTGCCGCAAGACCATCATGACGTAGCGGAAAGTTCCTGGGGCCCAGACCAATTCCTTGCCCTTGGCCGAGGCGGTGACGGCCAGGTCGGCGACGTACTCCTTGTCGACGGTCAGCGGCGCCTCCTTCACGTGGGCGCTCATCCGGGTCCGCACCTGCCCGGGACGGATCACCAGCACGTTGACGCCGTACTCCTTGAGTGCCTCGCCGAGTCCGAGGTAGAAACCGTCCAGGCCGGCCTTGGTGGAGCCGTAGACGAAGTTGGAGCGGCGCACCCGCTCACCGGCCGCGGAGCTCATCGCGATGATCCGGCCGTAGCCCTGCTGCCGCATCTTCTCGCCGACCAGCACGCCGACGGAAACGGCTGCGGTGTAGTTGATCTCGGCGATCTGCACTGCCTTGCGCTGGTCCTGCCAGAGCTCCTCGGCGTCGCCGAGCAGACCGAATGCCACGATCGCCACATCGACGTCGCCGTCTGCGAAGCACTCGTCGATGACCGCCGGGTGGCTCGCGGTGTCCAGGGCGTCGAAGTCCACCAGCGTGACCGACTTCGCACCCGCCCGCGTCATCTGCGCGACGGCGTCCTCGCGGCCGGGATCGTTCGGAAGGGCCGCCAGGATGATCCGGGCCGGGGCGTCGCGCAGGTAGCGCTCGCAGATGGCCAGGCCGATCTCCGAGGTGCCGCCGAGCAGCAGGATGGTCTGTGGGTTACCGACGGCGTCCAGCACCATTTAGAGCAACTCCAAACGTCGGGCCATGTCGGAGGCGAACACCGCATGCGGGTCCACCCTGCGGCGCACGGCGATCCACTCGTCGATGCGCGGGTACATGGCGTGGAAGGTCTCGGCGCTGGTGCGCGAGTCCTTGGCGGTGTAGAGCCGGCCGCCGAACTGCAGCACCCGCCGATCCAGTTCCTGCACGAATTCGTTGAGCCCGGCCTTGATCGGGAAGTCCACGCAGACGTTCCAGCCCGGGATCGGAAAGCTCAGCGGCGCTTGGTTTCCCGGTCCGAACAGCTTGAACACGTTGAGGAACGAGTAGTGCCCCGAGGCCTGGATGTCGACGATGATCGCTTTGAACTCCTCGACCGCCTCGGTGGGGACGACGAACTGGTACTGCAGGAAGCCGGCCGGGCCGTAGGCGCGGTTCCACTCCCCGAACATGTCGAGCGGGTGATAGAACTGCGTCAGGTTCTGGACCTTGTTCCGGTAGGTGCCCGACTTGCGGTACCAGAGCTCCCCGATGGGTCCGAAGGTGTACTTGTTGGCCAGCCCGTTGGGGAAGATGTCGGGGAACGTCAGCAGTTGCGGCGCATCGAATTTCAGCGGGTTGCGCTGTAGCTTCTCCGGCAGCTGGTCGAGCCGGGCCAGCGATCCGCGGGAGATCGCCGCACGGCCGAGCTTCGGCGGCGCGCTGATCGCGTCGAACCACGCGCTGGAGTAGGTGTAGTTGGCCTCGCTGCCGTCGCTGTGGAAGGCGATGGTCTCATCCAGGCTGCGGGTGACGTCGCCGTCGGCGATGAAATACGCGGTCTCCGTCGGGGTCATCTCGATGGTGGCCCGCATGATGATGCCGGTGAGGCCGTTGCCGCCGACGGTGGCCCAGAACAGGTCGGCTTCGGGGCCGTCGGGCGTGACCCTGCGGATCTGCCCGTCGGCGGTCAGCAGGTCCATCGAGCGCACGTGGTTGCCGAAGCTGCCGGCGCTGTGATGGTTCTTGCCGTGGATGTCGCAGCCGATCGCCCCGCCGATGGTGACCTGGCGGGTGCCCGGAAGCACCGGGACCCACAGGCCGCTGGGCAGAGCGGCCTTCATCAGCTGGTCGAGGCTGACACCGCCGTCGACGTCGACGATGCGGGTGGCGGCGTCGATGGAGTGGATCCGGTTGAGTGCGGGCATGTCGATGACCAGCCCGCCGCCGTTCTGGGCGTTGTCGCCGTAGGAACGGCCGAGTCCGCGGGCGAGCACGCCGCGGTGGCCGCCCGCTGCCTGGTCGGCGGCGCGGACCACGGCCCGGATGATCTCTTCGGGATCCGGGGTGCTCAGAACCTCGGCGACGCTGGGGGCGGTACGTCCCCAGCCGGTCAGCCGCTGGTGGGTGATCGTTGCGGACATCGTGACGAGGGTACCGTGCGGGTCGCTACGCGCCCGGGCCCCGGAAGATCCACACGCGCTGGACGATGAAGTTGATCACCGTCGCCGTGCCCTGCGCCACGACGAACGCGACGGGGATGGCCCAGGGCTTGTACTCGAGCAGTCGCAGCGTCAGGTGGTTGAGCCCGACCTGGACGACGAATGTCAGGGCGTAGAGCACCATGACCTTGATGAACCGCGACCTGCTGGGCGCGGCGCCGAAAGTCCAGCGCCGGTTGATCAGGTAGGCGGTCAGGGTGCCGGCGACGAAGCCGATGGCCTTGGCGAGGTCGACCTGGAGACCGGCGACCTTGTAGAGCACGAGGTAGAGCCCGAAGTCGACGACGGCCGAGAAGCCGCCCGTCAGGGCGAACCGCAGCAGCTGAGTCTTCAGGCTCAGCACCGGCGCCGGGGCGATTTCGGACATCGCCGGAAGCTTACGTCCACAACGATGCAGGATGGTGGTGTGCAGGACCTGCTGGAGGCGTGGGCCGCGTTGATCACGCGCCACAGCCGCGACGCGGCCGCTGTCGAGACGGGCCGCGCCCTGCTCGCGGCCTGGGCTGAACCGCACCGCAGATACCACTCCGTCACCCACCTGCGCGACGTGCTGGACAGCGTTGAGCTCCTCGCGGACCATGCCGAGGATGCTGATGCCGTGCGGCTCGCCGCCTGGTACCACGACAGCGTCTACAACGGCCGCCCCGACGACGAGGAGCTCAGCGCGCAGCGGGCCGAGCAGGATCTGTCCCGCCTCGATGTGCCGGCGTCGCTCGTCGACGAGGTGGCCCGGCTGGTCCGGATGACCGTCAGCCATGACCCGGCCGCCGGTGACCGCAATGCCGAGGTGCTCTCCGATGCGGACCTCGCGGCTCTGGCCCTGCCGTGCGAGAGCTACCGGCAGAACACCGCAGCGATCCGGAAGGAGTACAGCCACATCCCCGACGGGGTGTTCCGCAAGGGCCGGATCCAGGTGCTGGTCGGCCTCCTGGAAGGCCCCGGGGTATTCCGCACCCCCACCGGCAGGCAGCAGTGGGAGGCCGCGGCCCAGCGAAATCTGCGTGCCGAGCTGGCCGCGCTCGCGGACTGATCTTCTCGCGGCCGCTGAAATCCAAAAGGCCGTTCGGCCCTTGCAATGGGGCCCGGGGGTGGCACGATGTGCCCCATGGCGAACGAACAGGGCCCGATATCGGTTCTCGGTGACGACGAAGCATGGAACCTGCTGTCCGGCGTCGCGCTGGGTCGGCTGGTCACCTCCTTCGGTGGACAGCTGGAGATCTTCCCGGTCAACTTCGTGACGCAGAACCGGACCGTTCTGTTCCGCACCGCCGAGGGCACCAAGCTCTTCACCACGGTGATGAACGAGAAGGTGCTCTTCGAGGCCGACGATCACACCGCCGATGAGGGCTGGAGCGTGATCCTGCGCGGCACCGCCCGGATGCTCAGCGGCGCCGAGGAGATCCGCGAGGCCGAACAGGCCGGCCTGATGCCGTGGGTCCCCACCGAGAAGCTGCGCTTCGTGCGGGTCACGGCGACTGAGATCAGCGCCCGGCACTTCCGGTTCGGGCCGGAGCCGCAGCACGGCAGCGTGCCGGGCTAGGGGCCTTGCGCCGACCCGGCTAGACCCAGTACGGCACCCGCGCCCGGTATTGGCGCAGGGCCAGCGCCGCCGCACACCAGCCGAGCACCGTCAGCACGACGACCACCACCCAGTGCCGCGGTTCTTGGTGGGCGCCGAGCATGGGCGCCCGCAGAATGTCCAGGTAATGCAGCAGCGGGTTCAGTTCGATGATGCGCCATAGCTTTCCGGCGCCCTGCTGCTCGAGGGTGTTGGCGTTCCAGATGATCGGCGTCATGAAGAACAGCAGCTGCACCAGCGAGCCGAGCAGCGGGGCGATGTCGCGGTAGCGGGTTGCCAGGATGCCGAAGCAGAACGACACCCACACGCAGTTGAGCATGATCAGCAGCAGTGCGGGAAAGACCGTCAGGTCGGCCCACGACCACGGTTTGGGGTAGATGATCGCCACGACCGCGAAGATGACGATGTTGTGCGCGAACAGGATCATCTGCCGCCACACCAGCCGGTAGACGTGCACGCTCAGCGGGGTGGGCAACTGCTTGATCAGGCCCTCGTTGGCGATGAAGACCTCCGCCCCCTCCAGGATCGAGGCGTTGATCATGTTCCAGATGATCAGGCCGAGCGTCACGTACGGAAGGTGTTCGGAGAGTTCCAGTTTGAACAGCTTTGAGTACAGCAGACCCATCGCGACCGCCGTCGTGCCGGTGGCGATGGTGATCCAGAACGGACCCAGCACCGACCGCCGGTACTTCTGCTTGATGTCCTGCCAGCCCAGGTGCAGCCACAGCTCCCGCTTGTGAAACCCGTCGATCAGGTCGCCCCAGGCGCGGCTGAACGTCCTGGACTGGCTGGCCGCCTCGATGATGGTCACGACGTGCCTCCCGGCCGGTGTTGGGGTCGGGTGAATCTCTCTCTTCGCCCCATGCGCCGCAACCGGATCCACTCCCGCAGTCCGGCCGGGTCACGGCGGGTCACCAGGAAATACCACCCGAAGCGCACCCACTCCTGCGGCAGCAGCCTGCGCAGTCCCGGCTGGGACAACACATAGCCGCGGTTGCGGTAGGTGAAGAACCGCTTGGCCGGATCGTCGGGGTACTGGGTGTGCATCCGGCCGCCCAGGATGGGCTTGAACTCGTCGGAGCCGTAGGGGTGCAGGTAGACGGTGTCCAGGCAGGTGCCGAACGGCAGGCCGCTGCGCACCAGGCGACGGTGCACGTCGTACTCGTCGCCGCGGATGAACAGCCGCAGGTCCGGAACACCCACGGCCTCAATGGTTTCCGCGCGGAACAAAGCGCCGTTGAACAGCGAGGCGTAGCCCGGCAGCAGGTCGCTGTCCGGAGAGTCCTTGGTGCGCAGCTCGTCGACCCGCCGTCGCCACGCCAGGCCGCGGCGCAGCGGGAAGGCCAGGGTGTCCGGGTTGTCCAGCGCGCACACCATCGGCGACACCTCGGCGAGACCGTGCTTCTCCGCGCAGGCGAGCAGCGTGGCGAGCACGTCGGTGTCGCGGGGCCGGCCGTCGTCATCGGCGAGCCACACCCAGTCGGCGCCGAGCGCCAGCGCGTGCAGCATCCCCAACGCGAAACCGCCTGCGCCGCCGAGGTTCCGGCGCGAGCCGAGATACGTCGACGGCACCGGCTGGGCCGCGACGAGATCCCGGATGCGGTCGTCGTGATCGTTGTCGACGACGATCAGGTGGTCGATCACCCGGCTCTGGCCGGTTACCACCTTCAGCGAGGTGGCCAACTCGTCGGGTCGCCGGTGGGTGACGACGACGGCGCACACCATCTCCGTCACGGTGTGGACCAATCACCGGCGTGCTCGTCGAGCACCTCGCGGACGTGGCGGGCGGCGTCCTCGCCCTCATAGGCGCGGACCACCTCTTCGATGCCGCCTTCAAGGCGCACGGTGCCGTGATCGATCCACATCGCGGTCTTGCACAGCCGGGCCAGGAACTCGTTGGAATGGCTTGCGAAGACCAGGATTCCGGACCGTTCGACAAGTGCCTGGAGACGCGACTGAGCCTTCTTCAGGAACTCGGCGTCGACGGCGCCGATGCCCTCGTCGAGCAGCAGGATCTCCGGGTTGATGCTCGTCACCACCCCCATGGCCAGCCGCACCCGCATGCCCGTCGAGTAGGTGCGCAGCGGCATCGAGAGGTAATCGCCCAACTCGGTGAACTCGGCGATCTCATCGACCTTGGCCAGCATCTGCTTGCGGGTCTGCCCGAGGAACAGACCGCGGATGATGATGTTCTCGTAGCCGGTGATCTCCGGGTCCATGCCGACACCGAGGTCGAAAACCGGTGCGACACGACCGCTTACGACGGTGCGGCCCCGCGTCGGCTCATAGATGCCCGACAGCAGGCGCAGTAGCGTCGACTTGCCGGCGCCGTTGTGACCCACCAGCCCGACCCGGTCACCCATCTTCAGCGTCATGGTGATGTCGCGCAGTGCCTCGATCACGACGACGTTGTCCGCGTTGCGCCCGATCGCCCCACCCGCCTTACCCAGGAAGGCCTTCTTCAGCGAACGCGCCTTCGCATCGAAGATCGGGAACTCGACCCAGGCGTCACGGGTCTCGATGTAAGGGTCGGCTGCCAACGCGGGTGTCCTACAGGTACTGCCCGGTGCCGTGGGCGCCCGAGCCCCCGGGCTGAGGCATTCCGGGCGGCAGGGCTCCCTGACGCATCTGCTCCAGTTGCGCGCGGGCCGCCATCTGCTGGGCGAACAGTGCCGTCTGGATGCCGTGGAACAGGCCTTCCAGCCAGCCGACCAGCTGGGCCTGCGCGATCCGCAGCTCGGCGTCCGAGGGCACCGAGTCCTCCGAGAACGGCAACGCCAGCCGCTGGAGTTCCTCGCGCAGCTCCGGCGCCAGGCCCTCCTCGAGCTCACTGATGCTGGTCGCGTGGATCTCGCGCAGCCGGGTGCGGCTCGCGTCGTCGAGCGGCGCGGCCTTCACCTCTTCGAGCAGCTGCTTGATCATGGTGCCGATCCGCATCACCTTGGCGGGCTGCTCGACAAGGTCGGTGACCGAGCGCTGCCCGTCGTGGTCGGATGCCGCATCGGAGTCGAGGCCCGGGAGCACTTCGATGTTGTCGTCGTCGGGGTTCGCTGTCATGCGATGTGCATTCCCTCGTATTCCTCTTTGAGCACGTGGTCATCCCCGCCATTCATAGATGCGGGCACCGCCGTTGTCGTAGATCTTGGCCCACGACTTCGACTTGTCTAGTGAAACTAGCCCATCGGGCATGACGAACCCGCGGACGACAGGTCCGCTGACGAGCACGTATTTGATGTTCAGGGCGCGCACCGCTTCCGCCACGCGCGGGTCGTGGTCGGCGTCGTCGGCGTAGGCCCAGACGACGAAACGGTTGTACCCGGGCCCCTGCTGCACCGGGTAGTCGTAGTGCGTCCACAGCGGGTGCAGTCCGGCGACGGCGTACATCCAGGCCGTGCCGTCGACGTTGGCGTTGCCGATCAGCGTGTCCCGGGCGCCGGGCAGCGTCGAGAGGTAGGCGAAGGCCTGCAGATCGCGGTCGTCGACGATCACCTGGTCGTACTTGTCGCCGAACAGGAAGCGGTGGCGCGGGAAGTAGTGCAACGCCAAGCCGGTGCAGACCACCACCAGCAGGACGGCGACGATGCCGACCCGAGCGGCCCCGCCCAGATCGCGTCCCCTGCTGCGGGCCAGGCGCCGGAACATGGTCACCATCAGCAGACAGAGCCAGAACAGCGCGACCCCGGCCATCGGTGTGATGAGCAGCGTCACCACCCCGGACAGCCGGCGGGGGTCGCTGTAGAACAGGTTGCTGTAGAGGCGGACTGCCGCGCCGGCCGGCCCGCCGAACGGCGCCGACGAATACACGATCGAGACGACCAGCAGCAGCCAGACGGCGGCCGGCCACCAGATGCGCCGGTACAGCAGCAGCAGAAAGCCGATCGCCGCCAGGAAGATCAGGATGTTCTGAATCGGGAAGTCGTTGAGGTGGCGGGTGTGCTGCACCACCGCGTCGAACAGGCCCTTCCGGCGTCCCTCGTGGGTGAGGAACTCGTGACCGGTGATGATCTCGGCCTGCTGCAGCACGCCGAGGAACTGTGCGGTCAGCGCCGCCATGCTGGTGACGCCGATTGTCAACAGAGTGGCGAAATCGGCGGTGCGGCCGCGGACCGGGTGGCGCAACGCGTCGAGCAGCCACCAGGCCGCCAGGAAGGTCAGCAGCACGATCCCGGCGGTGATGTGCACCGAGAACACCGCGATCACCGCGATCACCGCCACCGGGATGCGGTCGCGGTGGGCCAGCGTGGAGGTCACCAGGACGAAGGCCGGCACCGCGAGGCCGTACCCGGCCATGTTGGGCATCGAGGCGGTGGCGAACTCGACGTACGGGACGGCGGTGAACGACGCCGACAAACCCGCCGCGGCAGCTGCCGCACCGGCCGTCCGCCAGCGCGTCGTACGGTCGATCAGCAGGTTCCAGGTCAGCAGGGCGGCGCTGAGCGGGAACAGCCACACCGCGGCGGCCAGTGAGCTCAGGGTGTAGGCGGTGGTCGGAGCTGCGCCGGTCAGCTGGGCGAACACCGCCGCGAGGGCATGGAACGCCGAGGGGTAGTACAACGGGGCTTTGGTCTCGACATTGCGGAGCTCGCCCATATGGGTCGGGGAGGCCTGCCCGGTGTCGAGGATCCACCGGATGGTGTTGGCGTGCCAGACGCTGTCCCAGTTGCTCGGGATCGATTGCCAGTGCGGCAGGCCGCGCCACGCCGCCAATCCGATCAACACGGCCCCGAGCAGCACCGCTGCTGCGGCGGCGAGAGCGGGGGGGTCCAGCCCGCGCGAACCCGCCGGATCGGGTGCCCTCCGGCGCCGCCTCAGCAAAACCCGGAATCCGTACAGCGCGCCGCTCACAGCGGTCAGCACGGCGGCTGCGCTCCACGCGTTCCACGGGATGCCGACCGCCCCGAACGGAACGATGGCCAGCGCGACAATCCCGTACGTCAGCACCGGTGCGACCGCGACCGCCTTGGGCCCGCGAACGCCGCCGGCGCGGGCGACGAGAACCCCGGGCGCGGTCAGCAGCAAAACCGCCATCAGCACTCCGGAGCCGAAGTTCACTGCCCTAGTATGGTGTCGCGATCGGGATCGGCGTCGGCCGGGTTCGCGGCCACACCAGGTCCCGCGCAGTCCGGGCTCGGATTGAAGGGGTGCGATGGCATACGACGTCGCGCGCGTGCGTGGGCTGCATCCCGCACTGGGCGACGGGTGGATGCGTTTCGACGCCCCCGCCGGCATGGCGGTCCCGGAATCGGTCGCGACCACGGTCTCCACGGCCTTTCGGGGTGCCGTCGCCAACTGCCACAGCTCCCATCCGGCCGCTCAGCGCAGTACCGCGCTACTGGAGGCGGCCCGGATCGCGATCGCCGATCTGCTCAACGCCGAACCCGACGGCGTGGTGCTCGGGGCCGATCGGGCGGTGCTGCTGGCCTCACTGGCCGACGCGTCGTCCACCCGCGCCGGACTGGGCAGCGAGCTGGTGGTCACCCGGCTCGACGACGAGGCCAACATCGCACCCTGGCTGCGGGCCGCCGACCGGTTCGGCGCGAAGGTGAAATGGGCCGAGGCCGACATCGAGACCGGCGAACTGCCGGTCTGGCAGTGGGAGGAGCTGCTCACTTCCGACACCCGGCTGGCGGCGATCCCGTCGGCGTCGGCGGCGCTGGGCACCCTCGTCGACGTGCAGGCCGTCGCCAAACTCGTGCATCAGGCAGGCGGCCTGCTCGTCGTCGACCACTCCGCCGCCGCGCCGTACCGGCTGCTCGACATCGGCGTGGTGGAAGCGGACGTCGTGGCGGTCAACGCCGCCGCGTGGGGCGGACCACCGATCGGCGCGCTGGTGTTCCGCGACCCGGGCCTGATCGACACGTTCGGTTCGGTGTCCACGGAGCGGAACGCCACCGGTCCGGGCCGCCTCGAACTCGGGATCCATCAGTACGGGCTGCTGGCCGGCCTGGTCGCCAGCGTGGAGTACCTCGCCGGCCTGGACGAGGGTGCGCAGGGGAGCCGTCGCGAAAGACTCACGCAGTCAATGGAATCCGCGCATGAATACCTCGACGGTGTGTTCGACTACCTGCTCACCTCGCTGCGCTCGCTGCCACTGGTGACGCTGATCGGCGACCCTCCGGTGCGCATTCCCGTGGTGAGCTTCGTGGTGACCGGCGTGCCCGCCGACCGGGTGGTGCGCCGACTGGCCGACAACGGCGTGCTCGCCATCGGCGATGTCCCGTCACGTGTGCTCGACCAGATCGGGGTCGACGAGATCGGCGGTGCGGTGACCCTGGGACTGGCGCACTACTCCACCATGGCCGAGGTCGACCATCTGCTGCGGACGCTGGCGTCGCTGGGTTAAGCCGGCAGTTCCAGCAGCACCTTGCCGTACGTTTCGCCCGCCGCCAGTGCGCGGTGGGCCTCGCCGGCGTCTTCGATCGGGTAGCGCGCGCCGACCACGGGCTTGACGCGCGCCGAGGCGACCATGGGCCACACCGACTGCACGACGGCGTCGACAATGACGCCCTTGCCGTGCGGGCCGTCGACCGGGCGGTTGCGCAACGCGGTCCCCATCACCGTCAGCCGTTTGCCGATCAGCGTGCCGATGTTGACCTGGGCCGTGACGCCGCCCTGCATCCCGATGATCACGAGCCGGCCGTCGACAGCCAGTGCGGCCAGATTCCGTTCCAGATAGGCCGCACCCATCACGTCCAGGATCAGATCGGCGCCGCGCCCGTCGGTGGCCCGGTGCACCCGTTCGACGAAGTCGTCGGCGCGGTAGTCGATGAGCACCTCCGCGCCAAGCCCGGCGCACAACTCAAGCTTTGCCGGCGCCCCGGCGGTCACGGCGATCCGTGCCCCGAGCACCTTGGCGACCTGAATCGCGTGGGAGCCGATACCGCTCGCACCGCCGTGCAGCAACGCGAATTCGCCGGCCGTCAGGCCGGCCCCCATCACCAGGTTGGACCAGACCGTGCACGCCACCTCCGGCAGCGCCGCCGCATCCGTCACGGGGACACCGGCCGGGACCGGCATCACCTGGGCGGCCGGCGCGGCAACGAACTCGGCGTAGCCGCCGCCGGACAGCAGAGCGCAAGCCTCTTGTCCCACAGCGAAATCCGCCACTTCGTCGCCGACGTCCGCAATCACCCCGGACACCTCCAGGCCGAGGATCTGGCTCGCTCCCGGCGGGGGCGGGTACTTGCCGGCCGCCTGCAACAGGTCGGCGCGATTCACCCCGGCGGCCAGCACCCTGATGAGCACCTCACCCGGGCCGGCCGACACATCCGGTACTTCCTGCCACACCAATTGGCCCGAATCCGAGACGACGGCGCGCATAACCCCACGCTACTCCCGGGGGACACAACGTCGGCCCGGGCCGAACGATCCTTTACCATCAGCGCATGGGTGGGATCGTTGGGGGACGAAAAAGCGCTGTCATGCCGGGACTGGACGTTGCCGAGATGCAGGCCTGGGAGAACTTTCTCGACGCCGCGCTGCGGATTTACGGGTCACTGAACCGGACTCTGTCCGACAGCCACAAGCTGACACTGGTCGACGTCCGTCTGCTCGACATCCTGGACAAGTCCGAGACCGGCTCGACTCGGATGGGTGACCTCGCCGAGCAGTTGCTCTCACTGCCCAGCAGGGTGACCCGGCAGATCCGGCGGCTCGAGGACGCCGGCCTGGTGCAGCGGGAGGCGTCGCCCGAGGACGGCCGCGGCGTCCTGGCCAGCATCACCGAGAAGGGCCGGAACGTGGTGGCCGAGGCGATGCAGACCTACGCGGGGGCGGTCCGGGAACGTTTCATCGGACCGCTGACCCGGCCTCAGATCGCCGCGATGGGGGAGAACTGCCGTCGGCTGAGTGCGGCGGTGAAAACCAACGGGGCTCCGGGCAAGACCGGTCGGCGCTGAACCGCACCGCTACGCTGTCCGAGGTGGCGTGGCAGAGCGGCCTAATGCACTCGCCTTGAAAGCGAGAGACGGCTAACACCGTCCGGGGGTTCAAATCCCTCCGCCACCGCTCTGGTCGGTGGCATCCGGCGGCGTCATCGAGGACGTCTTTCATGCCCGCACCTGAGTCTGAACCGATTCTGAACGCGGGCTTCGGTACTAGCATCCTTCCTGTCAGGAAGGTGCGATGAGACGAGAAGCGGCGGTACCGAACCTTGATGGTGAGGCGTTGCTCGAGCTCGCCTTCGCGCACGCGTACAACTCCGTGGTGATCACCGACGCCGACTTCGACGGCGGCCCTTTCATCCAGCGCTGCAATCCGGCCTTCTGCGCGATGACCGGGTATACGGAGAACGAGCTGATCGGGCAGTCCCCGCGAATCCTGCAGGGCCCCGATACGGATCGGAAGGTCATCGAGAAGCTCAGTCGCGAGATCCGGGCCGGGACGTTCTTCGAAGGCAGCACCGTCAACTACCGCAAGGACGGTTTGCCCTACATCGTTCAATGGAACATCTCACCGGTGCGCAGTGCCGACGGCGCGATCGTTGCCTACATCTCCATCCAGCAGGACATCACGGCGCGGGTTGCCGCGGAGCGGGAGCGAAGCCTGCTCGCCGAGGCGCTCAACGCGGCGACCGACCCGGTGATCATCCTGGACCAGGACTTCGTCATCGTCTTCGCCAACAGCGCCTACGGACGTGAGGTCGGACGTCCCGTGGAAGACCTTCTCGGGCGGTCGGCATTCCTGCTGAACCCGAGAACACCGGAGGGCCCGGCTGAGCCGCACATCCGCCGGGTCCTTGCCGAGGGCCGCCCCTATCGAGGAGTGGTGTCATTCGAACTTGCCACCGGGAAACGGGTGCACGTAGACCTCAGCATCTCCGACCTCGTCGGCTACAACGACCCCAAACGGCACTACGTGGTCATCGCGCCGAATGTCACCCACATGGTCGAACACCAGCTGGCGTTGCAGGAAATGGCCAGTATCGACGCCCTGACCGGGCTGCTGAACCGGCGCTCCGGGCAAGTCGCCCTTGAGAGCGCACTCGAACGGGCGGCGGGGTCCGGGATCCCGACCAGCGTGGCCATGGGCGATATCGACCACTTCAAACAGATCAACGATCGATTCGGGCACATGGTGGGGGACGATGTCCTGCGATCGGCGGCCTCGTCGATACGCGGCGGTTTGCGGGGCAGCGATCTCGCCATTCGTTGGGGCGGCGAGGAATTCCTCGTCCTCTTTCCGGACACACCGCTCGACGACGCAATGGTCCTCGCCGAGACCGTTCGCAATCTCATCGCGACGAGCCCACAGGTGGGGTGCGGCCCGGTGACGATGTCCCTCGGTGTGGGTCAGTGGCGGCCCTCCGAGACCGTCGCCGCGTTCGTTGAGCGTGTTGACGCCGCCATGTACGCGGCCAAGTCCGGCGGCCGCAACCGAGTCGTCTCCGCCCCCTGAGGCCCTGAGGGATCGGAGGGTCCCGTCGCGGATTTGGCCGGGCTTCCGCGCTGCGCGCTACTCCCCGGTGAAGTTCGGCGGGCGCTTCTCGAACACCGCGGTGACGGCCTCCTTGAGGTCCTTCGACGGCAGGAACGCGGAGTTCCACGCCGCCACGTACCGCAGGCTCGCCGCCACATCGTCGGTGCGCTGCTCGTCGAGGACGTCCTTGATGCCGCGCACCGTCAGCGGCGAGTTCGCCGCGATCTCGGCGGCCGTCGCGTGCGCCGCCGCCAAGGCGGCTTCGGCGTCCGGCAGCACCTCGTTGACCAGGCCGATCTTCTCGGCGCGGGCGGCGTCGATGTCCTTGCCGGTCAGCGCCAACTCACGCAGATGCCCGTCGGAGAGGATGTAGGGCAGGCGGGCCAGGCTGCCCACGTCGGCCACGATCGCCAGCTTCACCTCGCGCACCGAGAACTTGGCGTCGGCACTGGCGTAGCGGATGTCGACCGCACTGATCAGGTCGACGCCGCCGCCGATGCACCAGCCGTGAATCGCCGCGATGGTCGGGGTGCGGCAGTCGGCCACCGCGGTGATGGACTGCTGCATCCGCTTGAGCATGGTGTGGAAGTTGCTCCGGGGCCGGGCCGACGCCTCCCCGTCCGAGCCGCCGCCGACCGACGGCAGGCTGCCGCCCATGGCCAGCAGGTCCAGCCCGAAGCAGAAGTGCTTGCCGGAGCCGTTGAGCACGATGGCGCGCACCTCGGGGTCGGCGTCGAGGTCGGCGAAGACCACGGGCATCTCTTTCCAGAACGCCGGGCCCATCGCGTTGCCTTTGCCCGGACCGAGCAGGGTGACCTGGGCGACGTGGTCCTTGATCTCGACGGCGAGAGACTCGTAGGTGCTCATGGGCACCAAGTTACGTCGGAGGGATCAGATGTACATCGCGGGGTCGATGTAGCAGGTCGGGTCGACGAGCGGTTCCCGTTGCTTGTCGCCGCGCGGGCGCACCACCGCGGGGATCCCGGTGGCGATGGACTCCGGTGGAACATCATGGGTGACAACGGCATTCGCGCCGACGGCACTGTCGTCGCCGATCCGCACCGGTCCGAGCACCTTGGCGCCGGCGCCGATGGTCACCCGGTCGCCGATGGTGGGGTGACGCTTGCCGTGTTCCAGCGAACGGCCCCCGAGGGTGACGCCGTGGTAGATCATCACGTCGTCGCCGATCTCGGCCGTCTCGCCGATCACCACGCCCATGCCATGGTCGATGAAGAAGCGCCGACCGATGGTGGCACCCGGATGGATCTCGATGCCGGTGAGGAAGCGGGTCAGCTGGCTCAGGATCCGGGCCACACCCCGCAGTGCCGGCACCGCCCACAGGCGGTGTGCCAGCCGGTGTGACCAGATGGCGTGCAGACCGGAATAGACCAGTGCGTTCTCCGCGTCCCCACGGGCGGCGGGATCGTGCATACGGGCGTTGCGCAGGTCCTCGCGCATCGTCATCAGCGGTGTCACGGGCTAGTCCTGATCATCCGACTCCTCCTCGTCGCTACGCTCCGCATCGGTCGTCCGACTAGTCCCGGATGTCGTCGAAGAGCACCGTGGAGATGTAGCGCTCGCCGTAGTCGCATACCACCGCGACGATCAGCTTGCCGGCGTTCTCGGGGCGTTTGGCCAGCTCCAGTGCCGCCCACACGATGGCGCCCGACGAGATACCGCCGAGGATGCCCTCCTCGGTACCCAGTTCGCGCGCCACCCGTACGGCGTCGTCGAGTTCGACGTCGATGATCTCGTCGTAGCTCTCCCGGTCGAGGACCTCGGGGACGAAGTTCGCGCCGATGCCCTGGATCTTGTGCGGACCGGCGGTGCCCTCGGTGAGCAGCGGGGAGTCCTTGGGTTCGACGCCGACGATCTGCACGCCGGGCTTGCGGGCCTTGAGCACCTTCGAGACGCCGGTGATGGTGCCGCCGGTGCCGATGCCGGCGACGAAGATGTCGACTTTCCCGTCGGTGTCGGCCCACACCTCCTCGGCGGTGGTCTTCTCGTGGATCGCCGGATTGGCCGGATTCCCGAACTGGTTGGCGGCGACGGCATTCGGCGTCTCGGCGATGATCTGCTGGGCCCGGGCCACCGCTCCGGACATGCCCTCGGAGCCGGGAGTGAGCACGATCTTCGCGCCGTAGGCCCGCAGCATCACCCGGCGTTCGGTGGACATGGTCTCGGGCATGGTCAGGATCACCGTGTAGCCGCGGGCCGCGCCGACCATCGCCAGCGCGATGCCGGTGTTGCCGCTGGTGGCCTCGACGATGGTGCCGCCGGGCTTGAGCTGGCCGGAACGCTCGGCGGCGTCGATGATCGCCGCGCCGATTCGGTCCTTGACGCTGTTGGCCGGGTTGTAGAACTCGAGCTTGGCCACCACGTCGGCGTCGAGGCCCTCGGTCAGGCGGTTCAGCCGGACCAGGGGGGTGCGGCCGACGAGCTCGCTGACGTTGCCATAGATCCTGCCCACGGCTGAATCCTCCCGGTGGTCGTTGCTGGTTCCACGCTAGTCGCCGTCGCCGGGTGTCCGGTCAGCGGCGTATCCACGCGCCGGCGAAGTCGAGGAACGCGTCATTCTCACCCGGGGAGCCGATGGTGACCCGAGCGCCGTCGTTGCCGTAGGGCCGCACCAGCACCTTCGCCTGGGCGGAGGCCGCGGCGAAGTCGGCGGTCTTCTCCTCTAGGGGGAGCCAGACGAAGTTGGCCTGCGACGGCGGGACGGTGTAGCCCATGCGGGCCAACTCCGCGCTGACCCGGCGCCGCTCGGCGACCACCGCATCGGTACGGGCCATCAGTTCGCCGGCCGCCTGGACCGAGGCGATCGCGGCGGCCTGGGAGATGGTGCTGGAGGTGAACGGCACGTACACCTTGCCCAGCGCGGTGATCACCTCCGGGTCACCGACGGCGTACCCGACCCGCAGGCCGGCCAGCCCGTAGGCCTTCGAAAATGTCCGCAGCACAACGACATTCGGAAACCGCTGGGCGAGGCCCAGACTGTCGGGCAGCAGCCCGTCCCGGATGTACTCGACGTAGGCCTCGTCGATGACGACCAGGATCTCCGGTGGGACCGCGGCGACGAAGCGGGCCAGCTCGTCGGGGTCGACGACCGTCGACGTCGGGTTGTTCGGGTTGCACACGAAGATCAGCCGGGTGCGCTCAGTGATCGCGGCCAGCATCGCGTCGAGGTCGAAGGTGTGGTCGCGCAGCGGCACCTGGACCGGGACGGCGCCGGCGACGCGCACCTGCAGGGGGTAGACCTCGAAGCTGCGCCAGCCGAACACCACCTCGTCGCCACTCGCGCAGGTGATCTGGACCAGCTGCTGGCACAGGCTCACCGAGCCGCAGCCCACCGAGATCCGCTCCGGCGTCGTCCCGAGGTACTCCGCCAGGCGCGCCTTGAGTTCGACGTGGCCGTTGTCGGGGTAGCGGTTGATGGTCTCGGCGGCCGCGGCGATGGCCTCCCGCACGCTGGGCAGCGGGCCGTGCACCGTCTCGTTGCTGGCCAGCTTGATGGCTCCCGGCACGGTCTTGCCGGGCGTGTATGCGGGGATATCGGCCAGCTCGGGGCGCAGGCGCGCGGTCACGGGGGCAAGTCTAGGAGGAGCGCGACCACCCGTGAGGTGGGGCTGACCTGGCTTTGCCATTCGCCGACGGGCATGTGTACGCTCTTCCACGGCTCAGGAGGCGTGCCAGAGCGGCCGAATGGGACTCACTGCTAATGAGTTGTCCCCCTTCAAGGGGACCGGAGGTTCAAATCCTCTCGCCTCCGCCGCGGCTGACTCGTCAGCCACGACAACTGAAGATCGGCGCCCGTAGCTCAACGGATAGAGCATCTGACTACGGATCAGAAGGTTAGGGGTTCGAATCCCTTCGGGCGCGCACCTTCGGGCGCACCTTCGGGCGCCCCGTCAGCTCAGGATGCGCTCCCGCTTCGGATCGTAGAACGGCTGCATCTGCAGTAGGGCCGGCAGATCTCCGTGCGGCGTGCACACGACGAAGTGCGTGTCGCGCAGCCAGTCTGCGGTGATGCCCGCTTCACGCGACACCTGAGCCAGGCCGACGGGTCCGCCCAGCGTGTAACCGTAGGCGGCGGCGCGGACGTAGCCGACCCACTGGCCGTCGGCCATCACCGGCTCGTTGCCGAAGAGGTCGGCGTCGGGATCATCGACGAACAGGCTGACCACCCGATTGCTTGGGGTACCGGCGGCTTTGAACTCGCGCAGCGCGTCCAGTCCGATGAATCCATCGGGCTTGTCCCAGGCGATGGTGAACCCCAGTCCCGCTTCGATGGGGTTGTCGGTGTTGTCGATGTCGACGCCGATGTCGCGGTAGCCCTTTTCCAGACGCAGGCTCGACATCGCGGCGAGTCCCACCGGACGAAGCCCCAGATCCTCTCCGGCGCTGAGCAATTCGTCGAAGGCGCCCGCGGCGTATTCGGCGGGGATGTGCAGTTCCCATCCGAGCTCGCCCAGGTAGGTCACCCGGATCGCCAGCACCGGCGCGTAGCCGATGTGGATGTTCTGCGCGGACAGGTAGGGGAAAGCCTCGTTGGACAGGTCGGTATCGGTCAGGCGGGACAGCAGCGTTCGTGACTTCGGACCCTGCACCGAGAGCAGGGTCGTCCCGGAGGTGACTTCGGTGACGATGACGATCTCGCCCGGCCGGGTGGCCCGGCGGATCATCGGCTCGACCCGCCGGTGAATGAGATCGCTTGCCACCACGAGGAATTGCTCATCGCCCAGACGGGTGACGGTCAGGTCGGCGGCGATCCCGCCGTCGGGGTACAGCCACTGCGTGTAGACCAGTCGGCCCACCTCGCGATCGACCACGCTGACCGACAGCCGGTCGAGAACACGCGCCGCGTCGGGCCCCTGCACCATGAACTTGGCCATCAGGCTCATGTCCAGGACGCCGACGTCCTCACGCACGGCCCGGTGTTCGCGCCCCACGAGCTCGAAGGACGCCTGCCGGGCGAAGTCGAGCGTGGTGGCCGGATGGGTTCCCTCGGTGTCGTACCACTCGGCGAACTCCCAGCCGACCGAGGAGTTGAAGTGCCCGCCGGCGGCTGCCAGCCGGTCATGGAGCACCGAGCGCCGCACGTCCCGGGCGGAGCCCGGCTTCCACGTCGGCCACACCGCGTCGCCGAACAGGACACCGAGCTGCTCGACGGTGCGCTCGCTGCGAAACCGCCGCGACGACTCGTGCCGGGCCACCCTGTCGATCGCGTAGCCGGTGACGTCCACCGGCGGCACGCCGTCAACGATCCAGTGCGCCATGACGTTTCCGATGCCGCCGCCCATCAGGATGCCCAGCGAGTTCATCCCCGCGGCGACGAAGTAGCCGTCCAGCTCCGGGGCAGGCCCGAGCAGCGGGTGGACGTCGGAGGTGAACGACTCCGGGCCGCAGAAGAACAACCGCACGCCGACGCCGGAGAGCGATGGAATCCGCTCCAGCGCCGTGCCGAGATACGGTCCGACGCGATCCCAGTCGGGGGGCAGCGTGCCGAAAGAGAAGTTCTTGGGAATGCCGTCCAACGACCACGGCGCGCCGACCGGTTCGAAGAGCCCGACGAGCATCCCGTCACCCTCGGGCCGGTAGTAGCCGTACCGTTCAGGATCCTCGATCACCGCAAGGTCGCGGTCCATCCCGGGCACCGCGTCGGTGATCAGGTAGTAGTGCTCGGCCGCCTGCAACGGAACGCACACCCCGCTGAGCGCCCCCAGTTGGCGCGCCCACATGCCGGCGGCGTTCACCACGACCTCGGTCTCGATGCGGCCGCGGTCCGTCGTGACGCCGGTGACCCGTCCGTTCTTGGTCTCCACCCCCGTGACGGTCACGCCCTCGATCACCCGCGCGCCGAGCAGCTTGGCACCCTTGGCCATCGAGGTGGCGACACCCACCGGGTCGGCGCGTCCCTCGTCGGGCACGTAGAAGCCCGCAAGCACGTCGGAGGTGTCCAAGAGCGGCCACATGTCCTGCAGTTCCCGGGGGCTGATCTCATGTTCGTGAACACCGAACCCGTGCATCCAGGCCGACGAGCGTCGAAGCGCCTCCAGCCGCTGCGGGTTGGTGGCCAGGCTGACGTGTCCGACGGGATTGAATCCGGTGGAATGACCCGTCTCCTGCTCGAGACGCTCGTAGAGGTCGCGCGAATACCGGCTGAAGAACAGCGCGGTCTCGTCGACCATCCCGGCCGAGGTGATCAGCCCGGCGGCGTGCCAGGTGGTCCCGGCGGTCAACTCGTGCTGTTCGAGCAACACGATGTCGGTCCAGCCCAGGTGAGCGAGGTGGTAGGCGATGCTGCAGCCGGTGACACCGCCGCCGACGATGACGACGCGGGCCCGGTCGGGGAGCTCCTGGCCGCTGCTCACGCCGGAAGACCCCGGCCGTCAGCGGTCAACTCGGCGAACTGGTGTCTGAACATTCAGTCAGCGTGTCACAATTTGTGCATGGGTGAACCCGATCTCTATGACGCCGTCGTGATCGGGGCCGGTTTCGCCGGTCTCGTCGCCGCCCGGGACCTGATCGAAGCGGGGCACCGCGTGCTGGTCCTCGAGGCCCGCGACCGGGCCGGCGGGCGGACCTACAGCTCCACGTTCCCCGGTACCGACGTCGTGATCGACCTCGGCGCCGAGTGGTTCGACCCGAAGCGCCACCACTTCATGGCAGCCGAGGTGGAGCGTTATGGAGCCCGCTTCGTCGAGGCCGACAAGGAGGGTGCCAACCGCTGGTACCTCGACGCCCGGCACGCCGAGGGCGAGGAGCCCGACGCCCTCATCGACATGGCCGAACTGGAAGAGGTCCTCGACCGGATCAAGGCCGACATCGCACCGGTGGTGTTCTCGAACGGCTTCGATCAGGTCAACACCGCTGCGTTGGACATCCCGTTCAGCGAGTACCTCGCCAACCTCGATGCGCCGCCGGCCATCGCGGACCTCCTCCGCGCGCAGTCCTACACCCTCACCGGTGCACTGCCCACCGAGTTCTCGGCGTTCGTCTACCTCCGCGAGATCGCGGGCTTCGACAACGATCCCGCGTACTCGTTCTTCGCCTCGCTGGCCCGGGTCGACATCGGCAGCGGCGGCCTGGCGCAACGCATCGCCGACGAGATCGCGTCCCACATCCGCCTGGGCGAACCGGTGACTGCCGTCACCGAAACGGCTGACGGTATGGAGGTGCTGACCGCCACCGGTAACCGCTTCGCGGCACGCCAGTGCGTGCTGGCCGCTCCGCTGAACACGCTGGGCGACATCGCGTTCACGCCGGGCTACCCGCCCGTGCTCGCCAGGCTGGTCGCGGAGGGCCACACCGGCCGGTGCGTGAAGGTCTGGGCGAAGTTGGCCGACTTGAAGCACGTGTTCGCGATGGGCTGGCCGGGCGTGGTGGAGTGCACACTCAAGGACACCGTCACCGAGGAGTCCGGCGTCAAGGGCATCCTGGCGTCCTTCGGTCTGGAACCCGACATCACCTTCGACCGTGCCGACCTCCTGCAGGCCGGCCTGGACCGGCTCGGCCTCAACGCCACGGTCGAGGAGGTCTTCGGATACGACTGGCTGCGCGACCCGTACTCGAAGGGGACCTGGCTCGCGCTCAGGCCTGGCCAGGCGACCGCGTGCGCCGAGGTGGAACTGCAGTGGGGGCGGATCCATTTGACCGGCGCGGACTTTGCCGGGGTGTGGTCGGGATGGGTCGACGGAGCCATCGAGGCCGGCCGGTCGACGGCGAAACAGGTCAGCGCCGCGCTGACCGACTCCCGGGTCTGACCCGGCGGCAGCTCAGGATGGTTCGAGGATCGCCTGCGGTCCGCGCAGCATCAGCTGCCGGCCGATGATGATCCGCTGAATCTCGCTGGCGCCCTCCCAGATCCGCTCCACCCGCAGTTCCCGGAACATCCGCTCCGCCACGTTCTCCCGCATGTAGCCGCGGCCGCCGAAGATCTGCACGGCCCGGTCCGACACCCGGCCGGCCATCTCCGAGCAGTACAGCTTGGCCATCGAGGCCTGACCGTGCAGCACCTTGCGGTCCAGGCCCGCATCGATGCCGCGGGCCACCTCGTAGAGCAGGCTGCGGGCGGCGAAGAGTTCGGTGGCGCTGTCGGCGAGCATTCCGGCCACGAGTTGATGGTCTCCGAGTGGTTTTCCGTCGACGATCCGGTCGCGTGCGAACGCGGTCACCTCGTCGACCAGTCGCTGTGCCGCCCCCACGCAGCGCGACGCCACCATGATCCGCTCGAACCGGAACCAGTCCTGGGTGAACAACATGCCTTCACCCTCCGCGCCGACGAGATGCGTTGCGGGAACGCGTACATCGGTGAACGAGACGATCGGGTGCTCGTCGGGGATGTTGTGCGAGTAGTGCGGTGTGCGGACCACCTCGACGCCGGGCGAGGGCAGGTCGACCACCAGCAGGACGTGGTCGCCCTCGTGCGGGCCGTTGGTCAACCGAGCCTGCACGAAGACGTAGTCGGCGAGGTTGAACGACGTGACATGCCACTTGACCCCGTTGATGACGTAGTCGTCGCCGTCGCGTTCGGCGGTGGATTCGAGCGCCGAGACGTCGGAGCCCGCGAACTCCTCGGTGATCGCGTAGGCCTCGTGCTTCTCCCCCCGGACCGACGGCAACAGCCAGCGCTCCCGCTGGTAGTCGGTGGCGACGTCGACCCACCACTGGGGCGGTGTGTGCATCACCCAGGCCAGCGCGTTCGTCGCGCGCCCCACCTGCTCCTGGACCAGAACCTGTTGCAGGGCAGTGAATCCCCGGCCACCCACCGACACCGGCATGTTCGTCGCGTAGAGGCCCAGTTCGATGGCGCGGTCGTGATGTTGCGCGGCAAGTTGCGGTGGCAGGTGGCCCCCGAGCTCCTCAGCCTCCGCCTCGTGGGGAATCAGGCTGTCGACGAACGCCCGCGCCGTATCGCGGATCCGCTGATCCTCGGCTGTCAACCCGTACATCCCGCCGGTACTCCTGCCCGCTGTGCTGTTGCCGGTGACACAGTCACCGGAGAGCCTTGACTGAGCGTTCAGTCTATGTCACGGTCTGGGGAATGACGAACGCGGACAGTGCCGATGGTGTCGTTGTTGCAACGCGCCGAGCGTGGCGTGCAGCGAACAGAAAGTGAAAACGTGATGAGCCAATCAGAGAAGACCCCGGTCCTGCACGACGCGGTCCATGCCGAACTCGAGGACTGGGGTCCGCTGGCGGAGGCCACGGATCACCCGATGGCGACGCACGGCCGCGAACTGTGGGCGGACGGCCCGGCGTCGGGCGGGATCTGGCAGTGCGCACCGGGCCCGTCGCGCTGGCTGCTGGAGACCCACGAGGTGATCTACCTGGTTGCCGGCCGGATGACGGTCACCCCGGACGACGGCGACCCCAAAGAGATAGGCGTCGGTGATGTCGCCGTGTTTCCGCGGGGCTGGTCGGGCACCTGGGACATCCACGAGACCGTGCGCAAGGTCTACGCAATCTTCTGATCGCGGGGGATCACCAGGGCGTCCACCGCGATCGCGCCCTGTGGCGTGACGATCACCGGATTGGCCTCGACCGCCTGGACCGACTCGCCCAGTTCGACGGCCAGTCGAGCGAATCCGGTGATCACGCCCGCCAGTGCCGCTGTGTCGACCGCGGCGCCGCCGCGCCAGCCGGTGAGCACCCGCCGGATCCGCAGTGATCGCAGCATCGCCTCGGCGCCCTCCGGGGTGATCGGCGGACAGGCCACCGCGCGGTCGGCGAGCAGTTCCACCAGGGTGCCGCCGGCCGCCACGACGACCAGTGGGCCGAAGCTGCCGGAGTGCACGGTGCCGACGGAGACCTCGACCCCGGCCGGCACCATCGCGTGGACGCTGACGTCCGGTCCGAGCCGGGCGGCCATTGCGGTGTAGTCGGCGGCCAGTGCGTCCCGGTCGGCGATGTCCAGGACGACGCCGCCCACGTCGCTTTTGTGTTCGGCAGCAAGGGTTTTCAGGACGACGGGGTAGCCGATCTCGTCGGCAGCCGCGAGCACCCCGTAAAGGTCGGCGGCGGTCGCGGACGCGGCCACGGGGATCCCGTAGTCGGCCAGCAGATCGAAGGACATCCGGGGATCCCAGTCGGCAAGTCGCGACTGCCAGCGGCGCCGGCGTTCAGTGTCGATCTCCACGGGAGAGGGGTTGACCGGCAGCGGCCACCGGGCCAGATGCCCGAGCGCCGCGATACCGCTGCGCGCACCTTCCAGGACCGGAATGCCCTGTGCGCGAAGCTGTTTTGCTGCCGTGCGGTCGATGGCGGACTCCACCGAGGTCACCACTGCGATCGGCGCGGCCGTGGCCTTCGAGACGTCGATGAGCGCATCGGGATAGGCGGTGTCACCGTCGAACTCGGTGACCAGGTCCACGGCGAGCGCAGTCACCGCGACCGCCGGGTCCTCCGCGCACAGCCGCAGGCAGTTCCCGAACAACTCCCGGGTCTCGGCACCGGTGCCCCAGACGTCCAGCGGGTTGGTGGCCGCCAGGCCTTCGTCGAGCAGGCCGCCGATGGCGTCGACCGTGACGGCGCTCAAGTCGGCGAAGGGAACACCCGCTTCGTGCGCGATGTCGGCATACAGCGCACGTTCGGCCCCGGAGTCGTGCACGGTGGCGATGCCGTGTGCGCCGGGCCTCGGCCGTCGTCCCGACTCGAAAAGCTCGATGGTGTCGGCCATCTCGGCCATGTCCCGTACCCGGATGGCTCCCGTCTGTGCACAGAATGCGCTCCACCCGGCATCGTCTCCGGCAAGGGCGCCGGAGTGTGCGGCCACCATCGCGCTGCCCCGCGGTGAATGGCCGACGGCCAAGATCACCACCGGAACGCCTCGCTCGGCGGCCCGCACGAGCGCCGCGCGCAGCCGGGGAGCGGCGCGCGGCGTCTCGAGCAGCAGGGCGACGCACGTGGTCTCGGGATCGTCCAGCGCGTAGTCGACGTAGTCGGCGGTGTCGGTGACCAGCTCCTGACCGGAGGACACCGCAAGGCGGAAACCGAAGCCGCGGTGGGCACGCAGGAGCGTGGAGAACGCCGACCCCGAATGAGTGACGAGTGAAACACCTCCCGCGGGAAGCGGATCCGGCTCCAGGTAGCCCAGTGCGCGCAGCCCCGTCGCATTGTTGACGAACCCCATACAGCCGGCGCCGCACATGGCCATGCCCGCTGCCCGGGCGGTGGCGGTGATCATCTCCCGCAGCCCGGGTGCGTGGGCCGAACCGAACACCACCGCACCCCGCGCCTCGGCGGCCGCCGCGGCCTCGACCTGTTCGGCCAGCGCCGCGTCGGGCACACCCAGCAGTACCAGATCCATCTGCTCGTCGAGCGCGGCCAGCGACGGCGCGCAGACGATCCCGTTGATCTCGTCGTAGCGCGGGTTCACCAGGTGCATGCGCGCCGAACTGCGCTTGGCCTCGATGATCATCCGCGCACCGAAGCCGCCGGGCCGCGGGCTCGCCCCGACGATCGCGACCGACTTCGCGCCGAGCATCGCGTCCACCGACGCGTCGCGGATTCGGGCGGTGGACACCGCCGGGCTCAGGCGCGCCTGGCGAGCGAGGACAGGCCGCGGCGGCTCGCCTTCCTCTTGTCGGCCAGTGCCGCGCGGGCCGCCTGCCATCCGGGGATACCGCACACTCCGCCGCCCGCGTGCGTCGCCGAACTGCCGTTGTACAGGCCGGCGATCGGGGTGCGGTAGTCGGCGAAGCCGGGCGCGGGACGCATGTGGAACAGCTGCTCCAGCGACAGCTCGCCGTGGAAGATGTTGCCGCCGATGAGGCCGTACTCGACCTCCATCTCGTGCGGCCCGACGATGTCGCGGTGCATGACCGAGCCCTTGAATCCCGGTGCCACCTCGTCGTAGAGGTCGATCAGCCGGTCGGTGTAGGCCTCGAGTTCCTCGGTGTGCGGCGCATCGGCCCACTCGGCCGGCACCCACTGGGTGAACAGCGACATGATGTGCGTGCCGTCCGGGTTCAGGGTCTTGTCCAGCGTCGTGGGGATGACTCCGTCGCTGAACGGCGCCAACGCCGCCCGGCCGGTCCGGGCGTCCTGGAATGCGGCCTCGATGTACTCCATCGTTGGCGCCATCTCGACCGAACCCGTGTGGTGCTCGGCCTGACCGTTGCTCGGATCGGCGGTGAAACTGGGCAATTCGCTGAGCGCGAGGTTGATCTTCACGACTCCGCTGCGCGACTTCCAGTGCTCGATATCGCTGACGAAGTCGTCCGGAAGTTGGTCGCGAGGGGTCTGGTCCAGGAAGGCGGTGCGCGGATGCAACGTGGTGACCACCAACGGTGCCCTGATCTCCTCGCCGTTGGCGAGCACCACACCTTCGATCCTGCTGTTGCGCACCAGCATTCGCTCCACCCGCGCGTTGGTGCGGATCTCGGCGCCGAAACTGCGCGCCGATCGCGCTATCGCCGCTGAAACCCCACCCATGCCGCCCTCGGGGTAGCCCCAGCTGCCGAGTTGACCGTCGCCGACGTCGCCGATGGAGTGGTGGGCCATGACGTAGGCCGTGCCGGGTTCGTAGGGCCCGGCCCACGTGCCGATCACGCCGTTGACCGCGAGGGCGCCCTTGAGTTGCGGGGACTCGAACCAGTCGTCGAGCAGGTCGGCGATGCTCATCGTCATCAGTCGGGTGATGTCGGCGACCATCCGCGGCGAGATCTGCTTGCGCAACGGCCACCCCAGCTTGGCCAGGTCCAGCAGATCCCCCGGGCGCTTGGATCCGACGTTCGGTGGCACCTGGGTGAGCAGTGGGCCCATCACCTCGGCGATCCGGCCGATCCACTCGTAGTATTCGGGCAGGGCGTCTGCGTCCTTCTTCGAGAACTTCGAGACCTGCTCGTGGGTGCGCTTCGGGTCGTCCTCGTAGAGGATCAGCGACCCGCCCTCGGGAAACGCCTGGTAGTACGGGCCCATCGGATGGACCTTGTATCCGTGGCGCTCCAGGTTGAGTTCGTTGACGATCGTCGGCGGCATCAGGCTCATCACGTAGGACAGCCGGGTGACCCGCAGGTGGGGGGCGTCCTCCCACGGCGCCTCGGTGGTCGCCGCACCGCCGAGCGATCCCCGCGACTCCAGCACCAGCGTCCGCGCGCCGGAACGTGCCAGATAGGCCGCGGAGACCAGTCCGTTGTGGCCGCCGCCGATGACGATGGCGTCGTAAGTGTTCGGCATGAAGGCCTCATTTCGCGGTTGCCGACGAAAATCCTGACTGACTGTTCAATCTAAGGCAGATGTTAGACTGCGGGCAAGGGCACGCGCTGATCTTGGGGGTATGACTGATGGCCGAACCGGCAGTCCGGACCGAGAGCAATGAGGCGCGGCGCGTTCAGATGCTGCGGGTGGCGGCTGAACTCATCTGTGAGCGAGGCTTTTCCGAAACGCGCATCGCCGACGTAGCCAAGCGGGCCGGCGTCAGTTCTGCCTTGGTGATCTATTACTTCGGCACCCGTGACCGCCTTCTCGTCGATGCGTTGAAGTACTCGGAAGAGGCCTTCTATGAGGCGGCGGAGCGGATGCTCGCCGAGGTTCCCTCACTGCGCGAACGGATTTCGCTGCTGATCGAGTGGACCTGCATCCCCACCGGCGACGGCGAGATCCCGGGGGCCTGGGGCCTGTGGTTCGACGTGTGGGCACAGGCCTTCCGCCATGAGGAGGTCAAGGCCGGCCGGGTGGAACGTGACGCCCGGTGGCGCCGGATGATCGTCGACGCCATCGAGTTGGCGGATCGGGACGCCAAGGTGGACCCGTACATGTTCGCCCTGGAGTTCTCGGCACTGCTCGACGGCTTGTCCATTCAGGTCGCACTGGAGGACCCGGAGGTCGACGCCAAGGTTGCCTACGACATCGCGATGCGGTTCGCCGAACGGGAGTTGAACCTTCCCCCAGAACGGCGGCGCGCCGGCAAGCGGCGTGCCCCGGTTGCACGCAAGAAGCGCTGAGCGCGTTCAGTCCGTGCCTGCGGGACTGCGGTGCAGCACCCGCACCGCATCACTGCTGCACAGGCAACTGACGGCGGCACCGGGTTCGAAGCTCACCGACGCCGGTCCCGACTGATTGGGAATGTCCACCAACAGGTTCGACGGTGCGCCGACGTCGACGTGCAGTTGCGTGGACGCGCCGAGGTACACGACTTCGGCCACGGTGCCGTCGATGACGTTGTAGCCATGCGGCGCAACATCACCGGGCGCCAGCAGGGTGATCCGCTCCGGGCGGATCACGATGGCCGCCGGCCCGCGCGCCACGGTGCCGTCGACCGCGGCGGCCAGGCGAACCCCCATGGCCGAGCACACCGCCGACCCGTTCCCCGCCTCGAGAACCTCGGCGTCGAAGATGTTGGCCGCGCCGAGGAAGCCGGCGACATACGTCGTCGCCGGGGCGGCGTAGATCTCCTGCGGGGGGCCGACCTGCTCGACGCGGCCCTCGGCGAGGACCGCGATCTGATCGCTCATGGTGAGCGCTTCCTCCTGGTCGTGCGTCACGTAGACGAACGTGATCCCGACCTCGCGCTGCAGCGCGCGCAGTTCGAGTTGTAACTGCTTGCGCAGCTTGGCATCCAGGGCGCCGAGCGGCTCGTCGAGCAACAGCACCCGCGGGCGCAGCACCAACGCCCTGGCCAGCGCAACCCGCTGCTGCTGGCCACCGGAGAGCTGACCCGGCTTGCGTTTGGCGTATCCGTCCATCCGGACGAGTTCCAGAGCGGCGTCCACCCTTGTGCGCACGTCCTGCCTCGAGGCGTTCTGGTACCTCAGACCGAAGGCGACGTTGTCCCAGACCGTCATGAACGGGAACAGGGCGTAGGACTGGAACACGGTGTTGACCGGCCGCTTGTGCGGCGGATCGTTCACGACGTCGCGGCCGTCAAGTTCGATGCGGCCCGAGTCGGGCCGCTCGAAACCGGCGATCATCCGCAGGGTCGTGGTCTTGCCGCAGCCCGATGCTCCCAACAGCGAGTAGAACTGGCCTGCCGGGATGTCCAGATGGATACCGGTGACGGCGGGAACGCCGTCGAAGGCCTTGGCCAGTTCGGCCAGCCGGATCGCGCCGCCGCTGCTCATGCGGCGACGCACCGACACGGGCTCAGATGGCCACCGCCTGGGCGAAGCGCCGGAAGTTCGCAGCGAAGCGGTCGACATCGGCATCGTCGTGCTGGACGGAGAGCAGCCATTGCTCCACCTTGCCCCATGGCGGTAGGAAAACGCCGCCATTGTGCTGCATCAGCCAGTGGAGTTGGCCCAAGTCCGAGTCGATCTCGAGGAAGTCGCGGTATTCGCGGACCGGTGCCCGGGTGAAGGTGACGCATCCCTTGGCGCCCACGCTGACGACCCGCCACGGGTAGCCCATCTCGGTGATCGTCGACTCCAGCGCGGTGCGCAACCGGCTCGCCAGGCGATCCAGGTGGGCGTAGGCGTCCGGCGTCAGTACCTGGGAGAGGTTGGCGCGGGTGGCTGCCATGGCCAGGGGGTTGCCGTTGAAGGTGCCCACCTGCTCGTAGACGCCGTCGGCGATCAGCGACATCACCGCCGTCGTGCCGCCGATCGCGGCGACCGAGATCCCGCCGCCGAGGGCCTTGGCGAGGCAGACGATGTCGGGGGTGACGCCACTGAGTGCGGTGACTCCGCCCGGGCCGGTGGTGAATCCGGTCTTGACCTCGTCGAAGATCAGCAGTGCGCCCGCGGCGTGCAGCAACTCGCGAATCGCGGCCAGGTAGCCATCCTCGGGCGGAATGATGCCGGCATTCATCATCACCGGTTCGAGGATCATTCCGGCGATCTGGCCGGGATGCTCGGCCAGTGCCCGGGCGACCGCCTGGGGGTCGTTGAACGGGACGACGACCACCATGTCCCGGATCGCCGACGGGATGCCGCTGTTTCCCGGGACCCCGGTCGGGTGATCACGCGGGCCCACTTCGTCGGCCTCCGGGAGCACCGAGACCTGCACCGAGTCGTGGTGGCCGTGGTAGCAGCCCTCGACCTTGATGATGAGGTCGCGGCCGGTGGCCGCGCGTGCCAGGTGGACGGCGTCCATGGTGGCCTCGGTGCCGGAATTGGCGAACCGCCAGAGCGGCAGGCCGAACCGTCGGGACAGTTCGCCGGTGATCCAGATGGCATCCTCGGTGGGCTGCGCGAAATGTGTTCCGCGGCTGACTCTCTCGGTCACCGCGGCGACGATCGCCGGGTGTGCGTGCCCCGCGATGGATACCCCGTAGCCGCCGTGCATGTCGACGTACTCGGTGCCGTCGACGTCGAAGATCTTGGAACCCCGGCCGTGGCTCATCCAGACCGCCTGCGGTTCGGCGATTTGCCAGTTCGACGTCGCACTGCCGGCCAGGTGCTCCCGGGCTTTGGCGATCAGTTCGGTGCTTCGCGGCTGCCGGTCGAGGAACACCTGTGCCTCGCGCGCGATGAGCGCGTCGACCGTGCCGGGCACCGGGGCGTCTATCACAGGCGCTGCCACGGGAATACCTCCGCTCGATGGCCTCGGACGACTGCGTCGCCGCCGCGTCATTCCTGACTGACCACTCAGTCTGGAGCTGACTGATTGTTCAGTCTAGGCCCTCCCGCGCGGTCGGACAAGACGTGCCCGGACATAGCCGTTAACGCGCCGCAAATTTGCCCGGAGTGTGCGAGAGTCCTCCATACCGATCAATCGTCGCGACCATCGGAGATCTGATGAACGTTCCCCGCAGACTCGGTCCGAGCAGGCGCCAATTCCTGCAGCGGGCCGGACTCCTTGCCGCCGGCACTCCGGCGCTGGCCCTGTTCCTCGAGGCGTGTTCGAAGGCGGGTGAGACCTCCTCCGCTCCCTCCATGACGGTCGCCGCGCCCAACAGCCCGGTCACGTGGGACATCCCGAAGGACAACCAGCCGATCGCCGACGGGCTCTCGCCGGAGAGCGACGCGACGTTGCAGTTGTACAGCTACGCCGATTACATCGCACCGGACGCCATCAAGTCGTTCGAGGAGAAATACAAGACGAAGGTTCAGGTAACGACCTTCAACGACACCGACGAGGCGATCACCAAGATCCGCGGCGGCGGTGTGGATTACGACATGTTCTTCCCGAGTTACGACCAGATCGGCAAGCTGATCGCGGGCTCGCTGCTGCGTCCGCTGAACCACAGCTATATCCCGAACATCAAGAACGTCTGGCCGGTGTTCACCGATCCCTGGTACGACAAGCAGTGGCGCTACACGGTTCCCTACACCATCTACACCACCGGGATCGGCTGGAACACCACCCAGGTTCCCACCGACATCGGTGCGTTGAAGAATCCTTACGAGTCGCTGTGGGATCCGGCCTACAAGAACAAGACCGCGGTGATCGACGACTGGCACACCGCGATGTCGATGGTGCTGCTCAAGCAGGGAATCACCGACGTCAACACGTCATCGGCCGACGACCTGAAGATGGTGGGCGAGCAACTCACCGCGCTGGTGAAGGCGACCTCGCCCAAGGTGACGATCACCATGTACACCGACTTGCCGACCGGGCAGATCGGCCTGTCCCAGATGTGGTCGGGCGACGTGATCAACGGTGCGCGCAACTACATGCCCGCCGACGTCAAGCCGGACGTCCTGCGCTACTGGTTCCCCGCCGACGGGAAAGGCCTGGTGGACAACGACCTCATCGTGCAGTTGCGCTCCGGCAAGAACCCGGTGCTGTCGCACCTGTTCATGAACCACATGCTGGAGACCGAGGTCGCCAAGCAGAACTTCACCCAGATCGGTTACCAGCCTCCGCAGGTGTCCATCAATCCCGATTCGCTGGTCGCGGAGGGATTCATCCCGGCCAACCTCAAGACCGCGGTGGTGCGGCCGGAGTTCTTCGACGTCGGGTACCGGATCCTCGAACTCGATCCGGCCAACGACGCTGCCTGGCACAACGTTTGGCGCGCCTTCAAGGCCGGGGGAAGCTGACGGCCGTGACAGCGGGGACGGTGCGAGTAGCTCGCACCAGGACAAACCCGCTGTGGCCCCTCCTGGCGACGCCGGGGGTCGTCTGGCTGCTGTTGTTCTTCCTCGCCCCGCTGTACGTGGTGCTGGCCATCGTGTTCGGGCGCACCGACCCGGTGTTCCGCACCGCTGTTCCGGTCTGGAATCCACTGCAGTGGAATCCCGAGCAGTTCAACTACATCCTGACCCACATCGTCGGCGAGAACGGGGTGTTCGGCCCCGCGCTGCTGCGCACCGCCGTGTACGTCACCGTCGCCGGCCTGCTGTGCCTGCTGATCGCCTTCCCGGTGGCCTACTACACCGCACGGCTCTCCGGCAGGTGGAGGGGCCTGCTGCTGGCGTTGCTTATCGCGCCCTTCTGGATCAGCTACATGATGCGAATGTTGGCCTGGGTCAACCTGTTACAGGACGACGGTCTGGTCAACCGGCTGCTGGGCCTCGGTGGGCTGTTCCACGTCCGGGTGCACTGGCTCACCGGGCAGCCGGTGGTCGTCGTACTCGGTCTGGTGTACGGATACGTCGCCTACATGATCCTGCCGCTGTACGCAGGTCTGGACCGGCTGCCGCAGTCGACGCTCGAGGCCGCACGCGATCTCGGCGCCAACCGGTTCGCGTCGTTCTGGCGGGTGACCCTGCCGATGTGCCGCCCCACCATCGTCGCGGCAGTTCTGCTGACGAGCCTGCCGATGCTGGGCGACTACTTCACCTCCGACATGCTGTCGGCCTCACCCAAGACCGCGATGGTCGGCAACCTGATCAACGACAGCGTTCAGGCGCCGGGGCAGACCGGTCAGGCCGGGGCGCTGGTGATGCTGGTCCTGCTGGTCGCGATCCTGCCGATGTTCTACTACGTCAGGGTGACTTCACGAGGGGACGCGGCATCGTGAAGGGTCCGCTCACCTGGTGGAACGACCCGTGGCGCCGCCCGCGAATCCTGATCGCGGTGACGGCGGCCTACCTGATCTGGTCGCTGATCCCGGTGGCGATCGCGGTTCTCTACTCCTTCAACGACGGCCGGTCGCGGACGGCCTGGCAGGGGTTCTCCTTCCGGTGGTACTGGGGTGACGCGACGAAGTCGGTCTGGCACGACGCGGCCCTGCACACGGCGCTGCTCCAGACGCTGAAACTGGGCGTCATCACGACGCTGATCACCGTGCCGCTCGGGGTGCTGTTCGCGATCGGGATCGACCGGTGGCGCGGACGGCTGCCCGCCGGCGCCAACATGCTCATGCTGGTCTCATTCGTCCTGCCCGAGGTGTTGCTCGCAGTGGCGCTGCTCTTCGTGGTGACTTCACTCGCGCTGCCCCTCAAGCTCGGTACGACGGCCCAGGTAATCGGTCTGGTCACCTTCCAGATCGCCTACCCGGCCGTGCTCGTCCGCGCGCGGCTGGCGTCGATCGGCCCTCAGTACGAAGAAGCGGCGATGGATCTGGGCGCATCGCCCATGACGGCCCTGCGCAGGGTGACCCTGCCGATGCTGTTGCCCGCGATCTTCGCCAGCACCGTGCTGGTTTTCGCCGACGTCATCGACGACTTCGTCCTGGTGCGCTACCTGTCCGGAGACTCGTCCACCGAGCCCGTCTCGGTGAAGATCTACAACACCGCCAGAGCCGCGCCGACCCCGGCACTCAATGCGCTGGCGACCCTGCTGCTGGTGGCCGCGCTGCTGGCGGTCACCTTCGGATACCTGCTCTACCGGCGGATGACCAGAGGCGACCACACCACCGATCGTGGCATCGCCGGGTTCGCCGGTGAGGCCTGACTCGCGCGGTTCTCTGGACCGGCACCTTGCCCCGGTCTAGTCTGACTGCATGTTCAAACAGTCCGGCCCGGCTCCGATTCCCGCCGCCGATCTGGCCCCCACGCTGGCGCCGTTCGGAACGTCCTACATGCTGCCGCGGGCGGCCTACGTCGACCCCGAGGTATTCGAGTGGGAGAAGCGCAACATCTTCTCCGGCTGGCACTGCGTCGGGCATGCCTCGGATCTGGAGGGTGTCGGCGCCCAGCGCGCCGTCGGTTCGGGAGCCAACGGCATCCTGCTGGTCCGCGACGAGCACGGCCGGGTGCGCGCGTTCGCCAACGTCTGCCGGCATCGCGGACACGAGTTGATGTCGTGCGGCGCATCGACGAAACGGCGCGGCATCGTGTGCCCTTACCACAGCTGGTCGTTCAAGCTGAACGGCGAACTGCGCAACGCCCCGGGCTTCGACGCCGCCGAAGGTTTCGACCCGTCGAAGTTCGGCCTCACTGAGTTGCGGCTGATCGACTGGCACGGTTGGCTTTTCGTGGACCCCAGTGGCGAAGACGCGGACTTCGCCGAGCACGTGGCCGGGACCGAGGAGATCGTCGCGCCGTATCGCCCCGAGGAGCTGAAGGTCGTCGCGCGTCACTCGTACGAGCTGGCCACCAACTGGAAGGTGATTGTCGAGAACTACCAGGAGTGTTATCACTGTTCGACGATCCACCCGGAGTTGTCCCGGATCAGTCCGCCGACCAGTGGTGAGAACGTCGAGCTGCCCGGCGACTGGATGGGCGGGTGGATGTCGATGATCGACGAGGCCGAAACCATGTCGCTGAGCGGGCAAAGTGGCGGCGTGGCGATCAAGGGCCTGTCCGAGCAGGAACTGCGCACCGTGATGTATCTGGTCGGGTATCCCAACCTGCTGGTGAGCCTGCACCCCGACTACGTGATGACGCACCGCATGACGCCGCTGGCGGTGGACCGCACCCATGTCGAGTGCACCTGGGCGTTCCCCCGCGAGGCCCTGGAGAAGTCCGATTTCGACCCGTCGTACGCGGTCGACTTCTGGGACCTGACCAACCGGCAGGACTGGGCGGCCTGCGAGTCGGTCCAGCGCGGCCTGAGCTCACCGCACGCCCGCCCGGGGCCGCTCGCCCCTGAGGAGGAGGGCGTCTACCAGTTCGTCACCCGGGTGGCGAAAGCGTACGCGGGCAAGTGACTGCCAAGACCTGAGCCCGGGTCAGGACACTCCGGCCATCCGGACCACGGCACGGCCGGAATAGTTTCCGGCGCGCAACTTTTCGGCGATTCGCGGGATGTCGTCCAGCGAGGCCTCGTGGGTGATCTCGGCCAGGCGGCGCGGCTTGAGTTCGGCGCCCAGTTTGCGCCAGAGCTCGCGGCGGGGTCCGATCGGCATCTGCACCGAGTCGATGCCGAGCAGGGACACACCGCGCAGGATGAACGGCATCACCGTGGTGTTCAGGGCGACCCCGCCGGCCAGTCCGCTGGCTGCCACGGCGCCACCGTAGTTCAGGGTGCTGAGCACGTCGGCCAGCGTCGCGCCGCCCACGCAGTCCACGGCACCGGCCCATCGGGACCTGCCCAGCGGCCGTGGCTTGGCGTCCGCATCCTCCGGGAGCCGGCCGATCACCGCGCCGGCGCCGAGCCGCCGCAGCAGGTCCTCGGCGTCGGGCTTCCCCGTCGAGGCCACCACCTCGTATCCCGCAGCGCTGAGCAGATCCACGCTGATCGAACCCACCCCGCCGGTCGCACCGGTCACCACGACAGGGCCGTCGCCCGGTGTAATGCCATGGGCCGCCAGCGCTTCCACGCTCATCGCGGCGGTGAAGCCCGCCGTACCGATCGCCGCTGCCTCCCACGCCGTGAGCCCGCCGAGGGGGACGACGTAGTCGGCCGGTATCCGGACGTATTCGGCGTAGCCACCGTGCCGACCGGTGCCGATGTCGTAGCCGTGCGCCAGAACCCCTTCTCCCACGGTGAAATCTGGCGACTCGGATTCGACGATCTCGCCGGCGAGGTCGATGCCCGGCACAATCGGATAGTCCCGCACCACCCCGCCGCGGGCGGTCAGAGCCAGCGCGTCCTTGTAGTTGACGCCGGTGTAAGCCACCCTGACGGTGACGTCACCGGGCGGGAGGTCCGACTTTCCCAGTGTCTCGAGTGTGGCAGTGACGTCGTCGCCGTCGCGGCGGGCCAGCAATGCTGGAAAAGGGTTCACGATTGAGAACGTTAGTCGGGTTTTGCCTTGCGGTTGAGCCTGTTTCAGGGGTGGTACCGAGCATCTGCGCCTGAGATCCCTGGCCGCTAATCGAGCGGCCCCCAGATATCCCACTGCTCGGCGAAGTCCAGGGTGTACCGCGGGATCGGTACATGAGCCACGATGTCGCGGAAGTGGGTGCTCCATCCCCACCACCCGCAGATGAAGAAGGTGTGCTGACGCCAGCCCAGGCTGTAGTGCTCCGGAATCCACTCGTCCTTGTTCTCGGTGGCGAACACCGCGATCCCGAGCAGTCCCAGCACAGCCGAGCCGCGAAGCCACAGCCGTCCGCCACCGATCTCGTACATCGGCACGGTTTCGGCGTGCGGCATGATCTCGCAGCCGGCGGGCATGGCCGCCATGTCCTCGTGCAGATACTGGTGCACGCCATAGAGCAGGTCGGCGATGTCGGGCCTGCTGTCGAGTTGGTCGCTGGAGACGGGGACCGGAAAGCGCGATTCCACCAGGTTGATGTCCGGGGCGGTCAACGCCGCGAAGATGTCCAGGTCATCGCGCACGATGCGCCTGAAGCGGGGTGCGGGTCCCAGCAAGGGGTATCGCTTGGCCGCGGTCTCGTCGAGGGCGGCGGTGGCATGCCACATGGCTGAGCGCCAGTCGCCCACGCTCCAGTGATCCAGCGCGATCTGGACCTGTTCTCCGACAGTCACGGACGCTGACCCTACCGACCGCGGCCCGACGGAGGGCCGGGTGCTGGCGGATCGTGCGCCCCGTCAATCCGCGCGGGTCGCCGGCGGAAGGCATTTGCCCAGCACAGCGGGGTCCTTGACGTCGCTCTCGGGCAGGTAGATCGGGTAGTTGAGCCGGAAAAGACCGCTGTCCGCATTGACGCCGACGCAAGAAGAGCAGAATGCCGCTTCAGGCGATCGTCAGACCACCGTCGACCACGATCGTCTGCCCGGTGACGTACCCCCCGGCCGGCGAGGCCAGCCACACGGCGGTCGCCGCCAGTTCGGCCGCGTCGCCCAGCCGGCCCATCACGATCCGGGGCATCAGGCTGTCGAGGTAGCCGGGCTTGAGTTCGTCGGTCATCTCGCTGACGAAGAACCCGGGCGCCAGTGCGTTGACGCGAATTCCCTTGCGGCCGCTCCACTGCTGGGCCAGATCGCGGGTCAGGCCGATCACGCCCGCCTTGGAGGCGCTGTAGGCGGCTTGCGGCAGCCCGGCGGTGGTGAGGCCGAGAATGCTGGCAATGTTGATGATCGAGCTGCCCGGCTGCATCACCCGCCCGCAGGCCTGGGCCACCCAGTACGAGCCGTTCAGGTTGACGTCGATGACCGAACGGAACTCCTCGGCGGTCTCCCGGGTGGCCGGCACGGCGGTGCCGACGCCGGCGTTGTTGATCAGGACGTCGACCCGGCCGAATTCGGCCATCGCGGCGTCGACCAACTGCTGGCACTGCTCGGGGTCGGCGACGTCGGTCTTGTGAGTGTGGACGCGCCGGCCCGCCTGTTCGACGAGGGCGGCGGTCGCCGTCATCTTCTCGAGTCGACGTGCGCCCAGCACGACGTCGGCGCCGGCCTCGGCGAAACCCTGCGCGAAGGAGACGCCCAGACCCGAGGAGGCGCCGGTGACGATGACGACCTTGCCGTCGAGGCGGAAGGAATCCAACACGCTCACGTGGCCGACTCCCGGGGGTTGCGCAGCACCTGGCGGGCGATCGCGTACTTGTGCACCTCGGTGGGCCCGTCGTAGAGCCGGAACGCCCGCATGTCGGAGAAGATCATCCCGACCGGCGTCTCGTCGGAGATACCCATGCCGCCGAGCACCTGCACGCAGCGGTCGGCGACCTTGAAAAGGTCTTCGGAGACAACCGCTTTCACCATCGACGATTCGTGGCGGCCCTTGGCGCCCCGGTCCAGGGTCCAGCACGCCCACCAGATCGCCAGCCGGGACTGCTGCAGCGCAATCTCGTTGTCCGCCAGCATGAAACTGACACCCTCGTGCTCGGCCAGCGGCTTGCCGAACGCGGTGCGGGTGCGGGCGTGCTCGATCGCGATCGACTGCGCGCGGGCCGCCGCGCCCAGCCAGCGCATGCAGTGGGTGAGCCGGGCGGGCGCCAGGCGCATCTGCGCGTACCGCAGGGCTTGGCCGACCTCGCCGAGCACCGCCGAGGCGGGCAGGGTGAGGTTGTCGAACCGCACCACCCCGTGTCCCTCGACGTAGTTGCGGTCCATGGTGTCCATCACCCGTTCGAGTTCGATACCGGGTGTGCGGCCGTCACACAGGAACAGCGTCGGCCCGGCGGGCCCGTGCGCGTTCGGGGCGACCCGCGCCATGACGATCCAGGTCCGCGCACCGTTGGCTCCGGTGATCAGCCACTTGCGGCCGTTGATGACGTACTGCTCACCGTCGAAGACGGCCTCGGTCTTCAACTGGTCGGGATCCGAACCGGCGCCGCCGGGTTCGGTCATGGCGAACACCGACCGCTGCCGGCCGTCGATCACCGGCACCAGGAATTCCTCGGCTTGCTGCTCGTTGGCGATCTTGCCGAGGATGAACATGTTGCCCTCGTCGGGCGCGGCGCAGTTAAGCGCCACCGGACCGAGCGTCGACCAGCCCGCCGCCTCGTAGAGCACCGCCTGTTCGCAGTGCGAGGGCTCCCGGCCGCCGAAGCGCCGCGGGGCCTGGAAGGTCAGCAGTCCGGCCTTGCGGGCCAGGGCCACCAGTTCGGTGCGCAACTCCTCGTTGGGCCCGTGGCGGGTCAGTCGCGGGTCACGTTCGAACGGGACGATCTGCTCGGCGACGAACGCGCGGATCTCATCGCGCTGCGCGGCCAGATCCGACGGAATCTCGAAGTCGATCACCGTTCTCCCTCCATGATCGCCAGGGCCCGGTCGAACAACCGCACGGTCGCGGTGTGCAGAACGTCCCCAATTTCCTTGGGCGCCAGGCCCGCTGAAGCGCGCGCGTGCGAGCCCTCCAGGATGATGCCCAGCTTGAAGCACGCCAGGACGGCGTACCAGTCGATCTGCGACAGGTCGCGATCGGTGTTGCGGCCGTAGCGTTCGATGAGTTCCTGCGGCGAGGCCAGACCGCCCGCACTCATCAACTGGTTCGGCAGCACCGGTTCTTGTCCGGGGCGGTACCAGGTGGCCAGCATCCAGCCCAGGTCCTGCAACGGGTCACCGATGGTGCACATCTCCCAGTCGACGACGGCCACCACGTCGGGTCCGTTGGGGGAGAACATTACATTGGCCGCGTGGTAGTCGCCGTGCATGATGCCCGGCCTGAACGACGACGGCTGCTTCTCCCGCAGCCACGCCGCGACGGCGTCGACGTCACCGATCTGCGGCCCGGCGTAGTTGTCGAACTTCGAGTAGGAATCCAGTTCCGAAAGCCACCGCGGCACTTGGCGTTCCAGGAATCCGTCCGGCTTGCCGAAATCGCCCAGGCCCACCGCCACGTGGTCCACGGCCCCCAATTGCGCTGCGGCGTCGGCCATCGACAGGCCCATGCCGTACCGCACCGCGGCATCCGAGGCGTGCAACGGTGGCAATCCGGCGCCGGCGTTGAAGCCGTCGACCGGTTCCATCAGGTAGAAGACCGCGTCGCCGAGCACCGAGGTGTCCTCGCAGACGGCGATCAGCGCCGCGTGCGGAACGGCGGTGCCGGCCAGGGCGCGCAGCACGCGCGTCTCCCGCAGGATCACCGAATTGCTGACCGGGCGCAGATGCCGGGGTCCCCGCCGGAACACGTAGTCGCGGCCGGAGCGGTGGAACCGCAACATGACGTTCTGGGTGCCGCCGGTGATCTCCGTGACGTCGGTGATCGGCCCCTCACCCAGGCCCAGCTGCGACATCCAGGCGGCGACCGCCGCCATGCCGTGGTTGAGGTCCTCCACGAACGCCGAAGCTACCCCACCCCTGTCAGCCCATCGCTTTCGACCACGGCAACCGGCTGTCGATGGTGTAGAACACCGCCCAGCCGACCAGGGTGCCCAGTGCGATCGAGAGGATCGCCGCGCCGGTCGCCGCCAGGCTGGTGGTGTTGGCCGCGGCGTCCCCGGCGGCCACCTCGCCGACGGCGACGAAGCTCAGTGCCCCGGGTACCAGGGACCAGAACGCGGCCAGCAGCATGACGATGCCCGGTGGGGAGGTCTTCACGCGGGAGGCCAGCATCGCGAACGGCACGGAGAGGAAGGCGCCGACGAACCCGGCGTGGCTGGCCGGCATCATCGTGCCGGCGACCGACTGGGACAGCAACGCGACGGCCACCGACGCCATCAGCCAGAGCAGCGAGCCGTTGGGAGCCGAAAGGTAGACGTAGAGGCCCACCGACACCACCACGATCGCCACGTAGAGCGACCAGCTGCCCATCACGGGCGACTCCGCTTGCACCGGAACGTAACTGGTGATGTGCAGACCGAGCGCGACGCCGAACAGCAGCATGGCCAACTGCGACAGCCCATAGACCAGGCGGCTGGAGCCGGAGACGAGCTGCGAGCTGGCCAGCTCCATCGCCCCGATGGTCAGCGACATGCCCGGCAGGGTGGCCACCAGTGCGGGACTGATCACCCGAAGCAGCCCGTCGTGAACGGTGGCGTCGACGAACGTGGTCGCCAGGACCGTCACGGCCATCGCGGCGATGGTCGGCAGCACCGGAGTCAGCGACGGGAAAGGCCGGCTCATCTGAACGATCGCGCCGACCACCAGTCCGAGGAACAGGTATGCGGGCAGTGCGGCCCAGGTCGGGTTGATCACCATGCCGAAACCGACTGTGGTGACGGCATATCCGAGGATCGTGGGAACCACGCCGAACCGGGGCGGCAGGGTGCGGGCCTTCATGACCGCGGCCACGGCGGCCTTCGGGCTGATCGCTCCGGCGAAGGCGAGGCTGGCGATGGCGTCGATGCGGCCGGCCGCGTCGAGTTGCAGCGAGGACCGTGTCGACCCCTCGAGCTGGTAGCCCTCGTCGCCGATCTGGATCATCACCATCGTCGGCAGCGCCACCACCCGCACCGGCCGGGTGGTGTAGCGGCGGGCGATCTGCTCCAGCCGCGATTCGACGATGGGCGTCGGCTGGGACACCTCGACGAGCGCGATGCCGATCTCACGCAGCATCGCGGCCACCTCACGCGGGTCGTAGGTGTCCGGCGGCGCCAGCGCCTCGGGCGGAGTCTTGCGCAGCGTGTCGATGATGCGTCGCCGCCGCTCGGCGCGGGTCACGGACGGGGGGGCCGGTTCTGGACAGGAGCCTCCGGATGGGCATGCCGCCCCGCCGACGGGAGCGGTTGCGCAGACGGCGGCGGCGGCGGGGGTTGCGTCTGCACCTGCCGGGCCCGCGCGGCCTGCCATGGCCAGTAGCCGGTGACCTCCAATTGGAGGGAGAAGCTCAGGAAGGTCCGGATCAGCACGATGCCGCCGAGCACCGCGACGCTCTTGGCGTCCGGTGTCACCGCCACCGTGCGGATGATGTCCGCGGCGACCAGGAATTCCAGCCCCAGCAGGATGGACCGGCCCAGCCGCTCGCGGAAGGACCGGTAGACGTCGACGCTCCCGGCCCGCAGACGTGTCACGGCCCAGACGGCGGCGATCAGCGCGCCGATGGCGATGACGGCGACTCCGACGCCATCGATGGCTTTACCGACGGCCTCGATGGCTTCGTAGAAGGTCATGGCCGGATTCTATGGACGGCCCCGGGCTGTTGAGGCTGCGGCGCGCTTCACAGCGGGCGCACAGCCTGCTCCCATCCCCGGCCCATCGGTGATCGCATACTGGATTGCATGTCCGCACCCGAGCGCGTCGCCATGCGCCGCGCCGACGGCAGCCCGGTGGACATCCTCGTGGTCGATGACGAGGCCGTGCTGGCCGAGATGATGTCGATGGCGCTGCGCTACGAGGGGTGGACGGTGCGTACCGCCGCCGACGGGGCCGCGGCGCTGGCCGCCGCGCGGGAGGACCGCCCCGATGCGGTGGTGCTCGACGTGATGCTGCCGGACATGAGCGGCCTGGAGGTCCTGGGTGCGCTGCGTGAACAGCACCCGCAGTTGCCGGTTCTGCTGTTGACCGCCAAAGATGCCGTCGAGGACCGTATCGCGGGTCTGAGCGCGGGTGGGGACGACTACGTCACCAAGCCGTTCTCGCTCGAGGAAGTCGTGCTGCGGCTGCGAAGCCTGTTGCGGCGCACCGGAATCACCGCAGAAGACGCGGACGCGCAGATCGTCGTGGGAGATCTGGTACTCGATGAGGACAGTCACGAGGTCACCCGCGGCGGAGAACCCATCACGCTGACCTCCACCGAGTACGAGCTGCTGCGATTCCTGATGCACAACCCGAAGCGGGTGCTGTCCAAGACGCAGATCCTCGACCGGGTGTGGAGTTACGACTTCGGCGGCCGGTCGAACATCGTCGAGCTCTACATCTCCTATCTGCGCAAGAAGATCGACAGCGGGCGCTCGCCGATGATCCACACCTTGCGTGGCGCCGGTTACGTCCTCAAGCCCGGCGCGTAAGCGGTGAAGGCCCCGGTGGGCAGGAGCGCAGCGACTCGGGGATTGAACCCGGTGGGCAGGAGCGCAGCGACTCGGGGATTGACCCCGGTGGGCAGGAGCGCAGCGACTCGGGGATCGAACTGGTCCCTGCGGGCGCGGCTGCTCGCCGGTCAGATCGCGCTGCTGGCGGTGGTCTGCCTCGGCATCGGGGCGGCCACCGAGACCGCGCTGCACCGTTATCTGGTGCGGGAACTGGACAATCAGCTGCTGCAGATCACCCAACGTTCCTCGATGATGGAACGCCGCCCGCCACCACCCCCGCCGCCGTGGGAGCCGGGCTCTCCGCCTCCGCTGGCACCCCGAGCGGTGCCGGCCCCGGCGTTTCTCGACGCGCCCGGCCAGCCGGTCGGGATGGTCGCCGCGATCGTCAGTGATGGCGCCGTCACCAAGGCCGGTTCGCTCAACGGCGTTGGTGACCGCGATGCCGTCTCGACGGCGGCGGCCCGCCAGCTCGCCGCGGCGGCCGGGACCCGCCATCCCGTCTCGGTCACCCTCGACGGCCTGGGCCGCTACCGCGTCATGGCCGCCCCGGGACGCCGGCCGGGCAACACCCTGGTCATCGGGTTGAGCATGCGCGCGCTGCACCAGACCCTCGCCCGGGTGGCCCTGATCTTCGCGGTGGTGACCGCCCTGGCACTCGCCGTCGCCGCACTGGCGGGCATCTGGGTGATCCGGCGTGCCCTGGCCCCACTGGACCGGGTGGCCGCCACCGCCGGAGCCGTCGCCGATCTGCCCCTCGACCGCGGCGAGGTCGCCCTGCCCGTGCGGGTGGCCGAGGTCGACGCCAACCCGCACACCGAGGTCGGCCGGCTGGGTCTTGCGGTGAACCGGATGCTCGACCACATCTCGGCCGCACTGTCGACCCGACAGGCCAGTGAGAGCCGGGTGCGCCAGTTCGTCGCCGATGCCAGCCACGAACTTCGCACACCGCTGGCCGCGATCCGCGGCTATACCGAGCTGGCGCAACGCAAGCGGGCCGAGGTGCCCGCGGATGTCGCCCATGCGATGAGCCGGGTGGAGTCGGAAGCGGAACGGATGACCCACCTCGTCGAGGACCTGTTGCTGCTGGCGCGGCTGGACTCCGGGCGTCCGCTGGAACGTCAGCCCGTCGACCTGGCGCGGTTGTGTGCCGATGTGGTCGGCGACGCCCATGCCGCCGGTCCCGAGCACCGATGGACCCTGGAAGTGCCGGAGCAGCCCGTGGTCGTGCCCGGTGACGACGCCCGACTGCATCAGGTGGTGGCCAACCTGCTGGCCAACGCGCGGGTCCACACCCCGGCCGGTTCGTCGGTGACGCTGTCGCTGCAGACCGACGACGGCGACGCCGTGCTCCGGGTCTGCGACGACGGCCCGGGTGTCCCGGCGGAGCTTCAGAGCGAGGTGTTCGAACGGTTCGCGCGCGCCGATACGTCGCGTTCCCGCAAGGAGGGCTCCACCGGTCTCGGCCTGGCGATCGTGTCCGCGGTCGTGCGCGCCCACCACGGCAGCATCGCGCTCGAATCGGCTCCGGGCCGCACGGTATTCACGGTTCGTCTGCCGCAGGCCTTCGCCGCGGTTCCCTCCTCGTGACTGAGACTGATTCCGCCGGCCACCCTGCGTCGCAGAGCTGTTGTCGCCACTGGAGATTCACGACCCGGGCGCACGGCCGCTGAAGCGGTCAAGCACGGTCCGCGTGATCTTTGCGGTGAACCAGTCCTGCTGTGCCAGGCCGTTGACCCACTCGGTGGATCCGGCGTTGAACACCTGACCCCTTCCCTTGGTGAAGTAGGCGACCATTCCGGAGCCGTACTCGATTTCGCGGAGGTGCTCGGGCGGGTCGTCTCCGAACAGCATCTGCAGAATGCCGTGGGCATCCTCCATGGGCGCCCCGATGGGTACCTCGCCGTTCCACCGATCGCGGGCATAGGCGACCGCAGGCGCCATGGCGATGATCTCCAGATTGGCTGGTGCGCCGTCGACTCCGGTCGGGTAGGGCCGGCCTTTGCGGAAGGTGTAGTCGACCCTTCCATCTCGAAGGCGGCGACACATACCGGTAGTCCGCCGAAGACATCGCCGTAGTACAGGTCGCTGCCCTCGAGCGCCCAGTGGTCGGGCCGATACACGGTGAAACCCCCGCTTGAGCGGGGTGTGGTCGGCCCGTAGCGGTTGTAGATACCGGCGAGTCCGGTCAGCCCCATGGTCGCCGCACCCGGGCGCCCGATGGGCGGCCAGTCCCACGCGGTCGTGGATCGGGTCGGGTCGAGAGCCGTCATCGGATCATGGTGTGGATTCTTGTAACAGGTCTGTGTGCCATCAGCATCGAGCCGGACCTGCCACAGGTAGTTGCCGCCGAAACGGGCGAATCCGCCTCCGGTTTCGACGAATTGGTCGACGCGGTCGCGCATCTCCCAGGTCCAGTACTCGTCATGGCCGACGGCGACCGCGCAGCGATAGCCGTCGAGGGCGTCAGGATCGCGGTGCAGGTCGGTCTGGGAGATGTGGGCGACCGTGTAGCCCGAATGCTCGGCCCACACCGTGAAGGGCCGTTCGTAGGTGGCCCAGCCGGCGTCGGCGTGATGCCGTGAGTAGCCGTTGTGCCATGCCCACTCATAGTTCGGATAGCGGGGCGTCCAGTGCGGCGGCGGGACATCGTGATGGGCTTCCCGGGGAACTCCGATGGGCTTGCGGAGCATTCCGTGGGCGATCGGGCGCCGCGCCGACGAGATGGGGGTCGGGGTGTCGAAGCCCCCGTTACTGTCGGGCAGTCCGCGATAGTGATTGGCCCCGCCCCAGTCGTTGTAGGCCAGCACAGTGCTCGTGGCATGGATGAGGACGAAGTCGGCCTCCGCGGGAGTCGGGTTGCGCACCAGGAAGAATCCCTCACGCTCGACGAGGCGGCCGTCGGCGGTGCGGGTGCGCACGATCATCAGATAGAACCCCGGCGACCAGGCCGGGTCGATTGTCACGGTGAGGGCGTCGGTCCAGCCGCACCCCACCGCATAGGAATCGGGCGGGGTCTGTTGGACGATTCCCGGGATGTCTTGTCGGTCGTAGACGGTGGTGGGTGAGTGCCCGTCGCGAATGATCTCGATGTCGAATGTCGCGGCCGTGCTATGGACCTTGATGCCGACCTCGTCGCCGGCACGGTAGGAGAATTCGTCGGTGTAACACCACAATTCGGGTTCGCCGGGGTATTCCCCGGGCTTCTCTATCAGGCCGCCCGGCAGTGACCAGGCCAATGGGGCTTTCGGGGAGGGCGTCTGCGGCATCGCGTCATCCTTCTCTCAGGTAAATCGCTGGACCATCCGAGGGAACTTGCTGAACTATGCCTGGCCTTCGAGATCGAGCTGCGGCTGCCGTGAATACGCACGGGTCTTGACGGGGACTACTCAGCGGACAATCCGACTACGCCGGGCGTAGCGCCGCGACGGCCGCGCGGTTGGTCTCAAAGACGCTGTGGCCCTGGAAAAGACGCATACGTTCGAGGTTGGCGCGCAGCTGCGGGCGAACCCGCGAATAGGCGAAGGTGATGCCCTGGCCCTGCAGCCACTGCAACTCCTTGGCCAACGCCTCCGCGCCGGTGACGTCGACGTCGGTGACACCCTCCATGTCGAGGATGAAGGCCGACACCGGGTGGGGGGCCTGGTGCACCGCCGTTCGGATCGCTGCGCTGAGCGTCTGGGCGTTGCCGAAGAAGATCGGCGCGGCGAACCGCATGGCGATCACCCCGGGCACCGTCTCGCCGGTGGCATCGTCGGCCGCGGTCAGGGACAGGTGCGGATCATCCGAGCCCTGCAGGACGTCGACCGCCGGCCGGGCCGCCTTGCGCAGCAGATTGATCAGCGACAGTACGAAGGCGAGCACGATCCCGGCCAGCGGGCCGATGAGCAGCACACCGGCGAAGCACGTTGCGGCCACGCTGAACTCGAACCGCGACAACCGCCAGAGGTGGCGGAACTCGCCGATACCGATCAGCTTGGCCACCGAGACGCCGACGATGGCGCCGATGGCGGGGGAGGGGATGTCGGCCAGCAGATCGGCTCCGAAGATCAGCAGCAGCAACGCCCCGGCGGCCATCACCAGCAGCGGCAACTGGGTGCGGGAGCCGGCCTGGTCCATCGCCGCCGCGCGTGAGGTCGAGGAGCCGATGGTGAAGCCGGACGACAGGCCCGAGGCGAGGTTCGCCGCGCCGAAGGCGGCCAGGTCGCGGTTGGGCGAGGTGGGGTAGTCGTATTTGTCGGCATAGGAGCGAGCGAGCAGCAGGCCCTCGCCGACGGTCACGGTGGTGATCGCCAGCGCGGGCAGCAGCACCTCAACCCAGCGGTGCCAGTCCAGCCGCGGAAAGGACAGCATCGGCGGTCCGGCGGGCACCGACCCGAGCACCGCGACGCCGTGGGCGGGCAGATGCAGAGTCACCGAGGCGACGGTCGCCGCGATCAGCACCATGAGCGCCCAGGGGACCGTGGGCATCCGCCGGCGGGCCGTGACGAGGACTGCGACGGCGGCCAGGCTCAGGCCCAGCGACCACCAGTGCACGGTGCCGAGGCGGCTGACCAACTGCGCCAGCCGTAGAAAGAAATCGGCGCCGCTGCTCACCTTGATGCCCATCATCTTGGCGATCTGGCTGAGCAGGATGTCGGTGGCCAGCCCGCCGACGAAGCCGATGAGGATGGGCTTGGACAGGAAGTCGGCCAGAAAGCCCAGCCGGAACACCGCGCACGCGGTGAACAGCAGGCCGCCGACGATCGCCTGGGCGGCCGCCATCGCGGCGTACTGTTCCGTGCCGGCGACCGCCACACCGGAGAGGGCCGAACCCACCAGCGCGGCGGCGGCCGCGTCCGGGGCGGCGACCAGATGCCGCGACGAGGCCAGCAACGCGAACACCACCGACGGCAGCACCAGGGCGTACAGCCCGGCGGTGGGTGGCAGACCGGCGATCTGGGCGTAACCGATGTTCAGCGGCAGCGCGATGGCCAGCAGCGTGATCCCGGCCAGCACCTCGGTGCCGACGTTGTGCCGGGTCAAGCCGGGGAGCAGGGTCCGACGGGCAGGAGCGAAGCGACCCGGGGAGTTTGTTGCGCGGGCAGGAGCGAAGCGACCCGGGGAGTTGGTTGCGCGGGCAGGAGCGAAGCGACCCGGGGAGTTGGTTGCGCGGGCAGGAGCGAAGCGACTCGGGGATTGGTCCGGCATCGCGGCCAATCATGGCCCAGCCCCAGCGAGATCGTGAACAATTCGGGCTATGGAAGCCAAAGCCCCGACACCGGTCATCGAGACACTCAACCGGGAGCACCTCGGTTCGCTGCCCTTCGATGACACCCGGGACTTCGCCGACGCCGACCGCGGGTTCATCGGCGCACTGGAGCCCTGCGTGATCAAGGCCGCCGACGGGCGCGTCGTGTGGGACAACGACGTCTACGCGTTCATCGGCGGGGAGGCCCCGCCGTCGGTGCATCCCAGCCTGTGGCGGCAATCGGAGCTGTGCGCCAAGCAAGGCCTCTACGAGGTGGTCGAGGGTATCTACCAGGTGCGCGGCCTGGACCTGTCCAACATCACCTTCGTCGAGGGCGACACCGGCGTCATCGTCATCGACCCGCTGGTCTGTACCGAAACCGCGGCGGCAGCGCTGGCGCTGTACCGCCAACACCGGGGAGATCGAGCCGTCAGCGCAGTGATCTATACCCACAGCCACGTCGACCACTTCGGCGGTGTGCTCGGTGTCACCACGCAGGCCGACGTCGACGCCGGAAAAGTGCCGGTGCTCGCGCCGGAGGGCTTCGTGGCCCATGCCGTTCAGGAGAACGTCTACGCCGGGACGGCGATGACCCGGCGCGCGGCGTACATGTACGGCACGGGTCTGGAGCGCGGTCCACGCGGCCAGGTCGGTTGCGGTCTGGGGCAGGTGCCCTCCACCGGTGAGGTCGCCATCATCGTGCCGACCATCGACATCACCACTACCGGGGAGACCCACACCTTCGACGGGGTGGAGATCGAATTCCAGATGGCACCGGGAACCGAGGCGCCGGCCGAGATGCACTTCTACTTCCCGAAGTTCCGCGCGCTGTGCATGGCCGAGAACGCCACCCACAACCTGCACAACCTGCTCACCCTGCGCGGCGCCCTGGTGCGCGATCCGCTGGCGTGGTCCGGCTACCTCACCGAGGCCATCGACACCTTCGTCGACCGCACCGACGTCGTCTTCGCCTCGCACCACTGGCCGACCTGGGGCCGTGAGCAGATCGTGGAATACCTTGGGCTGCAGCGCGATCTCTACTCCTACTTGCACGACCAAACGCTGCGCCAGCTCAACCAGGGCTTCACCGGCATCGAGATCGCCGAGAACTTCGCCATGCCGCCCGCGCTGGAGAAGGCCTGGCACACCCACGGCTACTACGGCTCGGTGAGCCACAACGTCAAGGCGGTCTACCAGCGCTACATGGGCTGGTTCGACGGCAACCCCGGCCGGCTCTGGCAGCACCCGCCGGAACAGGCCGGCCCGCGATACGTCGCAGCCATGGGCGGTGTCGACCGGGTGGTCGAGCTCGCCCGCGAGGCGTTCGAGTCCGGTGATTTCCGCTGGGCGGCAACGCTGCTGGACCACGCCATCTTCACCGACGAGAACCATGCCGGCGCCCGGGAGCTTTACGCCGACACCCTCGAGCAGCTGGGCTACGGGGCGGAGTGCGCGACGTGGCGCAACTTCTTCCTGTCCGGTGCGACGGAGTTGCGGACCGGCAACTTCGGCACCCCGGTGAGCACCACCGCGCCGACCATGCTGAGCCAGCTGACCCCCGAGCAGATGTTCGACATCCTCAAGCTGTCGGTCAACGGGCCGCGGGCCTGGGATCTCGATCTGGCGATGGACGTCACCTTCGCCGACGTCGATGCGAACTATCGCGTGACGCTGCGAAACGGCGTGCTGGTGTACCGCAAGCGGCCCGCCGATCCGGCCACCGCGGCGGCGACGGTCACGTTGGCGTCCAAGATGCGGCTGCTCGCGGCGGCGGCCGGGGACCTGACCTCACCGGGCTTGGATGTGAGCGGCGATGCCTCGGTGCTGCAGGCGCTGATGAGCGTGCTGGACCGGCCTGATCCGAGCTTCAACATCATCACGCCCTGATTGCCCACGGTCCTGCCCGTCGACTGTGCGGATTCATCCGCGACACGCCGCGCGGGGCGTATGAGTCCGCACACTCGAGGCAACGTTACGGAAAGCCACCGTCGGCGTGCAGGATCGATCCGGTGGTGTAGCTCGACGCGTCGGACATGAGAAACAATGCGGCGCCGACGATTTCGCGTGGTTCTCCCGCGCGCTGCAGGGCGTAGCCGGCGAACGGGTTGACGTCCCCGCCACCGTTGTCTTCCAGGGCCCACGCCTTGCTAATATCGGTCAGGAATGGCCCCGGCATCAGCGTGTTCACCCGAACCGTCGGGCCGTAGGCCTTGGCCAGCCCCTCGGTGAGCGCATTGAGCCCTGCCTTGGCCGCGGCGTAGGGCAGATACGACGGGTGCGGCCGCAGCGACCCGTGCGTGCTGACGTTGATGATCACCCCGCCTCCCGCGGCGGCCATCCGCTCCCCGGCCAGCGCCGAGAGCCGGAACGGACCCTTGAGGTTCAGGTTCACCACGGTGTCGAAGAGCTTCTCGGTGACATCGGTCAAGGAGTCGTAGGCGGGCGACATCCCGGCGTTGTTCACCAGGACGTCGAGCTTGCCGAAGCGCTCGTAGGTCGCGTCGACCAGACCGGGAAGTTCGTCCCACCGGCCGACGTGAACGCCGTACGGCATTGCGGCGCGACCGGTTTCGGCTTCGATCTCGGCGGCGGTGGACACGCAGTTCTCGTACTTACGGCTGGCGATCACCACATCGGCGCCGCAGCGCGCCGCGGCGAAGGCCATCTCCCGCCCCAGCCCGCGGCTGCCGCCGGTCACCAGCACGACCCGGTCGGTGAGGTCGAACAGCCGATCCGCGAAACCGCTCATCGAACACCCTTCCGTCGCGAACCCTTATGGTGGCACGCGTGCAGGTGTTGCTGATCCGTCATGCGCTACCGCTGCGCAGTGAGGTCGGTGAGGGGTCGGATCCCGAACTCGCGCCCGACGGCTGGGAGCAGGCCCGCCGACTGCCCGCGGCCCTCAAGCGGTTCGGCATCAGCCGCCTGGTGAGCAGCCCGCAACGCCGCGCCCGCCAGACCGCCGACCCGGTGGCCGGCGCCCTCGGCCTGCCCGTCGACATCGACGACCGCATGGCCGAGTACGACCGCGGCATGTCTCACTACGTGCCGCTGGAAGAGGTCCGCACCGAACGTCCGCACGACTGGGCGCGGATGGCCGATGGTCAGCTGCCCGGTGCCGTCGACACCGAGGAGTTCACCGCCCGGGTGCTGTCGGCGTTGCAGGACATCGTCGGCTCCGCCGACCACACCGAGACCGTCGCGGTCTTCAGCCACGGCGGGGTGATCAACGTCGTTCTGCATGAGATCCTGGGCACGGCCAAACCGCTGTCGTTTCCCATCGACTACGCGTCGGTGACGCACCTGCGCCATTCGCGCCAGGGAACTTTCACGGTCGCGGGCGTCAACGCCATCGAGCACGTGTGGGACCTGCTGCCCCACCGGCTCCGCTGATCAGCGGTTCAGCGCGACCTTCAGGTTCTTCTTGGCCGTCCGGCGCAGCTGAAACATCCGCGCGGCGCTGACCATGCCGGTGATCAGGCCGCCGGCCACCGCGGCCAGCAGGATCGCCACGCCGAGCGGCAGGTTCCAGTGCCAGCTCAAGAAGGTGAACGGGGTGGACGTCGTGTTCTGGGCGATGAAGATCAGCAGGACGATCAGGACCAGGAACCCGAGGATCAGGAAGGCCCAGAGGGCGCCGGCGCGGGTCAACCCCACATCCTCTGGTGCCGGCGTGGTGCCCGAAACCGGAGGGGTGGATGCCGCCGGATCGCGGACAGGGTCCTTGGGATCGTCGCTCATGACGTCATTTTGTCCTGCTCGGGGCTGCATTTGGGTGCAAAACGGGCAACAGGGGGGTAACGACTGACGGGAAGGTGCTCGAGGTGGATAGTGTCGGCTCGTGGGAGGACGTCTGATGCGATCACGTGGCTGGCTCACGCTCACGGTGCTGATCGCGGCCGTGCTGCTCGCCGGTTGCGGTAGTTCCAACCCACTCGGTGGTGGCGCCGCGTCCGGAGACCTGAAGTCGGTGGTGGTCGGCTCAGCGGACTTCCCCGAATCCAAGATCGTCGCCGAGATCTACGCCCAGGCCCTGGAGGCCAACGGGTTCAACGTCGGCCGCCAGTTCGGCATCGGCAGCCGCGAGACCTACATTCCCGCGATCCGGGACCACTCCATCGATCTCATCCCGGAGTACACCGGCAACCTGCTGCAGTACTTCGATCCGAAGAGCACCGCGTCCGACCCGGGCGACGTCGAACTGGCGCTCTACCGGTCGCTGCCCGGCGACCTGTCGATCCTCAATCCCGCACCGGCCAATGACAGCGATACCGTCACCGTCACCGAGGCGACCGCCCAGCGATGGAACCTCAAGAGCATCGCCGATCTCGTCCCGCACGCAGCGGAGGTCAAGTTCGGCGCGCCCTCGGAGTTCCTCAACCGCGAACAGGGCCTACCGGGACTGAAGGCGAAGTACGGCCTGGACATCAAGCCGGACAACTTCGTCGCGATCAGCGACGGCGGCGGGCCCGCCACGGTCAAGGCGCTGTCCGGCGGAACCGTCACGGCGGCAAACATTTTCAGCACCTCCCCGGCGATTCCGCAGAACAAGTTCGTGGTCCTCGAGGACCCGAAGAACAACTTCCTGCCCGGAAACGTTGTGCCGCTGCTGAGTTCGCAGAAGAAGTCCGACGAGATCAAGAAGGTGCTCGACGCCGTCTCCGCCCGCCTCACCACCAAGGGCCTGACCGAACTGAACGCCTCCGTATCCGGTAACTCAGGCATCGATCCCGACGAGGCGGCGCGGCAATGGGTGCGGGAGAACGCCTTCGACAAACCGCTCGGAAGCAAATGATCACGTTCGACGGCGTCACCAAGCGCTATCCGGACGGCACCGTCGCCGTCGACGACCTCACTCTCGAGGTGCCGGCTGGAACGCTGACGGTGTTCGTCGGCCCCTCCGGGTGCGGCAAGACCACCTCGATGCGGATGATCAATCGGATGGTCGATCCGTCCTCAGGTGCCGTGATCGTCGACGGGCGCGACGTGCGGGGCGTCGACCCGGTCAAGCTGCGGCTCGGCATCGGGTACGTCATCCAGAGCGGCGGCCTGATGCCGCACCAGCGGGTGATCGACAACGTCGCCACCGTGCCGGTGCTCACCGGCCAATCCCGCCGTGCCGCGCGCCGCGCGGCCTACGAGGTGCTCGAACGCGTGGGGCTGGATCCCAAACTCGGCCGGCGCTATCCCGCTCAACTCTCCGGCGGGCAGCAGCAGCGAGTGGGCGTGGCCCGTGCCCTCGCGGCCGACCCGCCGATCCTGCTGATGGACGAACCGTTCTCGGCCGTCGACCCCGTCGTCCGTGAGGAGCTGCAGGCCGAGATCCTGCGTCTGCAAAGCGAACTGCACAAGACCATCGTGTTCGTAACCCATGACATCGACGAGGCCGTCAAGCTCGGCGACGCCGTCGCGGTGTTCGGTGTCGGCGGAACCCTGCAGCAGTACGACACCCCGTCGCGGCTGCTGTCCAACCCGGCCAACGACTTCGTCGCGGAGTTCATCGGCACCGACCGCGGCTATCGGCTGCTGCAGTTCTTCAGCGCGTCAACCCTTGGGCTGCGGCCGATTTGGACGGTCACCGAGGACGAGATCGACGGATTGGTGCTCGCCGACGACGAGTGGCGGCTGGTGGTCCACCCCGACGGAACGCCGTTCGGCTGGATCGACGCCGACGGTGTCGAGCGCCACGTCCACGGCAGCGGTCTTTATGACAGCGTGACGGCCGGCGGCTCGCTGTTTCGTCCCGATGGGACGTTGCGCTCGGCGCTGGACGCGGCGCTGTCCTCACCGTCGGGAGTCGGGGTGGCCGTCGACGCCGCGGGCGTGGTGGTGGGCGGCACCGACGCCGAGGACGTGATCGACGCGTTGGACACCCAGCGCCGCGCGGCCCTGATCACCGCGGAGCCGGACGAGCCGGATGAGCCGCCGGCAGAACAACTTTCCTTCGACCTGGCCGACGACCCGGACTGAGCGCCGTGCGTTATCTGCTCAACCACCTCGACACCGCCTGGGCGCTGACGGTGATCCACCTGCGACTCTCGCTCATCCCGGTGCTGCTCGGTCTGCTGATCGCGGTGCCACTCGGCGCACTGGTGTGGCGGCGCCCCGCCCTGCGCCGGCTCACCACGCTGAGCGCCAGCATCATCTTCACCATCCCGTCGCTGGCACTTTTCGTGGTGCTGCCGCTGATCATCCCGACCCGCATCCTCGACGAGACCAACGTCATCGTCGCGCTGACGCTCTACACCACGGCGCTGCTGGTGCGCGCCGTGCCCGAGGCCCTGGACGCCGTCCCTGCGCCGGTGCGCGACGCGGCCACCGCCGTCGGCTACACCCGGATCGGCCAGCTGATGAAAGTCGAACTGCCGCTGTCGGTTCCGGTTCTCACCGCCGGTCTGCGGGTGGTGGCCGTCACCAACATCTCGATGGTCGCCGTCGGGTCGGTGATCGGCATCGGCGGACTGGGAACCTGGTTCACGGAGGGCTATCAGGCCGACAAGAGCGATCAGATCATCGCCGGCATCATCGCGATCTTCGTGCTCGCGATCATCGTCGACATCGCGATCCTGGTTGGCGGCCGGCTCATCACCCCCTGGGCGCGGACGCAGTCGGCCAAGGCGGCCGGATGAACTTCCTTCAGCAGGCCCTGGCCTACATCTTCACCGCCGCCAACTGGAGCGGGAAGACCGGTCTGGGCACCCGCATCCTGGAGCACCTGCAGTACACCGGCGTCGCCGTTGCGGTCTCGGCGCTGATCGCGATCCCGATCGGCCTGCTGATCGGCCACACCGGCCGCGGGTCCTTCCTGGTGGTGACCGCCGTCAACTCGCTGCGGGCCCTGCCCACGCTCGGGGTGTTGCTGCTGGGCGTGCTGCTGTGGGGTCTGGGCCTGCTGCCGCCCACCGTCGCGCTGACCCTGCTCGGTGTGCCGCCCCTGCTGGCCGGAACCTACGCCGGCATCGCCAACGTGGACCCCAAGGTGGTCGACGCGGCGCGGTCGATGGGCATGACCGAACGCCGGGTGCTCACCGGCGTCGAGTTGCCCAACGCCCTGCCGCTGATCCTGGGCGGCCTGCGGACGGCCACCCTACAGATCGTCGCCACCGCCACCGTGGCCGCCTACGCCAGCCTCGGCGGCCTGGGCCGGTACCTGATCGACGGCATCAAGGTGCGGCAGTTCTATCTCGCGCTCGTCGGGGCGCTCATGGTGACAGTGCTGGCTCTGCTCCTCGACGGCCTGCTCGCAGTGGCGGTCTGGGCGTCGATGCCCGGGACGGGCCGGTTGCGTCCCAGGCTGCCCCAACCCCTGCTCGACGACGAGGTGGCCCTCGAGTCACAGACCCGTCGGCGGAGTCCGGACTACAGCGGCAGGCAAGCGTCCCTTACGGTAGAAGGGTGGTGACTGCAGCCGAAGATGCCAGCGCGAAAGTGTGGCCAGCCGTTCTGACCTGGCGCTCCCACGACGTCTCGCGCATCGAGTCGGCCCGGATCGCATTGTCGGGTAACCGGATCAAGGCCCACGGCCGCATCGTCGCGGCGGCGTCCGGCGCCCACCCGGCGTTCAGCGCCTCCTACGACCTGGTGACCGACGACAGCGGCGCCACCAAGCGGCTGTCGCTCAACGTGACCTCCGCCGAGCGGGAAAGGCAGATGTCGATCGCCCGCGACGAGGAGAACATGTGGCTCATCACCGATCACGAGGGTGAGTCGCGGGCGGCCTACAACGGCGCCATGGACGTCGACATGGTGCTCAGCCCGTTCTTCAACGCGCTGCCGATCCGCCGGACCGGCCTGCACACCACCACCGACAAGGTGACCCTGCCCGTCGTCTACGTCTACCTGCCGGACCTGACGGTCACCGCCGCCGAGATCAGCTACACCGGGCTGGGCGGCGGCGCGATCGAACTGAAGTCGCCGGTCGCCGAGACAACGGTGGTCGTCGACGATGAGGGGTTCATCGTCGACTATCCGGGCCTGGCAGAGCGGATCTGATCACCGCGCCGGCCCGACCGGCCGCGGCGAGTTCCTCGCGCCAGTTCTCCCCGCCGAGGACGATCGTGACGATGTCGGGGCGGGAGAAGTTCTCGAAGCGGACCCGGGCGGCGTGGCCGGCGTCGACCAGTTCGGCCACCGAACCCCTCTCGACGAGTGAGGTCCGTGCGTGCCGGAGCAACTCCAGCGCATGGTCCAGGGTCGGGACGAGCTGGTCGGCGTTGGCCTCACACATGGCCCGCACCAGGTCGGGGGTGGTGCCGGCGACCCGGGTCCCGTCCCGGAACGACCCGGCGCCCAGCGCGAACGCCAACGGGACCTCTCCGGCCGTCGCGGCCAGCGCCTCAGCCAGCAGGTGCGGCAGATGCGAGATCGCGGCCGCCGCGGCGTCGTGTTCGTCGGACTTGGCGGGGACCACCACGCTGCCGCAGTCCAGCGCGAGGTTCATCACGTCCGCCCAGATCGTCGCGTCCACGTGCTCGTCGACACCGATTACCCAGGGCGCTCCGGCGAACAGGTCGGCCGAACCCGCGCTCCAACCTGAGTGCGCGGTGCCGGCCATCGGATGGCCGCCGACGTAGCGGTCGAGCAGCCCGGCCGAACGCACCTCGGCCAGCACCGCCCCCTTGACGCTGATCACGTCGGTCAGTGGGCAGCCGGGGGCCAGCCGACGCACGTGCGCCAACAGCTGTCCGACGGCGGGCATCGGGACGGCCAGCACGACGAGCGCGTCGCGCTCAGCGGCCCACGTCAGCGCCTCGGTGAGATCCGTGGTCGCGTTGAAACCGTCGTCGCGGGCCCCGTGAACGCCCTCGGGTGAGCGGTTGTATCCGAGGGCCTCGTGGCCGGACCCGACCGCGGCACGCAACAACGATCCGCCGATCAGACCCAGGCCGAGAACGCACACCGGTGTTTTCGTCACGTTTCCAGGTTGGCATATGCCCGCCGGGCCGGACGGGCGGCGCTGGTCAACCCGGCTGTTCAGCGACTAGCGTATGCGGCCATGGCAGGACAGCGGGCGGAGCGCGGACCGGGGTCGGCGGGTCCCGATTCGGGTGCCGCGGACACCCCGTACGGCTTCGCCGTGGCGGTGGTTCGCGAGAACGCCACCTGGCGCTGCTCGCCGATGAGCGCCCAGGCGCTGATCAGCCTGTCGGCCGCGGAGACCGAATTGCGTGAACTGCGAAGCGCGGGAGCCGTGTTCGGGCTCCTGGATGTCGACGACGAGTTCTTCCTGATCGTCCGTCCCGCGCCCGCCGGCACCCGGCTGCTGCTCTCCGACGCCACCGCCGCACTGGACTACGACATCGCCGCCGAGGCGCTGGAGAAGCTCGATGCCGACATCGCCCCCGAGGATCTCGAGGACAGCGACCCGTTCGAGGAGGGCGACCTGGGCGTGCTGGCCGACGTCGGGCTGCCCGACGCGGTGCTGAGCGTGATCCTGTCCGAGACCGACCTCTACGCCGACGAGCAACTCGGCCGGATCGCCCGCGAGATGGGCTTCGCCGAGGAGTTGTCGGCGGTGCTCGACCGCCTCGATCGGTGAGCACCGCGTCTGACGAAGCTCTGATTCGCGCGGCCATCGCCGCCGCGGGCATGGTCGGTGAGGACGACGTTCCGATCGGCGCTGTGGTGATCGACGCCGACGGAGTGGAATTGGCCCGCGCCGCCAACGCTCGGGAGGCGCTGGGGGATCCGACGGCCCACGCCGAGATCCTGGCCCTACGCGAGGCCGCCCGGGTGCGCGCCGATGGCTGGCGGCTGGAAGGCGCCACCCTCGCCGTCACCGTCGAACCCTGCACCATGTGCGCCGGTGCGCTGGTGATGGCACGGGTGGCCCGTGTCGTGTTCGGTGCGTGGGAACCGAAGACCGGCGCGGTGGGCTCGCTGTGGGACGTGGTCCGCGACCGGCGGCTCACCCACCGCCCGGAGGTTCGCGGCGGCGTGCTGGCTGCCGATTGCGCGGCGCCGCTTGATGCGTTTTTTGCGGCTCACCGCGATTTGGGCTAGTCGGCGGCGGACCGTAAGATTTCCCGCGGTGGCGTGTCCGAGCGGCCTAAGGAGCACGCCTCGAAAGCGTGTGACGGGTAACCCCCGTCCGAGGGTTCAAATCCCTCCGCCACCGCCATCTTCACCCGGCCTGTAAGACCAGGTAAACCTCTGCCTCGCGCTATCGGTTCTGCCAGAAGTGCTTGGAGAGCCGTCGCCGGTTTTCCCTTGCGTCCCGGTCGGTGAAGTCTTTGATGCCCTGGCCCGATGCTTTCACCGGAATGTCTGAGTCCATCCCGGTGATCGGGAAAGGCGCCAGGGGCACCTCAAGTGCGAGTGCGCCGGAGATGTGCAAGTCGGCTCCGTGGTTGAGAACGAACTTGGTGCGGCGCAGCGTCGCGGGATGCTTGGCGAGGATGACCTCGGCGAGTGCCGCGACTTCGGCATCGAGTTCAGCCGGGACGCAGATGCGGTTGATGAGGTCATAGCGTTCTGCGGTTTGGGCATCGAACAGCGCACCGAGCAGGTTCCACTCCTTGGTCTTGCGCCGCCCGGCGAAGCGTGCGAGCCGTGACGTTCCGCCCCAGCCGGGCGTGATGTCCCAGTCGATCTCGGGCATGCCCCACCGCGAGCGGTCGGTCGCGATGACGAAGTCGCACACCAAGGTCAGCTCCAAGCCGCCGCCGGTGCAGACACCGTCCACCGCAGCGACGGTGATTGCGGTCAGGTCTTCCAGCATCTGGGCGGTCTCCTGGTATTTGCGAACCTGCCAGTACGGGTCGTCGAGCGTCCAGGTGTTGAACTCGGTGATGTCATCACCCGCGCAGAACGTCTCACCGGCTCCCCGCAGGACCAGAACTCGGCAGTGCCGGTCGTCGCGGACTTCGCGGACGGCGCGGTTCAACTCAGCGGACAACGAGCGATCCAGTGCGTTATGCACGGCGGGCCGGTTGAGCGTGATGGTGGTGATCGCCCCGGTGCGGTCGAGGATCAGGTCTTTGTACGACTCGGTCATGGCGGTGCTCCCCTCGGCTTCAGCTTGCATAGCGAGACTCTCACGCATGGTCTCGTTATGCAAGCGATTGGCTATGATGGCCGGGTGCCAGCGGGCCAACTGCAAAGAGACTGCTCGGTGTTTCGCACCGTCGCCGCCGTCGGGGATGCCTGGTCGTGGCTGATCCTGCGGGATGCCCTCTTCGACCGGGCGACGCGGTTCGGCGAGTTTCGGAAACGCCTTGGCATTGCCCGCTCCACCCTCACCGCCCGACTCGACCAGCTTGTCGCCTCCCAGGTACTGCACCGCGACGGACTGGATTACCTGCCCACCGAGTTGGGCAACGACTTCCTCGGCCCGCTGTTGACCGCGATGCACTGGGGAGACCAGTGGTGCGACGAGAACACACAGCCGGTGACGGTCGTGCACACAACCTGCGGTGCCACGATCCACGCCGTCATGGCATGCGACCATTGCAGCCAGCCGGTAGTGCCACGCCAGGTCACCTTCGACCGGCTGCCACAAGCCGCGCAGCGCCCACAAGGACAGGTTGCACGAACCCGAAAGCCGGGTCTCGACCTACTGGAACGCCAGCAGCCCTGCTCCATCGCCCGCACACTGCAAGTCATCGGCGAGCAATGGAGTTCGCTGATCATCCAGGAGTGCTTCTTCGGCACCCACCGGTTCGACGATTTCCAGAACCGGTTGGCCATCGCGTCCAACATCTTGTCCCAGCGGCTGGCACGGCTCACCGAGCGCGGAGTGCTCACCGCCCGATCCACTGACTCGGAGCGCGGCTACTACCTCACCGACAAGGGACTCGACCTCTACCCGGTGGCCCTGGCGATGCTGATGTGGGGAGACCGCTGGCTGTCCGGCGGAAAGCCGCCCATCGCGCTCACCCACACCGCATGCGGACGAAGGCTACGGGCCACAGCCGTCTGCTCCCACTGCGGGGAACAACTCCTCGTGGGCGAACTTCAATTCCGCGCTGCCGCGGCGTGAGCAGCCCGCCGCGCCCACCATCACCGCCCCGCAGGCCCGAACCACCGTCACCGCCACGGCCGACCCAGCCCGCCGTCCCACCCCACAGCAGGCGTGTCCGTTGCCACCTCGGCGTGGGGGGAGTCTTCAGGCGGGCCCCAGATGGGCCGCTTTGAGGGCGTCCTGCATGGCCTGGGGCATTTTCAGATACTTGGGGCCGTCCACGCCGTCGGCACCGCGGGCGCCTCTGTCCCCGGTGGCGCCGGTGGCGCCGATGTCCCCGGAGGCAGCCTGCATAACGGCATCCTCGGCGAAAACGAAGATCGAGTCGCCCCTATCGCCCCTGGCACCTGTGGTGCCGGCCTTACCGTCGACTCCCGCGGTACCGGTCGTGCCGGTCTGCCCGTCGGCGCCGGTGCTTCCGGCGGTGCCGGCGGCGCCGGTGCTTCCGACGGCGCCTCTTGCGCCAGTCGCTCCGCTCAAACCCGCCGCCCCGGTGGCCCCGGCATGACCGGCGGCACCGGTAGTCCCTGCTGCGCCGTGGGCACCGGCCACTCCCGCCTTACCGGTAGCTCCAGTGGCGCCCGTGGTGCCGTCGGCGCCGTTGCGGCCGAACAGGCCGGCGGTTCCGCCCTTGCCCGCGGCACCGCCTTCGCCGCCGGCCCCGCCTTCGCCGCCTTCGCCGCCGATCCCGCCTTCGCCGCCGATCCCGCCGGTGCCGCCTGCTCCACCCGAGCCCGCCGCACCCGCGGCGCCGCCCTCCCCGCCGTCACCGCCGTCACCGCCCAGACCGGCAGTGCCCGCTTGGCCGCCGAGTCCGCCGCGGCCGATGAGACCCGCGGCCCCGCCGAGGCCGGCTACGCCAGGCCGCCCGGGGGCACCACCCTGGCCACCCAGGCCGGCTGTACCGGGGTGACCGGAGTAACCACCCGGTCCGCCCGGACCGCCGGCGCCACCGTCACCTCCGTCGCCGCCACCGCCGCCTTTGCCGCCCTTGCCGCTTTCCTCAATGGTGGTGCCGCCTCCTTGCGCGTTCTCTGGTACGCCATCCGCCGTTACGTCACCATTGGCCCGGTACACGGCGCCGCCGTTTCCGCCGTTCCCGCCGGGACCGCCGGTCGCACCCTTGCCGCCGGTCCCGCCCTTGCCGCCTTTACCGCCGTCGCCGCCGGCACCGGCGTTGCCGCCGGTGCCGCCCTGACCGCCGTCGCCGGCGTTGCCGCCGTTGCCGCCGGTGCCGCCGTCGCCGGCGTTGCCGCCGGTTCCGCCGGTGCCGCCGTCGCCGGCGTCGCCGCCCCGGCCGCCGGTTCCGCCGGTGCCGCCTCTGCCGCCGTCGCCGGCGTTGCCGCCGGTTCCGCCGCTGCCGCCGGTTCCGCCGGTGCCGCCGGTGCCTCCGGTCCCGCCGGTTCCGCCGGTTCCGCCGGTTCCACCGCGGCCGCCGTTTCCACCGAGGCCACCCTGGCCGAACAAGCCTCCCGCGCCGCCGGCCCCGCCGGCGCCGGCCTTGCGGCCCGGGGTGCCGGTGGCGCCGGTTTCGCCCGCTCCACCCGCCTGGCCGGCGCCGCCGACACCACCGGCTTCACCGGCTCCGCCGGCTCCGCCGACCGCTCCGGCTCCGCCGATCAGGCCGGTCGCGCCTGTTGCTCCGGCTCCGCCGCGTTGGCCGTCGCCGCCGTTGGTCCCATCGCCACCGGTTTCACCGGTAGCCCCGTCGGTGCCGTCGCCACCGGCGGAACCGGTCGCGCCGGTGGCGCCATTCCCGCCCGTTCCACCGTGACCGCCTTGCCCGCCGATCCCACCCTGTCCGCCGGGGGCACCTTTGCCGCCCTGGCCGCCGTAGCCGCCGTTGCCGCCATACGCAACCGAGCCCATAAAAGCTTCCCAGGCCCAGCCACCGTTTCCGCCGTCACCACCCTTGCCGCTCGCGGTCGCGTCGTCTCCTCCGTTGTAGGCATTACCGCCCCAGCCGCCGGCGCCGCCGGTGGGGTTCTGATATAGGGCGCCCGCATTAGCATCGCCGCCGTCCCCGCCGCGCCCGCCGTTGGGAGAATCAACGTTGCCGCTGTAACCCCAGCCGGCATCACCGCCAACCACGGTCCCGGACGTTAATAGGTTGATAGCCAACGTTTTATCTTTGTTGTATACGCCGGGGGTGCCGGGCGCGGCTGCACCATAAGACGTGTAGTACGGCGGGTAAGAGACCTCGCCGCTCACGGGATCGATGAAGTAGTAGGTGTCGGTACCGTCCTTGCCGGCGGCGCCGATCGCGCCGGTGGCGCCGTTGGCACCCTTGGCGCCGTTGGCACCCTTCGCGCCGGTGGCGCCGGTCGCCCCGTCGGTGCCTCTGGCGCCGGTGGCGCCGGTGGCGCCGTTGGTCCCTGCGTCGCCCGCCGCTCCGGTGGCGCCGGTTGCGCCTGTTGCGCCGGCGCGGCCCGAAGCGCCGTCAGCGCCGGTCAGTCCGGCCGTGCCGATGGCGCCGGTGGCGCCGGTTGCTCCGGCCGCGCCAGCCTGCCCGGCCGCACCCGCCGCGCCGATCGTGCCCTCGACGCCGTCGCCGCCGTCTCCGCCGCGGCCGCCGTTGCCGTACGTCGAGGAGGTACCGGCGTTGCCGCCGGCCCCGCCGTCGGCGCCCAGGCCGCCGTCGCCCCCGTCGCCGCCGTCCCCGGAATACAGCCCCCCGGCCCCGCCGGCACCGCCCGTGATGCCGGGGGCTAGGCCGTCTCCGCCGCGCCCGCCGTTGCCGTACAGACCGGCCGAGCCGCCGTGGCCGCCGTTGTAGCCGTTGCCGCCGTTACCGAACAGCCCACCGTTGCCGCCGTTGCAGGCACCAGAACTGCAGGCGCCCTCATAGTGGGTGTAGCTGTAGCCGTTGCCTTTGAGCAAGCCGGCGTCGGGGTGATCGGCGGTGCCGTCACCGACCAGGAACGCGCCCGGCTGCCCCCCGGCAAGCACGGCGCCCAGCCACGGCCAGGTCTGCGTCACCCACTTCGGAGCCTTGGCCACGGCCGCCACCCCGCCGCCGCCCAGTTCGCGGCGGCTGGCCGCGGCGGCGGTCCACGCCAGCGGTGCCGCCGCGGGAGTGCCGTCACCGCCGCCATTGTTCAGCCACGACAGCAGTCGGGCGCCGAGTGCCTGAATCGGGCGCGCCGGCGTTGCGGCGGCCAGGTGCGGCGCGGGCGCAGCCAGCGTCACCGGCACAGCGGCAGAGGCGGTGACGACGGTTGGAACGGCCGAGGCCGAGGAATCCGCGACTGTGTCCGCGCCCTTGGAAGACCCTCCGCCGACGCCGACGGCGAAAGGCTCGGAAGCCGCTGCCGGCGGTGATGGCGCGATGATCGCCGGCCGGGGCAGTACGGGCAGCGCCGCGGCCGCGGCCGGGGCCGGGCCGGCCGATCCGTGCCGGCCCGAACGGGAAGTTGACCCGATCGGGTCGATCTGGCCGCTACGGGCGCCCGAAACAGTCCCCGGCTCAGTTTGGTGGGTGGTGGTGGGGCCGGCGACGTCGTCGCCCGATGCCGTCCGCGACGCCGGTCGCCCGCGGTCCGCCACCGAATCGGACCCGACCGAACCTGCTGACCCGGTGGTGTCGGCGACCGCCACCGCCGGCAACGCCGCGATCACCCCGCCAACACCCAACGCCACCGCCAGCGCCCCCACCCGGCCGACGAAACCGGTCGGAGTCGACGACTCGGCATGCAGGCAGCCCTCGGTTGGGCCGTGGTGCCCGCGCGACGTGATATGTCGAGTCCAATTGCTGGAGTTCATGCGACGGAAACCCCCAATTCGAGCGTGCAACGGAATTACTCGGGCGCGCAGCAAGACCTGCTACGACGGAACTCCGCATGCAGCCGAATTCCAGCAAACTCTCATCACGAACGTGGCGAAAAAGTACCATCCGTCGTTTCGCGCGGCAAATGCGGCGCGCAGCTAGATAAACGCAACGCCGGGAGGTGAAGGCTTCCAGGAGCCGCAACTTGACTAACGGTCAAGTAGAGCAAAGTGCTGCCGCCGCGATGGCCACCGGCCGACCGTGCGCCTGCGCCGTTGATCGAGACGGAGCGGTACACATGCGAGGCCACGACGCGGAAAGAGTTGCTTTGTCCGCCCGGCGAGAGTTGTTTCGCCGCAGGCATTTTGGGGCCTTCAGGGCCGCCGGTCCATTGAAGGCGGGCGGAGTTGCGGGCCCTGACCGTCATTTCTTTTCGACGCAAACACCCAAACGTGGCGTTTCGACGCAGATCACTGCCGGCGCGTCACATAATCAGGTCCTGGCGACGGAACGGTTCCGCGCGGATTGCGGGGAAGTCAAGGTGCCGTCGAACGTTTCTTCGTCTCTGGACACTTCCGGCGGGGTGAGGCGTTCGTTCGCCAGCCATGTGGGGCGGGTGGGGGCACTTGCCGTCGCGCTGGGCATCGGTACGGCGATCACAGCGATGCCACTCGCGTACGCGGACACCACCGGTTCGGCCGGTTCCACGAGCGACCAGTCGGCCAAAGAACCTGCCGGGACGGCCACGTCGCCGCCGGCTCGCCGCGGCGGGCGCGCCGGCCTCTCGAGCGCCGGCCCATCGCGCGCACGGCCCGGAAGTGCTTCGGCGGCGGCGTCCATTCCTCGCTCCCGCACCAAAGGCACCTCGGCGCCGTCGGCAGCCAACAGTCTGTCGACTTCTCATGGCGCGACACCGCCGGCCGAGCCAGCGGTAGGCGTTGTTTCTCCCAACCAGCCACCGCAGCCGAACACGACAGGCGGCGGTGAGGTTCCCGCGTTGGATCCGTTGGCGTGGAGTGCCCTCGCGGCTGCGCGGCGGGACCTGTCCAGGACTACCATCGCCAATGGGCTACCGACAGTTACCGCTGGCGATCCCAAAGGTTCTGTGCTGCAGGCGTTTACGGTCGCGCGGGCGTCGAGCAGTCCGCTCGGCATCCTCTTTGGCAACGGCACCGCGTCTCACCCCAACGGTGGTCTGCTGGTGGGCAACGGCTACAGCTACGGCTCCGTACCGGGTGACTGCCCGTCTGGCACGTGTGACGGCGGGAACGGCGGCATCGTCGGCAATGGCGGAGCCGGCTTCGGTGGCGGAAACGGCGGCAGCGCAGGCTGGTTCGGCCACGGCGGCGCGGGCGGCGCGGGCCTGTCCGGGCAGAACGGCGGTAGCGGCGGCCGGGGCGGGTTGTTCGTCGGCAACGGAGGTACCGGCGGAATCGGTGGCGCAGCTGTCTCGGCCAGCGGCGCGGCAGGTGCCGGCGGCGACGGCGGCGACGTCGGGGCTTTATCCCTGTTCGGAACGGGTGGCGGCGGGGGTGCCGGCGGTGCCGGCGGCGCCGGGTCCACGACGGGTGCCTTCGGCGGTAGTGGCGGGCTCGGCGGCAACGGGGGACAGGGCAGCCTGGTGCTGGGCCGCGGCGGCGCCGGCGGCACCGGCGGCGTGGGCGGTGTCGGCGGGACAGGTGCGGCGGGCGCGAATGCGTCGCTTGCCGGAACCTCGGGCGGCGCGGGCGGTGACGGCGGCAGCGGCGGGACCGGAGGCGCAGGCGGCAACGCCGGAAGCGGCCGACTGCTGCTGTTGTTCGCCCGGACGGGTGACGCCGGCGACGGCGGAACGGGTGGTGCTGCAGGTCCGGGCGGCGACGGCGGTGCGGGTGCTCCCGGTGACGCCGCGGATCCGACCGGTGGCGCCGGCGGCACCGGGGGCGATCCGGGTGTCGGCGGCAGCGGCGGTGCGGCCGGCGTCGGCCCCGGTGGCGCGGCCGGTGCTACCGGCGCGGTGGCGACCGGTGGCGGTGACGGAGGTCAGGGTGGCGCCGGATTCACGGCGGTGACGGTGGGAGGCCCCGGGGGAAACGGTGGCCCCGGTGGTGCCGGCGGCCGGGTCGGAAACGGTGGTGCCGGAGGGAAGGGCGGCGGGGGTGGACGCGGCGATGGCGAGCAACGTACCGGCGGTCTCGGTGGTGATGGCGGTGCTGGTGGTCAGGGCGGCCTGATTTCGGGTGCCGGCGGCACCGGCGGTGCCGGGGGCCCCGGCGGCATCGGCGGTGTCGGGAGCCCCGGCGCCAACGGTGCTGACGCGACGGCGACCACGGCGGCCGGCGATGGCGCCGACGGTGGAACCGGGGGCGGTGTCGGCGGTACCGGCGGCAGGGGCGGTGCCGGCGGCGCTGCCAGCGCCGGGAGCCGCAACGGCGACGGCGGTACAGGAGGTACCGGCGGTCCGGGCGGGATCGGTGGTCCTGGTGGTGACGGAGGCCGGGGCAGCGCCGCCTTTCCGACCGGCGGCAATGGCGGCAACGGCGGCGGAGGAGGCGGAACCGGCGGGATCGGCGGTGCCGGCGGTGCGGCCGGCATCGGCGGAACTGGCGGTGTCACGGGATCACCGGGTGCGACCGGCGTGGCGGGCAGCGCCGCCGACGGTGGCGGTGGTGCCGGTGGCACCGGGTACGACGCCGCATCCGATCCGACCGCGGTTCCCGGAGCGGCCGGTGGAAATGGCGGCCGCGGGGGCAACGGGGCTGCAGCGTTCGGTAACGCCGGCTCAGGCGGACGTGGTGGCAACGGTGCCGCCGGCGACGCCGCCAACCCCGGCGGTGCCGGTGGAAACGGCGGTCAGGGTGGTAACGCGAACCTGTACGGAAACGGCGGCCGAGGCGGGCACGGCGGTAACGGCGGTGTCGGAGGCGCGAACACCGCCGGCGGCGATGCGGGCAACGGTGGCACCGGTGGTAACGGCGGGGCGCTGGGCGGCAACGGCGGCGGCGGTGGCAACGGGGGACGCGGTGGCGTCGGCGGAGCGGGCGTCAACCCCTCGCCGAGTGGATCGTCAGCGGCCGCCGGCAGTGGCTTCACCGGTCCACTGCCGGGCACCGCGGGTGATTCCGCGGTGGACGTCACCACCGCGACGGGCAACGCCGGCGGCACGGGTGCCGCCGGCCCCGGACTGGCTGGCGGCACCGGAGGCGTCGGCCAAGCCGCACTGACGGCCACCGGTGCCGCCAGGGGAGGCACCGGCGGGGCGGGAGGCAGCGGCGCCGCCGGCAATCAGGGCGGCGCTGGTGCATCGGGCGGCCTCGCCGCCTCCTATCTGGGAACCGCGCACGGTGGCAACGGCGGAGCGGGCGGCCCGGGTGGCACCGGTTCGAGCGGCGGCCCCGGTGGCGCCGGTGGCCTGGCTGTCGCTCCGGGCGGAACTGCCGGCAACGGCGGCAACGGCGGAGCCGGTGGTGCGGGAGTTTCCGGCGCCCCGGGAGGCCGCGGTGGTAACGGTGGCCTTGGCGGTGACGCCGGGATCACGGGCAACGGCGGCAACGGTGGGGCGGCCGGGCCCGGCGGGGCCGGTGGCAGCGGCGCCCAGGGCGGCGCCGGCGGGACCGGCGGCAATGGCGGCGTGGGCTACTTCGGCGCAGTCGGGGGAAGCGCCGGCCAGGGCGGTCAAGGCGGCGCCGCCGGCGGCGGCGGCACCGGTGGGGCGGCCGGGGCCGCCGGTACGGGTGGCCGCGCCGGCGTAGTCGGCGGCAACGCAGGGGCCAAGGGAGCCACAGCAGTCGCCGGAGTAGCCGGAGCCTCCGGGGCCGCCGGGGCGAGCGGGCAGTCCGGCACCCCCGGTGCAGGCGGCCAGACCGTCCTTCTCGACGGCAACAGCGACCTCGAAATCGGTGACGGCGCCTCAACTTCCGTGCCGGGTTCTGCCGGCGGCGACGGCGGCTGGCTGTTCGGGCACGGTGGCGCCGGCGGGGCGGGGGGCGCCGGGGGCGGTGCCGGGCTGATCGGCACCGGCGGCGCGGGCGGCGCGGGATCTCGCGGAAGCAGCGGTCAGTCCGGTGGTGCGGGCGGCGCGGGCGGCAACGGCGGAAGCCTCTTCGGTAACGGCGGTGCCGGTGGTGCAGGAGGCGCAGGAGGTGCGGGTCATGCCGGTGTCAACTCGAAGCCAAATGGGCAGTCGGCGAACGGGAAAGCCGGGAGCAACGTCAAGAACGACGTTGACTCCGCTACCGGCGGCAACGGCTATGACGGTTACGTGGCGACCGGTTACGAGTCCGGCGGCTACGGCGGGCGAGGTGGTGAGGGCTACATCTCGAGCCTCTTCTCCATCGACGCCACCGCGACCGGCGGCGGCGGCGGCGCCGGCGCCAACGGCGGCCCGCTCGGCGGTGACGGCGGTCAGGGTGGTTACGGCGGCTATGCCATCAACTACGGCGCGGGCAAGATGCTCGGCGGCGGCGGAGGAATCGGCGGCGCAGGCATTGCGTTCGGCGCCAACGGCGGCCAGGGCGGCCGCGGCGGAGGTATCTACGCCGGCCTCATCGACCAGGAATCGTTCGCCGGCGACGGCGGCCCGGGCGGCAGCGGAGCCCCGGGCGCGCCGGGAGGGGCCGGCATGCCCGGCGGGGCGGGGGGTGCAGGCGGTAACGGCGGATCTCTGTACGGGATCGGTGGCGCCGGCGGGGCGGGAGGTGCCGGCGGCAGCGGCGGCACCGGTGCCACTGGCGGTAACGGCGGTGCCGGCGGCCAGGGCGGTGACGTAAATCGTTACAGCACAAGCCAAGTCGGAGGCAATAACTTCGGCTTCGGTGGCGCGGGTGGCACCGCAGGCGCGGGCGGTACCGGCGGTGCGGGCGGTGCCGGCGGTGCGGGGGGCACCGGCGGTGTCGGCGCGGGTGGTGCGGGCCTGCAGGGTTTGGTGGGCGCCACCGGTGCGACGGGAGTCGCGGGTTCGGCGGGCGTCACCGGTGGACAGGGACCCATGGGCGGCAATCTGTCGACGTGCGCCCAGTACTCAACAGCGTCGCAGTGCTGACTGCTGTTTTTTAGGTTGCTCCTGTTTGTAGGTTGCTCCTGCGAATCCGGTCGGCTGGTCAGGCTGCGATTCCGTACGCCGGACACGGATCGCTTTCGGCGGGGCGGTCCGCGTGGCGTGACGCTTCAGACCATCCGACTGATTTCCCAGGTTTCGGGCATATGCTGCCCTCAGGCCGCCGCTGCCCCTTTCCCCCCCAAGGCAGCGGCGGCCCCGTCTGTCGCTACGGCGACCTGTCGGAAATCACGGGCGTCGCTGCGGCATCGGCAGTGGTCTAACCTGAAATACACAGGTATCGAAACCACTTTGGGAGTTGTCATGGGACTCACCGTCGATCTCGGCCGCCGGCTGATCTACGTTGCGATGGGTGTCGCGGTCGCCGTGCTGCCGACGGTCGTCCTCGGTTCCCCCGAGTCCGCACCGCGGGTGCTCGCCGCATGCAACGACGTCGTGGACACCACCGACAGCTTCTCGATGGACTGCGTGCCGACCGTGATCCCGGACACCAGCGACCAACTCACCGAGGCCGAGGTCGCCGAGCCGGGGTGGAACGCCACCCCGGGTGGGCATGGCGGTGAGGGCGGTGGTGGCGGCCACGGCGGCCGCTGATCACCTGGGCGCGAGATCGGCGTCGAGGATCGCCTTGGCCTCGTGCAAATGGTCGACGGCCCGGGCCAGGTAGTCCCGGTACGTCTCGGCGTCGACCTCATCGCGCGTCAGAACGAATCGGACGCACGCGTGTGTGGCGGTGTTGATGTCGTCGATCATCCGCTGCAGTCTCTCGGTGAGCCTCGGGTCGGGTGTGGGTAGATTGCGTTGCAGCCCAACGGTATTGGTGTCATGCAGCTTCTGACAGCCTGCCCCCAGGGCGGCGGGGTCCTCTGCCGCGGAGGCGTCGGACACCTGTTGCAGCGCCTGGCTGGACTCCGTGAAGTGCTTCCCGGCGGCCGCCTCCCACTGCCGCATCGCGGTGGCCAGAGAGGTGGTGGTCGGTGCCGGTTCGGTGCTAGTCGTCGATGACGCGGCAGTCGTCGGGCTGGTCGTCGCCTCGGGCGCCGGCCGGTTCTGCTGTGCCGCGCAGCCTGCCGCGGCCAGCGACACCGCGGCCAGAGCCGACAGGGCCGCCCGACCGCGGCGCTCGGTGATCATGCCCCCACCTTTGCCTCGGCGCACTCGGACCAACAGAGCCTTTCGGCCCCGACGGGACACTCGTCTATCGTTGGAGCGGGGGCAGGAGCACAGGAGCGGGGCGTCGAATGGAACTGATCTCACCGGTCGATGCGATGTTTCTGCTGGGCGAATCACGCGAACATCCCATGCACGTCGGCGGGCTGCAACTGTTCGAACCCCCTGCGGACGCCGGGCCGGAGTTCCTCCGCGACCTGTACCAGAGCGTCATCGCCTGCCAGGACGTCGCTCCGACGTTCCGCAAGCATCCCGCCGAACTCCTCGGCGGCATCGCCAATCTCACCTGGGCCTTCGATAAGGACCTGGATCTGGAGTACCACCTGCGCCGGTCGGCTCTGCCCTCCCCGGGCCGGGTGCGTGAACTGCTCGAGCTGACCTCCCGGCTGCACGGCAGTCTGCTGGACCGTCACCGCCCGCTGTGGGAAAGCCATCTCGTCGAAGGCCTCAACGACGGCCGGTTCGCGGTGTACACCAAGATCCACCACTCCCTGGTCGACGGTGTCAGTGCGATGCGCATGATGCGGCGGTCGTTGTCCACCGATCCCGATGACCATGTGGTCCGCGTTCCCTGGGAGCGCAACGAGCGCCCCTCGGGCAAGAGCCGGCCCCGTCCGTCGCTGCTGAGCGAATTGCGGGGAGCCGCGGAATCGGTTCTGGGAATCGGTCCTTCGACCCTTTACCTGGCTCGCAAGGGTCTGTTCGAACAGCAGCTGACCCTTCCCGTCGGCGCCCCCCGGACCATCTTCAACGTCCCGATCGGCGGTGCCCGGCGCGTCGCGGCCCAGTCCTGGCCGATCGAACGGTTCATGGCCGTCAAGCAGGCCGCCGGCGTGACGCTGAACGACGTCGTTCTGGCGATGTGCGGCGGCGCGCTACGCGCGTATCTCCAAGAGCAGAAAGCACTTCCGGACCGGCCGCTGATCGCTATGGTCCCGGTGAGCCTGCGTGACGACGCCAGTCCCGGTGGCGGCAATCAGGTCGGCGCCCTGCTGGCCAGTCTGGCGACTGATCTGGAGGACCCTGCCGAGCGGCTCACCGAAGTGGCCGCGTCGATGCGCAGGAACAAGGACGTCTTCAGGGAACTGCCCAAGATGCAGCAGCTGGCGCTGTCGGCGTTCAACGTCTCGCCGCTGCTGCTGTCGCTGGTCTCCCCGGCCCTCGGGTCCGCGGCACCACCGTTCAACCTGGTGATCTCCAACGTCCCCGGTTCGCGGGAACCGTTGTACTGGAACGGCGCCCGCCTCGATGGCAACTATCCGCTGTCGATCGCGCTGGACGGTCAGGCCATGAACATCACGCTGTCCAACAATGCCGACAACCTCGACTTCGGCCTGGTGGGCTGCCGGCGCAGCGTGCCGAGTCTGCAGCGGATCCTCGGACATCTCGAGGACTCACTCGCCGGGCTTGAGCAGGCGGTGGGCAAGAAGGGACGGAAGACGCCGGCGTCGCGGCGCAAGAGCACCGCGACGACCAAGCGCTCCGCCGGTCAGTGACCGTTCCGCGTCAGGGGCAGGTGACCTCGATCTCGAACGGCTTGGTCGTCGGCTGCATGGGATTGGCCATGTCGACGCCGGTGGCGGTCCCGCTGACCTTGTAGGTGTTGCCGTCCTTGGTGGCCGTGGCAGTGGCTCCGCCGGCCGCTCCGTCCTGGAAGCCCAGGACCACGCCGTCGACGTTGCCCAGACCCACCGAGGTGACCTTGGAGGCGTCCGGTGTCATGACGACCGCGATTCCGGTGGCCGCGTCACCGATGCCGATGTTGAGGTTGCCCCCAGCCGTCGTGCAGCCGATCTGGCCCTGGACTTCCTTCGGCTTGCCGTCGATGGTGACCTTCGCGGTTCCGCTACCCGCGGACGCGGTCACCGAACCGGATGTCGCGGACACCGCCGACGACGGAGCCTGCGAGGCCTTTTCGCTGCTGGTGTCGGACTTCTTGCTCGAACAGCCGACCAGGCCGGCGACCACAATGGCGGCGCCCCCGACGCCTACTACCAATCCACGCAACACTGCAATTCCTTCCAATTCGAGGATGACCGAGATGGCCATCCTCCGTTAATTGACGCATCAGTCTGCGCTTTTGGCCAGAGTCTTGGCATTTTCGGCCTCTTGGTTAGATGACGGACGTGCCGTATTTCGACGTCGAGGCCCAGCTTCCGGATGCCCGGGGGCGCAGCGGCGTCATCCGCACCCCGCACGGGGAGATCCGCACCCCGGCCTTCATCGCCGTCGGAACCAAGGCGTCGGTGAAGGCGGTGCTGCCCGAGAACATGCGGGATCTCGGCGCGCAGGCCGTGCTGGCCAACGCCTACCACCTCTATCTGCAGCCGGGCCCCGACATCGTCGCCGAAGCGGGCGGTCTGGGCGCCTTCATGAACTGGCCGGGGCCTACGTTCACCGACAGCGGCGGGTTCCAGATCATGTCGCTGGGTGCGGGCTTCCGCAAGGTGCTCATGGAGGACCCCGACCGGGAACAGGCCGACAACCTGGTGGCCAAGGGCAAACAGAAGCTCGCCCACGTCGACGACGAGGGCGTCACCTTCATCAGCCATCTCGACGGTTCGACGCACCGATTCACCCCCGAGGTCTCCATCGGGATTCAGCATCAGATCGGCGCGGACATCATCTTCGCGTTCGACGAGCTGACCACGTTGGTCAACACCCGCGCCTATCAGGAGGAGTCAGTTGCCCGCACACAGGCCTGGGCGCAGCGCTGCCTGGCCGAGCACCGTCGTCTGAGCGCGCTGGAGTCCGAGTCCAAGCCCGCGCAGGCGTTGTTCGGGGTGGTGCAGGGCGCCCACTACGAGGACCTGCGCCGGCAGGCCTGCCGGGGTCTGGAGAGCATCGTCGACGACGACGGCCGCGGTTTCGACGGTTACGGCATCGGCGGTGCCCTGGAGAAACAGAACCTGGCGACCATCGTCGGCTGGTGCACCCAGGAACTGCCCGACGACAAACCGCGCCACCTACTGGGGATCAGCGAGCCCGACGACCTGTTCGCCGCCATCGCCGCCGGCGCGGACACCTTCGACTGCGTCTCGCCGTCGCGGGTGGCCCGCAACGCCGCGGTCTACGCGCCCACGGGTCGTTACAACATCACCGGCGCGCGCTACAAGCGGGACTTCACCCCGATCGACCACGAATGCGACTGCTACACCTGCGCGCACTACACCCGCGCCTACATCCACCACCTGTTCAAGGCCAAGGAGATCCTGGCGGCGACGCTGTGCACCATCCACAACGAGCGCTTCATCATCCGCCTCGTCGACCGTATCCGGGATTCGATCGGCAACGGCGACTTCGCCGAGCTGCGCGACGACTTCCTGGGCCGGTACTACGGGTCGTAGGGTGAAGGCCGGCACGCATACCGCACGGCGGACCGCCGGTGGCGGTTGAATGGGACCACCATGAGGCGAGGCGACAAGAGGGTCCTGTCGGTTTCGGTGGCGCTCGCAGTGGCCGCCGTCGCGGCGGTGGCGTTCAGCCTGCTCGTGCTGGATCACCGGCCCCGGCCCAGCGCCGCGGACTCGAGTTCGAGCCTGCTGGTGGTGACCTGGGGTCCCAGCCTGTGCGCGGTGGAACCCTCGAATTCGGGTTGCCGATCCGGCCACGTCACACAGTTGGGCCAGACCTTCGTCCTACACGGTCTGTGGCCCCAACCGTCGACCGAGCAGTACTGCGAGGTGCCGAAGAACGTGTCGGACCGCAAGCGTGCTCCGGTGCCCCTGCCCGACGATCTGCAGGCCCGCTTGCACACGATGTTGTCCGACGCGCCCCTCATGACGACCCACGAGTGGTACGCGCACGGAACATGTGCCGGCGTCACCCCGCCCGAATACTTTTCCCTGGCGACAGATCTGGCGGGCGAGGTTTTTCGGGTCCTCAACCCCGTGTTCGCCGCCTCCTCGGGTGATCAGTTGTCGGCCCGGGCCGTTCGGCAGCGATTCGACACGGAGTTCGGCGGCGGGGCGGGGACGCGGGTCGCACTGAGCTGCAAGAAGGCCAGAGGCGCCGACGTGGCCTACGAGGTCAAGCTGTCCCTGCCCGCGGTGACCGACCTCCGCGATGGCGCCGGCGCGCTGCCGCTGGGCAAGGCCATCCTGCGGGGGCCGACGATCGGAGCGGGCTGTCCGCAGGCGCGGGTGCCCTGAGCGGGGCGTGCAGACTGGAGCGATGACCGACGCGCAGGCACTGCTGCTGGAATTGCTCGAACCGGCGAACCGGGCCGATCCCTATCCGGTGTTCGATCGGATCCGGCAGCGCGGCCCGCTGGTGCTGCCCGAGTCCAACCTGGTGGTGTTCTCGTCGTTCGCCGACTGCGACGAGGTGCTGCGGGACCCGCGGTCCTGCGCCGACCGGCTGAAGTCGACCGCCGCGCAGAAGGCCGTCGCGCAAGGGGCGCAGGCCCGGCCGTTCGGGACGCCGGGGTTTCTGTTCCTCGACCCGCCGGACCACACCCGGCTGCGACGTCTGGTCAGCAAGGCGTTCTCGCCCAAGGTCATCAAGGCTATCGAGCCCGAGATCGCCGCGCTGGTGGACGGCCTGCTCAACACGGTCGAGCAGGCCGGCGAGTTCGAGGTGATCGCCGACCTGGCCTATCCGCTGCCGGTCGCGGTGATCTGCCGGCTGCTCGGCGTCCCGATCGAGGACGAGCCGAAGTTCAGCTGGGCGTCCTCGCTGCTGGCCCAGGGACTCGACCCCTTCGTCGCCTTCACCGGTGCTCCGCAGGGATTCGAGGAACGCCTGGAGGCTGCCCTGTGGTTGCGGGGTTACCTGCGTGAGCTGTTGCAACAGCGGCGTGCCCACCCCGCCGACGACCTGATGTCGGGTCTGGTCGCCGTCGAGGAGGCCGGCGACCAGCTCACCGAGGACGAGATCGTCGCCACCTGCAACCTGCTGCTCATCGCTGGCCACGAGACCACGGTGAACCTGATCGCCAACGCCGTGCTGGCGATGCTGCGCCACCGCGACGTCTGGGCCGAACTCTCCCGTGACGCCGCCAACGTCTCGGCGGTCACCGAGGAGACGCTGCGCTACGACCCGCCGGTCCAGCTGGTCGGACGGGTGGCCGGTGAGGATATGAGCATCGGCGAGGTCCGAATTGCCAAGGGGGACATGATGATGCTGCTGCTGGCTGCCGCGCACCGGGACCCCGCCGCCGTCGACCGGCCCGATGAGTTCGATCCGCACCGAGAGGCGGTGCGCCACCTCGCCTTCGGGCTCGGACCGCACTTCTGTCTGGGAGCCCCGCTGGCCCGGCTGGAGGCCGCCGTCGCGCTGTCGGCGGTGACCCGGCGCTTCCCCGGAGCGCGGCTCGCCGGCGAACCGGTCTACAAGCCGCACGTCACACTCCGCGGAATGGCGCACCTCCCGGTCACCCTGTGACGCCGCGGCCGCTTTCCTGGGCAAGAACCGGCCGCGCGGGATAAATTGCCCGGGTGAAGATACTCCTGGTGGGCGCCGGCGGCGTCGGTTCGGCGTTCTGCTCCATTGCCTCTCGGCGTGACTTCTTCGAGGAGATCGTGGTCGCCGACTACGACCTTGCCCGTGCCGAGCAGGCCGTGGTCGCGGTCGACCGCCGGTTCAGCGCCGCTCAGATCGACGCGAGTTCCGAGGACGCGGTCGCCGAGCTGATTCGCAGCCGCGGCATCACGCATGTGATGAACGCCGTCGATCCCCGCTTCAACATGTCGATCTTCCGGGGAACCCTGGCCGGCGGCGCCAACTATGTCGACATGGCGATGAGCCTGTCGCAGCGTCACCCGGACAAGCCCTATGAAGAGACCGGCGTGAAACTCGGCGACGAGCAGTTCGAGATGGAGCCGCAGTGGAAGGAGGCCGGGCTGCTGGCGCTGCTGGGCTTCGGTGTCGAGCCGGGTCTGGCGAACGTCTTCGCCCGCTACGCCTCCGACCATTTGTTCAGCGACATCGACGAACTCGGCACCCGCGACGGCTCGAACCTGACCGTGGAGGGCTATGAGTTCGCGCCGTCGTTCTCCATCTGGACCACCATCGAGGAGTGCCTCAACCCCCCGGTCATCTGGGAGAAGGACCGCGGTTGGTTCGTCACCGAACCCTTCAGTGAGCCAGAGGTTTTCGACTTCCCCGAGGGCATCGGACCGGTGGAGTGCGTGAACGTCGAGCACGAAGAGGTGCTGCTGATGCCACGCTGGATCGAGTGCAAACGGGCGACCTTCAAGTACGGCCTGGGCGACGAGTTCATCGACGTGCTCAAGACGCTGCACAAGCTCGGCCTGGACCGCACCGAGAAGGTGGTCGTCAACTCCGACAAGGGCCCGGTCGGAGTGTCCCCGCGTGACGTGGTGGCCGCGTGCCTGCCCAACCCGGCGACGCTCGGGCCGCAGATGAAGGGCAAGACCTGCGCCGGTCTGTGGGTGACCGGCACCGGCAAGGACGGCAAGCCGCGGTCGACCTACCTCTATCACGTGGTCGACAACGAATGGTCGATGGCCGAGTACGGCCATCAGTGCGTGGTGTGGCAGACCGCGATCAATCCCGTTGTGGCCCTGGAACTTCTGGCCAACGGCACCTGGAGCGGGGTGGGGGTGCTCGGCCCGGAGTGCTTCGACTCGGTGCCGTTCCTGGAACTGCTCACCGAGTACGGCTCGCCGTGGGGGCAGAAGGAACTGCCGGTCTAGCTGTCGCGCCCGGGGCTAGATCGGGTTGAGCACCCGGTCAAGGAACTGCCGGGTCCGTTCGTGCTGCGGGTCCGCGATGACCTGCTCGGGCGGTCCCTGCTCCACGACCAGCCCGCCGTCGATGAACAGCACCTGATCGGAAACCCCTCTGGCGAACTGGATCTCATGAGTGACGACCACCAGCGTCCACCCCTCGGTTGCGAGGTCCCTGATGACGGCCAGGACGTCGCCGACGAGCTCGGGGTCCAGCGCCGACGTCGGCTCGTCGAACAACACCAGTTTGGGCCGCAACGCCAGGGCACGGGCGATCCCCACCCGCTGCTGCTGGCCACCCGATAGTTGGTAGGGATACTCGTCGCTCTTGTCCGCCAGCCCCACCCGGCCCAGCAACTCGCGACCCTCCGCCACCACGTCGTCGGCTGGGCGCTTCTGCACCACCAACGGCCCCTCGATGACGTTCTGCAACACGGTCTTGTGCGGGAAGAGGTTGTGCGATTGGAACACCATGCCGCTCTGGGCCCGGTAGCGGGCCAGCAGCGACTTGGGCACCGGGCTGCTGAAGTCGACCGTCACCTCGCCGATCCGGACCGTCCCGGAGTCGGGGACGTCGAGGGCGTTGAGCGCGCGCAGCAGGGTGGTTTTGCCGGACCCTGACGGGCCGATGATGGTGGTGGCCGATCCGGCGGGGGCGCTGAACGACACGCCGCGCAGAACATGGTTTGCGCCGAACGATTTAATGATGCCGTCGGCGGCCAGCAGGTCGGTATCGGATTCGCTCATCGCGCCACGTGCCTTTCCAGTCGACGCTCCAGCCGGCTCTGCCCGAACGACAGCACCAGGCAGATCACCCAGTAGTAGACGGCTGCGGTGCCGTACAGCGCGAAGAACTCGAAGGTGGGTGCCGCCGCGATCTGTGCGGTGCGCAGCAACTCGGTCACCAGGATGGTTGAGGCCAGCGAGGTGTCCTTGACCAACGAGATCAGCGTGTTGGACAGCGGCGGCACCGCGACGCGGGCGGCCTGCGGCAGCACGATCCTCCGCAGGGCGGTCGGATAGTTCATCCCGATGGTCTGGGCCGCCTCCCACTGACCTTTGGGGATGCTCTGGATCGCCGAACGGATGATCTCGGCCGCGTACCCGCCGACGTTGAGACTGAAGGCGATCACCGCGGCCGGAAACGGGCTGATCTTGATGTGCAACTCGGGCAGGGCGAAGAACACGATGAACAACTGCACCAGCAGGGGGGTGCCGCGGATGATCGAGATGTACAGCCGCGCAATGCCATTGAGGATCGGGTTGGGTGACATCCGGGCCAGCGCCACCACCAGGGCGATCACCAGGCCGATCACGAAGCTGATGATGGTCAGCGGAATGGTGACGGTGATCGCGGCCTTCGCCAGCGGCCAGAGGTTGTCGGCGATCAGCCGCCAGGTGGAGCGCTGTGCACCCGGGCCCGGACTTGCGCTGCCGGTGGCGTTGGCCTTGAGGTAGCGCTGCGAGATGTCGGCCAGGGTCCCGTCGTCGCGCAGCGCCTGCAGGGCCGTGTTCAGATCCGGCAAGAGGCCGCTGTTCTTGCGGGCCGCGAAACCCTGGTTGCTCTTCTCGCCGGTCTGCGCGGCGATCTTCACCGAGGTGTCGCCGGTCTCGGCGAGGTAGGCGTAGACCGCGATGCTGTCGTTGACCACGGCCTGAACCCGGCCCTGGTTGAGGAGCTTGATCGCCTGGGTGAAACCCTCCACCGCTTCGACGTTCGCACCGGCGTCCCGGGCCACCTTGGCCCAGTTGCTCGTCATCGACTGCGCGGCGGTCTTGCCCTTGAGGTCGGCCAGCGAGGTGATCGAGGTGTCGTCGGCCCGGGTGACGATCACCCCCTCGCCCACCGAGTACGGCTCGGACATGTCGTACTTTGCCTGGCGCTCCGGGGTGATGGTCACCTGGTTGGCCACCACGTCGAAGCGGTCGGCTTCCAGTGCGGCGAAGATGGAATCCCAGGGGGTTTCGACGAATTCGACCTTGACGCCCAGCTTGTCGCCGACGGCCCGGGCGACGTCGACGTCGTAGCCCTCCAACTGGCCGGTGCCCGGGTCGTGGAAGCTGAACGGTGCGTAGGTGCCCTCGGTGCCCACGCGCAAGACACCGGCTTCCAACGCTCCGGATGCCGAGGGCTTGGAGCCGCAGCCGCCGAGCAGGGTGGCGAGCACAAGCAGTGCGGCCAGCACGATGGCGCGTCGCAGGGCTCGCATCCGGCGGACGTTAATGCGGTCCGGATTGACCGCCAAGGGTTCCGATCAGCCTGGTTGGTAAGTCCACGGCCCGCGGGGCAATCGGGCCGGGTCGAACTGTGCGAGCAGATCCATCATGTCGGCGGCTGGCCACCCGAGCGATTCGGTGATCTGTTCCCACGCTCTGGGCACGCCGAGTTCGGTGAGGGTCACCGCGCCGTCGCGTTTGGCCAGCCGCTTGCCCTCGGCGTTGAGCGCGAGGGGAACGTGGGCGTACACCGGCGCCGGATGGCCGAGGAGTTCGGCGAGATACGCCTGGCGCGGCGACGACGACAGCAGGTCGTCACCGCGGACCACCTGGTCGATCCCGGAATGGGCGTCGTCGACCACCACGGCCAGGTTGTAGGCGGGCACATCGTCGCCGCGGCGTAGGACGAAGTCGTCGACGACACCGGTGTAAGGGCCGTGGAGAAGATCGGTGACGGTGTACTTGTCGGCGTCGGCCCGCAGTCGTAGCGCGGGCGGGCGGCCGTTCTCACGGCGCTCGGCGCGTTGGGCATCGGTCAGATCGCGGCAGGTTCCCGGGTATGCCCCCTCCGGGGCGTGCGGCGCGCGGGGAGCGTTGAGGATGTCCTTTCTGCTGCAATAGCATTCGTACACCAGATCGCGGTCGGCCAGATCACGGATGACGACGTCGTAGCGTTCGCGGTGCCGGGACTGCCACTGCGGCGCCTCGTCCCAGGTGACACCGATCGCGGCCAGGTCCGACAACTGCCGGAGGGCGACGTCGCCATGGGTGCGGTCATCGAGATCCTCGACGCGGATCAGGAACCGCCGCCCGGTGGACCGGGCGAACAGCCACGCCAGCACCGCGGTGCGCAGGTTGCCGATGTGCAGATCAGCTGACGGGCTCGGCGCGAACCGGCCCGCCGGCGCGACCGGCGTCGTGTGCATCGGGCAACCCTAAGGGTGCGTTCCACGGACGAGCCCGGGAACGACGTCATCGAGACTGAAGGTCACCGGCTGCTCGAGTTGGGCGTACGTGCACGACTGCGGGTCGCGGTCCGGCCGCCAGCGGTTGAACTGCGCGGTGTGCCGGAACCGGTCTCCTTCCATGTGGTCGTAGCGGACCTCGACGACGAGTTCGGGCCGCAGGGGTACGAAGGACAGGTCCTTGCCGGCGTTCCAGCGCGACATCTCGTTCTTGCGGGGTCCCGCCGTGGCGTCCTCCGGACCGGCCCACCGCCACGGATGATCGTCGAATGTCGTTACCAGCGGCTGCAATTCGCCGAACAGCTCGCGACGTCTCGCCATCGGAAACGCGCCGATGACGCCGACTGATGCCAGCGTGCCGTCGTCCTTGTAGAGACCCAGCAACAGTGACCCGATGGCGTCCTGACCCGACTTGTGGACCCGGTAACCGGCCACCACACAGTCTGCGGTGCGCTGATGTTTGATCTTGAACATCACTCGTCTGTCGGGGCTGTATGGCAGCGAAAGTGGTTTGGCCACAACACCGTCGAAGCCGGCACCCTCGAATTCGTCGAACCACTGCCGCGCCGTCTGAATGTCAGTGGTGGCCGGGGTGACGTGGAACGTGGGCCCCGCATCGGCCAGCGCGTCCACGAGTGCGGCTCGGCGAACCTCGAACGGCTCGGAGGTCAGGTCGCGGTCACCGAGGGCCAGCAGGTCGAAGGCGACGAAAGAGGCGGGTGTCTGGCCGGCGAGCAGTCGCACGCGCGAGGCGGCGGGGTGGATGCGTTGTTGCAGCGCCTCGAAATCCAGACCGTTGACGGTGGCGATCACGATCTCACCGTCGATGACGCACCGGTCGGGCAACTCCGCGGTGGCCGCCGCGACCAGTTCGGGGAAGTAGCGGGTGAGTGGGCGCTCGTTGCGGCTGCCGAGTTCGACCTCCTCGCCGTCGCGGAAACAGATCGACCGGAAGCCGTCCCATTTCGGTTCGTAGCTGGACCCCTCCGGAATGGCAGGCACCGACTTGGCCAGCATCGGCGAGACGGGAGGCATCACGGGAAGGCGCACCATGTCATTGTGCCGTGCGTTAACGTCGAAGGATGGCTGCCGGCGCCGAGGAGATCGACGTCGACGGTGTCGCCGTCCGAATCACCAACCGCGACAAGGTGTTCTTCCCTCGACTCGGTGCTGCCGGGACCAAGGGCGCGTTGATCGACTACTACCGGGCCGTCGCATGCCTGGGCGAACGCAGCGACGGGAAGACATCCAGCCCCATGCTGACCGCGCTGCGGGACCGCCCGACCCACCTGCAGCGCTTCCCGGACGGCATCGACGGCGAGCAGATCTACCAGAAGCGGGTGCCCGAGAAGCACCCCGCTTACCTCAAGACCTGCCGGGTCACCTTCCCGTCGGGGCGGACCGCCGACGCGCTGATGGTCACGCACCCGTCGGCCATCGTCTGGGCCGCCCAGATGGGTGCGATCACCCTGCATCCCTGGCAGGTCCGCTGCCCCGACACCGACCACCCCGACGAACTGCGCATCGACCTGGACCCGCAACCGGGGACCGGGTTCGCCGAAGCCCGGACCATCGCGGTCGACGTCCTCAAGCCTCTGCTCGACGAACTCGGCCTGGTGGGCTACCCGAAGACCTCCGGCGGTCGGGGGGTGCACGTCTTCCTGCGAATCCGGAACGACTGGGACTTCGTCGCGGTACGCCGCGCCGGTATCGCGCTGGCCCGCGAGGTGGAACGCCGTGCGCCCGACTACGTCACCACGTCGTGGTGGAAGGAGGAGCGCGGGGCGAAGCTGTTCATCGACTACAACCAGAATGCACGCGACCGCACCTTCGCCGCGGCCTACTCGGTACGGCCCACCCCGATCGCCACGGTGTCCACACCACTCACATGGAGCGAATTGGCTTCTGCCGCAACGCCTGACGACTACACCATGGCCACCGTGCCGGATCTGGTCGCGCGTCGCGGCGATCCGATGGCGGACATGGATTCGTTGTCGCAGTCGATCGAGTCGCTGCTCGAGATGGCCGACGCCGACGCCGAGCGGGGCTTGGGAGATCTGCCGTATCCGCCCAACTATCCGAAGATGCCGGGGGAGCCGAAAAGGGTTCAGCCGAGCCGGGATCGGGACTTGAAGAGGGGAAACACCGGTAACTGAGTAGGGATGAGCCCGATCTACCTACCGAACTGTGGGGCGTGGTCGGCGAGCTGGTTCGACTTGGATGACGGTGTTCCTGTCTCGTGACTTGGCTTTGTACATCGCCGCGTCGGCGCGGGCGGTGATCGCGGAGACGGACTCGCCGGGGTCGGCGATGGTGGCACCGATGCTCAGGGTCGCGTGGATGGTGGTTCCGGATTCGTGGATCGGTTCGGCGGCGCGAGAGCGAATCTGCTCGCCGATGCGGGCGACTTCGTCGATGCTGTGGACACCGGGCAGCACGACGAGCATCTCGTCGCCTCCGGTCCGTCCGACGGTATCTCCGTGCCGGACAGATTCGCGGATGCGGGCCGCCACGGTGGTGAGCACCGTGTCGCCGATGGCGTGTCCCCAGGTGTCGTTGATGGCCTTGAAGTGGTCGATGTCGCAGAACAGGATGCCGACGTGGGTTCCATCTGCCGGCGGCTGGGCCAGTGCGGACTCCAGGCGGCTGATCGCCTCGGCGCGATTGGCTAATCCGGTCAGGGTGTCGAAGCGGGCCAGCCGTTCGAGTTGCTGCTCGGCCTTGACCCGATCATCGGCGATACGCAAGGCCGCGATGAGTCCGTCGATGTTGCCCTCGGCGTCCATGTAGGGCTTTCCGTGCCCGTCGACCCAGTGGTAGCCGCCGTCGAGGTTGCGGACCCGGAACCGGTGCATGACCGAGTCGCCGTCGGAGATTCGGTGCAACGCGTCGGCGAGTGTGTCGAGGTCGTCGGGGTGGATGCGGCGGCGAAAGCCCGGGCCGATCCACTGGTGGGGTGGCCCTCCCAAGGTGGCCTCCACCGATGGCGAGACCCAGGCGACTTCGCTGCCGTGGAGGTGAACGATGATGTCGACGGCGTTATCGGCGAGGATGTGGTAGCGCATCTCAGCCTCGGCACGCTCTTTCAGCAGACGCTGTTCCTCGTGTCGTAACCGGAACCCGACCACGACGAGGATGGCTGTACACCCCACCACCGCGAGGGTGAATGCCCCGTTTTCGTCCTCGCCCAGGGCCAGGAACGTCCGCCGCAACAACGCCACCAGGATCGGAAAAGCGACAGCGAGGCCGTACAACCGCAGCAGTGCCCCCCGGTCGGGTCGGCTGAGGAGCCAGGCCAGCGGAGGGAGGTCGGGGCGGGCCAGCAACGTCGCGGCGGTTATCAGCAGCAGCGACAATGCCGTCAAGATCGACATTCCGTTCGTCGCGGTGAAGTCCACCAGCGAGTGATCGTCGAACATATAGGCCAAGGTTGAGACGAGTGCCGGCGTCACGGCACCCGTCAGGCACACCGGCCAGGCGACCCTGATCCACCGGCGATCCGATCGGATCATTGCAACGGCGGCAGACAGCAACAGGATCGAGGACGTCGCCTGCGGGTCGGGCCGACCAGGCCACGCCGTTCGGATTGTGCGTACTGCTTCCCCGAACCACACCTGATCAAGCCCGAGAGTACGACCGGTCGAGTACTCCGTCAGGACCACGACGGCGAGGGCACCCACCACCGCAGCCAAGCCACGCCCGGCCCACCCCCGGCTTCGCGACGGACTCCCCGTCTGCAGCAGGAGCGCCACCCCAAGCGTGGCCAGCCACAGAGCAGTCCACGGCCACATGGGCGGCCAGGCCGGTTGAACCCGCGTCAACCCCTCGACACCGGTGGCCCAGCCCACCCAGTCGACGGCAGCGACGACCACCACGACCACAGCAGCGACACGGCCCCAGCGAGGCGGATTCACTTCAGAACCCAGATGCGGGGTGACTCCATCCATCGGTTATCACCTACCCCTCAGCCGGCCTCGATCGTATTGTGCCCTTTCGTTCAACGGACATTTGCGCTATCACTCCAACGTCCTCACGGCCAGGTGCCGGAGGGTGATGTCCGTTGAGGTATTCGGGTCGGTCGATTCATCCACGGGTCATTGCAATTTCAGACTGATTGCCCGTGAGTGCGGAGTAGCGTCGACAACCTATATAGGGCCGAGAACGAAGAAGGTGGCCATCGTGGTGAATGAGGGAATGGAGCACGGAGAGTCCGGTTCTGGGCACGTCTCGGAGCACGCAGCTGCCGAACACCGCCATGTCGACGAACATGCAGCGCTGTACGACAGACACCTGTCCGCGCATCAGAGTGTCTATGCGCGTCACCGCGAACAGCGTGTGCGCCTGGCTGAGCGACACATCACCGATCATGAGCGGGTGACCAACGCAGTAGCGCCGCGGCGCGTGGCCGTATCCGTACTGCACGCCGGCCAACACCTGGAGCTGGCGACCCGCCACGCCGTCCAGCTCGCCTGGCTCAATGTGCGGAACGCCGCCGAACGTGCCGGCTTGGATCGCCGCCATGCCACAGAACTGATTACCCAGGAGCGCCGCCACGCGCGGGAGGATCGGCACTGAGCGCACTTGATGAGGGGAACCGGGCCCTCCGCCGCCATTGACAGCTAGTCAGTCGAACGTCAGTCGGACGAGGCAGCAGTCGTCATCGAAGCTGCCGGTGGCGCTGTGGTCGAGTGCGTTGTCGATGACGTCGTCCAGCGTCCAGCCAGGTGATCCGCCCAGGTGGGTGCACCAGTCCAGGAAGGCCCTCCGTGGCCACTGCCCGCCGTCGACGCGTTGGACTTCGTAGACCCCGTCGCTGTAAAGCAATATCTGGCTACCGGGGGGAATCGGGACAGTGACGGTGGCAAAAGGGGTGTCGCCGAACATGCCAACCGGCAACGATTGGCTGGAAAGCTCGGTGACCTGCCCGCCGGTGAAGACCAGTGCGGGCGGGTGTCCGGCGTTGGCGTAACGCAGTGTGGCGCTGGAGCGTTGGTAGACCCCATAAAAGATGGTGAAGTAGTTGCTGCCGTGTCGGTCCATGCCGAACTGTCGGTTGAGCGTCTCCAGAACCCGATCCGGCTGAAGCATGGTCTCTGTCGTGAAGGAGGCGGACCGAAGCATGTTGTGTACGGAGACCGCGATCAGGGCGGACTCCACACCGTGGCCGGAGACGTCGAGCAGGTAGACCATGAAGTGGTCATCGTCGATCCAGCGGAAGTCGAAGCAGTCACCGCCGAGGGTGTTGGACGGCAGGTAGCGCGTGGACACCGACACCTGCCCTCCAATTTCGCTGGGCAGGACCGATTGCAGATACTTCGCGGCACTGCTCAGTTCGGACTGCAGCCCCTGGGCGAGAACCCGGTTGCGTTCCTCGCTGATGACGAGTCGCTCCCGGGACTGGACTTCTGCGGTGATGTCGTTGATTTGGACGATGATGACTTCGACGTGCCCGTCGCCGTCGCGGACGCACCCGACGGAGAGGTCGCCCCAGATGGGGTGTCCGTGGGCGTGGATGTACGGCTTGGTCATGCGGTAGGACTCGATGCGGCCCGCGAGGAGGTCGGCGAGGTTGTCTCGATCGGCCTGCGTGTAGGCCTCGGGGGTTAGTTGGTGCCAGGTTTTGCTTTTCAGGGTGTCGGCGTCGTAGCCGAAGAACTCGCACACCGCTTCGTTGACGTCAACGAAGTCGCCTTCGGTGTTGATCAGGCACATCCCGACCGCCGCACTGTCCACCGATCGCCGGTACAGGGCGTCAGCTCGGACCTGTTGTCGCCGCGCCTCTTCCGCGTCCTGCTGGGCGGCCACTTCGGCATCGACGATGCGCAGCGCGCCGGTAAATCCGTCGTGTTGACCGTCGTCGCCGTAAAGAGGTCTTGCGTGCAGGTCAGCCCAGTGGGTGACGCCGTCCACCGCGACCACCCGGATACGTTCCCGGACGGTGCCGCCCGCGGCAAGCGTCTCCAGCGTGACGGCAAAGGCGGCTTCATCCTCGGGCGGAATGATCTCAAGCACAGGCCGCCCGACCCAGTACTCGGGCGAAGCTCCGACAACGTCCGCGACGGAGGGCGAGGTCCAGGCGAACCTGCCGTCCCGGACGTGGGTGACCATGTCGCTGGAGTTCTCAGCCAGCAGGCGGTAAGCCCGTTCGGAGGACGCGATACGCCGGGCTGCACCGGATCGCTCGGTGACGTCACTGAAGGTGAGGCTGATCAGATCGACACCCGCGCGAACGACACGGATGTCGAAGCGGCGGTCTTCGCCGAGCATCGAGTTGAACATTTCGAAGTCGTCCAGGATCACCGGCTCTCCGGTGTCCACGCAGGTGACGTACCTGCCGAACAGCCCGGAACTCAGTACACTCGGCTGGGCTTCCAGAAGGCTCCGGCCGATGATTTCTCGTTCCTCCCACCCACGGTAGGAAGCGAAGGCGCGGTTGGCGCTGCGGTAGGTGAAGTCGGTCACCCGCCCGGTGGGGTCGCGGACGGCCTCCAGCAGCATCTGGGGATCGAGCATGCTGTCGACAGTGGCGCGCAGCAGGGTTTGGGCTGCGACGGCGCGTTGTGCGGCCTGAAAGCGATCGGTGACGTCACGAAACGTGAGGCTGATGAGTTCCTGACCGGCAGGAGCGATCCGGATGTCGTAGCGCCGACTGTCGGCCTGGATCTCGTGGTCATAGGAGTAGTCGTCCAGGGCTCCCGGCTGCCCGGACTCCAGGCACTGGATGTAGTAGGACATCGGCCCCGATTCGGCGAAGCCGGGCAGCAACTCGAGTACCGTCCTGCCGACCAGCTCATCCCTGGTGGTCGCCATGTCCTTGCACGCCGCGGCATTGGCCTCGCGGTATTGGAAGTCGATCACCCGCCCGGTGGGGTCGCGGACCGCCTGCAGCAACATCTGCGGATCGAGCATGCTGTCGACGGTGGCGCGCAACACGTGATGGGCGGCTTCAAGCTGCTCGGCCATCAGGCGGTAGCGGTCCTCCGATTCAGCGACTTGCTGACGGGTCCAGTACCGCTCATCGACGTCGCGCCAGTGAAGACTGAGGTATTCCGTCTCCACGCGGACACCGCGCAGTTCGTAGCGGCGGGTTTGCAGTTCAGGTTCGTGCAGCGTTCTCCCGTAAAAGGAGAGGTCATCCAGGATCAGCGGCTTGCCGGTATCGACGCAGTGGACGTACAAATCGAAAATGCCGCTCCGCGCCAATTCCGGGAGGGACGCGGCGACGCTACGCCCGAGCAAATCCTCGCGCTGCAACCCGTGCAGTCCAGCGCCAAGGCGGTTGATGTCCTGGTACAGAAAATCGACGATCCGCCCGTCGGAATCCCGTACTGCCTTGAGCAACGCCCACGACTCCACAGCCGCATCGTCCGCCGCCCGACGCAGGCGATACTCCCCGGCGACATCGTTGACGGGTTGGGCCCAACGTGGCGCCGGTTCCCGCGTCGTCATGGCGTCGTCGCCCAGCGCGACCGTGCAGACGGCGTACGGACGGCCCGGTCATCGAGGCCGACGAACTCCACCTCAACCATCAGCGTGTCTCACATCCGAACCTGAAATGCCGCAGACCCGTCCGGCTCCCGCCCCGGAGCCGTTCCCCACATTCTGCCCCAGACACCGGCGATCCGACCGGTTTAGGCGAGTCGATCCTGGGTCGCCGGACGGGTCGCTGGACCTCGCCGTCGCGCGCACGTCGCCGTGCGATACCGGGCCCTGAGCGTCTACCAGTCGACGAATACCGGCTCTTAATCAAAGTGTGGTAGACATCTCAGGAAACCTTAAGGCAAGAACTTGTTCCAGGGGGCCGGGTATGTCCAACGCCAACCGCAAGCGGACCGCCCGCGGCCGCATTCAGCCGTATGCCTGGCTCGGCGCCGGCGCAGTCACCCTGGGCCTGGGCGCGGCGATGGTCGGCGGCACCGCCGTGGCCTTCGCCGAGACCGGCAATGACTCCGGCAATACGTCGACCTCTTCGGAGAAGCCCGCCGGCGATTCTCCCTCTTCGGCGTCCACCAAGACCGAGCGGCGGGCGGCCCACTCGGGGGCCCGCGGCAACACCTCGGCTGGGTCGGACAACTCCGTCGCCTCCACGCACCGCAACCGTCCGTCGGACGGCGTCGACGTGCTGCCCTCGCTCCCGGACAGCAACAAGCCCCTGCCCGCCGCCGTGGCGGCCGGGCCCGTCTCGCGGGCGGCCGCCTCGACCCCCGCCGTCCCCGCACCCGCCGCCGACAGCGCACCGACTGTCGACGTCCCGGCGCCCGCCAAGGCCGCCGATCCCGCTCCCGCGGGAGCGGTTGCGCCGGCCGCCTCCGACACCCCCAGCACGACGTCCTGGCTGCCGGACAGCCCGATCGTTCCGGGCGCTCACGTCAAGCTGGCGCAGGACCAGATCACGGCGTCCCAGGCTTCGCTCAAGCAGGCGACCTCGGGCAACATCCTGGCCAGCCTGGGCTCCTTCGGGCCGCAGGCCGCCCTGGCCACCGCGCAGGCGCTGCTCGGCCTGTGGGCCTCCACCATCGAGGGCGCGCAGAAGCAGGTGGCCGACACGGTGGGCCAGCCGCTCATCCACAACATCGCCCAGGCCCGCCTGCAGAACGAACTGACCTACACCAAGCTCGCGGGCCTGTCGTTGCAGACGGCGTCCGCGCTCATCACGCCGCTGGCGTTGTTCGGCGCCGACGTTGCCCCGACCAAGGCGTTGGTGGACCAGGCGCAGCAGAACGGCAAGGTCTACGCCAAGGTGCCGGTGCAGATGGTGGCGGGCACCGAACCCGTGGTCAAGGCGAAGCTGAATGGCGGCTCGAACGCCAAGCTGCTGGTCGACACCGGGGCGTCGGGGATCGTGACCACCCGCGACAAGATCGGCAACGCGGCTCTGGGTTCCAAGACCGGCGAGGGCAACAGCTGCTTCAGCGGCGGGCTATGCTACCACTTCGACACCTACGACATGACGGTCGATCTCGGCGACGGCGCCAGCGCGACGGCGCCGGTCAACATCGTGACCGACACTGCCGAGTACCCGGACAGCGTCAAGAACTTCAAGGACTTCTTCTCCTGGGGCGCCGACGGCATCCTCGGCGTCGGCGTCAACACCGAGGGCCCCGGTCCCAAGCCGATCCCGACCGCCGCGATGCCGGGTGAGTTGAGTGACGGCGTGCTGATCTACCAGAAACCCAACCTGTTCGGTGGGGGCAGCTACCTGGTGCTGGGCCCCAACCTGTTCCCGACGAAGGTGTCGCTGCCGGGTGCGCCCGACGCCTACGTGAAAGTTAGTGTGAACGGCGGCCCCAAGCAGGACGGCGCCGCGATCATCGACTCGGGCGGCGTCTACGGAACGTTGAATCGTTCCTTCATGCCGGGCACCACCGGCGACAACGTCCCCGCCGGCACCAAGATCGACGTGTACACCGCGGACGGCTCGACGCTGCTCTACAGCTACACCACCAAGAGCGGCACGTCGGCCACGCCTTTCATCGACAGCGGTCTGTTCAACACCGGCAACGCGCCGTACGCGCAGAACCCGATCTACCTCAACTACGGAACGGATCCGTACACCGGATACGGGTCGACGGACTTCTCCATCTACTGATGCCTGGACCCCTCGGGACCGTGCCGTAACGAACCTGCGGCAGGACTCGAAAATTACTTGGAGCCGTCTCTTAAAAACGCCCTAAGAGGATGCGGCCGTCGGGTTACTGTTCGCTCAGGTTTCTCGACAACTCCTGGAGGGCGTCATGGGTGCATCGCAATTTGTCGGTCGAGTCGGTGGATTGGCGGTGGCCCTAGGGGTCGGCGCCGCCGTCTTCTCCACAGCCGGGGTGGCCTCGGCTGACCGTGGCTCCGCGCCGGACACCCGCGGTTCCTCGTCCGACAGTGCGTCCTCCTCAGGCGGTTCCGAACGCGGTCACAACACCGGCGCGCGGTCGTCGTCCGCTCCCGCGCCTGCCGCCGCTGTAGTCGCGCAGCAGACCAAGAACTCCAAGTCTTCCGCACTGCCGAGCGTCGAGCCGGCGAGCGTGCCCGCACCCGCAGCCGCCGTCTCGGCTCCCGCACCGCGGGCCGCCGCGGTCATTGCACCGTCGTCTGCTCCCGCCCCCGCGCCCGCCGAGGCCGTCGAGGCTCCCGCCCCGGAGCCGGCCGTTGCAGATGTCACTCCGGTGAGTGATCCCGTCGTCGTCTCCGACCCGGCTCCGGAAGCCGCACCGTCCGGTGAGGTCGTCGCCTACAGCGCAACCGGATCCCTCACCTCGACCGGCGGTGCCGGCAGTGACCCGTCGGCTCCCGTCGGTCACCCGATCGTCGACCTGCTGCTCGCGTCGTTCATCAAGCGTGAGAACGCCGCATCGTCGGCGACGGCCTCGCAGACGGCCAGCGCGACGTCTTCCCTCACCCTCGATCCCGGACTCACCTACTTCGACGGCATCATTCAGGGCAACCTGAACGTGACCAGTGCCAGCGGGTGCGGCCTGATCGGCAATGAGTGCAAGCTGGTCTACTCGTTCGAAGGTTCTTCGGCCGGCGGGAAACTCAACCTCAACAACGTCCCCCTAACACTGGATCCCGCTCTTCCCACCGGGGCCAAGGGCGGCGCCGGCAGCTTCACGTTCCTGCCCTACGCGACCTGGATCGATGCGAACAGCCCGACCAAGTTCCCGACCCCGACGGGTACCCAGGACTTCACCGTCCGAGTCACCGAGAACACGAAGTTCGACCAGACCATCACCGGCATCCCGCTGATCGGGTTGCTGGCGGCGCCGATCATCGACCTGCTGCGGAACACGCCGTTCCTCGGTGACCTGCTGGCTCCCATCATCGGCGCCACGACCACCGAGACCGTTGCGGTGAACGTGGGCTCCCTGGTGCCTGCCGGCAAGCAGGTCGCCTACACCATCAAGGTCACCTCGTTCGACGGCGTGAAGATCAGCACGAACTTCTTCCCGGCCGCGCAGAAATCGCTGCTGCCCGCACTGGGCAACCAGCAGGCCACCATCTTCAACGGGCCCGGTCTCGGTGGGGCGGGCACCACCAACCCCTACGATCTCTACGGTGCTGCGGGCTCCGTTCCGCCCTTGGGACTGATGCGCGGCCAGGGCTACCCGGCTCCGTTCGATACCGCCCCCCTCGGTTTCAACGTGATCACATGGGATCCGCGCGGCGAGTGGGCTTCTGGCGGCATCCTGCAAATTGACAATCCGTTCTACGAGGGCCGCGACGTCTCCGCGCTGATCGACTGGGCACAGCTCAACACGCCGCTCCTCAATGAGAAGCCCGGGGTACCGGACATCGCGATGATGGGCGGCTCGTATGGCGGCGGCATTCAGCTGACCACCGTCGATCCACGGATCCGCGTCATCGTCCCCTCGATCGCCTGGCATTCGCTCAACCAGTCGCTCTATCCGGACGGCGTGTTCAAGACCGCTTGGGCGAACCTGCTTGCCTTTGCGTTGCTGGTACCGCCGGGTGATTCCGCGTCGTCGATCAACCGGGTCAACTCGCAGATCACTCAGGCGCTCATCACCGGTAACCTGTTCGGCTTCATCAGCGAGTCCGCGCAGGCGGTGCTCTCCAGCAGTGGGCCGACCGCATTGCTGACCAAGCTGAGCATCCCCACGATGTACGACCAGGGCATCGTGGACGGGTTGTTCCCGCTCAAGCAGTCGCTCGAGAACGCGCAGACTCAACTCCTGCAGAACCCGTTCTTCGCCTCCAACCCGGACCTCGTCAAGGTGCTGTGGTTCTGCGGCGGGCACGGTCTCTGCGACCACCTGACTCCCGATCAGCAGGCCAAGCAGGCCCAGTTGATGTTCCTGGAGAACATGGTCTGGGCCAACAATTACGCGAAGGACTACATCAAGCCCTTCCTGACCATCCCCAGCCCGCCGGCGCCGGTGCCCGGGATCCCGATCGTCAGTGTCATCGCGCCGTTCACCTGGTGGGATCAGAACGGCAAGTCGTGGGTCGCGCCCGAATTGCCGGGAACCCCGGCCTTCGACGACGGCACGCTCACCGGCGGCAATCTCGAAGGTGGCCGGATCAACTCGTTCACCAGTAAGTCGGGGCCGAAGTCGTGCGGTGCCGGCGAATCCGGCGCTCAGTGCTCGTTCCCGTTCAACCAGGCGTTCGCCACCCCGGCCAAGAACGCCGTCGAGGCGGACATCCCCGTCCCGGTGGGCAGCACCTTCGTCGTCGGCGCACCGAAGGTGAGCTTCAGCTACTCCGGGACCGGCAACGCCAAGGCGCTCTACGCCCAGGTCATCGACACGAAGACCGGCAAGGTGCTGGGGAACATCAACACCCCGATCCCGGTCACGCTCGACGGCAAGACGCACACGGTCACCGATTTCTCGATCGCCGACATCGTCTACACCGGACCGACGTCCGGGGATCCGTCGGCGCTCAAGCTGCAGATCGTCGCGAATTCCTCGCTGTACGCGAACAATGCGGTGATCTGGTCGGTGAACATCAGCGACCTCTCGGTGGAGGTGCCGACCACGAACGACGCCTCGCCGAACCCGCTGGCGGCGTTCGTCCCGTAGTCAGTTCCACAGCTGAGCCCGCCGGGGATTCGTCCCCGGCGGGTTTCGCTTTTGCGGGTGGGGTCGCTCGCGTTTATGGGCCGCTTTGTGAAGTTGTCTTCACTCACAACGCTGCCGTGAGGTTACCTTCACCCGCGAGCGAGGTAAGGGCTCAGCGGCCCAGGCGACGGCGACGCTTACCGGTCGGTCGCCTGTTGCGCAGGGCCCCGGTCGACGCGGGCTCGGCCTCATCAGCCGCCTCGGCCCGCTGATCCTCAGAGGGCTGTCCCTCCGCAGGCTGCTCCTCCTCGGTGGCCGGTTCCGGCGCAGCCTCGGTGACGACGGGCGTGGGTTCCGGCGCGTCGCCCGCATCCGACTCGACCGCGACGTCCGCCTCCTCGACGACGACGGCGGCCGTCGCCTCCGTTTCGTCAGCCTCGGTTGGTTCGGCGGGCTTCGCGTCCCGCCTCTTACCGCGGGGCTTCTTCGGTGTCGTCTCCTTGGTCGCCGTGACCTTCTCCGCCTTGACCTTCTTCGGCTTGGGCGGCTTGGGAGTTGCCGGTGGCTTCTCGGCGACGAAGGACAGATACAGCGCGAGGAACGCCAGGATCGCGATCGCCCCGGCGGCGCCGTAGACGGCGAACAGCCACGGGCCCCCCGTCTCCAGGCTGAGCCAGAACTCGGCGATCGCCGCCAGCAGGATCAGCACGCCGGCGACCGCGTGCAGCACGGCCGACCATGCCCGCAGGCGCAGCGCGATCTCCGGTGTGGGCGGCTTGGTCGACAGCGAGCCCCGCAGGATCTGTAGAACCGGCAGGCCGGCCAGGGCGATCGGGAAGGCGGTGGCGATCCGCCCGGCCGTCGCCAGCGTGGCGGGAATGTCGCCGGTCAGCACCCACCAGCGGGGGAGGATGAACAGGATGTAGAGGACGACGCCAATGAGGAACAAGGCAAGGTGCAACGCCCTCGCAGCGCGCCGGCTCATGCCACTCCTCGCCTGCTTGTGGAAACCCGAGGTGCGATCCAGCGCTGAAGCCGGATCGCACCCCGGGACTAGGTGCGGAGGATAGGGGATTTGAACCCCTGAGGGCTATTAACCCAACCCGCGTTCCAGGCGAGCGCCATAGGCCACTAGGCGAATCCTCCGTCGGCCATGGTAGCGGACCCGGGTCGCCGATCTCGACCTGCGGTGACGACGGTGGGCGGCCGGTACCGGTCCGGCGACGAGGGGGAAAGCGAGGTACTAGACTCGCCACCGGACCCCGCGCGGCGTCCATCCTGTGAACTCCCCCAGGGCTGGAAGGCAGCAAGGGTCAACGGGCTCTGGCGGGTGCGCGGGGTCCCCTCCTTCTTCGCCGGAAGGCGAGTCACGGCCTGACGAAAGGCGCACGGTGTCGTTTCAGTCCCTCAGCCGTGACGAGCTCCGAGCCGAGCACGAGCAGCAGCGTCGCAACTACGCCGATCTGCAGGCCAAGAAGCTGGCCCTCGATCTGACCCGCGGCAAGCCGTCGAGTGCACAGCTCGGCCTGTCCAACGCGCTGCTGGCGCTGCCCGGTGACAACGACTTCCGCGACGACGACGGCACCGACACCCGCAACTACGGCGGCCAGCACGGGCTGACCGGGCTGCGCGCGATCTTCGGCGAACTGCTGGGCGTCCCGGTGCCCAACCTGATCGCCGGCAACAACGCCAGCCTGGAACTGATGCACGACACCGTCGTCTTCTCGATGCTGCATGGCGGCGTCGATTCGGCGCGGCCGTGGATTGCCGAGCCGTCGGTCAAATTCCTGTGCCCCGCGCCGGGGTACGACCGCCATTTCTCGATCACCGAAACCCTGGGCATCGAGATGATTCCGGTCCCGATGCACGAGGACGGACCCGACGTCGACCTGATCGAGGAACTCGTCGCCGCCGACCCGGCCATCAAGGGGATGTGGTGTGTCCCGGTGTACTCCAACCCGACCGGGGCGGTGTATTCCTGGGAGGTCGTGCGGCGTCTGGTGCAAATGCGCACCGCCGCAGACGATTTCCGGCTCTTCTGGGACAACGCCTACCCGGTGCACACCCTGACCGGGGACTTCGTGAAGCAGGTCGACGTGCTGGGCCTCGCCGCACAGGCGGGTCACCCCAACCGGCCGTTCGTGTTCGCCTCGACCTCGAAGATCACCTTCGCCGGCGCCGGGGTGAGCTTCTTCGGCGGCTCGCTGGGCAACATCGCCTGGTATCTGCAGTACGCGGGCAAGAAGTCGATCGGGCCGGACAAGGTCAACCAGCTGCGGCACCTGAAGTTTCTGCGGGACGCCGACGGCGTGCGCCGGCACATGCTGCGCCACCAGCAGATCCTGGCGCCCAAATTCGCGCTGGTTCTCGAGATCCTGGACAACCGGCTGTCGGACTCCAAGATCGCATCGTGGACCGACCCCAAGGGCGGTTACTTCGTCAGCCTCGACGTGCTGCCCGGCACCGCCAAGCGTACCGTCGCCCTGGCCAAAGACGCTGGGATCGCGGTCACCGACGCCGGAGCGTCGTTCCCGCTCCGGAAGGACCCCGAGGACACCAACATCCGCATCGCGCCGAGCTTCCCGCCGCTGTCCGATCTGGCCGACGCCATCGACGGGCTGGCCACCTGTGCGTTGCTCGCGGCGACGGAGAAGTTGCTGGGCTCCGAACCCGTCGGCCCGGGTCGGTAGCCTGCTGACGTGGCGCTCTACCGCAAGTACCGGCCGGCGACGTTCGCCGAGGTGGTGGGCCAGGAGCACGTCACCGAACCGCTGTCCAACGCTCTGTCGGCCGGACGGATCAATCACGCCTACCTGTTCTCCGGGCCGCGCGGCTGTGGCAAGACGTCCTCGGCACGGATCCTCGCCCGCTCGCTGAACTGCGAGCAGGGCCCCACCCCGACGCCGTGCGGCGTCTGCGACTCGTGCATGGCACTGGCTCCCAACGGCGGGGGATCGGTCGACGTCGTCGAACTCGACGCCGCCAGCCACGGCGGTGTCGACGACACCCGCGAACTGCGCGACCGGGCGTTCTACGCGCCTGCGCAATCGCGCTACCGCATCTTCATCGTCGATGAGGCGCACATGGTCACCACGGCCGGCTTCAACGCGCTGCTGAAGATCGTCGAGGAGCCGCCGGAACACCTCATCTTCGTGTTCGCGACCACAGAACCGGAGAAGGTGCTGCCGACCATCCGGTCGCGCACGCACCACTACCCGTTCCGGCTGCTGGCGCCGCGGACCATGCGCGGGCTGATCGAGAAGATCCTCGTCTCCGAGGACGTTGAGGTCGACGACGCGGTCTTCCCTTTGGTGATCCGGGCCGGTGGCGGCTCGCCGCGCGACACCCTCAGTGTCCTGGACCAGTTGCTCGCCGGCGCCGACGACAACCGGGTGCACTACCCGCGGGCGCTGGCCCTGCTGGGCGCCACCGACGTCGCCCTGATCGACGATGCCGTCGACGCGCTGGCCGCCGGAGACGCCGCGGCGCTGTTCGGCGCCGTCGAGTCGGTGATCGACGCCGGGCACGACCCGCGCCGGTTCGCCACCGATCTGCTGGAGCGGTTCCGGGATCTCATTGTGCTGCAAGCGGTTCCGGACGCCGCGGCCCGCGGCGTCGTCGACGCGCCCGGAGACGTGCTGGAGCGGATGCGCGATCAGGCGGCCCGCCTCGGTTCGGCGACGCTGGCCCGCTACGCCGAGGTCGTGCACGCCGGGCTGGGCGAGATGCGCGGTGCCACCGCACCACGCCTGCTGCTGGAGGTGGTGTGCGCCCGGCTGCTGCTGCCCTCAGCCAGCGACACCGAATCGGCTCTGTTGCAACGCATCGAGCGCATCGAGACCCGGTTGGACATCTCCATCCCGGCTGGTGAGGCTGCGGCGAGTGCGCCCCCGTCGTCATCCGGCAGGCAGTACGTCCGCAAAACCCAGCCCGCCGCTGCGCCGGCGCGCGAAGCCCAGCCTGAACCCGAGCCCGCGCCGGCGCCGGCGCCGAAGGCCCCGCCCGAACCTGCGCCGAGATCGCAGCCACGCACGCCCAGTGCCGCCGCGGAGCATCCTGACGTCAATCTCGGTGCGCCGGAGAAGCCGGCCGCGGAGGAGCCGGTAGCGGAGCCCGTGGCGCCGGCGGCGGCAGCGCTACCTGGCGAACCGGACGCGGCGGCGGTGCGCAGCATGTGGTCCACCGTGCGTGAAAAGGTCAGAGCGAGAAACAAGGTGATCGACGTGATGCTGGCGGACGCCATCGTGCGGGCCGTCGACGGCGACACGCTGGTCCTCGCTCACAAGGCGCCGGCGCTGGCCAAGCGTCTGATGGAACAGCACAACGCCGACGTCATCCGCGACGCCCTCAAGGACGCCCTCGGCGTCAACTGGCGGTTGCGCTGCGAGGTGGGGGCGGGCGAACCTGCCCCCGTCGGCGAACCGTTGCCGCCGGAGCCGCAGCCCGACCCCGTCGACCCTCTGCGTGCCGAGGAGGACGAGCTGATCGCCGAGGCCGTCCGCGGGAGCGCCGAGGCAACCGCACCCCGACGTGACCCCGAGGAAGCGGCGCTCGAACTGCTACAGACCGAACTCGGCGCTCGGCGCATCGACGGCTGACTCAACGGTCCACCAACGCCGGCATCCCCCGGTGATGGGCGGCCAATGCTCCTCCATTGGTCGCATGACTACGCTGGGCCGCACCCGCAGCCGATGCACCCCCAAAGGCTGCCGACACACCGAGGAGCCTCAATGGGACAGGTCAGCGCCTCCAGCACCATCCTGATCAACGCCGATCCGAAGACTGTGCTGAACGCCGTCGCCGACTACCGCGACGTCCGCCCGAAGATCCTCTCGTCCAACTACAGCCAGTACCGGGTGCTCGAGGGCGGCCAGGGTCAGGGCACCGTGGCGGCCTGGAAGCTGCAGGCCACCAAGTCCCGGTCGCGCGACGTGGAGGCCAGCGTCGACGTCGCCGGGAACACTGTCATCGAGAAGGACGCCAACTCCTCCCTGGTGACCAACTGGACCGTCGCCCCGGCGGGCCCGGGCTCGAGCGTCACCGTGAAGACCACGTGGAAGGGCGCCGGCGGCATCAAGGGCTTCTTCGAGAAGACCTTCGCCCCGCTGGGCCTGCGCAAGATTCAGGACGAGGTGCTGGAGAACCTCAAGAAGGTCGTCGAGACAGCTGGCTAGCTGGTCCGGGGCGGCTGGGTCTGGAGGAAGGCCACCACGCCCTTGACCACGGCGTCGGCGTATTTCTGCCGGCCGTCCTGGCTCTCCATCAGCGCCGAGTCGATCGGATTCTTCATGTTGCCCATCTCGACGAGGATCGACGGGTACTGGGCGAGGTTCAGGCCGGCGATGTCCGAGCGGGGGTTGAGCCCGTCGGTGCCGATGTAGGTCGACGGCGGGATGCCCGCGGCGGCCAACTGATCACGCATCGCGCGGGCGAACTGCACCGACTGCACCGCCTGGGTGGCGTTCAGCGGGGGAGCGGAGTACAGCACGTGGAAGCCGCGGCCGGTCGGCGGGCCGCCATCGGCGTGGATCGACACCACCGCGTTGGGCTGCAGGGCGTTGGCCATGGCCGCGCGTTCATCGACGCACGGTCCCACCTGGTCGTCGTTGCCGCGCGACATCGCGGTGCGCACGCCGAGCTGGGTCAGCTGCTGGCGGATCAGCAGCACGGTGTCCCAGTTGAAGGTGTGCTCGGGAAAGCCGTCGGCGGTCGCGGTGCCGCTGGCCTGACAGTCCTTGGTGTCGCCGCGGCCGGTGGGCACCTGGCGGGTCATGTTGGCGTCGTTGGCGCCGTTGTGACCGGGGTCGAGGAAGACGATCATGCCGGCGATGCCGCCCGGTGCGGCGTGGGAGACCGGTGCCTGCAGTGGCGACGCGGCGAGCATCAGCGCGCTGGACGCGACGGCCACGACACGCAACTTCAACACGCCCGCAACCGTAAACCCTGGGCGACTAGGCTTGAAAGTCAGCAGGGGCCGGAAACGCCAGGCTGCAACAGACTCGAGACCATAACGCAAGGAGACCGTCATGCAACCCGGTGACCCCGGCGACCTGGGAGCTTTCGGCCTCCAACCCCAACAGCCGCAGCTGCCCCCGGAGGCCGTTGCCGGCCTGCAGCAGTTGCAGGCGGCGCTGGTGCAGGCGCACCAGATGCAGCACAAGCTGATGGAGGCCCAGCAGCAGATCGCCGCGACCCAGGTAGAGGGACAGTCCGGCGGCGGTCTGGTGAGGGTGGCCCTGAACGGCAGCGGTGAGGTGCTGGGCATCCACATCGACCCCAAGGTGGTCAAGCCCGACGAGGTGGAGATCCTGCAGGATCTCATCCTCGTCGCATTGCGCAATGCGGCCGACACCATGCGGGAGACCGTCAAGGAGGTCCTCGGTCCGCTCGCCGAGGCCGCCGGCCAGGCAGCGCCGGAGTAGGCCGTTGTTCGAGGGCCCCGTCCAGGATCTGATCGACGAACTCGGCAAGCTGCCGGGTATCGGGCCCAAGAGCGCGCAGCGGATCGCGTTCCACCTGATCTCCGTCGAGCCCCCCGAGATCGACCGCCTCACCGCGGTGCTGTCGCGGGTGCGCGACGGGATCCAGTTCTGCGAGGTCTGCGGAAACGTCTCCGATGCCGAGCGCTGCCGCATCTGCGGCGACGCCCGGCGAGACGGGTCGATGGTGTGCGTCGTCGAGGAGCCCAAGGACGTCCAGGCCGTCGAACGCACCCGGGAGTTCCGCGGCCGCTACCACGTGCTCGGTGGCGCGCTGGATCCGCTGTCCGGCATCGGACCCGATCAGCTGCGAATTCGCCAGCTGCTCAACAGGATCGGTGAACGGGTCGACGGCGTGGACATCACCGAGGTGATCATCGCGACCGACCCGAACACCGAGGGCGAGGCCACCGCCACCTACCTGGTCCGCATCCTGCGCGACATCCCGGGCCTGACGGTCAGCCGCATCGCCTCGGGCCTGCCGATGGGCGGCGACCTCGAGTTCGCCGACGAGCTGACGCTCGGCCGCGCCCTGTCCGGGCGCCGCGCGATGGTCTAGGTCCCGGGCCCTTCCCGCCCAAACCAACAAACGGGCGGAAAAGTCCGAGAGATCTTCGCCATTTCGTCGATCTCGGTGGGCTGTCGGACCCCGTCGGCATGATCACTCGGCATGGTTGAGGTCTTCTTGGGTCGAGAAGCTTTGCGTGACGGTCTTAGCCGGCACGAACTCCGTCGTTGGTACCGCTCGGTCTTTCGTGGTGTCTATGTCCCCAAGAACGCGACGCTCTCCTTGGCGGACCGGGCTTTCGGCGCATGGCTGACCACCAACCGCACGGGTGTTATAGGTGGAGTCGCAGCCTCGGCGCTCCATGGCGCCGAATGGGTCGACCACCATGAAATGATCGAAGTTCTCGTCCAGGAGAAACGACGGCAGAGCGGTCTCATCGTTCGTATGGACCGGCTCGCTGAAGATGAGATCGATCGATGGGGCGAATTGCCGATCACAAACCCTGCGCGCACCGCGTTCGACATGGGACGGCATCTGAACCGCTCGACGGCGATGGCGCGGCTCGATGCTCTTCTTCGGGCTAAGCACTTCGACGTCTGCGACGTCGAGTCGTTGCTGCGACGTTACGGTGCGGTCCGAGGTGCCCGGCAACTCCGGGACTTGCTCCCGCTGGTCGACGCAGGGTCGGCTTCGCCGAAAGAGAGCTGGCTCCGGTTGCTACTCATCGACGGAGGACTACCGGTGCCTCAGACCCAGATTCCCATCCTCGACGGCGACTTTCCCACCGCTTTCCTCGATATGGGCTGGCGAAAGATCAAACTCGCTGTGGAGTACGACGGCGATCAGCACAGGACCGATCGCAGGCAATACGTCAAGGACCTGAGGCGTCTTCCGCTGTTGGCGAGTCTCGGTTGGGAGGTCATCCGTGTAATCGCGGAAGATCGGCCGGCAGAGATTCTGGCTCGCGTGCGGGAGGCATTTGAGGGGCGCGGCGGCCTCGAGATCGACGAAATGGCGCCGTTCTCTAGGACTTTCGCTGCGTAATGTCGGTTTGGGCGGGAGGGCACAGGCCTACACCCGGCGCGGTGCGACCAGCCGCTCGCGTCGCAGCTGTTCGACCTCAGGCAGGTCCAGCGGCGGCAGCGGGCCCACCACCTTGGACAGCAGCAGATCGGCGAACTGCGGGTTGCGGGCCAGGCACGGCCCGTGCAGGTAGGTGGCGAACACGCTGCCCTGCACGGCGCCGTCGACACCGTCGCCGAGCCGGTTTCCCGCACCCTTCACGACTGCGGCCAAGGGTCGGGCGTCAGGCCCGAGAATGGTTCCGCCCCGGTGGTTTTCGAAGCCGGTGAGCGGCTCGGACAGGCCGTCGATCAGGGGAGTGGAGACCACCTCCCCGATGGTGCGCTCCGGCTGGGGTGAGGTGGTTACGTCCAGCAGACCCACGCCGTCGACGCGCTCGCCGGCTGAGGTCTCATACCAGTGGCCCAGCACCTGAATGGCCGCACAGATGGCCAGCACCGGGGCCCCACGCGCCGCCGCACGCTGAAGGCCGGGATGCTGCAGCAGATGCCGGGTGGCCAGCCGCTGGGCGTAATCTTCGGCGCCGCCGAGGGTGTAGAGGTCAAGGGAGTCCGGAACCGGCTCCGCCAGGGTGATCTCGACGATCTCGGCGGGAATTCCCCGCAGCCGCAAACGCTGTCGGAGCACGACGGCGTTACCGCCATCGCCGTAGGTGCCCATCACGTCGGGCAGCACCAGGCCGATCCGCACCGCGTCGGTCATCGCTGATTCCCCGAGTCGCTGCGCGCCTGCCCGCCGGCGGCCCTCTCCAGGGCCCGCTGCAACTGCAGAAAGGCCGTGTAGTTGGCGACGACCTCGACGTGACCGGGCGGACAGGATGCGATCGCGGCGACGGTGTCGTGCACCAGCGTGTGCGCGACGCCCGCGTACCCCAGCCGCACGGCCAGATCAGTTCCGCGCTCCCCCGCGGCGACCACCGATGTACCCTCGAAATGTTCGAAACGGACGTCCCACAGCCAGGACAGGTCCTCACCGTCCGGCACCTGGCCGTTGACCGAAATGACCACTCCCGCAGCGGATTTTTCCACCATCGACAGCGCTTCCTGCCAGCCGGCCGGATTCTTGGCCAGCAGCAGACGTGCGCTGTGCGAGCCGATCCGCACCGTCCGATAGCGGCCCGCCACCTCGTCGACCGCCGACACCGCCGCCACCGCCGCGGCCGGATCGGCGCCCATCGCCACCGCAGCCGCGACGGCCTGCGCGGCATTTCCACGGTTCACCGCACCGGGCAGCGCCAGGCGCATGGGGGCGGCGAAACCGTCTGGGCCATAAAGCTTCTCGTCGTCGTACCACCACTGGGGCGCCGGCCGCGCGAAATCCGTTCCGGTGGAATGCCAGTCTGCGCCCTCGCGGACGATGACCTCGCCGCTACGCGGGCAGCTCACCGAGTCGTTGGCCCAACCGCCGCCGGCCGCGACCCACACCACGTTCGGGCAGTCGTAGGCCGCCGAGGTCATCAGCACGTCATCGCAATTGGCGACGACGACGGCATCCGGATGACGGGCCAGGCCGGTACGCAACGTCCGTTCGATGTGGTTGATCTCACCCACCCGGTCCAGTTGGTCGCGGGAGAGATTCAGCAGCACGATCACCGCCGGGTTCACCGCGTCGGAGACGTGCGGGACGTGCATCTCGTCGACCTCGAGGGCGGCCAGGCGGGCGTCCCGGTCGGCGGCCAGTGCGGCCACCAGACCCGCGTCCATGTTGGCGCCCTCAGCGTTGGTCGCCACCGTCTGATGTCGGCGGCCCGGCGCCTCCCCTGTCTGATGTCCTGTCTGATGTCGGCGGCCCGGCGCCTCCCCCGACCCCATGGTCCTCAGCGCGGCGGCCACCATGCGCGTGGTGGTCGACTTGCCGTTCGTCCCGGTCACCACGGCCGTACGCCGCCCGAGGCCGAGTTGGCGCAGCACGCTCGGATCCAGCGTCATCGCGACCAGGCCGCCGATCATCGCGCCGGCGCCGCGCCCGGTCACGCGGGACGCCCAGCGGGCAGCCGACCCCAGAGCGAGCGCAGAGCGCCCACGCAGGGTCATTCGCGGCTTCGTGGACGTCATCGCCGGTGAGTGTATTCGGCGTCCGCCGGCCACCGCTCGACGCGGACGCCACTCGACACGGACACCGATGTGCCGGACGCTGTCGGGGGCGCGTGCCATCCTGACAATGTGAGCCACACCTGGGGCCGGCCGGCCGGCGAGGCGGACGACGGGTGGGTTGTCGTCGACGTCGAGACCTCCGGCTTCCATCCCAGGCAGGCCCGGGTGCTGAGCATCGCGGCGTTGGCACTCGACCCGGACGGCAACGTCGAACACTCCGTGGTGAGCCTGCTCAATCCCGGGGTCGACCCCGGACCGACGCACGTGCACGGCATCACCGCCGAGATGCTCGAGGACCAGCCGTCCTTCGCCGACATCGCCGGGGACCTCGCCGACCTCATGCACGGCCGCACCCTGGTGGCCCATAACGTCGGCTTCGACTACTCCTTCCTCGCCGCCGAGGCGGAACTGGCCGGCACCGCGCTTCCGGTCGACACCGTCATGTGCACGGTGGAGTTGAGCCGCCGCCTGGACCTCGGGCTGGAGAACCTCCGGCTGGAATCCCTTGCCCGGCACTGGGATATCCCGCAAACCCGCGCCCACGACGCGTTCGACGACGCACTGGTGCTCTCCCGGGTGCTCATTCCGGCGCTGCGGCGGGCACGGGAGCGCGGTGTGTGGCTTCCGGTGCGGCCGGTGGGCCGGCGCCGCTGGCCCAACGGCGCGGTCACCCACGAGGAACTGCGACCGCTGAAGATGCTGGCCTCCCGGATGCCGTGCCCGTACCTCAACCCTGGCCGCTACGAAGGCGGCGGCCCACTGGTCCAGGGCATGCGGGTGGCGCTGTCGGCGGAGGTCAAACGCACCCACGAGGAACTGGTCGAGCGGATCATCCACGCCGGCCTGGCGTACTCCGACGCGGTCGATCCCGATACCTCCCTGGTGATCTGCAATGAAGCGCTGCCTGTGCAGGGCAAGGGATTCCAGGCACGGGAGCTCGGCGTGCCGACCGTTTCCGACGAACAGTTCATGCGCAGCGTCGGATCCGTCGCCGGCGGAATCGGGATCGACCAGTTCGAGCAGCCCGTTGCCCGGGGTCAGCAGTTCGCGCTGTTCTAGCCTGGAAAGCGACATGAGAACCGAACGGTTCGACTTCCCCAACCCCGAGGGTCACCTGCTCACCGGGGTGCTCCAGCTGCCGTCCGGGGAGCCTCGCGATGTCGCACTCTTCGCGCACTGCTTCACCTGCAGCAAGGACAGCCGTGCCGCGCGGTGGATCGCCGAGGCCCTCGTGGTTCGCGGAATCGCCGTCTTCCGTTTCGATTTCACCGGGCTGGGTTCGAGCGAGGGGGAGTTCGCCAACACCGACTTCTCGTCGAACGTCGACGATCTCGTCGCCGCTGCCGACCGTCTCCGGTCCACCCACCGGGCGCCCGGCCTGCTGATCGGGCACAGCCTCGGCGGTGCCGCGGTGCTGGCCGCGGCGGCCCGCATCCCCGAGGCGAGGGCCGTCGCGACCATCGGCGCTCCCGCCGACCCCGGCCATGTGGCGAACCTGTTCGGCGACCGGATCGAGGAGATCCGTTCCCGCGGCGAAGGCGAGGTCGAACTGGACGGCCGGGTGTTCCGGATCCGGCAGGGGTTCCTCGACGACATCGCCGAGCAGCGCCTGCGTGACGACATCGCCGGACTGCGCAGGGCCCTGCTGGTGCTGCACGCACCCACCGACCAGACCGTCTCGATCGATGACGCCGCGGAAATCTTCGCCGCCGCCCGGCATCCGAAGAGTTTCGTCTCCCTCGACGATGCCGACCACCTGCTGTCCCGCCGCCGCGACGCCCGCTATGCCGGCGAGGTGATCGCCGCATGGTCGCAGCGGTATCTCACCGAACCCGTCGGCCGGGCGCAGGACGACCAGACCGAACAGGTGACCGTCACCGAGACCGGAGTCGGAACCTTCCAGCAGGTCGTGACCGCCGGCAACCATCGCCTGCTGGCCGACGAACCCATCGACGTCGGCGGCCTGGACACCGGGCTGTCGCCGTACGATCTGTTGCTGGCCGCCCTGGGTTCATGCACCGCCATGACCTTGCGGCTGTACGCCGAACGCAAGGGTCTGCCGCTGGACGGGGTCTCGGTATCGCTGCGGCACTTCAGGATTCACGCTGCGGACTGCGAAACCTGTGAGACCGCCCAGGGGCAGGTCGACCGCATCGAACGGCGGATCCGCCTGGCGGGGGATCTGGACGAGACGGCGGCACAACGGCTGCTGGAGATCGCCGATAAGTGCCCGGTGCACCGCACGCTGACCTCGGAGGTCGACATCAGGACCGAGCTCGCGGACTGACGGCGCTCAGCCCAGCCGAGCCGCCCTGTTCACGGCCGAGACCACCGCGCGCAGCGAGGCGGTGGTGATCGACGTGGCGATGCCGACGCCCCAGACCGTCCGGCCGTCGACCGAGGCTTCGACGTAGGCCGCGGCCGCCGCCTCCTCGCCGGCCGACATGGCGTGCTCGGAGTAGTCCAGCACGTGCACGTCGATGCCGACGGTGCCCAGGGCGTCGACGAACGCGGCCAGCGGCCCGTTGCCCTCACCGCGGATCTCGGTCTCGACACCGTCGAGCTTCACCACCGCCTCGATGACGTCGGTGCCGCCGTCGGTCTCCGAGCCGATGACCCGCTGCCTGATCCGCTCCAGCGGCCGGACCGGCGCCAGGTATTCGTCGGCGAAGGCGTCCCACATCTCCTTGCTGGACACCTCGCCGCCCTCGCCGTCGGTGATCTTCTGGATCACCTGGCTGAACTCGATCTGCAGGCGGCGCGGCAGCACCAGGCCGTGGTCGGCCTTCATGATGTAGGCCACCCCGCCCTTGCCGGACTGCGAGTTCACCCGGATCACGGCCTCGTAGGTGCGGCCGACGTCCTTCGGGTCGATCGGCAGGTACGGCACCTGCCACAGGATGTCCTCGACGTCGGCGTCGGCCTCGTCGGCGGCGATCTTCATGGCGTCCAGGCCCTTGTTGATCGCGTCCTGGTGGCTGCCGGAGAACGCCGTGTACACCAGGTCGCCGCCGTAGGGGTGGCGCTCGTGCACGGGCAGCTGGTTGCAGTGCTCGACGGTGCGGCGGATCTCGTCGATGTTGGAGAAGTCGATCTGCGGGTCCACGCCGCGGGAGAACAGGTTCAGTCCCAGCGTCACCAGGCAGACGTTGCCGGTGCGCTCACCGTTGCCGAACAGGCAGCCCTCGATGCGGTCGGCGCCGGCCTGGTAGCCCAATTCGGCTGCGGCGACTGCGGTTCCGCGGTCGTTGTGCGGATGCAGGCTCAGGATGATCGATTCGCGCCGGTTCAGGTTGCGGCTCATCCACTCGATGGAGTCGGCATAGACGTTGGGCGTCGCCATCTCCACGGTGGCCGGCAGGTTGACGATCAGCGGCCAGTCCGGGGTGGGCTGGAGGACGTCGGCGACGGCATCGCACACCTCCTTGGCGTAGACCAGTTCGGTGCCGGTGTAGGACTCCGGGGAGTACTCGTAACGCCACCGCGTGCCGGGGTGTTTCGCCTGTTGCTCCAAGCACTTTCGCGCGCCGTGGACGGCGATCTCCTTGACCTCGTCGCGGTTGGCGCGGAACACCACGCGCCGCTGCAGGATCGAGGTCGAGTTGTAGAAGTGCACGATGACGTTGGGGGCGCCGTGGCAGGCCTGGAAGGTCCGCTCGATCAGTTCGTCGCGGCACTGGGTCAGCACCTGGATGGTGACGTCGTCGGGAATGGCGCCCTGCTCGATGATCTCGCGGACGAAGTCGAAATCGGTCTGGCTGGCCGACGGGAAGCCGACCTCGATCTCCTTGTAACCCATCCGCACCAGCAGCTCGAACATGCGGCGCTTGCGGGCCGGGCTCATCGGGTCGATCAGGGCCTGGTTGCCGTCGCGCAGGTCCACCGCGCACCAGCCGGGGGCGTGCTCGATCACCCTGTCCGGCCAGGTGCGATCCGGCAGCGTGATGTGCTCCACCTCGAGGGCGAAGGGCCGGTAGCGGTTCACCGGCATGGCGGAGTTGCGCTGGGTGTTCCACGACGGCTGACCGGCCCAGCGGCCACCGTCGGGGGTCTTGATGGTGCGGGCCGATACGTAGGCGTCGACCGACGTCTCTGACGAATGGGTGTTCACGATGTTCGCTCCGGGAGATTGAAGGGGACTTCAGACCGGCGCATCGCGAAACACCCGCGACGGGAAGCCGGTCTGGACTAGGCCCCGCCGCGGCGTCCGAGAAGGAGCACCCGCTGCACGTTCCTCACTGTACTCCCGTTGTCTCCCCAGGACATAGTCGCCGACTGCGGTGCCCCACCCCGATCGACCGGCCGCGGGGGCGTGATCACGCTCCGCCGATCACCCCGGATCAGGCCACCTGGGTTCTCGTCGATACCGCTCAGTCGGGTGGTGCGGCGGCGGATTCGCCGCGGCGCGACGGCCTTCCCGTGACGTAGAGGCCCTGTGATCAGCCTGTCCAGGCCCGTCCCCAGGTGCCGCTGAACGCGATTTCTTCCAGCGGGCGGCGGGTGCGCGGCTTGTGGTCCCGTTCGGCGATCTCGGGGGCGGCGGTCGTGTAGTCGGCCAGGTCGCCGATGGCGATCACCATCAGCGGGCGGACTTGCTCAGGGATCGAAAATGCCGCCCGGGCACCGTCGACGTCGAAGCCGGCCATCGGATGGCAGATCAGGCCGCGCGACACCGCCTCGGTGATCAGATTCGCCTCGGCCGCACCGGCGTCGACGGCGCTGTACAGCGCGGTGTTCTGGTCGTCGCCCTCGTCCGCGCAGACCAGGATCAACGCGCCTGCGTGGGTGGCGTAGGCGTTGCCGCGGTTGAGCAGGCCGGAGAGCGTTGCATATGTCGGCTCACCGCGCCGACCCACGAAGAACCGCACGGGCTGGCGACCGCCCCAGGTCGCGGCCCACCGTGCGGCCTCCAGCAGCGCGGTGATTTCCTGGGCGCTCACCTGCGCCTGCGGATCGAAGGCCCGGGGGCTCCAGCGGTGGGCGATCGGTGGATGGATCGGGACACTGGTCTGGGCGAGCCGGTCGGCGGGCTGGTCAGGCATCGTCCGGACGTTACTCCCCGACCCTTATCCTTGAAGGCAACCCAAACCCCGGAAGGTGGGACAGTGGCGCTCGTCGTGCAGAAGTACGGCGGATCATCGGTGGCCGACGCCGAACGGATCCGCCGGGTCGCCGAGCGCATCGTCGAGACCAAGAAGGCCGGCAACGACGTCGTCGTGGTGGTCTCGGCGATGGGTGACACCACCGACGAACTGCTCGACCTCGCCAGCCAGGTCTGCCCGGCCCCGCCGCCCCGCGAACTCGACATGCTGCTGACCGCCGGCGAGCGGATCTCCAACGCCCTGGTCGCCATGGCCATCGAATCCCTCGGCGCGAACGCCCGCTCGTTCACCGGGTCGCAGGCCGGCGTCATCACCACCGGAACCCATGGCAACGCCAAGATCATCGACGTCACACCGGGGCGGCTGCGGGCCGCACTGGATGAGGGCCAGATTGTTCTCGTCGCGGGCTTCCAGGGCGTGAGCCAGGACAGCAAGGACGTCACCACGCTCGGCCGCGGCGGGTCGGACACCACCGCCGTCGCCCTTGCCGCCGCGCTGAAGGCCGACGTCTGCGAGATCTACACCGACGTCGACGGGATCTTCACCGCCGACCCGCGCATCGTGCCGAATGCGCGGCGGCTGGACACCGTCACGTTCGAGGAGATGCTCGAGATGGCGGCGTGCGGCGCGAAGGTGCTGATGCTGCGCTGTGTGGAATACGCCCGCCGCTACCACGTTCCGATTCATGTCCGTTCGTCGTACTCCGACAAGCCCGGCACGATCGTCACCGGATCAATTGAGGACACGCCCATGGAAGACGCCATCCTGACCGGAGTTGCCCACGACCGCAGCGAGTCGAAGGTCACCGTCGTCGGCGTGCCCGATGTTCCGGGCTACGCCGCCAAGGTCTTTCGCGCCGTCGCCGACGCCGACGTGAACATCGACATGGTGCTGCAGAACATCTCCAAGGTGGAGGACGGCAAGACCGACATCACCTTCACCTGCTCTCGGGACTCCGCGCCGACCGCGGTGGAGAAGCTGACCGCGCTGCAGGGTGAGATCGGTTTCACCAACGTGCTCTACGACGACCACATCGGCAAGGTGTCGCTGGTCGGTGCGGGTATGCGCAGCCATCCGGGCGTGACGGCCACCTTCTGCGAGGCGCTGGCCCGCGTCGGCATCAACATCGACCTCATCTCGACCTCCGAGATCCGGATCTCGGTGCTGATCAAGGACTCCGAGCTCGACAAGGCCGTCTCCGCGCTGCACGAGGCGTTCGGCCTCGGCGGCGACGAAGAGGCCGTCGTCTACGCGGGGACGGGGCGCTAGTCATGGTCGCCATCGGAGTCGTCGGCGCCACCGGCCAGGTGGGCATCGTCATGCGAAAACTGTTGGAAGAGCGCACATTTCCGGCCACCAGCGTGCGATTCTTCGCGTCCTCCCGTTCGGCGGGCAAGAAACTGAGCTTCCGCGGCCAGGAGATCGAGGTGGAGGACGCCGAGACCGCGGACCCGACCGGGCTGGACATCGCGCTGTTCTCCGCCGGTGCGACGATGTCGCGGGTCCAGGCCCCGCGGTTCGCCGCCGCCGGTGTCACCGTGATCGACAACTCGTCGGCCTGGCGCAAGGACCCGGACGTTCCGCTGGTGGTCAGCGAGGTGAATTTCGACCGCGACGTCCGCGGTAAGGCGTTGCCCAAGGGCATCATCGCCAACCCGAACTGCACAACGATGGCGGCCATGCCGGTGCTCAAACCGCTGCACGACGAGGCGGGCCTGGTGCGGATGATCGCCTCGACCTACCAGGCGGTCTCGGGCAGTGGGATCGCCGGTGTGGAGGAACTGGCCACCCAGGCCCGCGCGGTCATCCACGGTATCGAGAGCCTCGTGCACGACGGTGGCTCGCTGGAGTTCCCGGCGCCGAGCAAGTACGTGGCACCGATCGGATTCAACGTCATCCCGCTGGCGGGGTCGCTGGTCGACGACGGGTCGGGGGAGACCGACGAGGATCAGAAGCTGCGCAACGAGAGCCGCAAGATCCTGGGTATCCCGGACCTGGCGGTCAGCGGCACCTGCGTGCGGGTGCCGGTCTTCACCGGGCACTCGCTGTCGATCAACGCCGAGTTCGCCCGGCCGCTCTCGCCGGCGCAGGCTCGCGAACTGCTGGCCGTCGCACCCGGTGTCACGCTGGTGGACGTGCCCACTCCGTTGGACGCGGCCGGCGGGGACGACTCGTTGGTGGGCCGGATCCGTCAGGATCCCGGGGTGCCGGACGGCCGCGGCCTGGCGCTGTTCGTCTCCGGGGACAATCTGCGAAAGGGAGCTGCCCTCAACACCATTCAGATCGCCGAGTTGCTCGCGGGCTGAGCGGACCGGTCAGCGGGACGGGGGACTCACTCCGGCAAGCCGGCCGAATCCCGGCATCCAACTGGGATCGAACAGTCCGCGCGCCGAGGGCATGCCACCGTAGGTCGGCGGTTCGGAATGCAAGGACACGTGGCCCGGCTTCTGACAGATGTGAGCCCCACCGCGTTCACCGCACCGAGGCGGGTCGGCGGACGCCGTGCCGGCAGCGACAATGACGGCCACCACGCCGGCGACTGACGTCAGGAGGACTCTGCTCAACGCCCCACTCCTCTCGCTGTTGGTGAGCGGTCACCTCAGGCTAGCGAAGAGCGAACCATGATTCGCGAAGTGCATACCGTTTTGATAGACGGCGGCGCCAATGCCGCGCTGACTCAGCGGCTGTCGCGCTTGGCCTGCCACCGGGCGCCGGCCGCCTTCGTCGACGCCTCGAACTTCACCCGTGCGGGTGTCTTGCGGGGCTGTGCGGCCTGGCCGCGCGTCGTGGTCGTGGCCGGGGTGCGGCCGGAGGCGGCGACGGGTGTTTCCTTGCGCGCCTGGGCCAGTCGCTCCTGCTTGAGGTCACGGGCGTTGCGTTGCGCGGCGGCGGCCAGCTGCCGGCTCACCCGGGCCAGGGCCTCCTCGAAGACCTCGGCTTTGGCCCAGCCGCGCTCGTTGGCCTCGGCGGCCACCCCGCGCGCGCCCTTGGCGCGAACCTTGGCCGCGCCGCGGCGGCGGTAGAGGCCGACGTATTTGTCGCGGGCCCGGCGCACCCGGGTGTGCAACTCGATCAACTGGTCGGCATCCAGGTGGGCCATCGCGGCGGGTTTGGTCTCCTCGATCAGCTGGGCTTCGCGCGCGGTGAGATTGACTCCGGGTGTTGGCATGCCTGATTCATAGCGTGCCCGCGGCGGCGGTGCAGCCCGAATCGCCGACTCGGGTTCGCCGCGGCCGCCTCGCAGTAGTGTCTCTGCGAACGCACCCGGCGAGAGGAGAGACGCGTGGCAGCTCACCCGCACCGAATTCTGCTCGCCGCCGCGGCCGCAGTGCTGGCGCTGGCAGGTTGTTCCCAGTCGCAACCGGAAGGGGCGAAGGCGAAAGAGGCGGGCGATCTGAAGATCGTTGCCCTGGCGCCGGTCGACCAGAACGGCGTTGAAGTCAAGCAGGCAAGTGCGGGCGTTCCCGCCGATCCGCGCGGAGACGGTAATGCGACCTGCCCGCCGGTCTCACTCGCCATCGCCGGGCCATTCAGTGGCCCCGACGCCCCGTTCGGTCGTAACGTCGAGAACGGCGCGCAACTGGCTGTCGAACAGCACAACGCCGCAAACCCCGGCTGCCAGGTCAAGTTACGGGCATTCGACACCGGGGGCGAGCCGCAGAAGGCGGCGGCGATCGCCCCGCAGATCGTCGACGACTCATCGATCGTCGGTCTGATCGGCCCGACGTGGTCGGGCGAGACCAAGGCGACTGGAACCATCTTCAATCAGGCCGGCCTGGTCGCGATCACTCCGTCGGCGACCAATAGTGATCTCTCCCAACGCGGTTGGGCGACGTTCTTCCGGGGGCTCCCCAATGACAGCGTGCAGAGCCCTTCCCTGGCGAATTACATCAAGAATACTCTCGGCGTGAAGAAGGCCTGCGTGGTCGACGACGGCACCGACGCGGGCCGGGGCCAGGTCCGTGCTGTCGTCGATACCCTGGGACCGATCGTCGTGCCGGGCTGCACCCTCTCGATCAAGAAGGGCGACAAGGACTTCTCCGATGCCGTAGCCCAGATCATGGGCACGTCGCCGGACGCGGTCGTCTACGCGGCCTATTACACCGAAGGTGCGCTGCTGGTGAGTCAGCTACGGGATGCCGGGTACACCGGGTTGTTCGTCGGTCCCGACGGACTGAAGGACCCTCAGTTCGTCCAGGCCGGTGGCCAGAGCGCCAAGAACGCCATCATCTCCTGCCCGTGCGGGCCCGCGGTCGGCAGCTTCGCCGCCACCTACGCCGAGGAGTTCGGGCAGGCTCCCGGAACCTACAGCGTCGAGGCCTACGACGCCGCAACGATTCTGCTCAGGGGAGTCGACTCCGGCGCCGTCACCCGCCCGGCGCTGCTCGACTTCGTCAAGAACTACGACGGGCAGGGATTGGCGCGCAAGTACCGCTGGACCGACCAGGGTGAGCTGACGTCGAACTCGATCTGGATCTACAAGGTTCAGTAGTGCAGGTGGTGTGAGACGCCAGGTGCAGGGGGCATGATCGAACCATGAGCATCGACGCCATCTACACCGCAGAATCAACCGCCACCGGAGGTGGCCGTGACGGCCACGTGAAGTCCTCGGACGGAAGACTCGACCTCGACACCCGCCCACCGAAGGAGATGGGCGGCAGCGGTGAGGGGGTCAATCCCGAACTGCTGTTCTCCGCCGGCTACGCCGCCTGCTTCCTGGGGGCGCTGCGCCTGGTGGCCAAGAGCAGCGGCGTGCAGCTCGACGACGCCACCGGCGTCACCGTCCGGGTCGGCATCGGCAAGCACGAGACCAGCTACGGGCTCACGACGGAGATCATCGGTTACCTGCCCGGCCTCGAGCAGGCCCAGGCCGAGGATCTGATGCAGAAGGCCAACCAGGTGTGCCCGTACTCCAAGGCCACCCGTGGGAACGTGGAGTCCACGATCCTGACCAAGGTGCTCTGAGCCTGAAAAACGCAGCGCGCGCGGCGGTTCAGCCGTCCTTGTGCGCGCTGAGCAGGTAGGCGGCCATCATCGGCCGGCCCTTGTCGTCGCGGGGCGCACCCGGTGCCACGGGCATGCCGTCGGGGGTGTTGACGTGGATCCACGCCGGCCGCACCTCGTCGATGGTGAAGTGCCGGCCGACGGCCTCGCGCAGTTCCGGCTCGGACACCTCATGCGGTTTTGTCTCCAGGTCAGGCGGGAAGGCGCCTACGGCGAACACCAGCACGTGGTAGCGCGCTCCCGGCGCAGCGGCGCGGTGGATCGATGTCAGATAGCCTTCGCGGCCCTCGACGGGCAGTGAGTGGAACAGCGTGCTGTCGAAGATCGTCCCGAACCGGCCGTCATAGCCGGTGAACGAGGTGATGTCGTCGCAGACGAAGGTGGCGTTATCCAGGCCACGCTCCGCGGCTGCCGCACTCGCGGCGGCCACCGCCGTCGGCGCGAGATCGATGCCAACCACGGTGTGTCCCCGTTCGGCCACGGCCAGGGCCAACTCGGCGTGGCCGCACCCGGCGTCGAGCACGTCGCCCTGAGCCGTGCTCAACAGGGCGACGAGTTCCGGCTGCGGTTCGCCGATGTTCCAGGGCGGCGGGCCGTCGAGTCCGGCCTCCTGCCGGTAGGCGTCGTCCCAGTCCATGATGTCGGAGGCCATACCGACCAACGTACCTGCAGGCGGGTGACTGGGTTCGATTGCCCGACTCCTCCTCGTCGCTGCGCTCCGCATCGTCATCGGGCTGGGCCCGATTGCCCGACTCCTCCTCGTCGCTGTGCTCCGCATCGTCATCGGGCTGGGCCCGATTGCCCGACTCCTCCTCGTCGCTGTGCTCCGCATCGTCATCGGGCTGGGTCCGATTGTCCGACTAATCCCAGGTGTGCACCGGCTCGTTGCTGTGCATGAGATCGCAATAGTTGCGCAGCATTTCGGCCAGCGCCTTCGGGCGGTCCAGCCCGCGTGCCTCCAGTCTGTCCACCGTGGCGACCTGCCACACCGCACCGTTGCGACCCGTCTTGGCGCGTCCCTCGATGACGCCGAGGTAGCGGTCCCGCACGTCGGCGGCCACCTTCCAGCGGCGCAGGCCCTCGTCGGCCATCGGCAGCAGATACCGCAGCACCAATTCGTCGGGAGTCACCTGGCCGATGCCCGGCCAGTACAGGGTGGCGCCCATTCCCCGGCGGGCGGCCTCGACGAAATTGTCATGTGCCGCAGCGAAACTCATCTTCGTCCACAGGGGTCGGTCCTCCTCGGAGATGGTGCGCAGCAGCCCGTAGTAGAACGCCGCATTGGCCATCATGTCGACCACCGTCGGCCCGGCCGGTAGCACCCGGTTCTCGACCCGGACGTGCGGACGGCCCTTGACGACGTCGTATACCGGCCGGTTCCACCGGTAGACGGTGCCGTTGTGCAGGCGCAGCTCGGACAACCGCGGGGTGCGGCCGGCGGCGAGTTCGGCCGCGGGATCCTCCTCCGAGATCTCGGGCAGCAGTGTCGGGAAGTAGCGGACGTTCTCCTCGAAGAGGTCGAAGATCGACGTGATCCAGCGCTCCCCGAACCACACTCGCGGCCGCACGCCCTGTGACTTCAGCTCCTCGGGCCGGGTGTCGGTGGCCTGTGCGAACAACTCGATGCGGGTCTCGGCCCACAGCTGGTGGCCGAAGAAGTACGGCGAGTTGGCACCGAGCGCCAGCTGCGGCGCGGCGATCACCTGGGCGGCGTTCCAGTTGTTGGCGAAGTCGGCCGGGGAGACCTGCAGGTGCAACTGCATGCTGGTGCAGGCCGATTCCGGCGCAATGGATTCCGCGTGGACGCTGAGCCGTTCGGCGCCGGTGATGTCGATGAGGATGTCCTCGCCGCGAGCGGTGAAGATGGAGTCGTTGAGCGCCTGATACCGCATCGACGGGCTCATCCAGCTGCCCGCCAGGTGCTCGGGCATGAGCGTGGGCAGGATGCCGATCATGACGATGTGCGCGCCGTCGGTGCTCGCCTTGATCTCCGCCGCGTTGAGGCTGGCGCGCACTTCGCGCTCCAGTTCCAGCGCGGTCCGTCCGGGCAGCGGACGCGGCGGGACGTTGAATTCGATGTTGTAGGCGCCCAATTCGGTTTGGTACGCCGGATCGGCGATGGCGGCCAGGACTTCCTGATTGGACATCGCAGGCTGATAGTCGGAGTTGACGAGGTTGCACTCGATCTCCATGCCGGTCAGCGGATGATCGAATTCGAAATTCGACTCCGCCAGCATCGTCTCGAAGACGTCGAGGCACGCGAGAACCTTCTGCCGGTATTGCTGGCGGTGCGCGCGGCTGTAGCTGGCGTGCTGGACCTCTTCACCCACGATGACGATGCAACCCGCTCGGCAGCCTCGCTGCAAGCAAACGGCGGATGTCAGCGCCGCCGGCGGGCGATCACCACCTGCGGGCCGAACCCGGCGCGCCGCACGTCGACGTCGACTCCGGCGTGCCGGGCGAGTTCCCGGAACGCCGAGGGACTGTAGGTGCGAAGCGAACTGATCAGCCCGTCGTGGGCGAAGGGCCACAGCGGCACCAGCGGCACCATGGTGGCCAGCCTGATGAGGTGCAGCGGCGCGGGTGGCCGGGCCAGATCGACGATGACGAAACGGTCCGCCACCCGCGTCGCCTCGGTGAGCACCCGGACCGCCTGCGGGGGCGGCAGGTGATGGAACGACAGCGCGAACACCGCCAGGTCGAACGATCCATCGGGCGCGTCGATGGCGGTGGCGTCGACGGTCCGCACCTCTGCACGCGGATTGCGGCCGAGGTCCGACGCCGCCAGTGCCGCGACCGACTCGGGGCTGATGTCGGACACCGTGATCCGCGCCGAGGGGTGCTCGGCGAGCAGCCGGCGGGACAACGCGCCGTGCCCGGCGCCGAGCTCGAGGATCCGCGGATCGGCCACGTCGGCGACCTCGTCGAGCACCAAGCGGGCGTTGCGATCATGGTCGCCGAACAACTCCCCGGCCCGATTGAGTGCCGCGATCACGCTCGACTTGATCGCGGGGTCGACGTCATCGCGATCGAGATACTCGAGCCGATCGGTCTGCAGCAGCCGGTCCAGGCATGAGGCGCCCGGACCGCCGCGCGGCATGGCCGCCAGGGAGACGTCGGAAGCAGAATTCACAGAGCCCATGTACACCAGCATGGACGGTGGCAGACTCCCAGCACAGTTCGCACCCCTGACCGGCATCAAGGAGCACCGTGGCCGACTTCGTCGCTTCCATTGACCAGGGCACCACTAGTACCCGCTGCATGATCTTCGATCACAACGGCCTGGAGGTCGGCCGTCATCAACTCGAGCACGCCCAGATCCTGCCGAGGGCCGGGTGGGTCGAGCACAACCCGACGGAGATCTGGGGAACCACCCAGACCGTGGTGACGTCGGCGCTGAACAACACCGGCCTGACCGCCTCCGACATCGCCGCGCTGGGCATCACCAACCAGCGCGAGACGACCATCGTGTGGCACCGCAAGACCGGGCAGCCCTACCACAACGCGATCGTCTGGCAGGACACCCGGACCGACCAGATCGCCGCCGCGCTGGACCGCGACGGCCGCGGCGACGTCATCCGGCGCAAGGCGGGCCTGCCGCCGGCGACCTACTTCTCCGGCGGCAAGTTGCAGTGGCTGCTGGAGAACGTTCCCGGACTGCGTGAGGATGCCGAAGCCGGCGAGGCGCTGTTCGGCACCCCCGACGTCTGGGTGCTGTGGAACATGACCGGCGGACCGCACGGCGGGGTGCACATCACCGACCCCACCAACGCCAGCCGCACCATGCTGATGAACCTGGAGACCCTCGACTGGGACGACGAACTGTTGTCCTTCTTCGGGATTCCGCGCGCCATGCTGCCGGCGATCCGGCCGTCGTCCTCCCCGCAGCCCTACGGTTTGACGCTCAAGGACGGCCCCATGCTCGGCGAGGTCCCGGTGACCGCGAGCCTGGGTGACCAGCAGGCCGCCATGGTGGGTCAGGTGTGCCTCAAGCCCGGGGAGGCCAAGAACACCTACGGAACCGGAAACTTCCTGCTGCTCAACACAGGAGAGAAGATCGTCCGCAGCCAGAACGGGCTGCTGACCACCGTCTGCTATCAGTTCGGCGACGCGAAACCCGTTTACGCCCTTGAGGGTTCGATCGCGGTGACGGGTTCGGCGGTGCAGTGGCTGCGCGATCAGCTCGGCATCATCAGCGGCGCGGCGGACAGCGAACACCTGGCGGCCCAGGTCGAGGACAACGGCGGCATCTACTTCGTGCCGGCGTTCTCGGGCCTGTTCGCCCCGTACTGGCGCTCGGATGCCCGCGGCGCCATCGTCGGGCTGTCCCGGTTCAATTCCAACGCCCACATCGCGCGGGCCACGCTCGAGGCGATCTGCTACCAGAGCCGTGACGTGGTCGACGCGATGGCCGCCGATTCCGGGGTGCGCCTGGAGGTTCTCAAGGTCGACGGCGGCGTGACCCTGAACGAACTGTGCATGCAGATCCAGGCCGATGTGCTCGGGGTGGACGTGGTGCGCCCCCAGGTGCCCGAGACGACCGCACTGGGTGCGGCTTATGCCGCCGGGTTGGCTGTCGGCTACTGGTCCGACCCCGAGGACCTGCGGGCCAACTGGCACGAAAGCCGCCGCTGGAAGCCGCAGTGGACCGACGAGCAGCGCACCAAGGGTTACGCCGGCTGGCGCAAGGCCGTCGAGCGGACGCTGGACTGGGTGGACGTGTAGCCGGCGCGACGTGTAAGCAGGGCCCATGACCGACACCGCCGAGGTGGGCAATCTGCCCGACGCCCGTCCGTTCCATCTCCTGGGCAACTACGCCCCGGTCGAAGACGAACTGACCGAGTACCACCTGGAGGTGGACGGCAGCATTCCGGCCGAACTCGACGGCTGGTACCTGCGTAACGGCGCCAATCCGCGGCAGCCCACCGCCCACTGGTTCGCCGGCGACGGGATGATCCACGGCGTCCGTATCGAGGGCGGCGCCGCGAAGTGGTATCGCAACCGCTGGGTGCGGACCGAGAGCTTCGAGAAGCCGTTCCCGTTGTACAACGCCGACGGCACCCGCAACCTGCGCTCCTCGGTGGCCAACACCCACCTGATCAGCCACGCCGGGAAAACCCTTGCGCTGGTGGAATCTTCGCTTCCCTACCAGATCACCAACGACCTGGAGACCGTCGGCTGCTACGACTTCGACGGCCGGCTCAACGACGCGATGACCGCGCATCCGAAGATCTGTCCGACCACCGGGGAGTTGCACTTCTTCGGCTACGGCAACCTCTTCCAGCCGCACGTCACCTATCACCGCGCCGACGCGGACGGGAACCTCACGGTGAACAGGCCGGTGGAGGTGCCCGCGCTGACGATGATGCACGACTTCGCGATGACCTCAGAGCACATCGTCTTCATGGACCTGCCGATCGTCTTCAATCTCGACATCGCCATCAACCGCCCCGGTGACATGCCTTACCGCTGGGACGACGACTACGGCGCCCGCCTGGGTGTGCTTCGCCGCGACGATCCCTTCGGTGAGATCCGCTGGTTCGAGATCGACCCCTGCTACGTGTTCCACGTCGCCAACGCCTTTGTCGACGGCAATTCCATTGTGCTGCAGGCGGTTCGGTACCCAGAACTGTGGCGCGAGAACGGCGGGTTCGGCGCCAGCGCCGCGCTCTGGGAGTGGAGACTGAACCTGGCGGACGGGACCGTGGCCGAGCGCCGGCTCGACGACCGCCCGGTGGAGTTTCCGCGCATCGACGACCGGCTGGCCGGCCTGCCGGCGCGTTACACGGTCGCGGTCACCGACGCGGCGCTGGTTCGCTACGACCTGAACTCCGGCGCTGCCGTGGAGCACCGCTTCGCCGATTCGGGCGCCGGTGGACCGGGCGAGGCCGTCTTCGTGCCCGCCCCGGACGGGCCGGCCGACGAGAGCAGCGGCTGGTATCTGACCTACGTCTACGACGCGTCGCGCAACGGCAGCGATCTGGTGATTCTCGACGCCGCCGACTTCGGCGGCCAACCGGTGGCGCGGATCCGGCTGCCGCGGCGAGTCCCCTACGGATTCCACGGGAACTGGATCAGCGCGTGAGCTCGATGCGCTGGAAAAACTCTAGACAATACGCCATCCGGAGGGTGTCGCTGAACGGTGCCCTGCGACAGCGGCGCGTCGTCTGCTGACCTCATAAACAACGGTTTCGCCCGTTCCTGGCAAAAGCGTGAAAGCGCTTGCGGGCACCCCCCACCACCCCTAGTGTTTGCAAGACTCTGTGCCCCGGATCACAAGAGAGAGGGGGGTGTGACCACCGGATGACGACATCGGAAGCCGGCCGCCGCAAGCACGACGGCGTCAGGGAGATCGACGACTGGGTCGCCGGATACGTCAAACGCCACCCTTCGGCCGCCATTGCCACCGGCGGCAACCAGGCGATCCTCGCGCTGCGCACCATCCAGACGTTGTTCATCGACATCTTCACCGGCAAGTTCCAGTGGGGCGAGTTCGTCCGGCAGGCGGCATTCATGGCCGGCACCTCGGTGGCGCCCACCATCATGGTGGCCCTGCCGATCGGCGTGACGCTCTCGGTGCAGTTCGCACTGCTCGCCGGTCAGGTCGGCGCCACCTCGATGGCCGGCGCGGCCAGCGGCCTGGCGGTGATCCGGCAGGCGGCCTCGCTCGTGGCGGCCATCATCATGGCCGCGGCCGTCGGCTCGGCGATCACCGCGGACCTGGGCTCCCGCAAGATCCGTGATGAGATCGACGCCCTGGAGGTCCTCGGCATCTCGGTGGTCCAGCGGCTGGTGGTCCCCCGGTTCGTCGCGGCGATCCTGGTCTCAATCGCGTTGACCGGCCTGGTGTGCTTCACCGGCTTCCTGGCGAGCTATCTGTTCAACGTCTACTTCCAGCACGGTGCGCCGGGCAGCTTCGTGGCCACCTTCGCGTCGTTCACCACCACCGACGACATGAAGCTCGCGATGGTCAAAGCGGTGGTCTACGGGGCGATCGTCGGCGTCGTCGCCTGCCAGAAAGGCTTGAGCACCAGCGGCGGCTCGATCGGCGTCGCCAATGCCGTGAACTCCTCGGTGGTGGAATCCATTCTGCTGCTGATGATCTCCAACGTCGCGATCAGCCAGATGTACCTGATCCTCTTCCCGAAGACGGGGCTGTAGACGAGATGACCGTTGCCAAGGCCACCCCGCCGATCTTTCAGCCACTGCAGCGGCTGGGCTCCAAATTCAGTGGCCCCGTCATGCAGCTGGGCCACGTGGTCGACTTCGCCGGGCGTGCCATCGCCGGCATTCCGCTGGTCCTGCGGAGCTACCGCAAGGAGTTCACCCGGCTGCTCTCCGATGTGGCGTGGGGCAACGGGTCGCTGGTGGTCGGCGGCGGCACCGCGGGCGTGGCGCTGGTGCTCGGCATCGTCGTCGGTGTCATGGTCGGCATCGAGGGCTACAACTTTCTCCAGCTGCTCGGCCTGGGGCCCGCCGTCGGCATCATCTCCTCGCTGGTGAACACCCGCGAACTGGCTCCGATCGCCTGTGCGCTGGCCTTCTCCACCCAGAGCGGCTGCCGGTTCACCGCCCAGCTGGGCGCCATGCGGATCTCCGAGGAGATCGACGCCACCGAGGTCATGGCGATCCGTTCGATCCCCTACATGGTGACCACCCGGCTGATGGCCTCGGTGATCGCCATCGTCCCGCTCTACATCCTTTGCCTCGGGGTCAGCTACCTGAGCACACAGGTGATCGTCTCGCTCATCAGCGGCGGCTCGATGGGCGGCTACATGCACTACTTCGGCCTGATGCTGTCGGGCAAGGAGATCTTCTTCTCCGTCATCAAGTGCGTCATCTTCGTCGCCATCGCCGCGGTGCTGCAGTGCTATTACGGCTACTACGCCAGCGGTGGCCCCGAAGGCGTCGGCGTCGCCGCCGGCCATGCGATGCGCGCGGCCATCGTGGTGGTGGTCGTCGTGAACATGCTGCTCACCATGGCGATGTTCAGCCTGGATTCCGGCGCAAGGTTCGGTGGCTGATGGCCAAAGTCTTCGACATCAGTGGTCGCGGCCCGAGTAACCGGCGGCTGCTGATCGCCGGTGTCTTGATGATCGTCGCCTCCGTCGTTGTCGCCACCCTGCTGGTGTTCAAGTCCCAGGGCAGGCTGGAGAACTACACGCGCGTCACCGCCGCCATGAAGAACGTCGGCGACGGCCTGCCGTCCCGCTCCGACGTCCGCTACCACGGGCTGCTGGTCGGTTCGACCACCACGGTGACGCCCGCCGCATTCGGCAAGCCCAACTTCGTCGACATCGACCTGCAGGGCGAGTACGCCAAGGACATCCCGCGGACCGTGACCGCGCGCGTGGTGCCGAGCAACGTTTTCGCGGTGTCCAGCGTCGAACTCGTCGACAACGGTGACGCGCCGGCCATCCAGGGTGGCGACGTGATCAAAGAGGACACCAACCTGCCCACGGTGCTTTTCCAGACCACCATCAGCAAGCTGCGCGACATCCTCTACGCCACCGGCCGCGACCGCAACGACAGCACCCTGGGCATCCTGGCCGCCGTCAACGCCGCCACGCATGACCGTCGCCCGCAGCTGCTGAAGACCGGCGCCCAGCTCGACGATCTGGTCAACCAGCTGAACGCGACGGTGGCCCCCGACCCGTCGAGCCCGTCGATGCTCAGCGCCCTGGTCACCGCCGCGCAGGGTCTGCAGCAGACCGCCCCGGAACTTCTGGACGCGCTGCATCAGGCCGTGGTGCCCATGCAGGTGCTCGTCGAGCAGCGCGCGCAGCTGGAGAACATGCTCAGTGGCGGGGCGACCACCCTGGGCATGACGCACACCGCGTTCGCCAACCAGACCGACCGGATGATCACCATCGGCAAGCAGCTGACCCCGGTGCTCGGTGTGCTGGCCCAGACGTCCAACAACTGGGTGCCCGGCTTCGAGAAGATGAAGGTCTTCTCCGACAAGTTCCGTCAGGGCTGGCGGCAGGGCATGGACGTCTTCAACCTGCGCGGCAACCTGGCGCTGGCCCCGACCTACTCCTACACCCGAGCCGACTGCCCGGCCTACGGCGAGCTGAAGGGGCCGAGCTGCTTCACCGCACCGCTGATCGCGGTTCGCCCCGATCTGCCGGAAGTGCTGATGCCGGAGAACTATCAGCCGCCCAAGGACCTGATGCCGCCACCCGGCACCGTCGTCGGGCCGAGCGGAAACCTGGTGGCCGTCGGGCCGCCGTACATCCTGCCCAACGGCCCGAACCTGGTCGACCCGAACCCGCCGCTGTCCCTGGGCATCGGTACCGGCATCCTCGGCACGAACGGTCCGCCGATGAGCCCGGCGCCCCCGGTACCCGGCACCGCCAACCCGGCCTTCGGTAACAACCCCCGGCCGGTGACCGAACCGGACCGGTCCCCGGTCGCTCCCGTCGCCCCGTGGCCCCCGGGCTACCTGCCCGGGGACCCCGGACCGCACATCGGCGACCCAGGCGTCCCGGGGCCCCCGCTGCCGCCTCCCGCCGCACCTGTTCCCGCACCGCCGCCCCAGCCCGTCGTGGGGCCGCTGCCGGCCGAGGCCGCGCCCGCGTCCTACGGCGGCAACGTCGGGCCGGTCGGCAGCCCGCAGGAGCGCAACCAGCTGACCTACATCACCGGCCAGCCGGCCACCTCGGCCACCCAGCTGCTGATGGGTCCGGTCCTGCGCGGGATGACGGTGTCGCCGGGACAGGACGCTTAGACGATGAAGAACCGCAAAGCCGCCATCGGCCTGGCCCTCTTCCTGGTCGTCACCTCGGTGATGACCTGGCTGGTGTACGCCACCCTGCAGCGACAGGTCACCGGCGAAACCACCGAGTACGCAGCCGAATTCACCGACGTGTTCGGGTTGCGCGAGGGTGACGACGTCCGGATGGCCGGTGTGCGCGTCGGCCGCGTCTCCAAGATCGAACTGGGCGGCGAGCCGGGAAACAGCCGGGCCCGGGTGGACTTCGCACTGCAGAACGACCAGAAGATCATGGCCAACACAGAGGCGGCGATCCTCTACCAGAACATCGTCGGCCAGCGGTACCTCGACCTGCGCCTGGGTCAGAACGGCGAATCCACCCAGCTGCCGGCCGGCAGTGTCATCCCGGTCGCCCGCACCATCCCATCCTTCGACGTCGGCGTGGTGCTCAACGGGTATGAACCGCTGTTCGCCACCATCGATCCCAAAGCGGCAGACCAGATTTCGAAGGCCGCGGTCGAGGCGCTGTCCGGTGACACCACCGCGTGGGCGACGCTGGTCGACAAGTCCGGGAAGCTCACCGAGACCATCGCCGGCCGCGACGAGTTGCTGGGCGACATGATCACCGGCATGGACCGGCTGTTCGGGACGCTGGCCAACCAAAACGGCAACCTCGACAAGACGATCAACAACGCCAAGCAGATGGTGGTCAGCCTCAACGCCCGACGGCCGGAGCTCGTCTCCTCGATGGGCTCGCTGTCCCGGGTGGTCAGGTCGTTGGGTGCGGTCACCAACGAGGTGAACCCGGCGCTGCAGGCGCTGATCACCCGCGAGCCCGGCTTCGCCGCGCACCTGGTGACCATCGAGCCGCAGCTGGCCTTCATGGGCGCCAACCTGCCCAAGATGCTCAAGGGCCTGGCCCGCGTCAGCCAGGACGGCGCCTACCTGAACGTCTACACCTGCGACCTCAACGCCCTGGGCTTCTGGCCCGGCCTCAACGACGTGACGCCGATCGTGGTCAACGCCGCCACACCCGGGAACCAGGCGTGGCACACGCCGAAGTGCAGGAGCATGGCCAATGGTTGAGATCAAACGCGGTCAGATCGACCCGGTGACCGGTGAGACGGAACTGGAGCGCAAGTTCCGCGGGACCCCGCGCAAGCGCGTCCTGGAGGATCTGAACCGGACCGCCGTCGGCATGGTGGCGTTGGCCTTGATCGCGGCCCTGCTCGCCGCGCTGGTGATCCTGACCAAGGTGGGCCCGGGCTACAAGCGGGTCAGCGCCGACTTCATTCAAGCCGCCGCACTGCTGCCGAAGAACCCGGTCACCGTCGCCGGCATCCCGGTCGGCACCGTCACCGGCATGCACCTCAACGGCGACCACGTCACCGTCGACATGCGGATCCAGAACAACATCGATCTCGGCAAGGATTCCCGCGCCGTCATCATGGTCACCACGATCCTGGGTTCGCGGTATCTGGCGCTGCACCCCGGCGGTGGCGGACCGCTGGCGAACAACACCATCGACATGAATCACACCGAGGTGCCCTATGACCTGCAGCAGGCGCTGCAGGACGTGGCGATCAACTACGGCGAGGTCAACACCGACCAGCTGGCGAACGCCGTCGAGGTGCTGGCCAAGCAGGTCCAGGGACTGCCGCCGATGATCCCCCGCGCGATGGACAACCTCAAGAGACTGTCGAAGGTGATTGCCGACCGGCGCGATCAGTTCGGCAGCATGCTCAAGACCATGGACATGGTGACGGCGACCCTGCGCCGCCAGCAGACCAGCATCGGTGCGATGGTCAACCAGGGCCAGCAGCTGTTCGGCGAATTCGTCATGCGCCGTGCGGCTTTCCACGGCATGATCCAGGCGCTCAACTCGCTGATCAACGTCCTCGACGACACCATCGTCACCGACCGGCCCCAGGTCGAGGCGCTGCTGGGCAACATGAACACCCTGTCCGGACTGCTGAAGCAGCACGACGACATGTTGGCCAGCATCCTGCAGTCGGCGCCGATCGCCCTGCGCGGCCTGGCCAACGCCACCGGCACCGGCAACGCGCTGGAGATCAACTTCCCGAACGGGCTCCTGGTCGACTCCTGGATGTGCGCCATCAGCGGCCGCGCCAAGCAGTTCGGAATGATCGAGTACTACAAGGACTGCAAGTGAAGCGCGGCAGGGGGTTCGTGATCCTGGCGATCGTCGCCGCCCTGGCGATCGGGGTGGCCGGCTTCTACGGCTGGAAGCTGGTGCAGGCCCGCAAGAACAACATCACGCTCATCGCCCAGTTCGACAACAGCGCGGGCCTGTACCCGACCAACAACGTGCAGGTGCTCGGGATGAAGGTCGGCAGCGTCACCAAGGTGACGCCCAAGAACGGTTATGTCGAGGTCGAGTTCACCGTCGACAAGAACGTCAAGATCCCGGCCGATGCCCAGGCCGTGACCCTGCAGACCTCGATCCTGGCCGAGCGCTCCGTCGAACTCACCCCCGTCTACCGGGGTCAGGGCCCGGTGATGGCCGACCACACCACCATTCCGCTGACCAAGACCAAGACGCCGGTGGAGTTCACCAAGACCCTCGACATGGTCGACCGGCTCGCCGTGTCGCTACAGGGCGACGGCAAGGGCAACGGCGGACTGCGCACGCTGATCGACTCCGGTGCCTCGATCGCCGACGGCAACGGCGAACGGATGAAGTCCGCCCTCGGCGAGCTGTCCAAAGCGCTCAAGCTCAGCGCCGACGGCGGCGCGCAGACGAAGGAACAGCTCACCCGGGTGGTCGACAACCTCAGTTCGCTGATGGACGGCGCCGCCGCGAACGAGGGCACCCTGCGCGAATTCGGTTCCACCGTAAGGGTTCTCAGCCAGGTGTTGGCCGACGAGGATCTGGGCAACGGCACCACCGGCAAGCAGCTCAACGTGGTCCTGGGCCAACTCAGCGATCTGCTGGAGAAGAACCGCGACACCATCAAGAGCGCGGTCAGCAACACCAGCGGCATCGTGACGACCACCAACGGCCACGCCCGCGACCTCGCCGAGGCTCTCGATCTCGCGCCGCTGACCCTGGACAACCTCTACAACATCATCGACCGGGAGAACGGGGCAGCCCGCGCCCACATCCTCACCGACAAGGTGCTGTTCGACAGCCAGACGATCAAGGAGATGTGCAACCTGCTGCACCTTCGGCAATTGGGTTGCAGCACGGGCACTCTGCAGGACTTCGGTCCCGACTTCGGCGTCTCCTACATTCTCGACGGCCTTGCGGCGATGGGGCAGAAGTGATGACCGCACGACGGAGCTTCGCAGCAGCGCTGGTCGCCGCGGTGTCGCTGGGCACCGCCGGCTGTGCCACCAACGGTCTGGCCAGCCTGCCGCTGCCGCATCCCGGACTGAACGAGGGCGGGTACACCCTCACCGCGATCTTCGAGAACGCCCTCAACGTGCCGGCCCTGGCGAAGGTTCGGCTGGCGGGTGCCGACGTCGGCCAGCTCGAGTCCCTGGACGCCAAGGACTACACCGCCGTGGCCAAACTCCGCATCGCCAACGGTGTCCAGTTGCCCCAGGGCAGCACCGTCGAATTGCGTTCGGCCACACCGCTGGGTGACGTCTTCATCGCGGTGAAGCCGCCCGCCAACGCCCCCGCCAACGGGGCGATCCTCAAGGACGGCGACACCATCGGGCTCGACCACACGGCGGCCGCCGCCACCGTCGAGAACCTGCTGACGGGTGCGGCCGTGCTGGTGAACGGCGGCGCGGTGCAGAACCTGACCAACCTCATCAACGGGGCCGGCAAGGCGGCCGGCGAGGACGGCGGCAAGAACTTCGGCCGGCTGGTCGACCACACCAACCAGTTGCTGAACACCATGGACCGGCGCACCGACCAGATCTCCGATTCGATCATCGCGCTGTCGGGCCTGTCCCGCCGGCTCGACGAGAAGAACCACGTGATCGTCGACCTGATGACGGCCGCGGCCCCGGCGACGGACGTCCTCGCGCAGCAGACCAACCGGATCGCCGACCTCACCGTCCAGGCCGGCGCCACCACCGACATGCTCTACAAGTTCCCGTCCCTCAACGGCACCGACACCAGCGGCCGCAGCGTCATCGCCGACCTGAACACCGTGTCCGGTGCGTTCAACGACGTCGCCACCGACCCGAACGTCAGCCTGTCCGCTCTGAACGGGCTCATGCCGATGGTCATCAAGGGCACGTCGGGAACATCGATTGCGCTCTACGGCGAGATCTCCCGGCTGATCCTCGGCCACATTCCCGACATCGGCTTCGCCGGTGACTCCGGGTTCCACGGCCCGAAGTGGTCCACCTTCAACCAGATCATCGGGTCGTTCAAGTACACGCTGTTCCGCCTGCAGGAGCGGGTCGTGGGCCGAGGGCCGGACGTGCCGCAGGTCCCGGTGATCCCGAGCCCGACCGACCCGGGCCAGTGGCAGGTCAACGGGCCGCCGCCCGGCCCGACCGCGCCCGGTCAGTTCGTCCAGCCCTCCGGTCCGCCGCCGGGCCCCGTGCCGCCGCCCCCGCCGCCCGCGCCGGCCGAGGCCGCACCCGCCGCAGGGCCGACGCCGTGATCGGGCCGATCGCCGACGGCATCGTCGGCACCGTCAAGGCGCTGCATCGCAAGAAGGCGTGGCTGTCCGCGATCGCGTTGGTCATGGCCCTGGTCATCGGCGTGGGCTACCTCCTGCTGGGCGCGCTGCGGTGGAACCCGTTCCGGTCGACCTACCTCGCCACGGTGGAACTGCCGGCATCCGGCGGTCTGCTGGTCAACCAGGACGTGACCCTGCGCGGCGTCCCGATCGGCAAGGTCACCAAACTGTCGATCGTTCCCGACGGCGTCAACGCCGAGGTGCGGCTGAACTCCGCGACGGAGTTGTCCAAGTCCACCAAGGGCCGGGTCGCCGGCCTCTCGGCGGCAGGCGAGCAGTACATCGACTTCGACGGCGGTAACGGCGAAGGGCCGTTCCTCACCAACGGCTCGGTCCTCAAGCGCGGCAGCACCGACGTCCCGGTGACGCTGGGTGAACTCCTCGGCCACGCTGACGGCATGCTCAAGCAGATCGACACCCAGAAGATGGAGATCATCAAAAAAGAGCTGGGCATGAGCAAAGAGGGTCCGGACAAGATCCGCGACATCATGGACGGCGGCACGTTCCTGATCTCCACCCTTGACGGTGTTGCGCCGCAGACCACCCGGATGCTCAACACCAGCCGGGTGACATTGCAGCTGGTGGCCGACAAGCAGGACGGCATGAAGGTCGCTTCGGCGAACTTCGACCAGACCTTCAGCGGGATCAACAAGATGGTCGGCGGCTTCCGGGAGTTGATGCGGGTCGCGCCGAAGACCTTCGACACCACGAACACCCTCTTCGCCGACAACTCCGACACCATGGGCCAGTTGCTGGGCGACCTGGTCACCACCACGCAGCTGATGTACGTGCGGGTTCCGGCGCTCAACGCGCTGTTCCCCACTTACCGCGGCTCGTTGTTCGACTCGCTGAGCTCGATCATCCACGACAACGGGTTCTGGATGAACATGGACATCTACCCGCGGTACACCTGCGACTACGGCACCCCCCGTCAGCCACCGGCATCGGCGGACTACCCGGAGCCGTTCATGTACACCTATTGCCCGCACGACGATCCGGCGGTGCTCATCCGTGGCGCCAAGAACGCCCCGCGGCCGGCCGGTGACGACACCTACGGGCCGCCGCCGGGCGCGGACCTGGGCAAGCAGACCGACCCCTCGCCCGAGGGACGGTTCTCGATTCCGACCCCGTATGGCGGCCCCACCCTGCCGATGGAACCGCCGAAGTGAGACCACTCAGGAAGATGCCGCACAATGCCTGCCATGACTGATGAAAGCGCTGAGACCACGGCTGAGGTGACCTCGGTCGACAAGGTGGACGACGTGACGGTCGAGACCGTGGAGGCCGCGGGCGCCGAGGAGTTGACCTCCTCGGCCGGCGAGGAGAACTCCGAACCATCTGCGAGCGTGGAGACGTCCGAACTCGCCGGTGTCGACGAGTCTCCGGTGATCACCACGGCCAAGCCCGGCCGGCGGTGGGTGCCTGTCACGGTCGCCGCGGCCTTCGCCGTCCTGCTCGCCGGTGTCGGGGCCCTCGGCTGGCAGGTGTGGCAGCAACACCAGCTCAAGCAGGCCTCGCTGGAGGCCCAGCGCGCTGCGGTGTCCTACGCCCAGGTGCTCACCAGCATCGATTCCAACAAGGTCGACGAGAACTTCAAGGACGTCCTCGACGGCGCGACCGGCGAGTTCAAGGACATGTACTCCCAGTCCAGCGTCGAGTTGCGTCAGCTGCTGATCGAGAACAAGGCCACTGCGCACGGCGTCGTCGTCGACTCCGCCGTTCAGGAGGCCTCGAAGAACAAGGCCATCGTGCTGCTCTTCGTCGACCAGTCGGTGACCAACACCAAGCTTCCCGACCCGCGCATCGACCGCAGCCGGATGAAGATGACGCTGGAGAAGGTCGACGGTCGTTGGCGCGCAAGCAAAGTCGAGCTCCCCTAACTCGCGGGCTCCCACAAGAAGGGCACACCAATGCGGATGGCTGGACTCGCCGGCGCGGCGATGGCCGCGGCGGCTTCGGTGCTCACCGCGCCGGGCGCCGGGGCATCGGCTGTGCCGTTGTGCGATCAGATGGGCGGTCAGTGGAACGGTCAGTACTGCCACGCGACGGTGCCGTCGAACCGCAACGCGGTCCGTGAGATCAACATCGCGATTCCGGCCGAGGCCGACAACCCGGTCATCGGCGGGGCGATCAGCGACTACTTGATCACGCTGATGAACAACTGGCGCACCGCGGGCGCGAACATGTACCAGAACAGCCGGGGCGACGCGAACTTCGAAGTCTTCCATCACGGCAACATCCACACGGTGGTGTTCCACGAGACCTACGACTCGGAGAGCACCGGCCGTTTCGAAGGTGCGGCCATCCAGAGCGCCTACCGGACGTTCGCCTTCGATTCGGCAAGCGGCCGCCAGGTTCAACTCGCCGACATCGTCGATCCCGGCGCGATCCCGTCCCTGGGTGCGCCCTTCATCCAGGCCGCCCTGGATCAGGCGCCGCCGCCGCACGACCCCAACACCTACCCGTTCACACCGGACCGGTGGACACCGGACAAGGTCTTCTCCGGCGGTTACAAGGCGTGGGCGCTGACGCCGGACGAACTGATCCTGTACATGCCGGACTATCCGGTCGCCAGGGACTCCCCGATCGACTTCACCCCGGGCCACTACATCTGGTCGATGACCGGCGGTGTGGTGCAGCCGCACATTCCGTTGGGTGCCTTGGCGCCTGCCCTTCGCGGCGGGGTCTAGACCGCGGGTAGCGTGTGGCGGCATGGCGGAACTCAAGGAGAAGCTGAGGGTCGACCTCACCGAGGCGATGAAGAGCCGGGACAAGCTGCGCACCGCGACGCTGCGCATGCTGCTGGCGGCGATTCAGACCGAAGAGGTGTCCGGCAAGCAGGCGCGGGAACTCACCGATGAGGACGTCCTGAAAGTGCTGGCACGCGAATCGAAGAAGCGCAGCGAGGCGGCCGAGATCTACACCCAGAACGGGCGTGGTGAACTCGCGGCCGAGGAGCACGCCGAGGGGCGGATCATCGACGAGTATCTGCCTACGCCGCTGACCGACGCCGAGGTGGCCGACGTGGTCGACACCGCGATCGCCCAGGTGGCCGAAGAGATCGGGGAGCGGCCGTCGGTCAAGCAGATGGGTCAGGTCATGAAGGCCGCCACGGCGATCGCCGCGGGCAAGGCCGACGGGTCACGCTTGTCGGCGGCGGTGAAGAACCGGCTCTGAGGTTGGTGGCATCGATGCGCCGTACCCGGCACCGGTGGGTTGAAGCACGCCGATCGGGCTATCCCCACGCCCATGACCGTCCGTACGTCAGACGCTGAGGACTTCGCCGACTACACCGACGTTCACCAGAAGAAGGACCCGCCCGAGGCAGGCTCAAGACAGGTGTGTGCAAGTGTCACTGCCGCCGTTTTTCCCGGATCACTCCAGCACAAAACCCCGGTACCGTATCCGGCGGAGACTCAGCGAGAACGGGGCAGAAGATGAACGCGGACGTCATTGTCATCGGGGCCGGTCTGGCCGGCCTGGTGGCCACACACGAATTGACCAGCCGCGGCAAGAAGGTGGCGCTCGTCGACCAGGAGAACGCCGCTAACCTCGGCGGCCAGGCCTTCTGGTCGTTCGGTGGCCTGTTCCTCGTCGACAGTCCCGAGCAGCGGCGGATGGGGGTCAAGGACTCCTTCGAACTCGCCTGGAACGACTGGCGGGGCAGCGCGGGCTTCGACCGGCTCGACGACGAGGACGCCTGGGCGCTGAAGTGGGCCCGCGCCTATGTCGAGTGGGCCGCCGGAGAGAAGCGGTCCTGGCTGAACGGCCATGGCATCACGTTCCTGCCGACGGTGGGGTGGGCGGAGCGGGGCGATCTGCGCGCCGATGGGCACGGCAACTCGGTGCCCCGGTTCCACGTGGCGTGGGGCACCGGCACGGGTGTGGTCGAACCGTTCGTCGAGTCGGCGCTCGACGCCGCGGCACGCGGATTGGTGACGTTCCACCACCGCCACCGCGTCGACGAACTGGTCTTCACCGCCGGTGCGGTGAGCGGGGTGCGCGGTGCGGTGCTGGCTCCCGACGACGCGCCGCGCGGAGCCCCGTCGAACCGTGACATTGCAGGCGAATTCGAGTTGAACGCCGATGCCGTGATCATCACCAGCGGCGGGATCGGCGGCAATCATGACATCGTCCGGCGCTACTGGCCGGCGCGGATGGGCACGCCGCCGGCGTCGATGATCACCGGGGTGCCGGCCTACGTCGACGGCCGGATGCTCGACATCGCCGCCGACAGCGGCGTCCGTCTGGTCAACCGTGACCGCATGTGGCACTACACCGAGGGCGTGCAGAACTGGGATCCGATCTGGCCCCAGCATGCGATCCGAATCCTGCCGGGCCCGTCGTCGATGTGGTTCGACGCGCTGGGCCGCCGCTTGCCGGCGCCGTACCTGCCCGGCTACGACACCCTGGGCACCCTGCGATACCTGCGCAGCACCCCGGAGATCGCCGGCTATGACCACAGTTGGTTCATCCTCACCCAGAAGATCATCGAGAAGGAGTTCGCCCTCTCCGGTTCCGAGCAGAACCCGGACATCACCAATCGGGACAAGGCCGGGATCTTCAAGGAGCGGGTGCTGGGCAAGGGTGCGCCCGCACCGGTCGAGGCGTTCAAGAGCCGCGGCGCGGACTTCGTCGTGGCGGACACCCTCGAGGAGCTGGTCGCGATGATGAACAAACTCACCGACGCGCCACTGCTCAAGCCCGAATTGATCCGCGCCCAGATCGAGGCACGAGATCTGCAGATGGCCAACCCATACGCGAAAGACGCTCAGGTGCAGGGGATCCGGAACTCGCGACGCTACCTCGGCGACCGGATCGCCCGCACCGCCGCACCGCACCGCATCCTCGACCCTGCGGCCGGACCGCTGATCGGCGTCAAGCTGCACATCCTGACCCGAAAGACCTTGGGTGGCATCCAGACCGATCTGTTTTCGCGGGCTCTCGACGCCAACGGACAGCCGATCCCCGGTCTGTACGCCGGCGGTGAGGTCGCCGGATTCGGTGGCGGCGGGGTGCACGGCTACAACGCGCTGGAAGGTACCTTCCTGGGGGGTTGCCTGTTCTCCGGTCGCGCCGCGGGCCGGCACGCGGCCGGCCAGGCCTGAACGGGGCAGGGGACATGACGACGGCGAACCGGACGCCTGTCAAGATTCTGGTCGCGCTGACCTATGTGGTCATGGTCGCAGCCAATGTTGCGGCAAATGCCCTGCCGCTCAACGGCAGTAACACCGGTGAGGTGTCCGCGGCGTATCCCAACCTGTTCACTCCGGCCGGGGTGACGTTCGCGATCTGGAGTGTGATCTACCTGCTGCTCGGCGCCCACGTCCTCTACCAGCTGGGGCTCTTCCGGGACAGGCCGGACACCGCCGAGGACGCTGCGCTGCTGAACAGGGTTGGGCTGTTGTTCTCGCTGTCGTCGCTGGCCAACACCGCGTGGATCTTCGCCTGGCACTACGACGTGATCCCGTTGTCGGCGGTGCTGCTGGTGGTGATCCTCAGCCTGCTGGCGATGATCGTCGTCACCCTGCGCCGGGCGAATCTCACCGGGCGGCAACGCCTGCTGGTCGGTCTGCCGTTCAGCGTCTACTTCGGCTGGTCCACGGTGGCGGTGGTGGCCAACATCACCGTGCTGCTGGTCTATTGGAAGTGGGACCGATTCGGTCTCGCGGAGCCGACGTGGGCGGTCATCATCATCCTGGTCGCAATGGCCATCGGGACCGTCACCATGCTGCGCAACCGCGATGTCGCCTACGGTCTGGTGCTCATCTGGGCCTTCGCCGGGATCCTGCTGCGCCAGACGTCGGCCGAAGGCCTGGCCGGCGAATACCCGGTGATCATCGTCGCCGTGGTGGTATCACTGGTGGTCTACCTCATCGCCGAGGTGTGGCTCCTGCGTCAGCGCAGGGACGTCACGTCGCGCTGAGGGCGGACCGCGACGGGGAGAGGCGCGTTATGGGCAATCCGATTGCACCGCTGGACCTGAGCTGGCTGCTCATGGAATCACCCAGCGGCACAACACATGTCGGGGCGATGTTGTTGTTCAAGAAGCCGCCCGGGCGCAGGAACATCGTCCGCGAGATCGTCGACGCCTACCGGGGCCAGCGTCCGCTGCCACCCTTCAACTTCGTTCCCGAACTGCTCGGGACGAGCGCACCGCACTTCCGTGAGGTTCAGAGCTGGGACCCGTACTACCACGTTCAGCATCTGTCCCTTCCCGCGGGAAGTTCCTACGAAGAGCTGCTGCGACTGGTCGCCGATCTACACGAGCCGATGCTCGACCGCGATCGGCCACTGTTCCGTTGTTGGGTGATCGACGGCGTGCCGGGCGGGCGGTTCGCGATCTACACCAAGACCCACCACAGCATCATCGACGGGGTGTCCGGGCTCAGGAAGCTCTACGACGGTCTGAGCCTCATCGACGAACCTGTCATCCTGCCGCCGGCGTTCGCCCAGCCACGTCCGAAGGCCCGAGCGCGAACACAACCGCCCGCGCTGCGCCGGCTCACCGACTCCGTCCGGGGGGTCATCGCTCAGGTGGGTGCCGTCAACCAGATCTCCTTCGGCGCATTGCGCAAGGGACTGAGCGCTGTGCTGGGCTCCCAGCTCGAGGGCAGCCTCCCGTTCGTTGCGCGTCATGCGCCAACGAACGCGCCGCTCAAACAGGCCCGCGGCTTCGCGACGGCGTCGCTTCCCCTGGAGGAGATGCACCGTATCGGCCACCAGCACGGGGCGACCCTCAACGACGTCGCGGCCACCATCATCGACCACGGCCTGCATGCTTACCTCCGCGAGCGCGGTCAGGGATACGACCACGAGTTCATCGCCATGGTTCCGGTGTCGCTGCGCGGCGAGGGGGACAGTGCCGTCGGCACCAGGGTCTCGGCGATGTTCGTGCGACTCGGATCGCCGCAGGCCGGTGTGACCGAGCGGCTCGAAGAGGTGGTGCATTCGGTGGCCGCCGCCAAGAAGGAACTCGGCGGGATGTCACCGGATGCCGCGATGACCTACGCCGTCGCGATCATCGCCCTCGCCGGCGCGGGCGCCACCACGCACCTCGATCGCGTCGTGCGGCCCGCGTGCAATCTGGTCATCTCCAATGTGCCGGGCGCCAAGGAGATCCGCTACCTCAACGGGGCGGAGTTGGTCGGCATCTTCCCGGTCTCCGCGCTGGCCGCGGCAATCGGCTTGAACGTGACGCTGAGCTCCTATCGGGACCACATGGACTTCGGATTCGTCACCAACGCGGTCGCCCTCGACGACGTTCACGCCCTGGCGGAGCACACCCGGCGCGCCTACGCCGAGCTGAAGGCGGCGGCCCCGCCGAGGAAGACGGTCAGGACCAGCAACGCGTAACCCGGCCGCATCGGCGCGTCGTCGAAGAACAGGTCGTAGTACAGCGACGCCACCAGGACCCGCGTCGCGTGGTCGGGGTTCACGCCGTCACGCAACTCGCCACGCTCTTGGGCCCGGAGGGCCATCTGCGTGCTCTCCCGCAGCCCGGCGGCCCAGAACGCGATCAGAATGGCGGTGTTCCTCGCACCGGGTTGACGCACCAGGGCACTCAGGAAGTGCGCTCGGGCGTCCGCGGTGGCGATCAGCGTCGCCTTCGCGTCGGTGAAGGCCAGCACGTCATCGCGCAGGCTGCCGGTGTCCGGCAGCGGCCTGGTCCGCCGGCGGGCGCGGGCTCCCGCGTCGAGCAGCAGATCGGCATCCGACGTCCACATCCGCTCGACCACGTGGACCGGTACACCGACGCGGCGCGCGATGCCGCTGCGGGTGACCAGCCCGGCACCGCGCGCGGTGGTTTCGCCGATCGTCGCGTCGAGGATCGCCTGGCGGATCTGTGCGCTGGTGGCGTGGGCGTAGTTCGGGGCCGGCCGCACCTTGCCGAGGTCGTCGGTGGGGTTGGCGTCCATCGCCGCCCACACCTGGCGGCGCAGCTCCGCGAGATCATCTGGGGGTTGCCGGGCAACGCCGTACAGGAACACGTCCACCAAGCTCTCCAGGTAGCCGGGCGGCGTCGGCGAATCGAGGTAGAGGGTGTCGAAAAATGCTGCGCTGCAGAACATCTGCATCAAACCGAGCGGTTCGCACACGTCGGGCAGTTCCCCGCGGTCGACCGCCCTGGCGATGATCGCCGCGGCGGCGTCGAACTGGACGGTCCAGAACTGCCTGCGGACCTTCGCCAGGTCCGCCGCCTCATCGACGGGCAGACTGGAACGCAGCAGCATCCGGCCCTCGGGCGTCTGGGAGCAGTGTTGGAGTGCCGCACCGAAAGCCGTGAGGTCACCGGCCAGGGTGCCGGTGTCGGGGATCCGGCCCTGCCAGCCCAGCGCGAAAGTCCATGCGGCCGTGAGCAACCGCGTCCGGTCGGGCCAGGCCTCTTCGATGTCCGCGATATCGACGCCGAGACGATTTGCGATGTAGGGCAACGCAAAGCGGTCGATATCGCCCGCCGCGAGCAGGTCTACGGCGGCGTCAACCGCCCGACGACCGACCTCGTCGTCCTCCCGGTACGCCACCGCTGGGTCCACGTGCGCGACATCCCTTCACTGCTCGCTCCATGAGGCTACGAAATCGTGGCCGTGCCGGCACCGCTTATGTCGGGTTCGGGCCCCGTGCGGCCCTTGAAATCGGTACGAACCGCGGCGGCGTGTGCGAGTCTCGAACCACGACATTTCTGGAGTTTGGCGGAGGGGTTGAAATGTTGAGTTGGGGCATGCGCGTGGGAGCGGCGGTATTCGTTGAGCCCGTGGAGATCGCGATGCTCAAGGACCTGGGCTACCGGACGAAAGCGTGAGCGGTTCGGGCCTCACACTGAACTGAAAGGGGCTCCGACCGGTCACAACCGGTTCGGAGCCCCTGTTCACCGAGTCGGGGTGGCGGGATTCGAACCCACGACCTCTTCGTCCCGAACGAAGCGCGCTACCAAGCTGCGCCACACCCCGCGTGAAGCGTCGACAGCCTATCGCACCGTTGCGCGCCGAAGCCAAACGCTCCTGGTCCTAACTGTCTCGCTCCTCCTCCGGCGCCCAAGCGCCGGCATCGTCGACTCGACGGTCCCAACTGTCTCGCTCCTCCTCCGGCGCCCAAGCGCCGGCATCGCCGACTCGACGGTCCCAACTGTCTCGCTCCTCCTCCGGCGCCCAAGCGCCGGCATCGTCGACTCGACTAGTCAACGGTGGCCGCGACCGGCCATGAACAGTCCTGTTCGAAGTCGGCCAATAGCTGCGCGTACGGGGCCGGGTCCAGACCCTGGGCGCTCAGCCAAGCGTCGTCGAAGTAGGTGTCGGCGTAGCGGTCGCCACTGTCACAGATGAGCGTGACGACCGAACCGCCGCAGCCGGCGGCCGCCAGCTCGGCAAGCAGACCGAACGCGCCCCAGACGTTGGTTCCGGTGGACGGCCCGACCCGCCGGCCCAGCACCGCCGAGACCTGATGGGCGGCCGCGACCGATGCCGCGTCGGGCACCTGCTCCATCCGGTCGATCACCGACGGCAGGAACGACGGTTCGACGGTGGGCCGGCCGATGCCCTCGATGCGCGACGAGGCGCCGGTGTCGATGTCGCGCCGCCGCTGGGTGTAGGCCGGGAAGAACGCCGAGTTCTCCGGGTCGACCACGCACAGCCGGGTGGGGTGGCCGCGGTAGCGGATGAACCGCCCGATGGTGGCGCTGGTCCCGCCCGTGCCGGCGCCCACGACGATCCACGACGGCACCGGGTGCCGCTCGTTCTGCAGCTGGTCGAAGATCGACTCGGCGATGTTGTTGTTGCCCCGCCAGTCGGTGGCGCGCTCGGCGTTGGTGAACTGGTCGATGAAATGCCCGCCGGTCTGTTGAGCGACCCGGTGCGCCTCCGCCGTCACTTCGGCCGCATGGTCCACGAAATGACAACGCCCACCGTGCTTTTCGATGAGAGCGATCTTGGCCCGGCTGGTCGACGCCGGCATCACCGCGACGAAGGGCAGCCCCAGCAGTGCGGCGAAGTACGCCTCGGAGACCGCCGTCGACCCGGAAGAGGCCTCGACCACGGTGGTGTCTTCGTCGATCCAGCTGTTGCACAGCGCGTAGAGGAACAGCGACCGGGCCAACCGATGCTTGAGGCTGCCGGTGATGTGGGTGGACTCGTCCTTGAGGTACAGCGCGAGATCGGACGTCTCGGCCCAAGCGGATGGCAGCGGATAGCGCAACAGGTGGGTGTCGGCGCTGCGGCGGGCATCCGCCTCGATGAGGCGGACGGCGTGTTTCTGCCAGTCCCGTGATACGGACCGGCGCCCCGGGGTGCCTGGTTGACCCACGATCCCGAGCTAGTGCACCGAGGCCGTCGGCGTCGAGCGAAGCACCGTTCGGGAGTGGTCCCGGCCGCCTGTCGGGGCGGCCACCAAGGTGAGCAGGGTGGCCTCCGGCCGGCAGCAGAACCGCAGCGGCGCGAACGGTGAGGCGCCGATTCCCGCCGATACGTGCAGGGCGGTCTCGGCGCCCCAGTTGGACGCGCCCTTGGCGCGCGAGCGGTCCAGGTCGCAGTTGGTGACCAGCGCCCCGTAGAACGGCAGGCACAGCTGGCCCCCGTGGGTGTGGCCCGCCATGACCAGCTGGTAGCCGTCCGCGGCGAACCGGTCCAGCACCCGGGTGTAGGGGGCATGGGTGACGCCGAGGCTGAGGTTGGCGATCGGGCTGGGCGCCCCGGCGATGGTGTCGTAGCGGTCCCGGCCCAGGTGTGCGTCGTCGACCCCGGCGGCGGCGATGGTGAGGCCGGCCACCTCCAGTTCGCGGCGGTTGTGGGTCAGGTCCAGCCAGCCCCGCTCGGTGAAAGCGGCGCGCAGGTCCTGCCACGGGAGGGGCTTGCCGTGCGCGCGGTGGTCCCGGTCGGTCAGGTACTTTGCCGGGTTCTTCAGCTTCGGGGCGAAGTAGTCGTTGCTGCCGAAGACGAACACACCCGGAACCGACAGCAGATCGCCGAGGGACTGCACCACCGACGGCACCGCCCGGGGGTGCGACAGGTTGTCGCCGGTGTTGACCACCAGATCCGGCTCCCAGCGCGCCAACTCACGCAACCACGCCTGCTTGTGCCGCTGCGTCGGACGCATGTGGATATCGCTGAGGTGCAGCACCCGCAGCGGGGTCGAGCCGGGTGTCAGCACCGGCATGGTGACCTCGCGCACGACGAACGCGTTGGGCTCGATCACGGCGGCGTAGCCGATGGCGAGCGCGGCGCTGCCGGCCGCGGCGGTGAGGGAGTTCTTCAAGGCATTGGCGGCCATAACGGCAGACTACTGCCAGTCGCCACCGGGGTGGAGAGCGATTTCGCCTCAGTCACCGGACCGTCACGGCGGTGGCGGAGGAGCCTCCGGCGGCGGCGGTGGCGGGGCCTCCGGGGGCGGCGGGGGAGCCAGTACCGGCACCGTGATCGGAGGCAGTCCGGGGATCTCAACTATCTGCGTTCCGATCCCCGGAGGCATGCCCGGCAGCGGCGGCGGCGGGGGCGGCGCGCCGGGTTTGGGCGACGGCGGTGGCGGCGGTGGTGGGGCGACGCCGTTGCTCACCACCAGGGTGACGATGATGCCCGGCACGGTCTGCCCGCTCGGCGAGGTGCCGATGACCGTGCCGGCCGACGCCGCGCTGTTCTGCATGCTGACTTTGTCGGCGACCTGGAACCCGGAGGCGCGCAACTCTTCTCGCGCGCTGTCCTGACTCAGGCCGCTGACATTGGGAACCCGCGAACCGGGTGCGCCGTCGACGTAGCGCGGATCGGTCGGCGGCATGGACACGTCGCCGAACTTCTCGGCGATCGGCGTCATCGTGGTGAACCACGTCTCGGCCGGCTCCTTGCCGCCGAAGAGGTCACCGTCGCCGCACTGACGCAACGGGAACGAGCAGATGTCGCTGGGATTCGGCGAATCGTCGTAGATGTAGTTCACCGCGGCGTAGCGGTTGGTGTAGCCGAGGAAGCCGGCCGAGCGGTGCGCCTCGGTGGTTCCGGTCTTGGCCGACATGGGCAGCGTCCAGCCCAGCGAGTTGGCCTCGGCGGCGCCGGTGCCGATCACCGTGTCCTTCGACAGAGCGTTGGAGAGAGTGTCGGCCAGACCCTCCGGCACGACCTGTTCGCACGACTCGGCGTTGATGGCCACCTCGTCGCCGTGCCGGTCGTAGACCTTGTCGATCGGGTTGGGCGGGCACCACATTCCGCCGGACGCGAGGGTGGCCGCGACGTTCGTCAACTCCAGCGGGTTCACCTCGAACGGCCCGAGGGTGAACGTCCCGAGGTTCTGGCGCTTGATGAAATCAGCCAGGCTCTCGTTGTTGTCCGGGTCGTAGCCGCGGGCCGTGCCGGGTTCGGTGTAGGAGCGCAGACCCAGTCGGACGGCCATGTCGACGGTGCGGCTCACCCCCACCTGCGAGATGAGTTTCGCGAACGCGGTGTTCGGCGACTTCGCCAGTGCCTCGGTGACGCCCATGGTGAGGTACCGCGGATCCTTGTAGTTCTCCACGCACCAGGTCTCCCTGGGGCACCCCCTCGCCCCGCCCTCGCCGAGACCCTTGGCCTCGAACCGGCCGGGTACGTCGAGGGTGGCGTTGATACCCAGACCCAGGTCCAGCGCCGCCGCGGTGGTGAAGATCTTGAAGATCGAACCCGCGCCGTCACCGACCAACGAAAACGGTTGCGGCTGAACGGTTTGTCCCGTGCCGGTGTCCAGGCCATAGGTGCGGTTGCTCACCATCGCGATCACCGGATGGCTCGTCTTGCCGGGCAGCACGATGTTCATGACGCTGGCGATGCCCTCGAGATCCGGCGCGGCGATCGAGTCCACCGACTTCTTGGCGTCCGCCTGCACGTCGGGGTCCAGCGTGGTCTTGATCAGGTAGCCGCCCCGGGCGATCTGCTCCTTGCTCAGGCCGGCCCGGGACAGGTACTCCTGCACGTAGTCGCAGAAGAAGGCCCGGTCGCCCGCGGCGATGCAGCCGCGCGGCAGTTCGTTGGGCCGGGGCAGGATGCCGAGTGGCTGTTGCTTGGCGGCCCGCAGCTCGTCGGCTTTGTCGGGCAGCTGGTCGATCATCGTGTCCAGCACCAGGTTTCGCCGCACCAGGGCCCCGTCGGGGTTGATGTAGGGGTTCAGGGTGCTGGTGGACTGGACCATGCCTGCCAGCAGCGCGGACTGAGCCCAGTTCAGATTCGACGCGTCGATCCCGAAGTAGGTCTGTGCGGCGTCCTGGATGCCGAAGGCGCCGTTGCCGAACGACACCAGGTTCAGGTACCGGGTCAGGATCTCCGGCTTGCTGAGGGTTCGGTCGAGGCTGAGCGCCATCCGGATCTCACGCAGTTTCCGCGCGGGGGTCGGCGCGACGGCGGCGCGCCTCTCGGCGTCGTTCTGAGCCAGCACCAGCAGCTGGTAGTTCTTGACGTACTGCTGCTCGATGGTCGAGCCGCCGCGGGTGTCGAAGTCGCCGGAGGCGTAGCCGGCCAGACCGGTGAGCGTGCCCTTCCAGTCCACGCCGTTGTGCTCGGCGAAACGCTTGTCCTCGATCGCGACGATGGCCAGCTTCATGGTGTCGGCGATCCTGTCGCTGGGCACCTCGAAGCGCCGCTGGGAGTACAGCCACGCGATGGTGTTGCCCTTGCTGTCGACCATGGTGGTGACGGCGGGGATGTCGCCTTCGAGCACCTGGGCCGACCCGTTGGCCACGATGTCCGACGCGCGGTTGGACATCAGCCCCAGCCCCCCGACCACGGGGAAGAGCAGAGCCGCCACGATCACGCTGGCCAGCAGGCAGGACCACACCAGCTTGACGATCGTGGGAACGGCCGGTCCGCGTTCCGACATGGGCTACAGCGTACTGAGCGCCGCCCGAGGTCCGCCGGTGCGTCCGGAGCGGGCAACATAGCCGAAATTTGTGACGACTGTGTCACAAAAGCCCAGTTCATGCTCTGACGGGACGTTCGTCCCAAAAAACCTGTGACTTGACTGTTGCGCAAACGCAACCTGACCACTTACTTTAAGCGCACAGTGCGACGCAGATAACACTCGCTTCGCAATGTGGCGTAGATCGCACCGCGGCTACATCGGAGGGATCGGCTGCCAGAAACGGCGGCTCAGACGAAGGGATCGCCCGTGTCGGGGAGTCGGCCCGTTGCCCGCAGGACAACCTCAGTATCGGTACACGGTTCCCTTCAGGGAGTCAACGGTGAAGCCCGGATCGCCTGGGTATCCCAAGCGTTGTGCAGATCGGCCGATCCCGACCAGTTGTTCGTCCGCGGCGCCGCTCAGCGAAAGGCCGCGGTGATCTGCCGCCACTGTCCGGTGATCACCGAGTGTGGGGCCGACGCCCTCGACAACCGGGTGGAGTTCGGCGTGTGGGGCGGAATGACCGAGCGCCAGCGCCGTGCCCTGCTCAAGCAGCACCCCGAGGTCTCCTCGTGGGCGGAATTCTTCGCCGCCCGTCAGCACCGCAGCGTCAGCTGACGAACCCTCTTATGTCTCGCCGGTGATCTGATCGGCGATCGCCTGCAGCGCGTCCAGATCCGACACGTCGAACGGCAACGACGGCACCCCCACCACTCGCACGTGCGGATTGGCACCGGTGAACCGCGACAGCAGCCGGATCTCGCGCTTCGCGGTCTGGCCCCGATCGGCATGGATGCGCAGGACCGCGGCCGCCAGCGGATGCTCCCCGGCCTCCTCGAGTTGTACAGCGCCGTCGATCGCTCGCTCCACGGTCAGCGGGCACAGCATGGGGTGGGTCCGGTTCAAAATCAGGCCCGCCAGCGGCATCCCCTCGGCCGAGAGTCGATCGACGAAGAACGTCGCCTCCCGCAGCGCGTCGGGTTCGGCGGCCGACACCACCACGAACTGGGTGCCCCGGCGCTTGAGCAGTTCGTAGGTGCGATCCGCCTTCGCCCGGAACCCGCCGAACGTGGTGTCCAGTGACTGCACGAAATTCGCAGCGTCGGAAAGCATCTGGGAACCGACGATGGTCGAGACCGCCTTCATCGCCAGCCCCATCGCGCCGGTCACCAGCTTGCCGAATCCGCGGCCGGGTCCCAGGAAGAGCTTCCACATCCGGCTGTCCATGAAGCTGCCGAGCCGCTTGGGGGCGTCGAGGAAGTCCAAGGCGTTGCGCGACGGCGGGGTGTCGACCACCACCAGGTCCCAGCGGTCCTGGGCAAGCAACTGGCCGAGCTTCTCCATGGCCATGTATTCCTGTGTGCCGGCCAGGGAGGTGGCGACGGTCTGATAGAACTTGTTGTCCAGAATCGATTGTGCGCGAACGGGATCGGAGTATTCCAGCACCATTTCGTCGAAGGTGCGGCGCATGTCGAGCATCATCGCGTGGAGTTCGCCGGCGACCTCGGGACCCAGCGGAACCTGCTGCGGCGTGTTGCCGAGTTCCTTGATGCCGAGGGCCTGGGCGAGCCGCTTGGCCGGGTCGATGGTCAGCACCACCACGTTGCGGCCGTACTCCGCGGCGCGCAGTGCCATCGCCGCGGCGGTGGTGGTCTTGCCCACTCCGCCGGCGCCGCAGCAGACCACCACGCGGTTGGACTTGTCGGACAGGATGGACTTCATGTCCAGCGTCGGAGGTGTACCGCTCATGGCCGACCTTCCCTAGTCATCATCGACGGTGCCCTCTTGTGCTCTTCGCGGCGCTCATCGGACGCCCTGCTGGGCAAGGGCTTCCGCGAGTTCGTACAGGCTGCCGAGATCCACGCCGTCGGCGATCGTCGGCAGATCCAGCCGTGGAACGTGCAGATCCTCGAGTTCGGTGGCGCTCTCCGAACGCGCCCGGATCCTGCTGGCGTGCTCGATGCTCTCGGTGAGCAGCCCGGCGAAATCGCCGCCCGCCATGGTGATTCCGGCACTGGACAGTCCAGCCCGGACGGCGTCGGCGTCGATGATGCCGTCCGCGGCCGGTTCGAGTGCATCTTCGGGCAGGAAGGCCGGGATGTTGCGGTTGACGATCACACTGCCCACCGGGAGTTCGAGGGCCTCGAGCTCCTCGATGGCCTCGATGGTCTCCTGGATCGGCAGCGCCTCCAGCAGTGTCACCAGATGGATGGCGGTCTGCTCGGAGTGCAGCAGTTTCACCACGCCCTCGGCCTGGGAGTGCACCGGGCCGCCCTTGGCGATGTCGGAGAGCGCCTTGGTCACGTCCAGGAACCGGGTTATCCGGCCGGTCGGCGGGGAGTCCACCACGACGGCGTCGTAGGCCTGCCGTTTGTTGGCGTCCAGCCGAACCGCGGCTTCCTTGATCTTGCCGGTCAGCAGCACGTCACGCAGGCCCGGTGCGATCGTGGTGGCGAACTCGATGGCGCCCACCCGTCGCATCGCGCGCCCGGCGAGGCCCAGGTTGTAGAACATGTCCAGGTATTCGAGGAAGGCGGCCTCGAGGTCGATCGCCAGGGCGTGGACGTGGCCGCCGGCGTCGGCCGTGGCGACCTTGACTTCGGCGTAGGGCAGCGGGGGCACGTCAAAGATCTGCGCAATGCCTTGGCGCCCTTCGACTTCCACCAAGAGGACACGGCGGCCGCCCGCCGCGAGCGTCAAAGCCAGTGCCGCCGCGACGGTGGTCTTCCCGGTCCCGCCCTTACCGGTGACGAAATGCAGTCGCGCCCTGGTCAGCCGGTCGGGCCAGCCGACGGTGCCGGCTTCACTCATTGTGGTCGTCACCTCTGCATGCTATCCAAGCGAGGCGATCTACTCGGGTGAGTCGTCAAGCGGGAAGCCGATTGGGCGCCGGCCGGCGGGGGATAGGCTCTGGCCCATGAGCGAACGAACCACCTGGGAGTACGCGACGGTGCCGTTGCTGACTCACGCGACCAAGCAGATCCTCGACCAGTGGGGGGCCGACGGCTGGGAACTCGTGTCGGTGCTGCAGGGACCGACCGGTGAACAGCACGTCGCCTATCTGAAGAGGGCCAAGTGAGCAGGTCCGGCGGGCAGGAGCGTAGCGACTCGGGGAGTGTTACGCAGCGGCTGGCCGAGCTGGGCGTCACCCTGCCGGCCGTTGCGACACCGCTGGCGGCCTATGTGCCGGCGGTCCGCACGGGCAACCTGGTGTACACCTCCGGGCAGCTTCCGCTGGAAGGGGGCGAGCCCACCCATTCGGGCAAGGTGGGCGCCGAGGTGACTCCGGAGGAGGCCAAGATCGCCGCGCGCACCTGCGCGCTGAACGCACTGGCCGCCGTGGACGCGCTGGTGGGGATCGATTCGGTGGTCCGGGTCGTCAAGGTCGTCGGCTTCGTCGCGTCGGCACCGGGTTTCACCGGTCAACCCGGGGTGGTCAACGGTGCTTCCCAGTTCCTCGGCGAGGTGTTCGGCGACGCGGGCTCCCACGCCCGCTCGGCGGTGGGAGTGGCGTCGCTGCCCCTGGACGTGCCGGTGGAGGTCGAGCTCATCGTCGAGGTTTCGTAGGCCGCCTGTGACCCATCCGGCCTATGGCGCGCTGCGGCCGGTCACCGAATCGGCCTCGGTCCTGCTGTGCCACAACCCCGGCCCGCTCACGCTGGACGGCACCAACACCTGGGTGCTGCGGGCCCCCGGATGCGACGAGATGGTCATCGTCGACCCGGGTCCCGACGATGCCGAACACATCGCCCGGCTGGCCGCTCTGGGCCGCATCCCGCTCGTGCTCATCAGCCACCGCCACGGTGACCACACCGACGGTATCGACGCTCTCGTCGACGCCACCGGCGCCACGGTCCGGTCGGTGGGAAGCGGATTCCTGCGCGGACTCGGCGGCTACCTTCGCGACGGCGAGGTCATCGAGGCGGCCGGGCTGCGCATCCGGGTGCTGGCCACCCCCGGGCACACCGGCGACTCGGTCAGCTTCGTCCTCGACGACGCCGTTCTGACCGCCGACACGGTGCTCGGCCGGGGCACCACCGTCATCGACGACGAGGACGGCAGCCTCGCCGACTACCTGGATTCACTGCGGCGGCTGCGCGGTCTGGGCGGCCGGGCCGTGCTGCCCGGCCATGGCCCCGAGCTGCCGGACCTGGCAGCCGCGGCCGAGATGTACCTGGCCCACCGGCAGGAGCGGCTCGAACAGGTGCGTCGAGCCCTGCAGGTGCTCGGCGACGATGCCACCCCACGCCAGGTCGTCGAGCATGTCTATGCCGACGTAGACGAAAAGCTGTGGCAGGCAGCCGAATCCTCCGTCCGCGCCCAGCTGGCCTACCTGCGCCGAGACTGAACTCAGGCAGGGAAATAGCGGGCCTGCGTCAGTGCGATCTCGCGGCTATCGCGCTCGGCGCGCCAAGCGCTCGGAGTCGCAGATGAGCACGCTCTTGCCTTCCAGGCGGATCCAGCCGCGGTGGGCGAAGTCGGCCAGCGCCTTGTTGACCGTCTCCCGGGAAGCACCGACCAGCTGGGCGATCTCCTCCTGGGTCAGGTCGTGGGTGACCCGCATGGCGCCGCCCTCCTGGGTGCCGAAGCGCTGTGCGAGTTGCAGCAGCTGCTTGGCAACTCGTCCCGGCACATCGGTGAAGATCAGGTCGGCGAGGTTGTTGTTGGTGCGGCGCAGCCGGCGGGCCAGCACGCGCAGCAGTTGTTCGGCGATCTCCGGCCGATCGGCGATCCATGCGCGCAGCGCGTCGCGGTCCATCGACACCGCGCGAACCTCGGTGATGGTGGTGGCGCTGGAGGTCCGCGGGCCCGGGTCGAAGATCGACAGCTCGCCGAACATGTCCGAGGGGCCCATGATGGTCAACAGGTTCTCCCGGCCGTCGGGGGAGCGGCGGCCGATCTTCACCTTGCCGTTGAGAATGATGTAGAGACGATCGCCGGGCTCGCCTTCGGCGAACACTGTGTGCCCGCGCGGAAAATCAACGGGCTGAAGCTGTTTGGTCAGTGCGGAAACAGCCGTGGGATCGACTCCCTGGAAGATTCCGGCCCGCGCCAGGATCTCGTCCACGTGGCTCCTCATTACTTCTTTGTCCGAGGGCGCATGAAGGCCCTGAACTCGTAGTTTATTAGGCAGTCTTGACGACGGCCACGCTACACAGGATTCGCGGATCCGGTTGGCTGAAAGTGCGGATTGGGCTGGGCTTGCGCGCACAGCCGGGTGGGCAGACCGGGTTCGTCGATGATTTGGCGCAGGACCGGTGCCGGCCGCGGGATGTGCCCGGTGAGGCTCTTCACCGGGAGTGGGCCGGTGCATTCCCGTGCCGCCTCGCGGGCTGCTTCGCGCGCGGCGCGGGCGAACTGCTCGAGCCGGGCGACCAACTCCGCCGCCGTCGGCCGATCGCCCTGCAACACGGTCTCCAGTCGCTGCAACCCGACGGTGCAGAACATCAGCAGCCCGGGGAAACTCACCGCCACCAACCAGGACATAGCCGGGAAGTAAACCGGCGTCAGGTCTCATCGGGATCACGAATTGCCACCGGTCTGTCGGCGGTCAGTACCCTGGCAGAAGTGACGGCGGCTTCTGCCGGCCGCGGTGCGGCCAGAACAACGGACGGCCGCGGTGCGGCCAAAGTATCCACCGGCCGCGGTGCGGCGGCCAGAACAACCAAGTGGGACAGCGAAACCCGGCTCGGACTGGTCCGTCGAGCCCGCCGGATGAACCGGACCCTGGCGATCGCCTTCCCGCACGTGTACTGCGAACTCGATTTCACCAACCCGCTCGAGTTGACCGTGGCCACCATCCTGTCCGCGCAGAGCACCGACAAGCGGGTGAACCTCACGACGCCCGCGTTGTTCGTGAAGTACCGCACTGCCCGGGACTATGCGCAAGCCGATCGGACCGAACTCGAGGAGCTCATCCGGCCCACGGGCTTTTACCGCAACAAGGCCAACTCCCTGATCCGACTCGGCGCCGAACTCGTCGAGCGCTTCGACGGCGAGGTGCCGGCGACCATGGCGGAGCTGGTGACGCTTCCCGGAGTCGGACGCAAGACAGCCAACGTGATTCTGGGCAACGCCTTCGACATCCCCGGCATCACCGTCGACACCCATTTCGGCCGACTCGTCCGGCGGTGGCAGTGGACCGCCGAAACCGACCCGGTCAAGGTCGAGTTCGCCGTCGGGGAGCTTATCGAGCGCAGCGAGTGGACGTTACTGAGTCATCGCGTCATTTTTCATGGCCGTCGGGTGTGCCATGCCCGCAAGCCGGCCTGCGGGGTGTGCGTGCTGGCCAAGGACTGCCCGTCCTACGGCACCGGCCCCACCGAACCGATGATCGCCGCCGAACTGGTCCGCGGACCCGAGACAGAACACCTGCTCGCCCTGGCCGGTCTGTAGCACGATGCGCACGTCGACCCGCTGGACGCTGGCGCTCCTCGCCGCCCTGGGTGCGCTCGTCGTCGCCTTCGCGCTGGAACTCACCGGCAACCCCGATCGCTCCGGGGCGCCACAGGATCCGGTCCGGCGAACCCACCGCGACGCCGACACCGCCGAAGCGCTCGCCGGGCCGCGGCAGCGCGCCGACCTGCCGCCGTGCCCGGCCGACGGACCGGGACCCGGTCCCGAACGGTTGCGGGGCGTCGAGGTGGAGTGCGCCGCCGACGGTTCCCCGGTCGACGTCGCGCGTGCCCTGGACAATCGCGCGGTGGTGCTGAACCTATGGGCGTACTGGTGCGGACCCTGCGCCGAGGAACTGCCCGCCATGCAGGAGTACCAGCGCCGGGTCGGCGACGCGGTGAGCGTCATCACCGTGCATCAGGACGAGAACGAGACCGCGGCGTTGGTGCGGATGGCCGAACTCGGCGTGCGCCTGCCGGTCCTGCAGGACGGCCGGCGCAGCATCGCCGGCGCACTGCAGGTGCCCAACGTCATGCCCGCAACGGTGGTGCTGCGCAAGGACGGTAGCGTGGCGGCGGTGCTGCCACAGCCCTTCACCAGCGCCGACGAGATCGAGGCGGCGGTCGGGGCGGCACTCCGATGAGCGGCGCCGAGGAGGTCCTGCGGCCCGACGTCCGGCCACCCTGGCTGGCGCCTCTCGTCGAAAACGTCGACCGGGTTCCGGACGCCTACCGCCGACGGGTGCCCCCCGAGTTGCTCACCGCACTGACCGCTGCCCGGTCGGCCTCCGGCGCCTCGCGCGACGCCGCCGTGCTCGTTCTGTTCTCCGGCCCGCATCGCGGGCATGCGCCGGGGCAGGTGCCCGACGAGGCCGACCTGCTGCTGACCGTCCGGGCGGGAACCCTGCGTCACCACGCCGGCCAGGCGGCGTTCCCGGGCGGCGCTGCCGATCCCGGCGACGCCGGTCCGGTGCACACCGCGTTACGGGAGGCGTGGGAGGAGACCGGCCTGGACCCCGGCCGGCTGCACCCCTTGGCGACGATGGAGCGGATGTTCATCCCGCCGTCGGGGTTTCATGTGGTGCCCGTGCTGGCCTACTCACCCGACCCCGGTCCGGTGACGGTGGTCGACGAATCGGAGACGGCTCACGTCGCGCGGGTGCCGCTGCGGGCGTTCGTCAATCCGGCCAACCGGCTGATGGTGTACCGCACCGGGGGCGGACAGCGATACGCCGGCCCGGCATTCCTGCTCAACGAGATGTTGGTGTGGGGTTTCACCGGTCACGTAATCTCGGCGATGCTCGATGTGGCCGGCTGGGCCCAACCCTGGAACACCGAGGACGTACGAGAGCTGGACGAGGCGATGGCACTCGTCGGCGATGACAGTGAGGGACGTTTGTGACGAGTTCGCAATGGCTGGATATCGCCATCATCGGCGTTGCGCTGATCGCGGCGATCTCCGGATGGCGATCGGGCGCACTGGGCTCCGTGCTGTCGTTCATCGGCGTGGTGCTCGGCGCCATCGCCGGGCTGATGCTGGCTCCGCACATCGTCAGCCATGTGCACTCCTCCCGTGGCAAGCTGTTCACCGCGCTGTTCCTGATCCTGGCGTTGGTGGTGGTCGGCGAGGTGGCCGGCGTGGTGCTCGGCCGCGCGGTCCGCGGCTCCATCCGCAGCGGGCCGGTCCGGGTGATCGACTCCGTCGTCGGGGTGGCTCTGCAACTGGTGGTCGTGCTTTTCGCCGCCTGGCTGCTGGGCAGCCCACTGACCTCGTCGAATCAGCAGAACCTGGCCGCGGCGGCGCGCGGCTCCAAGGTGATCACCGAGGTCGACAAGTACGCCCCCGAGTGGATGCGTGCGGTGCCCAAGCGGATGTCCGCGTTGTTGAGCACCTCCGGCCTGCCGGACGTCCTGCAACCGGTCGGCACCCCGATCCAGGCCGTCGACCCGCCGGATCCCTCGCTGGCCGACAGCCTGGTGGTGTCCAAATCGCGGCCCAGTGTCGTCAAGATCCGGGGCGTGGCCACCTCCTGCCAGAAGGTGCTCGAAGGCACCGGCTTCGTCATCGCCCCGAATCGGGTGATGTCCAACGCGCACGTCGTCGCGGGGTCGGACAGCGTGACGGTGGAGGCCGAGGGCAAGAAGTACGACGCGACGGTGGTCTCCTACGACCCGAACGCCGACATCTCCATCCTCGACGTCCCGAACCTTCCCCAACAGCCGCTGGTGTTCGCCGACGAACCGGCCAAGACCGGCACTGACGCCGTGGTGCTGGGGTATCCCGGTGGTGGCGAGTTCGAGGCGACTCCGGCGCGGGTCCGCGAGATCATCGAGCTGAACGGCCCGGACATCTACAAGACGACCACGGTCAACCGTGAGGTCTACACCATCAGAGGGCTTGTCCGGCAAGGGAATTCGGGCGGTCCGATGATCAATCGGGCCGGCCAGGTCATCGGGGTGGTGTTCGGCGCGGCCGTCGACGACAACGACACCGGCTTCGTCCTGACCACCGATGAGGTGGCGCGCCAACTGGCCAAGATCGGCAACACCGCGCCGGTGCCGACGGGCGCCTGCGTCAACGGCTAGTTGGACGACGATTCGGAGCGCAGCGACGAGGAGGAGTCCGACGATCCATTTCTAGTCGGACAGGAACCGCTGCAGTTCTTCGTTCGCCTCGGCGGGTGCCTCCTCGTGGGCATAGTGACCCGCCCCGGCGACGGTGTGGAACCGGCCGCGCGAGGCGTACCGCCGGCTACGGTCTACCGGGTCGCCCAGCACGTACGGGTCGGCGTCTCCGCGCAGGTGCAGCAGGGGAAGGTCGAGGGGACGATCCATCAGCTTCATGAACCGAAGGCCCTCGCTGCGAAGCTGGCTGCGGACCGCCCAGCGCTGGTACTCCAGCGCGCTGTGGGCCGCCGACGGGATCTGGATCGCCTGGCGCAGATGGGCGATGTTCTCCGAAAAATCCTCGGAGGCAACCCATTTCCCTGAGGAGCGCTGCCGCACCAGGGTTTCCAGTTCCGCGGCGTCGTGGCGGGTCAGCACGTGCTCCGGCCACCGCGGGACCTGGTAGCGCATCAGGCTGGGCAGCAGCGCACGACGCTGCTCGGCGCAGGCGATCACCGACCGCTTCAGCGCGGCCGGGTGTGGGGAGGAGACGAGCGCGATCGAGCGCACCATCCTGGAGTGCAGAACCGCGGTGGCCCAGCAGACCAGTCCGCCGTCGGCGTGGCCCACCAGCGTCGCCGTCGTGTGGCCCAGCGCGCGAATGAGGCCGGCGGCGTCGCCGGCCAGGGTCCAGCCGTCGTAGCCGCGGGGCGGCTTGTCGGTCCCGCCGTACCCCCGCAGGTCCACCGCGACCACCCTGGCCCCGGACAGGCCACGCAACTGGTGCCGCCACGACCACCAGAACGACGCGAAGCCGTGCAGGAGCAGCACCAGCGGCCGGGTGGTCGGCGGGGCGTCGTCACGGGCGTCTGGCAGGGCCTCGACGCATTGGAACCGGATGCCGTTGGCGTGGACGTCGTGATGGCGCCACGGTCCCGCGATGCGGGTGACTGACGGATCCGGTTGAGCCATTACCAGCCCGACGGATCGCCGGGCAGTTTGTCGTCCTCGTCCGTCGTGACCGGCAGACCGGTGTCGGCATAGATGGCCGCGGTCGGATCGTCGGCCTGGCCGGTGTGTGGGCCCTCTCCGGCGTGCTCCGTGGTGGCGGCCCCGCCCGCCGCGGCCACGGCCCCGGTGGTGAGCGCACCGGTGGAGGTGGCGGGGCGTGGCGCCGGGGCCGGCGGTCGCTTGGACTCCGATGCCCAGGCGGGGGTCGTCGCCCGAGGCGGCGCGGGGTTCGAGGCCGGCACGGATGCGTGCGCGGACGGGCCGCCGGCGAATTTCGCCAGGCCCGGCGTGAGGGCGGCCGTCGTCTCCTTGACGGACTCGATCGTTTGCTGGGGGCCGCGGATCTTGCGCACCTTGCGGTAGCCCAGGAACGCGAACACCGCCGTCACCACCAGCATGAGGATGAACACGATCAGGAACGCCGCCCAGCGCCACAACCAGGTGTCGAGCAGTTCGGCCAGGAAGAAGAACATGAAGAACGTCGAGTAGAGCAGCACCACCAGCGCCAGGACGAAGAAGACGCTGCCGGTGAGGCCCTTCTTGACGTCGCGGGTGATCTCGGCCTTGGCGAGTTCGACTTCCGCGCGGACCAGCGTCGACACCTGGGCGGTGGCATCGCGGACCAGATCGCCGATCGACGGGTTCTCCGGCATTGCGTGCGGATCCACCAGCGGGATGGAGGTCGCGGTGGCGGGCACCCCGTTCTTGCGATCCCGATTGCTCACGGCAGTCCCTCCAGGCTCGGTGTGGTCGGGAGTTCATGTTGCCATGCCCGACCCGCCTCCGGGGTACCCGTCGCGTTGTTACGCAAGTTACTGATGGGACAAAGCTAGACTGGGAGGCCGGGTGGGATATCGATGGAGGTGTCAGTGATCACCGCACTGAAGGTGCGGCGGACGGCGGGGGCCGCGTGCCTCGTCGCTTCGGCCGCCGTCGCCGCGATCCTGCCGACCGCTCCGGTTGCCGGCGCCGAGAACAAGGTGCCGATCGGCGGTGGCGCGGGCATCGTCATCGACGGGGACACCTTCTGCACGCTGACGGCCATCGGCAACGACAACACCGGGGCCCTGATCGGATTCACCTCCGCGCACTGCGGCGGACCGGGAGCCGAGGTCGCGGCCGAGGGCGCCCAGGACCGCGGTGTCCTCGGAACGATGGTCGCCGGCAACGACGCCCTGGACTACGCGGTCATCCGGTTCGACCCGGAGAAGGTGGCACCGGTGTCGAACTGGAACGGCTTCGCCATCGACGGCATCGGCCCCGACCCGATGTTCGGGCAGGTGGCATGCAAGCTCGGCCGGACCACCGGGTACTCGTGCGGGGTCACATGGGGCCCCGGCGAGAACCCGGGCACCATCGTCAATCAGGTCTGTGGCCGGCCGGGGGACTCCGGCGCACCCGTGACCGTCAACAACAAACTGGTCGGGATGATCCACGGGGCGTTCACCGACGGCCTGCCCACCTGTGTCATTAAGTACATCCCGCTGCACACCCCGGCCATCACCATGTCGATGAACGCGATCCTGGCCGACCTGGCAGCCAAGGATCGACCGGGAGCGGGCTTCGTCCCGACCGCGGCCGCGGCACCCGCTCCGGCGTCGCCGGTGACGGGCTAAATCAGACGACGATGCGGAGCGCAGCGACGAGGAGGAGTCGGACCGACGGGGCCTAGACGGCCTTGCTGGCCCGGATGGCCTCGAACACCGTCGGGTCCAGAAGTGTTGAGGTGTCGCCGAGCTCGCGGCCCTCGGCCACGTCGCGCAGCAGGCGCCGCATGATCTTGCCGCTGCGGGTCTTCGGCAGCTCAGGGACGACGTGGATCTCGCGCGGCTTGGCGATCGGCGAGATCTCCCGCGCCACCTCCGCGCGCAACTCGTTGACCATCTCGGCGGTGGACATGTCGGCGTGGTGCTCCTTGAGGATGACGAACGCGCAGATCGCCTGACCGGTGTGTTCGTCCGACGCCCCGACGACGGCAGCCTCGGCCACGCCGGCATGGCCCACGAGCGCCGACTCCACCTCGGCGGTCGAAATGCGGTGTCCCGACACGTTCATCACGTCGTCGATCCGGCCGAGCACCCATACCTCGCCGTCGGTGCCGTACCGCGCACCGTCGCCGGCGAAGTACCAGCCCTGGTCGGCGAATCTCGACCAGTAGGTCTCGACGAAACGTTCGTGGTCGCCCCAGATTCCGCGCAGCATCGCCGGCCACGGCTTGTCCAGGACCAGGTAGCCGGTGACGGGTTCACCGTCCTCGGTGGCCGGCGGCAACTCGTTGCCGTGGTCGTCGACGATCTTTGCCGAGATCCCCGGCAGCGGCCGCATAGCCGAGCCCGGCTTGCACACGGTGACGCCCGGGAGCGGGGCGATCATCGCGGCGCCGGTCTCGGTCTGCCACCAGGTGTCCACGATGGGGGCCTCGTCGCCGCCGAACACCAGCCGGTACCAGCGCCAGGCCTCGGGGTTGATGGGCTCACCGACGGATCCCAGCAAGCGAAGGCTGGACAGATCGTGCTCGAAGGCGAGGTCGCGGCCCCACTTCATGAAGGTCCGGATGAGGGTGGGCGCGGTGTAATAGATTGTGACGCCGTACTTTTCGATGACCTGGAAATGCCGGTGCTCGTCAGGGGAGGCCGGCGTGCCCTCGTACACCACCTGGGTGGCGCCGTTGGACAGCGGGCCGTAGACGATGTAGCTGTGGCCGGTCACCCAGCCGATATCCGCTGTGCACCAATAGACGTCGGATTCCGGCTTGATGTCGAAGACGTAGTTGTGGGTATAGGACGCCTGGGTCAGGTAGCCGCCGGAGGTGTGCATGATGCCCTTGGGCTTACCGGTGGTCCCGGAGGTGTAGAGCAGAAAGAGCGGCTGCTCGGAGTCGAAGGCCTCCGGGGTGTGCTCGGGGGAGGCCGAATCCACCGTCTCGTGCCACCAGAGGTCGCGGCCCTCGGTCCAGTCGATGTCAATCCCGGTGCGGCACACCACCAGAACGTGCTCTACCGACGGCTGGCCGGCGACCGCCTCATCGACCGCGGCCTTCAGTGACACCGCGCTGCCCCGGCGGTACTGCCCGTCGGTGGTGATGACCAGCTTGGCCTGAGCGTCCTCGACCCTGGCCCGCAGTGCCGATGCGGAGAACCCGCCGAACACCACCGAGTGCATGATGCCCAGACGCGCACAGGCCAGCATCGCCACGACGGCCTCGGGCACCATCGGCATGTAAATGGCCACCCGGTCACCGGCGACCAGGCCCAAATCGGTCAGCGCGTTGGCGGCCTTGCAGACCTCGTCCTTGAGCTGGGCGTAGGTGATCGTTCGCTCGTCGCCGACCGGCTCGCCCTCCCAGTGGATGGCTACGCGGTCACCGTTGCCCGCCTCCACATGACGGTCCACGCAGTTGTAGGCGACGTTGAGCTTTCCGCCGACGAACCACTTCGCAACCGGCGCCCGGGACCAGTCCAGCACCTCGGTGAAGGGGGTGTCCCAGCTCAGTCGGTTGGCTTGTTCGGCCCAGAAGGCCAGCCGGTCCGCGTCGGCCCGGTCGTACAGTTCAGCGGTCGCGTTCGCAGCCGCGGCGAACGCCTCCGATGGCGGGTACAGGGTGGGGACATCGGTGTGCGCCTCGGTCATGGTTGTGAGCGTAGTCACCACTTCTGCGCGCTGGGCCGCTACGTCACATCGATCGCCGGACGGCAGCTTCGGCGCGGCGAACGGCCCCAATGTCCGCTCAGCGGTCCGGTGCGATGCAGTTTCGGCGGACGGTATTAGCGTGAGCCGTCGTGACATCCGGAAACCGCGACCTGCTGGCGCCGCTGCTGGATCTGCCCGGCGTGACCGATGCGGCGGAGACCGCGCGGGCCGCGCTGGGCAAGGTGCACCGTCACCGCGCCAATCTGCGTAACTGGCCAGTCACGGCCGCCGAGTCGACCGTCCGCGGCGCCCGTTCGTCCTCCGCGCTGGACGGCGGGGGGATCGAACTGCGCGCCGCCTCCGGCTCGGCCGACCCGGTACTGGCCGGTGCGCTGCGGGTCGGTCAGGCCATGGAGGGCGGCGCCACCAACCTGGTGGGCACCTGGCAGCGGGCACCGCTGCAGGCGCTGGCGCGCCTGCACGCCCTGGCCGCCACCGATCTGGTGGACGAGGCCGGCCTGGGCCGGCCGCGGCAGAGTCCGGAGGTGGCCGCACGGCTGGATCTGGTGACGCGACTGGTGACCGGTGCCAGTACGGCGCCCGCCCCGGTGCTGGCGGCCGTCGCCCATGGTGAGGTACTGGCGCTGGCCCCCTTCGGCAGTGCCGATGGTGTTGTGGCACGGGGTGTTTCGCGGCTGGTCACCATGGCCTCCGGTCTGGATCCGCACGGCCTGGGGGTTCCGGAGGTGTTCTGGCTGCGGCGCGCCGAGGTGTACCGGGCAGCGGCCGCCGGCTTCGCCACCGGCGAGCCCGACGGTGTCCGCGACTGGCTGCTGATGTGCTGTCGCGCACTGGAAGACGGTGCGCGGGAGGCGTTCTCGATCGCCGAGGCCGCGGCGGACGCATCGCGGGGTGGTTAGGAAGCAGTCGATACATGCGAAGCGGGCGGCGCTCCGAAACGTGTTCGGCTCGCCGCCCGCTAGCACGGGATTGCGAGTTACCAAGCGTGCTAGGTGGGCTGCGTGGGTGGCCTCGGCGACTCTTGCAGTGCGCTTCGGATACAACACTTCGGATGGAGCCGGTTGATCCGCTCGCTTATGCAATTGCGCAGGCCCGCAACACTTCTGCCATCATCGCGGCTTGCTTCGCGTGGGTGCTCGTAACCGTGCTGGAGAGCCTGGTTCGGGAGATAGAGCCTTCTCTTCCGGCCCTACCTTGGCCTCACCAAATCTCCGTGCCTCCTTTGTACTACGTGACCGCCATCACAGCAAGGGCAAAATGCAGGCGAGTTCGTCTCAACTCAAGAACTCCTGCGACGCAACACCGCTGAGGTTGCCGAGTAGCTCAACGCGCCGGCCGCGAGGGCGCTGACGATCAGCGCGGCGGTGGTGGCGAGCGCGGCTCCCGAGGGCGCCGGAATGCGTTCACGCAGCGGTACCGCCCGGGAGAATGTCAGCACCGGCCAGCCGCGCACGGCGGCTTCCTTTCGCAGCGCCCGGTCGGGGTTCACCACCGTGGGATGACCGACCTCGGAGAGCATCGGCAGATCGGTGACGGAGTCGGAGTAGGCGTAGCAGTGCTCCAGCGGATAACCCTCCAGCGCGGCGAGCTCCCGTACCGCGGCGGCCTTGGCCTCCCCGGAGCAGTAGAACTCGACGGCGCCGGTGTACTTGCCGTTCTCGACCGCCATCCTGGTGCCCATCGCGTGGGTGGCCCCGAGGGCCCGCGCGATCGGCGCGACGATCTCCTCGCCGGATGCCGACACCACCACGACGTCCCGCCCGCACAGCCGATGATCGGCGATGAGTTCGGCGGCCTCGGAGAACACCAGCGGGTCGACGATGTCGTGCAGGGCCTCGCCGACGATCGCGGCCACCTGGTCGGTGTCCCAGCCGGCGCACATGCTGGTCAGGTAGGAGCGCATCCGGTCGATCTGGTCGTCGTCCGCCCCCGACATCAGCAGTAGGAACTGCGCATAGCTCGATTTGAGCACCGCCCGGCGGTTCAGCAGGCCCTGTTCGATGAAGGATTTGTTGAAGGCCGACGCGCTCGATTTGGCGATGACCGTCTTGTCGAGATCGAAGAAGGCCGCGGTGCGAGTCGGACCCGGTGGCGTGACCGTACCGTCGGCCTGATACGGCTCCGGCCGGTCGCTGGCGTTCATCCGGCCAGGATAGGACGTCCGGCCAATCAGCCGAATTGCCAGAGAAATTGGCAGTTCGCGACACCTGTCCGAGCCTGCTTTTTCACAGGAAAATCGGCCGTTTTCACAGGTGTGTAATCCTTGCGCCGGGTCTGAGGGTCGTGTGTATAGTGAGCATCACTCGGCTTATGGCCGAGAGTGCATCAGCCCGACCCCCCGGGGCTGATACACGACGACCCTCGCCTCCTCCCCCCCTGGCGAGGGTCGTCCTTTTTGTGCGGTGTTCCGCTTCCACACGGTGTTTCGGGCAGCACCCGCGCCTGATCTCCACACACCCGCATTCGTCCACAGTCGCCGATGTCGCGACTGGTGGCCGCTCGTCGCGCGACGCCACTGTGGCGAGGTGACATCCGCAACGCCCGTCGTACTGATCGTGATCGGCGACCCCGATCTGGCGGCTGCTATCGACCGTGTCGCCGCGGCCGTCGGCGCCCGGGCCGCTCGGGCCCAGAGCCCGGGCAGGCGCGGCTGGCTGTCAGCCGCCGCCATCGTGGTCGACGAGCCCGGCGCACTGCGGTGCGGTGCGACCGGGCTGCCCCGCCGCGACGGAGTGATTCTGGTCGGCGCGGACGAACCGTCGGCGGATTCCTGGGCGGCGGCGATCGACATCGGCGCTCAGCACGTGTGCGTCCTGCCCACCCACGAAGCCGACCTGGTGCGCCACCTGGCCGGCCTGACGGAGGCGGCCCCGCCGGCCGGCCGGGGCGGGCCGGTCCTGGCCGTCGCCTCCGGTCGGGGCGGCGGAGGGTCCTCGGTGTTCTGCGCCGCCCTGGCGGACCGCGCCGGCGAGGCATTACTCGTCGACCTCGATCCGTTCGGCGGCGGAATCGACCTGCTGCTGGGCGAGGAGTCCACACCGGGCCTGCGCTGGCCCGAACTGCAGGTCCACAGCGGTCGTCTGAGCTGGGCCGCATTGCGCGAGGTGCTTCCCCGTCGCAACGGCCTCAGCGTGCTGTCCGGCACGCGCAGCTGTCACGACATCGACGCCGCGTCGGTGGCGCCGATCGTCGATGCCGGCCGGCGCGGAGGCGCCACGGTGGTGTGCGACATCCCGCGACAACTGACTCCCGCGGCCCTTTGCGCCCTCGAATTCGCCGACCTTGTCGTGGTCGTCACCAGCTGTGACGTGCGGGCGATCGCCGCCACCACAGCCACCCTCGGAGCGCTGCGCACCGTCAATCCGGCGATCGGATTGGTGGTGCGTGGACCGTCCCCGGGCGGCCTGGCTGCGAGAGAGGTGGCCGAGGCGGCCGCAGCGCCACTGCTCGCGGCGATGCGCCCTGAGCCGATGCTGGCTCAGCGCCTGGAGCGGCGAGGGCTGCGGCTGCGCCCGCACTCGCCGCTCGCCCGGGCGGCGGGGACGGTGCTCGATGTGGTGCGGGGCAACATGGTGCGCGCGGCATGACCCACTCACTGATCGACCGGGTCCGGGAACGCCTCGCGGCGGAGAACGCTCCGTTGCGCCCGGCCGTCGTCGCTGCCGCTATCCGGGCGGAGTCCGGCGGGGTGCTGGGTGACACCGAGGTCTTGAGCGCCCTTCGCGTCCTGGAAACCGAGCTGACCGGTGCGGGCGTTCTCGAGCCGCTGCTGCGCGCCGACGGAACCACCGACGTCCTGGTCACCTCTCCCTCCAACGTCTGGGTCGACAACGGAAACGGCCTGCGCCGCAGTGATGTTCGCTTCCCCGACGAAGCCGCCGTCCGCCGGCTGGCCCAACGGCTGGCCGCAGCGGCGGGCCGTCGCCTCGACGATGCCCAGCCCTGGGTGGACGGTCAGCTCACCGGCGTCGGCGGCGGCCGGTTCACGGTCCGGCTGCATGCCGTGCTGCCGCCCGTCGCCGCCGACGGGACCTGCCTCTCACTGCGGGTGCTGCGCCCCGCCGATCAGGACCTCGCCGCGCTCACCGCGTCGGGGGCGATCGGCCCGGAGGCCCGTCGCCTGCTCGACGGCATCATCGCGGCCCGGCTGGCGTTCCTGGTGTCCGGGGGGACCGGGGCGGGGAAGACCACTCTGCTGTCGGCCGCGCTTGGTGCCGTCCCGGGCCGGGAGCGGATCATATGTGTGGAGGACGCCCCGGAACTCGCGCCGCGGCATCCGCATCTGGTTCGACTGGTGGCGCGCAGCGCCAATGTCGAAGGTGCAGGGGAGATCACGCTGCGGCAGCTGGTGCGCCAGGCCCTTCGGATGCGACCGGACCGGATCGTGGTCGGCGAGGTTCGCGGTGCCGAGGTCGTCGACCTGCTGGCCGCGCTCAACGACGGTATTAGTTGCCCAACTGCGGCCAGGACGGCTATTACGCCAGTTAAGGATGTCGCGAACGCGTTCGCAGAACTACCGACAGGCCCGTCGGCCGACGGCGTCGGCGCGGAGCACACTTCTCAAGTTGGTGTGGCCTCGGCACGGCCCGTTGTGGGACATTCAGGTGCAGAGATCCCGTGGCGAGGGGAGCAACATGCCCAGTCTCGACGTGCCGGGGTGCACGCTGTACTACGAGGTGCATGGCACCGGCGAGCCAATGGTGCTCGTGCACGGCACCGGCGCCGACTCCAGTACCTGGAATCCGGTCGTGGACCTGTTGGCTGCTGATGCCCAGGTGATCGTCTACGACCGCCGGGGATACGGCCGCTCCGCGCACCGGCCGGTGCGCGACTACCGCGTCCACACGAACGACCTTCGTCTGCTGCTCGAGGCCGTCTGCGAGCGTCCGGCTCACGTCGTGGGCTGGAGTTCAGGCGGCAATGTGTCGATGGCGCTCGCCGCGACGGACACGTCCCGGATGCGCAGTCTGTGTGTAGTCGAGCCGCCCTTCCACAGCCTGCGCCTCGCCGATCGGGGAGTGCTCGCGGCCACGACTCGTCTTAAGTGGCAACAGTTCCGCGGGCGTCGTGTTGAGGCCGGTGAGGAGTTCTTCCGTTCGGTCTACGCCCTCACGTCGGGAGGCAACGCCTACGATCTCGCAGACGAGCATGTTCGGGAGGGCATGCGGCGCAATGTCGAACCGGTACTGGCCGAATTCGACATCCACCCGTTCGGCGTCGCGATCGAGCTTGTCCCCACCCGGGCTGTCGCCAATGCTCCGGTGCCTATGACTTGGGTGCTGGGCGGTCAGAGCCCGCGCTGGCTGCATCGGACCCACGCCCGCTTCGCCCGACACCGCCCGGATCTGCGCACGGTGATGGTTCCGCATGTGGGGCATCTGGCGCATGACCAAGATCCGGTGGCGTTCGTCGAGGCGGTGACCGCCCGTTAGAACTGGGCGGGAGACTAGCTCAGCGCCTCAAAGCCTGCGACCCTGAACCACGTGTGAGGGGCTACTCCGCACGCGCTCTGGTATCCCAAACCCATCCATCGAGGGCACATAGGCGTTCGGCGCGGTCGGGGTCGAGAGCTCCCTTCTTGTAGTTGGTCCGCTGTACCCCCACCCACTGGCCGAGCCTCACACCTTCCTCGACATGTTTCTGCGGAACTCGAGAGTGCCCCTCCCTCGCCGCAAAGCGCTCAAGCAGAGCGAATCGTTCGTCCCACACGTCGCCGGACAAATCCCACGTCCACTCCGGCAGCTCCTCCAACCGCTGCTGCCGGTCGGCGGGGAGTTTGCCCTTGGCGTATAGGCCTCGCTGGGTGAGGACCCACGATCCGATCTCGATGCCGTCGATGTTGCAGCGATGTGGGACGCGCGATGTGCCGTGCTCGTCGGCGTACCGATCGAGCAGGGCGTATGCGTGACCCCATTTGTCACCGTTCGGGTCCCAGGACCACTTCGGTAGACCTTCAAGTCGTTGTACCCGTTCGGTATTCAATGTGCCGGCGCGGTAGGCGTCGCGCTGCTTTGCCACCCAGGTTCCCAGCGGGTAGCCGTGGTAGGGGAAGCGTGCGGGCACGAGGGAAGTTCCGTGCTCCTCCGCGTAATCGAGAAGATGCTGGAATCCTTCGTTCCACTGCGAACCGTGGACATCCCAGGCCCACCCCGGAAGGGCCGCAAGCCGCGCCACGAGATCAGAGCGCAACGTGCCCTTGTTGTAGAGGGTTCGTTGCGCCGTGGCCCACTCGGTCAGCCGGTAACCGTCGGGCCGGTAGGAGCCGGGGACGGCGCAGTTACCGTGTACCGCTGCGTACTCGGCGAGTCTGCAGTAATTGTCCTCCCACGCCGCGGCGTTCGCGTCCCACACCCAGCCGGGGAGAGCTTCCAGACGCGCGACACGCTCGTGTGACAGTCGGCCCCGTGCGAAAGCGGATCGTTGATGCTGGGCCCACATTCCCAGTCGAAAGCCGTCGTCGGGTTCGATGTAGTCCCGAACCATCCGTGTTGTGCCGTGCGACTGCGCGTAATTCTTAAGCCGCCGGAAACCGATGTCCCACCGTGATTCACGGGGTGCCCACGACCAGCCCGGCAACGATTCCAACCGTCCTTGGCGGTCCGCACTCAGTCGGCCGTCGCGATAGTCGGACCGCGCGATGGTGACCCACTGCCCTAGCTTGTAGCCGTCTTTGGTCCTGAATTTCTGTGGAACAAGGGCATCGCCGTGCAGGCCGACGTAATTCTCCAGATGTAGGAAACCGTCCTCCCACTGGGACGCCACCGCATCCCAGGTCCAGTCGGGGAAGGTCTCCAGGAGCCGGATCTGGTCAGGGTCCAGGGTGCCCTTGTTTCGTCGGTATCTCTGCTGCGCTACCCACTGGCCGAGTCGCAGTCCTTCATACTTCTCCAGCGCTGCCAGTCGTGTGTGCCCATGCTCGACGACGAATTTCTGCAATTGCTCGTACCAATACGGCCATCTATCGTCCCGTGTGTTCCAGGTCCAGCCCGGGAGTGATTCCAGCCGCTGAATTCGCTCGGGGAGCATCTCTCCCTTCTTGAATGCGGACCGCTGGCCGGTGACCCAGGTGCCCACCGAGAATCCTTCTTCCACCGCATCCTTGGGCACACGGGAAGTGCCGTTCACTGCGACATATTCCAGAAGCCGCGCGAGTCCTTCTTCCCACATGTCCTCGCGTGGATTCCAAGTCCAGCCAGGTAGTTCCTCGAGGAGCTGTTGGCGTTCGTGGGGCAGTCGCCCCGTGTTGTTACGCGATCGCTGCTTCGCTACCCAAGTTCCAAGACGGTTGCCGTCGACGGTGAAAGCGATGGGGGGAAGCGCGTGGCCATTCTCCTCGGCGTACCGCTCCAGCAGTCCGTACCAGAACTCCCACGTCGCGGTGGTCTGCTCGACCAGCCGGACGTCGAAGGCGGCGGCGAAATCCCGCCCCACCGTGGCCGGGACGTCGAGGTGGATCTTGCCGGGCAGCCGCGGTTTCCCGCCTTTGCGCCCGATCTGCCGCCGCAGCTCGTCGAGTTGCTCGCCCAGTTCCTCGTCGTGGGCTCGCAGCGCTTTGATGACGTCCCACACCGGTTTGAACGCCGAGGAGTCCAGGGCGACCTCGGGATCCTCGTCGGTGTCGATGAAGACGGGGATGACGATGGTGCCGACGGTCTTGGACTCGGATTTGCGGATGGCGCGTCCCACGGCCTGGACGATGTCGACCTCGCTGCGGCGGGGGTCAATGAACGCCACCCCGTCCAGCGTCGGAACGTCCACACCTTCAGAGAGACAGCGGGCGTTGGCGAGCAAGCCCCGGTCAGCATCGTCGAGACGGCCCAGGTGCTGCAGCAGAACGTAGCGGTCACCGGCGGGCATCTCTCCGGAGGCGACGTCAGACCACAGCCGGCCCTTCGGCCGCTGCCGTGCGGGCATCCAGTCGATGACGTCGGGCAGCGAGGATGCGAACTCGCGTGCCCGCTTCACCCGGGAGTGGAATGAGATCACCCGGCGCAGGTCGTACTTGCGCATCGCCTTGGCGAGGCCGATCTGGCCGGCCAGGGTCGCGGCGTTGTCGATCTGCTTGCCATCGCGGGTGACCAGTGCCCCTTTCGCCGCCCATTCGCGGTAGGTGGCGTCGCCGACGCCGACGATCACCACCTGGTAGTCGCTGAGCAGGTCCCGCTCGATGGCGTCCCCGAAGGACAGCCGGTGGAACACCGGCCCAAACTTCGCTTCGTCGTCCATCGAAGCGACCTCGAAATCCGCCTCCTGGGCAGCCTTGAGGAGGCGGCCGGTGAAGTAGCGCGGCGTGGCGGTCATGAACAGGAGGCGTTCTCCCCGAATAGCTTTGGGATCCAGAACGGTGGCGAAGTCCGACGACACCGGCCCGGCCACCCGGTGCGCCTCGTCGGCGATCACAAGGTCAAAGCCGGGTACCCGGCCGCGTTTGAACGCGGCCTCGATCTGCGGTGAGGACTGATAAGTGGAGAACACCACCAACGGCCCAGACTTGCGGCGCAGGAAGGTCGCGATCGTCCCCGGGTCGGTGGTGACCGGGACGCCGAGGTCGGCGGTGTGGGCGATCGCGGCGTCGTCGGTGTTGGCGACCGTGTCGTCAGAACACACCGGCAGCGCGGCGAAGTCGGTGGTGCAGTTGGCCCGCCACTCGTTGAGGGTCTGCTTGAGCAGCGACAGCGACGGCAGCAGTACCAGGGTTCGTTGGGATTTCAGCTTCTCGGTGATGAACAGTCCGGTGAGGGTCTTGCCGGTCCCGCAGGCCATGACGAGCTGGCCACGGTCAGAGGTCTTGAATCCCTTGAGAACGTCGCGGATCGCCTCGGCTTGATGCGGCCGGGGCTTGGCAGGCTGCCGCCGCTTGGCCGGACGCAGCTTCGCCGGCGACTCCGGCCAGTCGACCGCGGCCGCACGCAGGTCGTTGAGACGGAAGAAGCTGCTGCGCTTCTCCTGCTGCTGGATAGTGCGCTCCCCGGTGCGGTCGATCAGATCGGTGGTGGCGATGAGCATGCGGTAGGCGAAGACTTTGCGGCCGGACTCGGACAGGAACTTGTCGACGTCTTTCTTGCTGACCCGGTACTTGGGGTCATAGGCCTTGGCCTGGATCGCCCACAGGTCGCCGTTGCGGTCCTCGGCCACCAGGTCGATCCCGGCGTCACCACCCCACCGGCCCGGCCAGTCCTGCCAGAGCCAGACGGTTCTCAACTCATGCGAGTAGACCGGGTCGTTCTCGAAAAACCACTTACAGACCTGCTCAAACTGGCGGCCACGGACCCGAGGATCAGTGTCAAGGTTGCCGTACAAGCCGTTGAAATCCCCCACGAGGTGATTTTAGGGACGTGGACTGACGGGTGTCCCGCCACGAGCGGGGGCCCGGTGCCCGCCCTCGGCGAAGTAGTGCATTCTCATCGAGCGCCTCCCGTCACTCAGTTGCTGGAGCGTGTTCCTGGCGAAAGGCGATCAGGTCAGCGACGTTCCGCTCCCGCTCGTGCTTGAGGTTGCTGCGCGATCCGTCGAGTGATCGGCGGAGCTTCTGGTTTTCGATCTGTGCCTTGCGAAGGTTTTCGTTGAGTCCGGTGATGAGTTTCCTTAGTTGCTCGTTCTCGTCTGCGAGGTGTGTGCCGTCTGGGTCGTAGAGTTGGCCCGTGAGATCGCTGATCCGCGCATCGCGTTCTTTGATTACATCCCGCAGTCGTTTGGCAAGCGCTTCAGCCGCAGTCGCACGCTCACGCCACGACGCCATCTGACGTTCAGTCTTGGAGTCGATGTGCTGGACCGCGAGCGCCTGAGATGCGTCTCGTGCCATAAGAACCGCGTCGGTCAGTTTTGGCCGACGCTTTCGGTCGTAGATGAACGTCTTCCCGACGCCGGACAGTGCGATGACGTCTTCGACGCTAAATGGCGCGCCTGTCTTGACCAGCTTCGCAAGGGCTTTGCGAACCTTCCGTTCGCATTCCTCGCTGGTTGCTTCCCGTCCGGCGATCATCTCGACGGGGCGGCGTTGCTTGGCCGGGCCGTTAATCGTGCCGTTTCCGACGTCGGAGGTCTGGCCCGGGATCGGTTGTCTTGTAGGCCGTTTGACTGTTTTGGCGGTCATGGTGTCTCCGTGTCATCGCCGACGTTAGGAAGAGATTCGGGTGTGCCGGCGCCGCTGAGGTCTGACACATTCCACGCGTTTGAGAACAGCGGCGAGAAATAGTCCTGGACGGGAGTGCGCAGGTCCAGTTCCCGGGCAGCGTCGAGCAATCCCAGTTCGTCCAGCGCCCACCGGAGGCCGTCGAGTGCGGCCTCCCAGGGTTCCCACTCGGAGAGGATGTAGTCGCGGGCCTCCTCAGATGGTGCCCGTTCGGCGAAGGTGTAGGCCGCGTCCATCTTGCGTTCCCAGTACGACAGGTCCGCGCCCGTGAGGATGAGCTGATCGCAGACCCCGTCTGCCTGGCTTGTGCAGTTCTTGCCCCAGGGGCACGTCTTGCCGCCGACAACTGGCCCGTAACGGCAGAGCCCGTGTTCGACGGGCACGATGGAAAGCTCGATGTGCGCGGCGGCCACTGAAGGGTCGTCCGAATTGAGGTCTTTGGGTGTCAGTAAGACCGTTCCTGGTTTATCCATACCGGGTCCGGCTGCCCAGACCTGCTGCAAGTGGCGAACGACGGTGGTGTCGGCGTAGCGGGCGTAGTGGGCGAGGGCCTCTTCGGAGAAATGCCCGAGAACCTGCCGCACCAATGCTGGTGGAGCGCCGTTGTCCAAGAGTGCTGTGGCAAGTGTTGCGCGGGTCTGATGTGTGGTGATTCCGGATAGGCCGAGACTGCCCAACCAAGTGGTGAACGCCGTGCGGAAGGTGTCTTGCGGGACCGGGAGTTTCAGGTCGTGGTTTCGGGTCGGGCGAGGGAAGAGCGGCATGGTTCGATCCCACTCCTGCTCGACTCTGGCGAGTTCTTTGTCGGTGAGGCCGGCGAGATCGTCCGCATATCGTTGGCGCAGGCGTTGGAGCGTCTTTTCGCGGCGGATTTGCAGCCGTTCGTAGACGGGCAAGTGACATGCGATGCCGTAATCGACCTTGCCGATTTTGGTGATGTCGCGCCAGATGTAAGGCTGCGCAGCGCCGATCAGGCCAGTGCAGCCCAGCTTGAGATTCAGGGTCTCGCTGATACGTCCGCCTTGGAACGCCTGCGTGATCCAGATGTCGCTGAGGCCGCTCTCCCATCGGTCCATAGTGTCCAACGCGGCCAGCGCTTGGGTGCTGACCATCAGCCAGAAGTCCTCATAGCTCAGTGGGCGCGGCAGGGGTGTCTTCCGCCTCCTCGGGTATTCGGGGATCGCGAGGATGAACGCGTCCATGCCAAGCGGCGTGCGCCCTCGGTCGCGAGCGTCTTTGAGGACGAACTTGATGCCCGACATGTATCTATGCCGGGTCGACTCGGTCAGAGTCCCAGAACGATTAGCACGCTTATGGATTACGTCGGGCAGTTGGATCTGTTCGCTGAACCACAAGTCCCAGGTGCGCTTGACGGCGGTGGCGTCCTCGCGGCCGAGTAGGTGCGGTCGCATGCCGTGGTCCTCACGGTTTTGATCCAAGATGGCTGACAAGAGAAGCAGTCCCGTACGGCGCGCGTAGATCGTTCCGGAGCCTGCGATGTGCCCTTCAGGTTTCAGGCATTCGTCTTGCAGATGCTCCCAGAACAGATCCCGCAGCCACCGCTGTTTGATGGGGAGCAGATCCCAGGTCTTTTGGCGTCCGCTTTCGGATTGAGTGCCCGGGAAGCGGCCGCCGCCGACAAGTGCCGGGTCGAACCAGCCTTGCTGTTTCGCAAGTTCAGCGTTGAGGATCAGGCTGCGGCCGGCGCGCGGCAAGTCGAGCAGAATCCGCCTCTGCATTGAGCCGGTGGGGAATTCGTTGGCGGCATCCGCGACGGCCGCATCGCTGAGCGAGCTGACCTTGAGATCGTCGAGCAGGTGGACGATCTGCTGTAGAGCGGTGGGGCGCCACTGGGTGCGGGCGGGTGTGTTGGCGTGGCGGTAGAGGCAGTAGCGAATCTCGCGCTGCAACTGCTCGGGCAACATCGAGATGTCCAGAAACCCACGTGATCCGGAAACACTCTGGCCCCGGTCGGTATTGCGCTTCCATTCCGCCCAATGCTCAGCGGTTCGCTTCCTGCTGTTGAAGAAATGATGGTAGTGCGTGCGGCAGAGGCGATCAGGCGCATCCGGCAGGGGGCGAAACTCCCCGTCGTGAACGCATCTACTCACGCTGCAACGGGGAATCGGCGGCATCGGTTGCTGGGCAGCTTCCCACGCTTCTTCCCCCGGGAAATCGGCCGTTTTCTGTGCACGCTTCAGATTGGAGCGGTGGGCCCCGCAGTAGCGGCCCAATTCGGCTTCCCTGTGCCGGCAAATCGCGCACTCTGGCCTGCGTCGCAATCCCCACCCGAGCTGGCGTGCTTCCACTGGCTCGGCTGTGGCGGTGAACTCACCGATCTCCATCGTCGATCGAACCGCTCGAAACTCCTTGTCGTGTTTGACGCAAAACATACGGACCACGAGATCGGACAACTGCCCTTCGCATTGGGAGACAAGACAACCCCAGCCAAAGGTTTCGTGGCCGCGCGGGAACCGGATCGGCGATGTCAGCAGCCAGCCCGGGAACCTCGCTTTGATGATGTCGTATCGCTGCTCGGCGTCCATGCCGAGGTAGTCCTCAGCCGATACAAGATGGCGTTCCGAATCACCGTCAGGTAACTGCTCGGCGATGGCAGGGTCAGCGGACATCGCGAACACCCTTCGCGGTGGTTGTTTCCTGCTCTTCCGGCGCGAGATAGTCATCTACGGGTGGGCGAGCAGTCCTGTCCCAGGCACGCCGAAGGTGTTTGAGCGCATGTCGATTGGCAGAAGTTCCGTAGACCTCAGTGACCATCGACGGACTCGCCCAGCCGTGTTCTTGCGCCACCATTTCCGCGTTGAAGTCTGTCTCTGCATAGAAGTCCGCAACTGCCTTGTGCCGAAACGCATGAGGCGTGATGCGCCCGGCGATCCCCGCGCGATCACAGGCGGAACGCAGCATCTTCCGGACTGCATTCGTCGAAAGCGCTCGGCCCGGAGTCTTGCCACCGACATGAACGATGACCTGCTCATGATCAACCAGATGCTGGACCCGGCTGTACTCGTCCAGGATGTAGGCATAGAACGTGCTGATCATGTCGTTACTGACGGCCCTGATCACCCCGTCCAGGACGTATCCATCGGACGTGACGGACGCGTCGCTATACGACTTCGCTCGGGCCTTGTTCGGATTGTCGTCACGACCGATGACGTGCACGTGAGGCTCTCGTCGCTGCCCGCACGGGTGATCGCGAACGAGGTGCAGGTCGCAGAACCTAAGTCCGCACAACCCGCCAACCCGAAACCCACCGTCGTGGAGCCACGTCACGATCATGACGTCACGGGCAGTGTGCAGGACACCCGGCTCGTAGAGCTGTTCGACGAATTCGTCGGGCAGGAAACGGGGCCGACGCGCAGATTTCCGAGGCGAGAGAGGATTCCCTTCAACGACGCGCCTGCGCCCACCTCGACCCGTCTGCTTGCCGGCCGGACGTAGATCGCGTTTGAGCTGTCTCAGCGTGCTCGTGGAATCCGGTAGAGCCGAGTAGTACGCCTTGACCGCCATCGCCACATTCGCGGCCGCGGCCGCACTTAGGGGCCGCTGCTCGGGGCGGCGCCACGGCACCCCGGCTATTCCGTCAAGCTGACCCATCAGGGCCTTCATGTACCGCTGAAGCTCGGGAAGGGTGACTGACGACTCCGATTTCCCGTTAGCTCGCAGCCAGTTCAGGTGGTCAACAAGGCTGTAGGCGTACGTCTGCTGGGTTCCTGCGTGGTGCGGTTTCAGAACCTCCAGCGACGGTCGGTGAAGATCGCCTTCAGGAGAGAAGATCCAGTGCGAAATGGTTCCGTCCCGGTGGGGAACCTTCCGTACGGAGAACCGTTCCTGTGTGTCCACACTGCCCCCGTAGAAAGTCGAGAACGCATACGTAACATGCGTTCGCCACTTTGCTTGGGGCGACACTCCGCGAACGTCGAGAACGGTAGAAGGGTGGTTAGCTAAGACCGGTCACGACGGGGGAGCGGGCACGGTCCACGCCAACAGTCCAGCCGAAGTGCCGGCGCGGCTCGAAGCCCTGGCCGCACTCGGTGGGATGGATCGCGACGCGCTGCACAGCCAGCTGGCGGCGGCCGTCCGTGCCATCGTCCACGTCAGCCGTGGCCCGGCCGGTCGCCGGGTGTCGGAGATCGCCCTCCTGCGGCGAGACGGCGCCGGCAGGTGTGGCGCGGTGCCGGTGTGGCGGGCCGGCGACGGGATCGCCGACGCGTCGGAGTTCCAGCGGCTGGTCGCGGCCGGGAGCCCGGAATGACGGGCCTTTCCGCCGCGGCCATGGTCCTTGCCACCGCTCTGCTGGTGTCCCCGCGGCAGCTTCGGCATCGGCCGCCGAGGCCCGCCGGGCCGCACCGACGCCGTCCCGTCACTGTGGTGGCGTGGGTTGCCGTGGCATGTGCATCGCTGTCCGTGTCCCCGTTCCTCCTGCCCGTCGGGGTGATCGTCGGATCAATGGTCAGCGTGTGGCGTCGCCGACGCGGTGTCGAGCGGCGTCGCCGTGCGGAGGGCCGGGCGATGGCCGCCGCGCTGGAGGTGCTCATCGGGGAGCTACGGGTGGGCGCCCACCCCGTGCGGGCTTTCACCGTCGCGGCGGTTGAGGCACCGGGCGCGGTCGGAATCGCTCTGCAGCAGGTGGCCGGCCGCGCCCACCTGGGTGCGGACGTGGCCGCGGGACTTCTTGCCGCAGAGCAGAATTCCACGGTCCCGGCGTATTGGCGGCGGCTTGCGATCTACTGGGAGCTGGCGGCTCAGCGCGGACTCGCGATGTCGGTGCTCATGCGGACCGCGCATCTGGACGTCGTCGAGCGGCAGCGTTTCGCCGACCGTATCCGCGCGGCCCTGGCCGGGGCGCGGGCCACCGCCGTCATCCTGGCCGGTCTTCCCGGTGTGGGTGTTGTCCTGGGTCAGGCTATCGGGGCGCACCCCGTCCGCTTCCTGCTCGGTGGCGGGCTCGGGGGCGTTCTCCTGGTGGTGGGTGTCGCGCTCGTCGCCGCCGGCCTGGCCTGGTCCGAGCGCATCATCGAACGGCTGCCGGCATGACCGCCGCGCTGCTCCTGGCCGCCGCCCTGCTGCTGGACTGCCGCGCGTGGACGGTCCGGGAACGATCCGGCCTGACGGCTTCGCCGGCCGGTCGCAAGCACCAAAGGCCAAGGGAGCGTGACCCGTTCGCCACCGCCTCGGCTCTTGATGTGCTCGCGGTCTGCTTGTCGGCGGGCATGGCGGTGCCCGCGGCGGCGGCCGCAACCGCCGACTTCGCGCCCCCGGATCTCGCCGCGGTCCTTCGGCGCGCCGCCGACCTGCTGTCCCTCGGCGCCGACCCCGATGCTGCATGGCAGGTGCCCGACGGCGAATCGGACGAGGGATCCGCCGCGCTCGCGAGACTGGCCCGCCGATCGGCGTCGTCGGGGACAGCCCTTGCCGCGGGTGTGGCCGAACTCGCCGAGCAGTGCCGCCAGGAGGTCAGCCACCGGGCGACGGCGGCGGCGGAGCGGGCTGGTGTGCTGATCGCCGGCCCACTCGGGCTGTGCTTCCTTCCCGCCTTCGTGTGCCTGGGCATCGTCCCCGTGGTGGCCGGACTGGCCGGCGAGATCTTCGGTGCGGGTTTGGCATGACCGGACCCGTCGCCGTCGAGGAAACACGTCACCAACTGAAAGGAAGAAGAGCATTGCCAAACAACATGATCGGCGAGATCCGGGCCCGGATGGTCACCCTCGCGGTCGACGAGTCGGGCATGTCCACCGTCGAGTACGCGATCGGCACCATCGCCGCCGCCGCGTTCGGCGCCATCCTCTACAGCGTTGTCACCGGCGACTCGATCGTCGGCGCACTGACCAACATCATCAACCGGGCACTGACCACGCGGGTCTAGGCGGCGACGGTGGCTTCAGCACGGTGGAGGCCGCCCTGGCTATGGCCAGTCTGGTGGCGGTCCTCGTGCTGTGCGTCGCGGGCCTCACGGCAGTCGCCACGCAGCTCCGGTGCCTCGATGCTGCGAGGGAGGCCGCCCGCCTCGCCGCGCGCGGCGACACCGCGGCCATCACCGGCGCACGGAACTTCGCCCCGGGCGGCGCGGCGGTGGAAATCCGCCGCGACGGCTCCTACGTTGTGGCGCGCGTCAGCGGCCGGTCGCCGGTGCTGCCCGGAGTCGTCATCGTCGGCGAGGCCGTATCGGCCGTCGAGCCGGGTCGGTGACGACCGCGGGGCGGCGACGGTGCTGGCGGCCGTGATGATCGCGGTGCTGATCACCGTCGCGCTCGGTGGCATCAAGCTCGGCTCTGCGGTGGTGGCTCGCCACCGCGCGCAAACCGCCGCCGATCTCTCGGCACTGGCGGCGGCCGCCAGGGTTGCGGCCGGACCGGCTGCGGCATGCCACGCGGCGGCCGACGTGGCGGTCGTCATGCGGGCGTCGGTGCGGGAGTGCTCCGTCGAACAACTCGACGTGCACGTGGTGGTCGGCGTCGTCGTCGGTGGATGGACCGGCGCGCACGCCAGCGCAAGGGCCCGTGCGGGGCCGGTGGCGGCACCTCAGACGAGCGGCTGACCCGCATGGTCGAGCCCCACGTCGGCAAGCTCGGCTTCGGTGGGTAGTCGCAGCGTCACCAGTCCACCCGTTACGCCGTCGTCGAGCTCGACCTGGCTGATGGTGACGTGCAGCGGAACCCAGCCGCCGTCGTTCGCCGGCAGCCGCAACACCGCGGTCGTGGTGCCCTGTTCGAGTTCGGCGGTCATCCGCTCGGCGAAGTGCTCCCGGTCCTCCGGATGCATCTCCACCCGCCCGTGCCAGTCGAAGTACGGACAGGGATCGTCGATCCACTTCAGCAGGGTCCAGGTGCTCAGGTCGACGATCACCCGGTACACCCCGGGCTGGGAGAGCCCGTTGAGGATGCGGTCGGCGAGGTTCTCCGCGCCCAGCGGAGACTCGCTGACCGCCTCGACCAGGTTCATCGCCCGGCCGATGAGATGCTCGCCGCCGTCATCGCTGGGCTCCATGAGCGTGCGCGCGCACCAGCCCACCCGCCGAAAGCCCCCGAGCTTGTCAGCGAAATCCCATGTCGCGCAGTACGTCCGATCGGGCGCTACGTCGATGACCCATGACAGCGCTTTGGACTCGTCCCGGTTGAGACTCCGGCTGGGAATGTCCTCGACGAATGCCCGGCCCGTCATCGACTCCTGGGCCGGGTCCATGCCGGCGTTGAGGAGGTACTCCGTGCTGGCCGTGCCCTCCCCGGCGGTGAGGTCCCACTTCAGCGGGCCCGGAATCGGTCGCTCGGGAGGTTCGTCGCCGGTCGGCCCGCACCAGACGTGGACCGCGTGGATGCGGCCGTCGGTCATCTGCACCGGCTCGGTGCGGATCACGCGCTTGGTCTTCGGGGTGATGCTGGCCAGTCCGGTGCTGGAGGCGACGGTCTCGGCGATCGCGGTCTGGATCGCGGCCAGGTTCGGATTGCGTCGCAGGAAAGCCGCGAGCGGCACGAAATTCTTCATTTGCCGGCCCTGTGCCACCACCACGGGTTGGTCGCCGAGCGTTTCCACCAGCAGCCAATCCTGGGTCACGCGCACAGCTTAACGGTGGCCCCCGGGCGCTCACCGCCTCGGGTGCACCGGCATTTGCTGGCATTTGACTCCGACAAGAAACCGGCGATCAGCAGGTTGTCCGCCAACGTTGCGCAACTTGACGATCACAGCGTATTTTCAGGAGGTCCGGTTCGGGACTTGCTGAGCGTTTCGTGTTGTCCGAACGCATGGCGCACTTTGTTAGTGCCGTAGCCGTCTGGCTGCCGGCGCCTCAAGATCATGGGGCGCCCAAACGCTGTATCGCGTTGTTCGTCAACGCTTTTCGCGGCTGCCGACCGTATTCGAGGGGTCGGTCGGCGGCCGCGGGCCAGCGTCCGTCGAACCGAGGTGGTCCAGCACGATCTGCAGAATCGCGACGGCTCCGGCCTTGTCCAGTGGATCGTTGCCGTTCCCGCATTTCGGGGACTGAACGCATGACGGGCAGCCGTGCGGGCATTCACACGCCCTGATCGCGTCGAGAGTCGCACGTAGCCACGTCGCGGCCAGGCGGTAACCGCGTTCGGCGAAGCCGGCGCCACCGGGATGACCGTCGTAGACGAACACCGTCGGCAGGCCGGCTTCGCCGATCGCGGTGGACAGGCCACCGATGTCACCTCGGTCGCAGCTGGCCACCAGTGGCAACAGCCCGATGGCCGCGTGTTCGGCGGCATGCAATGAACCCGGAACCCGGGGCAGGTTCATCCCCGCGTCCGCCAAGGCGTCCGGGGTGATCGTGTACATCACCGCCGTCGTCGGAAGTATCCGCTCGGGCATGTCCAGTTCGACGAAGTCGATGACCTCCCCGGAGGTGGCCCGGCGCAGGTAGCCGATCACCCGACGCGAGACAGAGACCGGAACCAGACCCAGGGTGACCGGGCCGTAAGCCACCCGCTCCCCGCCGCCGGTCACGGTGATGTCGGTGAGTTCGCGGGCGAACGTCGCGTACCCCGGGTCTTCGGCGTGGACGAACGCAACCCTGTCGTCGAGGTCCAGGGAGTCCACCAGATAGGTCTCACCCTGGTGCAGATACACCGCCCCCGGGTGAACCGTGGTCGGCGCCTGGCCGGCGTCGGTGCTGCCCAGCAGGCGGCCCGTGTCCGACTCGACGATTGCCACCTGCCCGCCGGAGGTTCCGCGGATGTCGACGTCGTGGTGGGGATCGAGACCGGCGGCCGCGAAATACCGTCCGCCCCGGTGGCGCAGCAGACCGTCGGCGGCCAGGGCCTCGACCACCGCGCCGGCCTTCCAGGCGCTCACCTCGGCTTCGGCGAGGGGCAATTCGCTGGCGGCGCACAGCAGTTGGGGTCCCATCACATAGGGGTTCGTGGGGTCGGTGACCACCCGTTCGACCGGCTTGCCGAGCAAGGCGTCCGGGTGGTGGACGAGGTAGGTGTCCAGCGGGTCGTCGCGGGCGACCAGCAGAACCAGCGCTCCCTGGCCGCGCCGCCCGCACCGCCCGGCCTGCTGCCAGAACGAGGCGACGGTCCCCGGGAACCCGGCCAGCACGACGGCGTCCAGCCCGGAGATGTCGATCCCGAGTTCGAGGGCATTGGTGGCCGCCAGCCCCCGCAACTCCCCGTCGGCCAGCGCCCGTTCCAGGGCGCGCCGGTCCTCGGCGAGGTAGCCGGCGCGGTAGGACGCCACCGTGTCACGCAGGTGCGGGGCGATGTCGGCCAGTCGGGAGCGGGCGCCCAGCGCGGTCAATTCCGCACTGCGGCGCGAGCGGACGAAGGTCAGCGTCCGCGCCCCCTCCGCCACCAGGTCGGCCATCATCCGGGCGGCGTCGCCGGCGGCCGAACGGCGCACCGGAGCGCCGTTCTCGCCGAGCACGTCGTGGCGCAGTTCGGGCTCCCACAGCGCGATGGTGCGCGATCCCTGCGGCGAGCCGTCGTCGGTCACCTCCGCCACCGGCCGGCCGATCAGTTCGGTGGCCGTCTGGCCGGGGGCGGCAGTGGTCGCGCTGGCGAAGATCACCGTCGGGCCGCTGGCGCCGGGACCGCTGTAGCGCTCGCACAGCCGCAGCAGCCGACGCAGCACCATCGCCACGTTCGAGCCGAAAATGCCGCGGTAGTAGTGACATTCGTCGACGACGACGTACCGCAGCCCGCGCAGGAACACCGCCCACCGGGCATGGTTGCGCAGCAACGACAGATGCACCATGTCGGGGTTGGAGAACAGCCAGCGCGACCGCTCGCGTGCGAACCGACGGACTTCGGGTGCGGCGTCGCCGTCGTAGGCCGTCGGCGCGGCGTCGCGCAGGTTCGGCGTCGCGGCCGAAAGCGCGTACGCGGTCCGCAGTTGGTCATGGCCCAACGCCTTGGTCGGCGACAGGTAGAGGGCGCGGGCGCGGGGGTCGCGGGCCAGGGCGTCCATGATCGGCAACTGGAAGGCCAGCGACTTGCCCGAAGCGGTGCCGGTGCTGACGACGACGTCGTGCCCAGCCCGGGCGAGATCGGCGGCCATCACCTGATGCGACCACGGAGCCGTGATCCCGTGTCCCTGCAGCGCGGCCAGGACCTCCGGATGCACCCACGACGGCCAGTCGGCCGACCGCGCGGAGCGGGCCGGTATCTCTGCGACGTGAAGCAGTGACGGCGGGGGAGCGCCGGCGGTGTCGCCCGTGACGGCGGCCAGCAGTTCGCTGCCGAAATTCACCACCTCAGTACTGTTCCCTCCACCTACGCCACCGGGAATTGTCGCCGAGACTGTCCTAACAGCGCCGGACGTGATTGGATAGGGGCGGTCGCAGCTTCTGTGTTCGTGTCTCCACAATCGCAGGATCGTCGTTGCGGTCGCGGTTCCTGCGAGGGTGTGAGCCCAGAAGGTATGGCGGTCTCAACCGGCCCGGTCTACATGAACATCGGTAGATCGCTCCCGGAAAGAAGTTAGGAAAGAAATGCCACAGGGAACTGTGAAGTGGTTCAACGCGGAGAAGGGCTTCGGCTTCATCGCCCCCGAGGACGGCTCCGCCGACGTTTTCGTCCACTACACGGAGATCCAGGGGTCGGGATTCCGCACCCTGGAGGAGAACCAGCGGGTTGAGTTCGAGGTTGGCCAGAGCCCCAAGGGCCCGCAGGCCACCGGCGTCCGCGCCGTCTGACCGACAACCACCACAGAGCACCCCCGCCGCCCCGGACTCCGGGCGCAACGGGGGTGCTCTGCATTTCCCGGCAGGTACGGCTTGGCGCCGCGGCGTCGCTGAACTCCTGCCTTACTGTCGAACCGTGAGCCAGCTGTCGTTCTTCTCCGCCGAGTCGGTGCCGCCCGCGGTCGCCGACCTCGCCGGGGTACTCGCGGCAGCCGGCCAGCTGGTTGTCGTCGGGGACGGGGCACGTCTGTCGGTGGTCGTCGACGCCGTCTGGCGGGCCGCCGCACTGGCCGACATGATGGTCGCCGCCGGGTTGCAGGCCGAGATCGCCCGAACCGATGAGGAGACACCGCTGGTCCGGACCGCCGTCGACGCCCGTCTTCTGCCCTTGGCCGCGCAGTGGACCCGGGGCGCGGTCAAGACGGTGCCCGCGGCATGGCTGCCAGGACCCCGGGAGTTGCGGGCCTGGACGCTGGCGGCCGGCGCGCCGGAGGCCGACCGCTACCTGCTCGGTCTTGACCCGCACGCGCCGGACACCCATTCGCCGCTGGCGTCGGCGTTGATGAGGATCGGGATCGCGCCCACCCTGATCGGCACCCGTGGGGCCCGGCCGGCGTTGCGGATCAGCGGCCGCCGACGGCTGTCTCGGCTGGTGGAGACGGTGGGGGAACCCCCGGGCGGGGCTGAGGCGTTGGCGGCCTGGCCCCAGATCTGAGGCGGCCGCCGCGGTGCTCCGGTTTGCGTAGGCCGGTAGATGAGTGCGAAATTGATGTCCAAGCCGGGGGGTTTGGGTTCCTCAGACACACCCCTCGCTACGCCCCGGAGTGTCCGGGGCAACACACGAAGTGGAGCGTAAGCGCAGTTGGCTGACGACGACCGGCCCGTCTCCCGCGGCGGGAACGGCAACAACGGCAACGTCCGGCGGCTCGTCATTGTCGAGTCGCCCACCAAGGCGCGCAAAATCGCCGGCTACCTGGGCCGCAACTACGTCGTCGAGTCCTCCCGTGGACACATCCGCGACCTCCCCAAGGGCGCCGCTGACGTGCCGGCCAAGTACAAGACGGAGAAGTGGGCCCGGCTCGGGGTCAACGTCGACGAGGACTTCGAACCGCTCTACGTCGTCAGCCCGGACAAGAAGTCCACGGTCACCGAGTTGAAGAGCCTGCTCAAGGACGTTGATGAGCTCTACCTCGCCACCGACGGCGACCGCGAGGGCGAGGCCATCGCCTGGCATCTGCTGCAGACCCTCAAGCCCCGCGTGCCGGTCCGGCGCATGGTGTTCCACGAGATCACCGAGCCCGCCATCCGGGCCGCGGCCGAGAACCCCCGCGATCTGGACACCGACCTGGTCGACGCCCAGGAGACCCGGCGCATCCTCGACCGGCTGTACGGCTACGAGGTCAGCCCGGTGCTGTGGAAGAAGGTGGCCCCGAAGCTGTCGGCCGGCCGTGTCCAGTCGGTAGCGACGCGCATCATCGTCCAGCGCGAGCGGGAACGGATGGCCTTCCGCAGCGCGTCGTACTGGGATGTGCTGGCCGAACTGGACGCCAGCGTGTCCGACGCGACCGCCACCCCGCCGCGGTTCAACGCCCGGCTGGTCGCCGTCGACGGCAAGCGGGTGGCCACCGGCCGCGACTTCGACTCCCTGGGCGCGCTGCGCAAGCCCGCCGAGGTGACCGTGCTCGACGAGGCGGCCGCCGGTGCGCTGGCCGCAGGCCTGCAGGGCGCCTCGCTGACCGTCGCGTCGGTCGAGGAGAAGCCCTATACCCGCAGGCCTTACCCGCCGTTCATGACCTCCACGCTGCAGCAGGAGGCCGGCCGCAAACTGCGGTTCACCGCCGAGCGCACCATGAGCGTGGCCCAGAAGCTGTACGAGAACGGCTACATCACCTATATGCGCACCGACTCCACGACGCTGTCGGAGTCGGCCATCAACGCCGCGCGCAATCAGGCCCGCCAGCTCTACGGGGACGAATACGTCCACCCGTCGCCCCGGCAATACACCCGCAAGGTGAAGAACGCCCAGGAAGCGCACGAGGCGGTTCGGCCCGCCGGTGACACCTTCGCCACCCCGGGGGCGTTGCATTCCGAACTCGACGCCGACGGTTTCCGTCTCTACGAGCTGATCTGGCAGCGCACCGTCGCCTCGCAGATGGCCGACGCGCGCGGCACGACACTGAGCCTGCGCATCAACGGGGTCGCCGCCGACGGGCGGGAGGCCACTCTGGCCGCCAGCGGGCGCACCATCACTTTCCCGGGCTTCCTGAAGGCCTACGTGGAGACCGTCGACGAACTCGCCGGCGGCGAGGCCGACGACGCCGAGAGTCGGCTGCCGAACCTCAGGCAGGGCCAGCGGGTGGATGCGGTCCGCCTGAGCGCCGACGGGCACACCACCAACCCGCCGGCCCGCTATACCGAGGCCTCCCTGGTCAAGGCTCTTGAAGATCTCGGAATCGGCCGTCCCTCTACGTATTCGTCGATCATCAAGACGATCCAGGGCCGTGGTTATGTGCACAAGAAGGGCAGCGCGCTGGTGCCGTCGTGGGTGGCCTTCGCGGTCACGGGCCTGCTCGAGCAGCACTTCGGCCGGCTCGTCGACTACGACTTCACCGCCGCCATGGAGGACGAACTCGACGAGATCGCTTCCGGACATGAGCAACGCACCAACTGGCTGCGCAACTTCTATTTCGGCGGCGAGCACGGCGTCCCGCACTCGATCGCGCGGGCCGGCGGCCTGAAGAAACTCGTCGGCGACAACGTCGAGGGCATCGACGCCCGCGAGATCAACTCCATCGTGCTGTTCGACGACGCGCACGGCCGGCCGATCTACGTCCGGGTCGGCCGCAACGGACCTTATCTGGAACGGATGGTCACCGGCGACGACGGTGAGCCCACCCCCCAGCGCGCCAATCTGAGCGACGAGATCACCCCCGACGAGCTCACCCTCGAGTTGGCCGAGACCCTTTTCGCCACACCGCAGGAGGGCCGGGTGCTCGGCGTCGACCCGGAGAGCGGCCACGAGATCATCGCCCGCGACGGCCGCTACGGCCCGTATGTGACCGAGGTGCTGCCCCCGCCGCCGGACGATGAGGACGGCACGCCGGCGAAGAAGGGCAAGAAGCCGACGGGCCCGAAGCCGCGCACCGGTTCGCTGTTCCGGTCGATGGACCTGCAGACGGTCACCCTCGAGGACGCCCTCAAGCTGCTGTCGCTGCCGCGGGTGGTCGGCGTCGACCCGTCCAACGGCGAGGAGATCACCGCGCAGAACGGCCGCTACGGCCCATACCTCAAGCGCGGCAACGACTCTCGCTCGCTGGCGTCGGAGGACCAGATCTTCGGCATCACCCTCGACGAGGCGCTGAAGATCTACGCCGAACCCAAGCGCCGCGGTCGCACGGGAGCGGCGGCGCCGCCGCTGCGGGAACTGGGCAACGACGCCGCGACCGGCAAGCCGATGGTGATCAAGGACGGCCGGTTCGGCCCCTACGTCACCGACGGCGAGACCAACGCGAGCCTGCGCAAGGGCGACGACGTGCTGAGCATCACCGACGAACGCGCCTCCGAGCTGCTCGCCGACCGTCGCGCCCGCGGCCCGGTCGTCAAGAAGACCGTCCGAAAGGCGCCGGCCAAGAAGGCCGCCACGAAGAAGGCCGCCAAGAAGGCCTGAGCGCCTGGAAAGCCGCCAAAGGGGATCAGCGGCTCAGGGCACGACGTCGCCGGCCACTTCAGCCGCCGTCTCGGGCACCACCAGGGTCACCGGGCGCGCCAGCTGGGTGGGGGCGATCCGCCCGCGCAACTCGACGATCTCGCCGACCTTCCAGCACAGCGCCTCGGCGTCGAGCGCGCCGCTGACCGTGATCGCCGACGCCAGCACGTGGCCGGGCTCAGTCTTGGCCAACTCGGTCAATCGGGCGGCCTCGTTGACCGGGTCGCCGATCACCGTGTATTCGAACCGGGCCAGCGCCCCGATGTGACCCGCGATGGCGCGGCCCGCGGCGACGCCGATGCCGAACTCCGTCTGGCCCAGGACGGTCACCAGTTCGTCGTGGAGTTCGCGGGCGGCGGCCAGTGCCGCGCCCGAGGCGTCGGGGTGCTCGATGGGCGCACCGAAGATGCACAGCGCCGCGTCGCCCTGGAACTTGTTGACGAACCCGCCGTGCTTGAGCACCGTGTCGACGACGACCCTGAAGAACTCGTTGAGCAGGCCCACGACTTCGGCGGGCGGCCGGGTTGCGGCGAGCTGGGTGGAGCCGACCAGGTCGATGAAGAGGACGGCGACGTCGCGCTCCTCCCCGCCGAGTTCGGTACCCCGTTCCAGCGCCCGGCGCGCCACGTCCTCGCCGACGTAGCGGCCGAACAGGTCCCGCATCCGCTGCCGCTCGCTGAGCTCGCGGACCATGTCGTTGAATCCCGACTGCAGCAGGCCCAGCTCGGTGGCGTCGTAGATCTGCATGTGCGCGTTGTAGTTTCCGCGCTGAACCTCGCCGAGTGCCCAGCGCAGCTGGCGCAGGGGGTCGGAGATGGCCATCGCCGACAGCACGCTTCCGGCCAGGCCGATCACGAGCGCGCCGATGGCCATCAGCAGGATCGGGGTGAACAGGGCTTCCGGCGGGTTGTCCAGGAGTGAGAACTTGCTGGCCGAGATCGACAGGATGATCATCAGCAGCGGTACGCCGGTCGAGAGCACCCAGGCGAGCACCAGACGCAGGACGACGCCGGGCCGGCGGAAATTCTCGGGCATGCCCTCGCGCAGCGCCGCCACGGCGACCGGCCGCAGTACCCGCTCGGACTGCAGGTAACCGATGATCGCGGTGGCGGTGGCACCACCCAGCGTCGCCATCGCCACCTGGGGGGCGGCATGGCTGGCCACCGGCCAGCTGGCGCTGATGAACACGATGGCCCCGAGCAGCCACAGCGACATGCTGATCGTCGACCGGTAGGTGGGCATCTTCAGAGCCCGCAGCCGGGCCTGCTCGGAGATCGCCGGATCCTCGTCGATGAGCATTGCGTTGCGGCGCTGCCACCGGAACACCGGCAGCAGCAGGAAGAAGCTGATCGTCGTGCCCACGATGAACGCGACGACGACGTACGCCAGGAACAACGCCAAGTTGCCGGTGGGCAGATCCTGCAGTTTGAGGCGATCCGCCGGAGGAAGGCCGAAACGCAGGAAACCGAGCACCACGAGAGCGCCGATGATGTCGGCCTGCAGGATCCCGAGGGAGAACACCGGCCACGGGGTGCGGGCGATCCATCGGACGAATTCGCCGATCCGTCCGCGTGGGGCCGGCGCGGTACTCACCTGCTTACCGTAACGGTCCGTCCTGACCGGTTCCTCCTGCTGTGTCGGCCCGGGGCCCGGCGTCGGGGCTAGTGTTGGCAGGCGATGTACGGGGTGTTTGAGCGGCTGGTCGGCCAAAGCGCGGTGGAGTCCGAGTTGGTCGCCGCCGCCCGCGCCGCGCGCGGTGATTCTGCTCACGGTGGCGGCGAAGTCGGGTCGATGACACACGCCTGGCTCGTCACCGGACCACCAGGCTCGGGCCGTTCGGTGGCCGCACTGTGCTTCGCCGCCGCCCTGCAGTGCACCGGCGACGGTGATCCGGGATGCGGCCGGTGCCGGGCTTGCACCACGACGATGGCCGGCACGCACCCCGACGTCCGTCGGGTCGTGCCGGAGGGATTGTCGATCGGAGTCGACGAGATGCGCGCCATCGTGGCCACCGCGTCGCGCCGTCCCAGCACGGGCCGCTGGCAGATCGTCGTCATCGAGGACGCCGACCGGCTGACCGAGGGTGCGGCCAACGCGTTGCTGAAGGTGGTCGAGGAACCGCCGCCGTGCACGGTGTTCCTGCTGTGCGCGCCGTCGGTGGATCCGGAGGACATCGCGATCACGCTGCGATCCCGCTGCCGGCATGTGGCTCTGGTGACGCCGTCGGCAGACGCCATCGCCGGGGTCCTGGTCCAGCGGGACGGCCTCGGTGAGGAGGAGGCGAGGTGGGCCGCCGCGGTGAGCGGCGGGCACGTCGGGCGGGCGCGGCGGCTGGCCACCGACCCGGAGGCACGGGCGCGGCGGGCCCGCGCCCTGGGCCTGGCCCGGGATGCGGCAACTCCGTCGCGGGCCTATGCGGCCGTGGAGGAACTGGTCGCGGCGGCCAAGGCGGAGGCGCTCGCCCTCACCGAGGACCGCAACGAGACCGAGACGGCGGAATTGATGACCGCGCTGGGGGCCGGCGGCACGGGTAAGGGCACCGCGACTGCCTTGCGTGGTTCGGCAGGCGCGCTCAAAGATCTGGAGAAGCGCCAGAAGTCCCGCCAGACCCGGGCCGAACGCGACGCGCTGGACCGCTCACTGATCGACCTTGCCACGTACTTTCGTGACGCCCTGATGGTGGCCGGCGGTGCGGACGGTGTCGCGGTGAGTCACCCCGACATGGCCGACCGGATCGCCGCGCTGGCCGCGCACGCCTCCCAGGACCGGCTGCTCCGGTGCATCGAGGCGGTGCTGGCCTGCCGGGAGGCATTGGCGATGAACGTCAAGCCCAAGTTCGCGGTCGACGCGATGGTCGCGACCGTGGGACAGGCCCTGCGATCCGGGGAGTAGACTCACCGTTCGGCTCAGGCGAGATGCTCTTCGCGCAAGCGCGCATCGCCGAAGCCACGCCGCCTTAGCTCAGTCGGCAGAGCGATTCACTCGTAATGAATAGGTCGGGGGTTCGATTCCCCCAGGCGGCTCCGATTTTTCCACGCAGGTGAGCGTGGCTGTGGCTCGCGGCGATCGCGGGCACACTGCCCGCACGGGTTTGTCGTGAGTGCCTTGTGGGCACATGACCCTGTATGGCCTGTCGAACCTGGGCTAAAGTGAACCGTGATTCAGCAAACCCCAGTCCCATAGCGACTGGGCAACGTCGGGGGTTCCTTCCATGGTGCCCGAATGGAGGAGCCATGAACACCCCTACGCTGCGTGGCGCAGTCCTGGGCGGTCTCACGGCGGCCGTGGGCTTCGGGATCTTTGCGATGTGGGCCCCAGCAACGGCGAGCGCCGATACCGTGCTGATGGTCGGCGGGGCCGACATCCAAGCCTTTCCCGGTGCCGAGAACGGCGTCTACATGCCGGCGATCCTGGGGGGAGCTCTGTGCAAGGCCGGCAGTGGCAACCAATGCCTGGTCGTCCCGTTCAGCGGCGCAGCCGGCGTGCTGACACCCAACAATCCGCAACCCCTGGATGCTTCCGTTGCCGCCGCGGCCGATCGACTGGTTCAGCAGATCAGGCAGACACCCGGCAAGAAGATCGCCGTCGGCTATTCGGCCGGAGCGCCTGTCGTCGAAGAAGCCGCGCAGCGCCTCACCACGGATCCGAACGGGCCGCCGCCCGATCAGCTTTCGGTGATCACGGTGGGCAATATCAATGATGGACTTGCACAGATCGTTCCCCCCGGGACCTATCTGACATCGATCGGGTACACCGTTCGGCCCAACGCGCAGACCAAGTATCCGACCACTGTCGTCACAGACAGCAAGGACTTGGCGAATTCGGCGCCGAATTTCATAGCGAATCCGCTCGAGGCGCTGAGCGGTATCAGCGACACCGCTCACGCCCATCTGGGGTATTTCAGTCCGGATATTGATTTTGCCAATCCCGCCTATCGGGTTGGCCAAGACGGCAACGTCAGCCATGTTGTGTTGCCCGGACCGAACGATGCTCCAACGGTGGCGCAGGCAGTCAGCGACACGGGCCAGCATCCGATGGCGGACGCCAATACAAACCCAGGCGCAGATGTGAATCATGCCTACCCGTTACCGCCGGAATTGGTCGATCAATTCATCGGCGCCACAGCGCCGTCGTTCGCTTCGGCCGTGAATGGTGACAAGGACAAGCTGGTCCAGCAGTTGTGGCCGGTGATCTCGGAGCATCCTGAGATGTTCAACGACGTCCCGTTGTTCGGGGCACCTACGGCGCCGCAGACAAACGACCAGACCGTCCAGGGGGCTGGAGTAACCCCGAGCCCGTGAAGGCACAGCTGCCACCGGGTCCACGGCTGCCTACGCTTGTCCAGTCAATTCTGTTGCGTTTTTACTGGCCACGTTTCGTGGCCGCGTGTGAACGCCACTACGGCAAGACGTTCACGCTGAAAGTCACGTCCCTGGGCCCAGTGGTGTTCCTGGCCGATCCGCACGACATCAAAGAGGTGTTCACCGGCGACCAGTGCCCTTATCGCGCCGGTGAGGCGAATGCGGTGTTGCGTGGACTGCTGGGTGGCAACTCCCTGCTGGTGCTGGACGGCGACCCGCATCGAGAATGGCGCCGGTTGTTGTTGATCGCCTTGGGGCGCGACGCGGCCACTCGTCACACCGACATGATCATGGAGGTGACTGCCGCGAATGTCGGCAGTTGGCCGCTGGCTCAACCATTCCCGGTCGCGCGACGGCTGGAGCAGATCACGTTGGAAGTCATCCTGCGAGCCGTCATCGGCGCCACCGACCCGGACCGTCTCACGGAATTACGCGAGGTGATACCGAGGATTCTGAACATGAGTCCGTTCGCGACACTGGCCGTTGCGTATCCCGTTCTGCGACGCCGACTTCCATGGAGGTCGGTCGATCGAAATTTCGCGTCGATCGACCGGATTCTGTTGGCCGAGATCGCCGACCGTCGGGCCGACCCGGATCTGGATGCGCGAACGGATGCGCTGGCCATCTTGTTGCGCACCGCGCCCGGCAACATGGGCGGGCAGCCGATCACCGACGCCGAGTTGCGCGACCAGTTGATGACGCTCCTCATCGCGGGGCACGACACGACCGGCGCTGCGCTGTCGTGGACGTTGGAGCGATTGGTCAGGAATCCGACAGTCTTGGAAGAAGCCCGCCGCGCCGCCCGGGACAGCGCCGCCGGCGACCCGGCCGGAGATGCCTACCTTGATGCTCTTCTGAAGGAATCCTTGAGGATTCGCCCGGTGGTCTTCAATGTCGCCCGATTCCTTCACCGGCCCGTCGAGCTCGCCGGTTACTCGCTCCCCGCGGGGATAACCGTCGCCCCCGCAATCGGATTGGTTCACGCGTCCGCCGAGTCGTATCCCGAGCCGACGCGGTTCGCGCCGGAGAGGTTCCTCGCCAATCGCGTGAGCCCGGAAACGTGGATCCCGTTCGGCGGAGGAATTCGCCGCTGCCCGGGCGCTGTGTTTGCCATGTTCGAGATGCGGATTGTGTTGCGCGAGGTGCTGTGCCGGGTCGACTTCGACCTCAGTGAGGATGGCGGCGAACGTCAACGGGTTAAGCACGTAACTTTGGTGCCTCGCCGCGGCGCCCGCATCAGCGTCGGTTCGGTTCAAGCTCCAGAACAGCCGTGCGAGCCCAGCCAGGCCGGCAGCAGGTAGGTGCGGATCAGAAAGCAGATCGCACCGGACTCGGGCAGCCTGGCAGCGGGGGGACGCTGGTCAGTTCCAGCGGTGGTGCCATGACCGCCGACATTGGCGCCCGGCCCGAAAATGTCAGACCCGCCTGGGAAAGTCAGGGCATGTTCGAGACCACGCCGCCCCAGCCCGACAGCTTCGACCCCGACCTGCCGACGGACGACCTGACCGATCCGGTCGGCGGTGTCGTCGCCGTGGAATTGTCGCGCCGATTCGTGCGGCTGTGCCTGAGTTGGTCCGAGCCGATGGCCGCGGACCTCGCCGCCCAGGAGGCCGTGCTCCGGCAGCCGGGCGGGGCCGACCTCGCCGAGCGGATGCTGGCCCAGCGCCTCTACCAACGCATCGATCCGCAGGTGTTCCGGCTGCTGCGGGTATGTGTCCCGCTCGCCCAGGCCGAGTTCGCACTCAGCCGCACCGAGGAATTACTGCGCGCGAAGTTCGGGGAGGTGGTCCGGACGATGATCGGTTACCTGCTCAGCCACGATCGCGATACCGCGATCCAGATGGGCGCGGTGGCCATCACCATGGCCGGCCGTGAGGTCCGCGCGGCGGTCGCCGACATCGTCGCCGACACCCACCTGACCGAGGACGAGCACTAACCCGGCCGCGGCGCCAGGTAACCCACCGGTCCCGAGGCCAGGCATACGGTCAACGAGGCGGTGTCGGCGCGGACGTCGATCGCGTCGCCCGCACCGGAGAGCCGCACATAGACCCGGTTCAGGCCCGGCTTTACCGCGACTCTGGTCTCGCGGCCGACCGGAAGCGACATCACGATGCTGCCCTCGATGTTGGCCAGATAGTTGATCTCCGCGGTCCAGTCGGCGGGCAGCAGCGGCCCGTCGAGGGGCATGCGGGCCGGCGACTCGGGCGTGACGAAGTAGCCGCACTGGGGCCGCGGCCCCGCAACGGTTCGCCGGACCCACGTCACGTCGGCGTCGACGACGTGGCCGCTGCTGTCCAGCATCCGGAGGCGGTCAGTCGACCCGGAGAATCCCGGACGGTCACGCACCAGGGCGAACATGTGGCTCACCAGGTTCTCCGGACCCACCACCCGCTGGAGTATCAGCGGGTCGACCTCCTGGTCGAGCATCGGCGATGCCGACGCCGCGCGCGCCGAAGCCAGACCGGCCACCGCGTTGCTCAGATAGGACTTCGTCGGGTTGTCCTGCCAGCTGGTCAGGAACGTCCGCGTCGAGACCACACTGCTCGCCAGGAAGGCCGCCGCCAGAACGCCAACGACGGCGGTCCGCCGCGGTGAGGCGTCCAGCCACCCGGCAGAGGGCCGGTTGGGTGCGCAAAAGCCCACGGCCGCAAGCAAAGCCAGCACCCACACCAGGTCCGGCAGGTACCGCAGCGTCTGTGCGAGCTCAAGTGCGGTGAACGCCGACGAACGCATCAGATAGACCGGCACCTGGCAGGCCACTGCGTAGCCGACGGCGACCAGCCAGACCGGTCCGAGTCGGCGCTTGCGCAGCAGCGACACCGTCAGCGCCGCCGCCAGTGCCACCCAGCCCAGGGCCATCACCGCCGGCGGCGGCACCGCCCACGGCGAGGCGGGAGCCCAGCGCTGCCACTGCCACGGTCCCCCGGCCAGGCCCGGCACGATCCCGTGAGTCACCGAGCGGCGCAACAGATCCCACGTCATCGCTAGATCCCCGCTCCACCGCTTCTGGTCGACCACCAGAAGGTAGAGCGCCGCCCAGGCCGCGGTCAGCGCCAGTGCGGGTACCCACAACCGGATACCGCGCCGCCACACCCAGGCCGGCGCGTCCCGCCGCCCGTCGACCCAGCACAGCAGGGCCGCAACCGTGAAGGCCACGAACGGAATCACCGCGGACTTCTCGAAGAACAGCAGACCGCCCGAGTAGGCCAGCATCCCCGTGATCGCATAGCGGCGCTCCCCGGTGCGCACCAGCAGCACCGCGTCGCCGCACACCCACGCCAGCGCCGCCAGCATCGGCAGGTAGTTCAGCGCGGCTGCCCACCACGCGAAGGCCGGCACCGTCAGCGGGGTGAACAACGCGAAACACAGTGGCAGTAGCAGAACCGGACGCCAGCCCAGGATCACGTGCAAACCCCGGAGCAGGGCCAGCGAGGCCAGCAGTTGCAGCACCAGCATGCTCACCGCCGGCCAGACCCACACCAGCGGCGCCAGCCGGGTGGTCACCCCGCCGAGCAGGAACGCCGCGGGCATCACGTGCCCGTCGTGGTCGGTGAACAGGTAGGCCGCCGACAGCAGGGGCTGGGTCCCGGCGCGGCCGACGATGATCAGGTCGTCCCAGTAGAAATAGCCGCCGAACGCCAGGACCGCCCGCAGCAGCAGTTGCAGCCCGACCAACACGACCGCGGCGGCCGCGACGGGCGGCACACGGTGTCGGACAGCGGGCATCGCCACGACTGTACGGGTGGTGCGCTTCTAGTGGTCGGGCGTTCGCGCGCTCTGCAGCGCGACCGCGCGGGCCAGCCGGGCGTAGCGCAGTTCGAGCTCCTTGAACCGCAGATAGGTGCTCAGCGTGGTGAAGACGAAGGCGATCGCCAGCGCGTAGGTGAGCAGATCGGCGCCCCGGTCCACGCCCAGCCAGTTGGCGAGCACGGTGGTGTCGTCCGGCCGCAGGATGGCGTAGACGGCGGCGATCACGAACAGCACGTACCCCACCTTCACCCACGCCTTGGCCTTGGCGTTCGTGCGCGAGCGGAGCAGGTACACCAGCAGCGCCACCACCGCGCCGATCAGCAGGACCTGAATCCAGTTCATCGGCGCATCCTTCCGCGCAGGAAACCGTCGAAGACGATGTTCACCCCGTTGAGCAACGGCTGCCCCTTGGCGAGTGAGTAGTCGGTGTAGAGGATCTCGACCGGCTCTTCGGTGACCCGCCAGCGGTTTTCGGCGGCAAGCTTGAGGAACTCGCCGGCGTGGCTCATGCCGCTCATGGTCAGGTTGAGGTGGTCGGCGACGGTCCGGTCGAAAACCCGAAGGCCGTTGTGCGCGTCGGTCAGGCCCAGGCGCCGGCTGGTCGGGCTCAGCAGTGCCGCGGTCTTCAGGATGATGCGTTTCAGCGGCGGGGTGCGAACGATGGTCGACCCGGTGAACCGGGTGCCGATGACCAGGTCGACGTCGCCGCGGGAAAGCCGTTCCAGCATGGCCAGGACATCCTTGACGCGGTGCTGGCCGTCGGCGTCGAAGGTCGCGAACAGTTCCGCCCCCGGTTGGCGGCGGGCGTATTCCACCCCGGTCTGGATCGCCGCGCCCTGGCCGAGGTTCACCGGATGTGGGACCACATGCGCGCCGGCCCGCAGGGCGACGCCGGCGGTGTCGTCACGGCTGCCGTCGTCGACCACCACCACATGGGCGAACTGTGACCGCAGGTCGGCGACGACGTCGCCGATAACCTGAGCCTCGTTGAATGCTGGAACGATGATCCAGACGCCGGAAGTGTCGATGGCCACAACGTACAACGCCGGGCGCCTCAGCGTCGCTGGGCGAGCGCGGCCAGGTGCACGGCGATGCCGACCAGCGGTCCGCACAACAGCGCGACGACGGTGCGCGTCTCCAGACCCAACGGCAGGTAGAGCAGCAGTGCTGCGGCAGCGGTGGCGCCCACCCAGCCCAGCGAATAGGCCCGGTGCAGGGCGGCGGCGACGGTGGCCGCCCCGGTCAGGGTGAGCAGTCCGATCGACACCGCCGCCGCCGTCAGGCAGGCCAGCAACACACCGCTGGTGCGGTACTGCGAGCCGAAGGCCTCCCGCAACAGCCACGGGCCGATCAGATAGGCGGCCACCACACCGACCGCACCCAGTGCGGCGACCATGGCCGCCGGCCTCAGCAGGGCGCGTAACCGCGCGCCGCGGTGGTCGACGAAGTAGGCGATCAGGTTGCCCTGCATCGCGGTCAACGGCACCAGCAGCGGCGCCCGGGTGAGTGTGACGGCGAGGATGACGACGCCGCCGGCCGCCCCCAGTTCGCCCGAGGTCGCCTTGAGCAGCACCGGGAAACCCATCACCAGGATGGCGCTGGCACCGGCGGCGGCGATGGAGTGCGCGGCGCCGCGCAGGAACTCTCCGGCCCCGCCGGACGTCTGCAGGCGGGCGACCGTGCGGGCCGTTGCCGAACCGGTCAGGACCAGCAGCCAGGCCACCGACCCGGCGACCGTCGCCCACAGAAAACCCACCAGGCCCCAACCGAGCAGGAAGGCCGCCGCGGCGACGACCACCCTGATGACAGCGTCGATCACCATCAGGGCTCCGTACAGCGACCAACGGCCGTCGCCGGCGAGCATGCCCAACAGCGTTGCGTGCATGCAGAATCCGGCCAGCCCCAGTGACAGCAGTGCCACCGACAACGCCCGCTGCTCGACGAAGACGTGCGGCGCCCACAGCGGCGAGGTGCCGGCGATCACCGAGGCGGCGGCCACCGCGACACCGCCGGCCACCCACATGGGCCGGGTCCGCGAGCCGATCTCAGGCGGGAATCCCACGGCGCCAGGCGATTTCAGCGCACGCACCTCACGGGTGGATTCCTGCAACAGTCCGAAGGCCGCGCCGGTCACCAGGCCGAAGGCTCCCCAGAAGACGCCGAACAGCGAGAAGCCGGCCGGCTCCAGCCGGCGGGCCGCGAGGTAGAGCACCGCATAACCGCAGAGTGCGGTGATCGCCGTGGCCATCCCGACGCGCGCCACGCTGCCCCGTGACGCGGGTCCGGCGGCGGCGCTCACCGCCTCGACCGAGGCGCCGCCGGCATCGGTCACAGCGGCGGGACCGGGCGGGAGTAGAGCCACGCCTCCCACAGCGGCCGCAGTGAGACGTCGGCGTAATTGGCGGCCAGGCCGGTGAAATCGTCGGTGACGACGGTGCCGTGCCGGTGCCTGGCGGTCCAGTCCCGCAGCAGCGCAAAGAATTTGCCGTCGCCGATGACACCGCGCAGCGAATGCAGTGTCAGGGCGCCCCGCTTGTAGACACGATCGTCGAACATGTCGCGGGGTCCGGGGTCGGACAGCAGCAGATCCTGGGACGCGACCAGCAGACGTCGGTGGTGCAGGTGGGCGAGTTCGGCGGCGCTGGGGCCGCCGGAGTTCTCCGACCACAACCACTCCGCGTAGCAGGCGAAACCCTCATGCAGCCAGATGTCGCGCCACCGCCGGGCGGTGACACTGTTGCCGAACCACTGGTGGGCCAGTTCGTGGGCGATCAGTCGCTCCGAGCCCCGGCGGCCGTCGCAGTGGTTGGCACCGAAGATCGAAACCCCTTGGGCCTCAAGGGGAATTTCGAGGTTGTCGTCGGTAACCACCACGGTGTAGCCCGCTGAGAACGGATACGACCCGAACAGTTTGATGAACAGTTTCATCATCGCCGGCTGGCGGCCGAAGTCATGCTCGAACACCGAACGGAGCCGGTCGGGGAACACGGCCCGCATCGGCACGGGCGCTTTGGGGAGTCGGTGTATGCCGGCCATGCCGATCTGGATGCTCGCCAGATAGGTGGAGGTGGGATCGGGCATCTCGTAGGTCCACACCGTCTGCGCGGCGCGGACCCGTTTGGACACCAGCTCACCGGGGGCGACGGCGTAGTACGGGCTGTCGGTGCTCAGCTGGATCCGGTAGCTCGCTTTGGAACTCGGGTGGTCATCGCACGGGAACCATGTCGGGGAACCGTTGGGCTGCCCGGCCACCAGCGCTCCGTTGGACAGCTCCTCGAAACCGACCTCGCCCCAGACGGTCCGGATCGGCCGCGGCGATCCGCCGTAGCGCACGACGATCGACATCGCCGAACCGGCGTGCAGCGCCGAGGCGAGCCGGATCCGCAGCTTCCCGCCCGAGGCCGCGAAGTGGGCGGGACGCCGGCCGTTCACCGCGACCTTCGTCACCGACAGGTTCTCGGCCAGATCGAGGCTGAAGCTCTGCAGGGACGCCAGTGTGACGGCGGTGATGGTGGCCGTTCCCGTCAGCCGGTTGCTGGCGACCTTGTACTCCAGCTCGAGTTCGTAGCGTGACACCCGGTACCCGAAGTTGCCGTTGTCAGGCAGGTACGGGTCGATGACGGGCGGGCCGCTCCGGCCCTTCTTGGCGTTCTGCTTCACGCCGCGTGACCCTCTGCCAGCCGCTGCGCCCGGGCGCGCTTGCGCGAAAGCTGCCAGGGCGCAATGGGATTGCCCTGCCACCGTGTCGAAGGCGGCACCTCGTCACCGCGCATGACCAGCGACGCGGGCCCGATCGTCGCGCCGGCGCCGATGCGGCAGGCTGGCAGCGCCACGCAGTGCGGTCCCAGCGTGGCGCCGGCTTCGAGGACCACGCCGTCCATCCGCATGATCCGGTCGTGGAACAGGTGGGTCTGCACGACGCAGCCCCGGTTGACCGTGCTGCCGTCGCCCAGCGACACCAGATCGGCCTCGGGAAGCCAATAGGTCTCGCACCATACGCCCCGGCCGATCTTCGCCCCCAGGCCCCGCAGCCAGATGTTCATCACCGGCGTCCCGCTGGCCGCGCGGGCGAACCAGGGGGCGGCGACGGTCTCGACGAAGGCGTCGGCGACTTCGTTGCGCCAGACGAACGACGACCACAGGGGCTGTTCGCAGGCGGGAATCCTACCCACCACAAGCCATTTCGCGACGACAGCGACACCTCCGGCGATGGCTCCCGCGATCAGCAGCACAACTCCGCCGGCCAGGGCGGCCCACCCGTAGCCGCCCCGGATGACGACCGCCTGCAGTGCAGCCAGCACTCCGACCCCGATCGCGAAGGTCACCATCATGGGCACGACCCGGCAGGTTTCCACGACGCCGCGCATGACCCGCAACCGCAGCGGCGGCGCGAACGTCAGCGAGGGATCGGCGCTGTCTGCGTTGCGCCGCAACCGGATCGGCGGACTTCCCAGCCAGGACGAGCCGGTCTTGGCTTTCGTCGGGGTGGCCGAGAGGACGGCTACCAGGCCGTCGTCGGGAACCCGTCGGCCAGGCTGGGTGATCCCGGAGTTACCCAGGAACGCGCGCTTGCCCACGGTCGCCTTGGCGATGTGGATCCAGCCGCCGCCCAGCTCGTAGGAGGCCACCATGGTGTCGTCGGCCAGGAACGCACCGTCCTCGATCACGGTGAACTTCGGGGTCATCAGCGCCGTCGAGATCTCGGTGTTGCGGCCGACTTTCGCCCCGAGGATGCGGAACCACAGCGGCGTGAGCATCCCGGCGTAGAGCGGGAACAGGTAGGTCCGGGCGGCGTCCATCAGCCGCTCGGTGGCCCACAGCTGCCAGCCGACGCGGCTGCGCACCGGGTGGTACCCCTCCTTCAGACCGATCGAGAGCACCCGTACGGCCACCACCGTCACGACCGCGTAGACAGCGGCGGCAATCAGGGTCGCCACCGGTATCCACGGTGCCGCTGTGCGCACGGCCTCGCGCAGTGTCGCGGTGTCCCGCACCGCCCAGCCCAGCACCGCCAGACCGGCGGCGAGGGCGCCAAGAGGCAGGGCGCCCAGCAGCAGGGAGGTGATGCCGTAGATCGCCACCCAGTGCGCCGCCCGCGGCGGCCGATGGTCGGGCCAGGGATGGCGGGCCTTGCCGGACTTCACCGCCGGCGAGCCCTTCCAGTACTGCCCGTTCTTGACCTTCCCGACTACGGCCGAGCCGGCGGCCACGTCGGCGTCCTTGCCGACCACCGCGCCGGGCAGCAGCATGGTCCGCGATCCGATGGTGGCGTCATTGCCGACGGTGATCTCCCCGAGGTGAAAGAGGTCACCGTCGATCCAGTGGCCGGTCAGGTCGACCTCTGGCTCCACCGAGCTGCGATGGCCGAGGGTCAGCATCCCGGTGACCGGGGGAGCGGAGTGCAGGTCCACGCCCTTGCCCACCGAATTACCGAGCGCGCGTGCGTAATAGACCAGCCACGGCGCTCCGGCCTGGTTCTCCGCACCGCTGGCGTCGGCGAGGCGTTCGGCCAGCCACACCCGCAGGTGCGCCGAGCCGCCGCGCCGGTAGGTGCCGGGCTTGAGCCCGGCCGTCAGCAAACGGGCCCCGATGACGGCGATGCCCATCCGGCCCAGCGGGGTGATGAACAGAATGAACGCGGCCAGCACCACCCACCAGTTCAGGTGCACCAGCCACGGCAGCGGGTGCAGCATCGCGGCCAGGTTGTTTATCAGCGCGAGCCAGGTCAGCCACTGCAGCGCGGTCAGCCCGGCCAGCGGCAGCGTGAGCGCCACTTGTAGGGCACGCGCCCCGAGCGGTGTCGGGGCGACCACCCGGGTCACCACCGGCGTCGGCGCCGGGTCCTCGGCCGCCATCTCGTCGAGGAAGCCGGCCAGCGAGCCGAGCCGCGGATGGTCGTAGAGATGCGCGACGGTCATCCCGGGGTAGTGCTGACGCAGGGCCACCACCAGTTGGGCCGCCGACAGCGAGCCGCCGCCGAGGGCGAAGAAGTCGGCCTCCGGTCCGTCGACCACGGTGCCGAGGACGTCCTGCCAGGCCGTCGCCAGCCAGCCCATGGTCCCGCCCAGCTGCGACCCGACATCGGGCACATCGCCGGGCGGCGGCCACGGCAGTGCGTTGCGGTCTACCTTCCCGGAGGTGCGGGTGGGCAGTTCGTCGACCAGCACCAGTCGCGGCACCAGCGCGGCCGGCAGCGAATCGGAGAGGTGCGCGCGGGCGTAGGCCAGGTCGAAGTTCGGGTCGGCTGAGGCGATGTAACCCACCAGAACCGGTGTGCCGCTTGCGGTTTTGCGCACGGCGGCCGCGCCGCCGCTGACGCCCGGGATGTGCACCAGCGCCGAGTCGACCTCCCCGAGTTCGATGCGCCGGCCGCCGACCTTCACTTGATCGTCCGCACGGCCCTGGAAGTACAGGCCGTCGTTCTCCAGGCGTACCAGGTCGCCGCTGCGGTAGGCGCGCTCCCAGCCCAGCGACGGCAGCGGCGCGTACTTCTCGGCGTCCTTCTCGGGGTCCAGGTAGCGGGCCAGGCCGACGCCGCCGATCACCAGTTCGCCGACCTCGCCGACGGCCACCGGCATGCCGGACGGGTCCACCACCACCAGGTCCCAGCCCGGCAGGGGCAGCCCGATGCTGACCGGTGCGCCCCCGGCCAGGCGGGCGCCGCAGGCCACCACGGTGGCCTCGGTGGGGCCGTAGGTGTTCCACACCTCGCGGCCCTCCACGGCCAGGCGCTCGGCGAGTTCCGGCGGGCAGGCTTCGCCGCCGAAGATCAGCAGCCGCACCGCCTCGAGGGCTTCGGCCGGCCACAGTGCGGCCAGCGTAGGCACCGTCGAGACCACGGTGATGTCGCGGGAGATCAGCCAGGGCCCCAGGTCCATGCCGCTGCGCACCAGCGAGCGCGGGGCGGGCACCAGGCAGGCGCCGTTGCGCCAGGCCAGCCACATCTCCTCGCACGACGCGTCGAATGCCACCGACAGACCTGCCAGCACCCGGTCGTCGGGCCCGATCGGGCTGTCCTGCAGGAACATCCGGGCTTCGGCGTCCACCAGCGCCGCGGCGTTGCGGTGGGTGACCGCCACGCCTTTCGGTGTCCCGGTGGAGCCGGAGGTGAAGATGATCCAGGCGTCGTCGGTCACCTCAGGGCGGCCGGCCGGAAGATCGCGGGGCGAACCCGATCCCGGGCCCAGCCCGTCCTCGGTGATGATTCCGGCGACGCCGGCCTCGCCGAACACCAGCTGCGCCCGCTCCTCGGGGTCGTCGGCGTCGACCGGCACGTAGGCCGCGCCCGCCGCGAGCACGGTCAGGATCGCCACGTACAGCGAGTAGCTCCCTGACGGCATCCGGATCCCGACACGGTCCCCCCGGCCGATCCCGCGTTCGGTCAGCCATTGCACGCCGGACTCGATATCGGCAAGGACCTCGCTGTACGTCAGCTGCACCTCGCCGTCGTCGATCGCCGCGGCGTCCGGATACCGGGCGGCGGTGTCGTACAGGATGTCGACGAGCGTCCGCGGCGCGGGCGCCTCACCCGACAACAGGTACTGGGCGGGAATTGCAGGCATCGCCACGAATCCTAGGGTGAGCCGCGCCTTTTCGGGGGCGAGCCGTCAGCGCCGCCGGGACTTTTCGTCGCGCCCGCCGGGCGACGTGCGACACTGACGGGGCAGAGGGGAGTATTCCTTCGCCGCGGTGTCGTCACCACGTCGGCCGTCCACCGGCCGTCCGGTTCCGCGGGCCGCGCCCCGCCCGTGTCTCGGGGCCGGCGGAAGAGACCTCGGGCGTGTTCGGCGAACCCGGAGGTCTGTGTGTGAACGTCTCGCCACTGGAATGGGGGATCACCCTCGGGGTGACCCTTGCCGTCCTCGCTTTCGACGTCCTGGTGATCGGGCGCCGCCCACACGAGCCGTCCAAGCGGGAATGCGTCATCGCGCTGTCGGTCTACGTCGGTTTGGCGCTGCTGTTCGGGCTTCTGGTCTGGAACGTGCACGGCGGCCAGTACGGGCTGGAGTTCTACGCCGGCTGGCTCACCGAGTACAGCCTGTCGATCGACAACCTGTTCATCTTCATCATCATCATGGCCAGCTTCAAGGTTCCGGCGATCTACCAGCAGCAGGCACTGCTGATCGGGATCGTGCTGGCGCTGGTGTTCCGCGGCGTCTTCATCGCGCTGGGAGCCGTTGCGATCCAACGGTTCTCGTGGATCTTCTACTTCTTCGGCGCCTTCCTGGTCTTCACCGCCGTCAAGCTCCTCGGCGACACCGACCACAGTGACGACGCCGACAACGCCGTGGTCCGCTTCGCCAAGACCTACCTGAACACCACCGACAGCTGGCACGGGCTGAAGCTGTACGTCAAACGCGGCCGCAAGCGCGTGATGACCCCGATGTTCCTGGTGATCGTCGCGCTGGCCACCACCGACCTGCTGTTCGCCTTCGACTCGATTCCGGCGATCTACGGCCTGACCAGTGAGCCCTACCTGGTGTTCACCGCCAACGTTTTCGCCCTGATGGGGCTGCGGCAGCTGTACTTCCTGCTGGGCGATCTGCTGAACCGGCTGGTCTACCTGTCCCAGGGGCTGGCCGTCATCCTCATGTTCATCGGCGTCAAGCTGCTGCTGCATGCGCTGCACGAGAACCAGGTGCCGTTCATCAACGGCGGCGAGCCGTTGCATGTGCCGGAGATCCCGACGCTTCTGAGCTTGGCGGTGATCATCGTGACCTTGTTCGTGACGATGGCGGCCAGCCTGCTCAAGTCCCAGACCACCCGGGACTGAGGTCAGGCCCAGTTGTCGTAGCCCCCCTCGGGACCCAGCATCCGCTCGAGCCGGCTGCGGTTGAGCTTGGCGATCTCGTTCCGCAGCACCTTGCGCTCGGTCTCGGTGTCGTTGTGCATCCGGTCGGCGATCGCGGAGATCACCGAGGAGACCGAGCACTCGGGTGCGACGAACATGACGAACTGGAACCCGAACTTCGTCGCGTAGCCTGCCGCCGAACTGTCCAGCAGCTGCATCACCCCGGGCCGTTCGTCGAAGAGCGCGCACTGCTCGGCGTGTGAGCGGACACTTCCCGGCCGGCTGCCCACCTTGGGGTAGGCCTGCAGGATGTCGTCGATCGAGGCCTCCGACAGCGAGAACAGCAGCGCGTCGGCCTTGCGGAACAGAGCGTCGTGATCGGGGTAGGGCCGGCCCTTGGCGAGGTCGCCGGCCATCGTCACGCTGTTGCAGCATTCGTACAGCGCGTGGACCGCCTTGCGGGTCGGCAACTCGTTGAAACGGGTCAGCCCGAGCCCCTGGTGCATCAACACAACACTGATGATCGAAAACCCAAAGGACAGCCGGGTTACCGCGCGTTACGCGCAGGAAAACTCTCCGGCGCCCGCGCCGCGAGGCGGCGCCTGCGCAGCGCCGCCGGATTCAGTGCCCGTGGGTCTTGAAACGCTCCAGCGAGCGCAGGACCTCGGCCTCGGCCTCGGCGCGGCCGACCCAGTCGGCGGCTTCCACGTACTTGCCCGGCTCCAAGTCCTTGTAGTGCATGAAGAAGTGCTTGATGGACTCCAGTTCGTGCTTCGACACGTCGTTGAGGTCGTTGATGTCGTCCCAGCGGGTATCACCGGCCGGCACGCAGAGCACCTTGTCGTCACCGCCGGCGTCGTCCACCATCTTGAACATCGCGACGGGCCGGGCCTCCACGATCACGCCGGGATGCACCGACTCCGGGAGCAACACCAGGGCGTCCAGGGGATCGCCGTCCTCGCCCAGGGTGTCCTCGATGAATCCGTAGTCGGCCGGATAGCCCATCGGGGTGTAGAGGTGGCGGTCGAGGCGTAGCCGACCGGTCTTGTGGTCGACCTCGTACTTGTTGCGCTGCCCCTTCGGGATTTCGATCGTGACGTCGAACTGCACCGCGCAACTCCCTCTCGGCTACCGGCCGCCCGGATGGCGACGCGGGGGTTAACCCTAGCGAGGGATTCGCGTCGGTACCGCATCGTTGGGCACAATGAGTCGCAAAACTCAAGGAGAATCATGCTTCGCACACCCCGGCGTCTCAGCCACGTGGTGCTTGCCGGCGCGGTGATCGCGCTGGTGGCCATCGTGGTGGCTGCCGCGGCTCTCCTGAGCTCCGGGGGCAAGAGCAGCGCCTCGGTTCCCGCCCCGCGGCCACCGGCGACGTCCAAACCCGCGCTGGTCCCGGTCGCCGATTCCGCGGGTGTGCCGACCAGCGCCGGGATGACCGCCGCGCTGGCCGCCGTCGCGGCCAACCCGAACCTGGGCATCCTCAGCGGCCGGATCACCGACGCCAAGACCGGCGCCCAGATCTGGGAGCAGCGGGCCGACTTCCCGATGCAGCCCGCGTCGGTCAACAAGGTGCTGACGACGGCTGCCGCTCTGCTGACCCTGGACCGCAACGCGCGGGTCAGCACCGAGGTCAAGGCGGCCGACCAGAACCGGATGCCGGGGACGGTGGTGCTCGTCGGCGGCGGCGATCCGACCCTGTCGGCGGCGCCTCCCGGCGAGGAGACCTGGTATCCCGGGGCGGCCCGGATCTCCGATCTGGCCGATCAGGTGCGCAAGAGCGGTATCAAGCCGACGGCGGTGCAGGTCGACGTCTCGCTGTTCTCCGGTCCCGACATGGCCCCGGGCTGGGACCCCGACGACATCGCCGGCGGCGACATCGCCCCGATCCAGGCCGTGATGCTCGATGCCGGCCGAATCCAGCCGACCACCATCGAGTCGCGTCGCTCACCCACGCCCGCACTCGACGCCGGGCGGGCCCTGGCGTTCGCGCTGGGCGTCGACCCGGCCAAGGTCACCTTCGCCCCCGGCCCCGCCGAAGGCAGGCAGCTGGCGTCGGTCCAGTCGGCCCCGCTGGTGACGCGGCTGACCCAGATGATGAACGCCTCCGACAACGTGATGGCCGAGACCATCGGCCGGGAGGTGGCCAGGGCCACCGGGCGGCCCTCGAGTTTCGCCGGTTCCGTCGACGCCGTCATCAGCAAGCTGGCCTCGGCCAAGATCGACATGGCGGGCGCCCACCTGGTGGACTCCAGCGGGCTGTCGGTGGCCGACCTGCTCACCGCGAAGACCCTCGACGAGACGGTCACCGCGGCCGCCGGCCCGGATCAGCCGGCTCTGCGCCCGATGCTGGACATGCTGCCGGTGGCCGCCGGCAGCGGCACCTTGTCGAACCGGTTCTACGACGCCGACGCGAAAAAGTCCTCCGCGGGCTGGCTGCGCGCCAAAACCGGGTCGCTGACCAAGACCAACTCGCTGGTCGGGATCGTCACCGACCTCAGCGGCCGGGTGCTGACATTCGCCTTCATCTCCAACAACGCCGGAAACGAAGGCCGTACCGCCATCGACGCGCTGGCGGCGACGCTGCGCACCTGCGGCTGTGGATCTTGAGCGGTCCCTCGGACCTGGCCGTCGGCCGCGCCGTCGACTGGAAGTTCGCGGGTGCGGTGGGTGCCCAATTGGTCCGGCCGGCCCCGCCCGCCAGTGACTACACCCGCCGCCAGGCCATCGACGACCTCGCCGAGGCCGCCCTGGCCTCGGAGGCCCCGGTTCGCGAGGTCACCGGTCTGACCCCCGACGCACCGGCGTCACCGGCCCGAATCGTGGATCGCAAGCAGTGGATCCGGGCGGCCTCGGACTCCATGCGGGTGATGACCGGCGGCACCGAGGATCCCGGCAATGTCGTCATGGGGCGGATCACCGGGGCGCAGACCGGCGCGGTGCTGGCGTTCATCTCTTCGGGGATCCTCGGCCAGTACGACCCGTTCGCCGGGAGCGGGGCGCAGCGGGACGGCGAGTTGCTGCTGGTCTACCCGAACGTCATCGCCGTCGAGCGTCAACTTCGCCTGCACCCCAAGGACTTTCGGCTCTGGGTATGCCTCCACGAGGTCACCCATCGGGTGCAGTTCACCGCCAACCCCTGGCTGGTGGACCACATGTCCTCGGCGCTGGCCGTGCTGACCGCCGAGCGCGGCGACGACATCTCCCAGGTGACCGGACGGCTTGCGGAGTTCGTCAGGCAGCGGCGCTCCGGGAACGTCGACGCGCACAACGCCGGGATCCTCGGCCTGCTTCGCGCCGTGCAGTCCGAACCGCAACAGGAGGCGCTGGACCGGCTGCTGGTGCTCGGAACCCTGCTGGAGGGCCACGCCGACTATGTGATGGACGCCGTCGGACCCTCGGTGGTGCCGTCGGTGCACCAGATCCGGCGGCGCTTCGACGAACGCCGGGGCCGTAAGCAGCCGCCGCTTCAGCGTCTGGTCCGGGCCCTGCTCGGTGTGGATGCCAAGCTGAGTCAGTACACCCGCGGTCGGGCGTTCGTCGACCGGATCGTGGATCGGGTCGGCATGGCCCGCTTCAACACCGTGTGGACCGGACCGGAGACGCTGCCGAAGCCCGCCGAGATCGAGGACCCGCAGCGGTGGATCGACCGGGTGCTCTAGCGCGACTGCGCGCCATCGTCGCCGCGTTCGTCGCCGACGACCTCGGTAACACCGGATCGTGCTGCGTGGCGCTGTCCGGCGGCCCGGACTCACTGGCCCTGACCGCCGCGACGGCGGCCGTCCTGCCCACCACCGCCCTGATCGTCGACCACCGGCTGCAGCCGGGCTCGGGTGAGGTCGCCCAGCGGGCCCGCCGGCAGGCCCTCGAGCTGGGTTGCGTTGGCGCACAGGTGCTTACCGTCGACGTCGGGACGTCCGGCGGCCAGGAGGCGGCCGCCCGCACCGCCCGCTACGCCGCGCTGAACACCGCCCGCGCCGGGGCCCCGGTGCTGCTGGCGCACACCCTCGACGACCAGGCCGAAACCGTCCTGCTGGGGCTGGGACGGGGCTCAGGTCCGCGTTCGATCGCCGGGATGCGGCGCAGCGACCCGCCCTGGTTCCGGCCGCTGCTGGGCATCCGGCGCGCCGACACCCACGCCGTCTGCGCGGAACTCGGGCTGGCCGCCTGGGACGACCCGCACAACAGCGACCGCCGCTTCACCCGCGTGCGCCTGCGCACGGAGGTGCTGCCCCTGCTGGAGGAGGTCCTCGGCGGGGGTGTGGCCGAGGCGCTGGCCCGCACCGCCGCTGCGCTGCGAGAGGACACCGATGCCTTGGACGCGATGGCGGGGGCGGAGCTGGCCGCCGCCGCAGCAGACGGCGCGCTGGAGATCGCGGCCATCGGCCCGCTGCCGACGGCGGTGCGTCGACGGGTGATCCGCAGTTGGCTGCTGGCCGGCGGCGCGAAAAATTTGACGGACAGGCAAATTCGCGGAGTCGACGCGCTGCTCACCTCCTGGCGGGGCCAGGGTGGGGTGGCCGTCGGATGTGATCGGCCCAACACCCGGCTGTTCGCCGAGCGGAGCGGCGCCATTTTGACATTGCGCTTCGCTCCGGTCTGATTGCCCACACCGGGCGCCGTCTGATTGTCCTGACGGGGGCGGCATGGCACGCTGTGGGGCGTGTCGGCCCATGAGCTGTACTCCGAAGACATCAAGTCGGTGCTGGTATCCGAGGAGCAGATCCAGGCCCGGACCGCCGAACTCGCGGCGGAGGTCGCCCGCGACTACGCCGGCACGCTCGGCGGCCAGGACCTCCTGCTGGTCACCGTCCTCAAAGGCGCGGTCATGTTCGTCACCGACCTGGCCCGGGCCATTCCGCTGCCCACCCAGCTGGAGTTCATGGCGGTGAGCTCCTATGGGTCCTCGACGTCGTCGTCCGGCGTCGTGCGCATCCTCAAGGACCTCGACCGCGACATCAACGACCGCGACGTGCTCATCGTCGAGGACATCGTCGACTCCGGCCTGACGCTGTCCTGGCTGCTGCGCAACCTGGCCAGCCGCAACCCGAAGTCGCTGCGCGTGTGCACGCTGCTGCGCAAGCCGGACGCGGTGCGCGCCGACGTCGACATCGCCTATATCGGGTTCGACATCCCCAACGAGTTCGTCGTCGGCTACGGACTGGACTACGCGGAGCGCTACCGCGACCTGCCCTACATCGGCACGCTCGAACCCAAGGTCTACGAGCACTAGCCGCCCGATTGAATCTCACTGTGGCCCAGCCGAAATCGGCTGAACTCGCCCAGCGCTAGCTGAGCTCCCAGACCGCCGTCACCGAGAAGCCGACGGTCTGCCGGCCGGGTTGCAGCGGGACGTCGGCGGCCATCGCGCCGGCCGGCGCCGGAGCCGGCCGCGGCGGCTCGGTTCCCGGTGCCTCCGAGATCGAGATGATCCGGCCCAGCGACATTCCGGACAGCTGCGCGTACTGCGTCGCCCTGTTCTTGGCGTCCTCGAAGGCCCGCGCGCGGGCGTCGGAGACCAGCTTCGAATCGTCGTCGATGGAGAAGCTCACCGAATTGATCCGGGCCGCATTGCCTCCCGCGTTGACGATGTCGGTCAACGCCTTGGATGCATTGTCGAGGCGGCGGATCTTGACGTTGAGGCTGTTGCCGGCCCGGTAGCCGGTGACCACTTGATTGTCGCCGTATTGGGGCTGCAGGGTCACCGCGGCGGTGCTGATGTCCTCGGTGTCGATCCCGTCTGCCGTGAGGGCGGCGATGACGGCCTGCTGGCGCTCGTTGGTCTGGTTCATCGCCGCGGTGACGTCCGGCGCCACCACCTCGATGCCGACGTCGGCGGTCAGGGTGTCCGGCGTGCCCTGCACCTGACCGGAGCCGACCACGGTGACCTGGCGGGCGTTGGCCTGCACCGGTGGCGGCTTGTCACATCCGGAGAGCGCGACCGCCACGGCCAAAGCCACTGCAGCCCAGGCTGTCTGACGAATCATGTCCACCTCACCTCAGATAGGAACGCCAGCAGTTCGGCATTGACCTCGTCGGGCCGCTCCTGCTGGACCCAGTGTCCGGCACCGGGCAGCATCACCTGCCGGTAGGGGCCCGTCACCACCTCCGCCGCCCGGTCGGTCCGGGTGAAGGCCAGCACCGGATCGGCCGCACCGCCGATGAACAGCGCCGGCACGGCGACCGTCTCCGCCGCGGGGCGTTCCATGATCTGCCAGTTCCGGTCGAAATTGCGATACCAGTTCAGGGCCCCGGTGAACCCGGTGCGCCCGAACTCCTGGGCGTAGTGGTCGAGTTCGGCCGCGGTCAGCCAGTCCGGGAGCCGCTGCGGTTCGGCCAGCCGGTCGATGAAACCCTCCGGGCCGGGGTCCAGCATGCGCAGCGCCGCGGCTTGGTCCGGCGGGGTCTGCATGCCGCCCAACAGGCGCAGCATGGCCCGGCGCGGGTCGGCGGCCATCTCGGCGTCGGCCGGGCCGGGCGGCTGGAAATACAGGATGTAGAAGAAGTTGTCGCCGAAGACCCGCCGGAACGCCTCGGTCGGCGGGGTGCGCGGCCGCGGCACCGGGGGGAAGCTCAAGCCGGCCACCGCCGCGACCCGATCCGGGTGTAGCAGCGCGGTGTTCCACGCGACCATCGCCCCCATGTCGTGCCCGATCACCGCTGCCCGGTCGGCACCGGCATCGTCGATAAGGCCGATCAGGTCTCCGGACAGCGCGGTGATGTCGTAGGCCTCCAACGGCTCCGGCCGGGCGGACCCGCCGTAGCCACGCTGGTCGGGGGCAAGCACCCGGTATCCCGCCGCGGCCAGCGGCGCGATCTGGTGGCGCCAGGAAAACGCCAGTTCAGGAAAGCCGTGGGCCAGGATCACCACCGGGCCGTCCGGAGCTCCGGCGTCGTACACCCGAAGCCGGACCCCGTTGACGTCGACGAATCGTTCGGTCGCGGTGACCACGCCGCCCAGCCAAGCACAGCCGGCCGGCCGTCGGAGAGGCAAGGAACCAAACGGTGACGGAAACTCAGCGGCTCCCGTCCGTCGTTGTGGTAGCGGTAGCCTGAAAGACTCCAGGGCAGCGCAAATAGGCATATCGGAAGGACGGGGCCCACTCGGGCCGACATTGATGAACCGGAAAAACGTTATCCGCACGCTCACGGTGATCGCCGCGGTGCTGCTGCTCGGCTGGGTCTTCTTCTACTTCAACGATGACACCCGCGGCTTCAAGTCCGTCGACACGTCCGTGGCCGTCGCCCAGATCAACGCCGACAACGTCAAAGAAGCCCAGATCGACGATCGTGAGCAGCAGGTCCGGCTGGATCTGAAGAGCGGCAACGGCGAGACCGGCGACGCCACCAAGGTCATCGCGAAATACCCGACCGGATACGCCGTCCCGCTGTTCGACTCGCTGACCGCCAAGGGCATCAAGACCAACACCGCGGTCAACCAGCCCAGCGTCCTGGGCTCGCTCCTGGTCTACATGCTGCCGCTGCTGCTGCTGGTCGGTTTGTTCGTGCTGTTCTCCCGTATGCAGACCGGCGGCCGGATGGGCTTCGGCTTCGGCAAGTCACGCGCCAAACAGCTGTCCAAGGACATGCCCAAGACCACCTTCGCCGACGTCGCCGGCGCCGACGAGGCGGTCGAGGAGCTCTACGAGATCAAGGACTTCCTGCAGAACCCGGGCCGCTATCAGGCCCTCGGCGCCAAGATCCCCAAGGGTGTGCTGCTGTACGGCCCGCCCGGCACCGGTAAGACACTGCTGGCGCGGGCGGTGGCCGGCGAGGCCGGCGTGCCGTTCTTCACCATCTCCGGCTCGGACTTCGTGGAGATGTTCGTCGGCGTCGGCGCCTCCCGGGTCCGCGACCTGTTCGAGCAGGCCAAACAGAACAGCCCCTGCATCATCTTCGTCGACGAGATCGACGCCGTCGGCCGCCAGCGTGGCGCCGGCCTGGGCGGCGGGCACGACGAACGCGAGCAGACCCTCAACCAGCTGCTGGTGGAGATGGACGGCTTCGGCGAGCGTCAGGGCGTCATCCTGATCGCAGCCACCAACCGTCCCGACATCCTCGACCCGGCACTGCTGCGTCCCGGCCGCTTCGACCGGCAGATCCCGGTGTCCACGCCGGACCTCGCCGGCCGCAAGGCCGTGCTGCGGGTGCACGCCCAGGGCAAGCCGCTCTCGCCCGATGCCGACCTGGATGGCCTGGCCAAGCGCACGGTCGGCATGTCCGGTGCCGATCTGGCCAACGTCATCAATGAGGCCGCCCTGCTGACCGCGCGGGAGAACGGCACCATCATCACCGGCGCCGCGCTGGAGGAGGCCGTCGACCGCGTGATCGGCGGCCCGCGCCGCAAGGGCCGGATCATCAGCGAGCTGGAGAAGAAGATCACCGCCTACCACGAGGGTGGTCACACCCTGGCGGCGTGGGCGATGCCCGACATCGAGCCGATCTACAAGGTCACCATCCTGGCCCGCGGCCGGACTGGCGGCCATGCCGTGTCGGTGCCCGAGGACGACAAGGGACTGATGACCCGCTCGGAGATGATCGCCCGGCTGGTCTTCGCGATGGGCGGACGCGCGGCGGAGGAACTGGTGTTCCGCGAGCCGACGACGGGCGCGGTGTCCGACATCGAGCAGGCCACCAAGATCGCCCGCGCGATGGTCACCGAGTACGGCATGAGCGCCAAGCTCGGCGCGGTCCGCTACGGCACCGAGCACGGTGACCCGTTCCTCGGTCGGACCATGGGCACGCAGGCCGATTACAGCCACGAGGTGGCCCGAGACATCGACGACGAGGTGCGCAAGCTGATCGAGGCCGCGCACACCGAGGCGTGGTCGATCCTCACCGAGTATCGCGACGTGCTCGACATTCTGGCCGGCGAACTGCTGGAGAAGGAGACCCTGCACCGCGCCGAGCTCGAGGCCATCTTCTCCAACGTGCAGAAGCGTCCGCGCCTGACGGTGTTCGACGACTTCGGCGGGCGCATCCCTTCGGACAAGCCGCCGATCAAGACCCCGGGCGAGCTGGCGATGGAGCGCGGCGAGCCGTGGCCGCAGCCGATGCCGGAGCCAGCGTTCAAGAAGGCGATCGCCCAGGCCTCCGCGCAGGCCGCCGCCGCTCAGGCGCATCAGCAGACCAACGGCAACGGCGCCCGCGCCCAGCACCAGGGCCGCCATCAGGCACCCGACGGCGCTCAGCCGGACTATGCCCAATCGCCGGCTGTCCAGCAGCCGGACTATGCCCAATCGCCGGCTGCTCAGCAGCCGGACTATGGCGCCCCGGCCGGCTGGCGCGCCCCCGGCTGGCCGCCGCCCCCGCAGCAGGGCTACTGGTATCCGCCGCCGCAGGGTTACGGCCACCACCCGCAGCCCGGTCAGCAGCCGTACCCGTCGCATCAGCCGTACGCCGCTCCCGCTCCGCAGGAGGGTTCCGGCGACGAGGGCGAGAGGAAGTAGCCATGCCGCAGCGCGACTCGATCACGCTCGACACCGCGATGTTCGACCAGCAGCGCGCCGAGGCCGCGGTACGGGAACTGCTGCTCGCGGTCGGGGAGGATCCCGAACGGCAGGGTCTCAAGGAGACACCGGCCCGGGTGGCCCGTGCCTTCCGGGAGATTTTCGCGGGCCTCTACACCGACCCTGACGCCGTGCTGGAGACGACGTTCGACGAGCAGCACGACGAATTGGTGCTCGTGAAGTCGATCCCGATGTACTCAACCTGCGAGCACCACCTGGTGTCGTTCCACGGTGTGGCTCATGTGGGCTACATCCCGGGCGTCGACGGCCGGGTGACCGGGCTTTCGAAGCTGGCCCGTGTGGTCGATCTGTACGCCAAGCGTCCGCAGGTGCAAGAACGGCTCACCGGCCAGATCGCCGATGCGGTGATGCGCAAGCTCAATCCCCGCGGCGTCATCGTGGTGATCGAGGCCGAGCACCTGTGCATGGCGATGCGCGGCGTCCGCAAACCGGGCGCCACCACCACCACCTCGGCGGTGCGCGGATTGTTCAAGACCAACAACGCATCTCGAGCCGAGGCGCTGGATCTCATCCTCCGCAAGTGAGCATTGTCCCGCCGTTGGTGATGGGCGTCGTCAACGTCACCGACGACTCCTTCTCCGATGGCGGGCGCTATCTCGATCCCGCTCGCGCGCTGGAGCATGCGCTGCAGATGTGCGCCGACGGTGCCGCGATCATCGACGTGGGCGGTGAGTCGACTCGACCCGGCGCCGTCCGCGTGGACCCGAACGTGGAGTCTGCCCGGATCGTTCCCGTGGTCAAAGAGCTTGCTGCCCAAGGCATCACAGTTAGCATCGACACCATGCGCGCGGCCGTCGCGCGGGCGGCGATCGACAACGGGGTGACCATCGTCAACGACGTCAGCGGTGGCCGCGCCGACCCGGACATGGCCCGCGTCGTGGCGGAGGCCGGTGTGCCGTGGGTGCTGATGCACTGGCGCTCAATCGGGCCCGGGCAGAGCCATGACGTCCCGACCTACCGTGACGTAGTCGCAGAGGTGCGCGACGAACTGCTGGTCACCGTCGACGCCGCGGTGGCCGCCGGCGTCGACCCGGCCAAGCTGATCATCGATCCCGGTCTGGGATTCGCCAAGACGGCGCAACACAATTGGGCTCTCCTGAATGCGCTGCCGGAGTTCGTCGCGACCGGCATCCCGGTCCTGGTCGGTGCATCCCGCAAACGCTTCCTGGGCGCCCTGCTCGCCGACGCCGACGGCACGGTCCGTTCCCCTGACGGCCGGGAGACGGCCACTGCCGTCATCTCCGCGCTCAGCGCCCTGCAGGGCGCCTGGGGGGTCCGGGTGCACGACGTGCGCGCGAGCGTGGACGCCGTGAAAGTCGTTGCGGCCTGGCAACATCCGGAGGAGATCGATGGCTGACCGCATCGAACTGCGCGGCCTGGCCGTCCGCGGCAATCACGGGGTGTTCGAGCATGAGCGCAGCGACGGGCAGGACTTCATCGTCGACATCACCGTCTGGATCGATCTGGTCGAGGCGGCCGCCAGCGACGACCTCGCCGACACCTTCGACTACGGCGTGCTCGCCCAGCGGGCTGCCGAGATCGTCGCCGGGCCGCCTCGCAACCTCATCGAAACCGTGGCCGCCGAGATCGCCGAGGACGTGATGACCGACGCGCGGGTGCACGCGGTCGAAGTCGTCGTGCACAAGCCGCAGGCGCCGATCCCGCTGACGTTCAGCGACGTGGCCGTCGTCGCCCGCCGGTCGCGGCGGGGCGGGCGGGGGCAGATCGTCCCGGCCGGCGGCGCGCTGTGACTGCCCGCGCCGGAGGCGCTCGATGAGCACCGCGCCGGAGGCGCTCGATGAGCACCCGCGCCGGAGGCGCTCGATGAGCAGATGTGTGCTGTCCATCGGGTCCAACCTCGGCGACCGGCTGGACCGCCTGCAGTCCGCCGTCGACGCCCTCGGCGCGTCAGTGCGCGCGGTGTCGCCGGTCTACGAGACCGACGCGTGGGGCGGGGTGGAGCAGGGGCCGTTCCTCAACGCCGTGGTGATCGCCGAGGATCCCGCGTTGGATCCGCATGCCTGGCTGCGCCGGGCGCAGGCGATCGAGACGGCCAACGAGCGGGTGCGTGAGCAGAAGTGGGGTCCGCGCACCCTGGACGTCGACCTGGTGTGCGCGTCCGGTCCCGACGGCGACGTGGTGTGCGATGACGCCGATCTGACCCTGCCGCACCCGTTCGCCCACGAGCGGGCCTTCGTGCTCATCCCCTGGCTCGATGTCGAACCGTCCGCCGAACTCGCCGTCGCCGGCCGGCGACGGCCGGTGCGCGAGTGGCTCGAGGACCTGGACCGCTCCGAACGCGACGGGGTCCGCGCCACGGCCCTGACCCTCGACGGGGGCGGGAACTGATGGGTCCCACCCGTCGGCGCGACCTCGCCGCCGCGGCGGCGATCGCCGCGATCGCCGGCTATCTCGCGATCCATACGCTCTACCGCTACTTCCCGCCCATCACGCTGTGGACCGGCCTGTCGCTGCTGGCGGTTGCTGCCGCCGAGACCTGGTGGGGCGTCTCGGTTCGCGACCGGATTCGTGACGGCCGCATCGGGGTCGGCGAGGGGCGGCTGCATCCGCTCGCCGTCGCCCGCACGGTGGCGATCGCCAAGGCGTCGGCGTGGGTGGGCGCGGTGATGCTGGGCTGGTGGCTGGCGGTCCTGGCCTACCTCGTGCCGCGCCGCTCCGAGTTGCGGGTGGCCGCCGCCGACACCCCGGGCGCCGTGGTGGCCGCAATCAGCGCCTTCGCGCTCGTGGCCGCCGCATTGTGGCTCCAGCACTGCTGCAAATCCCCGAGTGAACCGCACGGCGAGGACGCCCGGGAGGAATAGCCGTCAACCATGGATCGTCGCAGCTTGTCGATGCTGGCAACCACTTTCAACCGGGTACAGTGCAGCCCATGACCGAAGTGCCCCGCGGCGCCAGAAGCCGGCGCGGCGGCCGCGGAACGGCCTGGCTGATGATGACCTCGCTCCTGGTTCTGGCCATTCTCGCGAGCTCGACCCTGGTGTTCACCAACCGCGTGGAGTTGTTGCGGCTGGCCGTGGTCCTGTCGCTGTGGGCCGCCGTGGTGGCCGCCTTCGTCACGGTGATCTACCGGCGGCAGAGCGAACTGGACCGGGCCCGCGCACGGGACATGAAGTTCGTCTACGACCTCCAGCTCGACCGGGAGATCTCGGCCCGCCGCGAGTACGAACTGTCGGTCGAGTCGCATCTGCGCCGGACCCTGTCGCGGGAGATCCGCGCCGAGGCCGCCGATGAAATGGCCGCGCTGCGTCATGAATTGGCCGCGTTGCGCTCGCAGCTCGAGGTGATGCTGGGCACCGATCTGGGCCACCGTCCCGCGCTGGAGAGCGACCGGATCGCCGAGCGCATCGCGGTACCCATGCCGCCTGCACCGGGCCGCGTGGAGAGCAGCCGGGTGAGCGTCGTCACCGAAGAGGTGGTCACCGTCACCGAAGAGATTTCCGTCGAGAACGCGATCATCGACGTTCCGGAGGAGCCCCTCGTCGAACCCGCGCCGGTTCCGCTCGTCGCTGCCCCGCGGCCGCCGTCCCCACCGCCCCCGCCTCCGGTGGAACCGGCGCGGTACCGGGGCGGTCACCGGCGCCCAGGCGAGAACGTCGCCCCCCCGCGACTGGAGACGCCCGCCCCGCCCCAGCAACCGGAGGCGCCCTGGCGTCCGCCGGAGGTTCGCCTCGGCCGGCACTCCTCCGACGGCGAGCGCGCCGAACCCGCCGTCACTCCGCCCCCGGTCGCGCCCTCGACGGCTCCCGAGCCTGCCCGGGGACGCCACTGGGTGCCCCCCGAGACCGAGACCCCTCCCGTGCCCGGCCGGCACCGCGGCCAGGAGCCGGACGCCGCGGCCGACGAGGTGGCCGAGGAGCCACAGGGCCAGCACGCCGACGGTCAGTCGTTCGCCGAGATGATGGCCCGATTCCAGGTCAGCCCCTCATCAGGCGGCGGCGGCCGGCGACGCCGCGAGGACTAGACTCGACCGGACCGTCCGGTACCTGCGTGAGCAGGACAGGAACGCACTCACGTCAGCGAGGTCGTCGTCAGATGGGGACCCCCAACGGCCTGCGGCCGGCCCGGCTCAAGGTCGGCATCATCTCGGCCGGCCGGGTCGGCACCGCGCTCGGCGTGGCTCTCGAACGGGCCGAGCACGTGGTGGTCGGGTGCAGCGCCATCTCCGCCGCGTCGCTGCGGATGGCCGAGCGGCGTCTGCCCGACACTCCGGTGCTCCCGGTTCCCGACGTGGCCGACCGCGCCGAGCTGCTCCTGCTGACGGTTCCGGACGCCGAGTTGCCCAGCCTGATCCGCGGCCTCGCCGCCACCGGAGCGGTGCGGCGGGGAACCATCGTCGCGCACACCTCCGGAGCCAGCGGCGTCGGACTGCTGGCCCCGCTGACCGAGCAGGGCACCATGCCGCTGGCCATCCATCCGGCGATGACCTTCACCGGAGCCGACGAGGACATCGACCGCCTCGGCGACACCTGTTTCGGGATCACCGCCGCCGACGAGATCGGCTACGCCATCGCCCAGTCGCTCGTGCTGGAGATCGGCGGTGAGCCCTTCCGGGTCCGGGAGGACGCCCGCACCCTCTACCACGCCGCACTAGCGCACGGCAGCAACCACGTGGTCACGCTGATCGCGGATGCGCTCACCGCACTGCGGGCGGCATTGGAAGGTCAGGAACTGCTCGGTCAGGAGATCGTCGGCGAGGCGCCCGGCGGCCTGGCCGAACGGATCCTGGGCCCGCTGGCCCGGGCCGCGCTGGAGAACACCCTGCAGCGCGGGCAGGCCGCCCTGACCGGTCCCGTCGCCCGCGGCGACGCGGCCGCGGTGGCGGCCCACCTCGACGCCCTCAATGATGTGGATCCCCAACTGGCGCAGGCATATTGCGCCGACTCGTTGCGAACCGCGCAACGAGCACACGCTCCCGAGGAGGTTCGTGAGGTGCTGACCGAATGGTCGCGAGCGTCGGGCCCGCACCGGTGAGCGCGAAATCACCCCAGTTCAGCGCCGGCCAGCTGAACGTCTACCCCACGCCCCACGGCGTCGCGGAGGTCAGCCGGGCGCTGCGACACACCGGTCGGCGGGTGATGCTGGTGCCGACCATGGGTGCGCTGCACGACGGCCACCTCGCCCTGGTGCGGGTCGCGAAGCGTGTTCCCGGAGCGGTCGTGGTGGTGTCGATCTTCGTCAACCCCTTGCAGTTCGGAGCCGGCGAGGATCTCGACGCCTACCCCCGGGCCCTGGACGCCGACCTGGACATGCTGCGCGACGAGGGCGTCGAGATCGCATTCACACCTTCGGTATCGGCGATGTACCCGGAGGGACCCCGTACCTCGGTGCAGCCCGGGCCACTGGGCGCCGAACTCGAAGGCGCTGCCCGCCCAACGCATTTCGCCGGAATGCTGACCGTCGTCCTGAAGCTGTTGCAGATCGTCCGCCCCGATCGGGCCTTCTTCGGCGAGAAGGACTACCAACAACTCGTGCTGATCCGCCAGATGGTCGAGGACCTCAACGTCGACGTCCGGATCGTGGGAGTCCCCACCGTCCGCGAATCCGACGGCCTGGCGATGTCGTCGCGCAACCGCTATCTCAGCCCCGAGGAGCGCGAGCAGGCCGGCGCACTGTCCTCGGCCCTGCTCGCAGGGCGGTATGCGGCCGGCGGGGGTCCTGCGGCGGTTCTGGACGCCGCCCGGGCGGTGCTCGACGAGGTTCCGGCCATCAGCACCGACTACCTGGAGTTGCGTGGGCCGTGGCTGGAGCCCGCGCCGGCGGCCGGGCCGGCCCGGCTTCTGGTCGCCGCCCGGTTGGGCCGCACCCGCCTGCTGGACAACATCGGCATCGATCTTCCGGACGGGGTGACCGGTCCACACCGTCAGGGTGACGAGCCGAGCGAGATCGCCTGGAGGAATTGATGCTCCTCGCCCTCGATGTCCGCAACACCCATACCGTCGTCGGCCTGATCTCCGGATCCGGCGACCACGCGAAAGTGCTGCAGCAGTGGCGGATTCGCACCGAGCCGGAGATCACCTCCGACGAACTGGCGCTGACCATCGAAGGTCTCATCGGCGACGACTCCGAACGACTGACGGGTGTGACGGGCCTGTCCACGGTTCCGTCGGTGCTGCACGAGGTGCGCCTGATGGTTGGCCAGTACTGGCCGTCGATACCGCACGTGCTGATCGAACCCGGTGTGCGGACGGGCATTCCGTTGCTCGTCGACAATCCCAAGGAGGTCGGCGCGGACCGGATCGTGAACTGCCTGGCGGCCTACGCCAAGTTCTCCTCCGCCGCGATCGTGGTCGACTTCGGCTCCTCGATCTGTGTGGACGTGGTGTCGGCGAAGGGGGAGTTCCTCGGCGGGGCGATCGCCCCCGGACTGCAGCTGTCCTCGGATGCGGCGGCGGCGCGTTCGGCTGCGCTGCGCCGCGTCGAATTGACCCGGCCGCGTTCGGTGGTCGGCAAGAACACCGTCGAATGCATGCAGTCCGGCGCGGTGTTCGGGTTCGCCGGTCTGGTCGACGGTCTGGTGTCCCGCATCCGGCAGGACGTCGACGGGTTCGCCGGCAGCGGTGTGGCGGTGGTGGCCACCGGCCACACCGCGCCGCTGATGCTTCCCGAACTGCACACCGTGGACCATTACGACAAGGATCTGACTCTCGACGGCTTGCGGATGGTCTACGAGCGCAACCAGCGACCCGGGAGATAGATCCGGAGGGCAGGAGCGCAGCGACCCGGGAGATAGATCCTGCCCTTAAGCTGGCACGTCGTGAGTGATGCTGACGCGCCCGCCGCGACCCCCGACGCCGAGGACCTTCCCGAGCAGTTCCGGATCCGGCAGGGCAAGCGCCAGCGTCTGCTCGACGAGGGCCGCGAGGCCTACCCGGTCGCGGTGCCCCGCACCCATTCCCTCTCCGAGATCCGCGCCACGTACCCGGATCTGGCGCCCGACACCACCACGGGCGACGTCGTCGGTGTGACGGGGCGGGTGGTGTTCGCCCGCAACTCCGGCAAGCTCTGCTTCGCCACGCTCCAGGAGGGCGACGGAACCCAACTGCAGGCCATGGTGAGCCTGGCCGGTGTCGGCCAGAACGCCCTGGAGGCCTGGAAGGCCGACGTCGACCTGGGCGACATCGTCTTCGTCCACGGCGAGGTGATCAGCTCCCGGCGCGGTGAGCTCTCCGTCCTTGCCGACTCCTGGCAGATGGCCGCCAAGGCCCTGCGCCCGCTGCCGGTGGCCCACAAGGAGATGAGCGAGGAATCGCGGGTCCGGCAGCGCTACGTCGACCTCATCGTCCGTCCGCAGGCCCGTGCCGTGGCCCGCCAGCGCATCGCCGTGGTTCGTGCGGTGCGCAACGCCCTGGAGCGCCGCGGCTTCCTCGAGGTGGAGACGCCGATGCTGCAGACCCTCGCCGGGGGTGCGGCCGCGCGGCCGTTCGTGACCCATTCGAATGCCCTCGATGCCGACCTGTATCTGCGAATCGCTCCGGAACTGTTCTTGAAGCGGTGCGTCGTCGGCGGCCTCGAGAAGGTATTCGAGTTGAACCGGAATTTCCGCAACGAGGGGGCCGATTCCACGCACTCACCCGAATTCGCGATGCTCGAGACTTATCAGGCCTGGGGCACCTACGACGATTCCGCGCTCATGATCCGCGAGGTCGTTCAGGAAGTCGCCGACGAGGCATTGGGCACCCGGCAAGTTTCACTTGCCGATGGAACAATTTATGACCTCGGCGGCGAATGGCAGTCGCTGTCAATGTATCCATCGTTGTCCGACGCGCTCGCCGAAGAGATCACGCCGGCGACGACCGTGGACCACCTGTGGTCGATCGCCGACCGTCTGGGGCTCGAGATCGACCGCGACCGCGGATACGGCCACGGCAAACTCGTCGAGGAATTGTGGGAGCACACCGTCGGCGACGGTTTGTGGGCGCCCACCTTCGTCCGGGACTTCCCGGTGGAGACCACACCGCTGACCCGTGAGCACCGCAGTATCGAGGGTGTCACCGAGAAATGGGACCTCTACGTCCGCGGATTCGAACTGGCCACCGGTTACTCCGAACTTGTCGACCCCATCGTGCAACGGGAAAGATTCGAGGCCCAGGCGCGCGCCGCGGCCGCCGGCGACGACGAGGCCATGGCACTTGATGAGGACTTTCTGGCGGCAATGGAGTACGCGATGCCCCCGACGACCGGTACCGGTATGGGGATTGATCGTTTGTTGATGGCGCTCACCGGCCTGTCCATTCGGGAAACTGTGCTGTTCCCCATTGTTCGGCGGCACGGAAACTGACCGCGTTTTGTAAGGAATCTATTGTTGTAATTCTGTGCGCAGTTGTGGCACATTGTCTGGCAGGGGAAAGAATCCATCCGATTCTCTAATAGAAGGGCCGCGGCAGTATGGCCAAGAAAGTCACCGTCACCCTCGTCGACGATTTCGATGGGGAAGGGCCGGCCGATGAAACGGTGGAATTCTCCATCGACGGCGTGACATACGAAATTGATCTGTCGTCGAAGAACGCCAAGAGGCTGCGCGACGAGTTCAAGGGCTGGATGGATGCCGGCCGGCGCGTCGGCGGCCGCCGACGCGGACGCCCGGGTAATCCCGGCCGAAATGGCCGTGCCACGATCGACCGTGAGCAGAGTGCCGCCATCCGGGACTGGGCCCGCCGCAACGGGCACAAGGTCTCGACCCGCGGCCGCATCCCGGCAGAGGTCATCGAGGCCTTCCACGCCGCGACGTAAGACCGTCCCGGCCTGCCCCTGCGCGGTCAGGCCGGCGTGTCATCGTCTCGTCACCGCGGTTTCGCTCGAGGCGAAGCCCACCCCGGCGATACTGGGAAACGAATAAGCCCTCTTTGGCGTTGCACTGGTGTGTCCGCCCGCAGGACGGGTACCGCCAGCAGGGGAGAGCACGTCCCCGGCGCCGCCCCACTAGAGTGGACATTCAGGTGCACGGTGCCTACCGCTGCACCCAGGTGACGGAGAGCAGGTAACCACCGAATGTTCGAGAGATTTACCGACCGCGCCCGCAGGGTCGTCGTCCTGGCTCAAGAAGAAGCCCGGATGCTCAACCACAACTACATCGGCACCGAGCACATCCTGCTCGGTCTCATTCACGAGGGCGAGGGCGTCGCAGCCAAGTCGCTGGAGTCCCTCGGCATCTCCCTGGAGGGTGTGCGCTCCCAGGTCGAGGAGATCATCGGCCAGGGCCAGCAGGCGCCGTCCGGACACATCCCGTTCACGCCCCGCGCCAAGAAGGTGCTGGAACTCAGCCTGCGTGAGGCCTTGCAGCTGGGCCACAACTACATCGGCACCGAGCACATCCTGCTCGGCCTGATCCGCGAGGGCGAGGGCGTGGCCGCGCAGGTGCTGGTGAAGCTCGGCGCCGAGCTGACCCGGGTGCGCCAGCAGGTCATCCAGCTGCTGAGCGGCTACCAGGGTAAGGAGGCCGCGGAGGCCGGATCCGGCGGGCGGGGCGGGGAGTCCGGCAATCCCTCCACGTCGTTGGTGCTCGACCAGTTCGGCCGCAACCTCACCGCCGCCGCGATGGAGGGCAAGCTCGACCCGGTCATCGGCCGCGAGAAGGAAATCGAGCGGGTGATGCAGGTGCTGAGCCGGCGCACCAAGAACAACCCGGTGCTGATCGGCGAGCCCGGCGTCGGCAAGACCGCCGTCGTCGAGGGTCTGGCGCAGGCGATCGTCAACGGCGAGGTGCCGGAGACGCTGAAGGACAAGCAGCTCTACACCCTCGACCTCGGGTCGCTGGTGGCGGGCAGCCGCTACCGCGGTGACTTCGAGGAGCGCCTCAAGAAGGTGCTCAAGGAGATCAACACCCGCGGCGACATCATCCTGTTCATCGACGAGCTGCACACGCTCGTCGGCGCCGGTGCGGCCGAGGGTGCGATCGACGCCGCGTCGATCCTCAAGCCCAAGCTGGCCCGCGGTGAGCTGCAGACCATCGGCGCGACCACGCTCGACGAGTACCGCAAGTACATCGAGAAGGACGCCGCCCTGGAGCGCCGGTTCCAGCCCGTCCAGGTCGGTGAGCCGTCGGTCGCGCACACCATCGAGATCCTCAAGGGCCTGCGGGACCGCTACGAGGCCCACCACCGGGTGTCGATCACCGACGCGGCGATGGTGGCGGCGGCCACCCTGGCCGACCGCTACATCAACGACCGGTTCCTGCCGGACAAGGCGATCGACCTGATCGACGAGGCCGGCGCCCGGATGCGGATCCGCCGGATGACAGCACCGCCGGACCTGCGCGAGTTCGATGAGAAGATCGCCGACGCCCGCCGGGAGAAGGAGTCCGCGATCGACGCGCAGGACTTCGAGAAGGCCGCATCCTTGCGCGACAAGGAGAAGCAGCTGGTCGCCCAGCGCGCCGAGCGCGAGAAGCAGTGGCGTTCAGGCGATATGGACGTCGTGGCCGAGGTCGACGACGAGCAGATCGCCGAGGTCCTCGGCAACTGGACCGGCATCCCGGTGTTCAAGCTGACCGAGGAGGAGACCACCCGGCTGCTGCGCATGGAGGACGAGCTGCACAAGCGGATCATCGGCCAGGAAGACGCCGTCAAGGCGGTCTCCAAGGCCATCCGCCGCACCCGCGCCGGTCTGAAGGACCCCAAGCGCCCGTCGGGCTCGTTCATCTTCGCCGGCCCGTCCGGCGTCGGGAAGACCGAGCTCTCCAAGGCGCTCGCGGAGTTCCTCTTCGGCGACGACGACGCCCTCATCCAGATCGACATGGGCGAGTTTCACGACCGCTTCACCGCCTCGCGGCTCTTCGGCGCACCCCCCGGGTACGTCGGCTACGAGGAGGGCGGCCAGCTCACCGAGAAGGTCCGACGCAAGCCGTTCTCGGTGGTGCTGTTCGACGAGATCGAGAAGGCGCACCAGGAGATCTACAACACTCTGCTGCAGGTGCTCGAGGACGGCCGTCTGACCGACGGTCAGGGTCGCACGGTCGACTTCAAGAACACCGTGCTGATCTTCACCTCGAACCTGGGAACCTCCGACATCTCCAAGGCGGTCGGCCTGGGCTTTACCCAGGGCGGCGGTGACAACAACTACGAGCGGATGAAGCAGAAGGTCAACGACGAACTCAAGAAGCACTTCCGGCCGGAGTTCCTCAACCGCATCGACGACATCATCGTGTTCCACCAGCTCACGCAGGACGAGATCATCCAGATGGTCGACCTGATGGTGAACCGAGTGTCCAAGCAGCTCAAGAGCAAGGACATGGAGATGGAGCTCACCGACAAGGCCAAGGCACTGCTGGCCAAGCGTGGCTTCGATCCGGTGCTCGGTGCGCGGCCGCTGCGGCGCACCATTCAGCGCGAGATCGAGGACGCTTTGAGCGAGAAGATCCTCTTTGAGGAGGTCGGTCCCGGTCAGCTCGTCACCGTCGACGTCGAGGGCTGGGACGGCGAGGGCGCCGGCGAGGACGCCAAGTTCACCTTCACCGGTGGGCCCAAGCGTGTTGAGATCGCCGAGCCGGATCTGGCCGCGACGGTCGTCACCGAGTAGTCAACTGAACACAGTCGGAAGACGGTCGGTCACCTTCGGGTGGCCGGCCGTTCCCGTTTAGAGAGAGGCACATCATGCTGGTCGTCACCACCAATGACATTCCGGGCTGGGAGATCCAACGCGTCTGTGGGGAGGTGTTCGGGCTGACGGTGCGATCCCGAAATGCCTTCTCGCAGATGGGCGCCGGGCTGAAGAGCATGTTCGGCGGTGAGCTGCAGGGCATGACGAAGAACCTCGCCGAAAGCCGCAACGAGGCGATGGGGCGGTTGATCGCCGAGGCCCGCAACCGCGGCGGCAACGCGATCGTCGCCATGCGCTTCGACACCACCGAGATCGGCGACGTCTGGACGGAGATCTGCGCCTACGGCACGGCGGTACAGGCCGTCCCGATCACCGAGGCCGCGAAATACACTGCGCAGCAACTGGGTTACGGCGCGAGCTGATCGCGACCATCAAAACGCAAGGCGGGCGGTCACCTGTTCGGGTGACCGCCCGCAGTCGTCTGCGGAGCTCTCGGCCCTAGACGGCGATGCCTCCGGTTCCGCCCGCGCCGCCACTGCCGGCAGATCCGCCGCTGCCAGCCATACCGCCGGGTCCGCCGGGGCTGCCGACTCCGCCAGTAGCGCCGGGGCTGCCGCTGCTGCCGGGGTTGCCGTCGCCACTGGTGCCGCCGGTCCCCCCGGTGCCGCCGGTTCCGCCGGTTCCGCCGGTTCCCCCGATGCCGTTGACGCTTGCGGTGCCGCCGCTGCCCCCGGTCCCCCCGTTACCGCCGGTGCCACCCGTGCCGCCGACGCCGGGACCGCCGCTTGCCCGGCTGGTCATCACCTGCTGAGTTCCAGTGGTGGAGACCGCCACGAATGTGTCATCGCCGTAGGTCACCGACCGCCAAATGTTGGCCTCTGCGGCTGTCTGTGGCGTCCAGGTCACTCCGTCGGGCGAGGTCATCACCTGATGAGCCCCGTTGACGGCGACGGCCACGAATGTGCCGGCACCGTAGGCCACCGAGGACCATGCGTTGGCCTCTGCGGCTGTCTGTGGTGTCCACGTCGCTCCGTCTGGGGAGGTCATCACCTGGTGAGTCCCGTTGGAGGCGACGGCCACGAACGTGCCATTGCCGTAGGCCACCGAATACCAAGGGTTGGCCTCTGCGGCTGTCTGTGGTGTCCAGGTCACTCCGTTGGGCGAGGTCATCACCTGATGAGTGCCGCCCAGGGCGATGGCTACGAATGTGCCGCCACCATAGGCCACCGTTTGCCAAGGGTTGGCCTCTGCGGCTGTCTGTGGTGTCCAGGTCACTCCGTCGGGCGAGGTCATCACCTGGTGAGTCCCGCTGGAGGAGACGGCCACGAACGTGCCATTGCCGTAGGTCACCGAAGACCAATAGTTGTCCTCTGCGGCTGTCTGTGGTGTCCAGGTCACTCCGTCGGTCGAGGTCATCACCTGATGAGTGCCGTCCACGAGGTAGGGGGCGACGGCCACGAACGTGCCATTGCCGTAGGTCACCGCAGCCCACTGATTGTTCTCGGCGGCGCTGTGCGGTGTCCAGGTCACTCCGTCGGGCGAGGTCATCACCTGTTTGGTCCCGTAGGGGGAGACAGCTACGAATGTGCCATTGCCGTAGGCCACCGAAATCCACAGGGTGGCTTCGGCGGCGGTGTGCGGTGTCCAGTTCACCCCGATGGGGATGCTGCTGCCGCCACCACCCGCACCGGCGGCGCCACCGTTTCCGCCGACACCACCTGCTCCGCCCGGGCCGCCGTTGCCGGCCAGGGTGCCGCCTGCACCGCCGGTTCCGCCGTTGCCGCCGAGACCGCCGACACCGCCGACACCGCCGGCCTGTCCGGCCGCGCCGGGATCGCCGGTTGCGCCGACCTTGCCGTTTCCGCCGGCTCCGCCGGTTCCGCCGTTGCCGTAGCTGCCGCCGTTGCCGCCGGCGCCGCCGTTGCCGCCGGGGGTTCCCGCGGCCGCGGTCGAGTCACTGGCAGCGTCATAGCCCTTGCCGCCGACGCCGCCGTTGCCGCTGAGCAGCATCGCCGCACCCGACGCCCCCGGGGAGCCGGTGGAGCCGCCGGTGCCGCCGGTGCCGGCCGCGCCGCCGGCGCCGCCCAAGCCGCCGGCGGCGCCACCGTCCCCGGCGTTGCCGCCGTTTCCGCCATTCGGATTGGCGGCATTGCCGTCCGCGCCGGCGCCGCCGTCGCCGCCACGACCCGCGTCACCGCCGTCGCCACCGGCACCGCCGGTGCCGTTGATGCCGCCGGCCAACGCTTTGCCGCCTGCACCGCCCTTGCCGCCGTTGCCACCGAGGCCACCGGTGCCGCCATCTGAGCCATTGCCCCCGGGGGTGCTGCCAACCGAACCGGCCGCACCGACTGCCCCATTGCCACCCTTGCCGCCGTTGCCGCCGAGGCCACCGTTCCCGGGTGTTCCGGTTGCTCCCGGGTTGCCGAACAGCAGCAGCACCCGACCTGACCCGGCAGCACCGCCCGCGCCGGCCGTACCACCCGCGCCGCCGTCGCCACCGCCGCCACCGTTGACCGCCAAGCCGCCGCCGGTGGCGCCCTTACCCCCGGTCCCGCCGGTCCCGCCGGCTCCGCCCTTGCCGCCGGCTCCGCCCTTACCCATGACACAACTGCCGTCGCCGCCGGCCCCGCCGGCCCCCCCGGCCCCGCCAGCGACACCGGCCCCGCCGCTGGCGCCGGGCTGGGCACCCGTGGCGCCACTCGACCCGGCCGCACCCGCCCCGCCGTCACCGCCATTGCCGCCGAAGCCCCACAGCGAAAGCAAGCCGGTGGAGCCGCCCTTGCCGCCCGCGCCGCCGGTGCCGATCACCGCGGCGGCGCCGTTTCCACCCCGGCCGCCGCTGCCCAGGATCAGGCCGCCGGTTCCGCCGTTGCCGCCGGCACCGTTGTTGATGCCGATCCGGCCGTTGCCGCCCGTGCCGCCCGTGCCGAACCAGCCGGCGTTGCCGCCTGCCCCGCCGTTGAAACCGCCGCCGCCGTTGCCGAGCAGGCCGCCGTTGCCGCCGGCGCACGGTCCGGCGGTGCAGGCGCCGGCGTATTCGGTGTAGGTGTAGCCGTTGCCGAGCAGCAGGCCGGCGTTGGGATGTTCGGCCGTGCCGTTGCCGAAGAAGAGGCCCGGTTGCTTGACTTTCGCCGTCGCGGCGGTCGGCCCGCTCACCGTGACCGCGGAAGCGGCAGCCGAAGTTGACGTGACCAGGGGAGCGCCCGCCGCGGGAGGAGTCACCACCGGGCGGGTGATTGCTACCGCTGCCGATGGCAACGGCGCCGAGTCGGTTACCCCGGCCGCTATCGGCCGCGGCGCACTCGCGGCCGGCCGTGCAATCCGCGCATGACTGTCCGATATCGCTGCGGCAGCCCGGATCGTCGACGATTTGCGCGAGGCGGCGGAGGTCTCGTGGCGACCCGAGGAACTGGGACGTCCCGGTCCGTCGGATGCCGATGATGCCGATGCCGGCCCGTTACCCGTGTCGGCGCACGCAACAGCCGGCAACCACCAGATCGCTGCTCCCACACCCAAAGCAACCGCCAAGCCACCGACCCGGCCGACGTGAAGAGCTGGTGACGATGCAGTCGATGACATGACGTTCCCCCGTTCGATTCAGTACACGATCTGTACGAGGTCTATTTGCGCCGAGAAGATGGGCAGTGCCATAGAGCCTTTGGTCACGAACCTGGGAATTAGCTGAACGCGGCGAAGCCCTCACAGAGTAAGGACCGTGCTGACATTCAGCGGTAGCGCGGCAGCATCCCGAAGACCTGCTTGATGATCGTCATCACCCAGCCGCCGGCGTTCGGGCTGTGGAAGCGCGGCCAGTTCAGTTGGAAACTGACCACCCACGGCTGGCCGGTGCGGTCCACCGCATACCAACTGAACGTCAGGTCGCCGGGCAGGTTTCCGGCTTTGGCGCCGATGTAGGGCCACTCTTTGCGGTCCAGGTCGATGCCGGCGACCTCCGACATGATGGCGCGCACCGGCGCCGCCGGACCCACCGCGTTGTGCTGCAGCCGCGCATGCACCCGGCAGATGTCCTCGGCGGTGCCGTACCACTCCGCCCCGTAGGCCGAGCCGGGGGAGTGCGTGCGTTCCGGATCCGGTTCGTAGGGGCGGGAATTCGCCTGCTCGAGCAGGGCGCCCCGGTCGGCTGGAGCCGCTGACTTCCACTGCTCGCGGACGTCGGGATTGCCCCAGCCGATGGCGAAGATCTCCCGCATGGTGGGGAACGGCGTCATGCTGGCCGGGTCATGGTGTCCGGCGTCGACGAGCGCCTTCTCGATCGCCTTGGTGCCGAGCAGTCCGATGAGAAGATCGGTGGCCATGTTGTCGCTGGTGGCGATCATCTTGCCGGCGGCCTGGCGAACGGTGATCTTCGAACCCGGTGGCAGCTTGTCGAAGCCGGAGGAGCCGAGCTTCTTCGCCTCGCTGGTGATGGTGACCTTGTCGTCCCAGCGGACCCGTCCGGCCGTCACCGCCTCTTCGACGGCGAAGAGAACGTAGGTCTTGAAAATCGAAGCGAGCGGCAGGGATTCATTGGTGTTGGTGCCGGCCACCTTCTCGCAGTTGCCGTCATTGACCTTGGAGACCTGCCAGGAGTAGCGGGCACCGGTGCGGCTCAGGGCGGCGTCGACGTCGGTCCAGGAGTTGATCACCGGCTTCCTGGTGTCTACCGACAGCCGGCTGACCATGGTCTGGTCATTGGTGTGCAGCTCGATATCCTGCTGTGCCCCAAAGGAACTCAGCAGATGAAGTCGCGCCCAGCCGGCGCCGACGTCGATCCCGGTCAGGGTGTACGGGCGGTCCCACCACAGCGAGTCCATGGTGGCGGTGACCTCGTCGACGGCGTCCGGGGCGGCCAGCGTCTTGACGCTGAACGTTCCGATCGGCCAGTCGGAGTTGAGCATGTCCATCACCTGCTGGGCGCGCACGCCCTGCGGGGAGTTCTTCTCGATCCTGACCCCGGCGTTGGCGGCCGGGGCGGGCGGTGGCGCGCAACTCGCGGCCAGACAGCTGACGGCGGCCAGTGCCGCGGCGATGACCGCGGTGCGCCGGGGCCTAGTGGGTGTCAGACCTGGCAACGTCCATCACGACCTCGAACTCCAGGAGCGACGCGCCGGTGGACACCGGGTTGGCGCGCTCCCCGGCGTGGGCCGCGATCGCCGGGCCGGACGCCCACGCCTGGAACGCGTCCTCGCTCTCCCACTGGGTGACGACGAAGTAGCGGTCCTCGCCCTTGACCGGACGCAGCAGCTGGAACCCGAGGAACCCGGGCTGGTTGTCGACGGCATGAGCCCGATGGGCGAACCGCTTCTCCAGTTCCGGACCGGCGCCGGGGGGCACCTCGATTGCGTTGATCTTCACCACGGCCATGGTGTCGAGGTTACCGGCAAGATGGCAGCGTGAATCGCGCACCGCTGACCTTCCGCGGGGGGACGGGCCATGCCATCGTGCTGGTGCACGGGCTGATGGGTCGCGGCAGCACGTGGGGGCGTCAAGTGCCTTGGCTGACAGAGTTCGGCGCGGTCCACACCTACGACGCGCCGTGGCATCGCGGCCGCGACGTCGACGACACCGAACCGATCAGTACGGAGCGGTTCGTCGCCGAGCTAGGCGCGGCCGTCGAGTCGCTGGGTGAGCCCGCGATCCTGATCGGCCATTCGATGGGCGGGCTGCACTCGTGGTGCCTGGCGGCCGAGCGGCCGGAGCTGGTACGCGCGCTTGTTGTCGAGGACATGGCGCCGGACTTCGTCGGCGGGACCACCGGGGCGTGGGAGCCCTGGCTGCATGCGCTGCCGGTTGAATTCTCCTCTGCCGACGCGGTTTTGGCTGAGTTCGGTGACGTCGCCGGCCGCTACTTCCTGGAGGCTTTCGACCGGACGCCGACCGGATGGCGTCTGCACGGCAAGCCGGCGAAGTGGATCGACATCGCCGCCGAATGGGGCCTGCGAGACTACTGGGCGCAGTGGCGCGCCGTCCGCGTCCCGGTGCTGCTGATCGAAGCGGGGGACACCGTCACCCCGCCGGGTCAGATGCGGCAGATGGCCGAGACCGCCGGGGATCGAGCGACCCACTTACGCATCGAGGGCGCCGGGCATCTGGTGCACGACGACGCGCCGGATGCTTACCGGCGCGCCGTCGAGACGTTTCTTTCGCGGGTGGGCTAGTGCAGGAGATCGCGCTGATCCTCTGCTGCATGGGAATCGGTGTCCTGCTGAGGCTCAGCGGCCGGTTCCCGGACACCGCGCCGAAGGCCTTCGGCGGCTGGGTGATCAACGTCGCGCTGCCCGCGGCGGCCATTCACAGCGTGCACAACCTGACCGTGCGGCCGGACTGGTGGCTGGCCGCGGCAACACCGTGGATCTCCGTCGCGCTGGCGATCGTCGTGCTGGTTCCGCTGTGCCGTGCACTGGGCTGGTCGCGGCAGCGTGCCGGGGCGCTGATCCTGGTTGCGGGCTGGGGCAACACCTCGTTCGTCGGGCTGCCGATGATCGTGGCGTTGGCCGGAAAGCAATGGCTCGGGGTCGGCATCGTGATCGACCTGTTCGGGTCCTACCTGGCACTGTCGACGATCGGCATGGCCGTCGTTGTCGCCGCCGGCGCGGGTCGTTTCGACTGGGGGGCGGTAATCCGCAAAATCGTCACCTTCCCGCCGTTCTGGGCCATCGCCATCGCGTTGCCCACCAATCACCTGGACCGTCCCGAGTGGTTCAGCCAGCTGGTCGGCACCCTCGCCGACACGCTGACGCCGCTGGCTTTGGCGGCAGTCGGTTACTCGCTACGCCTGGATCACGTCGCGGGCCGGCTCGGTGCGCTGTCGGTGGGACTGATGTTCCGATTGGGCGTGGCGCCCTTGGCGATCGTCCTGATGTACCTGGCGATCGGCGGTGCCGGTGATCCCGTCGCCAAGGTGGCGATGCTGGAGGCGGCCATGCCGCCGATGCTCGGCGCGAGCGTCATCGCGGTCGACTCAGACCTCGAACCGGATCTGGTGGCCCTGCTGATCGGTATCGGGGTGCCGCTGTCGTTGCTGACGGCTTGGGGATGGTGGGAGTTGATCGGGGTGCTGTAGGACCCTAGGGGCCGGCGTCGTCCCCTTCGCCCGCTAGAGCGAAACGCCCGTCCGCCGTCTGCTCCACCAGCCCGTCCACCAGAAGCGAGTCCAGGCACCGATCACGCTGCCCGGTGTCGGTCAGCCACACGACGTCAAGCGCCGCGCGCTGCACCGGACCCGCACTGCCTCGCAGAACGTCGAGCAACTTGCCGCGCACCTGGCGGTCCGTTCCCGCGTACCGCTGCACCGGCCGGGCCGGGCCATCGCCGGCCGGGAAGCCCGCCGCCCGCCACGCGCACGCGCTCAACGGGCACACGCCGCACTTGGGGGACCGAGCCGTGCACACCGTCGCCCCCAACTCCATCAGCGCGGCGGAGAACACCGCCGCGTTCTCGTCGTCCGGGAGCAGCGCCTCCACGTCAGCGTGGTCGCGGACCGCCGAGGCGCTCGCGGCGTCGGCCCGGCCGTGCACCGCCCGGGCGACCACCCGGCGAACGTTGGTGTCCACCACGGGAACCCGCTTCTGATATGCGAAACACGCGACCGCCCGTGCGGTGTAGGCGCCGATTCCCGGCAGGGTCAACAGCACGTCGATGTCGTCGGGAACCACATCGGCGTACTCGGCCGCGATCACCTCGGCGCATTCGTGGAGCCGCTTGGCGCGGCGCGGATAGCCCAGCTTCCCCCAGGCCCGCAGAACGTCCCCCGCGCCAGCCGCGGCGGTCGCCGACGGTGTCGGCCAGCGTGCCACCCAGTCCACCCAGATCGGCGCCACCCGCGCCACCGGAGTCTGCTGCAGCATGAACTCGCTGACCAGGATCTGCCACGCGGTGACTCCTGGCGCGCGCCACGGCAGGTCGCGTCGGGTACGGCCGTACCACTCCACGAGTTCGGCTGCGGGGATACTCATCGCCGACCCGCCTGCACGGCAGTGCAGAATACGGAGCATGGCGAACACCACTCCTGCCATGGCGAACACCACGCCGGCTCAAGCATGGATGGCACTGAAGGAGGGTAACGAGCGGTTCGTCGCCGGGCGCCCGGAGCACCCCAGCCAGAGCATCGAGCACCGCGCGAGTCTGGCTGTAGCCCAACGGCCCACGGCGGTGGTGTTCGGCTGCGCCGACAGCCGCGTCGCCGCCGAAATCATCTTCGATCAGGGCCTCGGCGACATGTTCGTGGTCCGCACCGCCGGCCACGTGATCGACTCGGCCGTCCTGGGGTCCATCGAATACGCCGTCACGGTGCTGTCCGTCCCGCTGGTCGTCGTGCTCGGCCACGACAGCTGCGGCGCGGTGGGGGCCACGCTGGAAGCCCTCGACAACGGGCAGGTCCCCGGCGGGTTCGTGCGCGACGTGGTCGAACGCGTCACCCCGTCGATCATGCTTGGACGCCGTGAAGGCCTGACCCGGGTCGACGAGTTCGAGGCCCGCCACGTCGTGGAAACCGGCTCCCAGTTGCTGGCCCGGTCGTCGGCGATCGCCGAGCGGGTCAAGAGCGGGGAACTGGCCATCGTCGGGGTCACCTACCAGCTTTCCGACGGCCGGACGGTGCTGCGCGAGCACCTCGGCGACATCGGCGAGTAGATCCGCGGCCCCGCAAACAAGGCGACACGCCGGGCGGGGTCGGACGGCTTGCGGTGACCTGCCCTTACGGTGGAAACGTGCTGGATCTCGAACCGCATGGCCCGCTACCCTCCCAGGTGTACTGGCGGCGCCGGGGCTTGGCTCTCGGTATCGCGCTACTTGCCGTCGCACTGATCGCCGGAGTGTCCTGGGCGCTGTTCGGCGGCTCCGGCTCGCCGAAGAACGCGGCCAAGACCGAAACCGCGCAGACCCCGCAGCCGGAGAATAAGACGCCCGTCGTCGCGCCGTCCGTCGAGGCGAGCGCCGAGCCCACCGCGACTCCCACGTCGGCCGTGGCCCCGCCGCCGGTGCTGCAGGCCGGCGACGACTGCCCCGACTCGAACCTCGCGATCAAGGGCGTCACCAACGCCCCGCAGTACGTGATCGGCGACCAGCCGAAGTTCACCATGGTCGTCACCAACATCGGACTGGTGGCCTGCAAGCGTGACGTCGGCGCCGCGGTGCTGGCTGCCTACGTCTACTCCCTGGACAACAAGCGGCTCTGGTCGAACCTGGACTGCGCGCCGTCCAACGAGACGCTGGTCAAGACGTTCAATCCGGGCGAGCAGGTGACCACCGAGGTGACCTGGACCGGCATGGGATCGGCGCCGCAGTGCCCCCTTCCCCGCGAGCCGATCGGCCCCGGCACCTACAACCTGGTGGTCCAGCTGGGCAACCTACGCTCGGCATCGGTGCCGTTCACCCTCACCGACGCCCCGCCGCCCGCCCCGGCCGAGCCCGCCCCGGCGCCTGCCGGCCCCGCGCCCGGTCCCGCCGAGCCCGCTCCGGACCCCGCGCCTGCCGGCTGAGGGCTTATAGCAGCCGGTCGGTGATCGTCGACTCGGCCAACTGGGACAGCCCTTCCCGGACGTGACGCGCCCACATGGCGCCGATGCCGTCGACCGACTGCAGGTCGGTGGCGCTGGCGGCAAGCAATCCCTGCAGCGATCCGAACCGGCGCACCAGCAGGTCGACGTGGGCGAATTGCAGGCGGGGAATCCCGGCCATCGCCCGGTAGCCCCGTGCGCTCAGCGCCGAGTCCTGCGCCTCCATGGTGGTGGGGTAGCCGAAAACCCCTGAGAGCGCGGGAAAGTCGAGCAGTTCGGTGTCCGAGAGGGCATCGAGTTCGGCCAGCGTCTTGGACACCTGCGCCTTCGACGGCGCCTCCGGGTTGGCGTGGTAATCGCGGACGATCAGCTCCCGCGCGGTGTCGTTGCCGCCCAGCAGCTCCTCAAGCTGCAGCCTGAGCTGACGGCCATCGGTGCCGAGTTCCACTGCGTCATAGTCGATTTCAAGGCCGATCCGCCGGACCATCTCCAGCCTCTGCACCACGGTCATGACATCCCGCAGGGTCACGAAGTCCTCGATCTCGGCCGTCGACAGCTGGCGCGACACCTCGTCGAGCCGGGCCTTGTACCGCTCCAGGGTCGCGATCGCCTGATTGGCCCGCGACAGGATGGTGGCCGAGTCGGCGACGACGTGACGCTCGCCCCCGACGTAGACCGTCACCAGGTTCATCGAGTGGCTCACCGAGATCACCGGACAACCGGTCTGGATGGCCGCCCGCTCGGCGGAGCGGTGCCGGGTTCCGGACTCCTCGGTGGGGATGGTGGGGTCGGGAACCAGCTGGACGTTGGCCCGCACGATGCGGTCGCCATTGCTCGAGAGCACCACCGCGCCGTCCATTTTCGACAGCTCACGCAACCGGGTCGGGGCGAAAGCGACGTCGAGCGGGAAGCCGCCGTCGCAAATCGCCTGGACGCGTTCGTCGTAGCCCAGGACGATCAGCGCACCGGTGCGTCCGCGCAGGATCCGTTCAAGGCCGTCGCGCAGCGCGGTCCCGGGGGCCAGCCGGCCGATGGTCTCCCGAAGCGACGGCGTCGGACCGGAGCCGTTGGAGCGGGTGGTGGTGCTCACGACTCATCATTGTCCACCGCGGGCCGGGAATCTCCGCGCGCCTTTCCGCGATCCGCACCGGCGGCCATGGTCAGCACAGCGCGCAGCGCATCGTTGATGGTGGCCGATTCGATGGTCCGCAGTCCCCGGGGCGCGGCTCCGCAACCCGTCGGCACCACCGCGACGGAGAAGCCCAGCCGCGCCGCCTCGGCGAGGCGGCGGTCCATGCCGGTGACCCGCCGCAGATCGCCGGCCAGGCCGACCTCACCGAAGACCACCAGGCTCGGCGGCAGCGGCTTGCCCACCACCGCCGACGCCATTGCCGCCGCGACCGCCAGGTCGGAGGACGGGTCGGTCAGGCGCATCCCGCCGACGGTCGACAGGTAGATGTCCAGCGTGCCGACGGGGACCGATGCGCGCTTGTGCAGCACGGCGCTGATCATCGACACGCGTGACTGGTCCATCCCGCTGACCACGATGCGCCGCGGGGCCTTGTCGTAGGTCGGTGCGGTCAGCAGTGCCTGAATCTCGCCGATCAGTGGACGCTTGCCGTCCAGCGTGACGGTGACCGCGGTTCCGGGCACCGGTGCGGCGCGTTGATCCAGGAAGAGTCCGGACGGATCGGCGACGCACTCGATTCCCTTGTCCTGCAACAGGAAACAACCCACCTCGTCGGCGGCGCCGAACCGGTTCTTGACGCCGCGGACCATGCGCAGGGCGGTGTTGCGGTCACCCTCGAAGTGCAGCACCACGTCGACGAGATGTTCCAACGAGCGCGGACCGGCGATGGCGCCGTCCTTGGTGACGTGGCCCACGAGCACCATGGCCACGCCGGTGGATTTCGCCGCGGCGGTGAGCGCGGCCGTGACCGCACGCACCTGGGTGACCCCGCCGATCACGCCGTCGGTGTCCCCGGCGACCATGGTCTGCACCGAGTCGACGATCACCAGGCTGGGATCGACGGCGTCGATGTGCCCGAGCACGGTCTGCACGTCGGACTCCGCGGCGAGGTAGACCTCGTCAGAAGCGCAGCCGGTCCGTTCGGCCCGCATTCGGATCTGGCCGGCGGACTCCTCGCCCGAGATGTACAGCGCCCGGCGGCCGTTCTGGGCCCACCGGTGGGCGACCTCCAGCAGCAGGGTCGACTTGCCGACGCCCGGGTCCCCCGCGAGCAGGGTCACCGAACCGGGCACAACCCCGCCGCCGAGAACCCGGTCGAGTTCGCTGACACCGGTGGGGAAGTGCCGGGTGCGGTCCGGGTCGATCGCGGTGATCGGAACGGCGGGGGCCGACGGCGCCACCCCGCGAGCCGGAGCCCCGCCCACCGCCGCCAGCGCGGCGACCTCGTCGACGGTGCCCCAGGTGCCGCACTCCGGGCATCGCCCGAACCATTTGGGCATGACGTGGCGGCATTCCGAACAGCGGTACTGGGGGCGGAGCTTGGCCACGCCCAGCACGCTAGCCGGTGGCTACGACAACAACGAGCAAGCGGCGCGACCGCGCGCCGAGGTTACTGGCGAGCGCCCTCGCCGGCGGAGATCGGCACGTTCACCGTGGTCGATCCGGCCTTCTCGAAGGTGAAGGTGAACGGGTAGCTCAAGCCGTTGGTGATCGGCTTGGCCAGGGTCACCGCGGCGCCGGCCGGTGCCGCGCTGCCCATCTCCTGAGCCTGTCCCTTCGGCGCAACGTTGAGCACGCCCCCCGCCGGGATGGCCCCGTCACCGCTGAGCGCCACGGTGCCGACCTCGGAAGTGATGCTCACCAACTTGTCGTTCACGTCGGCGGAGTTGTTGGCCGCCGCGAACAACAGCGGCACGATCTTGCCCGGCTGCAGGTAGTCGCCGCCCTGGTCGGCGAGGAGGTGGATGTTGCGCAGCGCGATGTTCTTGACGTTGGCCGAGTTGCCGTTGACGGCGGACTCCTGGCTGGCGACCTGGGAAATCTGCCCGGATCCGCAGCCGGTGAGGATCAAGCCGCAGGCGGCCAGGGCGGCCGACGCGGCCACGAGGCGGTTCGAGAAGCGGGTCACAGCGGCCTCCTGCTCAGGGGTGCGGACGGCACGGAAAAGCCGCCGCGTTTCGACTATGCAGAGTAGTAGGTCGCGGGGCGGTGCGGTAGAGAAGGGCCGCCATCCGGCCGACAGGTGTCCCACATCACCGCCGACATGCAGATATTTCCGCCGCTGTCAACCCCTGACGTTCCTTCGTGGTGCCCCTGACCTGCACCGTTGGTCGGCACCCCCATCTGCCCCGTGCTAACATTGGACGGTGAAAGGGGCTCGAATCTGATGATTTTTAAGGTCGGAGACACCGTTGTCTATCCACACCACGGTGCTGCATTGATCGAAGCGATCGAAACCCGGACCATCAAGGGCGAACAGAAGGAGTATCTCGTCCTGAAGGTCGCCCAGGGGGATCTGACCGTTCGAGTTCCCGCGGACAACGCCGAATACGTCGGCGTGCGTGACGTGGTCGGCCAGGAGGGTCTGGACAAGGTCTTCCAGGTTCTGCGTGCCCCGCACACCGAGGAACCCACCAACTGGTCCCGCCGCTACAAGGCCAACCTGGAGAAACTCGCCTCCGGCGACGTGAACAAGGTCGCCGAGGTTGTCCGTGACCTGTGGCGCCGCGACCAGGAGCGCGGTTTGTCCGCGGGCGAGAAGCGGATGCTGGCCAAGGCCCGGCAGATCCTGGTCGGTGAGCTGGCGCTGGCCGAGAACACCGATGACGCCAAGGCCTCGACCATCCTCGACGAGGTTCTGGCCGCCGCCTCCTGACATCCGTTCAGGCACACGGTGTCCGAAACGGTTGCCATCGTCTCTGCGGCCGGCTCCGGTGAGCGGCTGGGGGCGGGTATCCCGAAGGCGTTCGTCGAACTCTGCGGACAGACCATGCTCGAGCGGGCTGTCGACGGCCTTCTTGCCTCCGGTGTGATCGATCGCGTCGTGGTGGCCGTGCCCGCCGACCGCGTCGCCGACACGGATTGCCTGCTGGCCGGGCGCGCCCGCGTCGTCACCGGCGGGGCCGAACGCCACGACACCGTCCGGCTGGCGCTCGGCGAGATCGGCGACCCGGAGTTCGTCGTCGTCCACGACGCCGCCCGGCCGCTGACCCCCGCCGACCAGATCCGGCGGGTGGTGGCCGCGCTCCGAGAAGGGCTGCAAGCCGTGGTGCCGGTGCTGCCCGTGGTCGACACGATCAAGGCCGTCGACGCCAACGGCGTGGTGCTGGGCACTCCCGAACGGTCCGGGCTGCGGGCGGTGCAGACCCCCCAAGGCTTTTCCACCGAGCTGTTGCGCCGTGCCTACCAGCGCGCCGGGTCCGTCGCCGTCACCGACGACGCCTCACTGGTGGAACACCTCGGCACCCCGGTGCACACCGTCGCCGGTGATCCGCTGGCCTTCAAGGTGACCACCCCCCTCGATCTCCGGCTGGCGCGCGCGGTGCTGGAATGAGCCTGCCGCGGGTCGGGGTCGGCACCGATGTGCACCCCATCGAAGCCGGTCGGCCGTGCTGGTTGCTCGGTCTGCTGTTCGACGGCGCCGATGGCTGCTCTGGTCATTCCGACGGCGATGTCGCGGTGCACGCGCTGTGCGACGCGCTGCTTTCGGCTTCCGGCCTCGGTGACCTCGGCACGGTGTTCGGCGTCGACCAGCCGCAGTGGCGTGGGGTGACGGGCGCGCAGATGCTCGCCCACGTCAGGGATCTGCTCACCGAGAACGGATTCGCGGTCGGCAATGCGGCGGTCCAGGTGATCAGCAACCGCCCCAAGGTCGGACCCCGGCGTGCGGAAGCCCAGCGCGTGCTCTCCGGTCTACTCGGGGCGCCGGTGTCGGTGTCGGCCACGACGACGGACGGCCTCGGGCTGACCGGCCGCGGCGAGGGGATGGCCGCGGTCGCGACGGCACTGGTCGTTGAGGGTTCCCGGTAAGCTGCCACGTCGTGACCACCTCCGGCCTGCGGTTGCACGACACCTACTCCGGTGCCGTGCGCGACTTCGTGCCGCTGCGGCCGGGGCACGCGTCTATTTATCTCTGCGGCGCCACCGTTCAGGGACTGCCGCATATCGGACACGTCCGCAGCGGCGTCGCCTTCGACGTGCTGCGGCGCTGGCTGATGGCCACGGGCTACGACGTCGCGTTCATCCGCAACGTCACCGACATCGACGACAAGATCCTCACCAAGGCCGCCGAAGCCGGCCGCCCCTGGTGGGAATGGGCCGCGACCCACGAGCGGGCGTTCACCGCCGCCTACGACGCGCTGGGCGTGCTGCCCCCGTCGGCAGAACCGCGCGCCACCGGGCACATCACCCAGATCGTCGAACTCATCGAGCGGCTGATCGACCGCGGCCACGCCTACACCGGAGCGGGCGACGTCTACTTCAACGTCCTGAGCCTGCCGGAATACGGGAAACTCTCGGGTCACCGCATCGACGACGTTCACCAGGGCGAGGGTGTGGCCGCCGGAAAGCGTGACCCCCGCGACTTCACCCTGTGGAAGGGCGCCAAACCCGGCGAGCCGTCCTGGCCCACCCCGTGGGGGCGGGGCAGGCCCGGCTGGCACTCCGAATGCGTTGCGATGGCGCATGAGTACCTGGGCGTGGAGTTCGACATCCATTGCGGTGGTATGGATCTGGTGTTCCCGCACCACGAGAACGAGATCGCCCAGGCCCGCGCCGCCGGTGACGGCTTCGCCCGATTCTGGCTGCACAACGGCTGGGTCACCATGGGCGGCGAGAAGATGAGCAAGTCGCTGGGCAACGTGCTCTCCATTCCGGCTGTGCTGCAAAGGGTTCGGCCCGCAGAGCTCCGGTACTACCTCGGCAGCGCCCACTACCGGTCCATGCTCGAGTTCACCGAGACCGCACTGCAGGACGCCGCGAAGGCCTATACCGGCATCGAGGAGTTCCTGCACCGGGTCCGCAACCGCGTCGGCGCCGTACCGGTGACCACCTGGACCGAGAAGTTCGGCGCCGCACTCGACGATGACCTGGCGGTGCCCGCGGCTCTCGCGGAGGTGCATGCCGCGCGCGCCGACGGCAACCGCGCCCTGGAGGCCGGCGACCACGAGACCGCCCTGGCCAAAGCCGGTCAAATCCGGGCCATGACAGCCATCCTGGGCTGCGACCCGCTTGACGACCGGTGGGAGACCCGCGACGAGACCGCCGCCGCGCTGGCCGCCGTCGACGTTCTGGTCGGGGCGGAGCTGCGCCGGCGAGACGAGGCCCGCCAGACCCGTGACTGGGCTGCCGCCGACGACATCCGTGACCGGCTGAAGGCGGCCGGCATCGAAGTGACCGATACCGCCGACGGTCCGCAGTGGTCTCTGGGAATCGGAATCGGCGGGCAGGAGCGCAGCGACCCGGGAATCGGAATCGGCGGGCGGGAGCGCAGCGACGCGGGAATCGGAGACAGCTAGTGGCCGGGAATTCCAAGCGCCGCGGCGCTGTCCGCAAAGAGGGAACCAAGAAGGGCCCGACCGTCGGCTCCGGCGGTGTGCGCCGGCGCGGACTCGAGGGGCGCGGCGCCACCCCGCCCGCGCACATGCGTCCCGGGCACCCCGCGGCGCGAAAGGCCGCCGCCAAGGCCCGCAAAGCTGCTGGGCGGCCGGCCGGGAAACCGGTCGACGAGACCGAAACCGTGCTCGGCCGCAACCCGGTCCTGGAATGCCTGCGCGCCAACGCCCCCGCCTCGGCGCTCTACGTCGCGCTCGGAACCGAGGCCGACGAGCGCCTCACCGAGTCGGTGACGCTGGCCGCCGACCGCGGCATCCCTATCCTGGAGGTGCCGCGAAGCGATCTGGACCGCCTGAGCGCAAACGGATTACATCAGGGCATCGCGCTGCAGGTGCCCCCGTTCGCCTATGCGCATCCCGACGACCTTCTGGCGCTGGCCAAGAACGACGTGCGTCCTGCCCTGCTGGTGGCGCTGGACAACATCTCCGATCCCCGCAACCTCGGTGCCATCATCCGTTCGGTGGCCGCGTTCGGCGGCCACGGCGTCCTCATCCCGCAACGGCGTTCGGCATCGGTGACCGCCGTCGCGTGGCGGACCAGTGCCGGTGCGGCGGCCCGGGTTCCGGTCGCACGGGCCACGAATCTCAACCGCACACTGAAGGATTGGGCTGACGCGGGCATCCAGGTCGTCGGCCTCGATGCCGAAGGCGACACCACTGTCGACGCGTTCGACGCGTCGGGTCCGGTCGTGGTGGTCGTAGGTTCGGAGGGCAAGGGCCTGTCCCGACTGGTCCGGCAGAACTGCGACGCGGTGGTGTCCATCCCGATGGCCGGCCGGACCGAGTCGCTCAACGCCGCGGTGGCCGCCGGCGTGGTGCTCGCCGAAGTCGCCCGTCAACGCCGACGCTGAATCCGCTAGGCACCGAACAGGCGGAGCCCCGCCCACAGCATCACCACGGCTGAGAGCAGGCAGACCGGAACGGTCAGTAGTCCGAGCACCGTGAACTCCCCGGCGCTGGTCTGCTCTCCGGACTGGTGTAGCACCCGGCGCCACAACAGGTTCGACAGCGAACCCACATAAGTCAGGTTCGGCCCGACGTTCAGCCCGATCAGCGCCGCCAGAATTGCCGCCGGACCCAAGGCCGACAGCGGCGCCAGCAGCACCAGTGTCGCCGGAAGATTGTTGACCAGATTCGACAGCAGTGCCGCGATCGCGGCGATCACCAGCAGGCTCCCCAGTCCGGTCCCCGTCGGCAGCACCTTGCTCATCGCCGGGCCGACCCCGTTTGCCAGGACGGCCTTGACTACCACCCCGAGTGCCAGGACGAAGATCAGGAACGGCAGGTTCACCGCACGCGCCAGGCCGCTGATCGTGCTGCGGCCGTGACGAAACGACCGAACGCCCAGCACCGTCGCACCGGCCAGAGCCGCCCACGCCGGGGACAGTCCGCACCAGGAGGTCACCGCGAATCCCGCGAGCGTCAGCAGCAGGACCACCACAACGAAGAGCGGCGGCCGCTGCGGCGGAGACGTGGGCGCCTCGCCGCGCCCCTGGGCGAGGTCACCACGGAAAGCCAAGCGGAACAACAGGTATTCGGCCGCGATGGCGGCAAGCCACGGCGCGGTCATCAGGGCCGCGAAGCGGGCGAACGACACCCCCGCGGCGCTGAAGGCCAGCAGGTTGGTCAGATTGGAGACCGGCAACAGCAACGAGGCGCTGTTGGCCAGGTGTGCCGTCGCATAGGTGTGCGGCCGGTGCCGGACGTGCAGCGCTCGCGCCGCGCCGAGAACCACCGGCGTCAGCAACACCACGGTGGCATCCAGGCTCAACACGGCGGTCGTCACGGCCGCGAGGGTGAACACCCTCGCCAGCAGTGCGCGGGGTTCACCAGGACTCGAGTGCGCCATCCAGTCCCCGAACACCCGGAAGAGACCCTCGGCGTCGCACACCGCGGACAGCAGCAGCAGAGTCCCCAGGAAGATGACGACCGGGAGCAGACGCCGGACCTCGGATTCCGCGTCCGGCATGGACACGGCGCCGATAGCGATGAGCAATCCGGCGGCGGGGACGGCGACGATCACCTCCGACCAACGGGTCAGCGATGAGAACAGGACAACGGCCAGCAACGCCAAAGACAGCGCCAGTGCGGCGCTCACACCATCAGACCCACGGGTCGGCGCGCTGCCAGACCGTCGGCAGATGCACGCTGACACTGTCCCTTTCGGCCAGTGCGGTCAGCACCCGCATCGTGACGTCGAGGTCGTCGCCGGCGTAGGGCAGTGCCCGCATGGGTTTGGTCAGCGGACGGAAGAAGTCGTCCCAGTGGATCAGCACCACCCGCCGCGCGCCGACGGCGCGGACGGTCTCGTTCCAGTAGTGGCGGATGTAGCGTTCCGGCTGGACCCCGAGTTGGCCGACGCCGAGGTAGACCACCTCGGCCTGCCGGCCGGCCAGTGCCCCGGCCGCAAAACCCGCACTGCCCTGGATCAGCATGCGCCGGCCCGAGGGACGGTGCTGGATCAGCGTCGACCACGCCTCGCCGCACCGGTAGGCGGAGGCCTTCACCGGCGGCACCGGCGGCTTGGTGATCGTCCCGGGGAACCGGTCCGGCGGACAGTGGTGCGACTCGATGAGCGTCACGCCGAAGTTCCCGAGTTCCATCTCCGCGCCGGGCGTCGCGATCCGGATCCGATCCTCCGAAAGCCCCTGGCCGCGGGCCACATTCGCGGCCGACACCCCGCCGACGACCAGAGCCCCGGTGCGCTCGGCCACCACGCCGGTGTCCATCGCATGGTCGAAATGGGTATGCACCGGCAGCACGGCGGCCAACCGGTCGATCCCGGCCCGGCTCAACGCGTCATCGATGCGCGAGGACGCCGGCCGCAGCTTGCGCACGCCCACGGCGGCAAGATTCGGCCGGGAGAAGAAGCCGTCTGTCAGCAGGGCCGAGGTCCCGTCGTCGACCAGCAGCGTCGACACCCCCATCCAGGTGACCGTCAGCGGTGCGGCCGCATTGGCGTCGGGAACGTCGAAGTGCCTGCGGTACCGGGAGATGTCGGGACGGCCGAGTTTGAGCCTCATCAGCTGAACGCCGCCACGTCTACTCCGGCGGCGAGCAACTCGCTTCGCACCGCCGTGGCGATCCCCACTGCCCCCGGCGAGTCGCCGTGGACGCAGACCGACTGCACCTCGACACGAATGGTGCTGCCGTCGATCGCGGTGACGGTTCCGCTCTCCACCATGTCGAGCACCCGCCGCGCGATCTGGCCGGGGTCGCGCAGCACCGCGCCGCTTTCCGAGCGCGGCACCAGCCGGCCGTCGGGTTGATAGGCGCGGTCGGCGAACGCCTCGGCCACCGGGCGCAAGCCCAGCCGGGCGGCTTCCTCGAAGAACGCCGATCCGGCCAGACCGAGCACCGGCAGACCGGGGTCGACGGCGTGCACCGCCTCGGCGACCGCACGCGCCTGGTCACGGTCGACGGCGATCGTGTTGTACAGCGCTCCATGCGGTTTGACGTACCCCAGGGCGGAGCCGGCGGCGCGGGCCAAGGCCTGCAACGCACCGATCTGATAGATCACGTCGGCGGTCAGTTCGGCCGGTTCCACCTCGATGCGGCGGCGTCCGAAGCCGGCGAGGTCGAAGTAACCCACCTGCGCACCGATCCGCACCCCACGCTTCTCGGCCGCCCGGCAGGCCCGGGCCAGACCGACGGGATTGCCGGCGTGGAAACCGCACGCCAGGTTGGCGCTGGTGACGATGTCGAGCATCGCCTCGTCGTCGCCGAGTTCCCACACCCCGAAGCCCTCTGCGAGGTCGGCGTTGAGATCGATGGACGACACAACTCCAGCCTAGGCCTCCAGCGGCGCGGGACCGGGCAGCCTATGCCGCCGCGGGATCGTGGTGGCGCCGGCCGACACCCCAGCAGATGAGATAGATGACGAACGAGATGGTGGTGACGAACACCGACACCGGAACGCCGGGCGCCAGGGACAGCACCAGGCCGCCCACCGCGGCGATCTCCGCGAACACCACCGACGCGGCGATGGTGGCCGCCGGTGAACTGAACACCCGGGCCGCGGCCGCCGCCGGGGTGATCAGCAGTGACATCACCAGCAGTGCGCCGACGATCTGAACACCCTGCGCGGCGACGACACCGACCAGTGCGGCGAACACGATGCCCAGCGCCCGCACCGGAACCCCGCGCGCCGCGGCGACCTCGGGGTCGGCGGTGGCGAACAGCAGCGGCCGGTAGCTGGCGGCCAGCACCGCCGTCACCGCGACGGTGACCGCGCTGAGCAACGCCAGTCCGGAGTACCCGACCCCCACGATCTGCCCGGTCAGCAACGCGAAGCTGGTGCCCGCCCGGCCCGGGTAGAGGTGGATGAACAGCACCGCCAGGCCCAGCCCGAACGCCAGCACCACACCGATCGCGGAGTCCCGCTCGCGGGCCCGCTGGCCGAGGAAGCCGAAAAGTATTGCCGCCAGTGCACTTCCGACCAGTGCGCCCAGCCCGACGTTGAGACCGGTCAGCAGTGCGAAGGCCGCCCCGGTCAGGGACAGCTCACTGGACCCGTGCACCGCGAAGGACATCTGCCGCATCACGATGAACGGCCCGATCAGACCGGCCACCAGTGCCAGCAGTGCGGCCGCGATCACCGCCTGCTGGACGAAGTCACGGCGCAGCAGATCGGCGGTGATGTCGAAGGAGAACATGTTGTCCAGCAGGTGGGCGAATTTGTCATTCATGGCTGTGCCCATGGGTGTGCCCGGAGTGGTCCAGATGCTCACCGACCACCACGTAGCGATCGCCGACCTGCACCACCTGGATGTCGGCCTGGTAGAGCTCGGAGAGCGTCTCGGTGGTCATCACCTCGGCCACCGTCCCGATCCGGAAGCGGCCGTTGACGAGATAGAGGATGCGGTCGACATACGGCAGAACGGGGTTGACCTCGTGGGTCACGAACATCACCGCGGTCCCCGACCGCCGGCGGCGGTCGATCAGGGTGGCCACCAGACGCGCGTTGGCCGGGTCGAGGTTCAGCAGCGGCTCGTCGCACAACAGCAGCACCGGGTCACTGGAGAGTGCCTGCGCGATCCGCACCCGCTGCAGCTCACCGCCCGACATCACGCCGACCGGAACCGTCGCGAGTTTCTCGGCCTGGACCTGGGCGAGTGCGGCGTCGACTGCCTGACGCTCCGCCGTTCGGGCGCGCCGGCTCAGCGGGGCCACGCCCCAGCGATGACCGTCGACCCCGAGCCGTACCAGATCGCGGCCCCGCAGGCTCAACCCGCGGTCGACGGAACGGTGCTGCGGCACATAGCCGATCAGGTCACTGCCCTGCTGCACGGGGCGGCCCTGGATCAGCGCCGTCCCCGCACTCAGCGGGAGCTGGCCGAGCAGCACCTTGAACAGCGAGGTCTTGCCGGTGCCGTTAGGCCCGAGGATGGCGATGAATTCACCGGCCGAGACCGTCAGATCCAGGTGGTCCCACAGCACCCGATCACCGAACGCCAGCCGAGCGCCGCGTAGTTCGACGACGCTCATGGGTTCGTGCCGAGGGCGGCAGCCAACCGCTCGGCGGTGTCCGACTGCCAGGTGAGGTAATCCTTTCCGGCCGGAAGCGTCTCGGTGACCTCCACCACCGGCACGCCGGCACTCTCGGCGGCGGCCCGGACCTTCTTCGTCACCTCGGTGGACGTCTGATCGTTGTAGAGCAACGCGCTGACCTCACGCTTGGTGATGAGGTCCAACATCGCCGCCACGTCGACCGGCGCGGGATCGGTGTCCTGCTCGATCGCGTTGGAAAATCCCTCAGGCGTCTTGTCGTCCACCTTCGCGGCACGCACCAGGTAGTGCGCGACCGGCTCGGTCGCGACGACGGCGGCTCCCGGCCGGGCGGTGCCGATCTCGCGTTCGCGCTGCAGAATCGCGTCGGCCTTTCGGCCGAATTCCTCGGCCCGGCTGCGGAATGCCGCCGCCTTGTCCGGCTTGTCGACGGCAAGCTTTTCGGCGACCCGGGAGGCGACCGCCTTGGCGGTGTTGAGTTCGTAGAAGATGTGCTCGTTGGCCGGTTGCGGTTCACCGACAGCCGCGGCATCGAGCAGCGAATAGGCGTTGACGGTGGGGACGTTGCGGTGGTTCTCCAGGACGGCGTCGACCCACGAGTCGTACCCGCCGCCGTTGTAGACGACTATCGAGGCGTCGGCGATGGCCGCGGCGTCCGAAGGGCTCGCCTCAAACGAATGCGGGTCGGCCGACCCGTTGGTGACGATTGACGACACCGTGGCGTCGTCCCCGGCGACCGCCTGCGCGACGCTTCCCCAGACGTCGGTGGAGGCGACCACCATCGGAAGCCCCGCAGGCTTCTCGCGGTTCGACCCACATCCGGTCAAACCCACGATCAGTGCCACCCCGATGGCAGCTACCTGGCTTGCCCTGCGCACACAAACCCCTCCGTGAAAATGAAAACCGTTTCCAATAACTGTAGAGGACGGTATCGCGGAGGGTGACGGGAAACCTAAGCGGGCTCGTCGTCCCCGATGAGGAGACGCACCGCCAGGTCGAGCCGTTTGCTCACATCACTGGCCGAGGCCCGACGGGTCAGCCAGGCCAGCAGGTTGGACAGCCACACATCGGAGATCACCCGTGCGATGTGGTACTGATCCTCGGTCGGCTCGCCGTCGCTCATCGCGCGGGCGAACATGCTGTCGATGATCTTCTCGACATGGTCGACCTCGCCGGCCGCCGAGGCGTCGGCGAACACGTAGGCGCGGGTCATCGCCTCGGTGAGCAGCGGGTTGCGCTGCATCGCCCGGTTGAGCTTGCTGACCATGAAGTTCAGCCGGTGATACGGGGTGCCGCCGGGCACCGTCGCGCGGTCGGTCTTGGCGTCGATGCGTTCGAACTCCCGCCCCAGGGCCGAGACGAGCAGGTGCACCTTCGACGGGAAGTAGCGGTACAGCGTCCCCACGGCGACGTCGGCCCGGTCGGCGACGGCGCGCATCTGCACAGCTTCGTAGCCGCCCTTCGACGCGATCGCAAGGGTGGCGTCCAGGATTCTCTTTCGCCGCTCCCGTTGCGCCTCCGAGCCCAACTCCGACTCCGCGAGAACCGACACGGGCATCACCTCGCGGGGTTGCGATCCCCCGGATTTCTGCCCCGGCGAAGACACTCTCGAAACTCCTTGTCCGCGACTTTGCGGCGGTCGACTTGACGACCGATCACTGGCACTATTAGAACACGTTCTAGTGGGCTTGGACCGGAATGAAGCCCATGTCCGCCGACCCGTAGGAGCGCAGGTGGCCGCCCCCATCACCGACGAACAGCTCGCCGTGCGTGATTTGGTTCGTCGCTGGTCGGCGGGCGCGGGCGCACCCGCCGCGGTGCGCGACGTCGAGCACGGCGACGCCGACGCCTGGCGACAGGTGTACGCCGGCGTGGCCGAACTCGGGCTGTTCGGGGTGGCCGTCGACGAGGATGCCGGGGGAGCGGGCGGATCCGTCGGGGACCTGTGTGTCATGGTCGAGGAGGCGGCCCGTGCCCTGGTGCCCGGTCCAGTGGTGACGACCGCGCTGGCCACCCTGGTGATCTCGGATTCAGCAGTGCTGCAAGCGCTCTCGGCCGGCGAGACCACCGCCGGCGTCGCTCTCGACGCCGACCTGCATGAGGACGCCGGAATGGTGTCCGGTACGGCCGACTACGTGCTGGGCGCCCTGGCTCCCGGGCTCCTGCTGCTGCCGGTCGACGACCACGTCGTGCTGGTGGACGCGGCGGGTCCGGGTGTCACCGTCGAACCTTTGGAAGCCACCGATTTCTCCCGGCCACTGGCCAGGGTCATCCTCGAGGCCGCCCCGGGCACCCGTTTGGGAGTCTCACGCCGACGATTCGATGACCTCGCCTCGACGGTGCTGGCCGCCGAGGCGGCCGGGGTAGCCCGATGGGCGCTGGACACCGCCGCCGAATACGCGAAGGTGCGTGAGCAGTTCGGCAGACCGATCGGCAGCTTCCAGGCGGTCAAGCACATCTGCGCCGAGATGCTCCTGCGTGCCCAGCAGATCGCCGTCGCCGCCGGCGACGCCGCGGCGGCCGCAGCCGGCGGGGACGACGGCCAGTTGTCGATCGCCGCGGCGGTGGCCGCGGCCACCGGCATCGACGCCGCCAAGGCCAACGCCAAGGACTGCATCCAGGTGCTCGGCGGCATCGGGATCACCTGGGAGCACGACGCACATCTGTACCTGCGTCGCGCCTACGCCATCGGACAGTTCCTCGGCGGCCGATCGAGATGGTTGCGGCGGGTCGCGCAACTCACCGTCGGCGGTATCCGCCGCAACCTGCACATCGACCTGGACTCGGTGGCGCACCTGCGTCCGGAGATCACCGCCGCGGTCGCCGAGGTCGCCGCGCTGCCCGTCGAGAAGCGGCAGGCCGCACTCGCCGATTCCGGGCTGACGGCGCCGCACTGGCCCAAGCCCTACGGCCGCAACGCCACACCGGCCGAGCAGCTGCTGATCGACCAGGAACTCAACACCGCGAACGTGCAGCGACCCGACCTGGTCATCGGATGGTGGGCGGTCCCGACCATTCTCGAGGGCGGCACCGCAGAACAGATCGAGCAGTTCGTCCCGGCCACCCTGCGCGGCGAGCTGGTGTGGTGCCAGCTGTTCAGCGAACCGGAAGCAGGCTCGGATCTGGCCTCGCTGCGCACCAAAGCCGAACGCCGCGACGGCGGCTGGGTGCTCAACGGCCAGAAGGTGTGGACGTCCGCGGCGCACAAGGCCCACTGGGGTGTATGTCTTGCCCGCACCGACCCCGACGCCCCCAAGCACAAGGGCATCACCTATTTCCTGGTCGACATGCGCTCACCGGGCATCATGATCCGGCCGCTGCGTGAGATCGCCGGCGACGAGATGTTCAACGAAGTCTTCTTCGACGACGTCTTCGTGCCCGACGACATGGTTGTCGGTGCGGTCAACGACGGCTGGCGGCTGGCCCGCACCACCCTGGCCAACGAGCGGGTGGCCATGGCCCACGGCACCGCGCTGGGCAACCCGATGGAGCAGATGCTGCGCAGCATGTCCGGCCAGGACCTGGATCCCGCGCTGGCCGACCGCCTCGGCGCCCTGCTGCTGGCCGCGCAAGTCGGCTCGCTGCTGGACCATCGGATCGCCCAGCTCGCGGTGGGTGGCCAGGACACCAGCGCCGAAGCCAGTGCCCGCAAGCTGATCGGGGTGCGCTACCGGCAGGCGCTCGAGGAGTTCCGGATGGAGCAGACGCCCGGCGGCGGCATCGCCCACAACGACGCGGTGCAGAGCTTCCTGAACACCCGGTGCCTGTCCATCGCCGGCGGCACCGAGCAGATCCTGCTCACCATGGCCGGTGAGCGACTGCTCGGCCTGCCGCGGTAGTCACGCGGGTCGAGATCAGTCGTAACTGACCTCGACCTCGTCACTTACCGGATGGGACTGGCAGGCCAGGATCAACCCGTCGGCCAGATCGTCGGCCTCCAGAACGTCGTTGGTCTCCATCTCGACCTCGCCGCTGACCACCGTCGTCGCGCACGCGCCGCAGTGCCCCTCCCGGCACGAGTACGGCGCCTCGATCCCCTTGTCGAGCAGGACGTCGAGCAGCTTCTCGCCCCGGGGCCAGGACACCGTGTGGGTCTGTCCGTCCAGATGCACCACGGCGGTGGCCTGATTGTCCGAGGTCGTCACGGGACGATCGTTTCCTTCCAGCAACTAGAACACGTTATAGAAATGACAATACAGTGAACTACCAGCGGCTAGTTTGCCCTGCTCGACACAAATCGTAACGTGTTCTAGTCTTAGATCCAGTACCGCACTCCCGGGAGGCATGTAGTGACGTCCACTCAGCAACGTGACGCGCGGACGGTTCTTTCCGCCATCGACGAGGTGCTGCCGCGGCTGCGTGATCGCGCCGCGGAGACTGAGGAACTGCGCCGACTTCCCGATGCCAACATCGCCGACCTCGACGAGGCCGGCTTCTTCAAACTCGTCCAGCCTGAGCAGTGGGGCGGCCTGCAGGCCGATCCGACGCTGTTCTTCGAGGCGGTCCGCCGCATCGCCAGCGCCTGCGGCTCCACCGGATGGGCCGGCGGCATCCTCGGCGTCCACAACTGGCACCTTGCCCAGTTCGACCAGCAGGCCCAGGAGGACGTCTGGGGCGAGGACGCCGGCGTGCGAATCTCCTCGTCCTACGCCCCGATGGGCGCCGGCGTCGTGGTCGACGGCGGCTACCTGGTCAACGGCACGTGGCTGTGGTCGTCCGGCTGCGACCACGCCACCTGGACCTTCGTCGGCGGCCCGGTGATCAAGGACGGACGTCCGGTGGACTTCGGCAGCTTCCTGATGCCGCTGGGGGATTACCAGATCCGCGACGACTGGAACGTCGTCGGCCTCAAGGGCACCGGCAGCAACACCCTGATCGTCAAGGACGTGTTCGTGCCCCGTCACCGCTTCCTGTCCTACGGGGCGATGAACGACGGTTCGGCCGCCGGCCTGAAGAACAACACCGACCCGGTCTACCGGATGCCGTGGGGAACCATGCACCCGACGACCATCTCCACGCCCATCGTCGGCATGGCCTATGGTGCCTACGACGCGCACGTCGAGCACCAGGGCAGGCGGGTGCGCGCCGCGTTCGCCGGCGAGAAGGCCAAGGACGACCCGTTCGCCAAGATCCGGATCGCCGAGGCCGCCAGCGACATCGACGCCGCCTGGCGTCAGCTGTCCGGCAATCTCGCCGAGGAGTACGCCCTGCTGTGCGCCGGCAAGGAGGTCCCGATGGAACTTCGGGCCCGCGCCCGCCGCGATCAGGTCCGCGCCACCCAGCGGGCCATCGCCTCCATCGACCGTCTCTTCGAGGCGTCCGGCGCCACGGCGTTGAACAACGACCAAGCGCTGCAGAGGTTCTGGCGCGACGCCCACGCGGGCCGGGTGCACGCCGCCAACGACGCCGAGCGCGCCTATGTGATGTACGGAAATCAGGAGTTCGGGCTCCCGCTCGGCGACACGATGGTCTAGGGAGTTCGGGACCGCATGACGTCTTTCATCCGCGAAGCCTTGTCTCAGCAGGCACAGTCTCAGCAGGACATCACCTTCGAGTCCACGTCGCGCTACGCCGATGTCCGTGCTGGTGACCGAGATGTCCGGCTGCACTACCACGAGGCTGGCGAGGGCAACGAGCACAAGGTCGTGCTGCTGCACGGCGGCGGTCCGGGAGCCTCCAGCTGGTCGAACTTCGGCCGCAACATGGCGGTGCTGGGCCAGCACTTCCACGTCATCGCGATCGACCAGCCCGGCTACGGGCACTCGGACAAGCACACCGAGCACGAGCAGTACAACCGCTACAGCGCCAACGCCGTCCTGGCGCTGTTCGACCATCTCGGCATCGAGCGCGCCGATCTGGTGGGCAATTCGCTGGGCGGCGGCACCGCGGTGCGGTTCGCCCTGGACAACCCCAAGCGCGCCGGCCGGCTGGTGCTGATGGGTCCGGGCGGTTTGAGCGTCAACCTGTTCGCCCCCGACCCCACCGAAGGGGTCAAACTGCTGGCGCGGTTCAACGCGGACCCCACCAGGGAGAACATGGAGCGCTTCCTGCGGATCATGGTCTTCGACCAGAAGCTGATCACCCCGGAACTTGTCGACGAGCGATTCGCCATCGCGAGCACACCGGAGTCGCTGGCCGCCGCCCGGGCCATGGGCAAGTCGTTCGCGGGCCCGGACTTCGAGCTCGGCATGATGTGGCGCGAGGTCTACAAGCTGCGCCAGCGGGTGCTGCTCATCTGGGGCCGGGAAGACCGGGTCAACCCGCTCGACGGAGCCCTGGTTGCGCTCAAGCAGATTCCGCGGGTTCAACTGCACGTCTTCGGGCAATGCGGTCACTGGGTGCAGGTGGAGAAGTTCGACGAGTTCAACAAGCTGACCATCGATTTTCTGGGGGACGGGTCATGAGCTCCCAGCGAGGAGCAAAGGCGGATCGCGCATGAGCATCCGATCGCTGGGTTATCTGCGGTTCGAGGCCACCGACGTGCCGGCCTGGCGGGAGTACGCCCTGAAAGTCCTCGGCGTGGTCGAAGGCAAGGGCGCCGTCCACGGGGCGCTCTACCTACGGATGGACGACTTCCCGGCCCGGCTCGTCATCGTTCCCGGCGACCGGGACCGCCTGCTGGTCGCCGGATGGGAATGCGCGAACGCTCAGGGTCTGCAGAACATCCGCGACGCCCTGGACATCGAAGGCGTTCCCTACAAGGAAGCCACCGCAGCGCAACTCGCCGACCGCCGCGTCGACGAGATGATCGTCTTCGCCGACCCGTCCGGCAACGAGCTGGAGGTCTTCCACGGTGCGGCACTGGAGCACCGCCGCGTCGTCAGCCCTTACGGACACAAGTTCGTCACCGGCGAGCAGGGGCTCGGGCACGTGGTGCTGTCCACCCGCGACGACGCCGAGGCATTGCACTTCTACCGCGACGTGCTGGGCTTTCACTTGCGCGACTCGATGCGCCTGCCCCCGCAGCTTGTGGGCCGACCGGCCGACGGCCCGCCGGCCTGGCTGCGCTTCTTCGGCTGCAACCCGCGCCACCACAGCCTGGCCTTTCTGCCCATGCCCACACCCAGTGGCGTCGTGCATCTGATGATGGAGGTCGAGAACAGCGACGACGTCGGACTGTGCCTCGACCGTGCGCTGCGGCGCAAGGTGCCGATGTCGGCGACGCTCGGCCGGCACGTCAATGACAAGATGCTCTCCTTCTATATGAAGACGCCGGGCGGCTTCGACATCGAGTTCGGCTGCGAAGGGCTGCAGGTCGAGGACGACGACTGGATCGCCCGGGAGAGCACGGCCGTCAGCCTGTGGGGGCACGACTTCTCCATCGGCTCCCACGTCACCAGCTAATGACTGAAGAGATCGATCCCCGGGCTTTCCGTCAGGTCCTCGGGCAGTTCTGCACCGGGATCGCGATCATCACCACCATGCATGACGGCGTGCCCCAGGGGTTCGCCTGCCAGTCGTTCGCCGCGCTGTCGCTGGATCCGCCACTGGTGCTGTTCTGTCCCACCAAGGTGTCCCGGTCGTGGAAGGCCATCGAGGCCTCCGGCCGGTTCTGCGTCAACGTGCTCACCGAGAAGCAGCGCGAGATCTGCGCTCGCTTCGGTTCCAAGGAGCCGGACAAGTTCGCTGCGGTGGACTGGCACACCTCGACGCTCGGTTCCCCGGTCCTCGACAACTCGCTGGCGCACATCGACTGCACGGTCCATTCGGTGCACGACGGCGGTGATCACTTCGTCGTCTTCGGGCTCGTGGAATCGCTGTCGGAATTGCCGACGGTCAAGCCCCGGCCATTGTTGTTCTATCGCGGCGAGTACACCGGAATAGAGCCGGACAAGACGACGCCGGCGCAGTGGCGCGACGATCTCGAGTCGTTTCTTACGGCGACGACGCCGGATACCTGGCTTTAGCTGGCGGCGTCAGTCGAGTTAATCTCTCGCCCTGAAATGCGAATCCCGGACATTGCGCCCCACTTCTGGACGACTGACGACAGGTGGATGCGAAATTAACCTTTGCTGAAGGGCAGTTTCCCAACGAAGTCAGGAAAGGATCTTTGGCCGTTTTATCGGTGAGTAATGGCCGCGGCTGCGTTTTCAGATGTTCGCATTAATGAAATCGATGACCGTAGCCGTCACCTCGCGATGAGTGATGTCGTTGAGAACGTCGTGGCGGGTCCGCGCGAATTCCCGGTATTCCAGCGCTTCGATTTGATCGGCATATGCCCGCACCGCTCCTGGTGCAGCCACCGGGTCGGCCGCCCCATGGACCGCCAGGGTCGGGACGGTCAGCTTCGGAAGTTCGGCCCCGAACCGGTCCCAGGCCCGGTCCAACTCGCGGGTCATCGCCCGGCTGTCGACCTTGTTGAACGCCAGTGGGTCGTTGTTGATGGAGTCGAGATAGAACGGATCGCTCGACAAGCCGGTGGTGTCCAGGTTCATCGCGGTATTGAGGTCGATGAGCTCACGGATCGCCACCAGTGGCGCTCCTGAAATCACCCCGGCCCGATACCGCTGCGGCTGCTCCAGCAGCCGGAACAACGTCACGACCGCGCCGTAGGAGTGGCCCTGTGCAATGACCGGAAGACCGGGCTGTTCCCGCTCGACCAGTTCGGTGAGACGCTCAGCCAGCGCCGAACTGTCCTCCAGCGTGCCGAACTGCCCCCGCTGGCCGGGAGAGCGCCCGTGACCGAACTGATCGACCATCCACAAGTCGATACCCGCGGCGTTCAGAGCGAAGCCGTAGCGGTGGTAAAGATCGGTGTGCTCGCCGAATCCGTGCAGGAAAACGACGGCGGCGCGCGGGTTATCCACAGACCAGTGCCGGTAGTACACAGGGTGTTGATGAACGCTGAAGAAGGGCACACCATGACTGCACCAGGTTCGGTCCCGGGAGACAAGCCGAACTCGCCGGTCAGAACTCTTGGTCGGAAATCCTGAAAAAGGTCTTCAAAAATCCTGCGAATCCCGAACCTGCTTTGTTAACTTGGCGCGATGGCCGGTAGCCGTGGTGTCAATGGTGACACCCAGTTATGTGCCGATGTTGCGCTCGCGGAGCGCCGTCGCCTGGTCGGCCTGTATGCCTGGCTGGTACTCGGTTTCTTAGCTCTGAGCTTGGGTTTTGCCGTTTCGGCTCCCGCGACGGCGCATGCGGATTCGGGGTCGCAGAGTTCGTCGGACCGTGGTTCGCATTCGGCTCGCGGTGCCGGGTCGGCGGGTTCGTCGAACAAGTCCTCGGCCAACGACTCCTCGGTTCCTTCATCTGGTCGGCCCGCACCTGCGGCCACGGTTCCGACTGGGGTGTCTTCGCGGACTGTGACCACGCCGAAGTCGGCGACGGTGGCGGTGCCGGTGGTGGCTTCCTCTGCGCCTGCCTCCTCGGCCCCGGCTGCTTCGGCGCCGTCGGCTCCGGCCGCGGCGGCTCCGGCGAAGCCGTCGGTGTCGGACTTCCTGAAGAACTTGAAGGTTTCTACGAGCACGGCGTCGGTTCCGGTGGCGCCGGCTCCGGCGCCGGCTGCGGCGCCGAAGACTTTCAATTTCGGGTTGGGCAATGTCGGGAGTTTCAATTTCGGCTCGGGCAATAAGGGCAATTGGAATTTCGGCACCGGCAACCTGGGTTCGACCAATGTCGGTTCGGGTAACAACGGCAGCAAGAACTTCGGTATCGGCAATAGCGGCAACGGGAACTTCGGTGGCGGCAATACCGGCTCGGGCAATATCGGCTTCGGCAATACCGGCACCGGCAATATCGGCATCGGCCTGACCGGTGATCACAAGATCGGGATCGGCGGATTCAACTCCGGCACCGGCAACAAGGGCCTGTTCAATTCCGGCTCGGGGAACAAGGGCTGGTTCAACTCCGGTTCGGGGAACTCCGGTTTCGGCAATTCCGGTGACACCAATACCGGCCGGTTCAATGTCGGCGATGTCAACTCCGGCAATGCCAATGTCGGCAGCCTCAACACCGGTTCGTTCGATGTCGGCGGTTCCAACAGTGGCAGCTTCAACCCGGGCTCCACGAACTCGGGCAGCTTCAACACCGGCAGCCTGAACACCGGGGCGTTCAACTCGGGCAACTCCAACACCGGGTTGTTCAACTCCGGCTACCTCAACACCGGGATCGGCAACTCGGGCAACGCGAGCAACGGCTTCTTCGAGACCGCCGACAACCAGAACTGGTTCCCGGGTCTGCACCTGGAGTACACGATCCCGGGCCAGACGATCGACAAGACGGTCTCGGTCGACGTGAACAAGCAGATCCCGCTCGGGCCGTTCACGTTGACCGTCGGGCCGACCACGGTTGACGCGCACATCACCGGCAGCACCGGACCGATCACGCTCACCATCCTCGACATCCCGGCCGGCCCGGGCTTCTTCAACACCGGCACAGTGGCCTCATCCGGTTTCTTCAACACCGGCGCCGGTGGCGGATCGGGTCTGCTGAACACCGGCAAGGGTCTGGTGTCGGGCTACTTCAACGAGGCCCTGCGGGCTGATGAAGGCCTGTCGGGCTACTCCAGCTCCGGGTCGGGGTCGGGCTTCTCCAACCTGGGTTCGGCGGTGTCGGGGTCGCGCAACACCAGCTCGCTGCCCGATCCGGCCGCGCTGGCATTCGTGTCCGGGACCGGCAACATCGGCACGCTGCTCTCGGGCACCTACTACAACCAGGTGACGGGCACCTCGACGTTCAACTTCGGCTCGGGCAACACCGGGTTCGGCAACGCCGGCAAGGGCAACGAGGGCAACCACAACCTCGGCTCGGGTAACGCCGGTGACGGCAACATCGGGCTGGGCAACCTGGGCTCGGGCAACCTGGGCTCGGGTAACAACGGGGACAAGAACCTCGGCAGCGGGAACTTCGGGTCCAACAACCTGGGTTCGGGCAACTTCGGGAGCAACAACTTCGGTGTCGGCAACAACGGCAGCGGAAACTTCGGCTCGGGTAACACCGGTAGCGGCAACATCGGGTTCGGGAACACCGGCACCGGCAACATTGGGATCGGCCTGACCGGGGACCATCAGTTCGGGTTCGGCGGACTCAATTCCGGTAGCGGCAACAAGGGCCTGTTCAACTCCGGTACCGGCAACACCGGCATCTTCAACTCCGGGAACAAGAACTGGGGCATGGGCAATTCCGGGGTCCTGAGCACCGGGTGGTTCAACTCCGGCTTGCTGGATTCCGGTGGTGGTAACAGCGGGGATCTGAACACCGGCAGCCATAACGCGGGTGTGAACAACACCGGCACCGGCAATCCCGGCGACAACAACTCCGGTGTGGCCAACATCGGTTCTTCCAACACCGGGTGGGCCAACACCGGCGACGCCAACACCGGCTGGGTCAACACCGGGAACCTGAACACCGGTGGCTACAACAGCGGTAACGGCAACAACGGGTTGTTCTGGCGGGGTAACGGCGGTGGCCAGCTCCACATCGACCTCGGCGCCGACCTCTCCCAGGTGCCGATCACCCTCAACGCCGACATCCCGGTCAACATCCCCATCACCGCCCAGCTGACCAACCCCATCGACATCCCCGCGGTCACCCTGCCCGCCACTCCGCTGGACGTGTCGATCACCACACAGGTACCAGTCGCCGCCGGAATCATGGCCGACGTCGTTCTGAATGTCGGCGGATCCCTCGGACCGATCACCTTCCCGGGCACCTCCATCAGCGTGCCGCAGGTCGTCGGAACCCTCGGCGGTCCCGGTGTCTCGATCCCCCTCACACTCAACGGCACGTTCGGCCCGGGCCGCATCTCCTTCTTCCGCTTGGACGGCCCCGGGCTGTTCAACTCCACCGGAGTGCCGTCCTCGGGTCTGTTCAACTCCGGCTCCGGTGCCGGCTCGGGCTTCTTCAACTCCGGTGGTCTGTCGGTGTCGGGGCTGTTGAACGAGGGGCTCAACCCAGGGCTGTCCGGCTACCGCAACAAGGGATCCGGGTCGGGCTCCTCCAACCTCGGTGTGGACGTCTCGGGCTGGTCCAACACCACCTCGCTGGACGACCCGTCGCTGCCGGCGATCATCTCCGGCCTGCGCAACGTCGGCACGCAGATCTCCGGGATCTTCGTGGGCGCCGGCTCGGGCAAGAGTGGCGTGTCCGCCCCGCAGGCCAAGGGTGGCTGGCAGATCGGCATCAACACCAACATCGACATCTCCAACATCCCGTTCAACCTCGACGGCAGCATCGGGGTCAACGTCCCGCTCAGCGCCAGCGGCACCGGCCCCATCACCGTCAACGGGTTCTCCATTCCCACCATCCCGGGCAACATCAATGGCACTGCCACGCTCAGCGTCCCGGGCCTGTTCGGGCCGGTCGTCATCCCTCTGGTCTCCGATCTCGGAATCGGCGCGATCAACGTTCCGAACATCAACGTCGTGTCCACCGATCCGCTGATCGCCGGCCAGATCGGCGGCCCGGACACCGTCATCCCGATCAAGATCAGCGGAGCCATCGACCCCAACTCGACCCCGGGCGGCGGCGGCACGGCGCTGATCACCCTCAAGCGCACCACCGAGCCCGGCTTGAGCGTCGACCTCATCGCAAACGTCCCGCAGACCCCGGTCAAGCTCAACGTCGACGTCCCCGTCGACGTCCCCTTCGGCCTGAAATTCGGTGACCTCACCCTGCAGGGGTTGACTATCCCGGGCTTCAACGTCGCGACGTCCAACTGGCAGAACAGCCACAACCTTCAGACCACTTCGATCACGGGCCCGCTCTACGTCAACTTTGAGGTCCCCGGTACCACGCTGCCTGTCAGCGACATCGCTCTGAACCCGGTCACGGTTCAGCTGCCCGCCCTCACCGGCCGTATCGGCGGACCTGGAGCCGGGGTCTCCCTCAACCTCGACGGCGCTGTCGGCCCGTTCAGCATCAACGCCCCGATCGGTGTGACACTGAACCCGACACCGGGGATCAGCATCGACAAGGTTTACGTCAGCAAGATTCCGTTCCAGGCCAACCTCGGCGTCGACGTGAATCTGCCGGTGACCTTGAACGCCACCCCACTGAGCATCTCGCAGATCAACCTTTCGCAGATCGCCATCGGCACCAACCCGCAGGGCAACACGCTGCAGGGGCTGGTCATCCAATCCTCGATAGCTTCCATCACCACGCCGCCGGTGGCCAGTACGAACATTTTCAGCTCTCAGTACCCGTGTTCTCTGCTGGGTGTCTGTGTCGCCCTCGGGTTGTCACCGGTGGTCACCGCCGGCCCGATCTCCGTCGGACCGATCGAGCTGGGCTTCCCCAACGACCAGGTGCTGTCGCTGAACATCGGCGGCCCGAACAAGAACGTCGACGTCGCCCTGAACGGTTCACTGGGGCCGATCGTGGTCTCGCTGGCAGACCAACTGATCGAAGCCTTCCCCTACTCCTACCAGGGCAATGCCGGTCTCGATCTTCCGATCACCGGTAACACCGGAGAGCTCGACCTCAAGCAGGTCGATATCTCGGCACCCTTGCTGGCTCTGCTCTACCAGCGCACGGGTTCTTGCGTCGCTCGAATCTGCTCCGGGATGACGATCAACCCGCAATTCGTCAACTACCTCAACGGCGGAACCCCGGCTGGTTCTGCCCTGGGTCCGTTCCCGCCGAATATCCCGGTGGCGAGCACAGCCCTGATCGACACTAATCTCGGCCAGCCCATCGGACCGCTCACACTGCTCCCGAGCATGCAGATCAGCCAGAGCTTCAAGGACGACGTTCCCTTCAGCGGAAGCGGAACAATCGGCCCGATCCACATCTCCGGCTAGGGCCATCAGCCAGAGCGTCAAGGGCGACATCTCGATCAGCGACAGTGGAACGATCGGGCCAATCTCCTTTATTTCCTGGCGAATTCGCTCGAACCGTGATGAGCGGCTCATGCGGTTGACGCCTCAATCGGTCCGTAATCGGACTTATAACTGACGTTTTCGCTGACATCAGTCCGCAGCTGTCAGATTGCTGTTAGCGTCAATGCCTCGATCGGCTCGACCAAAGGGGCGGAAATGGCAGCCATTTCGGACTCGACATCAGCGCGCTACATCGGTCGAGTGGGGGCCCTGGCCGTCGCCCTGGGTGTCGGGCTCGGCATCGGACTTGTTCCCGGTGTTGCGTGGGCGGCTCCGATGGACGGAGGCAACTCCGGCACGGCCGAGCCGTCAGGACCGGTGGCAGGTCCTGCTCGCGGGTCCACGCCCTCACCTCGCACACCGCGAAATGACCTCCAGGACAGTGGTATTCACACGAGGGCGCCATCGCAGACCAGGCTTCCGGCGCCAAGTGCGGTCACCCGGACCGCCCGGTCCGCACCGCAACTCCCGGCCCTCTCCTCGTTGGTGAAGCCGGCCCCTAGTTCGCCGCAGCCGGCCCAGACGATCAGCCTGCCGGTCATCGCTACGCGCACGGCTTCCATTGCGGCCCCCTCAGCAGATACATCGACCGCCACCGCACCCAAACCGACTCTGGCCCAGCGATTCTCGCCATCCCCTACGGCGGTGGCGCGCACGTCGGTGGCGACTCCCGCCGCCGCGATCCCCGCGATGACGGCAGCCCCAGCGGCTGCTGCCGGAAACGTGTCGGGTGACGGACCCGACGTCCTGTCGTGGCTCGGGAGCAAGGGCAACCCGGGCAGTCCCGCCTTCGCGCCGTTCGCCTGGGCCGCGGCCGCCTTCAGCCGGCGGGAGCTGCAGGCCGGCCCGGGGGCGGCCACGGCCACGTCCCTCGCCACCTCCGAGCCTGCCAAAGCCCAAGGCGCACAACCCCTGACCGATGTCGTCAGGAGGTTTTTCGGCAACGGAACCGCCGACCACCCCGATGGCGGGATCCTGATCGGAAACGGGTTCAGTTACGACGCGAAGACATGCGTCGGCGAAACCGTCTGCAACGGAGGCAAAGCGGGGCTTCTCGGTAACGGCGGAAGCGGCTTCAACGGCGGCACCGGTGGCTCCGCGGTCTGGTTCGGAAACGGCGGCCGCGGCGGTGACGGCCTGCCCGGACAGGACGGCGGCGCCGGCGGGCAGGGCGGGTTGTTCGAGGGCCTCGGTGGGGCCGGCGGTGACGGCGGAGACGCCACCTCGATCGCCGGTGTCGGCGGCAACGGCGGCAACGGCGGCTCGGTGGGCCGGTTCTCGGTGTGGGGCCTGGGTGGCAACGGCGGCCGCGGAGGCGACGGTGCCAACGGCAATCCCAGCACCACAGGGTTCGACCCCAGCACCAGCCAGGGTCCGTATACGGTCCCCTTGGTCGACGGGGTGACCACCGAACCGCTCTTCACCGTCGGGGAGACGACGGAACTGTCCGGAACGGGTTTGACGGCCGACGGTTACCGCCTGACCGGCATTCCCGACGGCTTGGGCGCCTACACCGACGACCAGGGACTCGTTCATCTCTTCATGAACCACGAGTTCTTCGCCAACCGGCAAACCGGTCCGGACCCCGGCACTTTTCCGATCACCATTCCGGTGGTGGGTCAGCAGGGCGTCAAAGGTTCGGACGTCAGCGAAATCATCCTGGACCCTCAGACCGGTGACGTGCTCTCCGCCAATCAGGCCTTCACCCAGGTCAAGCGCTGGAACGTCGCAACTCAGAGCTTCGATGATCTCACCTCGGAGTGGGCCGACCTTTCGACCAACACCTTCAAGTTCGCCAAGTTCTGCTCGGCCTACCTCGGCGGCCCCGAGGTCGGTCTGCTGGGTCGGGTGTTCTTCACCGGCGAGGAGGATGGCGCCAACAGCTCCGGGCCGCCGGACCCCACCTTCGACGGTTTGGGGGGTGAGCGGGTCGCGGTGGCCGACGGGGTCGCCTACGTGCTTCCGGAGATGGGGCATTTCCAGCAGGAGAACGCCGTCGTCATTCCCACGCCCGACAACAGCAAGACCTATCTGGCCATCCCCGAGGACAAAGGCGTCAACGACAGCCAGCTCTACCTCTACGTCGGCACCAAACAGCCCGACGATCCCAACCCGATGATTCGTAACGGCCTGGTGGGCGGCGACCTCTACGTATTCCGCGCCGTCGATCAGCAGATCACCAGCGAGAGTCAATTCGGTAAGGGCGACGGCACCCTGCCGGGCGAGTGGGTGTTGATCCCGAAGGACATCGCCATCGGCCCGGAAGAAAATCTCCAGGCCTACGTCAAGGAGAAGAACGCCTTCAACTTCGCCCGAGTCGAGGATGTCGCGGTCAGCAAGACCAAAGCCGGAATCTTCTACTTCACCGCGACGGGCGGGGGTACCAGTCCACAGACCAGTCCCAACTTCTACGGCCGGGTCTACCAGATGCAGCTCAACGACCAGACCGATCCGCTCGCCGGCGGGGGGATGACCGTACTGCTGCAGGCGACGACCGCCACCGACGGTGTGATCCAGCCGGACAACCTCGACACCAACCGGCAGGGCCAGTTGATGATCCAGGAGAACCCCAACCGGGAGCAGCGCGGCAAGGCGCCCTTCGACTGGACGCCGATGAACCCCAGCGGCGGCGAGGCCCGAATCTGGTTTTACGACACCAACACTGACCAACTGGTCGCCGCGGTGGCCCAGCAGAGCCAGTTGCCCGCCGCGCCGACGTGGGCGACCAGTGACGACAACCCCGCCCCGGGAGGCCAGTGGGAGTCCAGCGGGATCATCGACGCCTCGGCGATCTACGGTCAGGGAGCCTGGCTGTTCGACGTGCAGGCCAACTCCTTGAGTAACGACCAGATCTACCAACTGGTGATCGGCTCACCGGTTCCGGTGATCGCACCCGAGGGATTCAAGGTGTTCCCGAGGGAATCCGGCGGCCAGTTGCTCCTGTTGAGGACGACGAGTCCGCTCAACGGCGGCAAGGGTGGCAACGGCGGCAACGGCGGCGACGGCAGTTGGGTGATGGGCCGCGGTGGCGACGGTGGCGACGGTGGCGACGGCGGCATCGCGGTCACCGGCGGCGTCGACGGGCAGGGCGGTACGGGCGGCACCGCCGGAACGGGCCGCATCCTGTTCGTCTTCCCCAACAACGGCACTCCTGGGAGCAACGGCTCGGGCGGCGGCGGCGGGGGGTGCGCGCTGAGCTGCCCCGTGCCGGGACAGACGTTCGCGCCCTACATCGACATGGGTTCGCTCACGCAGCGTGCCGAGACCTGGTACATGAACGACAGCGTCGATCCCAATCAGCCGGGGAAGCCGAGTCTGGTCGCCACCATGGACAAGACCGGAATCCAAGCCGCCACTTTGGCTTTCGTCAACCAGATATCGGCCGGCGGGGACTACATGTGGGGCAGTTCGTCTTCATCGGAGAACACCTTCAGCTCCGATAAGGGCCAGGCGATCCAGGCCGACATCGCCGCCGCCCTGGCCAACGGACTCAAGACCATCGTGTCGTTCGGTGGAATCACGGCCTGCCAGAACGGGGTTGAGATCGGACAGCTCAACGGCAAGGCCGGGGAGACGGCGAGCGACGTGGTTCCGGCGACCGGTCAGACGGTGGTGAATCTGCCTCTGAAGACGCCGATCGACCTCAGTGCGATCGAGCCGGGCAGCATCGCCGGGCAGCTCCGGATATACGGGGGCGCAACCGATCTCTACACCGTCGACCCGACCGGCAAGTTCACCTTCACCCCTGTTGCCCGCTACGACGTCCCCAAGGCCACCAGCGGTGCGCTCGTGATGGACGGCAACAACGTCACCGCCATCAACATCACGCTCGACAAGCCCCTCGGATCGCAGTACGTCAACGCCGACACGATCGCGAGCTTCGGCTATCCCGAGGGCTTCGATGCCATGAAGAAGGCATACGAGAAGGCCATCAAGTACTTCTACGACATGGGCATCCGGAAATTCGACCTCGACATCGAAGGTCCGGCGCTCGGCATCGGCCAGTGGGGCATCGTCAATCAGCGCAATCGTGTCTTCAAGGCGATTCAGGACGAGAATCTTTTCCCCGACATGGAGTTGTCCTACGTGCTCCCGATCGGCCCCAACACCGGTTGGGCGCCGCAGACCGACCCGGGCCGCCTGATCGTCTCGGCCGGTCAGGTGAAGTTGAACGTCAGTACCTGGAACATGATGGCCTTCGACTACGGCGTCGAGGTCTACAAGTACATGCTCGCCAACAACAAGAACATGGTCGACATGCTCATCGCCGAAGCCGACACCGGCATCAACATCGCCAACTTCCCGATCAAGGGGGCGGTCGACTATCTGGTGGATTACGGCCTGGCGAAGAACCGCACTGAGGCGTTCAAGAAACTCGGCGTCACGCTGATGGTCGGTCAGGACGACACCCTCTACGTTGCCGGTAGCACCCCACCCGGGTACACCCCCGGTGACGCCGCGACCATCGAGGCCATTACCCCCGCCGAGGTGAGTGGTGCGGGCACCACGGTCATCAAGTGGGCCCAGCAGAACGGGGTCGGGCTGCTGTCGTTCTGGTCGCTGGGACGTGACCGGCCGAGCTACAACACCAAGAGCTACAACCCAACCCTCTCGGTCACCTACCAGACCGGATCCCCGGCCGTCACCAACGTCGAAACCCAGAGAGTTGCAGGCGGCGGGTCCACCACGGTCGCAATGCCTTTCGTCCCGTCGTCGCGGGGAGTTGTCAGTGGGGCCCTGTACGGGCCTGGCGACGACTGGCTCGCCGAATATGACATCAACCCCGACGACACGCTGAAGTTCACGTCGGTGAACCCGGCGGCGCCGGCGAAACCGATCAGCGGCACCGTCGATCCGGCCACCGGCACGCTCACGGTCACATTCCAGACGGGAGTCAACGCCACGGTGTGGGGGCGGCTCAACTACGTACCGAAGATCCTCAAGGAGTACCAGAGCCAGGACCTCGTCTACACCAAGCTGCTGAACCCGTACGACGACTCGACGGTGTAGCGCCTCAGCGGCTCAGCCAGGGGCCCAGCCGGTGCAGGGCCGTATCGATGTCCTCGGCCGGTCCCGCGAACGACAGCCGGACGAACGAGTTGCCCCGCATGGTGTCGAAATCGATGCCGGGCGCGATCGCCAATCCGGTGTCGACGAGGAGCTTTTCGCAGAACCGCAGCGAGTCCGAGGTGAAGTCGGAAACGTCGGCGTAGACGTAAAAGGCACCGTCGGCCGGCGCCAGCCGGGTGATGCCCAGTTGCCGCAGTCCGGCGGTCAGGGTTTCCCGGTTGGCCGCATAGTGCTTGAGGTGCCCGTCGGCCTCGGCGATCGCTTCGGGGGTGAAGGCGGCCAGCGCGGCGTGCTGAGGCAGCACGGGCGGACAGATGGTGAAGTTTCCGGTGAGGCGGTCCACCGGCCGTCGCAGCTCGGCGGGGACCAGCAGCCAGCCCATTCGCCAGCCCGTCATCGCGTAGTACTTCGAAAAGCTGTTCACCACAACGGCGTTGCGGGAGGTCTGCCAGGCGCAGGACACCTCGGGCGCCCCCGGATAGACCAGGCCGTGGTACACCTCGTCGCTGACGAGCCGCACACCCTCGGCGTCGCACCATTGGGCGATCACCGCCAGTTCGGACGGCGGGATCACCGTGCCCGTCGGGTTGGCCGGGCTCGCGACGATGACGCCCTGCACCGGCGGATCCAGTTCGGCAAGCATGGCGACGGTGGGTTGGAAGCGGGTCTCGGGACCGCATTCGATCTCCACCACTTCGCACCCCAGCGCAGACAGGATGTTGCGGTAACAGGGGTACCCGGGGCTGGCGATGGCGACGCGGTCACCGGCGTCGAAACAGGCGAGGAAGGTCAGGAGGAAGCCGCCGGAGGATCCGGTGGTCAGCACGACGTCGTCGACGGTGACGTCCAGTCCGAACTTCGCTCCGTAGGAGTCTGCGATGGCCTGCCGTAGTTCCGGAATGCCAAGTGCCACTGTGTATCCCAGTGGACCGGACCGCAACGCCCGCTCTGCGGCGGCGATCACCGGCCCGGGCGCCCCGACACTGGGTTGCCCCGCCGAGAGGTTCACCAGGTCGCCGTGGGTCCGCTGCCGCTCCGCCGCGGCCAGCCAGACGTCCATCACGTAGAACGGCGGGATACCGGCCCGGCGCGCGACGTTTCCGCTCACCCGCCCAGGCTAGGGCACTGTCAGAGAACCTCGGACTCCAGCCGCCGCACCTGGTCGCGTGGCGGCCCGAGAAGCTGAGCACTGCTGTGCGCCCGCTTGAAGTACAGGTGCATGTCGTGTTCCCACGTGATGGCGATGCCGCCGTGCAACTGGATGGCCTCGCCGGCGACGGTGCAGAACGCCTCGCTCGCCGCCAGCCGGGCCAGGGCGGCGCTCACCGGCGTCAGGTCGGCGACGGCATCCCCCACCACGGCTCGTGCGGACTGGACGGCGACGTAGAGGTCGGCCATCCGGTGCTTGAGGGCCTGGAAGCTGCCGATGGGCCGGCCGAACTGCACCCGCTGTTTCGTGTACTCGACCGTCAGGTCCAGGCAGCGGGCCGCCGCGCCGATCTGCTCGGCCGCCAGCAGGACAGCCGCGATATCGGCCAGGCCGGGATCGGGCCCGACGACCGTGCTGCCCCCCGGAGTGATCCGCGCGAGCCGGCGGGTGGGGTCCAGCGGCGTCAGCGGTGCGACTGTGACGTCGGTCCAGCGGACCACGCGGCCGTCCTCGATGCCGAGCACCACGTCGGCGATGTCGCCGTTGACCACGTAGTCGCGGTCGACCGCCACGGTGCCGATCAGCTCGCCTGCGGCGAGCTGCTCCAGGGTCGCGGTGTCGGGGTCCCCGGCCGCCAGCAGCCCGAGTTCGGCGAGCGTTGTGGGCAGCAGCGGAGTGGGCACCAGGTTTCGGCCGAGTTCCTCCAGAACCGCTGCGGCGTCGGCCAATTCGCCACCGGCACCGCCCATTTCCTCGGGTACCACCAACGCCGCGGCGCCGACCTGCTCGCACAGCATGGTCCACAGGTGCGCGTCGTAGCCGCGGTCGGATTCCATCGCGCGGCGCACCGCTTCGGGACCGGCATGCTTGTCGACCAGTGCGGCGACGGTCTGTCGCAGCATCTGACGTTCCTCGGATGTGGTCACAGCAACTCCAGGAGCCGGCGTCGGTGGGTGGGCGGGTCACCCCAGGCCGAATGGAGCGCCTGCGCACGCAGCAACCAGTGCGACAGGTCGTGTTCGGCGGTGTAGCCGATGGCGCCATGCGTCTGCAAAGCGGTGCGCGCCGCGAGGAGTGCGGCATCGGACGCGGCGGCCTTGGCGGCGCTGACGTCGCGTGCCGCGTGCGGTGTGTTGTCGGCCAGCGACAGCGCCGCACCGAACACGAGTGGGCGGGCCAGTTCCACGGCAATGAGCACATCGGCGAGTTTGTGCTTGATGGCCTGATAGCTGCCGATCACCCGGCCGAACTGCGTGCGCTGTTTGGCGTACTCCACCGACATGTCCAGCATCGCCTGACCCGCACCGATCAGTTGCGCGGCGGTGGCCAGCGCACCGAACTCATACGCGCGCGCGACGTCGGCCGGCCGGGGCTTCCCGATGGGGGAGACGTCGAAGAGGCGACGGGCCGGATCCACCGACTTGTGCTGCACGCCGGCGCTGGCCTCGCTGACACCGGCGTCGGTGGCGAGCAGGACGAGGTCGGCGCCGTCCCCGTCGACTGCGCGGGGGACGGCGGGTGGCATCGCGACCGTGGCGATCAGCTCGCCCGAGGAAAGGGCGGCCGAGCGGTCATCGTCGGCCAGCAGAATCGGCGCCACCGCGAGCGATTCCACCACCGGTCCCGGCACGCACCACCGCCCGAGCCGCTCGACGGCGACGACGAGATCGACCGGGTGCGCGCCGATCCCGTCGAAACGTTCCGGCACCGCCAGGGCCGTGACGCCCAGCTCGGCCAGCCGGCTCCACACCGCGCGTCCCGGCTTTGTGTCCCCGCCGACCCACGCCCGGACCGTGGCGGGAACGTCGGCGGAGCCCAGGGCGGCGTCGATGCTCGCGGCGAAATCCCGCTGCTGTTGGTCCAAGGCGAACTTCATCAGGCCTTCGCTCCGTCTTTGGGCAGTCCCAGCAGGCGTTCGGCGATGATGTTGCGCTGAACTTCGTTGGTGCCGGCGTAGATCGGGCCGCCGAGGGCGAAGAGCAGGCCGTCGGTCCACTGGTCCACAAGTTCCCCGTCCGGGCCGCGCAGGTCGAGCGCCGTCTGGTGCAGGGCGACGTCCAGGTCGGACCAGAACACCTTCGTGACCGAGGATTCCGCTCCGAGTTCGCCACCCTCGGAAACCCGGGTCACCGTTCCGAAGGTGTGCAGCCGGTAGGCCTGCGCCTTGATCCAGGCGTCGGCCACCCGGTCGGCGAACGCGGGGTCGGCGCCGCGCTCGCGCCATTCCCGCACCAGGCGCTCGGCGGGGGCGACGAATCGTGCCGGGCTGCGCAGCGACATCCCGCGTTCGTTGCTGGCCGTGCTCATCGCCGCACGCCAGCCTTCGTTCACCTCTCCGATGACGTCGGCGTCGGGGACGAACACGTCGTCCAGGAAGATCTCGCCGAAACCGGTTGCACCGCCGAGCTGTTCGATCGGTCGGACCGTCACGCCGTCGGTGTGCAGGTCGAACATCAGGTAGGTCAGGCCGCGGTGCCGCTGTGAGTCGGGATCCGATCGGAACAGCCCGAACGCCCGGTCGCCGAACGGCGCCCGGCTGCTCCAGATCTTCTGGCCGTTGAGCAGCCAGCCGCCGTCGGTCTTGGTGGCGGTGGATCTCAGCGATGCAAGGTCGCTGCCCGATTCCGGTTCCGACCAGGCCTGCGCCCAGATCTCCTCGCCGCTGGCCATCTTCGGCAGGATCCGCAGCCGCTGTTCCTCGGTGCCGTGGCCGAACAGGGTGGGCGCCAGCATCGAGGTTCCGTTGGCGCTGGCGCGTCCCGGGGCGCCGGCCCGGAAGTACTCCTCCTCGAACACCACCCATTGCAGCAGGCTCGCGTCGCGTCCGCCGTAGCGTTCCGGCCAGGTGATCACCGACAGCCCGGCGTCGAACAGCACCCGGTCCCAGCGGCGGTGCTGTGCGAATCCCTCGGCGGTGTCGTAGGACTTCGTCGGGAACTCCGCGGCGTTGGCCGCCAGGAAGCCGCGCACCTCGTCGCGGAATGCGCAGGTTTCCTCGTCGTAATCCAGATCCATCAGACCATCTCTCGCAGGGTGGGCTTGACAACTTTGCCGCCGGCGTTGCGCGGAAGCTGCTCCAGGAAGGTCACCGACCGGGGCGCCTTGAAGTTGGCCAGATGCTTTCGCGCGTAGGCGATCACGTCCTCCTCGGATAGATTCGCGTCGGGCCGGCGAACGATGAAGGCCCGCCCGACCTCGCCCAGGCGGTCCTCCGAAACGCCGATCACCGCCACGTCGGCCACACCGTCGAGGCGTGCCAACACCTGCTCGACCTCGGCGGGGTAGACGTTGAAACCGCCGCAGATGTACATGTCCTTGAGCCGGTCGGTGATCCGGAGGTTTCCCGCGTCGTCGACGGTGCCGATGTCGCCGGTGTGCAGCCAGCCGTCGGCGTCGATGGCGGTCGCGGTGGCCTCCGGGTCGTCGAGGTAGCCGAGCATCACGTTGGGTCCGCGGAGCAGCACCTCACCGGCCCGGCCGTCGTCGGCGTCGGTACCGGATGTCGCCGGCCCAGCGGCTCCGATGCGCAGCTCGAAGCCGGCCATCGGGCGTCCGCAGGTCGTCGCCACGGTCACCGGATCGTCGTCCGCCCGGCACATCGTGCCGAATCCGCTTCCCTCCGTGAGTCCGTAGCCGGTGAGCACGATCTCGAAGTCCAGTTCGCTCTGCATCCGCTCGATGAGAACCACGGGAATGGTGGTCGCTCCGGTGACGGCGAACCGCAGCGAGCTCAGGTCGAAGTCCTTGCGGGACGGGTGATCCAACAGTGTCTGATAGATGGTCGGCGGCCCGGGCAGCACCGTGATGCGCTGTTCCTGCACCGCCCGCATGGCATCGGCCGGATCGAACGTCAACTGCGGAATGAGCGTGGCGCCGGTCTGCAGGCAGGCCAGGATCCCGGCCTTGTATCCGAAGTTGTGAAAGAACGGGTTGATGCAGAGATACCGGTCGGCGCTGGTGATCTCACCGCACGCGGCCCACGACGCCGAGCCCGACAGGGATTGCCGGTGTGCGCACAGCACGCCCTTGCTGCGCCCGGTGGTTCCGGAGGTGAACAGGATGTCGGAGACGTCATCGGGTCGCACGGCCGCGGCGCGGGCGTCGACCTCCGACATCGGTGGCTGCGGCCCCGCCAGGAACTCGTCCCAGCTGCCGTCGTCGTCCTCGACGGGAATGCGGACGATATGACGAAGCGCGGGAAGCGAACCCCGGTCCAGTTCGGCGACCCGGTCGGCGCCGAGGAAGCGCCCCATCCCGAAGAGCAACGGGGCACGTGTGCGGCCGATGATGTCGGCCGCCTCCTCGGCGGTGTAACGGGTGTTGATCGGGACCAGCACCGCACCGGCGTATTGGATGCCGAGGCAGGCCACCACCCAGTGCCAGGTGTTGGGCGACCACAGCGCCACCCGGTCGCCGGGTCGGACGCCGAGGCCGATGATGGCGGCGGCGGCCCGGCGGACCTCCTCGCGCAGTTCGGCGAAGGTCATGCGGCGGTCCGAGGTCACGACCGCTTCGTGGTCGGCGAAGTCGCACGCCATCCGGTCGAGCACCGCCGGCGTCGTCAACAGGCCCGTCATCGCGATGCTCCTCTGGTTGGGAATGCCTGGTCATGTCCGCCCGGCCACCAAAGCAAGTGCTTGGTAGGTTAGCCTACAGGGGTGGATGTCGAGGAGTTCCGGGCGGAGGTCCGAGAATGGCTCGCCGACAATCTGGTCGGTGATTTCGCCGCACTCAAGGGCCTCGGCGGCCCCGGCCGCGAACATGAGGCGTTCGAGGAACGGCTGGCCTGGAACCGCCACCTGGCCGCCGCCGGGCTGACCTGCCTGGGCTGGCCGGTCGAGCACGGCGGACGGGGACTCTCGGTCGCGCACCGGGTGGCGTTCTACGAGGAGTATGCCCGCGCCGACGCCCCGGACAAGGTCAACCACCTCGGCGAGGAACTGGTCGGCCCGACGCTGATCGCCTACGGGACACCCGAGCAGCGGGAGCGCTTCCTGCCGGCCATCCGCGACGTCACCGAACTGTGGTGCCAGGGCTACTCCGAGCCCGGCGCGGGCAGCGACCTGGCCAACGTGACCACGACCGCGGCGTTGGAGGGGGACCCCGAGGCGAGCGGAGCGACGGGAAACCAGCACTGGGTCATCAACGGCCAGAAGGTGTGGACGTCCCTCGCGCACTGGGCGCAGTGGTGCTTCGTGCTCGCGCGCTCCGAGAAGGGGTCCAAACGCCACAACGGACTGGCATATCTGCTTGTGCCGCTGGACCAGCCGGGAATCGAGATCCGGCCGATCGTCCAGCTCACCGGCGACTCGGAGTTCAACGAGGTGTTCTTCACCGACGCCCGGACCGAGGCCGGCCTGGTGGTCGGTGAGCCCGGTGACGGCTGGCGGGTGGCGATGGGCACGCTGCAGTTCGAGCGCGGCGTCTCCACGTTGGGCCAGCAGATCCGTTATGCCCGTGAGCTTTCCGGCGTCGTCGAGCTCGCCAAGAACTCCGGTGCCATCGACGATCCGTCGATCCGGGACCGGCTCACCCGGTCCTGGGCCGGCCTGCAGGCGATGCGCTCGTTCGCCATGGCAACCATGGACGACGAGGATGGCGTTCAGTCCGCCGGAAAAGACTCGGTTTCAAAGCTGTTGTGGGCCAACTGGCATCGCGACCTCGGCGAGCTCGCCTTCGACATCGAGGGCAAGTCCGGCATGGTCCTGCGGGGCGGCGAGTTCGACGAGTGGCAGCGGCTCTTCCTGTTCTCCCGCGCCGACACCATCTACGGGGGATCCAACGAGGTCCAGCGCAACATCATCGCCGAGCGCGTGCTCGGCCTGCCGCGGGAGGCCAAGGGCTGATGACACTCTCGACCCCGCCGGAGGAAGTGGCCGGCCACGGACTGCTGAGCGGGAAAGTCGTCGTCGTCACGGCGGCCGCCGGAACCGGCATCGGCTCGGCCACCGCCCGTCGCGCGCTGCTCGAGGGCGCCGACGTGATGATCTCCGATCATCACGAGCGACGCCTCGGCGAGACGCGGGACACGTTGTCCGCGTTGGGTCTTGGCCGGGTCGAGAGCGTGGTCTGCGACGTGACGTCCTCGGCGCAGATCGATGCCCTCGTCGACTCCACCACGGCGCGCTTCGGGCGGCTCGACGTTCTGGTCAACAATGCCGGACTGGGTGGCCAGACGCCGGTGATCGACATGACCGACGAGGAATGGGACCGGGTGCTCAACGTGACCCTCACCTCGGTGATGCGGGCCACCCGGGCCGCATTGACCTACTTCCGGGGTGCCGGCCACGGCGGTGCGATCGTCAACAACGCCAGTGTTCTCGGTTGGCGGGCCCAGCACTCCCAGTCCCACTATGCCGCCGCCAAGGCCGGTGTCATGGCCCTGACCCGTTGCAGCGCAATCGAAGCCGTGGAGTTCGGCGTGCGCATCAACGCGGTGTCTCCGAGTATCGCGCGGCACCGCTTCCTGGAGAAGACCAGCTCCGCCGACCTGCTCGACCGGCTCTCCGAGAGCGAGGCGTTCGGGCGCGCGGCCGAGCCGTGGGAGGTCGCCTCGACCATCGCCTTCCTGGCCAGTGACTACGCCAGTTATCTCACCGGCGAGGTGATCTCGGTGTCGAGCCAGCATCCATGACCAGCCCGCCGCCGGCCACCCGTCGTGACGAACTGCTCGGGCTCGCCGCGACGATGTTCGCCGAACGCGGACTGCGCGCCACCACGGTCCGCGACATCGCCGACGCCGCAGGCATCCTCTCCGGCAGCCTCTATCACCATTTCGCCTCCAAGGAGGAGATGGTCGACGAGGTGCTGCGCGGCTTCCTCGACTGGCTCTTCGCCCGCTACCAGGAGATCATCGACACCGAACCGGACCCGATGGAACGGCTCAAAGGGTTGTTCATGGCGTCCTTCGACGCGATCGAGCACCACCACGCCGAGGTCGTCATCTATCAGGACGAAGCCAAGCGACTCTCGTCTCAGCCGCGGTTCTCCTACGTGTCCGAACTCAATCGACGTCAGCGCAAGATGTGGGTGGACGTCCTGAGGCAGGGCATCAAGCAGGGCTGCTTCCGCCCCGACATCGACGTCGACCTCGTCTACCGGTTCATCCGCGACACGACGTGGGTATCCGTGCGCTGGTACACCCCGGGTGGCCCGCTGACCGCTGAACAGGTTGGCAGGCAGTACCTTTCGATCGTTCTCGGCGGCATCGCCGCCGCCAAGAAATAAAAGGAGACCGACATGGCTTCGACGTCCACGGCATACGTCATCGACGCGATCCGCACGCCCGTCGGCAAGCGCAACGGTTCGCTGGCAGGCATCCACCCGATCGATCTCGGCGTGTACGCATTCCACGGCATCTTCGACCGCAACGACGTCGACCCCGCCGCGGTCGATGACGCGATCGTCGGATGTGTTGACGCCATCGGCGGCCAGGCCGGCAATATCGGCCGGCTCACCTGGCTTGCCGCCGGCTATCCCGAGGAGGTGCCCGGCGTCACCGTCGACCGCCAATGTGGCTCAAGCCAGCAGGCGATTTCCTTTGGCGCCCAAGCGATCATGGCGGGAACGGCGGATCTGATCCTGGCCGGCGGTATGCAGAACATGAGCCAGATCCCGATCTCGTCTGCGATGATCGTCGGTGAGCAGTTCGGCTTCACCACCCCCACCGCAGAGTCCAAGGGCTGGCTGCAGCGCTACGGCGATGAGGAGATCTCCCAGTTCCGCGGCGCCGAACTGATCGCCGAGCGCTGGGACATCTCCCGCGAGGACATGGAGCGCTGGGCTCTGGGAAGCCACGAACGCGCCTTGGCCGCCATCAGCGGCGGTCGCTTCGGCAACGAGATCGTCGCGGTCGAGGGCTTCTCGGTGGACGAAACACCCAGGAACACAACCCTGGAGAAGATGGCCGCGCTTCAGACGTTGAGCGAGGGCGGCCGGATGACCGCCGCAGTGGCCAGCCAGATCTGCGACGGAGCCAGCGCGGTCCTGCTGGCCTCCGAGCAAGCGGTCAAAGACCACGGGCTCACGCCCCGAGCCCGCATCCACCACATCAGCTGCCGCGGCGCCGACCCGGTACTCATGCTTACCGGGCCCATCCCGGCGACCCGTTACGCCCTGGAAAAGACCGGCTTGTCGATCGACGACATCGACGTCGTCGAGATCAACGAGGCCTTCGCCCCCGTTGTTCTGGCCTGGCTGAAGGAGACCGGAGCCGACCCGGACAAGGTCAACCCCAACGGCGGCGGCATCGCGCTGGGTCATCCCCTCGGGGCGACGGGCGCAAAGCTCTTCGCCACCATGCTCAATGAGCTCGAGCGCACCGGTGGCCGCTATGGCCTGCAGACCATGTGCGAAGGCGGTGGCACCGCCAACGTCACCATCATCGAACGCTTGTAGCCCTCGGACCGGCTCAGGCAGCGATATTCATCCGCAGGAAGTGGCCGATGCTGACCCGTTCGAAGGTGCGGCGGCGGTTGTGCGGCAGCAGCGGCAGCGCCTGGGTCGAGCTGATGAGTTCGGGGGAGACGACGTGGTAGGTGTGGCCCCGGCTGACGATCGTCGCCTCGCCTGAACTGAGCACGTTGCGCACCCAGTCCACCTGCGTTCCGTATGGCAGCGGCACGATGAGCTGGTCGCCCACCCGGTCGGCCACGATCGGCGTCGAGTAACGCTTGCCAGAACGTCGTCCGCTGTGCTCGACGACGGACGCGTACCAGAACTTCTTCCCGGCCAGCCGCAGCATCAACGGATTGAGAAGGTACTTGTTCGACGTCCGGATCAGTCCGCGAAACGGTGCCGGCCAGCTTTCCGGTGCGATCCCCATGAAACCGACCCTACGCCCGCGGACATGTGGCAGATCCCACACAACCCATCCAATCGTCGGGTCGCTCCGAATAGCCCCTGATTGCCCCGGCCTTCCGGCCGGCGCGTGAGTACGAGGGGCCGCCAGATGGGCAAGCCTCCACGGGAAGGGTTCGTTGATGTCTTCGGTTCGCATGTGGTTGATGTCCGGTGTGTTCGCCGCCGGGGTGGGTAGCGGTCTGTTCTGCGGCGCGGGAGTTGCGGCCGCCGACGCCGGGGCAGACGCCGGGACGGCGCGTTCCGCCGCGCACGAGGCGGCTTCGGCACGGTCCGAGCGGGGTCCCGCCCGGACCGCCGGCGCGAGGCCCGCCGCCGCGGCCGTGCGAGTGCCGACTGTCAGGCCGGCCAGGAAGACCCCGGCGCCGGCCAGTGCGGTGAACGCCGCGCCGGCCGTCAAATCTGCGGTCTCCGCTCCGCAGCCGGCTGCGGCACAATCCACCGCGGCGAAATCCGTTTCGCCGTCGAGTGTTCCCGTCGATCCGGCGAAGTACGCCGGGACGTACTACGAGCAGGGCAGCGTGAAACAGTTCTTCTCCATCGGCTTGGTCAACACCAAGGCGACCTACACCCTGAACCCAGACGGAACCATCAAGGTGCAGAACTCTGGAAACTACTTCTTCAACCGAGGACCCCGCTCCTCGATCACCGGCTCGGCCGTCGCGGTCAACGACACCAACACCGCGCTGAACGTCGGCTTCTTCTCGCCGCGGCCGCCGTCGGCCACACCCCCGGGCAACTACACGATCCTCGAGACCGCCCCGGACTACAGCTGGGCGATCGTCAGTGACCCCTCCGGACAGAGCGGCTACATCCTCACCCGCAGCAAGACCGTTTCTCCCGAGGAGTATCAGCGGCTCACCGACCGGGCGCGGGAGTTGGGCGTCAAGGGGCGAATCACGCCGACTCGCCAGTACTGAACCGGACGTCAGTCGATCAGGGCTGCCGCCGCACGCAGGTGCTCGACTGCGTCGCTGACGATGCGCTCGATGAGTTCGGCGCACGTCGGCAGGTCCTCGATGATTCCGGTCACCTGGCCCGACGCCAGCACTCCGGCGTCGGTGTTGCCCTCGACGAGGCCCGCCTTCAGCAGCATCGGGGTGTTGGCCGCCATCAGCACCTGCGACCAGGTGAGTTCCTTGCCGTGCCGCATCGCCAGGCCGTCGCGGACCATGGATGGCCACGTCATGCCTGACATCTTCTTGAACTTGGCGGCGTTGACCACCGCCGCGGTGAATCCCTTGACCCGCGAGCCGCTTTCGAGGTTGTTCACCAGACCGGTGCGCAGCACGCGGTGTGGCATGCCGTCCACCCGGGTGGACACCACCGTCCCGTCCAGGCCGGCCTGCAGGTAGCGCTGCTTGACCGCGTCGGGAACGGTGGAGTCCGACGTCAGCAGGAAGCGGGTCCCCATGGCCACCCCGGCCGCGCCGTAGGACAGTGCGGCGGCGAGACCGCGACCGTCGAAGAAGCCGCCGGCGGCGACCACCGGGATGTCGACCGCGTCGAGCACCGAGGGCAACAACAGCGTGGTGGCGACCGGCCCGGTGTGGCCGCCGCCCTCTCCGCCTTGCACGATCACCGCGTCCGCGCCCCAGCCGGCGACCTTGCGGGCGTGCTTGGCCGCGCCCACCGACGGGATGACCACGGCGCCTGCGTCTTTGAGCTTGGCGATGAGTTCAGGTTTGGGAGCCAGCGCGAACGATGCGACCTTGACGCCTTCGCGGATCATCAGGTCGACGCGGTCCCCGGCATCGGCGGCGTCGGCACGGATGTTGACCCCGAAGGGCTTATCGGTCGCTGCCTTCACCTTGGCGACGGCGGTGGCCAGCTCGTCGATGGTCATCGTCGCCGAGGCCAGGATCCCCAGTCCGCCGGCGTTGGCCGTCGCGGACACCAGTCGCGCCCCGGCAACCCAGCCCATGCCGGTCTGGACCACCGGATGCTCGATGCCGACCAGCCGGGTGAGTGCTGTCCGGATCCGCGGTGCTGACTGGGTCATAGCTTCACCTCCTTGTCGCGCAACCCCTTCGGGTCGATGGTGCGGATCAGGTCGAGCTCCTCGCCGGTGGGCAGCCGGGTGCTCGGGGCTTCATCGAGGCCGTGTACATCGAAGGTGGTGTTGGCCCGGACGTCGTCTGCGTCCACCCCCGGGTGCAGGGATACCGCGCGCATGGTGCGGCCCGGCCCGCCGAAGTCGAAGACGCCGAGATTGCTGACAACCCGGTAGACGTTGACGAATCGGTAAGCCGGGTTGTCGGAGTCGACCTTGTCCCAGCCGATACCGGACACCACGTCGACGGCGTCGCAGAACACCCGGCTGGTGTGATTGCCGACCCAGTAGCTGGTGGCGTGGTTGATGGTGTTGCCCGGGGCCCCGCGCACGCCGAACATCTGTCGGGTGGGGTGTTGCAGCGGGCCGAACGCCGAGAGGTTCTGGTTGCCGTAGCGGTCAATCTGGTTGGCGCCCATCACGACATGGCGCCGGCCCCAGGCCAATGTCTCGAAGACCCGCCCGAACGGCATCCAGCCCTCCACCGCACCGGCCGCCCCGATCGCCGGGGTGTCGGCAAGTAGCTGGGCTTCCCCGTCGGTGAGCAAGATGTCGGGGGAGAAGGTCAGGCGGGCCAGCCTGGCGCCGATGGACACCATGGTGGTCATCGGGCTGACCATGATCTCTCCGGCGTCGCGGAAGAGGTCCGCGCAGGCGACCGCGCACACGTCGGCTCGGCTGACCTGGATCACTTCTGTGCCCCCTGCTCCTCGGTGCCGATGCGCGCCGCCGTTGCGGCGACGGCGAACCGTCGCACCGCTGCCTGGTAATCGGCCTCGCTGCCGGAGAGATAGGTGGCCACGAACTCGGCCCAGCTGTCCTCGCCGGCGGCGGCCTGGGCGTAGTGGCGCTGGAACTTCTCGTCGCGTCCGTAGTCGGGTGCGGCGGTGGTGAAGTGTGCTCCACCGGGGGCCTCGACGACGTGGTCGACCATCATCCGGTTGACCAGGAGGGCCTGCGGTGAAACGGCTTTCACCAGTTCGTCGGTGGGGACCACTCGCTCCACGGAGAGGAGGCGACGGTCGGCCGCCATCAGGAACAGGTCGTCGAAGTACGGGTCGATGCCGGTGTAGGCGGCGTTGCCGCGTTTGTCGCCGAGATTGAGGTGGACGAAGGCGGCGTCCAGGCGAAGGGCGGGCATGGCGATCAGTTCTTCGTGCCCGCCGCCGTCCGGCGGGCCGGAGCGGAGCGACTCGGGGATCGGACTCGGGTAGGGGGATCGGACCGTCTTGAGTTCACCGTCCCAAAAATCCGGCACCGAACTGCCCAGCCCGGCCCGCGTCGGCAGGAACGGAAGACGTTGTGCCGCAGCCTGCAAACCGCTGCGGAGCATGCCCTCGTCCATCTCCCGGGCCACGATGGCCCCGGTGGTGCGGGCCTTGGAGAACCACGGGTCGTAGAACGGCGGGGAGTCCAGGGACACGAAACCGTAGTAGACCTTCTTGACCTTCCCGGCCGAGCACAGCAGCCCGATGTCAGGACCGCCGTAGGTCACCACGGTGAGATCGGTGACATCGGTGCGCAGCAGTGCGCGGACGAACGCCATCGGCTTGCGGCGGGAGCCCCAGCCGCCGATACCGATGGTCATGCCGCTCTCGATATGGGCGACCGCCTCATCGAGGGTCGTGCGCTTATCCCTCATCCCATTTCCCCCGGTCGCTTCGCTCCTGCCCGGCGGGGACTCACTTGTCGGCTTTCTTCGTGCCCGCGAAGTCGTCGCGCAGTTCATCGGACACCCCGGAGAGGTTGAGTTCGAAGGTGAATCCCTGCTCCATCCGGTAGCTGGAGTTGACCTGTTGGCTGTCAATGAAATTCAGCGCCTCTTTGGCCGCCCGGATCACCCGGGTGTCCTTCTTGGCGATGTCACGCGCCACCCTGAGGGCGGCCTCGTCGAGTTCGGCCCGCGGGACCACCTCGTGGACCGAACCGAAGTGGCGCAAGGTCGCCGCATCCACGGTGGCGGCGGTGAAGAACAGCCGACGCATCATGTGCTGGGGCACCAGTCGGGACAGATGGGTGGCCGCGCCGAGGGCCCCGCGCTCGACCTCGGGCAGTCCGAACGTCGCGTCGTCGGAGGCGACGATCACGTCGGCGTTGCCGACCAGCCCGATTCCGCCGCCGACGCAGAAGCCGTTGACGGCGGCGACCACCGGCACCGCGCACTCGTAGACCGCCTTGAACGCGGCGAAGCATCCCCGGTTGGCATCGATCAACGCGGTGAAGCCGGTGGTGCGCTGCATCTCCTTGATGTCCACGCCGGCGTTGAAGCCGCGGCCCTCGGCCCGCAGGATCACCACGTGGGTGTCCAGGTCGCGGCCGGCGGCGGTGATGGCGTCGGCGAGGTCGAACCAGCCGCGCGAGGGGATGGCGTTCACCGGGGGATAGTCGACCGTCACGGCGACGATGCCGGGTTCGACGGTGGCGGACGAGATCGTCATGGCACTCCTAAGCAAGCACTTGCTTGGTAGGCTAGCACGGTGGATTTCGATCTCGGGGGCCGCGTCGTGCTGGTCACCGGCGGTGTGCGGGGCGTCGGCGCGGGCATCAGCGAGGTGTTCGCCCGGCAGGGCGCGGTGGTGGTGACCTGCGCGCGCCGCGCGGTCGACGGACTGCCCTACGAGTTCCACAGCTGTGACGTCCGCGACGCAGAGGCCGTCGGCGCGATGGTCGACGCGATCGTGCAGAAACATGGCCGACTCGACGTGGTGGTGAACAACGCCGGCGGATCGCCCTATGCGCTCGCCGCCGAGGCCTCGGCGCGGTTTCACCAGAAGGTCATCGAGCTGAACCTGATCGGCATGCTCAACGTCTCGCTTGCGGCCAACGCCGTCATGCAGATCCAGGACACCGGCGGGTCGATCGTCTCGATCTCCAGCGTCAGCGGCCGCCGCCCGTCTCCGGGTACCGCGGCCTACGGGGCGGCCAAGGCCGGCGTCGACAGCCTGACGGCGACCCTCGCCGTCGAGTGGGCTCCTAAGGTTCGCGTCAACGCGGTGGTGGCCGGGATGGTGGCCACCGAGCAGGCGGAGCTGTTCTACGGCGACAGCGACTCCCAGGTCGCGGTGGCGGCCACCGTTCCGCTGGGCCGGCTGGCGCGGCCGGACGACATCGGTTGGGCGGTGGCCTTTCTCGCCTCCGACGCCGCGTCCTACATCAGTGGTGCGACGCTGCCCGTGCACGGCGGGGGAGAGCCGCCGCCGTTCCTGTCCGCATCCAGTGCCAACACGAAGGAGACGCGTTAATGGGGTTGCTCGACGGACGGGTGGTCATCGTCACCGGCGCCGGCGGCGGAATCGGCCGAGCGCATGCGCTGGCCTTCGCCGCGGAGGGCGCGCGGGTCGTGGTCAACGACATCGGCGTCGGTCTCGACGGCTCCCCGGCGGGCGGGGGCAGCGCGGCCCAGGCCGTCGTCGACGAAATTCGTTCCGCGGGAGGCGAAGCCGTCACCAGCGGCGCGAACGTCGCCGACTGGGAGCAGGCCGCCGGGTTGATCCAGACAGCGGTCGACGCGTTCGGCGGGCTGGACGTCTTGGTGAACAACGCCGGGATCGTGCGCGACCGGATGATCGCCAACACCAGCGAGGAGGAGTTCGACGCCGTCATCGCCGTCCACCTCAAAGGGCACTTCGCCACCACCCGCCACGCCGGTGCCTACTGGCGCGGACTTGCCAAGGCAGGCAGGGAGGTTGACGCAAGGATCATCAACACCAGCTCCGGCGCCGGACTGCAGGGCAGCGTTGGCCAGGGCAATTACAGTGCCGCCAAGGCCGGCATCGCCGCGCTCACTCTGGTGGCCGCCGCCGAGATGGGGCGCTACGGGGTGACCGTCAACGCGATCGCCCCGTCGGCCCGCACCCGGATGACCGAGACGGTGTTCGCCGACATGATGGCCAAGCCGGACAGCGGTTTTGACGCGATGGCCCCGGAGAACATCTCACCGCTGGTGGTGTGGCTGGGCAGCGCGGAGTCCTCCGATGTTACCGGCCGGGTTTTCGAGGTCGAAGGCGGCATCATCCGCGCGGCCGAGGGCTGGCAGCACGGCGTCGAGGTGGACAAGGGTGCCCGCTGGGAGCCCGGCGAGCTGGGTCCGGTGGTGAGAAGCCTTCTGGCTCAGGGGTGTCCGCCCTTGCCGGTGTACGGGGCCTAGTCGAGTCGACGATGCCGCCGAGGGACTCGGCGGAGGAGGAGCGAGACGATCGGAATCCAGCTCAGCGCGGGTCGCAGATGACCACCGGGATCACCCGGTCGGTCCAGGACTGGTAGTCGTCGAAGCTGGTGTACATCGACGCCATCTTCGGCCAGTAGTGCGCCCGCTCCTCCTCGGTGGCGTCACGGGCGGTGAGGTTGAGCACCTCGTCCTTGATCTGGACGGTGACGTTCGGATTCGCCTTGAGGTTGAGGTACCACATCGGGTGGTTGGCCGCGCCGCCCTTGGAGGCGATCAGCACGATGCGGTTGCCTTCGCGCAGATACAGCAGCGGGCTCACCCGTGGCTCACCGGTCTTGCGGCCGGTCGTCGTAAGCAGCGCCACCGGCGCACCCTGGAGGAACTTGCCGCCGATCTTGCCGCCGGTCTTCCGGTAGATCCAGGCGTTGGCCTTCGACATCCACTTGATGATGGACTCGCTGCGCGGTGAGTTCAGGCCCCGGGGGGCTGGTTTGGCCATGTGTGGGCTCCTAACGACGGTCGGGTGAAATCTAACCCGGATGTGCTGGATGAGCCCGTCGGAGGGGATGACGAACGTCTCGTCCACCCGCGCGGCCGCACGTCGTCCCGCGACGGAGACTTTCGTCAGCACGGTGTAGCAGGCCCGCACCTCGTCGCCGTCGACACTGAACTCGGCCGGTGTCGTGGCGGCGATGATGCGGTATTGGGGGCCGCGAGTCAGACTGCGGCGCAGGTGATTTCCGGAGAAGCCGTTCTTGAGCCCCTGCTCCACCCGGGTGCACCCCGGGGCGAACGGAACCGGCGCGGCGTCATGGCTGACGAGGGCGTCGATGTAGGCCTGCGCGGCGGCGATGCGTTCCGAGTCGGAAAGCAGCCGGACTCGATGGTCCGACTCCTCCTCGTCGCTGCGCTCCGCATCGTCGATCGGACTAGATCCGCTCGATGATGGTGCCCGTCGACAGCGCCCCGCCGGCGCACATGGTGATCAATGCGGTCGACTGGCCGGTGCGCTCCAACTCGTGCAGCGCGGTGGTGATCAGCCGGCTGCCGGTGCTGCCCACCGGATGTCCCAGGGCGATCGCTCCGCCGTTGACATTGACCTTGTCCATGTCGGCATTGTGCACCTGGGCCCAGCTCAGCACCACTGAGGCGAACGCCTCGTTGATCTCCACCAGGTCGATGTCGCCCAGTTTCATGCCGGCCTTCTCCAGAACCCGCGCGGTGGACTGCACCGGACCGTCGAGGTGGTAGTAGGGCTCGGCGCCCACCAGCGCCTGCGCGACGATGCGGGCACGAGGCGTCAAGCCCAAGGCGCGCGCTTTGTCTTCGTCCATCCAGAGCACCGCGGCAGCGCCGTCGGAGATCTGTGAGGAGGTTCCGGCGGTGTGCATGCCGCCCTCCATCACCGGCTTCAGTGCGGCCAGACCCTCCGGGGTGGTGTCGCGCAGTCCCTGGTCACGGCTGACCATGTGCCGCTCGGCGGTGGGCTGTTTGTCCGGACCGATCACCGGGGCCTCGATCGGGGAGATCTCCCGGTCGAATCGGTGCTCGTCCCACGCCCGCTTGGCCTTCTGCTGGGAGATCAGCCCGAGGTGGTCGAGGTCGGCGCGGGTGATGCCGCGGCGCTTGGCGATCCGCTCGGCGGCCGTGAACTGATCCGGCATGTCGATGTCCCACGACTCCGCCCGGATCCTGGAGCGGTCGGGTCCGGCGTTGGCGCCCAGCCCCACCCGGCTCATCGCCTCGATACCGCAGGCGATGCCAACGTCGATGGCACCGGCGGCGATCAGACCGGCGATGAGGTGGTTGGCCTGCTGCGCGCTGCCGCACTGACAGTCCACCGTCGTCGCGCCGACGTGGTCGGGCAGACCCGCCGTCAGCCAGGCGACCCGGGTGATGTTGTTGGACTGTTCGCCGTACTGCGTCACGCAGCCGCCGATGGCCTGTTCGACCAGCCCCGCGTCGATGCCGGCCCTTTCCACCACCGCCTTCTGCACGGCCCCGAGCAAATCGGTGGCGTGCAGTCCGGATAGCCAGCCGTTGCGCTTGCCGATCGGGCTGCGGGTGGCTTCGACGATGACAGGATTACCCATGCGGCCAGGCTAGAACACGTTTCAGTCCTCTGACAAGCAAGGATGCTTTGGTGCCTTTTGTCTGTGGTGGAGGCATGTTTTACTGGGGACTAGATCATGTCGTTTATTGAGGAGCATTGATGCCGGCGCCCCAGCTTCCAGAGGGATTTGACTTCCTGGATCCCGACCGCAACGTCGTGAAGTTGCCCATCGAGGAACTGGCGGAGTTACGCACGATCGCCCCGGTCTGGTGGTGTGAGCAGAAGATCGGCAAGGGTGGGTTCAACGACGGCGGCTATTGGGTCGTCACCAAGCACAGGGATGTCAAGGAAGTCTCCCGCCGCAGCGACGTCTACCACTCCGGTCCGAATACCGCGCTGCCGCAGTTCGCCGACGACATGGTGCGCGAGGACATCGATATGCAGCGCGTCATCCTGCTCAACATGGACGGCGAGCACCACGACCGGTTGCGCCGCATCATCTCCCGCGGGTTCACCCCGCGCGCCGTCGAACGGCTGCGCGCCGAGTTGACCCAGCGTGCCGAGCACATCGTCAAGACCGCCGCGGCCGACGGCGCCGGTGACTTCGTCGAGCAGGTGTCGTGCGAGTTGCCGCTGCAGGTGATCGCCGGCCTCCTTGGCGTGCCGCAGGACGAGCGGGCCAAGCTGTTCCGCTGGACCAACGAGATGACCGGCAACGAGGATCCGGAGTTCGCGCACATCGACGGCCGCGCCTCGTCGATGGAGATGCTGGCCTACGCCATGCAGATGGCAGCGATCAAGGCGGAGAACCCCGGCGATGACATCGTCACCGCGCTCATCAACGCCGACTTCGACGGCGAGAAGCTCTCCGACGACGAATTCGCCTTCTTCGTGCTGATGCTCGCCGTCGCGGGCAGTGAGACCACCCGCAACTCGATCACGCACGGGATGATCGCCTTCCTCGACAACGCCGACCAGTGGGAGCTGTACAAGCGGGAGCGTCCGGCCACCGCAGCCGACGAGATCGTCCGGTGGGCCACACCGGTCACCGCGTTCCAGCGCACCGCGGTCAAAGACACTGAGCTGGGCGGTGTTCCGATCAAGGCCGGCCAGCGGGTGGTGATGTTCTACCGCTCGGCCAACTTTGACGAGGAGGTCTTCGAGGACCCCCACACCTTCAACATCCTGCGTGACCCGAACCCGCACGTCGGCTTCGGCGGCACCGGGGTGCACTACTGCCTCGGAGCCAACTTGGCCCGCATGACCATCGACCTGATGTTCAACGCGATCGCCGACAACATGCCGGACCTCTCATCCATCGGAACCCCCGAGCGGTTGCGGTCGGGCTGGCTCAACGGCATCAAGCACTGGCAGGTCGACTACTCCGGTTCCACCGCGTCGTAAACACACGTCTCAGGGAGATCCCGTTGGACTTCACTCCGGAGCCCGAGCAGCAAGCTGTCGCTGATGTCGTCAACGCTGTGCTTGATCGGGAGAACAGTTGGGCTGCACTGGTTTCCGGTGGTGTGACGGCACTTGGCGTGCCAGAGCGTCTCGGCGGGGACGGGGTCGGGCTGCCGGAGATCGCCGCCGCACTGACCGAGATCGGCAGGCACGGGCTGATCTCGCCGGCGCTGGCCACTCTCGGTTTCGGTCTGCTTCCGCTGGTGGACCTGGCCTCCGACGCGCAGCAGGACCGGTACCTCGACGGCGTCGCCAAGGGCGCGGTACTGACCGGCGCGTTCAACGAACCAGGTGTGGCGCTGCCCGAGCGGCCTGCGACGACGCTCCGGGATGGCAGGCTCACCGGCACCAAAGTGGCCGTTCCCTTTGCCGCCGAGGCGAATTGGATGGTGGTGAGCACCGACGCCGGTGTGGTCGTAATCTCCCCGAAAGCCGACGGCGTGTGTCTGATCGCGACACCGACCTCGGCCGGCAGTGCGGAGTTCGCCGTCGAGTTTCGTGACGTTGCGGTCGAGGCGGACGCGGTGCTGGCCGATGGGAGCGTTCACCGGCTGAATCAGCTGGTGCTGGCTGCCGTGGGGGCGTACGCCGCGGGCCTGGTCGCGGGCGCGGTGCGGTTGACGGCCGACTACGTGTCCAATCGGCATCAGTTCGGGCGCCCGCTGGCGACGTTCCAAACGGTTGCCGCCCAACTCGCCGAGGTCTACATCGCCTCGCGCACAGTGGCGTTGGCGTCCACCGCGGTGGTCTGGCAACTGTCGGAGGACCGTGACGCCGACGCCGACCTGGACATCCTGGCCTACTGGCTGACCTCCCAGGCTCCGCCGGCGATGCAGATCTGCCACCATCTGCACGGCGGGATGGGGATGGACGTCACCTACCCCATGCATCGGTATTACTCGTCGATCAAGGATCTGACCCGCCTGCTCGGCGGACCCGCACACCGTCTGGAATTGGTTGGAGCGCAATGTACATAGAACTGACCCCCGAGCAGCGGCATCTGCAGGCGGAGATGCGTCAGTACTTCGCCACCCTGATCTCCACCGATGAGGCCAAGGAGATGGAGGTCGACCGGCACGGCAAGGCCTACCGCGCGGTGATCAAGCGGATGGGCTCCGACGGGAAGCTCGGTGTCGGCTGGCCTAAGGAGTACGGGGGCCTGGGCTTCGGTCCGATCGAGCAGCAGATCTTCGTCAATGAGGCTGCGCGGGCGGATGTTCCGCTGCCTGCGGTCACCTTGCAGACCGTCGGCCCGACCCTGATGGTCTACGGCACCGAGGCGCAGAAGAAGAAGTTCCTGCCCGCGATCCTGGCAGGCGAGGTCCACTTCGCGATCGGCTACTCCGAGCCCGAGGCGGGCACCGACCTCGCGTCGCTGCGGACCGCGGCGGTGCGAACGGGCGACGAGGCCACCGGGTATTACACAGTCAACGGCCAGAAGATCTGGACCACCGGCGGTCACGACGCCGACTACGTGTGGCTGGCCTGCCGGACCGACCCGGAAGCCGCCAAGCACAAAGGGATCTCGATCCTCATCGTCGACACCACGGACCCGGGCTATTCCTGGACTCCGATCATCCTGTCCGACGGCGCCCACCACACCAACGCCACCTATTACAACGATGTGCGCGTTCCGGCCGACATGCTCGTCGGGGAGGAGAACGCCGGCTGGCGGCTGATCACCACCCAGCTCAACCACGAGCGCGTCATGCTCGGCCCGGCCGGCAAGATCGCCGGCCTCTATGACCGCGTGCACGCGTGGGCGTCGAAGCCCGGCGGCGACGGCGTCACGCCGATCGACCGCGACGACGTGCGCCGCGCCCTCGGCGAGATCAAGGCGGTCTGGCGGATCAACGAACTGTTCAACTGGCAGGTTGCCGCTGCAGGCGAGACCGTCGACATTGCCGACGCCGCCGCCACCAAAGTGTTCTCCACCGAGCGGATCCAGCGGATCGGCCGGCTTGCCGAGGAGATCGTCGGCAAGTACGGCAACCCGGCCGAGGACGAGACCGCCGAGCTGCTGGCATGGCTGGACTCGCAGACAAAGCGCAGTCTGGTCATCACCTTCGGCGGCGGGGTCAACGAAGTGATGCGCGAACAGGTCGCCGCTGCGGGCCTGAACGTGCCGAGGGTTCCGCGATGAGCGCTTGCGCGAAGAGACGAGCAATTCCGTGAGTTCGATCGAGCAGATCACACAGGACGCCGAGCAGATCAAGGCATCGGGAAAGAGCAAGCCGCGCAAGGGCCGTCACGCGGTGAACCAGCCGATGGTCGATCACTGGCTCGACGCCATCGGCGACAAGAACCCGATCTACACCGACGAGGACGCCGCCAAGGCGGCGGGCCATCCCGGCATCGTCGCACCGCCGGCGATGATCCAGGTCTGGACCATGGCCGGCCTCGGCGCGGTACGTTCCGACGAGGATCCGCTGAGCAGGATCATGAAACTGTTCGACGACAACGGCTACGTCGGCGTCGTCGCCACCAACTGCGAACAGACCTACCATCGCTACCTGCGCCCCGGTGAAGAGGTCAGCGTCGCGGCCGAGCTCACCGACATCGTCGGGCCCAAGCAGACCGCCCTCGGTGAGGGCTTCTTCATCACCCAGAAGATCACCTGGTCGGTGGGTGATGAGGACGTTGCGGACATGATGTGGCGGATCATGAAATTCCGACCCAAAGAATCGGCACCACAAGCGGATTCGGCTGCATCAGCGGTTCCCGCCGACCTGGACGCCGATCTGATGATGCGTCCCGCCGCATCGCGGGACACCCAGTTCTTCTGGGATGGTGTCAACGCGCATGAACTGCGCATCCAGAAGCGTCCCGACGGCACCCTGCAGCACCCGCCGGTACCAGCGGTGTGGCAGGAAAGGCAAGCGCCCGTCGACTACGTCGTGTCCAGCGGCAAGGGAACGGTGTTCAGCTACGTCGTCCACCACGCCCCCCAGGTGCCCGGGCGCGCCTTGCCGTTCGTGATCGCGCTGGTGGAATTGGAGGAGGGAGTGCGGATGCTCGGCGAGCTTCGCAACGTCGACCCGTCGAACGTGGAGATCGGAATGCCCGTCTGCGCAACGTATATCGACTTCCCCGAAGGAGAGGGCGGCCCGGCGTGGACGCTGTATGCCTGGGAGCCGGCCCGATGAGCGCGCCCACTGTCGAGGTCGGCACCAAGCTCCCCGAACTCTCGCTCTACGGCGACCCGACCTTCATCGTGTCGACGGCCATCGCCACCCGCGACTACCAGGACGTCCACCACGACCGGGACAAGGCCCAGGCCAAGGGCTCCAAGGACATCTTCGTCAACATCCTCACCGACACCGGTCTGGTGCAGCGCTACATCACCGACTGGGCCGGGCCGACGGCGATCATCAAGTCCATCGGGTTGCGCCTCGGGGTGCCGTGGTACGCCTACGACACCGTGACGTTCAAGGGCGAGGTCACCGGGGTCGACGACGGACTGGTCACGGTGAAAGTCGTTGGCAGCAACAGCCTCGGCAACCATGTCGTCGCCACCGCGACGCTCGAGATGGGATCTGCCTGATGGCCGGTGGACTCTCCGGCAAGGCCGCGATCGCCGGCATCGGCGCGACCGACTTCTCGAAGAACTCCGGCCGCAGCGAGCTGCGACTGGCCGCCGAGGCGGTGCTCGACGCCCTCGACGACGCGGGCCTGACGCCCGCCGACGTCGACGGCATGGTGACCTTCACGATGGACTCCAACACCGAGGTGGCCGTAGCCCGCGCCACCGGGATCGGTGAGCTGAAGTTCTTCTCCAAGATCCACCACGGCGGCGGCGCCGCGTGTGCGACGGTCCAGCAGGCTGCCATGGCGGTGGCCACTGGCGTCGCGGATTGCGTTGTGGCATATCGCGCTTTCAACGAGCGCTCCGGCATGCGCTTCGGGCAGGTGCAGCTGCGGCTGATTCAGGGCGCGGACTCCACCAGCGTGGACAACTCCTACTCCTACCCGCACGGACTCTCCACGCCGGCTGCCCAGGTCGCCATGATCGCGCGGAGGTACATGCACCTCTCCGGTGCCACCAGCCGCGACTTCGGAGCAATCTCCGTCGCAGACCGTAAGCACGCCGCCAACAACCCGAAGGCGTACTTCTACGGCAAGCCGATCACCATCGAGGAGCATCAGGCCTCGCGCTGGATCGCCGAACCGCTTCGTCTGCTGGACTGCTGCCAGGAGACCGACGGCGGCGTGGCCATCGTCGTCGTATCGGCCGAGCGCGCCAAGGATCTCAAGCACCGGCCGGCGATCATCGAAGCGGCCGCGCAGGGCTCCAGCCCCGACCAGTACTCGATGACCAGCTACTACCGCCCGGAGATCGGGCTGCCGGAGATGGGCCTGGTCGGCCGGCAGCTGTGGACACAGTCGGGTTTGACGCCCGCCGACATCCAGACCGCGATCCTCTACGACCACTTCACCCCCTTCACCCTGATTCAGTTGGAGGAGTTGGGTTTCTGTGGCAAGGGCGACGCCAAGGACTTCATCGCCGACGGCGCCATCGAGATGGGTGGCCGGCTGCCCATCAACACCCACGGCGGCCAGCTCGGTGAGGCCTACATCCACGGCATGAACGGCATCGCCGAAGGCGTGCGCCAACTGCGCGGCACCTCCGTCAACCAGGTCGACGGGGTCGAACACGTCCTCGTCACCGCCGGAACCGGCGTCCCGACGTCGGGCTTGATCCTGGGGTAAGGCGGCTTCCGCATCCACCAACGCTCTCCCCATCCCCAGCGCCGCGTGAAGTTATCTTCACTCCACAGGCCCAGCGTGAAGTTCTCTTCACTGAAGTGACGGTTCGGGGCCGGGTGCGGAGACTGCCGACATGGCCGAACCCTTCATCGGCAGTGAGGCAATGGCTCAGGGAATGTCCTGGGGCGCGCTGCAACGGGGGCACACCCGGGTGTTTCGAGATGTCTACGTCACAGCCGGTACCGATCTCACCGCGGCGGATAGGGCGCTGTGTGCGTGGCTATGGTCACGGCGGCGCGGCGTAGTGGCAGGATTCGGAGCCTCCGCGTTGCACGGCAGCAAGTGGGTGGACCCATCGCGGACCATCGACCTTTATCACGACAACAGGCACCGGCTTAAGGGCCTCCATTCGCGCGGCGAAGCACTCGCCGAAAGCGACATCTGTCGGGTGAACGATGTCCCGCTGACCACGCCGGCGCGGACCGCGCTCGATTTGGCGTGCTGGTACCCGCCGAGGAATGCGGTTGCGGCGATTGACGCGCTGGCTCGGGCGACGGAAATGAAGATCGTTGACCTCAGGTTGCTCGCCGAGGCGTCGCGGGGTCGCCGCGGCATCGAGCGGGCTCGCCGGGTGATCGGGCTGGTGGATGCGGGGGCTCAATCTCCGAAGGAATCCTGGCTGCGAACAGTGCTCAACGAAGCTGGCCTGCCGCGGCCGCAGACACAGATCCCGATCCGCGACCAGTACGGCAAGGCGATCGCCTACCTCGACATGGGTTGGGAGCATCTCAAAGTGGCCGTCGAGTACGACGGCGACCACCACCGGACCAGCCGGTCGCAATACTCCTACGACGTGCGGCGGTCGGAGATGCTGGCCCGCCGCGGGTGGATCGTCATCAGGGTCACCGCCGAAGACTCAGCCAGCGACATCCTGCGCCGCGTTCGCGATGCGCTGGCGCGCCGCCAGTGAAGATAACCTCACATCCGGGACGCGGCGTGAAGATAACTTCACACAGCGGCCGGGCCAGAATTTCCCTAGGCCGGGGTCAACTCCACATCGGACAGCACGGTTAGGTTGTCGCGCGACGGGACGGTGACGACGCCGGCGTAGCGCCCGTCGTCTCGCCAGACGCTGGCCCGGATGGTCTCGCCGGGGAAGACGACGCCGGCGAAACGTCCGCCGTAGGAGCCGACGGCGGACGCGTCTCCGTCCAGAAGCTTGTCCACCAGCGCCTTGCAGGTCATACCGTAGGTGCACAGCCCGTGCAGGATGGGCCTGGGAAAGCCTGCGGCAGAGGCGAATCCGGGGTCGGAGTGCAGCGGATTGCGGTCCCCGCACATGCGGTACAGCAGCGCCTGCTGCGGTAGGACCGGGATGTCGATCTCCACGTCCGGAGCGCGATCCGGTGCCGACACCGCCGTAGACGGGCCCCGCTCGCCGCCGAAACCGCCCTCGCCGCGGGCGAAGATAGAGCGCTTGGTCCTCCACAGCACCGTGCCGTCGGGGTCTGCAACGGTCGTCTCGTTGAGGATGACCGCCGCCTTGCCCTTGTCCCAGACGTCGGTGATGCGGGTGGTCGCCCGCGCCGTCCCGCTCGGCGGCAGCGGTCCCGGCACCGTGACGGCCTCACTGGCGTGCAGCACCCGGCTCAGTTCGATCTCGATGCCGGGGAAGCTCACCCTCGGTGGCTCGGTCATGTGGAACGACGCCGCCACGCTGCTGAACGTGGGCAGCACCTGCGGCGTGCCGTCGGTCAGGTACCGCAACTCGCGAACATCCATCGGATCGGCCCCGGCCCCCAGCGCCAGGTGATAAAGCTGGACGTCGCTGCTGCTCCAGGAGAACTCCACCGGTTCCAGCTCGGCGCCCAGGGCAACGTCGAGATCGATTGGCATATCAAGCCTTTCCGGTGTCCGATGTCGCGGGGCGAGCGGCTCCGGCCACGTGCAGTGCCGCCAGGTACCCGAATGTCATCGCCGGCCCGATGGTGCCGCCCGGCCCGGGATAGGTGTGGCCCATCACCGGTGAGCTGACGTTGCCGGCGGCGTAAAGACCCTCGATCACCGAGCCGTCGTCGCGCAGGGCACGGGCGTGGACGTCGGTCCGGATACCGCCCTTGGTCCCCAGGTCGCCGGGCACCATCTTGGCCGCGTAGTACGGCGGATGGGTGATCTCGCCCAGGTTCGGGTTCGGTTTGTTGGTCGGATCGCCGTAGTAGCGGTCGTAGGCGCTCTCACCGCGGTGGAAATCCTCGTCGACACCTGACTGGGCGAAGCCGTTGAACCGCTCGAGAGTCGACTGCAACTGCGCAAGCGGCAGACCGGTCTTCTGCGCCAACTCGGGGATGGTGTCCGCCTGGACGATGACCCCTGATTCCATCCACTTCTTCGGAATCCGCTGTCCCGGTTGCAGTCCCGCGAAGATGAACCGGTCCCGGTACTGCTGATCGAAGATCAGCCAGGCCGGAACGTTCTCGCCGGGACCGGCGCCTTGGCCGTACTCGCCGCCGTACATCCGGTGGCACGCCTCGACGTAGGGCATGGATTCGTTCATGAACCGCTTGCCCGACATGTTGACGATGATCGAACCGGGTGAGTTGCGCTCCGACAACGCGAACCATGGCGCGCCCTCCAAAGGCACCGTCGGCCCCCACCAGGCATCCTCCATGAGTTCCAAAGCGGCGCCGAGCTTTTCGGCCGCCGCGATCCCGTCGCCGGTGTTGGCCACCGCACCGACGGTCCACTCGGTGCCGATCGGCTCGCGTTGGTACTTCCGTCGCATGGCCTCGTTGTGCTCGAAGCCGCCGCAGCCCAGGATCACCCCGCGCCGCGCGCGGATCAGCCGCGGCTCGGCAGCCTCACCGACTGTGGTGTCCCGCACGTAGATACCGCGCACCGCCCCTTCCTCGACATACAGGTCGGTCAGTGCGGTGTTCAGCAGAACGGGAACCCCGGCGTGGCGCAACCCTATTCGCAGCGGGGCGATCAGGGCGCGTCCCATCCCGACGAGATTCTTGCCGCGCGCCGACGCCCACATGGTGCGCGCGCCGACTTTCAGGCTGCGCAGCACACCGCGGGGATGACGCTTGAGTTGATTGAGCCGCACGTAATCCTGCTGCATCACGACGACGTTCAGCGGCACCTTGCCGTAGGCCGGCTCGAGACCCTTCTCGTCGGGGCCGAGCTTCCTGGCGTCGAACGGCAGCGGCTCGATGGACCGGCCGGCGGGCCGGCCACCCGGCTCCTCCGGGTAGTAATCCGAGTAGCCCGGCACCCAGCACATCTTCAACGGCGTGTTCTTGAGCACGAACGACAACATCTCGGGGCCGCGCTCGAGGTAGGTGTCGATCTTCTCGGCCGGCACCACGTCGCCGACGATCGTGTGCAGATAGGTACGGGCGGCCTCCTCCGTGTCGGTCTGCCCGGCGCGCTTGAGGATCTCGTTGTTCGGAATCCACACCCCACCGCCCGAGCGCGCGGTCGAGCCGCCGAAGTGCGGGGCCTTCTCCACGACGACGGCGGATAGCCCCTGATGGGCGGCGGTGAGGGCGGCGACCATACCGGCCGCGCCGCTTCCGACGACAACGACGTCGAACTCCTGGGCGCTCATACTAGAACACGTTATAGAATTGCCCGGTGCGGGCGCTACTGGCGGCCGCCTGAGTCGATGGGACCGGTGCGAATGCTCAGCAGCGACACCCGTGCCGAACTCGCCGCCCAACTGGCGCAGGCCGAGCGAACCCGGGTGCCACTGAGTCCCTTGACGGCTGCCCACCCGGACATCGACGTCGTCGACGCCTACGAGATCCAGCTGATCAACATCCGGCAGCGCGTCGACGGGGGTGCCGCCGTGGTCGGGCACAAGGTGGGGCTGTCCTCGGAAGCCATGCAACAGATGATGGGCGTCGACGAACCCGACTACGGCCACCTGCTCGCCGAGATGGAGGTCTTCGAGGACGTCCCGGTCCCGGCGGCCAAGTACCTGTTTCCCCGGGTGGAGGTGGAGGTCGGGTTCATCCTCGCCGACGACCTCCCGGGCGCCGGGTGCACCGAGGACGACGTCCTGGCCGCCACCGCCGCCTTCGCGCCCGCGATCGAACTGATCGACACCCGGATCAAGGACTGGAAGATCGGGCTGTGCGACACCATCGCCGACAACGCGTCCTCGGCCGGCTTCGTCCTCGGTCCCGAGCGGGTATCGCCGAAGGACATCGACATCACGGCGATCGACGCGGTGCTGACGCGCAACGGCGAGGTGGTGGCCGAAGGCCGCAGTGACGCCGTTCTCGGCAATCCGGTGACCGCGGTGGCCTGGCTTGCCCGCAAGGTAAACAGTTTCGGCGTGCGCCTCAAGGCTGGCGACATCGTCCTGCCCGGGTCGTGCACCCGCGCGATCGACGCCCGGCCCGGGGACTCGTTCGTCGCCGACTTCGCCGGACTCGGTTCGGTGCGTCTGTCATTCGAATAACCAGGAGAAGCCTCGTGGCCCAAAAGGAATCGGCTCAGAAGAAGTCGGTCGCGATCGTCGGCTCGGGCAACATCAGCACCGACCTGCTCTACAAACTCCTGCGCTCCGACTGGCTCGAGCCGCGCTGGATGATCGGCATCGATCCGGCGAGTGAAGGTCTGGCCCGCGCCCGCAAGCTCGGCCTGGAGACCAGCCACGAGGGCGTCGACTGGCTGCTGGGCCAAAGTGAACTGCCGGACATGGTGTTCGAGGCAACGTCCGCCTACGTCCACAAGGCCGCCGCCCCGCGTTACCGCGAGGCCGGTATCACCGCCGTCGACCTCACCCCGGCCGCGGTCGGACCCGGAGTCGTCCCGCCGGCCAACCTCCGCGACCATCTCGACGCCCCCAACGTCAACATGGTGACCTGTGGGGGCCAGGCCACTATCCCCATGGTCTACGCGGTAAGTCGCGCGTTGGTCGAAAAAGGCGGAGTTCCCTACGCCGAGATCGTCGCCTCGGTCGCCTCGGTGTCCGCCGGCCCGGGCACCCGGGCCAACATCGACGAGTTCACCAAGACCACCAGCAAGGGCGTGGAGACCATCGGCGGCGCCGCCCGCGGCAAGGCCATCATCATCCTCAACCCGGCCGACCCGCCAATGATCATGCGCGACACCGTGTTCTGCGAGATCCCGGAGGACGCCGACCACGACGCCATCATCCAGTCCATCCACGACGTCGTCGCCGAGGTGCAGACCTACGTGCCCGGCTACCGGCTGCTCAACGAACCCCAGTTCGACGAGCCCTCGGTGGTCAACGGCGGCCGGCACGTGGTCACGACCTTCCTGGAGGTCGAGGGTGCCGGCGACTACCTGCCGCCCTACGCGGGCAATCTCGACATCATGACGGCGGCCGCGACGAAGGTGGGCGAGGAAATGGCCAAGGAACGCAGCAACGCGGTCAGCGGAGGGACGCGATGAACGAGCACATCTGGGACGTAAGGATCACCGACACCTCACTGCGGGACGGCTCGCACCACAAGCGTCACCAGTTCACCCGGGAGGAGGTGCACGCCATCGTCTCCGCCCTCGACGCCGCGGGCGTGCCGGTGATCGAGGTGACCCATGGTGACGGCCTCGGCGGATCCAGTTTCAATTACGGGTTCTCCAAGGTGCCCGAACAGGAACTGATCAAGCTGGCCGCCGAAACGGTCACCGAATCCCGTATCGCGTTCCTGATGCTTCCCGGCGTCGGCACCAAGGACGACATCCGCGAGGCGCAGAACAACGGCGGCTCGATCTGCCGTATCGCCACCCACTGCACCGAAGCCGACGTCTCCATCCAGCACTTCGGGCTGGCCCGTGAACTCGGCCTGGAGACAGTCGGATTCCTGATGATGAGCCACACCCTTCCGCCGGAGAAGCTCGCCCAGCAGGCCCGCATCATGGCCGACGCCGGCTGTCAGTGCGTGTACGTCGTCGACTCCGCCGGTGCGCTGGTCCTCGACCAGGTGGCCGATCGGGTGTCGGCTCTGGTCGCCGAGCTCGGTGACGACGCGCAGGTCGGTTTCCACGGCCACGAAAACCTCGGGCTGGGCGTTGCCAACTCCGTGGAGGCCGTACGCGCGGGGGCCAAGCAGATCGACGGCAGCGTCCGCCGCTTCGGCGCCGGCGCGGGAAACGCCCCCGTCGAAGCGCTGATCGGGGTGTTCGACAAGATCGGCGTCAAGACCGGGATCGACTTCTTCGACATCGCCGACGCCGCCGAAGACGTTGTGGCCCCGGCGATGCCGGCCGAGTGCCTACTGGACCGCAACGCTCTCATCATGGGCTACTCCGGCGTCTACTCCAGCTTCCTCAAACACGCCATCCGGCAGTCCGAGCGGTATGGCGTCCCGGCCCACCAGCTGCTGCACCGCGCCGGGCAGCGCAAGCTCATTGGTGGCCAGGAGGATCAGCTGATCGACATCGCACTGGAGATCAAGCGGGAGCAGGAGAAGGCGCGTGGCTGAGGCGGCCTACTCGCAGTCGTTCACCGAGTCGATCGCCGAAGCCGAACGCCTGGTCCGCGAGGCACCCCATATCGAGACCGAGGCAGACCTTCTCGAGGGACTGCAGTATCTCGCCTGGTGCGTCGCCGCGTGCACGCACATCGCCTTCGACTACGACCGTGACCACCCCTTCCTGCAGTCCGGCACCGGCCCGTTCACCAAGATGGGTCTGGACAATCCCGACACCCTCTACTTCGGGACCAGGGTGCGGGCCGGCCACGAATATGTCGTCACCGGAAAGCGCGGCACCACAACCGATCTCAGCTTTCAGCTACTCGGCGGCGAATACACCGACGCCAACGTGCCCGACAGCGAGACGGCCTTCGACGACCGCCGGCTCGACATCGCCCCGGACGGGAGTTACGAATGGCGGTTCACCCCGGCGAGCAACGCACAACTGGTCATCCGTGAGGTGTACAACGACTGGTCGGCGCAGCGCGGGCACATCGCCATCGCCCGCACCGACACCGCCGGCACCGCCCCGGCGCCGCTGACCAACGAGCTCATCGAAAAACGCTGGGCCACAGCGGGTAAACAACTGGTGCAGCGCGTGAAGACCTGGCTGCAGTTCCCGCGGTGGTTCTACATGAACATCCCGGTCAACACCATGGTCGCACCCCGGCTGACCCCGGGCGGGCTGGCCACCCAGTATTCGTCGGCCGGCCACTTCGACCTCGCCCCTGATCAGGCGCTGGTGATCACACTGCCCGTCACCGACGCGCCGTACCTCGGGTTCCAGCTGGGCAGCCTGTGGTACATCTCTCTGGACTACATCAACCACCAGACATCGCTGAACGGCACTCAGGCGCAGGCGGATCCGGACGGCAAGATCCGCATCGTCGTGGCCGACCGGAACCCCGGCGTCACCAACTGGGTGGAGACGACCGGCCACCGCAAGGGCTTCCTGCAGTTCCGGTGGCAGCGGGTGTCGCGCGAGCTGACCGAGGCCGACGGGCCGACGGTCGAGCTGACCGACGTCGCCTCGGTGCCCGAGCTCCTTCCCTACTACGACGAGAACCGGATTGCCGACGAGGACTGGCGGGCGCGAATCGCACTCCGCCAGATCCAGATTCAGAACAGGATGGTGGGTTGACCGATGGCGGGCATGCTGGAGAACAAGGTCGTCGTGATCAGTGGGGTCGGCCCGGCATTGGGCACCACCCTGGCCCGCCGGTGTGCGGAGGCGGGTGCGGATCTGGTGCTGGCGGCCCGCTCGGTGGGCCGGCTCGACGAGGTGGCCAAGCAGGTCGCCGATCTGGGCCGCCGAGCGTTGGCGGTGGGAACCGACATCACCGACGACGCACAGGTGGACAACCTGGTGGCGGAGTCGCTGGCCGCCTACGGCAAGGTGGACGTGCTGATCAACAACGCCTTCCGGGTGCCGTCGATGAAGCCGTTGGCCGACACTACGTTCCAGCACATCCGCGATGCGATCGAACTCACCGTGCTCGGTGCGCTGCGGCTCACGCAGAAGTTCACCCCCGCACTGGCGGAGGCCAAGGGATCGGTGGTCAACGTCAACTCGATGGTGATCAGGCACTCACAGCCCAAGTACGGCGCTTACAAGACGGCGAAGGCGGCGCTGCTGGCCATGTCGCAGTCGCTGGCCACCGAGCTGGGTCCGCAGGGTATCCGTGTCAATTCCGTTGCACCGGGCTACATCTGGGGCGGCACGCTGCAGAGCTACTTCGCCCACCAGGCGGGAAAGTACGGCACGACCGTCGAGCAGATCTACGATGCCGCCGCGGCCGCATCGGATCTCAAGCGGCTGCCCACCGAGGACGAGGTGGCCTCGGCGATCCTGTTCATGGCCAGCGACCTGTCCAGCGGTATCACCGGCGCCACGCTGGACGTGAACTGCGGGGAGTACAAGGCGTGATGGTCCAGCCATGAATACGGCACCGCGCACCGATGTCGGCACCGTCGAGGACCTCAAAGCCTCGGCGGTGAAAGCCGTCGGCCTCGACGACTTCGGCACCGATGACGACAACTACATCGAAGCACTGTCGGTGCTGCTGGAGTCCTACCGCCGCGACGCCGACTTCACCGAACTCGGCTCCAAGATGTCGCGGTTCTTTCTGCGCAACGCCCTCGTCGCCCGGCTGCTCAGCGAGATGTCCTGGAAGCAACACCCCCGGTACGTCGACGTTCCCATCACAGCGCCGATCTTCGTCACCGGCCTGCCGCGCACCGGAACCACCGCGCTGCACAGGCTGCTCTGCGGCGATCCCCGCCACCAGGGGCTGGAGCTGTGGCTCGCCGAATTCCCTCAGCCCCGGCCGCCGCGCGAAACGTGGCCGCAGAACCCGGTTTTCGCGCAACTCGACGCCCGGTTCAAGAAGGCGCACGAGGAGAACCCCGACTACACCGGCCTGCACTACATGACCGCCGACGAGGTCGAGGAGTGCTGGCAACTGCTGCGGCAGTCGGTGCACTCGGTGTCCTACGAAACCCTCGCCCACGTCCCGACCTACGCGCAGTGGCTGGCCGGTCAGGATTGGACGAGGCCGTATCAGCGACACCGCAGGAACCTGCAGTTGATCGGGCTCAACGATCCCGAGAAGCGTTGGGTGCTCAAGAATCCCAGCCACCTGTTCGCCTTGGACGCACTGTTCGCGACCTATCCCGACGCGCTGGTGATCCAGTGTCATCGTCCCGCCGAGACCATCATGGCGTCGATGTGCTCACTGGCCCAGCACACGACAGCGGGCTGGTCGAACAGCTTCGTCGGCGCGACGATCGGGGCAGACTCGCTGGAGACCTGGTCGCGCGGGCTGGAGCGGTTCAACGCCGTGCGGGCCACCCGGAACCCTGCGCAGTTCTGTGACGTCGACTACTTCGAACTCATCAAGGACCCGATCGGCACCGTCGCAAACATCTACTCGCACTTCGGGATCGACCTCACCGACGAGGCCCGAGCCGCCATCGAGCGGACCGACGAGGAGAGCAAACAGGGCCCACGCGCCCCGAAGCACACCTACTCGCTGGCCGACTACGGGCTGACCGAGGATCAGGTCAAGGAGCGGTTCAAGGGGTTGTAGCCGTGGCCGGCACTCCCCACCGCGCGGTTCCCCACTCCGCACGAGGGTGCACAAACTTCCCCTAGTCGGCAGCAATTCGGGGAAGTTTGCGCCCGCTCGCGGCGAAAGAGCTAGCCATCACCCGGCGCCGGTGCGCTGGAGTACTCCTCCAGAACGCCCTCCGCCACAGCGTGTTTGATGCTGTCGCCCAGCCTCGGGCAGGAGGGCACCCGCGCGCTGTTGCCGCCGGAGGCCCGCACTTCGGCGAAGTAGGCGCACCGTCCCGACGCCTCGGCGTTCCACTGCACGGCGGTGTAGGGGGCGCCCAGTTTCTTGACCTTCACCGAGGCGTGGCAGAACCGGCAGTCGACACAGGCCAGGCCGGCGGTGAGATAGCGCTCCCGGTCCCGGCGGGTCGCCTCGTGCACCGCGGCGGCCCGTTCGGGATCATTGGCGAAGTCGGGCGCCTTCGCCCAGGTCGTGACGTCGTCGCCGTCTTCCGGCAGGTGCTCGTCGCCATGCGGGCCGACGAAGAGCAGCATCGAGCGCGTCAGGCCGTCGACGTCGGGCTGCTCGGTCATGACGTCGGCTGCTCGGCCTGACGGCGCAGGTTCTCCTCGACCTCGAGGTTCCACTTCTCGTTGGCCTTGGAGGTGTCGACCTCGAGTTCGAAACGGTCGGTCATCTCCGGAGTGACGTCGGCGACGTCGACGTAGAACTGCTGATACCAGCGGCGCATCTGGTAGACCGCCCCGTCCTCCTCGACCAGTAGCGGGTTCTCTATGCGGGTCTTGTGCTTCCAGATCTCCACGTCCTGAAGGAAGCCCTTGCTCACACCCTTGGTCATGCCGTCCGAAATGCGTTGCACCATGGCCTCGTCGATGCCCTTGGGCTTCTCGACGATCACGCCCCACATCAGCACGAAGGAGTCCTGGGTGACCGGGTAGTGGCAGTTGATCAGGATGGACTCGGCCTTGAAGTCGCCGTAGGTGTTGTGCAGCCAGTTGATCATGAACGACGGTCCGAAGTAGCTGGCCTCGGAGTCCAGATGGGACTCGCCGTAGGCGGTTCCCATGCCACCGACGTCCGGCCGGCCGACGTTATGCAGATATTGCGAAGCGATGTGGCCCTCGAAGACGTTCTTGAAGTAGGTCGGCAGCCCGAAGTGGATGTAGTAGAAGTGCGCCATATCGGTGACGTTGTCGATGATCTCGCGGCAGTTGGAGCCCTCGATGAGCATCGTGTTCCAGTTCCAGTCGGTCCACTCGCCGCTGGACCACTCCGGGATGTCGGGGATGCGGACCTCCGGCTGAGGCGGGTTGCCCTCGTGGTCGTGCCAGACGAACAGCAGGCCGCCGCGCACATCGGTGTGCCAGGAGCGGGTGCGCGCCAGCTTCGGGGTCCGCTTGGCGTACGGCACCAGCTTGCACTTGCCGTCCCCGCCCCACCGCCAGTCGTGGAACGGGCAGGCCACCTCGTCGCCCTTGACGGTGCCCTGCGACAGGTCGCCGCCCATGTGCCGGCAGTAGCCGTCGAGCACGTGCAGGTTGCCCGACGAGTCGGCGAACACCACGAGTTTCGAGCCGAACGCATGCACCGGATGCGGCTTGCCGTCCAGGAAGGTCTTCACCGGTCCCAGGCAGTGCCAACCACGCGCATACCGGTCGGGCAGCGTCCCGGTGTCGATATCGCGAACGTCGGTCATGTCGGCCCTCCGTGTGTGTCTCTAATTAGAACACGTTACAGTTTTGCGCTCCGGTACCGCAACATCACACGTGCCGACGGCGCTGTGTGGGGTATATCTGAGCCATGCCGATCTACGAGTTCGAGGGCCGTGCCCCCAAAGTGGATCCGACCGCGTTCATCGCGCCGACCGCGGTTCTGATCGGCGACGTCACCGTCGAGGCGGGCGCGTCGGTCTGGTTCAACGCGGTGCTGCGCGCCGACTACGCGCCTGTTGTCATCCGCGAGGGCGCCAACGTCCAGGACGGCTCGGTGCTGCACGCGCCGCCGGGGATCCCGGTCGACGTCGGCCCCGGCGCCACCATCGCCCACATGTGCACGATCCACGGCGTGCACGTCGGCATGGAGGCGCTGATCGCCAATCACTGCACGGTGCTCGACGGCGCGGTGATCGGCGCGCGCAGTCTCATCGCGGCGCACTCGCTGGTGGTCGGCGGCACCCAGATCCCACCGGAGATGCTCGTCACCGGGGCGCCGGCGAAGGTCAAGGGGCCCATCGCCGGAACGCGCGCCGAAGCGTGGGTGCAGGCCAACCCGCAGGCCTATCGCGAGCTCGGGCAGCGTTATCTGACCGGCCTCAAGGAGATCGGTTCCCGAACCTGACGTCCAGCCCCCTGCGCCCGATGGTCGAGCGACTCTACGCGCAGTTCGCGAACTACCAATGCCCCGCCGATCTGTGGGTGTGTGAGCAGTGCGGCCCGGAATGGAGCAGCGCGGACATCCGCCGCACTCCGCTGCGTTCGCTGTCCCTGCCGCAACTGGAAGCGGTTCACGTGATGTCGTTGGACGACAACGATTTCCGGTACTTCTTCCCCCGGCTGATCGAACTCCTGCTCCTGCAGGATGCGCCGGTGTTCGCCTTCTGTCTTGACCAGCTCAAGGGGCGGACACCGATGTGGCAGCCGGCCGAGAGGGGCCTGGTGCTCGATTTCGTCGACGGTCTGTGGAAGGCCCTGCTCGACAGCTTCCCGGCTGATCTGGGGTACTTCTCCGATGCCCCGACCCTGATCGACTTCACCCACTGGTGCGACGTCCCGCTGCAGCCCTATCTCGATCGTTGGGGCGATCTGAACACCACCGCCGCGGCGGCCCACCTCGCCGACCTGGCCGATTACCTGGGCATGATGCGTGAACCGGTCGATCCCGCGGTCAAGGACGAGGTGCAGGCCTGGCTTGCTCAGCGGTGACGAGCTGCGGACATCGCTACGCCGGTTTGTCGGCGCCGACCACCCACATCGAGTAGTACTGCGAGCCGCCGCCGTAGGCGTGGCCGAGGGCCTTGCGGGCCCCGGGTACCTGGTGATCGCCCGCCTGGCCCATGACCTGGATGGCCGCCTCGGCGAACCGGATCATGCCGGACGCCCCGATCGGATTCGACGACAAGACGCCACCGGACGGATTGACCGGAATCCGTCCGCCGATCGCGGTCTCGCCGGCCTCGGTGAGCTTCCAGCCCTCCCCCTCGGGGGCGAAGCCGAGGTTCTCCAGCCACATCGGCTCGAACCAGGAGAACGGGACGTAGATCTCGGCGACGTCGATCTCGTCGATGGGGCTGGTGATCCCGGCGTCCTTCCAGAGCGCTGCCGCCGCATCCCGGCCGGCCTGCGGGTTGACCTGGTCACGCCCGGAGTAGGCCAGCGGCTCGGTCCGCAGGGCGGTGGCGTGCACCCAGGCCACCAGATGTCCCTCGGCGACCCACCGGTCGGCGGCCGCCTCATCGCCGATCACGATGGCGGCTGCGCCGTCCGAGGACGGGCAGGTCTCGTCGAATCGGATTGGGTCCCAGAGCATCTGGGACGACAGCACCTTCTCCAGGGTGATATCGGGCTGGTGCAGATGGGCCAGCGGGTTCTTCGCGCCGTTGAGGCGGTCCTTGACGGCCACCATGGCGCCGATATGGGCAGGCGCACCGGAACGACGAATGTAGGCACGGATGTGCGGGGCGAAATAGCCGCCCGCGCCGGCGCCCACCGGCTTGGTGAACGGCACCTGAATCGACAACGCCCACATGGCATTCGACTCGGACTGCTTCTCCCAGGCCACCGCCAGGACCCGGCGGTACTTTCCGGACTGCACCAGGCTGGCCGCCACCACGGCGGTCGATCCGCCGACCGAGCCGGCCGTGTGTACCCGGATCAGGGGCTTACCGGTCGCGCCCATGGCGTCGGCCATGAACAGCTCGGGCATCATCACGCCTTCGAAGAAATCGGGCGCCTTACCGACCACGACGGCGTCGATGTCGTCGAATGTCGACCCGCCGTCGGCGAGCGCCTTGTCGATGGCCTCGCGCACCAGGCCGTTCATGGAGACGTCGGATCGCTTTGCGACGTACTTGGTCTGGCCGGTCCCGAGCACCGCGGCCGGTAGCTTGCCTGCCATCAGGCTTTCCCCTCCATCACGGCGACCAGATTCTGTTGCAGCACAGGGCCCTGGGTGGCGTGCGCCAGGACCCGCTGGGCCGCGCCGTCGAAGATGTGCCTGGCGGCATAGCCGATCCGTTCCAGGCCGGTGGAGAACATCGGATTGGCCGCCAGGGCGCCCCCGGACGGATTGATCCTCGTCGACGCTTTCAGGCCGATCGCCTCGGTGAGGATCAACTGCTGGTGGGTGAACGGGGCGTACACCTCGGCGATGTCGATCGACCCGGTGTCGCCGCCGGTCGCGACCCTGGCCGAAGCCGCGGTGGAGGGGGATGTGGTCAGGTCCCGCGCCCCGATCGCCGGTGTCTCGATGCGGTGTTCGAAACCCGTTATCCAGGCGGGCCTTTCCCGAAGCTCGCGCGCCCGGTCATCGGCAGCCAGCACGATCACCGACGCGCCGTCGGTGATCGGTGCGATGTCGTGGCGGCGCAATGGATCCGCGAAGAACGGCCGGGCCAGAAGGTCGCCGACGCTGTCGGCGGGTTCGACCGAGTCGACGCGGGGCGACGCGGCGAAGGAATCCAGCGCCACCTGGGCCATCTGCTCCTGCGTCCACGTCCCGGCGTCCAGACCGAGACGCGCCTGCAGGCCGGCCATCGACACGGCGTCGGGCACCAATGGGGCGACGGTGTACGGATCGGTCTGCAGCGCCAGCACCCGGCGAAGGGTGCCGGCACTCGACTTGCCGAACCCGTACACCAGTGCGGTCTCCACCTGCCCGGTGAGCACCTTGATGTAGGCCTCGTAGAGTGCCCATGCCGCGTCCATCTCGACATGGCTCTCATTGATCGGTGGGACCGCGCCGATGGAGTCGATCGCCGAGATGAATGAGAACGCCCGGCCGGCAAGGTAATCCGAGGATCCGGAGCACCAGAATCCGATGTCGGTTTGGCTGATCCCCAGTTCGGCGTAGACCTGGGCGAAACAGGGCATCAGCATCTCGACGCCGTTGGTGGTTCCCTCGGTCCGTCGGACGTGCGGCGCGTGCGCGAAGCCGACGACGGCCACTTCTCTGGTCATGTGAGTGCGCCCCTAGAGGTGATGCTTGTAGGTGTCGTAGTCGGCGTCGGGTTCGCCGGTCGGCCGGAAGTGCTCGATGTTGTCGATACCGAGACCCCACTCGTCCTCCGGCTTCCAGACCGCCTTCACGCGCATGCCCATCCGGACGTCGGCGGCATCGACGTCGGTGACCAGATGCAGGAACGGGATGTCCGCGCCGTCCAGCAGGATGTAGGCCGCGACGTAGGGCGGTTTGATCTTCTGCCCGGCGAAGGGGATGTTGATGATCGCGAATGTGGTGACCGTCCCGGTGTCGGGCAACTCGACGAACTGATCGAGTTCCTTGCCGGTGGCCGGATCCGCTTCCCGCGGAGGGAAATACACCTTTCCGGTGTCGCCGCTGCGGGCACCGAGCAGCGTGCCCTGCTGCAGGGCGCGAAGGTAGATGCTCTCCGGCCGCGACGCGGTGTGCTGGATCGAGATGCTGGTGGGAACAACCAGCAGGGTGACGGGGTCGCGGTCATCGGCCCCGTGTTTATCCCCGAGTCGCTCCGCTCCTGCCCGCCGGTCGTCGACGGCCTCGGCGTCATCGCCCGGGAGGAAGTAGGCGATGTCGGTGATCGCTCCGGCCGGCTCGTCCACCCAGTGCGCGTGCACGCGGTCCCCGGTGCCGACCCTGGCGTCCACCGCGTGCAGCAGAGCGGTGTCGGCGCCGTCGAGCTTGATCAGCGCCCAGGCGAACGGCCGGTTCAGCGGCTGACCCTCCAGCGGATGCTCCTGCCAGGTCCAGGACAGCACCGTCCCGACGCTGGAGACCGGCACGATCTCGGTCAGCGGCGCGTAGGTCACCGGGTCGTACTCGACGACGGGCACGTGGACCCGTCCGTCCGAGCCGCGAACACCGACGATGCGCCTGCTGCGCAGCGCGGTGAAGAACGCGCCCAGCGTTGGTCCCACCGAACGGGTGTAGTCAAACGACAGTGTCAGCGGCGCGGAAAGTGGGGGCTCGTGCGAATCTATGAGGGTTCTTACTGCGGGTGGAGTGCTCTGGCTCACGCTCACAGCATCGAGTAGAACAGGTTCTAAGAATCGTCGCAAGGAACGCAACGGTGACAGAAGGCCGCCCCCTGCCGGGGCAGGAAGGTGACACTGCATGAAGCTCGGTCTGCAACTCGGCTACTGGAGCGCGCAGCCGCCCACCAACCACGCCGAACTCGTGGCCGCGGCCGAGGAGGCCGGCTTCGACACCATGTTCACCGCCGAGGCGTGGGGCTCGGATGCGTTCACCCCGCTGGCGTGGTGGGGGCGGGAGACCACGCGAATGCGGCTGGGCACCTCCGTGGTTCAGCTGTCGGCGCGCACCCCGACCGCGTGCGCCATGGCGTCGCTGACGCTGGACCACCTGTCCGGCGGGCGGCACATCCTCGGCCTCGGCGTCTCCGGACCCCAGGTGGTGGAGGGCTGGTACGGCCAGCGTTTCCCCAAGCCGCTGGCCCGCACCCGGGAGTACATCGACGTCGTCCGGCAGGTGTGGGCCCGCCGGGGCCCGGTCACCAGTGCCGGCCCGCACTACCCGCTGCCGCTGAGCGGGGAGGGCACCACCGGACTGGGCAAGGCGCTCAAGCCCATCGTGCATCCGCTGCGCGCCGACATCCCGATCATGCTGGGCGCCGAAGGTCCGAAGAACGTCGCGCTGGCCGCCGAGATCTGCGACGGCTGGCTGCCGATCTTCTACTCGCCGCGGCTGGCGGACATGTACAACGAATGGCTCGACGAGGGCTTCGCCCGTCCGGGCGCGCGCCGCAGTCGGGCCGACTTCGAGATCTGCGCCACCGCTCAGGTGGTGATCACCGACGACCGCCCCGGCACCTTCGAGATGATCAAGCCCTTCCTCGCCCTCTACATGGGCGGAATGGGTTCGGAGGACACCAATTTCCACGCCGAGGTCTACCGGCGGATGGGCTACGCCGAGGTGGTCGAGGACGTCACGAAGCTGTTCCGCTCCGGTCGTAAGGACGAGGCCGCCAAGGTCATCCCGGACGAACTGGTCGACGACGCCGCGATCGTCGGCGACGTCGACTTCGTTCGCAAGCAGATCGCGGTGTGGGAGGCCGCCGGGGTGACGATGATGGTGATCGGGGCGCGCAGCCCCGAGCAGGTCCGCGAAGTGGCCGCTTTGCTATGACCTCAGCGCAGCACGTGCGCGTCGCCGAACGTCATCTCCACGTTGCCGACGGAACCGGACACCATCGGCCGCTTCGGCAAGCCGAGGGAAGCCAGTTCCTTGGCGTACGGATGGTCTCCCAGGCGGAGCTGCGCCCCGCCCGGGCGGAACCGCACGTGGGAGTTCTTCATCTCCCACGGCACCTCGCGGGTGACGCCGTCGGCGTGGGCGTAGGTCGTCAGCGTCCGCGGGCCTTTTCGTGGCGAGGGAACCGGCACGCCCCGTTTGAAATCGACCCCGGCTATCAGGGCGCCCCCCTCGCGGACCTCGAAGCTGAACGGGTTCGCATCGTGAACGGTGAAGTCCGCCATGATCTTTGGGAAGCCCCAGATGGTGCGCCCGGCTTCCAGGGTGAAGGACTGGTCGACCGGCAGATGGTGGATGAAGGCCGCCGCCTCGCTCAGCGCCTTCAAGCCGCGGGCGCTCGATTCCGGCCGGTTGACCATCACGCAGGTGCCGAACTCGTGGTAGCGGCCCAGATCGCCGTCGTGGTAGCGGGCGAGCATCAGGGTGACCACGGCGCGGCCGGGCTGGAACTCGCACACCCGCAGACCGCTGTAGTCGATGAGCGTCTGAGCGTCCTCGGCGGGTACGGAGAACATTGCTGTGTGGACGTCGGCGCGGCGAATCCGCACGGGCATGGTCAGCACGACGCCGGCGATGGTGTGCTGGGCGCCGGGCATGGTGCCACTGTAATGCCGCGCGGGAGCGCAACGGAAGAACGACGGAAGGCGAGCCGATGAAACCCGATGTGGATCTGACCGACGGCAATTTCTTCGCCGACGGCGGTGCCCGCGAGGCCTACCGCTGGATGCGGGCCAGCGAGCCGGTGTTCCGGGACCGCAACGGGCTGGCGGCCGCGGCGACCTACCAGGCGGTGCTCGACGCCGAACGCAACCCCGAGGTGTTCTCCAACACCGGCGGCATCCGGCCCGACCAGCCGGCGATGCCCTACATGATCGACATGGACGACCCGCAGCACCTGCTTCGCCGCAAGCTGGTCAACGCCGGGTTCACCCGCAAGCAGGTGATGGACAAGGCGGCCGGCATCGAGACCCTGTGCGACACGCTTATCGACGCGGTATGCGAGCGCGGCGAGTGCGACTTCGTCCGCGACCTCGCGGCCCCGCTGCCCATGGCCGTCATCGGCGACATGCTCGGTGTGTTGCCGCAGGACCGAGCCACTTTGCTGAAGTGGTCCGACGACCTGGTGTGCGGGCTGAGCGCCAGCGCCGACGAGGCGGCGCTGCAGGCGGTGATGGACGCCTTCGCCGGCTACTCCGGCTTCGCCATGCAGACCACCGCCAAGCGGCGGGCCGAACCCACCGGCGACCTGTTCTCCATCCTGGTCAACGCCGAGGTGGACGGCCAGCGGATGAGTGACGACGAGATCGTCTTCGAGACGCTGCTGATCCTCATCGGCGGGGATGAGACCACCCGCCACACGCTGACCGGCGGGACCGAGCAGCTGCTGCGCCACCCCGACCAGTGGGACCGGCTCCTCGCCGACCCGGGTCTCATCCCGGGGGCGGTCGAGGAGATGCTGCGCTGGACCTCGCCGGTGAAGAATATGGCGCGAACCGTCATGCGGGACAACGAGTTCCACGGTACGCAGCTGCGCGAGGGCGAGAAGATGCTGCTGCTGTTCGAGTCGGCCAACTTCGACGAGTCGATGTTCGCCGACCCGGAGAACTTCCGCATCGACCGCAATCCCAACAGCCATCTGGCGTTCGGGTTCGGCACGCATTTCTGCCTCGGCAATCAGCTGGCCCGCCTGGAGCTCACCACGATGCTGCGCAAGATGCTGCAGCGGCTGCCGGATCTGCGGCTTGCCGACGACTCCGCGCTTCCGCTGCGGCCGGCGAACTTCGTCAGTGGCCTGGAGGCGATGCCGGTGGTGTTCACGCCGTCGGCGCCGGTGCTGGTCTAGTGGCGAGCGTGGGCCCTATGCACAAAATCTGCCCGGATTCTGTGCACAGCCCACACGTTCGGCGGAGGCTTTAGCGCATCTTGAACTGTGGAGCCCGCTTCTCCTTGAACGCCAGCGGGCCCTCCTTGGCGTCCTCGGACAGGAACACCCCGATGCCGATCCTGGTGTCGATCTTGAATGCCTCGTTCTCGTGCAGGCCCTCGGTCTCGTGGATCGAGCGCAGGATGGCCTGGACGGCCAAAGGACCGTTGCCGGCGATCACCTCCGCGATCTCCAGCGCCTTCTCGAGTGCCTGCCCGTCGGGCACCACGTACCCGATGAGCCCGTACTCGAGTGCCTCCGCCGCGGTGATGTGGCGTCCGGTCAGCAGCAGATCGCAGGCGATCGTGTACGGGATCTGGCGCACCAGCCGCACCGCCGACCCGCCCATCGGGTACAGGCTCCACCGCGCCTCGGAGATGCCGAACTTCGCGCTCTCGCCGGCGACCCGGATGTCGGTCCCCTGCAGGATCTCGGTACCGCCGGCGATCGCCGGACCCTCGACCGCGGCGATCAGCGGCTTGGTCAGCCGCCGGCCCTTGAGGAGCCCGTCGATGCGCGACGGGTCGTAGCTGCCGTCCTTGAACGAGTCGCCCGGCGGTTTGGCGGTCGCGGCCTTGAGGTCCATGCCCGCGCAGAAGTACCCGCCCGCGCCGGTCAGGATGCACACCCGGATGTCGGGGTCGTTGTCGACCCGGTCCCAGGCCTCCACCATGATCGAGAGCATCTCGGTGGACAGTGCGTTGCGCGCCTCCGGACGGTTCATCGTGACGATGAGGACGTGCCCGCGCTGTTCGATCAGGGCGTCGGCCATGTGTTCCGCCTTCCCGGTCTGTGCTTGAGAAAAAATGTAACACGTTCTAATTTGGGCACTGTGGCCCTGAACATCGCCGATCTCGCCGAGCACGCCATCGACGCGGTGCCCGACCGCGTCGCCCTCATCTGCGGGGACGAGCAGATCACCTACGCCGAGTTGGAGGAGAAGGCGAACCGCCTAGCCCACTACCTCATCGACCACGGCGTGCAGAAGGGCGACAAGGTCGGCCTCTACTGCCGCAACCGCATCGAGATCGTCATCGCGATGCTCGGGATCGTGAAGGCCGGCGCGATCCTGGTCAACGTCAACTACCGCTACGTCGAGGGCGAACTGCGCTACCTGTTCGAGAACTCCGACATGGTGGCGCTGGTGCACGAGCGGCAGTACGCCGACCGGGTGGCCAATGTGCTGCCCGATACCCCTAACGTGACGACCGTCCTGGTGGTCGAGGACGGTAGCGACGAGGACTTCCAGCGGTACGGCGGCGTCGAGTTCTACGAGGCGCTCGCCGAGGGCTCACCCGAGCGGGACTTCGGGATACGCAGCGCCGACGACATCTACCTGCTCTACACCGGCGGCACCACCGGCTTCCCCAAGGGCGTGATGTGGCGTCATGAGGACATCTACCGCGTGCTCCTCGGTGGCACCGACTTCGCCACCGGTCAGTTCGTCGCCGACGAGTACGACCACGCCAAGCAGGCCGCCGCCGGGCCGCCGATGATCCGGTTCCCGATTCCCCCGATGATCCACGGCGCCACCCAGTCGGCCACCTGGATGGCGCTGTTCGCCGGCCAAACCGTCGTTCTGGCACCGGAATTCGACGCCGAGCAGGTATGGCAGGCCGTCGAGAGACACAAGGTGAACCTGTTGTTCTTCACCGGCGACGCCATGGGCCGCCCGCTGCTCGACGCGCTGGAGGGCACCGTCGACGACCGCGATCTCTCGTCGCTGTTCCTGCTGGCCAGCACCGCCGCGCTGTTCTCGCCGAGCCTCAAGGAGCGATTCCTCGACCTGCTGCCCAACCGGGTGATCACCGACTCCATCGGCTCCTCGGAAACCGGCTTCGGCGGCACCAGCATGGTGGCCAAGGGCCAGACCCAGGCCGGCGGTCCCCGGGTCACCATCGACAAGAACACCGTGGTGCTCGACGACGACGGCAACGAAGTCCTTCCCGGGTCCGGAGTTCGCGGCATCCTGGCCAAACGGGGCAACATCCCGGTCGGCTACTACAAGGACGAGAAGAAGACCGCCGAAACGTTCCGCACCATCAACGGTGTGCGCTACGCGATCCCCGGCGACTACGCCATGGTCGAGGAGGACGGCACCGTCACCATGCTCGGCCGCGGCTCTGTGTCGATCAACACCGGCGGGGAGAAGGTCTACCCCGAGGAGGTCGAGGCGGCGCTCAAGGGCCATCCCGACGTGTTCGACGCCCTCGTCGTCGGTGTTCCCGACGAACGCTACGGCCAGCACGTCGCCGCCGTGGTCGCGCCGCGTACCGGCACCCGGCCCACGCTGTCGGCTCTGGATGCCTTCGTGCGCAACCATATTGCCGGTTACAAGGTGCCCCGTAGCCTCTGGATCGTCGACGAGGTCAAGCGTTCGCCGGCCGGTAAACCGGACTACAAGTGGGCCAAGGAACAGACCGAGGAGCGACCCGCCGACGAGGTGCACAGCAAGCACACCGGAGCGAGTTGATGCGGACCGAACTCTGCGAGCGGTTCGACATCGACTACCCGATCTTCGTCTTCACCCCCTCGGAAAAGGTGGCCGCCGCGGTCACCCGCGCCGGCGGCATGGGCGTGCTGGGTTGCGTGCGTTTCAATCAGCCCGACGAACTCGAGTCGGTGCTGAACTGGATGGACGCCAACACCGACGGCAAGCCCTACGGGGTCGACGTGGTGATGCCCGCGAAAGTGCCGACCGAGGGAACGTCGGTCGACATCGGCAAGCTGATCCCGCAGACCCACCGGGAGTTCGTCGCCAAGACGCTGGCCGATCTGGGCGTTCCGCCACTGCCCGAGGACAGCGCCGGCAACGAAGGCGTGCTGGGGTGGCTGCACTCGGTGGCCCGGTCGCATGTCGACGTTGCGCTTGGTCATCGAATCAGCTTGATCGCCAACGCCCTTGGCTCACCGCCCGCCGACGTCATTGAGCAGGCCCACTCCGTCGGGGTGCCGCTGGTGGCGCTGGCCGGGACCGCGGCGCACGCCCGTCGGCATGTCGGCAACGGCGTGGACATCGTCGTCGCACAGGGCTACGAGGCCGGTGGCCATACCGGTGAGATCGCCTCCATGGTGCTGGTGCCCGAGGTGGTCGACGCCATCGGCGACACCCCGGTCCTGGCGGCCGGTGGCATCGGGTCCGGGCGTCAGGTCGCCGCCGCGCTGGCCCTCGGCGCCTCCGGGGTGTGGATGGGTTCGGCCTTCCTGACCGCTGCCGAATACGACCTCGGTGTCCGGCCCGCCGACGGCCCGTCGGTGATCCAGCAGGCGCTGCTGGCCGCGACCTCCAGCGACACGGTGCGACGCCGGATTTACTCCGGCAAGCCGGCCCGGCTGCTCAAGAGCCGGTGGACCGATGCCTGGGACGCGGAGGGCGCTCCCGAGCCACTGCCGATGCCCTTGCAGAACGTCCTTGTGGCCGAGGCGCATCAGCGGATGAGCCAGTCGCACGACCCCGGCGCGGTGGCGATGCCCGTCGGGCAGATCGTGGGCCGGATGAATGAGGTCCGTCCGGTGGCCGACATCATCGCCGAGTTGGTGTCGGGCTTCGAGACGGCGACGCGCAAACTGGACGACATTCGCGACAGCTGACGTGCGACGATGAGTGCGTGGTTGCCGGCCAGGGTGGTGGGACCGCCCCGGGGCTGGCCTGCCGTGCGTGCGGCACGCATTCCACTTCGTCGGCCGAGTTCTGCAGCGCGTGCGGTGCGCGGCTGGCCCCGGTAACCCGGTCGGCTGAGTACAAACAGGTGACGGTCCTTTTCGCCGACGTCGTGCGGTCGATGGACATCGCGGCCACGCTGGACATGGAGCGGCTCCGCGACATCATGACCGACGTCGTGGAACGCTCGGCGGCGGTGGCGCAGCGCTACGGCGCAACGGTGGAGTACAACGGCGACGGCGTGATGGCGATTTTCGGCGCTCCAATCGCTCTGGAAGACCATGCTTTTCGGGCATGCCTTGCCGCCGTTGCGATCCAGGAGGAGATCGGCCGGCTGGCGGCCGAGGTGTCCCGTCGCGACGGTGTCGCTCTGCGGCTTCGGGTGGGAGTGAACTCTGGTCGGGTCATCGCCGGTGAGCTGGGGCCCGGGCTGCCGAGATATGCCGCGACCGGCGAGACGGTCGGGTTCGCCCAGCGGATGGAATCGGCGGCGCCTCCCGGCGGGGTGTTGGTGTCGGAGGCCACCGCGCGTCTGGTCGAGCACGTCGTGCAATTGGCCCAACCGGAGTTGGTGTGTATCAAGGGGTCCGACGACCCGGTGCTCGCGCATCGCGTGATGGGCATCTGCCAGCGGGATGCGCAGCTGGGGCGGCCCGAAGCGAGCCTGGTCGGCCGGCGCCGGGAGATGGCGGCTCTCGACGCGACGCTGGAGCGCGCCCGCGGTCGGCACGGCGGGGTGGTGAATGTGGTTGGGCCACCGGGCATCGGCAAGACCCGGTTGGCGCGGGAGGTCGCGGCCCTCGCTGCCGGTCGCGGGGTGAGCGTCTACTGGGGATTCTGCGAGTCGCACGCCCGTGACGTTCCGTTCCATGCTGTCACGAGGCTGTTGCGAGCAGCCAGCGGCGTCGCCGGTCTCGACAGTCAGGCAGCCCGCGCTGCAGTGCGCGAGCAGAGCCCGCATGCCGACCAGCAGGATCTGCTGCTCCTCGACGACCTGCTGGGCATCGCCGACCCGAATGCGCCGCTGCCCCAGATGGACCCGGAGGTGCGCCGGCGCCGGTTGACCGAACTGGTCAACAGCAGGGCGCTGGCCCGCGCCGAACCGGCGCTGTTCATCATCGAGGACGCGCATTGGATCGACACGGTCAGTGAGTCGATGCTCACTGACTTCCTGCAGGTGATTCCTCGTACAGCATCGACTGTGCTGATCACATCCCGCCCGGAGTACGAGGGGGCGCTGCTGAGAGTGGCTGATGCGCAGACCATAGCTCTTGCCCCACTGGGTGATTCGCAGATAGATGCGCTGCTGACCGAGTTACTGGGGTCGGACCCATCGGTAGGTGAGCTGGAGGCGCTGATCGCCGAGCGGGCCGCCGGGAACCCGTTCTTCGTCGAGGAGATGGTGCGCGACCTGGTGCAGCGCGGGGTGCTGATCGGTGAGCGAGGCGGCTATTCGTGTTCGGCCGACGCCGCCGATGTGACCGTGCCGGCCACGGTGCAGGCAGCGATCGCCGCGCGCATCGACCGGCTGAGTGCACCGGCCAGGCGGACCCTGAACACGGCGTCGGTGATCGGAGTCCGCTTCCAAGCCGAGCTGCTCGTCGCGCTGGGCATCGATGTGGCCCTACAGGAGTTGTTGGACACGGAGCTGATCGACGAGGTGGGCTCGGCGCCGAACGGCGAGTATGCGTTCGCGCACCCGCTGATCCGCGCGGTGGCCTACGAGTCTCAGCTGAACGCCGCTCGTGCCGAGTCGCATCGGCGCCTGGCCGACGCGATTCGGGAGCGTGCCGCCGGGTCGGAGGACGAGAACGCGGCGCTGATCGCCGAACACCTTGAAGCAGCGCGTCAACTGCGCGAGGCCTATGAGTGGCACATGCGCGCCGGCACGTGGTCCGCCAACCGCGATCTCGCCGCCGCCCGCGTCAGCTGGGACCGGGCCCGCCGCATCGCCGATGCGGTGCCCGACGATGACCCCGACCATCTGGCGATGCGTATCGCCCCCCGCACCATGTTGTGCGCGACCGACTGGCAGGCCCGCGAAGTCCAGGACAGCAGGCATCGCTTCGAGGAACTTCGAAAGCTGTGCAACGTAGCCGGGGACAAGGTCTCGCTGGCCATCGGCATGAGCGCGCTGGCCACCGAGTTGGTCTATGCCGGGCGCTCGCGTGAGGGCGCGGAATTGGCATCCGAACAGATGGAGTTGCTCGAGTCGATCGGCGATCTCACCCGGTCGATGGCATTGGTGCCGATGGCGTTCGTCAATTGGCTGTGCGCGGGGGAATTCGGCGAGATCTTGCGGTGGTCGCAGACCGTTATCGACCTGGCGGCCGGTGACCCCGGCAAGGGCGCCGGCTTCGGCCTGGGATCACCGTTGGCGATCGCGTTGGCATGGCGTGGCACGGCGCGGTGGTGGTTTGGTCACCCCGAATGGCGACAGGACCTCCGCGACGCCGTCGCGATGGCGCAATGCAGCAACGCCGAAACTCTCGCCGGTGCGGTCGCGTGGACCTACGGGTTCGCGATGCAGTACGGGGTGCTTCGGGCTACCGACACCATCGTGGGTGTGGGAGAGGAAGCGCTGCGGGTCGCACAGCGAGCCACCAGCGATCGGGCGATGGGCCTGTCCGGCTACACCTTGGCGGTCGCGCTGCTGAACCGCGACTCGGCGGCCGACCGCGACCGAGGGCTCGAATTGATGATGCAGACCCGGGCCATCTGGTTGCGCAAACGCGGCCTGTTTCTCATCCCGGTCACCGACGTGTGGGCCGCCCGGGAAACCGCCAGACTCGGTGACCGCGATGCGGCCATACCGGTGATGCGCCGGGCCGTCGACCAGATGCACACGGCAGAAGACCTGTTCTACGGCGCCTGGGCCACCGGCGTTCTGGTGGAGACAATCCTGAGTCGCGGCACTCGGGACGACCTGACCGAGGCTCGGGCGGCGACCGACCGGCTGTTCGTCCGGTGGGTAGAGGACGGCTCGGCGATGCGCGCGATCACGCTGCTGCGGTTGCGGGCGCTGCTGGCCCGTGCCCACGGTGACGACGCCACCTTCCGGGACCTGGCCACCCGCTACCTCTCGATGGCGGAATCACTCGGCTTCGAAGGCCATACCGACGGGGCCCGCGCGTTGGTCTGAGGTCTGTCACTCCGGCCGTGAACGGGCGGCCGCGTGACTGGCTGTGCCGGTGTGCTTTCCGCGTGACGTCGACTGGGCGGCGTTGGCGGGTTTGTGATTCGACCGTGCATCGGTGACGCGCGCCGTCCGCTGTGCAGTAATGCGCTACTGCACTGCGCAGCTGGTCTGCAACGGATTCGGGACAGCCGGGGGAGTCGCCCCGTCTAAAGTCGACGCGATGACGATCGACGTGTGGATTCAGCACCCGACGCGCCGCTTCCTGTCCTTCGAGATGTTCGCCTCGCTGCTGCGTTGGACCGGCGGCCAGATTCCCGATGAGGATCCTCCGTTGGAGGCGACCATCGCGTCCATGGACGCAGCCGGCGTCGACCTCGCGTTGCTCACCGCGTGGCGTGGCCCGCACGGCCATGACCTGATCTCCAATGATCAAGTGGTGCAGTGGGTTCGGCGTTACCCGACCCGGTTCGCCGGGGTGGCCACCGTCGACCTCGACCGGCCGATGCAGGCGGTTCGCGAGCTCCGCCGAAGGGTCCGCGACGACGGGTTCGTGGGCCTGCGCCTACTGCCGTGGCTGTGGAACGCCGCGCCGACCGACCGCCGCTACTACCCGCTCTATGCCGAGTGCGTCGAACTCGGCGTTCCGTTCTGCACCCAGGTCGGGCACACCGGTCCGCTGCGTCCGTCGGAGACGGGCAGGCCGATTCCCTATATCGACCAGGTTGCGATCGACTTGCCGGAATTGACGATCGTGTGCGGGCACGTCGGCTATCCGTGGACCGAGGAGATGATCGCGGTTGCCCGCAAGCACGAGAACGTCTACATCGACACCTCTGCCTACACCACCCGTCGGCTTCCCGCCGAGCTGGTGGCCTTCATGAAGACGAACACCGGGAGCCGAAAAGTACTCTTCGGCAGCAACTTTCCGATGATCGGGCATTCACACTGCCTGGAGGGAATCGGCGAGTTGGGTCTCTCCGAAGACACCTTGGCCGCCTATCTCCAGGGCAACGCACTGCGTGTCTTCACCGCGCTGCAGGGACGCGGTGCGTGAACCCGGAGCAACGTCGGGTGATCCTGGCGATCTGCATATCCGTCGGGCTGACATTCCTCGTTTCAGCGGGACTGGCGTTCCTCATCGAGCCGATGTCGGAAGACCTGGGAATCAGCGACGCTGCGGTCGAGGCGGTGCTCGCAGTCCCCAGCATCGCCTCGCTGACGGTGATTTTCCTTGCCGGGCAGGCCGGTGATCGGCTGGGCCACCGGCGCATGATGCTGCTCCTGAGCGCGCTCTTCGCTGTCGGCGGCCTGGTGCTGACAGGTGCTCAGGAGACCGTCGGGGCCATCGGTGGGCTGGCACTGTGTGGCGGCGCCGCGACCGCCATCCAGATCGTCGGTCTCGGCCTGCTCCAGGAAACCTTCCCGGACGGGGATGCGCGGGTATCGGCCTTCACCACCTTCGGGATGGTCTATCCCTTGGCTCTCATCAGTTTCCCGGAGCTCACGGCCGGACTGCTCAATGTGGTCAATTGGCGGCTGGTTCCGGTGATCTGGGCGTCTGCCGGGCTGGTGATGGCGGGGGTGGTCGGATTCCTGATCAGACGCGTGAGCGAGTCCCGCCCATTGGGCGAGTGGCTGACTCTGCTGCTGGCGGGGATCTCGCTGGCGGCCCTGGTGCGTTTTCTCGACTCCATCGGACGCAGGGGACTGATGACGCCCGGCGCACTCGGCGCACTCGCAGTCCTGATCGCGGCCAGCATCGCCTTCACTGCGCGGTTTCGCACATTGGTGTCCCCCAGTTTCTCCTTCGAGCCGATGCGCGGAGGGCTCATCCGCGTGCTGCTGCTCGGCGTCATGGTCATCTCGCTCGTGGGGACCCTGACCTTCGTCATCATCGCGCTCGAGTACATGTACGACATGTCCCCGCTGAAGGCATCCATCGCCGTCATCCCGGCGCAGGCCGGTGCCGTCGTGGGGGCGAAAGTCCTAGCCGCCAAGGCCATCCGGCGCTGGGGTGAGGGGAGAGCCGGCCGGATTCTGCTGCTCGTACTCGCTCTCTCAATGCTGCCCCTGGGCGCGATGACGCCGGGCACGCCCGCCTGGTACCTGGTGCTGTGCGCGGTTGCCTTCAACACCGCGGCCTTCGCGGCGATCACGGTCGTCACCGCTGACGTGATGTCCTTCTCCCCGCCGGGGAAGTCCGGGCCCATGTCGGCCATCCGGGGCGCCGCCAGTGCGATCGGATCAGGTCTCGGGGTCGTTGTCCTGGGCACCAGTGTGATCACTGCGGTCACCGTCAGCCGAGGCGCAGCGGGAGTGGATGCCGAGCAGATCCGGCAATTGGCGCAGGGGTTGCGGATCGACGGTGTTCTCGGCTTTGCCGTCGTCGCGACTGCCTGGATCGGCCTGGTGATCGCGGCTCGGCGATCCGCGATGCCCGGGCGGCTAAAGTCAGTCGCGTGAACGGAGCCCAGGCACTCATCACCACGATGGTCGACAACGGCGTGCGCCTGTGTTTCGCCAACCCGGGAACGTCGGAGATGCACTTCGTCGCCGCACTCGACACGGTCCCCGAGATGCGTGGCGTCCTCACGCTTTTCGAGGGCGTCGCCACCGGCGCCGCCGACGGATACGCCCGGATGTCCGGGGATCCGGCCGCGGTGCTGCTGCACCTGGGTCCGGGCCTGGGCAACGGTCTGGCCAATCTGCACAACGCGCGGCGTGCGCGCGTTCCGATGATGGTGGTGATCGGCGACCACGCGACCTATCACAAGAAGTACGACGCCCCCCTGGAGTCGGACATCGAGTCGGTCGCCGGCACGGTCTCCGGAGTGGTCAAGCGCAGTACGGAGACCGCTGCTGTGGCCGAGGACGCCGCGACGACCATCGCCTTCGCGCGCGCCGAGCAGCGGATCGCCACGCTCATCCTGCCGGCTGACGTGTCATGGTCGGAGGGCGCCCACCCGGCCGGATCCTCTGTACCCCAGCCCCGTTCGATCCCATCCGTCCCGGACGGCGTCGAGATTGCAATGGCGTCCGGCCCGGCGACGGTGGTCCTCATCGGCGGTGACGCGACCCGCGAGCCCGGGCTCACCGCGGCGGCCCGGCTGGCGCAGAAGTACGGCACCCGGTTGTTCTGCGAGACCTTCCCGACCCGGCTGGAACGCGGGGCCGGCATCCCTGCGGTGGAGCGCATCGCCTATTTCGGGGAGGCGGCCGCCGCACAGCTCAGCGGAACGGAGCACCTCATCCTCGCCGGCGCGGCGTCCCCGGTGACCTTCTTCGGCTACCCCGGCAAGCCCAGTGATCTGGTGCCGGCGGGCTGCACCGTCCACACGCTGTCGGGTCCCGTGGGCGCAGCTTCGGTGCTACACGCCCTTGCCAACCGGCTGGCGCCAGACACCGTCGCGGCGACCGCGCCCGCGGCTCGGCCGGAGCTGCTCTCCGGCCCGCTGACGGTGCAGACCTCCGCCGATGTCATCGGAGCGCTGCTGCCCGAACGGGCGATCGTCGTCGACGAGTCCAACACCTCGGGGTTCCTGCTGCCGCAGGCAACCGCGGGCGCACCCGCGCACGACTGGCTGACCCTCACCGGCGGTGCGATCGGGTACGGGCTGCCGGTGGCCATCGGCGCCGCGCTGGCCGAACCCGACCGGCCGGTGCTCTGCCTGGAGTCCGACGGGTCGGCCATGTACACGATCTCAGCACTGTGGACCCACGCTCGGGAACGCCTCGACATCACTACGGTCGTCTACGCCAACCACGCCTACGACATTCTGCGTGTCGAGCTGCAGCGGGTCGGAGCCTCAGCGCCGGATCATCCACCCGGCCCCAGCGCCGAATCGCTCCTCGACTTGACCAGGCCCACATTGGATTTCGTGCAGATCGCCGAGGGCATGGGGGTCCCGGCCCGACGGGTCGGCACGGCCGAGGAACTCGCCGATGCGTTGGCGTGGTCGTTCGCCGAGTCGGGGCCGCACCTGATCGAGGCGGTCATGCCTTCGCTCGCCGGCTAGCGGGCCGGACCTAGGAGCCCCGCCGGGGAATCGCGAACACCGGGTCGGCGCAGTCGAGTCCCTCGGCCGAGAGTCGCCGCTTGATGACCTTGAACGTCTCGGTGCGCGGCAGGCTGGTGGCCACCCGCACGAACGACGGCCACTGTTTGGGGCCGAGGTCGGCCTGGCCGGCCAGGAAGTCACGGAAGGCCTCCGGGTCGAACTCCCTGACTCGCTTGTCATCTCCGAGCACCAGGGCGGCCATCACGCGGTCACCGACATCGGGGTCGGGGATGCCGTATACCGCCGCCTCGACTACACCGGGATAGCGGACCAGGACACGTTCGATCGGTGCCGTACCCAGGTTCTCGCCGTCGACGCGCATCCAGTCACCGAGCCGCCCGGCGAAATAGACGAAGCCGTCGTCGTCCCGGTAGGCGAGGTCGCCGCTGTGGTAGACGCCGCCGGCCAGGCGTTCGGCGTCGGCATCCGGATCCTTGTAGTAGCCGCGGAACTGGCCCGGCCCTTGGAGATTCACCAGTTCGCCGACGACCCCGGGCAGGCACGGTTCGCCGGTCTCGATGTCGATGATGCCCAGTTCCCCGGGCAGCGGGCCCAGTGAGCCTTCCGGGGTGTCAGGGGTTCGGGCGATGCCGATCCCGCCCTCGGTAGAGCCGAATCCGTCGACCACGGACACGCCGAACCGCGCGGCGAAGCGGCCGATGTCGCGCGGTGCGGCCTCGTTGCCGTACATGATCCGCAGTGAGTTGTCGCTGTCGTCGGCCCGCGGTGGCGTCGCGAGGATGTAGGACATCGGCTTGCCGACGTAGTTGGCGTACGTGGCGCCGAACCGCCGGGCGTCGTCGATGAACGACGACGCGGAGAACCTGCGCCGCAACATGATTGACCCGCCAGCCGCAACCGCGGGGGCCCACCCCGCCATGACGGCGTTGGAGTGGAACAGCGGCATGGACAGATAGAAGACGTCGTCGGTGGTCAGGCCGAACCGTTGCGCCAGCATCACTCCCGGGACCGCCACCTTCTCGTGGGTGCAGCGCACCGCCTTCGGGTCGCCACTGGTTCCCGACGTGAAGATCAGCATGAAGAGGTCGTCGGCCCCGGTGTCGGCGAAGCGCACGGGCGAGCCGGCGAAGCTGTCGAGTTCCTCCGCCCACGCGGGCACGGTAACGTCAAGGACCGGGGTTCGGTCCGGAATGGCCCCCGCGCCAAAGGAATCCAACGCCGTGTCGGTGAGCACCAGTTGGCAGTCCGCATGCACGATGTCGCGGCACAGCGCGTCGCCGCGGCGGGTCGGGTTGAGCCCGACGGGTACGACGCCGCTCAAACCTGCGGCAACCAGGAGGGCCGAGAACAAGGGAGTGTTGCCCAGCAACACACCGACGTGCGGGGGCCGGTCCGGGTCCAGCCGGGAATGCAGCATCGCCGCGAGGTCTGCGGCGTCCTGGGTGTGCTGCCGCCACGTCACCATCGGGCCGTCGACGGAACGGACGCCTCGGTCGTCGACCTCGGCCAGCGGACCCAGCAGCTGGGTGACGGTGGTTAGCACCGAATCAGGCCTCCCGGGGGGTAGCACCGAATCAGGCAGGGGTGTCGGCCAGTTCCCGGCCGATCACCCGCAGCTGGGCGGTCGCCCCCCCGAGGGCGAATTCGGTCTCCTTGGCGGTGATGAAGTACCGGTGCACCGGATGGTCCATGTCGATGCCCACACCGCCGTGGACGTGCACGGCGGTGTGGGCGATGCGGTGTCCGGCGTCGGCGGCCCAGAACGCCGCCGTCGCGACCTCGACATCGCACGGCAGATCCTCGGACAGCCGCCACGAGGCCTGCTGCAAGGTCAGCCGCAGTCCCTGCAGGTCGATGTAGCCTTCGGCCAGGCGCTGGGCAACGGCCTGGAAGCTGCCGATCGGCCGGTCGAACTGCTCACGTGTACGGGCGTATTCGGCGGTGAGCTCCAACGCCCGCTGCAGCACGCCGAGTTGATAGGCCGTCAGGCCGACGGCGCGATGCGTGCGCAGCCAGTTCAGCACCTCGGCACCGCCGACCACGCGGTCCGGGCCGACCTCGACCCCGGCGAGACCGAGATGTCCGGAACTGTTGAGGCCGGTGGTCTGCAAGGGCGCCACCGACACTCCGGGATCAGCCGGGCTCACCAGGAAAACCGTCACGCCCGAATCGATTTCGGCGGGAACCAGGAATGCGTCGGCCACCGGACCGAAGGGCACCTGGGTGCGCGAACCGGTCAACCGGAACCCTCCACCGGCGGAGGTCGCCTGCACCGGTGCCTCGCCGAGCTCGCCATCGAGGGCGACAGTCAGCACCTTGTCGCCCGCGACTGCCGTTGCCGCCCAATGCGTTTGGAGCTCTGCTGAGCCGAACCGGGCCAGGGCCCCCGCACCGAGCACCACTGATTCCAGGTACGGCACAGCAGCCAGTTGCCTGCCGAGTCCGGTGAGGATGGCGGTCTGCTCCAAGACCCCGAACCCGCCGCCGCCGACCGACTCGGGTGCTGCGGTGGACAGGATGTCCGCGTCGATCAGCTTGCGCCACAGAGTTGTGTCGAGTCGTTGGTCGAGATCATCGAGCCGGCGCTGATGTTCCGGGGTGCACACCGCATCGACGATTGTCCCGACCAGGCCCAAAAGATCTTGGGCCGCTTCAGTTCTGGTGAAATCCATGTTCGTCTCCTGCTCAGCGGTTCCGGGGCAGGCCCATGGCCACCATGCCGATGATGTCGCGCTGCACCTCGTTGGTGCCGCCGCCGAAAGTCAGAATCAGCGCCGCCCGGTGCATCCGCTCCACCCGGCCTCGCAGCAGCGCCCCGGTTGAATCCTGGCGCAATGTCGCCGACGGCCCGAGGATCTCCATGAGCAACCGGTAGGCCTCGGTAGCCAGTTCGGTGCCGAACACCTTGGCTGCCGAGGCGTCGGCCGGCGACGGCGCGGCAGCCTGGGCGGACGCCAGTTCCCAGTTGATCAGCTTGAGGTACTCGGCCTTGGCGTGCACCCGGGCAAGGTTGAGCTGGACCCACTGCGAGTCGATCAGCCGCTCGCCGTGGGCGTCCTTGGTGTTCTGCGCCCACTCCCGGACCTGGGTCAGTGCGGTGAAGATCGGCTGCGCGGAGACCAGGGCGACCCGTTCGTGGTTGAGCTGGTTGGTGACCAGCTTCCAGCCGCCGTTCTCCTCGCCGACGCGGTTGCCGACCGGGACCCGCACGTCGGAGTAGTAGGTCGCGCTGGTGCCGGGGCCGGCCATGGTGTGCACCGGGGTCCAGGAGAATCCCTCGGCGGAGGTCGGCACGATCAGCACGGAGATCCCGCGGTGCTTCTTGGCCTCGGTGTTGGTGCGCACCGCCAGCCAGACGTAGTCGGCGTACTGGATCAGACTGGTCCACATCTTCTGGCCGTTGATCACGTAGTCGTCGCCGTCGCGGACCGCGGAGGTGCGCAGGTTCGCCAGATCGGTCCCGGCCTCCGGCTCGGAGTAGCCGATCGAGAAGTGGATATCGCCGGCGGCGATCTTCGGCAGATAGAACTTCTTCTGCTCGTCGGTGCCGTAGGCCATGATCGTCGGCGCCACACTGTTGATCGTCAGGAACGGAACCGGCGCCCCGGCGATGGCCGCCTCGTCGGTGAAGATCAGCTGGTCCATCGTCGAGCGGGCCTGGCCGCCGTACTCTTCGGGCCAGCCCAGCGCCAGCCACCCGTCGCGGCCCATCTGCGAGACGGTTTCGCGATAGATGTTGCCGACGCCGATCTCGCCCCCGGCGGTGGAGGTCAGCGCCTCGTGGCGCTCGGGTGTCATGAGCCGTCCGAAGTACGCCCGCAGTTCGCGGCGTAACTCCTCCTGCTCGGGTGTGTAACTGATCCGCATCCGCTGCGACCTCCGCTGTGATTCGGCGGCAGACCCGCCACCTCCCACGGTTGTAACACGTTCTAGTCTGAGGGTCCAGCGCCGTTAGACTGCGGTAATGGACGTATCGTGATTCACCGATACACCGACCGTCGGACTAGGAGGTTGTCATGCGCGTCGTCGTCGACCGTGATCGCTGCGAAGGTAATGCCATCTGCGTGGGAATCGATCCTGAACTGTTCAAACTCGACGACGACGACTACGTGATGGTCACCGCCGATCCCATTCCGGCTGACGCTGAGGAGCGCGCCGAACAGGCGATCGCCGAGTGCCCTCGCGCCGCGCTGAGCCGCAAAGACTAGAGGCATTCGTTGTCTGCACATCAGGCCGGACTGACCGATCTGTCCGGACGGGTAGCCGTCGTGACCGGAGCGGCAGCGGGACTCGGCCGCGCCGAGGCCGTCGGCCTGGCCCGGTCCGGCGCCGACGTCATCGTCAACGACATGCCGAAGGCCATGGACTCCTCGGACGTGATGGACGAGATCGCCGCCACCGGCCGCAAGGCGGTCGCCGTCACCGGAGACATCAGTCGGCGTTCTACCGCCGACGAGATCATCTCCTGCGCCGACGGTCTCGGCGGGTTGGACATCGTCGTGAACAACGCCGGAATCACGCGTGACCGGATGCTGTTCAACATGACCGACGAGGACTGGGACGCCGTCATCGCGGTTCACCTCCGCGGGCACTTCCTGCTGACCCGCAACGCCGCGGCGTACTGGCGGGCCAAGGCCAAGGACGCCGGCGGCTCGGTTTACGGGCGGATCATCAATACATCCTCGGAGGCGGGGCTCTCCGGTCCGGCCGGGCAGGCCAACTACGGCGCCGCCAAAGCCGGCATTACCGCGCTCACGCTGACCGCCGCGAAAGCGTTGGGGCGCTTCGGAGTTCGCGCCAATGCGATCTGCCCTCGCGCCCGCACGGCGATGACAGCCGATGTGTTCGGTGATGCCCCGGAATTGGTGGAGGGTCAGATCGACCCGCTGTCGCCCGAGCACGTGGTCAGCCTGGTGCGCTTTCTGGCGTCGCCAGCCGCGGTGGATGTCAACGGTCAGGTTTTCATCGTCTACGGCCCCACGGTCACACTGGTGGCCGCGCCGACCGCCGAGCACCGGTTCCACGCCGACGGCGACGCCTGGGACCCAGCCGATCTCGGCGCGGCGATGCACGACTATTTCGCCGACCGCGACCCGGAGAAGAGTTTCGGGGTCATCGGTCTGATGGGCGATTAGCGGGTTGTCGCGACGGTCTCCCGCCTAGCTCTTCGTGGCCGCCAGCGTCTCGAGGAACGACCGGGCCCACCGGTCGACGTCGTAGGTCAGCACCTGGCGTCGCATCGCACGCATCCGCGCCCGTCCCTCCTCGGGTGTCTGGTTGAGGGCCGCTTCGATGGCGTCCTTCACGCCCTCGAGGTCATGCGGATTGGTCTGGTAGGCGCGTCGCAATTCGGCTGCGGCGCCGGTGAATTCGCTGAGGACCAGCGCGCCGCCCAGGTCGCTGCGGCACGCCACATACTCCTTGGCCACCAGGTTCATGCCGTCCCGCAGGGGCGTGACCAGCATGACGTCGGCGGCGACGAAATAGGCGATCAATTCGTCGCGGGGCACCGGCCGATGCAGATAGTGCACAACCGGATGGCCGACCTCGCCGTACTCGCCGTTGATATGGCCCACCTGCTGCTCGACCTCATTGCGCAGGATCCGGTAGCTGTCGACCCGCTCCCGGCTGGGTGTGGCCAACTGCACCAGAACGGTGTCATCGCCCTTGATCCGGCCTTCGGCGAGCAGTTCGGAAAAGGCTTTGAGCCGAACATCGATGCCCTTGGTGTAGTCCAGCCGGTCGACGCCCAGCAGTAGCTTGCGGGGACTGCCCAGCTCCGCTCGAATCTGCTTGGCGCGCCGCCGGATCTCGCGGTTGCGGCCCATGCCGTCGAGATCCGCGGAGTCGATGGAGATGGGAAAGGCGCCCACCTTGATGGTCCGGCCGCCCAGCCAGACCTCGCCGAACCGGGACCGCACGCCCACCGACGCGCGGGTGGTCTCGGCGCCGGCCAGCTGTCGGGAGAGGTAGAGGAAGTTCTGTGCGCCGCCGGCGAGGTGGAAGCCCACCAGATCGGCGCCGAGCAGCCCGTCGATGATCTCCGCCCGCCACGGCATCTGCATGAACAGCTCCACCGGCGGAAAGGGGATGTGCAGAAAGAAGCCGATGGTCAGGTCCGGGCGCATCTCCCGCAGCATCTTCGGCACCAGCTGCAACTGGTAGTCCTGCACCCAGACCGTGGCGCCCGGTGCGGCCGCACGCGAAGTGGCCTCGGCGAACCGGCGATTGACCTCGACATAGCGGTTCCACCACCCGCGGTGGTAAATCGGCTTGACGATCACATCGTGGTAGAGCGGCCACAAGGTGGCGTTGGAGAATCCCTCGTAGTACTCCGTGACGTCCTCGGCGCTCAGCCGGACCGGGTACAACTGCAGCCCGTCCTCGGTGATCGGATCCTCCGGGCCGTCGACGACACCGGACCACCCGATCCAGGCTCCGCGCTGTTTGCGCAGCAGGGGTTCGAGCGCGGTGACGAGTCCGCCCGGACTGCGCTTCCACCTGGTGGTGCCGTCGGGCAGACGTTCCATATCGATCGGCAGCCGGTTGGCCACCACCACGAAGTCGGAGTTCCCGGACACGGTGGGTGATCCGGCGTCTCCGCCGGCCACCTAGGCCTCGAGCTTTGAGGGTCCAATGCCGAGCATGGACAGGAACACGCGGCACTCGTCGGCGTCGGTGGCGTAGGCGGCGACGACGCGACGTGCCTGCCGCGCCGTACTGTCGGCCAGCGGCTCCACGTCGTCGATATCCGCAGGGTTGGTTTTCGCAGGCATAACACAACCTTAGGTCAGGACCGGCCGCGGCGGGTGGCGGTCAGGGGCTGGTGGACAGCGTCGAGCGGGGTTGGACCGCCGGCACGTCGCCCGCGGCGTCGCAGGCCATCGACGACCAGTACCCCGTGCACGGTGTGCCGTTCAGGGTGGGAACCAGGTCGGCTCCGATACCGGTGGTGAAGGTCGAGGTCTGGGTGTCGGTCACGCGTATCGGCACTGGGTCGTCCGCGCCGCCACCGGCGGTGCTCGGCACCGCGGACATCGCGGGCACGCAGTTGCCGTTCTGCATCGCCTGGCCGTCCTGGCAGCCGGTGGCTCCCGACTCGACGACCGGAGAACCGGGTGCGGCTACTGCCGGCACCGTCAGATCGGGCGTCGGCACCACCGGATCGGGATCAGGCGGCGGCAGGGCGCGCGCCGCCGGGGCGATACCCAGCATCACCCCGGCGGTCAGCACACCGACGGTCAGCACCCGGCGCATGAGTGCCACAGTCGTTACGGCTGGACCCCGACGGGGGGCTTGGGGAGACCGACGTTGCTGCCGCCACCCTCACTCTGCTCCAGGCCGATGCACAACCCCGTGTTGCCGCCGTTGCAGGGGATACCGTTCACCTCGGGAAGTTGTCCGACGTTGCCCCCGGTGCCTTCGGTGAGCGCACCGGGCGCAAGCTGGCTGTTCTCCGGATTGAGCGGGTTCTGCGTGGGCGGGGTAACGTCCTGAACGGGCTGGCAGGCGCCGCTGACCGGGTCCAGGATCTCGGTGGACGGGCACTCGGCGAGGGCCGGACCGTTGGGGGTGGCCGGGGCGGACAGGGCGACCACGATCGGCGCCGCAGCCATGGCGACGGCGAAGCCGCAGGCGACCAGCACGCGGTTGGTGCGGGTGGTAAGGGTAGCCATGATCGTGCTTTCTGTTGATGGGCTGCCCCCGTCATCCGGGTGCAGTAGCAGGTCAATCTCTACTGTCGCGGGCTGTGACGAAGGCGTTACAGCCGATACTAGTGTGAATCGCGGGTGCCCAGAACCGCGAATTCTTGACAACGCAAGGATGATTGCCATGCAGCTCGATCTCGCAGACCGGACCTACCTGGTGACCGGTGGCGGCAGCGGAATCGGGAAAGGCGTGGCGGAAGGCCTCGCCCGCGCCGGCGCCCACGTCATGATCGTCGGCCGCAGCGCCGACCGTCTCGCGGCGGCCGCTGAGGAGATGGCCGGTGTGATCGGCGCGGTCCGCTTCGAATCCGCCGACGTCACCGTCGAGGACCAGGTGGCCCGGGTGATCGAGGCGGCCACCGCCTGGAACGGACGCCTGCACGGAGTCGTGCACTGCGCGGGTGGCTCGCAGACCATCGGCCCCATCACCCAGATCGACTCCGAGGCCTGGCGGCGCACCGTCGACCTCAACGTCAACGGGACCATGTACGTCCTCAAACACGCCGCGCGCGAGCTGGTCCGGGCCGGCGGCGGTTCCTTCGTCGGCATCTCCTCGATCGCCGCGAGCAACGTGCACCGCTGGTTCGGGGCCTACGGGGTGACCAAGTCCGCGCTGGACCATCTGATGATGCTGGCCGCCGACGAACTGGGCCCCTCCTGGGTGCGGGTCAACGGAATCCGCCCCGGACTGATCCGCACCGACCTCGTCCAGGTGATCATCGATTCCCCGGAGGTCAGCGAGGACTACCGGCAGTGCACTCCGCTGCCCCGGATCGGAGAGGTCACCGATATCGCGAACCTGGCGATGTTCCTGTTGAGCGACGCGGCGAGCTGGATCACCGGACAGGTCATCAACGTCGACGGAGGGCACGGCCTTCGCCGCGGCCCCGATATGTCGGCGATGCTGGCCCCCGTCTTCGGCGCCGACGGCCTGCGCGGTGTGGTCTGAGCAGCCGGATGCGTCCACAACCGGAGAAACCCGGTCCGGGTCAGGAATCGGTGTGGGACTACCCGCGACCGCCGCGACTCGAGCCGTTCAGCGGCCGAATCACCATCGAGCTCGGCGGCGAGCTGATCGCCACGACGGACGACGCCTGGCGCGTCCTGGAGACCAGCCACCCGCCCACCTACTACCTGCCCCGAGCAGCGTTCGCCCCGACCGTGCTGCGCGACGCACCCGGCAGCTCCTGGTGCGAGTGGAAGGGGCAGGCCCGGTACTTCGATCTGGTCACCGCGGCGAAGGTCGCGCAGCAGGCGGCGTGGAGCTATCCGCAGCCCACACCGGGTTTCGAACCCATCGCCGGCGCGGTTGCCGTCATGGCGGGCCATGTCGACCGCTGCACCGTCAACGGCGAGACCGTCGTTCCGCAGCCCGGTGGCTTCTACGGCGGATGGATCACCAGCTGGGTGGTCGGGCCGTTCAAGGGCGGCCCCGGCTCGTTCGGGTGGTGACGGCCCGTCGGCCACGGAAACATGCCTGAAACACCCGCGCCGCTTTTCTGAAACACCGCGCCGACATCCTCGTCGTCGACCGTCGACGGAGCCGGCTCCAAGGCGGTGAGCCGAAGGAGTCATCATCGTGGCCATTGATCCCGCCGCCACCGCGTGGTTGCTGACCAGCACCGCCCTGGTTCTGCTCATGACGCCCGGACTCGCGATCTTCTACGGCGGGATGGTGCGCACCACGGGTGTGCTCAACATGATCATGATGAGCTTCATCTCCATTCCGCTGGTCACGGTGGCATGGCTGCTCGTGGGCTACAGCCTGGCCTTCTCCGAAGGTTCCGCCGGGGGATTCATCGGCGGCCTGGCCCACGCGGGAATGCGGGGGATAGGCCCGGACACCCTGCACGGCGCAGTTCCGGAACTGCTCTTCGCCACCTTCCAACTCAGCTTCGCCATCATCACCGCCGCTCTGGTCAGCGGGGCGATCGCCGACCGCGCCAAGTTCGCCGCCTGGATGGTGTTCGTTCCGGTGTGGTCGATCCTGGTGTATTCGGTTGTGGCCCATTGGGTCTGGGGTCCGGATGGCTGGCTGTTCAAGATGGGCGTGCTCGACTACGCCGGTGGCCTCGTCGTCGAAATCGTCTCGGGCGCATCGGCCTTGGCCCTTGCGCTGGTCCTGGGCCCGCGTATCGGTTTCAAGGTGGAGGCCATGCGCCCGCACAACCTGCCGTTCGTGCTTCTCGGCGTGGGCCTGCTGTGGTTCGGCTGGTTCGGCTTCAACGCCGGTTCGGCACTGGCAGCCAACGGTGTGGCGGCGGCGGTGTTCCTCAACACTCTGGTCGCGGGTTGCCTCGGGATGCTCGGATGGCTGACGGTCGAGCAGGTCCGCGACGGTAAGCCCACCACCTTCGGCGCCGCTTCCGGCGTCGTCGCCGGACTGGTGGCCATCACCCCGTCCTGCGGCACCGTCAACGCCTTGGGCGCCGCGCTGGTCGGTCTGGCAGCCGGCGTGGTCTGTGCGTTCGCCATCGGGGTGAAGTTCAAACTCAACTACGACGACTCACTCGACGTCGTCGGCGTGCACTTCGTCGGCGGCGTGGTCGGCGTCCTGCTGATCGGGATTCTGGCCACCGCGGTGATGACCGGAGGCCCTCAGGGCCTGCTGTACGGCGGCGGGCTCGGGCAACTCGGTAAGCAGGTCCTGGCGATGGTGGTGGTCGCGGTCTACGCGTTCGCCGTCACCTACGGCCTGGGCAAGGTCATCGAGCGATTCATGGGTTTCCGGCTCAGCGCCGAGGACGAGACCAGCGGCGTGGACTTCTCCCAGCACGCGGAAACGGCCTACGCGGAAGGGGTCCACGGGCATCAGCAGGTGCGCCGGCCGCTGTTCGGTGACCGCGACGCGTTGCGACGGCCCGTCGAAGGCGCGGAGGACTGAACACCACAGCCGAAGGTGGTCGCCTGAGTACCATCTCGTCCCATGCCGCTGGCTAATGGCGACGTGTTCGCCGGCTTTCAGATTCTGCGGCCGCTGGGCTTCGGCGGCATGGGTGAGGTCTACCTGGTTCAGCATCCGCGGCTGCCGCGGCAGGACGCGCTGAAGATCCTCCCGCCCCAGATGTCGGCGGACCCGGAGTTCCGGGCGCGGTTCAACCGGGAGGCCGAACTTGTCGCCGGCCTGTACAACCCGCATATCGTCGGCATCCACGACCGGGGTGACTTCAACGGGCAGCTGTGGATCTCGATGGACTTCATCGACGGCCCGGATGCCGGACGTCTGCTGCGGGAGCACTATCCCAACGGCATGCCGCCGTGGGAGGTCGTCGACATCGTGTCGGCGGTGGGCGACGCCCTTGATTACGCGCACTCCCGGGGACTGCTGCATCGTGACGTCAAACCGCAGAACATCCTGCTGACCAATCCCGAACGGGGCCGGCGCCGAATCGTGCTGGCGGACTTCGGGATTGCCCGGGACGTCGGTGAGAACAGTGGGCTGACCGCCACCAACGTCACCGTGGGAACGGTCAATTACGCCTCGCCCGAACAGCTCACCGGTGCGCGCCTCGACGGACGAGCCGACCAGTACAGCCTGGCGGCGACGGCCTACCACCTGTTGAGCGGCTCACCCATGTTCGGCTCCTCGAACGCCGCGGTGGTGATCGGCCAGCACCTCAACGTCCCGCCGCCCCGGCTCGGGGACTTCCGCCCGGCCTTGGGCCGGCTGGATTCCGTTCTGGCCAAAGCGTTGTCGAAGAACCCGGCGGACCGCTTCCGGACCTGCACCGAGTTCGCCGACGCACTGCGTGCGGCCGCGGCCCCGTCCGCCGGTCCCCTCCCCGCCGCCGCGCCGCCGCCCATTCCGAGGCCGGCGCCGCCGCCGCCCGCCCATCCGGCGCCGGTGCCCCGGCAGCAGAACACCGCCTACCTTCCCGCCGATCTTTCGCCCGACGGCATCGATGAGGCCTTGCCGGAGCAGGCCGCGCCGTCGCGGTGGCCGTGGCTGGTCGCCGCCGCGGCGCTCGTCGCGATCCTGGGTGCGCTGGTCTTCGCGATGTGGCCGCGTCATCCCGAGCCGGCCACGCCTTCGGCGGCGACGACGTCGACATCGCGTCCGCTCACGTCCTCGGTTCCGACCACCACCAGGACGACCGCGACGACGTCATCGGCGCCGGCGGCGGTGACCTTTGACGCGATGAAGAATCTGGTGACCGGCTTCTACGCCGACCTGCCCGGCAATGCCCGCGGGGCGTGGAACAAACTCGACGTCCACTATCAGCAACGCAATGGGCTCGACGACTATCTGGGTTTCTGGTCGACGATCGACTCTGTGTCGGTGCTGTCGGTCAGCCCGCGGGACGCCACCAGCGTGGTCGCCACGATCCGCTATGTCCTTCGCGACGGCCGGGTGGATACCGAGAATCGCTGGCTGAGCGTGGTTCCCGTCAACGGGCAGCTGCTGATCTACGACTCCGAGCGCATCGGGCCGGCGTAGCAGAAGCGCGGGGGCTTACCGGGCCAGGTGGGGACGGCAGAAGGCGCACAGGCCCGACCCGAGGCTGGGATAGCCGCAGTACGGGCACGTACCCACCAGCGAGGCGGGCGGGTGGTCGTCGCCGGCTCCGAAAAGTATGCGGTCGAGTAGATTGAGCCGCTGGGCAAGCACGGCAAGCCGGTCGGTCAGGCGATCCCGCTCGGCCTCCAGAGCGGTTCGCTCACAAAATGTTTCACCGAAACGGCCACCGGTATGCGGGCGCTGCCGGCGCCACGTCAGGTCGGCCAGCCGCCGGTCCAGTTCATCCAGCCGGGAGGCGAGTCCCCGTAACAGCAGCGTCAGTTGCTCACGATCGGCTTCCATGACGGCAAGGGCTGCGCCTGGGAGCGGAATCTGCTGCCAGGAGGACTGCGTCACGGCAGGTGAACCGGTCACAGAGGCTCCGTTCGAACGGCGATTTCCCGACGGAATCCGCCGGTGCTGGTCGGTAAGCTAGCAGTACCGGCAGCAATTCGCGAAAAGAATGGACCGATTGGCCGGCCCGGCTCATCGTGGTCCACCCCGGCGTGCTGCCGCCCGGCCCGCAACGGTGATTCCGGCGAATCGGCGCGGGTCCGCGAATAGCATTCGGCCATGGCGTCGCTGATCCCCCCACTCCCCAGGCCGCCATTGGGCATACCCGACCCGCTGCGGCGCATCTACGTCACCAAGGACCTCGACTCCATCACCGACATCGGACCCGAGGAGCCGCCCGAGGCCGGTGACGTCACCAGCCGTCAGGTGGAGGCCATCTGGTCATCGGTCAGGGATTGGTACCGCAGCGGTGTGCACCCGGCCCTGCAGGTCTGCGTCCGCCGTCACGGCGCGGTGATTCTCAACCGCGCGATCGGTCATGCCAGCGGCAACGGCCCCAGCGACGGCAGGGACACCCCACGGGTCCCCGCCACGGTGCAGACGCCGTTCTGCGTCTACTCGCTCTCCAAGGCCATCACCGCGTTCGTGGTCCACAAGCTGATCGAACGCGGACTGCTCACGCTCGAGGACCCCGTCGCCGACTACATCCCGGGGTACGAGAAGAACCGCAAGCATCGCATCACAATCGGGCAGGTGTTGGCTCACCGAGCCGGGGTGCCCAACCTGCCCTCCAGCGCCCTGGATCTGGACCGCCTGGCCGACCGCCAGTTTCTGGTCGAAATCCTGGCCGATGCCGAGCCGTTCGCGAAGCCGGGAAAATACCTGGCCTACCATGCGGTCTCGGGTGGATTCATTCTCGGCGAGATCGTGCACGCCGTCACCGGCCAGGACATCCGCACGGTGTTGGCCGAAGAGTTCCTCGACCCCCTGGGTTTCCACTGGACCAACTACGGGGTGGCGGCCGAGGACGTCGGCAGCGTCGCGCGCAACTACATCACCGGACCGCCCACTGCCCCACCGCTTTCCACGATGCTCAGCCGCGCGCTGGGAGTCGGTCTGGACAAGCTGGTCCATCTGACCAACGACCCCCGATTCCTCACCGGGATCGTGCCGGCGGCCAACACCGTGACGACGGCGTTCGAGCTGTCCCGGTTCTTCGAGATCATGCGGTGCGGAGGTGAACTCGACGGGGTCCGGGTGATCGAGACCGACACCATCCGCCGGGCGCTGGTCGAGCGGTCCCACCTGGAAATCGACCTCTCCCTTGCCTATCCGACCCGCTTCTCCTACGGACTCATGCTCGGGGCCCGCGTTGTCTGCCTCTACGGACTCGACACCCAGTACGCCTTCGGGCATCTCGGATTCACCAACATGCTCGCTTGGGCCGATCCACAGCGGGCGATCTCCGTCGCGGTCCTGAACAACGGCAAGCCGATCGTCTACCCCGAACTACTGCCGTCGTTCCTGGGGACCATGCAGCGCATCACCAGCGAAATGCCGAAGATCCCGAAATCGGAGATGCTGGTCTGAATCGTGAGCACTGAATAGTTCTGCGCGACAACCGCATTCAGCACTTCGTGCCCTTCGGCGGCAGGGTGAGGTCGATCAGGTACCTGGTCGCGTACCCGTCGACGCAGGCATCCTGCTCGAACACCACGGTGTGCTGGGTGCCCTCGAACGTCAGCAGCGCGCCGCCGAGTTCGGCGGCGAGGTCGACACCCGCCTGATAGGGAGTTGCCGGATCGTGGGTCGTCGAGACCACCAGGACCGGAGGCAGCCCTTGCACCGACGGCCGGTGGGGGGTGCTGGTAGCCGGGACGGGCCAGAACGCGCAGGTGTCCAGTGGGGCGTTGCCGGTGAACTGTCCGTAGCTCATGAACGGCGCCACCTCGCGTGTCCGGCGATCCTCCTCGATGACCTTCTTCCGGTCGGTGACCGGCGGCTGATCCACGCAGTTGATCGCCGTCTCGGCGTCGCTGGAGTTGTTGTAGTGGCCGTCCTCGTCGCGCTCCATGTACTCGTCGGCGAGCTTCAGCAGGGTGTCGCCGCGGCCCTTGTGTAATTCGTTCAGTCCCTTGGTGAGGTCCGGCCACAGGCTTGGCGAGTACATCGCGTCGATGGTCCCGGTGAGGGCATCGCTGTAGCCGAGGCCGCGCGGATCGGCGGTCCCGGCCGGTGTGGTGACCAACGGGTCGACGAGGCTGTGGAACACGGCGACGGACTTGGCGGGGTCGTTGCCCAGCGGGCACCGCGGTGACTTCGCGCAGTCGGCGGCGTAGTCGTCGAACGCCTTCTGGAAGCTGGCGGCCTGGTCGATGTTGGACTCGACCGGATCGACCGTCGGATCGACAGCGCCGTCGAGGATCATCGCGCGGACCTTGTCGGGGAACGCCTCGGCGTATGCCGAGCCGATGAGCGTGCCGTAGGAGTAGCCCAGGTAGGTCAGCTTCTCGTCCCCCAGCGCTGCCCGCAGGACGTCGAGATCCTTCGCGACGTTGACGGTGCCGACGTTGGCCAGGAACTCCTTCCCCATCTTGTCCAGGCAGCGTTGGGTGAATTTCTTTTCGGTGGACTCGATGTGCGCTATACCGGCCGGGCTGTAGTCCACCTGGGGATCTGCCCGCTCCGCGTCGTTCTCGGCATCGGAGTTGCACCGCACCGCGGGAGTCGATGCCCCAACGCCGCGCGGGTCGAAGCCGACGAAGTCGAAACGTTCCCGAATCGGTTGTGACAGAAGGTCAACCATGTCGGCAGCGGTGTCGACGCCGGATTCGCCGGGACCTCCGGGATTGACCACCAGCGAACCGATCTTGGCGCCGGTGGCGCCGAACCGGATGAGCGCCAGCTTGGCCTGGGCCCCGTTGGGCTGTGAATAGTCCACGGGCACCGCCAATGTGCCGCATTGCGCGCCAGGAGGAAAGTCCTTCCCCGCATCGCACGGCGCCCACGCGACCGTCGTGGCGTGGTCCCCGCTCCCCGGTGTGGGGCCGGCCGCGTGCGGGGTCCCGTCGACCTTCGTGCTGCAGGCCACCGCCGACGTCGCCAGGCACACCGCGGCCAACAACCGGGGAGCAATCACCGGAACATGGTGCCATGGTGCCGGCCGCGTGGACGGATCGATGGCGAGAGCCGGCCGGAGCCCCCTGTCGGGATTGAACCGACGACCTTTCGCTTACAAGGCGAGTGCTCTACCACTGAGCTAAGGAGGCCTGCGCGCGGTGCATCACGCGCGAGACAGCCTATCGGGTCATTCGTCTTGGTCGCGGAACGGCCAGTGCCGCCGGCCGGGCAGCGGAATACGCTCGGCGATGTTGCTGAGTGGGTTGACCACCAGGCTCAGGGTGACCACCGCTTCCCGCAGCGTCTCGACCGTCGGAGCCAGGGACTCCAGGCCGGGCGCCAGCCGGTTGAGGGTGTCGGTGACCGACGCCAGTTGTTCCAACGGCCCGTCCTTGGCGGTCAGCCGGTCGATCAGCCCCCCTTCGGACAGCAACCGCTCGGCGATGCCGTCCTCGGCGAGCATCCGGTCGACCAGCCCGTCGTCGGCGAGCACCTGATCCATCAGCCCGCCCGGAGCCAGCGCACGGTCCACGGCGCCGCCCTCGGTGGTGAGCCGGTCGAGCACGCCGTCCGGAGCGATGAGCCGGTCCATCAGCCCGCCGGGGCGCATGAGCCGGCCGAGGGGCCCGTCGGGGGACAGGGCCCGGCCCAGGGGAGCGTCGTCCTCCACGAGGTCGGCGAGCCGGTTGGCCCGTTCGACGGTGTCGTCGAGTCCGAGGATGTGCAGCACGGAGTCTTTGGGGGACGGGACGGTCGTGTCGCCGAGACTGCGTTTGGCCAGGTCAAGGGTTGCCGCGGCGACCTCTACCCCGGCGTCGGCGGCGGCCAGGCCCACGCGCACCGGCGTGGTCGCGATGTCGGCGAGCGTCTTCGCCCAGTTCATCGGCCAAGTGTAGGTGCGCACGCCGCCCCAACAGGGACGATCCACTCACAGGTACCTCACAGCGGGTATCCAGCTTGTGTTCACCGGCGTCGGAGGAGATTAGAGGTATGTCCGCAGCGACCCCACAGTCGGCTCCCCGCCCCAGCCCCCCAGTTGCTCCGGAGGGCAAAATCCTGGTCGTCGACGACGAGACCAACATCGTCGAACTACTGGCGGTGAGTCTGCGGTTCCAGGGGTTCGAGGTGCACACCGCCACCAACGGCCCCGCTGCGCTCGATCTGGCCAGGGAGATCCGGCCCGACGCGGTGATCCTCGACGTGATGATGCCCGGCATGGACGGGTTCGGCGTGCTGCGCCGGTTGCGGGCCGACGGCATCGACGCACCGGCGCTGTTCCTGACCGCGCGGGACAGCCTGCAGGACAAGATCACCGGGCTGACGCTGGGCGGTGACGACTACGTCACCAAGCCGTTCAGTCTGGAGGAAGTGGTCGCCCGGCTCAGGGTCATCTTGCGGCGCGCCGGCAAGGCCGCCAACGACGAGGACGGTAGCGCGCGCCGGCTGAAGTTCGCCGACATCGAACTCGACGAAGACACCCACGAGGTGTGGAAGGCCGGCGAACCGGTGTCGCTGTCACCGACCGAGTTCACCCTGCTGCGCTACTTCGTCATCAACGCCGGAACCGTGCTCAGCAAGCCCAAGATCCTCGATCACGTCTGGCGCTACGACTTCGGCGGTGACGTCAACGTCGTCGAGTCCTACGTGTCCTACCTTCGCCGCAAGATCGACACCGGCGAGAAACGGCTGTTGCACACCCTGCGCGGCGTGGGTTACGTGCTGCGGGAGCCCCGATAGCGCTCCCGGGCACCCAACCCGACAATAAGGACATGACCGTCCACCCGCTGCGCGCCCTGCCGCTGCGGGTCAGCCTGGTGGCCGCGATGCTGCTGCTGGTCGGGTGCGGCCTGCTGGCTTCGGGCGTCGCCGTCACGTCGATTCTTCAGCACAGCCTGATGAGCAGGGTCGACGAGCGCTTGGTCGACGCCTCGACCGGCTGGGCCCAGGAGCCGCGTCAGGACGTGCCGCCCGACGAGGGGCCGAATCCCGCGCGGCCGCCGTCGAACTTCTACGTACAGGGCGTCGACACCCGCGGCGACGTGTGGATGGCCATCAACGACCGCAAGGCGCAGCCGGCGCTCCCCGACACCAACGACGTCGGCCCGGTTCCGGTGACCATCGGATCGATCGGCGACTCGCGGGTGCGCTGGCGCGCGGTCTCGGTGCACAGTGCCGGCGGCGAGCTCATCACCGTCGCGGTCGACCTCTCCGATGTCGAGGCCACCGTCCGGGCCCTGGTCCTGCTGCAGCTGGGTATCGGCTCAGCGGTTCTGCTGGTGCTCGGGGTGGCGGGTTACTGGGTGGTGAACCGCAGCCTGCAGCCCCTGGTCGAGGTCGAGAAGACCGCGGCCTCGATCGCCGCGGGACAGCTGGAAAGCCGTGTGCCCCAGGGTGATCCGAAGACCGAGGTGGGGCAGCTGTCGCTGGCGTTGAACGGGATGCTCGCCCAGATCCAGCGGGCCGTCGCCTCCTCCGACGCCTCGGCGGAGAAGGCCCGGCTCTCCGAGGAGCGGATGCGCCGGTTCATCACCGACGCCAGCCACGAATTGCGCACGCCGCTGACGACGATCCGCGGTTTCGCCGAGTTGTACCGTCAGGGCGCCTCCACCGACGTCGAGACGTCCATGTCCCGCATCGAGAGCGAGTCCAAGCGGATGGCCGGACTCGTCGAGGACCTGCTCCTGCTGGCCCAGCTGGATGCCCAGCGGCCCCTGGAGCGCAATCGGGTGGACCTGCTCGCGCTGGCCAGCGACTCGGTGCATGACGCGCGTTCCATCGCACCGTCGCGTTCCATCGCGCTGGAGTTCCTCAAGGGTCCGGGAACCCCGGAGGTGATCGGTGACGAGGCCCGGCTGCGCCAGGTGCTGGGCAACCTGGTGGCCAACGCCCTGCAGCACACACCTGCCGGCAGCGCCGTCACAGTCCGGGTGGGTACCTCCGGGGGCGACGCGGTTCTGGAGGTGGCCGACGAGGGCCCCGGCATGCAGCAGCAGGATGCCGACCGGGTGTTCGAACGCTTCTACCGCGCGGACGCCTCCCGCACCCGGGCCAGCGGCGGCGCGGGGCTGGGGTTGTCGATCGTCGATTCCCTGGTGCGTGCCCACGGAGGCCGGGTGACGGTGACGACGGTCCCGGGCCGCGGCTGCTGTTTTCGGGTGACCATGCCCCGGGCGGTGAACGCCCCGACCGACCCTGCGGTCAGTTCTGCTGGGCCAGTGCGGCTTTGATTCTCGCCTGAGCGTCGTCGAGCGACTCCGCCGATGGGTTGCGGTCGACGTGGGCGAAGCCGAAGTCGGTCAGGTTGCGCGCCGGGAAGACGTGAACGTGCAGATGCGGCACCTCCAGTCCGGCGATGATCAAGCCGGAGCGCTCGGTTCCGAACGCCGAACAGACCGCCTTGCCGATGCGCTGCGCCACATCCATGACCTTGTGGAACAGTGTCGGGTCGACGTCCTGCCAGTTGTCGACCTCCGCACGGGGCACCACCAGGGTGTGGCCCTGTGTCATGGGCTCGATGGTGAGGAACGCGACCACCTCGTCGTCCTCGTAGACGAAGCGGCCCGGCAGATCGCCGTTGATGATCATGGTGAAGACAGAGGCCATGGGCGTCAGCTTAGGGGTTGACGCCGTCGAGCATCCGGCCTATTTCGGCGACCGTCCACGGTGGTGACTCGCGGTGGTCCCGGTAGGCCAGCGGCGTGGGGGTGGGGCGGTCGAAGCGGCCGATGAATCCACCTGCGGCAACGAACATCTGGCCGGTGACGCCCTGCGACGTCGGCCCCGCGAGGTAGGCGTAGAGCGGTGCGACGTATTCCGGCGGGGCCGGCGCCAGTGCGGCGTCGGCGCTGAGGTCGTCGAGCATGCCGCGCAGACGGAGGGTGTCGATGTGCTGCTGGTAGTCCGGCCCGGTGGACAGCCGCGTGGCGGCGCCGGGGCACACCACGTTGGCCCGCACGCCGTGCTCGCGCAGTTCGGCGGCGATCGCCATGGTGAGCCCGTTGACGGCGCCCTTGCCCGCCGGATAGCCGGTGCCGCCGTAATCGCCGAGATAGGCGAAAGAACTGGTGTTGACGATCGACCCGCCGCCGGCGGCGACCATCCGCGGGGCGGCGGCGCGGCAGGTGGCGAAGACCGTGCCGAGATGGACGCCCATCAGCTCGCGGAACTCGTCCGCGCTGACGGTCAGGATCGACGAGCCGGGCGGCTCGGCGGTGCCGGCACAGTTCACCAGGGCGTCGATCCGGCCGAATTCGTTCTCGCACAGGCTGATCAGCGCCTGGGCCACTGACTCGTCGTCGGCCGGACCGGAGTGCCCCAGAGCGGCACCACCGGAGGCGGTGATGGAATCCACGCAGGCGTCGACGGCGTCGGCGTCGCGGCCGTTGACGACCACCCCGGCGCCCGACTCCGCGAGCAGGTTCGCCACCGCGGCTCCGATCCCGTGGGATCCGCCGACGACGATGGAGCCGTACCCGGTGAGGTCAGTCACGCTGACCGAACTGCATGCCTTCCAGGTTCCAGTAGCCGCGCATGTTGGTGATCAGCCCGTCGTCGTCGACGCGATAGCAGAACACCCCGCGCACGGTGCTGGTGAAGCCACCGTCGAATTCGCTACGCAGAACAAGGATGTGGGCCACCTCGTTGGGCGAGCTGGACGGGAAGCTCTCCTCGCACGTCACCCGCAAGGTGTTGGCCGCGATGTTGGTGTCGTAGAACGCCGCGACCGCGTCCTTGCCGCGCACGCCCAGACCGTCGGGATTGGTGACCGTCTTGCCGATCGGGTCCTCGATCACGACGTCATCGGCCATCAGGGCCAGCCAGCCCTCGCGATCGTGGCCCTGCACACACCGCCATGACGCCTGGGAGGCGGCCATGGCGGGCGTCAGGGTAATCGTGCTCTCGGACAACGTCATTCAGCTTTCGGCAGACGGATCAGCTTCGGTCTTCGTCGGTGTAACGGATGACGCCGCGGATGTTGCGGCCCTCGATCATGTCCTCGAAGGCCTCGTTGATCTGCTCGAGGCGGTACTGCCGGGTGACCAGGTCGGCCAGGTTGAGCTTGCCTACCTTGTACATCGACAGCAGGTGCGGGATGTCGTAGTAGGGATTGCCGCCGCCGAAGATGGTGCCCTGCAGGTTCTTCTGCATCAGGGTGAGCATCGCGAGGTTCAGCGTGACGTTGGTGTCGGTCATGCTGCCGATGGCGGTCATCACGCAGGTGCCGGACTTGGAGGTGATGATCATGTAGTTCTCGACGTCGGCGCCCTGCACCTCGCCGACGGTGACGATGACCTTCTTGGCCATGAAGCCGCCGGTCACCTCGGCGATGCCGGCCATCGCGGCGAAGATGTCCTCGTAGACGTGGGTGGCGCCGAACTTCAGCGCCTGATCGCGCTTCCACTCGACGGGCTCGATGACGAAGATGTAGCGGGCGCCGGAGTTCACCGCGCCCTGCAGTGCGGCCATGCCGACCCCGCCGACGCCGACGATCGCGACGTCCTCTCCGGGCTTGATCTGGGCGGTGTGGGTGGCCGACCCGTAGCCGGTGGTGACGCCGCAGCCCACCAGGCAGGCGAACTCGAACGGGATGTCCTTGTCGATCTTCACCACCGAGGACTCGTGGACCACCATGTACGGGGAGAAGGTGCCGAGCAGGGTCATCGGAAACACCGGGTCGCCGTTGGCGTGGATCCGGTGGGTGCCGTCGGCGATGGCCACGCCGCCCAGCAGTCCGGCGCCGAGGTCACACAGGTTGCGCAGGCCGGCCTGGCACGACGGGCATTTGCCGCAGGAGGGGATGAACGACATGACGACGTGGTCGCCGACCGCCACGCCCTCGACGCCCTCGCCCACCTCGATCACGACACCGGCGCCCTCATGGCCGCCCAGCACCGGGAAGCCCAGCATCGGGATGCCGCCGGTCACCAGGTGGTAGTCGGAGTGGCACAGTCCGGAGGCCTCCATCTGGACCTTGACCTCGCCCGGCGCGGGATCACCGATTTCGATTTCCTCGATCGTCCACGGCTTGTTGAACTCCCTGATGAGCGCGCCTTTTGTCTTCACTTGCAGTCCTCCGGCTGGGGTGGGGTGATCTGGAACACGTCCGATGGCGCCATCCTATGACCTGACGGGTGTCAAGTCACCAGATGGGTACCGGGGCCTGCCCGATGGGGTAGTAGCCGGGCAGCTTCTCTCCGGCCAGGCTGCGCTGGATGCGTTCCTGCATGCCCATCGACAGCTTCCCGGCCTTGATCAGCTCCATATAGAGCTTCTGCACGTGCCCGAAGTCGAAGAAGTCGCGCTGCCATTCGATCAGTGCCCGGCCGTCCTTGCCGGTGAGCCGGAACCAGCTGCCGCCGATCCCGTAAATCTCCTGGCTGGTTCCATCGGCATCGGTGGCGACCTGCTTCCAGAACCCGACGACCTCACCGATCTTGTCGTCGATCAGTACCCGTTGGTACGGGTAGGTCCAGCCCTGCAGCCCGGCCATCTCCAGCCCCAGGGCGATCTCGCGGATCTCGTCCTTGCCGACGCACATGACGTCTTCCTTGGGCCCGATGTTCCAGCCGTAGGTGGCGTCGTCGGTGTAGAAGCCGGCCAGTGGGGTCCAGTCCCCGCTCCGCTCGGCCGCACGGTTGGTGTCGAGCCAGCGCGCGACGAAGTCCTCCAACTGCTCACGGGTGGGCGCGGCCATCAGTTCTCCTCCTGGGTGATGTCGACGATCGACAGGGCTCTGGTCGGGCAGGCCTCGACGGCGCGTTCGACTTCGGCGCGGGCGTCGTCGGGCGGCTCGTCGTCGAGGATCTCGACGGTGCCGCGCTTGGGAACGCGGAAGTAGTCGGGGGCCTCGAGTTCGCACATGGCGTGGCCCTGGCACAGGTCGAGGTCGACCTCGAGGCGGTAGGTGCTCACTGGGCGGCACTCCGTCTGCGGTACCGAACCTTTGCGGGGCGGGCCAGCTGGACCACCATCTTGGAGTGGTCGTTGCGGTAGCTCTCCGGCGGCTGCGCCATCTCGAACTCGAACTCCCGCAACAGGACTGAGAAGATCGCCTTGATCTGCATCGTGCCGAACGCAGCGCCCACACAGCGGTGCCGGCCGGCGCCGAACGGGATCCAGGTCCACCGGTGCAGTACGTCCTCCTCCCGCGGCTTGTCATAGCGGGACGGGTCGAACGTGTCGGGATCCGGGAAGTCCTCGGCGATGCGGTTGGAGATCGCGGGGGAGGCGGCGACGAAGTCGCCGGCGTGAATGGCATGTCCCTCGACCTCGAAATCGCCCTGGGCCACCCGCATCAGGATGATCAGCGGCGGGTGCAGCCGCAGGGTCTCCTTGATCACGTTCTCCAGCGTCGGAATCTGCCGCAGCGCATGGAAACTCACCTCCTGGCCGTCGGCGTAGAGATCGTCGAGTTCGGCGCGGACGGCGGCGTCGATGTCGGGATGCCGCATCAGTTCGATAAGCGTCCAGGCCGACGTCCCCGCGCTGGTGTGGTGGCCCGCGAACATCAGCGAGATGAACATGCCGGTGATCTCGTCGGCGGAGAAGCGGAGGTTCCCGTCGTCGTCCGTGATCGACACCAGCACGTCGAGCATGTCGCGCTTGGCCTTGTCGTCGGGCGGGTTGGCGATCCGGTCGTTCATGATCTCCTGCACCAGGCCGACCAGCTTTTCGCGGGCCTCGTCGCGAATCCGGAAGCTTTCGATCGGCAGGTAGGGATCGACATAACACAGCGGGTCCGTGCCGCGCTCCAACAGGTGGTAGTACTCGGCGAACCGGGCGTCGAGTTGTTCGCGGAACTTGCGGCCGATCAGGCACGCCGTCGAGGTGTAGATGGTCAGCTCGGCGAAGAAGTCCAGCAGGTCGATTTCGCCTGCGTCGCCCCAGTTTTCGATCGCGCGACGGACTTCCCGCTCGATGGTCCTGGCGTGGCTCTTCATGTGGTCGCCGCGCAGCGCGGAGTTGTGCAGCATCTCCTTGCGGCGCTCGGGGCTGGCGTCGAACACCACGCCCTTGCCGAAGATCGGCGTCATGAACGGGTAGGCCTCGGCCTGGTCGAGGTCCTCGTCGGCGGACCGGAAGAAGAACTCGTTGGCTTCCGCGCCGGTCAGCAGGATCACCTTCTTGCCGGCGAGTTGGAAGTAGCCGACGTCGCCGCACTCCTCGCGCACTCGCCGCATCAACCCGATGGGGTCGGTGCGGAACTCCTCGAGGTGGCCGTGCTCGCCCTCTCCGCCGGAGACCCGTCGCGGTTCACTGAGCGTCTGAGTGGTCACGGTTCCTCCGGGTACTTGAGTTGCTGACGTTCCCGCGGGGCGTCCGACAGTGGCGCCTCGGGTTGCAGTTCCATCGACACGACGAAGCCGCCGCGCGGAGTTTCCGCGACGAACGCGATGGCACGGGCGAGATCGGCGGCGCGCAGGAAGTAGGAGTGCCGGGCCTGACCCCACTTGGCCCAGTCCTCCAGTGCCGGGGCGATCGACTCCGGCGGCAGGCTCCAGCCCATACCGGTCTGGGTCGGTCCGGGGTGGACGACCGACGCCCGCACCCCGGTGCCCTCCAACTCCATCTGGAGGTTGGTGACCATCGCGACCAGTCCCGCTTTGGCCGCGCCGTAGGCGCCCATGTGCGGACGCTGCCGCAGGGCCACGTCGGAGCCGACGAAGATCACGTCCCCGCGTTGCCGTTTCACCATCCCCGGCAGCACCGCGGTGGCCAGTCGGTTCGCGCCGATGAGGTGGATCTGGATCTGCGCCTCGAAGTCGTCGGTGCCGGTTTCGTAGAGGCGGCCGAAGAAGGTGTCACCGGCGCCCGCGACGAGCACCTCGATGTCGCCGAGTTCCTGCTCGGCCCGGTGGACGAACTGCTTCACCGAGTCGGGGTCGGTGACGTCCAGCGGCAGCGCGACGGCTTCACCGCCCTCGGCCCGGATCTGCTCGGCCAGCGCCTCGCATTTGTCGACCCGCCGGGCGCCGAGGGCCACCGGGAAGCCGCGGGCGGCCAGTTCGGTGGCAGTGGCCGCGCCGATGCCGGAGGAGGCGCCGGCGATGAGCGTCGGCCGGCGGGCGGGGTGCGGGTCGAATCTCGGCATGGGAGTGTCAGGCCTTCGTCACGGTGATCGGGAGGTGGGCGAAGCCGCGGACGCTGCTGGAGTGCACCCGCACAGCGTTCGCCTGGTCGATCTCGTAGTCGCGGATGCGTTCGAAGAGTTGGGTGAGTGCCACGCGCGCCTCCATCCGGGCCAGGTGCGCGCCCAGGCAGAAGTGGGCGCCGCTGCCGAAACTCAGCAGCTTGGAACCGATGTCGCGACCGATGCGGAACTCGTCGGGGTTGTCGAACACCCGCTCGTCGCGATGCGCCGAGCCCGGCACCAGCAGCAGGGTGTCCCCGGGATGCAGGGTGGTGCCGTAGAACTCGACGTCGTCATCCACCAGCCTGGCCAGGATTTGGCTCGACGTGTCGTAGCGCAGCGTCTCCTCGACCCACAGCGGAATGCGGGAGTGGTCGGCATGCACCGCCGTCAGCTGGCCGGGATTCACGCCGCCCCAATACATCGCATTACCAAGCAGTTTGGTGGTCGTCTCGTTCCCGGCGACCACCATGAGGAAGAGGAAGGCCATGATCTCGTCGTCGCCGAGGCGGTCGCCGTCCACCTCCGCCTCCAGTAGCGCCGAGGTGAGGTCGTCGTGCGGTGTGCGGCGCCGCTGCTTGACCATGTCGGCGTAGTACACGAGCAGATCCATCGCGGCCACCAGTGCCGACTTGGGGACGTCGGTGACACCGTCCTCGCGGTGCATGACAGCGTCGGCCAGGGCGCGCAGGTGCGCGCGGTCCGCCCGCGGCACGCCGACCAGTTCGGAGATCACGTCCATCGGCAGCTTGCCGGCGAATTCGGCGATGTAGTCGAAGGATTCGCTCTCCAGCGCGGTGTCCAGGTGCGTCCGGCTCAGTTGAGCGACCCGCGGTTCGAGTTCGCGGATGCGCCGCGGTGTGAAGCCCTTCGACACCAGCGTGCGCAGCCGCAGATGGGCCGGGTCGTCCATCGCCAGGAACGACATCGTCCGGTAGGCCTCGGGTGTCCGCGAGATCGGGTCCAGGGACACCCCGAGCTTGTTCGACAGCGCGGTGCTGTTGCGAAAACCGTTGTGCACGTCGGCATGCCGGGTCAGTGCCCAGAAGTTGAGCTCGTCGTTGCGGTAGAGCGGGGCCTCGTCGCGCAGCCGCTGGTAGTAGGGGTACGGGTCTTCGTGGAAGTCGTAGTCGTAGGGGTCCAGGACGAGGTCGACGGTGCCCGTGCTCATCGGGCCTCCGGCTCGTCGAGGATCAGTCCGACAACGTAGCCGAGCCGGTCGGCGATCTGCCGGTAGGTGAGCACTCCGCTGCCGGCATGCACCAGGGCGCCGAAGTAACTCATCTCCAGGGCGGAGACGGTGCGGGAGTCGGCCTCCGGTCCCAGGGCCGACTTGATCCGCTGGTGGATCTCGGCGCCGATCTGTTCGCGAACCGGACGCACCGCCGCGTCGTTGCTCAGCAGTGCGGTGGTGCAGGCGGCCGCCACCTCGGGTTCGTCGGCGACCACCAGCGCCAGGCTGCGCAGCGCCTGCTGAACCCGGCTGATTCGGGTGTCGTTGACGTCGGTGAAATACGGCACCTGCCGGACGAGGTCGAGATACACCTCGGCGACGAGGTGGTTCTTCGACGAGAAATAGGTGTAGGCCGTCGCGGGCGCCACGTGTGCCCGCGCGGCGACCGAGCGAACCGTCAGGTCGGCGTACGACGACTCACGAAGGGTCTCCAGCCCCGCGGTCACCAGCTTGCGGACCGTCTCCTCCTGGCGGGGACGACGCGTCGCGCCGGTGCGCTCCGGGGCCACCACCACGCCATCACTGGACACATGTCCACCGTAGGTGCGGCCACTGTGTCATGCAAGTGCCGATGGTCAACGTGCACGTCAAACGGGGTCACACCGAGCCAATCCTTGCACTCACGTCACAGGTGTGGCTATGGTTCGACCGGGCGTATCAGACAGGTGTCCATGAGGAGATGCGGATGGCGATCGCAACCGAACGCGCGAGCGATCTCTACATCGACGGGGCGCTGACGGCCGGCGGTGCCGGACGGTTCCCGACCCTCAACCCGGCGACCGAAGAGGTGATCGGCACCGCGGCGGACGCCGACGCGAACGACATGGACCGGGCCATCGCCGCCGCGCGACGGGCCTTCGACACAGGCGAGTGGGCCACCGACACCGCGCTGCGGGTGCGCTGCATCCGGCAGCTGCAGGATGCGATGCGCGCCCACATCGACGAGCTCCGTGAGATCACCATGGCTGAGGCGGGCGCGCCCCGCATGCTCACCGCGGCGGCTCAGTTGGAGGGCCCGGTCGCCGACCTCAGCTTCGCCGCCGACACCGCTGAGGCCTACCCGTGGCGCACCGATCTCGGTATTGCCGCTCCGATGGGCATCAAGACCCGCAGAACGCTGGTCCGGGAGGCGGTCGGGGTCGTCGGCGCGATTACGCCGTGGAACTTCCCCCACCAGATCAACCTCGCCAAGATCGGGCCGGCCCTAGCCGCGGGCAACACTGTCGTGTTGAAGCCGGCACCCGACACCCCCTGGTGCGCAGCGGTTCTCGGGGAACTCGCTGCACAGACCGACCTGCCGCCCGGGGTGCTCAACATCGTCACCTCCTCAGACCACGCCGTCGGCGCGATGCTGACCAGCGACCCGCGGGTGGACATGGTGTCGTTCACCGGATCCACCGCGACCGGCCGGGCCGTGATGGCCGCGGCGGCGCCGACGGTCAAGAAGGTGTTCCTGGAGCTCGGCGGTAAGTCGGCGTTCCTGGTCCTCGACGACGCCGACTTCAATGCGGCCTGCTCGATGGCGGCGTTCACCGCGTCCATGCACGCCGGGCAGGGCTGCGCCATCACCACCCGTCTCGTCGTGCCGCGGACGCACTACGACGACGCGGTCGCGGCGGCCGCGAGGACCATGTCGGGGATCAAGCCGGGCGACCCGACGAGTCCCGGAACCATTTGCGGCCCGGTCATTTCCGCGCGGCAACGCGACCGGGTGCAGTCCTACCTGGACCTCGCGATCGCCGAGGGCGGGAGCTTCGCGTGCGGCGGCGGCCGCCCTGAGGGTCGCGATCGCGGATTCTTCATCGAGCCCACCGTGATCGCGGGCCTGGACAACACCGCGCGGGTGGCCCGCGAGGAGATCTTCGGGCCGGTGCTGACGGTCATCGCGCACGACGGCGACGACGACGCGGTGCGCATCGCCAACGACTCGCCGTACGGGCTGTCCGGCACGGTGTTCAGCGCCGACCCCCAGCGCGCGCAGGCGGTGGCCGACCGGTTGCGGGTCGGCACCGTCAACGTCAACGGGGGAGTCTGGTATTCGGCCGACGTGCCGTTCGGCGGATACAAGCAGTCCGGCGTCGGTCGGGAGATGGGTGTGGCCGGGTTCGAGGAATACCTTGAACTGAAATCCATTGCGACAGCGGTCTAGCCGCGCACCGAGGGAGAGACAGTGGGACAGTTCGACCATAAGGTGGCCATCGTCACCGGAGCCGGCGGCGGCATCGGCCAGGCCTACGCCGAGGCACTCGCCCGGGAGGGTGCGGCGGTGGTCGTCGCCGATATCAACCTCGAGGGCGCGGAGCGGGTCGCTGCCGGGATCGGGGCCGACGGCGGTGAGGCGATCGCCGTCGCGGTCGACGTCTCCCAACCGGACTCGGCGGCGGCAATGGCCGATCGCACGGTCGCTGAATTCGGCGGCATCGACTTCCTGGTGAACAACGCCGCGATCTTCGGCGGCATGAAGCTGGACATGCTGCTGACCGTCGACTGGGACTACTACAAGCGGTTCATGAGCGTGAACCTCGACGGTGCGCTGGTGTGCACCCGCGCGGTCTACAAGAACATGGCCGCGCGGGGTGGCGGTGCGATCGTGAACCAATCCTCCACGGCGGCATGGTTGTACGCCAACTACTACGGCCTGGCGAAAGTGGGCGTCAACGGTCTGACCCAGCAACTCTCCCGCGAGCTGGGCTGGCAGAACATCAGGATCAACGCGATAGCCCCCGGTCCGATCGACACCGAAGCCAACCGGACCACCACCCCGGCCGCCATGGTCGACGACATTGTCAAGCGGATTCCGCTGAGCCGCATGGGCCAGCCCGACGATCTTGTGGGGATGTGCCTGTTCCTGCTGTCGGACCAGGCCAAGTGGATCACCGGCCAGATCTTCAACGTCGACGGCGGACAGATCATCCGGCCCTGACGCCGACGACGATGCGGAGCGTAGCGACGAGGAGGAGTGGCGAATGGGCTTGACGCCGACGAGGATGCGGAGCGCAGCGACGAGGAGGAGTGGCGAATGGGACTGACCGACATCATCAGCGATCCCATCGAAGGCGGCGATGAAACGCAGCCGAGCATCGGCTTCATCGGATTGGGCAGCATGGGCGCCCCGATGGCCATGCGTCTGGTGAACTGGCCCGGCGGACTGACCGTCTACGACGTCCGTGACGAGGCGATGGCGCCGTTCGCCGAGATCGGCGCCGCCTTCGCCGCCGATCTGGCCGAGGTCGCCGCGGCGGACCTGATCGACGTCACCGTGCTCGACGACGCCCAGGTCCGCGAGGTGGTCGCCGAACTCGCCGCACACGCCGCACCCGGAACCGTGATCGCCATCCACTCGACCATCTCCGATCGGACCGCCGAGGAACTGGCCGACGACCTGCGGCCCCGTGGCATCCACGTCATCGACGCCCCCGTGAGCGGTGGAGCGGGCGCCGCCCAGAAGGGTGAACTGGCCACGATGGTGGGTGCGCCGCGGGAGGTGTACGAGCGCGTCAAGCCGGCCTTCAAACAGTGGGCCTCGCTGGTCGTCCACGCCGGCGAACCGGGAGCGGGGACCCGGATGAAGCTCGCCCGCAACATGTTGACCTTCACCGGGTTTGCCGCGGCCTGCGAGGCCCTGCAGCTCGCCGAGAAGGCCGGTCTGGATCTGCAGCAGCTCGGCCGCGTGGTGCGTCACACGGACGCCCTGACCATGGGGCCCGGCGCAATCATGATCCGCGACAACACCCACGAGCTCGAGCCCGGGCATTGGCTCTACGACACCTTCGCCCACACCCGCGCGCTGGGGGAGAAGGACCTGAACCTCGCTCTGGCTCTGGGTGATTCACTCGATGCCGACCTTCCGCTGGCGCGGATCGCCCTGCGCAACCTGGCAGCCGGGCTCGGCGTGCCGCACGACCGGGATCAGTGAGGAGCTCACGGGAATGGACGAACGCCGCCGCAAGGGCCTGGCCAAGATGAACGAGGTCTACGGCTGGGAGATGCCCGACCTACCGGGGGACTACTTCGCGCTGACCGCTGACCACCTTTTCGCCGACATCTGGAGCCGGCCGGGACTGTCCATGCGGGACAAGCGGATCATGACCCTGTCGGTGGTGACCGCACTCGGCCTGCCCGACCTCGCCGAGATCCAGGTCAACGCCGCGCTGGCGAATGAGGAGATGACCGAGGAGGAACTGCGGGCCATGGCGATTTTCATCACCCACTACGTCGGCTTCCCCCTCGGGTCGACGTTCAACTCGGTGGTGGAGAAAGTCGTCGCCAAGCGAGGGAAGTCGACTAGCTGACCGCCGCCGTGAAGGCCATCGCGCCCAGGAAGAAGACACCGAGGCAAAGACCCAGCGTCCCGATGGCGAACGGCCAGGCCCTCTTTCGCACGACCAGACGCACGATCGTCGCGACGATGCCGGCAAATGCGACCAGGCCGGCGATCACGACCGTCGTCATCGACGCCGTGACCGCCCCGTCGATACTGCACGTCGCCGGCGGGCAGTAATCCAGAAACGCCAGCGAGAAAAGGCCCATGACGGCGCCCCCGCACACCAGTAGGACCGTCAGCACCATCGTGACGATCGACGCCGTGACGTCGCCGGCGTTGCGAGGCGGCGGAGGCGGGGGCGGGTAATACGGCGGATAGCCGCCCCAGGGCGGGGGCGGTGGCTCAGACACGCGAGTGGGAGACGACGCCCATGGCCATCATCCTCAGCTGCCGCTGGCTGAGGGCCTTCTTCAGTTCAACCTGCACCGCACACCTCCCCGGGTGCGACACATCTTAGGCCGGTAGCGGCGCTGATGGCTTGGCTTGACACTAGCGTCGTGAGGATGAGCGACCCCCATCTCGAGGAACTGCGACGCCGCCGCGCGATCACGCGGGACGAGGCCCGGCCCGAGGCCGTGGAACGCCGCCACGCCGCCGGTGGCCGCACCGCCCGGGAGAACATCGCCGACCTCGTCGACGAGGGATCGTTCATCGAGTACGGCCGGTTCACCGTGGCCGCGCAACGGCGCCGCCGAGAGCTGGAGGACCTGATCGTCCGCACGCCCGCGGACGGCATGGTCGCCGGCACCGCACGCATCGACGGCCGCCCGTGTGCGGTGCTGTCCTATGACTACACCGTGCTGGCCGGAACCCAGGGCGTGTTCGGCCACCTCAAGAAAGACCGGCTGTTCGAGATCATCGAGCGCCTGCGGCTGCCGACCGTCTTCTTCGCCGAGGGCGGCGGCGGCCGTCCGGGCGACACCGACCACCCGACCGTCTCCTCCCTGGAGGTGCGGGCGTTCGCGCTGTGGGCGTCGCTGTCCGGGGTGGTGCCGCGGATCGCGGTGGTGAAGGGCCGGTGTTTCGCCGGTAACGCGGTGATCGCCGGCTGCTCGGATCTGATCGTGGCCACCGAGGACACCTCGCTCGGCATGGGCGGCCCGGCGATGATCGCCGGGGGAGGCCTCGGTGAGGTCGCACCCGACGAGGTGGGCCCGATCTCCATGCAGGCGCCCAACGGTGTCGTCGATGTCGTCGTCCCCGACGAGGCCGCCGCCGTCACGGTGACCAAACAGCTGCTCGGCTACTTTGACAACCCGGGAACACCCGGAGCGGCAGGCGACCAAAATGCCTTGCGCACAATGGTTCCCGAACGTGCGCGCCGTGCCTATCCGATCGGCCCGATCATCACCACGCTGGCCGACGCGAATTCGGTCACGTTCCTGCGGGAGCGTTTCGCACCAGAGATGGTGACCGCACTGGCCCGCATCGACGGCCGTCCGGTCGGCGTCATCGCCAACAACACCATGGTCATGGCCGGCGCCATCACCGCCGCGGCCGCCGACAAGGCCGCCCGGTTCCTGCAGCTCTGCGACACCTTCGGCATCGCGATCGTCTCGCTCATCGACTGTCCGGGCTACATGGTGGGGCCGGCGGCCGAGTCGCAGGCCCTGGTGCGCCGCGCCTCCCGGATGCTGGTGGCCGGTGCCGCGCTGCGGGTTCCCCTGGTCGCGGTCGTCCTGCGCCGCGGCTACGGGTTGGGCGCCCAGGCGATGGCCGGCGGCAGCCTGCACGAGCCGCTGCTCACCGTCGCCTGGCCGGGCGCGCACCTCGGGCCCATGGGTCTGGAAGGCGCCGTGCGGCTGGGGCTGCGCAAGGAACTCGACGCCATCGCCGACCCCACCGAACGCGAAGAGGTGGTCCGGCAGGCCACCGCCGCCGCCCAGGAGAATGCGAAAGCGCTCAACGCCGCAATGCTGTTCGAGATCGACGATGTGATCGACCCGGCCGAGACCCGCGGCCTCATTGCCGCGACCCTGGGCGCAGCCCCCGCGCGCGGCGACCTGCCGAGCGCCCGTCGGTTCGTCGACACCTGGTGATGGCTAGGGTGTGACATCGTGCGCGTCCTCGTGATCGGATCCGGTGCCCGCGAACACGCCCTGCTCCGGGGCCTGCGCAAGGACCCTGCCGTCGAATTCCTGGCCGTCGCGCCCGGCAATGCGGGCACCCGCGCGATCGCCTCCCAGTACGACGTCGACGTCACCTCCCCCGACGATGTCACCGCGCTGGCCAAACACCTCGAGGCCGATCTGGTGGTGATCGGTCCGGAGGTTCCGTTGGTCCGTGGTGTGGCCGACGCGGTGCGCGCCGCCGGCATCGCCTGCTTCGGGCCCTCGAAGGAGGCCGCACTGATCGAAGGATCCAAGTCCTTCGCCAAGGACGTGATGACCGCCGCCGGCGTGCGCACCGCCACCAGCGAGACGGTGGACAACCCCGCCGAACTCGACGCCGCGCTGGACCGGTTCGGTCCGCCCGCCGGGCAGCAGGCCTGGGTGGTCAAGGACGACGGCCTCGCCGCCGGCAAGGGCGTCGTGGTCACCGCCGACCGTCAGAGCGCCCGTGCCCACGCGGCGGAGGTGCTGGAGTCCGGACACCCGGCGCTGCTGGAGTCGTTCCTCGACGGCCCCGAGGTCTCGCTGTTCTGTCTGGTCGACGGCACCACGGTGGTGCCGTTGCTCCCCGCCCAGGACTTCAAGCGGGTCGGTGACGGCGACTCCGGGCCCAACACCGGCGGCATGGGGGCCTATGCGCCGCTGCCGTGGCTGCCCGACGAGGTGAAGGCCACGATCGTCCGCGATGTCGTGGAACCCGTTGCGGCGGAAATGGTTCGGCGCGGGTGCCCCTTCTCCGGGCTGCTCTACGCGGGCCTGGCCATCACCTCCTCCGGCCCCGCGGTCGTCGAATTCAACTGTCGCTTCGGCGATCCGGAAACCCAGGCTGTGCTCGCCCTGCTGGAGTCACCCCTGGGACAACTGCTGCATGCCACCGCCACGGGGACACTCGCCGACGTGCCACCGTTGCAGTGGCACGACGGCTATGCCGTCACCGTGGTGCTCGCAGCCGAGAACTACCCGGGAACTCCCCGAACGGGTGGTGTCATCACCGGAGCCGACGCCGACGGCGTCCTACACGCCGGAACCGCTCAGCGCGATGACGGGGCCGTCGTCTCCTCCGGCGGCCGGGTTCTGTCGGTGGTGGGAACCGGACCCGATCTGGATGCCGCCCGGGACGCCGCCTACCGGATCATCTCGTCGATCGGCTTGGCGGGCAGTCACTTTCGCACCGACATCGCGCTGGCCGCCGCGCAGGGCCGGATAACGCTGTGATCGACCGGCGCGCCGCCTTCCGGGCGCAACGGGCCGACGTCCTGGCGTTCTGCGAGTCCCTGGCTCCCGCTGACTGGCGGATGAACAGCCGGGCGTCCGGCTGGAGCATCGCCGACGTCGTTGCGCACATGGGCTCGGCATGCCACGCCATGTTCACCCGCCAGGCGGCGAAGCTCATGCGCGGCGATGACATCGAGGCTGTGAACGACGAATTGGTCGCCGCCCGCCGGGACCGGACGCCCACCGAGGTTTTCACCGAATACCGAAGGTGGAGCAGGGTTTTCGGCGCGGTGGTGCCGACCATGGTGCAGACCCCGCTGGGGCGGCTGGAGATGCCGCTGGCCGAACTCGGCCGCTTCCCGGCCCGGCTACTGCCCAGCGCACTGGTGTTCGACCACCACACCCATCTGCGCTACGACATGGCTCCCGCGCTGGGCCGCAGCGTCGGTGACATCGACGCGAACAGGATGGCTGCGGTGCTGGAGTGGATGACGGCGGTCCTGGCCAACCAGTTGACCGCCGCCGCGCCGGCCTGGCTGGACCGCCCACTGGCGCTCACCCTCGCCGGCCCCGGCGGCGGTTCGTGGCGGGTGGACACGACCGGCGCGGTGACCCCGGGACGCACCGAACCGGCGGCGGCGCACATCACCGCCGTCGCCGCGGAGTTCCCGGAATGGGGCACCACACGGGCGAATTGGCGCGAGCGGGACGTCACGATCGCCGGCGACGAAGACTACGGCGCGGTGTTCCTCGATGCCGTCGACATCGTCTGAAGTCCGGTCCGACTCCTCCTCGTCGCAGCGCTCCTAGGCCGTCAGCAGCGGCGCCATCCACGCGATCTCGGCGGGAAGCTGTGAACTCCAGAACGCGCTGTCATGCCCGCCCGGCGAGAACCCGCCGGCCGGCGGGTTGGGCAACTGGGCGATGAAGGCTTTGGTGGCGGCGTAGAACGGGTCGCTGTCGCCGCAGTCGATCCGAATCGGGATCGACGCGAGCGCCGGCAGGCCCCAGACGCTATTGGCCGCATAGTCGTCGGCGCCGTCGAATGCGCCGGGCGCCGTCGCGCCCGAAGACAGCCACAGTGCCGGGCTCACCGCGCAGATCGCCGCGGTGCGAGCCGGACCGAGCCGGGCGCCCAGGAGTAGAGCGCCGTAGCCGCCCATCGACCACCCCATGAATCCCACCCGCGAGGTATCCAGACCCTGCTCGCTCAGCATCGGCAGCAGCTCGTTGAGCACCATGGCGCCGGCGTCCTCACCAGAGGCACGGCGATGCCAATAACCGCCGCCGCCGTCCACCGCGACCACCGCGAACGGCGGCAGGCCGGCCTGGACCGCCTGCGCCAGGCCGCCCTCGACGCCGCCGGCCATCACCGAGGCCGCGCTGCTGCCCTTGCCGTGCAGGGCGATCACCGGCCGTAGCGGGCGGGTCTGGCCCGGCGGGCGGGCGATCGCCCAGTTCGTCGGGATACCCCCGCGCGCGGCGGAGATCAACGTTCCGGTGACCATCGTCGGGGCGGCCGGGTCGGCTCCGGCCGGTCCTGGATTGCGCGCGGCGGCCAGTGCGGCGGCGCCGAGGGCACCGGCGCCGAGACGCAGCGCATTGCGGCGGTTCATGTCTGGCATTCGGCCATCTTGCCAGTGCAGTTGTCCCGGGTGTCTCACCAGCCACTTCTTCGGGAAATCCACGATGTAGCCGGCCGTGCTGCTGGCACCATGGCGAAGATGACCGCAGCGGTGACGCCGAAGGGGGAGCGCCGACGCTATGCGCTCGTCTGCGCCGCCGCTGAGTTGTTGTGCGAGGGCGGATTCGAGGCGGTGCGACACCGCGCGGTCGCCGATCGCGCGGGTCTGCCGCTGGCGTCGACGACCTACTACTTCTCGTCGTTGGAGGAGTTGATCGAAATGGCGGTGGACCATCTCGGCACCGCGGAGGTGGCCGCGTTGCGGGCCCGGGTTTCCGAACTGCCCCGGCGGCGCCGTGGCGCCGAGGCCGCCGCGGACCTGCTGGTGGACCTCCTCGCCGGCGAGCCGAATCGCGATCAGCTCATCTCCCGCTACGAGCGCTACCTTGCCTGCGCCCGCCACCCGGAACTCCGCGACGTCGAACAACGGTTGATGCGCCAGCGCATCGATGCCGTGCAGGAGGCGATGGCGCGATCGGGTCGCCGGACCCGCGCCGACATGATGACGGCCCTGCTCTACTCGGTGGACGGGGCGGTCGTAACCGCACTGGTGGACGATGCGGACGGGCCGCGGGAAAGCGTTCGTGCCACTCTGGTTGACGTGATCGACGTATTGGCACCCATCGACGACCGGATCTGAGATGGGGATCTTCGATGTCACCCGCCCGGTGGCGGGCATCCTCGACGGCGCGATGGACCGTGCCCTGGTGCTCGGCTACACCAAGATCGGCTCGGGCCTGCGCAGGCACTGGTGGCCGGCGGACCCGGCACCGGACTCCATGGTGGGCAAACGGGTCCTGGTCACCGGCGCTACCGCCGGTATCGGCCGGGAGATGGCCCGGGCCTTCGCGGGGCTCGGGGCGACGGTCCACGTGCTCGGACGCAACCCCGAGAAGGTCCGGCGCACGGTGGCCGGCATCACCGCGGAGGTTCCGGGTTCGGAGGTGATCGGGGAGGTGTGCGACGTCTCCGATCTCGACGCGGTGGCCGCCTGGACCACCGAGTTCGGCAACCGGGTCCCGGCCCTCGACGGTCTGGTGCACAACGCCGGGCTGATGCCCAAGGAACGGTTCGTCACCCCGCAGGGCCATGAGCTGCAGTTCGCCACCCACATCCTGGGCCCGCACCTGATGACCGAACGTCTTCTCCCCCTGCTGCGGGCCGCCCGCGGTGCGTCGGTGGTGTTCGTGTCCTCCGGCGGAATGTACAGCGCGCCTCTGGTGGTCGAGGACCTCGAGTCCGACCACGACTACAACGGGGTGCGCACCTACGCCCGCACCAAGCGCATGCAGGTCGTGCTCGCCGACGCGTGGGCTCACCGGATGGCCGGCACCGACGTCAAGGTCGAGAGCATGCACCCCGGCTGGGTGGACACCCCGGGGGTGGCCGAGTACCTGCCGCGGTTCCGGGTCATCACCAAGCCGCTGCTGCGTGACCTCGCCGACGGCGCCGACACCGTGGTCTGGCTGGTGGCCACCCGGCCCGTGTCGAAGCCGGGCCACTTCTGGCATGACCGGGCGCAGCGGCCGACCACCTTCGGCTGGCAACGTCCGGAGAACCCCGCGCGCGTGCGCCGGTTCCTGCACCTGGTCAGCGATCTCACCGCGACCTCAAAAGCCTGGGCGTGACAATGCAGCCCGAGTCGGTATCGCCGTAGATGGCGATGTCCTGCGGTCGGAGCGTGGCGTACCGCGCGATGTAGGCGCACAGTACCGCGTCGACCGGGTCCTCGGCGCGGCGCAGTTCGGATTTGCGGGAGGCCTGGCCGACAGCGGTCCTCAGGGCGTGCCAGTCGGCGGAGTCGGTGAGGAACAGCCCGTCCAGGCCTTCCATGAAGGCCATGAGCCGCAACAACTCTGAGCGCAGGGCGGTGAAGTCCCGGCCGGGTTTCTGCTTGTACTTCAACGTCTTCTCGAGGCCGAACAACGCGACTGCGGCGGCGTGGGGATACACCTCCAGCGCCTTGCGCGTCGCCGTCGATCGGGGGTCGAGGTCCAAGCCCAGGGCGGCCGACAACCGTGCGCCGCGACCGCCGTCGGCGAACCATGCCAACCCGGTGTTCGCCGGGTGTGTGCCGGCGTCGAAGCGGCGGAAGTCGCGGTTGAGCGCGGCCTCGCAGGGGCGGTTGCCGGTGGGGTTGGTGACGACCAGCGGCGCGTCGAAGGCCACCACACACGGGCCGCCGACAAACGGCTCGAGGTGGGCGAGAACGTCGTCGTCCGACCGGGCCGTCCCGACGTGGAGCACCGCGCCGTCGACATCGGCGACGGCGATCCCGGTCGGGTTGCGCTCACCCCAGGCGAGGTCGACGCCGACGTAGTACACGGGGAGAACCGTAAGCTTTCGGTCCGTGACCCGATCCCCTGCTATCCCGGACGTCCTGGCCAACCGGTACGCCAGCGCCGACATGGTGGCCATCTGGTCGCCGGAGGCGAAGATCGTGGCCGAGCGCCGCCTGTGGCTCGCGGTGCTGCGGGCGCAACGCGAACTCGGAGTGGATGTTCCGGAGGTCGCGATCGCCGACTACGAGCGCGTCCTGGAGCAGGTGGACCTGGCGTCGATAGCCGCCCGTGAGCGGGTGACCCGCCACGACGTCAAGGCCCGTATCGAGGAGTTCAACGCCCTGGCCGGCCACCAGCATGTGCACAAGGGGATGACCAGCCGCGACCTCACCGAGAACGTCGAGCAGCTGCAGATCCGGCGTGCTCTGGAGCTCGTGCACGCCCACGGAGTGGCGGTGGCCGCGCGGCTCGCCGAACGGGCGGTCGGCTACCGCGACCTGGTGATGGCCGGGCGCAGCCACAACGTCGCCGCCCAGGCGACCACGCTGGGCAAGCGGTTCGCCTCCGCGGCGCAGGAGACGCTCATCGCGCTGGCCCGCATCCGCGAGCTGCTCGACCGCTATCCGCTGCGCGGGATCAAGGGTCCGATGGGCACCGCCCAGGACATGCTCGACCTGTTCGACGGCGATGCCGTCCGGCTGGCCGACCTGGAGCGCCGGGTCTCCGAGCACCTCGGCTTCGCCGCCGTGCTGGACAGTGTCGGCCAGGTCTATCCCCGGTCGCTGGACCACGATGTCCTCTCGGCGCTGGTGCAACTGGGCGCGGGCCCGTCGTCGATGGCCCACACCATCCGGCTGATGGCCGGCCACGAACTGGTGACCGAAGGCTTCGCCCCGGGGCAGGTCGGCTCCTCGGCGATGCCGCACAAGATGAACACCCGCAGTTGCGAACGAGTCAACGGGCTGCAGGTCGTGTTGCGCGGCTACGCCTCGATGACCGCGGAATTGGCTGGGGCGCAATGGAATGAGGGCGACGTCTTCTGCTCGGTTGTCCGCCGGGTGGCGCTGCCCGACGCGTTCTTCGCCATCGACGGCATGATCGAGACGTTCCTGACGGTGCTCGCGGAGTTCGGTGCCTACCCCGCGGTGATCCAGCGTGAGCTCGACCGTTATCTGCCGTTCCTGGCGACCACCAAGGTGCTCATCGCCGCGGTGCGGGCCGGCATGGGACGGGAGGTCGCCCACGAGGTGATCAAGGAGCACGCCGTCGCGGTCGCCTTGGCGATGCGGGAGCGCGGCGCCGAACCGGACCTGCTCGACCGGCTCGCGGCCGACCCGCGGCTGCCGCTGGACCGGGCGGCCCTGGACGCGGCGCTGGCCGACAAGCAGTCCTTCACCGGGGCGGCGGGCGCGCAGGTCGACGCGGTGGCGGCCGCGGTCGACGCACTGGTGCGGGACAACCCGGAGGCGGCGAAGTACGTCCCCGGGGACATCCTCTGACTTCTCAGCCGGGGGGCCCTCCGGCCTCCTGATCCTCGGGATACCAGCGGTCGGGGCAGTCGTTGACGATCTTCGTGGTGAAGGTCGAGAGATTGATCAGCCGTCTGACGAAGTCGTCGTGATCGAAACCGCCGTGAATCTTTTCGGACTCCCCGCCCAGGAATGCGACCAGACCATAGATCTGTCGGTTGTCGAGGTACTGGCCGATCCCGCGCTTGCGCAGGTGATCGGAGAACATGACATATTCGAACCGCGCCGTGCCGTCGTCGTAGCGGACGTGTTCGAGCACTTCATGCCGGATGAGGTAGGCGCAGTGAATCACGTTGACGTTGATGAAACCCCGGATCTTGCCGTCGAGAACGTCGTAGTACTCCTTGCAGCCGAAGTAGTAGCCGTGCGCGTCGGTGGAGAAGTGGTAGTTGGCGTACACCGTGTGCACCCCGCGAAGCAGGGGACCCACGACCGGCAGGCCCGAGTCGTACAGGTTCTGCAGCGTCTCGGGAATGATGAAGTTGTCCAGGTCGAAGACGAAGTAGTCGCATCCCAACCGGCGGGCGAATTCCACTGACTCCTGCCGGATCTGGGCGAGGACCGAGAAGCGATGGTTGTTCCACTCGTGGTTCTGGTACTGCCGCAAACCCCCGATATCGGAGTAGTTCGCCGTGACGGACTTGTACAGGCCCCCGTACTCGGCGACCCACTCCCGGAGAATCTCGTTGGTGCGGTCGTTGGAGTCGTTGGCGCGGATGTAGATGTGAATCCGGTCCTTGGGGAAGGTCTGCTCGTTGAGGCACCCCAGGTACAGCGGCAGTGTCACTTCTTTGTCTTTGGCCAGAATCGCGACAACGACGTCGCGCCCCCCGTCTTCCCTCCGCATGGGCATATTCAAGCAAAACGCCGTGCGGCGGCGAAAAGCACGGTGTGACCTCCCGCCGCGGTGGTCACCGGCTCGCCGGCACCCGGGCGACCCCGGCCGAGCGCAGTTCCAGTGCGGCCAGACCCCGCACGGCCGTCGGGTCCTGCCGCCGCCACGCTCCAACGGGGTCGTCACTCACCTCGGTCAGCCTGCGCAGGGGCCGGTTCGCCAACGCCCGCAGCGCTAGCAGCTGCTCCCCGGCCGGAGTCTGCGCCAGCGCGATCACCGTCCACTTTCGCCGGAAGAACCGGATGCGCAGGAACAGCCATGGCATTCCGACGGCGAGGATGGGTGGGGCGGCCACCGCGATCGCCAGCAGGACCGCCAGCCACGTCGCGGTGGTGTTGAGGTTCTGCCCCGCCCCGGCCAGGTCCAGTGCCGCCTCGCTGGCGGCCCGCAGCGGTTTGGCCACCGTGTCGCCGACCAGTGGGATGCGGTCTGCGCTGTCGCCGGCGGAGTTGAGGTTCTCGGAGATCCCGTTGGCGCTGTCGTTGACCTGCCGTCCCACCCCGGCGATCGTGGCTATGGCGTGGTGTACGGCCAGCCCGACCATGACCCACACGGTGATCCAGACGGCGATGAGCACGTCGCTCACCAGTTGCGCGGTCATCCGCACAGGGGTGGTGGCGTAGGGCAGGAAGCGCGACCTCATGGCACGATCCCAGCACAGGAGCCCACTCCAGGACCGATAGGCTGGCGCGGTGCGTCCCGCCCTGTCCGACTATCAGCATCTGGCGAGCGGCAAGGTACGCGAGCTCTACCGCATCGACGACGACCACCTGCTCTTCGTCGCCACCGACCGCATCTCGGCCTTCGACTTCATCCTCGACTCCGCCATCCCCGACAAGGGACGCATCCTCACCGCGATGAGCGTCTTCTTTTTCGGCCTGGTGTCGGCGCCCAATCACCTCGCCGGACCGCCGGACGATCCGCGGATCCCCGCCGAGGTGCTGGGCCGCGCGCTCGTGGTGCGACGCCTGGACATGGTGCCGATCGAGTGCGTCGCCCGCGGCTACCTCACCGGCTCCGGCCTGCTGGACTATCAGCGAACCGGCGCGGTGTGCGGCATCGACCTGCCGCCCGGCCTGGTGGAGGCCAGCAAGTTCGATGAGCCCCTCTTCACCCCGGCCACCAAGGCTGAGTTCGGCGCCCACGACGAGAACATCTCGTTCGCCCGCGCCGCCGAACTGGTCGGCGCCGCCCGGGCAGACCAACTGCGATACCTGACCTTGCAGACCTATCGCCAGGCCGCCGACCACGCCTTGACGAAGGGCATCATCATCGCCGACACCAAGTTCGAATTCGGCGTCGACGACGCGGGACAACTCGTCCTGGCCGACGAGGTGTTCACCCCCGACTCGTCGCGCTACTGGCCCGCCGACACCTATACCGAGGGCGTCGTGCAGCCCAGCTTCGACAAGCAGTTCGTCCGCAACTGGCTCACCGGTCCGGACTCCGGCTGGGACCGCCGCGGGGACCAGCCGCCACCGCCGCTGCCCGCCGAGATCGTCGATGCGACCCGTCAGCGCTATATCGAAGCCTACGAACGGATTTCGGGCCTGAAGTTCAGTGACTGGATCGGCAGCCGATGAGCGCGCACCTGAGTGATACCGCCGCACCCGTCGCCAAACGGATCGATACCCGGCGGGTCCACCACGACGACGAATTCGTCGACCCGTACGAGTGGATGCGGGACAAGTCCGACCCGGAGGTGATCGCTCACCTCGAGGCGGAGAACGCCCACGTCGAAGAGGTGACCTCCTGCCAGGAGCCGTTGCGGCAGAAGATCTTCGACGAGATCAAGTCCCGCACCAAGGAGACCGACCTGTCGGTCCCGCTGCGGCGCGGCGACTGGTGGTACTACGGCCGCAGCTTCGAGGGCAAGCAGTACGCAGTGCACTGCCGCTGCCCGATCGCCGGGCCGGACGACTGGACTCCGCCGGTGTTCGACGAGGACACCGACATTCCCGGCGAGCAGGTGCTGCTCGACGAGAACGTCGAAGCCGACGGTCACGACTACTTCGCCCTCGGCGCCAGCACGGTGAGCCCCGATGGCAACATCCTTGCCTACTCCGAGGACGTCAAGGGCGACGAGCGATACACCCTGCAGTTCAAGGACTTACGCACCGGACAGCTCTATCCCGACCGGATTCCGGGCATCGCGGCCGGAGTCACCTGGGCCGCGGACAGTGGTTGCGTCTACTACACCACCGTCGACGACGCCTGGCGCCACGACACGGTCTGGCGCCACCGGCTGGGCTCGCAGGCGCCCGCCGAGCAGGTGTTCATCGAACCGGATGAGCGCTTCTGGGTGGCGGTGGGCCGTACGCGCAGCAACGCCTACATCGTCATCGCGGCGGGTTCGTCGATCACCTCCGAGGTCAGGCTGGCCGACGCGTCCGATCCGGACGCCGAATTCCACGTCGTGCTGCCGCGCCGCGAGGGCGTCGAGTACTCCGTGGAACACGCCGTCGTCGGCGGCCGGGACCGGTTCTTGATCCTGCACAACGACGGCGCCCCGAACTTCACGCTCGTCGAAGCCCCGGCCGATGACCCCGGAGCGCAGCGGACGCTGATCCCGGCGCGCGACGACGTGCGCTTGGAGGGCGTCGACGCGTTCTCCGACCACCTGGTGGTGCACTACCGCCGTGACGCACTGCCGAAGCTGCAACTGTGGCCCATCGAGGGTGACGGCTACGGCAGGCCGGAGGAGATCACCTTCGACTCCGAACTGATGGCCTGCGGGCTGGGCGGCAACCCGAACTGGGAGGCGCGCCACCTGCGGGTCGGCGCCACGTCGTTCCTCACCCCGATGCGGATCTACGATATCGACCTCGCCACCGGTGAACGGACACTGCTGCGCGAGCAGCCCGTGCTCGGTGACTACCGCCGCGAGGACTATGTGGAACGGCGCGACTGGGCGGTCGCCGAAGACGGGACCCGCATCCCCATCTCGCTGATCTACCGGCAGGCGACCGAATTCCCCGCCCCCACAGTGCTGTACGGCTACGGCGCGTACGAGTCCAGTGAGGACCCGCGGTTCTCCATCGCGCGACTTTCCCTGCTGGACCGGGGGATGGTGTTTGCGATCGCGCACATCCGCGGCGGCGGCGAGATGGGCCGGATGTGGTACGAGCGCGGCAAGCTGCTGGAAAAGAAGAACACCTTCACCGACTTCATCGCCGCCGCAAGTCATCTCATCGACACCGGCGTCACCCGACCGCAGAACCTGGTGGCCCTCGGCGGAAGTGCCGGCGGCCTGCTGATGGGTGCGGTGGCCAACATGGCCCCGCACCTGTTCGCCGGAGTGCTGGCGGCCGTGCCGTTCGTCGACCCGCTGACCACCATCCTCGATCCGTCGCTGCCGCTGACGGTGACCGAGTGGGACGAGTGGGGAAACCCCTTGCAGGACCGCGACGTCTACTTCTACATGAAGTCCTATTCGCCATATGAGAACGTGGAGGCCAAGGAGTACCCGGCGATCCTGGCGATGACGTCGCTCAACGACACCCGGGTGTTCTACGTTGAGCCAGCGAAATGGGTTGCCGCCCTGCGGCATACCAAGACCGACCGGAACCCGGTGCTGCTGCGCACCCAGATGGCCGCCGGCCACGGTGGCACCAGTGGCCGCTACGAACGGTGGAAGGAAGCCGCCTTCCAGTACGCCTGGCTGCTGGCGACGGCTGATCCGGAGCGGTACGGACCCGGCGCGACTTAGCGAGAGGTTCCACTCGCCGTCGTGGCGATCCCTCCGTCGACCGGGATGATCGCCCCGTTCACGTAGGAGCCGGCCCGGCTGGCGAGGAACACCGCAATGCCGGCCATGTCGTCGTCGCGCCCGATCCGCCGCAGTGGCGCACCCGCCGCTATCGCCTCCCCGAAGGCGTCCAGGGTGGCAGCCATCATCTTCGACGGGAACGGACCGGGGGCGATCGCATTGACGGTAATGTGTTGCGGGCCAAGCTCTTTGGCCAGAACCCGGGTCAACTGGTGGATCGCCGCCTTGCTGGCCGAGTAGGAGTAGGTGGGCATCGGGCTGACGTGGATGCCGTCAATGCTGCCGATGTTGATGATGCGCGAGGGGTCGTCATGGGTGCCGGCCTCCCGCAGTGCGGGCAGCAGCGCCTGGACCATCCAGAACGGCGACTTCACGTTGAGGTCCAGGACCCGGTCCCATGCCGCCGCGGGGAAGGTCTCCAGCGGCTCACCCCACGTCGCGCCGGCGTTGTTCACCAGGATGTCGAGCGGACCGGTGATCTCGGCGGCCAACCGGAGGCACTCGTCCTGCCGGGACAGATCCGCCGGAACGCCACGCACCGAACCGAATTCGGACAGGGCCGCCACCGCCTGTTCGCAGGCGTCGGTCTTGCGGGAACTGATCACCACGCCGGCCCCGGCCTGCAGCAGGCCGCGGGCGATCATCATCCCGATGCCTCGCGTGCCGCCGGTGACCAGAGCCGACTTGCCCTCCAGCCCGAAAAGCCTTGCCAGATCAGCGGTACTCACATCGAATCCTCTCGGGTCATCAGAACCGGAACGCGCTCTCCTCGGGCAGTACGCGGAAGTCGGTGTCGGTCATCTCGGTGAGCCGGCCGTAGAAGATGCCGCGGGCCTGCGGGGCGATGATGCCCTGATGGATCGGAACGGCGTGCTGCGGCGCTACCGCGCGCAGATAGTCCACCGCCTCGGAGATCTTCATCCACGGTGCGGCCGCCGGAGTCGCGAGGACGTCGACCGGTTCGCCCGGAACGAACAGGGCGTCGCCGGGATGCATCAGCTTCGCAGGGTGTTCACCGTCGCCCACCAGATACGAGATGTTGTCGATCACCGGGATTTCGGGGTGGATCACGGCATGGCGTCCACCGACCCCGCGCAGCGTCAGGCCGTCGACGCTGAACTCGTCACCGACGTGCACCGCCCGCCAGTCGCCGCCGAGCATCGCCGCGGTCTGCGGGTCGGCGTAGAGCGCCGCCTGCGGGTTGGCCTCCACCAGAGCGGGAAGGCGTTGGGGATCGGCGTGATCGGGATGCTGATGGGTGATCAGGATCGCCGAGAGACCCGTGATGCCCTCGAACCCGTGGGAGAAGTTGCCGGGATCGAAGAGCAGCCGCGCGACACCAAAGTCCGCCAGCAGGCATGAATGACCGAAATGCGTCAATTCCATGCCTACGATTGTGCGCTTGGAGGAGGCGGCGTATGCGGATGGCCCTCGCAGCAGTCGTGGTGGCCTCCTGCACGGCCTTCGCACCCCCCGTTTCCGCCGAGCCCGCCAGCACCTGCCCGCCCGCCTGTAACCGGATTCCCGAGACGGCCTGGGCGGCCCCGCCGGCGATCCCGCTGAACTCCGTCTACCAATGGCCCAAGCTCGCCGGCCTCGCCGTCACGGCCCGCAACCCGCGATTCCGCTTCGAGGAACTGTGCGCAACGTTGCCGACGGCCGGCGACCCGCGGAGTTATGTCGTCGCCGAGCGAGCGACCGTCTCCAATCCGCCCGGCCAATGGCAGCTGCAGGCACAGGTCCTGCACTGGCGCGGGGATACCTGGCTCGGTGGTCAACTGGCGCAGGAGACCTTCGACGCCGCGGTCTCCGCGCTGCGGGCCTGCCAGGTCACCAACGCAGCCGCCTCGCCCTCGCTGGTCGTCGACGAACCCGGCCGGTTCGCCGCCGCCGTCAGCGGGCCGGTGATCCTGCACGAGTACCTGCTCGCCGACCCGGTGAACAGCAGCATCACCGAGTTGTCGCTGTGGTCGGACGCCCCGGCGCTGACCCCGTGGCCGATGGTCAGCGACACCGCCGTGCTCGATGCGCTCGGCGAGCCGCTCTGCGCCGCCTACCTCGACTCCTGCGCCTGATCACCCCGGTAGGATCATCGACGCACGTAGCCGCCGACATCAGCGCCGTCGGCGCCCGAGTCGCCGACATGAAGGAGCCCCGTGCCCCGGGTAGTTGTCACCGTGATGCCGAAGTCCGAGATCCTCGACCCGCAGGGCCAGGCCATCGTCGGAGCACTGGGCCGCCTCGGCCACGCCGGCATCTCGGATGTCAGGCAGGGCAAGCGATTCGAGCTCGAGGTCGATGACACCGTCGGCGACGACGAACTCGCCGAGATCGCCGAATCACTGTTGGCCAACACGGTCATCGAGGACTGGTCGGTCACCCGGGAGCAGTCGTGACCACGAGCGGCCAGCGAGAAGCCGAAGGCGGATCGCGCATCAACGCACGCGTCGGGGTGATCACCTTCCCCGGCACCCTCGATGACGTCGACGCCGCCCGCGCCGTCCGGCTCGCCGGGGCGGAGGCGGTGAGCCTGTGGCACGGCGACGCCGACCTCAAGGACGTCGACGCCGTGGTGGTTCCGGGTGGTTTCTCCTACGGCGACTACCTGCGTTGCGGCGCGATCGCGAAGTTCGCCCCCGTCATGGGCGAGGTCGTCGAGGCAGCGCACCGTGGCATGCCGGTTCTGGGGATCTGCAACGGGTTCCAGATCCTCTGCGAGGCCGGTCTGTTGCCCGGGGCGCTGGCCCGCAACGCGGGTCTGCACTTCATCTGCCGCGACGTGTGGCTCAAGGTGGACTCCATCACGACGGCGTGGACCTCGCGCTACGAATGGGGGGCTGAACTGCTTGTCCCGCTGAAGTCCGGCGAAGGTCGTTACGTGGCAAGCGAATCCGTGCTCGATGAACTCGAAGGCGAAGGCCGGGTGGCGTTCCGCTACGCGGAGAACCCCAACGGCTCCATGCGTGACATCGCCGGAATCAGTTCCGCCAACGGCCGTGTCGTCGGCTTGATGCCGCATCCCGAACACGCCACCGAGCCGCTGACCGGACCGTCCGACGACGGGCTGGGGATGTTCTACTCCGCGCTCGACGCCATCCTGGCCGTCTGACCCATGACCGCGGCGACCGCCCAGGGACTGTGCGACTTCATCGACATGTCCCCGTCGCCCTTCCACGTCTGCGCCACCGTGGCGGGCCGGCTGCGCGACGCCGGCTACACCGAACGGGCCGAGACCGACCGGTGGCCGTCCGGTGCGGGGGCGACGGGACGGTTCTTCACCGTCCGCTCGGGGTCGCTGATCGCGTGGGACAACAGCGCCGACCCACGCGGTCCGTTCCGGATCGTCGGCGGCCACACCGACAGTCCCAACCTGCGGGTCAAACAGCACCCGGACCGGGTCGTGGCGGGATGGCAGGTGGTGGCCCTGCAGCCCTACGGCGGGGCGTGGCTGAACTCCTGGCTGGACCGCGATCTCGGCTTGAGCGGACGGCTGTCGGTGCGCGATCCCGGCGCCCAGGGCGGTGTCGCGCACTGGCTGGTCCGGCTCGACGAGCCGCTGCTGCGGGTGCCCCAACTCGCCATCCACCTCGCCGAGGACCGCGGGTCGGTGAGCCTCGACCCGCAGCGTCACCTCAACGCGGTCTGGGGCGTCGGGGACCGGCCGCGCTCCCTGGCGGCCTATGTGGCTGAGCGCTTCGGCGTGGCGCGGGATGACCTGCTGTCGGCCGACCTGATGACCCATGACCTCACTCCCTCCTGCCTCATCGGGGTCGACGAGGACCTGGTCAGCGCACCGCGGCTGGACAACCAGGGCACCTGTTACGCCGGTCTCGAGGCGCTGCTGGCCGCCCAACCGGGCGACTACCTGCCCGTGCTGGCCCTGTTCGACCACGAGGAGGTCGGCTCGACCTCCGACCACGGCGCCCAGTCCGATTTCCTGCTGACCACGTTGGAACGCATCGTGAGTGGCTGGGGCGGGGACCGGGAGGACTTCCTGCGGCTGCTGACGGCGTCGATGGTCGCGTCCGGGGACATGGCGCACGCCACCCACCCGAACTATCCCGATCGTCACGAGCCCGGGCATCTGATCGCCGTCAACGGCGGCCCGGTGCTCAAGGTGCAGCCGAACCTGCGCTACGCCACCGACGGCCGCACCGCCGCCGCGTTCGCCCTCGCCTGCCGCCAGGCCGGCGTGCCGCTGCAGCGCTACGAACACCGGGCCGATCTGCCGTGCGGGTCCACTATCGGGCCGATGACGGCCGCACGCACCGGCATCCCGACCGTCGACGTCGGGGCGCCACAGTTGGCCATGCACTCTGCGCGCGAACTGATGGGCGCCGACGACGTCGGCGCGTACTCCGCCGCGCTTGCGGCGTTCCTGGCCCCGGAGGTGGCGTCGTGACCGTTTCGGTCGGAATGGTGACCGTCGACTGCGTCGACCCGGAGCGGCTGGCCGGGTGGTGGGCTGCCGTGGTCGGCGGTTCGGTGGCGGTGCTGGGTCCGGGCGAGTTCGCGATGGTCACCTGCGACGGATCACCGGCCCTCGGCTTCCAGCGCGTCGACGAGCCGACGCCGGGCAAGAACCGGCTTCACCTCGATCTTCATGCCGCCGACCTCGATGCCGACGTCGAGCGTCTAATCGGTCTCGGCGCGACCGAGACCGGCCGTCACGCTCTGGACAACGGCTATCGCTGGGTGGTGCTGGCCGACCCGGACGGCAACGTCTTCTGCGTCGCCGCGCCGCCGGAAGCGACCTCACTAGACTCAGCCGGGTGACAGTCGACAGCGTCGCGCACGCCTTCGCCACCCCCGACCACCCCCAGCCCTACCGGGAACTCGGTCTCAAAGACGACGAATACCAGCGCATCCGGGAGATCCTGGGCCGGCGCCCCACCGACGCCGAACTGGCCATGTACTCGGTGATGTGGAGCGAGCACTGCTCCTACAAGTCCTCCAAGGTGCACCTGCGCTACTTCGGCGAGACCACCACCGACGCGATGCGCGCCGGCATGCTGGCCGGCATCGGCGAGAATGCCGGCGTGGTCGACATCGGCGACGGCTGGGCGGTCACCTTCAAGGTCGAATCGCACAACCACCCCTCCTACGTAGAGCCCTACCAGGGCGCGGCCACCGGCGTGGGCGGCATCGTCCGGGACATCATGGCGATGGGTGCCCGGCCGGTGGCGGTGATGGACCAGTTGCGCTTCGGCGCGGCCGACGCCCCCGACACCCGCCGCGTGGTCGACGGGGTGGTCCGCGGCATCGGCGGCTACGGCAACTCCCTGGGCCTGCCGAACATCGGCGGGGAGACGGTGTTCGACGCGTCCTACGCCGGCAACCCGTTGGTCAACGCGATGTGCGTCGGAGTGCTGCGCAAGGAGGATCTGCACCTGGCGTTCGCCTCCGGCGCGGGCAACAAGATCATCCTGTTCGGGGCGCGCACCGGTCTGGACGGCATAGGCGGGGTGTCGGTCCTGGCGTCGGACACGTTCTCCGGCGACGAGTCGGGGGCAGGTCGTAAAAAACTGCCCAGCGTTCAGGTCGGTGACCCGTTCACCGAGAAGGTCCTCATCGAGTGCTGCCTGGAGCTGTACGCCGCCGGCCTGGTGGTGGGCATCCAGGATCTCGGCGGGGCCGGATTGTCCTGTGCCACCTCGGAACTGGCGTCCGCCGGCGATGGCGGCATGGCCATCGACCTGGACCGGGTGCCGCTGCGGGCGGCGAATATGACCCCCGCCGAGGTGCTCTCAAGCGAGTCGCAGGAACGCATGTGCGCGGTGGTCACCCCGGAGAACGTCGAGAAGTTCATGGCCGTCTGCCGCAAATGGGACGTGCTGGCCACCGTCATCGGCGAGGTCACCGACGGCGACCGGCTCAAGATCAGCTGGCACGGCGAGACCGTCGTCGACGTCCCGCCCCGCACCGTCGCCCACGAAGGCCCGGTGTACCAGCGGCCGCTGGCACGGCCCGAGAGCCAGGACGCGCTCAACGCCGACACCTCCGCGACCCTGCCGCGACCGTCGAGCGGTGAGCAACTGCGCGCGACTCTGCTTGCGCTGCTGGGCAGTCCGCATCTGTGCAGTCGCAAGTTCATCACCGAGCAGTACGACCGCTACGTCCGCGGCAACACGGTGCTGGCCGAGCACGCCGACGGCGGGGTGCTGCGCATCGACGAGCAGACCCACCGCGGCATCGCGGTCTCCACCGACGCCTCCGGCCGCTACACACAGCTCGACCCCTACGCGGGTGCCCAACTGGCGCTGGCCGAGGCCTACCGCAACGTCGCCGTCACCGGAGCCACCCCGATCGCAGTCACCAACTGCCTCAACTTCGGCTCACCGGAGGACCCGGGTGTGATGTGGCAGTTCGCCCAGGCGGTCCGCGGCCTGGCGGACGGCTGTGCGGCCCTTGGCATTCCGGTCACCGGCGGCAACGTCAGCTTCTACAACCAGACCGGCGCGACACCGATCCTGCCCACCCCGGTGGTCGGGGTGCTCGGCGTTCTCGACGACGTCCGCCGGCGACTGCCCACCGGCCTGGGCAACGAACCGGGGGAGACGTTGTTCGTGCTCGGCGACACCCGCGACGAGTTCGACGGGTCGATCTGGGCCCAGGTCACCGCCGACCATCTCGGCGGCCTGCCACCGAAGGTCGATCTGGCCCGCGAGAAGCTGCTCGGTGAGGTCCTCGTCTCGGCGTCCCGCGACGGACTGGTCTCCGCCGCCCACGATCTCAGCGAAGGCGGTCTGATCCAGGCCGTCGTTGAGGCGGCGCTGGCCGGCGAAACCGGTTGCCGCCTGGTGCTTCCCGAAGGCCGCGATACCGGAGAGGCCGCGTTCGTCTTCTTGTTCTCGGAGTCGGCGGCCCGGGCGCTGGTCGCGGTGCCCCGCACCGAGGAGAGCCGCTTCCGGGCCATGTGCGAAGCCCGCGAACTGCCGGTCACGCGGATCGGTGTCTCCGATGCGGAGTCGGATTCGGTTGAGGTGCAGGGGCTTTTCACCGTGACGCTGGAGGAACTGCGCAGCACCTCAGAAGGGGTGCTGCCCGGTCTGTTCGGATGACCCGAACCCCACTCGCGGCCGGGGTGCTGCGGTGGCTGCGACCCGACACGGCGGGAGTGGCCTTCGCCGCGTTGTTCTTCTGCCTGTCCCTCACGCCGTCGCTGCTGCCGCGGGACTGGCTGAACAGCGGGATCATCGGCGGAATCAACGCTGCCATCGGATACGGCATCGGGGTGGTGATCGGTGGACTCGTCAGGCGTTTCCTGCGGGGACGGCTGTGGTGGCCGCCCACTGGCCCGGTGAGCTACGGAGTGCGCGGCGCCATCTACGGGCTGTCCGCCGCCGCGACTCTGCTGATGATCGTGCCGGCGGCGGCGTGGCAGCGTCAGGTGGCCGGCCTGATGGACATCGAGGGCCCAGCGACGGCGACGTATCTGCGGGCTGCGCCGGTCGCGGTGCTCACCGGCGGTCTCCTGATCGGCGGCGCCCGGCTGATCAAGGACGCGATCAAGGTCATGGCGCGGTGGATGATCCGGCGCTGGCACCTCAGCGACGAAGTCGCCATGTTCGCCGGGACCGCGATCGTCGTCATCCTGATCATCACTCTGGTCAACGGAGTGCTGCTGCGCGGACTGCTCGCGACCGCAAGTGCCACCTTCCAACCGCAGAACGCGAAGACCCGCCCGGGGGTCGAACAGCCGCAGGATCCCGAAAGATCCGGCAGCCCGGCGTCCTTCGCTCGCTGGGACAGCCTCGGCTTGCAGGGGCGCACCTTCGTCGGTACCGGCCCGACGGCCGGCGAACTGACCGCGCTCAACGGCAAGCCGGCCAAGGAGCCCATCCGCATCTACGCCGGCCTGCAGTCCGGCGCCACCACCGAGGAACGGGTCGCTGTGTTGCTGTCGGAACTGCAGCGGACCCGCGCCTTCGAGCGCAGCCTCCTCGTCATCGTCCCCACCACTGGCACCGGGTGGGTGGACCCGATCGCCGCGCGCTCCATCGAGTCCATGTACAACGGCGACACCGCCCTGGTCGCCATGCAGTACTCCTACCTGCCGAGCTGGATCTCCTTCCTGGCCGACCGGCAGAAGTCGGTGGAGGCCGGCCGCGCCATGGTGCGCGCCATCCACGACCGCTGGCTGCAGTGGCCGGAGGACCGGCGGCCGAAGCTGGCCCTGTACGGCGAGAGCCTCGGGTCGATGGCCGGGCAGGGCGCCTTCGGCTATCTGCCCGACATCGTGGACATGGGCTTCTCCTCGGTGCTGTGGGTGGGGCCGCCCAATGAGAGCCGGCTGTGGAAGGCGCTGACCGACCGGCGCGACCCCGGTACCCCGGAGGTGCAGCCCCGTTACGACAACGGCCGAACCGTGCGGTTCGCCCAGGCGGCCGGCCCGGCGGAGATCGCGGCCGTCGCCGCACGGCCCTGGGAAGGAACCCGGGTGTTGTATCTGCAGCATGCGTCCGATCCGGTGGTGTGGTGGTCGCCGCACCTCTTCCTGCGCAAGCCCGACTGGCTCAAGGAGCCGCCCGGATTCGACCGCACACGAGCGATGCGGTGGTATCCCATCGTCACGTTCTTCCAGGTGACCGCGGACATGGCCGGGAACGTCACCAACTCCACCGGCGCACCACCCGGCCACGGCCATCAGTACGGAGATCAGCAGCTCGACGGCTGGGTGGCAGTCGCGTCGCCGGAGGGCTGGACGCCGTTCGACACCGACCGGATCCGCCGAGCCCTGGACAAGGCGATGACTGCCGGAGGACCGGAGTTCGCTTGAACGGCAAACAGATTCGTGCTCTCGGGCTGGCGGCCGCCCTTGTGGGGTGGAGCTTCACCGCGGGACTCGACCGGCCCTGGCGACGCCACCCGGTCGCGCAGGCGGCTTACGGCACGGCGCTGGCCGTCGCCACCCGGAGCTCGATGGGCTTACGGCCCCCGGCATTGCAGTCGGGCCTGCGGCTGGGCGTCGCCGTTGCAGGCGCAGTGGGCGCGGGAGTGGCCGTGACGACGATGGCCCCGCGGGTCCGGGCGGCGATGGGTCACCGCGACCTGCCCGAAGACCCCGCACGCTGGCTCGGCGTGGAGATTCCCCTCGGCACGGTCTGGTCGGAGGAGACCGCCTTCCGCGGCGCCCTGGCGACGCTCGCCGCCGATGCGTTCGGGCCAGGCGGCGGACGGCTGCTACTGGCGGCCACCTTCGGCCTCACCCACGTGCCCGACGCGTTCGAGACCGGCGAGCCGATCATCGGCACCGTCCTGGCCACCGGCGCGGCTGGCTGGGTGTTCGCGCTGCTCAGGGAGCGGTCGGGGAGCCTGCTGGCCCCGATGCTGGCCCACCTGGCGATCAACGAGGCCGGGGCGCTCGCCGCATTGGCCGTGCAACGGTTCGGGGACCGGCCCGATGGCTAGCCGCCGCGCCCCCGAGCCGGCTGCCGTTCGGCGGGCCGTCGAGGCGGTGGCCGACTGGTTGCGCGACGACACCGCCCCGGCGCCGGACCGCGCGGCACTCGGCGATGCGGTGCGGCTGACCGCACGGGCGCTGGCCGCGGCGGCGCCAGGATCCAGTGTCGAGGTGCGGATCCCGCCTTTCGTTGCGGTGCAATGCATTTCGGGACCGCGGCACACCCGCGGTACGCCGCCGAACGTGGTGGAGACGGACGCCCGGACATGGCTGCTGCTGGCGACCGGACTGGTGGATTTGGAAGCGGCGGCAAACGGAGGACGGCTGGCCAGCTCCGGTTCGCGGGCCGGTGAGGTCGCCGGGTGGCTTCCGCTGGCCAGGCTCGATCGCACCTGATCCCGTCTGCCACAGCAGTCACAACCGGAGTTTCGATTCCCGATTTGATCCCCACTCCCCGTAGACTCGGGAACGCCCCCGACCCGTCAGGGAGGACGCGTGACCGGCCAACCGGAAGAACCGCCCAAGGAAGAGTGCGGCGTCTTCGGCGTCTGGGCTCCGGGTGAGGAAGTCGCCAAGCTCACCTACTACGGCCTCTACGCACTGCAGCACCGCGGCCAGGAGGCGGCCGGAATCGCCGTCGCCGACGGTTCGCAGGTGCTGGTGTTCAAGGATCTCGGCCTGGTCAGCCAGGTTTTCGACGAGCAGACCCTGGCCGCCATGCCGGGACACGTCGCCGTCGGCCACTGCCGCTACTCCACCACCGGTTCCACCACGTGGGAGAACGCCCAGCCGGTCTTCCGCAACACCGCGGCGGGCACCGGAGTTGCCTTGGGGCACAACGGGAATCTGGTCAACACCGCCGAACTCGCGCGGCGGGCCCGCAAAGCCGGCCTGATCAACCACAACGCGCCGGGCGCCGCCACCACCGACTCCGACATCCTCGGCGCGCTGCTGGCCGGGGGAGCGGCGGACTCCAGCATCGAGCAGGCCGCCCTGGAACTCCTGCCGCAGGTGCGCGGTGCGTTCTGCCTGGTATTCATGGATGAGACCACCCTCTACGCGGCCCGCGACCCCCACGGTGTGCGGCCGCTGTCACTGGGACGGCTCGACCGGGGCTGGGTGGTCGCCTCGGAGACCGCGGCGCTGGACATCGTCGGCGCGTCGTTCGTCCGCGACATCGAACCCGGCGAACTGCTGGCCATCGACGCCGACGGCGTCCGCTCCAGCAGGTTCGCCCCGCCCACGCCCAAGGGCTGCGTTTTCGAGTACGTCTACCTGGCGCGCCCGGACAGCGTCATCGGCGGACGGTCGGTGCACGCCGCACGCGTCGACATCGGCCGGCGGCTGGCCCGCGAGATGCCGGTCGACGCCGACCTGGTGATCGGCGTCCCGGAATCGGGCACCCCCGCCGCCGTCGGCTACGCCCAGGAGTCCGGCATTCCGTTCGGGCAGGGCCTGATGAAGAACGCCTACGTCGGCCGCACGTTCATCCAGCCCTCCCAGACCATCCGCCAACTCGGCATCCGGCTCAAGCTCAACCCTCTCAAAGAGGTCATCCGCGGAAAGCGGCTCATCGTTGTCGACGACTCGATCGTCCGCGGCAACACTCAGCGGGCGCTGATCCGGATGCTGCGGGAGGCCGGCGCCGTCGAGGTGCACGTGCGCATCGCCTCCCCGCCGGTGAAATGGCCGTGCTTCTACGGCATCGACTTCGCCACCCCGGCCGAGTTGATCGCCAACGCCCCGGGAACCCAGACCGACGACGGCGAGATGCTCGAGTCGGTGCGGCAGGCGATCGGCGCGGACACCCTCGGCTACATCTCGCAGCAGGGCATGATCGCCGCCACCGAGCAGCCCGCGAGCCGGTTGTGCTGCGCCTGCTTCGACGGCCAGTACCCGATCGAACTCCCGACGGCCACCGCGCTGGGCAAGAACGTCGTCGAGAACATGCTCGCCGCGGTGCAGGCCGACAACGACAACGTCTCCGCGCTCAGCCGGCCCTGACCAGCCGTATGACGACCCGGAACGAAGTTCCGGTGAGGAGAGCGGCCATCGGGTCGACGTCTAGCTGACCGCCGACGTCACCTTCCGCACCCGACGATCCAGCGCCACCGCCTGCAGCGGGCGGCCGGCGTACCAGTACAGCCTTCCCAGCAGCCCGCGCGGATAGAAGATCGCCCGCTGTTCGTAGCGACTTCCGTTGCCCTCCGGGGTGATTCGCACTTCCAGCCACCGGTCGCCCGGTCGTTTGTGGGCCGAGCGCAGCTTCAGCAGCCCGGGCTCACGTTCCTCGACCTTCCAGTGCTCGGGCAGGCTGCTGTCGACGGCCTTCCACAGCTGCTCGGGGCTGGCGCTGGTGTGCCGGGAGCGGGTGTCGGTGTACACCACTTCACCGGCCCACTCCGGGTCGCTCGGCAACTGCGCGGCCGTGCCGGTGTTCCACGTGGTCTCGATCTCACCCCTGGCGATCCGCGCCAGAGCCAGCGAGACCGACTTCCGGTACGGGGTGAGACCGCCCTCCGGCGGCGGGATGATGGTGTCGATGTCGTGGTTGTTCATCACCGCATCGCAGTGCAGGGACTCCACCAGCGGGCGGGCCAGCCCCGAGGGAATGGGCGTCACCAGGCCCACCCACAGCGCGGCGATTCGCGGTGTGAGCACCGGCAGAACCAGGATTCGGCGTGGATGCAATCCGGCCACCTCGGCGTAGATCTGCATCATGTCGCCGTACTCGAGCACGTCGGGTCCGCCGATGTCCCAGGTCCGGGACTTGGGGACCGGGCAGGTCGCCGCGGCCACCAGATAGTGCAGCACATCGCGAATCGCGATGGGCTGAATCTTGTTGTGCACCCACTTCGGGGTGGTCATCACCGGCAGCCGGTCGGTGAGGTGCCGGATCATCTCGAAGGACGCCGAACCCGAGCCGACTACCACTCCGGCCTGCAGCACGATCGTCTCGATGCCGGAGGCGATCAGGATCTCGCCCACCGTGGTCCGCGAACCGAGATGCGTGGACAGTTCGGTGCCCTCGGGGTGCAGGCCGCTGAGATACACGATGCGCCGGACCCCGGCCTTGCGAGCGGCGGCCACCACGTTCTGGGCTGCCCGGCGCTCCTCGGCGGCGAAGTCCTTCTCGAAGCCCATCGAGTGCACGAGGTAGTAGATGACGTCGATGCCGTCGAAGGCGGCATCCAGGGAATCGGCGTCGCCCAGATCGCCACGGGCCACCTCGATGCGGTCGCGCCACGGCACTTTCGCCAGCTTGTCCGGATTGCGGGCCAGCGCCCGCACCGAGAAGCCGTGCTCCAGCAGTCGGGGCACCAGACGGCCGCCGATGTAGCCGGTCGCCCCCGTCACCAGGCACCGAAGCCGCTGATCCGCCACGCACGTCCTCCCGTCGTCAGTGCCCATTGAACCGTCGTCGTCGGCCGGACCGCAGGTGGTGCGGCCTGGATGTCACAGCGTCGTCAGGAAACCGGGCACCCGGCCGGCTCCGGAACCTCCACCGACTTGGGCATGCCCACCGGGTTGATGTAGACGACTTCCATGACCAGGGGTGCGGAGCCCTGGTTGCGTCCGTTGTGGACGAACCCCGGGCCGACGCCCTCTTTGACCGGCGCTCCGGTGTCGTAGACGGCGTCGACGACGCAGCCCCCGTCGTAGTGCGTCATAGCGCCCTCGCTGATGAAGCCGAACACCTCGCCGGGGTGGTAGTGCCAGCCGGTCCCGCCGCCGGGGGCGACGGTGATTCTGGTGACGGTGTACTCGGTGCCGTCGACGACGTTCTGCGAGAGCGTTTGTACGTCGACCCCGGTGGCCGGTGTCGCCGACGCCGGCGCGGCGACACCCATCGACACCATCAGCCCGATCACCCACGCCAGAGTTTTCATGGTTGTCAGGGTGTCACAGCCGAACCTGCAGCGGCCGCCAACCGGCCGGGTTAGCGTGCGGGACGTGGCTCACTCCTATTTGTTGACGAACGGTTCGATCTGGACCGGAGACCCCGCCCAGCCGTGGGCGCAGGCGGTGGTGGTTCGCGGACCAGATCTGGTGCACGTCGGGACCCGGCAGGCCGCCGACGAGTTCCTCGACGCGGCAACGGAATTCATCGACCTGAAGGGAGGCATGTGCCTGCCCGGCTTCATTGACGCGCACAACCATCTGGCGTCGATGGCGATCGCCAAGCTCGGGGTGAACCTATCGGGAATCGTCGGACGGGACGCGGTGCTGGCTGCCGTCCGGTCCTGGGTTGCCGACCAGCCCGCCGATGCGCCACTGCGGGGCTACGCCTGGATGCCGGATTCGTTCGAGGCTCGTTCGCCACGGCGGGAATGGCTGGACGACATCACCGGGGACCGGCCGATGTACCTGTTCTCGGCCGACGCCCACGACATGTGGTTCAACACCGCGGCGATGCACGCGGCGGGAATTGAAAGATCCACGCCTGACCCGGATCCCGGCGCCCAGTACTGGGTGCGTGACCCGGACGGCACTCCCACCGGCCATGCCGTCGAGGCCGCGTCCTACATGCCGATCATCGTCGCTCAGGATTTGTTCTCGGTCGCCAACATCCGCACCGCTCAGGAATTGACGTTGCAGGCTGCCCCCTCGTGGGGAGTCACCGCGTATTTCGAGGCGGGTGCCGCGGCAGGGCCGACCAGTGCCGACGCACGGTGGATCTACGAGGATCTGGTGGCCCAGGACCATTCGGGCACCCTGCCGGTGCGGGTCGCCGGTTCGTATTGGACCCGCAGCCCCAACGACGATCCGGCCGCGATCGTCGACGGATTGAAGGCCTGGCATGCCGAACTGCGATCCCCCCACGTGGAAATCAACACCTGCAAGATGTGGGCCGACGGCACGTTCATGAGCGGCGGTGCGCTGGTGCTCTCACCCTGCATCGGGCACGCTTCGGATGACCTCGGCACCATGACATTTCCGCCGGAGAACATCGAGTCACAGATCGAGATGACCCAGGCGGCCGGGTTCGACATGCACATCCACGTCGACGCCGACGGGTCGACGCGGGTCGTGCTCGACGCCTACGAGAGAGTGCTTCGGCGGCGCAGGGCCCGGAACGTGCCGGAAAAACCCAGACACACGATCGCCCACAACTCGATGGTCGACCCCGCCGACATCGGCCGGTACGCGCAGATGGGCATCATCGCCAACTGCACTCCGCTGTGGGGCACCGACTACAACGGGCAGTACCGCGACATCTACACCAGTCTGCTCGGCGCGGACCGGGTCGAGGAGCGACTCCTTCCCTATGGCGATCTGGTCCGCTCCGGCGCCGTCGTCACCTACGGCAGCGACATCCCCGGCGTCGACATCGACGAGGGGCCGCCGCTGATCCAGATCGAGGCGCTGGTCACCCGCAAGCGCCCGGGTTATCCCGACGACCTGCCGCTGGTGCCCCGTCAGCGCATCGGTCTGCACGACGCCCTGCGCGGCTACACCGCCAACGGCGCCTACCAGTTGCGCCTGGAACACCGCACCGGCAGCCTGACCACGGGTAAGGCCGCCGACCTCACCGTGCTGGGGGCGGACCTGTTCCGCGTCGACTCGAGCGAGATCCACGCGGTGCCGGTGGTGCTGACCATGATGGACGGCCGGATTACGCACGACGCCCGCTGACCGGTGGGCAGGAGCGGAGCGACCCGGGATTGGACGGGGCCGGGCAGGAGCGGAGCGACCCGGGATTGGACAGCGCAGAATGTCGCGTATGGCATTCAAAGGGTGGCCGGCCGAGGCGGTCGAGTTCTACGAAGGGCTGCAGGCCGACAACTCCAAGCCGTACTGGCAGGACCACAAGGCCGTCTACGAACGGTGCGTGCGCACCCCGATGGAGGAACTGCTCGCCGAACTCGCCGACGAATTCGGCCCCGGCAAGTTGTTCCGGCCCTACCGCGACGTCCGGTTCAGCGCCAACAAGGAGCCGTACAAGACCAACTGCGCGGCCACCCTCGGCCAGGGCGTCGGCCAGGCATACGTATCCTTCTCAGCCGACGGGCTGTCTGTCGGGGGAGGCCTCTACATGCCCGACCCAGCGACCCTGCAGCGCTTCCGCACCGCCGTCGACCGGGAGAAGTCCGGAACCCAACTCGCCGAGATCGTCGACGACCTTCACCAAGCCGGGTACACGACCATGGCGCACGAGGTGCTCAAGACCACACCAAAGGGGTTCGCCAAGGACCATCCGCGCATCGACCTGTTGCGGCACAAGGGAATCGCGATGATGAAGGATTGGCCGGTGGGGGCGTGGCTCGGCACCGCGAGGGCCAAGGACAGGGTGGTCACGACGCTGCGGGCCGGGGTGCCGCTCAACGAGTGGCTGCGCCGCTACGTTGCCTGATCCCATGGCCTACGACCTTGCGGTGGTCGGCGCCGGGATCATCGGCCTGGCGGTGGCCCGGGAATGGAGACGACGGCGCCCCGACGACACCGTCGTGATCCTGGAACGCGAAACCGCGCCCGCGCAGCACCAGACGGGCCACAACTCCGGGGTGATCCACGGCGGCATCTACTACCAGCCCGGGTCGCTGAAGGCCCGGCTGTGCGTCGAGGGTGCGCGGCTGATGTACGAGTACTGCGACGCCAGCGCCATCCCGTATGAGCGGTGCGGCAAGCTCATCGTTGCCCTCGACGCCGACGAACTGTCCCGCCTGGACGATCTCGAAAGACGCGGCCTCGCCAACGCGGTGCCGGGCCTGCGCCGTGTCGGCGCCGACGAGATCGCCGCGATCGAACCGAATGCCGTTGGGCTGCAGGCACTTCACGCCCCGAACACCGGCATCGTCGACTATGGCCTGGTCGCCCGGACGATCGCTGCGGAACTCGTGGCCGGCGGTGTCGAGATCCGCTACGGCGTCGCGGTCGGTTTCATCGACGGCGCCCGACCGGCCACGGTGCACGCCACCGCAGGGCCGATCACCGCGCGCACGGTCATCGTCTGCGCCGGGTTGTGGGCGGACCGCCTGGCCCGCAAGGCCGGCGCCCCGCGCGACCCGCAGATCGTCCCGTTCCGCGGCGCCTACCTCGGACTGAAGCCCACTCCGACACCGCGTCTGCGCGGCATGATCTACCCCGTCCCCAACCCGGATCTGCCCTTCCTGGGCGTGCACATCACCAAGCACATCAACGGGCAGGTGACGCTCGGGCCGACGGCCATGATGGTCGCGGCTCGCGACGCCTATTCGCTGCGGCGGGTCAGCGGACACGACGCCTGGGAATCCCTCACCTGGCCGGGCACCTGGCGGGTGGCCCGGAAGTACTGGCGCGTCGGCATCGAGGAGATGCGGATGGCCGCGAGTCGGCGCGCGTTCGTCGCCGCCGCAGCGCGCTACATGCCCGGTCTGTCCGTCGACGACCTCGATGGAACCTCGCATGCCGGCGTCCGCGCCCAGGCCGTCGGCCGCGACGGCGCACTCGTCGACGACTTCGTGTTCTCCGACGGCTTCTCTCACGAGAATGCCGTCATCCATGTCCGCAACGCCCCCTCACCGGCCGCAACATCCGCCTTCGCACTGGCCCGCGAGATCGTCGACCGGGTGGGAACACGCTGAGATCGGCCCGTGCCCGGTCGACGGTCACACCCCGACCGGTAGCCTTATCGCCGATGTCTGGCGAGTTGTCGAAGAGCAAACGCGGGGAGGGTGCCCGCGTCTCCTACGCATCCGCCGGCGTCGATATCGAGGCGGGCGATCGCGCCGTTGAACTGTTCAAGCCGCTGGCCAACCGCGCCACCCGCCCGGAGGTCCGCGGCGGCCTCGGCGGCTTCGCCGGCCTGTTCGCGCTGCGCGGAGGCTACCGCGAGCCCGTCCTGGCGTCGTCCACCGACGGTGTCGGTACCAAACTGGCCATCGCCCAGGCCATGGACATCCACCACACCGTCGGGCTCGACCTGGTCGCCATGGTGGTCGACGACCTGGTGGTGTGCGGGGCCGAACCGCTGTTCCTGCAGGACTACATCGCCGTCGGCCGCACCGTCCCCGAACGGGTCAGTGCCATCGTCTCCGGCATCGCGGACGGCTGCGTGATCGCCGGCTGCGCCCTGCTCGGCGGGGAGACCGCGGAGCATCCCGGGTTGATGGAGCCCGACCACTACGACATCTCGGCCACCGGGGTCGGCGTCGTCGAGGCCGACGACATCCTCGGGCCCGACCGCGTCCGCCCGGGCGACGTGATCATCGCGATGGGCTCCTCGGGCCTGCACTCCAACGGCTACTCCCTGGCCCGCAAGGTGCTGTTGGAGATCGACCGGATGAGCCTGGCCGGGCACGTCGAGGAATTCGGCCGGACCCTGGGCGAGGAACTCCTCGAACCCACTCGCATCTACGCCAAGGACTGCCTGGCGCTGGCCGCCGATACCAAGGTCAGCACGTTCTGCCATGTCACCGGGGGCGGTTTGGCGGGCAACCTGGAACGGGTCATCCCCAACGGGCTCGTCGCCGAACTGGACCGAGGAAGCTGGACGCCCGCACCGGTTTTCGGCCTGATCGCCCAGCGCGGTCGCGTCGAACGGGCCGAGATGGAGAAGACGTTCAACATGGGCGTCGGAATGGTCGCGGTCGTCGCGCCGGAGGACACCGACCGCGCGCTGGCGATCCTGACCGCCCGTCACCTGGACTGCTGGGTCCTGGGCACCGTCACCAAGGGCGGAGCGAAAGCCAAGGACGCGCCACGCGCCACGCTGGTGGGGCAGCACCCCAGGTTCTGAAGGGAGCCCTCCCGGCGCGTGGCCGGAAATCGGTTGGAGATCGACCCGCTGGAGTCAGCGGCGCCAGTCGTCCTCGTCCCACGAGTCGTCGCTGTCAGGATCCTCAGCGCTGGACCCGGCCAGCTCCCGCTGAAGCTGGCTGAAATCGGTTTGCGGAGAGCTGTATTTCAGCTCTCGGGCAACCTTGGTCTGCTTTGCCTTAGCCCGGCCGCGGCCCATGGGGGAACCCCCTCGCGCAATAACGGAGCGGCCTGAAGTCAGGCGGCTCCGATCCATGTCGAATTTATCCTGCCGCCCACCTTACCGTGCCGGGCTCCGAAGTGCGGGCAGGCCCGGTTCGCTGTGCGGCGAAACGCCGGCTCGCCGCTAGTGATGCTCGCCACGAAGACGCTCGACCGCCAGCCGTCCCGCGCCGGTGACGTCGGCCGGTGGCAAGGAGTCCGGATCGATGCGGGCGATGGCGGGGTGCTCACCGCCGGTGCTCAGCGCGGTGTCGGCGGGAAGGCCGCGCTTGACCAGTGCAAGTGCGATCGGACCCAGGTCGACGTGGTCGACGACGGTGCCCAGACGGCCCACCGGCCGCCCGGCGGCCAGCACCGGGTCACCCGCGGCGGGCCGTTCGGGGGAACCGTCGAGGTGCACTAAGACCAGCATGCGCGGGGGTCGGCCGAGGTTGTGCACCCGTGCCACCGTCTCCTGGCCGCGGTAGCAGCCCTTGTCCAGGTGCACGGCGCCTTCGCCGGGTGGGCCGATCCAGCCGACCTCGTGCGGGATGGTCCGTTCGTCGGTGTCCACGCCCAGCCGCGGCGTGCGGTCTGCCACCCGTAGCGCCTCGTAGGCCCAGATTCCGGCGCGCCGCACCCCGGCGTCGCCCAGTCGGGCCAACCACTCGTCCTTGATCCCTCGGGGCACGAGTAGGTCGAGCCGCACCTGCCCGGTCGCGGCGGGCAGCCGGCGCAGGAGGCCGCCGCCGGGCAACGCCACGGCCGTCGACTCCCCCGGCAGAGCGTCGACGCCGAGCGCGGCGAGCACGGCCGGCTCGGTCAGCCGGGGGCCGAGCAGCGACAACACCGCCACATCGGCGGCCACGGGCGCGACATCCGACCAGAAGACCATCTTCTTCAGGTACGTCAGCAGCGGCTCGCCGCGCCCCGGCTCGGTGTCCAGGTAGGTGACGTCGCCGAGTTCGGTCTGCAGCCAGTGATCCTCGACCCGGCCCTGGCCGTCGAGGCTGAGGTTCTCGGTGCAGGAACCCTCCGGCGCCTCCGCCACGTGCTGGGTGCTGATCGAATGCAGCCAGCCACGACGGTCGGCACCCGTGAGTGCGATGACGGCGCGATGCGAGCGATCCACCACCACGGCGTCGTGTTCGGCGGCGCGCTGCTCGCCGAGCGGGTCGCCGAAATGCCACACCGCGCCGGCGTCGGGCGAGGTCTCAGGGGCGGGCACGGCTGACACGTCTCAACTGTACGAGCAGGCCAGTAGGCTCTGAACCCATGTCCGGCTCGGTGCTCGTCACACTCGACGGCACCGTGTGGGAGCCGGGACAGCCCCTGATGTTCGCCGACGACCTCGCCGCCGTCCGCGGCGACGGCGTCTTCGAGACACTGCTGGTGCGCGACGGACGGGCCTGCCTGATCGAACCGCACCTGCGACGGCTGGCCGGTTCCGCGGCGCTGCTGGACCTGCCCGAGCCGGACCTGGCCGCGTGGCGGCGGGCCATCGACACCGCGACGGCGCAGTGGGCCACCCAGACGGCCGACGAGGGCGCCCTGCGACTGGTCTACAGCCGCGGGCGCGAGAGCGGGTCGGAGCCGACCGCCTACCTGATGATCAGTCCGCTGGCGACGCGGGTGGAGGCGGCCCGCCGCGACGGGGTTTCCGCGGTGCTACTCGACCGGGGCCTCGCGGCCGGCGGCGCGGAGACGATGCCCTGGCTGCTGGCCGGCGCGAAAACTCTGTCGTATGCCGTGAACATGGCGGCACTGCGGCACGCCGCCCGCACCGGGGCCGACGACGTGATCTTCGTCAGCTCCGACGGGTTCATCCTCGAGGGGCCGCGCTCGACGGTGGTGATCGCCATCACCGGCGCCGACGGGCGGCCCTGCCTGCTGACGCCGCCGCCCTGGTATCCGATCTTGCGCGGCACGACGCAGCAGGCACTTTTCGAGGTCGCCCGCGACGCCGGATACGACTGTGACTACCAGGCCCTGCGGCCCGCCGATCTGCTTGGCGCACAGGGTGTTTGGCTGGTATCGAGCATCACCCTGGGGGCCCGGGTGCACACCCTGGACGAGAAGCCGCTCCGGCCCGCGGCGCTGCGGGCGGAGATGGCCTCGCTGGTGGAGGCGGCCATCCTCAGCGATCGCTGACCGCGCCCCAAATATTGATCGCTGACCGCGCCCCAAATATTGATCGCTGACCGCGAAAATGCCTTGGCGCGCGCGGCGTGACGCGAGTACGGTCAGCCGTACACAAGGAAGGAGGTGGTCCGGAACTTTGAGTACTTCTTGGACATGTGAGGTGGCTGCCCGCTAGCAGCACCACGCCGCTGAACGAGGTGAAGCGGCGAATGCGACACAGGTTGCGGAATCACCTGCGCATGAGTGCGCTGGCGAATTCCAGGCAGCTACCCGGCCCCCGAGCTCCCGGTCCGTCCAACCAGGATCCAAAAGCTCGGGGGCCGTTCCATGTCTGTCACTGTTGTGAGCTGCGCCGCTTTACGCGGCCTGCCGCGCGTTCCAGTTCGGCCAGCGCCGGCTCGATGGCCCCGGCCAGATCACCGATGTCGTCGGCGACATCAGGCGTGGTGACGAATCCGAAATCGAGCCACTCCCGGTAGCTGAAACAGGTGACGTTGAGCGCGACGTCCATCAGCAGCGGGCCGATCGGCGTGAACTCCTCTAGCACCGCCCCGGCCGCGTACAGCGGGATCGGCGGACCCGGGACGTTGGAGACGACCAGGTTGATCGGCGGGACGTTCTCCCCGAGCCGGCTGGCCGTGTAGGCACGGGCGGCGAGGCGGAACAGGCCCGGCGGCGTGGTCTCGGTCAGCCCCATGATCTGGTGGGCCGTCATGGCCTCGGCCATCTGCTTAGCCGCGTGAGAGGACCGGTGCACTTCTCTGAGTCGCTCGGCGGCGTCGTCGATCTCGACGGGCAGCGCCACCGTCATCGAACTGATCGCATTGCCGACGGCGGTCGCATCGGTGCGCGTCGAGACCGGCACCTGAGCCACCAGGGGGCGGTCGGGCAGTTCCCCGCCGCGGTCCAGATAGGTCCGCAGCGCCCCGGCGACGATCGCCAGCACGACGTCGTTCACCTTGACGCCGTAGGCGTCTTTGACGGCCTTGACCCGCGCCAGCGGGATCCGCGCGGCGGCGACGCGGCGTTGCTGGGAGATCGGTGCGTTGAACCGGGTCGGGGGCGCTTCGAAGTATCCGGCGGGCTTCTCCGGGATGGCCCGGGCCGCCAGTTGCTGTCGTAGGGTCTGGTCGAGGAACCGCAGGACGCGGTATGGGGTCATGACGGCGGCGTTGAACGCCGAAGTGATCAGGCGCAACTCCGGGCGGGGCAGCGCGGGAACCCGACGGGATTGGGCCGCAACGAGTTTCACCGGCCGCGGTTCGGGCGTGATGTCGAAGAGGATCTCGCTCACGCCCGCGCCGGAGACGCCGTCGACCAGGCAGTGGTGGATCTTGGTCAGCAGTGCGACCCGGCCGTCTTCGAGGCCTTCGATGAACCACATCTCCCACAACGGCTTTGCGCGGTCCAACTTGTAGGACCACAGGCGCCCGACGAGGGTGTCGAGTTCCGCCCGGCTCCCCGGTGTGGGCAGGGCGACGTGATGCAGGTGGAAGTTGAGGTCCGGTGCGTCGTCGACGTACCACGGCCGGTCCAGTCCGTACGGGGCCTCGGCGACGCGGTAGCGCAGCTGTGGCAACTCGGCCAGCCGTTCGGCGACCAACTGCTTCACCCGCTCGAACGAGAAGTCGGGTGCGTCACTCGGATCGCAGATGGCCAGCGCGCCGATGTGCATGTGCCAGGACGGCGTTTCGCCGAACCAGAAGGCGGCATCCACGCTGGACATGCGGGGCATGCCTGCCAGGTTAGGTCAGGGCGTCGACGGTCCGGGCGCCGGTCCGGGTGCCAACGTCGAACAGGCCTTCATCGCCTTGTCCCACGCCGCCTGGTCGACCCCGGCCGGCGGGCCGAGGACCGCGGCGGGACCGCCGGCGTCGGGGACGCCGTTTGCCTTGAGGCACTCCGCGAGCGACCCGTGCGAGGCCGGCATCGGTTCCCAGTCGGTGGTGGTGGGCTGCGACGGCGAGTTCTTCGCCGAGCACGCAGCGATAAGCAACGCGGCGCTGATCGCGGCCGCCGTCCGCAGTGACTTCATCCGATATGCCTCGTCAGTCGCGCCGATAGATGAGGGACCAGTCCGCCGTCGGCGTCGACCCGTTCCTCGACATAGGCCAGATCGCCGCCGTCGACGATGCCGTACAGGCGCTTGGCCCCGCCGACGAGCACACCGGATTTGCTGCGGGCCAGCGCGTCGGTGACCAGTTCCCAGGACGACTGGTTGCGGGGATGTCCGTAGAACAGTTCGACGTAGCCGGAGGAGTGGGCGAGCAGCAGCTCGATCGCCTGGGATTCGTCCGGGTCGCCCGGGTCGTGGACGAAGCGCCAGAACCCGGTCTCGCGCAGCCCGGGACCGTGGTACTCACCGGCCTCGTCGAGCCGCCAGGACCGCGCTTCCCAGTTCAGGTAGTCGCCACCGTCGTGCGAGACGATGATCTGCTGGCCGAACCGGTAGTCGCCGTGCGCAGCGCGGCCCTCTCCCTCGCCACGCCAGACCCCGACGAGGGGCAGTAGCGCCAGCAGGGCGTCGTGCAGGTCGGCGCCCTGCCGCAGGTTTGCGGTGTCGGCGACGGGGAGGTCGTCGAACACCGGGATGTTTCGGCCGGCGGTCTGCTTGGCGCGTTCGGCCGCGGCAGCCACTGCCCGATCGCCGCTGCCCTTGATGTCGTCGTCGGTCACGAATCGTCGGTGATGAGTCGGTAGACCGCGTACAACGCGAACCACGTGATCACGACCGTCGACGCGACCAGCAGGAATTCGAAGAACAGGACCACGCGAGGAGTCTATCGCCCGGTCTGCCCGGCGCGGTCAGGCAACCTTGACGTCGACCTCATGAATTCCGGTGCCCGCGGGCGCGAGGGTGACATGGCCCTGCCCCGCCTGGGACAGCGCGCGCACCGTCCAGGTGCCGGGCGCGGCGAAGAAGCGGAAGTCACCACTCGGCGTCGCGATGAGCTCCGCGGTGAACTCCTGCGCCTCGTCGAGCAGGCGCACGGACGCCCCGCCGACCGTCCGGCCGGAATGGTCGACGACCCGCCCGGCGATCACCGTCTCCTGCTGGAGGTCGGTGCCGGCCGGCAGGATCTGAGTAGGTGTGGTGCTCATGACACATCAATCCTTTCGGGTCGGGGATCAGGCGGCGTCGAGGCGACGAAACCGGGCAACCAGCGGGTAGATCTGGCAGCCGAGGCAGATTCCGAACGCCGCATTGAGGAATGCCGCGCCCAACGCGAATGCGGTGGCGATCACGCCCAGCAGCGGGGCTCCGGCGACGAAGCCGACGAGTCCGACGGCTGCGAAGATCAGACCGACGAATTGGGCAAAACGCAAGGGCTGCACCGGTTCCCGCTCGGAGACGGGTCCCAGACGCGGTGCGAGGAACGCCGCGAACAGCCTTCCGTAGGGATGCTGGCGGGGGCCGCGCAGCGCACCGATCGCGAAGACCAGTGCCTGCACGGCCAGGATGACCGCCGCAAGGCTGGCGCTCACGGCCGAGGCGAGCAGCACGGCGAGCAGTACGCCGGTGGTGATCCAGGCGGCGAAACGCGGGCCGCGCACGTCGACCTGGTCGACGGCGGTGGTGGCCTGGTGTGAAGTGGTGACCGACATTGATGAACTCCTGTTGCTGGGCAGGCTGAAAGGGACAGGCCGGGGGCACTGCGGGAGTAAGCGCGGCAAAAACGCGAAGAGGGCGGTGGCGGCTTACTCAGCAGCTACAGCAACAACAGCAACAACCCGCGATGCGGCACAGATCGACTGCGCGGCGCTTGGTGAGCATCTGCTCAAGGCGGGACTGCACGGTCCCATGCTACCCAGAGACCCCGCGGTCAGGTCAACCGCGCCATCAGGACAGCAGTGGCTCCAGCGCCGCTTTGAGGTCGGCCGCTTTCGGGACCCCGGCCGAGCGATACCGCTGGCGTCGCTCGGCGTCGAAGATGAACGTCGTCGGCAACGACAGCACCGACAACTGTCGTGCCGCGGCCGGATTGGCGTCCATGTCGATCTCGACATGGGCCACCTGCGGCAGGTCGGCGACCACCTGCTGGATGACGCGCCGGACCGCGGCGCACGGTCCGCACCAGACCGCGGTGAAGTGGACGATCGTCGGGCTGGTGTCGGACAGGCCGAGTTCGGCGGTGTCCGGCAACGGCGCCCCGTCGGGGTCGTGGGTGTGGCGCAGCACGCCGGCGCGCCGGTTGTGCATGACTCCGACGGTGGCGGCGACGCCCATCGCGGCGGCGATGGCAGCCCCGGCGGTGATCAGCGCGCTCATCGCCGGAACCCGTCCAGTCGCACGGTGACGTCCTCGACGATGCCCTCGATGATGAGGTCCGAGCCGCGGGCACCCTCGGCGGTCGGCCGCAGGCCGAAGGGCAGCTTCTGGCCCGGCACGGCGGCCCGGAAGGCGTCGAGCACGGCCTCGCGCTTGTCGTCGGGCACCGTCTGGTCGGCGGTGTTGGGCCCGGTGGCGACGCCGGTCGGGGTGAGAACCAGCGTCGTCTGGTCGGGGCCGGTGAAGGACAGGTCGACGGTCACACTGACCAGCTTGTCAAACCCCGCCTTCGTCGGCGTACCGGAAAAGACCAATCCCTTGTTTCCGGAGATGCCGGACTCGGTGGTGCCGCCGGTCGGGTCGTCGGTGTCCTCGGCGGGCGCCTGCACGGCGAGGTCCTTCATGCCGAGGTAAGCGCCCAGGTGGCGGGAGTCGATGATGATCCGGCTCTCCAGCATGCCCACCGGCAGCTCGGCGTCGGGCCGCATCAGCCAGGAGGCCTGCGTCAGGCCGATGTCGTGCATGGTCGACTCGAGTGTGACGTTGCCCACCACCGGGTGCTCCACACCGTTGGCCTTGATCTCCAGTTCGTCGTAGCGATGACGCATCGCCTGCGGGATGAACGGAAACCCCAGAATCGCCACCCACGGGTCGAACGGAAGCCTGGCCGCGCTGCGGACATGGCGCGCCAACTGGTACTCCGCATAAATCGCCGCACCGGTGTCGACGGCGGCACCGGCCAGGGTCACGGCCAGCACCGAGGCGCCCACAACGGTGATGACCTTTCGCACCCGGCCATTCTGGCCTACCGCCGCGGCCAGCCGCCGGGATCGGCGAAACAGCAGGTAGCGGGTTACAGTGACTGGCAAACCAGGAGAGATCTTTGGACCTGTTGCTATTGACCGCCGACCCGAACCCCGAGTCGGTGCTGCCCTCACTGTCGCTGCTGGCGCACTCGGTGCGCTCCGCGCCGACCGAGGTGGCATCGCTGCTGGAGGCCGGTTCGGCGGACGTCGCCATCGTGGACGCGCGCACGGATCTGGCCGCCGCGCGCGGCCTGTGCCGGCTGCTGGGCACCACCGGCGCGCCGGTTCCGGTGGTGGCCGTGGTCAACGAGGGCGGTCTGGTCGCGGTGACCGTCGACTGGGGGATCGACGAGATCCTGCTCCCGGCTACCGGTCCGGCGGAGATCGACGCCCGGTTGCGGCTGCTCGTCGGCCGGCGCGGCGGCCTGGCCAACCAGGAGAGCGCCGGGAAGGTCAATCTCGGCGAATTGGTGATCGACGAGGGCACCTACACCGCCCGGCTGCGGGGCCGCCCGCTGGATCTCACCTACAAGGAGTTCGAACTGCTGAAGTACCTGGCGCAGCACGCCGGCCGGGTGTTCACCAGAGCCCAACTGCTGCAAGAGGTTTGGGGCTACGACTTCTTCGGCGGCACCCGAACGGTGGACGTTCACGTGCGGCGGCTGCGGGCGAAACTCGGCCCCGAGTACGAGGCGCTGATCGGCACCGTCCGCAACGTCGGCTACAAGGCCGTCCGACCGGCGCGCGGCCGGTCCGCCGCCCCCGACGGTGACGTCGATGGCGAGAGTGACGGCGAACTGGTCGAGGACGCCGACATGTCGCTGCTGCCCGGTCAGTGACGGCCGAACACCGGGCGAACTCGGTGTCGTCCCATGAGCACTGGCGGACCTCGCTGCAGCCGGATGAGCAGGACGACGTCCGGGAACTCGTCGTCGCCGCCGCGGAGGTCGACGGCGTCGTGCCGGTCGGGGAACAGGTGCTCCGCGAACTCGCCGGACGGGACAGCGAACACCTGCTCGTCACCGACTCGGATGGGTCGCTCCTCGGCTACCTGAATGTGAACTCCGGCGGAACCGCCGAGTTGGCGGTGCGGCCCGACGCGCGTCGCCGCGGCATCGGCGCCGCACTCATCCGGGCGACGCTGGCCCGCGAAGGGTCCTCGACGCGTTTCTGGGCCCATGGGACTCTGCCCGCCGCGCGGGCACTGGCCGAATCGTGTGGCCTCTTGCCGGTTCGCGAACTGCTCCAGATGCGCCGGCCGTTGTCGGAGGTCCCGGAAACCGCTGTCCCACAGGGTGTTTCGATCCGACGCTATAGCGGACAGGCGGACAACGCGGAACTGCTGAGGGTCAACAACGCGGCCTTCTCCTGGCACCCGGAGCAGGGCGGCTGGGTGGAGTCCGACATCGGCCAACGGATGTCAGAGCCGTGGTTCGATCCGGAGGGACTTTTCCTCGCCGTCGACGAGAGCACCGGTGAACTGCTGGGCTTCCACTGGACGAAAGTCCACGATGACCGGCTGGGCGAGGTGTACGTGCTGGGCGTTGATCCCGACGCGCAGGGACGCGGTCTCGGCCGGGTGCTGACGCTGCGCGGCCTGACCCACCTGGCAGGTGAACTCGGTCACGGCGACGCGGCCGTGATGCTCTATGTGGAGTCCGACAATACCGCCGCCATCAGGACTTATGAAGCCCTCGGATTCGTTGTGAACAGCGTCGACACCGCCTACGCGAAGGCTTGAGCCAGCAGTTCACCACGCGTTCACCGCCCATCTGTGAATCGGCCACTCCGCCCGCATAGCTTGCGTGCGACGCGATCACCGAGAGAGACGCGCCCTCACAGAAAGAGATGCTGTGGACTTCAGCAAGTTCGGCAAAGCCATCGCCCTGACCGCCTCGGCCACCGCCATCGCCGCACTCACCGCCTGCGGCAGCGACAACAACAAGGCCGCCGCCCCGTCATCCACCGCCAGCTCGGCCGGTGGCTCGTCGACCTCCGCGGAGTGCGGCGGCAAGAACACCCTCAGCGCGGAGGGCTCGACGGCCCAGCAGAACGCCATCGGGGTGTTCAACCAGGTGTGGGGTCAGAAGTGCCCCGGCAAGAATCTCTCCTACAACCCGACCGGCTCTGGTGCGGGCGTCAACCAGTTCATCGCCGGCCAGGTCGACTTCGCCGGCTCGGATTCGCCGCTGTCCAAGGACCAGCCGGACCAGGCCGCCAAGCGCTGCGGCGGAAACCCCGCCTGGAACCTGCCGCTGGTGTTCGGGCCCGTCGCCCTGGCCTACAACCTGCCCGGCGTCGACAAGCTCGCCCTGAACGCCGACGTGCTGGCCAAGATCTTCACCGGCGCGATCACCACCTGGAATGACCCGGCGATCGCCGCGCTGAACAGCGGCGCCACGCTGCCCGACACCAAGATCGTCCCGATCTACCGCTCGGACTCCTCCGGCACCACCGACAACTTCCAGAAGTACCTGGGCACCGCGGCCAAGGACAGCTGGACCAAGGGCGCCGGCAAGGAGTTCCAGGGCGGCGCCGGCGAGGGCGCGCAGAAGTCGGCCGGCGTGGTGCAGGCCGTCCAGGCCACCCCGGGTGCCATCGGCTACGTCGAGAAGGGCTTCGTCACCCAGGCCGGACTGCCGATGGCCCAGATCGACACCGGCGCGGGGGCTGTCGAACTCACCGACGCCTCGGCTGGAAAGTCCATCGAGGGCGCCAAGTTCGCCGCCGAGGGTAACGACCTGGTGCTCGATCTGAACTCGATCTACGGCACCACGGCCCCGGGCGCGTACCCGCTGGTGCTGGCCACCTACGAGATCGTCTGCTCGAAGGGGTACCCGACGGACACCGCCGCGGCGGTGAAGTCCTTCCTGACCGTCTCGGCCAACGACGGCCAGTCCGGTCTCTCGGCGGCGGGTTACATTCCCCTGCCGGACGCCTTCAAGCAGCGCCTGCTGACCGCGGTCAGCGCAATCCAGTAATAGCGCTGGCGAAGGGGTTCGATTGCGGTGACGATAGAACGGAACGTCAGCGATGGGATGAACGTGACCGACCAGGTGCCTGATCCGGTGGAGGCCGGGTCCGCAGGTGCTCTGGCGGCACCCATCCCGGAACCCCCGGCCATCCCCACCGACCCGTCCGGCCACCGCCGGGCGCGTCTCGGGGACCGCATCTTCCGCGCCGCGGCCGAGGGGTCCGGTGTCCTGATCATCGCGCTGATCGCCGCCATCGGGATTTTCCTGGTGTGGCGCGCGGTGCCGGCACTGGCCCGCAACGATGCGAACTTCCTGACCTACGGCGGCAATTGGCTCACCACCGACACCGCCCACATGCAGTTCGGCATCCTCGACCTATTGCAGGTGACGGTCTTCGTCTCGCTGTTCGCCTTGCTGCTGGCCATGCCGATCGCGCTCGGGATCGCGATCTTCCTCACCCAGTATGCGCCGCGGCGGGTCGGTAGCCCGCTGGCCTACATGGTGGATCTGCTGGCCGCGGTGCCGTCGATCATCTACGGCGTGTGGGGCCTCTATGTTCTGGCCCCGGTTCTCAAGCCTTTCGCGATGTGGCTCAACGAACACCTCGGCTGGATCTTCCTGTTCTCCACCGGGAACGCCTCGGTGGCCGGTGGCGGCACCATCTTCACCGCGGGCATCGTGCTGGCGGTGATGATCCTGCCGATCATCACCGCCGTCACGCGTGAGGTGTTCGCCCAGACGCCCAAGGGTCAGATCGAAGCCGCACTGGCACTCGGCGCCACCCGATGGGAGGTGGTCAAGACCACCGTCCTGCCGTTCGGGATGTCTGGCTACGTCAGCGGCGCGATGCTCGGACTCGGCCGCGCACTGGGGGAGACCGTGGCCCTGCTGATCATCCTGCGCGGAACCCAGAAGGCGTTCGGCTGGTCGGTGTTCGACGGTGGGTACACCTTCGCCAGCAAGATCGCCGCTGCCGCAGCGGAATTCAACGACGAGTACAAGGCCGGCGCCTACATCGCCGCCGGACTGGTGCTCTTCGCGCTGACCTTCGTCGTGAACTCCGCCGCCCGTGCGGCCGTGGCAAGGAGAGCCGCCTGATGACCTCGACGCTCGACACCCCGGTCAAGGCGCCGGCGTTCACGCACATCAGCAAGCGCCGAAAGCTCGCCAACAACGTTGCCACCGTTCTGGTGACCCTGTCGGTGGCGGTGGCGGTCGTTCCGCTGGTGTGGGTGCTGTACTCGGTGGTCAGCAAGGGCTACCGGCTGTTGCTGGACTCCACCTGGTGGACGAACTCCCAGGCCGGCATGACGGCGTTCATGGCCGGTGGCGGGGCGTACCACGCGCTGGTCGGCACGATCCTGCAAGGCGTCGTGTGCGCGGCGATCTCCATCCCGGTGGGCGTGCTGGTGGGCATCTACCTCGTGGAGTACGGCGGCGGCACCCGGCTCGGCCGGCTGACCACCTTCATGGTGGACATCCTGACCGGCGTGCCCTCCATCGTTGCCGCGTTGTTCATCTACGCCCTGTGGGTCGCCACCCTGGGTTTCCAGCGGTCCGGCTTCGCGGTGTCACTTGCCTTGGTGCTGTTGATGATTCCGGTGATCGTGCGTTCCACCGAGGAGATGTTGCGGATCGTCCCGATGGACCTCCGGGAGGCCAGTTACGCGCTGGGCGTGCCGAAGTGGAAGACCATTGTCCGCATCGTCATCCCGACGGCGTTGTCCGGCATCGTGACCGGCATCCTGCTCGCCCTGGCGCGCGTGATGGGGGAGACCGCACCGCTGCTGATTCTGGTCGGCTACTCGCAGGCGATGAATTTCGACATGTTCAACGGCTTCATGGGCTCGCTGCCCGGCATGATGTACGACCAGACGTCGGCGGGCGCGGGCGCCAATCCCGTTCCGACGGATCGACTCTGGGCCGCGGCGCTCACGCTGATCGTGCTGATCGCCGTGCTCAACATCGGCGCCCGTCTGCTCGCGAGATTCTTCAGTCCCAAGAAGGTGTAGGACCAGCTATGGCAAAACGACTCGACCTCAAAGACGTCAATATCTACTACGGCGCATTCCACGCGGTGGCCGACGTCACCATGGCGATCCCGCCGCGCAGCGTCACCGCATTCATCGGCCCGTCTGGGTGCGGCAAGTCCACCGTGCTGCGGGTGCTCAACCGGATGCACGAAGTCATCCCGGGTGCCCGGGTGGAAGGTTCTGTCCTTCTCGACGGCGACGACATCTATGCGCCCGGCGTGGATCCGACCGGTGTGCGCAAGACCATCGGCATGGTGTTCCAGCGGCCGAACCCGTTCCCCACCATGTCCATTCGCGACAACGTGGTCGCGGGGCTGAAGCTGCAGGGCGTCCGCAACCGCGCACTGCTGGATGAGACCGCCGAACGCTCCCTGCGCGGGGCCAACTTGTGGAACGAGGTCAAGGACCGGCTCGGCGAGCCGGGCGGCGGTTTGTCGGGCGGGCAGCAGCAGCGGCTGTGCATCGCACGCGCCATCGCCGTGCAACCGGATGTGCTGCTGATGGATGAACCGTGTTCGGCGCTGGACCCTATCTCGACCCTGGCGATCGAGGACCTGATCGCCGAACTCAAGCGGGACTTCACGATAGTGATCGTCACGCACAACATGCAGCAGGCCGCACGCGTCAGCGATCAGACGGCATTCTTCAATCTGGAGTCCGCGGGCAAGCCCGGCCGATTGGTCGAGGTCGACGACACCGGCAAGATCTTCTCCAACCCGACGCAGAAGTCGACGGAGGATTACATCTCCGGCCGCTTCGGGTGATGAGCCGTCAGTAGGTCGCGATCTCTTCCTCGTCCGGCATCTTGCCGGTGATCTGGAATATCACCCTCCGGGAGATTTCGACCGCATGGTCGGCGAAGCGTTCGTAGAACCTGCCCAGCAGGGTGACGTCCACCGCGGCGGCGACCCCATGCTTCCAGTCCCGGTCCATCATCACGCTGAACAGGTGACGGTGCAGATCGTCCATCGCGTCGTCGTCCTCGCGGATGCGGCGGGCCCGTTCCGGGTCGCGGGAGACCAGCACGCAGCGGGCGCTCTCGGCGAGATCCACGGCGATGCGTCCCATTTCGGCGAAGTAGCCGTTGACCTCTTCCGGCAGGGCGTGCTGGGGGTGGCGGCGGCGGGCGATCTTCGCCACGTGCAGAGCCAGCGCGCCCATCCGTTCGACGTCGGCGACGATCTGGATGGAGCTGACAATCGAGCGCAGGTCGCCGGCCACCGGAGCCTGCAGCGCCAGCAGCACGAACGCCGCCTCCTCAGCGCGGGCGCTGGTCGCCGAGATCTGCTCATGGTCGCCGATCACCTGTTCGGCGAGGACGAGATCGGCCTGCAGCAGCGACTGAGTCGCCCGTTCCATCGCGATCCCCGCCATCCGGCACATCTCCGCCAGTTGGTGGATCAGCGCGTCGAGCTGCTCGTGGTATGCGGTCCGCATGAGACCAGACTACTGTCGCCCCGACGATCAGTCGGTGACCTGCACCTGAACGGACGGTGAATCGCCCGCCTATTCGCAGCTGACGTCGGCGCCGTTGGTCACGGTGAGATCAGACGGCAGCCGGGTCGGGGTGCTGCCGCCGGTGTGGGTGACGTTGACGTTCAGCGCGGTTCCACTGGCCTGCGGATACTTCACGGTGGTGAAGTCCGGACCGAGCACCACCTGCACCACTTCGCCCAGGCCGGTGATCCGTTCGACATAGGCGCCCGGCAGCGTCGCCGCGATCGTCGCGGCGGCCTGTTCGTTGCCCTCCGAGTAGTACACCGTGGTGGTGGTGATCGTGCCCCACTCCGAGGAGTAATCCGGCTCCCGGGCATTGAAGCCGTACAGCTCGAACTCCTTGGTCGCGGCCTCCGCCAGACCCTCCCGCTCGGTGGCGTTGGCCACCTGAACGGTGACGTCCCGCGGGTCGGCCGCGACCGCCTTCACCTCTTCGGTGGTGGTCAGGGTGCTTTCGGCGGAGCTGGTCGTGGTGGTTGTCTCCGAGGAGGTCGTCTCCTCCGATGACGTGCCGCTGGCGTCGGTGGTCTTCGTCGTAGACGTGTGGGGCGTGAGCGTCTCGTTGGAGTCGTTCTCCCCGGGCAGCGGCTCGTCGTCGATGATGGCGTCGAACAGCGCCCGGACGTCCTGGGTCCGGGGCACCTCGTTGCCGTCGGCGTCGGCGATTCCGGTGGTGGGCACCGTCACGAACGTGATGCGCCCGGCGTTGATGCCCTGCAGGGACTGGCCCAGCCGGACCAGGTCGCGGGTCTGCACGTTGTCGACGTAACTGTCGTCGATGAAGGTGTTGACGACCTCGTCGAGCCGGTCGATGTCGAACAGCGTCTCCGAGGAGATCATCGACCGCAGCAGCGACGACAGGAACAGCTGCTGGCGCTTGATCCGGCCGTAGTCGCCGTTGCCCTCGGTGGCGATCGAGCGGGCGCGCACGTAGTTCAGCGCCTGGGGGCCGTCGAGCTTCTGGCGGCCCGCGGTGGTCAGGATCGGGCCGAGTTCCGCGTCGTCCAGCGGGGTGGTGCTGCAGACCTCGACCCCGCCCAGGGCGTCGACCATCTTGGCGAAACCGGCGAAGTCGACCGCCATGAACCGGTTGATCGCCAGGCCGGAGATCTTCTGGATGACCTTGACCAGGCATTTCGGGCCGCCGAGGGCGTAGGCGGAGTTGAGCTTGGTGCCGGTCTCCCGCTCGTTGTCACTCCACTCACCGGTGTCCTTGTCGTAGACCGGCCCGTACTTGCCGGTCTCGGGATTCCAGGCCTGGCAGTTCATCGGCGTGATCGCGAGGTCGCGGGGGAAGGAGACGGCGACGACGCGTTTGCGGCTGGCCGGGATGTTGACCAGCATGATCGTGTCCGAGCGGGCGCCCTGGGCCGCGGTCGTGTCACCGGCGCCCATCTCGGAGTTGGCACCGATGCGACTGTCGACGCCGACGATGAGGAAGTTCTCGTCGCCGATCTGGCCGTTCGGGTCGCGGATGTCGCTGGAATTGGGGTCCAGCGCGGCGATGGTGTTGAGCAGCTTGTTCTTGGCCGACTGCCACTGCCATGCCGCCCCGGTGATCGCCAGCGCACAGAGCGCAATGAGTGCGACCGCCACCCGGCCCAGCATGAGTGCCGGACGGCGCCGGTGCGGCGGTGGTTGTTGGCGCGGAGGCCGCGGGGGACGTCGGGGCGGGATCGGCGGATTGGCGTCGGCGGCCAGGGGCCGACGGCCGCGGGCCAGTGCCCCGAGGTCGGGGATCTCATCGGCGACGGCGAACGGAACGGTGGCGTCGTCGGCCGGCGGTCTCACGTCGACGCTGCGCCGGGTGACGGGGGTGACCCGCTGGCTGCCGGTGACCCTGGCGATCAGGTCGGCGACAGCGACGCCTTCGCTGTGGTTGCCGGGGGAAGGGCCGGCGGGCAGGAGCGGAGCGAACCGGGAAATGGGCACAGCCGGGACGCGCTCCCAGGGGGCGCGCATGGAGGCGGGGTGCGGCCGTTCGTCGGGGGTGCCGCCCTGGCCGGGAGTGGCGTTGTCGCCGTCACTCATGGTCCAGGCAGCCTCCGGCTCAAACGAATGTCGCGTTCACAACGTGCGTCGACGTCGGTGTTGGTTACTCGGGCACCAGGACCGGACCGCAGTCCAGGTCAGTTAGATGATCGTACTTATTGAACCTGAGATCTTCATAGTCGGTCAGGTATCGGTTCAGCCACCCGAATTCATCACATCGGCATCGGCCGGCACGGTGCAGTCGTCGGGGTCGCTCAGCCACCCCTCGGGGAGGCTGACCGTGGCGGCGGAGCCCTGTCGTCCGCGCGGTCCGTGGGCCGCGGTGGGAAAGCGCACGTCGCGGTCGAGTTCCGTGAGGAGCCGGTCGAGGTCGTTCAGCGTTTTCACCAGGGCGAGCGACCGTCTCAAGTCTGATCCGGCCGGAAAGCCATGCAGGTACCAGGCGATGTGCTTGCGGATGTCGCGCATGCCCTTGTCCTCGCCGAAATGCTCGGCGAGGAGCTGGCCGTGGCGACGGATGATGTCGGCGACCTCGCCAAGGTTGGGCGGCGGGGGGATCGGCGTTCCGCTGAAGGCGGCCGAGAGTTCGGCGAACAGCCAGGGCCGGCCGAGGCATCCGCGGCCGATGACGACGCCGTCGCATCCGGTGGCGGCCATCATGGCCAGCGCGTCGCCGGCTTCGAAGATGTCGCCGTTTCCGAGTACCGGGATGGTCGTGACCGCTTGTTTCAGTTCGGCGATGCGGTTCCAGTCGGCTTGACCCGAGTAGCGCTGTGCTGCCGTGCGGGCATGCAAGGCGACCGCGGCGGCGCCCTCCAGTTCGGCGATCCGTCCGGCGTCGAGGAAGGTGTGGTGGGCGTCGTCGATGCCGACGCGGAACTTGACCGTCACCGGGATGTCGGTGCCTTGGGTCGCGCGGACCGCGGCGGCGACGATCTGGCCGAACAGCTTTCGTTTGTACGGCAGCGCCGCCCCGCCGCCGCGCCGGGTGACCTTGGGGACCGGGCAGCCGAAGTTCATGTCGAGGTGGTCGGCGAGGTCCTCGTCGACGATCATCTTCGCGGCCCGGTAGGTGGTTTCCGGGTCGACGGTGTAGAGCTGCAGGGAACGGGGCGACTCGTCGGGCCCGAACGTCGTCATGTGCATGGTGACGGGGTGGCGCTCCACCAGGGCGCGGGCGGTCACCATCTCGCAGACGTAGAGGCCGCTGACCGTGTCGGCTCTTTGGAATTCCAATTCGCGGCAGAGGGTGCGGAAGGCGACGTTGGTGACACCGGCCATGGGCGCCAAGACAACCGGGCTGCGGAGGGTCAGTGACCCGATCCGCAGCCCGGTTGGCGTTGTCTGGGACTCGGCTATGCCGAGGCTCCGGCCAGGGCCGCCTTGGCGGCACGCTTCTCGGCGAGCTTCGCGTCGCGATCGAGCTTGCGCTCCTTGGCTTCCTCGAACTTGACGCAGGTCTCCTCGAGTTCCTCGATGAGCTTGCCCAGTTCGTCGCGCAGCCGGGCGCCCTCGCCGGTGAAGTCCTCGCGCTCGAAGATCCGCCACTTCTTGAGCACCGGCATCACGACGTCCTCGAGGTGGATGCGCGGGTCGTAAACCCCGCCCATCGCGATGACGACGGCCTTGCGCCGGAACTCCGGCACGGTGAACCCGGGCATCTTGAAGTTCTTCAGGATGCGGTAGACGGACTGGATCGCCATGTTGGGGGCGATGTCCAGGCCGGCCGCGCTGACGTCGCGGTAGAAGATCATGTGCAGGTTCTCGTCATTGGAAATCCGCGCCAGCAGCTGCTCGGCAACCGGGTCGTTGCAGGCCTTGCCGGTGTTGCGGTGCGAGACGCGGGTGGCCAGCTCCTGGAAGCTGACGTACATGACCGAATCGAACAGGTTGTCGGCGAACAGGTCGCCCTGCTGGTTCTGGCCCGGCGAGAACCCGCGGGTCATCTGCTCCATGCGGAGCTCTTCGAGCTCGATGGGATCGCAGTTGCGGGTCACCACCAGGTAGTCGCGGATGGAGATGCCGTGGCGGTTCTCCTCGGCGGTCCAGCGGTTCACCCAGTAGCCCCACGGGCCCTCCATCGAGAAGTTCATTGCGATCTCGCGGTGGTAGGCGGGCAGGTTGTCCTCGGTGAGCAGGTTCTGCACCAAGGCCGTGCGCGCCACCTCGGAGAGCTTGGCCTGGTCGGGATCCCAGTCCTGGCCGCCGAGGGCGTAGTAATTCTTGCCCTCTTTCCAGGGGATGTAATCGTGCGGGTTCCACTCTTTGAACATCGACATGTGCCGGTTGATCAGCTTCTCCGCGACGGGCTCGAGCTCGCGCAGCAGGTCGACGTTGGTGAACTCTTGGGACATCGGTCCTCCGGTTATCTGTACCTCGTGGTTGCACCAATATATCTGTGTCTGGGAGTGACATTCAAGTTCTGTGGGGTGTGTCTACAGGTTTCGGAGCGGTAACGACGGGTCGGCATGTTGGCGATATCCGGGGAAATGGTGTTGAAGGCGCTGTTCGAAGCGGAGGTTGCGGCGGTGAAGAAATCCCTTGCGAGCGGGGTCTGTGTCCTGGCTGCCCTGGTGTTGGCTTTCGGGAGTGGGTCTGCCGGGGCAAACCCATACGACCCGTACGCGGGCCAGACGTATGACAAGGCAAGTCAGTCGATCAGTTCTTCGGGGGGCACGGTCGTCATCGCCAGCAGAGAGGGCAGCTACCTGCCAACAGAGAAGTGTGTCGTGACCGGATCGCGGAATGCGAGCTTTCGCGACTCGAGCGGCAACAGCCAGGGCAACAAGGTTCTGCTTGACCTCAACTGCAACGACACCTCGGCTCTCAACGGACACCCGGGTAACTCGGTAGCGACACCCGAAGGCAAGACGGTGCTCCAGACGCGAGAAACAGCCAAGAGCCTCAACGAGGACTACGCGGCCTCGGCCGCGGCCGGCAAACAGTCCTACTGCGAACTTAACGCCGACAACTGCAGGAGCTTCTGCCAAAGCCGAGGCGCGGGACTGTGTTCAGCGGAACTTCTGCAGGCACTCAGCCTCTAGGAGGCAATCGCTCCACCCGGTTGGGCTGGCCATTCCGGGACTACGTCGCCGGCGCCCCGGGCAGTGGAATGACGGGCACGCCGGGTGTCTTGAGTTTTCCGGCCAGCCACGGAAGAGCAGATGCGAAGATATTGACCGCAGAGGGAAAATCGTGCTTCCCAGGCTGTGGTACGACTGCGCATTCGATGCCGAGACTGCTGCTCAGCGCGCACAGGTATTGCGCCACCGCGACGAGTTCGTCGTTGGCTGTGGGCCTGGGTTCCGGGGGTACCTGAACGTCACCGGGATTAGCCGCCCCCGCGCGGTAGACGGCCGTCGCCGGCTCGGAAACGCCGAACCATGCGGAGATCCCGCGGTAGGTTCCGTGCTCACCCATCACCGTCTTCGGATCGAATGCCGCCCAGGCTTGCGCGTCCCCGCCGAATAGGCGCTGCAGGGTCTGCTGCCTGGTTCCGGCATTGGGCCCCACCTGACCGTCGATATCGACGAATGCACTGAACAGCTCTGGGTACTTCACGGTCAACACCAGCGCACACGTACCGCCGGCGGACCATCCCACTATCCCCCAGTGCGCGGGGTCGGGGCTGACTCCGAAATTCTGAACCATGTAGGGAACGACGTCCCTGGTCAGGTGATCGGCGGCATTCCCTCGAACACCGTTGACGCATTCGGTGTCGTTGGCGAATGCACCGCTCTGGTCCACCCACACGACGACGGGGGCGTTGCCACCATGGGACGTCGCGAAATCGTCGAGTACCTTCTGTGCGCCAACGCTGGGCCAGTCCGCGGGATGACCGAACTCGCCGCCGATCATCATCACAACCGGCAGCGCGGGTGGTGGCTTTGTCGCGTACCACGCGGGGGGCAGGTACACCAGTTCGTCGCGGTGCGCGAATCCGGACGCGTCGTCGGGGATCCTCACCGCCATGACGGTCCCGTTGATCGGCCTCTCGCCCTTGTCCCGCATCGCGCGAAAGGCGTTGGCGTCGATCTGGCCGCCGAGCGGGGCACCGGTGAGAAGGTCCCAGGCGGCGGTTGTCGTCGGCACGTATCCGACCCAGTGGTTGACCGCCAACGCCGCAGACAGCATGCATAGCGGTATCGCCAGAACCGACCCACCGCGCTGCCAGCCTCGAGAGTTTCGCCAACCCGCGAGCGCGACGACGCCGGCGACCACGGTCAAAGCTATCCATATCCACAACCCCCACGGGGCCCGGTGCCCGGACCAGCCTTGGTAGCCGACATACCACCGCAGGAACAACGCGGTGCCGATACCGGCAAGCAGCGCGATCGGCAGCCAGCGCAGACTCCAACGGCGTGAGCGCCGACCCAGTGCTGACACCAGGATCGCTGCGGCGATCAATTGCACGGTGACCGGAAGCCACCCGTGCAGCAATGAAATGGAAATCGCTGATGAGTTGTAGGTCGTCATCGGCCGGCCCGGGGTGGCTCATCGGCGACGGTGCCAGATGGACAGTCGTCGCGCGGTGGAACCGCATTCACGCGATCGTTGATCCACCCCAGTGCACTGCCCGTGTCGATGTCGTCTCCGCCGCCGTCAGGCTGAAACTCGATTTGGATGACATCACCCATCACGCAAGCTCGGTCGAGTGCCTGTTCGGTCCATGCTTTTGGGGCCACCGGATCCCGCCCGCCATAGATCACCAGCATCGGTGCACCAGTGGGTCCCTGCGGCAGGGCCGTCTTCTGCAAGAAGCCGCGTAGGCGCGCCACCGCCTCGGGGCTCCCGGGGCGAAGGTCGTCCGCGCTGATCTGGCTGGCGAGCGTCCTGCGTTCGTCGCTGGACGCCGTGCGACACGCCAGCAGGGCGTCCCAATGCTCCTGTGCCGCGCCGCGTCGATATTCGTCGAGATTGACGTCGTCGCCGTAGGTGTTCTTCAGGGCTGCGACGAAGGATACGAGCGTTAGTTTCTGATCCGTGCTCAGCTCGCCGGCCGCCGCCGCGTCGGCAAGCCCCGTGATGTCGGCGAGGGGTGCGGCGCTCACCACACCGATCAGATTCAGCCCCATCCGGTGGTTGGCCACCAATTCGTTGGCCGCCCATGCCGCTTGCCCGCCCTGCCCGATCCCGAAGGCGATCCATTTGTCGGAGGTATCGGGTACCGCCGCGCGACTGGCGCTCATGGAATCGATCAGGTTGTAGCCCTCGGTGGTGGAGTCCAGGAAGGGATGGGACAACGTGTTCAGTCCGAGCCCCTGGTAGTCGGGAACCGCGACCACGAAGCCGGCCTTGACCAGTTCCGCGACGACACCGGATTCGCCGGCCAGTGTGGGCGACAACGACGGTGCGCACTCCGGCCGGATGCCGCTCGCCCGATGCCCGAAGGCAACCATCGGCCAGCCTCCCGGCGGGGGTGTGCCCTTCGGCGCGAATACCACGGCGGTGACTTCGTGGTCGCTGTCGTTGATGCCGGTGGTCGACGTATAGGTGATGCGCTTCGCCAACGAGGTGACCCCGGCCAGCTGCGGGTCCAGGACCGGCAGCGGGTCCGCCGCGCCGAGATGCCCTGCGTGTGAATCGGTGTCGTTGGGTGGCCTGCCGATCGACGGGGGCGGCACGTAGAAACTGCCATTGTCGCGCCCGGAGCATCCGGATGTGAACAACATGCCCGACAGAAGCAGGCATGTCAGTGCCAGGGACGACTTGGTCACCTCACCAACGGTATTCGCACGCTGAAACGGCGGAGGGCATCAGCCCGTCGAAATGGAAAGGATGACCCGAAGTCATACAGGATTTAAGTGCCCCCACTAGGACTCGAACCTAGGACCTGCGGATTAAAAGTCCGTAGCTCTACCAACTGAGCTATAGGGGCGCGGGGACAAGAATAACCGGCCGCCGATGCACCATCCCGTTTGGGGATTGGGCTCCCGATCGCCTAAGCTAACGACCGCTCAACGTAAAAACGTTGTGATGTACCCCGGAGAGATTCGGCCAGGCCCCCTTCGTCTAGCGGCCTAGGACGCCGCCCTTTCAAGGCGGTAGCGCGGGTTCGAATCCCGTAGGGGGTACGCACGACGCGTCAGCGCGGAGTGACAAGCAAGGCCCTGTGGCGCAGTTGGTTAGCGCGCCGCCCTGTCACGGCGGAGGTCGCGGGTTCGAGTCCCGTCAGGGTCGCCAAATCGGCGAGGCACGTTGATCACGGTGCCTTCCGGGCCAGGTAGCTCAGTTGGTACGAGCGTCCGCCTGAAAAGCGGAAGGTCGCCGGTTCGATCCCGGCCCTGGCCACGTCAGTCAGCCGCGTGCGGCCTTCACCACTCCGCCGCCGATGATCAGCCGCTGAATCTCGCTTGTTCCCTCGTATAGCCGCAGCAGACGGATGTCGCGGTAGATCCGCTCCACCGGGACCCCGCGCATGTAACCAGTGCCACCGTGGATCTGGACGGCTAGATCCGCCACCTTCCCGGCCATCTCCGTGCAGAACAGCTTGGCAACCGACGGCGCGATGCGCCGGTCCGAACCGTCGAGCCATTGGCGTGCGGCGTCGCGGACCAACGCGCGGCCAGCCATGACGCCGGTCTGTTGATCCGCCAGCATGGCCTGAACCAACTGGAACGTCCCCACCGCCGAGCCGCCCTGCGTCGCCGACGCGGCGAAGGCGACCGACTCATCGAGAGCGCGTTGCGCGGCGCCCACCGCCAGCGCGGCGATGTGAATCCGCCCGCGCGCCAGGGACGTCAGCGCGGCGCGGTAGCCGATGTCCTCGCTGCCGCCGATCAGAGCGTTGGGCCCGACGCGGACATCGGTGAAGTACACATCCGACGTCCAGGCGCCCTCCTGGCCCATTTTGGCGTCCTTGACACCGACCTCGACGCCGGGCGCGTCAGCAGGCACCAGGAACACCGCGATGCCCGCGCCGTTCTCGTCGGCCGGCCGGGTCCGCGCGAAGACGACGAACAGGTCCGCGACAGGCGCGTTGGTGATCCAGCGCTTCTGACCGGAGATCACCCAGCCGTCGCCGTCGCGCACCGCCTTGGTCCGCAAGCCGGACGGATTGGATCCCGCACCCGGCTCGGTCAGCGCGAAGGAGGCCACGACCTCGCCGGCCGCCATCGGCTCCAGCCACCGTTCCTTCTGCTCCTCGGTCCCGAAGCCCACCAGCACCTGCCCGGCGATCCCGTTGTTGGTCCCGAACATCGACCGGACCGCCAGCGACGTGTAGCCCAACTCCAGGGCCAGTTCGACGTCCTGAGTGATGTTCAGCCCCAGCCCACCCCACTCCTGTGGAATGGCGTACCCGAACAACCCCATCCGCTTGGCCTGCTCCCGGATGTCGTCGGGAACGGCGTCGTTGTCGGCGATCTCCTGCTCCCGCGGCACCACCAAGGACCGCACGAACTGGCGCGTCTGAGCCAGAATGTCCCGGAAGTCGTCGTCGCTGACTGTCATGACGTCATGCTGTCACGACGTCATGGCGCCGAGGTGCCATGAAATACGATCTGACCATGGCGTTGCTGGCAGGTCGGATCGCGGTCGTCACCGGAGGAGCCCAGGGACTGGGCTACGCCATCGCCGAGGAGTTCATCGCCGAAGGCGCCCGCGTCATCCTCGGTGACCTCGACCTCGACAGGACCCACGCTGCGGCCGACGCGCTCGGAGGAGCCGACGTCGCCCGCGCGGCGCGCTGCGACGTGACGTCGGGAGCCGACGTCGACGCCCTCGTGGCTGCCGCGGTCAAGGAGTTCGGCGGCCTGGACATCATGGTCAACAACGCCGGCATCACCCGCGACGCCACCATGCGGAAGATGACCGAAGAACAGTTCGACGAAGTGATCGCGGTGCATCTCAAAGGCACCTGGAACGGCACCCGGGCCGCCGCCGCCGTCATGCGCGAACAGGGTCGCGGCGCGATCGTCAACATGTCCTCGATCTCCGGCAAGGTCGGCCTCATCGGCCAGACGAACTACTCGGCCGCCAAGGCCGGCATCGTCGGACTGACCAAGGCGGCGGCCAAGGAGCTTGCGCACCTCGGGGTTCGGGTCAACGCTATCCAGCCGGGGCTGATCCGCTCGGCGATGACCGAGGCCATGCCGCAACGGATTTGGGATGCCAAGCTCGCCGAGGTCCCGATGGGCAGAGCCGGCGAGCCCAGGGAGGTGGCGACGGTGGCGCTCTTCCTGGCCTCGGACCTCTCGTCGTACATGACGGGAACCGTCTTGGAAGTCACCGGCGGACGGCACATCTAGATATGCCCACCGCCGTCGTCTGTGAGCCGGTCCGCACCCCGATCGGCCGCTACGGCGGCATGTTCCGGTCGCTGAGTGTCGTCGACCTCGCCGTCGCCGCGCTGACCGGACTACTGAGGAGAACCGGCCTCCCAGCGGACGCCGTCGACGACGTGATCCTCGGGCACTGCTATCCCAACCCGGAGGCTCCCGCGCTCGGACGGGTTGTCGCCCTGGACGCAGGCCTGCCGGTGACGGTCGGCGGCATGCAAGTGGACCGCCGCTGCGGTTCGGGACTGCAGTCGGTGATCCAGGCGTGCATGCAGGTGGCATCGGGGGACAGCGACGTGGTGATCGCCGGCGGCGCGGAGAGCATGAGTAACGCAATCTTCTATTCCACCGACATGCGTTGGGGCGCAGGCGCTCACGGTGTCCGGATGCACGATGGTCTGATCCGCGGCCGGGTGACCGCGGGTGGGAGGAATCACCCGGTTCCGGGCGGAATGCTGGAGACGGCCGAGAACCTCAGACGGCAGTACGGCATCTCCCGTGCCGAGCAGGACGAACTGGCGGTGCAGTCGCATCAGCGGGCCGTCGCCGCGCAGCGTGACGGGATCCTCGCCGATGAGATCGTGCCCGTTGACGGTATCGACACCGATGAGCACCCGCGTGCCGACACCACTGTCGAGGCACTCGCGAAGCTCAAACCGCTTCTGCTGAATCAGGATTCGGACGCAACCGTGACGGCCGGCAACGCCAGCGGACAGAACGACGCGGCGTCGATGTGCATCGTCACCACCCCGGAGAAGGCCGCAGAATTCGGCCTCACCCCACTCGTGCGCCTGGTCTCGTGGGGCCTGGCCGGCGTCGAGCCGAAGATCATGGGCATCGGGCCGGTACCGGCAACCTCCGCCGCTCTCGCCAAGGCCGACCTGACGATCAACGACATCGACCTCATCGAACTCAACGAAGCCTTCGCCGCCCAGGCGCTGGCCGTGATGCGGGAATGGGGCTTCACCGTCGCCGACCGCGAACGCACCAACGTCCACGGATCCGGCATCTCCCTGGGCCATCCCGTCGGCGCCACCGGCGGACGGATGCTCGCCACGCTGTCCCGGGAACTGCATCGCCGCGACGCCCGCTACGGCCTGGAAACCATGTGCATCGGCGGCGGACAGGGACTGGCGGCGGTATTCGAGCGGGTGGTCTGATGCTCGCTCGAACGCTGTGCCTGACCGAAGTCCAGACCGAAATCATCGAGACGGTAAGGCGTTTCGTTGACAAGGAGATCATCCCGCACGCCCAGGAGCTTGAGCACGCCGACGAATACCCGCAGGCCATCGTCGATCAGATGCGGGAGATGGGCCTGTTCGGCCTGATGATCCCCACCGAATACGGCGGGCTGGGGGAGTCGCTCCTCACCTACGCGCTGTGCGTCGAGGAACTCGCCCGCGGCTGGATGAGCATCTCCGGTGTCATCAACACCCACTTCATCGTCGCCTACATGATCCGACAGCACGGCACCGACGAGCAGAAGCAGCGCTTCCTGCCGCGGATGGCCACCGGCGAAACCCGCGGCGCGTTCTCGATGTCCGAACCAGAGGTGGGCTCCGACGTCGCCGCCATCCGAACCCGCGCCGTTCACAACGACGACGGCAGTTACACGCTGCACGGCCAGAAGATGTGGCTCACCAACGGCGGAAGCTCCACACTCGTCGCCGCATTGGTCCGCACCGACGAAGGCGCGCGACGCCCGCACGACAACCTCACCGCCTTCCTCGTCGAAAAGCCCAGCGGCTTCGGCGAAGTCGCACCCGGGCTCACCATTCCCGGCAAGCTCGACAAGCTCGGTTACAAGGGCATCGACACCACCGAACTGATCTTCGACGGATACCTCGCCGCCGCCGACGACGTGCTCGGGGGAGTGCCGGGGCGCGGCTTCCCGCAGATGATGGACGGCGTCGAGGTCGGCCGCGTCAACGTGGCCGCCCGCGCCTGCGGGGTCGCGCTGCGCGCCTTCGAACTGGCGATCGGATACGCCCAGCGGCGCTCGACCTTCGGCAAGCCCATCGCCGAGCACCAGGCGATCGCCTTCTCCCTGGCCGACATGGCCACCAAAGTCGAAGCGGCACATCTGATGATGGTCAACGCCGCCCGGCTCAAAGACTCCGGGCAACGCAACGACCTTGAAGCCGGCATGGCCAAATACCTGGCCAGTGAGTTCTGCGCCGAGGTCACCCAGCAGAGCTTCCGCATCCACGGCGGCTACGGCTACTCCAAGGAGTACGAGATCGAGCGGCTGATGCGCGACGCGCCGTTCCTCCTGATCGGCGAGGGCACCAGCGAGATCCAGAAGACGATCATCAGCAAGAGGCTGCTGAAGGACTATCGGAGCTGACATGGCAACAGAGCACAAGACCACGTTCTGCCGGATCTGCGAATCGGTCTGCGGCATGGTCGCCACCGTCGAAGACGGTCGCCTGGTCGCCCTGCGCCCGGACAAGGACCACCCGCTATCCGCCGGCTTCGCCTGCCAGAAGGGCATCGCCTTCACCGAGGTCGTCAACGACCCCGATCGCGTCACCGCTCCGCTGCGGCGGCTGCCCGACGGCGGCTTCGAAGAAGTCGGCTGGGACGAGGCACTCACCGATATCGCCAAGCGGCTCAGCGACATCCACGATCGGCACGGTGCGGCGTCCATCGGCTGGTACGCCGGCAACCCGGGCGCCTTCAGCTACGACCACATCCCCGCGGTGGCTCTCTTCCTCACCGCCCTGGGCCGGCGGTCCCACCTCTACACCGCCTCCTCCCAGGACTCCCACCCGCGGCTGATGGCCAGCCAGCTGCTCTACGGCTATCCGATGTCCGTGCCGTTCCCGGACCTGTCCCGCAACGACTTGCTTGTCGTGATGGGAGCCAACCCGGTCGTCTCGCACGGCAGCCTGATCGCGGCGCCGCGGATGCGGGAACGCATGCATGCGATCGTCAAACGCGGTGGCCGCGTCGTGGTGATCGACCCCCGTAAGACCGAGACCGCCGCCCAGTTCGAATGGCTGGGCATCCGCCCGGACAGCGACGCTCTGTTCTTGCTGTCGCTGCTGCAGGTGATGTTCGCCGAGAACCTCGTCGACCGCAACGCGGTCCGCGCCCAGGCCGACGGCATGGAATGGCTGATGGCCCGCTGCGCCCCTTTCAAACCCGAAAAGACCGAAGCTGAAACGGGAATCCCGGCCCATACCGTCCGCGCGCTGGCCCGCGATCTGGTCCGCACACCACGGGCGGCCGTCTACGGCCGGCTGGGAACGTGTTCCGGACGTGCGGGGACGCTGACCACCTATCTGATGGACGCCGTCAATCTCGTCGCCGGCAACGTCGACGTGCCGGGCGGTTCGGTGTTCGGGAGCCTCGGCATCCCTGGGGAGCAGTGGGTGGTGAAAGCCTTCGGCGCTCTGCTGCGCCGCGGCTACACCCGAAACCGCACCCGCATCGGCGGATTCGGCAACCTGATCCGCAGCGAGCCGGCGACCCTGATGGCCAAGGAGATCCAGCAGCCGGGCGACGGCCAGATCCGCGCGCTGTTCGTCAGCGCCGGCAATCCGGTGCTGTCGGTGCCCAACGGCCCGGCCCTCGGTGAGGCGATGAAGACGCTGGAACTGTCGGTGGCCCTGGACTTCTACCGCACCGAAACCACCTCGCAGTGCGACTACATCCTGCCGACAACCACGATGTACGAGCGGGAGGATTTCCCGCTGCTCTCGCAGACCTTCCTGATCAAGCCGTACCGCCAGGCCACCGGGGCGGTGATCGCACCGATCGGGCAGTCCCGCACGGAGTGGGACATCATCGACGACCTCATTCAGCGAATGTCCGGTCGCACCCGAATGTTCACCTTCCTCGCTCGGCTGCGGTCGGGCGCCAAGCTGGCCGGCCGGCGATTCAGCCTGCGGCCGGTGGTGGACGGGCTTATCCGATTCGGCCCCGGTGGGGACCTCGGCGGCCTTCGTCGGGGTGGGCTGTCGTTCGACTCGCTCAAGGCGCAGCATCCGCACGGCAAGGTGCTCAGCGAGGACATCGCAACCGGCGTGCTGCCCACGGTGGTCAGCTACCGCGGCGGCCGGATCCGCCTGGTGCACAACGAAATCGGCGAGGCCATCAAAGAACTCAGTCGACGCGTCGCACCGCCGGAATATCCGCTGCGGCTGATCGGGATGCGGGACTCCCGATCCGAGAACTCCTGGATGCACAACTCTCCGCTACTGATGCGCGGCGAGCGCGGACCGAAGGCGCTGATCCACATCGACGACGCCGGGCGGCGCGGTATCGCCGACGGCGACGAGATTTCGGTGCGCTCACCGTTCGGCAAGATCGCCCTACCCGCCACCCTCACCGAGGACATCGTCCCCGGAACAGTCGCGATCCCGCACGGCTGGGGGCACAACGGCACGGGCGGCTGGCAGCTGGCCAACCGCGCCGGCGGCGCCAACGTCAACGAACTGATGTCCGACGACCCGCAGGACGTCGAGCCACTGTCGGGGATGGCGTGGATCAGCGGGGTGCCCATCGAAGTCGAACGGACATGACGGCCCGGAGCCTCGACGAACTCGGCTACTACCTGCTGGCCGGCGCCGGGGGAGACGGCCCGTCGACCCTCATGCACGAGGCGCGCCGCGGCGAGGAAATCGGATTGGGAACGGCGTTCATCTCCGAACGCTGGAACGTCAAAGAGGCCGCATCCCTGACCGGGGCGGCGTGCGCCGTCACCGACCGCATCCAGATCGCCACCGCCGCAACCAATCCCAACACCCGCCACCCACTGATCACCGCTTCCTGGGCCACCACCCTGCACCGGCTCTCCGGCGGCCGGTTCACCCTGGGCGTCGGCCGTGGCATCGCCGCCATCTACCGCGCGTTCGGGATCGACCCCGTCAGTACCGCCCAACTCGAGGACTTCGCGGTGATGATGCGCCGGCTGTGGCGCGGCGAGGTGATCGTCAACCACGACGGCCCGATGGGCCGCTACCCGATCCTGGTGCTCGACCCCGCCTTCAACGAGGACATCCGGCTCGCCCTGGTCGCGTTCGGCCCCAACACCTTACGACTCGGCGGACGGCTGTTCGACGACATCATCCTGCACACCTACTTCACCCCCGAGACGCTCACCCGCTGCGTCCAAACCGTCAAGCAGGCCGCCGAGGACGCCGGCCGCGACCCGGCCGACGTACGGGTGTGGTCCTGCTTCGCCACCGTCGGCGACCACCTGCCCGAGGAGTTGCGCCTGAAGAAGACGGTGGCCCGCCTGGCCACCTACCTGCAGGGCTACGGCGATCTGATGGTCAGCACCAACGGCTGGGATCCGGCTGTGCTGCAACGCTTCCGCGAGGACCCCGTCGTCGGGTCCATCGGTGGCGGCATCGACCACAAGGCCACCGCCGACCAGATCGAACACATCGCCACCCTGATCCCCGACGAGTGGCTCGAACCGGCCGCCACCGGATCGGCCGCGCAGTGCGTGGACCGCATCCGTCAGGAGTTCGGTCACGGGGCCGATGCCGTGATCCTGCACGGCGCCACCCCCGACGAGCTCGAGCCAGTGGTCGCCGCCTATCGGGAAACGGTTCCGTAGCGCGCCGCCGTCCCGATACCCTCGGCTCATGGCAGTCACCGATTCGCGCGAAGTTGTCATCGAAGCGACACCGGAGGAGATTCTCGACGTCATCGCCGACGTCAGGTCCGCCCCGACCTGGTCGCCGCAGTATCAGAGCGCGGAGATACTCGACACCCACGACGACGGCCGTCCCAAGCGGGTCAAGATGAAGATCAAGGCGGCCGGGCTGACCGACGAGCAGGAAGTCGAGTACAGCTGGACCGACACCAGCGCCAGCTGGACGCTCATCAAGGCCGGCCAGCTGAAAGCCCAGGACGCCAGCTACACGCTGACCCCGCAGGGCGACAAGACCAAGGTCCGCTTCGACCTGAAAGTCGATCCCTCCGTGCCGATTCCGGGCTTCCTGCTCAAACGCACCATCAAGGGCGCCATGGAGACGGCTACCGACGGCCTGCGCAAGCAGGTCCTCAAGGTCAAAAAGGGCTGATGAGGATCGGGCGACGCTGGCGTCGTGGACGACCGAATCGCCCGAGAGCGAAACGTGCAGTAGCACTATTGCTCGCTTTGGAGGTGCCCGCCGGCGCCGCGGTCTGCGGTGGGGTGGTATCCGGCGCGGCCGGGTCTGCGGATTCCGGGCGGGGCGCTGAGATTCGGCTCGCATCGACCGTAGCGGCGAGTACTGAATCTGCGGGGCGGCCGCTCTTCGGGCCGGGTGGCTGGCTGTACGGGAACGGCCGTGACGCATTGGTCGTCGACCCCAACTGCACCAGTGTGTGCAACGGAGAGGGCGGCGGGCTGCTTGGCGGCAACGGAGGTAACGGTGCTTACGGCGGGGTTGGCGGCAGCGCATGGATGTACGGAATCGGAGGCGAGGGCGGTAACGGTATCGATGCCGTGTACGACTCCGCGACCGGCGTACTCGTCTCGGCGGCAACCGCGGGCGGCGCCGGCGGCAACGGAGGTCTGATGACCGGCAGTGGAGGCCGGGGCGGCAACGGAGGCTCGGACCGAAACTACGGCACCGCCACCCTCGGCGCGATCGCGGGCAACGGTGGAAGCGGGGGCAGCAGCGGGCTGTTCGGCGGCAACGCCGGAGGCGGCGGCAACGGCGGGAACGCGTACGCAACATCGGGAAACGCGGTCGCGGGTAACGGCGGCGACAGCGGCCCTCGCATCTCCGACCTCAATCTCAGCGGGGATAGCGGTGGCGGCGGCAACGGTGGGACTGCCGAAGCCGTGAACGGGGACGCAGCTGGAGGCAACGGCGGCTTCGGGGGATACGGCAAGTGGCACGGCGCAGGAGTCGGCGGCGATGGCGGCGCAGCCACGGTGACCAGATCGGGCAACGCCCTTGGCGGAGCTGGCGGTGCAGGCGGAAACGTCTTCCTGGGGACGGCAAATCGCGGCGGTGCGGGCGGTAGCGCGACCACCCCCGACGGCGCGGCCTCCGGGGGGCGCGGCGGCGACGGGGGTCTAGTCGTCAGCCAGGGCGATGCCGGCAACGCCGGCAACGGCGGTGACGCCGCGGGTACCACCGTCGTGACTGGGGGTAGCGGTGGCGTGGGTGGGATCGGTGGCGGGATGTTGAGCGGCAACGGTGGCGACGGGGGGAGTGGTGGCTCTGCCACTGGTGGGCAGACGTCCAGCGGCGGGAACGGCGGTGATGGCGGCTACGGAGGGTTCGTCGGCTTCGGTAAGGGCGGCCGTGGCGGCAACGGCGGCGCCGCACACGCCGGCGACGCGACCGGCACGTCGGTCGGGGGCCGTGGCGGCAACGGCGGGCGGGCCGGCCTTGCCGCCGGTATCGGCGGTGCCGGCGGCAACGGGGGCTCCGCCACCGGTCATACCGCCACCCCCGGGAAAGGCGGTACGGGCGGCAGCGGCGGGATCGCAGGCAGGAGCGGCGCCAACGGCACGGACGGTAGTTGAGCGCAGCGACTGCTAGGAGGAAGCCGACGTTCCCAGTCGCCGGATCGCCTCGTCGAGCGTCTCGTCGCGCTTGCAGAATGCGAAGCGCACCAAGTGCTTCCACGCATCCGGGGCCCGGCCTGGGTCGCAGAACGCCGTCATCGGGATCGCCGCCACGCCTGTCTGAATCGGCAGCCGCTCACAAAACTCGGCGCTGTCGTCGAATCCGAGCGGACGCGGATCGGCGCACAGGAAATAGGTGCCGGAACTGTCGTGGACCTCGAAACCGATATTCGTCAGGGCGGCGGCCAGCTTGTCCCGCTTGGACTGCAGTGAGTCCCGCAACCCGTCGACCCACGCGTCCTCGTTGTCCAGGGCGTAGGCCACCGCCGGCTGGAACGGCGCCCCGCCGACGTAGGACAGGTACTGCTTGGCCGCCCGCACGCCGGCGACCAACTCCGGGCGCCCGCACGCCCAGCCGATCTTCCAGCCGGTGCAATTGAACATCTTGGCCGCACTGGAGATCGTGACCGTGCGATCGGCCATGCCGGGGTAGGTCGCCACCGGACGGTGCTGCGCGCCGAACGTCAGCCGCTCGTAGACCTCGTCGGAGATCACCAGCAGATCAGCCTCGACTGCCACCTCGGCCAGGGCGCGCAACTCGTCGTCGCTCAGCACCATGCCGGTCGGGTTGTGTGGGGAGTTGACGACGATCGCCCGGGTCCGCGGGGTGATGGCCGCGCGCACCGCATCGACGTCCAGGGTGAAGCCGCGGCCGTGCGGCACCAACGGAACCGACACCCGGCGGGCGCCGGCCATCGCGATCACCGGGGCGTAGGTGTCGAAGTAGGGCTCCAGCAGCAACACCTCCGAGCCCGGCTCCACCAGGCCCAACACCGCCGCCGCGATGGCTTCCGACGCCCCGACGGTGACCAGCACCTCAGTCTCCGGGTCGAACTCCTGGCCGTAACGGCGCAGGCGCTGGGCGGAGATCGCCTGCCGCAACTCGGCGATGCCGAGCCCAGGCGGGTACTGATTGACGCCGTCGGCGATCGCCTGCCGCGCCAGCTCCAGCATGGCTGGCGGGCCGTCCTCATCTGGGAAGCCCTGCCCCAGATTGACCGCACCGAGCTGGGCGGCCAGCGCCGACATCTTGGCGAAGACATTCACCGCGAAAGGTCTGAGGCGCTCGACCGTCGTCGCCGGGCCGACGACATCGGACTCAGTCATGGCTCACGAGCGTAGGTCCCCTCGCGCGGGAAGCTGACCTCACACCCGTCGCCCAGCGTGAAGACAGCTTCACGGGGAGGGGCGGAGCGGCCCACGCGGCAGGGTCGAGGTGGCGCCAGGAGACGGCCGCCGACCCTCCCAACCAACAGGTTGGCCGGGGCCGTTATGGACCCGCCCACAGTGCCGACTAGGCTGCAAAGGCCTGGAAATCCCCATACAGAAATCCGAGGAATCCACATGTCCGAAGAAGCCTTCATCTACGAGGCCATCCGCACCCCCCGCGGAAAGGGCAAGAACGGCGCCCTGACCGAGGTCAAGCCGCTCAATCTCGTCACCGGTCTGATCAACGAGCTCCGCAGCCGTCACCCCAACCTCGACGAGAACATGGTCAGCGATGTCATCCTGGGCTGCGTCTCGCCCGTCGGTGACCAGGGCGGCGACATCGCCCGCACCGCGGTCATAGCCGCCGGCATGCCCGACACCGTCGGCGGCTTCCAGCTCAACCGCTTCTGCGCCTCCGGCCTGGAGGCCGTCAACACTGCCGCCCAGAAGGTCCGCTCCGGCTGGGACGACCTGGTCTACGCCGGCGGCGTGGAGTCGATGAGCCGCGTCCCGATGGGCTCCGACGGCGGCGCCATGATGGCCGACCCGGCCACCAACTACGACGCCTTCATCGTCCCGCAGGGCATCGGCGCCGACCTGATCGCCACCCTGGAGGGCTTCTCCCGCGACGACGTCGACGCCTACGCCGTGCAGTCCCAGGAGCGCGCCGCCGAGGCGTGGTCCGGCGGGTACTTCGCCAAGTCGGTCGTCCCGGTCCGCGACCAGAACGGTCTGCTGATCCTCGACCACGACGAGCACATGCGCCCCGGCACCACCATGGAGAGCCTGGCCAAGCTCAAGCCCGCCTTCGAGGGCATGGCCGCGATGGCCGGCTTCGACGACGTCGCGATGCAGAAGTACCACTGGATCGAGAAGATCAACCACGTCCACACCGGCGGCAACAGCTCCGGCATCGTCGACGGCGCCGCCCTGGTCGTCGTCGGCAACGAGAAGGCCGGTAAGGCGAACGGCCTGACCCCGCGCGCCCGCATCGTCGCCACCGCCACCAGCGGCGCCGACCCGACGATCATGCTCGTCGGCCCCACCCCGGCGGCCCTGAAGGCGCTGGACCGGGCCGGGCTCAAGCCAGAGGACATCGACCTCTGGGAGCTCAACGAGGCCTTCGCCTCGGTGGTGCTGAAGTTCCAGAAGGACCTCAACATCCCGGGCGAGAAGCTCAACGTCAACGGCGGCGCCATCGCGATGGGCCACCCGCTCGGCGCCACCGGCGCCATGATCACCGGCACCATGGTCGACGAACTCGAGCGTCGCGGCGCCAAGCGTGCGCTGATCACGCTGTGCATCGGCGGCGGCATGGGCGTGGCCACCATCATCGAGCGCGTCTAGAGCGCCGGAACCTTCCGAGAAACTGAGGTAAGCGAAAAACCATGGCAGAAAACACCATTCAGTGGGACAAGGATGCCGACGGCATCGTCACCCTGACTCTCGACGACCCCACCGGCGGGGCCAACGTGATGAACGAGCACTACAAGGAATCCATGCACAAGGCCGTCGAGCGCCTTATCGCAGAGAAGGATTCGGTCACCGGCGTCGTCATCACCTCCGCGAAGAAGACCTTCTTCGCCGGCGGTGACCTCAAGGGCATCATCCAGATCACCCCGGAGCACGCCGGTGAGGCGTTCGCCGAGGTCGAGGAGATCAAGGCCGACCTGCGCAAGCTGGAGACCCTCGGGGTTCCGGTGGTGGCGGCGATCAACGGCGCGGCCCTCGGCGGCGGCCTGGAGATCGCGCTGGCCTGTCACCACCGCATCGCCGCGGACGTGAAGGGCAGCGCCATCGGTCTGCCCGAGGTGAGCCTGGGCCTGCTGCCCGGTGGTGGCGGCGTCACCCGCACCGTGCGGATGATGGGCATCCAGAACGCCTTTGTGAACGTGCTGAGCCAGGGCACCCGGTTCAACCCGAAGAAGGCCAAGGACACCGGCCTGGTCGACGAACTCGTCGGCAGTGTCGAGGAACTCGTCCCCGCCGCCAAGGCGTGGATCAAGGCCAACCCCGACAAGCACACCCAGCCGTGGGACGCCAAGGGCTACCGGATGCCCGGCGGCACCCCGTCGTCCCCCGCGCTGGCGGCCATCCTGCCGTCGTTCCCGTCGCTGCTGCGCAAGCAGATCAAGGGCACGAACATGCCGGCGCCGCGGGCCATCCTGGCCGCCGCGGTCGAGGGTGCACAGGTGGACTTCGACACCGCCAGCCGCATCGAGAGCCGCTACTTCACCGAACTGGCCACCGGCCACGTCGCGAAGAACATGATCCAGGCGTTCTTCTTCGACCTGCAGGCCATCAACGCCGGCGGCTCGCGTCCCGAGGGCATCGGCAAGACCCCGATCACCAAGATCGGTGTGCTGGGCGCGGGCATGATGGGCGCCGGCATCGCCTACGTCTCGGCCAAGGCCGGCTTCGACGTCGTCCTCAAGGACGTCACGATCGAGGCCGCGCAGAAGGGCAAGGGCTACTCGGAGAAGCTGGAGGCCAAAGCGCTCGAGCGCGGCCGTACCACCGCGGAGAAGTCCGAGGCGCTGCTGGGCCGCATCCACCCGACGGCCGATCCCGCCGACTTCAAGGGCGTCGACTTCGTGATCGAGGCGGTGTTCGAGAACCAGGAACTCAAGCACAAGGTGTTCCAGGAGATCGAGGACATCGTCGAGCCGAACGCGATCCTGGGCTCCAACACCTCGACCATGCCGATCACCGGCCTGGCCACCGGGGTGAAGCGCCAGGACGACTTCATCGGCATCCACTTCTTCTCACCGGTCGACAAGATGCCGCTGGTGGAGATCATCAAGGGCGAGAAGACCTCCGATGAGGCGCTGGCCCGGGTGTTCGACTACACCCTGGCGATCGGCAAGACCCCGATCGTGGTCAACGACAGCCGCGGTTTCTACACCAGCCGCGTCATCGGCACCTTCATCAACGAGGCCCTGGCGATGCTCGGCGAGGGCGTCGAGCCCGCGTCGATCGAGCATGCCGGCAGCCAGGCCGGCTACCCGGCTCCGCCGCTGCAGCTCTCCGATGAGCTCAACATGGAGTTGATGCACAAGATCGCGGTCGCTTCCCGCAAGGGCATCGAGGATGCCGGCGGCACCTACGTGGCGCACCCGGCCGAGGCCGTCGTGGAGAAGATGATCGCGCTGGGCCGCCCGTCGCGGCTGTCCGGTGCGGGCTTCTACGAGTACGTCGACGGCGCGCGCACTCAGTTGTGGCCCGGGCTGCGCGAGGAGTTCAAGTCGGGCAGCAGCAAGATCCCGCTGCAGGACATGATCGACCGGATGCTGTTCGCCGAGGCGCTGGAGACCCAGAAGTGCTTCGACGAGGGCGTGATCGAGACGACGGCGGACGCCAACATCGGCTCGATCATGGGCATCGGCTTCCCGCCGTGGACCGGTGGCGCCGCCCAGTTCATCACCGGGTACCCCGGTGGCAAGGCCGGTTTCGTGGCCCGCGCCAAGGAACTGGCCGCCAAGTACGGTGACCGCTTCAACCCGCCGGCGTCGTTGCTGGCATAGCAGCGCGATCAGTCGCAAAAGTCCTCGGAACGGCGGAGTTTCGGGGACTTTTGCGTCTGCCCAGTCTGACTAGAACGGCGGAGGTTCGTCGCGGTAGGCCGCGGCGAGTGCAGCCTGCCGGGCCTCGCGGGCGCGCTGGTTCTGCCGGCGCTCGGCGGTGATGCGACGGGCTCGGTATTCGGCTCGGGTGTGCTCGCGCCGCGGCATCATCGCGGAGCGTTCGGCGGCGTGGTCATTCGGCCTGGGCGGGGGCTCGGTCAGTGTGCCGGTCGGTCGGCAGAGGCCCGGGAACAACGCGGCGCTGCCGGGCAGGGTGACATAGCTGTCGCCCGCCGGAGACGTCCAGAGGACTGTTCCGTCCGGGAGCTGCTTGTCGTGCCAGCCCCAGAAGGTTTTGACCAAATGATGAACGCGGCAAAGGCATTTCAGGTTCGACGCGTGTGTGCGGCCTCCCTCGCCGTACGCCACGGTGTGGTCGATGTCGGATTCCATCGCGGGTCGGTCGCAGCCAGGGAAGCGGCACGTCATGTCGCGGCAGCGCACGAAATCAGCGAGTGCCCGCGAGGGTGTGTACCCGGATTCCGGTGCGGCGTCGCCGGGGTGGGTCAGCGGCATGAGCGTGGCCGAACGTGCCAGGTGCGCAAGCAGTTCGGGTGGGATGAGTCCGTCGGCACCCTGTGTTGTACCGGCCGCGCCGGTTCCCGCCTCGGCGACCACATGAACCACCACCGCACTGGCAGCCCTGCCGCCGGCCGGGCAGTTGTCCCGGTCGCAGAGGCACCCCAGCCGGTCACCGCCCGCGGCGAGAACGCCCAGCGCGTCGGCCCGCCGCTGATCGGTGGTGCGCGGATCCTGGTCGCACACCGTTGCCGCCAGTGCGGTCAGCCGCTTGTCGATGGCCTGCCCATCGGTGTTCCATAGGTTGCCGTGAATCTCGGCGATCCCGTTGTCGCCCAGTCCGATCCAGACGTCCCGGTCGGTCTGCCGGTCGCGACGGCGCCGCACCGCATCGGCGTCGGCGCGGGCGACGACGGTGTCGATGTACCCGGCGAGCCGGCCCGGGGTCAGCGACGGCCAGCGCGGCGCCTTGTCGGACAACTCCCTGTCGACAGCGGCGAGCACCCCGGCATCGGTGATGAGATCCGTGCGATAGACGATGGTCTGGAACAGCCGTAAATCGACCTCACCGGCGAGAAACGCCTCGGCCACCCGGGGCAACCGCTCCCGCATGGCGCGCGCGTAGTTGAGGTAGCTGCCCGCCCGTCCCTGGCTTACACACAGGGCCGCCGCCACCTCCGCCGTCACGGAGGCATGGGCGTCGATCACCCAGTCCTCCCGGTCGCCGCACTCCCGAAGCCGGGTCTCCCATACGTCGGCGATGGCGTCCAACCGCCGCGCGGCGGCACGGTTCTCGACGCGCGACCACCGCTGGACCCGTTCCACCAGGGACCGGGTTTCGGCGGTGTCCTCCGCGATGAAGAAGAGCTCCTCGGGTTCGAACATGCTTTCGATTATTGCGCATTCCGCCGACAAGAAATGGGCGCCGCCTAGAGTCGAGCGCATGCGATTCGGACTCTTCATTCCCCAGGGCTGGCGCCTGGATTTGGTGGGCATCCCGGTGGAAAACCATTGGGCCACAATGCGGGACCTAGCGCTGTACGCCGACCGCGGGGCGTGGGACTCGGTGTGGGTCTACGACCATTTCCACACCGTGCCGATGCCCACCGATGAGGCCACCCACGAGGCATGGACGCTGATGGCGGCACTGGCCGCTACCACCGACCGGGTCAAGCTCGGACAGATGTGCACCGCGATGAGCTACCGCAACCCGGTGTACCTGGCGAAGATCGCCGCCACCACGGACGTGATCTCCGGCGGCAGGGTCCAGATGGGCATCGGTGGCGGCTGGTACGAGCATGAGTGGCGCGCCTACGGCTACGGCTTCCCGTCGGCCGGTGTGCGGTTGGCCCGCCTCGACGAGGGTGTGCAGATCATGCGCGACGCCTGGCGCGACGGTCGGGTGACCTTCGAGGGCAAGCAGTATCAGGCGAACGACGCCATCGTCGCCCCGAAACCGTTGCAGCCCGCCGGAATTCCGCTGTGGATCGCCGGCGGTGGGGAGAAGGTGACACTCAAGATCGCGGCGAAATACGCGCAGTACACCAACTTCTCCGCAGATCCCGAGGAGTTCACCCGCAAGTCGGAGATCCTCGCCGAGCACTGCCGGGAGGTCGGGACGGACTACGACGCCATCGTTCGGTCGGCCAACGTCAACGCGATCGTCGGCAGCTCGGACGCCGACTTCGCCGCACGCGCCCAGCGGATCCGGGACCGGCTGGCCGGCATCTGCGGCGACGCGGCCGCCGACGCGATGATGGCGATGAACGACAACCCCGGCAACGCGACCGGCACCCCCGAGCGGGTGATCGAGCGGATGACGAAACTGCGCGACCTCGGGTGCGAGTACGTCATCTGTTACTTCCCCGAAGCGGCCTACGACCGTTCGGGCATCGAATTGTTCGAGCGCGAGGTCATCCCGGCGCTGGCGTGAGTTCCGACATGACAGAGCAGGACGACGAGGTGGCCACCAGGTGCTGCCCGGCCTGCCAACAGAACGTGCCGGCCGCGCCGTTCTGCGGCAACTGCGGTGCGGCCGCGGCGGTGACGCCGACCCGCCTCCGTATCTTGTTGCGGCCCAGGACTTATGCGACCGCACACCGAGAGCCGGTGTGGATGCCCCGCGTCAGCAGCACCTACCTGCCCCGGGTGCCCGGCCCGATGCGCCGCCCGTTCCGGATCGGACTGATCTTTGTCCTGATCGTGGTCATCGTGTGTGCCGAAGTCCGCCTGCAGGGACCTGGAGGCGTGACGGCCACCATCGGATGGCCGCTGTTGTTCCTGATCTACGTCTGGCAGACCGACGTCTTTCGTGACATTCCGGTGCGGATCATGCTGACCGCCATGGCGCTGGGCGTGGGCTTGGGCGTGGGGTGGTGGCTGGCGGCCGGGAAGTGGCTGGCCGGCTCCTATGGCGTGTCGACCGGTTCGGCGCTGTCGCTGACCGAGGTGCTCAACGTCGGACTGGCGATCACCGCCGTCGGGTCGATTCTCATGCTGGTGCCCGTCGCGGTCTGCCGACTGTTCCCGATGCGGGCTCGGGAATCTTTGGACGGCTTCGTCATCGGCGCGTTCGGCGCCCTGTGGTATTCGACGGCGGCCACCACGACCATCATCGCGCCGCAGTTCGCCGAGGGGTTGATCGAGGATCAGACCTCGGCTCGCATGCTCGAGGACGGGATCAGCTTCGGGGTGGTGGGCCCGATCGTGACGACGGCCGCCGGCGGCCTGGCCGGCCTGCTGCTGTGGTTCAGCCCGGACCGTAGCCGGGACCGTCGCGGGCCGGCAGCGCGAAAGATATTGGGGCTGTGCGCAGTTGCGGGGATGGCGCTGTACATGGCTGCGTGGATGGTCGACTCTCTGGGGCTGCCCGCGTTCACCGAGATGGCGGTCAAGCTGGGGATCGTCGTGCTGGCGTTGCTGCTGGTCCGGTGCGCGATCCAGATGGCGCTGCTGCACGAGCAGCCGGATCCCTGGACCGGTCGACCGGTGCTGTGCGCGCACTGTCGGACGGTCGTGCCGGATATGCCGTTCTGCTCGTCCTGCGGAGCCGCGACGAGGGCGTCGTCCCGCACCTCCCGCCGGCATCTCCGGGAGTCGCCGCCCGTGCCCGTGCCGGCGTGAGTCAGCGTCCGAGCGCTCGGGTGTAGGCGGCCACGTCGGCGTCCAGTTCGCCGAGAACGGCATTCCAATCGGGCACCCACAGCCGAACGCCGTCCAGCAGCCCGGCCGCAGTGGGGCTCGCAGAGGTGCCGGTGGCCATCCTCGCCGCGACCGCGTCGCGCGCCGGGATGCCGTGTGCCTCCGCGGCCACCGCTTCCTGGGCTGCGTCGGACAGTAGAAAGGACAACAACTCCTTGGCCTGCTCGGGTGACTTCGTGTCCGCGGTGACGCCCGCCACGTAGGGCAGCGACACCGTGGTGCGGGTGCCGTCGCCCGCGGCCGGGAAGAAGATGGCGAAACGCGACCCGTCGTTGCGGATCGAGGCCAGGTTCATCTGCACGTCGCCGTTGGCGATCAGCAGTTCACCGCTGTCGACCTTGCCCTGCAGTTCCGACGTCGACGACGACGGACCGACGTTGTTGGCGTTCAGCCGCACAAAGTAGTCCAGAGCGCCCTGCTTGCCCATCAGGTGCTGCAGGAGTAGCAGCAGTGCGGTGCCGTCGCCGGCCTCGCCGGGCGTCGAGTACTGCAGCTTTCCTTTCAGGCCGGGGCGCAACAGATCCTCGAAGGTGACCGGTCGCGGTTTCGCCTGCGGGTTGGCGATGAAGCACAGCGCGGTCTTGACGATCGGCACGAACAGCCCGCCCGGATCGCGGGACTCCGCCGACAGCCCGGCCACGTCGACACCGGCGGGCTGGAGAACCCCCGCCTTGGCGGCCTTCTGGATGAACGGCGGAATGGTCACCAGCAGATCGGCCGGCGGCACGGACTTCTCGCCGTCCAACCGCTCCCACACCGCGCGCGAATTCACCCGCGAGACGACTTCGCCGGAACCGGCCTCGAACAGCGTGACCGCGACACCGGTGCGTTCGGTGAACTTCGCGAACTGCGACCGGTACCAGGCGCCCAGCCCACTGGCGCTGTAGACCGTGAGCGTCACCTCGCCGGATTTCCCGCTCGACCCGCAGCCGGTGATCGCGACGGCGATGACGGAAAGCAGGACGGCGATCCCGCGTCGGAGAGTCATCGCGGCGGGTCGCCTTTCCAGCGAAAGCTATCCACGTATTTCCCTAAGTCCATGGCGATTTCGAGGTTCGCCGCCGACGGTGGCCCCGGCCCGAAATCCGGGGAGAACCGGCGGAACGGTCCCTCGGCGACGGCGATCAGTGCCAGATCGTTCTTGACGGCCGCCATGACGATCAGCCTCAGGTCGTACTTGGTGGCAAGACCGGGCTTCTGGAAGTTGGCGACCACCCCGTACCCCAACTGGTAGCCGATCATGGTGTTGGGCAGGGTGTAGGCGACCGTCGCACCCGGGTACTGCTTGGCCAGGAGTCGGTCGACGACCTGCCGTGCCACCCTGCCCTGAGCGGGCCGGCTGAACAGCCGCAGCACCCCGCCGTCGCCGGCGGTCCATCTGGCGGTCACGCCGTCCGCGCCCATGATGACCTCGTAGGTGGGTCCGGACACGGGATGGTCGACTGACCACAGTCCGTCGGGCGACTCGAACCGCGGCGAGTTGGCCACCGGCAACGCGTTCGGAGGGCGCCCGCAGTCCGGCGGACAGCGGTAGATGGCGGCGTCATTGACCAACGCGTCCCAGCCCCCGATCACCGCGTACCCGATGCCCAGTCCGAGCGCGAGCAGTCCGATGACGAGCTGGTATCGCGGCTGCGGTGCCCCGCCGGCGGTGTAGCGCCGCGCCGGCACGGCGACGCCGTCGACGATGTCGTCCCCGGTCATGTGCGCGCCCGCGCCAGCAGAATGTTCGTCACGAGCTTGTCGACGTCCGGAGTTCCCAGCCCGGTCACCATGTCGTAGCCGATGGTGCCCGAGATGCTGATCGCGTTGCCGCCGTAGTTGATATCGCGAATCCCGGCGGCCAGGGTCGGGGTTCTGGCCATCTCGTAGAGCAGCGGATTGAGCTCGCCCAAGGGCTTGGCGCCCCCGGCGGTGAGCTTGTCGTTCATCAACGCCGACAGACCCGCCCAGATCGGCGCCGCCTGCGAGGTGCCGCCCCCGACGGTGATCTGCTGCCGGAACACCAGGCGCACGCCGGTGGACGGGTCGGACACCGCGGAGACATCGGGCACCAGCCGGCGATCGGGAAGTTCGGTGCCGATGCCGACCGTCTGCCACCCCGGCCGCTCGAACAGTGTGGATGCGCCGCCGGCCGTTCCGAGCGTGAGCGGGATGTTGTACCAGGACTGCTCGGACAGCCAGTGTCCGTCGGCATCGGTGGACAGCTTCGTCCCGCCTACGGCCGTCATCTCCGGCAGCGAGGCGACGGCGTCGACGCCGACGTCGTCGGGTCCGGGCTGTTCGGACCACCGCTGCCCGCCCTTGCATTCCAGGCCGGCCAGGTCGCCGCTGGCGTTGAAGGCGGTGGTGCCATTGCCCAGCGCCCGTTCGAGTGCGGTGCGCACGGGCGCGAAGTCGGCCGCCGTGAACAGCCGGTCGCAGCCCCACCCGATCGAGAAGCTCCACAGCGCGCCGGGGAACTGTTCGTCGGCGGACTCCATGAGCCGGCCGAGTTTGACGAATGCCCCGCCACCGTCGTTGGTGGTGGTCGGGCGCGCATTGAGCAGAACGAGTTTCGCGTCCGGGGCGATCGCATGAACCACCTGCAAGTCCATGCTTGCCTCACCGATGATGCGCTCCGGCATCCCGCCCACCACCTCGGGCACCAGTGGCGGGAGGCCGGACGTGGCGGTGAACATGTCCATGTCGGGCTGTTGAAAGCCGTCGAACGCGAACACGATCACCGTCTGGCCTTTACCGGTGAAGCCTTCCTTGACCAGTGGGGTGGCGTTGTAGGCGTTGAGCAAGTGGCTCGGCCGCAACCCGCCGTCGGGGACGTCGCGGGGAAGCGTCGGCACCGCCTCTCGCAGCGGTGTGTAGCCGAGGATCCGGCCCACCCCCGAGACCTCCGCCCGGGCGGCGGACGGCACGTCGGGCTGCCGGGGGGAGGCGTAGAACACGCGTCCGGCATCCGGGCCCTGCCGAGTCCGATAGTTGTGGACCTCGAGTCCGAAAGCGTGTGCGACCGCACCGGGGCCGCCTTCGATCACGGCCCAATTGTCACCCGCGCGCCAGCGCACCGACAGGTCGTGCTCCCGTGCCCAGGCGGCGAGCACAGCCGGGGTGGCGCCGCGGAACAACTCGGCGGTGACATACACCGTGCCGGAGTCTGCGGGGCCCAAATCCGCGGCCTCGGCGAGTAATCGGGCATATGGGCCCGTGATGATGTGGCCGGCGTCCGGTGTCGCCCGATGATCCGCCGCGAACACCGTCAGAGCCGCGGCGACGGCCCCTGCGGCCGAGGCGGCCAGGGTGCGGCGCCATCGGGTCATGGCGACTGATCTAACCGGAAACCGCTGCCGAATGTCTGCGCGTCAGTCCGGCCCAGGCCGAATCAACACCGGTACGGCACCGGGATGAACGTGCCGTTGGTCGGCCAGCACCAGCCCGGCGGAAGCGGCGGCGGAGGCTGGTAACCCTTGATGTCCGGCGGCGGTCCCGGCGGGTCCGGTCCGTCCCAGATGTTCTGGGCGACGTTGCCCTGCCCGAAGTACACGTACCAGTACTCGTGGCAGATGGATTCATCCCAGATCACCGGGTTGATCCGGATGTTGCCGGTCGGCACCGGCGGATCCCCGGGGCACCAGGTGTGCGGCCCGCCGGGCGGAGTCCCGTCCGCGGCGGCGGACCCGGCGGCCAGTGCCATCCCGCCGATCGCGATCCCGACCGATACCAAGGCTCCGCCGATGCGGCGCTTTCGGGTGCTCGTCACCATGGTCTGCTCCCCGCTTCCGGCTTGTTCTTGATTTGTCGGGCCGGGAGGGGATCCCGTTACGGGGATCGGAGCAGAAAGGTTCGCCTAGATCGCCGGGCCCAGCAGATCGTCGGCGTCGGTGATGATGTAGCCGTACCCCTGCTCGGCGAGGAACCGCTGGCGGTGCGCGGCGTAGTCGGTGTCGAGGCTGTCGCGGGCCACCACCGAGTAGAACACCGCTCCGCCGCCGTCGTGTTTGGGACGCAGCAGCCGGCCCAGCCGCTGCGCCTCCTCCTGCCGGGACCCGAACGTCCCCGAAACCTGTACGGCCACTGAGGCTTCCGGCAGGTCGATGGAGAAGTTGGCCACCTTGGAGACCACCAGTGTCTTGATCTCGCCGCGGCGGAACGCGTCGAACAGCGCCTCGCGTTCGGCGTTCTTCGTCGACCCCTGGATCACCGGGGCGCCGAGTTCTTTGCCGAGCTCGTCGAGTTGGTCGAGGTAGGCGCCGATCACCAGCGTCGGATCTCCCGCGTGCTTGGCCAGGATCGACTTCACCACGGCGACCTTGGTGTGCGCCGTCGAGCACAGTTTGTAGCGCTCCTCGGGTTCGGCCACCGCGTACTGCATCCGCTCGTTGTCGGTCATCGTGACCCGGACCTCGACGCACTCCGCGGGGGCGATCCAGCCCTGGGCCTCGATGTCCTTCCACGGGGCGTCGTAGCGCTTGGGGCCGATGAGGCTGAACACGTCGCCCTCGCGGCCGTCCTCGCGAATCAGCGTGGCGGTCAGGCCCAGCCGCCGTCGCGACTGCAGGTCGGCGGTCATCCGGAACACCGGCGCGGGCAGCAGGTGGACCTCGTCGTAGATGATCAGGCCCCAGTCGCGGCTGTCGAACAGCTCCAGGTGCCGGTACTCGCCCTTGGTGCGACGGGTGATCACCTGGTAGGTGGCGATGGTGACCGGGCGGATCTCCTTGCGCTCACCGGAGTACTCGCCGATCTCGTTCTCGGTCAACGACGTTCGCGCGATCAGCTCACGCTTCCACTGCCGGCCCGCGACGGTGTTGGTCACCAGGATCAGCGTGGTGGCGCCGGCCTTGGCCATGGCGGCCGCCCCGACGATGGTCTTGCCGGCGCCGCACGGCAGCACCACCACACCCGAGCCGCCCGCCCAGAAGGAGTCGGCTGCCATCTGCTGGTAGTCGCGCAGCTCCCAGCCGTCCTGCTCCAGGCTGATCGGGTGTGCCTCGCCGTCGACGTAGCCGGCCAGATCCTCGGCGGGCCAACCGATCTTGAGCAACATCTGCTTGACCCGGCCGCGCTCGCTGGGGTGCACGATCACGGTGTCGTCGTCGATGCGGGCGCCCAGCATCGGCGAGATCTTCTTGTTGCGCAGCACCTCCTCGAGCACCGCCCGGTCCAGGCTGACCAGGCACAGGCCGTGGGCCGGGTGTTTGACGAGTTGCAGCCGGCCGTAGCGGGCCATGGTGTCGACGATGTCGACGAGCAGCGGTTGTGGCACCGCAAAGCGCGAGAAGGTGACGAGCGCGTCGACCACCTGCTCGGCGTCATGCCCGGCGGCGCGCGCGTTCCACAGCGCCAGCGGGGTGATGCGGTAGGTGTGGATGTGTTCGGGGGCCCGCTCGAGTTCGGCGAACGGGGCGATGGCGGCGCGCGCGGCGCCCGCCTGCTCGTGATCCACCTCGAGCAGCACGGTCTTGTCGGATTGGACGATCAGCGGCCCGTCCGTCATGGGAGCGCCTGGAAACACGTCATGGCTCCATTATCCGGAGGGCGCCGACGTTATCCCGAATCGGCCGACGCCACCGAGGTCACCCGGTGCACGGCGAACTCCCGCATCCGCCCCTGCGCCGGATCGAAGGCCATCAGATGCCCGCCGTGCACCGAGATCGGCGTCACCACCCGCTGCGTCGCCACCCCGGCCGCGTCGACGTAGCCCATCAACACGTCCTTGCCGTGGACGGCGGCCTGCTGCAGCAGCGCCATCGCAACCGCGGGATCGACGCGCATCCCGCTCAGCGGTGAGGAGTCCACCCGCCGCAGCACCGACACCACCGTGGCCAGGCTCTCGGGGTTGGGCCGGTTCAGCGCCCGCAGCGGCCGGCGCACCGGGTTGATCGGCACCCGCGCGCGGCGGCGCTGCAGATCCACGATCGCCCCGGAGGAGTCCTCGGCCGCCGGGGCGAAACCCTCCTGCCGCAGCGCGGCGAGCACCTCGGCGATCGGCGCCTGAGACACCGCCACCGTGGGCGCCAGCAGACGCACCTCGAGGGTGGCCATTGCCGGCGCGGCCACCGCATGGGACAGCAGAACCGGGTCCTCACAACGGATGAACGACGCCGCGATACCGACACGCAGCTGGCCGTGGCGGCGCGCGACGTCATTGATCAGGTAACTGAGTCCCTGCGGCACAGGGGTTTTCGAGTGCTTCTCGAAGAACCGCTGCAATGCCTCCGCGGTTCGGCCGACGTCCAGGGCGTGCCGGATCGACTGCTCGCTGACCCGGTAGACCATCGCCGCCCCGGCGGATTCGACGGCCGCCACCGCGGCCAGTTCGTCGGCGAGTTCGCGTTCCAGCGGGCCGGGGACGACGACCGTGTGGTCGGCCTGTACCAGGAAGTAGTCGATGGCCGGCGGCAGCGCGGCGGTCATCGCCGCCGCGGCGGACTCGTCGCCGTCGGCCAGCAGCACCCGCGCGGGCGTGGACAGCGCGTCACGTCCGGTCAGGCCCACCGCGTGTGCCTCGTCGAGCAAGTGCGCGACGGGTGCGGGCTGCAGCCGCGCCGCCCACCGGGGGCGCCGCCAGATCAACGCCCGCGCCGCCCCGGCGGCGGCCACGGCCGACCCCTCCGGCAGGTCGGCGAGCATCCCGAGCAGCAGCCGCCGGTCCAGCGGCGCCGCGGTCGAGTACAGCGAATCCGACAGGGCCGCATAGTGTTTCCCGTCGGGCCCACGGCTGCCGATGAGCCCCGGCCGGGACGGCAGATCCAGCCAGGTGCGGGCCAGCGTCAGCCAGCGGGCCGCCGGCGCCGATTCCGCGAACCGGTCGGCGGCCACCGTCGGCGCCCAGTAGGTCACCGCGTCACCGGGGGGCATCGGATCCGGTACGCCGCTGGCGATCAGGCCCGCGGCGGCGGCCAGTTCCAGAATCAGTCCCAGGCGCTGCTCGTCGATGCCGGTGGTCTTGGCCAGCCGCTTGGCCTCCCGGACCCCCAGGCCGCCGCTGCGCAGCTCGGGGACCGGGGCCGCCGACAGCGTCTCCAGCACCACATCGACCTGCCGCATCAGCTCCATCGCGGCCCCGGCCGCCGAGGCGTCGACATCTTTGACCGCGACGGCGCCGGTCACCGGGTCGGGCGGCGTGAGGGCGACGGGGCAGGGTTCCTCCTCGCGCAGCACCTGCGCGACGTCGCGTGGCAGCACCACGGTGTCGGCGTCCACCTGCCGCAGCAGACCCGCCGCCAGCAGTCGCTGCACCGGGCGATCCGGCGGGGTGCCGGGAGCGGCGTCGCGGGTGCGGCCCACCGGTGAGCCCACCGTCAGCCTTTCCAGCACGTCGCGGGCCGGCTCATCGAGTCCGTCGATCAGCGCGCGGAGGTCGGCCGCCGATCGGGCGTCGCCTTCGAGCACCGCCTGGCCGGGGTACCACGGCAACGCCGCGGCGGCTTCGGCGGACACCCGGAGGCGCTCGTCGCCCCAGATCAGCGCCCGGTCGCGCAAGTCGTCGACGGCGCGGTTCACATCGGCGTCGGGTGCCCGGCCGGCGAGCATCGCGAGCAGCTCGTCCATCGGCACCCCGGCGTGGTCGGCCTGCAGCACGAGCAGCGCATCGAGGACCGCGAGGCGAAGGAAGTCCAGTTCGTCGGCGGCGGCCTTGACCGACTGGCGCGACGAGGCCCGCGCGGCCAGCGCGGCGGTGCTGCCGGGGGCCGGCTGGGCCAGGTCGGGGCGCAGTTCCAGCAGCCGGACCAGCCCGTCGTCGGGCAGGCCGGCCAGCCACGAGCCCAGCGGCTGGGCCCGGGTGGAACGCGTCTCGGTCATCGCTGACCAGGGTAAAACAGCACTCTTTCGGGCGGGCGGGCGCGACAAGTGTCAGAATGTTGCCGTGGCAGACAAGACGCATAAGCAGAGGTACGTCGACAACGGCTGGCCGACCCGGGATCCCGAGGACCATCCGGTGAGTGAACTGGCGTCGCCCCTCGTGGGTGCGCTGTCGCCGTTCGGGGACGTGACGTTCCCGCTGCCGGCGTCGACGTTGCCCTACGTTCACCCGGTCACCGTCGTCAACAGGTAGCGGTGAGCGGCGGTCCCTCCGGGACACCACAGCACCGTCTCTCGCACCTCGACGACCACGGCGCGGCGCGGATGGTCGACGTCGGCGGGAAGGACGCGACCGCGCGCAGCGCCACGGCGGTCGGTTCGGTGCACACCACCGCGGCAGTGATCTCGCTCATCGCATCCGGCGGACTTGCCAAGGGCGACGCCCTGGCCACCGCCCGGATCGCGGGCATTCTGGCCGCCAAGCGAACCAGTGAACTCATCCCGCTGTGCCACCAGCTGAGTCTCAGCGGCGTTGACGTCGACTTCGAAATTGGTTCGGAGCACATCGATCTCATGGCATCGGCGCGCACCACCGACCGGACCGGCGTCGAAATGGAGGCGCTCACCGCGGTCTCGGTCGCGGCGCTGACCGTCTACGACATGATCAAGGCTGTCGACCCCGCCGCCCGGATCGACGGGATCCGCGTCCTGCGCAAGGAGGGCGGCAAGACCGGCGTCTGGACGGCCGAGCGGTGACCCGGCGCGCCCGGGTGGTCATCGCCTCGACCCGCGCCTCGGCCGGCGCCTACGACGACCGCTGCGGCCCGCTGATCCGCGAGTGGCTCGAAGGCCGCGGATTCGAGGTGCCCGCCCCGGCGGTGGTCGCCGACGGGGAACCGGTCCGTCGCGCGCTGCGCGCCGCACTGGACGACGGCGTCGAGGTGATCATCTCCTCCGGGGGCACCGGCATTTCGCCGAGCGACAGCACCCCCGAAGCCACCGAGGAAGTGCTCGACTATCAGATCCCCGGACTGGCCGACGCCATCCGCCGGTCCGGACTGCCCAAGGTGCCCACCGCGGTGCTGTCGCGGGGTCTGTGCGGGGTGGCGGGCCGGACGCTGGTGATAAACCTGCCCGGTTCCACCGGCGGAGTCCGTGACGGGCTCGGCGTGCTGGCCGACGTCCTCGATCACGCACTCGATCAGCTGTCGGGTGGAGACCACCGATGACCCGCATCGTCAGGGCGGGGATCTCCGAGCACCCCATCCTGCTCAGCGAGCACGAGGACCTGGTGGCCCACCACGCCGCGGGCGCTGTGGTCGGCTTCGGCGGCATCGTGCGCAACCATGACGGCGGGCGGGAGGTGCTCCGTCTGGAGTACTCCGCCCACCCGCACGCCGAGCAGATCCTCTTTGAGATCCTCGCGGAGTCGGCGGCGGGCGCCCGGGGAGTGCAGGCCGTGGCGGCCAGTCACCGCGTCGGCCGCCTGGAGATCGGCGAGGCCGCCCTGGTGGCCGCCGTCGCGGCCGAGCATCGTGCCGCGGCCTTCGAGACCTGCGCGCGGCTCGTCGACGCCGTCAAAGAACGGCTTCCGGTGTGGAAGCACCAGTTCTTCGCCGACGGCAGCGACGAGTGGGTGAACTCCGCCTAGAGCGCCTATCCGGCCGGAGCGGGCGCCGGGGTCGCGGCGTCCACCGGAATCGGGCCGGTGAAGGACCGCTGGGCCAGAGCCAGCAAGAGGTCGTTGCGGTCGATCTCCTGGTTCTGCAGCGCGTGCCACAGTTCCTTCACGTAGGAGACGTTCGGGTTGGCCGCCTGACTCGGGTCCGTGCTGGTGCCCGGCGGCGGGGCGTCCGGGCTGGGCAGGTGCGGGACACCTTCCGGCGGCGCGCCGGTCGCCGAGGCGGGCACGACGGCCGGGGCCGCATCACCCGGTGCGGCTGCCGGAACCACGGCGACGGGATCCGCCGGAGCCGCGGTGGTGGGAGCCACCGGCGGCAGCGCGGGATCAGCCGGGGTCAGGGGAGCGGGGACGATCCGGGCGGCGTCGACGACGGTCGCCGCGGGGTCCTCGGTGCTGTTGCCGATGGAAATGATCTGCGGCGCGGGTGCGGACGGATCCGGGCGTGCCGGAGCGTCCTGCGGAGCGGGCGCGGCGGGCAGGGCATCCTGCGGTGCCGGCGCCGGGAGGTCCTGCGGAGCCGGTGCGCCGTCCTGAGGCGCCGGTGCCGGCAGGTCCTGGGGTGCCGGAGCGTCCGGAGCCGGGGCGGGGACCGCCTCGGGCAGCGCCGGGGCGGCGGCGTCCTGACCGGCGGCCGGCGCCGGGGCGTCGACCGGGGTTTCGGCGGGCACGGGAGCCTGGACGTGAGACTTGACCTGGGTGACGCTGAGGTCACGCGGCGTGGGGCCGGAGAGGCCGCGACCGCACACCGGCCAAGCGCCGCGGCCCTGACCCGCGAGCACCTTCTCGGCAATCGCGATCTGCTGCTCGCGGGTAGCCATGTTGGCCGCCGAGGCGTACTGGCCGCCGCCGTAGCCCAGCCAGGTGCTGGACGAGAACTGCAGGCCGCCCTGGTAGCCGTTGCCGGTGTTGATGGCCCAGTTGCCGCTGGACTCGCAGCTGGCGACGGTGTCCCATTCGGAGTCGGTCGCGGCCTGGGCCGCGGCGGCCATGCCGAGGCTGCCGGTGCCGATGACGGCACCCGTCACGGCGATCTTGGCCACGCCGATCGACGACGTGCTGGGCTTACGATGGCGTCCGCTCATAGGTCGGTCCTCCCTGGGAACGCGCCTGCGAGGTCAGCTGTCGGGTTCGGGCGTGAGAGGTTGCCCGGCCGCGGTGTCCGCGGCTTCACCCCAAGGAGCTCGGGGAGCTCCGGTTCGGCGGACCGAGTGGGTCCCCCGCCTCCAACCGAAAAATGCTCGTTGTGCCCTCCGCTCCATGGATGGAGTTCGGCGCGAGAAGCGGAGAGGACCCACCGCGTCGTAGGGGGCGGGCCATCGACGACGCTATCGGCTGCCCGCCGGCACGTCATCTCGTGGCAATTCAGGTGTTTTGCCTGCTGGCAAACTTTAAAGGAACTCTAAACGCCCAGCGTCGGCCCAGGTCGGCGAGGGACTTAATCAGTCCGTGGCCACGTTGTGATCCGTTTGTGATGTGACGGAAATCACGATTATCCGCCCGCAAACGGGGGCAAAACATCCAAGATCTGGTGAGCGCGCAGCACAGTGGCGCCGTCGCGAACGGCGACCCCGTCCGCGAGGTATGAACACTTCCGTAACACCAGCTGCAATTTGTCACTCTGACCACTTAATTCACAGACCGCATCGTCGACGGTGGAGCCTTCTCGCAGCCGCAGTACGGACGTCTCGGTGCCGGCGGCGTCGCGGGCCGCAGCAAAGAACCGAACGGTGACCGGGATGAGGGCCGTGACGTCGGTCCCAGGTGCGGTGAGATCGGTCATAGTCAGCCTCCGATTGCGCTCATCGGGCGGGTCGGCTGCACGAAGTGGGGGCTGTTGATGCCGTGCCCGGCGGCCTTGGCCCACATGGCCGACCGCCAGGCCGCCTCGAGTTCGTCGTCGTCGGCGCCCCGGCGCATCAGGCTGCGCAGGTCGGTTTCGACGGCGGCGAACAGGCAGCTGCGCACCTGCCCGTCGGCCGTCAACCGGGTGCGGTCGCAGGCCGAGCAGAACGCATCCGACACCGAGGCGATGATCCCCACGGTCGCCGGTCCGCCGTCCACGCGCCAGAGCTGGGCCGGCGCCGAGCCGCGCGGCGCGGGGTCGGGGGTGAGGTCGAAACGTCGGCGCAGCGCCGTGATGATGTCGTCGGCGCTGAGGGCCGACTCCCGGCTCCACTGGTGGTCGGCGTCCAGCGGCATCTGCTCGATGATGCGCAGCTGGTAACAGTGCTTGAGGCAGAACCGCAGGAGTTCGACGGCGTCGTCGCGACCCGACACCGGATCGAGGACGGCGTTGACCTTCACCGGACCGAGGCCCGCCGCGGCGGCCGCGGCCAGTCCGTCGAGAACCTCGTCGAGCCGGTTGCGCCGGGTGATCGCGGCGAAATGCCCGGGGTCGACGGTGTCGAGGGAGACGTTCACCCGGTCCAGGCCTGCCGCCGCCAAGCCGTGGGCCCGGGCGGCCAGGCCCACGCCGTTGGTGGTGAGCGCGATCTCCGGGCGGGGTTGCAGGCTTGCGGCGGCGGCCACGACGTCCTCCAGCCGGCGGTAGAGCAGCGGCTCGCCGCCGGTGAACCGGACACTGGTGATGCCCAGCCGGGTGACCGCGAGCCGCAGCAGCCGGGTGAGCTCGTCGAAGGTCAGGACGTCGTCGGCCGGAAGCCAGGCCAGCCCCTCGGCCGGCATGCAATAGGTGCAGCGCAGATTGCAACGGTCGGTGAGGGAGACCCGCAGGTCGGTGGCCGCGCGGCCGTAGGTGTCCAGCAGCGGACCGGAGAGCGGCATGCCCTCCCGGAGTTCGTGGCCGCGGCGAACGGCCGGTAGGCCGAGGGTCGTGAGGGTCATGCCCATCCCCGACGCGGGGCGGCCGTCCAGTCGCGGGCACGGTCGACCGGGACGATCTCCTTACCGAGGGGCATCAGCGACACCGGGATCAGCTTGAGGTTCGCCAGCGCCAGTGGAATGCCGACGATGGTCAGAGCCATACCGATCGCGGTGATGATGTGGCCGATCGCCAGCCAGATCCCGCACAGCACAAGCCAGATCACGTTGCCGATCGTCGCGCCGGTCTGGGGGCCGGGCTTGTCGATGACCGTCCGGCCGAACGGCCACAGCGCGAACAGCGCGATGCGCGCCGAGGCGAAGCCGAAGGGGATGGTGACGATCAGCAGAAAGCAGATGAGAGCGGCCAGCAGATAGCCCAGCGCGAGCCACAGACCGCCGAAGATCAACCAGATGATGTTCAGGATCACGCGCATGTCTTCCTCCAGCGGTCACGCCAGCCTACCCAACCAAAATAGGGCTGCTGGGGCCTGTGCGCGTTGAGTAGGATCGCTCAGGCGTCCTGCGCTGGACGCATGGTCACGTCAGACAAGCAGGTGAGATCCAGTGCCGACCGGCAAGGTGAAGTGGTACGACTCCGACAAGGGATTCGGTTTCCTGTCGCAGGAGGACGGCGAGGACGTCTACGTCCGCGCCTCGGCCCTGCCGGACGGCGTCGAGGGTCTCAAGGCCGGCCAGCGGGTCGAGTTCGGTGTCGCCACCGGGCGGCGCGGTCCGCAGGCGCTGAGCCTCAAGCTGATCGACCCGCCGCCCAGCCTGACCAGGACGCGGCGTGAAGCCGCGCCCGCCGCCGAACACAAGCACAGCCCCGACGAACTGCACGGCATGGTCGAGGACATGATCACCCTGCTGGAAGGCGCGGTTCAGCCGGAACTGCGGCGCGGCCGCTATCCCGACAAGAAGGTCGCGCGCCGGGTGTCCGAGGTGGTCCGAGCGGTAGCACGGGAGTTGGACGCCTGACACCCTTCATCGAGAGTGGGCTGAGTCGAGCCTTCAGCGCCTTGGCGGGTGAATCGTCGATCTGGGCGCACTTTCGGTGAAGCGCAGAATGGGGTTCGTGGTCGGGAAGCCATGGGCGGCAGGCCGTTTGGTGACGGCGCTCCGCCCGGTCTGGTTCGGGCGGGGGAGCGGGTGGCTAACTCCAGTTCAGCTTGACCGACCACTCCGCGTGGGGCAGGTCGTGCAGTTCCCCGTTCTGGTCTTTCACCAGGGTCAGCAGTTGGACCACCAGTCCCATCATCCGGCCGCGCCGCGGGTCGACGGTGGGGATCGTCACCGCCAGTCGGGTGCCCGGGTGGTAGGCGGTGGCGACAGTGTCCTTGTCGTCGGAGTAGACCTGCAGCAGACGCCACGGCGCATCGCCGATCCGGGCCGGCACCGACAGCTGGACCGGATAGCGGCCGCCCACCGAAAGCTCGCCCTGCACACCGCCTTTGACGCAGTCGTTGAGATCGACCACATTGCAGAACAGGTACGGGTTCACCCGTACGGTGGTCCCCTGCGAGTAGGCGGTGATCTGCGGCAGCGGGGAACCCTGATTGCGAACAAGCGCCCAGGCGCCCACCCCGGCGCCGGCGGCGGCGAGCACCACCAGTGCCGCCACGATCCACGCCACCTGTCGTTTCACCGGGGCACCGCCTCGCCCTCGGGTTCGGCCAGCACCGGGCGGTTGCCGCCCAGACCGGGAATCAGTGACGCACCGCGGTAGCTGGCCACCGTCTGCGCCAGCGCGGGGATCAGCATCGAGGAAATCGCGGTGAAACCCACCCACAATTCGGTGTACACCAGCACCCCCATCGCACCGCCGAGCACCCAGGCCAGTTGCAGCACCGACTCGGAACGGCCGAACGCCGACGCCCGCGACTCCTCGGGCAGGTCGTCCTGCAACGAAGCGTCCAGCGACGCCTTGGCGACGGCACTGGCCCCCGAGGTGACGAACGCCGCCACCGCCGCGACGATCAGGCTGCCGGACACCGCCGCGGCCAGAGCCAGGACGGTCACCGCGATCGCCGAGCGCACCACCAGTACGGCGGGACGGCCCAGGCTCATGCGCGCCGCGGTGAAGTTCCCGGCGAAGTTGCCGATGCCCGCGGCCGCCCCGATGGTGCCCAGCATGGCCAGCTGAACCCATCCGCTGGCGTCATGCGCCTTGGCCACGAACGCAGGGTAGAGGAACAGGAAACCCACCATCACCTTGATCGTGCAGTTGCCCCACAGACAGGTGATGATGTTGCGGCCCAACGGCTGTCGTCGCGGGCCCGTGACGATGACCTCGGTGGGATGGTCGTCGAGCCAGTCCCACTCACTGCCGTGTCCGTGGTAGCTCAGTGTGGCGGGCACCTCGCCCTCGGTGACCTCCACCCACTTGGGGATCCGCATCGTCAGCGACGCACCGGCCAGCGTGACGAACACGACGACGAACAGGGCGCCGGGCAGTTCGAGCAGCGTGGAGAACAACCACTCCGCGCCGGCTGCGATGCCGCCGCCCACGATGGTGCCGCCGATCAGACCGAACATCGTCAGCCGCGAGTTCACCCGCACCAGGTCGATCGTCGGCGGCATCACCCGCGGGGTCACCGCGCTGCGCAGCACCGAGAAGGACTTGGACAGCACCATCATTCCCAGCGCGCACGGGTAGAGCACCCAGGACGGGTAGCTGCCGGTGGCCGGGTCGTAATTCATGATCAGCACCACGGCCAGCACCGTGCGCAGCAGGAACGACGCCGCCAGTGCCGCGCGCCGGCCGTGCTGGATCCGGTCGAGCGCGGGGCCGATCAGCGGGGCGATCACCGCGAACGGCGCGATGGTGATCAGCAGGTACAGCGCCACCCGACCCTTGCTCTCACCGGTGGCCGCCGCGAAGAACAGGGTGTTGGCCAGTGCCACCGCCATCGCGGAGTCCACCGCGAAGTTGGCCACCACCGGCCAGGTGAGCGCCGTCAGCCCGGACTTGTCCGCGCCGTCGGCCGTCGCGGCGCGGTGCACCATCGAGTACATCCGCGACCCCATCTCGGCGGCCGCCCGGGTGACCCGGGCGCGCTCGTCGCCGTCCGGGCGCTCACCGGGGTGTTCCTCGGTGGCGCGGTAGGCGGTGTGGCGGTTCTCCCCGAGTGGCGGCAGATAGCGGTTTGAGCGGGCCGAGTCGCCGTCGCGGGAACCGGAACGGCCGCCAGTCGGGGCGGTGGGGTAGTTGGCCATCCCGGGGTGTTCACGGCGCGGCGACCCGCGGCGGTCGGAGCCGACCGGACCCCAGCCCGGGTGCACTCGCCGCGGTCCAGACACGCTCTCGATTGTCCCCCATCGGGCCGGCCGGGATCGTGCGGCCGACCGGTGTGCCCGGATGTCGACGCGGTGAGGCAAGATTGTCGGCGATGGACAGCCTGATCGACAACGCCGATTCGGCGGCGATGGCCACACCGGCCGCGCCGGCGGACGAGGTAGCCGCGATCCTCGCCGCAGCCGAACCGCTGGCCCGCGAGGCCGTCGTCGAGTTCAGCGGCGACACCGTCGGCGCGTATCTGGGGATGAGCATCGAAGACGATGCCGCCGCCACCCATCGCTTCCTCGCGACGCTGCCCGGCTACCACGGATGGCAGTGGGCGGTCGTCGTGGCCGCCTGCCCCGGGGCCGACCACGCCACCGTCAGTGAGGTCGTGCTCGTTCCCGGCCCGACCGCCCTGCTGGCGCCGCCGTGGGTGCCCTGGGAGCAGCGCGTCAAGCCGGGCGACCTCGGACCCGGTGACCTGCTGGCCCCCTTGCCTGACGACCCCCGGCTGGTGCCCGGGTTCCTGGCTACCGGCGACCCGCTGATCGACGACACCGCGCGGGACATCGGGTTCGGACGGCGCCGGGTGCTCAGCGCCTTCGGCCGCGACGACGCCGCGCAGCGCTGGCACGACGGCGACTTCGGGCCCGCCGCACCGATGGCGCGGTCCACCAAGCGGATCTGCCGCGACTGCGGATTCATGGCGCCGCTGGCCGGCGCGCTGGGTGTCATGTTCGGCGTGTGCTGCAACGAGATGTCCGCCGACGGTCACGTCGTCGACTTGTTCTACGGATGCGGCGCGCATTCGGACACCCCGGCGCCGGCGGGTTCCGGGTCGCCTGCCTACGAGCCTTATGACGACGGGGTCCTCGAGGTGGTCGAGGTTGAACGGGCCGTCGAGGTTGAAGCCGCCGACGCCGAACCGATCGCCGAGGTTGTCGAAGAACGGGTTGTCGAGGATGTCCCGGCCCCGCCGGAGCCCGGCCCGGAACAACCGGTGGAAGACGTTTAGCGCTCCGCGGCGGCCTTGATCCGCTGCAGCGATTGGTTCATTCCCTCGACCAGTTCCTTCTCGAACGGCTCAATGCCGCCGAACGCCGTCTTGGTCATCCCGGCAGAGATCGCGGTGACGCCGTTCTCGGCGTGCCGCGTCTCGGTGAGCTTGGTCCCGGTGGCGGTGGGCTCGAGTTCGTAGCTCCACACCGTGGTATTGATCGGGATGCGGAAGGCGAACTTCTTCTCCGGCACCACCTCGGTGATCACCGACGTCGTCGGCCAGAACAACGGCCCGCGCCGGTTCAGGTTCAGCGTCCGGGTTCCGGGCCGAATCGGGCCGAGCGCCTTCATGATTCGGCACTGCGGGCTCCACTCCGGCATCCGGCTGACGTCGGAGACCAGGGACCACACCTTGCTCACCGGTGCGTTGATCTCGATCTCTGCCTTCAACAGCGGTGCTGCCATCGGTTCTCCTTCGTTGTCATTCCAGTCCGGTTTGTGCCCCGCGTGCGCCCCGGCGGGCCGCCGACCGCTGCCACAGGAAGATCGACAGGCCCAGCACACCCACGCCGAGCCCGGCGATGGTGATCGGACGCCAGGTCGCACACGCGTCGACGGTGAACGATGCGACCGCCGCCAGCACCCAGAGCAGCGCTCCGGCGGCGATCACCGGCCGCGGATCGCGCAACCCGGCCGGCAACTCCGGCGGGACCTTCTCGGTCGGTGGGCCATTCGGGGACATCGCGTTCACGGTAACCGACCCCCGGTGCGCGTACCTTGGCGGCGTGCAGGAGGCGCCTTCGACCGTGGTCGACATTACCGACCCCGCCGACCCGCGGGTGGACGACTTCCGGGACCTCAACAGTGTCGACCGTCGCCCCGATCTGCCCGGCGGCAAGGGGCTGGTGATCGCCGAGGGCGTGCTGGTGGTGCAGCGCATGCTGGCGTCCCGGTTCACCCCGCACGCCTTTCTCGGCACCGACCGTCGCCTGGCCGAACTGTCCGCCGACCTCGCCGGCGTTCCGATCCCGTTCTATCGCGCCTCGGCCGAGGTGATGTCCGAGGTGGTCGGATTCCACCTCAACCGCGGAGTGCTGGGCGCCGCCCGTCGGCCGGCCGAACTCGGTGTCGCCGACGTGCTGGCCGGTGCGCGCACCGTCGCCGTGCTCGAGGGCGTCAACGACCACGAGAACCTGGGCTCGGTCTTCCGCAACGCCGCCGGCCTGGGCGTCGACGGGGTGATCTTCGGCGCCGGCTGCGCTGACCCGCTGTACCGGCGCGCGGTGCGGGTGTCGATGGGCCACGCCCTGCTGGTGCCGTTCGCCAGAGCGGAGAACTGGCCGGCGGATCTGTATCGCCTGCGGGACAACGGCTTTCGGCTGCTGGCGATGACGCCGAATGCGGGTTCTCGGGTTCTGGCGGAGATGGCCGACGAACTGTCGGGGCAGAAGGTCGCGGTGTTGGTCGGGGCGGAGGGGCCGGGCCTGACCGATGCGGCGTTGCGCGCGGCCGACGCCCGGGTCCGGATACCGATGTCGCGTGGCACCGACTCGCTCAACGTGGCGACGGCCGCGGCGCTGGCGTTCTATGAGCGGGTCCGACGTCGAGTCGACGATGCCGCCGAGGGACGAGGCGGAGGAGGAGCGAGACAATGAACGAAGTGCAGCTGGCTAACCTGACGATCGTGTCCGACGACCACTCGACGCCCTGGGGCACCGGCCTGACGGTCGCGGCCTTCGTCGCCGCCGTCACGGCCGGCGCCATCGTGGTGCTGAGCATGGGAATGACCCGGGTTCACCCGCTGGTGTCGGTAGGCCTGAACGTCATCGCCGTCGGCGGTCTGGCGCCCACCCTGTGGGACTGGCGTAAACGGCCGGTCCGGCGGTGGTTCGTTCTCGGTGCCGGGGTCGGCGTGGCCGTCGGCTGGATCGCGATGCTGGCGGTGAGCCTGCGTTAGCGTCCAACTCCCTCCTCATCGCGGCTCCGCCGCCGCCGCCGCTTGATCGTCGAGCGTCAGCGCTCGCCGCTGGTGCGCACCCCGAGCAGAACGTCCTCCCACGCGGGAACCACGGGCTTGCGGCCGGCCTTCTTGGCCGACGCGGCGGGACGCGGCGGGGTCTGCACCTGCTGCTGAGGTGCGGGGGCGGTCTGCGGCTCCTCCTCGACCGGCTCGGGCGCGGCCGGCACGTCGAACTCCAGCTGCGCCACCGAGGCCACCGGGCGGATGGGTCGCTCGAACTCCGGATCGATCAGCTCACTGGCCGCCTCGTCGATCGCGGTGACGGTTCCACCGTGCGCTCCGGGAGAGAACCGGAAGTGAGCGACGTTCTCCGAAAGTCCGGCGTTCCAGCCCATCCGGATCGTCCAGCGGCCGTCTTCGGTGCGCCACGCGTCCCACGTCGTGTCGACATTCCCCAGTCCGCGGTCGGTCAGGGCGGTGTTGATGGTTTCCAGCAGCGTCTCCACCGCGGGCCCGTCGGCCAGCACCGGGTGCGCCGCGGTGGCCAACTCGGCGGCCCGCTGGCGCTCCAGCAGAACCGGGTGGGCGAAGCGCTCCACCTTCGAGACGTCCATTCCGGAGGACGCGGCGACCTCCTGAACCGACGCCCCCGCGCGGATACGGGCCTGAATGTCCTTGGGTCGCAGCACGCCTCTGACCTCGTTGTCTCTCGGATTCTGCCCTGGACGCGAACGTTCACCGCGGGCGGCGGCCCGCAACCGGTCGTCGAGCCGGATCAGGAACTTGTCCGACGGGTCGCCACCCTCACAGATCAGGTGCTTGCCGTCGACATCGAGTCCGATGAGTGTCAGTTCCCGCATGCCGGCCTCCTTTGAAGCGGACCCTACCGACCGTGCGTTGACATAACGGATAGGACACGCCCGTGTGACAGATGAGGTTTGGCGGGTCTTCAGAGACGTTCGACGACCCAGTCCACGCACCGGGTCAGGGCGCTGACGTCGTCGGGTTCGATTGCCGGGAACATCGCGACCCGCAGCTGGTTGCGGCCCAGCTTGCGGTACGGCTCGGTGTCGACGATCCCGTTGGCGCGCAGCACCTTGGCCACCGCGGCGGCATCGACGTCATCATTGAAGTCGATGGTGCCGACCACCTGGGAGCGCAGGGCGAGATCGGCGACGAACGGGGTGGCGAACGGCGCCGCTTCGGCCCAGGAGTACAGCCGCGACGACGAGTCCGCGGTGCGCTTGACCGCCCAGTCCAGTCCGCCGTTGCCCAGCATCCAGTCGATCTGCTCGGCCATCAGCACCAGCGTGCCGATCGCCGGGGTGTTGTAGGTCTGGTTCTTGAGGCTGTTGTCGACCGCGACCGGCAGCGACAGGAACTCCGGAACCCAGCGGCCCGATGCCGCGATGGCCTCGATGCGGGCCAGCGCGGCCGGGGACAGGATCGCGAACCACAGGCCGCCGTCGCTGGCGAAGTTCTTCTGCGGCGCGAAGTAATAGGCGTCGCTCTCGGTGATGTCGACCGGCAGGCCGCCCGCGGCGGAGGTGGCGTCGATGAGCACCAGGGCGTCACCGGCGGGCCGCTGCACGCCGAGGGCGACACCCGTCGAGGTCTCGTTGTGCGCCCACGCGACCGCGTCCACCGACGGGTCGGACTGCGGTGATGGGGCAGTTCCGGGGTCGGTTTTGACGATGATCGGGTCGCCGACGAACGGGTTGCCGGCCACCGCGGAGGCGAACTTCGCGCTGAATTCGCCGAACGTCAGGTGTAGCGACTTCTTGTCGATCAGCCCGAACGCCGCGGCGTCCCAGAAGGCCGTCGCGCCGCCGTTGCCGAGGATGACCTCGTAGCCGTCCGGCGCCGAGAACAGCTCGCGCAGGCCCTCGCGCACCCGGCCCACGAGGTTCTTCACCGGCGCCTGGCGATGCGAGGTGCCGAACAGCCCGGCGGCCGTGGTGGTCAGCGCCGACAACTGTTCGGGCCGGACCTTCGATGGACCGCAGCCGAAGCGGCCGTCGGCGGGCTTGAGGTGGGCGGGGATGGTGAGCTGGGCGGGATCGGACATGGGGACAAGAGTAGAAGTCGGCCGTGGCACCGGCGAAATCGACGGGTTTGCGCACCGCCGGATCTCTAGACAGGTATGCGATACCTGCGGTACCGTTTGGACAACAGGCACCCTTATGTAAAGCGGACGGAGGGCTGTCGATGGCACGGACCACGATGGTCAGGCGCTGGCGGCGCAACATGGAGGTGCGTGACGACGCGCCCTACGTCGACATGCTGAGCACCCTCTCCGAAGGCTCGGTGCGGCGCAACTTCAACCCCTACACCGACATCGACTGGGATGCCCCCGAGTTCGCCGTCACTCCCGACGACGAGCGCTGGATCCTGCCGGAGACCGACGTCTTCGGCCGCCACCCGTGGTACCGGGCGCAGCCCGTCGCCAAGCAGATCGCGATCGGGCAGTGGCGGCAGGCCAACGTCGCCAAGGTCGGCCTGCAGTTCGAATCGATTCTCATCCGCGGGCTGATGAACTACGTGTTCTGGGTGCCCAACGGCTCACCGGAGTACCGGTACTGCACCCACGAGGCCATCGAGGAGTGCAACCACACCCTGATGTTCCAGGAGATGGTGAACCGGATCGGCGTCGACGTGCCGGGTATGCCCCGGCTGCTGCGGTGGCTGTCTCCGTTGATCCCCCTGGTGCCCGGGCCGCTGCCGATCCCGTTCTTCTTCGGTGTGCTCGCCGGCGAGGAGCCCATCGACCACACCCAGAAGAGCGTGCTGCGCGAGGGCAGAGCGCTGCACCCGATCATGGAGAAGGTCATGGCCATCCATGTCGCCGAGGAGGCCCGGCACATCTCGTTCGCCCACGAGTACCTGCGCAAACGCCTGCCGCATCTGAATCGGCGCCAGCGTCTGCTGTTGTCGGTGAACGTGCCGTTGATCATGCGCATCCTGTGCCAGGCGATCCTGGTGCCGCCGCGAAGCTTCTTCCGGGAGTACGGCATCCCGATGGAGATCCGCAAGGAGTTGTTCTTCCGCTCGCCGGAATCCCGAAAGTGGTTGCAGGACATGTTCGGCGACGTGCGGATGCTCTGCTACGACACCAATCTGATGAACCCGCTGGCCCGGCTGGTCTGGCGGATGTGCAAGATCGGCGGCCCGCCCAGCCGGTATCGCAGCGAACCGCAGCGCGCCCACCTCGTGCGCGTCGCCTAGCGGCGCACCCTCCTACAGCTGATGCCCCACGTCATCACCCAGTCGTGTTGCAGCGACGGATCGTGTGTCTACTCGTGCCCCGTCAACTGCATTCACCCCTCACCGGACGAGCCCGGCTTCGCCGCCGCGGAGATGCTTTACATCGACCCATATGCCTGCGTGGACTGCGGGGCCTGCGTGTCGGCCTGCCCGGTCGGCGCGATCCGCGCCGACACCAGGCTGACCGACGACCAGCTGCCCTTCATCGCCGTCAACGCCGATCACTACCCAGCGCCCCGGGCCGGGGCGAAGCTCCCGCCGACGTCCAAGCTCGCCCCGGTCCTGCCGGCGCCCCGGCTGCACAAGGACGGCCTGGTGGTCGCCATCGTCGGATCCGGGCCGGCCGGAATGTATGCCGCCGACGAACTGCTCACCCAGAACGGGGTGCGGGTCAGCGTGTTCGACAAGCTGCCCACCCCTTATGGACTCATCCGAGCCGGGGTGGCGCCGGATCATCAGAGCACCAAGTCGATCACCCGGCTCTTCGACCGGATCAGCGCGGCGCGAGGGTTCACCTACTATCTGAATGTCGAAGTCGGTAAACACATTTCGCATCAGGAACTGCTGGAACATCACCACGCGGTGATCTATGCCGTGGGAGCGCCCGGCGACCGTCGCCTCGAGATCGCCGGCGGCGACCTGCCGGGCACCGGGAGCGCCACCGAGCTCGTCGCCTGGATCAACGGGCATCCCGACTTCGCGGAGCGGCAGTCTGGTCTGGATCACGAACGGGTGGTGGTGATCGGCAACGGCAACGTCGCCCTCGACGTCGCACGCATCCTCACCGCCGACCCGCAATCACTTGCCCGCACTGACATTTCGGATGCCGCACTGCAGGCGCTGCGCGCTTCATCGATCCGTGAGGTCGTCGTCGCGGCCCGTCGGGATCCGGTGGACTCCGCGTTCACCCTGCCCGAACTCATCGGCCTCACGGGTACCGCCGAGGTGGTCCTCGACGCGCACGACCACGCGCTGGTGCGCCGCGATCTCGAACACGCGCGTGACGCCGCAACCCGCGCCAAGCTCGAAATCCTGTCTCGGCTTCCCGATGCCGCAATCCCGTCGACCCGACCCCGCATCCGGCTGGCCTACCGGTTGACACCGCAGCGCATCCTCGGCGGTGAGCGGGCGCGGGCCGTCGAATTCACCCGCACGGCAACACAAGACACCGTGACGCTGGACGCGGGTCTGGTCCTGACCTCGATCGGTTACCGCGCTGCGCCGATTCCGGGCCTGCCGTTCGACGACGAGTCCGCCGTGGTGCCCAACCGGGAGGGGCGAGTGGTCGACGCCGACGGCGCCCCCGTCCGCGGCGCCTACGTCGCCGGCTGGATCAAACGCGGGCCGACGGGATTCATCGGCACCAACAAGTCCTGCGCGATGCAGACCGTCGCCGCGATCGCCGACGACTTCAACGCCGGACTGCTCGGCGATCCCCCGCAGCGGACCGGGTCGATGGCCAAACTGGTGCGCGCGCGGCAACCCGACCTGGTGGACTCCCAAGGGTGGGCCGCGATCGACGCGGCGGAGATCGCCCGCGGTCAGGCGGCGGGCCGGCCGCGGGTGAAGTTCACGGCGGTTCCCGACATGGTCGCAGCGGCGCGTTCTTCACGCGCGAGCAGACGGAAACGACCCAGACACGCCGTGGTTTAGGGGTCTGTTACGTCTGTTCGCGGTGGAACCGCAGGACTCAGGTGTGGCTGATCTCGTCCCACCCCGGCACCGAGTCCGCGGGCCGCGGCGACGGCCCGACGTACGCCGCGGCCGGCCGGACCAGCCTGCCCAGCCGCTTCTGCTCCAGGATGTGCGCCGACCACCCGGCGGTGCGCGCGCAGGTGAACATCGCCGGCATCATCGCCGGGGGCACCTCGGCGAAGTCCAGGATGACCGCCGCCCAGAACTCGACGTTGGTTTCGATGGCCCGGTCTGGGCGGCGCTCACGCAGTTCGGCCAGCGCCGCCTGCTCGAGTGCCGCGGCCACCTCGTAGCGCGGTGCGTCGAGGCGCTTGGCCGTCGCGCGCAACACCCGGGCCCGCGGGTCCTCGGCCCGGTAGACCCGGTGGCCGAAGCCCATCAGCTTCTCGTGCCGGTCGAGGATGCCGCGGACCACCGCGGCGGCATCCCCGCTCTGCTCGGCGTCGGCGATCATCGGGATCACCCGGGCTGGTGCCCCGCCGTGCAGCGGGCCGCTCATCGCACCCACCGCGCCGGACAGCGCCGCCGCCACGTCGGCTCCCGTGGAGGCGATCACCCGAGCGGTGAACGTCGAGGCGTTCATGCCGTGCTCGGCGGCTGACACCCAGTAGGCGTCGATCGCCTCGACATGGCGCGGGTCCGGCTCACCGTGCCAGCGGGTCATGAAACGTTGTGTGATCGTGGTGCATTCGTCGACCACACGCTGCGGCACCGCGGGCCTGTTGATGCCGCGGGCGGACTGGGCGACGTAGGACAACGCCATCACCGAGGCACGCGCAAGCTGATCCCGCGTGGTCTGGTCGTCGATGTCGAGCAGCGGCCGGTAACCCCAGATCGGCGCGAGCATCGACAGGCCGGCCTGTACGTCCACCCGGACGTCGCCGGTGTGGATCGGCAGCGGGAAAGGCTCCGCCGGCGCCAGCCCGTCACCGAAGCGGCCGTCGACCAGCAGGGCCCACACGTCCCCGAAGGTCACCCGGTGTGAGACCAGGTCCTCGATGTCGACCCCGCGGTAGCGCAGTGCCCCGCCGTCGCGGTCCGGCTCGGCGATTTCGGTGGTGAACGCCACCACACCCTCGAGGCCAGGGATGAAGCCGTCCGGCAACGCGGTCATGAGCGCCGATTCTGCCATCTCCGGGGGCGTACCGTGATCGGCGTGGTTGATCCAGAGCGCCCCGCCCCCGCCCACCGCCTCGCCTCGATGCGAGTGGAGTACGGCTCGGTGGAGAAGGACGGCAGCAGCGACCTGGACGTGGACTGGCTCGTCGACGGCTGGCTTGCGCTGCTGCACAAATGGATCCACGAGGCAGAGGCGGCCGGGCTGGCCGAACCCAACGCGATGGTCCTTGCCACCGTCGCCGACGGGCATCCGGTGACCCGCTCGGTGCTGTGTAAGAGCGTGGACGCCGACGGCGTCACCTTCTACACCAACTACGAATCGGCCAAGGGCCGGGAACTGGCTGTGACGCCGTATGCCGCGGTGACGTTCCCCTGGTACGGGTTGGGCCGGCAGGTCCACGTGCGTGGCGCCGTCACCAAGGTCGCTCCGGAGGAGACCGCCACCTACTGGGCCCACCGCCCCCGGGGATCGCAACTGGGCGCATGGGCGTCGTCGCAGTCCCAGCCGATCGGTTCACGCGCAGATCTCGTCGCGCAGCTGGCCGCGGTGATCGACCGGTTCGCCGACTCCGAGACGGTTCCGGTGCCGCCGCACTGGGGCGGCTACCGCATCACGGCCGAGGTGGTCGAGTTCTGGCAGGGCCGGGAGAACCGGATTCACAACAGGATTCGCGTCTTCCCCGGTGAGCTGCACGGCAACGCGGACCGCATCGAGCGCATCCAGCCCTAGCCGACCGATGGGCTCAAGCCGGCTGTTCGCGGACGTCACACCCCTGCGTACCCCGGACTTCCGGCGGCTGTGGCTGGCCGGCATCGTCACGGTGATCGGCGGGAATCTCACGATCTTCGCCGTGCCGGTCCAGTTGTACGCGCTGACCCGCAACTCCGCCTACGTCGGCCTCGCCGGGCTTTTCGCGCTGGTGCCGCTGATCGTCTTCGGGCTGCTGGGCGGCGCGTGGGCCGACGCGATGGACCGCCGCATCCTGCTGATCGTCACCTCCTGCGGTCTGGCGGTGGCGTCGGTGCTGTTGTGGGCGCAGGCCGCGATGTCGCTCAACAACGTCTGGGCGGTGCTGGTGCTGCTGGCGATCCAGCAGAGCTTCTACGCCGTCAACTGGCCGACCCGCGGCGCCGCCATCCCGCGTCTGCTGCCCATCGAACAGCTGCCCGCGGCCAACTCGCTGACCATGACGGTCCAGCAATTCGGCGCGATCGTCGGCCCGTTGCTGGCCGGTGTGATGCTGCGCTGGGTCGACCTGTCGACGCTCTACCTGATCGATGCGCTGACCTGCATCGCGCCGATCTGGGCGACCATCCGGCTGCGCCCGATGCCGGTCCTGGACTCCGGTGGCGCGCGGGGGCCCTCGCGGCTGGGGTTCGGCGCCGTGCTGGAGGGCTTCCGGTACCTGGCCGGCAACCAGGTGGTGCTGATGTCGTTCGTCGTCGACATCATCGCGATGGTGTTCGGGATGCCGCGGGCGCTGTTCCCGCAGATGGCGCACGAAAGCTTCGGGGGTCCGGTGGAAGGCGGCACCACGATGGCGCTGCTGGCCGCGGCGATCTCGGTGGGTGCGGTCGGCGGCGGGGTGTTCTCGGGCTGGCTGCCCCGCATCCGACGCCAGGGTCTCGCGGTGGTGGTCGCCATCATCGTGTGGGGCGTGGCGATCACGGGCTTCGGCGCCGCGGCCGGACTGGCCGACGGCCACAGTGGTGCCATGCTGTGGATTGCGTTGGACTGCTTGGCAATCGGGGGAGCGGCAGACATGGTGTCGGCGGCGTTCCGGTCCACGATCCTGCAGGAGGTGGCATCCGACGACCTCCGCGGCCGGCTGCAGGGAGTGTTCATCGTCGTCGTCGGCGGCGGACCGCGCCTGGCCGACGCGGTGCACGGCGCCGCCGGCGCGGCGCTGGGCACGACGGTCGCCGCAGCCGGCGGTGGCCTGCTGGTGGTGGCCGGAGTGCTGCTGGCGGTGCTCGCCGCACCCGCATTCCTGCGCTACCGGCCCGACACCGGAAACCACAATCAACACGTCAGCTGATTGATGTCGGCGACGACCAGACGGGGCCGGGTGTGTTCGCCGACCGGATCGAGGGGACTTACGCGCTTTTCGCCCGGCTCTGGAAGCCGTGGAACGCGTAGGAACAGCCCCCCTCGGGCGGCTAAGGCCGATAGCGACTACGTTCACCTTGAACGCACAGTAGCGTGACCTCACGGCGGGGCCGGATGGCTCCGTCGATCAGGCAAGAAGGGGTTGATGTGGCCGCGAACGACGACACCGCCTCCCTCCGGTACCCCGGCGGAGAGATCGACCTGGAGATCGTCCACGCCACCGAGGGTTCCGACGGCATCGCGCTCGGGCCGCTGCTGGCCAAGACCGGCTACACGACGTTCGACCAGGGGTTCGTGAACACCGCGTCGACCAAGAGCGCCATCACCTACATCGACGGCGACGCCGGGATCCTGCGCTACCGCGGCTACCCCATCGAGCAGCTCGCGGAGAAGTCCACCTTCATCGAGGTGAGCTATCTGCTCATCTACGGCGAGCTGCCGACCGCCGAACAGCTGGCGGACTTCACCACGCAGATTCAGCGGCACACCCTGCTGCACGAGGACCTCAAGCGGTTCTTCGACGGCTTCCCGCGCAACGCCCACCCGATGCCGGTGCTGTCCAGCGCGGTCAACGCGCTGAGCGCCTACTACCAGGACTCGCTGGACCCGCTCGACCACAAGCAGGTCGAGCTGTCCACGATCCGGCTGCTGGCCAAGATGCCGACCATCGCCGCCTACTCCTACAAGAAGTCGGTCGGCCAGCCGTTCCTGTACCCCGACAACTCGCTGTCGCTCGTGGAGAACTTCCTGCGGATGACGTTCGGGCTACCGGCCGAGCCCTATCAGCCCGACCCGGAGATCGTCCGGGCGCTGGACATGCTGCTGATCCTGCACGCCGATCACGAGCAGAACTGCTCGACGTCGACCGTCCGGCTGGTCGGTTCGTCCCAGGCCAACCTGTTCACGTCGATCTCCGGCGGCATCAACGCGCTGTGGGGCCCGCTGCACGGTGGGGCGAACCAGTCGGTGCTGGAGATGCTGGAGCGCATCCGCCAGGAGGGCGGCAACGTCCAGGATTTCGTCCGCAAGGTCAAGAACCGCGAGGACGGCGTCAAACTCATGGGCTTCGGCCACCGCGTCTACAAGAACTACGACCCACGGGCGCGGATCGTCAAGGAGCAGGCCGACAAGATCCTCGGCAAGCTGGGCGGCGACGACGAAATGCTCGACATCGCCAAGTCTCTCGAAGAGGTCGCCCTGACCGACGACTACTTCGTCGAACGCAAGCTTTACCCGAACGTGGACTTCTACACCGGCGTGATCTACCGCGCGATGGGCTTCCCGACCCGGATGTTCACCGTGCTGTTCGCCCTGGGCCGGCTGCCGGGCTGGATCGCGCACTGGCGAGAGATGCACGGGGAGCCGAACAAGATCGGGCGGCCGCGGCAGATCTACACCGGCTACGGCGAACGCGACTACGTGGCCCTGTCCGGCCGCTGAGCGCCGCGTCGATCACGATCCGCAGGGGACTGTTGACAGCGGTTTAGTTGTGGGTTAACAATATTTGTGTGATTACAAGTGTCGTTGACGAGCTGAGCCCGCGGCGGAAGAGGGTCATCCTGACCTCCTGCTGTCTGAGCCTGCTGATCGTTTCGATGGACGCAACCATCGTCAACGTCGCCATTCCTGCAATCCGTTCGGATCTCGTCGCGACGCCCTCCCAGATGCAATGGGTCGTCGACATCTACACCCTGGTGCTGGCCTCGCTGTTGATCCTGGCCGGCGCCGCCGGCGACCGCTTCGGGCGCCGTAAGGTCTTCCAGATCGGGCTGGGGATCTTCGCCTTCGGTTCGCTGCTGTGCAGCATCGCACCCGACATCCACACGCTGATCGGTGCGCGCCTGGTCCAGGGTCTCGGCGGATCCATGATGAATCCCGTTGCCCTGTCGATCATTTCGCAGGTCTTCTACAGGCCTGTGGAGCGTGCGCGGGCCTTGGGTATCTGGGGCTCGGTCGTGGGCATCTCGATGGCGCTGGGACCCGTCGTCGGCGGCCTGTTGATCCATGTGGTCGGCTGGCGTGCGGTCTTCTGGATAAACCTGCCGATCTGTGTGGCGGCGATCCTGCTCACCGCCAAGTTCGTCCCGGAGAGCAGGTCGTCGACCATGCGCGACATCGACCCGATCGGCCAGATGCTCGCCGTCGTGGCCCTGTTCGGGACGGTGTTCGCACTGATCGAGGGGCCGGTGCTGGGCTGGACTGATCCCGTGCTGCTGACCATTGCCACGACGGCGCTCCTGGCGTTACTGGCCTTCCTGCGGTACGAGACGAGGCGGAAAGACCCCTTCATCGATCTGCGCTACTTCCGCAGCGTGCCGTTCGCTTCGGCAACCGCAACCGCGGTGTGCGCATTCGCCGGCTGGGCCGCGTTCCTGTTCATGATGTCGTTGTATCTGCAGGGTGAGCGGGGCTATTCGCCGATGGCGACCGGATTCATCTACCTGCCGATTGCCATCGGGGCCCTGGTGTTCTCGCCGCTGTCGGGCCGACTGGTCGGCCGGTTCGGCAGCCGCCCGTCGCTGGTGATTTCCGGTGCGATGATCACCTCGGCCGCCGTCATGCTCCTGTTCCTGACACCGAGCACCCCGGTCTGGGTGATGTTGTCGATCTTCGCCGCCTATGGCATCGGCTTCGCCATGATCAACGCGCCGGTCACGAATGCGGCCGTCAGCGGCATGCCGCGCGACCGGGCCGGCGCCGCCTCGGCGATCACCTCGACCAGTCGTCAAGTCGGTGTGAGCATTGGTGTGGCGCTGTGCGGGTCGGTGGCCGGTGCCGCGCTGGCCGCCACCCATGTGGGATTCACCGAGGCGGCCAGGCCGTTGTGGATCATCAACGTGGTCCTGGGTCTGGTCATTACGGTGTTGGCTGTGACCTCGACATCGGCGCGGGCGAAGGTGTCCGCGCAGCGACTGGCGCCGCTGATCGCCGATGGTGGACGTGGAGTGGCCCGTGTCGCATGATCCTGTCGCCGACCACGTTTGGCGGGCGATGTCGTCGTTGGTGTTGGAAAACAAGGACGCCTGGCGACGATCCGTCGTCGAACTGACCGGCCTGCCCTTCAGCAGGATTCGCATTCTCAAGCGGCTCGACCTGCGTCCGTTGACGCTGAAACAGGTCGCGGAGGCGGCGACCATCGACGCCCCGGCCGCGACCGTGGCGATCAACGACCTTGAGTCGCGTGGGCTCGTCGTCCGCGAGATCGATCCGGAGAACCGGCGTAGCAAGAGGGTGTCTTTGACAGCGGCAGGCCGTGAGGTGCTCCATGCGGTCAACGAGTTGGCCGACCCGCCCCCGGCGTCGTTGACCGGACTGGACGGCGAAGACCTCCGGTCGTTGCACGCGATCCTGTCGCGCCTACCGAGATAAGCCGTCACCGTCTCGGTGGACGGGGAAAGAAACCGCTGGTTCGTGCGACGTAGTCCGCGTAGGCCGCGCCGCGGCTGCGGCGCATTCCCTTTTCCAGCAATGCTTTTCCGGTGACATTGACCAGGAAGAAGGTCATCGCGACCGGTGAGACGACGGTGAGCAGACCGGCCGGGTGGCCCAGCGCCAGCAGCCACAGGCCGAACCACACGCAGGCGTCGCCGAAGTAGTTCGGATGCCGGGTCCACGCCCACAGCCCCCGGTCCATGACCTTCCCGGCGTTGGCCGGATCCTTGGTGAAGCGGGCCAGCTGTGCGTCGCCCACCGCTTCGAAGAAGAACCCGATGCACCACACGACGATGCCGAGGACGCCCAGCAGGCCGAGCGGGGCGGCCTCGTACATGGCCAGCTGCACCGGCAGCGACACGACGAACAGGATCACCGCCTGCGGTGCGTAGATGGTGCGGGCCACATAGCCGACGAGGCTGCCGGTCTGCTTGCCCAGGATCGCCGTGTAACGCTTGTCCTCACCTTGGCCGGCGTTGCGGACCGCAATGTGGGTGGCCAGCCGCAGGCCCCAGATCGCCGTCAGCGCAAGGACTGTTGCGCGGCGCAGCGGGTCGCCACCGGCGTGCGCGGACGCCAGGTAGCTGATCGCCGCCACCATCACGAAGCCGGGACCCCAGAAGATGTCGACGATCGCGTGTTTGTGCAGTCGCAGCGCGGCGGCCATCACCACCGCGAAGTAGACGATCACCCCGACGGCACACAGCAGCAGGTTGATGCCGAAGGATGCCCACGGCAGGTGATTCATGACCGTCCCGCCAGTACGGCCATTGCGGCATTGTGCCCGCCGATCCCGGAGACTGCGCCGCCGCGACGGGAACCGGAGCCGCACAAAAGGATCCGGTCGTGTGCGGTGGCCACTCCCCACTGCCGGGCCGGGGTGTCCAACGGATCGTCGTCCTCGGCGAACGGCCACCCCAGCGCGCCGTGGAAGATGTTGCCGCCGGTCAACCCAAGCCCGGCTTCAAGATCGACCGTCGTCTTCGCCTCGATGCACGGACGGCCGTGGGCATCGGTCAGGATGACGTCCTGAATCGGTTCGGCGAGAACGGAGTTGAGCGATTCCAGCACAGCATCCGTCAGTCTCTGCCGGGCGTCGGGGTCGGCCGCCTGCAGCCGGTGCGGAACATGAAGGCCGAACACCGTCAGCGTCGCCGCGCCGGACGCGCGCAGCTCCGGCGAGAGGATGCTGGGGTCGGTGAGAGAATGGCAGTAGATCTCGCACGGCAGCGGGGCGGGCAGTCGCCCCGATTCGGCGGCGGTGTAGGCATCGCCGAGCTGGGTCCAGGTCTCGTTGATGTGGAAGGTGCCACCGAAGGCCTGCTCCGGGCTGACGGTGGCATCACGCAGCCGCGGCAGCCGGCGCAGCATCAGGTTGACCTTGACCTGACATCCCTCGGCGAGCTCGGGTGCCGGTTCCCCGAGCAGTCCCGCCAGCACGGCCGGTGTGACATTGGCCAGCACCCGATCGGCGTGTACGCGGTGCTCGTCCTGTCCGTGCCGGTAGCTCACCTCGCCGTTGGGGCTCACAGCGAACACCTCTGCGCCGGTGAGGATCTCGGCGCCGAGGGCGCGTGCGGCCTGTGCCAGGGCGCCGGTCACCGCACCCATGCCGCCGATCGGCACGTCCCACTCCCCGGTCCCGTTGCCGATCAGGTGGTAGAGGAAGCAGATGTTCTGGCGCAGCGAGGGGTCGTCGAGGCGGCTGAACGTCCCGATCAGGGCGTCGGTCGCCATCACTCCGCGCACCAGATCGGAGGACACGGCGTCGGTGATCGCCATCCCCACCGGCTCCTCGATCAGGGCATCCCATGCCGTCGCGGCGTCGGCGCCTCCGCCGGCCACCACATGGCGGCGGACGTCACAGCGACGGCGCAGCGGCTCGATCAGCGTGGGCCACAGCGGCTCGGTGACCGTGCGGCAGCGTCGGTAGAACTCGGCAAAGCCGAACTCGTCGTCCGCGGCGCCGACCGCGCCGAACGTCGACGGCGGGCCCACCAGCAACCCGGTGCGTCCGCCGTCGGCGGGATTCGGGGTGTAGGACGAAAAACGGCGGCGGGCCAGGTGCACCTCGGCGCCCAGGTCGCTGAGGATTCGCGCGGGCAACAGGCTGACCAGGTAGGCGTACCGGGACAGCCGGGCGTCCACTCCGTCGAAGGCCCGCTCCGACACCGCGGCGCCGCCGACGGCGTCGAGCCGCTCCAGCAGCCGGACCCGAAGACCGGCGCGGGCCAGATACCCGGCCGCGACCAGACCGTTGTGACCGCCGCCGACGATGACGACGTCGAGAGACTCGCGCGAGGGCATGCCTCAGCTTAAGTAGCCCTCGCTCTGGCTCGTCCCGGGCAATCGTCGGATTCCGCACCGCAGGGGTGCCCGACCACCCCGGCTGGAAACGCTACGGTGATCACCTGTGAGCACAAAACCCGAGATCGAGTTCCCCGGCGGCCCCGCGCCCACCGAACTGGTCGTCAAAGACCTCGTCATCGGCGACGGACCCGAGGCCAAGCCCGGCGACGTCGTCGACGTGCACTACGTCGGCGTCGAGTACGACACCGGCGAGGAGTTCGACAGCTCCTGGAATCGCGGTGAGTCCATCTCCTTTCCGCTGCGTGGGCTCATCCAGGGTTGGCAGGACGGCATCCCGGGCATGAAGGTGGGCGGCCGCCGGCAACTGGTCATCCCGCCGGAGCTGGCTTACGGGCCCGCCGGAGCCGGTCACCGGTTGTCCGGCAAGACCCTGATCTTCGTCATCGATCTGCTCGACATCGCCTGACCCGATCCAGAGTCTGGGCCCCTCCGTCGCCCGCACGTCTAGGCAAACCGTTGGCTTTTGTGTCCGGTTGTCGTATGTTGCACCGGTTCGATGAAAGTGACGCGCCAGTAACTGGCGGAGGAGGGGACCGATGACGGGTTCCGGAGACGCGCGGGTGAGTGCCACCGCAACCGAGTGGCGGACCGAGTCGCGCTATTACCGGCGTTCACCCGGGTGGGGGTGGCTGCTGGGCCTGCTGCTCATCCCGCTGCTGTTCGGGTGGCTGGGCTGGGGTGCGCTGAAGCCCAAAATCAGCGTCAGCACGCCGAGCGTGAGCGTGACCGCGCCGAGCGTCGCGATGCCCTCACTGAACCTGTCCCCGTTGTCCATCCTGCGCAACGGCAAGGACTTCACCCTCGCCGGCATCCTGCCCGACCTGGCGTCCAAGAACAGCCTGTTGAGCGCCTTGAAGGCCGCCCTGGGACCGTCGGTGAACCTCATCGACAAGATCGACATCGCCGCCGGTGCCACCGCCCCCGGATTCGACGGCCTCGCTGCGCTGCTCAAGGCCGCCGGTGACGTCCCGGACTTCCACTTCACCGTCGAGGGCGGCACGCTGACCCTCACCGGCACCGCGCCCACCGAAGAGGTCAAGGCCGCAGTCGAGGCTGCCGCCAAGGCGGGCTGGCCCAACCTCAACGTCATCAACAACATCACCATCAAGGGCGCCGCCGCGTCCTGCGACAACCTGCAGGCCACCGTCGACGCCGATCTCGCGGCGCCCATCAAGTTCCAGACCGGCAGCGACACGCTGTCCGCCGACGGGACCCAGCAGCTCTCGACCGTCGTCTCGGCGGTCAAGGCCTGCCCCGACGCGAAGCTGACGGTGATCGGCCACACCGACAACACCGGCAACGACGCCATCAACAATCCGCTCAGCGAGAACCGCGCGAAGTCCGTCGCGGCTTACCTTGTGGCGCAAGGTATCCCGGCGGGATCGGTCACCGCCAAGGGGGCCGGTTCGTCGGACCCGGTGGCCAGCAACGACACCGAGGCCGGGCGCGCCCAGAACCGTCGCACCGAGATCAAGGTCAACTAGGGGAGTATCGACATGGGTTTCTTTTGGCAGTGGCTGTGGTACCTGGCAGCCTTCGTCGCCGGCTCGGCCGTCGCCTGGGTGATCGCCGTGCTGACCGTTCACCGGACCAGCGAGGCAGAGGCCATCGCCGACCTTCCCGGCTCGCGTGAGATCGGAGTCCGCTGATGCATGACGTGAACTGGTGGCTGATGGCCCTGGCCTTCCTGCTGGGCCTGCTGCTGACACTGGCCCTGACGATCCGCAAGGTCACCCGCGAGGTGCCGGTCACCCGCACGGTATCGGCGGCGGCGACCATCGCCGGCGCGGCCGTCGCCGGCGGTGCGGCGGCGAAGGTGCGCGGTGTGGCCGAGAAGGTGCACGGCGATGTGCGCGGTGTGGCCGAGAAGGTGCACGGCGATGTGCGCGGTGCCGCCGAGAAGGTGCACGGTGATGTGCGCGATGTGGCCGAGAAGGTGCACGGCGATGTGCGCGATGTGGCCGAGAAGGTGCACGGTGACGTGCGCGGTGCCGCCGAGAAGGTCCACGACGACGTGCACACTCTCGCCCAGAAGGTCGATACCGTGGAGAGTCGCGGCATCATCGAGGCGGCTCCGTACGGGTCGGGATCCATTCGTGTGACCCGCCGCAGCAGCGCACCGGCCGGCTACCGGGTCAAAGGCGTACAGAAGACCGAGCGGTACTACACCTCGGAGAGCCCCGACTTCGATGCGATCAAGACCGAGTTGTGGTTCATCAACGAGGAAAGTGCTGCGAAGGCCGGCTTCCTGCGCTGGGATGCGACGGACGAGCGCAAGGCCGGCTTCGTTGCCGGCGCCGAGGCCCTGGTGACCGAGGAGCATGTTACCGCCGACTCGTCGCTGGTGATCGTCGACGACGGTATCGCCGAGGCCAAGACCGTCATCAACGATGACGGCTACGCCGACGCGGACGCCGATCTCGTCGTGAACGATGACGGCTACGCCGACGCGGACGCCGGTCTCGTCGTGAACGATGACGGCTACGCCGACGCCGACGCCGATCTCGTCGTCGTCGAGGGCAAGACCGTCCGCCGGGCTGCGGCCGCCGGGCCGGAGGTGGCGGAAGCGGCCAGCCCTTACGGCAAGGGATCCGCGCCGGCTGCGGCCGACGGCAGCGGACCGGCCGGCTGGCTGGTCAAGGGCAATGCGGACTCGATGCTCTTCCACGGCCCGGACAGCCCGTACTACAAGCAGACCATCGCCGAGTTCTGGTTTGTCGACGAGGCCACCGCCAAGGCGGCGGGATTCGACAAGTGGGACAAGAACATCCGCTAATTCGGCGCCGGAAGCCGTAGCACCAGCCGGGCGCCGCCGAGGGGGCTGTCCTCCAGAGCGGCTGTGCCACCGTGGATTTCGGCCTGCTGTGCCACGAGCGCCAAGCCCAGCCCGGACCCGGAGCGCGATGCCGTCGACCCGCGGGCGAACCGCTCGAACACCGCCGTCCGCTCCGATTCGGGCACCCCGGTGCCGTTGTCGTCCACGGCGATCAGCACGCCGTCCCGCGAGCTCACCGCTGACAGCTGGACGCGAGTGGCCGCGCCGTGCTTGACGGCGTTGGCGATCGCGTTGTCCACCGCGAGCCGAAGTCCGGCGGGCAGGCCGATGATGATGCACGTCGGGGACGGGGTCAGCGACACCTGCAGATTCGGGTAGACCCGCATGGCGTCGTGGGCGGCGCGGTCGAGCAGTTCGGTGATGTCGACGGGAACCTGATCGGCCTCGGTGGACAACTCGCCCTGCGCCAGCCGCTCAAGGGCGCCCAGCGTCGCCTCGATCCGGCTCTGGGTGCGGATGACGTCGCCGAGCACCTCCTTGCGCTGCTCGTCGGGCAGGTCGAGGGTGGACAGCACCTCCAGGTTCGTGCGCATCGCGGTCAACGGTGTGCGCAACTCGTGTGCCGAGACCGCGGCGAAGTCGCGCGCCGAGGCCAGCGCGGCCTTGGTGCGGCCCTGCTCGGTGGACACCCGCTCCAGCAGGCCGGTCAGCGCCTCGCCGATCTCGACGGCCTCGGTGGCGCCGCTGACGTCGATGTCCGGGGTGACGTCGCCGGCGTCGATGGCCCGGGTCTGCTGGGCCAGGCGCCGGAACGGGCGCACCGCGAACGTGGCCAGCAGCCAGCCCAGCAGCCCGGCGGCCGCGATCGCGAAACCGCAGATGATCAACACCCGGCGGTGCAGGTTGTTGGTGTCGGCGATGGTGTCGTTGTAGGTCGCGCCCACCTGCAGGGTGGTCGGCGGTTCCGGATAGGGGATGACGACGGTGCGCACGCGGTACCGCACCCCGTCGACGACGGTGGTCGCGTAGTCGCTGTCCAGTAGTGGCAGGACGATGCTGGAGTTGGATCGCACCTCGGTGCCGCGGTGGACGGTGATCACCACGTCGCGGACGTTGGGCGACGGTGGGATCTGCTCGAGGCCGCGCGGCACGAACGGCACCGCGAACCCGGCGGCCTCGTCGAGGCGGCGGTCGAGTCGCTCGAGGCGGTCGTTGGTGATGCCGATCCACACGATGGTGCCCACGATCGTGACGACGATGGCCGCGCCGATCGCCGTCGCGAACGCCACCCGGGTGCGCAGCGACGGGGTGCGACGGACGATGCGGGACAGCATCAGCAGGCCACGGCGGGTGTCACTGGGTGCGCAGGACGAACCCGACTCCGCGCACGGTGTGCAGCAGCCGCGGCGCCCCGCCGGCTTCGAGCTTGCGGCGCAGGTAGCCGATGAACACGTCGACGACGTTGGTGTCGGCGGCGAAGTCGTAGCCCCACACCAACTCCAGCAGCTGAGCCCGGCTCAGCACGGCGGTCTTGTGCTCGGCCAGCACGGCCAGCAGGTCGAACTCGCGTTTGGTGAGGTCGACGTCCACCCCGTTGACCCGGGCCCGACGGCCGGGGATGTCCACCTCCAGGGGGCCCACCTGGATGGTCTCCGAGGAGAACGTCGCGGTGGCCCCGCGGCGGCGCAGCAGCGCCTTCACCCGGGCCACCAGCTCGGCGAGCACGAACGGCTTCACCAGGTAGTCGTCGGCGCCCGCCTCCAGGCCCGCCACCCGGTCGTCGACCGAACTGCGGGCCGACAGCACGCACACCGGCACGTCGTTGTCCATCGCCCGCAGGGCGGTGACCACGCTCACCCCGTCGAGCACCGGCATGTTGATGTCGAGCACGATCGCGTCCGGACGGGTCTCGGTGGCGCTGCGCAGCGCCTCGGCGCCGTCGACCGCGGTGGACACCTCGAAACCGGAGAGGCGCAGGCCGCGTTCCAGCGAGGCCAGCACGTCGGGGTCGTCGTCGACCACGAGCACGCGCGGGGAGGCCGGGACGGAATCCATGCATTCATAGTGCCGGATCCGCGGGTATACGGGTGGGAGGCGTGGCCGCTCCGGACACCGCGGAAGCCGCTACGTTGGCCTTGGGGACGTGAGGAGAGTTTCGTTGGTGGACATTCGCGCATGCGGGTCCATCGCCGCCCGCCCGGCCCGGCCCCATGCCATCTCGGACCTGCTGCGGCTGCTGCCCTATCTGAAGCCCTACCGCGCGCGCTGGATCTCGATGCTCGTCATCGCGGTGGTCAGCCTGGCGGCGACGGTGGCCATCCCGCTGGTGACCAAGGCGGTGATCGACGGCCCGGTGCGCCACCGCGACCCGCACGGCCTGTGGGTGCTGGGCTCGGCCGCCATGGCGGTGGGCATCACCGAGGCGGTGCTGTGGTTCATCCGCCGCTGGCTGGTGTCGCGCGCCACCATGGGCGTGGAGGCCGACATCCGCAAGGATCTCTACGCCCGACTGCAGATCCTGCCGATGTCGTTCCACGGCCGCTGGCAGTCCGGGCAGCTGCTGTCGCGAATCATGAACGACCTCAGCACGATTCGCCGGATGATGTCCTTCGGTCTGGTGTTCCTGATCCTCAACATCCTGCAGATCGTGGTGGTCACCGCCATCCTGCTGGCGATGTACTGGCCGCTGGGCGTGGTGGTGGCACTTTCGGTGGCACCGGTGACCTGGACGATGCTTCGCTTCGAGCGCAGGTTCACCGACCTGTCCCGCCGCGCGCAGGATCAGGCCGGCCACGTCGCCACCCACGTCGAGGAAGCCGCCCTGGGGGTGCGTGCGGTCAAGTCCTTCGGCCGCGAAGACTACGTCTACGACCGGTTCGACCGCCAGGCCACGCTGCTCTACGACACCCAGATGGGCAAGGTGTCGGTGTCCTCGAGGTTCTGGACCCTGCTGGAGGTCATCCCCAACGTCACCCTGATCATCGTGCTGGCGTTCGGCGCCTACGCGGCCGGCCACGGCCTGGTCACCCTGGGCACCCTGGTGGCCTTCATCACGATGATGCTGTCGCTGGTGTGGCCGATCGCCTCGCTGGGTTTCCTGCTGTCGATGACCCAGGAGTCGATGACGGCCGCCAACCGGATCGCCGAGATCTTCGACGCGCCGGTGGAGATCACCGACGGCCCGCGCACCGAAGTCCCGCGGGCCGGCCGCCTGGAGTTCGACGACGTCGGCTTTCGCTTTCCGTCGGACAATCAGGACTCCGACTCCGGACCCGACTGGGTACTGCGCGACGTCTCGGTGACCGTCGAACCGGGGGAAACGCTGGCCCTGGTCGGGGCGACCGGCTCCGGCAAGTCGGTCCTGGCCGGGCTGCTGCCCCGGCTTCACGACGTCACCGAAGGCTCGATCCGGCTCGACGGTATGGACATCCGCGACCTGTCCCTGCAGACGCTGCGCCGTGCGGTGGCCGTAGCCTTCGAAGACCCCACGCTGTTCTCGATGTCGGTCGCGGAGAACCTCACCCTGGGCCGGCCGCCCGATGACCCGGCGGGCGACACCGAAATCGCCGAAGCGATCGAGATCGCCTGTGCCGAATTCGTTTTCGATCTGCCGTTCGGTCTCGACACCCGGATCGGCGAGCAGGGTGTGAGCCTGTCCGGCGGCCAGCGCCAGCGCCTGGCGTTGGCCCGCGCGATCCTGGCCAAGCCCACGGTGCTGGTCCTCGACGACACCCTGTCCGCTCTCGACGTCCATACCGAGGCGAAGGTCACCGAGGCGCTGCGCGCGGCGCTGGCGGGCGTCACCACACTCGTTGTGGCGCATCGGGCTTCGACGGTTCTGCTGGCCGACCGGGTGGCGCTGCTCGACACGTTGGCGGGTCCCGATGGTGCAGCGCACACCATCACCCACATCGGAACCCATGACGAGCTGCTGGCCACGGTGCCGCGATACCGCTACCTACTGGCCGCCGACGACGAGCTCGACGACGGCTGCGAGCCCCAGCCCGACTGGGAAGCCGACGACGCGCGTGCCCGCCTGGACCACGCCTGTGAGGAGGCCCACGAGGGGCGGACGGTCGCGCGCCGGCCCGCCGGGTACGTGTCCTCCGAGGGAGGCGCCCGGTGACCGCCGGAACCGGCCGGTCGGCCGGCCAGACCGGAGGCTGGCGCGGCCGATTCGACGAGCAGGCCGGCGATCTGCCGATCGACGAGGCGCGCCCGCGCCGGCGGGACGCACTGCAGCTTCTGGGCGCCTTGCTGAGGCCGTACCGGTACGCGGTCGCCGGACTCGCGGTGGTCGTGGTCGCGGAAAACGCTGCCCGCCTTGCCATTCCGCTGCTCGTCAAACGGGGGATCGACCACGCCATCCCGCCGCTGCTGTCCGGGGGCTCCGCCGGCGAACTCGTCATGGTGGTGGCCGTCCTGTGCGGGCTGGTTGCTCTGCAGGCCATCAGCCGGATGGCCTTCCTACACGCCTCGGGCCGGATCGGACAGCGCATGCTGCTGGAACTGCGCCGCCGGCTGTTCCGTCATTTCGGCCGTCTGGACATCGCGTTCCATGACCGCTACACCTCCGGTCGGGTGGTCAGCCGGTCGACCAACGATGTCGAAGCCATCCAGGAAATGCTCGAAAGCGGCTTCGACAGTCTGGTCACCGCGGTGCTGACCCTCGTCGGAACCGCGGTCCTGTTGGTGGTCCTCGACGTCCGGCTGGGCCTGATGTGCCTGGTGGCCTTCCCCGTCCTGGTGTTCCTGGTGCGGTGGTTCGCCCGCGAGTCGGCCAAGACCTACCGCCGCGTGCGGGAGAGCGCCGCGCTGGTGATCGTGCAGTTCGTCGAAACCATGACCGGCATCAAGGCGGTGCAGGCCTACCGCCGTCAGCCGCGCAATCAGCAGATCTTCGACGCCGTGGCCGACACCTACCGGGCCGACAACGAGCACAGCTTCCGCTTGCTGGCCATCTTCATGCCCGCCGTCAAGCTGGTCGGCAACCTGACCACCGGCGTGGTGCTGCTCTACGGCGGCTACCGGGTGATGCACGACCAGATGACCATCGGCACGCTCACCGCTTTCCTGCTGTATCTGCGGATGTTCTTCGAACCCATGCAGGACATCTCCCAGTTCTTCAACACCTTCCAGTCGGCGTCCTCGGCGCTGGAGAAGATCGCCGGGGTGCTCGCACACCAGCCGGCCATCGCCGACCCGCCCGGGCCGGTGCCCCTGACAGCCGTGCGCGGCGAAATCGGTTTGCACGAAGTGCATTTCGAGTACGCTCCGGACCGCCCGGTGCTCTCGGGGATGACGCTCGATGTGCCGGCCGGGCAGACCGTCGCGCTGGTCGGCACCACCGGTGCCGGCAAGACCACCATCGCCAAACTGATCGCCCGCTTCTACGACCCCACCGCCGGGTCGATCACCCTCGACGGGGTCGATCTGCGCAACCTCGCGCAGGGCGACCTACGCCGGCACGTCGTCATGGTGACCCAGGAGAACTTCCTCTTCTCCGGCACAGTCGCCGACAACATTCGCTTCGGCCGCCCTGACGCCACCGACGCCGAGGTGCGCGCCGCCGCGGCCGCCGTCGGCGCCGACGAGTTCATCGCCGCACTGCCCGACGGCTACGACACCGACGTCGCGAAGCGCGGCGGCCGGCTCTCGGCCGGCCAGCGGCAGCTCGTCGCGTTCGCCCGGGCGTTCCTCGCCGACCCTGCGGTGCTCATCCTCGACGAGGCGACCTCGTCCCTCGACATCCCCAGCGAACGGCTGGTGCAGCGGGCGCTGCGCACCGTGCTGGCCAGCCGCACCGCGCTGATCATCGCCCACCGGCTCTCGACGGTAGCCGTCGCCGACCGGGTGCTGGTGCTCGAGCACGGCCGGGTGATCGAGGACGGCACACCGGACGCCCTGATCAGTGCCGGCGGGCGGTACGCGGCACTGCACCGGGCTTGGATCGACTCGCTGGCCTGACGCCACCGGTGCGCGGACAATCAAACGATGACGCGATTCGCCGACCGGACCGCCGCCGGCCGCCGGCTGGCCGAGGCCCTCGGCCGCTACCGCGACCGCGATGTCCTGGTGCTCGGTCTGCCCCGCGGCGGAGTCCCGGTCGCTTACCAGGTGGCCGCCGCCCTTGATGCCCCGCTCGACGTGCTGGTGGTCCGCAAGCTCGGCGTGCCCTTCCAACCCGAGTTGGCTTTCGGCGCCATTGGCGAAGGCGGTGTCAAGGTGCTCAACGACGTCGTGCTCCGTCGCCTCGGACTGGACCCCGGCGACATGTCGGCCGTCGAGGCGCAGCAGCGTGCCGAACTGCAGCGCCGGGTCGATCGATACCGCGGCGGACGGCCCGGTCTGGACCCCACCGGGCGCACCGTGCTCATCGTCGACGACGGCTTCGCCACCGGCGCCACCGCCCGGGCCGCGGCCCTGGTCGCCCGCGCCCGGGGTGCCCAAACCGTGGTCCTCGCCGCACCGATCGGCGCGCCCGACACCCTCGCCTCGCTGGCCACGGTCGCCGACGAGGTGGTCTGCCTCGTCGCGCCCCGGGATTTCATGGCCGTCGGCCAGGGCTATGACGATTTCGGCCAGACCACGGATGAGGAGGTGTGTGCGTTGCTGGCGGCCGCCCACGGCCAGCGGCCCTGGCCGGAAACCGGCCAGTAGGCTCAAGCCATGATCGGTATCGAGCGCGTCGGGGCTGTCACGACCATCGAGTTGCAGCGTCCGGAGCGGCGCAACGCACTCAACTCGGAGCTGGTGGACACCCTGCGCGGCGCCGTCGAGAAGGCGGCCGACGACGACGTCCGCGCCATCGTGCTGACCGGCGCCGGCACCGTGTTCTGCGCGGGCGCCGATCTCTCCGGTGACGTCTTCGCCGCCGATTTCCCCGACAAGGCGATCGCGCTCAACAAGGCGATCGACGCCGTGCCCGTCCCGGTGATCGCCGCCATCAACGGCCCGGCCATCGGCGCCGGCGTGCAGCTGGCGATGGTCTGCGACCTTCGGGTCGTCGCACCCGGCGCCTACTTCCAGTTCCCGATCGCCAGATACGGCCTGGCCCTGGACAATTGGAGCGTCCGGCGGCTCGCATCGCTGGCCGGATACGGCCGGGCCCGGGCCATGCTGCTCGCCGCCGAGAGACTCGACGCCGACACCGCGCTGATGACCGGCATGGCGAACCGGATCGGGACGCTCGCCGACGCCCAGGCCTGGGCCGCCGAGATCGCCGGGTTCGCGCCGCTGTCGCTGCGACACTCCAAACGGGTCCTCAACGACGACGGCGCGTACGAGGATCAGAGCGATCTGCACAAGGAACTGTTCGAGAAGGCGTGGGGCAGTAAGGACGTGATCGAAGCCCAAGTGGCCCGCTTCGAGAAGCGGGCCGCGAGGTTCCAGGGAGCCTGAGCGGTGGCCCGCCTCCCCGACGTCACCGGGCTGCTGCTCAGCGGCAAGTCCGCGTTGCGGGTGGCCGCCGGCACCGCGTCGCTGGCCGCCGGAGGCTGGGCCCTGCGCGCCCTGCGTGAAACGCCCGCCGCGCTCGGAGCCGGGCCGGCCGCCATCCGGGCCGTCGCGAGCGGATCGCCGAACTACCGCGACGGGGTGTTCCACAACCTCGAACCCTCCGCGGCCATCAAGCTCGACGCCGAGGAGAATCGGCTGGTCCTCTTCGAGATGTTCTCCGGCAACTCGGAGAGCCGGCCCAGAAAGCCGATCCCCCTGGCCGATCCCGCACCGCGGTCCGCGGCCGCACCGCTGGCCGTCACCTGGCTCGGTCACGCCACCGCGCTGGTGGAGATCGATGGCTACCGGCTGCTCACCGACCCGGTCTGGAGCGAACGCTGCTCGCCGTCGAAAACCGTCGGTCCCCAGCGGCTGCACCCTCCGCCGCTCGACCTCGAGGCGCTGCCGGCGCTGGACGCCGTCGTCATCAGCCACGACCACTACGACCATCTGGACATGGACACCGTCCGCAAGCTGTCCCGCACCCAGCGCGCGGTCTTCGTCACCGCGCTGGGTGTCGGCGCGCACCTGCGCGAGTGGGGCATCCCGGCGAAGCGGATCGTCGAACTCGACTGGGGTTCGAGCTACACCATCGACGACCTCACCCTGACCTGCACACCGGCCCGGCACTTCTCCGGGCGCTTCCTGTCCCGGAACAACACCCTGTGGTCGTCCTGGGTGTTCACCGGCCCGCAGCACCGGGTGTACTTCGGCGGGGACACCGGCTACACCGCCACATTCGCCGACATCGGGGCCCGGCACGGCCCGTTCGATCTGACCCTGCTGCCGATCGGCGCCTACAACAAGAGTTGGCCCGACATCCACATGAACCCGGAGGAAGCGGTCCGGGCCCACCGCGATCTCAACGGCGACGCACCGGGCGGGGTCCTGGTCCCGATCCACTGGTGCACGTTCCGGTTGGCGCCGCACCCGTGGTCGGAGCCGGCCGACCGGCTGATCGAGGCCGCGGTCGAGGCGGCCGTGGACATCGCCGTGCCCCGGCCCGGCGGCCGGGTGGCGCCGGGCCAGGCTCGGGCGGCGTCGGTCCAGACCTGGTGGCGGCTTTGACCGGAGCCCGCCGCGCGTCGGCGCTGCTCCTCGTCGCCCTCGTGACCGCCGCCTGCAGCGCGCCGGCGACTCCGCCGGCCCGGACACTGTCCGATGAGCCGCCGCCCCTGGCAGCTGCGATACCGTTGCCCGACAACGCCGTTGACAACGCCATCGCCAAGCTCGACGGCCTGATCAGCGACCTCATGAAGTCCTCCGGTATCCCCGGCATGGCCGTCGCCGTCGTCCACGGTGGAAAAACTCTGTACGCCAAGGGTTTCGGGGTGCGTGAGGCGGGAAAGCCGGAAAGGGTCGACGCCGACACCGTCTTCCAGTTGGCCTCGCTGTCCAAGCCGATAGCCGCCACCGTGGTGGCCCACCAGGTCGGCGCCCGGGCCGTCAGCGGCTGGGACACCCCGATCCAGGCGCACCTGCCGTGGTTCGCGCTGTCCGACCCCGACGTGAGCAGGATGCTCACCGTCGCCGATCTGTTCGCGCATCGGTCGGGGCTGTCCGACCACGCCGGCGATCTGCTGGAGGACCTCGGCTACAGCCGGCGGGAGGTGCTGGCCAGGCTGCGCTACCTTCCGCTGGCATCGTTTCGAACCTCTTACGCCTACACCAACTTCGGCGTCACCGCCGCCGCCGAGGCGGTGGCGGCCGCCGCCGGCAGACCGTGGGAGGACCTCAGCGACGAGGTGATCTACCGGCCGCTGGGTATGGCCTCGACCAGTTCCCGGTTCAGCGACTATCAGGGCCGGCCCAACAAAGCCGTCGGGCACGTCCGGGTCGACGGCCGCTACCAAGCGCTGTACACCCGGGACGCCGACGCCCAATCCCCGGCCGGCGGGGTCAGCGCCTCGGTCAACGACATGACGCACTGGCTGGCGATGATGCTGGCCGGTGGCACCTACGAGGGCGCCACGGTCGTCGAACCCACCGCCCTGCTGCCCGCCCTTACCCCGCAGATGGTCTCCAACCCACCCAGCCAGCCCGACATGCGTTCCGGCTTCTACGGGTACGGCTTCAACATCGGCACCTCGGCAGCAGCCCGGATGCAGTTCAGCCACTCCGGGGCCTTCGACCTCGGCGCCGCAACGAATTTCGTCATGATTCCCGCCGCGGACGTGGCCATCGTCGCCCTGACCAACGCCGCCCCGATCGGTGTACCCGAGACACTGACGGCCGAGTTCGCCGACCTCGTCCAGTTCGGTCAGGTCAGGCAGGACTGGCGCACGCTCTACGCGCACGCGTTCGAGGAAATGGACCGTCCCTTCGGCGAACTGGCCGGCAAGCCGGCGCCGGCCACCTCGCCGCCGCCGCGCCCGCCGCAGTCCTACGTCGGCACCTACGCCAACGACTACTGGGGTCCGGCCGTTGTCACCGACACCGGTGGGACGCTGACACTGACGCTCGGCCCCAAAGGGCAGGCCTTTCCGCTCAAGCACTGGGACGGCGAAATGTTCACCTTCGACGTGACAAGTGAAAACGCGCCTGCCGGAAGCGTTTCGGCGGCGACCTTCGCCGGCGACCGGCTCGTGCTGGAGTACTTCAACCAAGACCGAATGGGGACCTTCACCCGATGACTGTCAGCATCGCCACCGGACTCTCCGACGCCGAGGTCGCCGAGCGGGTCGCCCAGGGAAAGACCAACGACGTCCCCAGCCGCGCGTCGCGCAGCGTCGGCGACATCGTCCGCTCCAACGTCTTCACCCGGATCAACGCCATCCTCGGTGTGCTGTTCATGATCGTGCTGGCCACCGGATCCCTGATCAACGGGTTGTTCGGGCTGCTGATTATCGCCAACAGCGCCATCGGGATCATCCAGGAGCTGCGCGCCAAGAAGACATTGGACAGCCTCGCCATCGTCGGTCAGGCCAGGCCCCGCGTGCGACGGCAGTCGGGCACCGCCGAACGGCCGCCCAACCAGGTGGTGCTCGACGACGTGATCGAGCTCGGCCCGGGAGACCAGATCGTCGTCGACGGAGAACTGCTGGAGGCCACCACGCTGGAGGTCGACGAGTCCCTGCTGACCGGTGAGGCCGACCCGATCTCGAAGGCGGCCGGCGACACCGTCATGTCGGGCAGCTTCGTGGTCGCCGGCGCCGGCGCCTACCGCGCGACCAAGGTCGGCCGCGAGGCCTACGCCGCGCGGCTGGCCGAGGAGGCCAGCAAGTTCACGCTCGTGAAGTCCGAACTGCGCAGCGGCATCAACAAGATCCTGCAGTTCATCACCTATCTGCTCTGGCCCACCGGCCTGCTGATCATCTACACCCAGTTGTTCCTCACCAATGTGGGCTGGCGGGAGTCGGTGTTGCGGATGGTCGGTGCACTGGTCCCGATGGTCCCCGAGGGCCTGGTGCTGATGACGTCCATCGCCTTCGCCGTCGGTGTGGTGCGTTTGGGCCGGCGACAGTGCCTGGTGCAGGAACTGCCCGCCATCGAGGGACTGGCCCGCGTCGACGTCGTCTGTGCGGACAAGACCGGCACCCTGACCGAGAACGGCATGCGACTGTCGGAAGCAAAGCCGCTGGCGGAGGTCACCGAGAGCCAGGTGGGCGCGGCGCTGGGGGCGCTGGCCGCCGACGACGCCCGGCCCAACGCCAGCATGCAGGCCATCGGCGAGGCCTACCCGAAGGGCCCTGGCTGGACCGCGACGGCAACGGCCCCGTTCAAGTCCGCCACCAAGTGGAGCGGCGCCTCGTACGGCGAGCACGGCAACTGGGTGATCGGCGCACCCGACGTCCTGGCCGAACCCGGCTCCCCGGCGGCCACCGAGGCGGAGAAGATCGGCGCCGCGGGACTGCGGGTGCTGCTGCTGGGTTCGTCGGACATCCGCGTCGATGCTCCCGGCGCACCCGGGCGGGTCACTCCCGTCGCCCTGGCGGTGCTCGAGCAGCGGGTGCGCCCGGACGCCCGGGACACCTTGGAATACTTTGCTTCCCAACATGTCACGGTCAAGGTGATCTCCGGGGACAACGCGGTCTCGGTGGGTGCGGTGGCGGGGTCACTCGGCCTGCAGGGCCAGACCCTGGACGCTCGGGAACTGCCCACCGCCCCCGACGCGCTGGCCGACACGATGGAGAAGTACACCACCTTCGGCCGGGTCCGTCCGGACCAGAAGCGGACGATGGTGCACGCGCTGCAATCCCGCGGCCACACCGTCGCGATGACCGGCGACGGCGTCAACGACGTCCTCGCGCTCAAGGACGCCGACATCGGCGTGGCGATGGGGTCGGGCAGCCCGGCATCGCGCGCGGTGGCCCAGATCGTGTTGCTGGACAACAAGTTCGCCACGCTGCCCTACGTGGTCGGCGAGGGCCGGCGGGTGATCGGCAACATCGAACGCGTCTCGAACCTGTTCCTCACCAAGACCGTCTACTCGGTGCTGCTGGCGCTGCTGGTGGGCCTGGCCGGCCTGATCTCGCACTTCGGCCACACCGATCCGCTGCTGTATCCCTTCCAGCCCATCCACGTCACCATCGCCGCCTGGTTCACCATCGGAATCCCGGCCTTCATCCTGTCGCTGGCGCCCAACAACGAACGGGCCCGCACCGGCTTCGTGCGCCGCGTGATGACCTCGGCCCTGCCATCGGGCGCCATCATCGGGTTGACCACGTTCCTGTCCTACCTACTGGGCTACCCGGGTAGTCACGGCAGCGACGCGCAGCAGATGCAGGCGTCGACAGGAGCACTGATCACCCTGCTGATCGGGGGTGTGTGGGTGCTGGCCGTGGTGGCCCGTCCCTACCAGTGGTGGCGGATCGCCCTCGTCGCCGCTTCGGCACTGGGCTACGTCGCGATCTTCGCACTGCCGCTGGCGCGGGAGAAGTTCATGCTGGACCCCTCCAACGTGAAGCTCACGGCAGGGTCGGTGCTGATCGGCCTGGTGGCCGCCGCTCTCATCGAGGCGTCCTGGTGGATCCAGGGCAGGGTCCTCCAGGAACCCAGGCTGCTGTGGCGGGCGGCGGACTAGGGTGCGTAAATTGGCGGCCGGGACGTCGTCCGGCAAAGGGACGCCGACCGCTCCACCAGTGCACCAGGAAAGGGTGAACACATGTCCTTCATCGACAAGGCCAAAGAGGCTCTCGGCGAGAACATCGAGAAGGCCAAGGACCTGATCAGCGAGAACGTCGACAAGGTCGAGGGCGCGATCGACAAGGCCGGCGACTTCATCGACGAGAAGACCTCGGGCAAGTTCTCCGAGACCATCGACAAGGCCCAGGCCGCCGCCCACAGCGCTGTCGACAAGGTCTCCGACGCCGCCGCGAGCGCCAAGGACGCCGCCGAAGGCGCCGCCGACACCGTCAAGGATGCCGCGACCAACGCAGCCGAGACCGTGAAGGGCGCCGCCGAGAACGTCGCCGACAAGGTCGACGGCAAGTAAGTCCCGACGATGGCGAAGGTCTCGGTTTCCGTAGACGTTCCGCTATCGCCCGAGGAGGCGTGGCAGCACGCCTCCGACCTGTCCCGGTACAAGGAATGGCTCACCATTCACCGGGTCTGGCGTTCCAAGCTGCCCGAGAACCTCGACAAGGGCTCCGTCGTGGAGTCCATCGTCGAGGTCAAGGGCATGCCCAACCGGATCAAGTGGACCATCGTCAATTTCACGCCGCCGGAGACCATGACGCTCAACGGCATCGGTGTCGGCGGTGTGAAGGTCAAACTGATCGGCAAGGTCCGCCCGGGTGGCACGGGCGGGGCCGCCTCGGTCGTCACCATGGACGTCCATCTCGGCGGTCCCGCCTTGTTCGGGCCGATCGGCATGATCGTCGCGGCGGCGCTGCGCGGCGACATCCAGGAGTCCCTGAACCGTTTCGTCACGACTTTTGCCTCGGCCTGATTCTGGTGGCTGACAGGTACGAATGCGGCATCGACTTCGACGCCGTCGACGCCATCGACATCCACACTCACGTGGAGGTCGACTCCCACGGCCACGGCGCCTACGCCCCCGATCTCGCCGAGGCCACCGGGCGGTATTTCAAACTCGATCCGGGTCATGCGGCGACGGTGGATGAGCTGGCCGAGCAGTACCGCCGGCACAACACCGCGGCGGTGGTGTTCACCGTCGACGCCCGCACCGCCTCCGGGCACGTTCCCAACTCGATTGAGGAGCTCATCGCGGGCGCGGCCCGCAACAACGACGTGCTGATCCCGTTCGGCAGCGTCGACCCGTGGCGCGGCGACGCGGTGCGCCGGGTACGCGAGCTCACCGATGACTACGGTGTGAGGGGATTCAAGTTCCATCCGAGCCTGCAGAGTTTCGAACCCAACGACCGCAGGTTCTACCCGGTGTACGAGGCGATAGCCGCCGCCGGCGTGCCCGCGCTGTTCCACACCGGGCAGACGGGCCTGGGATCCGCGCTGCCCGGTGGGTACGGCATCAAGCTGCGTTACTCCGACCCGATGCTGCTCGACGACGTCGCCGCGGACTTCCCCGAGCTGACCATCGTGATGGCACACCCGGCGGTGCCGTGGGTGGACGCGCAGATCGCGATCGCCGCGCACAAGGCGAACTGCTTCATCGACCTGTCCGGGTGGTCGCCGAAATACTTTCCGCCGCAACTCATTCGGGCGCTGGGCCGTCAACTGAGAAGCAAAGCGCTGTTCGGCACCGACCATCCCTACATCACCCTCGAGCGGTGGCGCCGGGACTTCGACGCCCTCGACATCGATCCGGCCGTGCTGCCGATGATCCTGAAGGACAACGCCTTAGCCGTGCTGGGTGTCTCTAGAACGGATCGCTGAGGCCCAGCCCCTCGGCGATGCTCAGTGGCGGGTGCGCCCGGCGGGGATGGCCCGACTGGCCCTTGCGCAGCGTGCTGAGAAGTTCGTGGTACGGGCCGACGAGATAGGCGGTCTCGGAGGCTTCGAACCTCGTGTCCAGGTGCGGGTACAACTCCGGCGGGCTGTCTCCGCGCGCGATCGCGATCACGCGGGTCTGGGTGGACAGCTCGCGGATCCGCATCCCGTCGAGTTCGCTGCCGGGCTGCACCACCACGCCGCCCACCATGAAGGACTGCTGGCCCACCGAGAAGGTGCCCAGTACGTCCAGGCCCATGGCGGCCCCGATGAACCACGGTGTGGCCAGGTCGACGGTCGACCGCACGTGGTTGAAGTCCAGCCGGTGACCGACGGCGGTGCCGAGCGCCTTGTCGTAGATGCGCAACACGATCGGCGTCCGGGTGCCCGGTGCGGAGCCGGTCATCTGACGCAGCACCAGGCCGGTCTCGATGTTCACCATGTCGTCCTCGGTGAGGACGGCGACGGCGCGGGCGCGGTCGGCGCGGGCTGCGGCCAGCGTCGTGGGCAGGGTCGCATCGCCGACGATCACCGGGATCTTCAGCTGCTCCATCTCGGAGATGTAGCGGTTGTTCTCATTGCGTTCGATGACGGTGACGGCGTGCCCGTTGTCCTTGAGCATGCTGGCCACCCGGACGCCGAAGGACCCGAGGCCCACGACGACGAAGTGGCGGCGCAGATGGCTGACCAGTTGCCGGTTGGCCGCCTGGGACAGACGGCGCGACAACAGCACGTCGGCGATGAAGGCGACGGTCACCGAGATCATCCCGATCCCGCTGAGCATCAGCACGACTCCCCACAGCCGCAGCCACAGCGGCTGGTCCAGGAGGTGGAAGTCGCCGTAGCCGACGGTGGTCATGGTCTCGGTCGCGAACGACAGTGCGTCGACCCAGCCCATCTGCGGCTGGTATCCGAAACGCAGCAGCAGCGTCGAACCGAACAACAGCGCAGCGGCCACGGCGACGGCGCGAAAGAACATCGGGTTGAGGTCGTCGCGGAACGCGCGGGCACTGTCGAAGGCCCGCACCGGGGCGGATCGGTGGACCGGCCCCTCGCCCGGGCCGCCGACCCGCAGCCCCTGGGCGGTCAGTTCGTCGGCCCGCCCCATCAGGGTGGTGTTGTCGCCCTGGTAGATCTCTTCGTCCAGGCGGGGGCAGGCGATGACCTCGCCGGGCGCGGGGGCGTTGCCGCCGCGGATCACCGCCACGGGTGCAAGCCGGCCGTAGAGCTGTCGCAGGGTGCCGTCATGCGGCGCGGTGTCGGTCGCGACGACGAAATCCACACCGCCGGCCGTGATCGTGTGGGCTGTCCGTCCCAGCAGCGCCTCCACCACCGAGGGCGCGGCCAGATCGGCGACGTCGAGCACGGCGCCGGGTCCGATGCCATCGGTCATCGCTTGGTACAGAACGCTGTTCGACAGCCGGGCGACCACCCGCACTTCGGGGTTTGCCTGCCGCGACAGCAGGGCCACCTCGAGGTTCACCGCGTCGTCCCCGGAGGCGGCGATCACCGCGTGGGCGCTCGCCACCCCGGCCGCTTCCAGACCGTTGGGCTTGGTCAGCGGGACCACCGACAACTCGGCGTCGCTCAGCTCGTCGATGATCCGCATCGCGAGTGCGTCGTCACCAAGAACGATGATGTGACCGCGCATGGGCAAACGCTACTTCGAAAAGCGGCCTGCGGACCGCAACCGCTAGGGTTTTCGGTCATGGCACGCCTGCAACCCGGCTGGTTGGTGGCGTTGTTCGCCGCAGGCCTGACGGTGAGTTCCTGGTTGCCGTGGCTCACCACCTCGGCCGACGGTGGCGGCAGGGCCAGCGCCATCGGCGGCACGCTGGGCAGCATCACACTGCCTGCGCGGTTCGGTGCCGGGCAGCTGATCGTTCTGCTCTCCTCGGTGCTGATCGTCCTCGGCGCCATGGTGGCCCGGGGTCTCACCCAGCGGCCGGCCGCAGTGGCGGCGCTGGTCGTTTCGGTGCTCGTCGGGGTACTTGCCTGGTGGTACCTGCGCACAGGTGTCGCCGGCCCGGTCGGCGTCGGCTACGGGTTCTACATCGGCGCGGTCTGTATCGCCGGGGTGGTGGGCTGTTCGGCGTGGGCCGTGGTGTCGACGCTGGTCAGCAGATGACCGGCGGACGGTGCGTCCGCCGGTAGGCTGTGGCGGGTTTCGAAGGGAAGCAGATGCGCACACAAGGACGTGTCCAACCGGTGCTCGCCGCCGTGCTCGTGACCGCGCTGGCGATCACCATCGGCGGGTGCTCGAGCAGCAAACCCACCGCCGACAAGTGTGAGACGGTGTCGGCTGCGCTGACCGACATCCCCACGCGCACCGACCAGGAGCCGAAGTTGCGCATTCCGGTGCCCCCCGGCTGGGAGCGCAGCACCAAGATGGACTCCGAGCAGATCCGGTTCTCCATCCGCAATGAGGCACTCACCGCCGACGGCTTCACCCCCAACGCGGTGGTGACCCTGCAGAAGGTGGCCGGCGACCTCGGCAAGCCCGACCAGATCCTGCAGGCGCAGCAGGAGCAGCTGACCAAGAAGCTCAACCTCACCGATGTGACGAGCACTACGACGAAAGTCTGTGGCGCTCCGGCGTTGTCTTCCACCTACACCACCCCGGAGATCAAGCTGTCTCCCAAGATCCCCCCCATCCCGCCCCGCAAGGCGACCTCGCTGGGTACGGTCTACCGGGCCGGTGATGCGAACTATGTCGCGACGCTGACGGTGCAGACGATCAAGCCCGACGATCCGACGTACCAGAAGGACACCGGCGAGATCCTCAAGGGATTCCAGCTGCTTCCGCCGACGTGACGTCGACCTGGGCGCCGCAGAGCCGTTCCCCGCACCGGTCGCAGGCCAGTTCGGCGCCCAGCAGGCTGCCGCAGTCGCGGTGGCGAACCAGTACGGCCGCGCCGTCCGGTGCGGCGAACCACCTCTGCGCCCACTGCAGTGCGGTCACCAGCACGCCGGCCAGCGCGCGGCCCTTGCCCGACAGCCGGTAGGCGGCGCGCTCGGATCCGTCGGCCGGAACCGCGCTCAGCACACCGATATCGCCGAAGGTCTGCAGCCGCTCGGTGAGCAGGCTCGGTGGGATGCCCAGCTGCGCTTGGAAGTCGGTGAAGCGGGTGGTGCCCAGGAAGGCCGAGACCAGCAGCGCCGCCGCCCACCTGTTGCCCAGGACGGACATGGTCTGGGGGAACAGCCCGGCCTGCCGCGCCGTCGCGTCGGACTCCGATCGCCGTCGCGTCGTGGCCGTCGGCGCGAACCGCGACCACTGCCCGCTCGGGCCGAGCGCGAGTTCGATTCCGTCGTCGCCGACGGTCGCGCCGCACGAAGTGCAGCGCATCAGTGGGGAGAACAGGTGTCCGCATCGGGCGTGCCGCATGGCGGGCAGAAGTTCCTGATGCTCGGTCACCCACATCCGCTCCCACTGCCATATCGACACCAGGACGGGCCACAGCGACCGGCTGCGGGCGGTGGTCGCGTAGTCGGGGGTGAGTAGGCCCTCCCCGACGAGCATCCGCAAGCGTTTGGACAGAACGGAATTGGAGATCGGTAGCCGGGACATGAACTCGGTGTACCGAGCGGCCCCCATCACCGCCTGCTGGATGATCAGCAGATTCCACTCGTCGCCTAGCACCCCGAGCATGCGCCCGATGGCATTGGTGTCGCCGGGCTCCAGCTTGGTGGGACGGTCCTCCAGCGGCACTACAGGCCGACGGCCTGCGCCGCCGAGTCGGTTTCGCGCCAGCGCCGGACTTCCGAGCCGGCCACCCAGGTCGAATGCGTTCCGCTGGAAATCCGTTCGGGCAGTTGCAGTTTGCACACCGGGCCGTCGGTGATCCGGGCGGCATCGAACACCAGGCAGTAGGACGCGTCGTCGTTCATGTCGGTGGTCAGTGTCACCAGGTAGCCGTCGTCCTCACCGCGGCTGCCGACCCGGGGCGCCATCGCGGTCTCGCTGCCGTAGACGCCGTCACCGAAGCTGATGCGCTCCTCGCTTCCACTGACGACGTCGTGGCGGATCAGGCCGTCGAACAGGAACCAACCCGGCTTGCCGGTGGCTGCGTAGACGTAGCGGTAGGGCTCGCCGCCATAGGTGGCGTTGATCATGCCGAACTCGGAGATGTTCTCGCTCAGAGGTTCTTCGCGGGTCTCCCCGGTCCGGAGGTTGAACCGCCAGCGGTGCAGCCGGGTCTGCATCCGGTCCAGCGCAAGGAACCGGAACGCCCGCTGCCACTTGGTTCCGGTGCCGTTGTCGGTCGGCTCGGGATCGCCCTGATAGAAGCCGTCGAGCACGATCTCGTCGCCGTCCTCGTAGGCGTTGGTGAAGTGCAGGACGAACGTGGGATCCGCATCGAACCACATGATCTCGTCGGCTCCACCGCGGCGTGGAAGCACCGCGAAACGCGACGGCATCTCCCGGTGCAGACGGGCGACGTGCAGGTCGCGTTCCAGCAGTTCCGGTTCCCAGAACAGCGGAAAATCGTTGAGAATGGCGTAGTTCCGGGTGAACGCCATATCGTGCGGCAAGCGTGGCCCGGGCAGCGGCACATCCGTGTAGTGCACCAGGGTGTTGTTCTCGTCCACGACGCCATACCGCATGTATGGCGCCTGCTTGCTGTAGTTGAAGAACAACATCTCGCCGGTTCGCTCGTCGACCTTCGGATGAGCCGAGACGCCCCAGTCGAACGGGAAGCCTCCGTTGAAGTCCTCCTTGCCCTTCGTCTCTCCGCTGTACGGGTCGACCCGGTAGAGGTCACCGCACTGGTAGAAACTGGTCAGCGCGGTTCCGCGGTGCACGACGACGTCGGTGCTCGAGGCATCCTTGAGCATGGTGCGGGCTCCCCAGCCGTGGTCGGCTTTGGCCAGCGACAGCGGCTCGGCGATTCCCGGCCACAGGGAACCGCCCGCCTCCTGCTCGGCCTCGAAGGCCTCGGTGCGCACAAAACGGTTGCGGTAGAACGCTTTCCCATCCCGGAAGCCGACGATCTGCAACATGCCGTCGCCCTCGAAGGGGTGGTAGAACTTCAGCGCGGGATGCAGGGGGTTCTCGGTGTTGCGCAGGTAGATCCCGTCAAGGTCGGCGGGGATCTCGCCCTCGACCACCGTGAGGCCATCGGCACGCCATTCGGTGGTCTGCGGCCGCCACGGCCCGGTCCGGTACGGGTGGTCGTCGTCCTCGGGCAGGGTGGACAGGAACTTTCCGACTACTTCGACGTCCATCAGGCTGCGCTCTCCTCGGCGGTTGCGATCACGAAACTGACTGTGGTGGCGGTACTTCCGCCGATGTTGAGGGTGCCGAACCGGCGGGCGCCGTCGACCTGATAGTCACCGGCCAACCCGCTGACCTGTTTGGCGGCGTCCAGCACCATCCGGATACCGGTGGCGCCGACCGGGTGTCCGCCGCCGATCAGTCCACCGCTGGGATTGATCGGCAGGCGGCCGCCGATCTCGATGTCGCCGGATTCCACGGCCTTCCAGGACTCACCCGGCCCGGTCAGTCCGATGTGGTCGATTGCCAGATACTCACTGGGGGTGAAGCAGTCGTGCACCTCGAAGCCGTCGATGCCGTCGATGTCGAGTCCGGCGCGGCCGAAGGCGTCCTGCACCGCGGACCGCACATGCGGGACGACGTAGGGGTTTCCGGCGTCGCGGTCGAGCTTCTGCCGCAGACCGAGTCCGACGGTGCGGTGTCCCCAGCCCTCGATCCGACCGATCGGGCGGACGCCGGGATGCTCGGCCAGGAAGGCGTCGCTGACCAGCACCACGCCCGCCCCGCCGTCGGTCATCTGGCTGCAGTCGAAGCGGCGGATGCGGCCCTCGATGGGCGGGTTGATCTCGTCGTCGTCGCCCACGGCGGCCAGGTCGGGAACCCGCCACTCGCGCGTCTGGGCGTTGGGGTTGCGCCGGGCGTTGGCGAGGTTCACCGCGGCGATGGCGCGCAGGTGCGCGTCGTCGATGCCGAAACGGCGGTCGTACTCCTCGGCCACCTGGTTGAACATGTAGGGCCACATATAGGTGGCGTCCCGGCCCTCGTGGCCGGTCCAGGCGGCGGCCCCGAGATGCTGTGCCGCCAGGTCGCCCGGCACGGTCTTCTCCAGTTCCAGGCCGACGACCAGGGCGGTGCGGTAGTGGCCGGCCCGCAGGTCGGCCATGGCGGCCAATGCGGCGACACTGCCGGAGGCGCACGCCGCCTCGTGCCGGGTGGCCGGGGTGTCCCAGAGCCCGTCGTGGACGGTTGCCGGCATGGCGCCGAGGTGGCCCTGGCGGGCGAACATCTCCCCGAACGCGTTCGCGACATGCACCACGTCGATGTCGACGGCGTCGATCATCGCCTCGGCCAGAGTCTGATCGACGACCTCACGGGTGAGATCGGCGAAGTCGTGGCCTTCGCGGGTGAGGTTGCGGGAGAAGTCGCTCTGATAGCCGCCGAGAATCCAGACGTTCGTCATCGCCTCGAAGCTACTACAACTAAGAGAGTGGCGGAATGGCGGCAGCGGCGGTGTCGCCTTGCTAACTTGCGCGGATGCGAGATCTGATCATCTCCCTGCCGCCGGTGGCGATCGCCGCGGTGCTGTTCGCCGTCTTCCTGGCGGTGAGCTTCGGCGCCCGCCGTCTGGTGCGGCGACGATTCAGCGAGGACGTGCGCGAGGAGCTCAGTGAGCAGGCCACCAACCTGCTGACGGGAATATCGGCCACCTTCGCCTTTTTCATCGGCTTCGCCATCTCGATCAGCTGGGGCGCGGTGACGGCCGGACAGAACGCCGTCGAGCAACAGGCGGCGGCGATCCACCAAATGGCATGGGAGATCCGGAACATCCCCGACTCGACGGCGTCGGCGGCACTCATGGAAAAGCTGAAGGCGTATGCGTCGACGGCGGCCGGCCAGGATGACGATCTCCTGGCCCGCGGCGAGACGACGAACCTGCCGTCTGCTGCCGTGCTGGAGAGTTTCGAGGATTCCCTGACGGCCTATGTCTACGGCCCGGGGTCGGGCGTCAAGGGGGCGCCGAATCTGTTGACGACGGCGTCCAATCTGGTCTCCTCGGCGGCGGCGGTCTCGGCGGTGGCCAACCGTTCACTGCCGCGGCCGCTCGCGGCGCTGCTGTTCGTCGTCGGGGTGGTGGTCACGGTGATCCTCGGGATCACGACGGTGACGTCCGGCCGCTCGAGCACGATCTTCATCTACATCTGGTGCCTGATCCCGGCGCTGTCGCTGACAGTCGTTCTCGCACTGGCGTTTCCGTTCGCGCTGCGGTCCGGGATGACCACTGCGCCGCTGCGCGCGGTGGCCCAGAGTCTGGACGGCCGCTGAGGGGAGGCGGCCCCGTCGGCTCCCAGGGCACGTCAGCCGCCCGCGTCCATCGGCACCTGAACCGTGACGAGCAGCGAGCGGTGGTCGGAGCCTTGGACCGTGATGGTCTTGGCCGTCGAGGCGAAGGCGTTGCGGGTCAGGACATGGTCGATGGTGATCACCGGAGGAAGGGCGATATCGGCCTTGAAGGTCGGGCCGAAGCCCGATCCCGTCTGTTCCACGGCATCGCGGTAGCCATTGGTGAGCAGGTCGCGGAACTGACGCATATTGGGTGTGGCGTTGTAGTCCCCACCGACGAGCACCGCACCGGGTCCGGCCTCCTCTGCGAAATTGTCCAGCTGCGCCTTGGCGCTGGCCATGCTGTTATTCCAGTCCTCAATGGTGTTTTGGTCGCCGGCGAGCGGTGAATAGACGTGGACGGCGGCCACGATGGGCTCCAGCTGAACACCAGGCAGCTGAATCCGAGCAGCTGGCATGCCGGCGCCCCGGTGCCCCGGCACTGTCACCGGGGTGAGGGGATAGCGGCTCCAGATGCCGATGCCGCCGGCCCCGGGTCCTGGCCGAAGGTAGGAGTACGGGAACGTGGTCTCAATCCCGGCCTCTTTGAACCGTTCAACGGCCTCCGGGGTCAGTTCCACCACCGAGACCACATCGGCGTTCCGGGACGCCAGCTCGACGAACCCGCCCGGCTCGGCCCTTCCGTAGCGGATGTTCGACGCCAGCATCCGGATGTCGGCGGCCCGGTCGACATGCTTCGGCGAGCCGGCGAAATACCAGGACATCTGGACCACCGTCGTCGCGATCAACAGCAGCACGCCGATGATCGCCAGGATCCGGCGCCGGCAGGCGATCGCCAGCAGCAGCCCCAGCAGGGCCAGGATCGGAATGAAGGTCGCGCCGACCGCCACGATCAGGCGCGGCATGCTCGACACCGGCTGGATGCGGAACACGACCCCCAGCGCGCTGATGATCAGGCAGAGCACCGCGACGACGGTCAGGACGGCTCGGAGCCCGCGGGGCACGCCACGTGCGCGGGTCGGTGTCTGGGATTCGTGGCCGGATCGGTGTGACAACCCTTCATTCCCCAATCAGAGGTGGCCGCCGGGACGGTCAGAACAGTCCGACCATCACCCCGGGGTGGCAGGACAACCGACGTGCCCCCGGCATGATTCGAACATGCGACACCGGCTTTAGGAGAGCCGTGCTCTATCCCCTGAGCTACGAGGGCGGCAGGTGTGGAACTTTACCGGTGCCACCGGCCGCTCGGCGCGCAGTGGGTGGGAAGGAAGCAGTTCAGCGAGCCGCGTAATCCATACCGCAGAGCGCCACCAGATAGTTGTGGCCACGCTCCGGGGCACCCTTCGGATAATCCCTGCGGATCCAGGACGCCACGCGTCCCGGGGAGGTCACTGCTGCAGAGACACTTCGGTGCACTTTCGTCACCGCCTTTCGCCGTCGGAGTCGTCGTCCCGGATGTCGTTCAGTCCGAATCCGGACTGTTCCCCTTGCCGCGGCATACCGGAAATGTCAACTCAGTGCGTTGATCACTTCTGCGAAGTACTCACCATGATAGTCCTGCACGGTGAAATAGCTGATTCCGTATCGGTCGCGTCGTTCCAGCAAGGTGTCGGCGACATGCCGGGGCGATCCGCTGAGCACGCTTGGCATGGTGAGCAATTCGTCATCGGTCTTGCCGGGTTCGTAGGCGCGGGTGAGCCTCAGATCCGGAATTCCCGAGTCGTCGGTCGGAACCGCGGTGATGGCGAGGTTGAGTTCCAGATGCTCGAATCGTTCTGCGGCAGAGGCCTTTACGAGCGCGACCCGATCGGCGAGTGGGTCCGGGGCACGTGACCCTGCGCTGCCCCCGCTGAGGCCGATGATGTCGGCGTGCCGTGCGGCCAGCGTGAGCACCCGGTCGCCGTTGCCCGCAATCATCAGGGGCACATCGGGGATCACGTTCTTGAGGTACTCGATGGTGCGGCCAAGGTGGCTGACGCGGTCAGCGGCGCTGGGATAGGGGATTCCGGCGGCTTCGAACTCCTCACGCACGTATCCGGTGCCCAGGCCGAGTTCCAGCCGGCCGTCGGAGAGCAGGTCGACGTCGGCCGCGTCGCGGGTCAGCAGTGCCGGTGAGTAGAACGCGGCGTTGAGCACGTAGGTGCCCACGCGGATCGTGCGGTCGGCGTCGGCGGCCGCCACCATTGCCGGGAAGGGCGCGGGCGCGCCGAGGTGGTCGGGGAAGTGGACGACGTCGTAGCCGAGATCGGAGAACCGCCGCACCTTCTCGCGCAGCCGCTCGGCGGACCTGATGGACCGCAATCCGATCCCGAATCGGAAGCCCTTATCCCGAGCGCCGGCCACCGCGATCAGCTGAGCGGCAGTTCGGCGATCACCGTGCCGGTGGGCTGCGTCGAGCCGCTGCCCGGTTCGACGGTGAACGCCAATTTCGTTGACTCGCCGAGGTTGTCGAGCACCGCGGTGGTCGACGGCGACACCGCCTTGGCGTCCATCGTTCCGGCCGACGACGCACCCTTCGGGCTCACCAGCCACATCTGGTACACGGTGCCGGGCGACGGGGGCGGTACGTCGTTCATCACCAGCACCCCGGCGTTGCGGTCCCGGGAGAACACCACCGTCGCCGTTCCGCCGGCCGGGATGGCGCCGGAGACGGTGTGCACGTCGGGCGCGGCGAACACCTGCTGGGCGGTGGACTGAGGTGCCGGCGGGGTCGGCCGAAGCGCCAGGCCGACGCCCACGGCCGCCAGGCCGATTGCGACCGCCGCCGCTGCGGACAGCAGCGTGGTGCGCCACCGCCGGCCTGAGCTGGGCGCCGTCGGCAGAGTCCGCACGTTGCCGGGCACATCGGCCGCCACCGCGGCGAGCAGTCGCCGGCGCAGTGCGGCCGGCGGTTCCTCGGCGTCGGCGGCCGACACCACGGCCATCGTCTCGCGGACCGCCCGGACCTCGTCATAGAACGCGTCGGTAAGGGGCAGCGGAGCGGATGCAAGCCGGCTCTCGAGCTCGTCTCGCTCGCTGTCGGACACTGCGTCCAAAGCGTACGGAACGGCGAGCTCGAGCAGATCGTCGTCGAATGTTTGAGTCATCGCAGCAACCTCACCGCACACCCAGGCAATTGCGCAGACCCCGCAGCCCGTCACGCATGCGGGATTTCACGGTCGCCAGGTTCGCCGATAACCGCTCGGACACTTGGACGTAGGTCAGGCCTTCGTAGTAGGCGAGTTCGATGCACTCGCGCTGAATGTCGGTCAGGCCGTCCAGGCAGGTCGTCACCCGGCGACGATCCTCGCCGGACAGCACCGCTTCGGTGACCTCGTCGGAATCACGCTCCACCGTCGCCGCCCCGTAGCGCGAATCGCGTTGGGTCGCAGCTTGTTCGGACCGGACCCGGTCCACGGCCCGGCGATGCGCCAGGGTGAGCAGCCAGGCCAGTGCACTGCCGGAAGCCGGGTCATAGCTCTCGGCCGTGCGCCACACCTGCAGATAAACGTCCTGGGTGGTTTCTTCGCTGTAGCCGCGGTCGCGCAGTACCCGGCAGACCATCCCGTACACGCGGGAGCGCGTCGCGTCGTACAACTCCGCGAACGCGGCCGAATCGTGGTGGGCCACTCTGCGCAGCAGGGCGTCGAGGTCGGCGGTGGTCACCGGCGCACGCCTCGGAAAAACGGTGCCATCGTCCCGAAGCGTAGCCGGACAGTCAAGGAGGTCGGTCACGACGGCGCCCAGGTATGGGTCTTTGCCCCCCATCCGGATGCCGCGCTGCGGACCGAACGTCGCACGGTGCGTTCGGGTTGCGCCGCGACCGGGCGCTTGACCGCCGGGTGCCCGTGCCAGCGCAGCACGAGATGCTGGACGCGCAAGCTCAGCCGGGCCATCTGCGGGGCGAAGGGGTGTGTGAACTGCAGCAACAACACCTGTGCGAGGGAGGCCCGCCGTCTGGCCCCGCGCCAGGTCGCCACCAGGGCCGCATGGTTGTCCCGGTGCAGGGAAACGGTCAGATCGAGTTTCTCGTCGGGCCGCGGCAACCGGACCAGGAAGTAACCGTCGTCGCCGGCGAAGGGTGCATGGCGCAGCTCCTCGGACACCGCGGCGGGGCCGTCCTCAGCGGCGGGCAGGAGGTAGGCGGTGCGGTCACCGCGGAGGTTCTGGACCTCGGCCACCACGCAGCGCACCTCCCCGGCCGCGTCGTGGCACCAGAACAGGCTCAACGGGCTGAACGCCCTGCCCAGCACACGCGGAGTGATCAGCGCGGTCACCCGCCCGCCCGGAAGCCGGACGCCGTGCCGGGCCAGGACCGCGTCGACGCGCTGGCGCAGGGTCTGCTCCGGCGCACCGTGGAAGTGGTCGGCGGCGTCGAACCGCGAGAACGGCCGCAGCCACCACGGCAGCCGCGGCAGGTCGTCGACGTCGACGTACCAGCCGTAGCTCCGGTGCTCGGCGTAGTGCCGGACCGGTGACCGGTGCAGATGGGTGACCCGGGTGCGGTACAGCGCGGGTGTCATCGGTGCTGCCACGAGAGTCTTTGCGGTGTCCACGACTGCGATTCGGAGCCGTCATCGCCTTGGATGGGTGTGTGACGCAGATCTCTCGCCTAGGTGATGAGCAGCCAGACCAGTGCGGCGTTGAGCAGGACTATCAGCGCGGCCACCGCCCAGGCCAGGGCGGTCGTGAGGCCGCTGTTGGTGTCGTCGCCCATCACCCGGCGATCGCCGGTCAGGCGCACCAGGGGGACGAGTGCGAACGGAATCCCGAACGACAACACCACCTGGGAGAGCACCAGCGCCCGGGTGGGGTCGACGCCGCTGGCCAGCACCAGCAGTGCCGGCACCAGGGTGACGAGTCGCCGGGCCAGCAGCGGATAGGTCGTCCGCAGCAGGCCCTGCATGATCATCGCCCCGGCATAGGCACCCACCGACGTCGACGCCAGACCGGAGGCCAGCAGGCCGATGGCGAAGAACAGCGCCACCGTCGGGCCGAGGGTGTCGGCGACCGCGGCGTGGGCGCCCTCGATGGTGTCGGTGTCCGCGCGGCCGCGCAGGTTGGTCGCGGCCACCAGCAGCAGGGCCAGATTCACGCCGCCGGCCACCAGCATGGCGATGCCGACGTCCCATCGGGTGGCTCGCAGCAGCAGCGCGCGGCGGGGGCCGGCGGCGGGATGTCCGTGGCGGTCGCGGGCCAGCCCGGAGTGCAGGTACACGGCGTGCGGCATCACCGTGGCCCCGAGCATGGCGGTGGCCAGCAGCACGCTGTCCACGCCGTCGAACCGGGGGAGCAGTCCCTGCGCCACCGCGGCGGGCGGCGGGGGGTTGACCACGAGGCTGGCCAGGAAGCCGATCGTGATGATCAGCAGCAGCCCGGTGATGACCCGCTCGAACACCCGTTGGCCGCGGCGGTCGCCCAGGGTGAGCAGCGCCAGCGACACCAGTCCGGTGATGATCCCGCCGACCACCAGCGGCAGTTCGAACAGCAGTCGCAGGGCGATCGCTCCGCCGATGATCTCGGCGACGTCGGTGGCGATGGCCACCAACTCGGCCTGCGCCCAGTAGCTGATCCGCCCCGCCGTACCGGTCCGGTCACGCACCGCCTCGGGCAGCGTGCTGCCGGTGACGAGTGCCAGTTTGGCGCTCAGGTACTGCACCAGTCCGGCCATCACGTTGGCCGCGACGATGACCCACACCAGCAGGAACCCGAATCGCGCACCGGCGCTGACGTTCGCCGCGATGTTGCCCGGGTCGACGTAAGCGATCGCCGCGACGAACGCCGGTCCCAGCAGTGACCACCCCGGTCGCTTCGATGCGAGGCTCACCACCCTCAGATGCCGATCCAGACGCCGCCGCGGCCCAGACCGAATGCCGGTGTGCCGAAACCGAATCCCCATCCGGGCCACGGGTTGGTGAACGCCGGGTCGGGTGTGGTGATGATCGCGGTGTGACCGTGGGTCACGCAGGTCCGGGTGTTCGGTGCGGTGTCGGTGCATTCCGGTACGGCTGCTGCCGGGGGGGCCAGCAGGAAGGCCGCGGTGGCGATGAGCGGAACCATGAGGAGCGTGCGCGCCATGGTGTCCCTCCCGCGTGGTTCAAGGACCCGGTGAAATCCCTTATGTCGCAGCGTACAAGCCCTTGCCTGTCACCAGTGGCAGGTCCAGGGTGGTGCAGATGCCGGGCTTGGCCGCCACCACCGCGGGGATCGCGTTGACGATGCGCATCGCGGTGGCCAGCACGCCGGCGTGGTTGTGGTCGCCGTTCGGGCTGCTCAGGCACAGGTCCAGCGCGTAGCAGGGCTCGCCGGTGACCTCGATGCGGTAGTTGCCTCCGGGCTGGGCGGGCTGGGGCCACTCGGGGCACAGGTCGTCGCGCAGCCGGGTGATGTGCTCGAGGACCACGGCCGGCGCCCCGTTCACCAGTCCGATGACCTCGAACCGCAGCGCGGCGGCGGTGCCCTCGGCGATGTGGCCCGAGGAGATGTCGAAGGACTCCGGCGCCGGCTCGCGGACGTACATCTCCTCCAGACCGTCGAGTTCCAGACCGAGGCCGGCGGCCAGTTGGCGCACCACCGATCCCCAGCCGATGCTCAGCACGCCGGGCTGCAGCAGCATCGGGATCTCGTCCATCGGCTTTCCGAAGCCCATGACATCGAACATCACCGTCGCGCTGTCGTAGGTCGCGTAGTTCACGATCTCCATACAGCGCACCTGCTCGATACTCTGGCAGGTTCCGGTCAGCGCCAGCGGCAGCAGGTCGTTGGCGAATCCGGGGTCGATCCCGTTGACATAGACGCTCGAATTCCCTTCTCGCGCAGCCTCTTCGATGGGCTTAACCATCTCGTCGGGAATCACCTGCCACGGCCACTGCAGGAACACCGGACCGCTGCCCACCACGTTGACACCCGCGGCCAGGATGCGCCGGTAGTCCTCGAGTGCCTCCATCAGCCGGTTGTCGGCCATCGCGGTGTAGACGGCGCAGTCCGGCTTGGTGGCCAGCACTGCGTCGAGGTCGTTGGTGGCGATCACACCCGTCGCGGTGTCGAGCCCGACGAGTTCGGCGGCGTCCTTGCCGGCCTTGGCCTCCGAGGACACCCAGACCCCGGTGAGTTCGAAGTCGGGGTTGGTGATCAGCGAGCGCAGCGCGTGTGTTCCGACGTTTCCGGTGCCGATCTGGGCGACGCGGGTGGGCATGGGTCCTCCATGGAGTTGGGTTACAGGTCGGGGATGGGCAGGTCGAGATTGGGGACGATCAGGCCGCCGTCGACTTCGAGCATCTTGCCGGTGAGGAAGCTCCCGGCCGGCGAGGCCAGATAGACCGCCGCCGCGGCGATGTCGGCCGGGTCGCCCAGGCGGCGCATCGGGGTGGCCTTCTCCATCGGTTCGCGCAGCGCGTCGTTGGAGGCGACGATCTCCAGCGCGGAGGTCATGATCGACCCGGGGGCGATGGCGTTGACCCTGATGCGGGGGCACAGGTCCAGGGCGGTCAGCCGGGTGTAGTGCGCCAGAGCGGCTTTCGCGGTGCTGTAGGCGGCGAAGCCGCGGCCGGCGAGCCGGCCCATCGTCGAGCTGATGTTGATGATGTTGCCGCCGCCGGAGTGCTCCAGCATCAGTGGGACCGCGGCGACGGTCAGCGCGTGCGCGGTCAGCACGTTGAAGGTGAAGGCGTCCCGCATGTCCTTGACCGTGGTGGTCAGCAGCGTGTTCGGCATGGTGCCGCCGACGTTGTTCACCACGATGTCGAGCCGGCCCAACGCCTCCACAGCCTGGCCGGCCAACGCCGCGGTGGCCTCCGGCTGGGCCAGGTCGGCGACGACGATGTGGGCGCGCCGTCCCGCGGACTCCACCTGCGCGGCGACGTCCTCTAGTTCCGATCCGGTGCGGGAGGAGATCAGGACGTCGGCGCCCACTTCGGCGAAGGCGACCGCGATGGCGGCTCCCAGCCCGCGGCCTGCGCCGGTAACGACGGCGACCTGTCCGTCCAGGCGGAATCTGTCGAGGATCACCTCACGTGTTTAACACGTCATCCCGTCTATTGGAACACGTTCTATTTCTTGGCCGGCGCCTTGCGGGGAGCGGCCTTGCGGGCCGGGGCCTTGGCCGTCGTCTTCCTGGCCGGAGCCTTCTCGGCGGGCTCAGGCTCCTCAGCGGCGGCCTGCTGCCGAGCGGCGGACTCCTCACGCCGCCGCCGGACACTCGCCTCCAATTTGGCCAGCAGGTCCGAGACGTCCTCGGTCTCGTCGAGACGGGCGGGCTTGTCCTCGGTCGCGAACGCCTCGCCGCCGGACAGTTTGGCGTCGACCAGTTCCTGCAACTGCTCCTGATAGGTGTCGGTGTACTGCTCGGGATGGAAGTCGTCGGACATCGACTCCACCACCTGTCCGGCCATCTTCAGCTCGGCCGGCCGCACTTCGACATCAGTGTCCAGCGACGGGAAGTCCGGGTCGCGGATCTCGTCGGGCCACAGCAGGGTGTGCACCACCATGACCTTGCGCTTGGAGAAATCCTTGACCCGTAGTGCGGCCAGCCGCGTCTTGTTGCGCAACGCGAAGTGCACGATGGCCACGCGGTCGGTCTCGGCCAGTGCCTTGGCAAGCAGCACATAGGATTTCGGCGATTTGCCGTTCGGCTCGAGGTAGTAGCTGCGGTCGAACATGATGGGGTCGAGGTCGCCGGCCGGGACGAATTCGAGCACCTCGATCTCGTGGCTGCGCTCCTCGGGCAGCGTGGCGATGTCCTCGTCGGTGATCACCACCGTCTGGCCGTTGTCGGCCTCGTAGGCCTTGGCGATGTCGCGGTACTCGACAACCTCACCGCATTCGCTGCACACCCGCCGGTACTGGATGCGGCCGTTGTCCTTGGCATGAACCTGATGGAACTTCAGGTCGTGGTCCTCGGTGGCGCTGTAGACCTTCACCGGGACGTTCACCAGACCGAAGGCGACCGAACCCTTCCAGATGGAACGCATGGGACCAGTATGCCCAGCAATCGCCGAATCTTTCGGTGTCTCAGCGCCCGGACACGTTGGGGGGCGTGGGGCCCAGTGGCAGGTTGCCGGGGAGGTTCTGCGGCGCCGGGCCCAACGGAGCCACCACCGGTTGGTTCAGCGGGGTGAGCCCCAGTGGGATGTTCGGGTTGGCTCCCAGCGCGTCGCCGAAAAAGCCCTCGAGCGGATTGGCGGTGCATGCGCCGGACTGCGCCACCTGACCGTCGCACACCGGCACGAGGATCTGGGGGTCCGCGCCGGCCGCGGGCGCGGTCAGCACGGCGACCGCGAAGAGTCCCGCGGCGACGAACCGGATCATTGGTCCACGGTATCAGCGGGTAATACCGTGACGTGGTGATCGACGTGTGGCCGCCGGGAGCGACGACGGGACCGTTGGTCAGGCTGACCAACCCGGACAAGGTGCTCTACCCGTCCACCGGCACCACCAAGGCCGATGTGTTCCGCTACTACACGACCATCGCCGAGGCCATGGTGCCGCACATCGCCGGCCGGCCGGCAACCCGTAAGCGCTGGCCGAACGGCGTCGAGGCGACGGCCTTCTTCGAGAAGGAATTGGCAAAGTCCGCGCCGGCCTGGTTGCACCGCGGAGTCCTGGTGCACAAATCGGGCGAAACCACCTACCCGATCATCGACGACTCCATCGGACTGGCCTGGATCGCGCAGCAGGCCGCCTTGGAAGTCCATGTGCCGCAATGGCTTTTCGATGCCAAGGGCCGGCCCGGGCCGGCCAACCGCCTGGTGTTCGACCTCGATCCGGGTGAGGGCGTCACCATGACCCAGCTCTGCGAGGTGGCCCACGCGGTCCGGGAATTGATGCACGACGTCGACCTGACCGTCTATCCGCTCACCAGCGGCAGCAAGGGGTTGCACCTCTATGTGCCGCTGGCCGAACCGATTCGCGGTGACGGCGTGGTGGTGCTGGCCCGGCGGGTGGCCCAGCAACTCGAACAGAGCATGCCCACCCTGGTGACCGCCACCATGACCAAGAGCCTGCGGGTCGGGAAGGTGTTCCTGGACTGGAGTCAGAACAACGCGGCGAAGACCACCATCGCGCCCTATTCGCTGCGCGGCCGTGACACTCCGACCGTCGCCGCGCCGCGGAGCTGGGAGGAGATCGCCGGCACCGGCCTGGGTCAGCTTCAGTTCGAGGACGTGCTGGCCCGCTTCGCCCGACACGGAGACCTGCTGGCGGGTCTCGACGGACCCGTCGTCGACGCGCTGAAGACCTATCGGAGTAAAAGGGATCCGACGAAGACTCCCGAACCGGTTCCGTCCCGGGTCCGCGCCTCTGACGCCGGTCACCGGGGTAACCGGTTCGTCATCCAGGAGCACCGCGCCCGTCGGCTGCACTACGACTTCCGGTTGGAACGCGGCGGCGTGCTGGTGTCCTGGGCGGTGCCCAAGAACCTGCCCGACACACCGTCGGTCAACCATCTGGCCGTGCACACCGAGGACCACCCGCTGGAGTACGCTACCTTCGAGGGCACCATCCCCAAGGGCGAGTACGGCGCGGGCACGGTGGTCGTCTGGGATTCCGGCACCTATGACACCGAGAAGTTCCGGGTCCCCGACGCGGCCAGGGGTGGCGAGGTGATCGTCGATCTGCACGGCGGCCGTGTTTCCGGCCGTTATGCGCTGATCCAGACCGACGGCGACCAGTGGCTGGCGCACCGCATGAAGGACCAGTCCGCTCCCGCCGATCCGGCGCCGGCCCCGTCGCGGCTGGGAGGGTTCGCGCCGATGCTGGCGACACTGGGCTCGGTGGACCGGATGACGTCGGAGCAGTGGGCCTTCGAGGGCAAGTTCGACGGCTACCGGATGCTCGTGGAGGCCAACCACGGAACGCTGCGCCTGCAGACGCGCAACGGACGCGACGTCACCAAGGAGTACCCCCAGTTGCAGTCGCTGGCCGAGACCCTCGCCGACCACGACGTGATCCTCGACGGGGAAGTGGTGGCACTGGACTCACATGGTGTGCCCAACTTCAGTGAGATGCAGAACCGCGCACGGGCAAGCCGAATCGAGTTCTGGGCCTTCGACATTCTCAGCCTCGACGGCCGTTCCCTGCTGCGGGTGAAGTACCGCGACCGGCGGCGCCTGCTGGAGACCTTCGCGGCCGGCACCGCTCTGATCGTGCCGTCCCTGCTGGACGGGGACGGGCCGGAAGCACTGGCCTACTCACGAAAACGGAAGTGGGAGGGCGTCGTCGCCAAGAAGTGGGATTCGACGTACCTACCGGGTAGGCGGTCCTCGGCGTGGATCAAGGACAAGAACTGGAACACCCAGGAGGCGGTGATCGGCGGTTGGCGCAAGGGCGAGGGCGGACGATCCAGCGGCATCGGCGCCCTGCTGCTCGGCATCCCGGACGACGGTGGTTTGCGCTTCATCGGCCGTGTCGGCACAGGATTCACCGACAAGGACCTCGCCTCCCTGAAGGCCGTTCTGGCGCCGTTGCATACCGATCAGTCGCCGTTCTCCCCGCCGCTGCCGCGCCAGGAGACCAAGGACGTCACCTACGTGCGGCCCGAACTCGTCGGCGAGGTTCGTTACGGCGAGATGACCTCCGACGGCCGGCTGCGCCATCCGAGTTGGCGCGGTCTGCGTCCGGACAAGGCGCCGGGCGAGGTCACCTGGGAACTATCGAATGCGATCGACCCGAGGGAAGGCGCGTCCTAAGGGGCGTACCGCGCGCCACGAATCGCCCACCAGAACACCGCGAGTTCGGTCATCCCCACCAGCAGCACCGGCCACAGCATTCCCGCCACAGCCGACATCACTCCCGAACAGTCCGGTGCCGCAACGTGTTCCTCGCGGAACCACTGCGCTGCAAGGAAGGTTGCCATCGCCACGACGGCGGCGATGATCAGATAGCTGCCGCACCACAGCATTGGCCGCTCCTTGATGACTGCAGGCTTGGTGCCCTGCGTCCACTCTGAATGGTTGCACAGCCCGGCGCGGACCGGGCGTAGCCTCGCGGTGATGACGCCACATCGCCACATCGCGCTTCTCCTGTCCGCGATGGTTCTCGCCGGCTGTGCGCACCACACCGAGCCCCCACCGCCGCACGGCTTGTTCGGGGTCGGCGGCGGTCGTTCGCTGTTCTTGGATTGCCAGGGCGGCGGCTCGGCGCCCGTGTTCATCATCCCGGGTAAGGGCAGCTACGCCGAGGTCTGGAATGTTGCTGTCCCGCTGGATGATCCGATTCGGTCGTCCCCCTATGACATCATCGAGCAGGCGCGTCTCGGGCCGAGCCCCGATGCGGTGCAGCCGACGCTCGCCAAACACAGCCGGGTGTGCGCGTACGACCGCCCGAACACCCGGCCGGACGGGCCAGACCGGTCGACGCCGGTAGGGCAACCACACGACGTCGCAGCCGACGTCGACGACATCGTGGCGCTCATCGGTGCAGCGCGGCTGCCAGGTCCGTTCGTGGTGGTCGCGCATTCCTATGGCGGACTGATCGCCGACCTGTTGGCCCGGACGCACCCCGAACTCGTCAGCGCTCTGGTGATGGTGGACCCGGTTTCGGAGTTTCTGCCCCAGGTCGGGAGTTCGGCGCAGAACGCCGCGTTCGACCGAGACGGCCGCGTGCCGCCCATCCCCGACGGGGAAGGTGTGCTCTACGACGACGCCTTCCGCCGTATCGGGAACGCCCCGCCCCTGCCGAGTGTCCCTGCCGCGGTGCTGAGTTCGGGCAAGTTCGTGCCACCGCAGATGCTGACACCGGAGAATTACACCCGGGCGCAGATCCACCGCGCCAACGACATGCTGGCCGCCGCCCTGCATGCGAGCAACACTGTCATTGCCGACAGCGGTCACAACGTGATGCTGTACGACCCGGCGGTGGTGGTGCACACCGTCGAAGCTGTACAGGCCCGATTGCGCTGAATAACACGGTCCGGGAAGCGCGCAGGACCTCACCGCAACGGGTCGGGCGCCACCTCGATATGACCGGCCTTCGCCGCCGCCTTGAGCTTCTCGAAATCAGCGACCGTCTTGTCGGCGTAGGCGTAGGCCCACTCGATGATCGCTTCGACCACCGGATCGCCGGCGCCGACGTAGCCGCGCAACAGCGAGCCGTTGGCGCTCTGGGCATGTCCGCGTGCCAAGGAGTACGCGCACGCGCCGACATAGTCGCCGAAAGTCTCGGCGTCGAGCCCTTCGGTTTCCACCGAACCCTTCATGTCCTGGTACTGACGCACATAGAAGTCCCGGCCGCCGATCCGCAGCGTCCCGAGGAAGATGTCGGACATGGCCTGCAGGATCCGCTGGCCGGCGACCACCCGGATGCCCTGGCCCAGAGCCGCCTCGGCGACAGCCACCGACTCCGGTTGCTGCCGGCCGCCGTATTCCTCGAGGACCGACCGGTTGGCTTCCTTGACCTGGAGGATGAGCGGTGTCCCTTGCGGGCCGGTCAGGATGACGAGATAGCTTCGGGTTCCCACGCTTCCGACCCCGACCACCCGCAACGCGATATCGGTCACCTCGAAGTGCGACAGCACCACGGCGATATCGGCCGGGACGCTGGTGAGGTACTGGCGGAACGCGTGGATGAGTTCGTCCTCGTGGGTGACGTCGACGTGCTGCAGCAGTGGCGGGTTCTCCCGGAGGTGCAGGCGTCCGTCCGGCCCGGTCTCCATGATCCGTTCGAAGACCCTCGCCGAGGTTCGCTTCCGTGCCTTGCGGGCGGTGGAGGCAATGACCTTCCCGAGGCTTCCCGGCACCTTGTTGACGTAGCGCTGCGGTTCCAGACGCAGGTAGTAGCGATCGAGGATGTCCATGTCCAGCATGGCGCGCAGTCCGTCGCGGTAATTGCTCACCGCGGTGGCGGCAATCCGCCGGATCACCTTCTCCGAGTAGCCGGCCTGCCGCCCGCCGACGATCGCGCTGGTGACCAGACGTTTGACGTCCCACTCGGCGGGCGCGACCGCCGCTTCGTCGAAGTCGTTCAGGTCGAAGACCAGCGTCCGTTGCGGTGAGCCGTACACGCCGAAGTTCGACAGGTGGGCGTCACCGCTGCACATCACCTCGATACCGCTTGACGGGCTCTTCGCCAGATCGGCGGCCATCAGTGCGGCAGATCCGCGGTAGAACGAGAACGGGTCGGTCAGCATCCGGGCGAATCGCAACGGCACCAGATCCGGCAGCCGGTTGCGGTTCTGCTCGACCAGGATCTCCACCGGGTCCCGGGTCGACGGCACGAGTTGCGCCAGGGTGCGGCGCGGCACGACCTTGCGCTGCTCCCGTCCACGGGCGATGTCCTCGTCGGCGTTCTCGACGGCGATGACGCGATCACGCAGTGGGCGGCTCACATCCTCCATCGGCGGAGCTTATCCGCGCGGAGGTGTCGGTGATGTCAATTTCCGTCGCGGGGACGCGGCGCTGTCATCACCTCGCGCCGCGAAGGACGGTCCGCAGTGCATCGAGTACGCCGGCGTCCTCGATCGTGGACGGAACCGGTTCGTCGTGTCCGTCGGCGATCCCCCGCATCGTCTTGCGCAGGATCTTGCCCGAACGGGTCTTCGGCAGGGCGGCCACCACGTCGACGGCGTTGAAGCAGGCAACCGCTCCGATCGAATGACGCACCGCGGCAACGAGTTCCGCTGCCAGGCCATCAGGGGATGCCCCGGCCTTGAGGACGACGAAGCCCCGCGGCACCTGCCCCTTGATCTCGTCGGCCACCCCGATCACCGCGCATTCGGCCACCGCGGGGTGGGAGGCGACCACCGCCTCGATGGCCCCCGTCGACAACCGGTGCCCGGCGACGTTGATGACGTCGTCGATGCGTCCCATGACGAACAGGTAGCCGTCGGAGTCCAGATACCCGCCGTCGCCGGTCAGGTAGTAGCCGGGATGCTCACACAGATACGAGGCCTCGAACCGGGCGTCGTCACCCCAGAGCGTCGGCAGCGTCCCGGGTGGCAGCGGCAGCCGGATGCAGATGGCACCCTCCTCGCCGTGCTCGCACCCGGAGCCGTCGATGTGCAGGATCTGCACGTCATAGCCGGGCATCGGGACCGTCGGTGAGCCGGCCTTGAGCGGAAGCTGTTGCACACCAACCGGGTTGGCGGCAATGGCCCAGCCGGTCTCGGTCTGCCACCAGTGGTCGATCACCGGGATGCCGAGCACCTGCGACGCCCAATGGTAGGTGTCGGGGTCCAGGCGCTCCCCGGCCTGGAACAGATACCGCAGCGACGAGAGGTCGTAGCGGGCGAGATGTGAGGCCTCCGGGTCCTCCTTGCGGATGGCCCGCAACGCCGTCGGTGCGGAGAACAGCACCGCCACGCCGTATTCGGACACCACCCGCCAGAACGCGCCGGGGTCCGGAGTGCCGATCGGCTTGCCCTCGTAGAGCACCGTCGTCGCCCCGGCCAGCAGTGGCGCGTACACGATGTAGGAGTGGCCCACCACCCAGCCGACGTCGGAGGCGGCCCAGAAGACTTCGCCCGGCCCGACGCCGTAGATGTTGGCCATGCTCCACAGCAGCGCCACGGCGTGGCCGCCGTTGTCGCGGACGATGCCCTTCGGTTTGCCGGTGGTGCCGGAGGTGTAGAGCACGTACAGCGGGTCGGTGGCGGCCACCGGCACCGGGTCGGCGGGTTCGGCCGTGGCGATCAACTCCGTCCAGTCGTGGTCGCGGCCCTCGACGAGATCGCAGCGGTGCTGGTCGCGCTGGAAGATCACACACGCCCGCGGTTGATGAACGGCCCGGGTCAGCGCATGGTCGAGCATCGGCTTGTACTCGATGAGCCGGGTCGGTTCGATGCCGCACGACGCCGAGACGATCACCGTCGGCTGTGCGTCGTCGATGCGGGTGGCCAGTTCGTGGCTGGCGAACCCGCCGAACACCACCGAGTGCACCGCGCCCAGCCGCGCGCAGGCCAGCATCGCCACCACCGCTTCGGGGATCATCGGCATGTAAAGCACCACCCGGTCGCCCTTCTGCACCCCGAGCCCGCGCAGTACTCCGGCGAAACGCGCTGTCTCGTCGAGCAATTCGCGATAGGTGTACACCCGCTTGCACCCGGTGACCGGTGAGTCGTAGATCAGCGCGGGCTGATCGCCGCGGGCCTCGATGTGGCGGTCCAGGGCGTTGAAGCAGGTGTTCAGCTCCGCATCGGGGAACCACCGGTAGAACGGTGGGTGGTCGTCGTCGAGGATCCGCTGCGGCGCTTTGGTCCATGACACGGCGCTGGCCGCTTCGGCCCAGAACGCCTCCGGCTCACTGACGCTGGCCGCAAAGATCTCCCGATAATCGCCCACGGCTAGCACCGTAGCGGGATTGCGTGGCTATCGTCGGCCCATGGCTGCAGTCGAATTCGATGCCCCCGACGACGGTATCGCCCGCGTCACGTTCAACCGGCCCGAGGTCCTCAACGCGATCGACGGAACCCTGCTCGACGGTCTCGACGACACCTTGGACCGGCTGGCGTCGGGGGAGTACCGGGTGGGCATCCTGACCGGCGCCGGCCGCGGCTTCTGCGCCGGCGCCGACCTCAGCGGGACGGGTCAGCCCTGGACCAAGCCGGCCGCCGCGCCCTTCAAGACCACCTACGACGCGCAGGTACGGCTGGCCGACCAGATGACCCGGCTGTACGAGCTGCCCATCCCCGTGGTCGCCGCGGTCAACGGGGTTGCCGTCGGCGGCGGGCTGGCCTATGCCCTGCACTGCGACATCCGGATCGCTTCGCAGACGGCGCGGTTCGGATCGGTGTTCATCAAGGCGGGGCTCTCGTCGATGGACATGGGCACCAGCTATTTGCTGCCGCGGATCGTCGGCGCCGGGGTGGCCCGCGAACTCATGCTGACCGGCCGCATCATCGAGGCTCAGGAGGCCCTGCGGATCCACCTCGTGCACGAGGTGGTGCCGGCCGATGGACTGCAGGATGCCGCGCTGGCGATGGCCCGCTCGATCGCGGCCAACAACGCCTACGGGGTGTGGCAGACCAAGATCGGGCTGAACACCGCACTGGACGCGCCGAGCCTGCGCCACGCCAAGGAGATCGAGAACCGCACCCAGGTACTGAGTGGCTTCACCAACAATCCGCTGGAAGCGGCGCAGGCGCACCGGGAGAAGCGGGCGGCACGCTGGGACCCGCTGTGACCTACTGATTCGCCTTGGCGATGACGTTCTCGGCGAACCACTCCAGATTGCGGATCTTGGAGTCCAGCGGTTCGGTGTCCGGGCCGACGATGTAGGGGATGCGGAAGCCGACGATGACGTCGGTGACGCCCTTGTCCTCCAGTCGCTTCACCCCGTCGACGGTGAAGCCGTCGACGGAGATGACATGGATCTGGAAGGGCTTGTCCGCGGTGCCCTCTTCGTCGCGGTAGCGATTGAGCTTGGCCAGCAGTTCGTCGAGGTCCTCGTTACCCCCGCCGTGCATCCAGCCGTCGTTGCGAGCCGCCCGCCGCAGGGCGGCGTCCGCGTGTCCGCCGATGAGGATCGGGATCGGCTCCGTCGGTGCGGGCGTCATCTTGATCTTGGGGATGTCGAAGAACTCGCCGTGGTACTCGAAGTAGTCCCCGGACGTAAGCCCGCGGATGATGTCGATGCACTCGTCCATCCGCTTGCCGCGCTTGGCGAACGGAACGCCCATGATTTCGTAATCCTCGGGCCATGGGCTGGTGCCGACGCCGAGGCCGACCCGGTTGCCGATCAACGCGGCCAGTGACCCGGCCTGCTTGGCTACCAGGGCGGGCGGTCGGATCGGGAGTTTGAGCACGAAGAAGTTGAAGTGCAGCTTGCTGGTCACCGCGCCCAGCGCCGCGGTGATGATGAACGTCTCGATGAAGGACTTGCCGTCGAGGAATTCGCGGTTTCCGTCAGGCGTGTAGGGATACTTCGCGTCGGACTCGAACGGGTAGGCGATGCTGTCCGGAATCGTCATCGCGTGGTAGCCGGCCGCCTCGGCGGCCTGCGCCAGCGGGATGTAATAGCTCGGGTCGGTCATTGCCTCGGCATAGGTGAAGCGCACCGTGCGATCGTAGAACGCGTTCCAGTTCGCGTCGACGGTTTGACCCCCGCCGTCACACGTAGGCAATTTTTGCCGGGAGAGCCCCGAAGACCAGGAGGTTTTGGTGCGGAATCTGTTGAGCCCCAATGATTCCGGGACGGTCAGGGACGCCGCCGAGGGCTAGGCGCTAATTCTCGTCCTTGTCGGCGGTGCCGGCCGGGGCGGTCGTGATGCCATTGCTCCACACCGACTGTGCGCCGGAGTGGCCGATGCGGAACACCTGCGCCGCCGTCGCGACCGACGCCACGACGACGAAGACGCTGACCGCCGCGGACAGCGCGGTGGAGAAGGCACGGCCCCGGTTCGCGCGCACGTGGACGACGACCAGCAGGATCGCGGCGACCAGCAGAGCCAGCGCGAAATAGGCCATGGTGTCGCCCAATTCGGCGTGCCTCTCGACGAGCTCGGACTTCTTGATGTTGTGCTCCAGCCATTCGCCGGATTCGGTGGTGAGCGGGGTCAATCCGGTGATCGCCACCGCGAGGACGAGCACCAGCCAGACCAGACGCTGACGGGCCGCCGGCCACACCGCGCACAGGATGGCCAGAATCGCCGTCAGCGGCGCGAGAACAACGATGAAATGCACCAGCAGTGCGTGCACCGGAAGGCCCTGGAAGGTCGACATTCGGCGAATACTACAAGCCGATCCTGGCCGGGGTGCGCCGCGCAGCCGACGCTGAACTGCCAGACTGAAGGCGATCATGGCTAATCTCCGGTGGCTGCTGCTGGGCGTCACGCTGACCGCGTTGGCGGCCGGCGGCGTCGCGTGGCTGGCCGGGTCCCCGACGGTCTCCGACTACTGCTGGATCGCCGGCACGGTGGCCGCGATCATCCCGGCGACCTGGTGGGTGATCGCGGGGCTGCGCGCCGGGCGCTTCGGGGTCGACGTTCTCGCAGTGTTGTCACTGGTCGGCTCGCTGGCGGTCCGCGAGTACCTGGCCGGCGCCCTGATCGCGGTGATGCTGGCTACGGGCCAGGCGCTGGACGCCGCCGCCGAACGGCGCGCCACCAAGGATCTGCGCGCGCTGCTGGACCGGGTGCCGCGCACTGCGCGGCGCCGCACGGCCGATGGGGTCGAGATGATCGACCTCGACGCCATCGTCGTCGGCGACGTGGTGGTCGTCGGCCCCGGTGAGGTCCTTCCCGTCGACGGGACGGTGGTGTCGGAGTTCGCCGAGATCGACGACTCCGCGCTCACCGGTGAACCGCTGCAGGTCCGCTACGACCAGGGGGAGGCGGTTCGCAGCGGCAGTGTCAATGCCGGCGCCGGCGTGGAGATCCGGGCCGGCGCCACGGCCGCCGACAGCACCTACGCCGGGATCGTGCGGTTGGCCAAGCAGGCGGCCGCCGAGTCCGCGCCCGTGGTGCGACTGGCCGACCGGGTGGCCGCCTGGTTCGTTCCCCTGGCGTTGGCCATCGCCGGGCTGGCCTGGCTGCTCAGTGGGTCGGCGACCCGCGCCGTGGCGGTGTTGGTGGTGGCCACCCCGTGCCCCCTGCTGCTGGCCGCACCGGTCGCGATCGTGTCCGGCCTGTCCCGGGCGTCCCGCATCGGCGTTCTTGTCCGCGGGGGTGGTCCGCTGGAAACACTGGGTAGGGCAAGCACTTTGGTGCTCGACAAGACCGGGACCCTAACGTCCGGGCGGCCCCGCGGCACCGACATCGTGACCGCGCCGGGCTGGACCATCGACGAGGTGCTCGGGCTGGCCGCCTCAGCCGATCAGCTCTCCCCGCATGTGCTGGCCACCGCGATCGTCGAGGAGGCCCGGCTGCGCGGCCTGACCTTGAGCATGCCGTCCGACGCGCAGGAGGAAGCCGGCACCGGGGTCTCGGCGATGGTCGACGGACACCGCGTCCACGTCGGAAACCTCGGGGTGGACGGCGAGATCCTCGACTGGACGGCCTCGGTGCTCTCCCGGGCCGCCCTCGACGGCGCGGTGGTCGCCTGGGTTCGCGTCGACGGCGACCTGGTCGGCGCGATCCTGCTGGCCGATCCGCTGCGCCCCGACGCCCCACGCACCCTGCGCCGGTTGCGGGCCGCGGGTATCAGCCGCCTGGTCATGCTCACCGGTGACCGGCCCGCGCCGGCGCGACAGATCGGCACGGTGCTGGGACTCGACGAGGTCGCCGCCCAGCAGACCCCCGAAGACAAGGTGGCCCGCGTCCGGGCCGAAAGCGAACGCGCTGTGACGGCCATGGTGGGCGACGGGGTCAACGACGCCCCGGCCCTGGCCGCCGCCGACGTCGGCATCGCGATGGGCGCCCGCGGGTCGACGGCCAGTTCGGAAGCCGCCGACATCGTGCTGACCGCCGACCGGCTGGACCGGCTGGCCGACGCCAAGCTGATCGCGCGGCGCTCGCGCCGCATCGCCCTGCAGAGCGCGGGCGTCGGCATGGGCTTGTCCTTGGTGGCCATGGGGTTCGCCGCCGTCGGCATGTTGCCCCCGGCCGTCGGTGCGTTGCTGCAGGAGGGCATCGATCTCGCCGTGATCCTCAACTCGCTGCGCGCGCTGCGCACGGACCGTAGCGCGACGACGCCGCTGAGCCACAGCACCGAGGAGTTGTTACGCCGGTTCTCCGCCGAGCACGACCGCATGCGCGACGACCTGACGATCCTGCGGGACACCGCGCAGTTGGTCAGCGCCGGCGACCGCGACGGTGCGCTGGCGACGTTGCGGGCCGCCGACGGCTTCCTGCAGCACACCCTGCTGCCGCACGAGGACGCCGAGGACAGCGCGTTGTATCCGGCGCTGGCCCGGCCGCTGGGCAGTGCTGAAGCCACCGTGACGATGAGCCGCATGCACGCCGAGATCCACCGGTTGTCCGAGCGCCTGCACAGCCACCGTGAGATCGCCGAGGAGGCCGGGGCGGTGACCCCGGAGCAGTCCGACGACCTGCTCGCCTGTCTGTACGGGTTGCACGCGCTGCTGTGCCTGCACTTCGTGCAGGAGGAGGAGAACTTCTTTGTGCTCGCTCCCGCGGCGGCGGCCGACCGGTGAGCCGCGCCTGGCTCACCCGCAACGTGCGGGTGCTCTCGGCGGTGTCTTTCCTGCAGGACGCCGCCAGCGAACTGCTGTACCCGCTGCTTCCCATCTATCTCACCGCGGTGCTCGGTGCGCCGCCGGCGGTGGTCGGTGCGGTCGAGGGCGCGGCGGAGGGTGCGGCGTCGCTGACCAAGATCGCCGTCGGCCCCCTCGGGGACCGCTTCGCCAAACGCCCGCTCATCGCCACCGGCTACGGCATGGCTGCCCTGGGCAAGGTGCTGGTGGCGATCGCGGTCGCCTGGCCAGGGGTGTTGGCGGGACGTGTGGTCGACCGCCTCGGAAAGGGCATCCGCGGTGTGCCCCGGGATGCACTGCTCGTCGAAGGCCTGGAAACTGCTGACCGCGGAAAGGTTTTCGGCTTCCACCGAACCATGGACACCCTCGGTGCGGTCCTCGGTCCGCTGATCGGGCTCGCCGGCTACGAACTGCTCGACCACCGGATCCGGCCGTTGCTCTTCATCGCCATCGTGCCGGCCGTGCTGTCGGTTCTGCTGATCGCTTTGGTGTGGGAGAAACCGCGGACCGGACCGCGACCGCAACGCCAGCCCCTGCTGGCCGGCGCCCGCGAACTCCCGCGGCGGCTCTGGCGGGTCACCGCGGTGGTGGTCGGCTTCGGTCTGGTGAACTTCCCCGACGCGCTGCTTCTGTTGCGGCTCAACGAGATCGGCTTCGGTGTCGTCGCGGTGATCCTGGCCTACGTGACCTACAACCTGGTGTACGCGCTTGCCAGCTTCCCGGCGGGACTCCTCAGTGACCGCCTGCCCCGCTCGGCGGTCTTCGGCTTCGGCCTGGTGTTCTTCGCCGTCGGCTACATCGGGCTCGGGCTCACCCACGACCACACCGTCGCCTGGGCGCTGATCGGTGTCTACGGGCTGTTCACCGCGTGCACCGACGGTGTCGGCAAGGCGTGGGTGTCCTCGCTGGCCGGGGACGGCCGGCAGGCCACCGCCCAGGGGGTTTTCCAGGGCGGTAGCGGGATCGCCATCCTCATCGCCGGGCTGTGGGCGGGTCTGCTGTGGGGCGCCGACGGGCATCTGCCGCTGCTGGTGTCCGGCGTGGTGGGGGCGTGCTTCGCCGCGGCGCTGCTCGGCCGCTGGACTGTGCTGCGTCTCCGCGCCCCGCGGACTTCCGCTCGTTAGGCTGACCGCGTGCGCTCGATTCACGTCATCGGCATCGGCGCCGGCGACCCGGATCACGTGACGGCCCAGGCGATCCGCGCGCTGAACGACACCCAGGTGTTCTTCGCCATGGACAAGGGCGAGACCAAAGGCGATCTGGTGGCGTTGCGCCGGGAGATCTGCCGCCGGTTCATCATCGGTGGCGCCTACCGATTCGTCGAGCTGCCCGATCCGACCCGCGCCGCCGACGGCGAGTACACCCGTGCCGTCGCCGACTGGCATGCGGCGCGAGCGGCGTTGTGGGCCAAGGCAATAGAGGAGGAACTCGAACCCGGTGGCATCGGCGCATTCCTGGCATGGGGCGATCCGTCGCTGTACGACAGCACGCTGCGGATCCTGGAGGAGGTGGCCCGGCACGTCGAACTGGACTACGACGTCATCCCCGGCGTCACCGCGATCCAGGCGCTGACCGCACGCCATCGCATTCCGCTGAACGATGTCGGCGAACCGGTGCTGATCACGACCGGACGGAAACTACAGGAGAAGGGTATGTCGGGTTCGGCGGTGGTCTTGCTCGACGGGGACTGCGCATTCCTGGGCTGCCCACCGCAGACCCGGATCTGGTGGGGCGCCTACCTGGGCACCCCGGACGAACTCCTGGTGGCCGGCACCGTGGGCGAGGTGGGTGAGCGGATCGCGGCCCTGCGGGCCGACGCGCGCGCACGTCATGGCTGGATCATGGACACCTACCTGCTGCGCGCGTGACATGATCGACCCATGGGGTCTTTTCTGGTCCGTGCCGCGGTGACCGGCCTGGCGTTGTGGGTGGTCACCCTCATCATCCCGGGTATCTCGTTCGTGGGCGGCGACACCACCGTGCAGAAGGTGGGCATCATCTTCGTCGTCGCCGTCATCTTCGGTGTGGTCAACGCACTGATCAAACCGGTTGTGACATTGCTGTCGATTCCGCTCTACATCCTGACGCTGGGGCTGTTCCACGTCGTGGTCAACGCCTTGATGCTGTGGATCACCGCGTGGATCACCGACCACACCACGCACTGGGGCCTCCACATCGACAAGTTCTGGTGGACTGCGATCTGGGCGGCCATCGTGCTCTCGATCGTCGGCTGGGTGTTCGGCCTGACGGCGCGTAACGCCGAGCGCACACTGGGCTGACGGAACGCAGCCGGCATGCCCGAACTCCCCGAGGTCGAGGCACTCGCCGATCATCTGCGCCGCCGCGCCGTCGGCAGGACCGTGCACCGCGTCGACGTCGCCTCGCTGTCGGTCCTGAAGACCTTCGACCCGCCGGTCACCGCCCTGCATGGACGCCAGGTGACCGGCGCCCACCGGTGGGGCAAGTACCTCGGAATGCAGTCCGGCGACCTGTACCTGATCACCCACCTCTCGCGCGCCGGATGGCTGCGCTGGTCGGACAGACTGGGCGCCGCTCCGCTCAAGCCGGGCAAGGGACCGATCGCGCTGCGGGTTCATCTCGGAGAAGGCGAAGGCTTCGACCTCACCGAAGCAGGTACGCAGAAGCGGCTGGCGGTGTGGCTGGTGGGTGACCCCAACGACGTGCCCGGCATCGCCAAGCTCGGGCCCGACGCGCTGGCGCTCGCTGCACAGCAGCTCGCGGATGTGCTGCGGGGCAACTCCGGTCGCATCAAGACCGTGATCACCGACCAGTCGGTGATCGCCGGCATCGGCAACGCGTACAGCGACGAGATCCTGCACACCGCAAAGCTCTCTCCGTTCGCGACGGCGTCGAAACTCACCGATCCGCAAATCGCGGCCTTGCACGACGCCATGGTCGCCGTGCTCACCGATGCCGTCGACCGTTCGGTCGGCCAGCAGGCGGCGACGCTGAAGGGGGAGAAGCGTTCCGGTCTGCGGGTGCATGCCCGCTCCGGCCTGCCGTGCCCGGTATGCGGTGACACGGTGCGGGAAGTGTCGTTCGCGGACAAATCGTTTCAGTACTGCCCGGGTTGCCAGACCGGCGGCAAGGTGCTCGCCGACCGCCGGATGTCCAGGCTGCTGAAATGACCCGGGCCCGGAGAATCCGACAACGCATCCTCATCACCGGCGCCAGTTCGGGGCTGGGCGCCGGCATGGCCCGGGCCTTCGCCGCCAAGGGTCGTGATCTGGCTCTGTGCGCCCGTCGCCTCGATCGGTTGCAGGAGCTCAAAAGCGAACTGTCGCAGCAATATCCGGGCATCACCGTCGCGGTGGCCGAACTCGACGTCGACGACCACGAGACGGTGCCGGAGGTGTTCGCCGCGCTGGCCGCCGAACTCGGCGGCCTCGACCGGGTGATCGTCAACGCCGGCATCGGCAAGGGCGCCCCGCTGGGCAGCGGGAAGCTGTGGGCCAACAAGGCGACTCTCCAGACGAACCTGGTGTCGGCGCTGGTGCAGATCGAGACGGCGCTGGAGATCTTCAAGAAGCAGGGGTCCGGCCACCTCGTGCTGATCTCCAGCGTGCTGGGCAACAAGGGGGTGGGCGGGGTCAAAGCCGCCTATGCGGCCAGCAAGGCGGGAGTGTCGTCACTGGGGGAGTCGCTGCGCGCCGAATACGCCTCTGGACCGATCCGCATCACCGTCATCGAGCCCGGCTACATCGAGTCCGAGATGACCGCCAGGACCGCAAAGACGATGCTCATGGTTGACAACCAGACCGGCGTCGCCAAGATGGTGGACGCCATCGAGAAAGAGAAGGGCCGCGCCATCGTTCCGGCCTGGCCGTGGGTTCCGTTGGTGGCCATGCTGAAGGCGCTGCCGCCGCGGTTCACCAAACCCTTCGCCTGATCCACCCGTGGCGGCGACAATGGAACGATGAGGATCAAGGCCATATCGACAGTGTTCGCGGGCGCCGCCGTCGTGGCGCTCGCCTGGGCGGCCCCGGCCGTCGCGGACCCGCCGGACTGCGTGAACCCCGACGGCAGTCCCTGCAACGTGGTGACTCCCGACGGGGCGGCCGGGGCGATCCCGGGCGGGCCGACCGGAACGGCAGGCCCCGGCCTGGTCGAGGGATCCATTCCGGGCGGCCCGTCCGGTCAGGTCACCCCGGGTGATGTGAGCGGCTGCATCCCGGGCATCGGCTGCATCAACGTTCCGCGCTGAGTCGGGCCTAGCCGACCCGGCCGTGCTGGCTGGCCGGGCTTCGGTTCGCCTCCGGCTCACCGAACCCGGCCGCGCTCCTCGCGGTAGCGGCGCACCAGCGCGTCCGTCGAGCTGTCGGACTGCGTGGGCGGGGAGGCGTCCTCGGTGATCACCGGCAGCAACGCCTTGGCCTGGGTCTTGCCCAGTTCCACACCCCACTGGTCGAACGAGTCGATGCCCCAGATCACCCCCTCGGTGAACACCTGATGCTCGTACAACGCGATCAACTGGCCCAGTACCGACGGCGTCAGCCGAGTGGCCAGGATCGAGGTCGACGGCTTGTTGCCCGGCATCACCTTGTGCGGCATCACATTCGCCGGAGTTCCCTCGGCCGCGATCTCCTCGGCGGTCTTGCCGAACGCCAACACCTGTGTCTGGGCGAAGAAGTTGCTCATCAGCAGGTCGTGCATGCTGCCCGAGCCGTCGGCGGTCGGCAGGTCGTCGGTGGGCTGGGAGAAGCCGATGAAGTCGGCCGGCACCAGTCGGGTGCCCTGGTGCAGTAGTTGATAGAAGGCGTGCTGGCCGTTGGTTCCCGGCTCGCCCCAGAAAATCTCACCGGTGCGGGTGGTCACGTCGCTGCCGTCGGCCCGCACCGATTTGCCGTTGGACTCCATCGTCAGCTGCTGCAGATAGGCGGCGAACCGCGCCATGTCGTTCGAATACGGAAGCACCGCTCGGGTTTCCGCGTCGAAGAAGTTGGAGTACCACAGCCCGATCAGGCCCAGCAGCACCGGCGCGTTTGATTCCAACGGCGCGGTGGCGAAGTGCCGGTCGACGATGTGGAAGCCGGACAGGAAGTCGGCGAACGCCTCCCGCCCGATCACGGCCATCAGCGACAGCCCGATCGCGGAGTCCACCGAGTAGCGGCCGCCCACCCAGTCCCAGAACCCGAACATGTTGGCGCTGTCGATCCCGAACTCCTCGACGAGCTTCTTGTTCGTCGACACCGCAACGAAATGTTTGGCTACCGCGTCGTCGCCGAGCGCGTCGGTGAGCCAGCGCCGTGCCGCGGTCGCATTGGTCAGCGTCTCCAGTGTGGTGAAGGTCTTGGACGCGATGATGAAAAGCGTTGTGGCCGGGTCGAGTCCGTCGAGTTTGGCGACCAGATCCGCGGGGTCGACGTTGGATACGAAGCGTGCCGAGATCCCGGCGTCGGCGTAGTGACGCAGCGCCTGATAGGCCATCGCCGGGCCGAGGTCCGAGCCGCCGATGCCGATGTTGACCACCGTCTGGATCCGCTTGCCGGTCGCACCCGTCCAGTCCCCGGAACGCAACCGGTCGGTGAAGTCGCCCATCGCGTCGAGCACGGCATGGACGTCGGCCTGCACGTTCTGGCCGTCGACCTCGAGAGCGGCGTCGCGCGGCAGACGCAGAGCGGTGTGTAGCACCGCCCGGTTCTCCGAGGTGTTGATGTGCTCGCCGGCGAACATCGCGTCGCGGCGCTGTTCCAGGCCCGCCGCCCGGGCGAGGTTCACCAGCAGCGTCAAGGTTTCCCGGTCGACCCGGTGCTTGCTGTAGTCGATGTAGAGGTCACCGACGGTCATCGCCAGTTCGTGGCCGCGGTCGGGGTCCTGTGCGAAGAACTGCCGCAGGGTCGTCGTTGCGATCTCGTCGAAGTGGCGGCTCAGCGCTGCCCACGCTGGGGTTGTGGAGATGTCAACACTCATTCCGCCGACCCTATGCGCACACCGGCGCGACGGTGTAGATGATTGACGTATGGCTACCCCAGATATCGCGCGAGTGTTGTCATCGGTTCCCACCGGCTTGTGGATCGGCGGTGAGGAGCGCCCGGCGGCGTCGACCTTCGACGTCCTCAACCCGGCGACCGACGAGGTCCTCATCTCGGTGGCCAACGCCACGGCAGCCGACGCGATCACCGCACTGGACGCGGCGTGCGCGGTGCAGGCCGACTGGGCCGCCACCCCCGCCCGCGAGCGCGGTGAGATCCTGCGTTCGGTGTTCGAGGCGATCATCGAGCGCGCCGACGACTTCGCCACCCTGATGACCCTGGAAATGGGCAAGGTGCTCCCGGAGAGCATGGGCGAGGTGAAGTACGGCGCCGAGTTCTTCCGCTGGTTCGCCGAGGAGGCCGTGCGCATTCACGGCCGGTTCACCCCGAGCCCAGCCGGAACGGGCCGCATCGCGGTCACCAAACAACCGGTGGGGCCGTGTTACGCGATCACGCCGTGGAACTTCCCGCTGGCCATGGGAACCCGCAAGATCGGGCCGGCGCTCGCGGCGGGATGCACGATGATCGTCAAGCCCGCGCAGGAGACTCCGCTGACCATGATGCTGCTGGCCAAGCTGATCGACGATGCGGGCCTGCCCAAGGGTGTGCTCTCGGTGCTGCCGAGCAACCAGCCACGGGAGGTCACCACTGCGCTCATCGAGGACGGCCGGTTGCGCAAGATGAGCTTCACCGGCTCCACCGGGGTGGGTAAGGCATTGATCAAGCAGTCTGCCGACGCGCTGCTGCGCACCTCGATGGAACTGGGCGGCAACGCCCCGCTGGTGGTGTTCGACGACGCCGACGTCGACGCCGCGGTGGAGGGCGCGATGCTCGCCAAGATGCGCAACGGCGGCGAGGCCTGCACGGCGGCCAACCGCCTGTACGTCGCCAATGATCTGCTGGACGACTTCACCGACAAGTTCGTCAAGAAGATGGGCGAGATGAGTCTCGGCAACGGGCTGGACCCCTCCACCAAACTCGGCCCGCTGGTCAATCCCAAGCAGGTCGCGTCGGTGCAGGAACTCGTCAACGACGCCGTGGAGAAGGGCGCCAAGGTCGCCGTCGGCGGTCAGGCGCCGGGCGGCCCGGGCAACTTCTACCCGGCGACCGTGCTGACCGAGGTGCCGCCGAATGCCCGCATCCTCAAGGAGGAGGTGTTCGGTCCGGTCGCCCCGATCGTCGGCTTCGACACCGAGGAGCAGGGCGTCGCCGCGGCCAACGACACCGAGTACGGCCTGGCGGCCTACATCTTCACCCGGTCGCTGGACCGCGCGTTGCGGGTGGCCGAGTCCATCAACGCCGGCATGGTGGGCGTCAACCGCGGTGTCATCTCCGACCCGGCGGCGCCGTTCGGCGGGGTCAAGGAATCCGGTTTCGGTCGCGAGGGCGGTTTCGAGGGCATCGAGGAGTACCTCGACATCAAGTACATCGCGCTGACGAAGTAGGCCGGCCCCGGTGGCAGCGTCACGGGCCGGGCGAATCCCCCGCGCGCTCACAGCATTGGTGGGTCTCGCGCTGCTGGCGGCGGGCATCGTTCTGCTACTCCGCCCCGCCTCCGGCTTCGACGTTCAGGGCCATCGCGGCGCCCGCGGGATGCTGCCCGAGAACACCATCCCGGCGTTCACCTACGCCGACGATCTCGGGGTCACCACCCTGGAGATGGACACCAAGGTGACCAAGGACGGCGTTCTGGTGGTGACCCACGACAGCGTCCTCAATCCGGATCTGGTGCGCGACGCGTCCGGCGCATGGGTCCGTGACGGCATTGCGTTGAACTCCCTGACCCTCGCTCAGGTCGAGCAGCTCGACGTCGGCCGGCTGCGCCCGGGCAGCGCCTATGCGAAGCGTTTCCCGGACCAGCGGCCGATCGACGGAACGCGCATGCCGACCCTGCGCGAGGTTCTCGACACGTTCCGGGACCGGTCGGCGGTGCGGTTCAACGTCGAGACCAAGATCGAGCCCGACCATCCCGGTGACTCGCCCGACCCGGCCACCTTCAGTCGCAAACTGGTCGACGAATTGCGTTCCGCGGGAGTCGATCAGCGAACCACGATCCAGAGTTTCGATTGGCGCACCTTGAAAGAGGTTCAGCGCATCGCACCGGAAATACCCACCGTCGCTCTGACCGAGGCCGATACCTCGCTACTCGAGGACGGGCGCTGGACAGCCGGGCTTCGGCTCGGCGACTACGGCGGCTCCGTTCCGGCTCTGGTCGCCGCGTCCGGCGCCGATATCTGGTCGCCGGATTCGGAAAAGCTCAGCGCGGAGTCCGTCCGTGACGCCCACGACCGCGGCCTGTCGGTGGTGCCGTGGACGGTCAACGAGCCGAAGGACATCGACGCGATGAGAGGCCTCGGCGTCGACGGCGTCATTTCTGATTATCCGAAGCGGGTACTCGATGCCGCGCCGCGCGGCGTGCCGAGTTGGATTCCGGGCACGCTGCTGGCAGTCGGCGCGATCGCGGTCATCGCGGCGGGGTTGCCGATCTGGGGTGTCAGACGGTCACCGTCGGCACCGCCGGGGTGACGGTGACGATGACGTCGTTGAAATCGCGGTCGCTGCCCCACTGCCACGGACGCTTGTCCTCGAAGCCGAAGCTCACGCCGCGGCCGGGAGCAACCAGGCTCAGGGACTGCTGAGACCGCAGCGGGTTGGCCTTGGCGAAGGAGCTGATGAGATTGTGTTCGCTGCCGTTCACCAACAGGAGCGCCCCGTAGTTGCGGTCGGTCGACAGCGGCAGGTCGGTGCGCACGGCTGTCTCGCCGAAGCCGGGCATCTGGTCGGAGCCCAGCACGAGACCCAGCTGACGTGAGTTGTCCAGGGCGGCTTTCAGATACCCGAGCTGGCCGGGCAGCCAGGTGCGTCCCTTTCCGTCGACGACGGCTCCGGTGACCGGATCGGCCTCGTAGAGCGCCAGGCCATCTGCGTTGCCGGATAGCCGGCGGACGGTCAGCACGCCGCTCTGGTCGGTTGCCGTCCGTCCGGTGCCGGGCAGGGTGAAGGTGGCCAGCACGTCGTCGCTGGGGTCGTCGGGGTTCCCGGCGGCGAAACGGGCGAGGGTTCCGTTGGCCTCCACCTGCAGGCTCACCAACGTCAGCTCACGGCCGTTCTGGAAGGCGGTGGGACGCCAGTTGCCAGCTGCCACCTTTGCCGATCCGGCGCCTCCCTGCGAGCGTCCCTCAGTGCTCTGCCAGTTGACGCTGGGGTCGGTGACGAACAGATCATCGGCCTGAAGCGAACCGGGCTTGGCGCCAACAGCCCAGCGCGCCAGCATTTTTGACTTGGTGCCATCGCTGAGACCGAAGTTCACCAGTCCAGCGCCGCTGTCCGTGCGGGTGACTTGAACAGTCTGCGCCTCGGCGAGCACCAGCTGGGATCCCTGTTGCTGAACGGGTCCGGTCCAGCTGCCGTACTTCAGGCCCACCGTGGCGTTGTCGGCGCCGGTGATCGCGCGGAAGTTGACCTGGTAGCTGGAGGTGGAGTCGCCGTCGAACGCGATATGCAGTGCGCCCGGGGCGGGTAGTTGGGTCAGGGTGACCGTCGCCGATCCGGCCTGCACGGTCGCCGTTCCGACCTGCTGGCCGAGCGAGTCGAACACGCGTAGACCGCCGGTCTGCGGTGCGGCGAACTTCTGCTGGGGACCCTTGCCGGTGTAGCCGGTGGTGACCGGGGTGTCGGCGAGGATCGTGCGGGCCTGCCGCGAGGTGGGCTGCAGCGACAGGTTCACCGCGCCGAACGGCCCGCCGGCGGTGGCGCTGACGCCGGCCACGCCGGTGTCGGTCATCAGATACCAGTCGTGATAGGGCTCGCTGCCGGTGGGCCGGCTGGCGGACAGGGTGGACTCGGCTTGGATGTCGATGTTGATACCGACCAGCAGGGAGTTGTTCACTGCGGGGTTGGTGGAGACGGTGCTCGTACCGCAGTTGTTGCACTGCAGGATTGCGTTGGCGACCTGCCCGTAACCCGAGCCCTTGTTCACCAGGTCCACTCCGGTGAGTTGGCCGCCGCTGAAGGTCAGCCGCACCAGCGCCCTGGTCGGATCGGAGCTGCTGAATCCGAGCGGGTTGGTGGGGTTGTTGCCGAGGATCTCGAAATCCTGGGTCGTATCGAGATAGCCGCCGCCTGCGGGATCCGACTCGAAGTAGCCGTTCCCCTTGTTCACCAGCTGCACATTGGTGAGCGAGCCGGTGGCATCGACGTCGAAGCTGAACAGTCCCAGATCGTTCACCTTGGCGCTGTTGGGCGACCACTGGTTGTAGAACAGCGAGCCGGGATCGAAGCTCGTCACACCCTGGGCGCGACCGATCAGGGCGATGGCCGGATCGATGGGCTGGGCGGTCTGGTAGTGGATCATCAGGTAGCTGTCGCCGGCGTCGATCTGTGTGGCGCCCGAGCCGTATCCGTACAGGCCGGAGAGATCGCTCTGGGTTGGGTTGAGAAGGCTGAGATAGGTGGGCTGCGTGAGGTCGAATTTCTTCGGAACCCCCGTGATGGGATCGGTTGTGACGCTGGTGATCTCCACCTCGGCAGGGTCGGTGATCTTGTTGTAGCCGGTTCCCACCGGCCAGTTGACCTTGCTGTAGGAGTAGTAGCCGCTCACCCCGACGCTGGTGGGGCTGCCGGCTTGGTATGGGGCCAAAGCCGAGGCTTCGGAGTTCGGATCGGCGGTCGTGCCGTACTTGTTGATGTCGTAGTTGTAGAGGGGCGCGCCGTCAAGGGCCCCGACGAGGTTGTCGTAGTTGATCGGTGACAACACGCTCGTGCCGTAGGGGGCCAGGTTGAGTGCGTCGAGCGACTTGCCGCCGTCGCCGACCGTGAAAAACGGTATGCCGGTGCCGATCCCGTCGGCCGACGGCGTCATCTCCAGCGCGCGCCCATAGGCATGGCTGTGGCCGTTCATGTAGGCGTCGAACAGGGGTGCCCCGCTGGCGTCACTCAACCCCTGGAGAAAGTCGAGAACCGCCGCGTTGCTGGTGTAGCTGTCCTGGGCGTTGGCATCGGTATTGCCGACGTGGTACGCGGGATGGTGGCCCATCACGATGTTCCATGCCGCGTCGGAGTTCTCCAGATCGTCCTTGGCCCACAGGAACATCTCCCGGCCGATGGACGGCGCGTCGAGTGGTGTGCTGGGATCTTGGAACCACGCCTGTCCGGCGGTCAGGGAGGGATCACGGACGTCGTAGTCGAGATTCTTGGTCAGCGCCGCGGTCTGTTTGCCGGTATTGGGGTCTCTCGTCGTGTTCTGGGCATTGGGGGCGAAGTTGAACTTGTAGTAGCCGGCGTCGGTGAGAAGACGGCTGGTGTCGATGATCGTCAGATGGATGAGAGGCCGTCCGTCGCCGGCATCGCCGAGGTTGACGCCGTAATAGATGCCGTAGCCGTTGGGATCCACCTTTCCGATGTTCAGGGTGCCGGGCTTGAGATTGCCGGGGTTCCCGTCGCCGAGATAGGCGTGGTAGTCGATCAGCGGTTGATTGCTCCCGACCTTGCTGGGGATGATCGTGCCGTTCTCCGGGTAGGGCGGCTCTTTGATGATGTTGTTCTGGTAGTCGTAGGCGTCCGGACCGATGGGCTGGCCGTTGTACTTCGTCGAGAACGTTTCTTGATTGACGCTGGCGTTGTTGTAGGTCCCCAGAATCGTGGCTTCATCGTGATTGCCCGGAACCGCGAAGTAGTGATTCACCCCATCGGGGCTGCCGCCGGGCAGGCTGGGATCGGTCGGGTTGGGGAAACCGTTGGGGTAGTTGTAAAGGTTGTAGGGCCACTGGGTCTTACCCGATACCGCCTGGACGCCGCCAAGTGTTCCGTCGGTGTAGATGGATCCGGGTTGGGTAAAGCCCGGCGGCGCGTAGGGCGCGATCCAGTTGTTGTAGTACTGGCCGATGTTGTAGTCGAGCATCGTGCTGGAGGCCGAGTTGTAGCTTTCGTCACCGAGTTGGATGACGTCGTTGGGGTTCCAGCTGCGCATCATCTCCGCCACCGCCTGCTGCAGCGGGCCGCTGGCTCCGGTGTCGAGGCGGCGGTAGGCGCCGGGTGCGTAATAGAAGTTGGTCCCGTTGGTATAGGAGTTGCCGGCATCGCCGAAGACCGCCAGCCGGATCGACGGATCGGCGTTCGGTTCGGTCGCGGTGACGGAGGCGGTCGGCTGGGCTGTGCTCTGACCAATGCTGTTGCGGCGCAGAAGAAGTACCGCGCCGGCAAGATAGTCGTTGACGTACCCCGGCGGCAGCGTGTCGGGCGCGTTCGTCCCGTCGGCCGCGGTACTCGGCGTGGCGCCGGTCACGGTGCCGGAAGGAGCGGCCGACATCGAGGACGCCCTGACGGCCGGCGCTGGACGCTGAGGGGCGATCCAACTCGGCAGCGACGCGGCCGGCGCCGCAGGCGGTACAACGCCACGCGGGGCGATCTCGGGCGCCGAGTCTCGCGCCGAAACGGGGGTGACCATCTGCGCGTCCTGTGGCGGGACAATCGGCGCAGACGGCCGGCGTTTCGCTCGGGCGGCCGGCGCCGGAGCGGGCGGTGCAGAGCGGGTCCGGGAAGACGGTCCGGCGGAGTTCCGTTGCGGGACAGCCGAACCGCGAGGAGTGGCCGGTGGCCGTGTGGTCGTCTGCGGGGAGGGCGCAGCGTCGTCGGAGAGGCCGGACGCAGGTGATCGGTCCGCGGTGGCCACGGCGGTCTGCGCGCCGGCCAGGCAGAGCCCCACTGCAACCGCCACCACACCGACCCGGGCAGCCTTGTCGTTGGTCATCGCTACCCCGGTTCGTCGGCGGTGATGAGTCGGGAATCTGCCAGGCGACCGGCGGGATCTCCCGGCAGCAGTATGGCCACCGGGGGCGCCACGTGCAGGAAAACCCGACAAGTGGCCCGCTAACTCAGTGGACGGCCCTCGTACGACTCAAACCGTTGAACCACATCGGTGGGCAGTTCGATGGCTCCGGGTGTATCGACCCGCACGACGAGATGGACCGACTTCGCCACGGCGATGAGGGCCGCCCGGTCGACGCTCCACACCGCCTCCTCAAAGGTCACGGTGCGCCGCGATCGCGACGCGGCCCGCACCCCGATCCTCAGCGGGATCCCCGCGCGGACCTCCCGCTCGAAGTCGATCTCGAGCCGTCGCAGGATCAGGGTGCGACCGGAGGCGGCCAGGCTCTCCCACGTGAGGCCCGCGCACTCGGTGATGTAGGTGTTGCGGGCGTCGAAGAGCAGTTCGGCGATCGCCAGGTTGTGCAGATGCACATGCCGGTGCTCACCGGACGGGACGACGTCCCGGACGAAGCGGTACCCGGCCCAGGGCTCCCCCTGATCGGCCGGCGTCAGTGGCCGAGCCGGCTCCACCTGATCGGCCGGCGTCAGTGGCCGAGCCGGCCGCGGCCCATGCGCAGCAGCAGCATGGCCAGGTCCTTGCCGTCCTGGCCGAGCGGCCCGCTGTAGCGCTCGATGACCTTCATCTCCCGGCTGTGCACCAGACGGGTGCCGCCCGAGGCCATCCTGACCTTGCCGATCGCCTGTGACACCTCGGTGCGCCGCTTGACCGCGGCCAGGATTTCGGCGTCGAGGCGGTCGATCTCGCCGCGCAGCGAGTCGATGTCGGCCTCAGTGAGTTCGTCGGTAGTCATGTCGTCCTCATCGTGTGGGGGTTGTGGTCTCATTCGCTCCGGGCCTCACACAAAGAACGAGCCCCGGATCCGGATGCGGACCGCGGGGCTCTCTCGGTTTCGAGCAGCTAGGCCTCCACGGGCACCGCGGACCGGTACCCGTAGAAAAATCGCTGCTGCACATGCACGTCACAGAGTCTGCCATCCCGTGGCGCGCCTACGCAAAGGGCTGTCGGCCGACGGCGGTAAGTTGGGACCGACATGAGTGTTCAGGTGATGGATTACGGGCTTTCCGGGGCGCCTGGAGATCCGGCCGATCTGCTAGAGGGTCTGAATCCCCAGCAGCGCCAGGCCGTGCTGCATGAGGGCGCCCCGCTGCTGATCGTCGCCGGGGCGGGTTCGGGCAAGACCGCGGTTCTCACCCGCCGCATCGCCTATCTGCTGGGCGCCCGCGACGTCGGCCCCGGACAGATCCTGGCCATCACGTTCACCAACAAGGCGGCGGCTGAGATGCGGGAGCGGGTGGCCCAGCTGGTCGGACCGCGGGCCCGAAACATGTGGGTGTCGACCTTCCACTCGACCTGCGTGCGCATCTTGCGCAACCAGGCCTCGCTGCTACCCGGGCTGAACTCCAACTTCTCCATCTACGACGCCGACGACTCCCGCCGCCTGCTGTTGATGGTCGGCCGCGACATGGGCATCGACGTCAAGCGATACTCGCCCCGGCTGCTGGCCACGTCGATCTCCAACCTCAAGAACGAGCTCACCGCGCCCGAAGACGCCCTCGCCGCACTGGAGCCCGGCTCGGATGACCTGACCCGGATCGTGGCCGAGGTCTACGCCGAATACCAGCGTCGCCTGCGCGCCGCCAACGCCCTGGACTTCGACGACCTGATCGGGGAGACGGTGGCGGTGCTGCAGCGCCATCCGCAGATCGCCCAGTACTACCGGCGGCGGTTCCGGCACATCATGGTCGACGAGTACCAGGACACCAACCACGCGCAGTACGTCCTGGTGCGTGAACTCGTGGGAGTGTCCGCCGCGGACACCGACACCGTGGCGCCCTCGGAGTTGTGCGTGGTGGGTGACGCCGACCAGTCCATCTACGCCTTCCGCGGGGCGACGATCCGCAACATCGAGGACTTCGAACGCGACTTCCCCAACGCCACAACGATTCTGCTCGAACAGAACTACCGGTCCACCCAGACCATCCTGTCGGCGGCGAACTCGGTGATCGCCCGCAACACCGGCCGGCGCGAGAAGAGACTCTGGACCGACGCCGGAGACGGAGAACTGATCGTCGGCTATGTCGCCGACAACGAGCACGACGAGGCTCGCTTCGTGGCCGCTGAGATCGACAGCCTCGTCGACCCGGTGAGCGGCAAGGGGAGCCGGACCACCTACAACGACGTAGCGGTGTTCTACCGGACCAACAACTCCTCGCGCGCTCTGGAGGAGGTATTCATCCGTGCCGGCATTCCCTACAAGGTGGTCGGCGGCGTCCGGTTTTACGAGCGCAAGGAGATCCGCGACATCGTCGCCTATCTGCGGGTGCTCGACAACCCCGGTGACGCGGTCAGCCTGCGCCGTATCCTCAACACCCCCCGCCGCGGCATCGGCGATCGCGCCGAGGCGTGCGTGGCGGTCTACGCCGAGAACACCGGCGCGACGTTCGCCGACGCGCTGACCGCCGCGGCCGAGGGCCGGGTGCCGATGCTCAACACCCGTTCGGAGAAGGCGATCGCCGCCTTCGTCGAACTGCTCGACGAATTGCGCGGGCGTTTGGACGACGAACTAGGCGACCTCGTCGAGGCGGTGCTCGACCGCACCGGCTACCGCCGGGAGCTCGAGTCCTCCAACGACCCGCAAGATCTCGCCCGGCTGGACAACCTCAACGAATTGGTCAGCGTCGCGCACGAATTCAGCATCGACCGCGCCAACGCCGCAGCTCTCGGTGACGAAGACGACGAGGACCCGACGGCCGATGAGGACGTGCCGCAGACCGGCGTGCTCGCCGAGTTCCTGGAGCGGGTATCGCTGGTCGCCGACTCCGACGACATCCCGGACAACGACGCGGGCGTGGTCACCCTCATGACGCTGCACACCGCCAAGGGTCTGGAGTTCCCGGTCGTCTTCGTCACCGGCTGGGAGGACGGCATGTTTCCGCACATGCGGGCCCTGGGCGACCCGACCGAACTGTGCGAGGAGCGGCGGTTGGCCTACGTCGGGATCACCCGCGCCCGTCAGCGGCTGTATGTCAGCCGGGCCAAGGTCCGCTCGTCGTGGGGACAGCCGATGCTCAACCCTGAGTCGCGGTTCCTGCGGGAGATCCCCGAAGACCTCATCGACTGGCGCCGCACCGATACCGGGTCCTCGGCCACGTCGCTCAGTGCCCCCGTCGCGGGGCGCTTCGGTCCGCCCATTGATCGGGGAAGGCCGGCCCCGATGCGCCCAGGCGCCGGCAAGCGGCCGCTGATCGTGCTGGAGCCCGGTGACCGCGTGAGTCACGACAAGTACGGGCTGGGCCGGGTTGAGGAGGTCTCCGGTATGGGCGAGTCGGCGATGTCGCTCATCGACTTCGGCAGCGCCGGGCGGGTCAAACTCATGCACAACCACGCTCCGGTGCAGAAGCTCTAGTTCGTGAACAAGAATCGCCTCGAAGCGTTCAGCGATGGGGTTCTGGCCGTCGCGATCACCCTGCTGGTCCTCGATCTGCACGTCGACCACAGCTCGCCGCTGTCCCTTGCCGAGCAGTTCCGCGACGAGTGGCCGACCTTCGCCGCCTACGTCGTGAGCTTCTTCTACATCGGGGTGATCTGGCTCAACCACCATTCGCTGTTCCGCATAGCGACGGGCGTGGACCGGGGGGTTCTCGTCTACAACCTGATCCTTCTGTTGTTCGTGACGGCGATCCCCTTCACGACCTCGACGTACGCGGAGTACGTGCAAGACGACGGTATGGACGCCAAGCTCGCGGTGCTCGCCTACGGAGTGGTGACGGAGGGCATGGCGATCAGCTTCACCCTCATCCTGGCGCAATTACTCAAGGCAGGACTCACATCCGGCAAGCTCCCCGCGGATCAGGGCCGAAAACTGTTGGTGCGCTACGGGATCGGCACGGTCGTCTATCCGGTGATCACGCTCATCGGCTGGTTCTACCCGCCGGCCATGCTGGTGTTCTACGCAGGCGTGATCGGCTACTACCTCGGGCCCGGTCTGCGGACTCTGGATCACCTCACCGGCTCAGACTGAGCCGGGATTCACCCGTCGGAAGAGGATCAGCCGACGTAGGGGCCGACGTTGATGCCGCGGGCCGCCAGCCACGGCACCGGGTCGGTCGCGTTGTGTCCGCCGAGCAGCACCGAGAAGTGCAGGTGCGGACCGGTGGAGTTGCCGCGGTTGCCGATGGTGGCGATCTGGTCGCCGGCGAACACCCGCTGCCCGACCTGAACGGTCCAAGAGTTGATGTGGCCGTAGCGGGTCACGGTGCCGTCGGCGTGCTGCAGCAGCACCCAGGCGCCGTAGCCGGAGTTGGTGTAGCCGGCTTCCTTGACTACGCCGTCCATCGCCGCGTAGATCGGGGTGCCGATCGGACCGGCCAGGTCCACGCCGTCGTGCAGCGCGCCCCAGCGGTAGCCGAAGCCGGAGGTGAAGATGCCGTTCGTCGGCAGGGCGAACAACGGGCGCTGCAGGCGTGCCTCGCGCGCGGCGCGATCGGCCGCGTAGGCCACACCGCGGGCCTGCTCCTCGGCATGCACGGCGGCCAGGGCGGCGGGCTTGACCGCAACCACCTCGGGGCCTCGGGTCAGCGGGGATCCCGCCGGGGGAGTGGTCGCCGACGCCAGGACGGTGCGAGTGGTCGGCTGAGCGGCGGGCTTGATGGCGGTGTAGGCGGCTGCGGCGGCCGCTCCGGCGGCCATCGCGGCGATCAGGGCCCGCCCCTTTGCGGCGCTGGTCGGCTGGCGCCGGTGCGCGGGGGTACGGGGGAGAACGTCGGTGTCCTCGGTGCTGCTGAACATAGGGCGTTCAACCCGGGCCGCGGGCTTGCCCGCGTAGCGATCGGGGACTTCGAGCAGGGGGGTGAGGTCCTCGACATCGCGCATGCTCTCGAGGTCCAGAGACGAGGACGTCGTCGTGGAGCGTACGCGCGGGTTGGATGGGGCCGACCGAAGCTGCGTCAAAACCAAAGTCCTCAAGTCCGTGACCAAAGCGTTATCTAGACCGCAGAACGGTAACCAACTTCACCCCGGGGTGGCAACCCGAGCCGAAACCACGTCGAGGATTGTGATTTGAATCACGTCACACCGGCGCGGCGCCAAATTCATCGGGCAGGCGGGTAAAACGTGCCCGTCGCCTGCAGATACAGTTCCCCCGGAGCGCCTTCCTGAAACTACAGCCAATGTAAGAGAGCCTGATGGACCTTTTCGAGTACCAGGCGAAGGAGTTGTTCGCCAAACATCACGTCCCCAGCACGCCCGGCCGGGTCACCACCTCGGCAGCGGATGCGAAAGCGATCGCCGAGGAAATCGGCCGACCGGTCATGGTCAAAGCCCAGGTCAAGACCGGTGGACGCGGTAAGGCCGGCGGCGTGAAGTTCGCGGCGACTCCCGAGGACGCCTTCCGGCACGCGGGCGACATCCTGGGCCTCGACATCAAGGGCCACATCGTCAAGAAGCTGCTGGTCGCCGAGGCCAGCGACATCGCCGAGGAGTACTACATCTCCTTCCTGCTCGACCGGGCCAACCGCACCTATCTGGCAATGTGCTCGGTGGAGGGTGGCATGGAGATCGAGGAGGTCGCGGCAACCAAGCCTGATCGGCTCGCCAAGGTCCCCGTCGACGCCACCAAGGGGGTCGACGTCGCGTTCGCCCGGCAGATCGCCGAGAAGGGCCATCTGCCTGCCGAGGTGCTCGACGCTGCGGCTGTCACGATCGCCAAGCTGTGGGAGGTCTTCGTCGGCGAGGACGCCACCCTGGTGGAGGTCAACCCCCTGGTGCGCACGCCCGACGACCGGATCCTGGCGCTGGACGGCAAGGTCACCCTGGACGGCAATGCCGACTTCCGCCATCCCGACCACGCGCAGTTCGAGGACCAGGACGCCACCGATCCGCTGGAACTGAAGGCCAAGCAGCACGACCTGAACTACGTCAAGCTCGACGGCGAGGTGGGCGTGATCGGCAACGGCGCCGGCCTGGTGATGTCGACGCTCGACGTGGTCGCCTACGCCGGTGAGAACCACGGCGGGGTCAAGCCGGCCAACTTCCTCGACATCGGTGGCGGCGCCTCGGCGGAGGTGATGGCGGCCGGACTGGACGTGATCCTGAACGACAGCCAGGTCAAGAGCGTCTTCGTCAACGTGTTCGGCGGTATCACCTCGTGTGACGCGGTGGCCTCCGGAATCGTCAAGGCGCTGCAGATGCTCGGCGCCGAGGCCAACAAGCCGCTGGTGGTTCGGCTCGACGGCAACAACGTCGAGGAGGGACGGCGCATCCTCGCCGAGGCCAACCACCCACTGGTCGTTGTGGCCGACACCATGGATTCGGGCGCCGACAAAGCCGCTGAACTCGCTTTCGCTGCCGGGAAGGACGTTTAAGCCATGTCGATCTTTCTGAACAAGGACTCCAAGGTCATCGTCCAGGGCATCACCGGCGGTGAGGCCACCAAACACACCGCGCTGATGCTCAAGGCGGGCACCCAGGTGGTCGGCGGCGTCAACGCTCGCAAGGCCGGCACGACGGTGACTCATACAGATAAAGAAGGCAAGAGCATCGACTTGCCGGTCTTCGGGTCGGTGGCCGAGGCGATGGAGAAGACCGGAGCCGACGTGTCGATCGCGTTCGTCCCGCCGAAGTTCGCCAAGGACGCCATCGTCGAGGCGATCGATGCCGAGATCCCGCTTCTGGTGGTCATCACCGAGGGAATCCCGGTGCAGGACACCGCCTACGCGTGGGCCTACAACGTCGACCACGGGAACAAGACGCGCATCATCGGCCCGAACTGCCCCGGAATCATCACCCCGGACGAAGCGCTGGTCGGCATCACCCCGGCCACCATCACCGGCAAAGGACCGATCGGCCTGGTGTCGAAGTCCGGCACGCTGACCTACCAGATGATGTATGAGCTCAGGGATTTCGGCTTCTCGACCGCCATCGGCATCGGCGGTGACCCGGTCATCGGCACCACCCACATCGACGCGATCGAGGCGTTCGAGAAGGACCCGGAGACCAAGCTCATCGTGATGATCGGCGAGATCGGTGGCGACGCCGAGGAGCGTGCGGCCGACTACATCAAGGCCAACGTGACCAAGCCGGTCGTCGGCTACGTGGCGGGCTTCACCGCACCGGAGGGCAAGACCATGGGCCACGCCGGCGCCATCGTCTCCGGGTCGTCGGGCACCGCCGCCGCGAAGAAGGAGGCCCTCGAGGCCGCCGGGGTGAAGGTCGGCAAGACGCCCTCGGCCACAGCCGAATTGGCCCGGGAGATCCTGCAGGGCCTGTGACGCACTGGGTGCGGTGCCTGTGACGGCGGTCGATCCGCGGACGCCGGTGGTCGTTGGTGTCGGGCAGTTCACCGAACGCATCGACGACCCGGGCTACCGCGGTATGTCGTCGGTCGAACTCGCCTCGGCAGCGGCCTCGGCCGCGCTGGCCGACACGGGGACCGACGAGAGCGCCGTCGCCGCCGTCATCGACACGGTCGTGGGGATCCGGCAGTTCGAGATCTCCAGCCGCGGCCCGGCCCCGCTGGGCAGCTCGACGAACTACCCGCGCTCGGTATGCCACCGGATCGGGGCATCACCGGCCCGGGCGGTGCTGGAACCCATTGGCGGACAAGGCCCGCAGCACGCGGTGACCGAGTTCGCCGCGGCGATCGCCGCCGGCGATGCGGACGTGGTCCTGGTGATCGGGTCCGAGAACGGGTCCACGCTGCGCTACTTCGCCAAGCGTGCGGACAAGCCGGACCACTCGGAGACCGTGCCGGGCCAGTTGGAGGACCGGGGCTTCGGCTACGAGGGACTGTTCACCAAATACACCGTCTCGCATGGGATGCACGGCGCCCCGGCGCAGTACGGTCTGTTGGAGAACGCCCGGCGCGGCCGGGTGGGCCTGGGCGTCGCCGAGTACCGGCGCGCCATGGCGGAGCTGTTCGCGCCGATGTCCGCGGTGGCCGCCCGCAATCCCTTCGCGACCTCGCGGGTGGAGCGCACCGTGGACGAGATCCTGACCGTCGACGCCGACAACCGGATGATCTGCGATCCCTACCCACGGCTCCTGGTCGCCCGCGACCAGGTGAACCAGGGCTGCGCCGTCCTGCTCATGTCGGTGGACAGGGCCCGCAAACTCGGTGTGCCGGAAGGGAAGTGGGTGTACCTGCGCGGCCACGCCGACATGGTGGACCAGCCATTCCTGGACCGTGAGGACCTCAGCTACAACTCCGCGTCCACGCTTGCGGTGCAGGAGGCGATGCGGGTGGCCGGCGTGGGTCTCGACGATATCGCCACATTCGACCTCTACAGCTGCTTCCCGGTGCCGGTCTTCAACTTCTGCGACGGGACCGGATTGGCGACCGACGACCCGCGGGGCGTGACGCTGACCGGCGGACTGCCCTACTTCGGCGGCCCCGGCAACAGCTACTCGCTGCACGGCATCGCCGAGACGGTGTCGCGGATGCGTTCTTCCCCAGGCGCTTTCGGGCTCGTCACCGCCAACGGCGGGATCATGAACAAGTACTCGGTCGGGATCTACTCCACCGAGCCCGCCGAGTGGACCCCCGACAGCAGTGCCGAGCTGCGTGCCGAGGTCGCCGCCCGGCGGCCCGCCCCGGTGACCGAACTGGCCGACGGCCCGGCGATCGTCGAGACCTACACGGTGCGGTATGACTGGCCGGTGCGCACGGGCATCGTCGTCGGCCGGCTCGAGGCCGATGGCAGCCGATTCCTGGCGATGACCGAGGATCCCGACCTGGTGGGTCTGCTCAGCGACGGCGATCCGCTCGGCGCCGAGATCTCCGTGGCGAATACGGAGCAGGGAAACCGGGCGTCACTGCGCTGACGGTTCAGCGTTCGTGCGACTCCTCCAGCACGATCGTGGCGACCACATACCCGGCCGGCCATCAGATGAGCGCGGCGAGCTTGCCCGCCAGCCGCTCGACGTATCCGCCGACCTCGGCGACGGACTTGTCAGGCAACCCGAACAACACCTCGGTGACCCCGATCTGCGCCCAGTGCTCCAACTTCTCGGGCACCGGCTTGAAATCCAGTGCGACGATCTGCGGGGCGCCCTCGCGGCCCGCGTCGGCCCAGATCTCCTGCAGTTGACGCACCGGCGCGTCGATGTCGAAATCGCGCGGGGTGGTGATCCAGCCGTCGGCGCTGCGGGCGATCCACGTGAAGTTCTTCTCCGTGCCTGCCGCGCCGACGAGCACCGGCACGTGGGGCTGAACGGGTTTGGGCCATGCCCAGCTCGGCCCGAACTGCACGAACTCCCCGTCGTAGGCCGCTTCCTCCTGAGTCCACAGCGCCCGCATCGCCTCGATGTACTCGCGGAGCATGGTGCGCCGGCGGCCGGGGGGAACATGATGGTCGGTCAGTTCGTCGGTGTTCCAGCCGAACCCGACCCCGACGCTGACCCGGCCGCCGGACAGATGGTCAAGGGTGGCAATGGTTTTCGCGAGGCTGATGGGGTCGTGCTCGACGGGCAGGGCGACCGCGGTGGATAACCGCACCCGCTCGGTGACCGCGGCGGCCGTCGCCAGGCTCACCCACGGGTCGAGTGTGCGCATGTAGCGGTCGTCGGGCAGGGTCTCGTCGCCCGTCGTCGGGTGGGCGGCCTCCCGCTTGACCGGAATGTGGGTGTGTTCCGGGACATAGAACGTGCTGAAGCCGTGATCGTCAGCAAGCTTTGCCGCCGCGGCCGGCGTGATGCCGCGATCGCTGGTGAACAGCACGAGCCCGTAATCCATGGGCTGAATTAGAACGTGTTCTAGCTCACCGGGCAAGCCTTGGCCGGCCCTGCCGTCGGCGCGTGGTCAGCTACCCCCTCGCCGTCGTGCGATAGCGTGGGCAACAGGTCCAAAGTGAGGGAGAGACCATGACGTACCAGCCGCGCAATCCGGGCTATTCCACCGGACCGCAGCCCCCCGCAGGCTACGGCCCGCCGGCCGTCCGTCCACCCGATGCGCGTGGTGAGGGCTCCAGCAAGCTGCCGGTCTACCTGCGCGGCGCCGTCGTCGTCCTCGGTCTTTTCGCCTACCTGGCCAGCTTCGGACCGCTCTTCAACATCAACGCCAGCATGGGCCCCTTCGGTGGAGCGGAACTCACCGCGAGCGGTATGGGGTACTGGACCATCGCCGCACTGATCGCCGCCCTCCTCGCCGCGGTCGGACTGGTGACCCGGGGCAAGACCTACACCCCGGTGGTCGCCGTCACCGCGGTTCTGGGCTTGCTGCTGGTGATCGGCCAGCTCATCGGACGGCCGAGTGGCGTCTCGGTGGGCTGGGCGCTGTGGCTGGTGCTGCTGTTGACCCTGCTGCAGGCCGGCGCGGCGGTGGTCGCACTGCTCGTGGAGAACGGCGTGATCACAGCGCCTGCCCCCCGGCCCCGTTACGACGCCTACGGCCCCTACGGTCCGCCCCCCGGCGGCTACTACGGTCCGCCCGGGGCGGCCGGCCCCCCGGGATCTCCCCAGGCCACCGGCTACCCCACGCCGTATCCCGCAGGCGGTTACCCGCCGGGGGCGTACGGGCAGCCCGACAACAGCCCGGAGACCCCTCCAACCGGCTTCCCCAGCCTGGGGCAACAGCAGCCGGTGCAGCAGCAGCCGCCCGCCACACCCACCCAGCCGCCGGCGGAGCCTTCGGGCTCCAGCCCGTCCTGAACCGAGCGGTCTCTACCTGAGCTGTGACAGGAACTTCGCGCCGGGTCCCGACGACAGCCGGGGCGCCTCAGCCCCGTGATCTGGTGCGGGTTGCGTTCGGCCCGTCGCTGGTGGCGCTGGTCGTCATCGCGGCGATCACCCTCGTTCAGCTGGTCGTCGCCAACAGCGACCTGACCGGCACCCTGGGCGCGGTGGCCAGCCTGTGGCTGGCCGTCCACCTGGTGCCGGTATCCATTGCGGGCCAGCAGCTCGCCGCGTTGCCGCTGGTGCCGACCGGGCTGATGGTGTGGGCCACCGCCCGCACCACCGCACAGGTCACTCCACCACGGGGTTCGTGGTTCGTCATCCGCTGGATCGTGGCGTCGGCGGTCGGCGGCCCGCTGCTCATCGCCGCCATCGCGTTGGCCGTCGTCCACGACGCCGCGTCGGTGATCGGCCAGCTGCAGACACCCAATGCGCTGGGCGCGTTCGCCGGCGTGCTGATGGTTCAGGGCCTCGGCGCGCTGATCGGCGTCGGCTCGCGGATCGGCCCGCGAGTCCCGGACACCCTGGGCCTGCCGTGGTGGGTCAGGGACGCCGTGCGGCCGGCGCTGGTCGGCGTCGCCACCTTGCTGGTGCTGTCCTCCGCCGTCGTCGCGCTGTCCCTGGTGGTGCACTGGGGCACCATGCAGGAGCTGTTCGGAATCACCGACTCGTTCTTCGGACAGCTCAGCCTCACCCTCCTGTCGGTGCTGTACCTACCGAACGTCGTGCTGGGCGCGGCTGCGGTGGCGGTGGGTTCCAGCGCTCACATCGGATTCGCGACCTTCAGTGCGTTCACCGTGTTCGGCGGCGACATCCCCGCGCTGCCGATCCTGGCAGCCGCGCCGACGCCTCCGCTGGGCCCGATCTGGGTGTCGCTGCTCATCATCGGCGCGGTGTCCGGCGTGGCGATCGGCCAGCAGTGTGCCCGCCACCCGCTGCCGTTCGGGCTGGCCTTCGCCAAGCTGGCGGTGGCGTCCCTGATCGGCGCGGTCATCCTGGCTCTGCTGGCGCTGGCCGGCAGCGGTCAGCTGGGCAACTTCGGGCATGTCGGGGTCGACCAGGCCACCTTCGGCCCGTGGGTGTTCTTCTGGTTCTTCGTCATCGGCGGTATGACGGTCGTGATGGCCCGGGGTATCAGTCGCGGACCCGGCCTTCCCCGGATACCCCGGCGGGCCCCCGCCGCCGAAGCGATGTACGACCCGTTCTCCGACAACCCGATCGACGAGTCCGACGACCCGCTCGACGAGCCCGAAGAATTCCCCGAACCGGAAGACGTGCCCGACGATTTCGCGGAGCCCGTCGCCGAGTCGCCGCCGCACGCCCAACCGGAGAGCGCCGCGGAACCCGCCGCTGAGGATCCGGCGCCGCCGCCCCCGGTGAAACCGGCCCCCGATCTCGATGACGTGGAAGACCTGATGTTCGTCGACGCCGACATCGAACAGGCGGCGCCCACCGCCGGGCCTCAGCCGCCGGCCGGCACCGGGTAGCGGTCGTTGACGTCGGCGTTGCTGTCCTTGCGTGTGAAGGCCTTGTCGTAATCGTTGCCGCAGGTGTCAGCGATCGCCATGAAGCCCCAGTGCCCGGTCCCGCCGGTGACAAACCCCTGCCGTTAGGCTGACCGGCGTGTCAGCGCCCGAACCGATCAGCGTGCCACCGAGCGCCCCGGCCCGGGTTGTGGTGCTGGCCTCCGGCACCGGATCGCTGCTGCAGTCACTGCTGGAGGCAGCTGTCGGCGACTATCCCGCCCGCGTGGTCGCCGTCGGCGTCGATCGGGACTGCCGCGCCGCGACGATCGCCGCCGAGGCGGGGATTCCGTCGTTCATCGTGCGGTTGGGCGATCACCCCGATCGCCAGGCCTGGGACGCGGCGATCACCGAAGCCACCGCCGTCCACGCGCCCGATCTGATCGTGTCGGCGGGATTCATGAAAATCCTTGGCGCCGAGTTTCTTTCGCGCTTCCCGGGCCGGGTGGTGAACACCCATCCGGCGTTGCTGCCGTCGTTTCCCGGTGCCCATGCCGTTCCCGACGCACTGGCCTACGGGGTGAAGGTCACCGGCTGCACGGTGCACGTGGTGGACGCCGGGATGGACACCGGGCCGATCCTGGCCCAGGAGGCCGTCGTGGTGCGCGACGGCGACGACGACGAGACCCTGCACGAGCGCATCAAGACCGTTGAGCGACGGCTCCTGGTGGACGTGCTGGCCGCGCTGGCGACGCGCGGCGTGAACTGGAACGGCAGAAAGGCGGTCCTCTAGATGGCGGCGCAGACCTTGATCGGTAAGAAGCCGGTCCGGCGTGCACTGATCAGCGTGTACGACAAGAGCGGCCTCATTCCGCTGGCGCAGGGACTCCACGAGGCGGGGGTCACCATCGTCTCCACCGGGTCCACCGCGAAAACCATTGCCGGCAAAGGCATTCCTGTCACCCCGGTCGAATTCGTCACCGGATTCCCGGAGATCCTCGACGGCCGGGTGAAAACCCTGCACCCACATGTCCACGCCGGACTGCTCGCCGACACCCGTAACCCCGAGCACGTCGCCGCGCTGGAGAAGCTCAAGATCGAGCCCTTCGACCTCGTCGTGGTGAACCTGTATCCGTTCAGCGAGACGGTGGACTCCGGGGCGGACGTCGACGAGTGCGTCGAGCAGATCGACATCGGCGGGCCGTCGATGGTGCGCGCCGCGGCGAAGAACCACGCCAGCGTCGCCGTGGTGGTCGAACCGCTGGGCTACGACGGGGTGCTGGCCGCCGTGCGTGGTGGCGGATTCACGCTGGAGGAGCGAAAGAAGCTGGCATCACTGGCCTTTCGGCACACCGCCGAATACGACATCGCGGTGGCGAGCTGGACCGAGTCGACGCTGGCGCCGGAGGGTGGTCATGCGCCCGCCGATCTGCCCCGGTGGTTCGGCCGCAACTGGCGTCGCACGTCCATCCTGCGCTACGGGGAGAACCCGCATCAGCAGGCCGCGCTCTACAGCGACGACGTGGGGTGGCCCGGCCTGGCGCAGGCCGAGCAGTTGCACGGAAAAGAGATGAGTTACAACAACTTCACCGACGCCGACGCTGCCTGGCGCGCCGCATTCGACCACCAGGAGATCTGCGTGGCGATCATCAAACACGCCAACCCCTGCGGGATCGCGATCTCGCGCGAGTCGGTGGCCGATGCGCACCGCAAGGCGCACGCCTGCGACCCGCTCAGCGCCTTCGGCGGCGTGATCGCCGCCAACACCGAGATCACCTGCGAGATGGCCGAGCAGGTCGCCGACATCTTCACCGAGGTGATCATCGCGCCGGCTTATGCCGAGGGCGCCGTGGAGATCCTGGCCCGCAAGAAGAACATCCGGGTGCTGGTGGCGGCCGAACCGACCATCGGCGGCGTCGAGATCCGGCAGATCAGCGGCGGCCTGTTGATGCAGGAGCGCGACGAAATCAACGCCCCGGGCGACGATCCGGCCAATTGGACCCTCGCCGCCGGCGAGGCCGCGGACGAGGCGACGCTGGCCGATCTCGCGTTCGCCTGGCGCAGCTGCCGCGCGGTGAAGTCGAACGCGATCGTCGTCGCGGCCGACGGTGCCACCGTCGGCGTCGGCATGGGCCAGGTCAACCGGGTCGATGCCGCGCGGCTGGCCGTCGAACGCGGCGGGGACCGGGTGCGCGGCGCGGTCGCGGCCTCGGACGCGTTCTTCCCGTTCCCGGACGGTCTGGAGGTGCTGACCTCGGCCGGGGTGAAAGCCGTTGTGCACCCTGGTGGTTCGGTGCGCGACGACGAGGTGACCGCCGCGGCCGCCGCCGCCGGAGTCTCGTTGTACCTCACCAGGGCTCGGCACTTCGCCCATTAGGCGGTGCCTAGCCGTCGCGCCGGTCGATGTACTCCTGGTAGCCGCGGCCGGTGATCGTCTCGCCACGCCACACGCTGTGGTGGCGGAACCCGGTGACGAAGCCGCTGCCCAAGCCGTAGGTGTAGGCGGTGTCCATCTCGGCGTTCACCTCGAGGACGAGGCCGCCGGCGTCCCGCACGGTGAATCGGGTGGCGGCGGGTAACCGCATCGGTCGTCCGTATGGAGTCTCCTCCGGCGCCGCACGGTACCGCTCGACGTGGAACTCCGCGCGACCGAGGCTGCAGCCGTGGCTGTTTCGGCTGCGGTGCAGTGCCGTGGTGATGAACGGCGCCCCGCCGATGCAGTGGTGGCTCAGCAGCACCTGTTCATCGGGCCCGAGATTGATGATCTGGTACACGAACAGGTCCAGCGGCGCTTTGAGTGCGGGCGGCAGGGGTGTGGAGCGCAACTGGTACGGGCTCGGGCAGGCGCCGTATTCGAAGGCGCACAGTCCGGCGACGTCGGTGGTCTCCGAGGCCGTCGAGAAACTGCCGCGGTACTCGGTCAGCAGGCTGAGGTGCTTGTAAACCGGATTGCGGACGAACCAGGTGACCTTGTCGGTGTTGGTCAGCTCGAGATCGGCGTCGACCCCGCCGAACCGTCCGGTGAGCCGGTAGCGCGGGTAGCGGCCGGCGATGGTTAGCTCGTCGCCGAACTGCACCAGAGACCCGTCCGGCTCGGACCGGAAGTCCCGGCCGGGGGAGTAGTTGCCGAAATGCCCGGGATGGGACGCCGCGGTGCCGACGACCACCGAGGCGTTGCGGCGCGGCTGATCGGCCAGCGCATGGTCGGTGTCGAAGGCCAGCGAGCCGGTGGCGCCGATCAGCGACATGGCCGAGAAGAACCGGTGCGGCTCGGGCAGATCCGGGATCATCACCCCGTAGTGCGTCCAGCCGTACCGCCGCGACCCCAGGTTCGGAACCATGATCGACGGCTGGTCGAACGGCTGCCGGGACGTTGCCTCGGCGTTGTCGGTGATCCGCATTAACGCGCTGAGAGTGCGGCGGATGCCCGACGCCGCTGCGGAATGCATGACGAGATCCTGTCAGAAGGCCACCGGAACCCCGCCGCCGCGGGCGGCCACTCGACAGCAGTCGTAGCGTGGGGGGCGTGACTGCTGCCCAGAATGAAAGCCGCCCTGCCGACCTGCCCCGCACCCTCGGCGAGTTGCGTGCCTCCGGGCACCGTGAACGCAGCGTCAAACAGGAGATCCGGGAGAACCTGCTGATAGCCCTGGCTGAGGGTGACGACGTGTGGCCGGGCATCTTCGGTTTCGAGGACACCGTGTTGCCGCAACTCGAGCGAGCCTTGATCGCCGGCCATGACTTCGTGCTGCTGGGCGAGCGCGGCCAGGGCAAGACCCGGCTGCTGCGCTCGCTGGCGAACCTGCTCGACGAGTGGACTCCGGTGATCGACGGCGCCGAACTCGGTGAGCATCCCTACTCGCCGATCACCCCGGAGTCGATCCGGCGGGTGGCCGAGTCCGGCGACGACCTGCCGATTGCCTGGCGGCATCGCAGCGAGCGCTACACCGAGAAGCTGGCCACCCCGGACACCAGCGTCGCCGACCTGGTGGGCGATATCGACCCCATCAAGGTCGCCGAGGGGCGCACGCTTGGCGATCCGGAGACCATCGCCTACGGGCTGATCCCGCGGGCGCATCGCGGCATCGTCGCGGTCAACGAACTTCCCGATCTCGCCGAGCGTATTCAGGTGGCGATGCTCAACGTGATGGAGGAACGCGACATCCAGGTGCGCGGCTACACACTCCGACTGCCGTTGGACGTTCTGGTGGTCGCGAGCGCCAACCCGGAGGACTACACCAACCGCGGGCGGATCATCACCCCGCTCAAGGACCGCTTCGGTGCGGAGATCCGCACCCACTACCCGCGCGAACTGGATGCCGAGGTTGGCGTGATCAGCCAGGAGGCGCACCTGACGGCGGAGGTTCCGCTCTATCTGTTGCAGATCGTCGCCCGCTTCGCCCGGCTGCTGCGCGAATCCCATTCGGTGGACCAGCGTTCCGGGGTGTCGGCGCGCTTCGCGATCGCGGCGGCCGAGACGGTGGCCGCCTCCGCCCGACACCGTGGCGCGGTGCTCGGCGAGGACGAGCCGGTGGCCCGCGTGGTGGATCTCGGCACGGTCATTGACGTGCTGCGCGGCAAGCTTGAGTTCGAGTCGGGCGAGGAGGGCCGCGAACTCGCGGTGCTCGAGCACCTACTGCGCCGTGCCACCGCCGACACCGCGCAGAAAGCGTTGGGCGGGATCGACGTCGGACCGTTGGTCGCCGCGGTGGAGAACTCGACGGTGACCACCGGTGAGCAGGTGCCGGCCAAGGACGTGCTGGCGGCGCTGCCCAGTCTGCCGGTGATCGAGAAGATCGCCGATCGCCTCGACGCGAAGACCGAGGGACAGCGTGCCGCCGCTCTGGAGCTGGCGCTCGAGGCGCTGTACCTGGCCAAGAAGATCGACAAGAACGTCGAAGACGGTGAGACGGTTTATGGATAGTCATGGCTAAGCCGAATCGGCGGCACGACTCCCGTTACTCCGCCTACAGCGGCGGCCCGGATCCGTTGGCGCCGCCGGTGGACCTGCGCGAGGCGCTCGAGCAGATCGGCCGGGACGTCATGGAGGGCGCCTCGCCGCGGCGGGCGATGCAGGAACTGCTCCGCCGCGGGTCGAAGAACATGAAAGGCGCCGACCGGCTGGCCGCCGAGGTCAACCGCAGACGGCGGGAGTTGTTGCAGCGCAACAATCTCGACGGGACGCTGCAGGAGATCAAGAAGCTGCTCGACGAGGCGGTGCTGACCGAACGCAAAGAACTGGCCCGGGCTCTTGATGACGACGCCCGTTTCGCCGAGATGCAGATCGAGTCGCTGTCCCCGTCGCCGGCCAAGGCCGTGCAGGAGCTCTCCGACTACAACTGGCGCAGCCCGGAAGCCCGCCAGAAGTACGACCAGATCAAGGACCTGCTCGGCCGGGAGATGCTCGACCAGCGGTTCGCGGGGATGAAGCAGGCCCTGGAGAACGCCACCGACGAAGACCGTCAGGCGGTCAACGAGATGCTCGACGATCTCAACGATCTGCTGGACAAACACTCAAGAGGACAGGATTCCCCACAAGATTTCCAGGACTTCATGGCCAAGCACGGCCAGCACTTCCCGGAGAATCCCCGCAACGTCGACGAGTTGCTGGACTCGCTGGCCAAGCGCGCGGCGGCCGCCCAGCGCTTCCGCAACAGCTTGAGCCCCGAACAGCGCGCCGAGTTGGATGCTTTGGCGCAGCAGGCATTCGGCTCCCCGCAGCTGATGCGGGCCCTCAACCGGCTCGACTCGCACCTGCGAGCGGCGCGGCCGGGTGAGGACTGGGACGGCTCCTCGGAGTTCTCCGGCGACAACCCGCTGGGCATGGGTCAGGGCGCGCAGGCGCTGGCCGACATCGCCGAGTTGGAGCAACTGGCCGAGCAACTGTCGCAGAGCTATCCGGGCGCCGGCATGGACGACGTCGACCTCGATGCCCTCGCCCGCCAGCTGGGTGACCAGGCCGCCGTGGACGCCCGCACACTGGCCGACCTGGAACGCGCGCTGATGAACCAGGGCTTCCTCGACCGCGGATCCGACGGCAAGTGGCGGCTGTCCCCGAAGGCCATGCGTCAGCTCGGGCAGGCCGCATTGCGCGATGTGGCACAACAACTTTCCGGTCGGCACGGCGAACGGGAGACCCGGCGTGCCGGGGCGGCCGGGGAACTGACCGGAGCCACCCGCGCGTGGGAGTTCGGCGACACCGAACCGTGGAACGTCACCCGGACCATCACCAACGCGGTGCTCCGCCGCGCCGGCGCACCTGAAGATGGCCCGATCCGGATCGCCGTCGACGACGTGGAGGTCTCCGAAACCGAGACCCGCACCCAGGCGGCCGTCGCGCTGCTCGTCGACACCTCGTTCTCGATGGTGATGGAGAACCGGTGGCTGCCGATGAAACGCACCGCGCTGGCCCTCAACCATCTCGTCAGCACCCGGTTCCGCTCAGACGCCTTGCAGATCATCGCCTTCGGCCGCTACGCGCGTACGGTGAGCGCCGGCGAGCTCACCGGGCTCGAGGGTGTGTACGAGCAGGGGACCAATCTGCACCACGCGCTGGCCCTGGCCGGTCGGCATCTGCGCCGCCACCCCAACGCGCAAACCGTCGTCCTGATCGTCACCGACGGTGAGCCCACGGCTCACCTCGAGGACTTCGACGGTTCGGGGTCTTCTTCCGTGTTTTTCGATTATCCGCCGCACCCCCGAACCATCGCGCACACGGTGCGGGGCCTTGATGACGTCGCCCGCCTCGGCGCGCAGGTCACCATTTTCCGTCTCGGCGACGACCCGGGCCTGGCCCGGTTCATCGACCAGGTGGCCCGTCGCGTCGAAGGGCGCGTGGTCGTGCCCGATCTCGACGGCCTCGGCGCGGCCGTGGTCGGGGACTATCTTCGGTCCCGGCGGCGCCGCTGAGCACTAAGCCCACCACCCCCGGCTTTCGGGCGAGCAAACGCCGCGGCGGGCCCGGCCGACCGTCCGCGACCTGCTGTTTCACCCCCGCCGCGGCATGTGGTCGGGGTCACACAGCACCGACGAGAGCGAGGAGTGCGGATGGCCAACCGGCGCCGCCGCGGGTGGTGGAAATCCCTGCGGCTACATTGCTCGCCAGCCGTTATGAATCGGTTATGACGTGGTCACCCCCCGTGGGTGGCCTGCCGCGGGTTTGCTGACGGCTAATGGTCCAGAGGGTGTCTTCCCGCGTTCGCTGACGGCTGATCGCCTGCCCTGGCAAACAACCGGCCCCACCGCAGCGCCTGAAAATTACATGAGAATTGCCCTAACCAGCGCTGATGGACCCTGGCAAACAGCTGGAACTCTTAGAGAACTGCCCGTTCGCTGATCAGCAGCGGAATCTGCCGGAAATAGACGGGCGTCAATTGCGGCCGAACGATTTGCCCCATGGCAAACATGCCCCTACTATGAAGGCGGCCATCTTAGATGGAGCTCAGCAAAGCGTGAGCCCGCCGGCGCGGCGGGCCGAACCTAAGGAACGATCATGGCGACTCGTACCAAATCCCTCGTCTCGGCGGCAACGCTGGCCAGCGCAGCCGCGGTCGCGGTCGCCGGCACGGCGATCGTGCCTTCGCTGAATCTGCCCACCCCGCACGCCCTGTCGGCGGCAAAGGTACAGCTGGCCACCTTCGCGGATGTGCTGTCCGTGCCCGCGGTCGAGTGGACCGACCTGCTCTTCAGCAACACCACTTGGGGCGGCGTGCTGAGCTCGACTAACTTCGGCGACGCGTCCGCCCAGCCGCAGGACGCATTCCTGCAGCCCAACTACGTCAACCCCTGGGCCGCCGGCTGCGACGGCGGCTGCGCGCGGTCGGGTGTCACCGGTGCCGCCTACCTCTTCTTCGACGCGCTGGTGAACGGCAACGGTCAGGGCTTCGACAACAGCAACAAGTGGTCGACCGGCGTCGTCAATTACTGGTTCGAGCCCAACACCGCCTTCCCCATCGGCGGCGGTTCCTCACCGTTCCTGCAGTTCGTCAGTGAGGGCAACAGCGCCGCGACGTGGTATCTGCTGCAGACCACCATCGGCAAGGCCGTCCCTCAGCTGACCGTCCCGCTGGCGGCCTTGTTCTGGGGTCCGACCAACGCGTCGGTCGGCTACAACGCGATCCTGACCGGTGTCGCGCAGATCCTCAAACTGGTCCCGGTGGTCGGCCCCATCAGCGGCAACACGATCCTGGCCTACCTCGGTGACCTGCCGATCGCGGGCACCAGCCCGGTGCAGTACTACCAGTACGGCCTGTCCGGAGCGCTGAACTACTTGATCGACATCGCCACCGGTGCTGTGCCGTTCCCGACGGCCACCACGCTGACGACGCGGAGTGCGGCGGCCGCGGTTGCGGCGACGGCGGCTCCGGCTGCTGCCGCCTCGGTCACGGCCCCGGCCGTCAAGGCCGCCGAGAGCACCTCGTCCTCCGTCGCCACGGAGGACACCAAGGCTCCGGAGGTCAAGGGTTCGGACGTCAAGGGCGCCGATAGCGAGACCTCCGACAACAAGGGGTCGGACACCAAGGCCGAGGACAGCACCCCGTCCAAGGATGCGTCGGAGAGCACTGAGGCTCCGGAGATCAAGGCCCCGGAGAGCACCCCTGAGGTTGAGACCTCTGAGGCCTCGGAAACCAAGCCCGTCACCACCTCCGCGGTCACCGACAGCACGCGGCCGGCGAAGCCGTCCCGGCCGCACCCCGTCCGTGACGCGGTGGAGAAGGTCACCAACCAGATCAACTCCGCCATCAACGACGCGAAGGCCAAGCAGGCTGAGAAGGCGGCCGAACGCGCCGCCCGCAAGGCCGGCAATAACAGCTAGTTGTCCCGGTACAGCTAGTCAGTTCGACAACACGTCGGCCCCCTCCGCAAGGAGGGGGCCGACGTGTTTGTGTGACGCGACGTGTGTGTGACGGGGGTCAGTCGGAATTCGTCGAGCGTTTGCGCCGCTTGATTCCTACGCCGCCCAGCAACGAGAAACCCTTGATGGAGATCTTGGGCGCCCCGGGCGTCCCGGTGCCCTCCACCGCCTTGTCGAAGGCGCCCATGACACCGCGGCCCTTGATCTCGACGTTGACCTCCGGTGGCAGCAGGATGGTCTGCCCGCCGAAGATGGAATAGGCGTGGATCTCCACGTCGGCCGAGGTGAAGTCCGCGTAGCGCAGATCCACCGTGCCGCCGCCGAACAAGGTGAGCGTGGTCATGCGGCCGGGCACGTTCCACCGGCCGCTGCGGTCGAACCCGCTGAGGATCGCCAGCAGCATGGTCGACGGCGCGGGCCGGCTCTTGCCGCGCCGGAACTCGAGGGCTTCGGGCAGGTCGGAGGTCAGCCGCTCAATCTGGTCGTAGGTGGTCGCCGAATAGGCCTTGGCCAACCGGCCCTCGTACTGTTCCAGCGTCAGCCGGCCGTTGGAGGCGGCCTCGGCGAGCAACTGGGCGACCTGGATCCGGTCGTCGTCGGAGGCCTTCGCCGACGAATCGCCAGAAGGCAGGTTGCTCATGCTCATTGCGGTCTGAGCCTACGACCCGCCGGCGCGCTCACGAAAGGCGGTTCGCCGAACCGTCATCGGCCAGGCGATCAGGTGGCCCACCGCGGCGGGCGCTTCTCCAGGAAGGCCAGCATGCCCTCGCGGGCCTCCTCGGAGACGAACAGCCGCGCCGACTCCTCGGCCAGTCGGGCGGCGTCGCGGTCGAATCCGGCCAGCACCGATTCGGTGGTCAGGGCCTTGGAGGCCGCCAAGCCCTGCGGTGACGCCTTGGTGAGGTCCGCGGTGACGGCGTCGACGGCCGCGCCGACGTCCTCGGCGGTGATCGTCACCAGCCCGATTTCCGCGGCCTGTTGCGCGGTGAACGTCTCGCCGGTCAGGTAGTACCGGGCCGCCGCCCGCGGGGACAGCTTCGGCAGCAGTGTCAGCGAGATGATCGCGGGCGCCACCCCGATCCGGGCCTCGGTGAGCGCGAAGGTGCTCCGCGCGCCGGCCACCACGATGTCGCACGCGCCGACCAGTCCCATGCCCCCGGCCCGGACGTGGCCGTCGACGGCGCCGATCACGGCCTTCGGGCACTCGACGATCGCCCGCAGCAGGGTGGCCAGTTCGTGGGCGCGCCCGGCCGCGGCCTCTTGCGGGTCACCGCCGGTGGCCTCGGAAAGGTCCGCCCCGGCGCAGAATGTTCCGCCGGTGTGACCCAGCACCACCGCCCGTACGGCGGAATCCGTAGCAGCCCGGGTCAGCCCGTCGCGCAGTTGGCGCACGAGGGTCGACGACAGCGCGTTGCGGTTGTGCGGCGAGTCCAGGGTGAGCCTGGCGACGGCACCGTCGGCGGCATACTGAACGAGGGTCTGCGTCATCGTCAGTACGACCGCGGCAGACCCAGCGAGGTCTGGGCGATGAAGTTGAGGACCATCTCACGGCTCACCGGTGCGATGCGTGACAGCCGGGAGCCCACCAGCATGGCGGCCACCCCGTACTCCTGCGAGAGGCCGTTGCCGCCCATGGACTGCACCGCCTGATCGACGGCACGGGTGGAGGCCTCGCCCGCTGCGTACTTCGCCATGTTGGCCGCCTCGGCCGCGCCCATATCGTCACCGGCGTCGTAGAGGGTGGCGGCCTTCTGCATCATCAGCTTCGCCAGCTCCAGCTCGATGTGGTTCTGCGCCAACGGATGTGCGATGCCCTGATGCGCGCCGATCGGTGTCTTCCACACCTGTCGGGTCTTGACGTAGTCGGTGGCCTTGGTCAGCGCGAGCCGTCCCATGCCGACCGCACTGGCCGCGCCCATGATCCGTTCCGGGTTCAGCCCGGCGAACAGCTGGGCGATCGCCGCGTCCTCCGCGCCGACCAGAGCGTCGGCCGGCAGGCGCACCTCGTCGATGAACACCTGGAACTGGCTCTCCGGCATGGTCAGTTCCATCGGGATCTTGGTGAAGGTGAAGCCCGGGGCGTCGGTCGGCACGATGAACAGCGCCGGACGAAGGTTGCCGGTTTTGGCCTCCTCGGTACGTCCGACGACCAGCACGGCCTGGGCCTGATCGAGGCCGGAGATCCAGACCTTCTGGCCGGACAGGATCCAGTCGCTTCCGTCGCGCCGCGCGGTGGTGGTGATCCGGTGGGAGTTGGACCCGGCGTCGGGCTCGGTGATCGCGAAGGCCATCGTGATCGAGCCGTCGGCGATCCCGGGCACCCAGCGCTTCTTCTGTTCGTCGGTGCCGAACTTGGCGATGATGGTGCCGTTGATGGCGGGGGAGACCACCATCATGAGCAGCGGACACCCACCGGCAGACAGTTCTTCCATCACCAGCGACAACTCGTACATTCCGGCGCCGCCGCCACCGAACTCCTCGGGCAGGTTCACCCCGATGAAGCCGAGTTGTCCTGCCTCGCGCCACAATTCGTCGGTGTGGCCGCCAGCCCGGGCTCGCTCGAGGTAGTACTCCGGGCCGTAGTTGGCGGCCAGTGCGGCGACAGACTTGCGCAGGGCCTGACGTTCGTCGCTCTCGATGAAGCTGGTCTCGGTGGTCATAGCTCTTCTCCCTCGTTGTTCTCGGTCTCGACGCGGGCCAGGACGGCGCCGACTTCGACTTGCTGTCCGACGGCGACGTCGAGCTGGCCCAGGACGCCGTCTGCCGGCGCGGTGATGGTGTGTTCCATTTTCATGGCTTCCAGCCAGATGAGTGGCTGGCCGGCGGTCACCCGGTCACCGAGTGCGGCGCCCAGCCGGATGACCGAGCCGGGCATCGGCGCCAGCAGGGAGCCCTTCTCCACCACCGAGCCCGGCTCGGGGAAGCGTGGCACCGCGGTCAACGCGACACCCCCGAGCGGGGAGTCGATGTACACCGCCTCGCCGTAGCGGGCCACCGCGAAGGATGTCGCGACCCCACCGGCGGAGAGGACGACCTCGTCGGCAGTGGCAGACATCAGCGCAACACCCGGATCGTCGGGCAGCAGTAGTCCGGTGCGGGTGAACCGGTAGACCACCTCGTGCTCGGCGCCGGCCGCATCACCGAAGACCTTGTGCTGGTTGCCGGAGACGACATTGCGCCAGCCGCTGGCCAGCCCGCCCAGCACGCGTGCATTCGCCCGGTTGTGGGCGGCATCGGCCAGGGCGGCGGCGACGGCCGAGAGTCGCACCGCCCGCTCGTCGGCCAATCCGGCGGCCAACACATCCAGGCCGTGGGTGTCGAAGAACGCGGTGTCGGTGGCGCCGTCGAGGAACGCGGGATGACGCAGCACCCGTACCAGGAGGTCCCGGTTGGTGCGGAGGCCGTGCAGCCGAGTGCGGGCCAGTGCGCCGGCGAGCACCTGGGCGGCGCGTGCCCGGGTCGGTGCGTACGAGATCACCTTGGCCAGCATCGGGTCGTAGTGGATGGAGACCACCGAGCCGTCGACGATGCCCGAGTCCACCCGGATTCCGGCCCGATGAGTCAGGCCGAATTCGGTCACCGTCCCGGGCACGTGGAAGTGGTGGACGGTTCCGGCCTGGGGCTGCCAGCCTTTCGCCGGATCCTCGGCGTAGATGCGAGCCTCGATGGAATGTCCTGTGGCCGTGGGCGGTTCGGTGGGTAGTCGTTCACCGTCGGCGACGGACAGCTGCAGTTCGACCAGGTCCAGCCGGGTGGTCAGTTCGGTCACCGGGTGCTCGACCTGCAGCCGGGTGTTCATCTCCAGGAAGTAGAACTCGCCGTCCTCGCCCGCGAGGAACTCCACCGTGCCGGCCCCGGTGTAGCCGATCGCCTTGGTGGCGAGGCGGGCGGCGATGAAGAGTCGCTCGCGCATCCCGGGAACGCGTTCGACGAGCGGGGAGGGCGCCTCCTCGATGATCTTCTGGTGCCGCCGCTGGATGGAGCACTCCCGTTCGCCGACGGCCCAGACGGTTCCGTACACGTCGGCCATGATCTGCACTTCGACGTGGTGTCCGCCGGGGAGGTAGCGCTCGCAGAACACCGCCCCGTCGCCGAAGGCCGACTCGGCCTCGCGCCGCGCCGCGTGCACCTGCGCCGCCAGGTCGCCGAGGTCCTCGACAACCCGCATGCCGCGGCCGCCGCCGCCGGCGGATGCCTTCACCAGCACCGGCAACTGGTCGGGCCGCACGGCCTGCGGGTCGAGTTCGGCCAGCACCGGCACCCCGGCGGCGGCCATCATCTTCTTGGCCTCGATCTTCGAGCCCATCGCGGTGACCGCCGCGGCGGGTGGGCCGATCCAGACCAGGCCGGCGTCGGCCACCGCCGTCGCGAAAGTCGCGTTCTCCGAGAGAAATCCATAGCCGGGGTGGACCGCGTCGGCGCCGGCGGCCCGAGCCGCCGCGACGAGTTCATGGGTGTCCAGATAGCTGTCGATGCGCACGCGGGCGTCGGCCTCGACGACATGCGGCGAGGCGGCATCGGGATCGGTGTAGACGGCAACGGTCGAGATACCGAGGCGGCGGCAGGTCGCGAACACCCGCCGCGCGATCTCACCGCGGTTGGCAACCAGGACTCTGGTGATCATGCTTCTCTGATCCCTACATCCGGAAGACGCCGAACTTCGACGTCCCCTCGATCGGGCCATTGGCGATGGCGGACAGGCACATTCCCAGCACCGTGCGAGTGTCACGGGGGTCGATCACCCCGTCGTCGTAGAGCCGGCCGGACAGGAACATCGGCAGCGACTCCGCTTCGATCTGGGCTTCGACCGCGGCGCGCAGGGCGGCGTCGGCATCTTCGTCGACCGCCTGCCCGCGGGCCTCGGCGGCGGCCCGGTTGACGATCGAGAGCACGCCCGCCAGCTGCGCGCCACCCATCACCGCGGATTTGGCGCTGGGCCAGGCGAACAGGAACCGTGGGTCGTATGCCCGGCCGCACATGCCGTAGTGCCCGGCTCCGTAGGACGCGCCGATCAGCAGCGAGATGTGCGGGACGGCCGAGTTCGACACGGCGTTGATCATCATCGCTCCGTGCTTGATCATGCCGCCTTCCTCGTAGGCCTTGCCGACCATGTAGCCGGTGGTGTTGTGCAGGAACAGCAGGGGGGTGTTGGACTGGTTGGCCAATTGGATGAACTGGGTGGCCTTCTGCGACTCCTCGCTGAACAGCACCCCGCGGGCGTTGGCCAGGATGCCCACCGGATAGCCGTGCACCCGGGCCCAGCCGGTGACCAGTGAGGCCCCGTAGAGGGGCTTGAACTCGTCGAAGTCCGAACCGTCGACCACCCGGGCGATCACCTCGCGCGGGTCGAACGGGATGCGCAGGTCGGCCGGGACGATCCCGAGCAGTTCCTCCTCGTCGGCCAGCGGCGGAGCGGCCGGGCCGGGCTGCGGTCCCTGCTTCACCCAGTTCAGCCGGGCGACGATCCGCCGTCCGATGCGGATCGCGTCGCGTTCGTCGTCGGCGAAGTAGTCGGCCAGACCCGATGTGCGCGCATGCATCTCGGCGCCGCCGAGCGACTCGTCGTCGGAATCCTCGCCGGTGGCCATCTTGACCAGTGGCGGCCCGGCCAGGAACACCTTGGAACGTTCCCTGATCATCACGACGTGGTCGCTCATGCCGGGAACGTAGGCGCCACCGGCGGTGGAGTTGCCGAAAACCAATGCGATGGTGGGGATTCCGGCTGCCGACAGCCGGGTCAGGTCGCGGAACATCTGACCGCCCGGGATGAAGATCTCCTTCTGGGTCGGCAGGTCGGCTCCGCCGGACTCCACGAGAGAGATGAGTGGCAGCCTGTTCTCCAGGGCGATCTGGTTGGCGCGCAACACCTTTTTCAGCGTCCACGGGTTCGACGTCCCGCCCTTGACGGTCGGGTCGTGCGCGACCAGCATGCACTCGACGCCCTCGACCACACCGATGCCGATGACCAGGCTGGCCCCCACCTGGAACTGGCTTCCGTAGGCCGCCAGCGGGCACAACTCCAGGAACGGGGAATCCGGGTCCACCAGCAATTCGATCCGCTCACGCGCGGTCATCTTGCCGCGGGCGTGATGCCGCTCAACGTATTTGGCGCCGCCCCCGCCGAGCGCCTTGGCCAGTTTGTCGTCCAGTTCGGCCAGTTTCACGGTCATGGCCTCGGCAGCCTCGGCGTAGGCCGGTGAGTGCCGGTCGATCGCCGTCTTGAGGGCGGTCACGCCTGATAACCCAATGTCTTGGCGGCCAGGCTGGTCATGATCTCGGTGGTCCCGCCGCCGATACCGAGAATCCGCATGTCGCGGTACTGGCGCTCGACCTCGCACTCGGCCATGTAGCCCATGCCGCCGAACAATTGGACGGCCTGGCTCGCGACCCACTCGCCGGCCTCCACCGCGGTGTTCTTGGCGAAACACACTGCCGCAATGAGGTTCTGGTCGCCCTCCAATTGTCGTTCCACGACATTTCGCGAGTACACCCTTGCCACATCGACGCGCCGCGCCATCTCGGCGAGGGTGTTCTGCACGGTCTGCCGGGAGATCAGCGGCTTGCCGAAGGTCTCTCGGTCCCGGCACCACTGCACGGTGAGGTCCAGGCAGCGCTGCGCACTCGAGTACGCCTGCACGGCGAGGCCGATGCGTTCGGAGACGAAGGCCCGGGCGATCTGTAGGAAGCCGCTGTTCTCCGGGCCGACGAGGTTCTCGGCCGGAACACGCACATCGGTGAACGACAACTCGGCGGTGTCCGAGGAGCGCCAGCCCATCTTCTGCAGCTTTCGGCTCACCTCGAATCCCGGTGTGCCCTTCTCGATGACGAGCAGGGACACTCCGGCGGCGCCGGGTCCGCCGGTGCGCACCGCTGCCACCACGTAGTCGCCGCGCACCGCGGAGGTGATGTAGGTCTTGGAGCCGTTGACGACGTAGGAGTCGCCGTCGCGAACCGCGGTGGTCCGCAGGTGCCCGACGTCGGAGCCGCCGCCGGGCTCGGTGATCGCCAGCGATCCGATCAGCTCGCCCCGCAGGGTGGGCTTGACGAACGTCTCGATCAGCCGGGCATCGCCGGAGGCGATCATGTGCGGCACCGCGATCCCCACGGTGAACAGTGAGGCGAACACCCCGCCGGGGACACCGGACTCGTGCAGTTCCTCACAGATGATCGCCACGTCGGCCGCGTCGCCGCCGTCGCCGCCGACCTCTTGGGGAAATCCGACGCCGAGCAGACCCGCGGAGGCCGTGCGCCGGCTGAGGTCCCGCGGCAGCTCCCCGGCCCGCTCCCACTCGTCGACGTGCGGCAGGATCTCGCGTTCGGCGAACGCGCGCACCGATTTTCGGAGCTGCTGACGTTCGGCCGTGGTCCAGATGCTCACTGCAGGATCTCCTCCGGTATATCGACGTATCGGCTGCGCAGCCACTCGCCCAGGCCCTTGGCCTGGGGATCGAACCGTGCCTGGTAGGCGACCCCCTGTCCGAGGATGCCGTCGATGACGAAGTTCACCGCCCGGATGCCGGGCAGCAGATGCCGCGTGATGGGCAGATCGGCGGCTTCGGGAAGGAGCTCGCGCACCTTCTCCGCGGTCAGGGTGTGGGCGAGCCAGCGCCACTGCGCGTCGGTGCGAACCCACACGCCGATATTGGCGCCACCGCCCTTGTCACCGCTGCGGGCTCCGGCCACCGTGCCGAGCGGAAGCCGCTTGGTCGGCCCCGGCGGCAGCAGGTCGGGCAGCGCCGGCGGCTCGGCGTCGGACAACTCGAGGGACTCGGCGGCCGGGGGAATCGGGACGACGCCGCCGTCGGCGCGCACCGCGACGTGGTGCGCCTCGTCCGCCGGGACGAAGCCGGCGGTGAAGACGCCGTACACCGCCGCGTCCGACGGCGGTGCGGTGGTGTGGAAGCCGGGGTAGCTGGCCAGTGCGAGTTCGACTGCGGCAGAGGAGAACCGGCGGCCGACCTTGTCGGCACTGGGATCACGCACCGTGCACGTGAGCAGAGCGCTCGCGGTCTGTTCGGTGTCGGCGTCGTCGCGGTCGGTGCGGGCCAACTGCCACTGCACCTCGGCCGGGGGGTCGGTCAGCGCGGCGTCGAGCTGGCGGCGCACCAGCGCGGCCTTCGCGTCGACGTCCAGTCCGGTGAGCACAAATGTCGCCGCGTTCCGGAATCCACCGATGCTGTTGAGCGACACCTTGAGCGACGGTGGGGGCGGCTCCCCGCGCACCCCGCTGATCCGAACGCGGTCAGGGCCGTCGTCACTGAGCCGGATGGAGTCGAATCGTGCGGTGGCATCGGGATTGGCGTAGCGGGGACCGGTGATCTCGTACAGCAGCTGCGCGGTGACCGTGCCGATGCTCACCTGTCCGCCGGTGCCTTGATGCTTGGTGATCACCGAGGATCCGTCGGAGAACACCTCCGCCAGCGGGAAACCGGCGTAGTCCAGACCGGGAACCTCGGTGAAGAACGAGTAGTTCCCGCCGGTGGCCTGGGCGCCGCACTCGATGACGTGACCGGCCACCACGGCGCCGGCGATCCGGTCGTAATCCTCCCGACCCCAGCCGAAGTGCGCGGCCGCCGGCCCGACCACCACCGAGGCATCGGTGACGCGGCCGGTCACCACGATGTCGGCACCGGAGTTCAGGCACTCCACGATGCCCCACGCCCCCAGGTATGCATTGGCGGTCAGGACGCCGGGAAATCCCAACTCCTCGGCGCGGTCGAGCAGGTCGTCGCCCTCGACGTGGGCGACCGTCACCGGAACGCCCAGTTTCTCGGCAAGGGTGCGGACGGCGTTGGCGAGTCCGGCGGGATTGAGTCCACCGGCGTTGGCGACGATCCGCACCCCGCGGTCATGGGCGATGCCCAGACACTGTTCCAGTTGGGTCAGGAAGGTTCGGGCGTAGCCGCGCTCGGGATACTTCATCCGGTCCCGGCCCAGGATCAGCATGGTCAGTTCGGCCAGGTAGTCGCCGGTGAGATAGTCCAGGTCGCCGCCGGTGAGCATCTCCTGCATCGCCGACATCCGGTCGCCGTAGAAGCCCGAGCAGTTGCCGATCCGCACCGCATTCGCCACGCGCTGTCTCCCATCGACGGGCCAACCAACCGGTAGGTTACTTGGTGGCGACGGCCGCCGGTCAAGGGGCCAGACCTGGCCGGACGGCTACATGCCCAGTTCGGCCCGCATGTTGTCGATGGCCTTGCAGTAGGTCGCCCAGTCGTCCTTGGCAGCGGCTGCCTGGGTTTGGTTGTACAGCTTGTCGCGGGCTGCGACGAGTTGGTCGACGGTGAGCTTGCCGGCCTTCTGGGCGTCGCCCATCTCGAGCTCGAAGTTCGAGAGGGCCGTCATGGCGTCCAGGCCGCTGGCAGTGCAGCCGGACGCGGTGGCTGCAGCCGAGGAGGAGGCCGCCGCGGAGGTCGACGCGGAGGCCGACGAGGTCGGGCTCTCGGTCTTGCCGCCGCCGCAGCCGACGAGGACCAGCGCCAACAGGATCCCCGCTGCAATGTGTTTCATGTAGCTGCCTTCCGTAGTTTCGGGATAATTGCAGGTAAACCCCACACCTGAAATGATCCTATGGTCGGTAACTCGGGTCGCGGGAGTTGTTTGGCCCAAGTGCCGGCGATACGTTTTGGACCCGATCCGCGTGAGCGGCTATCCTGAGGGGCACTTGCCGGCCGCCGGCGATTCCACGTTTCTGCGCGGCGGCACCCCCGATCAAGGAGATCTTCGTCATGGCTGTGCCCAAGCGCCGGATGTCGCGCTCGAACACCCGCAGTCGGCGCTCGCAGTGGAAGGCGACCGAGCCCGGCCTGGTCACCGTTTCCGTCGGCGGCCGCCAGCACAAGGTTCCCCGCCGGCTGCTCAAAGCCGCCCGGCTCGGCCTGATCGATCTCGATAAGCGCTGACTTTCTTCTGTGAGCGCAGCGTCAACGCCCACGGGCGCGGCGCGCCTCTCAGACGAAATTAAGCCGATTGGTTGACACTAGCCCCGTGCGAATTCTTGTGGTCGACGACGACCGTGCGGTGCGTGAGTCCCTAAGGCGTTCTTTGTCCTTCAACGGCTACACCGTTGACCTCGCCGAGGACGGCCTGGAGGCGCTGGAGGCGATCAGCCACGAACGGCCCGATGCGGTGGTCCTCGACGTGATGATGCCGCGGATGGACGGACTCGAAGTCTGCCGCCAGCTGCGCAGCACGGGGGACGACCTTCCGATCCTGGTCCTCACCGCACGCGACTCGGTGTCCGAGCGGGTGGCCGGGCTGGACGCCGGCGCCGACGACTACTTGCCCAAGCCGTTCGCCCTGGAGGAACTGCTGGCCCGACTGCGGGCGCTGCTGCGTCGCACCGGACCGGAGGAGCAGACCGAGACGGCGATCATGACCTTCGCCGACCTGACCCTGGATCCGGCGACGCGCGAGGTGCATCGCGGCAAGCGCGCCATCAGCCTCACGCGCACCGAGTTCGCCCTGCTCGAGATGCTCATCGCCAATCCGCGCCGGGTGCTCACCCGGAGCCGCATCCTCGAGGAGGTGTGGGGTTTCGACTTTCCCACCTCCGGCAATGCGCTTGAGGTGTACGTCGGATATCTGCGTCGCAAGACCGAAGCAGAAGGAGAACCGCGGCTGATCCACACCGTTCGTGGGGTGGGTTATGTGCTGCGTGAGACTCCACCCTGATGTCGGAACGTAAGCCCTGATGGCGGCCTTCAAGCGCCGAGCGGGCGCGGCCAGGGCCCCGGAGAAAGCCACCACATCGTTATCGCTGCGATGGAGGGTGATGCTGCTCGCCATGTCGATGGTGGCCATGGTCGTGGTGCTGATGGCGGTCGCGGTGTACGCGGTGGTCTCGGCGGCGCTCTACACCGATATCGACAACCAGTTGCAGAGCCGCGCCCAGCTGCTGATCGCCAGCGGCTCACTGGCCGCCGACCCGGCCAAGGCCATCGAGGGCACCGCCTACTCCGACGTCAACGCCATGCTGGTCAATCCCGGGCGCTCCATCTACACCGCCAATCAGCAGGGTCAGACGCTGCCGGTCGGCCAGCCCGAGAAGGCCGTCATCCGGGGTGAGTTGTTCATGTCGCGTCGCACGGTCGGCAATCAGCGGGTGCTCGCGGTGCACCTGCCCAACGGCAGTTCGCTGCTGATCTCCAAGAGCCTGCAGCCCACCAACGCCGTCATGAACAAACTCAAGTGGGTGCTGTTGGCGGTCGGTGGGGTCGGGGTGGCGATCGCGGCCGTCGCCGGCGGAATGGTCGCGCGCACCGGTCTGCGCCCGGTCGGCCAGCTGACCGAGGCCGCCGAACGCGTCGCCCGCACCGACGACCTACGGCCCATTCCGGTCTTCGGCAGCGACGAACTCGCCCGCCTCACCGAGGCTTTCAACGCCATGCTGCGGGCGCTGGCCGAGTCGCGGGACCGGCAGGCCCGTCTGGTCGCCGACGCCGGCCACGAACTGAAGACCCCGCTGACCTCGCTGCGGACCAACGTCGAGTTGCTGATGGCCTCCAGTGCCCCGGGTGCCCCCCCGATTCCGGAGAGCGAGTTGGCCGAACTTCGCACCGACGTGATCGGGCAGATCGAGGAATTGTCGACACTTGTCGGTGACCTGGTGGACCTCACCCGCGAGGACAACGCGCACGGCACGGTTCTCGAGGACGTGGAGATGACGGAGGTGATCGACCGGAGTCTCGAGCGAGTCCGTCGGCGCCGCAACGACATTGAATTCGATGTCGACGCGATCGGATGGCAGATTCACGGCGACCCGGCCGGGCTGTCCCGAGCGGTGCTCAACCTGCTCGACAACGCCGCCAAATGGAGCCCGCCCGGCGGCACCGTGGGGCTGCGACTGCGTCAGGTGGACTCCGCGCACGCCGAATTGGTGGTCTCCGACGAGGGCCCCGGAATCGCACCGGAGGAACGCGGTTTGGTTTTCGAGCGGTTCTACCGGTCGACCTCGGCCCGGGCCATGCCGGGTTCCGGGCTGGGTCTGGCGATCGTGAAGCAGGTTGTCGTCAAACACGGCGGCATGATCCGCATCGGTGAGACGGTGCCGGGCGCGCAGCCGCCGGGGACGAGCTTCTACGTGCTTCTCCCAGGCACCCCCACCGGTCTGAAATACCGTGTGCCGTCTGCCCACAGCGAAATCACAGCAGCAAAAGGCGATGTCGGCGCCTTCGACAGGAACGCAACAGCGGTATCGAGTGTTATCTCAGTCGATTCTCAGTAGCACCCGGCAAGCTGACAGCAACGACAACGACGTAATTTCCCGCGTCGCCACAGAAAGAGCAAAGCAGCAGACATGACAGACGACCCGCGGTACTCGCCGTCGCATCAGCAGTCGGGCCATGGTGTGCCGAATCAGCAAGGGGCGCCGGGATATTCCCAGGCCGGCTATGGTCAGGGCCAGTACGACTGGCGCTATGCGCATGCCCAGCGGCCCTACGATCCCTACCGCGACGCGCGATCCGGCAACACCGCCGTCCTGCCGCCCGTCACCGATAAGCCGCGCCGGAAGCGTTCACGCACAATCGGTTTGACAGCCGGTGCCCTGACCATCGCTGCAGTGTCGGCCGGTGTCGGTGGAGCCGTTGCGACCATGGTGCGCCCCGCCGAGCATTCGGTGGTCGCCGGGGCCAGTCCCGCCACCGCATCAACCCCGGACCGTCCCGCGGCCGTCCCGACGGCCAACGTGCCCGTCGGCTCGGTCGAGCAGGTGGCGGCCAAAGTGGTCCCCAGTGTGGTCAAGCTCGAGACCAAGATGGGTCGGGCGTCCGAAGAGGGGTCGGGCATCATCCTGACCGCCGACGGCCTGATCCTGACCAACAACCACGTCGTCGCGGCGGTCCAGGGCGGCCCCCCCGGACCCAAGCCGCCGGGTCTTCCGGGCCCGCTGCCCACCAAGCCCGATGCTCCTTCGCCGGACCCCACCCCCGGCGGCCCCAAGACCCTGGTGACCTTCGCCGACGGGCGCACCGCATCGTTCACCGTGGTGGGCACCGACCCCGCCAGCGACATTGCCGTCGTGCGCGCCGAGGGTGTTTCCGGTCTGACGCCGATCACCATCGGATCGTCGGCGAATCTTCATGTGGGACAGGACGTCGTGGCCATCGGTTCTCCGCTGGGACTGGAGGGCACCGTCACCACCGGCATCGTCAGCGCGCTCAACCGGCCGGTCGCCGCCGGCGGTGACGCCACCAACCAGAACACGGTCCTCGACGCCATCCAGACCGACGCCGCGATCAACCCGGGCAACTCCGGCGGAGCGCTGGTGAACATGAACGGGGAGCTGGTGGGTGTCAACTCCGCCATCGCCACCCTCGGCGGCGACTCGCCGGATGCCCAAAGCGGTTCCATCGGACTGGGTTTCGCCATTCCGGTCGATCAGGCCAAGCGGATCGCCGACGAGCTGATCGCCAACGGTTCGGCTGCGCACGCCTCGCTGGGTGTGCAGGTCAGCAATGACGTGACGACGCACGGCGCCAAGATCGTCGAGGTGGTCAAGGGCGGAGCCGCCGCAACGGCGGGCCTGCCGAGCGGCGTGGTGGTCACCAAGGTCGACGACCGGGTGATCGCCAGTGCCAACGCACTGGTCGCCGCGGTCCGTTCCCGGGCCCCCGGCGACAAGCTCACGCTGACCTATCTCGACCCGGCGGGCAAGAGCCAGACCGTCCAGGTCACCCTCGGAAAGGCGGATCAGTGACCCGCGTGGTCCATGACCGCCCGGTGACCATGCTGCGGGAGTCCGCACGGCCCTCATCGGCCGGATATACGGTGACAGCTATGGAACAGCCAGAGGGGTCGGCCGGGCGTGCACTGGTGGTCGTCGTGGACGACCGGCAGGCGCGCGGCGTCGCCGATGACCACAGCGGCGCCCTGGTCACCGAACTGTTGGCCGAGGCCGGGTTCGTGGTCGACGGTGTCGTCGCGGTAGCCGCCGACGAGGTGGAGATCCGGAACGCGCTCAACACCGCGGTGATCGGCGGTGTGGACCTGGTGGTATCCGTCGGCGGTACCGGTGTGACGCCGCGGGATGTCACTCCCGAGGCCACCAGCGCCGTCCTGGACCGCGAGGTGCCCGGCATCGCCGAGGCGCTTCGCACGTCCGGCCTGGCCGCGGGCAGCACTGACGCCGGCCTCTCTCGCGGCCTCGCCGGCATCTCCGGCAGCACTCTGGTGGTCAATATCGCGGGCTCGCGATCGGCGGTACGCGACGGTATGGCAACACTGGGACCGATGGCTGCCCATGTGATCGCCGAGCTGTCCAGTCTCGAGATCTGATCGGCCCGCCCGGTGCGTAAACGCCGTGTTTCCGGCTGTGACATGGGCGAATACGGCCACTGTGACCTTTGTCACAAAAAGCCGGTGGCCGGATGACCAGCGGGATCCCGGACCGGGCGACAGTTAACTCGGTGTTCGGCGCAGATCTGCCTCAGGAGTCGTCCGACGAACGGGACCACGAGGCTTCGGCCGAGGCCGATGAACGCGACCGGTGGTTGCGGGATAACGTTCCGCCGCACCACATTTGACGCGCCGGCACGTTTCCGGGACCGAAGGCCGGACGGGTCCAGGGCCATCGGCCGGGTGGCTTCCGGTGAGCCGCAGCACGAAACCGATGTAGCGCAGGCCCGTCCGCAGCTAAGGCCGGCGGGCCGAAACGCGCCGACGCGGTGCCCCCGTTCGCGTTGCCCGCACCGTTGCCCTACCGATATCTTCCTCCCTGACATCGAAGATCCAGTCGTCGTGATCCATCCGGATGGCGGTGGCTACCCGCCGGCAGGCCCACGGGCACGCCGCAGACACAAGCTAGGGAGACCATGAAGGTTATCGGTCGTGTTCTGGTGGCGCTGGTCGCCGCTTTGATGGGGCTGTTCGTGGCCTTGCCGGGGACGGCGCAGGCGGGGATGGACAACCAGATGAGTCTGGTCGACGGCGGTGGCCGCACGATGACCATCCAGCAGTGGGACACCTTCCTCGACGGGGTGTTCCCGCTGGACCGCAACCGGCTGACCCGTGAGTGGTTCCACTCCGGCAAGGCCAAGTACAACGTCGTCGGCCCGTCGGCCGACAAGTTCGAGGGCACCCTGGAGCTGGGCTACCAGGTGGGCTTCCCCTGGTCGCTGGGTGTGGGCATCAACTTCTCCTACACCACCCCCAACATCCTGCTCGACGACGTCAGCATCTCCCCGCTGGGCTTCAACCCGCTGGGTTCGGTGATCACCCCGAACCTGTTCCCGGGTGCCTCGATCAGCTCCGACCTCGGTAACGGCCCGGGCATCCAGGAGGTCGCGACCTTCTCGGTGGACGTCGCCGGCCCGGAGGGCTCGGTGGCGGTGGCCAACGCCCACGGCACGGTGACCGGCGCCGCCGGCGGTGTGCTGCTGCGCCCCTTCGCCCGGCTGATCTCCAAGGCCGGTGACTCCGTCACCACCTACGGCGAACCCTGGAACATGAACTGATCCTTCAGCCAGCAGAAACGCCCCGGGCCGACAAGGCCCGGGGCGTTTTCGTTCGGCGTGATTACTTCTGCAGCGTGCGCTCCGTCCCGACTGCTGTGGCGTCCGGCCCGGTGTCCTTGCCCCCGAGGGCGTCGCGGATCTCGGTCAGCAGACGCAGTTCCTTGTCTCCGGCCGCCTCAGCCGCCTGCTTGCCGCGGATCCGGTTGTAGGGAACCACCACAAAGAAGTAGATCGCGGCGGCAACGATGAGGAAATTGATGGCCGCCGACAGCAAGACGTTGAGGTCGATGGTCTGGCCACCGCCGATGTTGATCCTGAGGATGCCGTACGACGACTCCTTGCCCGCCCCGACCCGGTTGATCAACGGCTGGATGACGCTGTCGGTGAACTTGGTGACAAGACCGGTGAAGGCCGCGCCAATGGCCACCGCGACGGCGAGGTCGACGATGTTGCCTTTTGCGATGAAATCCTTGAATCCCTTGAACACGGGGGTGTGCCTTTCTTTGCTGAATCTGCCGTTGGCGTGGAAAAGCCTAGCGCAAGTGCATTTTTGGATGACCAGTCCAGAGATCTGAGTCAGTGAATCGTCAACGTCACCGACTGCACCAGCGTCGCACCCGCCAGGGTGTTGGCTGCCGCAGCGGGAAGGGCGACCAGCACCACACGATCACTGTTCGCGCCCAGCACCTTGCCTGGCGTCGACACCAGCACCACCACCGCATTGGCCGCGACCACCCGGGGACGCGCGTCGGTGTCGGCGGAGGGCGCGCCCAGGACATCGACGACGTCGCCAGGCCGGATCAGGTCCGGAACCGCGGCGTCGGCCAGATGCAGTGGAACCACGCGTGCATCCGGTCCGGCCGCCAGATTCGCCAGCCGCGATCCCAGGATGCGGGCGTCGGTCAGTACTTCGCCGCGCCGGGACGGACCCGCCAGGGTAGCGCCGATCAGGGCGTCGACCGCGGTGGCGGCGCCATCGGGGATGGTCGCAACCGGCCGCGTGCGCAGCGCCACGTCCCCGGCGGTGAGTGTCACGCCCGGACTCAGGTCGCGGACGGCGACGACGACGTCGCGCCGCTGGTGCTCCGCGTCGGGCCGCAGGGCGATGACCGCGGCGAGCAGAACCAGGAATCCCGCCGCCGCGCGCCGGGCCATGGCGGTGCGCGCGAAATCCGGTCTCAGGGCGCGCGAAAGGCGTTCCAACAGAGTCGGATTGAGCGATTTGGCCATGCCGACAGGTTAGGGCGGCGCGGGGCCCGGGGCCGACGGGCCGGGTGGGGCCTGTGGATAACGTCTAGCTTGAGGTGGTCGCCGGAGTCGAGCTGCTCGAGGACGGCGTGCTGGAGCCCGACGACGACGATCCGGACCCGGAGTCGCCGCTCGAGGACTTCTCCTGGCCGCCTGACTTCTCGCCGGACGAACTCGCGCCCGAACTCTTCGACGCCGAATCCCGACTGTCGGTGCGGTAGAAGCCGCTGCCCTTGAAGACCACGCCCACCGAGTTGAACAGCTTGCGCAGCCGGCCCGAGCACCGCGGGCAGGTGGTCAGCGCATCGTCGGTGAACGCCTGCACCGCGTCGAACCGGTTGTCGCACTCGGTACACGCGTAGCTGTAGGTCGGCACATCAACCTCCGAAGGACTGGGATGAATTGGCACTCTACCGCGCCAAGTGCTAGAACCGCCATCCGCTATCGGGCATTCCCGAGTGTGATCAGGCCGCCTACCGGGGTGAGGGCGTGGGTCATCCGGACGTCGTGCGGTTCGGCCGGCAGCGCGTCGAGCACTTCGTCGTCGCGGACCACCGCGACCAGCCTGGCGCGGGGCGTGCACAGAGGGAGGGAGCGGTCATAGAAGCCCCCACCCCGGCCCAGTCGCACTCCGCTGCGGTCGACGGCCAGAGCGGGAACCAGCACCACCTCCGCGGTCGAGATCGCCGATGCCGGCAGCCACGGCTCGGGGGGCTCCTGTGCGCCGAACCGGCCCCTGGTCAGCTGCCCGGGAACGTAGCGGCCCCACTGCAGCGGCAGGTGCTCGCCGTCCGGCCCGGCGAGTGCGACGGGCAGTAACACCGTCGGGCATACCCGGGACAGGGCGTCCAGAATCTCGGGTGAGCCCGGCTCGGTGCCCATCGGAACGTAGGCGCAGACGGTCTCCGCGTCTGCCGCCGCCTCGACCATCCGGTCGCGAATCTGTTCGGACTCCTTGCGGCGCAGGGACTCCGGGATCGCTCGCCGAGCCGCCAGCAGTTCGCTGCGTAATCGGCTTTTACCTGCGGCGGCCATGAGTACACCCTGACAGCGGTACCCGTGCGACGCCAGGGGGCCTTCGCGTTAGGGTTCGTTCCATGCTCAGCGAACGGGTACCGATTCCGCGCACGGCCATCGTGCCGGCGGCCGGCCTCGGGACGCGGTTTCTCCCGGCGACCAAGACGGTGCCGAAGGAGTTGCTGCCCGTCGTGGACACCCCCGGCATCGAACTCGTCGCCGAGGAGGCCGCCGAAGCCGGCGCCGAGCGCCTCGTGATCGTCACCTCGGAGGGCAAGGACGGTGTCGTCGCGCACTTCGTCGAGGACCTGGTGCTCGAGGGCACGCTGGAGGCCCGCGGCAAGAAGGCCATGCTCGCCAAGGTCCGGCGGGCGCCGGCGCTGATCAAGGTGGAGTCGGTGATCCAGGCCGAACCTCTCGGCCTCGGCCATGCCGTCGGGTGCGTCGAGTCGGTGCTCTCGCCCGATGAGGACGCCGTCGCGGTGCTGCTGCCCGACGACCTCGTACTGCCCACCGGTGTGCTGGTGACCATGGCCAAGGTGCGCGCCGAACGTGGGGGAACGGTTCTCTGTGCCATCGAGGTGGAGCCGGAAGAGGTCAGCTCGTACGGCGTTTTCGACGTCGAACCCCTCCCGGACGCGGAGAACCCCAACGTGCTCAAGGTCAAGGGCATGGTCGAGAAGCCCGACCCCGACAATGCTCCGTCGCGCTACGCCGCTGCCGGGCGCTATATCCTCGATCGCGCGATCTTCGGTGCCCTGCGCCGGGTGCCGCGCGGCGCGGGCGGGGAGATCCAGCTGACCGATGCGATCGCTCTGCTGATCGCCGAGGGGCATCCGGTTCACGTGGTTGTGCACCGTGGTTCTCGACACGACTTGGGAAATCCCGGTGGCTATCTGAAGGCTGCGGTTGACTTTGCGTTGGATCGTGACGATTACGGGCCCGAGTTGCGCCGGTGGCTGGTCGAGCGGCTGGGCCTGACCGACCAGTAGATTCTGCGGCGGGCAATCGTCAGGTGAGAAAGGCACGCTCGTGCGTTCGGTGGAGGAACAGCAGGCCAGGGTGACCGCGGCCGCGGTGGCGCCCCGGCCGGTCCGTCTGCCCATCGCGGAGGCCCAGGGCCTGATGTGCGCCGAGGAGGTCGTGACCGAGCAGCCGATGCCCGGGTTCGACCAAGCCGCCATCGACGGCTACGCGGTGCGCAGCGTGGACATCACCGCAGCCGAGGACGCCGAGATCGTGCTTCCGGTTACTGGTGTGATCGGGGCCGGTTCACGCACTCCCACCCGTCTGCAGCCCAAGCAGGCCGCGCGGATCGAGACCGGCGCGCCGATGCCGACGCTGGCCGACGCGGTGTTGCCGCTGCGGTGGTCGGACGGCGGGCAGACCAGGGTCCGCGTGCTTCGCGCGGTTCGACCCGGTGCGTATGTGCGCCATGTCGGCGACGATGTCCAGCCGGGTGACGTCGCGGTGCGGGCCGGAGCGATCATCGGCCCGGCCCAGGTCGGGCTGCTGGCCGCCGTGGGTCGTGAGCGGGTGTTGGTGCACCCCCGGCCCCGGGTGTCGGTGATGAGCGTGGGCGGCGAACTCGTCGACATCTCCCGCACGCCGGGCAACGGGCAGGTGTACGACGTCAACTCCTATGCGCTGGCAGCCGCCGCGCGCGACGCCGGTGCTGAGGCCACCCGGGTGGGCATCGTCAGCTCCGATCCCGAGGAACTGCGCGACGTGGTCGAGAGTCACCTCAAGCGCAGCGAGGTGGTGGTCATCGCCGGTCCGGTCGGGGGCGGGGCCGGCGAGAATCTTCGTGCCGTGCTGTCCGAACTCGGCGGCATGGAGGTGACCCGCATCGCGATGCATCCCGGTTCGGTTCAAGGCTTCGGCCAACTCGGACCGGAGGGCGTTCCGACGTTCCTGCTACCGGCCAACCCCGTCAGCGCTCTTGTGGTCTTCGAGGTGATGGTGCGCCCGCTGATCCGGCTGTCGCTGGGCAAGCGTCAGCCGATGCGGCGGACGATCCGGGCGCGCACCCTGATGCCGATCACCTCGGTGGCCGGGCGCACCGGCTTTCTGCGCGGTCAGTTGTTGCGCGACCAGGACAGCGGCGACTACCTGGTGGAAGCCATCGGCGAGTCTCCCGGGGGGTCGTCGCACCTGCTCGCGTCGCTCGCCGAGGCGAACTGTCTGGTGGTCGTCCCGGCGGAGGTCACCGAGATCGCCGCGGGGGACTTCGTCGAGGTTGCGTTCCTGGCCCAGCGGGGCTGACGGCCCCGGTGGTGTCGGCGTGAACCTGTGGGGGCGGAACTCGGCGCATCCGGGGTGGCCCGGTTCGGTCGGGCCGCTGCGGGTGCGCGGCGGCGTGGTTCGCCTGCGCCCCGCGCGGATGCGTGATGGTTCGGCCTGGAGCCGCATGCGGCTGGCCGAGCAGCAGAACCTCGAGCCGTGGGAGCCGTCGGCGGAACTGAATTGGGCTGAGCGGCACGGATTTTCGGCGTGGCCGGCGATGTTCTCCGGTCTTCGTGGGGAGGCCCGCCGCGGCCGGATGCTGCCCTATGTGATCGAACTCGACGGGCGGTTCTGTGGCCAGCTGACGATCGGCAACGTCACCCACGGCGCGCTGCGATCGGCATGGATCGGCTACTGGGTGGCCAGCGAGGTGACCGGCGCCGGCGTGGCGACCGGCGCGCTCGCGCTGGGCCTGGATCACTGCTTCGGTCCCGTTGGGCTGCACCGGGTCGAGGCCACCGTGCGGCCGGAGAACGCCGCGAGCCGCCGGGTGCTGGAGAAGGCCGGTTTCCGGGAAGAAGGCCTGCTCAAGCGGTATCTCAACGTCGACGGTGCGTGGCGTGACCACTACCTGGTGGCCATCACCGTCGAGGAGGTGGACGGCTCCGTCGCGGCCGGACTGGTGCGCCGGGGGCTCGCGCACTGGCACTGACCGCCGACCCGGCTGTTACAAATGTGACATTTGGGGCTGTTGGTGCTTGTCATCCAGGAATTACACGTGTGTAATTGGCTCGGCGCGCCGCCGGTGAAAGCGGACGTCACGGACCTAGCCTGGTCGGGAAAGGAGCAGGCCTCATGCCAAGCATCCCGCAGTCTCTTCTCTGGATTTCACTGGTGGTGCTCTGGCTCTTCGTCCTGGTGCCGATGCTCATCAACAAGCGCGACACCGTCCGTCGCACCAGTGATGTCGCGCTGGCGACCCGCGTTCTCAACAGCGGCGCCAAGTCCCGGCTGATCAAGCGGCGCGGCCCGGCCGCCGGCCACCGGCACGACCCGGACTGGCAGCACGACGAAGAGCTCGTCGGCGAGTTCGTCGAGGACTACCCCGATGACGCCGATGAGTTCGCCGAGCAGCGCGACGTGATCAAGGAGTACGACGACGCCGTGCGGCAGGCCCGCATGGGCGGCCGCGTCCGGTCGGTCGCAGTGGTCGCCGCCGTGTCCGGGCAGAATCTGGCCGAGCCGGACTATCTCGACGTCGACATCGTGGACGAGAACTCCGGCGCGCTGCCGGTGGGCGGGGGCGTGCAGGCCAGCCTGTTCGACCCGCCGCAGCAGGAGAAGCCCGAGCCTCTCGCGGCGGAGGTCGAAGAGTCTGAGCCGCAGCGTGAACCGGAGCCGGTCGCCGAGCAGCCGGCTGCCGAGCAGCCGATTGCCGAGCCGGCTGCGGAGCGTGTCGCCGACGCACCTCCGGCCGAAGAGCAGCGTCGGGCCGATCCCCTCGCGGGTGAGTACGAGTACGTCGACGACTCGTCCGAGCTGGAGGCCGACGAGGACACCTTTGCGCCGGTGGCGCCGCGATCGGCGAACCGGCAGCGCCGCATGCAGAGCACGGCCGCGGCAGCGGTGAGCGCACGCAAGTACAAGTTCCGTAAGCGCGTGCTGACGGCGATGGTGGCACTCATGGTGCTGGCGGCGGGGCTGTCGTTCACGGTCAGCCCGACCCTGTGGTGGTCGTGCGGCGCGGTCGCCGGCGTACTGGTTCTCTACCTCGCCTATTTGCGCCGGCAGACCCGTATCGAGGCGCAGGTGCGCCGGCGGCGCCAGCAGCGCACGGCGCGCTCGCGCAGTTTCGCTGACGAGGGCTTCGCGCCCAGGAGGCCGGAGGTGGACCTCGACGAGTTCCCTACCCGGCTCCAGCACCCGGGAGCAGTGGTGCTGGAGATCGACGACGAGGATCCGGTGTTCGAGCACCTCGAGGAGATGGCGTACACCGGGAGCGGATACGGGATGCCCGGGGACCTGCCGAGAGCGTCGGGGCAGTAGGGACGCTCACCCGGCCGGGCTGGTAACCTGCTAGCGACCACGGGGCTATGGCGCAGTTGGTAGCGCGACTCGTTCGCATCGAGTAGGTCAGGGGTTCGATTCCCCTTAGCTCCACAAAGCTCTACCCGCGTCACGCATTTCCGTCGCGCAATGGGCGACGTTTCCGCTCGCGACTCTCGATCACCGGTGGCACCAACGGCAGGTGATCGACACTCTCGACGCACGTGCCGAAGTTCTGTGACCTATTCCACGTCAACCCGGCGGCTCGTAATGGCCACCTGTGAAGAAATCTCCGTTATGGTTTCGTGATGTTTTGGCGTCCATCGCGTGATCTGAGCATCAAGTTGTCGGCACTGGCGGCGGGCGCGGTCCTCGCCGCGTCGGTCCTGCACGCCCCCGGTGCCGATGCCGATCCGAGTCAGGCCGAACAGCCAGGGGTTCCCGTGGTGGAGGCGGCACCGATCGTCGAGGCCGCCCCTGCGCCGGCGCCGGAAGCCGCTCCGGCTGCCTATGCCGAACCCGCTCCCGAGGCCGCTCCGGTTCCGGATGCCGTGCCCGCCCCGGCCCCTGACGCGGCTCCTGCGCCCGCTCGGGAAGCCATGCCCGCTCCCGAGGCTGTACCGCCGCCGGCACCGGAAGCCGTGCCCGCCCCCGAGGCTGTACCGGGTCCGGCACCGGAAGCCGTGCCCGCCCCGGAGGTTGCACCGGCTCCGGCTCCGGAAGCTCTGCCTGCTCCTGAAGCTGTGCTGGCGCCGGCTCCCGAGGCCGCTCCCGCTCCGGTCCCCGAGGCCGCTCCCGCTCCGGCCCCCGAGGCCGCACCTGTGCAGGATGCCGCCGGCCAGACCATGGTGGTCCCCGCGGCCCACATCGACGTCAACCCGCGGGCCCTTCCGCCCGGCGTGGGTTCGGAAGCGGGCCTGCAGCTCGAAACCATCCGCGTCGAGCGGAATGTTTGCGCCGAATTCCCCCAGATTCACACCATCATCGGCGTGCGGCCGGACTCCAAGCCCTGGCATCCATCCGGCCGCGCCATCGACATCATGATCCCCGACCCCGAAAGCGAATCCGGCATCGCGCTCGGCAACGCGATCCGCGATTACGCGCTCAGCCACGCCGCCGATCTCGGAATCATGGACGTCATCTGGCGCGGCACGTACTACACGCCCGCCGGCCCCAGCGGAAGCGGGTACGGCCACTACGACCACGTGCACATCACCACCTTCGGTGGTGGCTATCCCAGCGGCGGCGAGGAATACCTCTCCGAGAACTGACCCGCGTCAGCGTGGCGCGGGCGCCGGGCTCGGCGAGGTGGGTGACTGACTCGGCCGCATCATGCCCGGCCCCATCTCATCGGGGTCCATCATCCCGGGCCCCATTCCGCCTCCCATGCCTCCACTGCGCATCATCGGGCACCCGTTCATGCCGCCGCCCGGACCCAACTGGCCGGGGTAGCCGCGATGCCACCCGTGGTGGCCGCCGGATCCGCGACCGAGCGCGAAGCCGGAGAAGAAGACCACCGCCACGATGAACACCACTCCGGCAATGATCCCCACCCACATGAGAACACGTCGCAGCCTGAGATCCCGGTGATCGACGTCATGCACCATGGGCGCACTGATCGTGGAATCTGTTGCGACACCGGGGTTCTCGCCCATACCATCTCCTGCGACTAGGTGTTCGGGGCATCCTGTCGGACAAGCCCAGACACGTGTATACCCCTTCCCGCCTGGGTGTCGCCTGGGAGGTTCAGTCGACCTCGCGCAGCCGGCGCGACAACCCCCTGTTGATGGCCTTGAGCGTCGCCACCCGGGCGAACTGCTTGTTGTTGGCCGGAATCACATGCCAGCGGGCGCCCTCAGAAGTCGTGCGCAGGATCTTCTGGTCGACGGCCATGACGTACTCGTCCCACCGCTCCCGGTTGCGGTAGTCCTCCTCGGTGATCTTGTGCTTCTTGTACGGGGTGTCCTCGCGTGCCTTGAACCGGGCGAGTTGTTCCTCGGGGGAGATGTGCATCCAGAACTTCGCGACGTAGTACCCGTGCTCCACCATCTGGGACTCGAAGTCGTTGATCTCGTCGAAGGCGCGCTGCCATTCCGCCGGGGTCGCAAAGCCCTCCAGCCTCTCGACGAGGACCCGGCCGTACCAGGTGCGGTCGAAAATGACGACCTTGCCCGCGGCCGGGAGATCACGCCAGAACCGCCACAGATAGTGGTACTTGCGTTCCTCTTCGGTGGGGGCCGCCACCGGGATCACCCGGTAGTCGCCTGCCTCCAAGGCGCTGGTGACACGCCGAATCACCCCGCCCTTGCCGGCTGCATCCCAGCCCTCGAACGCCAACACGGTGCTGATGCCCCGCTCGCGGGCCGCCAGGGACAGCTTCTTGAGCCGAGCCTGTTCCTTGCCCAACTGCTTGCGGTAGTCCTGCCGGCTCAGCGACTGCGTCAGGTCCACCCCGGAGAGGACGTTGGCCCCCGCGTCGTAGTCGCCGAACACCGACTCGGCCAGCGCCAGAGTGTGGTGGGGGGAGCTGTCCTTCAGGCGCGCCGTCAACGCCGCAAGGATCGTGTTGGCGACGGTCAGGTCGCGATAGCGGGAGTCGGTGGCCTCCACGATGGTCCACGGGGCGCCCGGCCCGCTGGTCTCGCGGAGGATGCGCTCGGCGATGGGCAGCACCGGGCCCAGCGAGTCGAGTGCGATCCAGTCGCGCTCGTCGATCTGCCAACCGGCGTGCGGATCCCTCTTCGCCTTCTTGAGCTTCTTCTTCTGTTCCCTGGCCGGGGTGTGCAGAAAGAATTTGAGGATCAGCGCGCCGTCGGCCACGAGCTCGTTCTGCATATTCGCGATGTGGCGCAGCCAGATTGAGAACTGCGGCTCGTCGATCTCGCCCGCTGCGCGCTGGATGGCTGCTCGCATCAGGCCGCCGACGAAGAACGCTGCCCGCCCCTTCGGTGGCAGGGAGCGCCACAGCCGCCACAGTTGTGGGCGTTGGTGCTCCTCCTCGGTGGGGTCGGCGAAAACCCGGGTGTCGGCGAACCGCGAGTCCATCCATTCGTTGAGCCTGTTGACCAGTTCGTTGGCGGCGAGCCGGTCATCCCCCGCGATCCAGATGATCACCGGGAAGTCCGCGTCACGCAGGTCGTACTGGGCGTTGATCAGACCGACCCGCAGGTCGGGGATGGCCGCCTGGTAATCCTCCTTGCTGACGCTGTTGCCGACTTCGCACACCTCAAGCACGCCCGACTCCCTCTACCCCAAAGTTAACGAAAGGTGAACAACACCTTCTCATTACCCGGCGCGCTGCGGGGCGGTTCCGGGTCCGGGAACACCCCGAGAATGCGCACAGATCGCAGATATGGCGGCCGAAATCGCAATCTGCGCGCAATTTCGGCGGTGGGGCCGGCTAGGTGGCGCTTCGCTCGTCGCTTTCGAGGGCATCGAGCACCAGGATGCGGGCCTCGTTGGTGCCGGTGATCGCGCTGTCCATCCGGCCCTGACGCAGAAGTTCGCGGAGCAGCTCTTGATCGTGCTGGGCCGGCGGGGTGGTGTCGATGAAGTGCTCAACCAGGTCGACGAACCGGTCGGGATGTTGGTGGAAGGGGTAGTGCCCGGAGTCGGGGAAGATCTCCAGCCGCGAGCCGGGCATCGCGGCATGCGCCATATGAGCGTGGCTGACCGGGATCATGGCGTCCTGCTCGCCCCAGACAAGTTGCACAGGAACGGATTCCGTCAAATAACATCGATCCAGCATGGTCACCACCTGACCACGCCAGTCCACGACGGCGCGCAGTGTGCGGCCGAATGCCGCCGAGGCGGTGGGTTCGGGGAGGTCGGCCAGGATGCGCAACGCGTTAGGAATGTCGCGTCCGACGCCGGTCGAGCCGATCACGATGCCGAGCAGTGCGCCCGCCAATTGCAGGGTGGGCAAGACCAGGGGAAGTCGCAGCAGGCTCAGCGCCTCACTGCCGCCGGGCAGCGAGGCCAGTCGCAGCGCGATGTTGACGTCCTTGGTGACCCCGCCGGCGCCGACGAGGACGAGGCGCTCGACCATCTGCGGGAACTGATAGGCGAACTGCATCGCCACGCCACCACCCAGGGAATGCCCGACCACCGTCACCTGGTCGATGTCCAGGACGCTGAGTAGGTCCCGCATCCCGTTGGCATAGGCGGCGACGGAGTAGTCCGCGCGTGGCTTGTCGGATTGCCCGTGTCCGAGCAGGTCGGGGGCGATGACGGTGAATCGGCGCGCGAGTTTGGCGTGCACCGGCTCCCAGGCCATCGAGTTGTCGCCGATTCCGTGGATCAGCAGCAGCACCGGCCCTGAGCCGGCGATCCGGAAGGCCCGCCGGTAGCCGTGGACGGTGCGGAACTGCAGTTCAGGGGTGGGATCGACGATGTCCTTCGAGACCGTTACCGGCTCCGATTCGACCTTGCGCAGTCCCATGTCCATCCTCGGATCCAGGCCGGCTGTCCTCCAGCGGTATCAGGATCATAAGGGCGGTTACGCGCCGCCACCACCTGACGCGCTACTCGTTGTCCCCGCCCGTCGCCAAAGTGGCCGCGACAGCCGTGTCACCTGCGACGTCGCGGGCACCGGGCCAGAGCCAATCCCGCACCTCGGGGATGTCGTCGCCGTGCTCGCGGGTGTATTCACGGGCCTCGATTCGCTTGTCCTGCATCTTCTGGCGCAGGCCGGCGTAGCGCGACCCGAGGCTCGGCACCCGGTCGATGACGTCGATGACCAGGTGGTAGCGGTCCAGGTCGTTGAGCATCACCATGTCGAACGGCGTGGTGGTGGTGCCCTCCTCCTTGTAGCCGCGGACGTGGATCCGGGCGTCGTTGGAGCGGCGGTACACCAGACGGTGGATCAGCCACGGGTAGCCGTGGTAGGCGAAGATCACCGGCTGGTCCTCGGTGAACACCATGTCGAACTCGCGGTTGGACATGCCGTGCGGGTGCTCGCTCTCGTCCTGCAGCCGCATGAGGTCGACCACGTTGACGAAGCGCACCTTCAGATCGGGGATGTGCCGCCGGAGCAGATCTGCGGCGGCCAGGGCCTCCAGGGTGGGGACGTCGCCGGCCGCCGCGAGCACGACGTCGGGATCACTGCCGTCCTCCTCGGTACCGGCCCAGTCCCAGATACCCAGCCCCCGCGTGCAGTGCGCGACCGCCTCGTCCATGGTGAGGAAGTTCGGGTGCGGCTGTTTTCCGGCGACCACCACGTTGACGTACTGGCGCGAGCGCAGGCAGTGGTCGTAGGTCGACAGCAGGGTGTTGGCGTCCGGCGGCAGGTACACCCGGACCACGGTGGCGCTCTTGTTGACGACGTGGTCGATGAACCCCGGATCCTGATGGGAGAAACCGTTGTGGTCCTGGCGCCAAACATGGCTGGAGAGAAGATAATTCAGGCTCGCGATGGGCCGGCGCCACGGAATCTCGTCGGTGACCTTCAGCCATTTTGCGTGTTGATTGAACATCGAGTCGATGATGTGGATGAAGGCCTCGTAGCAGTTGAACAGCCCGTGCCGGCCGGTCAGCAGATAGCCCTCCAGCCAGCCCTGCATCTGGTGCTCGGAGAGCATCTCCACCACGCGGCCCATCCGGGCGAGGTGGTCGTCGACCTCGGGCCCGAAGAATTCGGCGTTCCACTGTTTGTCGGTGACGTCGAAGACCGCCTGCAGGCGATTCGACGCCGTCTCGTCGGGGCCGAAGATCCGGAAGTTCTCCGGGTTGAGCCGCACGACGTCGGTCAGCCATTGGCCCAGCACCCGGGTAGCCTCCGCGACGGTGGCCCCGGGAGCGGGCACGTCGACGCCGTAGTCCCGGAAGTCGGGCAGTCGCAGATCCTTCAGCAGCAGTCCGCCGTTGGCATGCGGGTTGTCGCTCATCCGCAACGTGCCGGCCGGCGCCAACTCGGCGATCCAGTCGTGCAGTGTGCCGTTCTCGTCGAACAGTTCGCCGGCCCGATAGGAGCCCAGCCAGTCGGCCAGGACCTGCAGATGCTCGGGGGTGTCCCGGGCGCTGGCCAGCGGAACCTGGTGCGCCCGCCAGGAACCCGTGGTCTTCTTGCCGTCGATGTAGGCCGGACCGGTCCAGCCCTTGGGGTGGCGGAAGATGATCATCGGCCAGCGCGGACGCTCCTCGTCGCCGGCCGAAGCTTTCGCCTTGATCGCCGCGATCTCGTCGAGGACGTCGTCGAGCAAGCGGGCGAAGCGGCGGTGGGCGTCGAAGTGATCGTCGTCCTCTTTGACCTCGAAGAAGTGCGGGTTGTGCCCGTAGCCCACCATCAGGCTGCGCAACTCGTCTTGCGAGATGCGGTCCAGCACAGTGGGATTCGCGATCTTGTAGCCGTTGAGGTGCAGGATCGGCAGCACCACGCCGTCCTTGGCGGGATGCATGAACTTGTTCGAATGCCAGCTGGTGGCCAGTGCGCCGGTCTCGGCCTCGCCGTCACCGACCACCGCAGCCACCAGCAGGTCGGGGTTGTCGAACGCCGCGCCGTACGCGTGCGACAGCGCATAGCCCAGTTCGCCGCCCTCGTGGATGGAGCCCGGGGTTTCCGGAGCGACGTGCGACGGGATGCCGCCGGGGAACGAGAACTGCCGGAACAACCGGCGCAACCCCTCGGCGTCTTCGGTGATGTCGGGGTAGTACTCGGTGTAGGTGCCGTCGAGGTAGGCATTGGCCACCAGGCCGGGGCCGCCGTGGCCGGGACCGGTGATGTAGATGGTGGACTGACTGCGGTCCTTGATGGCCCGGTTGAGATGGGCATAGAGGAAATTGAGCCCGGGCGTGGTGCCCCAGTGACCGAGCAATCGCGGCTTGACGTCGTCGCGGCTCAGCGGTGTGCGCAGCAGCGGGTTGTTGAGCAGATAGATCTGGCCGACCGAAAGGTAGTTCGCGGCACGGAACCAGGCGTCGATCCGTCTGATCGCGTCATCGGTGAGTTCTCCGTTCGAACCTGTGCGCCAACCGGTTTCGGCGTTATGGGTCATCGCTTCGCTACACCCTTGATCGTGACAGGCTGGACGTGCCAGATGTCGTCGCAGTACTCGGCGATCGACCGGTCGGAGGAGAATTTACCGCTGCGCGCACTGTTGAGAATGGACATCCGCGACCATGTGCTCGGGTCCCGCCAGGTCCGGTCGACCTCCCCCTGGCAGCGGATGTAGTCGGCGTAGTCGGCCAGCACCAGGAACGGGTCGTGGTCGACGAGGTTGGATACCAGCGGGGCGAACACCGAGGTGTCGCCGTGCGAGAAGTGGCCGTCGGCGATCGCCGAGATCGCCGACGCCAGTTCGGGATTGCGGTCGACGTAGTCGCGCGGGCGGTACCCCTTGGCCTGCAGTTCGTGGACCTCGTCCACGGTGAGCCCGAACAGGAAGAAGTTCTCCGGGCCGGCTTCCTCGCGCATCTCGACGTTGGCGCCGTCGAGGGTTCCGATGGTCAGCGCGCCGTTCATCATGAACTTCATGTTCCCCGTTCCGGAGGCTTCCTTGCCTGCGGTGGAGATCTGCTCGGACAGGTCGGCCGCCGGGTAGATCAGCTGGCCGTTCTGGACGTTGAAGTTCGGCACGAACGCGACTTTCAGCTTGCCGTTGACCTCGGGGTCGTTGTTGATCGTCTCGCCGACCGAATTGATCAGCTTGATGATCAGCTTGGCGATGAAGTAACCCGGCGCCGCCTTGCCGCCGAAAACGAAGGCGCGCGGGGCGATTTCGAGGCCGGGGTCTGCCTTCAGCCGGTTGTAGAGCGTGATGATGTGCAGCGCGTTGAGGTGCTGGCGCTTGTATTCGTGGATGCGCTTGACCTGGACGTCGAACATCCAGTCGGGGTTGAGGTCGATGCCGGTCTTGTCGGCGACGTAGTCGGCCAGCCGGGCCTTGTTTCCCCGCTTGACCGCCCGCCACCGCTGCTGGAACGACGGGTCGTCGGCGTAGGGTTCCAGGCCCCGCAGCTTCTGCAGGTCGACCATCCAGCCGTCGCCGATGGTCTCGTCGAGCAGCTTGCGCAGACCCGGGTTGGCAAGGCCGACGAAGCGGCGCGGGGTCACCCCGTTTGTCTTGTTGCTGAAGCGCTCCGGCCACATCTCGTAGAAGTCCTTGAGGATGGTGGTCTTGACCAGTTCGGAGTGCATGGCGGCGACACCGTTGATCGCGTGGCTGCCGACGGTGGCCAGATGCGCCATCCGGATGCAGCGGCCGCCGTCCTCGCCGATCAGCGACATCCGGCGCACCCGGTCCTCGTCGCCGGGGAAGCGGGCGCGGACCTCATCGAGGAAACGGCTGTTGATCTCGTAGATGATCTCGAGGTGGCGGGGCAGGAACTTCTCGAACATGCCGAGCGGCCACGTCTCCAGCGCCTCGGGAAGCAGCGTGTGGTTGGTGTAGCCGAAGGTGGCCACGGTGATCCGCCAAGCCTCGTCCCAGGCGAAGTCGCGCTCGTCGATCAGTAGCCGCATCAGCTCCGCGACGGCGATCGAGGGGTGAGTGTCGTTGAGCTGCACGGCAACCCGGTCAGGCAACTTGTGGGCGGTCATCCCCGCGAACTGCTCGAGCAGACGCAGGATGTCCTGCAGCGAGCAGGACACGAAGAAGTACTGCTGCAGTAGCCGCAGCTGCTTGCCGACCTCGGGCTCGTCGTTGGGGTAGAGCACCTTGGTGACGTTCTCCGAGACCACCTGGTCTTCGACGGCGCGGTAGTAGTCGCCGGCGTTGAACGCCTCCAGGGCCAGCGCGTTGACGGCGTTGGCGCTCCACAGGGTCAGGGTGTTGCAGGTGTTGACTCCGTACCCCTGGATCGGGGTGCCGTAGTAGACGCCCTTGACGACGCGCTCGGGCACCCAGCGGGCGCGGGAGTGGCCGTGCTCGTCGACGTAGCGCTCGGTGTGGCCGCCCCAGCCGACCTGATAGTTCACCTCCGGCTTGGCGATCTCCCACGGGTTTCCCGGCGCCAGCCAGTTGTCGGTGCGCTCCACCTGCCAGCCATCGCGGATCTCCTGATCGAAGATGCCGAACTCGTAGCGGATTCCGTAGCCGACCGCGGGCCGCTGCAGGGTGGCCAGCGACTCGAGATAGCACGCCGCCAGCCGGCCCAGCCCGCCGTTGCCCAGGCCGGGCTCCTCCTCGCAGTCCAGCACGACGTCGTAGTCCTGGCCCAGTTCGGCCAGCGCCGCCCGGGCCTCGTCCTCCAGGCCCAGGTTCAGCAGGTTGTTGCCCAGGTGCGGGCCCAGCAGGAATTCCGCAGACAGATAGACGGCGACCTTGCGGGAGAGGTCCAGGTAGGTCTGCGTGGTGTCGGTCCACCGCTCCTGCATGCGATCACGCACCGCCAGGGCCAGCGCGTGGTAGTAGTGCTGCGGTTCGAGCAACTGGAACGGCCGGCCGAGGGTGTAGCGCAGGTGGTCTTCGATCGCCTGCCGCAGTGACGTCGCCGTCATCCCGGTGCGGACGTCGTCGTCCTTGGCGTGTTTCCCGCCATCCCCCGCCGCGGCCGACGAATAAATGACCTCAACCATGTGCGCTCCCCGATAAAGTCCGGCCCCGGCGTGTGGCTGCGAGTATGGCACCGGCGCGGGGTGCTTACCTGCGGTTCGGGTAACTGGAGGGTGAACGTTGGTGATCGCTCGAAGGGATGTCATCGCCGGGGCGGTGGGGCTGTCCGCGGCGCTCGCGGCCTGCGGTCGGAACGCCCCGAAACAGCCGTCCGCTACCGCGGATCGGGACGTCGACGTCGCCGTGATCGGTGCCGGCATCGCCGGGCTTGCCGCCGCGGGGGCGGCCGCCGCGGCCGGGCTGCGCTGCGTGGTGCTGGAGGCGCGCGACCGGGTCGGCGGGCGGATCTGGACGTCGAACGCGTGGGGCGATCTGCCGGTGGATCTGGGCGCGTCGTGGATCCACGGAACGGAGGGCAACCCGGTGTACGAGGAGGCCAACCGGCTGGGCCTCGCGACCAAGATCTTCGATGTCGGCTCCTTCGACGGAGGCGGCTCGGCCGTCTACTACGCCGGCAACGGAACCGAGTTGGACGGCGACGAGGTTGAGGTCGACTCCCACCAGGTGATCGGCTACCTGGAGAACACCGCCGACGCGCAAGACGCCGGACGTCGCTCGCTGCGCACCGCTCTCGGCGATCTGCCGCCGCGTCTGGGTGAGCTCTACCGGGATCCGGTGGTGGAGGCGGCGGTCACCGACTACGCCGGCGACTACGGGGCAACCCTGGACGACCTCGCCCTGCGCGCCCTCGACGAGGAGGACTCCTTCGCCGGCGCCCAGCGCGTCTTTCCCGCCGGCTACGGCCAACTGACCCAACGGCTCGCCGAGAGCGTGCCGGTTCGGCTGAGGGTCCGCGTCACGAGTGTCTCGCTGCGCGATCCCGGCCGCGTCGTGGTCGACACCTCGGATGGACAGTGGCGGGCCGCGAAGGCGATCGTCACCGTTCCGCTCGGGGTGTTGAAAAGCGGCGCAATACGATTCGACCCGCCGCTTCCCGAGGGGCATCAACAGGCGATCAAAGCTCTGGGCTTCGGACGGTTCGAGAAACTGGTGCTGCGCTTCGACACCGCCTTCTGGGACGACGTCGACCAGATTCAGGTGGCCGGCCGGCCGGGGCAGCCGTTCAGTGGGTGGTACAACCTCAACCGGGTGGCCGGGCGGCCCGCGCTGATGGCGATCAACGGCGGGGCGGCGGCCGCCGCCATCGACGGCATGCCGCTGGACCGGCAGACCGCGCTGGCGACCGAGGTGCTGGCCGCAATCTATCCGGGCCGCTTCCGCCAACCTGTGGCCGCTCAGGCCTCAGGATGGTGGGCCGACGAATTCAGCAGGGGCTCATACTCGTTCACCGCGGTGGGGTCGGGTCCCAAGGACCGGGAAGAGCTGGCCGAACCGGTCGGAGGCCGGCTCTGGCTGGCCGGCGAGGCCGTCCATCCGGGGCTGCACTCCACGGTGCACGGGGCGTGGTTGAGTGGACGGGCAGCGGCCGAGCAGGCCACGATCTAGCGTGAACACGACCGGTCACTCCGGCGAAAGGTGAGGACCGACAGTGCTGTACCGAATCGCCCGGCTCGCCGTCGAATCACCGCGGCGGATCATCGGCGCCGCGGCACTGCTGGCGGTACTCGTCGGCGCGTTCGGGGTTCCGGTGGCCGACAAGTTGTCGCCGAGCGGCTTTCAGGATCCCACCGCGGAATCGTCCCGGGTGGCGCGCGCCCTTACCGAAAAGTTCGGGCAGGGCGATGTTCCGCTCGTGTTCGTCGTCACCGCGCCCGACCGGTATGACAGCCCGCAAGCCCGCGCGGTCGCCACCGACATCATCGACACCCTCGAGCGATCCGGACATGTCGCCGGCGTCACCTCACCGTGGAATCTCCCGCCGCAGGCCGGGGCGGGTCTACTCAGTGCCGACAAGAGATCCGGGTTGATCGTCACCGGCATCGTCGGCGCCGAGGCCGTCCAGCAGCGCTACACCAAGGAACTCACCGACGAGATTGCCGGCGACCGCGACGGCATCACGGTGCTCGCCGGTGGACCGGCGATGGTCAACCTTCAGGTGACCGAGCAGTCCAAGCGCGACCTCCTGGTGCTGGAGGCCATCGTGGTGCCGCTCAGCTTCCTGGTGTTGATCTGGGTGTTCGGCGGCCTTTTCGCCGCCGCGCTCCCGATCGTCGTCGGGGTGATGGCGATCCTCGGTTCGCTGGCCGTGCTGCGCACCGTCACGTTCTTCACCGACGTGTCGATCTTCGCGCTGAACCTCACCACCGCAATGGGTTTGGCGCTGGCCATCGACTACACGCTGCTGATGATCAGCCGCTACCGCGACGAACTGGCGAGCGGTGCGGGTCAGGCGAACGCGGTGACCACCATGATGCTCACGGCGGGGCGGACCGTGCTGTTCTCGGCGGTGACCGTCGCGCTGTCGATGGCGGCGATGGTTCTTTTCCCGATGAACTTCCTGCGGTCCTTCGCCTACGCCGGAGTCGCCACTGTCGCCTTCGCGGCGTTGTCGGCCGTTGTCATCACCCCGGCCGCGATCATGCTTCTCGGCCCTCGCCTGGATTCCCTCGACGTCCGCCGGGCCCTGCGCCGGCTGCTCGGGAGACCGGACCCGCCGCCGCTGCCCATCCACGAGCAGTTCTGGTATCGCTCAACCAAATTCGTGATGGGCCGTGCCGTGCCCATCGGGCTGGCGGCGGTGGCGCTGCTGGCATTCCTGGGGGCGCCGTTCTTCGGCGTCAAGCCCGGCTTCCCGGATGACCGGGTGCTGCCGAAGTCTGCGTCGGCGCATCAGGTCGGCGATCTGCTGCGGGCCGATTACGCCATTGACTCCGATTCGGAAGTGCCGATCGTCATCGGCGACTCCGCCGGCCCGGACCGGGCCGAGGTCGATCGTTACGCCGCCGACCTGTCCCGCGTCGCCGAGGTCGATTCGGTGTCGGCGCCATCGGGCACCTATGTCGGTGGGCGATTGACCGGGCCGCCGATGGCACCGGTGGGAGAGGCGTCCGGCAGCACACTGCTGACGGTAGGGACGTCGCTGCCGTTGTTCTCCACCGAGTCCGAGACTCAATTGACCCGCCTCCATGAGGTGTCCACTCCCGGCGGGCGCGCGGTCGAGTTCGGCGGCCTGGCCCAGACCAATCGCGACAGCGTGCATGCCATCACCTCGCGGCTTCCCCTGGTGCTGGGGCTGATCGCCCTGATCATGCTGGTGCTGCTGTTCCTACTCACCGGCAGCGTGGTGCTTCCGGTCAAGGCGCTCGTGCTGAACATGCTGTCGCTGTCGGCGGCGTTCGGCGCCACGGTCTGGATCTTCCAGGATGGTCACCTCGGCGCGTTGGGCACCACGCCCACCGGGACACTCGTCGCCAACATGCCGGTGCTGCTGTTCTGCGTGGCGTTCGGCCTGTCGATGGATTACGAGGTGTTCCTCGTTTCACGGATCCGCGAATTCTGGTTGAGCTCACAGCAAACTGCCAAGGATAATGACGAAAGCGTGGCGCTCGGGCTGGCCCGGACCGGTCGCGTGATCACCGCGGCGGCCCTCATCATGGCGATCACCTTCTCCGCGCTGATCGCCGCGAAGGTCGCCGTGATGCGCCTCTTCGGTGTCGGTCTGACGCTTGCGGTGCTGGTGGACGCCACTTTGGTGCGCCTGGTTCTGGTACCGGCGTTCATGCATGTGGCGGGCAAATGGAACTGGTGGGCGCCCGGGCCGTTGCGTGAACTGCACCGGAAGTTCGGAATCAGCGAGTCGGCCGAAGCGCGTCATACTGGGTGAATGCCCGGAGATCATCCCTCCGCCTTGCGCAGGACCTGCCGGACCGGGTTGTGCTCGGAACTCTTTTTGCGGCAATGGAACTGATCCGATGACCTGGTACGTGCTGTTGGTCGCGGCGGTCGCCGTCGAACGGCTGGCCGAACTCGTCGTCGCCCAGCGGAACCTGGCGTGGAGCCGCGCGCGCGGCGGCGTCGAGTTCGGTGCGGGCCACTACCCGGTGATGGTCGTGCTGCACACCGGCCTGCTGGTCGGGTGCCTCGCCGAGGTCTACCTGCTGAACCGGCCGTTCCTGCCGTGGCTGGGCTGGCCGATGCTCGCCATCGTGATTGCGGCACAGGGACTTCGGTGGTGGTGTATCAGAACCCTGG